>OZ244854.1:2230000-4294315 GCA_965220985.1 Paracoccaceae bacterium | reverse complement strand
AGCTTGACGGTTTCGCTGTCGGCCTCTGGTGCAGCCGAGTATGCGTCGGTGACGGGTTCCGTTTCGGTAGAGGTGGACGATGACGAGCCTGGGCTGAAGATCGACCCGACGTCTCTGGAGCTGACCGAGGATGATGACAGCAAAAGGACCGGGACGTTCAACGTGTCCTTGGAGAGCCAGCCGACAACGACCGTGACGGTGACGGTGGCCAGCGGCGACACGGATGCCGTGACGGTGGACACGGATTCGGCCACGAAGGGTGATCAGTCGACGCTGACCTTCACGTCGGCGAACTGGAACGCGGCGCAGACGGTGACGGTGACGGCGCTTGGCGATTCGGATGGGGCTGACGAGTCGGTGACGGTTTCGCTGTCTGGCAAGGGCAACGAATACGATGACGAGACGGGCACCGTCCTGGTGACGGTTGACGACGACGAGGTTCTGGAACTTGCGCTCGATCCGACGTCGCTGACACTGAAGGAAGGCACGAGTGGCAGTTCCTTCACCGTGACACTGTCTGTTCAACCGACGACGACGGTGACGGTGAGCGTGGTCAGCGACGACCTTGGCGCCGCGACGGTCGACACTGATTCCGCCACGAGCGGTCTTCAGTCGACGCTGACCTTCACGCCTTCAAACTGGAAATCGCAGCTGGAGGTGACGGTGACGCCTGTCGACGATCCGGACGGCGCGGACGAGACGGTGAAGATTTCGCTGACGGCGGACGAGAACTCTGGCGAGTACGCTGGCCTAGAGGGCGAGGTCATTGCGGATGTTGGCGACGACGAGATCCTGGCGCTGACGGTTCCCGCGACGCCTGTTTCGGTGACCGAGGGCGGCACTGCCGGAACCTTCGCGGTTGCGCTTTCGGTTCCGCCGAAGTCTGCGGACGTGACGGTGACGGTCACCAGCGGCGACACTGGCGCTGTGACGGTCGACACTGATCCGGCCACGATCGGTCTCCAGTCGACGCTGACGTTCACGACGTCGAACTGGAACGTTGCGCAGTCCGTGACTGTTGCTGCGGTCGACGACGACGACGGGTCTGACGAGAGCGTGACGGTTTCGCTTTCGGCGGCGGGCGCCGAGTACGCTGGCGTGAAGAGTTCGGTGACGGTGAACGTGACGGACGACGAGACGCCTTCGCTGACGGTTCCCACGACGCCTGTTTCGGTGACCGAGGGCGGCAGGGCCGGGACCTTCGCGGTTGCGCTTTCCATTCCGCCGAAGTCTGCGGACGTGACGGTGACCTTGACGAGCGGCGACCCTGGCGCCGCGACGGTCGACACTGATCCGGCCACGAGCGGTCTTCAGTCGACGCTGACGTTCACGACGGCGAACTGGGACACGCCTCAGTCCGTGACGGTTGCTGCCGTCGACGACGACGACGGTGCCGACGAGAGCTTGACGGTTTCGCTTTCGGCGGCGGGCGCCGAGTACGCTGGCGTGACGGGGTCGGTGACGGTGAACGTGACGGACGACGAGACGCCTTCGCTGACGGTTCCCGCGACGCCTGTTTCGGTGACCGAGGGCGGCGCTGCCGTGACCTTCGCGGTTGCGCTTTCGGTTCCGCCGAAGTCTGCGGACGTGACGGTGACCCTGACCAGCGGCGACCCTGGCGCCGCGACGATCGACACTGATCCGTCCACGATCGGTCTTCAGTCTTCGTTGACGTTCACGACGGCGAACTGGAACGTTGCGCAGTCCGTGACTGTTGCTGCGGTCGACGACGACGACGGGTCCGACGAGAGCGTGACGGTTTCGCTTTCGGCGGCGGGCGCCGAGTACGCTGGCGTGACGGGGTCGGTGACGGTGAACGTGACGGACGACGAGACGCCTTCGCTGACGGTTCCCGCGACGCCTGTTTCGGTGACCGAGGGCGGCGCTGCCGTGACCTTCGCGGTTGCGCTTTCGGTTCCGCCGAAGTCTGCGGACGTGACGGTGACCCTGACGAGCGGCGACCCTGGCGCCGCGACGATCGACACTGATCCGTCCACGATCGGTCTTCAGTCTTCGCTGACGTTCACGACGGCGAACTGGAACGTTGCGCAGTCCGTGACTGTTGCTGCGGTCGACGACGACGACGGGTCCGACGAGAGCGTGACGGTTTCGCTTTCGGCGGCGGGCGCCGAGTACGCTGGCGTGACGGGGTCGGTGACGGTGAACGTGACGGACGACGAGACGCCTTCGCTGACGGTTCCCGCGACGCCTGTTTCGGTGACCGAGGGCGGCGCTGCCGTGACCTTCGCGGTTGCGCTTTCGGTTCCGCCGAAGTCTGCGGACGTGACGGTGACCCTGACGAGCGGCGACCCTGGCGCCGCGACGATCGACACTGATCCGTCCACGATCGGTCTTCAGTCTTCGCTGACGTTCACGACGGCGAACTGGAACGTTGCGCAGTCCGTGACTGTTGCTGCGGTCGACGACGACGACGGGTCCGACGAGAGCGTGACGGTTTCGCTTTCGGCGGCGGGCGCCGAGTACGCTGGCGTGACGGGGTCGGTGACGGTGAACGTGACGGACGACGAGACGCCTTCGCTGACGGTTCCCGCGACGCCTGTTTCGGTGACCGAGGGCGGCGCTGCCGTGACCTTCGCTGTTGCGCTTTCGGTTCCGCCGAAGTCTGCGGACGTGACGGTGACCCTGACGAGCGGCGACCCTGGCGCCGCGACGATCGACACTGATCCGTCCACGATCGGTCTTCAGTCTTCGCTGACGTTCACGACGGCGAACTGGAACGTTGCGCAGTCCGTGACTGTTGCTGCGGTCGACGACGACGACGGGTCCGACGAGAGCGTGACGGTTTCGCTTTCGGCGGCGGGCGCCGAGTACGCTGGCGTGACGGGGTCGGTGACGGTGAACGTGACGGACGACGAGACGCCTTCGCTGACGGTTCCCGCGACGCCTGTTTCGGTGACCGAGGGCGGCGCTGCCGTGACCTTCGCTGTTGCGCTTTCGGTTCCGCCGAAGTCTGCGGACGTGACGGTGACCCTGACGAGCGGCGACCCTGGCGCCGCGACGATCGACACTGATCCGTCCACGATCGGTCTTCAGTCTTCGCTGACGTTCACGACGGCGAACTGGAACGTTGCGCAGTCCGTGACTGTTGCTGCGGTCGACGACGACGACGGGTCCGACGAGAGCGTGACGGTTTCGCTTTCGGCGGCGGGCGCCGAGTACGCTGGCGTGACGGGGTCGGTGACGGTGAACGTGACGGACGACGAGACGCCTTCGCTGACGGTTCCCGCGACGCCTGTTTCGGTGACCGAGGGCGGCGCTGCCGTGACCTTCGCTGTTGCGCTTTCGGTTCCGCCGAAGTCTGCGGACGTGACGGTGACCCTGACGAGCGGCGACCCTGGCGCCGCGACGGTCGACACTGATCCGTCCACGATCGGTCTTCAGTCTTCGCTGACGTTCACGACGGCGAACTGGAACGTTGCGCAGTCCGTGACTGTTGCTGCGGTCGACGACGACGACGGGTCCGACGAGAGCGTGACGGTTTCGCTTTCGGCGGCGGGCGCCGAGTACGCTGGCGTGACGGGGTCGGTGACGGTGAACGTGACGGACGACGAGACGCCTTCGCTGACGGTTCCCGCGACGCCTGTTTCGGTGACCGAGGGCGGCGCTGCCGTGACCTTCGCTGTTGCGCTTTCGGTTCCGCCGAAGTCTGCGGACGTGACGGTGACCCTGACGAGCGGCGACCCTGGCGCCGCGACGATCGACACTGATCCGTCCACGATCGGTCTTCAGTCTTCGCTGACGTTCACGACGGCGAACTGGAACGTTGCGCAGTCCGTGACTGTTGCTGCGGTCGACGACGACGACGGGTCCGACGAGAGCGTGACGGTTTCGCTTTCGGCGGCGGGCGCCGAGTACGCTGGCGTGACGGGGTCGGTGACGGTGAACGTGACGGACGACGAGACGCCTTCGCTGACGGTTCCCGCGACGCCTGTTTCGGTGACCGAGGGCGGCGCTGCCGTGACCTTCGCTGTTGCGCTTTCGGTTCCGCCGAAGTCTGCGGACGTGACGGTGACCCTGACGAGCGGCGACCCTGGCGCCGCGACGATCGACACTGATCCGTCCACGATCGGTCTTCAGTCTTCGCTGACGTTCACGACGGCGAACTGGAACGTTGCGCAGTCCGTGACTGTTGCTGCGGTCGACGACGACGACGGGTCCGACGAGAGCGTGACGGTTTCGCTTTCGGCGGCGGGCGCCGAGTACGCTGGCGTGACGGGGTCGGTGACGGTGAACGTGACGGACGACGAGACGCCTTCGCTGACGGTTCCCGCGACGCCTGTTTCGGTGACCGAGGGCGGCGCTGCCGTGACCTTCGCTGTTGCGCTTTCGGTTCCGCCGAAGTCTGCGGACGTGACGGTGACCCTGACGAGCGGCGACCCTGGCGCCGCGACGATCGACACTGATCCGTCCACGATCGGTCTTCAGTCTTCGCTGACGTTCACGACGGCGAACTGGAACGTTGCGCAGTCCGTGACTGTTGCTGCGGTCGACGACGACGACGGGTCCGACGAGAGCGTGACGGTTTCGCTTTCGGCGGCGGGCGCCGAGTACGCTGGCGTGACGGGGTCGGTGACGGTGAACGTGACGGACGACGAGACGCCTTCGCTGACGGTTCCCGCGACGCCTGTTTCGGTGACCGAGGGCGGCGCTGCCGTGACCTTCGCGGTTGCGCTTTCGGTTCCGCCGAAGTCTGCGGACGTGACGGTGACCCTGACGAGCGGCGACCCTGGCGCCGCGACGATCGACACTGATCCGTCCACGATCGGTCTTCAGTCTTCGCTGACGTTCACGACGGCGAACTGGAACGTTGCGCAGTCCGTGACTGTTGCTGCGGTCGACGACGACGACGGGTCCGACGAGAGCGTGACGGTTTCGCTTTCGGCGGCGGGCGCCGAGTACGCTGGCGTGACGGGGTCGGTGACGGTGAACGTGACGGACGACGAGACGCCTTCGCTGACGGTTCCCGCGACGCCTGTTTCGGTGACCGAGGGCGGCGCTGCCGTGACCTTCGCGGTTGCGCTTTCGGTTCCGCCGAAGTCTGCGGACGTGACGGTGACCCTGACGAGCGGCGACCCTGGCGCCGCGACGATCGACACTGATCCGTCCACGATCGGTCTTCAGTCTTCGCTGACGTTCACGACGGCGAACTGGAACGTTGCGCAGTCCGTGACTGTTGCTGCGGTCGACGACGACGACGGGTCCGACGAGAGCGTGACGGTTTCGCTTTCGGCGGCGGGCGCCGAGTACGCTGGCGTGACGGGGTCGGTGACGGTGAACGTGACGGACGACGAGACGCCTTCGCTGACGGTTCCCGCGACGCCTGTTTCGGTGACCGAGGGCGGCGCTGCCGTGACCTTCGCGGTTGCGCTTTCGGTTCCGCCGAAGTCTGCGGACGTGACGGTGACCCTGACGAGCGGCGACCCTGGCGCCGCGACGATCGACACTGATCCGTCCACGATCGGTCTTCAGTCTTCGCTGACGTTCACGACGGCGAACTGGAACGTTGCGCAGTCCGTGACTGTTGCTGCGGTCGACGACGACGACGGGTCCGACGAGAGCGTGACGGTTTCGCTTTCGGCGGCGGGCGCCGAGTACGCTGGCGTGACGGGGTCGGTGACGGTGAACGTGACGGACGACGAGACGCCTTCGCTGACGGTTCCCGCGACGCCTGTTTCGGTGACCGAGGGCGGCGCTGCCGTGACCTTCGCTGTTGCGCTTTCGGTTCCGCCGAAGTCTGCGGACGTGACGGTGACCCTGACGAGCGGCGACCCTGGCGCCGCGACGATCGACACTGATCCGTCCACGATCGGTCTTCAGTCTTCGCTGACGTTCACGACGGCGAACTGGAACGTTGCGCAGTCCGTGACTGTTGCTGCGGTCGACGACGACGACGGGTCCGACGAGAGCGTGACGGTTTCGCTTTCGGCGGCGGGCGCCGAGTACGCTGGCGTGACGGGGTCGGTGACGGTGAACGTGACGGACGACGAGACGCCTTCGCTGACGGTTCCCGCGACGCCTGTTTCGGTGACCGAGGGCGGCGCTGCCGTGACCTTCGCGGTTGCGCTTTCGGTTCCGCCGAAGTCTGCGGACGTGACGGTGACCCTGACGAGCGGCGACCCTGGCGCCGCGACGATCGACACTGATCCGTCCACGATCGGTCTTCAGTCTTCGCTGACGTTCACGACGGCGAACTGGAACGTTGCGCAGTCCGTGACTGTTGCTGCGGTCGACGACGACGACGGGTCCGACGAGAGCGTGACGGTTTCGCTTTCGGCGGCGGGCGCCGAGTACGCTGGCGTGACGGGGTCGGTGACGGTGAACGTGACGGACGACGAGACGCCTTCGCTGACGGTTCCCGCGACGCCTGTTTCGGTGACCGAGGGCGGCGCTGCCGTGACCTTCGCTGTTGCGCTTTCGGTTCCGCCGAAGTCTGCGGACGTGACGGTGACCCTGACGAGCGGCGACCCTGGCGCCGCGACGATCGACACTGATCCGTCCACGATCGGTCTTCAGTCTTCGCTGACGTTCACGACGGCGAACTGGAACGTTGCGCAGTCCGTGACTGTTGCTGCGGTCGACGACGACGACGGGTCCGACGAGAGCGTGACGGTTTCGCTTTCGGCGGCGGGCGCCGAGTACGCTGGCGTGACGGGGTCGGTGACGGTGAACGTGACGGACGACGAGACGCCTTCGCTGACGGTTCCCGCGACGCCTGTTTCGGTGACCGAGGGCGGCGCTGCCGTGACCTTCGCTGTTGCGCTTTCGGTTCCGCCGAAGTCTGCGGACGTGACGGTGACCCTGACGAGCGGCGACCCTGGCGCCGCGACGATCGACACTGATCCGTCCACGATCGGTCTTCAGTCTTCGCTGACGTTCACGACGGCGAACTGGAACGTTGCGCAGTCCGTGACTGTTGCTGCGGTCGACGACGACGACGGGTCCGACGAGAGCGTGACGGTTTCGCTTTCGGCGGCGGGCGCCGAGTACGCTGGCGTGACGGGGTCGGTGACGGTGAACGTGACGGACGACGAGACGCCTTCGCTGACGGTTCCCGCGACGCCTGTTTCGGTGACCGAGGGCGGCGCTGCCGTGACCTTCGCGGTTGCGCTTTCGGTTCCGCCGAAGTCTGCGGACGTGACGGTGACCCTGACGAGCGGCGACCCTGGCGCCGCGACGATCGACACTGATCCGTCCACGATCGGTCTTCAGTCTTCGCTGACGTTCACGACGGCGAACTGGAACGTTGCGCAGTCCGTGACTGTTGCTGCGGTCGACGACGACGACGGGTCCGACGAGAGCGTGACGGTTTCGCTTTCGGCGGCGGGCGCCGAGTACGCTGGCGTGACGGGGTCGGTGACGGTGAACGTGACGGACGACGAGACGCCTTCGCTGACGGTTCCCGCGACGCCTGTTTCGGTGACCGAGGGCGGCGCTGCCGTGACCTTCGCGGTTGCGCTTTCGGTTCCGCCGAAGTCTGCGGACGTGACGGTGACCCTGACGAGCGGCGACCCTGGCGCCGCGACGATCGACACTGATCCGTCCACGATCGGTCTTCAGTCTTCGCTGACGTTCACGACGGCGAACTGGAACGTTGCGCAGTCCGTGACTGTTGCTGCGGTCGACGACGACGACGGGTCCGACGAGAGCGTGACGGTTTCGCTTTCGGCGGCGGGCGCCGAGTACGCTGGCGTGACGGGGTCGGTGACGGTGAACGTGACGGACGACGAGACGCCTTCGCTGACGGTTCCCGCGACGCCTGTTTCGGTGACCGAGGGCGGCGCTGCCGTGACCTTCGCGGTTGCGCTTTCGGTTCCGCCGAAGTCTGCGGACGTGACGGTGACCCTGACGAGCGGCGACCCTGGCGCCGCGACGATCGACACTGATCCGTCCACGATCGGTCTTCAGTCTTCGCTGACGTTCACGACGGCGAACTGGAACGTTGCGCAGTCCGTGACTGTTGCTGCGGTCGACGACGACGACGGGTCCGACGAGAGCGTGACGGTTTCGCTTTCGGCGGCGGGCGCCGAGTACGCTGGCGTGACGGGGTCGGTGACGGTGAACGTGACGGACGACGAGACGCCTTCGCTGACGGTTCCCGCGACGCCTGTTTCGGTGACCGAGGGCGGCGCTGCCGTGACCTTCGCGGTTGCGCTTTCGGTTCCGCCGAAGTCTGCGGACGTGACGGTGACCCTGACGAGCGGCGACCCTGGCGCCGCGACGATCGACACTGATCCGTCCACGATCGGTCTTCAGTCTTCGCTGACGTTCACGACGGCGAACTGGAACGTTGCGCAGTCCGTGACTGTTGCTGCGGTCGACGACGACGACGGGTCCGACGAGAGCGTGACGGTTTCGCTTTCGGCGGCGGGCGCCGAGTACGCTGGCGTGACGGGGTCGGTGACGGTGAACGTGACGGACGACGAGACGCCTGCTCTGACGGTGCCTTCGACCACCGTGGCTCTGACCGAGGGCAGCGCTGCCGGCAGTTTCACGGTGAAGCTGGCAACCCAGCCGACCGGGACCGTGACGGTGAGCGTGACGAGCGATGACACTGGCGCTGTGACGGTCGACACGGACTCGGCCAGGTCGGGACTGCAGTCGACGCTGATCTTCACGGCTGCAAACTGGGACACGGAGCTGACCGTGGCGGTTATGGCTCAAAACGACGACGATGCAGTTGACGAGTCCGTGACGGTCGATCTTGCCGCAACCGGAGGCGACTACGCGGACTTGACGAGTTCCGTTTCGGTGACGGTTGAAGACGACGACACGCCTGCGCTGACGGTTCCGTCGACCACCGTGGCTCTGGCCGAGGGTGGCCGGACCGACGGATTCACGGTGAAGCTGGCAACCCAGCCGACGGACACCGTGACGGTGACGGTCACCAGCGGTGACACTGGCGCTGTGACGGTCGACACGGATTCCACCGAGAGCGGTCTTCAGTCTTCGCTGACCTTCACGACGGCGAACTGGAACGCGGTGCAGAACGTGACTGTTGCTGCCGTCGACGACGACGACGGGGCCGACGAGAGCCTGACGGTTTCGCTGTCGGCGACCGGCGCGGACTACGCTGGCGTGACGGGTTCCGTTTCGGTGACGGTTGACGACGACGACACGCCTGCTCTGACGGTGCCTTCGACCACCGTGGCTCTGACCGAGGGCGGCGCTGCCGGCAGTTTCACGGTGAAGCTTGCAACCCAGCCGACGGGGACCGTGACGGTGAGCGTGACCAGTGACGACACTGGAGCGGTGACGGTTGACACGGACTCGGCCAGTTCGGGACTGCAGTCGACGCTGACCTTTACGGCTGCGAACTGGGACACGGAGCGGACCGTGGCGGTGATGGCTCCAAACGACGACGATGCAGTTGACGAGTCCGTGACGGTCGATCTTGCCGCGACCGGAGGCGACTACGCGGACTTGACGAGTTCTGTTTCGGTGACAGTTGAAGACGACGACATGCCTGCGCTGACGATTTCCGCGACCACCGTGGCTCTGACCGAGGGCGGCGCTGCCGGCAGTTTCACGGTGAAGCTGGCAACTCAGCCGACGGACACCGTGACGGTGAGCTTGCGCAGTGATGACCCGAATGCCGCGACGATCGACACTGATCCTGACGCGAACGGTCTTCAGTCTTCGCTGACCTTCACGACGGCGGACTGGAGCACGGCGCAGACGGTGACGGTTGCTGCCGTCGACGATGTCGACGGGGAAGACGAGAGCCTGACGGTTTCGTTGTCGGGGCGTGGCGCCGACTATGAAAACGTGACCGGGTCCGTTTCGGTGACGGTTGTGGATGACGAAATACCGACCGTGACGCTGGTCCTGTCGCCGTCAACGATTTCGGAGAGTGCTGGATCGACCAATCCGCCTAACGTGACTAACGTGACGGCGACGCTGAACCTCGCATCGAGCAAGGACACGACGATCACGGTCGAGGCGACGGAGGGGCAGAATGCGACGGAGGACGACTTCAGTCAGAGTGGCGAAGTGCTGACCATTGTTGCGGGCCAGTTGACGAGCACTGGCGCGGTGACAATCGCGTCGGTCGACAATGACGTCGATGAGCCGAACAAGACCGTAACGGTTTCGGCGAAGGACGTAGAAAACGCGAAAGGCGTGACAGGACCGGCATCGGTTGACCTGACCATTAACGACGATGATGGCACACCAGGATTGTCGCTGTCGCCAAGCGATCCGATCTCCATTTCCGAAGGCGAGGAGGCGACGCTCACAGCGACGCTGTCTGGAGAGACTAGTGCAGCGACAACTGTGACCTGGACGGTGACCCCGAGTGGCTCGGCGGAAGTGGCTGACCTCAGTTGGACGAACGGCACGCAGACCATGACCATCCCGGCCAATGAGACAACGGGGACGGTCACGATCAGAGCGGTTGCCAATGATGTGGATGCACCGGACAAGACGTTTACCATCAACGTGACGGAGGTTTCCAACAACCAGAACGACTTGGCTGCACCGGGTGTGCCAACCGACTCTGTGACGTTGACCGTGGCCGACGATGATGCTCCTCCGACGGTCGCGCTGGTATTGAACCCAGACCAGATTTCGGAAAACGGCGGGGCAGCAGGAGCAGCGACGGTGAGCGCGCGCATGATTGGGGGGAGGTCAAGTGTCGACACGACCATCACCATCTCGATCGCACCTGAATCAACCCACGCAAGCAGGGATGATTACACGCTGAGCCAAAACCGGACGCTGACCATCCCCGCCGGGGAAGCCAGCAGCACCGGCGTGGTGACGATCGCCGCGGTCGACAATGAAGTCGAAGCCGATGACAAGATCTTCACTGTTTCGGCGGCGACGGTGTCGAATTCCCGAGGATTGACCGGGTCTGTTGCCAACGTGCAACTCACCATCATCGATGACGAGAGTTATTTCCCGGAGGAGCGCAGACCAGTGCTCAAGGTGATCTTCGCGGAAATGGCGCAGGGAACCCTGGCCGGTGCGGCCGATACCATCGGTCATCGGTTTGATGCTACGCCACGCTCGCAGTCGCTGACCCTGGCAGGTCGGCGAGTCAGCGTGACAGCGGGGCTGAGCGATACCGAGATCGACTGGTGGGAACATATCGATCGCGAGGACGGAAAACCGATCGTTGAAAGCCAGTCGTTCGAGGAAGATGACCTGCTGCGGACCAGCGCATTCACCCTTCCACTCGTTGGCGACGATGCGCAGATGCACGACGGACCGGAGTGGACGATCTGGGGCCGGGGCGATTGGCACGGTTTCAAGGGCCGCATGGACGGCGACAGCTGGGACGGCAAGCAATTGACGGGATGGCTCGGCGCCGATGCGCGGATGAACGAACGGCTTCTCGCGGGAATTGCAGTGTCGCGCGTCAGTGGCGAGTCCGAGTACCGCATCGATCTCGGCACAGGCGATTTCGGTGACGGCGAGATCGAGACGTCGCTGACGGCGGTCTGGCCCTACGTGCAGATGTCAATGGAAAACGGCGGCTCCTTGAGCCTGATCCTCGGCGCAGGCACGGGCACTTCCGAACACCGTCCGAAGGACGAGCCGATCGAGAATGTCGACTTGTCGTTCCTCGCGGGCTCTTTGGGCGGTCAGGTTCCGTTGACGTCGGGTGACGGATTCACCCTGTCGGCAATCGGCGGTGCAAACCTGGCGCGGCTCAAGACTGAAGAGACGACCTCGGCACCCGCGATCGGTGGCATCAAGGCAGAAAGCTGGCGGCTTTGGGGCGGCGTGGAAGCGCGTCACGAAGGTGTTGCTCTGTCCGAATCCGGCGCGACCGCAGCATGGCGAGGCTCTTTGCGGGTCCGGCAAGACGGCGGTGATGGCCTGACGGGCACCGGGGCTGAAATCACGAGCGGCATTCTTCTGTCGTCGCCCAGTTCGCGCTTCAGCGTGGACATGTACGGTCGCTGGCTGGCCATGCACTCGGAAGACGGTGCGGGTTCATGGGGAGCCGGGCTGGAGGCACGCCTGAGGCCCGGACCCGACGGGCGCGGCCTGTCGCTTTCGCTGGTGCCCGAATGGGGTTCGATGCAGTCTGGTGCGCTCGATGGCGACAACGCGTTCGCGAGCGACCGCGACGACGAACCGGGGGCTGCGACGCTCACGGCACGCAGCGGTTTCGGTTTTGCGATGGGCAAGGGGTTGATGACTCCGTTCATCGAGGTCCAGCTCAAGGACGGCGAAGACGAATCCGAGCGATACTCTGCCGGGGTGACGTACACGACGCCAGGCGGTTTCGACGCGGAAATCGTGGGCGAACGCCATGTGGCCGAGGAGAGCACGACCAGCATTGGCGCCAGTGTCAGATTCGATTTCTGAGTCGGTGTGAAAGCGAGCGAGTCCCCGATCATGGGGGCTTGCTGCATCGAGATACGGGGTCGGCGGCGGGTCGAACCGACGCCAAGTGTCAGCGGCATTGGTGGTCATCTATCGCAACTTGTCCTGACTGAATGTGTTGCCGGTTCTGCTTGTGCGGCCGGAAGCAACGCTGTTGATGGCGAGCAATCTGCGGTTTCGATGCGTGGCCGCTGATGGCTTTCGGCAGTTGACTCGGCTGACCAAGTCGACACGGATTTCTTGGGCCTTTCTTGTCAAGGCAATTCCGATCCTTGTCCGGTTCAGAGTTATGGGGTCAGGTCAGGGCGTTTCCTTGGCAACTCGTCACTTTACGGCGGGAATTGACAGGTTCCGGGAACATCAGGTGACAGGTCTGGTGTTCGTGTGACCAACTCCGCATGGGTTTCGACTCTGGACAAGGCAAAGTCGGGCAGCCATAGACTTGCCGCACCCTTCGAAAAGGAACACGACACCATGTCGCGCGAGGCAAGACAACTGTCATCGGGAGTCGAGACGCTTACCAAGGCTGAAAAACCCCAATCGGTCTACTCGAACAAGAGGACGGTTCGGGCACGCGCTCCCGAGATTCCCGATGCGCTTGTGCCAAACACCCGCATCAAGATGGACGGTCTCGAGTTCTTGTCCTTGCTGGAAGAGAGCATTTTTCCCGTCGCGTTTTTCGATCCCCAGTATCGCGGCGTGCTCGAAAAGCTCGCCTACGGAAACGAGCGCGAGAGTCGCGGCAAAAGGCGCTCGGCGCTGCAGCAGATGCCCGAAGAGGTGATCGGTCAGTTCATGCGTGGCATCGATCGCGCGCTGATGGCGTCTGGTCACCTGTTCCTGTGGGTGGACAAGTTTCACCTGTGCCAAGGCATCGATGAGTGGTTTGACAAAACGGAACTGGAGATCGTTGACCTCTTGACCTGGGACAAGGGGACGTTCGGCATGGGCTACCGCACCCGCCGCAGGGCGGAATACTGTGTCGTGCTTCAAAAGCTCCCACGCAAGGCCAAGGGTGTCTGGCGCGTTCACGACATACCTGACGTCGTCTCGGAGAAAGTCTCTCGGAAAGCGCACCTGCACGCGAAACCGGTCGACTTGCAGGCCCGCTTGCTGGAGGCCGTCACTGACAAGGGCGACTATGTGATCGATCCCGCCGCAGGATCGTTTTCCGTGATGGAATCCGCGCTTCGTACCGGGCGGATGTTCCTGGGATGTGACATCAACGGCTGACACTTGACGTCGTGGCTCGGTGTCTTGGCCAGAGAAACGGAAGTGTTTTCCGGTCGACGATCGGATGTCATGTCAAGTCTTGGCATCGAGGTGGTTGTCTGACCATTCAATCGCGGAACCATTCCGGCACGATCGGACATCTGCACAACCGGATGGCGGCCCGGACTGAACTGGGAATTCCTCGCCACGAACCGCCGGCAGGAACAATAACGATGCATCGACAGGCATGCATCACCCGTGCGCCCGCTGCTTTCGCCAAGGTGTCCGGTACGCCGGCAGACGGTTGGTCAGGTGTTGATTCCTGCTGACTTGACCGTGATTCCTGCGGCATCTGACCGTTCGAGGTGATCGGCTGCAGGCTCCCTCCCACATCCGAGAGTCTTGACCCAGTGTCGACAATCAGTTGCAAGCAGGCCCCGACATCCATAGTCTGTCAGGGACAATGCGGTGCGCGCAGCAGCATCCTGCACCGCCAGCCGTGCCTGCACAGGATGTCTCCGGTGCGACACGAGGATCACAACGATCAGAGGCTCAAATGATATCCGAAATCGCGAGAGTCAACGGGATCAATCTGCATTACCGGGATTGGGGCCCAAAGTCAGGTCCGGTCGTGGTCTTTTCGAACTCGCTTGGAACCGACATGAGGGTCTGGGACGGCGTGGTCGATGCACCGCACTGGAATTTTCGAACAATCGTCTACGACAAGCGTGGACATGGCCTGTCCGACTGCCCTGGCGAACCATGGACAATCGCGGATCTGTCCCGGGATCTCGAGGAATTGCTCGAACGCCTCGGCTTGCGGGAGGTCATCCTGTGCGGCTTGTCGGTTGGAGGAATGATCGTGCAGGATTTGGCGGCAAGGCGCCCGGAGATCGTCAGCGGCCTGGTTCTTTGCGACACGGCGGCAAGAATCGGTGACGACGAATTGTGGAACCGCAGGATCGAGGCTGTCAACGAGGCCGGGCTTGAATCGATCGCCGACTCCATCCTCGAACGCTGGTTTTCGCCGGGATTTCGCTATGGAAACCCCGCCTTCCACAAGTGGAAAAACATGCTGATCAGGACACCGCGCACGGGATATGTCCACACCTGTGCTGCCATCAGGGACGCTGACCTGACGGATGCGACGTCGAGAATTCGTCTTCCCGCAATCGCGGTCGCCGGCGAACTCGATGGAGCGACGCCGCCCTTGGCGGTCGAAGAGTTCTCGCGCCTGATCGAGGGATGTCGTTTCGAGATCATTCCCAGTGTTGGACACTTGCCTTGCGTCGAAGCTCCCGACATTGTTCGTTCGATCATTATTGGCCTTGCCAGCAGACTCGGAGACAGGAATGGGTGAACGTTACCGCATCGGAATGCAGACCCGGCGCAAGGTTCTCGGCGATGCCCACGTCGAACGCGCCAATGCGGCATGCACCAGCTTCGACGAAGCATTTCAGGCATTCATCACCGAGGGAGCATGGGGCAGCGTCTGGTCGCGTCCCCAGTTGAGCCTCCGAGAACGATCGATGTTGACCGTGTCGCTGCTCGCGGCGCTGGGCAACCACGACGAACTCGCCATGCACGTCAGAGCGACCGCGCAAACCGGTGCGTCCGAAGAGGATCTCGCGGAGGCGATGCTGCATGTCGCCGTCTACGCAGGGGTGCCGCGGGCAAACCGGGCAATTGCGGTCATCAAGGCCACTCTTGCGGAGATGAACGGCGCTGGACAGAGCCAGACCGACCGCGACAACGATCGGGACGCTGCCGCAAACGACAAGGATGGATCATGACCGAAACTTCGCATCAAGGCGGGTACTTTACCCGGGACAGACGGTGGCATCCGCCGCCCCTCACGCCCCTTTACCGGACGAGCGTCAAGCGATCGCCCCAGTTCGCGCTGGTCTCGCAGCGCAACACGCTGTCCGAAGCGACAGGCCCCGCATTCGGCCATGACATTCTTGGTGAACTTGATGACGATCTGATTCACAATTCCGCCCAACCAGGCGAGAGCGCAATCGGGCAGCGCATCATCGTCCATGGAAAGGTCCAGGACGAGTCGGGGCGCCCGGTCGCGGGCGCACTCGTGGAGGTCTGGCAGGCCAACGCCGGAGGCCGATACCGACACCAGAACGAGGGCTACCGAAAGGCGCCGCTTGACCCGAACTTCGGAGGATGCGGGCGAGTTATCACCGACGATGAAGGTCGGTACGTATTCAGGACCATCAAGCCCGGACCGTACCCGTGGCCGAACGGTCCGAACGACTGGCGCCCGGCACATATCCACTTCAGCCTCTTCGGGCAGGCCTTTGCCCAACGGTTGATCACGCAGATGTACTTCGAGGGCGATCCGCTGATTCCTCTCTGTCCGATCGTCGGAACCCTGCCAACCGAGGAAGCGGTGAAGTCGTTGATTGCCGAGTTGGACATGAACAACACGATTCCGATGGACGCTCGTGCCTACCGGTTCGATCTCGTCTTGCGGGGACGCAGATCCACCGTGTTCGAGAACAGGCTGGAGGGAAACTGATGAAACTGTCCTCGCAATTGAAGGAAAGCCCCAGCCAGACCGCTGGTCCGTATGTTCACATCGGATGCACACCCAACACGTCGGGCATCGAAACAGTCTTTCCCTTGGACCTCGGTGCGGAAATGCTGAACGAGTACACGATTGGAGAGCGTATCGAGATTGGCGGAAAAGTCTACGACGGAGCAGGGATGCCGCTGAGGGATGCGCTCATCGAGATCTGGCAGGCCGATGCGAACGGGCTGTATCCCGGTCACGGCGACCCCCGCGGAACGGCCGATCCCAACTTCCCTGGCTGGGGACGGCAGGCGACGGACCGCGAGAGCGGCAACTACGAATTCAGGACCATTCGCCCTGGGCGAGTCCCCGCGCCTTGCGGGCGCCTGATGACACCGCACGTCACTTTCTGGATCGTCGCGCGTGGAATCAACATGGGCCTTCAGACGCGCATGTACTTTCCAGAGGAACCCAATTCGGAAGATCCGATTCTCTCATCGATCGAACACCAGCTTCGGGTGCCCACCCTCATCGCCGAACGCATTGACGAAGCGCGCTATCGTTTCGACATCAGGCTCCAGGGCGAGGGAGAAACCATATTTTTCGACATCTGATGAGCGGGTACGCCAATGACCGACGCCAGTCGAAGTCAATCGCGGTGAGTTGTGCACCGATGGTGACACCGTCCGATCCCGAAGAGTTGCACATGCAGCGACATGCAACCGATCCTGGTCCGGGACGGCGACATGACGGCCGAATCCGTGTTCTGCCGGGTTCACGGGGTGGCGCAGTGGCGGCCACCTCCGCGTTTCGATGCGAACCCTCGCGGTCCGAGCCGTTTCGGAGACATGAAGAAAGCGCAGCGCCATGACCGATCCATGCATCATTTGCGTTGCGATCACCGGCTCCTTGCCGACCAAGGAAAACAACCCGGCGGTTCCGATCACGATCGACGAGCAGGTCGAGAGCACCCACGAGGCCTTCGAGGCCGGCGCGACCATCGCGCATTGCCATGTCCGCAATGACGACCAGTCACCGACCTCCGATCCCGACAGGTTCATGCGTCTCAAGGAAGGACTGGAAAAGCACTGCCCGGACATCATTATCCAGTTTTCCACGGGTGGCCGCAGCGGGGCCGGGCGTGAACGCGGCGGCATGCTGCCGCTTCGGCCGCACATGGCGTCGCTGTCCGTCGGGTCATGCAATTTCCCGACCAGGGTCTACGAAAACAGCCCCGACCTCGTCGACTGGCTCGCATCGGAAATGAAGCAGCATAACGTTCGTCCAGAGGTCGAGGCCTTCGATCTCGGCCATGTCTACCAGGCCGCGACCATGGTCGGTGACGGGCGATTGCCGCCGAACATCCACATCCAGTTCGTCATGGGCGTCAAGAACGCGATGCCGGTGGATCGCGAGGCATTCGACTTCTTCGCGCGACTGCGGGCTCGGCTGCTGCCGAACGCCACCTGGTGCGCAGCGGGCATCGGGGCCGGTCAGATCGTTGTCAATGAATGGTGCATCCGCGAAGGCGGCCACGTCCGCACGGGCCTCGAAGACAACGTCAGGCTGGATCGAGCGACCCTCGCGCCATCGAATGCCGCGCTGGTCGAACGCGCAGCAGAGCTTTGTGCACGATTCGAGCGCCCTGTCGCCTCACCCCGCGAGGCCCATGCCATTCTTGGTTTCGCGTGACCAAGCGCGTGGCGAGCGTGTCGTGTGCTTGTTGACGGTCTTCGACAGGTGCGAGGGGTGAACGGGGCGAGTCTTCGGGATCATGCGGTTCCATCCGCAACCTGATGGCAGCCAGACGACCGGATGCCTGGGCGATGACGCTTGAGGGCCGTCGCGGTCGGCAAGACGGAGAGACAGCATGGTGCGATTCGGAAATCGACTATGGGTCTACCTGGCGCTGAGCCTCGGGGTCGCAGGGGTTGGAGCGGGCGCCAGCCACTTGGCGGAATCCGCGACGACCGGCTTCGTCACCGTGTTCTTCCTCGTTCTCGTCTTGGTGCTCGCGTTCGAGATGGTCGGCTTCTCGCCGGAGACGGAACCAGGCACAGGCTCCGTCGCGCTTCGGTCGAACGTCAAGGTCAGGGAGAAGCACGCCCGCAAACTCCTCAACAGGCTGCCATTCGCAATGATCCTGATTCACGAGAATGGCCGCATCGCGCACTGCAACGGGGCTGCAGAGGAGGTTGTGCCATGGGTCGAGACAAACCAGCACCACACCAGCAGTTTTCGCGCGCCTGCAGTGCTCGACGCGATCAAGGGGACGTTTGCCGACGGAAAGGCGCGGTCGGTCGAGTTTCAGGTCGCGGCGGACGAAAGACAGTTCCAGGCTCGCGTCGCTCTGCTGCCGAAGGCTTTCGGGGGCGACGGTTTCCGCAGGATGATCATGCAGATCGACGATCGAACCGCCGAGTCCGCAACCGAACTCCTGCGAAAGGACTTCGTCAACAACGCCAGCCACGAATTGAGAACCCCGCTGGCATCGATCCTCGGCTACGTCGAGACGTTGCGGTCAGGTGCAAGCGATGACCCGGATGTCCGGGACGAGTTCCTTGGCATCATCCACGACCAGAGCCTCCGAATGGAGCGCCTGATCGATGACCTCATGTCATTGAGTCGAATCGAACTCGACGAACACCTCTCTCCAGAGCAACTCTGCAACGTCCTCGACACGGTCAGCGAGGTAACCGACGCATTGCGACCGATCGCCAAGGCCAACGAAACCAGGCTTGTCAATCGACTGGCGAAGGATGAAGCCTTGCAGACCTTGGGTGAGGCGGACCAGTTGGCACAGGTGTTCACCAATCTGATCGACAACGCCATCAGGCACGGTGACGGCGATATCGTGATCACGCAAGCCGAACCTGACCCGCGATTCCCCGACATGTTCGGCATCGCAATCAGCGATTCCGGCCAGGGCATCGCGCGCGAGCACATTCCGCGCCTGACCGAGCGGTTCTACCGGGTCGATGCAGCGCGAAGCCGCGAGAAAGGGGGAACAGGCTTGGGCCTCGCGATCACCAAGCACGTGCTGAACCGCCACCAGGGACAGCTGGAGATCAGCTCGACCCCTGGAGAGGGGAGTCGCTTCACCGTCTGGCTGCGCAATCTCCCGCCGGAGACGTGAACCGGAAACTCGTCCCCATCCTCTTGATCCGCGAAAGTGATGGTCGGGAGGTGGTCAAAGTTTCTTGCCAATCCGGTGACTCGCGTCGATCATTCGCGGTCTTGCCCGATCGAGGAAGTCGCCGCTGAACCGGCTGAGCATTCCAAACACCGATATGGTCAGCCTGATGGTGCCATCGCCGTCCCTGACTGGAACCGCGAGTGCAGCGATGTCGGGTTCGTTTTCGCCGAGATTCAGCGAGAAGCCCTGCCGGCGCACCGACTTGAGTGCGTCGGCAAGGGATTCGAGGTCGATTGACGTCGCAGGGGTTCCAGCGATCGCGGTCAAGGCAAGATGCGAACGGCGTTCGGCGCGGGACATCTCGGACAGCCAGATCTTGCCCTGCGCCGTGCTGTGCAACGGGAGCAATGTTCCGACGCTGACATTGACCGAAATCGGCCGCGACGAATTGGCGACCGCAATGCAGGCCGGACCGTACCGGGTAAGCCGGCAGGCCATGACCGACTCGTTCAAGTCGGCGCTGAGACGATCGATCTCGGGCTGAACGATGATCGACAGGGAACCGTATTCCCCCGCGATCGAGCCGAGTTCCGCAATCTTGCTGCCCAAGGCGAACCGGCCGCGTCCGGTCGCGCGCAAGGCGCCAGCGCGTTCGAGCGAGATCAGGAAACGGTGGGCCGTTGCAGAACTCATCCCCAGACGATCCACCACGGTCCGGGTGGAGATCTCCCGCTGATCGTTCGAAAACAGTGACAGTATCCGGAAACCCTTCAGGACCGAATTGTTGACCGGCGTGTTCATCGTGTCTCCCGTCGACCTGGTTCCATCTTCAATCGCGAACGGTCTCGCGTCCTTGACAGCAACGGCTATTTCATTCACAATGAAAGATAACAATCTTGAATAATGAGATAAAGGCCAAAAGTGACTCTGCCGCACTCGAGTTTCTCTCAAACCTGCCAAAAGGCAGAGGGTCCTGTGCATGGTTGCAGACATTCCGGTGAGCCAGGGTTCCGAACACCCTGGAAGCCGACCAGGATCACGGGCGATCTCTGCATCGATTCCGTAACTCCTGCCGCGTCCGCGTCTGGTTTCGCAACAATCGAAACCATGCGCGGATCTCTCGTGGGGTGTTCGCCATCGGCGCTGGAAATGACCAAACATCGTCGGGGCGAAGACGGGCCTCGCAACAGGCATCGGCGGTATTGAGCCAATGCCAAGGGACGGCGAAGCCTCGGCAGCAATCTCGGCAGGCGGCGCGTTGTTCGCCAAGCTCAAGGCGCTTGGGGTTGATCACGTCTTCGCAAATTCGGGAACCGATTTTCCGCCGATCATCGAGGGCCTGATCGACGCCCGGAATCGCGGGATCGAGTTGCCGACAGCCATCACCGTTCCGCACGAGCACGTCGCGCTCGGGATGGCCCACGGCTTCTACCTGGTGTCTGGCCGACCGCAGGCCGTCATGCTGCACACGAATGTCGGGCTGTCGAACGGTGCGACCGGCGCCATCAACGCCGCATGCGACCAGGTCCCCATGTTTTTGATGTCGGGACGAACCCCGGTCCTCGAAGGCGGTCGGTTCGGAGCACGCACCGTCCCGATCGGCTGGGGGCAGGAGATGTACGACCAGGCGGCGCTTGTTCGCGAAGCGTGCAAATGGGACTACGAGTTGCGCTTTCCGGACCATTTGGCTCAGGTGTTCGACCGTGGTTGGGCCATCGCCAACTCGACACCCAAGGGGCCGGTCTACTTGAGCCTGCCGAGAGAGGTGCTGTGCGAGCCGTGTCCCGATGACGACGGAATCACGGCGCCTCCGGCCATGGCGCCAGCCGTGAGCCAGCCGTGCGCGGACGAAATCGAACGCGCAGCGCGCCTCATTGCAAGCGCGAAACGACCCTTGATCATCGCCCAGCGCGGGGCAGGAGGGGCGGATGAGTTCGCGGCCCTGACCGATTTTGCCGAACGATGGGCGATTCCGGTCTCCCATTACTGGGCCAACCGGATCGCGATCCGGTGCTCAAGCCCGGTTCATGTCGGCTGGATGCCCGACGAACTCCTGCGCGAGGCAGACGTTGTTCTCGTCATCGATGCCCTCGCGCCCTGGTGGCCGGATCGAGCGGCCCCGGCAGATGACGCGCATGTCATCCACCTCGGCCCGGATCCGTTGTTCGCGAGGTCGTCACCGATGCGGTGCTTCCGTTCCGACGTGACCCTGTCGGGGGACACGGCTCTCGCCCTTCGCGGGCTGATCGCGGCCGTTGATCGACAGTCGCGGAACGACGAACTGGTCGAAACCCGACAAGTGACAGTCGACAGGATTTCGCAGGCCGAGCGCGAGCGCGTTCGCGAGGAAGCCCGGAAAGGCTGCACAAGCCCGATGTCGAAGGAGTGGGTCAGCCATTGCCTTGGCAACGCCATCAAGCGCAGCGGACGCGCGGCCAGCGTGTTTCACGAACTCGGGTGCCCGCTTCCTGCCCTCGAACCCGACGATCACCTGGGCTATTTCCAGGAACCGCATTCGGGCGGACTCGGCTGGGGTCTCCCTGCCGCCATGGGCGCGAGTCTTGCCTGCCCCGATCGCCTCGTCTTTGCCACGGTCGGCGACGGCAGCTACATGTTCGCCAACCCGACCGCCTGTCACCAGGTCTGCGAGGCGCTGGAACTCCCGGTCATCACCCTGGTTCTGAACAACGAGGAATGGGGCGCGGTGCGTCATTCCGTCGAAGGTCTTTACAAGGGGGGGCTCGCGTCGCGCTCAAACGATGTTCCCCTGACCTCGCTCCAACCGAGTCCTGATTTCTGCAAGACGGCCGAGGCCAGTCGCGCGTGGACGGAAACCGTCGATGACGGTGAAGAGCTTCCCGCCGCACTTGATCGCGCGATCAGGGTGGCGACGGAAGAAAAAAGGCAATGTCTTCTGAACATTGCGATCAAGCGAACCAGCCCGTAAGGTTTGCGGGCGCCACAACGATGACCGGAAGGAGGATTCGATGTCATTCATGAACACACTGAAAGCCGCAATGGGCGGTGCCGCCGCTCTGGCGATTTCGACCGCTGCCGCGCAGGCCGACGAACTGAAGCTCGCCCACTTCTCGTCCACCAAGTACCACTTGCACGTCGAGATGTTCGTGCCTCTCGCCGAGAAACTGGCCGAGGCCACCGGTGGCGAGACGACGATCCGCATCTACCCGGGCGGCGAACTCGGCGCCGGTCCGGTCAAGCAGTACGACCGCGCCATCGATGGCGTCGCGGACATCGTCTATGCGCTCCCCGGCTACACCGCCTCGCAGTTCAAGAAAACGCTGCTGACCGAACTCCCCGGGATCGTCACGCCGGGGACCAACAAGACCGAGGTGATCTGGAACAACATCGACATGCTCGACGAAGAGTTCCAGCGGACCAAGCTCCTTGGCCTGTGGACGTCGGGCGATGCTGTGCTTCTCATGGCAGAAAAGCGGATCGAGAAACTGTCCGATCTCGAAGGCCTGAAGATCCGCGTTCCATCCAAGAACACGGGACGGTTGGTCGAAGCCTGGGGGGCAACGGCCGTCTCCATGCCGATCACCCAGGTCTACCAGTCGATGGAAACCGGGGTCGTCGACGGAACCCTTGTCGACACGTCGGTGCTGACCAGCTTCAAGCTGGGCGAGGTGACCAAGTACGTGACGGTCGGGATGAACGCGACCAATTCCATGTTCATGCTGGTCATGAACAGGGACAGCTGGGACGGTCTCGACTCCGCAACCCAGGACGCTCTGACCGAATTGACCGGTGCAGACATGTCCGAAGGCGGGCGTGTCACGATGACGAACGCGTCGGTCAAGGCGCTCGACGCTTGGCTGGCGAACGATGGAGGCGAGGTGATCGAGCTTTCGCCTGAAGCCGCTGCCGAGTTCAATGCGGCAAGCGACAACCTCGCGGCTGCCGTCATCGCCGAACTCGATGGCGAGGGCATCGATGCATCCGGATGGGCTGCCGCCTTGAGGAATTGATGGGAGCCATCATCGACAGTTTGACGGGCGCCCGGGATCTTCCCGGGCGCCTTCTGCGCGTGGTCGCCTATATTGGCGGTTTCGTCCTGTTCGTGATCATGCTGCTGGTCAGCACGACGGTGTTTTACCGCTACGTTTTGAACCAGCCGATACTCGGTGATCAGGAACTGGTCGAAATCGGCATGTCGCTGGTGGTGATGATGGCCATGCCCTACGCCGCGATGGCAGGGGCGCACATCCGGGTCGACATCCTCGACGAGGCGATCGGCAAGGCCGGATGCTTTTGGGGCGACGTCTTCACCCGTGTCGTGTCGTGCTTCGTTCTCTTTCTCTTGATTCAAAAGACCTGGGACAAGACCTGGGATGCCCACAAGTACGGAGACGTCACCAACATGATCGAGATTCCGGTCTGGATCGCATATGGGGCGATTTCGGTGGGAATGGGGCTGTTCATGGTGGTGCTGGCCGTCCAGCTCGTTCAGCAGTTCCGATCGGGGATTCCCGGGTCATGACCGACACCCTCATCGGCGTTGGTGGAATTCTTGCGCTCTTTGTCTGTCTGATCGCGCGCATGCCGGTCGGGATGGCGCTGCTCGTGGTCGGCTTCGGCGGCATCTGGGTGATCGACGGCCAGCGCGCGGCGATCGCCACCATGTCGTCGGAGACCTATTCGTCCGTCACGGCCTACAGCCTTTCGATCATTCCGCTGTTCGTGCTCATGGGAAACATGGCGGGCGCAGCCGCCTATTCGCAGCGGCTCTACGAGGCCGCCTACGCCTGGATCGGCCGCTTGCGCGGCGGCCTCGCCTCGGCAACGGTGCTGGGATGCGCAGCCTTCGCCGCCGTGTCGGGATCGTCGGTGGCAACCGCCGTGACGATCGGCAAGGTCGCGCTGCCGCAGATGAAGCGGTTCGGATACGCCGACGGTCTTGCGACCGGAGCTGTCGCCGCCGGAGGCACCTTGGGGATCCTGATCCCGCCCTCGACCGGTTTCGTGCTCTACGCCATCCTCACCGAGCAGAGCATCGGGAGGCTGTTCATCGCGGGCATTCTGCCCGGCATCATTCTGGCGCTGTTCTTTGTCATTGTCGTCACCGCGATCACGGTGTTCCGGCCATCGGAAGGCCCGGCAGGTCCCAAGTCGAGCGCGGCGGTAAAGTTCTGGTCGAGCCTGCGCTCGCTTCCGCTCATCGGGGTCATCCTGGTCTCGATCGGCGGGATCTATCTCGGAGTCTTCACACCCGTCGAGGCGGCCGGCATCGGCGCCACCCTCGTCAGCGCCATGGCCCTTGCGACCGGCGCCGTTCGGTTCAACCAGCTCCCGGAGATCCTGCTCGAAACTGTGACGATGACCGCGATGCTCTACCTGATCATCATCGGGGCGCACGTGTTCGGTCCGTTCCTGGCACTGACCCACATTCCCGAAACTCTGGCGCTGGCGTTGCAGGAACTCGGCCTCGGGCCGTATGCGACCTTGCTGATGATTCTGGTTGGGTACATCATTCTCGGCATGTTTTTCGACGGGCTCGCGATGCTCGTCGTCACCATGCCGGTTGTGTTCCCGATCATCTCGGGCCTGGGTTTCGATCCGATCTGGTTCGGCGTGATCTGCGTCATCGTCATCGAGATGGGCCTGATCACGCCGCCCGTCGGCATCAATGTCTTCGTGGTCAAGGGCGTCGCATCCGGCGTGCCGATGGGGACGATCTTCCGGGGCGTCCTGCCGTTCTGGTTCGCGATGGCCGCATGCCTCGCGCTGCTGGTCGTCTTCCCCGAGATCGCGTTGTTCCTGCCTGACAGGATGCGTTAGGAAAGTCGAGGCAGGAGCCGGGCATGAACACGAGCAGAGGTATCCGTCGGTCAAACCCCGCGCCCGGGATGCACAGAACGGAGTCGCCGACGAAGGAAGTTCAAGCGAATTCAGGAGGTTGACATGGGAAAGTTTGTCATTGGCCCGCACATGCGGTTGCACGAATGGGTCGCGATCGAGAAGGGCTACTTCACGGAGGTCGGTCTCGATTACGTGCTCGAGGATCAGATGGCATCGGGACTGCACGATCTTGGCGACAAGGTCGGCGCCTACCAGACCTTCGAACGCGGTCGCACCTGCGACGTGAGTTCGGCCTGCCACTGGACGGTGAACGTTGCCGCTGCCTCCGGACACGGAAAGCTCTACGCCGACGCCTATTCGGTGTCGCCGTGCGGGGTCTTCGTGCCGGCGGACTCCGATATCAAGCGCCCGGAAGACCTCGCGGGCGTGCCGATCTCGGTCGGATACCAGTCAGGCAGTCACTATTCGACGATACAGGCGCTCGAGCCGTTCCTCGATCTCGACGATATCAACCTGTCGTTCTCCGACGGGTTGCTGTTCATGCGCATGGGACATTTGATCGACGGCAACGTTCCGGCCGCCAGCCTGTTCAGCGGTCCGTACTATTTCATGGAACAGCTGGGTTTCCGGAAGGTCATCGATTCATCCTTCATGATGGCGGCGATGGTCTCCGAGGACGCCGATGCCGACGACATCGAGAAATACCATGAAGCGCTGCGCAAGGCGCAGGCCGACATCGACTTGCGTCCGGAGAAGTACACGCACTACTACCGCAACGAGTTTCCGGAGCGTTTCCGCGACCAGATGGACACGCGTCTGTTCGGTCCCGGCGAGAGAATCGTCTTCGAGCCGTATTCGCGGGAGATGTTCGACGAGTCGCGGGTCTGGATCGCCGAGCGAGGCATTTTCGATGAGGGTCTCGGCTCGCTGAACTACGATCAGGCCGTGACCGGGTCGGAGGTTCGCGCACTCCATTAGTCGTTGCGACAGCGGTCGTCGGCCGCCTCGGCCGCGACCGCGGCTCTGATTCACGAACCACCCTGCGCGGGACGTCACCTCTCGCGCAGGTCGACGGCGCTCGCGTCTGAAAAAATTTCGGCATCAACCGCGAACAATCCGGTTGTCTGTCACATTTCTGTCACGAACGACCCATATGTCAGCAATGACCGGCACAGCGATGCGGCGTGCCGGGAATGGACCGATCATGCGGTCGGCAGGAATCAGGCAATCAGGAGAATCCAGATGGGAATTGTCAAGGCAGGGTTGATGAGCGCCGTGCTCGCAGCAACGGCTGTGGCAGCGGACGCTCGCGACCAGATCAGGATCGTCGGCTCGTCGACGGTGTTTCCGTTTTCGACGGCGGTCGCCGAACAGTTCGGCAGAATCACCGACTTCGCGACGCCGATCGTCGAATCGACCGGTTCGGGCGGCGGCATGAAGCTGTTCTGCGCCGGTGTCGGGACCGATCATCCCGACATCACCAACGCGTCGCGTCGCATGAAGGCCAGCGAGTGGCAGCTGTGCAACGACAACGGCGTCACCGAGATCGTTGAATCGGTGATCGGCTACGATGGAATCGTCGTTGCCAACGCATACGACGGTCCGGTCTTCGAACTGACTCGCGAGCAGCTTTTCCGCGCCCTTGCCAAGGGTCATGGCGAGCCCACCAGCTGGGCCGAAATCGATCCGTCCCTCCCCGACCTGGAAATCCAGGTGCTCGGACCGCCCCCGTCCTCGGGCACGCGGGACGCATTCGAGGAACTCGTCATCCACGCCGGCGCCAAGATCGCCGGTCTGTCCAAGGCCGAGATCGACGAACTCGAGATCCGCACCGACGGCGCATGGATCGATGCCGGAGAAAACGACAATCTCATGGTCAAGAAGCTGGTCGCCAATCCGGATGCGGTTGCCGCCTTCGGCTTCTCGTTCCTCGACCAGAACTCGGACAGCATCAAGGGCGCCACGATCGAAGGGGTCGAACCCGAATTCGACAACATCGCCTCGGGCGACTACAGCGTCTCGCGGTCGCTTTACACTTACACCAAAAAAGCCCATGTCGGCGTCGTTCCCGGCATCGCCGAGTATGCGGCGGAATTCGCGTCGGAAGCGGCATCCGGAGAAGAGGGCTACCTCGTGGACAAGGGGTTGATTCCTCTGCTCGAGGATGCGTTCGACGCCAATGCCGAGACGGTGATGAATCTCGAAATCATGACAGGTGAAGGCCTGAAGTGACCGAACGACAAATGACGACGGGGCGGGGCGTCTGTGGTTGATGCCTCGGCCCTGTCGCCGGTGAGCCGGAGCTGTTTGGAGAGCACGTTGGCATGCTGCATGTCGAGCAACTGATACCGCTGGTCCTCTTCGGGCTCTCGACATTCTGGTTCATCGTTGCCAGGTCGAGGGCCGTTGCGGTTTCGGGCGGTCGTTTGGCAAGCTTGCATTCGCGCCCCAGTTATCACGGCCTCTACGTCTTCCTGCTTTCGCTGACCCTGGGATTCGGCCTCTATCTGCTCTGCTTGGTTGCCGGAAGCTGGTACATCACCTCGACCCTGACAGAGTTGGTCAAGGAACTGGATCCGGGACTTCCGGCCATCAAGGTGGCCCTGGTGATTTCGGACGCGCGCGCCATCGCGTTCGGGGAAGTGGCATCGCAGCAGGATGCGCTGCGGACGGAAATCTCCGGCACTTTCTCGCAGTTGAACAGGTTGAAGATCGGAGCCTCGCTGATGCTTCCGGTCTTGGGCTCGGGCATCGCAGGGGTGTACGGGCTTTGGAAGATCACGCCCGAATGGCGGGCGCGGAACAATTCGGAGTCGATCATCAGGGGCGTCCTGCTTGCCTGCGCCCTGATCGCCGTTCTGACCACGATCGGCATCATCCTGAGCCTCGTCTTCGAGACGCTGTCGTTCTTCGAGAAGATCGGCTGGCGAATGGACAAGTTCCTGTTCGGCCTCGAATGGTCGCCGCTCGCCGGGGTTCACGACGGGATGCTCGACCCGAGTCGCGTTGGCGCCGTCCCACTGTTCCTGGGCACGCTGCTGATCACCGTCATCGCAATGCTGGTGGCGGTTCCGATCGGGTTGCTCTCGGCGATCTATCTTGCGGATTTCGCATCGCTGCGGGTTCGGACCTGGGCCAAGCCGCTCCTCGAGATTCTCGCGGGCATTCCAACCGTCGTTTACGGTTTCTTTGCCGCGATCACCGTGGCGCCGGTCATTCGCGACATGGGTGAGGCTCTTGGACTCTCCGTCGCATCGGAAAGCGCACTCGCCGCCGGAGTCGTCATGGGCGTGATGATCATCCCGTTCATCTCGTCCCTGTCGGACGACGTCATCAATGCGGTGCCCCAGAGTCTGCGTGACGGTTCGTACGGGCTTGGCGCAACCAAGGCCGAAACGATCAGGCACGTGGTTCTTCCTGCAGCCCTGCCCGGAATTGTCTCCGCCTGCCTGCTCGGTGTTTCGCGAGCGGTCGGCGAGACGATGATCGTTGTCATGGCGGCGGGCCAGAGCGCCAATCTGACCGTCAATCCGCTCGATGCGGTGACGACGGTGACCGTGCAGATCGTCATGCTGATCACGGGAGACACCGAGGCCGAGACCGCGGCGGGGCCGGCATTCACCCTCGGGTTCACGCTGTTTTGCGTGACGCTCGTTCTCAATATCGTGGCGATTCGCATCGTGCGCCGCTATCGCGAAGCCTACGAGTGACGATTGCGCCATGTTCGACCTTGAAACCCGACCTTCATCCGATCCGTTCGGAACGCCGGAATCCCTCGGGCGTCTGCGGAGGCGGCGATGGGCGGAGACCCGGCTCAAGGCATACGGGATTGTTGCCATCCTTCTTGCGATCACGGCGCTTGCGGTGCTTGCATGGTCGGTCGTCTCCAAGACATCGGCAGCCCTGACCGAACACTACGTGATGCTCGAGGTTGAACTGCCGGTCGATGAGGTGGATCCGGATCAAACCGGGGATCCGAGTGTCATCGGCAAGGCGGATTTTGTGGGGATCACGAAGGACACGCTGCGGGCTCGTTTTCCCGGCGTGAAGGGCCGGAAGGCGCGCAGGCAACTCAATGACATCGTCAGCGTCGGCGCGGCCTACGAACTGAGGCAGTTCGCGATGTCCGATCCGTCGGTGGTCGGCACGACGATCGAGTTTCCGTTTCTCGCCTCGGATATTGCCGATCTCTATTTCAAGGGGTGGTACGGTCGCCTTGATTCGATGGACAAGCCGGAGGACGTTGCCGTCGACGTGACCGAAGCGGGGAAGGATCGCTGGTCGATCGTCGCGGAGCGGCCGGTGTTCGAAGACGTTGTCGCATCGCTTGGCGAAGTCTTGGTGGAACGATCCGAGCGGCTGCAGGAACAGGCCGCATTGTACGAGAGCGGGCGGCAGGGCTTCGAGGACATGATGCGCGCGGCGGAGTCCGACGACGAGCGCGAAGACTTCCGTCGTCGGGCCGCTTCGAGCGCCGAGAAGCGCGACAAGCTGCTCGCCGAAGCGGGCGACCTCGTGGCTGTTGCCCGCGATGGCGCCCGCCCGGTGCAGCTCGATCGGGACATGCCGACGCTTGCGCTCAGGACACAGTCGGGCTGGTACCGGTTCGAGAGTGTCAGCGCCCAAGGGGGCGAAATCGTTCCGCTCGCAGCGTCCGATGCGCCAGTGGATCGCATCGAGGGATCCGGGTGGACGGTTCTGGTCAACGACATCCCGGAAAAGCGGAGAAAGATCACCGATCTTCAGTCGGTCATGCTCGAAGACCTCGAGGATGACGGCGCGATACGGCAGGAATTCAACTGGCGGTTCTTCACTTCCGGCGACAGCCGGGAGCCGGAACTCGCCGGCATCCTGGGCGCGGTCGCGGGCTCGTTCTGGACGATGATCGTGACATTCGTGCTCGCCTTTCCGGTCGGCGTTCTTGCGGCGGTGTATCTTGAAGAGTTTGCCCCGCGAAATCGCTGGACCGACCTCGTCGAGGTCAACATCAACAACCTGGCTGCGGTGCCGTCCATCGTGTTCGGCCTGCTGGCACTCTCGGTGTTCCTGGGGGTCTTCGGGCTGCCGCGCTCGGCGCCGATCGCAGGAGGCGTGGCGCTGGCCTTGATGACGCTGCCAACGATCATCATCGCGTCGCGTGCCGCCATTGCGGCGGTTCCGCCGTCGATTCGCGATGCCGCGCTTGGAATCGGGGCATCACGACTGCAGACCGCCTTCCACCACGTGCTGCCGCTGGCGCTGCCGGGCATACTGACGGGCACCATCATCGGGATGGCACAGGCGCTGGGAGAAACGGCGCCGTTGATCATGATCGGAATGGTGGCCTTCGTCGTCGATGTGCCGGGCGGAATCAGCGAGAGCGCGACGGCGTTGCCGGTTCAGGTGTTCCGATGGTCAGACCTGCCGGAACGGGCCTTCGAAGCGCGGACCGCTGCGGCAATCTGCGTGTTGCTGGTGTTTCTCGTCATCATGAATGCCATTGCAGTTTTCCTGCGAAAACGGTTTGAGCGGAGGTGGTGATGATTGGCGAGGCAGGATACGGTGCCGCATCGGTGGACGAAAACCCGTTGGGGGGACGCGTGGCAGAGACAGCGCAAGTGATCGAAGCCGACCAGGACGAGCACGGAACGAAGTTCTCGGCCCGCAACGTCAATGTGCATTACGGCACGAACCACGCCATCAAGGACGTCGATGTCGACATCCCCGACAAGATGGTGACGGCTCTCATCGGGCCGTCCGGATGCGGAAAATCCACCTTCCTGCGATGCCTGAACAGGATGAACGACACGATCGACATCTGCAGGATCACGGGCACGATTCTGCTCGACAGGCAGGACATCTACGGCCGCGCGGTCGATCCCGTGCAGCTCAGGGCACGGGTCGGGATGGTGTTTCAGAAACCCAATCCCTTCCCGAAATCGGTCTATGACAATGTCGCCTACGGTCCGCGCATTCACGGTCTGATCAACAGTCGGCAAGAACTCGATGATGTCGTGGAACAGTGCTTGAGACGAGCGGCGCTCTGGCGCGAGGTCAAGGATCGCCTGCACGAACCCGGGACGGGGCTCTCGGGCGGACAGCAGCAAAGGCTCTGCATCGCGCGGGCGGTCGCGACCGCGCCCGAAGTCCTGCTGATGGACGAACCCTGCTCGGCGCTCGACCCGATCGCAACTGCCCAGATCGAGGAACTGATCGACGAACTGCGGACCAACTATTCGGTGGTCATTGTCACGCATTCGATGCAGCAGGCGGCGCGAGTCAGCCAGAAGACGGCGTTTTTTCACCTCGGTACACTGGTGGAACACGGGGAAACCACGAAGATCTTCACCAATCCCGAGGATCAGCGGACGCAAGACTACATCACCGGACGTTTTGGTTGAGAGTCCGGATTGCTGCAATGGCGCAAGGGGAATGAGCAATGGACGCGAACCCGCATATCGTTTCCGCATTCGACAACGATCTCATGGAGATCCAGGCCAAGGTGTCCGAAATGGGCGGGGTGGCCGAGGAAATGCTGTCGAGCGCGGTCGACGCCATTCGCAACCGTGACGTCTCGCTCGCCGAGCATGTCTTCACCCTCGATGACCGGCTTGATGAACTGGAACTGAGCGTCGAGGACATGGCGACGACCACGATTGCGCTTCGCCAGCCGATGGCCCAGGATCTCAGGGAACTGCTTGCGGCGCTCAAGATTGCCACGACGCTCGAGCGGATCGGCGATCTCTCCGAGAACATTGCCCGTCGTGCCATCGTCCTGGTGGGCAAGCGTCAGATGAAGCTGTCGTCATCGCTCGTTCGCATGGGGCGGCAGACCTCGGGGCAGCTCTCCGAAGTCTTGAACGCCTATGTCTCCAAGAACAAGGAAAAGGCGATCAGCATCTGGTTGCGAGACGTCGAGCTTGATGACACCTACAACGCGCTGTTTCGTGAAGTTCTGACCTACATGATGGACGATCCCAGGACGATCAATCTCGGCTCGCAACTGCTGTTTGTCGCGAAGAACTTCGAGAGAATTGGCGATCACACGACGCATATCGCGGAGTCGGTGCATTATATCGTCGAAGGCCGTCCGCTCGGCGACGACCGGCCCAAGGGCGACCCGGTCAGCATCGAGGTCTTTGACTGAATCCGGAACCGGATCACCTGCTGACGCACGAAGGCGAAGGTTCAACGATGAAGACCAAGATACTTGTCGTCGAGGATGACCGCGCCCTTCAGCGGCTCCTGAGCTACACCTTGGAGAGGGAAGGGTTCGAGACCTTGGTCACGGCGAACGGGGAGACGGCGCTCGAAATGGTCGAAGACGAGAGTCCGGATCTTCTCATCCTGGACTGGATGGTGCCAGGCGTCTCGGGGCTGGAACTGTGCCGGCGGCTGAGGGCCAGGAAGTCGACCAGGTCGATCCCGATTCTCATGCTGACCGCGCGCAGCGAGGAACGCGACCGCATCAGGGGGCTCGACACCGGTGCCGACGATTACGTGTCCAAGCCGTTTTCGATGGCCGAACTGGTTGCCCGCGTGCGCGCCCTGGTGCGCCGGTCGTTCCCGGGGCTCGATGGCAACGTGTTTTCGGTGGCGGACATTTTGGTTGACGGAACCCGGATGCGGGTGACGCGGGGCGAGCGGGACATCGCGCTCGGGCCGATCGAGTTCCGGCTGCTGTCGTTGATGATCCGTCGCCCGGGTCGCGTCTATTCCCGCGATGAACTGCTGGACCTGGTCTGGGAGCGTGACGCTGACATCGAGACGAGGACGGTGGATGTCAGCATCGGGCGATTGCGCAAGGCGCTCAATTCCGGTTCCGAACCGGACCCCATCCGCACGGTTCGTTCATCGGGATATTCGTTCGACGAAAACTACATGTAGACTCGGCGCCAAGGACACCCGCCAGAACAGCTATGGCAAAGCGGTGTGGGATGTGCCCAATTCGGTTCGCGACATGATCGAGCTCCACGACGGGCAGACACGGTACGACGTGCAGGTCGACGAGAGCGTGACGAGAGATCTCAAGCGCATCCCGATGGAGGACCTGTCGCGGAACCGTCGTGTACGCTCATCTCTGATGGCGATGCGCTCCCAGTCCGAAGAATCCCTCACCGACGACGAGCTTGCGGCGCTGCTCGCTGGAATTGAAAAAACTGAACAGGGGAAGTTCGCACTCAGGTACATTCTCAGGTATACCGAACTGTCGCTTGATCGTGTAAGAGAAGGTCTCAAACATTCGGCATTGGGCCGAGACATCATGGAGGACATCATGGCATCGGCTGCACAGGAATGGATGGAGCAGGGACGGCTTGAAGGGATCGTCGAAGGCGAACTCAAGGGCAAGGCAGAGACCTTTCTTCGGCTGGCGCGGCTGAGATTCGGTTATCTTTCACATTCACGGATTGCGCCCGTTCGCAATGCGAGCACGGACGATCTTGACGTCTGGCTCGAGCGGTTGATGACCGCAAAGACGCTCGATGAAGTGTTTGGCGGGCGCCGCCGACATTGACGCCTCTGTCTTTCCGTCCGGTCGCCGTGAAGGAGGTCTCAAACATTCGGCATTGGGCCGAGACATCGTGGAGGACATCATGGCAACGGCTGCACAGGAATTGACGGAGCAGGGCCGGCTTGAAGGGATCGTCGAAGGCAAGGCAGAGACCTTCCTTCGTCAGGCTCGGCTGAAATTCGGGGATCTCTCAAGCTCACGGATTGCGACCGTTCGCAAGGCAAGCATCGACAACCTTGACGTCTGGCTCGAGCGGTTGATGACCGCAAAGACGATCGATGAAGTGTTTGGCGGGCAAAGTCGGTATTGACGCCATTTTTTTGGCAATTCGTTCTGGTGCAGCGACTCTCCGAACAAGCACCGACATTTGATACCTCCCACCTTTTTGATGACGTCGTCGTTGCGTGCGTCCGTTCAACATTTGATCCATTCATCCATGCGGAGCCACAGATGCTGCCATGAATGGTGCGGCGGAAGCACATCGGGAAAATTACCGGTCACTTCGTCCAGTTCTGGGCGAGCGCAGCCTACGTCATTGGGCGGCAGCCGAGGCCCATGTACTGGGGCATGGCGGGGTATCGCGGGTCGCCGAGGCGACGGGCATGTCTCGCGGCGCGGTACACTCCGGCCCGGCTGAACTGGAATTGGACACACCGCCCTCCGAGAGAGTTGATGACTCTCCGCTCCTGGAGCCAGGCCGTTCGCGTTGACCGGGCGGAGGTCGCGAACGCGCGACGGATCAGGACCCCGTTCCGGTTGCAAAGGCGAGTGAAATTGCACGATCAACTCGCGGACCTGAAATTGACAGTTCGTTCTGGCGAGTAGACAGATCACCAAAGAGGTTCACCAAGGGTCGTGAACGGCACCACCCGGTACCGGTTGAGGCATCGATAGATCAGGCGGTTTCGCTGCCGCGGCGACTGGCATTTCCGGTGGGCATGGTGTTACACGGATTCACCAATTTGAGACTGCGACAGGATTTCGCCATGGACTCTGCCTCACGTGAACTTCCCACCGAAATGCTCCAGGAACTGGATGCCGCTCATCACATGCATCCGTTCACCGATGGCAAGGCGCTCAAGGACGAGCGTGCCCGTGTCGTGGCAACTGCCAATGGCGTGACAATCACCGATACCGAAGGCCGAGAGTATCTCGATGGAATGGCCGGACTCTGGTGCGTCAACATCGGATACGGGCGCGCGGAACTCGCCGATGCCGCTGCCAGGCAGATGCGGCAACTGGCCTATTACAACACTTTCTTTCACACCACGCACCCGCCGGCCGTCGCCCTGTCAAGCAAGCTCGCCGAACTGACGCCCGATGGGCTCTCGCATTCGTTCTTTGCCAGTTCGGGCTCCGAAGCCAACGACACGAACCTGCGGATTGTCCGTCGGTACTGGGAAGTCATGGGCAAACCCGAAAAGAACGTCGTGATCTCGCGCAGGAATGCCTATCACGGCTCGACCATGGGAAGCGCAAGCCTCGGTGGCATGGCGGACATGCACCGACAGGGCGGGCTGCCGATCCCGGACATCTCCCATATCGGGCAACCCGACTGGTACAAGGAAGGCGAGGGGACGGATCAGGAGGAATTCGGGCTTCAAAGGGCTCGCGAACTGGAAAGCGAAATCCAGCGACTCGGCGAAGATCGGGTCGCGGCATTCATCGGCGAACCGGTGCTCGGCGCTGGCGGCGTCATCATTCCACCATCGACCTACTGGCCGGAAATCCAGAGAATCTGCGACGAGCACGAGATTCTGCTGATCGCCGATGAGGTCATCTGCGGCTTTGGACGAACCGGCAATTGGTTCGGTTCCGACACCTTTGGAATCAGGCCCGACATCATGACCGTGGCAAAGGGTCTGAGTTCGGGATACTTGCCGATCGGCGCATCGATCGTCTCCAGCGACATCGCGAATGCCCTGAACGAATCGGGCGAGTTCTTTCACGGCTACACCTACTCCGGTCACCCCGTGGCCTGCGCTGTTGCGCTCGAGAACATTCGAATCATGCAGGACGAGGATATCGTGACCCACGCCGGAGAGGTGGCGGGGCCGCACCTCGCCGAGCGCTGGGCGACGCTTGGCGATCATCCTCTGGTCGGGGAGGCCAGATCCTGCGGTCTCATGGCCGCGCTCGAGCTCACGCCGAACAAGGATCGCCAGGGCGCCAAGTTCGACGGCGAGGCCGGACAGGTCGGCCGGATCTGCCGGGGGCAGAGTTTCGAGAACGGCCTGATCATGCGCTGTGTCGGCGACACGATGGTCATCTCGCCGCCGTTGATCATCACAACGGACGAGATCGATCTGCTTGTCGAAAAGGCAAGGCGTGCACTCGATGCCTCGCTGGAGGAGGTGCAGCGTCTCGGCCTCATGTCATGAGCGCTTCGCGGTGAATTGACCGCGCGGCGAGCACCCCGCGAGGACACATCAGGCGGCTGACGCGGGGGAAGGGCCGACGCCTCAGTCGCCGAGATTGGCCACCGACGTCACGAGCGCGTGGCGGAACGAGTGCGCCGACGAACTCGGCGACAACAGGACGAATCCGTCATCGGACACCCTTGCGATGATCACGGCCAGATGCTCCATCACCGTGCGCGCGGCGCTTCCGTGCGGCATCGCCGAGATGTGCAGGTCGAGCGGGCAAATGCGCTCGAGCGCCGGGACCGCGAGTTCGCCGGCAAAGTTCACTGCCACCCAGTTGTCGCTCTGGTCGGTCACGTGGCCGAAAGGCTCGATGGATTCAATGACACGCGCAAGTTCGGCGCTTCCGCGCGGTGCGAGAACCATGCACTGATCAGGGGCAAGCCACATCATGCGCAAAGGCTCTTCGCTCGGGCCGGCTGCGGTGGCGCGGGACGCAACGAAGCGACCGGGCTCGGGCCAGGCCAGGCCGACGCTGTCTTGAAGGCGCTCGATCAGTTGCGGCAGCCGTTCGCGCTGAACGGCAACGTGGACGAGTTCGAGACCGCCCAGTTCATGGAGTTCGATCGACCCGCCTGCCAGGACATTGTCGCCGGATCTGCCCAGAAAATCGACCGGTTCCAAGGGTTTGCGTTGCCAATCAGCCACGGAGCCGTTCTCCCTTCGGATCAAGGAAATGCGGCGAGACGATCCTCACCTGAATGTCGGTTCCTCTCAAGCCGTCCCAGGCGCGCACGACCTCGCCCACGCGGTCCTGGCCGCGTCGAATGAAGCCGAGCCCGACATGATGGCCAAGATTGGGCGAGTAGGCGGTCGACGACATCCATCCCTCGTCGTTCTCCATCGTCGGTTCCGACCCCACCGACAGAAAATGCGCCCCGGCGCTCAGCCCCGCCGATTGGTCGATCGGGACAAACCCCATGAGGCGAATGGCGTCGTCGCGGTTCAGCTCCGGACGCTGGGCAAGGGTCTTGCCGATGAAGTCCTTCTTGGTCGACACCATGCCGCTCAGCCCGAGATTCAACGCTGTCGTCTGGCCATTGAGTTCATTGCCCGATGCGTGCCCTTTTTCGATGCGCATGACGCCGAGCGCCTCGGTTCCGTAAGGCCCGGCATCGAAGTCGGCGCCGACATCGGCCAGACGCCTGATCATGCCATCGCCGTAACGGGCAGGCACGGCGATCTCGTAGGCGAGTTCACCCGAGAACGATATCCGGAACAGACGCGCCTGCAGCCCGCCGCAAACGCTGACTTCGCCGCAGGCCATGTAGGGAAAGGCGTCGTTCGAGATGTCGTGCTCCGGGTCGATGATGCACCGCAGGATCTCTCGCGATCTGGGGCCCGCAACCGAAAACTGCGCCCAGCCATCGGTGATCGAGACCATGTGAACGTCGAGATCCGGCCACAGGCACTGTCTTGCGAATTCCAGGTTTCGGAAGACGGTTGCGGCGTTGGCTGTCGTCGTGGTCATGACATAGTGGTTTTCCGACAGGCGGGCCGTGGTTCCGTCGTCATAGGCAATCCCGTCTTCGCGCAGCATCAGCCCGTAGCGGACCTTGCCCACCGGCAGGGTGGAGAACGTGCCAGTGTAGACCCGATCGAGAAATCTCCCGACATCTCGGCCCTTGAGGTCGATCTTGCCGAGAGTCGTGACATCGCAGAACCCTGCCGTGCTGCGGGTCATGCGAACTTCCCGATCGACCGATTCCCGCCAGTGGGTCTCCCCCGCGCGCGGAAACCATTGCGCGCGGCGCCAGCTGCCAGCCTCGACGAACACGGCTCCCTGCTCGACGGCCCATTGATGCGACGGGGTCAGTCGCGCGGGCCGGAAATCCTTGCCCCGGCTGCGCCCGGCGAAGGCCCCGATCGGAACCGGTGTGTAGGGAGGTCGAAACACCGTGGCTCCGACTTCCGGGATCGACTTGCCGGACAGATCGGCAACGATCGCGAGCCCGAGGACATTGGACGTCTTGCCCTGGTCGGTTCCCATCCCGAGCGTCGTGTAGCGCTTGAGGTGCTCGACCGCTCCGAAACCCTCCCGCCGCGACAACGCGACGTCCTTCTGGGTGACGTCGTTGTGGAAATCGATCCACGCCCGATGCCGGCATCCGGGCACCTGCCAGTACGGGCTGATCCCGCAGAGGTCTTCCGGCGTTTCGGGAACCGTCCAGACGGTTTCCGGCTTGCCGAGATCGTCGAGAACCGCGTTCGCCGATGACCGCCCGCCCTGCAGTGCGGCATCAAGTGTCAGTGCCCCGTTTGCGGCACCTGCAACCCGCATTCCCTGCGGCAAGATCTTGCCCGGGACGAAGCCCGCGATTTCGTCGCTCCAGTTGGGTCGCCCGCCCGTGTGGCAGGTCAGGTGAATCGACGGATTCCATCCACCCGAGACGGCAAGGCAGTCCAGGTCGATGCGCCGACCGTTCGTGAGCGTGATCGACCGCAGACCCTTGCGCCCGGACGTCGTGAGCACGGCCTGTCCCGTGATCGCCTCGACGTCGGGAAGCTCGATGGGCGGGGAACTCGGCCGCGTGTCGATGACGGCGACGACCTCGACATTCCGCGCGCGCAGGTCGGCGGCTGTTCGCCAGCCGTTGTCGTTGTTCGTGAGCACCGCGACGCAGTGTCCGCAGGCGACATCGAATCTGTTGGCATACGCGCGCACGGCGCCGGCAAGCATGATTCCTGGCCTGTCGTTGTTTCCAAAGGCGATCGGCCGCTCGATGGCCCCCGACGCGAGGATCGATCGCTTGCAACGGATCCGCCAGAATACCTGCCGCGGGGTGGTCGAACTGCCCGGCGCGAGGTGATCGGTCCTGCGTTCGAGCGCGCCGAAAGTGCCGTGATCATAGGCCCCGAAGACCGTCGTTCGCGGCATCAGGCGGACATTGTCGAACGATGCGAGTTCGCCGAGAGCAGCGGCCGCCCAGTCGCGGCACGGCTGGTCGTCGATTGCGTAGGTCTCGGCATTGAGACGGCCGCCCATGACGAAGTCCTCGTCCGCGAGGATGATGCGAAGCCCCGATGGCGCTGCCGAGAGCGCGGCGGCAAGTCCCGCCGGCCCGGAACCGATGATCAGCAGGTCGCAGTGCAGGAAGCCCTTGTCGTAGGACCCCGGGTCTTCGAGACCGCTGAGACGCCCCAAGCCGGCCGATGACCTTATTATCGGCTCGTAGACCTTCTCCCAGAACGACTTCGGCCACATGAATGTCTTGTAATAGAAGCCGGCGCTCAGAAACGGCGACAGGAGGTCGTTGACCGCGAGGAAGTCGCGTTCAAGCGAGCCACGGTGATTCTGGCTTCTGGCCTCGAGCCCGTCGAACAGTTCGGTGACGGTTGCGCGCGTGTTGGGTTCCTGCCACGCGCCGCTGTGCAGTTGAAGCAACGCGTTCGGCTCTTCCGGACCGGCTGAAAGGATGCCCCGCGGTCGGTGATACTTGAATGACCGTCCGACCAGCCGTTGCCCGTTGGCGAGGAGCGCCGCTGCCAGCGTGTCGCCCGAACGCCCCGCGAGCGGTCGACCGTTGAAGGTGAAATTCAGACGCGAGTGTGCGCTCTCAGCGTCACCGCCGATGCGATAGCCGCCGCTCATCGATCGGTCTCCGCTCCGGTTGCGCAGTCTCGCGCGAGCTCGACCCTCGTGATCTCGTGGGTGAGGGTGTTCCTGGTGACGACCAGCCAGCTGCGGTCGCCGTGCTCGTGAAACCACAGCTCCCTGATCTCGCCAGCCGGGTTGTCGCGCAGATGCAGGTAGTCGTGGAATTGCTCCGCAGCGTCGTCGTGGGTCCAGTCGGGTCTGTCTAGGAGCGAGGCATCGCCGAGATAGACGAATTCGGCTGCGTCTCGCGGACCGAGCAGGGGGTGTTCGATGATCATGGCAGGCTCCGCGAAAACTGGCGAGAGCAGGCGGCCTCGTGCCAATAATCCAGGGCCGTGAACGGAGACCCGGTCAGTGTGGCGATTCCGACGACGCCTTGGGTTTTGGTCAGGCTGATGGTGGCAGTCGGTGTCACTGTGCCGGTCCCTCGTTCAATGCAGGTTCGGCTGGGCGCCCTGACCTTTTTCGTCGATCAGGTGCCCCGTTCGGAACCGGTCGAGGCGCATGTCGCGCGCGAACGGGTGGGGTTCGTCGTGAGCCAGAAGGTGCGCATAGCAGTAGCCGCTGGCCGGTGTGGCCTTGAAGCCGCCGTAGCACCAGCCGCCGTTGAAATAGAGTCCGTCGATTTCCGTGCGATCGATGAACGCCGATCCGTCCATGGACATGTCGACCAAGCCGCCCCACATCCGGAGAAGCCGGGCCCGTCCGATCATCGGCATGATCGCCATGCCACCTTCGCAGACATCCTCCACGCACGGCAGATTGCCGCGCTGGGCATAGGAGTTGTAGCCGTCAATGTCGCCGCCGAAGACCAGACCGCCCTTGTCCGACTGGCTGATGTAGAAATGCCCTGCCCCGAAGGTGATGACACCCGGAAGCACGGGCTTGAGGCCTTCCGAGACAAAGGCCTGCAGGACGTGAGACTCGATGGGAAGGCGGAGGCCCGCAAGCGCCATGACCCGGCTCGATGATCCCGCAACGCAAACGGCGGTCTTGTCGGCCCGAACGGGGCCCTTGCTGGTCTTGACGCCCTTGCAGACGCCGCCTTCGAGAATGAACCCGTTCACTTCGCATTGCTGAATGATGTCGACGCCGAGGCGGTCCGCTCCGCGGGCAAACCCCCAGGCGACCGCATCGTGGCGGACGGTTCCGCCGCGCGGTTGCCATAACGCGCCGCGAATCGGAAAGCGGGCGTTGTCGAAATCGAGTTCGGGACACATCTTGCGAAGGCCCGCCTCGTCGAGAATCTCCGCATCGGCGCCGGCGAGGCGCATCGCGTTGCCGCGACGGACGAAGGCGTCGCGTTGCGGGTCGGAATGGAACAGGTTGAGAATGCCGCGCTGCGAGACCATGGCGTTGTAGTTGAGGTCCTGCTCGAGATTCTCCCACAGCTTGAGAGAGTGCTCGTAGAACGGCTCGTTTTCGGGCAGCAGATAGTTGGATCGGATGATCGTCGTGTTCCGGCCGACATTGCCCGAGCCCAGCCAGTTCTTTTCGAGAACGGCGACGCGAGTCAGCCCGTGATTCCGCGCGAGATAATAGGCCGTTGCGAGTCCGTGACCGCCGCCGCCGACCACGACGATGTCGTAATCGGACTTCGGTTCGGCATCGCGCCAGGCGGGACGCCAGCCGCGATTTCCGGTCAGTCCCTCTTTGAGCAGCCTGAAGGCTGAATACGGCATGTCACAGGCCCTGTTGATCTGGTCAGCGGCGCGACGCAGGCGTTCGCGGTCGGGCAGATGATTGTCCCCGAATTCGACGTTGACTATCAGAAAACGGACAGTTCATATCAACACATGGACATGACTGAGCCAAGGTCGGAGAATTTCCGGGTCGCGATCCACTTGATCGAGGGATTCCCGCTGATGGCCTACGCATCGGTCGTCGAACCGCTCCGCGCCGCCAACATTCTGTCGGGGCGATCGATTTGCGAAGTGAGGCATTTCGGCGAAACCGGCGATGCCGTCAGGAGTTCCGGGTCGGTGGTTGTTCCGGTCGATGGGGCCATCGGCGGCGTACTCGATGCCGACCTGATTCTGGTCATCGCGGGCGGCGATCCGTTTGCCGTCGACATTTCGCGAATGAAGGGCTGGTATCGAAAGCTCGCATCGATGGGGTGCGTGCTTGGCGGTGTCTCGGGCGGTCCGGTTCTTCTCGCGCGAGCGGGCGTCATGCGAGGGCGACGGATGACGGTTCACTGGGAGCATGCGCAGGCGCTGTCCGAGACCGTCCCAGACCTCATTCTCGAGCGGAGCCTTTACGTCATGGACCGCGACCGGGTGACCTGCGGAGGCGGCACGGCACCGGTCGATCTCATGCACGCGTTGCTGTCCGGGCGATTCGGATCGGAATTCGCCCGCTCCGTGAGCGACTGGTTTCTTCACACCGACATCAGACCGTCGGCGGGTCCGCAACGAGCCGGGCCGATCGAACCAATCGGGGCGTCATCTCGGCCCGTGCTCGACGCTGTCGCGTTGATGGAATCACACATCGCCGACCCCCTTACGCTCGAGCAGCTGGCGCGACTGTCGGGCGTCTCGGGACGACAGCTCAATCGGTTGTTTCACAGCCACGCTGGAAGGACGGCGATGGAACACTACAGGCGGATGCGACTCGAGACCGCCGCGCGTCTGCTCGGGCACTCGACACTCAGCCTGACCGAGATTGCCTTCGCGACGGGGTTTTCCGGATCATCGCATTTCTCCGCCGCGTTTCGGCGCGCGCACGACCTGACGCCTGGCCAGTTCCGAAGGCGTGGACGCGGTTTGCAGGTCTCGGCCCGGGGCAACTGACTGGCTCAGAGCGGTGCCGGATGTCGGCGAATTCTTGTGGCCTGCATGCTTGCCGTTGCAAGTGAGAACGGCCCCACGGCGAAAGCCGCTCGCGCTCGTGACGGTAGGAGGGTCGAGGAACGCCGATCGTTGTTGCCGATGGCGGCTGCAGTTGCGGTCGTCACGACCCCACCGCGAGGCGCAAATCGGTTGCAGACCCTCGTTCGGACGGTGTAGGTTTTTCTCGAGAAACAGGGAGAGCTTGACCGTGCACATTCTCGTCCTCCAGCACGCTGCGTGCGAGCATCCCGGGGCATTTCGAAAGTTCCTGCGTGAAGACGGGCACAGCTGGGTTTCCGTCGAGCTCGACGAAGGCGAACCGCTGCCGACGATCGACGGCTTCGACGCGCTGTGGGTGCTCGGCGGACCGATGGATGTCTGGGAAGAAGACAAGCACCCGTGGCTGGTCGAGGAAAAACGCTTCATCCGCGAGGCCGTTCAGGACAAGGGACTGCCGTTTCTGGGTCTGTGCCTCGGGCATCAGCTGCTTGCCGAGGCGCTGGGCGGCGCTTGCGGCAAATCCGCCACCCCCGAAATCGGCGTGCTGGACGTCGGTCTGACCGAAGACGGTGCCGGCAGCATCTTTTTCGACGGCTTGCCGGAAGTGTTCAAGTGCCTGCAGTGGCACGGGGCCGAGGTCACCCGGATGCCTGATGGCGCGCGCTGCCTCGCGACGACGAACGAATGCCGAATCCAAGCGATGCAATGGGGCCCTCGCGCCCATTCGGTCCAGTTTCATCTCGAAATCGAGGACGACACGGTGGCGAACTGGGCGCTGATCCCCGAATACGCCAGTGCGTTGCGGGATGCGCTGGGTCCGGACGGCGAGGCCGAACTCGGGGCCGCCTGCGCGGCCGAAATGCCAAGGTTCCTCGACCATGCCGAACGCGTCTACATCAACTGGCTTCAGACCGCGGCACAGGGAACGGGAGCGACAGGCCGGTGACGATCGGTGTCATGTCGTTTTCAGGTGAACATGACCGTCGTCGGCAAGCGGATCATTGCTCGTCCGTGAGCGATTCTGGCATTGGGGCAATCAATTGGCGTTGAGTCCCAGGACACAGCTTGCCTACTGGCTGTCCGGCGCATTTCTGCTTGCGATCACGCTCTGGCTGCTTGGTGATGTGCTGTTGCCGTTCGTCATCGGCATGGCTCTTGCCTATTTTCTGGATCCGATCGCGGACCGGCTGGAAGCGGCGGGGTTCTCGCGGGTCCTTGCAACTCTCCTGATCACCCTGGTCGCGATCCTGGTGGTGCTGATTCTGATCGCGGTTCTCGTTCCCATGCTGATCAACCAGGCCATCGATCTCGCGAAAGCGTTGCCTGACTACCTGCGCATCGCGCGCGAATTCGCCGCCGCATGGTTTCCGGACTTGATGGAAGAGGGGTCGTTCCCCGCCGAGACGGTGAACTCGATGATCAGCCAGGTCAGCGGTCGCAGCGCAGAACTCGCGGGACGTGTCCTTTCGGTTGCGGTCACCATTGTCGATATCCTCGTGATCATGGTGGTCTCGCCGGTGGTTGCGGTCTACATGCTGCTCGACTGGGACAGGATGATCGCCACGATCGACGGCTGGTTGCCGCGCGATCACCAGGAGACGGTCCGATCGCTCGTTTCCGAGGTGGATGCGGCGCTTGCGAGTTTCGTCCGGGGACAATTCTCGGTTTGCGCGATACTGGCCGTGTTTTATGCCGTGAGTCTGATGCTCGTGGGCCTCGAATTCGGCCTCGTGATCGGCGTGGCAGCCGGAGCGCTGACGTTCATTCCCTATGTGGGTGCCGTGATCGGCGGTCTCTTGTCGATCGGCCTCGCCCTGTTCCAGTTCTGGGACTCTCCGATCCTAATTGGTGTCGTGGCCTTGATCTTTGTGGTTGGCCAGGCGGTCGAGGGGAATTTCCTGACACCAAAGCTGGTCGGCAAGGCGGTCGGCCTGCATCCGGTGTGGCTGATTTTTGCACTGGCGGTCTTTGGAACCCTGTTCGGGTTTACCGGGCTTCTGCTGGCCGTGCCGATCACTGCCTGCATCGGCGTGTTCTCGAGTTTTGCTCTTCGTCACTACCTTGCGGGCCGCCTCTACCAGGGCCGGACGCACGGCAAGTGAGCGCCGATCATTGAAATTCTTCCCTTTGTTTGACTTGGCGGACAATGGCTGAACAGCTGGTTTTCGACATGCCTGTCCTCGCGTCGCGCGACGGTCACGACTTCCTCATCGCCGAGGCAAACCGGAATGCGGTGACGCTGCTTGGTCGTCCGGACATCTGGCAGAACCACTGCTGCCTCATCTGCGGTCCCGAAAAATCGGGCAAGTCGCACCTTGCTGGCGCCTGGGCGCGGTACGAGGGGGCCGAAGTCATCCAATGCGCGGAGCTTGCCGCGAACCGCGAACCGGACGGCGTGTTTCGCTCGGACGTCAGCGCGCTGTGCATCGAGGACATTCACGCGGTCGCTGGTCGCCCCGAAATCGATCTTGCCCTCATGCACGCGATGAACTTCCTCGCAGGACGTCGCGCGACGCTGCTGATGACCGCTCGCGGCCTGCCGCCGGACTGGCACCCACTCAGCCCGGAACTTTCCACCCGCCTTGCGGCGATCTCGCAGGCCGTCATCACGGACCCCGATGACGAGCTTCTGCATGGATTGCTCGCAAAATCGATCGCGGACCGGCAGCTGATCTGCCCGCCGAACGTGCTGGAGTATCTCGTCCGCCGCATCGAGCGGTCCTTCGTGGCAGCGGAGCAGGTCGTGGAAGCGCTTGATCATGCCTCGCTGAAACGCCGGAGGCCGATCACCCGAAAACTGGCCGGCGCAGTCCTCGATCAAGGCGAATTCGCGCAAAACGTGTCGAAAAAGCCGGACATCTGACCCGAACCGGCGCAGCCGCGCTTGGAAATCCGCACCTGATAGCGTATTCCGGTTGTGCGGAACCCAGACCGGCTGGCGCCATTTGCAGCGGGCAGGCCGATCGCGTTCGGGAGGCATGCATGCAACAGATCGAAGCCATTTCGCCAGAAGTCGAAACCTCGAAATCGGTCAGCGACCCGTGTGCGCATGACATCGTCAACGGCGACTTCCTGAATTCGTCCCCTGCTGACGCGCTCCAGGTGGTTGGCGACTTCTCCGGACCCGAGCGATTCTTCAACCGCGAATTGAGTTGGGCGTCATTCAATCGGCGCGTGCTCGAACAGGCCGGGAATCCGGATGTTCCGCTGCTCGAACGCCTCCGCATGCTGTCGATCTCGGGAAGCAATCTCGACGAGTTCTTCACCGTTCGGGTCGCCGGGCTGCGCCAGCAGGTCAGTGAAGGGATCTTCACGCCATCGCAGGACGGGCTGACGCCTGGCGAGCAAGTCGCGAAGATCAATGAAGGTGTCAGGAGCCTGATCTCCGATCAGCAGGAGTGCTGGACCTCGCTGCGCGAGGAACTTCATGCGGCCGGCATCATTCTCGTGGATCGCGATCGCTTCACCGCGCAGGATCGAAAGGTCCTCAAGACGGAATTCGACAACAACATCTTTCCGATTCTCAGCCCTCTCGCCGTCGATCCCGCTCATCCGTTCCCCTTCATCGCAAGCGGCGGGTTGACCCTCGCCGTCCAGTTGAAGGAACGCCAGAACCGGCGCCAGTTGCAGGTGCTGCTCCCGTTGCCCCAGCCACTGGATCGTTTTGTCACCCTGCCTGACGGAAGGAACGGGCAGACCCGCCGCGCCTTGCTCGAGGACGTGGTCCTGGAGTTCGTCGGCACGCTGTTTCCGGAATTCTCGCTCAAGGGACATTGCGTTTTCCGTCCGCTCCGCGACAGCGACCTCGAGGTTGAAGACGAGGCGATCGACCTCGTCAGAGAGTTCGAGACCGCGCTGAAACGTCGGCGGCGGGGTGAAGTCATCCAGTTGACCGTGTCCTCGGGCGGGCCCGAACACCTCACCCAGAAGATCCTCGAAGCGCAGGCGATGGCCGAGTCCGATGTCAACATCGTCGATGGAATCGTCGGGATATCCGATCTCGAAGGGCTGATCATCGACCATCGCCGGGATCTGCTGTGGTCCGCGTTTCAGCCGCGGACCCCGGAACGTGTTCAGGACTTCGACGGCGACATTTTCTCCGCGATCCGGCAGAAGGACATGCTGCTCCATCACCCGTACGAGAGCTTTGACATCGTCGTGCGGTTTCTGCAGCAGGCGGCCCGCGACCCCAACGTGGTCGCGATCAAGCAGACCCTCTACCGGACATCGAACCAGTCGCCGATCGTCGAAGCGCTGTGTGAGGCGGCCGAGAACGGCAAGTCGGTCACGGCGCTTGTCGAGCTCAAGGCACGGTTCGACGAGGCCGCGAACATCAGGCAGTCGCGACGCCTCGAGACCGCCGGCGTCATCGTCGTCTACGGATTTCTCAATCTGAAGACTCATGCCAAGATCTCGACGGTCGTCCGGCGCGAAGAGGACCATCTGGTGACCTACACGCACTTTGGAACCGGGAACTATCACCCGATCACTGCCAAAGTGTACACTGATCTGTCGCTGTTCACCTGCAATCCCCAACTCGGGCGGGGAGCCACCAAGATCTTCAACTACATTTCGGGTTATGCCCGTCCCGAGGGTCTCGAGAATCTCTCGGTCTCGCCGATCTATCTCAAGGAGTACCTGCTGGGGCTCATCGAGAACGAGATCCGGGTTGCGCAATCGGGCAAGCCCGGCGCGATCTGGGCAAAGATGAATGCAATCATCGAGCCCGATGTCATCGATGCGCTGTATCGGGCGTCGGGGGCCGGGGTTCAGATCTCGCTGGTCGTTCGCGGCATTTGCGGTCTCCGCCCCGGAATTGCCGGGCTTTCCGACAACATACGCGTCAAGTCGATCGTCGGGCGGTTTCTCGAACACTCGCGGATCGTGTGTTTTGGAAGCGGCCACGGCCTGCCGTCGCCGCGAGCGCGGGTGTTCATGTCGTCTGCCGACTGGATGGGCAGAAATCTCAACTACCGGGTCGAGACGCTGGTGGAGATCACAAACAGCACCGTGCACGCCCAGATCATGAGTCAGATCATGGCGGCCAATCTCGCGGATCAGTCGAACAGCTGGGTCCTGCAGCCCGATGGAACGTATGTCCGCCACGCCGGGGCGGATGGAGAACGGATGTTCAATTGCCACCAGTTCTTTCTCGAGAATCCGTCGCTGAGCGGGCGCGGCTCGGTCGGTGCGAAGGACGTGCCTGCGCTGACCCACTCGAATTGATCGGCGTGGGCGCTTCGCTCAATCGTTTCCAGGCATGATCGGACCGAGAGAATTTCGGTGTCGATGATCGAAACCGGGGCTCACGGCGGGGCAGGGACCCACGAACACCTCAGGCGTGTCGGCATCATCGATGTCGGGTCGAACTCCGTGCGGCTCGTCGTTTTCGACGGCGCGGCGCGGTCCCCGGCCTATTTCTACAACGAGAAGATTCTCTGCGGTCTTGGCAAGGGCTTGCACGAAACGGGTCGCCTCAACCCGGAGGGACGCGTGCGCGCCCTGGCAGCCCTCGAGCGTTTCGCGGCTCTCGTGGAGGTGCTGGGAATCACGTCGCTGCGGACCGTCGCGACCGCGGCTGTTCGGGAAGCGACGGATGGGGTGGCATTCTGCGAGGAGGCCCTCCGGCGCACCGGCCTCGACATCATGATCGCGAGCGGTCGGGGCGAGGCGCGTCTGTCCGCGCAAGGCGTTCTTCTCGGCTGGCCGGATGCGAACGGTCTTGTCTGCGACATGGGTGGCGCGTCGATGGAAGTCGCGGAGGTCACGAACGGATCGGTCGGCAAGGTGGAGAGCACGCCGCTCGGGTCGTTGACCTTTCGTTTCGACGATCAGAACGGCAGCCAGTCCGAAGGCGAACTGACGCGACGCATTCAGGCCTTGCGGAGCCGCTTCCCTCGTCCCGGTCTCCGGCTGTTTCTGGTTGGAGGTTCGTTTCGCGCGATTGCGCGACTGGACATGGAATTCCGTGACTATCCGCTGAGGGTCCTGCACGAATACAAGATGTCGCCCGAGCAGTTGAGCGCCACCCTCTCGCGCATTCGTTCCATGGCGCCGAAGGAGATGGCTGCCGGCTCCTCGGTCTCGGAGGGGAGACTGGAGCACGTGCCGGGCGCCGCGCGAATTCTCGGTGTTCTGGTCGACGTCTTTCGCCCCGCCGACATTGCGGTTTCCGGGTATGGGATTCGCGAGGGACTGCTCTACGAAAGCCTGCCGGAAAGTCTTCGGCGACGCGATCCGCTGATCGAGGTCGCTCGGGCCATGGAGAGAAGTTCTGCCCGTTTTCCGGGGTTCGGCGGACGGCTGGGGCAGTGGGTCAGACCGTTGTTCCCGGATGCAGACGAGGAGCGTCAGCGATTGATCCTGGCCGCCTGCCTGCTCCATGACGTGACTTGGCGGGCCCATCCGGACTATCGCGCGGAGGTGTGCCTCGACAATGCCACCCGTGCCAACCTCTCGGGCCTTGATCACCCCGGCCGCGTTTTCATCGGGATGTCGCTGTTCCATCGTTACAGCAAGTCGGTCGACAACGGCTCCAACCGCATGTTCACCGCATTTCTGACGGAGCAGGAACGCCAGGATGCCAAGACCCTTGGCAAGGCCATGCGGCTGGGCGCGCTGCTCGGCGGCGCGACGACCGATCGCATGGGCGTTCTTTCGATCGATTCCGAGCACGTCAGGCTCGATCTGTCCGGTCGTGGCCAGGGCATTTTGGGGGAGACTGTGCATCGGCGCTTCGATGCTCTGGCCCGCACCATCGGAAAGGTTCCGATCGTCGCGACCTGAGTCGGCATTACTGCCGCGTGATCGACTGCCGACGCTTGCCTTTTCCTTTGAGGATAGAGTGACAAAAAGCGTTTTATTTCAAGTCATTGAATGATGGATGAACGAAAGGGGCCGATTTGCCTTGCTCGGTGAATTCCCGTATGGCAATCCGCGAGCTTGCCGGTTTCTCCATTTCGCCTGCGGTCATTGGCGCCGTTGACGGAGGTTCTGGCCAGGACCGACAAGGGGAACCGCGCAATGAAGATGTCGCGATACTTTCTGCCCATCCTCAAGGAGAATCCGGCTGAGGCGCAGATCGTCAGCCACAGGCTGATGTTGCGCGCCGGAATGGTCCGGCAGGCGAGCGCGGGTATCTATTCGTGGTTACCGCTTGGTTATCGCGTGCTCCGTCGCATCGAGCAGATCGTTCACGAGGAGCAGATCCGTGCCGGGCATCATCCAATGCTGATGCCCACGTTGCAGTCGGCCGACTTGTGGCGCGAAAGCGGCCGGTACGACGATTACGGGGAGGAGATGCTCCGGATTACCGACCGTCACGGCCGGGACATGCTGTACGGGCCGACCAACGAAGAGCTGATCACGGACATTGTTCGGTCATCGGTGCATTCATACCGGGACCTGCCTCTGACGCTGTATCACATCCAGTGGAAGTTCCGCGACGAAATCAGGCCTCGATTTGGCGTCATGCGCGGCCGCGAGTTCCTGATGAAGGACGGGTACAATTTCGACGTGGATCAGCCTTCGGCGATTCACTCCTACAACCGCCACATGGTCAGCTATCTCAACACGTACGAACGCATGGGGCTGAAGGCGATTCCGATGAGGGCCGAAACCGGTCCGATCGGCGGCGATCACAGCCACGAATTTCTGGTGCTCGCGGACACCGGCGAGTCGGAAGTCTTCTTTGACAGCCGCATCCTCGATCTGACTCTGGGAGACCGCGAGGTCGACTATGACGATTGGGATGCATGCGCGCGGATCTTTGATGAGTGGACATCTCCCTACGCCCGGACCGACGACACCCATGACGAGGCCTTGTTCGCGGAGATCCCAGAAGATCGCCGCATGAGTTCGCGTGCCATCGAGGTTGGGCAGATCTTCTATTTTGGCACCAAGTATTCCGAACCGATGGGTGCAAAGGTTGTCGATGCCGATGGCAAGACGGCCTTGCTCCACATGGGTTCGCATGGAATTGGCGTCTCGCGCCTTGCCGGCGCGATCATCGAGGCGAGTCACGACGAGAAGGGGATCATCTGGCCGGCGGCGGTGGCGCCGTTCGATGTCGGGATCGTCAACCTGAGGCAAGGTGATGGCGACACAGATTCGGCATCGCAGCGGATCTACGACCTCGCGAGGGCTGCCGGTCTCGACCCGCTCTATGACGATCGGAACGAAAGGGCCGGGGCGAAGTTCGCGACCATGGACCTGATCGGGCTTCCGTGGCGGATCACGATCGGGCCCAGAGGTCTTCAACGGGGCATGGTGGAGTTGACGTCGCGTCGGACGGGCGAGACCGTCGAACTCGGTCCCGATGAGGCCATCGACCGGATCAGGGGTTTGCCAACTGGCAATTGAGGCGCTGATGTGGTGAGCAGATATCCTCGGACTCACGCTGCCGGCAGAATTGCGCAACTGGCCAGTTCTCGGAGATTTTGCATCTCGTGAAACATCGCGGACAAGGCAGGGAAAGTCGGGTTCGGCCTTTCGCCGGGTTCGAGTGGCTGATCGCCTGGCGCTATCTGCGTTCGCGTCGCAGCGAGGGCGGCATCAGCGTCATGACGTGGATTTCGCTCATTGGGATTGCGCTTGCGGTCTTTGCCTTGATTGCCACGCTTGCCGTGCGGTCCGGATTTCGAACCGAATTCACGGCCACGATCCTCGGCGCGAATGCCCATGTCACGGTATACCCGACGCGGAGCACGGCCCCCGGTCCCGGCTTGCGTCCGCGCATCGAGGATCACGACGCGATGGTCGCGGCGGTTGCTGGCGTTTCAGGCGTGGTTCGCGTTGCCCCGGTTGTGCGCGGCCAGGTGATGGCGACGGGCAATGGAGCAACTGCCGGGGTCGAGGTTGTCGGCGAGACTCCGGAGGACCTCGCGTCCCTGCCGTTGATCAGCCAGCCCGAAACCAGCCGCGGCAGCCTTGACGCCTACGGTCCCGGCATTGCGATTGGCGTTGGCATCGCGCGCAACCTCGGCATTCAGCCGGGTGACAGGCTGACGCTGATATCGCCCGACGGCGTTCAGACGGCTTTCGGGACGGCTCCGCGGATTGACAGTTTTGAGGTCGGATACGTCTTTGGCGTCGGTCGGTACGACATCGATCGAACCCGCGTTTACATGCCTCTCGATCTCGCTCAGGAGTTTTTCAACACCGGTGACGGGGTCGACGAACTCGAGGTGATGGTCGAGAACCCGGAACTGGTCGAAGAGCTGATCGGGGCAATCGAGGCGGCAACTGGTCCCGACACCGTTCTGTGGACCTGGAAGGATTCGAGCGGCGCGTTTCTTGCTGCCTTGCGGATGGAGGACAACATCATGTTCATCATCCTGTCGATGCTGGTCCTCATTGCCGTCATGAACATCGTGTCGGGCCTCGTGATGCTGGTGAAGAACAAGGGCCGTGACATCGCGATTCTTCGCACCATCGGGCTGACCGAAGCATCGGTCCTGAGGGTGTTCCTGATTTGCGGGACGTCGATTGGCATTGCGGGGACAGTTCTTGGTGTCGCGCTCGGCTGTCTGTTCGTCGTGTACATCGACCCGATTTTCGAGGTGGTGAATTACATTGCGGGCGGCGGGGTCTGGGATCCGTCGGTTCGCTTTCTCAGCCAACTGCCGGCGCGGCTGGAACTGGCCGATGTCCTGAGCGCGGTCGGACTTTCGACGGGGCTCTCGGTGATTGTCACCTACTTTCCTGCACGGCGCGCGGCGAGAATGGATCCGGTCGAGGCGCTTCGGTATGAGTGAAGAGCGTCACGACGAGCATGTCCTGCGGCTGGTGTCGGTCACCAAGTCGTATCGGAAAGGGCACATCGGCGAGGTCAAGGTGCTTGCGGGCGTGAATCTGGCCATTCGCCCCGGCGAGATCGTCGGGCTGGTTGCGCCATCTGGCGCTGGAAAATCAACGCTTTTGCACATTTCCGGACTGCTCGACTCTCCCGACGAAGGAGAGGTCGTGATCAAGGGAACCGACTTCGCCGCTGCGCGAGACCGCATGAGGACGCGGGCACGGCGACGCAACATCGGTTTCGTCTATCAGTTCCATCATTTGCTTCCGGAGTTTTCGGCTCTCGAGAACATCGTTCTGCCGCAGCTTGCTGCAGGGGTGGATCGGGGGCGTGCGGATGCCTGGGCACTGGAACTCCTCCGACGAACGGGAATCGCGAAACGATCGCATCACCGGCCTTCGGAATTGTCCGGGGGTGAACAGCAGCGGGTCGCGTTCTGCCGAGCGCTCGCAAATCGACCTGAATTGCTGCTGGCCGACGAACCCACCGGCAATCTGGATTCAGGGTCGTCGGAATCCGTGTTTGCGGTGATGATGGAACTTGTTCGCGACAGCGAGATGTCGGCGTTGATTGCCACCCATGATCGCGATCTGGCCGAGCGGTTCGACTGCTCGATCACGCTCGATCAGGGTCATTTGCTGGAACGCGACCGCGAGCCTCGCTCCTGATCACACGGCGCAGGCCTGCCTGAGTTCTTCCCAGTCTTTCATGTCGACGATCGGTCCGTCTGCGCTGCCCTGTGCAGCGGTCTCTTCGGCTGCGGCGAGGGCTTCGCCAAGTGGCGTGTCGATCCCGATCGCCTCGGCGAGGGGGCTGGCGGAGAGGCCCGCATTGGAAAACAACTTCAAGAGGTGTTCGGGATTCTGCGGCGACGGCGGCTGCGCGACCAGGATTGGCGCGAACTCTCGCAAGATTCCTGCGGGGAGGTCCTTGCCCAGCAAGAAGGCAATTGTGTGCCAGGTTCCCGCGAAGCGGACGAGGTCCCTGAACTGGCGGCGATCGCTGCTGGCGGCGTGTTCCAGGAGCACGAAGCTTGCTGCGAGTTCCGGATCGTTTTTGTCATCCAGCAGTGAAAAGTCGAGCAGGATCTGCCCGCCGGGCAGATGCACGCTTTGCCTGTCGCCGAGTTCGACGAAACTGGCCGTGATTCTGGTGTTGAGCGCCAACGCGCGGGTCATGGCGCCGAGCACTGCTGTTGAGACCTGCGTGTCGCATTCGGGTCCATTGGTGCCGATGATTTCTGCACGCAGGGACTCGTCGATCGCCTCGATTCTGATCTGGGGGGTGACCTTGACCGCCTGGTTTTCGACTGCGCCTGGCAGCCATGTGGTGCCGAAATAGGCCAGTGCCGCGACAGTCGCGGCGAGGCACCCGTACGTGATGCGTTGGCGGAGTCTGGATCCCAATCCTCGAGCGCGACCGCCGCCGACGTTGCAGGCTTCGATCGCTGTGATCATGTGCGGATCGGTGATCTCGACTGTTTCGGATTCGGTGGTGCCAGGGGAGTAGATTGCTGGATGCCGGTTTGGATTCAGCCGGTTGATGGCATGGAGATGCCAATGCGCGAGAACGTTGTCGTTGAGGTCCATGACCAGCAACGCCGTGCGACTGAGCGACACGACGACTTCGCGGCGCTGGGCGTTGGGAGACTCTCTCCACAACTCCGAGCTCTCCAGACGGTCATACTGGTTGAGTGCTGTTGCCACTGCTCGTTACGCCATTCTTTGTGACGTTTTTTTGTTGGCTCGAATATATGTGATGCCAGTCTGGCTTGCCAAGTTGTTTCTTTGGTCGGACGCTGAATTCCTGAGCATGAGACCACGACATTGCGCTGGACCGGCGTCATGGTCCGCACCTGGTTCCGGCCATGAGATGATTCACGTTGAGCGATGCGTTGGTTCTGCCGGTTCATGTTATAACAGTTTCGTGTCATGGACGGTTCGGGTTTGGCCGTCGGGTCCGCAACAAGATCATTGTGTCGTGAATTCATGCACTTGAATAGGGACTGGACTGTCCTGCTGATCCAAATCCATTATTCTCTGGCCATGGTCGAATACATGGCCAACCTTGTCGGGGGTACGACAGGTCAACTCAGCGATGTCGATTTTCCAATCGGTCGAGCCTCCGCTCAATTCGGTCCAAGCGGCCGTCGATTCGATCAAGCTGGTCAGCGATACTGTGTAAGAGGTCTCTGTCGCTGGTTTCACGCTGAACTATTCGTTCAAGTTCATCAACTGGGTCGTTCAACTCGGCTTCGCTTTGGCTTAGATCACCGACACCGTGGCAGCAGGCTGGAAATGCCTCAAGCGACGACAGAATTTTACCGACAGTTCCGTGCTCGATTCTAATGACAGCCTCGCGTATTCGGCTAACTCGCTTGTCGACGCAAACCTCAGCTATGGCGTTTTCGACCCCAATCCTGGGACGGTTCAACCTGGCGAAAAACGGATATTCGTCAAAACGCTTGAAGTGATCAAGGCCCCTCTTGCTCGGGTTTTTGCCTGTGAAACCGCTATTGATCGAGGAGAGCCGAATGTCTGATTCCACCAGGTCCACCAGCCTCTTGGTGCAAACGACCAATACGTCGTGTTCCGTGTTATCATATTTCTTGAGCATTCTTTCGAACCGACCCTTGTTCGGCCAGAAGAAGACCATGGAATTCACCAGTTTATACCACTGCGCGGGTTCGACAGTCTTGGGAACAAGAGCTTCTTTGAGGCCCTCATCTGTCATCGGCTTTTGATCACGAAGAACCGCTATCGGCCTGCCTGGACACTCGATTTGCACTGGTTCCGCCCGCCTCACTTGCGTGAGGTTTCGGATTTCCTCTTCGTTCTTTCCGTACTCTTGCAGCAGTTCGGAAGTCGACAACAGTCCGTATTTTTCGATGCTCGGCCAACTTCCTCCCCATGCTATGTGATAAAGCACAGGATAGTGTTCCCACAGATCTTCGGGTTTCATTCTCGATCTCGCCTTTCTTTGGTTGTGTTTCTGTACCGAAATCTTTGACGGCATCGCCTGCAACTCGGCATTGAGCGTGAGGGTCCGTTGTCGTCAAAAAAGGCCATGTGTCGAAAAGAGCCTCGCCAAGTTCCTTTCCTGATGCGAATATGACCCCATGACTCGGTTGCGGGGTGTCGGGACTTGCTCCTTCGATCTGTGCTGACCATTATCGCTTGCGCGTGTTGGAGAATTCGCTGCGGTGGTCTAACGGTCACAAAACTTTTATGCGCTCCGGCCGAACACGGTATCTCAGGGTAAACGGAGTGTTCTTGTTGAGACACTCACGAGCATCAACAAGATCATGGACCAGTTTGCCGATCATCGGGTTCGATTCAAGGAGATTTAGCGGTGCTTTGCACTTCTGTTCAGCATTTCGCCTACCTTCGGAAAAAAATAGGGCAATGTAGTAACGCTTGAACCAGCGAATGGTGGGTTTGACCGATTTCAGAAATTCGACTTCCACGGTTCAGGAGCGATTGTGATTCACGTCAGGATCGGGAAACGGAAGTTCGTTGTCGGTCCCCAAAGATTCAAACCAAGCGGTCATCTTTTCTTCCGAGATGAAAAAACCTTTGTCTGCTTCTGCGATGGCCTCGCTGACAATCCGTGCATTGGCCTCAGTTTCGTCCTTCATGTTTTGTATCGTTTTTTTGCCAGAAATGCGGCACTGCGGTCTCGTCGCCTTGCTTCGCTCTCAAGCCAGACCATGAGACCGGAGTCGAGACGCTTAGTGAAACGAGCACTTGTCGCTTTGATGTGCCCCGTTATGTTGAATTCAACATAACATGGCAACTATCAAGCAGCGCTCACATGGACTTCGCCTGCTCGCGCAACTGGAACTTCTGGATCTTGCCCGTTGACGTCTTCGGCAACTCCTGAAACACGACCGACTTCGGTGTCTTGAAACCCGCCAGACGCTTCCGGCAGAAAGCGATGAGTTCTGCCTCTTCGGCAGCCTCGCCGTCCTTGAGTTCGACAAACGCGCACGGGGTCTCGCCCCATGTCTCGTCCGGGCGCGCAACGACTGCACACAGGCTGACGGCAGGGTGAGCCATCAGCGTCGCCTCGACTTCGACTGACGAAACGTTTTCTCCACCGGATATGATGATGTCTTTGAGGCGGTCGGTGATCTGAATGTAGCCGGCCTCGTCGCGAAACGCGATGTCACCGGTCCGGAAACTCCCGCCATCGAATGCCTCGGCGGTCGCTTCGGGATTCTTGTAGTAACCCCGCATCACCGTGTTGCCCTTCATGATCACTTCACCGAGAGTTTCGCCGTCGTGCGGGACCGGTTCGCGGGTCCGCTGGTCGACAACGTCGATGTCTTCCATCACCGGGATGCGGACTCCCTGACGCGCCATCCTCGCGTATCGCTCCTCGCTGTCGATGTCCTGCCACTGCGACGGGAACAGGCATTCGGTCACGTGACCGTAGGTCTCGGTCAGGCCGTAAACCTGCATGATCTTGAAACCGAGCCCTTCGACGGCCTTGATGGTGGAAGGCGAGGGTGGGGCACCGGCGGTGAACACCCTGATCTCGTGGTTGAACGCGGCCCGTACGCCGTCAGGCGCATTGACCAGCATGTTGAGGACGATCGGGGCGCCGCCGAAATGAGTGATGCGCTCATTCCTGATCGCGCCGAAGATGCTCTCCGCATTGACGTTGCGACAACAGACGATCGTGCCCCCGACCAGCGGCATCATCCAGGTGTGGCACCATCCATTGCAGTGAAAGAGCGGAACAACGGCCAAAAACCTCGGATAAAGCGTCATTTCCCAGGAGATGACCGTCCCCATCGTCATCAGATAGGCGCCACGGTGATGGCAGACGACGCCCTTGGGTCGACCGGTCGTGCCCGAAGTGTAGTTGAGCGAGATCGCGTCCCACTCGTCCTCGGGTTCGTGCCACTTGTACTGCGGATCGCCCGATGCGAGCATGTCCTCGTATTCGAGATGATCACCTGACGCCGGAAAACCGGCACCAGGATCCGCAACTTCAACAAGAGTCGGTCCAGAACCGTCCATCAATTCGATGGCATCGAGAACCGTTGGCAAAAACTGGCTGTCCACGAGGGCGACCTTGGCATCGCAATGATCGAAGACATAGGCAATCGTCTCGGGATCGAGCCGGACATTGATTGCGTTCAGAACCGCGCCCGCCGCAGGCACCCCGAAGTGGGCTTCAGCAATGGCAGGAATGTTCGGGCAGACGGCCGAAACCACATCGCCGGGCCTGACCCCCATCGATGCCAACGCCGACGCCATTCGCGAGCATCGTTCATGGAATTCTTGCCAATTGTAACTGCGATCGCCGTAGACGAGCGCCTCGCGCCCACCGAACACCTCCCGCGCCCGGCGAAGGTGGGACAGCGGTGACAGCGGCACGTAATTCGCTGCAGTTTTGTCCAGGCCGGTTTCGTCAGCCATTGCTGCCATGACGTTCCTCCTAACGCTGTCGTTGCCCGGTGCTGGGTTCCCGCCCATCACCGCGCATGCAAAATAGCTTGACGTTTGGATAACAGTTTGACGTGAACTGACAAACAGGAAATCTGGAACGACGGGCGAACCGGCGTGATTTCAAAGGAAGCATGAGGGCACCCGATGGTATCGCCTCTTCCCTCACGAACTCTGCACGGCGGCGCCTTCATGGTCGGCGCCATGTCGATCATCGGCCTGATCGACAATTTCGTGGTGCTGATCGCGGAAGAGTCCGGACTGTGGCAATTCCACTTCTTCCGATCGATCATCGGATGCGTGGCTCTGATCGCCTTTTGCTGGCTGACCGGTCGGCCCTTGCTGCCCAGGAATCCGCGTGCTGTCGCACTGCGGTCGATCCTGATCACGATATCGATGCTGCTGTACTTTGGATCGCTGTCGGCAATGCCCATCGCCGAAGCTGGCGCGGCGCTGTTCACCTCGCCCATCTTCATCCTGTTGTATTCCGTCATCCTTTTCCGGGTTCGCGTCGGCCCCGTTCGGATTGCGGCTGTTGCGCTCGGCTTCGTCGGGGTTCTCATGGTCCTTCGCCCAGACCCCGACAACTTCACGGCAATTGCATTCTTTCCGCTGATGGCCGGCATGTTCTACGGCCTCGCGCAACTTGTCACGCGACACAAGTGTTCGGGGGAGGAGACAGTTGTCCTGTTGCTGTGGTTCTTCGTGACGCTCGGCGTGGCGGGGATGACCGGAACAGTCGTGTTTTCACTTGTGTCGGTTCCGAGCAGCTGGGTCGATGCGGCCCCGTTTTTCGTGACGGGTTGGGTCGACCCGAGCCCACGGTTCTTCTTCTGGACGGTGATTCAGGCTTTGGGCTCGCTGGTCGCCGTCGCGGGCCTGATTCGCGGATACCAGATCGCCGATCCGACACGCGTCGCGGTTTTCGAGTTCAGCTTTCTGTTCTTTGCCGGCGCATGGGGGTGGTTGCTTTGGAACCAGCAGCCCGATGTCTTCGACATCATCGGAATCCTCGCGATTGCCGGAGCAGGATGCCTGATTGCGGCAAGGAGCAGGGCGCGCCCGTAAGAGAACCTAACACGGGTCGCATCGGAACCGCCATGCGACGGGCTGTCAAACGGACCGATTTCGGGGTGTTTCGGGAACGAGGGCTGATTTCAGTCTGACGGATCCTCGGACACGCTGGCGGAATTGCGTTTCGCTTCACTCTCTTCGGCACGCCGAACGCTGGTCAGGGCTGCGGCGAACAGACCCGATGGCACCGCCACGATCCCGAGCCCGATCAAGACGATGGCACCGGCAAACAGGCGACCGCCGGGAGTCACCGGGTAGATGTCGCCATATCCAACAGTGGTGAGTGTCGCGACGGCCCACCACATTCCGTCAAGAATCGAGCCGAAGTTCTCCGGTTGGGCCGGGTGCTCGAAATAGTAGATTCCAATTGCCGAGAGATAGAGCAGGACCAAGGTGAACACCGAGAAAACCGCGACCTCGCCGCGTGTCTGGCGTATCGCCTTGCCGATCCGTTGAATTGACGCTTCGTGATGAGTCATCCGAAACAGATGGAGCAAGCGAAACGCGCGCAGGACCTGGGCCTCATGACCCAGCCCGAGATAGACCGGAAGGATCGCAAGCAGGTCAATGATTCCGTAGAAACTGAACACGAACCGTCGTTTGCTTTTCGCAATGTAGACCCTGATCACGTACTCGACAGTGAAGATCCCTGTCAGAACAATCCGCGACACATCAAGAAACACCTCGACACCCGGCGGCAATCCGGCCAGCGTCTCGATTGCAATCGTGATTGCCGAATAGACGATCAGTCCAATGACGATGATGTCGATGTTTCGGCGGAACGAGTCCCTGTGCTTCCGGATTGTTTCGATGATGGCCATGTTCCAGTCCTTGCTTGCTTCCGCGGTGCCGCCCGTCAGTCAAAGTGGCTTCTGTTACGATCATCGTCGATCGCCACAACGACCCTGTTACCTTGATGTCTGGTACCATCAATACGGGGGCTTGTCGCTTTGCAGGTCTGGAATTGGCTGGTCGACGATGGCGTCAGCACGCGTCGCAGAGCAGATCGGGGCACACCTGACCAAAGCCAAAAGTCACCTTATCCTGATGAACGTTGATGACGTGACCGCGGTGATTTTCGCAGAACTCGGCTTCGACGCCCCGCTGGCGAGCGGGTTATTTTACCTGTCGCGGAATAGGTGTCGGCCATGCCTTCGAGGACTCAGTAGTTGAGGTAATCGACGGCACTTCACCTAGCCTCGTCTGGACTGGCCTCCGCTTTTTTGACTCCAAGGTGTACGGGAATGCAGCCATGAATTCCGGGGCCGACAGCGCGAGGAAATTCTCGCGGAGTACAATTGTCATCACGATCAAGATCGGCAACATATGCAGCAACCGCACGAGCATGCGCAGCAGACTCGAATTCTCGGTCCTCGCGGCAGGCTGCTTTTATAACTCCCGTGGCCCCCTTGAGCCTTGAGCAAGTCCGCCGTATCTCCAACGCATGTTAACACATCTTAAGTTGCAAAATTTCAAGTCATGGAAATCAGCAGATGTCCGGTTTGGCCGGATTACAGGATTGTTTGGCACCAATTCGTCAGGAAAAACGGGGCTTATCCAGTTTTTGCTCATGCTCAAACAGACCATGGAGTCTTCAGACAGGAACATTGCCCTAGAACTCAACGGACCCTACACCAACCTCGGCACCTTGTCTGATGCAATTTTCCATCACGGTGAAAAACTCAGGCTAGATTACGAGATCGGGATGAACCTTGATGTCGACCTTGTCATTGCGGACGCGACGGAAAGCCGAAGGACTGAAGTCACCCGCTCGGACAACTTAACGGTAGCTGCTGGTGTTCAGTTGCAAAGTCACGCTCCGAGCGGCGTTATGCTGACTTACCGCCTCGGCGACGCCTCGTTTTCCTTGACACAAGATCCAAGGGAGACTTCGAAATTCAGATTGGGCACACAGGGGCTGGATGACTTCAGGTTCCTACGAACGCCTGGTCGTGCTTGGAGCCTCCCGGGTCCGTCAAAGTCATACCAATTCCCGGATCAAGCTCGGACGTATTTTCAAAACGCAAGTTTCCTATTTGATCTCGAGTTTGCCTTTGAGGAACAATTGGATCGGTTGTTCTATCTTGGCCCGCTTCGTGAAGACCCTCGACGTGACTACTTGTGGGCACATTCCACGCCCGCGGATGTCGGCGAGCGGGGGGAGAATGCAATCAACGCAATCTTGGCAGCCCAAGAAGCTGGCGAAAAGCGAAACTTGAAACCAAAGGCAAGGATGAAAGAATTCCCCGAAATGGTGGCCTATTGGCTGAAAGAAATGGGCCTCATTCACGAATTTCGCCTTGTTGAAGTCGCGCGGGGTTCAAACCGGTGGCAAGTGAAGGTCAAAGCCCACCGGAACAGCAGTGAAGTGTTGCTGACCGACGTTGGTTTTGGTGTCTCTCACGTGCTGCCAGTCATTACCCTTCTCTATTTCGTTCCGGAGAGTTCCACGGTCATACTGGAGCAACCTGAAATTCACCTTCACCCACTTGCTCAGGCGGAACTGGCCGACCTTATCATCAGCGTCGCAAAGCACAGAAATGTGCAGATCATTTTGGAGAGTCATTCAGAACATCTTCTCCTGCGGTTGCAGCGTCGCATCGCGGAGGAGGCAATATCGTGTGACGACATGAGACTCTACTTTTGCGATGCATCGAAAGGGTTTTCGACCATCAAGGAACTCGAACTCGATCTGTTTGGCAATATCCAGAACTGGCCTGATCGGTTCATGGGAGATGCATTCGCGGAAACGGCCAAGGCGGAATTGGCGAGAATACGCCGGAGCCAACAGACTCCCTCATGAGCCGTTGGGTTGTCGACACGAATGTTCCAGTTGTTGCAAACGGAATGGACCTCGATGACCGGCACCCGGTGACGCCATCTTGCCGGGCGTCAACAATAGAGTTCTTGATGGAGCTTCATAGTTCCAGAAAAATGCTCTTGGACACGAATGGCGAAATTCAACAGGCGCCCGTTTAACTTCGAAGTGCAACACCTGCGATAGCTGTTCGCCGGCCTGACTCCCCCACATGTTGCGATCAACGTCAATTGCAGCGACGACGTAATCGCCTCGATGTCCGGTACCAACAATCCGGGAGTTTGTCGTTTTGCAGGCCTGGTTTCTTCCGATGGGCTGAGTCGGCAGGCGGCGCTGCGCCCCGTTTCGGGAAGAACTGCGACGCAGTTCTATCCGTAGAATGTGCGACCGGAGCGTGCCATTGTCGCGAGCAATTTCGGGGGAGCGAAGCGAGGGCCGACTTTCCGTGACAGTCCCTCGCAGATCTGCACGACAGTGTCGGTGCCGGTCAGATCCACCCAACTGAACGGTCCTCCGGTGAACGGCGCGAAACCCCACCCAAGAATTGCACCGACATCGCCTTCGCGAACATCGCTCAAGACGCCGCTTTCGTATGTGCGAACCGCCTCGATGACCTGGATGAGCAGGAGTCGGTGGCGCACGGACTCTGCGTCCGGTTGGTCTCGGTGCGGGGGCCAGTGATCTTGCAGTCCCGCCCACAACCGACCGCGCTTCCCTTGCTCGTCATAGGAATAGAAACCGCCGCGCGACTTGCGGCCCAGGCGGCCAAGTCCAGCCAGTCGCTCGATGACCTCGTCGGCCTCGGCAGCAGGGTAGGCGTCTCCCATGACCGCGCGCGAGGCCCGGGCGATGCTGACACCAAGATCGATCGATGTCTCGTCGATCAGTTGAAGCGGTCCGAGAGGCATTCCGACTTGCCTCGCGGAGTTCTCGATCAGCGCGGGGCTGATGCCCTCGGCCACCATCCGAACCCCTTCGTTGATGTAGGGGATGATGCAGCGATTTGCGTAGAAAAACCGGGCGTCGCTCACGAGGATCGGCGTTTTCTTGATCTGCCTCGAAAAGTCCATGGCGCGCGCGATCGCGACGTCGCCTGTCTCGCGCCCCCGGATGATCTCGACCAGTTTCATTCTGTGAACCGGCGAGAAGAAATGTATCCCGAGGAAACGCTCCGGATTGCTCACCGCGCCGGCGAGTTCCGAAATCGGCAGCGTCGAGGTGTTGCTGGCGATGATCGTCTCATCCCCGACAACGGCTGCCGTTGCGTGAAGAGCGTTTGCCTTGATTGCCGGATCCTCAAAAACCGCTTCGATGATCAGATCCCGGCCTTTGAGATCGGCATAGTCCGTGGTCGTGTCGATCCTCGCCAGTGTCGCGTCGCGTTCCTCCGGCGTGATGCGGTTTCGCCTCACGTCGCTGTCGAGCCGCGATCGGATCTCTCCCACGGCCTGATCCGCCTTGCTCGGGTCGGTGTCGAGCAGGGTCACCTGCGCGCCGGCCATGGCGGCGACGTGGCCGATGCCAGTTCCCATCATTCCCGCACCGAGCACGCCTAGCCGGGTCGTCTCGCATCGCTCGACGGCGGCCGGCCTCCGCGCACCGCGCTCGAGGTCCCTCTTGGACAGGAACAGCGTGGTGATCATGGCGGTCGAGGACGGATCGAGAACGACGGAGGTGAACCAGCGTGCCTCGGTCCGGAGCGCGGTATCGAACGGCACGAGCGCTCCGTCGTAGATCGCCGAAAGCATCGCCTTTGCGGCCGGATACAGTCCCTTCGTTCGTTCGAGCAGTTGCGCACTGGCACCGACAAAGGTCATGAACCCCCGCGGGTGATACGGCGCGCCGCCTGGAAGCCGGTAACCTTTGGCATCCCATGGCTTGATGATGTCATCTTCGGTTGATTCGTGAACCCACTCCTGTGCGGTCGACTGGAGATCGTCGGACGAGGCGACCTCATCGACGAGGCCGGCCTTGAGGGCCTTTTCGGGCGAAACCATCAGTCCTTCGAACAGATACGTCGACGCGCCCATCAGACCGAGCTTGCGAACGAGTCGCGTGGTCCCGCCCGCACCTGGAAACAGTCCGACGCGAATCTCGGGAAGCCCAATCTTGGCGTCAGGGCGATCGGCGGCAATGACACGATGGCAGGCAAGGGAGATTTCGTACCCGATCCCGAGAGCGGACCCGGTGAGAGCAGCAACGAACGGTTTTGCCACCCGCGCGGGATCATTCCAGTGGGTGCCGCCGCACTCGATCTTTCGCAGCACGCGATGCACCCGCATGATTGTCTCGAATACCGACGCAGCCGGACTCTCGCCCCCGCTCCGCCGAAGTCGCGCCAGCACGTCTAGATCCATGCCGCCAGAAAAATCCTTTTTTCCGGAAGTGATGACGGCGCCCTTGATGGCCGGATCGCCGAGGACCCGATCGACCAGCGCTTCGAGCTCGTCGAGCTGCTCCATGTCGAGGACATTCATGGACCGGCCGGGAAGATCCCAGGTGATTGTCGCGATTCCCCGCTTGTCGGTCTCAAGTCTAAATGCCGGCACGGAGCAGACCTCCTAAACGCGTTCGATGATGGTTGCGCAGCCCATTCCCGAGCCGATGCAGAGCGTCGCGAGCCCCGTCTCGGCGTCCGCTCGTTCCATCTCGTCGATCAACGTGCCGAGGATCATCGCACCAGTCGCACCGATCGGATGGCCCATGGCGATGGCGCCGCCGTTGACGTTGACACGGTCGTGGTCGACGCCGAACTCGGACAGGAACAGGAGCACCACCGAGGCAAAGGCCTCGTTGACCTCGAACAGGTCGATGTCGTTGATGGTCATTCCGACCGATTCCAGCGCTTTCTCGGTGGCCGGAATCGGTCCGGTCAGCATGATCGTCGGATCGGAACCGACCTTGGCCGTTGCCCGAATTCGCGCTCTTGGCTCAAGGCCGCGTTTTTTCCCGAATGCGGCGTCCGCGACGAGAACGGCAGCAGCGCCGTCGGTGATTGCGGATGAATTCCCCGCATGATGAACATGGTCGATGAATTCAAGGTCTGGATACTTCAACAGCGCGACCGCATCGAACCCCGGCATGGATTCGCCCATTTCCTTGAAGGACGGTTGCAGCGCGCCGAGCTTCTGCATGTCGGTATCGGCGCGGATCTGCTTATCGCGTTCGATGATTGTCAGTCCGTTCTGATCGCGGACCGGGATGCGCGATCGATCGAAACGACCATCTGCCTCGGCCCGAGCGGCTCGTGAATGGCTGTCGACTGCGTAACGGTCGCATTCCTCTCGCGAAAACCCGTGGCGGGTGGCAATGATGTCGGACGAAATCCCCTGAGGAACGAAATGGGAGCGCATGGCGACCGACGGGTCGGCCGCGATCGCACCGCCGTCGCTGCCCATCGGCACCCGGCTCATGCTCTCGACCCCGCCAGCAACATAAACGCTTCCGGCGCCGCCCCTGATCTGATTGGCGGCCAGGTTGACGGCCTCGAGACCCGACGCGCAAAAGCGATTGATCGAAACGCCGGGGACCGAATCGTCGAACTCCGAGAGCAGGACGGCAGACCGGGCGAGACAGGCGCCTTGCTCGCCGACTTGGGTGACATTGCCCCAGATCACGTCTTCTGGATCGGACGAACGAAGGTTGTTGCGCTCCCTGATGGCGTCAAGCACCTGCGCGGAGAGTCGAACGGCCGAGACCTCGTGAAGGCTGCCGTCGGCTTTCCCCCGGCCGCGTGGCGTTCTGACTGTGTCGTAGATGAATGCTTCGGCGGAACTCATTTCCGGCTGTCCTTCATATGTCAGCTGCGGTCCGACGGGTTTCCCGGCATCAGGTCGTACGGGTGCTTCCAGCCATCGAGATTCGAGATCCGGTCAAGCCAGCCATCGATCCCGGGCCACGCCGATCGGTCGAATCCGAAGGGTTCCGGATAGAACAGGTATCCGCAGCACGAGAAATCCGCCATGGTCGGGCGGTCTCCGACCAGCCAGTCTCGCTCGCCCAAGGTGGTGTCGAGAATTCGGTAGGCCCACTGCAGGCGGTGCTGCATGAATTCGATCACGGGTTCGGGACGCTTGTCGGCGGGCATAAAGTTCATCAGAAATCGAACCATGCCAGCGGCTGACGACATCTTGTGGTTGTCCCAAAGCACCCACCTGAGGATCTCTCTGCGTTCATCAGGGTCACTGCCGCCGAATTTTCCCGACTTTTCCGCGATGTAGTCCTGAATGGCGCCCGATTGGGTCAGGACCGTGTCGCCGTCGATCATCACGGGAACCTCGCCCATCTGGTTGATTGCCCTGAACTCCGGCGTTCTGGCCCCACCGCCAAAGAAATCGACATAGACAGGGGTCCATTCGAGACCGGAGAGTTCAAGGGGCAGGGTTGCCTTGTAGGCGTTTCCCGATTCTCCGAAGCAGTACATCTTGATCATGGTCGTCTCCGGTTGCATCCTTCAAATCGCCTGCACTGTCAGGCAGGTGGTCTTGCGGCGTTCGAGCAGCAGGGTGCGGCTCGGTCCGTCCTGGTTTTGGCGCCAGTCTCACGCATGGCCCGACCTCAGTCCGTCTCGATGATGGAACGGGCGATGATGTGTTTCATGATTTCGTTGGTTCCGCCGTAGATTCTCTGAACCCGCGCATCCGTCCACATCTGGGCAATCGTGTATTCGGTCATGTAGCCGTAGCCGCCATGGAGCTGAAGGCACTCGTCGAGCACCTCGAATTGGGTGTCGCTGAGCCAGTACTTGCACATGGCGGCCTTCTCCACGTCCAGCTTGCCGACAAGATGGTTCGAGATGCAGTCATCGAGAAAAGCGCGGGCAACCACCGCCTTGGTCTTGCATTCCGCGAGCTTGAACTGGGTGTTCTGGAACTGGATGATCGGCTGTCCGAACGCGTGGCGGTCGCGACAGTAGTCGATCGTCTCGGCCACGGCGCCTTCGATGGCACCGACAGCTGTGCAGCCGATGATCAGGCGTTCCTGGGGCAGTTGCTGCATCATCATCGCGAATCCGTCCCCGAGACGTTCCTCTCCGCCAAGGACATTTTCCGGGGCGACGAGTACACCGTCGAAGAACAGTTCGGAGGTGTCCTGGCCCTTGAGGCCGATCTTGTCGAGGTTGCGCCCTCTCGTGAATCCGTCCGCACCGTCCGTTTCGACGACCACCAGCGAGATTCCCTTCGCGCGCTCGTCGGGGTCGGTCTTGCAGGCCACGATGATCAGATTGGCTTGTTGGCCGTTGGTGATGAACGTTTTCTGCCCGCTCAGCTTGTAGGCATTGCCGTCCCTGAGCGCATGCGTCCTGATCGACTGCAGGTCGGAGCCTCCGGAGGGCTCGGTCATTGCAAGAGCGCCGACAAGCTCGCCTGTTGCCATGCGGGGAAGCCAGCGATGTTTCTGTTCTTCGGTGCCGTAGGAGAGGATGTAGTGTGCGACGATGCCTGAGTGAATCCCGTGCCCCCAACTCAGGAGGTTCATCCGGGCGCCCTCGGAGGTGATCACCGCTTCATGCCCGAAATCGCCGCCGCCGCCGCCGTACTCGGTCGGGACCGAGGGGCACAGCAACCCGAGTTCGCCGGCCTCGTTCCAGCAGTCGCGGTCGATCTCGCCGTTTTTTTGCCAGGTCGAAATCCTGTCCGACCACGTCTCGCTGACGAAACGGCAAAACATGTCCCGCAACATGACATGTTCTTCGGTCATCCATGGTGGTTGCTGGGTTTGAAGGTTCATGATCATCTCTCGCTGGGCACGTGGCCGAATTGCTCCGTCAAGGAAGACGATTGCCGATCCTGACGGTCTCACCACGACGCTTACAGTCCAGCCCGAAAACAGACAACCGCTGTTCCTGGCTGTTCACGAAAACCATCCGTTTCCGGTCGTGTCGGCGACCGGACGACCGGGCTCGTTTCGGGCGAAGAATCGTCCGATCAGGCAATTCCGGGCAACAAGAAGAAGAATGCGTAGGCGAGAATCACGGCCGGTATCGCGCTGTAGAGGGTCGCGATCAGCGCAGCTTTCGGGCTCAACGCGATCGCGGGAAACAGGGCATCGCCGTCGTTGGCGATCGCGTTCCCCAAGAGCGCCGCGAAAGGGATGACCCCATTGATGTAGAGCGTGGTCACGAGGACCTGCGGGCCACATCCCGGAATGAAGCCAACGACAATGGCGATCAGCGGCAGGAGCGGTCCTGCGGCCTTGAAAGCGGCCGCAAGGTTCAGCCCCGCGAACTGATCAAGATATTCGTAGGCCAGGAATGCAGCGACCACCCAGACAGTGACGAAACTTGTCTCCTCGGTGGCCCGGGCCAATGCCGGATCGTCCGGATTGGCGAGATTGCGAACCGGCGAAAACGCCCAGACAAGAAATCCGATTGCCATGCCAGCCATGGCAACACCCGTTGCTGTCCATTCGAGCCAGCCCGTGAACTCGACCTGAAACAGGGCGGCAATGCCAAGCCCGAAACCGGGCAGTGCCGGAACCGCGAAGGCCCAGTCCCTCGCGCGGATGCGGCCGATGCGATGCGGCATGCAAGAGGACCAGTCCCCGGAGCCGGGAAAGCTCTCGCGGTGAAACATGTCGACGATGTAGCCTGTCACCACACCGGCAACCATCGCGAGCGGCAGCACGATGGCGGCTGCATCGGGTCGCGTGGCGATCAGCAGGAAGGCCGCGTCGCCCATGGTCGCGGTCAGGGCGGCCACGACGGCGCCCATCGAGACGTTCCCCGACGTGTAGGAGGCAACAACGACGATCGCACCTCCGCATCCCGGCAGTGCGCCAAGGAAGGATGCAACAGGGATCTGGAGCAGGCGAGACTGGCGGAGGAACTGCCTGATGTCGAAGTCGAAGACCTCCTCCGCGAGGCAGAATGCAAAGAGTGTCGCGAAGACGAAAACGGACACCTGGATGTATGCATCGATCAGGGAGGCCGTGGTGACCTCACCCAATTTGCCGGGCATGACGGCTGCAAGCAGGAGCAACACGGCAACGCCAATTCGCTTGAATCGCGCGGGATGCGGCGCGACTTGTGGCCTCGGCCCGATTTCGGCCCGAGGCTGCAGTGCGATGTCGTCTCTGACCGTTTGGGGAACAAACGCCATGATCAGCGAAACTCCAGCATTTTGAGAATGCAAGTCATTCTCATTCGCAGTTAGGCCGTTTGTGTCGCTGTTGCAAGACCTATTTTGTCATTCGCGTCATCGCAGTCGGGCCGCCGCCTTGGTTTGGCACAAGGCTGGCGTCGTCAAAGCCTGCGTTTCTGAAGCTGAATCATGGCCCATTGCCGTCGATCATTGATCGCGGGATCCGAATGGATGCGATACCAACTTGGTCCAAGGTGTCGATTTGACTGGAAGCTGGTCCATGGAGATCGTGGCCGGTTCTGATATACGAGAAGACAGGCCAGACAGATTGTCCGCGCTCATTCGATGAGGTCACAAATGAACCGTCGCCGACTTCCCATCGGAATCAATGACTTCCGGACGATTCGGGAGGGGGACTTCTACTATGTCGACAAGACCCCGCTCATCCGGAAGCTGATTGACGAGGGTCATTTCTATTTTCTTTCCCGTCCACGGCGCTTTGGCAAGAGCCTTCTGGTCGACATGTTGAAATCGCTGTTCGAATGCGACGAAGAACTGTTTCGAGGCCTCGACATTCATGACAAGTGGGACTGGTCGAAACCTCGCCCGGTCTTGCGACTGAGCTTCGACGGGAAGTTCAGCGATGCGGATGATCTTGAGCGCAGCATTCTCACTCAGTTGGCGCAAGCAGAAAAAGCCGCAGGTCTGGAGTTGACGAACGTCCCGAACACCGGGCAGGATCGATTGCAAAACCTCCTTTTCACCTTCACCGTGCCACTGATCGGCGTGTGGTCGTGCTGGTGGACGGACACGACAGACCGGCCCTTGGCATGCTCGACAAGCCGGAACTGGCAAAGGCCAACTGGGAGCACATGTGCGGCGTCTACGGCATCATCAAGGGCAGTGCCAGGCAAGTCGACTTCGTCTTCGTCACCGGCGAGAGCATGTTGTCGACTGCAGGTGTGTTCGCCTCGGGCCTCAACAACCTGATCAACATCAGCCTCGATCCGCGCTACGGCACGATCTGCGGTTTTACCGAAGACGATCTCGATCGGGTGTTTGCGCCAGAGCTTTCGGGACTGGACCGCGATGAGATACGGAAATGGTACAACGGCTACAATTGGCGGGGTGGGGAGCGGGTCTACAACCCATTCGATTTGCTCTCGCTATTCAAGAACCGCGAGTTCAAGACGTACTGGTTCGATGCCACGTCTTCGACGATTTTGTTCGAGAAAATTATGGAGGAATCCATCCGACTGATGAAGTTGGAGAACGAATTCGTCGGCAGCCGGACATTGCAAAGATTCGATGTCGAACGCATCGATTTAGAGACACTGATGTTCCAGACCGGATACCTGACCATCGCCGAGGAGCAGCGGGTCAGGCATCGCACCAGATTCAAGCTGGATTATCCGAATCTCGAAGTGGAATACAGCCTGAACGAGGAGTTTCTCCCGATACCTGAGCAACCGCTCGGTTGACCCGCTGAAAGCGGGCAGCAGCATTCTGGGCAGTCTTGAGGCGAATGATTTTACGGATTCGCACGCCATCTCCGCGCCAGTCTTCCGGCCATTCCTTGCCAGTGGCACACGCGTGGCGATCTTGCCCGCTACAAGGCGTGGTGTGCGAGTCTGCTGCAAATGTGCCTTCGGCCGAATGGCGCTGACGTCCGGGTCGAGGCAGCGTGAGAAAACCTGCCCGTTCCCGCGGGATATGCCTCTGAAGCGTGTGGAATCGCGAACTTCGACGACGTGAGATGCTCTGGCCGGATTACGCCGTCAATCATCCGTGAAAACTTGCGACAGTCTTCAACCGGGTCATCCCGTACAGCGCCTCGAAGCCCTTCTCGCGCCCGTGGCCGGACAGCCCGGTTCCACCGAACGGCAATTCGACCCCGCCGCCCGCGCCGAAATTGTTGATGAAGACCTGTCCCGCCCGCAGTCGACGCGCGAGTCGAAGCTGGCGCCCGCCATCGCCGGTCCAGACTCCTGCAACCAGCCCGTATGCCGTGCCATTCGCGATTTCGACTGCGTGCTCCTCGTCCCGAAATGGGATCACCAACTGCACCGGGCCGAAAATCTCCTCCTGGGCAAGGACATGGCGGCCATCGGCGCAGGCCAGCAGCACGGGCTCGACGTAATGTCCACCCTTGGGAGCCTCATCGACGATGACTCCGCGGGCAATCTCGTGGAGATCGGAACTTCGATCCAGATGCGCGCGAACCATGCCGTGGTGACGCCTCGACACGAGAGGTCCGAGGTCGAGGTCGTCAAGAGCGGGGCCGGCTCGCAGCTCCCGATAGCGCCGCGCCATGCGGTCGGCGACCTCCTCAAGAATGCTCGCTTCGACCAGAATGCGGGACGTCGCCGAACAGGTCTGACCAGCGTTCTGGATGCCGGCATTGATCAGAAACGGCAGGGCTCGGTCCAGATCGGCATCGGCAAAGACGATCTGTGGCGACTTGCCGCCGAGTTCAAGCGTCACCGGCACCACGTTGCGCGCGGCATTCTCCTGAATCGATCGTCCCACCTCGACGGAACCCGTGAATGACAGGTGACCGACTCCGGGGTGGCGGGCAAGCGCGGCTCCCGCCTCATCTCCAAGGCCCGGAACCACGTTGAGCGCACCGTCCGGCAGCCCGGCTTCCGCGGCAATCTCGGCGAAGGCGAGGGCGGTCAGGCAGGCATCTTCGGAGGGCTTCAGGACCGTCGCGTTGCCGGCCGCGAGCGCCGCGCCGATCGAGCGGCCAATGATCTGCATTGGATAGTTCCACGGAATGACGTGGCCCGTCACGCCGAAGGGCTCCCTGATCGTTCCGACGAAATAGCCGCTCAGGTAAGGGATCGTCTGACCGTGCAGCTTGTCGGCCGCACCGCCGTAGAATTCCATGTACCGTGCCAGGGCCACTGCATCCGCTCTTGCCTGCGACAGCGGCTTGCCGACATCCATGGCCTCCAGCCTCGCGAGTTCGTCCACCCTTTCGGTGACAAGGCGGCCGATCCGGGTCAGTACCCGTCCTCGTTCGGTCGCGGTCGCCTGGCCCCATTCACCGACGCTCGCAGCCGTTGCGGCCGAGACTGCCTGATCGATGTCCGCACTCCCGCAGCGAGGCAACGCATAGAGTGTCTCGCCGGTCGACGGATTCGACGTCTCGATCAGCTCTTTCGTGCTGGCATCGACCTGTGCGCCGCCGATGAACGGCAGCCGGGTGTCAAAACGGAAATTTGCAAGATCAAGCATTGAGGGAATCCTTTCGCCACTCCTTTGGAATCGATGGAGCGGCTTCGATCAACTGCTGGGTATAGGCATGGACGGGTGAGGCGAGAACCTCATCGGTTGCCCCCGACTCGACGATGCGACCGGTCTGCATCACGAGCACGCGATCGGTAATGGCCCTGATCACGGTCAGATCGTGGCTGATGAACAGGTACGAAAGCTCGTGTTGCGCCTGCAGCTCTGCCAGAAGATCGAGAACCTGTGCTCTGATCGACACGTCAAGGGACGAGACCGCCTCGTCCAGGATGATAAGCTTGGGACGAATGACGAGCGCGCGGGCGATCGCGATCCTCTGGCGCTGCCCGCCCGAAAACTCGTGAATGTAACGGTTCATGGCGCCCGGATCGAGCCCCACGGACTCGAGCGCCTCGGCAACGCGTTCCGTGCATTCCGACATCTCCCGTTGCCGCTCGTCGAGATGAAACGGTTCCGAAACCAGCCGCCTGACCGTGTGGCGCGGGTTGAACGATCCGAAAGGATCCTGAAAGACCACCTGCATTTGTCGTCGAAGCGACAGCGGCAGATCCCTGCGTGCCGTGATCTGTCTGCCCCGGAGGTGAATCTGGCCATCCTGCAAGGGCTCGAGGCCGAGAATCGCTCGGACGAGGGTCGATTTGCCGCAGCCCGATTCACCGACAAGACCGAGGCTTTCGCCCGTGTGCAAGTCGAAACTGACCTGGTCCACGGCGCGGCGGACGGGCGGCCGGGCAAACAGCCCAGGACGGCCAAGGCTGTATTCGCGAACCGCGTCCCGCACCTTCAGGAGGATGTCGGGTTCGGCGGGGTCCATGGCAGCCTTGGCGCGGGCAGGCACGTGGTGCGATGCCGAGAGGAGCTGTCGCGTGTAGCGATGCCGGGTCTGACCGAACAGCGCTGGCGTTTCCGCCATCTCGACGATCTTGCCCTTTTGCATGACGGCGACGCGCGACGCGAGGCCTGCAACGACGGCAAGGTCGTGGGTGATCAGCATCAGGGACATGCCGTCGTCCTCGACCAGCGACCGCAACAGATCGAGAATCCGGGCCTGGGTCGAAACATCGAGCGCGGTTGTCGGTTCGTCGGCGATCAGCAATCGTGGCCGCAAGGCGATCGCCAGAGCAATGCAGACCCGCTGCCTTTGGCCTCCCGAGAGCTGGTGAGGATAGATTCCGAGCGGAAATCGCGATTCCGGCAACCCGACCCGATCGAGCCGTTTGCGCGCCACCCGCAAGGCTTCGGCCCGATTGGCCTTGCCATGAACCCTGAGCGTCTCGGCAACCTGATCACCGATGGTCTGGACAGGGTTGAGGGCCGTCATCGGTTCCTGAAAGATCATCCCGATCTGTTCGCCGCGAACGGAACACAGTTCCAGTTCATTCAGCGTCATCAGATCCATGCCGTCCAGTCCGACCGATCCCTGCGTCTCGCTGCCCGAGGGCAGGAGTCCCATCATGGCCAGCGAGGTCATGGTCTTGCCCGACCCGGATTCGCCCACCAAGCCGAAGATCTCTCCGGGCTCGATGTCGAACGACACCGAATCCAGCACGGGTGTTCCGTGAATCCGGACATCGAGGTCGCGTACCGTCAGCGGGGAGTCCATCAACGGGACCTGCGAATTCTGGGATCGAGGTGATCCCGGAGGCCGTCACCGAGCAGGTTCAGCCCAAGCACCATCACGACGATTGCCATGCCGGGAAGAATCGCCAGTCGCGGCGCGAGATAGATCATCGTCTGGGCATCGGCGAGCATCCGTCCCCAGCTCGGGGTGGGGGGCTGGGCGCCGAGACCGACGTACGAAAGTCCGGCCTCCGCGAGAATCCCCAGCGAAAACTGTATCGTGCCCTGAACGACGAGAAGGCTGGCGATATTGGGAAGGATGTGTTCGATCGAGATCCTGAAGTCACGCTTGCCGGCAACACGCGCCGCAAGAATGTAATCGAGCGTCCACAGGCTGAGCGCCGCGCCGCGTGTCACTCTCGCGAACACCGGTATGTTGAAAATGCCGATGGCGAGGATCGCGTTGATCGCGGACGGTCCGAACACGGCCGTGATCAGGATGGCGATGACGAGGGCGGGGAAGGCGAAGATCAGGTCGTTTCCCCGCATGATCACGTCGTCGAACAGGCTGGAATGGCGGGCAGCCGCTGCAAGGCCAAGCGGCACACCGACAATCATGCCGATTCCGACCGCCACGATTGCCACCCCGATCGACGTGCGCGCGCCGATCATGAGCATCGAGAGCGTGTCGCGGCCAAAGTGATCGGTCCCCAGCCAGTGGTCGGAGCCCGGCGGTTGGAGTTTCCGGGCGATGTCCAGTTCCTCGACCGGAAACGGGGACCACACGAATGACACGCAGGCCACGATCACGAAAAAAGCCGATAGCGCCGTGCCGGCCAGGAGTGACGGGGATCGCATCATGACCGGATCCTGAGACGAGGATCGATCGCGGCGTAGGCGACATCGACGAGAAAGTTGACAAGGACCACCGCGAAGACCAGCAGCATGACCACACTTTCGACCACGACCAGATCCCGTTGTGTGATGCCCTGAAAGATCAGACGGCCGAGACCCGGCAGGAAGAACACGTTCTCGATGATGACGGCGCCCGCAAGCAGAAAGGCGAATTGCAGGCCGAGGATCGTCATCACCGGGATCAGCGCGTTGCGAAAGGCGTGGCGATAGACCGTTTGCCGTTCCGAGAGACCCTTGGCGCGCGCGGTTCGGATGTAGTCCTGGCCGAGGGTCTCGAGCAATGCGGATCGCGTCACTCGCGCGAGAATCGACCCCTGCGGCAACGCCAGCGCGATGGCCGGCAGGGTGAGAGCCTTGAGACCGGCAAGAACGCCCGCATCCCATCCGGGAAATCCGCCCGCCGAAAACAGCCGCAGACCGATGGCGAACACGAACACCAGCAGCATCGCGAACCAGAAATTGGGAATCGCGATTCCGAGCTGGGTGGTTCCCATGATCCCGAAATCGGTGGCGGTTCCGCGCCGCATGGCGGCGATGGCGCCGACCGGCAAGGCGATCGCCGTCGAGAGAATCAATGCATAGATCGCCAGCGGAAGTGACACGAGAAGACGATCGGCAACCAGTTCGGCGACGGGAACCCGGTAGGTGTAGGACACCCCGAAGTCGCCGATCAGCATTCCGCCCATCCAGTCGACGTATCGGGCCAGCGGGTTTCGCGTCAGCCCGAGTTCATCGCGCAGGGCGGCGACTGTTTCTTCCGATGCGTTGAGGCCGAGCATGAATGCGGCGGGGTCGCCCGGAACGATTTCCAGCACGGCGAAGATGATGACGCTCGCGGCAAAGAGGCTCACGATCATTGACAGGAGTCGAGCCAGGAGAAACCGGATCATGGCACGGCTCCGATTGCCTCATGCCGCGCGGGCAGGGCGAACTCGATCGTCGTCATCGACAACGCAGCCTTCCCGAATCCGGTGCGTGGGCGGCGGCCATTTGCACGGCGCGTGCCCGTCGGAGAGCAGTCGGCCACGCGAAACCCAAAGTGCAATTGCGGAGGGCGACGCCGCTTTCGCATGTCACGCCGCCCCCCATTTTGAGCGAGTCTCTCGGTCAGTTGGTCCAGCTGACGCCAGTCAGGTCATTCGCCTGAGTCGGCGAGTTTTGCCACAACCCCTCGATCCGCGCGTCCGCCACGCCTGTCTTTGGCAACTGAAACAGGAACCCGTTGACGTAGTCCTCGGCAATCATCGTTTGCAAACGGTGAGCCAGTTGTGTCCGCGCCGTCGCATCGGCGGTCACGTTGTACTCGTTCATCAGCGCCTGGAATTCCGAACTGTCGTACTGGAAGTAGTACTCCGGCCGGGCATAGATGTTGATGTCATTGGGTTCGGTGTGGCTGACGATGGTGAGATCGTAGTCCTTGTTGCGGAAGACCTGCTCCAGCCACTGCGCCCATTCCAGGTTGCTGATCTCGGTTTCGATCCCGACCTCTCGAAGCTGAGCCGCGATGATCTCGCCGCCACGCCGTGCATAAGCTGGAGGCGGAAGCATCAACCGCAAGGTCAGCCCATCGCCGTGACCGGCCTCGGCAAGGAGCGAACGCGCCATGTCGGGATCATGCGCCGAGTTGCCGGTGAGATCCAGGTAGTCCGGATTGTGCGGCGCAAAATGAGTTCCGATCGGCGTGCCGTATCCGAACATCGCGCCGTCGATGAGTTCCGCGCGGTTGATCGCGTGAGCGATCGCCTTGCGGACACGTACGTCCGACAGGAATTCTGCCTTGTTGTTGGTGGAGAGTATGGTCTCTCCCTCGGTCGACCCGATGATCACCTTGAACCGCGGATCTGCTTCGAACTGGGCCAGCGTTTCCTGTGCCGGGAAGCCGGGGAACGCATCGATGTCACCGGCCATCATCGCCGAAAAAGCCGCGACCGGATCGGATATGAACTTGAACACGGCGCTTTCGAGCGCAACGGGTTCGCCCCAGTATTCCGCGTTTCGAACGATCCTGACCTGGTCCCCCTGAATCCATTCATCGAAGACGAACGGTCCGGTGCCGACCGGGTTGGTTGCCGCCTGATCAATGGTCTCGGGCGCAACGATCACGGCGTCGCCCCAGGCCATTTTGGTTGTAAATCCTCCATCCGGATTGCTCAGCGTGACCTGAACCGTGGCGGGATCGACAACGGCGACATCGGTGATGCCGGCAAAAAGCGCCTTCTGCGCATTGGTCGAATCCTCGGCTCGCGCCCGATCCAGCGAAAACTTGACGTCATCGGCGTCAAACCCGCTGCCGTCGTGGAAGCTCACCCCCTCACGCAGGTGGAAGGTGTAGACCGTGCCGTCGTCGGAGATGTCCCACGATTCGGCGAGTGCAGGCCGAATCGATCCATCGGCCCGAAAGCGCGTCAGTCCCTCGAAGATGTTGGCGTAAACGACCTCGTCGATCGCGGCCGCAGCGCCGCCGGTCGGATCCAGATTGGGCGGCTCGAGCTGCATCCCGATCGTGATCGTGTCCTTTGCAGCTCCCGCCCCGACACCCAGCGATGCCGAAACCAGGAGACCCGCAAGCGTTGCAGAAATTGTCCTGAACATGTCCATTCCTCCATGATGTGACGCCGACTGATCGCCGACGTTCAGCGAAACCCATCCGCGAGCAGCGTGGCCAGCGTGATCGACATGACGCGTGCGCTGTCGACCATGTCATCGATGCCGATCCACTCGTCCGGTTGATGGGCAAGATCGAGTATTCCGGGTCCGTAGGCGATACAGTTCTTCATTTGGCCGATCCGGTCAATATGCTTCTGGTCGTAGGTGCCCGGCGAGACGACAAATTCCGGTTCGCGACCAAGAATGCGGTGGATGGCATCGCCGACGCTTTCAACGATTGGCGCGTCCCGTTCGGTCATGACCGGGAGGACTTCGAACAGATCGCGAATCGAGCAGTCGAACCCCGGACGTTCCGCGCGGAGTCGGGCAAGGATGTCGCCGACCTCGTTCTTGACCTCGTCGAGGCTCTCCTCGAACAGGAATCGCCGATCGATGATCAGGCGACATCGGTCCGGAACGCATGGTGCGGGAAAGCCGTCGAACTCGGCATCCTGCTCAGGCTCCCCGCCGTGTATGCAATTGATGTTCATCGTCGATTGGCGAGCGCCAGCGGGGACGACCGGCATTTCCGTCGACTTGGTCGCAAGCAGCGGGTAGAGGTCGGCCTCGAACGCGCTGAGCACGGCGCCCATGTGCCGGACGGCGCAGTCGCCGAGGAACGGCATCGAACCATGGGCGATCCGCCCCTTCGTCTCGATCTCGGCCCACCAGACGCCGCGATGGCCGAGGCAGATCCGATCCTTGTTGAGCGGTTCGGGAATGACCACGTGCTGCACCCGGCTCGGATCGAACCAGCCTTTTTGGGCCAGCCAGGCCACGCCCCCGAAACCGCCGGTCTCTTCATCGGCAGTCGCGGAAATCTCGATGGCGCCACGGAATCCGGGCACGAGGTCAGCAAAGGTCTCGGCGGCGACGATCGCTGTCGCAAGCCCGCCTTTCATGTCGCATGCGCCGCGGCCATAGACCCGCCCGTCCGCGACCTCGCCGGCGAACGGATCCCTGGTCCAGTCCTCGCCGACGGCGACGACGTCGGTGTGTCCGTTGAAATGAACGCACGGACCGGGGCCGGCGCCCTCGCGGCGCGCGACCAGATTCCAGCGGGGATGGCGCATCGAGTCGCCAGGCGAGTCGATGGCGCGAAGGAGTTCGACCTGAAACCCGGTGCGCTCGAGGCGCGTCCCAAGCAACTGGCAGATGTCGAGGTAATGTCGACCCGGCGGATTGACGGTCGGGATTGCCAGAAGATCTCTGGTCAATTGAACCAGATCGTCGCGACGCGCTCCGACCTCGTTCAGCATTCGATCGACGTCAATCATGTCGCTTTTCGCTGCTCCCTCGATACCGCCGATGTCTCGCGGTCAGCTTGATGCCATGATCGCCGGAGGTCAATTGGCAAATTCCGACGAAGTCCTCAGTCTCACCGGAGCAGGGCTTGCCGGTCAGCGATCATCTCCGGAAGCGCCCGCTGTGCCCGGAAGAGGGCTCGGTGACGGGCCGAGAATGGCGAACGACATTCGTTGCCTGGCTTGAAGTTGTCGAAACCGGGGAGTAGAAACCGGCTTCGTGTCGGACGGAGAGGTGGCAGAGTGGTCGATTGCGGCGGTCTTGAAAACCGTTGACGTGTGAGCGTCCCAGGGTTCGAATCCCTGTCTCTCCGCCATTCGAATGTCCCGATCGACTTTCCTGAGGATGGCGCCGGATGAGCCTGCCAGACAGTCGCGCAATCGAGAATGCCACGACGCTGGTCAGGGGCGTCTTCGGGCCGACCCCCCATTATGCGTGGCCGTTGCTTCGCGACCGTGTCGGGGTCGACATCTGGGTCAAGCACGAGAATCACACTCCGATCGGGGCCTTCAAGATCCGCGGCGGATTGGCCTACATGAACGCAATCGATGCCGACACCGTGATCACGGCCACCAGAGGCAATCACGGACAGTCGATCGCCTTGGCCGCGCGATTGACGAACAAGCGGGCGATCGTCGCCGTCCCGGAATGCAACAGCCGCGAAAAGAATGCCGCGATGCAGGCGTTTGGTGCCGAACTCGTCGTGCACGGGGAGGATTTCCAGGACTCGTATGACCATGTCCGCGAACGGGCTGCGTCAGAGGGGCTGCATCTGGTTCCGTCCTTCCACGAACTGCTCGTTGCCGGGGTTTCGACCTACAGCATGGAGTTTCTGGCAGGAGTGCCCGAGCTCGATGTCGTCTATGTTCCGATTGGCCTTGGGTCGGGGATCTGCGGGGCCGTCGCTGCGCGCGAGGCGCTCGGGAAGTCGACCGAAATCGTCGGCGTGGTCGCGGAACAGGCGCCCGCGTACGCGCTGAGCTACCTGGCCGGGCATCCGGTCGCGACCAATTCGGCGGTGACCATCGCCGATGGCGTTGCGTGCAGGCAAGTGGACCCTGCGGCACTCGAGATCATCCTTGCCAATGTCGCACGCGTGGTGACGGTTTCGGAGGACGAGATCAGGGACGCGATGCGGTGGTATTTCGCGGACACGCACAATGTCGTCGAGGGCGCGGGCGCTGCACCGCTCGCGGCGGTGATGAAGGAGCGCGAGACGCTGGCAGGCAAGACGGTCGGCGTCATCGCGAGCGGCGGCAACGTGGATACGGACCTCTATTGCGAAGTGCTTGGCGCCCGCGATCGATCGTGACGGTTGAGCAGTCTTCGACCTTCTGCGGTGTCGACCTGCAAGCGTCTGCAGGCCACCAGGAACGCCAAGTGTTCGCGGAAGGGAGCATGAGCGTGCCGGCGTCTGACCGCGCGTCGAAGGGGAGCAACCGGTGAAGCTGGCGTCGATCGAGACTTTCACGGACCAGTGGGTCGGTTTCGTGCGCGTGACCACCGATTGCGGCGTTGAAGGCTGGGGTCAGGTCTCGACCTACCACGCCGACATCACGGTTCAGGTTCTTCATCGACAGGTCGCGCCATGGATGCTGGATCGCGCTCTCGACGATCTCGACGATGTCCTCGACCTCGTGACCGAACGCGAACACAAGTTTCCGGGATCGTACCTGCGAAGGGCCATGGCCGGCGTCGACACGGCGATCTGGGACGCGCGCGGCAAGATTGCCGGCCAACCGGTCGTGTCGCTGCTGGGCGGCAGTCCGGGGCCGTTGCGGGCGTACGCATCCTCGATGCGCCGCGACATCACGCCCAAGGATGAGGCCGACCGCCTGGCACGGTTGCGCGACGATCACGGTTTCGATGCCTTCAAGGTTCGCGCTGGCGCCGAGGTGGGTCGCAATCGCGACGAATGGCCGGGACGGACCGAGGAGATCATACCGACCATGCGCCGCGTTCTCGGACCGGATGTCGACCTGCTCATCGATGCAAACTCGTGCTATTCGGCCGATCGCGCCATCGAGGTCGGGCAACAGCTTCAGGACTGGGGTTACTGTCACTTCGAGGAGCCTTGCCCGTACTGGGACCTCGAACAGACCCGACAGGTTCGCGATGCGCTGGACATCGACGTCACCGGAGGCGAGCAGGATTGCGAACTCGCCAACTGGCGACGGATCGTCGAGGGCAGGGTCGTCGACATCGTGCAGCCCGACATCCTCTACGTCGGCGGGGTCAGTCGCGCGTTGAGGGTGGCACGGATGGCGGCCGCCCATGGTCTTCCGGTCACGCCGCACTGCGCGAATCTGTCGATGGTGACGCTGTTCACCATGCATTTTCTCAAGTCGTTGCCGAACGCCGGCAAGTACCTCGAGTTTTCGATCGAAGGGCCTGACTACTATCCTTGGCAGTCGGGGTTGTTCTGCGAGTCTCCATTCGAGATTGATGACGGTTGCGTCACCATCGGGGAGCGGCCGGGCTGGGGGGTCGACATCAACCCCGAATGGTTGGCGAAATCGTCCTGGCAGGTCAGCCGCAGATGAAGCTCATGCAGGATCTGCTCGGCACGTGACGGTAACTGAACCGACCCGGGTCGTCTTGTTCCCGTTGCAAGCCAAGGCCGATGCCGGTCCCGCTGTGACATGCTTGTTGCAGCGAAGAATCAGGCCGAAAAACTGACCTCGACCGACCCGAAAGCCCCGAAGTCAGCCTCGAAACGGTCGCCCGGACGCGCCTCGATCGGGCGTATGAACGATCCCGACAGCACGACGTCATTCGCTCGAATCCTCTGACCTGTCGTCGCGAGGCGTTCGGCGAGCCACGCAACGGCGAGCGGCGGATCGTTCAGAACCCCTGCGCCAAGGCCGGTTTCCTCGACGATTCCGTTTCGCTCCACGATGACTCCGAGCCACCTCAGGTCGTGGTCCTCCGGCGAAAACCGCTCGGGCCCAAGCACGATCCCGGCATTGGCCGCATTGTCGGCAATCGTGTCCTCGACTGTTCGCATGGCACCCGACGCGTCGTCGCGCCTGACGATTCGCGTGTCGAGAATCTCGAGGGCAGGGCAGATGCAGCGGGTCGCCGAAATCACGTCGTCTCGGCTCACGGGGCCACTGCCGTCGAGTTCGCGGTCCATGACGAAGACGATCTCGGCTTCGATTCTGGGCTGTATGTAGCGATCCCTCGGAACCAGCGCGCCGGAGTCGAAATGCATGTCGTCGAACAGCACGCCGCTGTCCGGAATGTCGATCTTGAGAGCGTCCTGCATGGCCCGCGAGGTCAGCCCGATCTTCCACCCGGTGACAACGCGTCCCGACTCGATCTTCCGTTCAATCAGGCGTTGCTGGATTCGGTAGGCGTCATCCATGGTGAGGCCGGGATGCGCGAGCGAGAGCAGACCGACCTGGGTGCGATCGCGTTCGGCCTCGAACAGCCGCTTCGCGATGCCCTCAACTGTTTGGGAATCCATCGTCATTTTTCCTCCACGGTCTCGTCAACGACGCCGTTTCGCAACGTGCCGATGCCCTCGGCCTCGATCTCGACGATGTCGCCGGGCACGAGCCACACCGGCGGATCGAGACGAGCGCCGGCTCCTGTCGGCGTTCCGGTGACGATGAGATCGCCGGGCGCCAGCGTGACGAAGGTCGAGAGATAGCTGATCAGGTAACGGAACGAAAAGATCATGCGTCCCGTCCGGTCGTCCTGGCGCACCTCGCCGTTGACCCGGGTCTGCAGTCGAATGTCAGCAATCTGGTCCTCGGAGGTGAACGGCACGATCCACGGGCCGATGGCCCCGGTGCCCTCGAAGTTCTTTCCCTGCGTCACGTTGAACTTGGCATGGCGCATCCAGTCGCGAACCGATCCTTCGTTGCACAGGGTGATCGCCGCGACGTGATCCAATGCACTGTCTTGCGGAATGTGACGCCCGGCCTTGCCGATGACGAGGACGATTTCCCCTTCGTAATCAAGCTGTTGCGAAGCCGTCGGTCGCGTCAGCGGAACCAGATGCCCGACGAGGCTGCTCTCAAGACGGATGAACACCGATGGATAGGCCTGCGCAGCCTGGCCATCGCGGTACTCGGCGTTTCGGTCCTGGTAGTTGACGCCGATGCACAGGATCTTTTCGGGGGACGGGATCGGCACCTGGAAGGTGACCTCGTCCGGGTGGTGGGAGACGGGGTGATCGGAAGCCGCATTCGCCAGGACGTCCAACCCGTTGTCGGCGACCACATCGCGCAGGTGTCTCCACTGCGGAAAGTGTGGCGACAGGTCGATCAGCCCGTCATCCGTGACGGCCCCGTAAAACTCCGAACCGTCATGTGTCCAGCGCGCGAAGCGCGGCACGGTCGTGTCTCCCGTCGTCACCATGTCACTGCTGACCTTTCCGCATTGTCGTCGTCATCGATCATTCGCGATGATCGGCTCGGCCACGAGGTCGGGTGGTCGCGTCGCGAGACCGCTGAACACGGAGCCGTCTTCGAACCAGCTTCGCGGCGCTGCGGCACCCCAGAGCGTCTGACGCTGCGGGTCCTTCAGATCCCATCGGATCGGTTCATGGTCAGGATCGACTGTCTGGTAGTCGGAGCAATAGAATTCGATCCTGTGACCGTCAGGATCGAGGACGTAGAGAAACAGCGCATTCGAAATCCCGTGCCGGCCTGGCCCTCGCTCGATGCAGGCGACGTTGCCGGTCGATGCCAGCAGATCCAGCACGTCGATGATGGCCATCGGCGTCGGAACCCAGAAGGCGAGATGGTGCATGCGCGGCCCGACACCGTTCGTGAAGGCGATGTCGTGGACCCCGCCCTTGCGGTGCATCCAGGCAGCCCAAAGCGCCCCGGTCTCCTCGTCCTCGGTGTATTCGGTCACCCGAAACCCGAGATCCGAATAAAACGCCACGCTCGCATCCACATTCGGCGAGAACAGGTTGACGTGATCGATTCTGAGGGGGCGGACGCCGCGATAGAGGTGGTAATGCTGATGAATCGGCGGAAATCGGTCCATCTTGTGATAGAACTCGATCGGCACGCCGTGATTGTCGGTCGTTGCCATCGTTCGGCCCTGAAACGGTCGCTCGGGCCACTCGACACGATGTCCGAGTTGCCGAAAGAGCTGTGCAGCCCGGTCGAGATCGTCTTCGTCGTAGGTCTTGAACGCGATCAGGTTGGCAGCCGCGTCGCGAGATTTTCTGAGGACGAGGCAGTGATGGCCTCTTTCCTCCAGGCCGCGAAAACAGACACGGTCGTCGGTTGCATCGGTCACCTGCAGCCCCAGGATGTCGCCGTAGAAGCGGGCGCTCGCCGCGATGTCGGTGACCGCAAGTTCGACGTGACTCAGCCGGACCGTGTTGAACGGCGGGTACAGAACGGAGTCGGGAACCGGCATCTGTTCACGGCCCGAGTCTTGGAACGTGGTGCGCGCTGGTTGGGAAGGCGATGCTCCTGGTATCTCCGCAGAAATCGAATGACCGGTCGCCCCCGTCGCGCCCGATCCCGGAGGCCTTCATTCCGCCGAACGGCGTTGCCAGGTCGTGAACCTTCTCGGAATCGACCCAGACCTTCCCGGCCTCCAGCCTGTCGGAAAGCCTGAATCCGCGTATCGGATTCCTCGTTGTCTTTTCCCTGATCCGATCAAGACGAACTCGGGCGTTGCTGGGGTTTTCGGAAAACTGGCTCATCTCGGCACCGCATTCATGTCCGATCTCGCCTCAATCGGACTCGAGCCTGTCATGAATCGAGTTCACGTTCCACCGAAACTGTGGGTCGAGTTCCTGGATCTCGAGCGACAAGGCAAGATGTCCGCTTGCGATGGGTGCCGCGAGCGTTTCCTTGGCGCTCGACAGCAGCCGCTCTCCGAGCAAGGCCTTTTGCTGGTCCGTTCGCCCCGGAGCAATCCGCAAGGTCATGGCGACAAAGCCGTTGTCCTCGTGGCCATCGGCCACGTGATGGCGGTCGACGCCGTGAGCGCGAACCCGCACCCCTCCCGTCCTGAACACATCGGTGCCGATGAGCGCGCTGGCCATGTTCTGGACGAACTTGCCCTCATCGAGGCAATCCTCGAGGTTGCGCGAGTACTCGATGATCAGATGCGGCATCTGGAATTCTCGTCAGGTCGAAACGGCGAGGCTGGGCTTCTGGACCATTCCATGGTGCCTGCGCCGGTGATCATGTCCGCGCTCAGTCTCCCCGCATGATCGCCGCGACCCCGGTCCGCGCAAGCTCGGACATGCCGAGCGGACGCATCAGATCGACAAATGCGTCGATCTTTTCGGGCGGGCCCGTCAGCTCGAAGGTGAAGCTCTCGAGAGTGCTGTCCACGACACGCGCGCGGAAGACCTCCGATGTTCTCAAGGCCTCGACCCGCTTGTCACCGACACCCTTTACCTTGACCAGCGCCAGTTCGCGTTCGACCGACGGTCCCTCCACCGTCAGGTCATGAACATCGTGAACGGGCACCAACCGATCAAGTTGCGCCTTGATCTGCACGATGACCTCGGGCGTTCCGCGTGTCACGATGGTGATGCGCGAGAGGTTTCTGATGTGGTCGACCTCGGCAACCGTCAGGCTCTCGATGTTGTAGCCGCGACCCGAAAACAGGCCAATGACTCGCGCGAGCACGCCGGCCTCGTTGTCGACGAGAACCGCGAGCGTGTGGGTTTCGTCGTGATCGGCGATGTGACTGCGCAGCTCATAGGCGCTGTGTCCCGAACTGCCTTTTTTAATGACCAGGGAATTCATGGCGCGTCTCCGAACCGCGTCGGTGAATGCGACAACCGTGACGCGGATTGTGTTGTTGGTTGTTCCAGTGCGACCGGTCGGTTGACCGCTCGCTTGCGCGGGTCTGATCGACGCTCGGGCAGGACCGGGGCGTCGGGGGCAGCGTTGGAATCCGCTTGCTTAAAGCCGTTTTCCACCCTGTCCCAAGGGTCCCGAAGGACTGATGATGAACCGAATTCGATCATCGGTGACTGTCCGATTGTCCCGTGCTGCATCGAGAAGTCCCTCCTCAGACGAGAACCTTTCCTTCGTCGTCGATGGTCTCGCCGTTCTCGTCTTCTTCCTTGTCGTCGTCACTGAGCAGCATCTCGTTGTGCGCCTTGCCCGACGGGATCATCGGGTAGCAGTTCTCGTGCTTTTCGACCGCGCAATCGAAAATCACCGGCCCGTCGTATTCGAGCATCTCCATGATCGCGTCATCGAGTTCGGAGGGCGTGTCGCAGCGAATGCCCTTGCATCCGAAAGCCTCCCCGAGCTTGACGAAGTCCGGAAGGGCCTCCGACCACGAGTGCGAATATCGCTCGCCGTGCAGGAGCTGCTGCCATTGCCTGACCATCCCCAGCCGCTCGTTGTTCAGAATGAACTGCTTGACTGGCAACCGGTACTGAACGGCGGTCCCCATTTCCTGCATGGTCATCAGCCAGCTGGCGTCGCCTGCGACATTGATGACGAGTGCGTCGGGGTGGGCGATCTGCACGCCGATCGACGCTGGAACGCCGTAACCCATGGTGCCGAGCCCGCCCGATGTCATCCAGCGGTGGGGATCGTTGAAGGCCATGAACTGTGCCGCCCACATCTGATGCTGACCGACTTCGGTGCAGATGTAGCGATCGGGGTGATCCCGTGTCAGGGCTTCGAGTCTCTGGATGGCGTATTGGGGTTTGATGATGCTGTCGGAGTCCTTGTAATTGAGGCATTCGACCTGCCTCCATTCATCGATCTGCTGCCACCACTCGTCGACATCGTTCGCTGCCGTGCGGCGTCCCCGCTCGGTCCAGACCGAGAGCAGGTCGTCGAGGACGCTTCCGACGTCGCCGACGATCGGGATTTCCGTCCTGATGACCTTGTTGATCGATGACGGGTCGATGTCGATGTGCGCCTTGATCGACCCCGGACTGAATCCATCGAGCCGGCCCGTGATCCGGTCGTCGAATCGGGCGCCGACGCAGATCATCAGATCGCAATCGTGCATGGCCCAGTTCGCTTCGTACAGCCCGTGCATTCCGAGCATGCCGATCCAGTTCTTGCCGGTCCCCGGATACGCGCCCAGTCCCATCAGGGTCGACGTGATCGGAAACCCTGTCGCGTCCACGAGTTCGCGAAGGGTGTCGCAAGCGGCAGTCCCCGAGTTGATCACGCCCCCGCCGGTATAGAATATCGGCTTCTTGGCAGTCTCCATCGCGATCGCGAGCCGTTCGATCAACTCCGCATCGCCGCGAGTCCTCGGGTTGTAGTTCCTCAGGTCCGCCTGGTCGGGCGACCGGTACGTTCCCATGGCGAACTGAACGTCTTTCGGGATGTCAACGAGAACCGGGCCGGGTCTGCCGCTCTTGGCGACATGAAAGGCCTGATGAATGACGTCGGCGAGGATGTCGGTGTCCTTCACCAACCAGTTGTGCTTGGTGCAGGGTCGGGTGATTCCAACAGTGTCGGCTTCCTGAAACGCATCGTTTCCGATCATGAAGGTCGGGACCTGCCCGGTGATGACGACGATCGGAATCGAATCCATCAATGCATCGGTCATGCCGGTCACGGAGTTGGTGGCGCCGGGTCCGGAGGTCACGAGGACCACGCCCGGTCGACCGGTCGAGCGGGCATAGCCTTCGGCGGCATGCGTTGCGCCCTGTTCGTGACGGACGAGGATGTGACGGATCTCGTTCTGCTTGAAGACCTCGTCATAGATCGGCAGCACGGCGCCACCCGGGTACCCGAAAACCGTGTCGACACCTTGATCCTTGAGTGCCTGGACGACGATCTTGGCGCCGGCCAACTGCTGGTTCATGTTTTCGCTCCTTCGTGCATGACGTTGCCTGGGCGACAAAAAAAACCCCCGTGAAGGGGGTGCAATTGCGCAATGGCCTGTTCTCGTCAAGCCACCGCGCAACCTCCCACAGGCACGGCAAGTCGTTCGTCGATTACGATCATCATCATGGCAGGCAGGTTATGGTCGACCTGCCAACGGGTCAAGCCATTATTGCACCGATTTCATGTCCCGTTTGTCGGCCGCCAACACGCGCGGTTTGCACGTCGGTCGCTCTGACGGGGCGCTTTGCCTGGGGTCGAAATTCACGAGTGCAGGGATTCCAATTGTAGTTGCGCCGTCGATGTGCTTAATGTCCGTCTCGAAAATGATGATCGGGCAGATCGGCCTGATCGTTATCGTCAAGGAGGGAAGAACGGTAATCGGGCAAACCGGCCCGATTATTGCAATTGAGAAAAGAAAGATGATCGGGCAGTCCGGCTCGATTATTGCAATTGAGAAAAGAAAATGATCGGGCAGATCGGCCCGATTATTGAATTGGAGGAAAGACAATGGATCGTCGTTCGTTTTTGAAAAATTCTGCCCTCGGAGGTGGAGCCGTCGCCGCGACCGCGCTGGCGGCGCCTGCAATTTCGCAAGACCGGGTCAAGTTGACGATGGTGACATCGTGGGGCCGTGGGCTGGCAGGCGTGGGCGATGCCGCGCAAAAGGTAGCAGATAACGTTAACGCCATGTCCGATGGATCAATCGAGATCGAGGTCAAGGCTGCAGGCGAGCTGGTAGGTGCACTCGAAGTCTTTGACGCTGTGTCGTCAGGACAGGCAGACATGTACCATGCCGCTGATTACTATTTCACCGGTCAGCACCCGGCGCTCGCATTCTTCACGGGCGTTCCGTTCGGGATGACAGCGACCGAGATGAACAACTGGTATTATCACGGCGGTGGAATGGAGCGGCACCACGAGGTTGGCGAGATCTTCAACCTGAAGTCGTTCCTCGCAGGCAACACAGGCGCTCAGGCTGGTGGCTGGTTCCGCGAGGAAATCACCGGTCCAGAAGATTTCAATGGTCTGAAGTTCCGCATGCCAGGTCTCGGAGGCGAGGCGCTTGGTCACATGGGCGCGTCGGTTCAGAACTTGCCAGGTGCCGAAGTCTATCAGGCGCTGGCATCCGGTGCGATCGACGGAACCGAGTGGATCGGTCCCTGGGCCGACGAAAAGGCCGGTTTCCAGGAAATCACCAAGTTCTACTACACTGCTGGCTTCCATGAGCCGGCGGCCGGACTGACGCTTGCGGTCAATCTCGAGAGGTTCAACAGCCTGACATCACAGCAGCAGGCGGCGATTGAGATCTCCTGCGGTCATGCAAACGTCTGGAACCTGAGCCAGTATCTCAACCACAACGGCGCTGCGCTTGCGCGTTTGGCGGCGGGCGGGGTGAAGATCCTCAAGTTCCCCGACAGTGTTTGGGACGGATTTGGCGCTGCGTCGCAGAAAGTCTACGACACGCACATGGGCGACGAAATCTTCGCATCGATCTACGAGGAATATGTGGCGTCCATGAGGTCATCGTCGCAATGGTTGACCGATTCGACTTCGGAGTATCGCCTCCAGCGCGACCGCGTGCTCGGCTGACGCCGGTATCCGGTCAATGAACTCGGCCCCCGGGCAGAAAACTGTCCGGGGGCATCAATCACCAACCCCGAGCTGATAACCTGAGACCCGCGTGTTTCGTGGCGTTTCGACGGACGGAGTAGGACTGCATGCTTGACCTCGCGGCCGCGCTCTTTACGAATCTGGCTCTCGCTTTCTACAATTTCGGTTACGCCATAACTCACCCGATGGAGTGGCTGAACTGGTCGGACAGAACGGCACTGATCCGCTTCATCTATTATGGAGGGTCACACGAATTTCTGTTCGTCGTGATCGTGGCGATCATCATCGTGCTGCTGATCGGCTTGTGGCGGCGCGCATTTTTGTGGCTGGTGGTTCGGATTCTCGAGGGCTTCAGCAACGGGGTGGGTCGGCTGTTCGCCTGGGCGGGGCTGATCATGGTGCTCCAGCAGATCTTGATCGTCTTTCTGCAACGAATTTTCCGCGTTTCCGAAATTTCGATTGGACCTTTCGGATACGTGGTCACCAAGGACCTCAGCTGGTTCGCCGAAGAACTCAAGCTCTACAATGCGATTGTCGTCTGTCTGTGCTGCGCCTACACCTTCGTGCAAGGCGGGCACGTACGGGTCGATCTATTCTATGCGGGTGTCAGATTTCGGGCCAAACGCGCGATCGACATCTTCGGTTCGCTGTTCTTCATTCTGCCGGTCATGTCGTTCATATGGATGTACGGCTGGTTCTTTCTTTGGAGGCATCTGGTCACCCCCAAGGTCGCGGCATCTGACAAGCTCGAGCTTCTGGAACGCAAGGCCCGACTTCTGAAGTGGAATGTCGAGACGATTGGTTTCTCGCCCGGCGGATTCGACGGTTACTTCCTGTTCAAGATCTTGCTTGTTTCGTTTGCCGGCATGATGTTTGTCCAGGGCGTCGCGTTCTTTTATCGGTCGTTGCTCGAATTCATCGAGGGCGAGAATTCCGAAGGGCGATATCTCGACCGGGACGACAGCTTGGTCGGCCCGGCTGACGATCAGCATGTCGAAACCGAAACAGGGCCACGGCCCACCGAGGCTTGAGGAGACCGCGGCATGCTCTTTGGACTCGACGGCGTTGAAGTTGGTCTGATCATTGTCTTTGCCTGCCTTTTCGCGGGCATTTTGTCAGGTTTTCCGGTTGCGTTCGCCATTGGGGGGGCGGCCATCATTGCATTCGGAATTCTGGCGCTGCTCGACCATTCGGCAATTCTGCAAAAAAATGTCATTGACACGACGAGCGCCGCTTACAAGGACCTGCGTGCGGCCGGTGTCTCGTCATATGACATCTCTCATTTCCGCTACCCCGATTTGCCTCTAGTCACGACTTCCTTGTTCGAGGGCGGTTGGGAGCAAGCGGTTACGCGCAACCTCTCGTTCATCGTCAACCGAATGAACGAACGGGTCATCGCCGGACAATCGATCGAAACGCTTCTCGCGGTTTTGATGTTTGTTCTCATGGGCATCACGCTCGAGCGCTCCAAGATCGCGAATGATCTTCTGACCACCATGGCCCGCGTTTTTGGCCCCCTTCCTGGCGGGCTTGCCGTTTCGGTCGTGGTCGTCGGGGCCTTCCTCGCGGCATCGACCGGCATCGTCGGAGCAACCGTGGTCACGATGGGGCTATTGTCGTTGCCGACAATGCTCAGGAACAATTACTCGCCAGAGCTTGCAACCGGCGTCATTACCGCATCGGGGACGCTTGGCCAGATCATTCCTCCGTCAATCGTCATCGTCCTGCTTGGTACTTTGGCAGGCGACCTGTACGCGACGGCGCAGGAACAAAGAGCAAGTGATGTCGGATGTTCTGATGCTCTGACCTACCTCGGCGAAGCGGCGGTGGTCTCGGTTGGAACGCTGTTTCAGGCGGCCATCCTTCCTGGCGTGATGCTGGCACTTCTCTACGCTACCTATGCGTTCGGATTTGCTCTGCTCAATCCGTCGAAGGCGCCGCCGGTGCTGTCCGGAAGTCGTCAAGGACATCGAATCACCTGGCAGCACGCCGTTGTCTGGTTCGCGTTGGTGCCGGCTGGGATCCTCGCCTTCTCCTTGGCAAGCAATGCCGTCAAGCTCTCGGGGGATCAGGACATCACGATCTCGTCGGTTGCAGACGGTGCAGCGCAGGCCGTCCTCAGGACAAACGTATCGGACGACTGTCGGCTCGCGATGATCGAACTCCATGGTATCGAGAAATGGGAAGAGGCGGTCGCCCAGCAGGCCATCATCGACTCGGGTGAACTGACCACCCAGGCAGTTGAACTGACCGAAGAGGAGATCGAGGCGGCTCGGTTGGTCAAGATCGAGAATGCGGCGCCCATCGGGTCGGGAATACTTGTCGCGTTCGTCATTCTTGCCCTGATCATGTCGACGGGGCAGGGGGTTCGCATCGGCCAGGACAAACGCCCATTGATGATTGGTGGTGCCGGAGTGCTGCTGGCGTTCGCGGTCGATTTCTTCCTGATCGCGCCAACGACCTCGCCCGGAGTCGCGGCCTTGCTGCTCGCCGTTCCCACCCTTCTGGCTCTTTACGGCTCACGCCATGCAGCGCTCGCTCTGGCCCGCAACGAACTGTTCAGGGTGGTGTTCCCGCCGCTGGTCCTCATCGTTGCCGTGCTGGGATCGATCCTCGGCGGCATCACGAACCCGACGCCCGCAGCGGCACTCGGTGCGGGCGGCGCCATCATGCTCGCTGCCTACAAGAAGCTCGAGGAAACCGGCCGTGGCGGCAAGGTGATCCTGATTGCGGCTTTCGCCATGGTGATCATGATCCTGATCGGCGTCAATTTCGATCTTCGCGCCAACATCGAGCATGTGACATTCGAGAACTGGGTCGCGATCATCTTCGGTCTCGCCAGCTATCACATTGCGCTCGGCGGTCTGCTTTATGCCTGCTGGGTGCTATTGAGAACGTCCGTGCTCGCGCCGGTCGTGCGCGAGACGGCGAAAGTGACGTCGATGGTGTTCGCCATCCTGATCGGGTCGCAGGTCCTGAACCTGGTCGTGATTTCGTTTGGCGGTGAACACTACATACAGGAGTTCCTGCGGTCGTTTGACAATGAGGAAAAGGTGTTTCTCATTGTCATGCTGGTGCTGTTTGTTCTCGGCTTCGTGCTCGATTTTCTGGAAATCATCTACATCGTGATTCCGATCGTGGGGCCGGTCATTTACGGTGGGGAGCTTGATCCCAAGTGGGTCACGATCATGGTCGCGGTCAATCTCCAGACCAGCTTTTTGACGCCACCATTCGGATTCGCGCTCTTCTATCTTCGTGGGGTGGCGCCGAAGTCGGTCACCACAGGACACATCTATCGGGGCGTGGCGCCGTTCGTGCTGATCCAGGTCGTCGGCCTCGCGATCCTGTGGTACTTCCGCGACATCGTCACGATCGTTCCCAACCTCTTGCCCCACTGATCCTGCCCAAACGACCGAAGCAGAAGACGGGTGGCCGGGCGGTTCAGCTCGGCTCGGGCGCATGCACGCGCAGGATTTGGTGAGGCGGGTTCAGGCCGTCAAGCTGGCGCGGCGTTTCCAATGCCGGAAAGCTGGTGGCGTTTCTGCCACCGGTTGGAAACAAAGACCTCCAGATTGGAAAACCGGCCCTTGTAGTCCATCTTCGGACTGCCGGGCACCCAGTATCCCAGGTAGACATGGGGAAGGCCGTGCAATCGCGCCATCCGGACGTGATCGAGAATCATGAAGGTCCCGAGGCTGCGCCCGCGAACGTCCGGCTCGAAGAACGAATAGACCAGCGACGGGCCATCCGAGAGAATGTCGGTCAGGCAGACGGCAACCGGCCGTGATCGGGATCCGTCATCGGAAGTCTCCGAATAGACGACCATGCGCGTGTGCTCGGGAGCCTCTTCCAGCATTCGGGAGAAATCCAGATAGTCCATGCTCGTCATCCCGCCATCGTCGTGGCGGTCTTCGAGATAACGACGGAACAGTTCGTAGAGTTCGACAGTGCTGTGAGGGCGCGCGATCGTCGGAACGAGGTTGCGGTTGCGTCTGATGATGCGCCGCTGGCTGCGGCTCGGTGCGAATTCCTTCACGCGAATCCGCGTTGAAAGGCACGATCGACAGTTCGGGCAATTGGGACGGTAGAGCACGTTCTGGGACCGCCGAAATCCATGTCGTGACAGAACGTCATTCATGATCCCGTCAGTTTTCTCGGGCATGGTCACGCAGAGGCGCTGCTCGGCGTATCCGTCCTTGTAAGGGCACGGATTCGGAGCCGTCACGAAAAAACGTGTCTTGATTGGTGCCGAGAGATGCATGATCCCCGCTCAGTCCTTGTCTCATTCAAGAGAACATCAGCAAGTCTGGGAGTCAACAACTCATCGGGTGAGCAACCGCGACGAACCGTCGCATCGATTCATGCAAAGGGGCTCAGGTGAGTCGCCCGACGACCGGCTGGTGGGGTGACGGGCGGTGCCTTGCGCTCAGTGTCCTCGGGTAATCGCGACCTCACAACGTTCTCGATTCACCAACGCCGGCCAGGCCAACGATGATCTGAAACGCCCGGAAGCCTGTCTTCAGTCGTCGTTTTGATCAAATACCGGAGGGCGCTTTTCGCGAAAGGCGGCAATGCCTTCGGCAAGGTCTTTCGTGCCGGCAACGACGGCGCCTGCGAGAGAGTCGATGACGCGCTCGTGTTCCTCGCCTTCCGCCGCGTTGATCATCATCTTGGTGATCTCGGTTGCGCGTTGCGGCCTTGACGCAAGCTTGCGCGCCAATTCCTCTGCCGCAGCCAGGCCGCCGCCGGTCGGGACCAGCGAATCGACGATTCCAAGCGCCAGCGCCTCGCTTGCCGTGAACACTTCGCCCAAGAGCGCCATCCGCCGGACGGGTTGCGCCCCGAATCTGCGGACCAGTCGTTGGGTCCCGGACCAGCCCGGCACCACGCCGATTCCGGTTTCGGGCTGCCCGATCCTGATCTGCTCTTCCGCAACCCGACAGTCGGCGCAGGCAGCGAGTTCGAGGCCGCCCCCCAAGGTGTCGCCGTCGAGGACCGCGATGACAGGCGTACGCAAGCGCGCGACAGCGTCAAAAGCGACATGACCTGCGCGGATCCAGTCCCGGCTGAATTCATCGGGCGAGAGGCTGCCCCACGCGCCGATGTCGCCGCCAGCGCAGAACGCGCCACCCGTGCCGGACAGGATTGTCACGCGGGCAGGGCCGGCTTCGATCTCGCCGCAGCGAAGGCGAAGCTGCTCGATCATCTCCAGGTTCAGGGCGTTTCGCTTTTCGGGGCGGTTCAGTCCGAGCCACGCGATCCCCTTCTCGATGCGCAAGGTGACGAGCGTCGAATCCGTCATGGCTGAAGGCCGATGAGATCGGGTCGGAACAGACTCGCATCCATGACGCGCAATTCGTCAGACACCTTCACGGGCGCATCTGCCTGATCGAGAATGTCTTTCTTGACATCGATGCCCGGCGCCACTTCGCTCAGCACCAGCCCTTCCGATGTCAGGTTCAGGACCCCGCGTTCGGTGATGTAGGTCACGTCTTGTCCCGTTTCGACGGCGCGCTTGCCCGAAAACGAGATCTGGTCGACGGCGGGGACGATCTTCGCGATCTTGCCTTCCTGATCGATGCGCAGCTTGCCGTCATCGATCGACATCTTTGCCCCGGCAGTAAAGGTACCCGAAAACACGATCCGCCGCGCGCGCGCAGTGATGTCGACGAACCCGCCGGCACCAGCCGTTCGATGAGGCGTCATGGCAAGCCGAGACACGTTCACCGATCCATCGGCGCCGATCTCGAGGAACGACAGGAGCGATGCATCGAAAGCGCCCGCCTGGAAGAAGGAGAACTGGTGCGGCGATGTCACGAAAGCCTCCGCATTGGCCGCGCAGCCGAACTTGAAATCCAGCAATGGAATTCCGCCAACAGCGCCCTGCTCGATCACCCAGGTGACCGATCCGTGCTGGCCTTCTTCGAGAAACACCCGGGGAACGTTGGCCGACACGCCGAAACCGATGTTGACGATCCAGCCCTTCCGAAGTTCCTGCGCCACGCGCCGCGCGATCACCTTCTGAATACCGAAGTCCATCAAGCTGAAGCTGTCCATGGGCCTGATCAGTTCGCCCGATATCGCCGGGTCATACGGAGTCGCCGTGGTCTGCAGCATGTCGGGCGCTTCCACGACATGATCGACGAGGATTCCCGGCACGTGAACGTCGTGGGGCCTGATCGATCCGTTGGCCGCGACGCGACGAACCTGGGCGATGACCATGCCCCCGCAGTTCTTGGCCGCCAGCGCCATTTCAACCGCGCCGAGATAGGCTCCCTCGGATTCGTAGCTTAGATTGCCGCGCTGGTCCGACGAGGTCGCCCTGATGATGGCAACATCGGGACGGATGGCCGGAAAGTACAGCCACTCCCGCCCGTCGAAGCGCTCTCGCCTGACGATGGGAGCTTCCCGCGCTGCGTCGTTCATGGCGCAACCCTCGATCTCGGGGTCGACGAAGGTGTCCATCCCGACCTCGGTGAGGACGCCGGGCCGGTGGCCGGCCCCTTCGCGCAGCATGTCGAACACGATTCCCGACGGCACGTTGTAGGCAGCCACCTGGTTCTTCGTGATCATTTGCCAGATAAGCGGCGGGTCGGCCTTGGTCGGTCCTGAAGGATAGGAACCGCCGATGACGCGGGTCAGACAACCGGGGATGGCAATGTGATCGATGCCCTTGGTCCCGAAAAAGTCGCCGGCGGCAATCGGGTGAATGGTTGTCAGGTTTCCGGGTTCTCCGGTTTCCCTGAACCGATTGCCCAGTTCCTCGAGAATGGCGTCGGGGCAACACAGGCCGCTCGACGAATTGACCGCGATCACCGCGCCATTGGGTATGAGCGCGACCGCCTCCGCTGCTGTCTTGTGCTTGGCCACAAATCCTCCATTCTGCCGTTCAATTCGGGTCAAGTAACCAATTGGTTAACTGCTTGTGCCAAGTCATGCGCGGTGAATCAAGGGCACGTTTCCACCCGGCTGGAAATTCGTCCGCGTTCGACAAATGCTCCGATGAATGACATACTGCCGTTTCCGGCTTCGTGAACCGGCTGAACGCCAATGTCCATCGGGATGACAGGTGCCGGACCCGACAAAAGGGAACCCGGACAAGGGCAAACCTGCAGCGCGATCCACCAGCCGGATGTTGGCTGGCCGGGACATCGGGTTCATTTGGGCCATCATGCGGTTCAGAACGGCAAGTGCGAATATCGGGGTTGAACGGGGGTGCCAGTGAAGCAGGACAATCCAATCGAGACAGGCCCCGCCGAGGGAAGTGTCCGGCGTTCGCGCGACGCGGGAGCGACGCGCGCCCGGATTCTCGCGGCGGCAAAGCACGAGTTCGCCCGGTTGGGACTTGCAGGCGCGCGGGTTGACGAAATCGCTGAGCGGGCGCGTGCCAACAAGCGCATGATCTATCACTATTTTGACAGCAAGGACGGCCTGTTTCGCTGCGTCGTCGAGGAGGCCTATCTCGACATCAGAAACGCTGAACAGGAACTGGACCTCGATCATCTGCCCCCGCGTGAAGCGCTGGAGACCCTCGTCAGATTCACGTGGTCTTACTATCTCGACAACCCCGAGTTCATCACCCTCGTCAACAGCGCCAACCTCCACGAAGGACGCCACATCAGGGAATCCGAGCGCATTCGCGTGGCCAGTCGGCGCTTCGTGGGAATGGTTCGAAAGCTCCTCGATCGCGGCGTCGCCTCTGGCGACTTTCGCGACGGCGTCGACCCCGTGCAGCTGAACATCACGATCGCCGCGATCGGCTACTACTACCTCACCAACCGGTTTACCGGCAGCATCCTGTTCGAACGCGAGCTCATGGATGACGAGGCGCTGCAACAACGCCTCGAATTCAACATCGACACGATCATGCGGCTCGTCGCGGCCTAGAGCCGGGGCGAATTGCCGCAACGTTTACGCGGTTCGGGTAACTCTGTGCCCGTGTGACGACGTCTCGTCACCGGCCGTGCGTCAGGCGGGAACCGGCGCATCGTCCCGGAGCAGCCCCTCGTGCTTGAGTTCTGCCCAGAGGTCCGTCGGGATCGACTCGCTGAACCAGGCCAGGTTCTTGTCGAGCTGCTCCACCGTCCGGGTTCCGGCGATGAACGACGAGACCACCGGATGTGCCACCACGAACTGCATGGCAGCCGCGGCAATGGGGACTCCGTGCCGGGCGCAGACCGCTTCGATGCCCCTCACGCGCTCGAGGATCTCGGGGGGTGCCGGCGAATAGTTGTATTTCGCGCCTTCGATCGCGCCTGTTGCGAGAATCCCCGAGTTGAAACCGCCACCAACCACGACCGCCGCGCCGCGTTCGGCGCACAGAGGCAGGAACTCGTCAAGCGGGTCCTGCTCGAGCAAGGTGTAGCGACCGGCCAGGAGGAAGCAGTCGAAGTCCCGTCGCTCGAGGGCCGCATGGCAAACCTCCCACTCGTTGACGCCGACGCCGATGGCTTTGACCACGCCCTGGTCCCGCATGTCCGACAGCGCTTTCCAGCATCCGTCCATCGCCTGTTCGAACACTTCGGGCTGTTCGTCGCCCCGCGTGAACACGTCGATGTCATGGATGAAACAGATGTCGATGCTCTCCAGATTCAGTCGCTGCAGCGAATCCTCGAACGACCGCATGGTGCCGTCGTAGCTGTAATCGAACTCCATCGTGAATCGCCCGGCGTTGGTCCACGGAAAGTAGTCGATGTCCTGTTTCCGGGCGGGAATGAGACGTCGCCCGACTTTCGACGACAGCACGTACTGGTCACGGTCCTTCCAGCGCAGGGAATGCCCGGTTCGCAGTTCCGACAGCCCGTGTCCGTACATCGGGGCCGTGTCGTAGTAGCGGATGCCGCGATCCCATGATCGCTGAAACATCGCATCGGATGTTTCTTCGTCGATTTCGCGGAAAATGTTGCCCACAGGGGCGGTTCCAAACCCGAATGCCGTCACGTCGAGATCCACGCGCCCGAGTCGTTTCGTGTTGTTGGGTTGCATCTTGTCCTCCGCACGGTAGATTGGCAGTAACCATATGGTTACTATAGGCTCGAAACGACATTAGGCAAGGACCAGACCAGCATGCCGGTCACCCGAACGGAAATCTCGTCCAGCGAGGCTCGACAGGTCGTCGCCGCCGCCATCGACCATGCGCTCGAACAGGGCTGGGAGGTCACCGTGGCCGTCTGTGACTCCCGTGGGACGCTCGTCGCCTTCGGGCGCACCGACAATGTCGTCGTCCCCGCCGTCGAGTTCGCCATCGACAAGGCCTACACGGCGGCGACTCTTGGAACCTCGACCGAAGCCTTCGGGAAACGCATGGCGAGCGTGACGACCTTGGGAATCGGGCTGGGAAACCGATCGAGAGTGACGTCCTGGTCCGGTGGCGTGCCGGTGTTCTGCGACGGACATCGCATTGGCGGTGTCGGCGTTTCCGGCGCCCGCGATCAGGAAGATATCGAATGCGCTCGCGCTGCGGTCATGGCGGCGGGGCTGTCGCTCGGAGCTTGACCCTCGCAGGCAAGGCGGTTAGTAACTGAATGGTTACATAATGATGGTACCCGGATGTTGACCTCCCTTCAGTCGCAGGTTCGCGACACGGCCAGAGACTACGCCAATCACGCAATCCGGCCTCGCGCGGAGGAACTCGATCGCACGGGGGAATTTCCCAAGGATCTGTATGCAGATATGGCCGAACTCGGTCTGTTCGGGATCTGCGTCCCCGAAGACATGGGCGGTCCCGGTTTCGACACCGTCACCTACGCTCTCGTCATGGAAGAGCTGTCGCGGGGGTATGCATCGGTTGCAGACCAGTGCGGGCTGATCGAATTGATCGCGACCCTGCTGGTGCGCCACGGCACCGATGACCAGCGGGCGCGACTGCTGCCGGATATCCTCAGCGCCAAGACCAAGGTCGCCTACTGCATCACCGAGGCCGAGGCCGGCACCGATGTTTCGGGAATCAAGACCACGGCGACCCGGGACGGCGCCGGTTGGCGGCTGAACGGCGGCAAGATCTGGATTCACAACGCTCCGGTCGCGGATCTCGGCTTTGTCCTCGTTCGAACCGACGAGGCGGCCGGCAACCGCGGCATGTCGATCATGATCGTCGATCTTCACGCGGACGGGGTGAGCCGAGGGCGCAAGGAAGAGAAGATGGGCCAGCGCGCCAGCCCGGTCGGCTCCCTTTCATTCGATGACGTCCGGCTGCCGCAGGATGCTCTGCTCGGCGAGGAGAATCGGGGGTTTCACACGATGATGAGCGTTCTCGACAAGGGGCGCGTCGGCATCGGGGCCCTGTCGGTCGGGATCGCGCAGGCAGGGCTGGAAGCGAGCCTCGAATATGCCGGGCAGCGCAAGCAGTTCGGGCAGCAGATCGGCGATTTCCAGGGGGTGCAGTGGATGCTTGCGGACATGGCCAAGGACATCGCCGCATCGAGGCTGCTGGTGCATGACGCCGCCGCAAGGCTGGATCGCGGCGAGAATGCAACGATGGCCTGTTCGATGGCCAAGTGCTTTGCCGCCGACACGGCGGTGGCGCGAACCGCTGATGCCGTGCAGGTCTTTGGCGGATCGGGCTACATTCGCGGATTCGAGGTGGAACGCCTGTACCGCGACGCGAAGATCTGTCAGATTTACGAGGGAACCAACCAGATTCAACGCATGATCATTGCACGCGAACTGATGAAGAACGGGGCGGACTGGTGATGTCGATGGCTGCGCTCGTGACCGGATCGACCCGAGGCATCGGCCTCGCGACCGCCCGCGCTCTTGCCCGCGAGGGGTTCGCGGTTGCCATCAACGGCCCGGCGGACGACGACGAACTGGCTGACGCCGTCCGATCAGTGCGAGCAGAAGGCGGAACCGCCGTCGGGGTTCCCCTCGATGTCGGCGCGATCGAGAGCCACGCGGAATTCCTCGAGCGCATCGAGGCCGAAATCGGCCCGCTGACGACACTGGTCAACAACGCAGGCGTCGGGGTCATGAACCGGGGCGACATGCTCGATGTCACCCCCGAGAGTTTCGACCGATGCCTCGGCGTCAATGCGCGCGCAGTCTTTTTCCTCTGCCAGTGTTTCGCGAAGCGGTTGCTGGCGCGAGACCGCGACCCTGCGACCTACCATTCCATCATCAACGTGACATCGTCGAATGCCACGGCGGTCGCCGCGCCACGCGCCGAGTACGCGGTTTCGAAAGCGGCTGCAGCGATGGCTTCCAAGGCCTTCGCCGTCAGGCTTGGGTCCGAGAACATCGCCGTGTTCGACGTGCAGCCCGGCATCATCGAAACCAGCATGACGGCGCCTGCCATGGCCAGCTACGAGGAGCGGATCAAGGACGGGCTGACCCTGTTTCCCCGGGCCGGACAGCCCGATGACATCGCCAGCATCATCGCCACGCTCGCGAGCGGGAGACTGCCGTACACAACCGGGCAGGTGATCTCTGCGGACGCCGGTCTCATGGTTCCAAGGTTCTGAGTCATGATTGACGATCGAAAAATTTGCAGGGGAATCCCGACATGACGCGCGGAACGGGTTTGACGATCAGCCTCCCCGACGAATCGGGCCGAATGAGCGACCACGTGCTGACAGGGACGCCGGTCGAGGCGGTTCCGGTGCCGGCCGATGCCGCGAGAACGGTCATTGCGGCGGCCCACGTCGTTGCCGACCCTTTCACTGGCAGCGACCCGGACGGCCCGGCCGTCGTCGACTGGGAGGCTACGCTCGCCTTCCGGCGGCATCTGGCGGGATTGGGGCTCGGGATCGCCGAGGCGATGGACACGGCACAAAGGGGCATGGGTCTCGACTGGGGCGGCGCTCTTGAACTGATCACGCGAACGCGTCGGGAACTTCCCGATGCGCTGGTGTTCAACGGAGCCGGGACGGACCATCTGCAGACTGGTTCGGCTCAGTCGCTTGACGACATTGTCAGGGCCTACATGCTTCAGATCGATGCCATTCAGGGCATTGGCGGCAGGATCATCATCATGGCCAGCCGCGAGTTGTGTCGCGTGGCTCGCGGAGCCGATGACTACGCATACGTTTACGGCAAGATCCTTGCCGGCTGCGATCAACCGGTGATCCTTCACTGGCTCGGCGAGATGTTCGACCCCGCACTCGAAGGATACTGGGGCACGATGAAATTCGACGAGGCGCTTGCGTGCACGCTCGACATCATCGGGGAGAACAGCGCCAAGGTGGACGGGATCAAGCTCTCGCTGCTCGACGAGGCGAAAGAGATCGCCATGCGGCGACGCTTGCCGCCTGGCGCGCGAATGTACACGGGCGACGACTTCAATTACCCCGAACTGATCGCGGGCGACGAACATGGCCATTCCGATGCCTTGCTCGGCATATTCGATCCGGTCGCGCCCGCCGCAGCAACGGCTGTCGCTCGATTGACCTCAGGCGATCTCGACGGGTTCCACGGATTGCTCGATCCGACCGTTCCTCTCTCGCGCGAGATATTCCGGTCGCCGACCCGTCACTACAAGTCAGGGGTCGTGTTTCTGGCATGGCTGAACGGGCACCAGGATCACTTCGTCATGCTCGGCGGCAGCCAGGCGATGCGGCCATTGCCTTATTTTTGCAGCGTTTTCAGGCACGCGGACGCCTGCGGACTCCTCATGGATCCGGAAATGGCGGTTGACAGGATGAACCGGCTGCTCGCGCTTTATGGCGTTCGGTGATGCGCGACTTTTCGCGCGATCGATCTGCGCTGGCACTCAACACCGCAACGCTCGGACACATTCTTGACGGCCACGGCGCCGGATGGTCGCCCGAGAGGGTGATTGACGCCTGCGCCGAGCGGGACTTTGGCGGAATCGTCTTCTGGGGCCGGGAGATCGGATCGGACGCCGTCGCGATCGGGGAACGCGTCCGTGCCGCCGGGATGGTCGTGGCCGGATTGTGCCGGACACCGTTTCTGGTGGGCAGGGATGCCGGTTCCGATGACGAGGTCAAGGCATCGATCGACATGGCCGCCGGCCTCGGGGCGAGGGTCCTGACGGTGGTCACCGGCGGGACCGAACCCGGCACGAAGGGGCTGGGCGAGAGTCGGAGACGTCTTGCGGAGAGGGTCGCGATGCTGGCCGAACATGCGGCAACGATGGATGTGCAACTGGCACTCGAGCCGCTCAATCCGATGTTCGGGGGCAATCGCACCGTCCTGATGACATGCCTCGATGCGGTGCAACTCTGCGAGGAGATCGATGCGCCGAATGTCGGGATCGCGATCGACGTTTATCATGTCTGGTGGGACCGGACGCTCGAGAGTTCGCTCGCGCAAGCGGGGCCAAAGAGGCTTCTCGGCTTTCACTTGTGCGACTGGCTCGAGGACACGCGGCACATGCTGCTGGACCGCGGCATGATGGGTGACGGGGTTGCCGATCTGAAGGCCCTGCGAAAGTGCGTCGAGGATGCCGGATACGGTGGCCTGTGCGAGGTCGAGGTTTTTTCCGCCAATGACTGGTGGCAACGCGACCCCGAAGACGTGCTCGATGTCGTGGTCGAGCGTTTCGAGACTGTGTGCTGAATCCGTCGTCACCGCCCCGCCCGATCACGTCTCGCTTGACCTCATCGGTGCATGCTCCTGCGTGGCGCCGTCCATCGTTTCCCACTTGACCGGGTGGCCTGAAACGCGATCGTGACGCCTCGTTTCCGGGATTTTCTGACGGACCGGCACGGTATCATTGACGGGCGACTTCCTGTATTCGAAAAGAATGGCGGGCCGGGGACATGCGGCCCACCTGAACGGAACCCTGCGCCAGAGGTACGGCCATCATGACAGTTCACGAACGACTGCGTCCTTTCAACACCCGGGACACCTACCCCGAACAGCGTCTCGACAACGATCTCTGCCAGGCGGTCAAGGCACGCGGAACTATGGTTTTTGTTAGGGGGCAGGTCTCTCAGGACCTGGAAACGAGGGAATCGCTTCACGTGAGCGATCCAGGTCGCCAGGCCGAGGTCGCGATGAGCAACATCAAGATGCTTCTCGAGGAGGCCGGCGGATCGATGGAGCACCTGTGCCGGGTCGTCATCTACCTGACCGACATTCGCCACAGGGACGTGGTCTATCGCGAGATCGGGAAGTGGTTGAAGGGAGTCCATCCCTGTTCGACCGGTATCGTGGTTTCCGCTCTAGCGCGCCCCGAATGGCTGGTCGAAGTCGAGGCGACGGCGGTCATCCCCGACTGATGACCGATTGACCTGCACCTCGACGAACGAAACATGGCACCAGACGTGAACTGGAGACGGAGATGACCTTTTCACTCGCGGGCAGATGCGAGCGGACCGGCATGCTCGGGCTGGTCGTCACCACGTCGTCGATCTGTGTCGGTGCGCGTTGTCCGCATGCCCGCGCGGACGTCGGCGCAGTCATGTCGCAAAACATCACCAATCCCGCGCTTGGGCCTGCGGTTCTGGATCGGCTGGAGATGGGATCGAGCCCGCGTGAAGCCCTCGATGCGATCGCCGGTCGAACTGATCACATGGCCTATCGCCAGTTGACCGTGGTTGCGGCGGATGGATCCACCGCATGTTTTACCGGCTCGCGGATCCTGGGAATCAACGCTGTCAGCGAGGGTTTCGATTGCGTTGCAGCGGGCAACCTGCTTGCAAATGCCGAGGTACCCCGTGCCATGGTTGCCGCTTTCGGTCACCATGCCGGCAACCATCTTGCTCGACGCCTGCTGTTGACGCTCGAGGCCGGCGTTGCGGCCGGCGGCGAGGCCGGTCCGGTTCACTCGGCTGCCCTCCTTGTCGTGGACAAGGCGCCGTTTCCGCTTGTGGATCTCAGAGTCGACTGGGACGATCACGATCCGGTCGCTGCGCTGCGGCGATTGCTGGATGCCTACGAACCGCAGATGAACGACTACCTGATTCGCGCGCTCGATCCCGAAGCGGCTCCGAGCTACGGGGTTGCCGGCGACCCATGACCTGTGCCCCGTGGCCAGTCACCCCGATGATGGACCTGGTTGAGGCCGGAACGACTTCGGAACGGCGCTGTTCGGTCGTGCCGACAGTGGCGAGCGCACGGTGAACGCCCAGGATCTGATCGCCCGCAAACGCGACGGAGGCGAGTTCGCCTCGGCGGAGATTCGCGCTGTCGTCGACGGAATCTCGTCCGGCTCGTTTTCCGATGCGCAGGTCGCAGCCCTCGCGATGGCCATCTTTGTCAACGGGATGTCGCTCGACGAACGGGTCGAATTCACCCTCGCGATGCGGGACAGCGGCAAGGTCTTTGACTGGGACCTGGACGGACCTGTCCTCGACAAGCACTCCACCGGCGGGGTCGGGGACTGCGTCTCGCTGGTCCTCGCGCCAGCGCTTGCGGCCTGCGGGGTTTTCGTTCCGATGATCTCTGCCCGGGGTCTTGGTCACACGGGAGGAACGGTCGACAAGCTCGAGGCGATTCCTGGCTACACGACCGAAGTGAGCCCGGAGACGTTTCGCGCGGTGGTCGCCGACGTCGGATGCGCCATCGTCGGTCAGACCGGCGAGATCGCACCGGCCGACGGTCGCCTGTTCGGAATTCGCGACGAGATCGCCGCCGTTCCGAGCATCGATCTCATCACCTCATCCATCCTGTCCAAGAAGCTGGCCGCCGGAATCGACGGGCTGGTGCTCGACGTCAAGGTCGGCTCCGGCGCCTTTTGCCGGAATGTTGACGAGGCGCAGGCGCTGGCGAGCGAACTGGTGCGCGTTGCCGAGGGCGCCGGTTGCCAGACCGTCGCATTGCTCACGAGCATGGACCAGCCTCTGGCCGCGAATGCGGGCAACGCGCTCGAATTGGACGCGACGCTCGATGTTCTCACCGGTGCCACCAGCGAAGTCTCGCGGTTGCAGGCAATCAGCGAATGTCTTGGTGGCGAGCTGCTCAGTGTCGGACACATCGCGGGGTCGACGGCGGACGGGGAGCGTCGCATTCGCGAGGCGATTTCATCGGGCAGGGCGGCCGAGACCTTTGCGCGCATGGTCAGCGCGCTCGGCGGGCCGGCCGACATTGTCGAGAGACGCGACAAGCACCTCCAACGATCGCCGGTGCGCGTGCCGGTTCCAGCGTCTCAAACCGGGTTCGTCCATGCGATTGATTGTCGCGGGCTGGGACATGCGGTCGTCGAACTCGGGGGAGGGCGCCTGTCCGGGCAGGACGAGATCGATCACCGGGTGGGACTCGAGGGCATCCGCGAAATCGGTTCGTCGATCGACAAGGGCGACCCAGTTGCATGGATTCATGGAGATTCGCTCGCCGCGGCCGAGTCGTTGTTGCCCGATGTCGCGTCGGCTTTTGACATCCGACCCGACCCGCCCGCCGCCGATTGCCTGATCCGTGACAGGGTCGCAAAGTGACCATTCGAGAGTTGTGATCGACCGGTCGAATCCGTGAGCACGCCTGCTGCCACGGAGGCGTTGCATTCGCGTCGCAATTGGACCCGGCTTCGGCAACAGAAGCGCCGGTTCAGCGGGGCGGCGATGCAAGGGGGGTGGCAGTCCCTACGGGAATCGAACCCGTCTTTCCAGATTGAAAATCTGGCGTCCTAACCGATAGACGAAGGGACCGTCGCAACGGTGCATGCTATTATGCATCAGCGAAGGTTCTGGCAAGCAAATTTTGGGGGTGATGTTCGGCAAGGTCCCCAAACAGATTGCGGTTCGACCTCGCTATGAAGCCGATGGCAGCGCGACGTCCTCGACGATCAACCTGACGTGGCGTCCATTCCAGTCGTTGATCTCGAGACGCCCCGCGACGTGCAGTCTTTCCTTGCTGTTTTCGAGAAATGCCTTCTCGATCGGCCCATCCGACACCCGAAACGCCGATGCCTTGATCCGACTGCGCGTGGACTCGCCTTCGAGCGTCATCATCAGATGGTTCTTCGAAGCTCCGACGTGCTTGAGAAACTTCACGGCAACGCTCGGAAAGGCGAAGCGGGGTGGGGGCGCCGACGCGCCAAACGGCCCGGCCGCTTCGAGCTGTTCGACCAGGTCGACATGGGCGGCTCCTGGCTCCATGGCCCCCGTGATCATCAGATCGGCGGGGCCAGCCTGTCCTGCCCCTTGCCTTTCCAGCAATTCGCCAAGGCGGGTCATGGCCGGAACGAGCATCTCCTTCCTGACCGTCAGGCCGACTGCCATGCGGTGACCGCCGCCGCGAACCAGCAGGCCTTCCCGCAGACAGGTCAGGACGGCATGGCCGAGATCGATTCCCGGCACGGAGCGCCCGGATCCCTTGCCGACGTCGCCATCGAAGCCGATGACGATGGAAGGTCTGTTCGTGGTTGCCGCCAGGCGCCCCGCAGCAAGGCCGACGATGCCCGCCGACCAGCCGTCATTCGAGGCCCAGACGAGCGGACGATCCAGCCCCTGCTGCTTCGCGAATGCAATGGCGAGGGAGGTGATTTCGTCGGAGAGTTCCTTGCGCCGGTCGTTCAGGGCCTCGAGTTCCTTCGCGATGTTCGTTGCCTCGGTCTGTGACCGCGCGCGCAGCAATTCGAGCCCGAGTCCCGAACGGCCCATGCGGCCGGCGGCGTTGATGCGTGGCCCCAGCACGAACCCGAGGTGGTGCGAGGTCGGTGGCGCATTCAGCCGTGCCTCATCGGCCAGTGCAACGAGTCCGGTCCGTCGCCGGCGCGACAGAACCCGAAGACCCGATCTGACAAATGCCCGGTTGATGCCGGTCAGGGGCACGACATCGGCAACGGTTGCAAGCGCGACCAGATCGAGCATCTCAAGCAGATCCGGACCGGTCGCAGACGATGCGCGGATGATGCGGTTGGCCGCGACAAGGACCATGAACACGACGCCGGCGGCGCAGAGATGCCCGAGTTCGCCCGACTCGTCCTGGCGGTTCGGATTGACGACCGCGAGCGCTGGCGGGAGATTCTCGTCGCAGATGTGATGATCGATGATCACGACATCGGCCGATCCTGCAGCCGCAATCGCCTCATGCGCCTGGCTTCCGCAATCGACGCAAATGATCAGGTCATGATCGGCTGCAAGGCTCTGCATAATTGTCGGGGTCGGGCCGAAACCGTCCTTTTCGCGATCGGGCACGTGGCAGTCGGGCTCGAGGTGGAAGTGCCGAAACCATTCGACAAGCTGCGCGCCCGAAGTGGCGCCGTCGACATCGTAGTCAGCGAAGATCGCCACCCTGTCGCCAGCCTCGACCGCCGCGACCAGACGCTTTGCGGCGGCTTCGGCATCGAGCAGTCTCGAAGGATCGCTCAGGAGATCCCGAACCGTCGGGTTGAGGTATTCGCGGGCGTATTCGGAAGGAACGCCTGCCGCGCTCAGCAATCTCGCGACAGGTTCAGGGAGTCCCGTTTCCTGGACCATTCGCAACGACATTCGCTCGGCGTCCGCATCAAGGCCAGTCCAGCGGCGTCCGGTCAGGGACTCCCCGACTCCCAGAAACGCTCGCTCGTCATTCATGCCGGTCCGCCTGCGACGTCGCGTCGGGCGTTCTCACCCAGTGATTCATCGCGTGACCTGACATGCGCGGCCGTGAGGCATGAAGACGAACGGTCTCAACGAATGCGCTGCCGATAGTGGAGGCGCCTGACGGAACCCGTCCTGGACCTCATCAGGATCGTCTCGGTTTCGAGGTGATCGCCGTCGCGGCGAGCACCTGCGAGGATCGATCCGTAAGTCACGCCAGTCGCAGAGAAAATCACGTCGCTCGCCACCATGTCGTCAAGGGTGTAGATCCGGTCGAGGTCACTGATCCCGGCGCGCGCGGCCCGCTGTTTTTCGACATCGTTTCGAAACACCAGCCGCCCCTGGATCTGCCCTCCCATGCAGCGCAAGGCAGCTGCGGCCAAAACACCTTCCGGGGCGCCTCCCTGGCCCATGTACATGTCGAGCCCGGTCTTTGACGCTTCTGCCGTGTGGATCACGCCTGCAACATCACCATCGGTGATCAATCGGATGGCTGCTCCTGTCGAGCGGACCTCGCGAATGAGTTCCACGTGCCGTTCACGCTCCAGAATGCACACCGTGATGTCCTGCGTCGAACAGCCGCGTGCCGCGGCAAGTGTCTCGATCCTCTGGGTCGGTGGCATGTCGAGGGTGACGATCCCGTCAGGGTAGCCGGGTCCGATGGCGAGCTTGTCCATGTAGACGTCCGGTGCGTGCAGGAGCGTGCCGCGTGGTCCCATCGCGATGACCGACAGCGCGTTCGGCATGTCCTTGGCGGTCAGCGTCGTGCCCTCGAGCGGGTCGAGCGCGATGTCGACGTCGGGGCCTTTTCCCGTGCCGACCCGCTCCCCGATGTAGAGCATCGGTGCATGATCGCGTTCGCCTTCCCCGATCACCACGACGCCGTCGATGTCGAGCATGTTCAACTGAATGCGCATGGCATCGACGGCAGCGCGGTCGGCGCCATCCTCGTCTCCGCGACCAATCAGGCCCGCCGCAGCGATCGCGGCAGCCTCGGACACGCGGGCAAGGCCAAGCGACAGCATGCGATCGGCAAAGATCTCACGGGTGTTCATCCCTGGTGTCCCATCAGATTCATGCGGTTTGCGAGCGGCAGCGACAGTTGAACCTGCCAGGTCCTGTCAGCGGTTGACGTCTGGCCAGTCCAAACTGGTGGATGAACGATTCTTCCAGGCGAGCCGCTGCTGATCCTTCGTGCCCGACTTGGTGCAACGCGATTCAATCGTCTTCCCGGAGTTTTCGCTCCAGCGTCTTTTTCTTCCAGAAGTGCTGGTTCAACAGCATCAGCGGTTCCGTGTTGAGAGCGGTCGCGAGCGCATCCAGCGTCTTGACCGACGGATTTGCCCTGCCATTCTCGATATCTGAAATGAAGCCAACGTTGATCTGGGCGAGATACGCCAGTTGGGACTGCGTCATGTCGAGGCGCCTGCGCCTGCGGCGCACGTTTTCTCCGACAATTCGGTTCATCGCTCCGCCGGGCGTCGGCGGAGCCGCCTTCGGCGATTCGGGACTGTCTTTTTTCTTTGGCATTGACGACGGTGACTCTCGGTCTGAAGTGGACTGGCTTGTGGCAACGGCGAGCAACCGGGCCGAACCGGACTCCGACTATTGTAATATCAAGCTGCCACGGGTTTGCAATGCGCTGTCGATGAAATCCGGTCGGGATCAGTGGTTCTGAAGGCGAACTCGATCCAGCTCTTCCGTCATTGTTGGGGCAGGACCCTGCACGTTTCGATGCAGGGTCGGCTCTCGACCGCGCTGTCGGATCAACCCGCTTCGATGCGCAGGGCGACCGGCGGTTCGGTGCAGGCACCCGATTCGGAAATCGCGGCCATGGCCTGCTCGATTGCCGCGAGCGCCACGGGATGGGTCACGATCAGGACGGGTGCGCTTTGATCCCGGTGGCTCTTCTGGCGCATGCGATCGATCGACACGCCTGCTTCGGCCAGCGCCGATGCGATCTTGGCCATGATTCCGGGCTGATCGACGAGTGCGAGCCTGAGATAGAAGGCCGAATCGCCGGTCTTGGCGGAGACATTCGCGATCTTGAGTGCGGAACTGGGTTGGCCGAAAGCCGGTCCGGACGCACCGCGCGCAATGTCGATGATGTCCGCGACGACAGCCGATGCTGTCGGGCCCTCGCCGGCTCCGGCGCCACGGAGCACGATTTGCCCGATCGGGTCTCCCGTGACGACGACCATGTTGTCGGCGCCCTCGAGCTGCCCCAGCGGAGAGGATGCGGGCACGAGGCACGGCTGCATGGACTGCTGAAGGCCGTTGTCGTTCATCTGCGCGAGGCCGAGCAGCTTGATCCTGTAGCCGAGTTCAGCCGCATACTCGATGTCTTCGGTCGACACCCTTTGAATTCCCTCGAGCGTGACGCTGCCGAAGTCGATGCGGGTGCCAAAGGCGATCGCCGCAAGGATGGAAAGCTTGTGACCCGCATCGATGCCGCCGACATCCAGTTCCGGGTCGGCTTCGAGATAGCCAAGGCCCTGGGCTTCGGCGAAGACCTCTTCGTAAGTCAGACCGGCCGATTCCATCCGGGTCAGGATGTAGTTGCATGTTCCGTTCATGACACCGGCGATGCGGGTGAAACGGTTGCCTGCAAGCGCCTCGGTCAGAACCTTGATGACCGGTATGCCGCCAGCAACGGCAGCCTCGAAGCGCAGGCACACGCCTTGTGCTTCGGCCAGCTGGGCCAGCCCATGCCCGTGATGGGCGAGCAGAGCCTTGTTGGCGGTGACGACATGAGTCCTCGTGCCGAGCGCGGCTGCGATCGATGCCTTTGCAGGGCCGTCCTCGCCACCGATCAGCTCGACAAATACGTCGATGTCGTCGCGAGCGGCGAGTCGCACGGGATCGTCTTCCCAATCGAATGCGCTGATGTCGAGGCCGCGGTCCTTGTTGCGCGACCGCGCGGACACGGCGACGATCCGGATTTCGCGTCCGGACCGCGACTCGATCAGGGATTGGTTGTCGGCCAGAATTCGAACGACACCGGCTCCGACGGTCCCAAGGCCCGCGAGCCCAACTCGAATCGGATTGTTCATGCAGATTCCGTTTTGTTTTCAGTGTGAAAGGGTCGGTGCGGTGCCGTTTGACCGGCGATTCCGCAACAGCGACAGGACGTGGACGCGCCGGCTTCGGGTCATGCCGGAAACCGATTCTTGCAAGTCTTCCTGACCGGGCGGCGCGATCACGCCTGCCGAACGGTCTGAAAGGCGTGCCGTCACTTGATCTGCCCGCGAACCGCCTCGGCAGTCTGCATCAGAATCTGCGTTTCGACGAGTGTGGGCTGGGGTCGATCCACGGAGGCCTCGGAGGACTGAGGGTCGATTTCGTCGACCCGCGGAGCATCTTCTGGAATCGAGCACGCCGCCGTCAGCAAACCGGCAATCAGTGGAACTGTTCTGAACAACATCGGTACGCTCCGCTGGCAATTGAAAGAAAACCGAATGGCACCGAAATTGATGTAACCGACCAGGTGGCAGCCCGCAAGGGACCACGACGGGTGACCGGTTCTCCCGATCACTCCGCCAGTGTTCGAGCCGCTCGGGCGCCGTTCTGAACCCAAGAAACCCGCCTCGGCGATTGCCTGACCGGGAGTTGGTCAGTTCGAAAGAGTCAGGAAGCCCGCTGGCCGACCGGCGGTGGAAGAGATGGGGTCGTCACCCGGTTGAAGCGTGCGGTCGGTGAAGGATTTGCCCTCGTGGTTCGTTCGCACCCAGGGACGCGCGGTCATCCAGCGTCGTAGATCGGGAAGCGTTTGCACAAGTCTCCGACCCGTTCGGCCACCGCGCTTTCGACCTCGGCGTCGCCGTGCCCGTCCGTTCGCGCAAGCCCGTCGATGACCTCGACGATCATGTCGGCGATCTGACGGAACTCTGCCGGACCGAACCCGCGGGTGGTGCCTGCTGGCGTCCCGAGACGGACGCCCGAGGTGATCGTCGGCTTCTCGGGGTCGAACGGAATGGCATTCTTGTTGCAGGTGATTCGCGCGCGACCGAGCGCACTCTCGGCGACGTTTCCGGTGACGGCCTTCGGGCGCAGATCGACAAGCAGGAGATGCGTGTCGGTGCCGCCGGTCACGATGTCGAGTCCGCCCCGACTCAGCTGCTCGGCCATTGCTCGGGCGTTCTCGACGACGCGTTCCTGATAGGCCCTGAACCCGGGACGCAGCGCTTCGGCGAATGCAACCGCCTTGGCGGCAATCACGTGCATCAGCGGTCCGCCCTGGATGCCGGGAAAGATCGCCGAATTGATCTTGCGCGCGAGATCATCATCGTTGGTCAGGATCAGCCCGCCGCGCGGTCCCCGCAGCGTCTTGTGGGTTGTGGACGTCGCGACATGAGCGTGCGGGAAGGGCGAGGGGTGCAAGCCGGCGGCAACGAGACCGGCAAAGTGAGCCATGTCCACGTGCAACAAGGCGCCGACGGAGTCAGCGATGCCACGAAATCGCGCGAAGTCGATCACCCGTGGAATCGCGGAACCGCCCGCAATGATGAGCTTGGGCCTGTGCCGTTCAGCCAATTCGGAGACCTCGTCGTAGTCAATCCCGCAGTCCTGACGCCGGACACCGTACTGAACCGCGTTGAACCACTTTCCCGATTGGTTGGGCCGAGCGCCATGGGTGAGATGCCCGCCGGCCGACAGCGACATGCCGAGAATCGTGTCGCCGGGTTCCAGCAGGGCCTGCATGACGCCCTGATTTGCCTGCGAACCCGAGTTCGGCTGGACGTTGGCATGATTGCATCCGAACAGCTGTCGCGCCCGATCGACGGCAAGGGTCTCCGCGACGTCAACATGCTGACAACCGCCGTAATATCTGCGGCCGGGATACCCTTCGGCATACTTGTTGGTCATCACGGATCCCTGTGCCTGCAGCACGGCGCGGGAGACGATGTTCTCCGAAGCGATCAGTTCGATCTCGTCGCGCTGGCGTCCGAGTTCGTCCTCGATTGCCTGGTGGATTTCAGGGTCCTGTTCGCTCAACGGGCTCCCGAAGAACTCCGGCTTCACTGCAGCGCTGGTCATGTCGATTTCCTTGCAAGGCGATCAATGGCGGGACCGCGGCGACAACGTCGAATCGCATTTGGGATCAAATGAAGCACGACAACGCCGCTCTCGCGGTCGCGCTGCAATATCTGCCATGGACACTTGCGGCAAGATGCTTGATCGGGTCAATGGGACGCGACCCGAACGGAACGAACAGCCGTTCATGGCCGCTCATGCGCTGCGGGGTCGGTCGACGGACGGTTTGCAGACCCGCGAGAACGGGTTAACACGCTCTCGTGAACAGCATGGGGATCGACATGTCGTTTCAGAATGTCTGCTTTCGAGCGAGCCTCGCGCCCGAAGCACAGGAATCGCTGCGCCAGCTCGAGACCGTTTACGGCAATGTTCCTGCCGAACAGGCAGACGTCGTGGTCGCGCTGGGCGGCGACGGATTCATGCTCGAGACCTTGCACGAGGCCAGGAAATTCCAGATCCCCACCTACGGGATGCACCGGGGCACGGTTGGCTTCCTGATGAACGACTTCGCCGAGGAGGGCCTTCACGACCGGCTCGCCCACGCCGAGGAGGCCGTGATTCACCCTCTGCGAATGATCGCGCACAAGCAGTCGGGCGAGATCATCGAGGCTCTCGCGATCAATGAAGTGTCGCTCCTGCGCCAGGGGCCTCAGGCGGCCAAGCTGCGAGTCTCGATCGACGGCAAGGTGCGGATGCCCGAACTGGTCTGCGACGGGGCGCTGGTTTCCACGCCTGCTGGCTCGACCGCCTACAACTATTCGGCACACGGGCCGATTCTCCCGATCGGCGCCAACATTTTGGCGCTGACGGCAATTTCTGCGTTCCGACCGAGGCGATGGCGCGGCGCTCTGGTCCCAATGTCATCGAAGGTGCGGATCGATGCATTGTATCCGCACAAGCGACCCGTGGCGGCGGTGGCCGACAGCGAAGAAGCCCGCAACGTGACCCATGTCGAGGTCGAAATCGCCTCGGACATCAGTCACCGGATCCTGTTCGATCCGGGGCACGGACTCGAGGAACGTCTCATCCGCGAGCAGTTTGTCTGAGCGTTGAGAGGGCGTCGTCGGGCAGGGTCGTCGGGCGACGATCAAGTCGTGAGCGGGTCAGTAGCCGTCGTTGGCGGTCGGGGATCCGAAAGAGCGAAACAGATTGATGTCGTCGGGGGATATCAGACCTGACGCGATCACGATGCAGGCAGGCACCCAGACCAGAACGGCATAGATGGTCACTGTCTTCACTTTTTGCTTGAGCATCGGATCGACGGGAGCCGATTCAGGCGTTCCCGCGACCGCGTGCCCGTCCTCGCCCTGCGTCCGGATTCGCTGCGGCAAGACGATGAACAGAATCATGAACCAGATCACGCAAAACAGCACGAGTGCGCCAGCGATCGTCATCGCAATGTCCCTTCATGATGATCGAGCTTCACGGGCGGCAACACGGCGACATGCAGCACCGATGGTCTCGTCGCTCGGCAACGCCGCGAATTCGGCATCGGATCGGATTTCATTCGATCAGCCATCGGAGGCAGCGCCGGGCTTTTGTTCCAGTTCGATCAGGGTCCCATTGAAATCTGCCGGGTGGAGGAACAGCACCGGCAGCCCGTGAGCCCCGATCTTGGGTTCGCTGGGGCCGAGTATTCGGGCGCCTTCCGTGACGAGCTTGTCGCGTGCGGCATGAATGTCGTCGACCTCGAAGCACATGTGATGGATGCCGCCCTTGGGATTGCGTTCGAGGAACTTGCTGATCGGGGAATCCTCGCCGAGCGGGTACAGCAGTTCGATCTTCGTGTTCTCGACTTCGATGAACACGACCGTGACGCCGTGATCGGGCTGTTCGACAGGAGGTCCGACCGTTGCGCCGAGCATGTCTCGGTAGCGCGCCGAAGCCTCGTCGAGATCCGGAACCGCGATGGCAACATGATTGAGTCGACCGATCATGTGATTCTCTTTCTCGAAGATTTCGGATGACGGTTGGTACGGCTGATTGCCACGACTGCCCGTCGGTGTCCATTGCGTCGAACGGGTTCAGCGGCTGTCACCTTTGGGTCAATGTGCGACTGCGGGATTTTGTCGCCCGTTTCAGACGGCTGAGAAGTTTCCTCGTTTGGAAGGTGTTGATGAATCGAAACGCGGCATGACGATCTTCGCTGTTGCCATCGCAGACTGCGGCGCTGAAGCGATCACTGGCCACGCGTGCCACCCGGCCCGTTCGTGCCGACGCGATGTGAAGCGACAGCCGGCCCTCTGCCAGGGCAAGGGCTTTCTTGCGGAATGCGCATCTGAACGGGACCACATTCCTTCTGCCATGACGACAGGGACCAAAGTTCCCCTTGCGCAAGCAGGGATTCCCGGCGAGCATCCGATCAAGCAGAATTGCAATGGAGGTGCGGGCGAATGAAGATCGGCCATGTGGCGGACATTCTCAAGTCGCTTGGATGGGAGTTGTCACGGGTTGATGGAGACAGGGTCGCGGAATACAGGCTGCCAGATCGAACTGTCAGTATTTGGTACAGCCTGAAGCATCCGCCAGACGAACAATGGCTGATATTGATTCCGTCGGTCCGGGAAAGCGTTTTTTCTCGCGTTTGCGCAGAGATCGGAGACAGCGACGCATGGATCTATCCGTCGGTCACGACTCGGTGCTTTCCCAGCATCACTGTCCCGGAAATTCTCGAACAGCACGTCCGGCAAGGGTCGGAAATAGTGATCGCATGGGCACGGGAGCAAGATCTCGACGAGGCGCTTCGCGAGCATGCCGCGTTGCCGACGAATTCGCGCGGGACGCTCCCAATCAAGCACTTCGCTGCATTGGCGCTGACTGGGGATGTCGATCGGCTGAAATCCTATCAGGCGAGCCTCGATGCAGGCGACCGTCTCGGCTTCGTCCCGTACATAACGAGGGACCACATTGACAGAGCGCTCCAGCTTGCAGAAAGCCTCGAGACATGACGGGCACTGCGTTGCGTTGCGTTGCGGCAACTCGGTGATTTGCAGGGAAGCCATACGAGGATGGACGGCTCCCCCCCGTTTCGAATTCAATGAATCGTCTCGCGGGGTCGAACCATGGCGCCGTCGATTTCGACACGAGCTTCCCGAGAATGGCACAACGAATTGCCGCGAACAGTTGACATTCATGGCGTCGTATGGCGACACTTGGTCACAACACGATAATGTGACCATGGATTCGGCACTGCGGCCAGGACACGCGTAGTCTGCGCTTCGTGCCCAAGGAGGATCATCATCATCATGAACATTTCCATGAACGTAAACGGCCGCGACGTGAGCGGACATGTCGAGGGCCGAACGCTTCTTGTCCAGTTTCTCAGAGATCACCTCGGCCTGACAGGCACCCATGTCGGTTGCGACACGTCGCAATGCGGGGCTTGCGTGGTTCATGTCGACGGGAAGGCCGTCAAGTCTTGTTCAATGCTGGCCGCCGAAGCGGGAGGCTGCAACGTCAAGACGATCGAAGGCATGGCGAACGAGGACGGGTCGCTCGGGGTCGTGCAACAGGCCTTTCAGGACCATCACGGTCTTCAGTGCGGATTCTGCACGCCCGGCATGGTCATGACGGCAGCAGAACTGCTGGACAGGAACCCGGACCCGAGCGAGGGCGAGATCAGACAGTCCCTCGAAGGAAACATGTGTCGCTGCACCGGCTATCACAACATTGTGAAAGCGATACGGTCAGCGGCGGCGGCGATGAACTGAGCCCGCGCACCACTGGCACGAGGAGGAACGGACATGCCGAAAGACGATGGAATTGGCGCAGCCACCAAGCGCCGCGAAGACATTCGCTTTCTGACCGGAAAGGGCAGATACACCGACGATATCAACGTTGCAGGACAGGCCTACGTCTATTTCTTGCGATCGCAAGTCGCTCACGGGCGGATTGTCAGCCTTGATGCGTCAGAAGCAGAAGCAACCGAAGGCGTGATCAAGGTATTCACGGGAAAGGATTTTGAAGGCGTTGGAGGATTGCCGTGCGGATGGTGCGTCACGGACCGCTTCGGCGAACCGATGCAGGAACCGCCGCACCCGGTTCTGGCCCAGGGCAAGGTTCGCCACGTTGGCGATCCGATTGCCGCGATCGTCGCGGAAACGCTTGATGGCGCTCGCGAAGCCGCCGAGTTGATCGACGTCGAGATCGAGGAACTGCCGGCTGTCATCGACATGCAGGCGGCGCTTGAAGACGGCGCGACCCAGGTTCACGACGAGTTGTCGTCCAACCTCTGCTACGACTGGGGTTTCATCGAAGACAATCGCGAGGCTGTCGATGCGGCGATCGAAAGCGCGCACCACGTGACGACGCTCGAACTGACGAACAATCGCCTGGTTGCCAACCCGATGGAACCGCGAGCAGCGGTCGGCGACTACAATGCGGCGTCCGATGAGCACACGCTCTACACGACGAGCCAGAACCCGCACGTCATTCGACTTCTGATGGGGGCGTTCGTGCTCGGAATTCCGGAGCACAAGCTTCGGGTGGTCGCACCGGACGTCGGCGGCGGCTTCGGGTCCAAGATCTACCACTATGCCGAAGAGGCTTTCTGCACCTTTGCATCAAAGGCGATCAACCGTCCGGTCAAGTGGACGTCGGAGCGGACCGAGGCGTTCATCACCGATGCTCACGGTCGGGATCACGTGACGCGTATCGATTTGGCGCTCGACAAGGATGGCAACTTCCAGGCGATTCGCACGAACACGCTTGCCAACATGGGCGCCTATCTCAGCACCTTCGCGCCTTGCGTGCCGACCTATCTGCACGGCACACTGATGGCGGGCAACTACACTACCCCGCTCATCTACGTGAACGTCAGGGCGGTGTTCACGAACACGGTGCCGGTCGATGCCTATCGGGGCGCGGGGCGTCCGGAGGCGACCTTCCAGATCGAACGGGTCATCGACAAGGCAGCGCGCGAACTCGGGATGTGTCCGGTCGAACTGCGACGGCGCAATTTCATCGGCAAGGACCAGTTCCCTTACGCGACGCCGGTGGCTCTCGAGTACGACACGGGCGACTACGAAGCGACGATGGACCGGCTCGAGGAGATTGCCGACACGGCAGGATTCGCCGCGCGAAAGGCCGAGAGCGAAAGCCGCAACAAGCTGCGAGGGCTCGGGATCGCCTGCTACATCGAGGCATGCGGCATCGCGCCATCCGCCCTTGTGGGAGCGCTTGGCGCCCGCGCAGGTCTCTACGAGAGCTGCACGGTGCGGGTCAACGCGACGGGTTCCGTCAGCGTGTTCACTGGCTGTCACAGCCATGGGCAGGGCCACGAAACCACCTTCGCCCAGGTCGTGGCCGAACAGCTTGGCATCGATGCCGGAAACGTTGCCATCATGCACGGCGATACCGGAACGACGCCGATGGGCATGGGAACCTACGGTTCGCGTTCGATCGCGGTCGGAGGATCGGCGATTGTCCGCGCGGTCGACAAGGTGACGGCGAAGGCGAAGAAGATCGCGGCACACCTGCTCGAGGCATCGGAGGTCGACGTGGAATTCGCCAATGGCGAATTCACCATCGCCGGCACTGACAAGTCCGTTGCGTGGGGCGACGTTTGCCTCGCGGCCTATGTCCCTCACAACTATCCGATCGATCAGATCGAACCGGGGCTCGAGGAGACGGCGTTCTACGACCCGGCGAACTTCACCTTCCCGGCTGGAGCCTATGCCTGCGAAGTCGAGGTGGACCCCGACACCGGCAAGGTCGAGGTCTGCTCGTTCGCCGCTGCCGACGACTTTGGCAACATCATCAATCCGATGGTTGTCGACGGTCAGGTCCACGGCGGGCTGGCACAGGGAATCGGCCAGGCGCTGATGGAGCACGCCATCTACGACGACGACGGACAGCTACTGTCGGGGAATTACATGGATTACGCCATGCCTCGGGCGGACGACTTGCCGAACTTTGTCGTGGATCACTCGTGTCAGACGCCTTGCACCCACAATCCGCTTGGGGTGAAGGGTTGCGGCGAGGCCGGAGCGATCGGTTCGCCCCCGACAGTGGTCAACGCGGTCATCGATGCATTGCAGTCGGGCGGACATCAGGTCGAACACATCGACATGCCGCTCACGCCATGCGCTGTCTGGACGGCAATCAACGAGTCACGTGGAGGAACTGGGCAATGATGGGTTTCGAATTCAAGCAGCCGACGAGTCTTTCCGACGCGGCTGCAGCCGTATCCGACGGTGGCGTGATCTGCGCCGGCGGTCAGACCTTGCTTGCTGCCATGAAACTGGGGCTGAACAGCCCCGAGGCCGTTGTCAGCCTTGGCAGGGTCGAGCAGTTGAGCGGGATCTGCACCGATGACTCGGGACGGCTGTGCATCGGCGCCATGACGACCCATTCCGAGGTTGCCGATGGCGGCGGCGCCTATCCGGCGCTGGCAGCGCTGGCCGGCAGGATCGGTGATCGCGCAGTGCGGAATCGCGGAACGATCGGCGGATCGCTCGCGAACAACGATCCGTCTGCGTGCTATCCCGCTGCCGTTCTGGCGTCGGGGGCCGAAATTGTCACGACGACCCGAACGATCGGCAGCGACGACTATTTCACCGGTCTGTTCGAGACGGCATTGGAGGATGACGAAATCATCACCGAGGTCCGTTTTCCGATACCGCAGGCGGCGGCCTACGAAAAGTTTCTGCAGCCGGCATCTCGTTTCGCGCTGGTGGGCGTTTTTGTCGCCCGCTTCGCTGGCGGGGTCCGGGTTGCCGTCACTGGGGCATCGGATGGCGGCGTGATGCGTTGGGGTGCCGCCGAGACGGCGTTGTCGAACGATTTTTCGGTCTCGGCGCTCGACGGGGTGACGATTTCGTCCGACGGAATGATTGCTGATCTTCATGCGACACCGGCCTACCGCGCCAATCTGGTCGAGGTGCTGACGCGCCGGGCCGTCGCTGCCTGTTAGGCTGCAAAGAGAGCCGTCCCGATAGCTGAGACTGCGGGCGCTGGCCGACGAAATGGCGAGCGCCTTGCGCTCGCTCGCACCTTGGCGTTGGCATTTTGATTGGTTTTAGCGCGGCACCACGCCCTCCCGATTGATCGGGCGTGATGGGGTCAGGTTCGGCAGCATCTTGTCTCGGATGCCAGCGGACCTGTTTCGTCGGTTTCTTGGCCGGGTGAGCGTCACGGATCCGACGGTCGCGCTGGCCGGATACCTGCAGGTCTGGACTGTCCGGAATCGATCGCCCGTCGCTGATTTCGCATTCGTGATTTGCCGAATCATTGACAAGTCGGGTCGGCAAGAACAACTATCTACGGTTCTGAATCGTTGCTGCGGCCAGTTTGTCGAACAGGAGTCTCCGCATGCCAGTCGTCGTTGTCGAATCTCCGGCAAAAGCCAAGACCATCGGAAAGTTCATAGGCAAGGACTACCAAATCCTCGCCTCGTTCGGGCATGTTCGTGACCTGAAGGAAAAGGACGGCTCGGTCGATCCGGACAACGAATTCGAGATGAAGTGGGAAGTCGGGCGTGACTCCAGCAAGCACCTCCGCGCCATTTCCGACGCCCTCGAAACGGATCAGCAGCTGTTTCTTGCGACCGACCCGGACCGGGAAGGCGAGGCAATCAGCTGGCACCTCAAGGAAGTGTTGAAGAAAAGGCGCGCGATCAAGTCGAACACGGTTGTCAAGCGCGTGTCCTTCAACGCTGTGACAAAAGATGCCGTTCAGGCGGCATTCAGCGACCCGCGAGACCTCGACATGGATCTTGTCGATGCCTATCTCGCTCGGCGCGCCCTCGACTACCTTGTGGGATTCCACCTCTCGCCGGTTCTGTGGCGAAAGCTGCGCGGCGCGCGGTCGGCGGGGAGGGTCCAGTCCGTCTGCCTGCGACTGGTTGCCGAACGGGAACTCGAGATCCTCACCTTCGAGCCTCGGGAGTTCTGGACGGTGACCGCCGAACTCGCGAACCCGAAGGGGGCGAAATTCGACGCCCGCCTGACCGTGCTGAACGGGAAGAAGCTCGGCAAGTTCGACCTCGGCAATCAGGAAGCGGCGGAAGCTGCCGCGCAGAGTGTTCGAGACGCGTCGCTTCGCATCGACAGCATCGAACAGAAGACAGTGTCACGCAGGCCGCCCGTACCCCTGATCACGTCGACGCTGCAGCAGGAAGCCAGCCGAAAGTTCCGGTTCGGCACGCGTCGCACGATGAGCGCCGCCCAGAAGCTCTACGAGGCGGGGCACATCACCTACATGCGAACGGACGGGATTCACATGGCGCCCGAGGCCGTCACGCAAGCCCGCAAGATCATTCTTGAGGACTTCGGAACCGCATACCTGCCAAAATCGGCGCCGAAGTACAGGAACAAGGCGAAGAATGCCCAGGAAGCTCACGAGTGCATCCGCCCAACCAATCTCTCGATGCATCCGTCCCGCCTTGCGAGCCTGCCCCCTGATGAAGCCAAGGTCTACGATCTCGTCTGGAAACGGACGCTTGCAAGCCAGATGTCCCCGGCGCAGTTGGATCGCACGACGGTTGACATCCTCTCGTCAGACGATCTGACCGGGTTGCGTGCAACAGGTCAGGTTCTGCGGTTCGACGGATTCCTCAAGATCTACGAGGAGGGACGCGACGCCGACAGCAAGGCAGACGACGATTTTTCCCCGAACGGTGGCGGTCAAGGCGGCGACAAGGCCGACCAGCGCCTGCCGAAGCTGGAAGAAGGCGAGGCCCTGGCCTGTGGCGAGGTCAAGCCCGAACAGCATTTCACGAAGCCGCCGCCGCGCTATTCGGAAGCCATGCTCGTCAAGAAGATGGTCGAACTCGGCGTGGGACGCCCCTCGACCTACGCGTCGATTGTCGCGACCATCCAGGAGCGAAACTACGTCCGCAAGGAAAAGAACGTTCTCCATGCGGAAGAAGTTGGCATTCTGACGACCGAATTCCTCAAAGGCCATTTTCGCCAGTACGTCAATTTCGACTACACTGCGGGTCTCGAGGAGCGCCTGGATTCGATCTCGGCAGGCCAGGTTGCCTACAAGTCGGTCCTCGGCGAGTTCTGGTCTGATTTCTCGCAAACGGTGGGCACGGCAAAGGACCTCGATTTTGCCGACATCTTCGATGGCATCAGCGACGCGCTGGCGCCGCTGGCGTTTCCGGGCACGTCCGGCAATGGCGACGGTCGGCTGTGCCCCGAGTGCAAGGCCGGTCGATTGTCCATTCGCATGGCCAAGGGCGGGAGCGGTTTCATCGGCTGCTCGGGATACCCCGAGTGCCGGTACACGCGCCCGCTGTTTTCCAGGGCGGCAAACGGGAACTCCGGGGCAACCGAACTCCCCAATGGCGGACTCCTGCTGGGTCACGACGACGACGGATTGCCCGTGACCTTGAAGAACGGTCGCTTCGGACTGTTCGTGCAGCGCGGCGAGAGGACCGAAGGCGGTCCGCGCCCTCAGACATCATCGGTGCCCGCATCGATCCCTGCCGAATCGGTCGATCTTGCACTGGCGCTCGGGTTTCTTTCGCTACCCCGGCTCGTCGGCGAGCATCCCGACGGCGGCGAGGTCCGCGCTGGGATCGGGCCGAGAGGGCCTTATGTCATGTGGACCCCGCCATCGAGCGAGAAGTCGTCCGGGGGACGGCGGGTCTATGCCGACCTTTCGGAGCCGCTCGAGGCGCTCGATGTCGGGATGAATCGTGCCGTCGAGCTGCTTGCACGCAGAAAAGCGTCGAGCAGGGGCGGCCGACCGCGCATCGAGCCGATCAAGAGCCTCGGCGATCATCCTGAGGGCAAAGGCGAGATCCTGGTCATGCCGGGACGCTACGGGCCGTACCTGAAGTGGAATCGCAAGAACGTCACGATCCCCAAGGACATCGATCCTGCAGGGATTTCGATGGAAAAGGCGATCGAGCTGATCGCGGCGAAGGCGAACACGACGAAGTCGCGGACCCGACGGAGGTCCACCAAACGGTGAATTCCGACAAGGACAGTCCACCAAGGGATTGTCCGATTTCATGCGTGGTCGGTCGACTGGCCCTTGCAGTCGGCCTGAAATGGCGTTTTCCTTCGAGAATGGTTGATGCGGTGGCGGGGTCGCCCGAAACGGTGGCGGCGTGATCGCAGCCATGTCGATACGAGGAGGACAACATGTACGTTGACGGTTTCGTGTGTGCAGTGCCTGCATCAAACAGGCAGAAATTCATCGATCATGCAAAGCTGGCCGACACGGTGTTCATGGACCTTGGCGCGACCCGGGTCGTCGAGTGCTGGGGCGATGACATCCCCGATGGAAAGGTCACGGACTTTCGTCGGGCGGTCCAGGCAGCCGAGGACGAAGTCGTGGTTTTCGCCTGGGTTGAATGGCCGGACAAGTCGACGCGCGACGCGGCGATGAAAGAGATGGAAGAGATCTGGAAGACAGATGATCGGATGAATCCCGAGACAAACCCGATGCCATTCGACGGCAAGCGGATCATCTATGGAGGATTCGAGCCGATCGTCGAGCTGTGAATGACGTTCCGGTCGGGTGCGCGGCCGGCTCGATTGATGCAGCGGATCGTCGCAGGTCGGTCAGAGCGATGTCTTCAGTGTTCATCGCGGCGACAGGCAGCCTCCGAAAGCAGAACTACACCGATCGGGTAATGCCGCCATCGACCCGGATGTTCTGACCGGTGATGTATCCGCCTCCGTCCGATGCCAGAAACGAAATCGTGGCGGCGATTTCATCGACCGACCCGTATCGTTCCATCGGAATTCGTTGCCTGAACTCGTCCTTTTCCGGCAGGCTGTCGATGAAACCCGGGAGCACGTTGTTGACCCTGATGTTGTCGGCTGCGTAGCGATCGGCCATCAGCTTCGTCCAAGCCGCGAGCCCGGCCCGAAAGACCCCGGATGTGGGGAACACGGGATCGGGTTCGAAGGTCGCGAAAGTGGTGATGTTGATGATCGAACCGCTTCCCTGCGCCTGCATCGTCGGGACGACCAATCGCGACGGGCGGACCGCTGACAGGAAATAGACGTCCATTCCGGTGTGCCAGTCTTCGTCGGTCAGATCCAGCACTGGGCCTCTTGGGCCGTGTCCCGCGCTGTTGACGAGAACGTCGATCCGTCCCCAGCGGTCGAGCGCAAGATCGACGAGGCGTTGCAGGTCGTCGTTCGACTGGTTCGACCCGGTCACGCCGACTCCGCCGAGTTCGTTTGCGAGCTTTTCGCCCTTTCCGGAGGATGACAGGATGGCGATCCGGTAGCCGTCTGCCGACAACCGCCTTGCTGCTGCTGCACCCATGCCGCTTCCGCCTGCAGTGACGATCGCCACGTTGTCATTTGCCATTTTGCGCCTCCATCAACACTTGGGTTCGCTCACATGGTGCAAGCCGTGCACAGGGTCAAGAGACGGTTTTCGTCGGGTCATCTGGCGGGTTGCCAACGATTGGCCAAGGGTGCACGTCACGCCCTTTCGGATCCAGCATGCCGATCAGAACAGAAGGTTCTTTTTCGCTACGGGATAATTGATGAATTGCAGACAGAGTGGGCAACCGTGGAGGCTGCACCGGCAAGCGGCCCGCACTTCACACCGCTCCGGGAAACGTGTCGGGTGGTTCCGTCACAATGAAGAAAGTGGCCCGAATCCTCAAAATCCTCAAGTGCACTTATGCTATTGTGCATCACGACAGAGATGCTGGACCCGTGGAGGTCTGCCGGAACGGGCCCAAAGAACTGATTGCCGACGCCGTTATTATGCATCAATCGTGAAGAGACCCGTTATCAGGTCATTGAAAGGCTCTGTGATATGGTCTACAACGAGACACAGTGAAACGGAGCGAAATGCCATGGCACATTACATTTACGCCAATACAACCGCCAGCGTGAGCGAGTTGAAGAAAAACCCGATGGCAACTGTTGCCTCTGGCGACGGGACCGCAATCGCTATTTTGAACCGCAACACACCGGCCTTTTATTGCGTTCCAGCTGATGCATACGCCGCGATCATGGAACGACTGGAGAATGCCGAGCTGAATGCGCTGGCAGATGCCCGCTCAGATGGACCATTTGTGACTGTCTCTTTGGATGAGTTATGAGCTTCGATTCCACGAAGCCGGGCTGAAAGAGTGGCGCAAGCTCGGCAAGACCGTCCAGCAGCAGTTCAAGAAAAAGCTGGCCGAGAGGCTTGAGGAACCGCATGTTCCAGCCTCGTTGATCAATCAGGCGCGCAACCGGTACAAGATCAAGCTGCGATCCTCAGGCTATCGCCTTGTCTATGAGGTCCACGACACGGTGCTGGTGGTGAAGGTCATTGCCGTCGGCAAGCGCGAACGCAACCAAGTCTATCGCAAAGCTGAGGGACGCTGAACCTCTTTCCGCGCATCCGCCATGCAGAAAAATGTTGAGGATGATTTTTCGATCGGGTCCAGGCATCAAGTAGCCCGGACGACTCTCCAGATTTCGCCCACTCTTCTTTGCAATGTCAAAACCATGCCAAATTCAGCATGGTCTTCATAGCGCTGAACGCCTCAAGGTTGTCGCTGGCGCGGTCTTTGGCTCCGACAGCACCAAGGGTGCTCATGGCTCAAGATTGGCGTCGGCATGGCGAAATTGTTCGGGAGACGAAGTCTTTCAAAAACAGCTGTCACCGCATTAATGACCACCGGACGCGAGCAGCAGGCTATCCAATTGGCTCGAGTGCCGTTGTGTCCAACAACGGAATTCCAGTGTCGCAATACCAGAGGCGTTCGGGTCAGAGACGGGGACGCCGTGGCGGCAGAGCAAATTGTTGCTTTGAGCGTCGCTGAAGTCCAGTCAACTGAACCGCGCTTGGGAACGGTTTGCCAAGACCCTGCAGACATGGACGCCACCGGATGCAGCCAACGATGGCCGGCACTCGACCCATGCAGCGTGACTCGGTCGGCCAAGACGAATTGCATTGGCAATGCGTCGCGCGAGAATCGCACCCTGTCTCTCGTGCCGGGTTGCCAACGATTGGCCAACGGTGCATGTCACGCCCTTTCGGATCCAGCGCATTGATCAAACAACGGGCCGTTGTTTGCAATGCGACGATCGATGCGTTTCAGATCGGAATCGCAGCAGCGGCCACAAGGGAGTGAAGACCATGGGCGACAATGGACAGGAGTCAGGGCGACAGGCGACACGGGGCGACGACGTGGCTCGGGTTTGGTCGGCTTTGGAGGACGCCGCACTCAAGGCGGGGGAGCGCCCCATCCTTGACCTCTTTTCCCGCGACGGGGAATCCTGCGATCGATTTGAGCAGTGGTCCGCCGCGTGCGATGACCTGCTGCTCGACTGGTCCAAGACGAACATCGATCACGAGACCCGCGCGCTCCTGTTCCAGCTGGCCGAGTGCGCCGGTGTCGAGGCGCGACGGAACCAGATGTTCGCGGGCGATTCCATCAACGTCACCGACAAGCGGCCCGCGCTTCACACCGCTCTGCGAAACATGACGGGCGGTCCGGTCACGGTGAATGGCGAAGACGTCATGCCGGAGGTGATCGCGACGAGGAACCGTCTCGGACGATTTGCGGATCAGGTTCGATCAGGCGAAGTCCGAGGATCGACAGGCAAGCCCTTCACCGATGTGGTGCATATCGGCATCGGCGGGTCCCAGCTTGGACCCGAGATGGCGTGTCTCGCGCTCAAACGGTTTCATGACGGCCCCCGCATTCACTTTCTTGCGAATGTCGACGGAGCGAATGCGGTCGATGTCCTGCGCGAAATCGATCCGGAGACTACCCTCGCGATCGTGGCCTCCAAGAGTTTCACGACTCCCGAAACGATGACAAATGCTGCGACCGTGCGTGACTGGTCTCTGCCGGTCACGGGCCCTGAAGGCATTCGCGACCACTTTGTCGCCATTTCGACCGCAGCAAAAGAGGTCGCTGATTTCGGAATCCTTCCGGAGCGCATGTTCGGTTTCGCCGACTGGGTCGGTGGGCGACTGTCGATGTGGGGACCGATCGGATTGCCGATCGTCCTTGCAATCGGCAGTCGGGATTTCGAGGATTTCCTGGCGGGTGGCCATGCCATGGATCTCCACTTTCGCGACACCCCGCCCGAGCGGAACCTGCCGTTCATCCTGGCGCTCAGCGGAATCTGGCACAGGAACTTCTGCGGATACCCAAGCCGGACGATCATGCCGTACGAGCAGCGCCTGAACCGCTTTGCAGCTTTCGCCCAGCAGGTTGACATGGAGAGCAACGGCAAGTCTCGGTCGCTCGACGGTTCGCGAGTGCGAATCAGTACCGGTCCAGTCGTGTGGGGAGAACCTGGCACCAATGCCCAGCACTCGGTTGGACAGTTGCTGCATCAAGGGACGCAAATCGTCCCGGTCGAGTTCATGATCGGACGACAGGGCGAAAGTTCTGTCGACGATATCCACCATCAGATGCTGGTCGCGAATTGCGTCGGACAGGCCGAAGCTCTCATGGTCGGACGATCGTTCGATGCTGCGGTCCGCTTGATGGAGGCAGAGGGTTTTTCGGGATCGGAGCTCGAGATGCAGGCATCGCATCGCGTGTTCGAAGGCAACCGCCCGAGCGTGACTCTGGTCTACAATCGCCTTGACCCGGGCACGCTGGGGCGACTGGTCGCGCTGTACGAGCATCGCGTGTTCGTCGAGGCCGCGATCTGGGGCATCAACTGTTTCGATCAATGGGGGGTCGAGCTGGGCAAGGAACTGGCCCGCGATCTGTTTCCATACGTCGAGTCAGGTCGAATTCCCGAGGGTCGCGACAGTTCAACCCGTGGACTGATGCGCGCGATCCTGGCAAGTCGGGTGCCCGAGTGATCGAGTCAAGTCGCCTGTTCAAAATCGAAGTGCAACACCTGCGATAGCTGTTCGCCCGCCTGACTCCCCCACATGTTGCGGCCGCCAAATGTGCTCGACGCTGTTTGGCATGTCAGGATGCTGGCAGGTCACGGGGGGGCTTGTTTCGCCGAGTCGCGTCCTTGACGCAATTGAACCTCGCAGAGTCGCAGGCGAATGAAGTGGCTGCAGGTCGAAGCGGAACTGACCTCCGAGTAGTCTGGCGTCACGGGAAGGGACGGTTCAATTTCCGCGATCTCGGCGCTTGCGACACGACCTCGGTTTCAGGTCTCACGAACACCCAGAAAGGGTGTCGAGTTTCGCGCGATGGTGGGAGATTCCCGCAAGAATCAGTGGGGCGGAACGGTGCGCCGATGCTTTTTTTGTGACTCACCGGAACCTCACGAGTCTTTGACTTGAAAAGGGCACCGGAAAGACCGATTGACATTTGCGTGATCGAAAACGTAATTCGCCAGGAAAAATCGCGAAATGCATGCCAGCGGACCACGGGAATCGAACTCGCAGAGAAGATCAGAACATGGTCGGAGACGGGCGCACTGAGTGGTTGATGCAACAACAACCGCATCTGATTTGCGCTATTTGTATTTCACCACTTGGATGTTACACTGAAGAAAACATTGAGGAGTCAGTGAGTTGAGCAGGGAACGGAAAGTTGCGCTGTAGATTCGGCGGCATGCACGACGTTGGCATATGGGCAAGAACGGCTGTGTTCGGTCGTGCGTCGAGGCTCAGGACAGGCCTTTTCGCCGCTATGGGCGTCGATGCCTTGTCCTCCTCCCCGCGTGCATTCAGACACGTTCGAAAGGGTCTTGTCAGCTCGGTGACTGGCTTGGGTGCCAAGTGTGCCAAGTTTCCAAACCGGTTGCTGGCGGGGGTCTTCTTGTTGGCGCTTGGCGGCTTTTCTCAGGCGGCGCTTGCCCAAGCCACGCCTTCGTTCATCGCTGACCGTGACTCGATTGATCTGCACGAACGTGGAAGCGCCGGGACCTTGAATTTCAGGCTTGCGGCTTTTCCGACAACGACCGTGACGGTGACCGTCACCAGCAGTGATCCGGGAGCCGTGGCGGTGTCGCCCGAGGCTCTGACTTTTGACACGCAGAACTGGTTCCATACGCAGGCGGTGACGGTGACTCCGCTCAGCGACGGCGATACTGATGACGAGAATTTGGTGGTAACGCTATCAGCGAGTGGGGGCAATTACGATGGTGTGTCGACTTCGATACCAGTGACGGTTACGGACGATGTCGGCTTTCGAACGACATCGCCGACCAATGTCAGAGCCGGGTCCACTTCGGGCGGAGTTGATGTGACCTGGGACTGGGCCGATGACACCGGTGGCGTATGCCACCAGAACCTGATTGCCGATCGGGCACTTCCGGGTTTTACCGTGGAATACAGAAAGGTGACAGTGCCCGAGATAGCATGGGTCACGCCAGGGCATTTGGATCGAAACACCGCTGACCGTGGCGCTTTTGAAACTTATATTGTCTCGTCCTTGACCATCAATTCCGCAACGACTGGTCGGAGACCGGAGCAAGACGGGGTCACCCTTGACCACAATTCCCAATATGAGGTGCGCGTGAGCGCCTACAGTACGGCGTGCGAAGACAGCCCTAACGAGCCAAACAGCAGATATGTATCCGCGAAAGGAACGCCGCTTCCTTTCTCGACCGCAACTCTGGCGTTGAGCGACACGTCCATTTCGGAAGCCGGTGGCATGGCCACCATAACAGCAAGTCTGACTGCAGCGCTTGGGGTGGAATCGACGATCACCGTGACCGCCACCCCGGGCTCACCTGCAGTGGTGGATGATTTCGAAATCAGCGACAACAGGACCCTGACATTTGGCCCAACGTCGACGACAAGCACGGGCACGGTGACAATCACGGCGGTCGACAATGACGTTTATGCTCCAGGCAAGACGGTGACAGTTGCTGGAACGGCGTCGAATGGCGTGATGATGACCGGTGTCAAGACCTTGACGATCGACGAGGATGACCGTGCGGGGCTGACGTTTTCCGTGGAATCGCTGTCGCTGAACGAGGGCGGCGGTGCCGAGAGTTTCACCGTGTCGCTTTCGAGTGAACCGACGGAAGAGGTGACGGTTGACGTGACGAGTCCGGACATGGGGGCCGTGACGGTCTCGCCGGACTCTCTGACGTTCAACGCGCAGAACTGGAACGTCACGCAGGAGGTGACCGTGACGTCAGTCGGTGACGATGACGGTGCCGACGAGACCGTGAAGGTCGCTCTGGAGGCGGACGGCGGCGAATACGACGACGTGACTGGCGAGGTCACGGTCAGCGTGACCGACGACGACACGCCCGCGCTGGTGGTTCCTTCAACCCCTGTTTCGGTGACGGAGGGCGACACGACCGGCACGTCATTCACGGTGAAGCTGGCAACCGAACCGACGGAGACGGTGACGGTGAGCGTAACCAGCAAGGACACGACGATTGCGACGGTGTCTCCCGCGTCGCTGAGCTTCACAGCTGCAAACTGGCGTGACGGGCTGACGGTGACCGTGACGGCTGCCGACGACGATGACGGTGTCGACGAGACTGTGAAAGTCGACTTTGCCGCGAGCGGAGGCGAGTACCAAGGTCTTTCGGGCGAAGTTACGGTGACGGTTGACGACGATGACCCGCCTGCGCTGACGATTTCCGCGACCGATCCTCTGTCTCTGACCGAGGGTGGCGATTCCGAGAATGTGGCGAAGTCGTTCACGGTGGCGCTGGCCACCGAACCGACGGAAGACGTGACGGTGAGCGTGACGAATCCGGACCCGGGCGCCGTGAGCGTTTCGACCGGGTCGCTGAGTTTCACGACGACGAACTGGAGCACGGCGCAGACAGTGACGGTAACTGCTCTGGATGACGATGACGGTGAGGACGAAACCGTGATCTTGTCGCTGGAAGCAGATCAGAACTCGGGCGACTATGCTGGATTGACGGGATCGGTTTCGGTCAGCGTGACCGATGACGAAATCCCGACAGTGACGCTGCTTCTGTCGCAGGCGCCGATTTCCGAAAAAGGTGGTTCTTCCACGGTGACGGCGACCCTGAACCTGACTTCAAGCGAGGACACGACGATCGACGTCACGGCGACGGCGGGGCAGTTTGCGACGGATCGCGACTTCAATCAGACCGGCATTGAGCTGACGATTGCAAAGGGTCAGAAAACGAGCACCGGCTCGGTGACAATCGTGGCGGTCGACAACAACGTCGATTCGCTGAACAAGACGGTTGTTGTTTCGGCGGTTGCGGAAAACTCGAAAGGGGTAAATGACCCGGCGCCCAGGGTGCTGGGCATCACGGATGACGACGATACCCCGACCGTGACGTTGCATCTGGGCGATGAAGATGGTTCGATTTCGGAGGGCAGATCGACAACGGTCTGGGCGACGCTGAGCCATCCGGCGCGCGCGAGAACGACGCTGACGTTGTCGACCGAAGGTGACAGTGTCAGTCTGACTGACAACCAAGGCGACGTCCAAACGGTGCTGACGATCGAGCCCTTCCAGGTGACCAGCGACACGCTGACGATTGTCTCGGTCGACGACAACATTGATGAGCCGAAGAGGACCGTGAAGATTTCGGCAACGGTGTCCAACAACGTGGACGGCCTTGCCGCACCGAGTCCACCGAAAGACGTGACGCTGGAAGTTACCGACAATGACGCGAAGCCGACACTGGCAATTGAGCTGGACACCAATGTGATCGGTGAGAACGGTGGCGTGGCGAAGGTCACGGCGAAACTGACCGGAGGCGTCGTATCGAGCGCGGCGACAACGATCACGATCTCTGCGACCGGGGATGGCTTCACGCAGGGTGGCACGACTCTGACGATCGGGGCAGGCAAGACCGACAGCGACGCCCCGCCAGTAACGATCACTGGCGTGAACAACGACGCTGATGAACCGGACAAGACAGTGACGGTCACGGTGACGGATGTCGTGAACGCCCATGATGCACCGGAAAAACCGAGTGACCTGACACTGACAATCAGAGATGACGAGGATTCGCCGACCGTGACGCTGGTTCTCGGGTCTGATTCGGTCTCCGAGAGCGGGTCGACGACCGTGACGGCGGAACTGAGCCATGCATCGAGCGAGGAAACGTCGATGGACCTGGCGGTCACGGGAGATGGGGTCGATCTCGGTGGCACGACACTGTCCATCAAAGCGGGTGAGACGTCGAGCGAATCTGTGACCATCACTCCAAAAGACAACGACATCGACGAGCCGAATCGGACGGTGAAGATTTCGGCGACGAGCGTGACCAACACGCAAGGTGTGACGGGCCCGGCATCCAAGACGCTGACCATCACGGATGACGATGCCAAGCCGACACTTGAGATTGCGCTGGACAACAACAGCATCAGTGAGAACGGTGGCGTTGCGAGGGTCACGGCAAGACTGACCGGAGGCAAGGTTTCGAGCGCGGCGACGACGATCACGATCTCTGCGTCCGGGGAGGGCTTTACGCAGGGTGGCACGACTCTGACGATCGGGGCAGGCAAGACGGACAGCGAAGACCCGCCAGTGACGATCACCGGCGTGGACAACAACGTCGATGCACCGGACAAGACAGTGACGGTCTCGGTGAGCAAGGTGACCAACTCCCATCAGGCACCTGATGCACCGACGACACCGCTGACGCTGACCATCGAGGATGACGAGGAGAAGCCGACCGTGACGCTGATTCTCGGGTCGGACACGATCGACGAGGATCGCGCGACGACCGTGAAGGCTGTACTGGATCATCCATCGAGCGCGGAAACGACAATGAACTTGTCGGTCGAGGGGGATGAGGTCGGTTTCAGTGACGGTGATGGCGAAAACAACACGCTGACCATTGCAGCGGGCAGCACGACCAGCAACGAGTTGACCATCACCCCCAAGGACAACGACATCGACGAGCCGGACCGGAGCGTGACGATTTCGGCGACGAACGTGACCAACACGCAAGGCGTGAACAGCCCGGAATCCAAGACGCTGAACATCGACGACGATGACGCGACACCAAGTCTGAGTTCGTTTGCGCTCGATCGGACGACCATTGATGAGGGCGAAACGGCGACGCTGACGGTGACGCTGAACGGAAAATCAAGCGCGGCGACGATCATCGACTTGACGGTGTCCCCGGAAAACGGCGGTGTCAGCCTGAGCAGCGACACGCTGACCTTCCCCGCACGTTCGGAGACGGAGACGCTGACGGTGACGGTTGCGGCGGTGGAAAACGACATCGATGCTGACAGCAGGACGTTCACCATCTCGGCAACCGTCAAAAATGACCACGCCGCACCGAGCAATCCGAGTTCCCAGACGCTGACGGTGACCGACAATGACGATCCGCCGACGGTTGTGCTGGTTCTGAACCCAGACCGGATCGCGGAAAACGGCGGAGCCGCTGGGGCGTCGACGGTGAGCGCGCGCATGAGTGGGGGAAGGTCAAGTGTCGACACGACCATCACCGTCTCGGTCGCACCTGAATCAGACGACGCCCGCGAGGAAGATTACGTGCTGAGCCAAAACCTTACGCTGACCATCCCGGCCGCGGAAGCCGGCAGCACCGGCGTGGTGACGATCACCGCGGTCGACAATGAAGTCGAAACCGATGACAAGATTTTCGCTGTTTCGGCTTCGGCTGTGAATTCCCGAGGCGTGAATCAACCTGCCGCGGTCAAGCTCACCATTGTCGATGACGATGGATACGCACCGGAGGAACGCAGGCCGGTGCTCAAGGCGATCTTCGCGGAGATGGCACAGGGAACGCTGGCCGGTGCGGAGGACACCATCGGTCACCGGTTCGAGGCAGCAGCACGAACCCGGGAACTGACACTGGCTGGCCAGCGCGTCGAAGCCGAGCCGGTGGTCGAAGCTGAGCCGGTGATGGACAAAGCCGATTTCCGTTGGCGGGAGCCGATGGACCGAGAGAACGGGAAACGGACCTTTGAAGGCCTGTCGATTGAAGAAAAAGACCTGCTGCGGAACAGCGCATTCACCCTTTCCCTCGCTGGCGAAGATGCCCAGGTGCACGACGGACCGGACTGGACGATCTGGGGCCGGGGTGACTGGCATGGATTCAAGGGCCGCAAGGACGGTGACAGCTGGGACGGCAAGCAGCTGACAGGATGGCTGGGCGCCGATGCGCGGTTGAACGAACGCCTCCTCGCGGGAATCGCGTTGTCGCGCACCAGTGGCGAGTCCGAGTACCGCGTCGACCTCGGTTCGGTCGGATTCGGTGATGGCGAGGTCGAGACGTCGCTGACGGCGGTCTGGCCCTACTTGCAAGTTTCGATGGAAAACGGCGGTTCCGTGAGCCTGATTCTCGGCGCAGGCACGGGCACCTCCGAACACCGCCCGGAGGACGAGCCGACCGAGAATGTCGACTTGTCGTTCCTCGCGGGCTCTGTGGGCGGGCAGGTTCCTTTGACGACGGGTGACGGATTCACCCTGTTGGCAATCGGGGGTGCAAACGTGTCCCGGATCAAGACCGAAGAATCGGCCTCGGCACCCGCTGTCGGTGGGATCAAGGCAAAAAGCTGGCGGCTGTGGGGCGGTGTGGAAGCGCGTCACGAAGGCGTCGCTCTGTCCGAGTCCGGCGCGACCGCGGCATGGCGAGGCTCTTTGCGGGTCCGGCAAGATGGCGGCGACGGTCTGACGGGTACCGGAGCTGAAATCACGAGCGGCATTCTCATGTCATCGCCCAGTTCGCGCTTCAGCGTGGAAATGTACGGACGCTGGCTGGCCATGCACTCGGGGGACGGTGCGGGTTCATGGGGAGCCGGGTTGGAGGCGCGTCTGAGGCCAGAGGCGGACGGACGCGGCCTGTCGCTTTCGCTGGTGCCCGAATGGGGTTCGATGCAGTCTGGTGCACTCGAAAGCGACAATGCGTTCGCGAGCGACCGCAGTGACGAGCCTGGGGCTGGGTCTTTGACGGCACGCAGCAGCTACGGTTTTGCGATGGGCAAGGGGTTGGTGACTCCGTTCGTCGAGGTTCGGCTCAAAGGCGGCGAGAACGAATCCGAGCGATACTCTGCTGGGGTGACTTACACGACGCCGGGCGGTTTCGATGCGGAACTCGTGGGTGAGCACAATTCCGCCGCAGGTGGCACCACCAACGTCGATGCCAACTTCACGTTCGATTTCTGATCCGGTGCGACGCCGAGCATGGGCCTGAAAGCCGCCCTCGGCTGCAATCAATCAGTCAGGGCTCTGGAATGGGCTTTCGGTGCGACAGTCTCGCGCGTGGTCCACATGGACCTCCGATGGGCCAAGGCAGCCTTGGCATCGGGAAGCGCGAGATCAACTTGACTGAGCGGTGTCTCCGGCAAGGCGCCCTCCACCGGAATCGAAATCACGGTCAGAAACTCTGCCACCAACGCCGGCCATGGCGATCATCGGCGTGCATGCCGTCGAGCGTAACTCATTGGATTCACAAGCTGCTTCCGCCAACAGTCAGGCCGTCAACAAGGATTGTTGGCTGACCGACGCCGACCGGAACCCACTGTCCCGCCTTTCCGCAGGTCCCGACACCTGGATCGAGCTGCATGTCGTTGCCAATGGCTCGAATGGTCTTGAGGGCTGTTGCACCGTCGCCGATCAGCGTCGCGCCCTTGACCGGCTCACCGACGACGCCGTCCTTGATCCGATAGGCCTCGGTGCAACTGAAGACGAACTTTCCGCTGGTGATGTCAACCTGGCCGCCACCGAAGCCGACGGCATGGATCCCGTCGGAAACATCCGCGATGATGTCGCTTGGGTTTGCGGTTCCCGATTGCATGAACGTGTTGGTCATTCGTGGCATCGGCGCGTGACCAAAGCCCTGACGTCGACCGTTGCCCGTCGGGTCGACGCCCATCAGCCGGGCGTTTTGCCGATCCTGCAGATACCCGACCAGGATGCCGTCCTCGATCAGGACAGTGCGCCCGCTGGGCGTGCCTTCGTCGTCAACCGAAATCGATCCTCTACGGTCCGGAATGGTCCCGTCGTCGATGACCGTCACGCCGGGAGCCGCAACGCGTTGCCCGAGCAATTCCGAGAACACGGATGTCTTCCTGCGGTTGAAGTCGCCTTCGAGGCCGTGTCCGACCGCTTCGTGCAGGAGAATTCCGGGCCAGCCGGGTCCGAGCGCCACTTCCATGACGCCGGCAGGCGCTGCAACGGCCCGCAGGTTGACGCGAGCGATCCTGATCGCTTCGCGGACGAGCGCTTCCCATCTCTCGCGCTGCAGCAGATCCGCGATCTCGATGCGACCTCCCGTTCCGGCGGTTCCCGTCTCTCTTCTGTCGCCGTCCTCGACGACAACGGAGACATTCAGCCGCGCCATGGGGCGGAGATCCCGACAGTGATCACCTTCCGGCCTGAGGATTTCGACCTGCTGGTAGGATGAGGTGAGGCTTGCCGAAACTTCGATGACGCGTCGGTCACTTCCGCGGGCAAACTCGTCGATCTCGCGAAGCGTGGCGAGCTTCCCCGGGAAGTCGACTGCCGAGACCGGGTCGGCGTCCGTGTAGACCCGCCGATTCGTCGATGCAGGAACGGGTGCCAGAACGCTCTGATTGCCACTGATCGCCAATCGGGCGATTTCGCCGGCCCGCGCGATGGACTCGGCGGAAATGTCGGTCGAATGCGAAAACCCGACAACGTCCTGGCTGACGCCTCTGAGGCCGAAGCCTTCGCCGACGTTGTAGGATGCGTTCTTCAGTTTCCGGTCGTCGAACACCAGATTCTCGGAACGCACGTGTTCCAAATACAGTTCGGCATCGTCAGCGCCGGTCGTGGCATCACGCAACAGGCGAAGCGCGACATCACGGTCGACTCGGTCGTCGAACGGTCGAAATCTCATGTCATCCAGCATTGGTCGCTCTTGTATCCTCCGCATCAAGTCTCGGTCCGATTGTGACCGGCAAAATAGCGACCTTCGATCTGTCGAGCAAATGCGACGCAGATCACGGATCGCGCACGGACCGTGTGCAACAATTGATCGGAACCCGACACGCTGGCCGAGTGTCTTCGTTCCAACGAAACATCAACTTGTCGATGAATATCGTAGCGTGCAACACTGAGTCCATGAAACGCGCTCGTCATCGGTGCCCGTCGTCTCGGGCCCACCGTGCATCCTCGAAGCACATCAATATGGCGGTTGGGTCAATTCCGACACTACAGCCGTCGTAGTCTCGCGAGGATTCGCGAAGTTATGGCTGACTGCCGCCTAATTTTGTGATTGCGGATATGGCTTGTCACCCCAGTAGTACGCGGGGGAAGATAACCACACTCGAATGGAGAATCGTCAGGAAGGAACGAAATGAAACTCCCGAACCGTCCAAACAACACCGTCGTCGTCGGGTTCGATTCGGCGTGGGAGGACAAGAATCCTGGAGCGATTTGTTCCATCGATTTCGACGAATCCGGCAATGCAGAATTCACAAAGCCTCGGCCTGCGTCATTTGACCAAGCATGTGAGTTTATCAAAACGAAGCAACAACGATTTGACGTCAATCTCGTGGCTATTGATCAGCCGATTCTCGTACCGAATCTGACTGGTTCTCGTCCGGTTGACAGGGCAGCCGGATCGTTTCTTTGGTACATGAACGGAGGGGCACACTCGGCAAATAGAGGCATGGGCGAAAGGTTTGGCGACGATGCGCCGATTTGGCGATTCTGCGATAGCATTGACCACATTCAAGAGCCGATGCAGGCACGCATTGCGAGAAGCGGTAATTTCCTTATCGAGGTATTTCCGGCACTTGCGTTGGCTTCAATGAACGACGCATTTGCCGAACCGAATGGTGCACCGAAGTATGATCCGGACAAAACAAAAAACTATCGCTACGGTCATTGGCGTGCAGTCACGAGTGTTGTCAATGAGTTCGCAACAGCATTCGAGGTAGGAGATCTGGCGGATTGGGCGAGTGGTATGCGCGATCGCACTGATCCAACCAAAGGTGATCAGGACATGCTGGATGCGTCGATCTGCGCCTTGACCGGCCTGATGTGGCGAGCGGGGCCGCCCGAAAGTTTGGCCATGCTCGGAGATACGACAAGCGGATATATGGTGACCCCTGTTTCGTTCAAGACCAGAAACATGTTGGCCCAAGCCGCTCGCAAAAAATGTGTGCCGATCGAATTGGGGCCGAACTCATGACGCTACAATTGGTTCAGAAACAGGTACCTAACGAGATCGATAGCTTGCAGACCGGAGTTCTTTCGCTATCCAGTTGCCGAGAGTGACCGGCTCGGAAGACTTCGAGCACAGTGCCATGCTTTGCCGATTTCATCTTTTGTTACCGGTATGCCCTGCACAGACTTGTGGCAGCCGAAACTACATCTTTTCGTGGTCCGGATAAGCTTGGCCGACGACAGTATGATTCGGGTTTGGTGGATGGACTCTCACAATTGAATCAGCTGTCTTCGCAACTCTCTAGCCCTGCTGGCCAGAAGATGAATCTGCAGGCGAACAATTTGTTTGCTCTTTGGCCATTCTGTCATTTGCAGTGGCGAGTGTCTCGGTTTATAGGTTGCCGACGATCGGGACAGGATTGAAGGGTCCACCAGATGTTCGCAAGAATTTTCAAACGTTTTCTCGGGCTGGCTGCACTCGCGGCATCGTTCGGACTTGCTGTTCCGAGCCTCGCGCAGGACAGCATTCAGGGGCTTGAAGCCATCGGCAAACCGGAGCCGAACGGAATCAACTTTCAGCCCCCGGTCACGGGTCTGGCAAAGGACCTCGTCTGGCTGGACAATTACCTTCTGATCATCATTTCGCTGATCTCGTTGCTGGTCGTTGGCCTGCTGATCTACGTCGCTTTCCGGTACAACGAACGGGTCAATCCGGTCGCGGCACGCTTCTCCCACAACACGCCGCTCGAGATCGCCTGGACGGTCATTCCGATCATCGTCCTCCTCGCGATCATGCCGCCCTCGTTGTCCCTGCTGTTCAAGCAGCTGCGCATTCCCGAAGCGGACGTCACCATCAAGGCGACCGGAAACCAGTGGTACTGGACCTACGAATACGTCGACCATGGCGTCGAATTCGACAGTTTCATGCTGGAAAAGGACCAGCTCGCGGAATTCGGATACGCTGACGACGAATATCTCCTCGCAACGGACACCGCCGTCGTCATCCCGGTCGACCGAACGGTCGTCGTTCAGGTCACTGCAGCCGACGTCATTCACGCATGGACGATCCCCGCTTTCGGGGTCAAGCAGGACGGGGTTCCCGGACGATTGGCTGAACTGTGGTTCCGTGCCGATCAGGAAGGCCTGTATTTCGGCCAGTGCTCCGAACTCTGCGGAAAGGACCACAGCTACATGCCGATCACGGTCAAGGTCGTTGGCCAGGACGTGTACGAGCAATGGCTGGACCGCATGATCGAAGAATTTGCCGAAGCGCCGAGCGACACCGCGCCGCTGGTCGTTGCCAGCAATTGACGGGCAGGGCCTCAAGCGACCCGGCGAACGGGTTGCGGCCTGTTCGTGAAGACGAAGACTTGTCAAACGAGACGATCGAAACGTGAATCAGACTGCAGTCACAAACCAGATGGATTTTGCCGATATCGGCGATTTTCTGCAGCTGCTCAAACCGCGGGTCATGTCGCTCGCCGTCTTTTCCGCTGCAGTCGGCGTTTTCGTTGCGCCGGTCTCGGTTCACCCGGTCCTGTTTCTTGCCGCGGTGCTTTTCATCGCTCTTGGCGCCGGAGCCGCAGGGGCCCTCAACATGTGGTTCGATGCAGACATCGACAGCGTGATGAAGCGGACCCGGCATCGACCCATTCCGGCCGGTCGGGTCAGCAGGGAATCGGCGCTTGTCTTCGGACTTTGGCTGGCAGGGATCTCGGTCGGCATGCTCGCCCTTGCCGCGAACTTCCTTGCTGCAGCTCTCCTTGCCGTGGCCATCTTCTACTATGTCGTCATCTACACGATGTGGCTCAAGCGCCTGACTCCGGAGAACATCGTCATCGGCGGAGCCGCCGGTGCATTGCCGCCGATGATCGGATGGGCGGCGGCAACCGGTTCGATCGGTATCGAGAGCGTCTTGATGTTCCTGCTGATCTTTCTATGGACGCCTCCCCACTTCTGGGCGCTGGCCCTGTTCACCAACGAGGACTATCGCAAGGCCGGGGTGCCGATGCTGCCCCTGACCCACGGCGATCACGTCACCCGCAAGCGGATTCTTCTGTACGTGCTCGCTGTTGTGCCAGTTTCGATCGCGATCGCCTTCACGCCGATCGGCGGACCCGTCTACCTGCTTCTGTCGTTGGGGCTTGGAGCATGGTTCCTGCTTTCTGCTGTGACCCTGAGGTCACGCAACGGCACGGAGGCCGCGCAAGAGAGACATCGGCGCGAAAAGGCGTTTTTCAGGTTCTCGATTCTCTACCTGTTCCTGCTCTTCGTCGGCCTCGCTGTCGAAGCCGGAATGAAGGCAACGGGATTGGCAACCTCTCTGTGGCCGATCTGGTCCGGAGTGGCATGACATGCGAACCTCCATGCAAACCGAACCCAATGCACCGGATCAGGGCGTTCACGCGCGTCGACGGCGCTCGAATGTCGTGGTCGGACTGATTCTCGGCGCCTTTGTTGTCCTCGTGTTCGCTGTTACGATCGTGAAGATGAAAAACGGGGCCTCGATGGAGGCTTTCGACCACGTTCTGCGACCGTCCATGCTGGAGGAAGGCGGATGAACAACGAGAAGACCAATCGAAACGGTCGTCTCGCAGCCCGGCTGGTCCTGGTTGCATGCGTCATGCTTTCCTTGTCGTTCGCATCGGTCCCGCTGTACGACTGGTTCTGCCGCGTGACCGGTTTCGGCGGCGAAACCAGCGTTGCGTCCAATGCGGTCTCGGATGAGGAGATTCTCGACGAGACGATCAGGGTTCGGTTCGATGCCTCGCTCGAGGCAGGCATGCCGTGGGACTTCGAACCTGTCGAGCGGCAGATCACCTTGAAGATCGGCGAGTCGGCGGTGATGAACTACCGCGCCCACAATCCGACCGACAAGCCCGTCGCCGGCACCGCGAGCTTCAACGTGTATCCGTATGCGGCTGGCTCGTATTTCACGAAGATCGAGTGTTTCTGCTTCCAGACCCAGGTTCTCGAACCCGGTCAGGAAGTGTTGATGCCCGTTTCGTTCTTTGTCGATCCGAAGATTCTCGACGATCCCGAATCGGAGTACATTCAGTCGATCACGCTGTCCTACACGTTTCACCTGACGGACCTGCCCGAACGGCAGGCGAGCGTCTCCGACGACGAGGAAAAAGAAGTTCTCTGAACGAAGCTGCTGAGTTTCGTCAGATCGGCCAAACCAAGACAAGGAAGCTGACCCAGTCATGGCACACGCGAGAAACCACGACTACCACATTCTGAACCCCAGCATCTGGCCGTTTTTCGGCGCGGTCGGGGCATTCACGTTTCTGTCCGGAACGGTGCTATTCATGAAGGACATGACGCCGCTCGTGATGATGGGCGGTTTCGCGCTGATTCTCTACGTCATGTTCGGATGGTGGAGCGAAGTCGTCGACGAGGCCCACACCGGGGACCACACGCCCGTCGTGATCATCGGCCTGCGGTACGGCATGCTCATGTTCATCATGTCGGAGGTGATGTTCTTCGCGGCGTGGTTCTGGTCGTTCTTCAAGCACGCGATGTACCCCATGATCGAGGGCGCGGGCGGGGTGTGGCCGCCAGTCGGCATCGAGCCCTTCGACCCGTGGCACCTGCCGTTGATCAACACGCTTGTCCTTCTGTGTTCCGGATGCTTCGCGACCTGGGCTCACCACGCGATCGCCCATGAAGACGATCACAAGGCGCTGAGACAGGGCCTGATCGGAGCGATCATTCTGGGAATCCTGTTCACCGGCTTCCAGGCCTACGAATACAGCCACGCGGCATTCGGATTCAGCGGAAACATCTATGGCGCCAACTTCTTCATGGCGACCGGGTTTCACGGGTTCCACGTCATCATCGGAACCCTGTTCCTGATCGTCTGCCTGTTCCGCGCCATGGCCGGACATTTTTCAAAGGAGCGCCACGTCGGCTACGAAGCTGCCGCCTGGTACTGGCACTTCGTCGATGTCGTCTGGCTGTTCCTGTTCTTCGCCGTGTACATCTGGGGAAGCTGATCCCGTTCTTTCACGTGGCGTCTGCCACGCAGTCTTGAGCGACGGGGGCGGCTCGAGAGGCTTCCGAATTGACACGGCGAATGATCTTCCCGCTTGTGCTGGGCCTGTCCGGCGCGCTGGTCCTGCTGGCGCTCGGGAACTGGCAGCTTGACCGGCTGGCCTGGAAAACTGCCCTGCTCGATGCAATCGATGCACGCATGAAGGCGGAACCGGTGTCGATCCCTCCCGACCCCGATCCGGAAACCGATGCATTCCTTCGCGTCTCGCTGGACGGGCGCATCGCGGGGCGCGAACTGCACGTGTTGACCAGCGAACGAGGCTTGGGCCCCGGGTTTCGTGTCATCGTGCCCATGCAGACCGGCGATCGTGTCGTGCTCGCGGATCTCGGTTTTGTCCCCGAGAGCCAGAAAAGCCAGGAGCGACAGCCGGGGGCTGTTCGGATCGTCGGGAATCTTGCATGGCCTCGGGAGGTGGATCGACTGTTCACGCCCAATCCGGATATCGAAAAGAACATCTGGTTCGCCCGCGATGTCGAGACCATGGCGGTCGAACTCGGAACCAGCCCGATCATGGTCGTGGCCGAACGCATCGACCGCCTGAATGGTTCGGCTGCGACCCCGTGGACCGCGACTCGACTCCAGCCGGTGACGGTCAACTTGCCCAACGACCATCTTCAGTACGCCATCACCTGGTTCTCGCTTGCCGCAGTGTGGAGCTTGATGACAATCCTGTGGCTGTGGCGTATCAGACGTGGATCCAGTTGACTCCGTCCCCTCCGTCGACGCGATCTTGAGGAACGCGCCCGACAGTCCGGCAATAGAGAAACAGCCATGAAGTACGTTTCGACCCGCGGGCAAACCCCTCCCGTGAACTTCGAAGATGCAATGCTTGGAGGCCTCGCGCCTGACGGGGGACTCTACGTGCCCGTGACCTGGCCGTCGATTTCGACCTACCAGATCGGCAGACTCGCGACGATGCCTTACGAGGATGCCGCTGTCACGGTCATGCGCAAGTTCGTCGGCGACACCGTGTCGGTCGCGACCCTGGATGACTGCGTTTCGGCCGCTTACGCCGGATTCGACCATGCGGTGCGATGCCCCCTCGTTCAGACAGGGCCGCACGAGTTCCTGCTCGAACTGTTTCACGGACCGACACTTGCGTTCAAGGATGTCGCGATGCAGCTCATCGGTCATCTGTTCGATGCCTGCCTGACGCGGCGGGGCGAACGAATGACCATCATTGGTGCAACATCGGGCGACACGGGTTCCGCCGCCATCGAGGCATTCCGTGGCCGAAAGGCTGTCGACGTGTTCATCATGTATCCGCACGGACGCGTCTCCGATGTCCAGCGACGGCAGATGACCACGGTCGGCGACAGCAACGTGCACGCTCTCGCTGTCGACGGCGATTTCGACGATTGCCAGCGGCTGCTCAAGACACTTTTCGGCGATTCCGAATTTCGGCAAAGGGTCCGCATCGGTGCCGTGAACTCGATCAACTGGGCGCGAATCATGGCGCAGGTTGTCTATTACTTCACCTCGGCGGTTGCCGTCGGGGCACCGGGGACGGAGGTGTCCTTTGCCGTCCCAACCGGAAACTTCGGAGACGTGTACGCCGGCTACGTTGCGCGCCGCCTCGGGTTGCCAATCGATCAGTTGATCATCGCAACCAACCAGAACGACATTCTGCACCGAACGCTGGCGACGGGAACATACCAAAAGCAAGGGGTGACACCATCGATCAGCCCGTCGATGGACATCCAGGTCAGCTCGAATTTCGAGCGCGTGCTCTACGATGCCCGCGAGCGCGGTCGCGAGCACGTGGGCGACCTGATGACTGAACTGCAGCAGACCGGGCGGTTCGACGTCCCGAGTTCGCCACTGAAATACCTTCGCCAGGAACTCGCCAGCGGACGGGCTTCGGAATCGGAGACCATGGAGACCATGCGTCAGGTCCACAGGGAGACGGGCTTGCTGATCTGCCCGCACACGGCAGTCGGCGTGAAAGTGGCGCGGGACAGTTACCGCAAGTCGCCGACCATCGTTCTCGCGACCGCCCATGCGGCGAAGTTTCCCGATGCCGTCGAGAAGGCGTGCGGGGTGCGTCCGTCGCTGCCGGACTCCATGGCGGATATCCATGATCGACCCGAACGGATCGTCCGGGTTGCCAATGACCCCGAGGCGGTCAAGTCGCTGATTGAAGGAGGGACTGCTGGATGAGCATTCGGATGACACGGCTGTCGAACGGCATGCGGGTTGCGACCGAACACATGAACGGGTTCAAGTCCGCCGCGCTCGGAGTCTGGGTGGCAGCGGGCGGGCGGCACGAGCGGCAGGAACAGACCGGAATCGCGCATTTCCTCGAGCACATGGCGTTCAAGGGAACCGATCGGCGCACCGCTCGTGAAATCGCCGAGGAAATCGAGAATCTCGGCGGTTACATCAATGCCTACACCAGCAAGGACGCGACCGCCTATGTCGTGCGGGTCCTCGAGAACGACGTGCTGAGCGCCCTTGACGTGATATCCGACATCGTTCTTCACCCCATCTTCGACCCCGACGAGATGGAAACCGAGCGCGGCGTGATCTTGCAGGAAATCGGCCAGATGCTCGACTCCCCCGATGACCTGGTCTTCGAGCGGCTGCAGGAGGTCTGCTACAAGGACCAGCCGATGGGACGATCCATCCTGGGGCCCGCAGAAAACGTCCGGTCTTTCGATCCCGACGATCTCCGGGCATTCGTCCGCGAGCACTACCATCCCGAATCGATGATTCTGTGCGGAGCGGGAGCCGTCCAGCACGATGAAATCGTCGAATTCGCGGAGCGGGTCTTCGGTTCGCTCGAAAACGGCAAGACCCAAACGACAGTTCCCGCAGTGTTCTCGGGCGGCGAATGCCGCGAGGTCAAGGAACTCGAGCAGGCGCATTTCTCGCTCGCCTTCGAAGGCCCGCACTTGCGGGATTCGGACCTCTACACCTCGATTGTCTATTCGAGTCTTCTCGGCGGCGGCATGTCGTCGCGTCTCTTCCAGACGGTGAGGGAGCAGCACGGGTTTTGCTATTCGATCTTTGCTCACGCATCGGCCCTGTCGGACACCGGCACGATCACGATCTATGCGGGCACCGGCGAAGACAACATCGCCGCAACCGCCACGCTTTGCATCGATGAACTGCGGCGGGTTCGCGAAGACCTTGCGGAAGAGGAAGTCGTTCGCGCCCGAACCCAGTTGAAGTCGGGATTGATGATGTCGCTCGAGAATGCATCGAGCCGGTGCGAGCGACTGGCCCGGATGTATCTGAACTGGAACCGCGAAATCGACCTCGACGAAGTTTGTGCGCGGATCGACGCGGTCACGCGAGATCGCGTGATCGATTTTGCCGACCGCCTGTGCATCAACGCGACGCCAGCAATGTCGATCTACGGACCGGTCGCGAGTGCCCCGTCCGTCGACACGCTCAGGGACCGACTGGCGGCCTGATCGATGTGGGGCCAGGTCCGCAATTTTGCCATCAGGACCGATCGGATTGAATTGCGGTTGCCTCGACGCTCGGATTTTGTCTCCTGGGCAAGGCAGCGTCGCGCCAGCGCCGAGTTTCACAGACCTTGGGTTCCGACATCCTTTGCCGGAGTCCTGTCACGCGCAGAGTACGGCAAGTGGGTCAGGCTGTCCCACCGTTCCTTCAAATTGGGGACCGAAGTCAATCTGCTTGTCGTGAGACGTTCGGATCAGGCCTTGCTCGGCTGTCTCGCATGCAAGAACATCCGGCGCGGAACCATGCAGTCCGGGACTTTGAGCTACTGGATCGGGAAGGAGTTTGCCCGGTCCGGGTACATGTCGGAGGCGGTCGCGGCATTCGTGGGCCATGCGTTTTCCGAAATGGAGCTTGGCCGCCTGGAGGCAGCCTGCCTTCCCGAGAACGCGGCATCTCGAGGCCTGCTCGTGAAAACGGGGTTTCGCGAGGAAGGGCGGGCAGCGGCCTATCTAAAGATTGCCGGCGCCTGGCGCGACCACATCCTCTATTCCAGAGTTCGCCCGGACCGTCAGGCGTGCGCGCAACGCATGGAGATGGTGACAAAACAACGATCGGCGGACTCCGAGAACGGTTGTGCGAAACGGACAGCTGGCGACGCCGGGCGCCACGATGCCCTTCCTGCTTCGGTGCCTGCAACGGAATTGATGACGGGGCAGGAGAACGGTGACGGGCGATGACGCTGAAAAACGCATGTCCGTCTTTCGTTGCTTCGCTGCGCTCGATCCTGCCCGACGGAATCGTTCGCGACGTCGAAGCCAGGTATCGCGAGGAGCCTCGCGGAACCATGCAAGGGCAGGGCGGGGTCGTTGTTGTGCCAACTTCGACCGAGCAGATCGCCGAAATCGTTCGACGCGCCGCTGCCGCGCGGGTGGGGATCGTCCCTTACGGTGGCGGGACCGGTCTCGTGGGCGGCCAGGTCATGCCACAAGGCCCGATGCCGCTGATACTGTCGTTGGAGAACTGTTCCAGGATCCGCGATGTCGATCCTGACAATGACGTCATCGTCACCGAAGCCGGCGCAATTCTGGCCGACGTGCAGCGCGCGGCACGGGACGGTGGACGCATCTTCCCCTTGTCGATGGCTTCCGAAGGGTCTTGCCAGATCGGTGGCAATCTCGCGACCAATGCAGGTGGAATGCAGGTCGTTCGCTACGGCACAGCGCGCGACCTTTGCCTGGGCCTGGAAGCCGTGTTGCCGGACGGCAGCATCTACGGCGGCCTGCGTCGGCTGCGAAAGGACAACACGGGATACAATCTGCGGAACCTGCTGATCGGTTCGGAAGGAAGTCTCGGCATCATCACTGCTGCCGTCCTGCGAATCTCGCCCCCGCCTGGCGAGACGGTTTCTGCCCTCGCGAGCATCGGCTCACCTGCCGATGCAGTCGATCTGTTTCGGGAGGCGCGCGAAAGACTCGGAAACGTCATCGTCACTTTCGAGCTGATTCAGGGGACGGGTTTCAAGTTCCTGCGGAAGTTCCGGCCTGACATCAGGATTCCCTTGCCCGATGCCGAGTGGTACGTCCTTGTTGAACTCGGCGATGTCGCTGGCGCTCACCTCACCTCGAGGTTCGAGAGTTTCATGATGACCCAGATCGAGCGGGGCAGGATTGCCGACTCGGTCGTTGCGCAGAACATCGGGCAACAACGCGAACTGCGAATGCTGAGGGAGATGATTCCGGAGGCGAACAGACACATTGGCGCCGTCGCGTCGCACGACATCTCGGTTCCGATCGGACGGGTGCCGGAGTTCATCGAGAGGGGGCTTGAGGTCGTCGCGAGCTTTGGTCAGTTGCGTGTCAACTGCTTTGGGCACGTGGGAGACGGCAATCTCCACTTCAACGTGTTCCCACCTGACAGAAGCGGCCCCGACGATCTCGCGCGGTTGCGAAAAGGCCGACAACCCCTTTCGGAATCGATTCACGACCTTGCGGAACGGTGTGAAGGTTCGTTTTCCGCCGAACATGGCGTCGGCCGACTCAAGACCGACGAACTGATTCGCTACGGTGATCGGGCAGGGGTGGACGCGATGCGAAAGATCAAGTCGGCACTTGATCCGCTGGGGATCATGAATCCGGGCGCCGTTTTGTCAGGAACCCCGCCCGGACCTTGACGCCGACCGGCATCACATTGCGGCTGCGCGATTGTTGACCCGAGCGAGCGGACGCAAGCCGAGGTCGGCCACTTTTTCTCCGAAGGATTACATCAGACCCTTGGGCGCCAGATCTCCGATCGAGGATTCCGCCGCATCGGCCATGGCTCGTCGCTCGACTCTGGCGGTTGCCGGCAAGGGCGTGTCAAAGGCGTAGTCCGAATCTTCCTTTTGTCGCTCCCATGTGTCGAGCATCTCGCGCCAAGCGGCGGCCAGGCTGCGTGGTTCAGGCATGTCGTCCTTGATCTCGGCAGCCAGCGCCCGAAGATTGTAGCACGGGATGCCGGCGAACATGTGGTGTTCGGTGTGCCAGTTCATGTGCCAGTAGAGAAACTCGACGAACCGAGGCAGACGGATGGACCGGGTGCTCTTGCGGAAGTCGGTCGTCTCAGACCGCAGGCCGCAATGTTGGGTAAGCCCGAGAAAATAGCTCAGCCAGTTGGCAATGTAGCTCGGCAAGGTGAGGATCAGCGGCAGGACCCAAAGGCCAGAGGCGACGGTCACGACAAGAACCCCCGAATGGAATGCGAGTTGAAGGCGTGACCAGTTGATGGATTTTTTGTGCTGGTCGGGCTGGTCATGATGCAATGCGTCGAGCCATTCGTTGGCGGGCACGTCTGTCGTACCGACCTTGCCGAACGCATCGAGAATGGTGAGCCAAATCGTCGTGAGGATCCCTCCCTTGCCGAAGGTTCGTCCTGGTTGGGTGTGGAGATTGAGGGTGAAGAGCTGCAGAAGAAAGGTCCGACCAACGTTGGGATGAATCGGCAAGAGGACTTCGCGATCGCCCTCCGGGTGCAGCGTGTAGCGATGGTGAAACGTGTGACTGGCCGCATAATCGTACGGGTTCCACCAACTGATCATGCTGAAGAGATAGAGGAAGAAATCGTTGAGCCATCTCGTCTGGAAGACCGTCCCGTGACCGAGTTCGTGAACGGCGGTTCCTCGAAAGAACGATGCGAAGGTTCCATGAGCAAAGAGAGCGACCAGAAACGCGATCCAGAGGCCCTGGGCCCATGTGAGGTAGACCGCGGCTCCTGTCAGGCAGAAAAGACCGAAATGTCCGCCTGCCTGTATCCAGCCGTGCAGGTCGCTGCGTTTAGAGAGTTCACGAAACCGGGCCGGCGGCAGTCGCGACCGATACCATTGAACATTCAACGTATCCCTGACTTCCGAAAGCGGTTGGTACGGCATGGTCACCCTTCCTTTCGCCAATAACCATGGCATTTCACAACAGATTCTCTGTCACATGGCAAGAGATTCCAGTCGGCATGCTGCTTGATGGAAAGTGCCGTCATCTTGTCCGGATGCGCCATGCGTACAGGAGGGATACGGCAGAGTCGTTCGCATTCCGTCTACCGACATCACTTGGGTTTCGCTTCGGTTCAAGCTGGCGGCAAGGGGCGGGCTTGCTGGGTCCTGTCTGTTGTCGAGTCTGGCTGCCGCGACGGGCACGCCCCTGAAATCAACCGAGCATCCGCCCCGCGATCGCGTCGAGTCGCGCAACGACCGCCGGGTCGCGTTGTTCGGGACGGGTCAGGATGGCAAATTCCAGCGCCCGGTCACAACCTTGGGGGCAGGGCGGGCGTTCTCCCGACAGTTCGTCCGGAAACGAGTCCACCATTTCGCGCATGCGACTGGCATTCTGGGTCAGGATTCGGATGATTTCGCCAACATCGACCTCGCCGTGGTCCGGATGCCAGCTGTCGTAATCCGTGACCATCGCCACTGTCGCGTAGCAGATCTCCGCTTCCCGGGCGAGCTTGGCCTCGGGCATGTTTGTCATGCCGATCACGTCGCATCCCCAGCTTTCCCGGTACATGCGCGATTCGGCCAATGTCGAGAATTGAGGCCCCTCCATTGCAAGGTAGGTGCCGCCGCGATGAACCCGGATTCCGCATTTCTGCGCGATCCGTTCGAGAACGTCGCCAAGGCGGCGACAGGTGGGGTGAGCGACCGAAACATGCGCGACGCATCCGGCGCCAAAAAAACTTTTCTCGCGCGCGAACGTCCGGTCGATGAACTGGTCGACGATCACGAAGTCGCCGGGCGCGAGTTCGTTGCGGAAGGAGCCGCAGGCCGATGCGGAGACGATGTCCGTGACCCCCAACCGCTTGAGCGCGTCGATGTTCGCTCGATACGGGACGGAAGACGGTGAATGGACATGCCCCCTGCCGTGGCGAGGAAGAAAGGACAGCTTGAGACCTCGAAGGGTTCCGCACAGAATCTGGTCGGATGGATCGCCCCATGGCGTTTCAACATCCCGCCATTCCGCGTTCTCGAGGCCGTCGATGTCGTAGATTCCGCTTCCCCCGATGACGGCAACGTGTGGCTCCATGATTGATTCTCCCTCGACTCCGCTCAAAGTTTGCCCTGAAAGACGTTTTCGTTGTGCCACTCAAGTGATGTGCGAGCCGGCTGCTCGGACCGGGTCCAGGGCGTCCGCGCCAATGGCTGTTCGTGAAACTCGCTCAACTGGGCCGATGGGCCCGATTCAAGGAGCCGTTCGGCGACGACCACCTTGAGCCCTTTGGTTTGGCCGGTGATGGTGAAAATCCCGCGGTCGAACAGTTCGTGGTGCATGACGCAAAGCGACAGCCCGTTGCGGATGTCGTCCGGGCCGTCATGGCTGTGCCACCGGATGTGCGCGGCTTGGAGCGCGGGCCATGTCCCTTGCGGGAATTCGATCGAGAAGTCGCAGACGGCACAGCCGTGACCATAGGCTTGGAGAACGCTGTTGCGAAACTGCGGGGCGCGGTACCTGCGAATCTGCTGGGTCTCGACCAGGCGATGGACGCTGATGGGTGCGGGTTCCAAGGCATCGCCGTGCGGCATGAGAACATCGGACCCGAGGGTTGCTTCGAGAACCGGAATGGCCAGTGTCGGCGTGAAATGATCCTCGACCAGTTGAAAGCATGCATCCAGCGCCGCAGAGGGATTGCCTCGAAAATGGTCGAAAAGTTCCTTCGTCAGGCCACCGCGAATGTCGAGCTCTCTGAGTTGCTCGGGGGAAACGTCACCGGAGCTGTTGACCGAGACACTGGCTGCACGGGGAATGTCCCAGAGCCCGTCATTTTGCAGTCTCCAGAAGGGAAACTGGGTCCTGACGTTCCCCGGCCCCCCGAATCGTTCCCAGAGGGACGTCAGTTCTTCGTGAACATGCCGGAAGTCCGACAGCCGGGGTTGTCCCTGCAGGCATTGACCGATCGCCCAGAGAAGAAGGAGCGGCTTGTGCGGAGCCCTCTTGCCCTTGCTTTTCCAGGTCTTGATCTTGAGGCGGTTGTCAGACACCTTGTCGGTCACCAATATCTTTGGCTACACATTGCCGCCCGTATCCGTGACTCTGTCGCAAGGGGATCAGCATCTCGCAAAGGTAAGCCGGTCTTTTGGGCGGGGCAAGCCGTCATGTGGAAATGGTTCCGTCTTCACGGGACTCTTTGTGTTGGGGTCTCCACGCTCCGAGGTGAATGTCGCGTTCGAAAGGATGACGAGGGATGGAAATGACCACGAGCGCCGCCGCCGCAATTCTTGTTGTTGCGTATCCTTCGTCCATGAATTCGCTTGTTGATCGCGTCGAGGCAGCCCGAGCCTGATGTTCAGTCTATCGACGGAATCTCCGGACGATCTGTGGGAGGTCGAAGCTCTTCTCGATCACAGTTTCGGGCAAGGGCGGCAGTCGCTCAGTTCATACCGGTTGCGCCAGGGGGTCGAGCCGGTGCAGGACCTCTGCTTCGTCACCCGTGACGAGGCAGGGTTCATGTCGGGCGCTATTCGAAACTGGCCGATCGCCATCGGGGACGGGCGGGCACGTGCGTTGCTCCTCGGCCCGATCGCCGTGCACCCGATCATGCAGGGCGAAGGGCTTGGCTCGATGCTCATCCGTCACAGCCTCGCTGCTTCCATGCGTGCAGGGTGGGAGCGAGTCGTGCTGATCGGCGACGAATCCTACTACGGTCGTTTCGGTTTCAGGATGGCTGCCAGCCTCGAGTTTCCCCCTCCGACCGATCCAGCACGAATTCTTGCCCTGGCTTTGGTCGATGGTGCATTCGACGGCGTTTCGGGAGAAGTCCGCGCATGGAGCGAGGCGACCTAATGACGATGGCGTTTGCCGCATTGATGGATTAGTGATCAATTGACATTGCCCATTGGGAACTCGTTCAAATCGGGACTGAAGTGGCCGAGTTTGCTGTCACCCCTGCCGCTGGTTTTCATTGAACCGCACGAACATCCAGCAAGATCGACGGGTTACGGCAACCAACGTTTTTTTGTCCTGCTGCAACGAGGTCTCGAGACGGGACGCGATCACTCGGTCATTATTGCGTTTTTGCCAAGCATCGCTGGTTTTTGCGTAGGAACACGACAAGATTCGGAAGGCCGTTTTGCGCTTGGCTGTTACCTAAAGGCTGTGCTATTCTCAAGTTCGAAAACCAACAATCTTGACAACAGTGAAGTCGACAGGTCATGGCGATCATTTCTGGTCATGATTCGCAGGGAATTGTCGGAGTGAAGTGTACTGCAAAATCAGGAATGTATGTTGATTTCTCGCTTAGGGCGCTTGAATGCCCGAATTATTCGTGTATGAAAGGACGAAGAAATGCAACAGGCGCCGTCGTATGGTGAGATCTTTTCACTTCACCTGAAGTATGTGGAGTATCTCTTGGAGAAGTCTTACTTCGTCCACCAATACGCGAAAGACATTCATCTGAGCGGAGTATCTGTTGAAGATGAGACGCGAGATTTTCTTAAGAGTGTATTGCCCCGGAGGTTTCGAGTAACTCATGGTTACATTGTCTTTGCCGAAAGCAAGAGTGATGAGCCAGTCTTATCTCGGCAAATCGATGTCATTATCGTAGATTCACTAGTGCCGAACTCTCTATTCTTGATTGATAAAGAGAGTGGAGCAGAGATTGTTCCACTAGAGGCGGTTGTAGGGGTTTTTGAAGTAAAGAGGACTCTGAATCGCAATACTGTGAGAAAGGCAGTTTGTAAGTTGAAGTGTGATCTGGGTTCGTTTGGTATAGATTGCAGAGATGAGAGGCGGGTCTTGCCGGGCGGTGTTTACGTCGGAGTAGGAATGAGTGGCGGATACCATACGAATCCGATTGTTGGAATAATTGGTCTGAGTCATGAGCTTGGTGTCGAAAAAACGATTCAGGATGGCATTGATCCAGTCAGTTTGGTTTTTGGAATGAATGGCTTTTTGCATGCGCTTGGAGATCGGATGAGCGGGAAGTTTTTGGTTTCTGGAAAGTTTCCTACAGATCCACATTATGTAACTCTGGATGAACGTAATGGAAAGAAGGCGTCAATAGTCGCGAAGGGAATTGGCCTAATCCTCACATACCTCTCAATGTGTAGCGGAAAGAAAATTGATGCGGAGGCCTATTTTTTCAACGATCACATAAATCAACTGGGTGCGGGGAGTAGTTGAGCGACTGAAATTGGATCGCCATGGCAGTGAGTCCACAGTCTATTTCGGTTACTGAACAGAGTGATTCGAAATGAGGGCAGTGGCAGGTGGAGTGAATTTGAATGGAGTTCTGGAGAAACTGAGGCAGTATTCTACGACTGATAAGTTTTGTCTCGTCCGGGATGGGCGCGGCGTTCGGTTTTGTATTGGATTCGATTATTGGCAACGCGATTCGATCTTTCGGGATTAGGCTGAAGAACTGACTGCCGCATTATTGGCAGTTGCCAGAGCTGTGATGCTATTCTGCGGCTTTCGATTGCGTTGTCGAGTTCGTGGACCAGTGTGAATTGGTACTTTTTTTCGGTCGTCTCAGTTCCACCGCTATGGATCTGTAGGTCCAATTAGGGAGGTATTTGGTCGCAGTTTGCCCAAATCATCGGGGCTTCGCGAGAGGTGCGCGCCAAGCGACTGGGGAGAGTGGATCAGAGGCTACGATCATTGTTGATTCAGGCCAGCGCCTCGATCCACCGTGTCACGGCGGGGCGAACGGACTGGTCGCCCCTGTCTCGCGCCTCGTGGATGACTGCGCCCAATTCACCGAAACTCAACCGCCGTATCAGGTGCTTGACAGGTCCGATCGACGCCGGACGCATCGACAGGCTGTGGATTCCCATCGCAGCGATGCACGCCGCCTCGATGGGCCGGCCTGCGTCCTCGCCGCAGAAACTGACCGGGGTTCCGATTTCGTTGCATCGCTTGGCAATCAGTTCGATGAAACTGAGAAAGCTGACATTGAGCGTGTCGTAACGCCGCCGCACCCGTTCATTCTGACGATCGGCCGCAAAAAAGAACTGCTTGAGGTCGTTGCCGCCAATCGAGATGAAGTCGGTCAGCTCAAAAAAAGCGTCGGGCGCAAAGGCAAGGCTCGGCGTTTCGAGCATCGCCCCGACCTCGATGTCGACCGGCACGACATGGCCGTGGGATTTTTCCCTCGCGACCTCGTCCAATACCAGCTGGCGCGCATCCCGATATTCCTCGAACTGCGCGACCATCGGAAACATGACCCGAAGCGGTCGTCCCTTCGCCGCCCTGATGAGCGCCTGCAACTGCATGCGCATCACGCCTTTTCTTTCGAGCGAAATCCTTATCGCCCGCCAACCCATCGCCGGGTTGGGTTCGTCTGACGCGTTCATGTAGGGGAGGATCTTGTCCGATCCGATGTCGACGGTCCGGAAGGTGACCGGACGATCGAGCGCGGAATCCATGATGTGGCTGTACACGCTGGCGAGTTCGCTCCGTTTCGGCATCGCGCTCCTGATCAGAAACTGGAGTTCGGTCCGAAACAGCCCCACGCCCTCGGCGCCTGACGGGATCAGGCTCGGAAGATCGACCATCAGCCCGGCGTTCATGTGCATGGCCACCTGCACGCCGTCGAGAGAAACGGCGGGCAACTCCCGCAGGGCGGCGTATTCCTGCTGCGCCTCGGTCACCATCGCGATCTTGTCGCTGAAGGCGCTTCGAACCGAGTCCTCGGGGCGCAAGTGCACCACGCCCTGGTCACCGTCGACGAGTATCAAGTCGCCGTTGGCCGCTTCCCGAGTGACGTTTTCCGCATGGAGGACGAGCGGGATCGCCCACGCCCGCGCGATGATGGTCGCGTGGGAACCGACCGACCCCTCCTCGAGGACGATGCCGCGAAGCGACTTGCCGTAGGTCAGGAGTTCTCCCGGACCGATGTTGCGCGCAACCAGGATCGCGTGTTCCGGAACGGTCTCCATCTGTGTCGCATCCTGGTCGGTCAGCATGCGCAGCAACTGGTTGGACAGATCGTCAAGATCGTGCAGGCGGTCGCGCAAGTAGGGGTCAGGCGACCGCATCATCTTGATCCGGGTCGCAGACTGCTCCTTCTCGACCGCAACCTCGGCCGCGAGGCCGCTGTCGATCCCTGCCATCAGGCGAGACACCCATCCGCGCGAATTGGCGAACATGCGGTAGGCCTCCATGACCTCGCGCTGCTCGCCGCCGGCATCCTTCAGGTTCTTGGACAGGAGATCGTCGACAGAGATGCGCAATCTCTCGATCGCGTTCATGAGCCGGGACTTCTCGGCCTCGGGGTCGTCCGCGACCGGGTTGGCAATGACGATCTGGGGCTCGTGGCGGAACACCACCCCCTCGGACGCTCCCTCCTGGCCGCAGATTCCCTGGATCGTGAGGGAATGCTCGTGCGGCTTCGACATGGCGACGCCTTCACCCGTGAATGCGCCAAGCTCCTGCATTTCCGCGATGACCATGGCCACGACTTCGAGCGCATAGATTTCGTCGTCGGAATATGTCCTGACGCGGGTGTCCTGCACGACGAGCACGCCGAGGACTTCGCCGAGCCGCTGGATCGGCACGCCGAGGAAGGCTCTGAGTTCCTCCTCGTCGGTCTCGGGCATGTAGCGGAAACCGCGCTCCTCGGGCGCATTGTCGGTATTGATCGGCGCCGCCTCGCGCGCGACCCGCCCGACGAGCCCTTCGCCAAAACGCAGCCGTGACTGGTGAACGGCCTGCTGATTGAGCCCTTGGGTTGCACACAACTCCAGCGTGTCGCTGTCGCGGCGCAGGTAGATCGAACAGACCTCGGTTGCGAGCCCGTTCGCGATCAGCTCGGCGATGTGATCAAGTCGTTCCTGTCCGTCGCCATCCTCTGCAAGCGTGTTGCGAAGATTCCTCAGCAGGTTTCGGGAGTCGGCGTCACGGAATTCGGCCATGTGCTGTCCTCAGGTCGCCGCCTCGAGTTCGAACGCATCGTGAAGCGCGCGCACGGCGAGTTCCATGTACTTGCGGTCCACCAGAACCGAGATCTTGATCTCGGAGGTGGCGATGACCTTGATGTTGACGCCCTCGCGGGCGAGAGCGGAGAACATGCGCCCGGCAACGCCCGCATATGATCGCATCCCGATTCCCACGACGGACACTTTCGCGACGTCACGGTCGGTGAGCAAGGCTCGGTAATTCAGCTCGTTGCGTTCCTTGATTGCCGAGAGTGCCGTCTCCGCCGCAGCCACCTGGCTGGTCGGACAGGAAAAGGTGATGTCCGTCCGCCCTTCTTCGGAAATGTTCTGCACGATCATGTCGACGTTGACCCCCGCGGACGCCAGCGATCCGAACACGATCGCGGCAATGCCCGGGCGGTCTGCAACCGAGACAATCGTGAGCTTTGCCTCGTCTCGCGAACAGGCGATTCCGTTGACCACGTTTCGTTCCATGATGCCCTCTTCGGCGCAAACGACGGTGCCGTCAGTTGAAGTCGAGTCCGGGCCGAAACTGCTCAGCACACGGACCGGAACCTTGTAGCGCATGGCAAGCTCGACCGAACGGGTCTGCAAGACCTTTGCGCCCAGAGACGCGAGTTCGAGCATCTCCTCGTACGAAATCCGGTCAAGCTTGCGCGCCCGCCCGACAATCCTCGGATCAGCCGTATAGATTCCGTCGACATCAGTATAGATGTCGCAACGAATCGCGTCGAAAGCAATTGCGAAGGCGACGGCGGTCGTGTCCGATCCGCCGCGACCGAGCGTCGTCACCCGGCCCTCGGGCGAAACCCCCTGGAACCCCGCAACGACCGCCACTTTCATGCCTGAATCGAAACGACTCTGAAGGTTTTCGGTCTTGATCTCCTCGATGCGCGCTGCGCCATGCGCGGAACTGGTCACGACCGGGACCTGCCAGCCGAGCCAGCTCCGTGCCGGCACGTCCATGTTCTGCAGCGTGAGCGCCATCAGACCCGCCGTGACGATCTCGCCGGCCGATGTGACCGTATCGTACTCGCGGGCGTCATAGAACTGCGACGTTTCCTTGACCAGGTTGACGAGCTTGTCGGTCTCTCCTGCCATCGCGGACACGATGGCAATCACGTCATTGCCGCGCTCGACCTCTTTCTTGATTCTGAGCGCCGCGCGATTGATGTGGTCGAGGTCGGCGACCGAGGTGCCGCCGAATTTCGTTACCAGGCAGGGCATGAATCAGTCCAATGGCTCGGTGGGGTCACATGTGTCGATGGCTGGGTTCTGCCGGTTGCCTCGACAAGTTTCGATGAACGTATCGGCGAAGCGTTGTCCACCCGCGCTGTCCGGGCGACAGCGACCGTCCGTCGCGCGGTGAGTCGGGGTCGACCCGTCAACGGGAACATGACGAAAGTCTGGTCGATCAATTGACCCGTTCGCGGGGCCAAGGCAGGGGGACAACGGGAATTCCGTCTTCTGCCAGCGACCTGGCGTCTTCGGGGTGCGCCTTGCCGTAGATCGAGCGCTCGGGCGCGTCGCCGTCATGGATGGCGCGGGCCTCCTCCGCAAACCGTGTTCCAACATCTTCCGCATGCGTCTCCACGTACTGCCGAAGTTCCATGATCTTCTTCTCGAACGCCGTCGCGGGCGCTGAAAGAGGTCGCTCGTCGGTGTCCGGCTCTGCGGTGGACGATGATGGTGTCTCCGCCTTCGTCCCCATGACCTTTGGCGCCATGACCGCCTTTTCGACACTTGCCGAACCGCACACGGAACAGGTTGCAAGCCCGGCTTCCCGCAGCCGATCAAAGGCGTTTGCCGACTCGAACCAGCTGTCGAACTGGTGACCGTTTTCGCATTTCACGGTGTACAGGATCATGAGCAGTCTCTTCCCCGGCGGCATCCGTGGATGCGCCATGCTGCGATTATAGCCTGATCAGGCGAAACCGAAAGCCCCCGACGCTTCCGACCTAGCGTGCTCGCCTGTCGCGACGCGCGGACATCGGCTGATACGCCAGGGCGGCGTGTGCCGAGCAATAGGGTTTGCCGGCATCCGCCTGGAGGCCGCAAAACCAGAAATCATCGGTTGCCGGGTCTCCGACCGGCCACTTGCATGTCTTCTCGGTCAATTCCATCAAGCTGATCCTGAGCGAAATCTTCTCTGCCTCGGCCACCAGCGCCAGCGCTTCCTCATTCACCTCGTTGGGAGATGGCTGGGGCGGCAGCGGCTGGCCAGCCGGTATGATGTTGTTGCGAAACATGGCCGAAAGCGGGACATGTGGCGGCTTGGTCGCGATGTCGAACTTGGGCTTTGTTTGCGGATCTTGAGCAGACTTCACGTCAGCGTCGGCACGATCCTGCTTCGGCTTCGCGCTCTTTGCCTGTTTCGGTTGAGGCTTGGCCGCCGCCTGAGCGCTCGCGCGGGGCTTGGGTTTCGCCTTGCTGGTGGCCTTTCCCGATGAAGCGGTGGCGCTGCGTGGCTTCGCGGATTTTGCCGTGGCCGGCTTGGTGACCTTTCTGTTCGAATACCCAAGGCGAAAAACCTTGCCGATCACCGCGTTTCGCGTTGTTCCGCCGAGCGTGTCGGCGATTTTTCCCGCACTGGCCCCCTCGTGCCACATCTTCGTGAGGGTCTTCACCCGTTCGTCGGTCCAGTATTTCATCGCCTTGTCCCCGTTGATCCGACTGCAGATCTTGAATGCGCACTGTGGTACCACTGCCACATTGGGGCAGGCACTCACCAAATATGAGTAGAGATGACGGCCATTTCCAGAGTGCGTCCAACAAATTACGTCACTGCGACGGTTCAAACAACCATTTTCTCGGCAAATCGTTGCCCATCTCCGTCGCGGTGGGGTTTTCGTGGACCTCGGTGACAGGCGCGTTCCCGGTCTTGCTGGCGGTGATGCAATGGCCGCTTCACCGCCTTGGGGCACCGGACCGTCCGGCACCGGCGGTCAAGCGACTCAGTCGACGGCTGCGCGCATCCAGCCCTGCAACACGCCGATCGATGTCTCCGAATTCACGCCGCACCCCGGGTCGATGACCAGCGGTCCGGGCCGATATCCGCGCGAACCCAGCCCGCGTTGGACGCTCTCGACCAGCCTGATGTCCTCGGCGACCGTCGTCTCCCGATCCTGGACGGCGAGATCGCGGATGACCGGGTCGTCCTCGCCGTCGCGCGTGAACCAGCCTCGCCAGACGATGACGTTGGCCTCGTCGATGGCGCGCCAATGATAGGTGTTCAAGACATTCCCCGGATAGACCTGGAACGCGAACATTGGCCACAGGAACCACGACGAGTAATCGCCTGCGCGCGGAACGTCCGGATCGATGGCGTAGGTCATCTTGTCGAGATTCTGGCACTCGGTCTCGTGACGCAGGCAGTACCCCTGGGGCCTGATGGTGTAGGTTTCCGGTTTGACGACCCCAGTCGAAAACGTCGGATGGTTGAGCTGGCAGTGGTAGCACTCGGAGTAGTTCTCGACCGAAACCTTCCAGTTGCAGCGCTCGGGGATTTCGAGCCATTCGATCGGCTTCAAGCGTTCCCATTCAGGAATGAACTCCTGAAGCTCGTCGCGCACGTTGGGAAACAGCTCGTCCATTGGGGCTGCCGAACCGTCGATGTTGACGAAGACGAAGCCGCAGAAGTTTTCGGAACACACTTGCGAAAGCGAAATCGACGATCGATCGAATCCCGGCAGCGCTGCAAGACCCGGGCCCGAGCGCAGCGCTCCGCTCAACTCGTACGTCCACGCGTGATACGGACAGACGATCGTGCTCCGTAGCTGACCCTGGCCCTGGAGCAGTTGGTGAGCGCGGTGCTGGCAGACATTGTGGAACACCCGGATCTCGCCATCGCGCCCGAGGACGGCAAACAGGCTCTCGTCGCCCAGTTCGAAGCAATGGTAGTCGCCAGCTGATGACAGCACGGATGAATGGAAGGCGAATTGCCACGAGTTGAGGAACAACCCGTCGCGTTCGACCCGAAACACGTCCGGATCGGTGTAGTATCGCGCCTCGAGCGATTTTTGGTTCGTGTTCATTCCGTTTCCTGCACGTAGATTCCCGATTGGTGTCGCCAGTCGTCGAGATGTTCCACCTGGTTGATGATAGCGGAACTTCCGATCGCGATGACGAAACTCAGAAGCGTCTCGAGCAAGGCAATGACCGAGACGGATGAAGGAAAGAACTGTGGTGAATCGACTGTCACGACGAAGCCGTGGTCGGCACCAGCGATGATCGGTGACGCAGGGCTGTCGGAGATCCCGATTGTCTGGACGCCCGATTCTCGGGCCATTCTGAACGCGTCGACGACCTCGCGCCGATACGGCTTGCAGGTCATCGCAATCAGCAGATCCGCATCGCTCGCGCGCGAGAGGTCGTCAAGTGGCGTCGAACCAGGACGCGGTATTGCCGTGATGTTGCTCATCCCGATCCCGGCAAGATAGGAGAAGTTGCAGGCATTGGGATAGTGCACGCCTACGCCGAGCACAAACGTTTGTCGCGAATTCAGCACTGTCTGGGCTGCCGCGTAGAGATCGTCTGCCGAAATCCCGGCAAACGTCTCCTCGATGTTGCGAATGACCGCATCGACCGTCGCCGAAAACAGTCCGCCAAGCTGCCCGTTGTCGGAGAGCGACTGCAGCCATCGGGCGCGGTCGGGGAACGAGACAGGTCCGCGTCGGATCCGATCGCGGAACGTCTCGCGAAACGCGTCGTAGCCGGCAAAACCGAGTCCTTGCGCAAGCCTGACCAGCGTGTTCGGCGTGACGCCGGCCAGCGCGGCGAGTTCTCGAATGGTCGATATCCCGATCTCGTTGGGGTTCTCCAGAAGATACCGGGCAGCCTTCCTCGTCTGCGGCGCGAGAGAATCAAGTTCCGACGCCAACTGGTCGAGGACGGGGCGGCGATTCCGCGTCAGTACGTTTGTACCAATCATGATTGACGAATGTACAAATGTTTGCATACCCTGTCCACTGCTGCAGTCGAAGAATCGAAGGCCGGACCCATGAATGTCACGACTGACCGACTTCCATCCACCGCCCGTGTCGTGATCATCGGCGGCGGGATCATGGGCTGCGGTCTCGCCTACCACCTGGCTCGCGAAGGATGGACGGATGTGGTTCTCCTCGAAAAGGCGGAGCTGACAAGCGGTTCGACCTGGCATGCGGCGGGCCAGATCACCCGCTCGACGTCGCATTTCGGGCTCGGCAAATGCGTCGACTACAACATCGCTCTCTATTCCGGGGAGCTGGAGAGAATCACCGGCCAGAGCGTGAGCTGGCATGGCTGCGGTTCCCTTCGGGTCGCCTACAGCGACGACGAACTCGACTGGCTCCGTCACACGCTCAGCGTCGGGCGGGCGCTCGGTTTCGACATGGAGATGGTCGGACGCGAGCGGATCACCGAACTCCACCCCTTCTACAATCTCGAAGGCGTGCAGGGCGCACTCCACGTTTCCGACGACGGCCATGTCGACCCGTCGGGTGTCACCCAGGCGCTGGCGAGCGGCGCTCGCCAGCTTGGCGCCACCATCATCAAGCGATGCCGGGCGACGGGGATGCAGCAGTGGCCGTCGGGAGGTTGGAAAGTCTCGACGGAACAGGGGGATGTGGTCTGCGAACACGTGGTCAATGCGGCGGGCACCTACGCCCGGCAGATCGGCGCGTGGTGCGATCTGCAGATCCCGGCCACATCGATGACCCACCACTATCTTGTCACCGACCGCGTCCCGGAATTCGCGGAGCTCGAGCGGGAACTGCCGGTGATTCGCGATGACCGCGAGGTCTCCGGCTACATCCGGATGGAACAGAAGTCGGGGCTGATCGGGATCTACGAGAAATCCGATCCGAACAGCGTGTGGGAAGACCATTGCCCGTGGGAAGCGGAAAACGAGCTGTTCGCGCCCGACTACGATCGCATCATGCCGTGGCTCGAGAATGCCATGCAGCGCATGCCGGTTCTCGCCGATCGCGGAATCCGTCGCGAGGTTCACGGTGCGATCAGCCATCCGCCTGATGGAAACCCGCTGATCGGCCCCGCGCCTGGGGTTCGAAACTACTGGTGCTGCTGCGGAACCCAGATCGGCATCGGTTGGGGTCCAGGTCTGACACGCGAGCTGGCGCGGTGGATGGTGCACGGGGCGGCCGACATATCGATGCGAGAATTCGACCCGCGCAGGTTCGGCTCATATGCCAACCGCGACTGGCAGGTGATCAAGGCGAAGGAGGACTACTGTCTCCGTCACGAGATCCCGTATCCGCACTTCAACCGGCTCGCCGGACGCCCGGTGAAACCGTCGCCTCTTTACGACCGGCTCGAGGCGCGGGGGGCGGTGTTCGAGGAGGTCTACGGTCACGAGCGGCCGCGCTGGTTCGCCAAGGACGGGGTTCCTCAGAAGGATCAGTATTCGTTTCGCCGCAACGTGCTCCATGAACTGGTCGGGGCCGAGTGCCGCGCGGTGCGGGATGCGGCCGGGCTCATGGACATCACGGCATTCTGCAAGGTGGAGGTGAGCGGTCCCGATGCGTTTGGCCTCCTCGATCGGGCAATCCCGAACCGGCTTCCGTCGCGTGATGGCCGGGTCGCTCTCGCGCATTTTCTGAACGAGCGCGGGCGCATCGAGCTGGAGGCGACGGTCGTGCGCCTTGCCCCGGATCGATTTTATGTCGTTGCTGCGGCGTTCTTCGAGCAGCGGCTGATCGATCACCTGGACCGGATTCGCGGGGAACGCGAAAGTGTCGAGATCACCAATCTTTCGGATGCGTGGGCCGCGCTTGCGATCAATGGTCCGCTGTCCAGGGACATCCTTGCGACAGCAACTTCAGACCCGCTCGACAACGCGAGCTTTCCGTGGCTCTCGTGTCGGTGGGTGATGGTTTCGGGGGCCGAGGTTCTTGCCATGCGCATGTCCTATGCAGGCGAACTGGGATGGGAACTGCACGGTCCGAGAGAGACGTTTCCGAGGATTTACGACGCATTGTCGTCGGCAGGGGCTGACAAGGGCCTTGTCGACTACGGCTCGTTTGCCATGAATTCGCTGCGGATGGAGAAAGGCTTCCCCGGCGCGGGTGAACTCACGAACGAGGTCACGCTGCCCGAGGCCGCCGTCATGCGGTTTGTCGACATGTCCAAGGATTTCATCGGAAAGCGGGCAACGATCGACAGTCTCGAATCGCCGCTTCCCTGGGTTCGGGTTTTCATTTCCATCGACTCTGACGGACAGGTTGACGGCCACGGCGGCGAAGCCGTTCTCCACGACGGACATGTCGTCGGTTCGACGACATCGGTTGCGCACGGATTCCGCGTCGGCAAGACATTGGCATTCGCCTACGTCAAACCAGATGCCGCGCGGCCGGGAACACATCTGACGGTTGATGTCATGGGGCAGGAACGATCGGCAAAGGTTCTTGACGGTGCTGCCTATGACCCCGACAACAGTCTTCCACGATCGAATTGACCAGGAGGCTCCGTCATGAGCATTCCGCAAAAAATGCGCGCCGTCGTGCTGACCGGACACGGTGGTCTCGACAAGCTGGAGTTTCGAGATGACTGGCCTGTCCCGAAACCCGGACCGCTCGACGTCCTGATCAAGGTTTCGGCCTGTGGCATGAACAACACCGACGTCAACACGCGCTCGGGTTGGTATGCGAAGGCGGTCACGGACGGCACGACAGGCGAGGCCTATGACAGTGTCGAACTCGAAGAACCCACCTGGGGCGGGGCGACCATCACGTTCCCTCGCATACAGGGCGCCGATGTCGTGGGGGAGGTGGTTGAATGCGGGGCGGATGCCGACCCGGAATTGCTCGGGAAACGAGTCATCACCGACAACTGGCTGCGCGACTGGGATGACCCGACTTGCCTGGATTCGACTGGGTATTTCGGGTCCGAACAGGATGGAGGGTACGCAGAGTACACGGTGATCGACCACCGGAATGTCGGGGTCGTTCGATCTGATCTCGACGATGCCGAACTCGCGACGTTTTCGTGCTCCTACACCACCGCCGAAGGCATGCTCGAAGCCGCGGGCGTCGGATCCAGGGATCTCGTCCTCGTGACCGGCGCCTCCGGGGGTGTCGGCTCGGCTCTTGTCCAACTGGCCAAACGGCGCCGCGCGACGGTCATTGCGCTGGCATCCGAGGCCAAGCACGCCGACGTGAAGCGGGCAGGGGCGGATTTTGTCCTGCCGCGCTCGCCCGAGAATCTGTCCCAGGCCATTGAAGAGGCTACAGGAACCTCCAACGTTACCGTCGTTGCCGACATCGTCGGCGGACCCGCCTGGCCAAATCTCATCGATCAGCTTGCAAGGGGCGGTCGCTATGTTTCTTCGGGTGCCATCGCGGGCCCGATCGTGTCCCTCGACCTCCGAACCATGTACCTCAACGACCTGACCCTGATCGGTTCGACCATCGTGCCCCCGCACGTCTTTGGCAACCTCGTCACCTACATCGAGAACGGTGAGGTCAAGCCGCTTCTTGCCGCAACCTATCCGCTGGAGGACTTCCATGCGGCCCAGGCCGCCTTTGTCGAAAAGACGCATGTCGGCAACATTGTCATCACCATGCAGGGCCGCTGAGCCTGCTGAGGAGATGCGCCCATGAAAATCACCCGCCTTTCAGTCTTCCACGTCGATCTGCCTCTCGCCAAACCGTACTGGCTGTCGGGGGGACGGCTTCGCTTCGATGTGCTCGATGCAACATTCGTGAAGATCGAAACCGATGAGGGGCTGACCGGCTGGGGAGAAGGCACCCCTTGGGGACACAGCTACGTCGCTGCGCACGGCCCCGGCATTCGGGCGGGACTGGAGACGCTGGCACCTGTGATCCTGGGTCAGGACCCGCGTCTGGTCGGACACGTCGAACACGCGATGGACCTTTGTCTGCCGGGGCATCCCCACGCCAAGTCGCCGATCGACATGGCATGCTGGGACATCGCGGGGCAGGCGGCGGGGCTGTCCATCGCTGACATGCTCGGCGGCCGATACGCGGACGGGACCCCGATCGCGTCGTCGGTTTCATCGGGAACCAAAAGCGAGGTGATCGGCGAGATCGAACGGTTCCGGGCGATGGGGTACGTGTCTCACTCCGTGAAGATCGGTGCGGGGATTGAAGAGGACATTGCCTGCATTCATGCGGTCCAGGCTGCCCGCCAGCCCGGCGAGAGATACCTCTTCGATGTCAACCGCGCCTGGTCGCGGCGGCAGGCCCTGGCTGTTCTTTCCGCCATTTCCGAGCCAGGGTTTGCGGTCGAGCAGCCATGCGAAACCCTGGACGACATCGCGGCGATTCGACCGATGACGACGGTGCCGATCAGTGTCGACGAGTCGCTCGTCACCTTGCAGGATGCTGCCCGAATCGCTCGCGACGGCCTCGCGGAGATTTTCGGCATCAAGATCAATCGGGTTGGCGGCCTGAGCAAGGCGGCACGAATGCGCGACATCGCCATGGCCCACGGGATCGATTGCTACGTGATGGCAACGGGCGGGTCGGTTCTCGCCGATGCGGAGGCCGCGCATCTGGCCCAGACCATTCCATCGCGCCATCGGCTCGGCGCGTGGGCCTGCCAGGACATGATCACGCGCGACGTCGCGCCTGGTCGCGGACCGCGCAACCGGGACGGACTGATCACGGTCTCGTCGTCTCCGGGGCTGGGGTTCGCGCCGGACGAAGAACTTCTTGGCGGCCCTGTAGCCGTCTACGACCTGCAATAAGGGGTTGAAACGACATGAAAACACGCAGTCACGAAGAGTGGATCGAGCGGGCCCGCGAAGTCCTGCCAGCCGGCGGTTTCGGCAACTTCGACCCGGGTTTCTTCATCCGCGACGGGTCCGGCTCGCGCATCAGATCGGAAGACGGTCGCGAATACATCGATCTTCTGATCGGATCGGGGCCGATGATCCTGGGTCATGGCCACCCGGAGGTTCTCGAAGCCGTGTTCGAGCAACTGCCTCTCGGCATGACGTTTTTTGCCAACAACGCGCGGGCGGTCGAGCTTGCGGAGGAGATCTGCCGGGCGGTCGCCTGTTCCGAGCAGGTTCGTTACGTCTCGACCGGTGGCGAAGCCGACATGTACGCCATGCGACTTGCAAGAGCTCGCACCGGTCGCGACCTGATCTTGAAGTTCGAGGGCGGGTATCACGGCATGTCTGCAGAAGCGCAGATGAGCCTTGCGCCGACCCAGCCGGCGAACTTTCCGCACGCGATCGCCGACAGCGCAGGCATTCCCGATGCGGTGCGCCGCAACATCCTGGTCGCCCCGTTCAACGACACCGAGTTCGTCAAGGAACTGATGGGGAGTCGCGGCGGAGAGATCGCCGGCGTGATCGTCGAGCCTTTGCAGAGAATCGTTCCTGCCGATGCCGGGTTTTTGCAGGCGCTCCGGGAGGAGTGCGATCGTCACGGCATCGTGTTGATATTCGACGAGATCGTCACCGGATTCCGACTCGGATATGGCGGTGCCCAGGAGCGGTATGGCGTCACTCCCGACGTCTGCACGTTGGGCAAGATCATCGGTGGCGGTTTTCCGCTTGCGGCCATCGCCGGTCGCAAGGACATCATGGCTCACTTTGATCGCGAAGTTGTCGGGCAGGACGGGTTCCTGATGCAGATCGGGACCCTGTCGGGCAATCCGGTCGCGGCGGCGGCCGGATTGAAGACCCTCGAGATTCTTCGGCGCGAGGGTGCCTATGATCGGATCAAGGCGTCCGGTCAGCGCATCATGTCGGCTGCTTCGAAGGCGCTCGACCGGGTCGGGCAGGCGCATCGGATCGTTGGCTGCGAAGCGCTGTTCGACGTCGTGATGTCGGCGGGGCAGGTCAGGGACTATCGCGAGTTCATCGCCGCAGACCCGGCAGTGACCGATCGATTCAATTCAGCGTTGAGATCGGAAGGGATTCTGAAACCGCCGGGCAAGATCTACGTCTCGACCGCGTTGTCGGACGACGACCTCGACGAAATCGAGCGCGCATTCAATGCAGCGGCCGATGCACTCTGATTCGAGCGTGGACCGGTTTGCCGTGGTCATCACGAACCTCCTTCCCGTTTCCCTGTTTTTTCGGTAGCCACGCCGAAAACAGAGGCTCGAATGACTGACACCAGCACCGCGTCCGCGACAGGCGGGCGCAAGGGCAGAGAGCGGCACGACCTCGTTCGAATCGAGGTGCTCGTTCGCAAGGACGATGCGGATCTCGTTCGTGGCGTCGCTGCCGCGCATTGCGATCCCGAGTGCGCGACCGAAACCCGAGCCACTCTGCGCGATCGAATCGCAGCTCCAGGCGACGGTGACCTGAAGGCGCTGCTGGAATCGGCTCCGCTTGATGGGGTTGATCTCGAGCGCCAGTACGACGTCGGTCGAGAGGTCACCCTGTGAGCTCTCCGATCGATGCCTGGTTTTGACATCCAGATCAGCCTGGTCACGTGCTCACCAGATTGTACGAACGAACGCTCGCGCTGAGCAGAGGACGGTCCGGCACCTGGGGGCTTGGCGCCGTCAGCTTTGCGGAGAGTTCGTTTTTCCCGATCCCTCCGGATCTGTTGCTGATTCCGATGGTGATCGCGTCGCCTAGGCGTGCATTCCTCTATGCGGGAATCTGCACGCTGTTCAGCGTTCTGGGAGGTGTCGCCGGCTACATGATCGGCGCCTTGATGTTCGAGCACATCGGTCAGCCGATCCTGGCCTTCTACGGCCTGTCCGATCCTTTTGCGGAATTCAGCGAGTCGTTCAATGCGCACGGAGCGCTCGCCGTGCTGATTGCCGGACTGACCCCTTTCCCCTACAAGGTCGTGACCATTGCCTCCGGGTTCACGGGACTCGACATCGTGCAGTTCATCCTGTGGTCGACAATTGCCCGTGGCCTGCGATTTTTTGTCGTTGCTGCTCTCTTGTGGAAGTTCGGCGATCCGATTCGCGACTTCATCGAACGTCGCTTGGGCCTGGTCTTTGGCGCTTTCGTCCTGTTGCTGGTTTTGGGATTTGCAGTTGTTTTCTGGATTTGATGCCGTGAATCGAACCTCTCTGATCGTTGCTGCAACGGCGGGCTCGGTCCTCTTGCTCGGCGGTGCATTCGCCTTCGAGCATCTTGGCGGCATGCCTCCGTGCAAGCTGTGCATCTGGCAGCGTTGGGCGCATGTTGCTGTGATTGTCGCGGGGTCGGCCGCGCTCGCCATCGGCATGCCACGGGCTTTCGCCGTTCTGGGCGGCGTGGCAGTCCTGATCGGGGCTGGTGTTGCCGGTTACCATGTGGGCGTCGAACAGCAATGGTGGATGGGGCCGGCGACGTGCGGGGCGCTTCCATCTGGCTCGATGTCGGCCGAGGACAGGCTCGCGCAACTTCTCGAAACGCCGGTGATCCGCTGCGACGAAATCCCCTGGTCGCTGGCTGGAATCAGCATGGCCGGATGGAACGGCGTTGTTTCCGTGGGTCTTGGCGCGGTCTGGTTCCTGGCGGCAACGCGGACAAGCAACCCGACAACTGCGTGAACCTTGCGAGGTTGATCGGCCACGCCAATTCCAAGACGTGAGCCGGATCGAGGTCAAACCCGCGCGGGTCGTATTGCCGTTCGTAAGTGCGCGTGTCCACCCATGCGAACGCGGCGACCGACGCAGACCCGAGCAGTTCGGGCGGCTTGGCAAATGAATCCGTGTCGATTTGCCCATGTGATCCGGTCGACAGTGACGGCGGCCTCAATCAGTGTCTTGTGGCCTCGAGGCCATTCCGAGAGAGCATGATCCGGAGTGCGTCCATGGCGGCCGTTTCACCTGCTCGCGCGAATGAACCGGGACGTGTCAGGCCCAATGATTGCCATGAGCGCAGGGGAAGTCGGTCGTGAGTGGATGATTCGGAAGAAAAACTCTTGATTGACTTGACGTCTTGGTCCCGTATGACGCCGTACGATTGCTGCGAACCAGGGAATTGACCGATGATACCAGCGGTTTTGCCGACCTATGCCAAGGCAGGCGTCATGTTTGCCCGAGGCGAAGGGACATGGCTGATTGACAGCGACGGGAAGAGTTATCTCGATCTCGGGGCAGGGATTGCCGTGAACTGCCTTGGCCACGCCCACCCCCGGTTGGTGCAGGCGCTGCAACATCAGGCCGAAACCCTTTGGCACACGTCCAATCTTTACCACATTTCGGATCAGCTGGCGCTTGCCGACCAGCTGGTCGAAAAGACCTTTGCAGACACGGTGTTCTTCACGAATTCCGGCACGGAATCGATGGAGTGTTGCGTCAAGATGGCGCGGAAGCACTTTTCCCAGGATGGCAAGACCGCAAGGCATCGGATCATCACCTTCGATGGAGCCTTCCACGGAAGATCGCTTGGAATGATCTCTGCCGCCGGCGGCAGCAAGCTCATCGACGGTTTTGGCCCGTTGTTGCCGGGATTCGCGCAGGTTCCTTTCGGCGACATCGAAGCGGTCAGGAATGCCATCGATGACGAGACGGCTGCCGTGATGATCGAGCCGGTTCAGGGCGAAAGCGGAATCAAGCCCGTGCCGGAGGGGTTTCTCCGTCGGTTGAGAGAACTGTGCGATCAGCACGGCATTTTGCTGATCCTCGACGAAATCCAGTGCGGGATGGGTCGAACGGGCAGGCTGTTTGCCCATGAGTTCGAAGGCATCACCCCTGACATCATGGGGATCGCGAAGGGAATCGGCGGCGGGTTTCCGCTCGGCGCGTGCCTTGCGACCGAAAAAGCCGCGGCGGGCATGGTCGTTGGCACCCACGGATCGACCTTTGGGGGGAATCCCTTGGCCTGCGCGGTCGGGTCGGCGGTCTTTGACGTCGTGAGCAATTTCGAGTTTCTCGAAGGCGTGCGTGAGCGATCGGCAGTGATGCGGGATCGGTTGACAAGACTTGTCGAGGAGAATTCGGACGTGTTCGCGGAGGTCCGAGGGGCCGGCTTGATGCTCGGACTCGTGTGCCATGCACCCAACGCCGACGTGATCGCGGCGGGAATCGAGTCAGGGGTCATCACCATTCCGGCCGGTGACAATGTTGCGCGAATCCTTCCACCGCTGAACATTTCGCTCGACGAAATAGAGGAAGGGGTGCGCCGACTTGATGTGGCCGCCAGATCGATCTCGGGGCGAATGTGAGACATTTCCTCGACATCGACCAGCCTTCCGCGGCTGATCTGCACGGCATCATCGAACTCGCGAAGTCGATGAAATCGGCGCGCGCGGGCTGCCCTCGCGGGAACCGCGACGTCAACCCGGCGCTCGCGGGCCGACTTGTTGCGCTGCTGTTCGAGAAACCGTCTACGCGAACCAGGGTATCCTTCGATACCGGCGTTCGCCAGCTGGGTGGTGAAGTCATGACCCTATTGGGGTCCGAGACTCAGCTCGGACGCGGAGAATCCGTGGCCGATACGGCACGTGTCTTGTCGCGTTACGTCGACATGATCGTTCTCCGGACAGACCAGACGCATCATCTCCTGGAACTGGCCGAACACGCGAGCGTCCCGGTCATCAATGGCCTGACCGATCGCACCCACCCGTGCCAGGTGATGGGCGATGTCATGACCTTCGAAGAGCATCGCGGTCCGATCGCTGAGCGGCAAGTGGCATGGTTCGGCGATGGCAACAACGTGTGTGCATCATTCCTGCACGCGGCCGGCCAGTTCGGGTTCAACATGACGCTCGCGTGCCCGGATTCGTACATGCCTCGAGCGGAGTACGTCGAAAACGCGAGATCGTGTGGCGCAAACGTCCAATCAGTCTCGGACCCGATCAAAGCGGCGGCTGGAGCCGACCTGGTGGTCACCGATGCATGGCTGTCGATGCACGACACGGACACGCTTCGTGAGGAAAAAAGGAAGAGCCTGGGCGCGTTTCAGGTGGACGGGCGCGTGATGGCCGCCGCTGCCGAGAACGCCGTGTTCATGCACTGCCTGCCGGCCTATCGTGACGATGAAGTGACCGCAGACGTCATTGATGGCCCGCAGTCGGTTGTCTTCGACGAGGCGGAGAACAGACTTCACATCCAGAAGGCCATCATGCGGTACTGCCTCGAACTCTGAGGCCGATCACTTGGCGATGACGGTTCGGATCGGACGAGTCGTTGATTTCAGACCGAACCAAATCAGCGAGGAACTCGCCGTTCGCCGTTCCCGCGACGCATGACCTGCGTGACGCCGGAACGGAACTGTTCTGACATGTCATGCTTGCACGAATCTGCCCTGCCGACGTGGGTTGCCCGTCGGGCAGGGACTTTGGTTGGTCTCCGTGGTCAATGCGTGGTCGACGGCTGCCCTTGGGCTGCCAAACGTTCAGCTTCGAGCCGTCGGCGATAGCCTGTCTGAATGACTTCGACAGCAACGAGCACGACGATCGCGAAATAGAAGGTGGTCTTCGACATCGGCAACAGGGCGTAGCCGAATAGCCGGATCTGGAGACTCTCGTCATGCATGGCATGGGCAGCGGCTGGGCCCGCCTCGCCGATCAAAACGACGCCGACGATCAGGAGAATGAACAGTCCCAGGACCTCGTATGCCCGATTGCGTTCGATGAACTCGGTGACCCGATTGACGAGAAGCAGCATTGCCAAGCCCGAGGCAGCGATGGCAACCGCGAGTACCGGGAATACGTCGGTGATGGCGATCGCCGACAAAATGGAATCAAAGCTGAAGATCAGGTTCATGAACACGATCATCGCCACGACCTGGAACGCTGTTTTGGTCGGTTTTCCGGCCCCTTCGCCGCCAAGATGCTCGATCGTCAGCATGTGGGTGATTTCGCGAACGGCCGTGTAGATGATGAAGATGCCACCAAAGATGAAGACGACCGTCGAATAGTTGACGCCGCCCTCGATGATGCCGGGCAAGTTGAACACGAGGAACGGCTCCCGGAATGCATCGATCAGCGCGATCATCACGAAGAGCAGGACGACCCTCAATGCAACGGCGATGACGATGCCCCAGTAGCGCACGGCCTTTCGGTACTGTTCAGGGGCTCGCTTTGATTCGATCGAAATGTAGAGCAGATTGTCGAAACCCAGGACGGCTTGGAGAAAGATCAGCACGACAAGATTTGCGAGGGTTTCGATGGTCAGCAGTTCAGTCATTGCCTTGAGGTTCCTTCAGAAATTGCATGAGCAAGGGTCGTTCGGTCCGTGGATTGACACCGGAAAACAGTTCACTTGTTGGGAGATGCGGCGCCCTTGCGTCGCCGCGGCTGGTCCCGGTCTTTTGCTGGGCGGTTGGGGAGGATTTGGCGAAATGCCTTTTCGGGAATCCGCTCTACTTGACCCGAGGCCAGTTTCCCAAGACGAAACGGCCCGAAGGAGACGCGAATCAATCGGTTCACTGTCAGGTCGATTGCCTCGAACGCGCGGCGGATTTCCCTGTTCCTGCCTTCCTTCAGCCGGACGCTGTACCAGGAATTCGCCGCGTTCGTCGCCTCGATGTCGACCGTCATGGGTCGGAAACGCTCGGATCCCATCCGGAGACCTTTCCGGAGTCGATCAAGCGCGACCTCGTCGGGGCGACCACGGGCCCGGACACGGTATTCCCTGGAAAATCCGTTCGCCGGCAATTCGAGATGCCGCTTGAGGCTGCCGTCATTGGTCAACAGCAGCAAGCCTTCTGAGTTCAGGTCCAGCCGACCGACGGTGACGACACGGGGCATTTCGGGCGGCAAAAGTTCGAAGACGTTCTTTCGCCCTTTTTCGTCTGCCGTTGTTGTCACCAAACCTGCCGGCTTGTGGAGTCGCCAGAGCATTGCCGGTTTGGGGGTTGCGACCGGCTTTCCATCGACCCGAATGTCGTCATCAAGCGTCACTCTGTGGTGCATTGCTGTCAGACATCGGCCATTAAGGGTGACGCGGCCTTCTTCGATAAGTTTTTCCGCTTGGCGCCTTGATGCCACGCCGGCGCGAGCCAAAAACCGCGCGATCCTGACCGGTTCATCCATGCGTCATCGCCGTCGGTGTCACGACAGCCAAACTCGGTGTCCCAACAGGGATGATATGTCACCAAAGCGGGTCATTCACGTTGCCCTCTTGCGGCAATGGGTTGATCGTTGTCCGCCTCTTTAGGCTTCGTCTTTTGTCAAGGCAAACAGTCCGGCGAATCACTCCGGATGATACGGACAAAGGTTCGTCGAGTGCCGCGATGCGAATCCGCACGGTCAATCCTCGCCAACTTCCGTGAGCATTGCCGATCTATGTCTCAAGGCCACCGTCGCACGCTCGTGTACGCAATTGCCGACCCGTGACCAAGTCAGTGGAATTCATGACTCCTGTGACTGCACGGTCCGCCTCTGATCCCACCTTGAGGACTCAGGGCCCTACCGGCGCAGTCTGGAAAACTGCCAGAATCCAATGGAGGCACAGGCGTTGTCCGATACCCTGGGCCTGATTGAATCAGCCCGCCTGCCCGAATAGACGCCTTCCAATTGCAAAATCGGCGAATGTGGTCGGGCCATGAACCGCGTCTCAATCAATCCGAAACTCCTTTGCTGGGCGCGCGAGCGCGCTGGATTGGCACAGGATGACCTGATGACCAAGTTCGGGAAATTGCCTGAATGGGAGCGCGGCGATCTTCGGCCCACCCTCAAGCAACTCGACGCGTTTGCGCGCGCGGTCCACGTGCCATTCGGTTATCTCTTCCTGCCGGATCCGCCGGACGAACGGCTCCCGATTCCCGATTTCCGAACTGCTTCCGACAGGGCAAAAACCCGAGCCAGCCCGGATCTGATCGACACTCTTTACTCAATGCAGCGGAGGCAGATGTGGCTGCGAGAGCATCTCATCGAGAGTGAAGCAGAGCCACTGGAATTCGTGGCAAGCGCCACCCTCGACGACGACCCCGACGATGTGGGTCGCGAGATGCGGCGGACTATCGGTCTCGACGAGGGGTGGGCACGGTATGTCCGGACCTGGCAGGAGGCTGTCAGCGAGTTGCGCCGCATGATCGAAAGACTGGGCGTGATGGCCGTGGTCAACAAGCATGTGGGCAACGATGCAAACCGGAGATTGAGAGCTGAGGAGTTTGGTGGATTTGCACTGACGGACCGATATGCGCCGTTGGTTTTCGTGAACGGTGCGGATGTAAAGTCGGGCCAAATGTTTAATCTGGCTCACGAGTTGGCACATGTCTGGCTTGGCGAGGAGGGTCTCTCCGGTTTCGAAAACTTGCTTCTTGGCGGGACAAAGGTGGAAGACTGGTGCAGCCGGGCGGCGGCCGAATTCCTTGTGCCTTCTGGCGACCTGATTGATCGATGGGAACAGGCGAAGCGTACCCAATGTCCGATCGCGGTTCTCGCTGAGTCATTGAAGGCCAGCCCAGTCATCGTCGCCCGTCGCGCCATGGATCTCGATCTGGTTACGCGTGAATCCTTTCTTGAGTTTTGTCGCAACCAGATCAGCAAGGAACGACAATCCAGCCCGGCGAACACCGAGGGCGATTTCTGCAACGACCAAGATGCCCGTGTCGGCAAGCTGTTCGCAACGCGCGTGATGCGGGCCGCGCTGGAGGGTCGGATCGGATTCAAGGCTGCGTATGACTTGACGGATCTTGGCGGCAGAGATTTTCGGGATTACGCCGCACGATTGGGCATTCGGTTCGTCTGATTGTTCGGCGGAACGGGCCCGCGTTCCCTGTCACTCGGTCTCGGTTTGCATCAGAATCTGCTTCCAGACCGCCACTTGATCATAGAGCGCATATTCACGTCGAATTCCGCGCGGCCCGAACTCCACGTGAGATACGCCCAGCACATACACGTCGGCGCCTGAGGGCTTTCCAAATGCGCCCCAGCCTTTGTGCTTGCCTTCAATGGACCAGCGAATGGCAGCTCGGGGGCTAAGAAGGTCGTCATGACGACCGATGGTGTGGTGGATGGTAAACCTTGCGTTCGGGAACGAAGACCTTAGACGTGCCCAGAATTTGTTGATGTCATCGTGACTGTGACCTTGAACGGCACCAGCATAGGCGGAGTGGCACTGTTCATCGTATTCATCCAGTATCGCGCCAAGGTCGCCTTCCATGACACGAGTCAGGACGGCAGCATATTTGATGCCCCATTCGTTGTCGTTTCCCGTGCCGACGTAGGGGCCCGGGACATCGATAGCGGGTGTCAACGGTTTGATGCAATTCGCCGGCCCGCCTTCCGTAACGATTTGGTGTCGGGCAAATTCTCTCGGGTCCCAACCCAGCTGTCGAACAAGTCCGCCAGTATCACGGAACAACCATTCATCGTCGATAACGTCGTTGCGGGCTGCGCAATCGGCGATGATCCAGTACCAGACAGATCTTCCGGTTGCCTTGCCGTACATGTCGTCTTCAACGTGGTGCATCACGTCGCAGACGCGATGCGATGAGTAATAATGCCCGTCATCATTGCGCGACCAAATGACGTCTTCTGCGCCAGATGACCTCCGCGGAGCGCGACCGATCATTTCATAGGTCGCTTGAATCACGGCGTCCACGCCGACAGTAAGCCCACCGGGCGTGCGCACAACAATGTCCTGTCCGTAATAGTCGTGCAGTGCAAGCACGTCGCGGCGATCCCAGATTATTCGTGTGATTTCAATAATGTAGTCGGAGAAATCCGGCCAGTTTTCGCTGAAGTCATACATTTGACTCTCCCTATTGAGACCAACACGCTTCCCCCGAAATCAAGGGCATTCGCCGCGAAGGAAACTGTAATTTGCAAATTTTGCATGCACAACACGAAATAAGTTTTGACGATTTTGCAAGTCTCCACTAGCGTTCCTGAACTCGTTACGTTAACAATTCGAACTATCGTATCCTCGTTGGTGCTGGGTGGACCACAGGTGTTCGTTGGTCGGATCCCGTTTGAAGCACTTCCGAGACGGACAGGAGGAACAATCGAATGAAATCAGCAACAAAACTGCTTGCAATTGCCAGTGCCGTCGCGCTCAGCGCCGGAGCGGCGTGGTCCCAGGGTTGTAATCTGGAGGGTTCTGGATCGGTTCGCATTCTGGCGAACGACTTTACGCCAGTCCGCCTCGTGATTGAGCGCGCGACGGAATGCGCGTCTGACACGATCGAGTTTTCGGACAACCAAACAAGTGAGCACAAGGAAATCCAGGTTGCAGCTCTGACAACCAATCCGGCCACATATTCGGTTGCGATCGTTGCGAACGGCTCGCTCGTTCCGCTTCTGAACGAAGGTCTGGTGCGGCCACTCGACGATCTCGTCGAGAAATACGGTGATGGCTTGAGCGAACGTCAGTTCATCCGTGTGGACGGCAAGATCATGGCGGTCGCGTTCATGGCGAATGCGCAACACTACATGTATCGAAAGGACATCCTTGAAGCCAACGACATCGAACCGCCCACGAGCTATGAAGACGTGATTGCGGCTGCCGACAAACTTCGGGCTGCCGGTGTTATGGACACCCCCATCCTTGGCAACTTCAAGACCGGTTGGCACATGGGACAGGAGTTCGTGAACATGTACCTCGGTCATGGTGGTGAGTTCTTTGAGGCGGGTACGGCGATCCCTGCGATTCAGAATGAGAAAGGAATCGCGACGCTGCACATGCTAAAGGCGCTGACCGAGCGGATGAGTTCCGACTATGCGACATTTGACACGACCGTCAACAGCGCAAGCTGGAAAGGCGGCGAAGGCGCGTTGTGGTCGCTTTGGGGCAGTGCCGTGGCTCCGATCATCGACGAGCAGGGCGAAGTGCCGGAAATCGCTGCCAACAGTGTGCCGATCGGCGCATTGACCGTTGCCGGCAACGATTTTGCCGCGTCAACGCTGTGGTGGGATGGCTTTACCATCGCGACGAACATCAGTGATGAAGAAGCGGAGCTCGCGTTCCGCGCGATGGTTCATGGCGTTGATCCCGAACTGGCACAGATAGCGCCGACAGCCGCAGCTTGGCTGATGGACGGTTATCAGCCCACGCCAGCAGCAAAGGGTGTCTTCGAGACAGTTGGCCTTCGCGCCAAGCCGTACCCGATGCTGCCCTACATGGGGCTGCTGCATACGGCGCTTGGCGCTAACCTCGGTGAGTATCTTCAAGGCCAGGAAACTGCAGAGCAGGCGCTTGAAGATGTTGTTGCTGCCTATATGACGGCGGCTCGTGAAGGTGGTTTCGTCGAATAAGCTCTCGAACGGTTCCGGGCGCCGAAAGGCGCCCGGGCCACAGACGCCTTTCCACCTCGTGCGACTGCATTCGAACTTCAAGCATTGAGCCACTCCAGCGAAGAACGGTTGTCCGATGCCGCACAAGGCGTTTTTCTATTTCATTCTCCCCTCGATGCTGGTGATGCTGACCTTTGTGGCGTTGCCAGTGGTGTCGATCGCGTACCAGTCGTTGTTCATCGAGCATCAACAGATCATGGTCGAAGTCGAAACCAGTGGCCCATTTGGGGTGACGTTGGAAAATCGAGTGGACGTCGAGGCCATGGCGGCGCTCAGAGAAGAAAGGCCGCTTGGGCGCTTCGTCGGTCTCGAGAGCTATTTCAACTCGAGCCATCTGGCAACGGTGGAAATGTCGGAAATCTGGGGCGCGGAAGCCACTTTCTTCAAAAAGTTGGCTGACACCTACAACCTTCCGTTTTACAAGGCCCTGTTTTTTACGCTTTCGTACACGTTTATCGTTTCTCCACTCGCAATCGTCCTTGGGTTTTTCATCGCACTCGGCGTGAACCGCATACCGCAGCTTCTCCGGGGCTCAGTCATCTTTTTCTCCTTGTTGCCGATGATCATCACGCCACTTGTCGGGTCGCTGGTTCTGTTTTGGATGATCGATGCGCGCGGCATCATAGGCGCGACGCTTCAGGAGATCTTTGACGATCCGCAACTGTCGCTCAAGGCGTCACCCGTTCTCACCTGGATAACTGTCCACTCTTACGGCGTTTGGTCCTCAACACCGTTCTCCTTCATCGTGTTCTTCGCGGGTTTGCAAAGCGTTCCGCGAGACACTCTCGAATCCGCGATGGTGGATGGTGCCAATCGATGGGAACGGATCAGATTCGTGGTTTTGCCACATCTTGTGCCGCTGATCACATTCGTTGGGCTCATTCAATTGATGGACAACTTCAGGGTTTTCGAGCCGATCGTCGGGCTTTCTGCCGAGGCAAACGCAACGTCGTTGTCGTACCTCGTTTTCACCGATCTGAGGTCCGGTGACGTCCCATTGTTCGGTTCCGCCGCCACGACATCGGTACTGACGCTGTTCGGCGTGATCATTCTCTTGATCCCGGTGCTGATCAAGACCTATCGCGAATACGGAAAGTGAACTCGAGGGAGCGGGAAAGTGAATGATTCGAACAATTCCGCTATTTTCGTCGCAGTCCTGGCATTCGCGTTTGTCGCCTTGTGGGTGTTCATTGCCGCATTTCCGTTCCTGTGGACTGCCTGGGGTTCGTTCAAGGCGGAGACCGATTTCTTTTCACGTACCGATTGGATGAATGCTGTCACGGGTCCGACCACGCAGCGAATCACGGGCGGCAGCGCCTTCACGCTCGACGGGTACCGCGGCGCGTGGATCGAGGAAGAATTCTGGAAGTCCGTTATAAACACTTCAATCGTCTGTTTTTTTGTAACAACGATCTCGCTGACGATCGGGACACTAGGCGGTTATGCACTGGCCAGGTCAGGCTTCCGTTACGCGTTCTGGATCCTGATGGCCGCGCTGGTGTTCCGTGCAATGCCTCACATAACGCTGGTTTCGGGTTATCTGCTGCCGTTTTTTCAGTTGAACATCTGGGGCATTCTACCAACGACGATCATCGTGATGATCGCGATGAACCAGCCATTCACTCTGTGGATGCTGCACAGCTTTTTCAAGACGATCCCGAGAGACATTGACGAAAGCGCTCTTGTTGACGGGTGCAACCGGTTCCAGGCGTTTCGTCTGGCCGTCATCCCGGTGATGTGGCCGGGGGTGATTACGACCGGTCTCTTCAGTTTCTTGCTCGGCTACAACGATTTCGCGATCACGTCGATGCTTCTCAGCGCCGAAAACCAGACAATGATACCAAAGATCGCGAGCTTTCTGGGCAGCACGTATGAGCAAGGCAAGGTGATGTTTGCGGTTGCTGCCGTGGTATCTTCAGTGGTTCCGGTTTTCATTTTGGTGCTCTTCTTCCAACGCAACATTGTCAGCGGTCTCACGGCCGGTGCAGTCAAAGGGTAAGACGGCAATGGCTCGCCTCACGCTCAAAAACGTCAGCAAGCGCTGGGGGTCATTCGTCGGCGTCGACAACTTCAATCTGGACATCGCCGACAAGGAGTTCCTTGTGCTCTTGGGACCCTCGGGATGCGGAAAATCGACGACCATGCGAATGATTGCCGGACTTGACAAGGTGACGGACGGCGAAATCTGGCTTGGCGACAAGATGGTGAACAACTTGGAACCGAAAGACCGGGATGTGTCGATGGTGTTTCAGTCCTACGGTCTGTACCCGAACCTGACAGTCTACGAGAATATTCGTTTCCCGTTGCGCGTTCGGCGCGTTCCAAAGGATCAGCATCACGACATGGTCATGAAAGCGGTCAACATGGTCGAACTGAACGACTTCCTCGAGCGCCGCCCGGCCGCGCTCTCGGGGGGGCAACGTCAGCGGGTGGCGCTTGGGCGGGCGATTGTGCGAAAGCCAACGGTCTTTTTGATGGACGAACCGCTGTCGAACCTTGACGCCAAGCTGCGTGTCAGCACGCGTGCCCAAATCAAGAACCTGCAGTCACGACTCCAGACAACGACCGTTTACGTGACCCACGACCAGATCGAGGCCATGACGCTTGCAGATCGAGTTGTGGTGATGAACGAGGGCAAGATTCAGCAGGTCGGGGCGCCCACCGACATCTACAATCGGCCATCCAACACGTTCGTGGCAGGTTTTATCGGTTCACCTGCAATGAATCTTGTCAACGGCATGCTGGCGAACGGCGTGTTTGAGGGCTACGGCGTGCGTATCGAGGGTTTGCCCGCAGACCATAGCGGCAACGTCACTCTGGGCTTCCGTGCTGAGGACGCGAGCATTACGCCAAAAGGTGGACAAATCTCCGGAGCAGTCTACTCGATAGAACTTCTGGGCGAGTCGTCCATGATCACGTGGCGCATCGGCGACTCACTGGTCTCGGTCAAGACCGACAAGGATTACCGCGCCGAAATCGGTGACAAGGTGGGCGCTGACGTGCCCGCGAGAATCTGTCACCTTTTCCACGGAGATACAGGCGAGCGGATCGACTGACTCGAGCCCGACACTGATGCACGGGCAATTCGACCAGCTATGACGTGCGGTCCCTGGTAGAACCGCGCACCACAAAGTCACCAGCGACGGCGATGCGCTGACGAGATGTGGCCTTGATCTCGATCTGGTCGACGATCAGCGAAATTGCGTGTTCTGCCATTTGATCGATTGGCTGGGTTACCGTTGTCAGGTTGTAAGACGGCCAGGAGGCCAGCGGAACATTGTCAAACCCGACCACGGAGACATCGTCCGGGACTGACAGACCAAGCTCGAACCGAAGCACGTCCATGCAGGCAAAGGCCATGTGGTCGTTGGACACGAAAACGGCGTCTGGGCGGTCACTGGTTGAAAACAGCTGACGTGCGGCATCTTGTGCCTCCTGGTAATCGAAGTTTCCAACAGCTCTTGAATGAAGGGACATCCCCGCATTGCTCAATGCGGCCACGAAGCCGGCTTCGCGATCTCGCTGTGTTGACGCAAACTGCCATCCCGCGAGGTGAGCAATTTTTTTGTGACCCGACTTGATCAGGTGGTCACCGACCTTTCGCCCACCGGCATAGTTGTCGGATGTCACGCAATTCGAATTGTCATCATCGGGAAGTCGGTTGAAGAATACGGAAGGTATTCCAACCCCTTCGCACTGAACCGCAAGTTCTGAGATCGTCGCAACGCTTGAGACCAGGAGCCCATCAACGCCCTGATCAAGACATCGCGCGATGATGGCATCTGCAGTTCCGACTGTCTCCATTTCGACCAGGAGCAGCGTGTCATACCCCTTGGCCTGCAACGCCATGGACAGGCACTTGGTGGCCTGCGCATAGAATGGGTTTTCGACGTTGCTGACGACCAGGCCAATGCAGGACTGTTCCGAGGGGCGTTTTCGCGAACCGAGGTGCCGATAACCCAGTTCGTTCGCCGCCTTGCGAACTCGAGCTACCGTATCACGACTGGCCGAAGCCCCTGGCGTGAAGACACGGCTAACCGCCGAGCGGCTCACGCCGGCCAATTCAGCGACATCTGCTGCTGTGACTTTACCCATCCTTGAACTTGCTCTGGCCTCCTGATGCAGAAACATTGTTCATCTGCATGAATGCGAAACAGAGACAAACCTCACACCTCCGACTGCCACTTCGAAAGTGTCGAGGCCACGAGGACGGCTTCCGAAACTCCATGACACAGTGTTTTCGACACGCAGTCCACTTCGGGAATCTCGACACCCGCCAAGTTGCCGTCGATGGCGCTTGCGCGACGCCGGTGAGATATGCCTCTTTTGCAACTATTTCGTCTTCTTTGTGCACAAACCGATGCACTCAATTGAAAAATATGGCATTCGCATGCAAAGTGCAATCGAACTCAAAAAGGAGCGCTCGCCGTGCCTGACAAGAGCAAGAAAGCCGAAGACAGAGACGAAGTTCGTGCAGACTTCATCAGACCGGACACTCAGCCTGAGCGCCGGGACTTGACCGAGATTCTGCCACCAAGCTCAGAGCGGCGGCAATCGCTTGACGGTTTTGACGCTGATTACACGGACATCGTGGATTACATCGTTCGCTGCACCCACAGGATTTGGGACGAGCGTGATGTTGGCCTGATTTACACGCACTACACCCACAACTGCGTCGTCTACACGCCGGTTGGCACGATCCATAACCGCGAAGAAGTGGTCCAAAACACGATCAAGACACTTTTCGCCATGCCTGAGAAACGGGGAATGGCAACCCACGTGATCTGGACCGGCAACGACAAAGACGGTTTTTACACCTCGCATCTGGTTACCACCTCAGGGCGGCATACGCAGTTTGGCGAGTTGGGCACGCCCACGGGGCGCACGTTCTCGTCGCGTACGGTCGCAGACTGTCAGATATTCAGGAACAGGATCCATCGCGAATGGCTTGTGCGGGACTCCATGGCACCTACCTTGCAACTCGGGCTTGATCCGCACCAGATCTCCGAGGACCTAGCGGTGACGTTCTTCAAAAAGGGGCTGCTTTCGATCGATGTCGGCGAAAACTTTCGCCTCATTGGTCAGTACCCGCCCGAATCCGAGCCTGACACCTCGATAGCCACAACTGACATGGAGCGAGATGTCCTGAAGTGGATGCACGAAGTTCAGAACCGACGAATGTTTGGTCGCATTCGCGATGTCTACGCAAAGAATGTCCTGTACCACGGGCCGCTAATGAAAGAGCTTGTCGGGCCGGCGGCCGTCACGCATCAACTCATTGGCCTGTATGCCTGTTTCCCTGACGCTGCGTTCATGCCCCAGCACATTTGCTCCATCGAAAGCGATGAGGGCGGCACGAAAGTCGCTGTGCGTTGGCTCATGGAAGGCCATCATCTCGGCTGGGGAATTCTGCACCGTTTGGGCAAGCCAACAGGCAAGCGGATCCAGATCATGGGAATGACACATTTGCATGTCAAGAACGGCAGAGTCGTCGAAGAATGGACGAACTACGACGAGATGTCCGCGCTGATGCAGATCAAGCTCGCCCAGATGGCAGATCGAGACTCGGCCGTATTGCCCGGGGAGGAGTGAGTTTGGACTTTCAAGCGGAAAAGACACATGTCAGGGCTTTCCATGACGCACTGTCGGGGGCTGACGTCAGCGAAATTGGCGGTGTCGTTGACCGGTTTGCATCGCCTGACCTGCTCTGGCGCGGAATGCATCCGTTCAATGAATTGACGGGGCCGCAAGCTGTCGCCAAGACCTTTTGGGCTCCTCTGAGGTCATCACTGTCGCGTCTTCAACGCCGGCCGCAAATTTTCATTGCCGGACTCAACGAAATCGACGATTTTCGATCCGTCTGGGTGACCTCCATGGGTCATCTGATGGGGTTGTTCGACCAACCTTGGCTGGGAATCCGCCCGACCCAACGCATCGCGATGTTGCCATATGCCGAGTTCAACAAGGTGGAAAACGGCAGGATCACGGAAACTGCAATGTTCATCGACATCCTGTCGGTGATGAACCAGGCCGGGCAGTACCCGCTTGCCCCGGCGACTGGCGCGCACCTTGTGCATCCCGGCCCCGCAACCCAGGACGGGCTGCTTTTCGATCCTCAGCCCAAGGAACTCGGAGTGCAGACCCTTGCACGCATCAACTCGATGCTGGGCGAGATTAACTCGCGCCCGGAAGGGTGCAGCTTTGAGGACGAGGTCGAGGAGCTCAGCAGAAACTGGAGCGAAGACATGGTTTGGTGGGGCCCGACAGGGATCGGCGCAACCTACACGAGCCGCCGATACATTCAGCAGCACTGCCAGCCGTTTGCTCAAGCGTTTGGTGGCACGCGAAGGTTCAACGGGCATCTTTGTCGTCTGGCCGAAGGAAATTACGGCGGCTTCTTCGGTTGGGCCAATTTGACGATGCAGAACATGGGCGGGTATCTCGGAATGACAGCGGGCGCAGCGCCAGCCGACATGCGCGTGGTCGACATGTATCGCGCCGAGAATGATCAATTGGTCGAGAACTGGATTTTCATCGACCTCTTGCACTACCTGAACATGCAGGGGCTGGACGTGCTGAAGAGAACGGAACGGCTGAACAAGTATGATCTCGAAACAACTGGTCTGAGAACGGGGACCTCTCGCTCATGACTTGGTGAGCAGGCTAGCTTGCAGAAGATTCGCGATGACTTTGCGCGTGCGTCGAATTCGTGCCCTGGGGTTTTTCGGATGGAAACCTGGTTGTCGATGCTCGTCTCGAACGGGAAAAGCTGTGGCCTGCGCAGATAGATTCGGTGACCGCGACGAGAGCAGCAACTGACGACATTTTCGTGGATTTGCGTAATACAATTGCAAGGAGTGAGTTGATAATGGCAGCAGCTACCAAAGTTTCCTTCGCAGTTCGATCCGAGTTGCGGAGCCGGGCGCGCCGCTGAGTGAGGCACGACAGTCTCGAGTGCATCAATTCAGTTTTCCACCGCATTGATACGAAGCACAGAGTACGATTTTGACAATGGACCACATGCCCACTCTGCGGCCATTTTATCCGCAGTTTCACGATGCGTGAGCGACAACTGGCCGGCCTGAGGAAGACTTGGCGATCGAGGCCGTCGGTCGACGATCATCGGGACTTCAACGGCGGATCCGGGTCGCACAACTGGGCCCGTGGTGTTTTGGCGGCGATGGGCGGTTTCAGGCGAAAACCCGGCGTCACATGGCACAGCCTCCGTGACGAGAAATGGCAACCCTGTTTGAAAAACACGATTTTTTGCAAGCATTTGCGCAACGGAACAACAGGCTGGGAGTTGGAATCTCAGGCAACTATTAAGGATTCCTTAATAGTTCGAATTGAAGGGAAGAGACGGTCACGCCACCATGAGATTCACACCGACCTCGACGCCATTATGTCAGTCGTTCACCGAATCAATCCCACATCCAGCACACGAATTTGCCATTCGGCATGTGCACCCTACGCATGCATCGGTTCTTTGTGCCTGCTTAATTCGTTCGTGTGGATCCGCCGTGCAAGTCGGAGCAGTTCACGGTCGCCGATAGCAAGGAACTCTCGGGCAATCGTGCGTGTGTCCCCAAACAATCGGCGCCGGCCGGGTTTCAACTCTCTTGCCGTGATGCTCGCACACCTACACGTCTTGCCAGTGTATCTGCGGGGTGGGAGCAACGATTTGCTTGCAGAGGTGTTTGTGTGACGAACGGCACGAAATCGGTACCGACAATCGGCAATGAAGTCGAGGTTTTCGAGAGATCCGATGGCGAGGTCCGAGTCGATTTGTACCTCGAAAAGGAAGCGGTATGGCTATCGCAACAGGTCATGGCGACAGTTTTCGGAACGACAATTGCGAATGTTTTCATGCATTTGCGGAATGTGTTCTCGGACGGTGATCTGGGGCCCGAGGCAACTACTAAGGATTCCTTAGTAGTTCGATTCGATGCGTTGCGACCTGTGCGGCGAGGGAAACACGACGGCATTGATGGAGTGTTGCCGGCAGATCGAGTCTTCGAATTGCTCGAGCGGTTCGATCGCGAGAATTCCGCCGAGACACTGCAAGTTGACCCATGGAAGTCGAGCCAAGCGACAGGTTCCTTGCTCATTGGGATCAGCCTGCGCTCGCATTATTTATTTGGCCAAGCTCCGGGCCCCCACTCGACGGCCCCTGAAGCATCTGAATTCGGAATGCGACCGTGTCCGTCGATGCCGCAGCATTCAAGCATTCGATGCTGGGAACCCGCCAAAACGATGCTCGTCTCGGCGCGTCAGTCTTTTGCCCGGACTGTAACCCAGATTGACGCAAGGCTGTCACCCAGATTGTCGCGCCGCGCCGGCCCGAATTCCGCCGAAGCCACGACTACCGCGGCAACTGGTAAGGAATCCTTGCCAGTTCAAATCGGCCGTCCATGGCAGAGTCGTCCTTTTCAGTGCATTTCCCGTTTCCCGGCTTGGTTGCGCACGCACTTGTTGCGTGTCCTTGCCGTGGTCCGACTTTTCGCCCGTACCCTGCAAACGAAACGATCAAGTTCAGCATTCCGCGAAAGTTTCTCGGGAGCTGACTATCCGTGCCCGGCAGGAGTTCAATCACGCCAATGACCGGGTTTGACAGCCATATGGACCTTGCAATGGTCGAAGCGCGCGCGGCGGCGGAACGCGGCGAGGTCCCCGTGGGTGCGGTGATCGTCGGGCCCGACAATGCGGTTCTCGCAAGTGCCGGCAATCGGAGCCGCGAGCTCGATGACGCAACCGCGCACGCGGAGATTCTCGCGATTCGCGAGGCTTGCCAAATGATTGGATCATCCCGGCTCGATGGGGCCAGCATGTATGTGACCCTCGAACCCTGCGCCATGTGTGCCGGTGCGATTGCGCTCAGTCGCATCGCGCGGCTGTATTTCGGTGCGGATGACCCGAAATCCGGTGGAGTCGAACACGGCGCGATGGTCTTTAACCACCCCCAGTGCCATCATCGGCCCGAGGTCTATGGAGGCATTGGCGCGGCGGAGTCGCAAGCTCTGCTCGAAAAATTCTTCAGGTCGCGTCGTCGGGAGCGTGAAGAGCCATGACCGGATCTGTGGCCTGGTGGCTCTGCCGACAGATGTGTCGCGCCTCGGAGTCAAATCGGGGTGCTTTGTTTGGCAGGTGGCGAGCTTTTTGGTGATCGTCGCCGACACGTGATGTCGGACCTTACGCCGGTTGTGCCTGGATTCGTCTGTCATGTTGCCAAGCGACAGGGGAGCGGGTAATTGGCCCGAAAGCTTTGACGGACGGGCCAACATGTCAATTGATAGAGACGTTTCGCGGCGTGTTGCCCATCTGGCCAGAATCGCCGTGCCTGAAGATGAACTCGACAACCTGTCAACCGAACTGAACAGGATTCTCGACTTCATGAACACCCTCTCCGAAGCGGATATCGAGGACGTCCCCGCAATGACCTCGGTCACGGCGATGGACCTCAAGCGTCGCGATGATGTCGTGACCGATGGAAACCAGGCGACCAAGATTCTTGCCAATGCGCCAATGAGCCGGGAAGGGTTTTTCGTCGTCCCGAAAGTCGTCGAGTGAGCACGCGATGACCGAGTTGGCAAAACTGACCATCGCGCGCGCACGCGATCTCCTGCGCACCGGGGACGTGTCCGCAGAAGATCTGACCCGCTCCTGTCTCGATGCAATCGAGTCCGCAAAGGCCCTGAACGCATTTTGCGCAGCGACGCCTGAAATGGCGATCGACATGGCACGCGAAGCGGACCGCCGGCTTGCGACCGGAAACGCGCCGAAGCTCTGCGGAATTCCCATTGGCATCAAGGACCTGTTCTGTACCCGCGGGGTCTCGACCCAGGCGGCTTCGCACATCCTGGACGGGTTTGTCCCGCAGTACGAAAGTCACGTGACCGAACGCTTGTGGAAAGCCGGAGCCGTCATGGTCGGCAAGACCAACATGGACGAATTCGCGATGGGATCGTCGAACCTGAATTCGACCTACGGGCCGGTCGTCAGCCCGTGGCGTCGAAACGGCTCGACCACTGAACTCACGCCCGGAGGATCGTCGGGGGGGTCGGCGGCAGCGGTTGCAGCCAACCTCTGTCTCGCGGCAACCGGCACCGATACAGGCGGGTCGATCCGTCAACCGGCAGCGTTCTCGGGCATCACCGGACTCAAGCCGACCTATGGTCGGTGCTCGCGCTGGGGCATCATTGCCTTCGCGTCGTCGCTCGATCAGGCAGGTCCGCTGGCCAAGTCGGTCCGGGACGCCGCGATCATGCTGGAGGCGATGGCCGGTCACGATCCAAGAGACAGCACGTCGGCTGATGTGCCGACAGTCGATTTCGAGGCCTGCTTGACCGGCGACATTCGCGGAAAAACAATCGGAATTCCCGACGAATACCGCCAGGACGGCATGCCCGACGAGATCGAAGCCCTGTGGGCAAAGGGTGCGGACATGCTGCGCGATGCCGGCGCTCAGGTCGTCAAGGTCTCGCTTCCCCACACGCGATTTGCGCTTCCCGCCTACTATGTCATTGCACCGGCCGAGGCCTCGTCAAATCTCGCCCGCTATGACGGCGTCAAATACGGCTACCGTGCCGGGGACGAGTCGGATGAGGGCATCGTCGAGATGTATGCGCGAACGCGCGCCGAAGGGTTCGGACCCGAAGTCAGGCGTCGCGTGCTGATCGGAACCTACGTCCTGTCGCAAGGGTTCTACGATGCCTACTACAGGCGTGCCCAAAAGGTTCGGACACTCATTCGAAGGGACTTCGACGAGGTCTTCGATTCCGGTGTTGATGCAATCCTGACGCCGGCAACGCCGACCGCCGCATTTGGTCTTGGCGAGATCCCGGACGACGATCCGGTACGGATGTACCTCAACGATGTCTTCACGGTCACCGTCAATCTCGCGGGACTGCCCGGGATTTCGGTTCCCGCCGGACTCGATGCTGACCGGCTTCCTCTGGGGCTTCAGCTGATCGGACGCCCGTTCGAAGAGGCGGATCTGCTAAACCTGGCGTTCTCGCTCGAACAGGCAGCGGCTTTCGAGGCTGTTCCCGATCGGTGGTGGTAGGAATCCATCGATCATCGTGTTGGCAGGTCGTCACCCATGATCGATTTCGCCGATAAACCGACACATCCTTCGCCAAACTTTGGCCCAAGACGCCACGGCGGGCCACCCTCGATGGTCGTCTTGCATTACACGGGGATGCCGAGCGCCATCGAGGCCCTTGAACGGCTCAGGGATCGGGCGACGGAAGTCTCGTGTCATTACCTGATCGCGGAAGACGGAACGCTCTTCAGCCTCGTCCCGGAAACGATGCGCGCATGGCACGCAGGTCGCGGGTCGTGGGGCGGCCAGGCGGACATCAATTCGCACTCGATCGGAATCGAACTCGCCAATCAAGGGCCTGACGACGTGTTCCCGCCGTTCCCCGAGCCGCAAATGGCGCGGCTGGAAGAACTGCTGCGAACGATCCTGCAGCGCTGGAACATTTACCCCGCGAGGGTGATCGGGCATTCGGACATGGCGCCTGGTCGCAAGATCGATCCCGGACCCGCTTTCGACTGGAAACGCCTTGCGCGGTCGGGCCTCTCGGTCTGGTTCGACGAAACCGACCCGGAAAGAAACAGCGCCGAGGACGTGACGTCCCTAGATCATGTCGACCGCGATCGCTGGCGGGCATTTCAGCAGGCAGCTGGGCGCTTTGGTTATGTTGCACCAAGCGATGACGAGACGAGATGGCGACAGATTCTCGCAGCGTTTCGCATCCGCTTTCGCCCGCAAGTTTGGCGTTTTGAAGCACAGGATCCGGACTGTCCGAGCGATCGCGACGTTGCCGCTGTGGCCAATCTTGCCCGAAATTTCCCGGCAAAGTTCGATTGACCTTGTACCGACCTGATCATAGGTAACCCTCGCAGATGGCCGGATGGTCGCACCGGGCGAGCGCAAGCCAGCAGGTGAGGAAAGTCCGGACTCCATGGAGCAACGGTGCCGGGTAACGCCCGGCCGGGGAAACCCGAGGGAAAGCGCCACAGAGAACAGACAGCCCGCCCATGCGGGCAATGGTGAAACGGTGGAGTAAGAGCCCACCGCATCTGCGGCAACGCGGATGGCACGGCAAGCCCCGCCGGGAGCAAGGTCAAATAGGAAACACGTCAAGACCCCCGAGGTCGAGGCCGCTTCAGCCTGGTGTTTCGGGTAGGCCGCAAGAGCCTGTCGGTGACGGCAGGCCCAGATGAATGGCCATCAAGGGGCATGTCCCTGAACAGAATCCGGCTTACAGGCCATCTGCCCTTCAAGGATTCGGCGGTTTGTCGTGGCGGTCAAGCCGCCTCGATCGTTCATTTGCGGGCAATGCTCTTTCGTGCGTGGTGATTCACCAATGGATGCCATTCACAAACGGCGAATCGTGCGCGACTGACCCCGTGGAATCACGACATCAGATCGAAACATGCCCATGTTCAATCTTTGTTCGCTGGACATGTCGACGTAACGAAGGAATCAGGGTGACAAAAATAACGTTCAATAACAGATAGATATGAAAGTAGTGGGGCAAAGTGGCAGAAAAATGCATGAAATGGGTTGAAAAGGCAGAATGACATGGCAATGTGCGCCGTGGCTGACACGTTTGCCGACCAAAAGAAACCGAAGTCGAGCAGGTCCCTCCCAAAGGCAACAAAAAACATGAGGCGGCAACGACAGTAGGGCGGCGAACAGTCCGGTCCGCCACAGTCAATTCTCCCCCCAAAGGGCGGACCGGACCCCACCAAACCAGGTGTCCACTGCGGATCATGAGGAGAGGCAAGCGTTGATCCGTCAGGTTGTTCATCAAGACGCTGAAACGAGGCAACAAGTTGGTCACGTTGCAATTCAGCGGTGAATCATCCCACAAGGTTGACTCAAAGGGCCGGGTCGCTGTTCCCGCAGCGTTTCGCCGTGCGCTCGAGGTCGGAGATCCGGACCGGAAGTCCGGCGAAAGGCCAGTGGTTCACGTGGTCTACGGATCCAGCCAGACCTGTCACGTCGAATGCTACTCCGAGATTTCGATGCAGCGAATCATCAAGCGGATCAAGAAATTGGACCTGGGTTCGCTCGAACGTCGCTGGCTGGACTGGTTCTACAACACGCGCAAGTATGACGCGCAGCTCGATGACACGGGCCGGCTGCTGCTCAATGCCCATGTCAGAACCAAGCTCGGAATCGGCAGCGACGTCACCTTCGTTGGTTCCGGCGACAGCTTCGAGATCTGGAACCCGGCAGACTACGAGAAGGAAACGCTGAAACACGAAGACTTCATGAGCAAGCTCGTCGAGGAACACGGCGACAGCTTCCATCCGCTCCAGCTGCTCGATGATCGCGCGAAAGGAAACGGTTCGGGCAAACGGCACCGGAGCAAGAAAAAGAAACGGGATGAATGACGATGCTTGCCGTCCTAGGTGAACGGCAATCAACCGGTCATGTTCCTGTCCTGCTCGGAACTTTCCTCAAGGCCGCCTCACCGATCAGCGGATGCTGGATCGACGGCACCCTCGGCGCCGGCGGTTATACACGGGCTCTGCTCGACGAAGGTGCAGACAGGGTCATCGCGCTGGATCGCGACCCGGAATGCCTGAACATGGCGCAGGAGTGGGCTCCGCATTACGGTGACCGGCTGACGCTGGTCGAGGGCAATTTCGCATCGCTCGAGACTGTCGCAAGGCAACATTGTGAATCAATGATCGATGGGATCGTTCTCGATGTCGGCCTGTCGTCGATGCAACTGGACAATGCGCATCGCGGGTTTTCGTTGATGCGTGACGGACCTCTCGACATGCGGATGTCCGGATCGGGAATATCGGCGGCCGACATCGTCAATCGGGCAAGCGAGGCGGCCCTCGCCGAGATCCTGCGTGTTTACGGCGAGGAACGGGCGTCGCGTCGCATTGCAAAGCGGATCGTTGCCGCAAGAGAGCAGTCGCCCATCACCACGACGTCAGAGCTGGCTACCGTCATCGCCGCTGGCGGCGCGCGGCGCGGGAAACGCGGGCAGCACCCCGCAACGCGTTCGTTTCAGGCGCTCAGAATTGTGGTCAACGAGGAGCTGGTCAGTCTCGCGAAGGGCCTTGCCGCTGCCGAAAGGGCACTCGCCAATGGCGGACTGCTGGCTGCGATCAGCTTTCACTCCCTCGAAGACAGGCTGGTGAAGCGTTTCATGCGTGGACATGTCGAAGCGCCTGCGGTCAATCGCCATGCCCCGCCGGTCAGTAACGAACCGGCGAGGTTCGACGTGCTCAAGGGCAAGGCGCACAAGGCGTCGAGCGAGGAAATCGCCGCGAATCCGCGCGCGCGGTCTGCGCGCCTCAGAATCGCGCGACGAAACGACGTCGAACCTGGGCCCTTTGCAGGGGAGGGATCCGAATTGCTGGCCGCATTGGGCATCCCTGTCATCGCGCCCTCGAGGGTGCTGTGATGCTGCGGGCCACCCTCAACATTGCGTGCGTCCTCACGGTGTTCGTCTGTGCCGTTTGGGCATACCAGGAGAACATCAAGACCCGTGCAAGCATCAAGCAGCTCGAAGATGTCGAGCGCCAAATCGCCCGAGAAACCAACCGCATCGAAATGCTGAGGGCTGAGTGGGCATATCTGAACCGGCCCGCCCGTCTCGAACGCCTCGTGGCAATGATCGGGGGTGATCCGGTGCTGACCCCCATCGCTGACACGAGGTTCGGGGCGATTTCGCAGATCGAACTGAGACCCGTTGTCGAGCCGGGATTCGTCGCTCTCGACTTGCGGCCCAGGCCGGCTGGAGGTCCGTCGTGAACACGCCATTCAATTCCGGCTTCGCCCGATCGGTCAGGGACATGGCGGGCATCGGCCGCCGAGTTGGCGATTTTGCCGGTCGAAATTCCGCCATCGAAGGGGGCGGTCAAAGCGGTCCGGCAGAACGGAAATCGGGTCGTCGCCTGTCCTTCCTGCTGGTCTTCCTGTCCGCTTGCTTCCTCGTGGTTGCCGTGCAGATGACACTCCTGACCAACGCTCGCCAAGAAGCGAAGGGTGGAACCGACTCAAGCGCCGGCATGCAACGGGCGGAAATCCACGACCGAAACGGAAACCTGCTTGCCGTCAATGTCAAGGCGAAGACGCTTGCTGCGGCTCCCGGCATCATGGTGGATCCGGAGGGCACGTCGCTGGCGCTCGAAAGGATTTTTCCGGAGTTCGACGCAGACGAACTCCTCGGTGATTTCAACGGCAGGAAGAAATTCATCTGGCTTCGCAAGGAGTTGAGCCCCGAACAGCACCAGGCGGTTCATGACATCGGCGATCCCGGGCTGATCATCGGAGAACGCGATGTGCGATTCTATCCCAACGGCCGACTGGCGGCCCACGTGCTGGGCGGCGTTCGCAACGGCGAGGCAGGCCTGGACGGGGTCGAGCTTGTCGGAGTCGGCGGTGTCGAAGGCTTTTTCGACCAGGAACTTGGCCGACCGGCGCGCAGCAGCAGGCCGCTGGCACTTTCGATCGACCTCTCCGTGCAGGCCGCCATGCGACAGATACTCGCCGATGGTCTTGACCTCGTGAACGCTCCGAAGGGGTCGGCAATTCTCATGGATGTTCACACCGGGGAAGTGATCGCCATGGTGTCGCTGCCGGATTTCGACCCGAATTCCAGGCCTCCATTGCCGAAGAACACCGACCCCGCCGACAGTCCGCTGTTCAACCATGCGGTCCAGGGCATCTACGAACTGGGGTCCGCCCAGAAGATCCTGACGGTCGCCATGGGACTCGAATCCGGACAGCTCGGACCGACAACCATGATCGACACCACCCAGCCGCTCGTGGTCGGCGGAAACAGGGTTTCGGATTTCAAGTACCACGGCCCCAGGATGTCGGTTCGCGACATCATCATCGAATCATCGAACGTCGGTGTCGCGCGCATCGCGCTTTGCATGGGTCGCGCGAAACAGAAGGAGTTTCTGTCCAGCCTCGGCTATTTCGAACCCGTGAAAATCGAATTGACCGAGGCGGCAGGCGCAAAACCGATCGTGCCAAAGGTCTGGAGAAAGTCCACGACGGTCACGGTGTCCTATGGTCACGGACTTTCGGTCTCGCCGTTGCGGCTCGCCTCGTCATACGCGGCGATCGCGAACGGCGGAATCCTGCTCGACCCGACACTGCGCAAGAAGGACGGACCCGTCACGGGCAAGCGAGTGATAAAATCGAGGAATGCGAACGTCTTGCGTGAATTCCTGAGAGGCGTGGTCGTGCACGGAACCGCCACCATCGCCCGAAAAAACCCGTATCACATCGGCGGCAAGACCGGCACTGCCGACAAGGTCTCGCCCAACGGCGGATATTACGACGATCGGGTGGTATCGACCTTCGCAACCATGTTCCCCGCCTATCGACCGGAATACGTTCTGGTCGTCATGGCCGACGAGCCGGAAATCGAAATCGATGGCAAGAACCAAAGGACCGCCGGCTGGACCACGGTCCCGATCGCCAGTTCGATCATCCATCGGGTCGCGCCGTTGCTGGGTCTGCGACCGGCGGACTATCCGGACTCGTGGCTGATGACCGACAGCGGACCACCGGCGCTTGGCAACTGCACAGCCAGCCTTGGCAATCAAAGTGAACAGCGTCGTCAGCCAACCTGAGACGTGTCTGAAAGCCCTGGGATTGCGGCCGACCCATGGCGCCTTGCACGACCAGCGTGTCACCGGGCTGTCGGCGGACAGCCGCAGCGCCCGACCTGGATTTCTGTTCGCCGCACTTCCCGGCTCTCTGCATCACGGCGCGGTCTTTGCCCGGCAGGCGATCGAATGCGGAGCAGCCACGGTGCTGACCGACCCCGAGGGATTCGAGATCGCGATGCGCGACGGTCCGCCCGCCGATGTCTCGTTCATTGTCGCCGACAACCCGAGAAAGGCGTTCAGTGTCGCGGCGGCCAGGTACTTTGGCCGCCAACCGGAGATCGTCGCGGCTGTCACCGGAACCAACGGCAAGACCTCGGTTGCTCATTTTGTCCGGCAGATCTGGGAGCGGTTGGAACATCGGGCGGCCAGTGTCGGAACGCTCGGAGTTCACGGCGCGATGAGCGCTCGCTTGCAACACACGACGCCGGACCCGGTCACGCTTCATCGGCATCTCGCGAGCATGGATGATCAGCAGATCACCCATGCGGTCATCGAGGCGTCGAGCCACGGGCTTGCCCAGCACCGTCTCGACGGTGTTGAACTCATGGCTGCGGCCTTCACGAATTTTTCGCGCGATCACCTCGATTATCACGATGACCTTGACGAGTATTTCTCGAAAAAGGCGCGGCTGTTCTCCGAAGTCATGCCCCCGCACGGCGCGGCTGTCGTCAATCTGCAGGCGGATCGCGCTCCCGCAATCATCGAGATCGCCCGTGAACGGGGACTGGAACTTTGCCTGGTCGGTTGTGGAGGCGAGGGCGATCTGAGCATCCTGGACGAGCGGTTCGAGGAAACCGGGCAATCGATTCGCTACCGGTTTCAAGGTCACGTGATCGGACTGCGCCTCGGCCTGATCGGAGGCTTTCAAGCCGAGAACGTGCTTGTGGCAGCCGGTCTTGCGATCATGTGCGGCGAGGATGTCGAGCGCGTTGTTGGCGCGCTTGAGTCGCTGACGACCGTCCCGGGACGCATGCAGTTCGCGGCCCGTCGTGACAATGGTGCCGCCGTGTTTGTCGATTACGCGCACACCCCGGATGCGCTTGAAGCGGCGTTGCAGGCGTTGCGTCCGCATGTCAGGGGCAAGATCGCAGTCGTTTTCGGGGCAGGCGGGGATCGCGACACGGGCAAGCGTCCGCTGATGGGGAAAGCGGCGAAGGATCATGCCGATCGGGTCATCGTGACTGACGACAATCCGCGTCACGAGGATCCGGCCGAAATCCGATCCCAGGTCTTGCAAGGGTGCCCGGATGCGATGAATGTCGGCGACAGGGCCCATGCGATTCTGGAGGGTGTCCGCATGCTCGAACACGGTGATGCGTTGCTCGTCGCCGGCAAGGGGCACGAGGCGGAACAAGTGATCGGTGACGACGTTCACCCGTTCGACGACACCGAGCAGGCAAGCCTTGCGGTCGCCGTGCTCGATGGAAAGCGCGCGTGAGCGCTCTGTGGACATCGACGGAGGCCGAGCACGCCACCGGCGGGACGAGCCTTGTCCCCTGGTCTGCCGATGATGTGTCGATCGACACGCGGCAGAACGTCGGCGGGGCGCTGTTTTGCGCGATTTCCGACAATCGTGACGGTCACGAGTTCGTGGGCGAGGCGCTCAAGCAAGGAGCTGCAGCGGCGATCGTCTCGAGGGTTCCCCCCGGACTGTCCGCAGATCAACCGCTGCTTGTGGTCGACGACACGCTGAAAGCCCTCGGATCGCTCGGAGCTGCGGCCAGAGAGAGGATCGACGGGGTCGCAATCGGCGTGACCGGTTCGGTGGGAAAGACCGGTACCAAGGACATGATTCGCCTGGCGCTGAGCGGGCAGGGCAGGGTTCATGCCGCCGAACGCAGTTTCAACAATCATTTTGGCGTTCCCTTGACCCTTGCCCGCATGCCACGCGACACCACCCATGTCGTCGTCGAGATCGGGATGAATCACCCCGGAGAAATCACGCCGCTTGCGCGGCTTGCCGATCTCGACGTGGCGCTGGTCACGACGGTTGCACCGGTCCACATGGCCGGTTTTGACAGCATCGACGATGTTGCAAGGGCCAAGGCAGAGATCTTTTCGGGGCTCAAGCCCGGCGGAACCGCCATCGTCAATCGCGACATCGAGACCTTCGGCATTCTCGAATCGGCTGCCCGGGATGCGGGGGCGAAGGTCATCACCTTCGGTCGCTCGGATCAAGCCGACTATCGGTTGACGAGCGTCGAGACGGACGGCGCATCCAGCGTCGTGTCGTGCTCAGCCCGAGGACGTTCGGTCAGCGCGCGCCTTTCGGCGCCCGTCCCTCATCTCGCCCTCAACCTGCTGGGCGTGCTCGCCGTGATCGACGCTGTGGGCGCTGATCGTGCTTCAGCGATCGATTCGCTCCTGGCTTGGCAGGTGCCTCAAGGGCGTGGAAACCGGTTCAGGGTGCGGATCACGGACGACGAGAGCGGCTACGTGAACGTCATCGACGAGAGTTACAACGCCAGCCCGACCTCGGTGAAGGCCGCGGTGGAAGCGCTCGTCATTTCGGCGCCTCGGGAGAATGCCTCGGCGGACGGCTGCTGTCGGCGGGTCGCAATCCTTGGCGACATGCTGGAACTCGGTCCCGATGAACAGCAAAAACATGTTGAACTTGCGCGGCTTTCGGCCTTGAAACGCATCGATTCCATTCACACGGTCGGCAAGTTGATGCGCGGGCTCCACGACATCCTTCCGGATGACCAGCGCGGTGTTTGGCGCGAGACCTCGGACGATCTTGCCGTCGACATCATCGACCTTCTTGCGCCGGGTGACGTTGTCATGCTGAAAGGCTCGCTCGGAACCAGAATCGGCAAGGTGGTCGACGCGATCCGGTCCGCGGATCTTGACCGGGAGCAATCCCACTGATGCAGGACTTGACGATTGAGAGCATGGGTGGCGGAAGCATCCGACCACCCGGGAAACACGGCGACACGGACTGAAACGGGTACAGAAATCGATGTTGTTCTTTCTCAGCGAATTTTCGGACGGTGGCGATGCGTTCAACCTGTTTCGCTACATCACCTTCAGAGCGGGCGGCGCGTTCTTTACCGCCCTCGTCGTGAGTTTCCTCTTTGGCGGGGCCTTCATTCGTTTTCTGCAACGCAACCAGGCAAACGGTCAGCCGATCCGGGACGACGGTCCCGAGACCCATTTGCTGGCCAAGTCGGGAACGCCGACGATGGGCGGGGTGTTCATCCTGGCGACACTGACCGCATCGACACTGATGTGGGCCCGATTGGACAATCATTACATCTGGATCATCCTGCTCGTGACGACAGGATTCGGCTTGATCGGCTTCGCCGACGATTTCCTGAAGCTAAGAAGCGGGAAAGCGAACGGCGGTCTGTCGGGACGTATGCGGCTCCTGCTCGGCTTTATGCTCGCGCTGGTCGCGACCATCTGGGTCGCCAATGTTCACCCGCAGGAACTCTCGGGGCAGTTGGCGTTTCCGGTGTTCAAGGACGCGCTCTTGTCGCTGGGGTATCTCTACTTTCCATTTGCCATGATCGTCATTGTCGGCGCTGCCAATGCGGTGAACCTGACCGACGGCCTCGATGGGCTAGCAATCATGCCCGCGATGGTGGCGGGTTCGGCGCTGGGGATCATCGCCTATGCGGTGGGTCGCGTGGACTTCACCGAGTATCTCGATGTCCACTACGTGCCGGGAACCGGCGAGATCCTCGTCTTCACCTCGGCGCTGATTGGAAGCGGGCTGGGGTTCTTGTGGTACAACGCACCGCCGGCCGCTGTCTTCATGGGAGACACGGGTTCCCTCGCTCTCGGTGGCGCGCTTGGCGCGATCGCCGTGTGCACAAAGCACGAGATCGTGCTGGCGATCGTCGGTGGTCTGTTCGTGATGGAGGCTCTTTCGGTCATCATCCAGGTCATCCACTACAAGCGAACCGGACGCCGAATATTTCTCATGGCTCCGATTCACCATCATTTCGAGAAACTTGGCTGGGCTGAACCCCAGATCGTCATACGATTCTGGATCATATCGCTGATCCTGGCCCTGATCGGCCTCGCAACGCTCAAGGTCCGGTGATCCCAATCCACCAATACGCCTCTCAGCGGGTCGCGGTTCTCGGACTGGGGCGATCGGGGCTGGCGGCCGCACGCGCGCTCGAGGCCGGGCAGGCCGACGTCACGTGCTGGGACGACAATCCGCAGGCACGTGCGACCGCCGAAGGGCAGGGGTTCATGATCGACCCGCTCGAGACCGACGATGCCTGGGCTGACATCGCGTGCATCGTGGTCTCGCCTGGCATCCCGCACCTCTACCCCGAACCTCACTCCCTGGTGCGAAAGGCGTGGCAGCACGGGGTTCCCGTCGACAACGACGTGGGGCTGTTCTTCAGGGACTGGATGGCGGCCGAGCGCGACGAGTTCGAGGTGCAGCCACGGGTTGTCTGCGTCACGGGAACCAACGGGAAGTCAACGACGACCGCACTGATTGGACATCTCCTCCAGCATGCGGGCAGGCAGGTTCAGATGGGGGGCAACATCGGCCGCGCTGTTTTGGACCTCCAGCCCGTGTCTGCCGGCGAGATCGTTGTTCTCGAACTCTCGTCCTACCAAATCGAACTCGCCCGGACCCTTGCTCCGGACGTCGCCGTGTTCCTGAACCTGTCGCCCGATCACCTTGACCGCCATGGCGGTCTTGGGGGGTATTTTGCCGCAAAGTGCCGATTGTTCACCGGTGGAGGCGCGGACCGACTGGTCATCTCTGTCGACGACATGGAAGGCGAGTACCTGGCTGCTCGCTTGCAGGCAGAGAGCGAACTGTCGAACACGGACTCGCTGATCAGAATTTCAGCGCGGCAATCCGTCAATGACGATGGTTGGTCGGTCTCGGTCAAGAAAGGGTTTTTGGCCGAACGTCGGAAGGGACGCCAGGTCGCATCGGTCGATCTGCGCGGCATTCAAAATCTTCGCGGTGAACACAACTGGCAGAATGCCTGCGCGGCTTTCGCTGCCTGCCGCAGCCTTGGCGTGGCACCGAGCGAATTGTCGCGTGGACTGGCCTCGTTTCCCGGGCTTGAACACAGGTGTCAACTCGTGGCGGAACACGACGGCATTCTGTACGTGAACGACTCCAAGGCCACCAATGCGGATGCGGCTATTCGGGCACTTCGGGCCTATTCAAGCATCCGCTGGATTGCCGGTGGTCGTGCCAAGGACGGAGGCATTGCGTCGATCGCGGGGCAACTTGACAATGTGCGCAAGGCATATCTCGTGGGCGAATCCGCCGAGATGTTCCGAGGGCAGCTTGGAGACAGGGATCTGGTCGTCTCGGGCACGATCGAGGAGGCGGTCAAGTCCGCGGCTTCGGAGGCGCGGCCGGGCGATGTCGTTCTGCTGTCGCCGGCTGCAGCGAGCTTTGATCAGTTCGGGGATTTCGCGGAACGGGGCGAGGCATTCGTCGAAGCCGTCCGCAAGGAGATCGAGGCCAGGTCCGCCGATTCATTATCTGATCCCGATTGAACCAGGCAAGACCGCACGGAACATCAGGCGAATCGCCGTTCGCGCTTGCAAAGTTGGCCAACTGAGCGAAGCGGCGCATGCGGCATTCAGGTGACGGCACGTGTCCCGCTGCGAGAGTCTCGGCGCGGGAGCTCGCGCCCCTACCAAACGGATCGCCTTTCGCATCTCAGATCGAGTGGAACCCGCCTAAATCCGGACTTCGACGGCTTACGCCAGTCCGAGGCGACGCAATTGCTGGATGATGTGAATTTCCATCCGAACCGAAGTCCAGAAGGAGGGGAAGCCTCTTGCTTCTTGTCCATTGGCTGCCTTCAGGATCTGCTTGACCCCCCAAGAGTCTGTCAATTCTTCGAACCTGTCATCGTTCGCAACGCTGCGAGCAACCGAACCATAGCGCTCCGCATAGCTCCTGTAGACGGCTCTGCGGCCTCTCACGAAGATCTGATCTTCGTCAATGTCACTGATGTAGTAAGTCTCTGTGCGACTGGTCGGAAAATCTATCCGTGGACGCCATCCTCCTGGGGACTCGATTTTGCGAACCGGATTGATCGACCCGTAATCTCCATAGACCAGGGGAGGATGCCCTGACGCGAGCCTGCTGATCTCTTCGAACAGCATGACCTCTTCCTGTCTGAGTGCAGCGCAGTCTCCTTCGCCGAACTCGTCGACGTCTTTTGGAAATGAAGATGCCAAGACGACAATTTCCGAAACTGGATACGTTGCGTGCAACCGCTCCACCAACTTGGCGCTCCGGGGCGCGTGCAGCACTCCAGATGACGGGCGAACAAACTCGTGGTCCAGTTCAATCCTGAATCTCTTGCCAGCCTTGATGTAGTCGCTGATCCTGTCCGAGAGCACCCAGAGGTCCGTCTCGAATTCCGGATCGAAAAATGCGGAAGCCCGGTATGCGATTTCGTCATAATCGCCCGCGAAGGCTTCGAATTGCGACGCGAGATCGGCAGCGTATTGCTCTGCTGTGTCGTCGGCCCGCGGATTCACGAGAATGGTCGGTACGATGCCATGGATACAACGTTTTTGCTGTCGCACAAAATCGACCCAGGTCCGATATCCGCCGTCCGGATTCGCCAGTGCATTGATTTCGAAACACAACAGGGACGACTCGCGAGTCAGGTCCAACGTGACCTGGGCGCATTTGGAGAACTCCGATTGAAACTGTTCAAGGATCTTGTCGAAGCCGTAAACGCCTTCCATGCGAAGGAGATCTTCACGCTTGAGATTCTTGTCCAGGCCGAAGTTTTTTCGTCCTCGGGTGAGTTCAACGATCACCGAAATCCTGTTCTTGAACCGGGGATCGAGATTGCGCCACGCTCGAAACTCTGGCGTGGCGGTCTTCAACAGCAAATAGTACTCAGACACCGCTACCGCTCAGTCCCAAGTGTTTCGCTCTGAATCGAAGAGCGAGCTGCGAAACGCCAAACAAGCTGGCCATCGCGCTGACGTCGCCATCTGTTCGCTTGAGCGCATCGAAGAACTCTCTCTCCGGCATCAGCATCTCAGCAATATACCGGTTTGCCTGTACCTCGATGGACTCTTGTCCCTCTTTGCGGTGAATAATCTCCTCGCCGTTCGAACCTCTTTCGATTCTGTCTCGATGCAGTTGATAATGCGCAAACTCATGTGCCATCGAAACGCGCTGCCGATTGGGGCGGTGACTAGAGTTGACCCCAATTTCGTAGTCGGTGTCTTCTCTTTTTTTGATGTACGCGTCGTTGTATCCAAGCGGCTCGTGAACGAGTGTCAGTTCGGGAGAATCCTGGATGAGGCCGGCGATGTCCAAGCTGTTGCCGTCGTAGAGGTCCATGTCCCGGCAGTAGGTCATGACCAACTCGGGCGTATCGAGAACTTTTGGGGTCAGCCGATTCAGTGGCGCATTGCACTCGGAAGGGACAGGTCTTTGGGGCCGTTTACTTGGCATTCTACTCATCCTCCACTCTCGGTGGTCGTTTGATGTCGCTTTCCTCCAAGGCTTTCCCAATGGCCGCCACGGCGTTTTCGATCTTCAAGAATCCACGACGGTCAACTGCCTTGATCGCTTTCTCGATCTGCCGTTCGGCAACGGTCGTTGCAAAGTAACTTGCCACCACCGCTTCGAGCTCCTGCTCGGCAAGATGTCTGGCTGTACCACGAATGACCAAGAAGGCGGATACGCTCAAGACTCCCAACGCGGCGAAGAGGACTGCAATGATGACCGAGTAGAAATCCGTGATGATCGCAAGGTACGTTTCGGAGTCCCAATTGCCTGCAGCAAAGCAGTACTTCGCATCGATTCCCTCTGGGCAATCCGACATGTCAATGTAGGTCACATCCCAGAACGCATGAAGAAAGACGAGACACGTCAAGGCGAGAAGGACAAGCGTCGTGATCATTGCGGTGATTGCTGCCGGCAATATGCGGTAGCCGGGTGTCCACTTGCCCAATGCGATTCCTCCTGCGTATTGTCGCAACTTCCTTGTCGCGATCAGCAATAAGAACAAAATATGTACATGTTGGGGTTTTTTCAAGTACATTTCGGAAAATCACGGCTGTGTGTCCGGAATTTCGGTCGGATTTCCATGGTCGCGCAGGGGCAAAGCGACACCGACAAGAACTTGAGGGAGCTCCCCTCCAATCTCGACGCAAGTAGATTGTCGACGCACTCGATACTGCCGGAATCCCATGCCTTTGTATCCGTCGAGGCACCGACAACAGGTCGAAGGCAAGCATCGTCCAGCTCTTGCCCAGCGCACGATCAATGCCGTTTGGGAGACTCCTGACGTCACGTTGCCGAATGCCAGCACAAACTTCCCATTCTGCGCATTTCCAATCAGTCGCACAGCGCACTCGAGCCTTGGCCGAGTGCCGAGATCAATTGGTCAAGCGGTACTTGGCGGCTTTGTAGACCGCATTCCGTTCTCGCTTTCCGATCGCGACGACAATGACGGTGACCGCATTGTCATCGACGCGGTAGACGTGCCGGAGGCCAGCATTGCGGAGCTTGATTTTGAGGTGGTCGGCCGTGCCATGAAGGAGGTCAGCCGGGACAATGGGGCGGCACGGTCGTTCACAAAGCATCTATTTGAAGCGGTCTTGCAGTGTGGGGTCCAAGATGCGCCATTCCTTGAGCGCTGACGGCAAGAATTGAAGACTACAGGTCGTCGAGATCGATCTGGGCTGGAATCTCGTGTTGGCGTTTCTTGATGATCTTGGTCAGTTCGAGGTCATCGAGATACTCAATCATGGCCTCGTAACGCGCGGCTGGCACCATGTAGGCTATGACCCGGTTGTGGTTCAGCACCGCGACTGCCTCACCATCAGACATCGAGACAATGCGCGAAGGGTTCTTCTTGAGCTCGGAGACACTGACGACAACATTGGCTTCGACCCGCTGCATGATCTTCATCCTCCGAAAAAAAGTATCAATATATGAACATTATTTAGTGCGAAATTAAGTTCATTCAAGGGGTTGATTCAGATCGATCAGTTGCGCTGATCGAGCGGACTCCGCTCTTTTTCGAAATCACCGAAACAACCGCCGCCAGCAATGAATTCTGCCCGCCGTCAGCTTGGTCGAACGTGATCAATCGGTTTGCCCACCGCTTCGTTTCAGCATGTCGCGAACGTGAATTCCCCTGCGGACGCTCGTCGACCGCATTCGTTTGCAGCCGAGGTCGCGCTCAAGCGAAGGCGTGTCGACACCGCTTGAGTTCTTCGCATGGCTCTCTCATCCGCTCGTCGCTTTGTGATCACTTCAAAGCATGGCGGTTGCGGCACCAGCAGCGGGGAGCAAGTCTGACGGCAGGGATTGGCACGCGCTCGCAGTCAAATCTCGGCGCGACATCATCAGGAACAGCCCAAATTGGGCAAAAGCAAAGAATCTTCTGGATTTCGGCGGGGCATCAATTCATACTGCGAACCAACAAACGCCGAAAAAGGCGACACAAAACAGGCAGTTTCGGGTACAGGCGCGTATAGATGACGGGAATCGTCTACGGCCCCGTTGAAGACCACACGGGTGAGCCGATCCTTCCACGGTGGTGGAAGACGGTGGACAGATGGACGCTTGCGTGCATCTGCTTTCTGGCACTGATCGGACTGGTGATGGCGCTCGCGTCTTCTCCGGCGATTGCCGGGCGCAACAACCTCGATCCCTTCCACTACTTCTATCGTCAGGCTTTCTTCACCCTGCTGGCCCTGACCTGCATCATCGTGGTCTCGATCATGAGGATCGAACTGCTGCGCCGACTCTGCATTTTGGGTTTTGTGGCCGGCGCGATCGCACTGGCGCTCTTGCCGTTTCTGGGTACCGACTTCGGCAAGGAAGCGACCCGGTGGTACTCGCTCAAGTTCGTCTCGTTTCAACCCTCCGAGTTCGCAAAGCCGTTCTTTGTCGTTGTCTCGGCATGGTTCCTGGCGGCACAGGGATTCGCCAGTCGGTCGTCGGGGACCAAGGTGTCCTTCCTTCTCGCCTTGATGATGATCGGAATGCTGGTCATCCAACCCGACTTCGGCCAGGCAAGCCTGTTCCTTGCGACCTGGATGCTGATGTATTTCGTTGCTGGCGGACCGGTATTGATTCTGCTCGGGGTCGCTCTCGCCGCCGCAATCGGCGGATTCGTCGCCTTCAACACCTCTGAACACTTCGCGCGCAGGATTCTCGGCTTTCTCGACCGGGACCCAAGCCCGAACTCCCAGATCGGCTATGTCGACAGCGCCATCCGGAGCGGCGGCAACTTCGGTGTTGGCGTTGGCGAAGGCAAGATCAAGTGGACCCTGCCCGACGCACATACCGACTACATCATTGCAGTGGCCGCGGAAGAATACGGATTGATGCTCGTCCTGGTGATCATCCTGCTGTTTGCAACCGTCACCGTTTCGTCTCTTTTGCGAATCAAGCGGACCCGCAGCCTTTTTGTCAAGATTGCGGGAACGGGCCTCGTCTCGATCTTTGCGCTCCAGGGCTTGATCAACATGGGCGTTGCCGCCCGGTTGCTCCCGGCCAAGGGAATGACCCTGCCTTTTGTCAGCTACGGCGGATCATCGGTCATTGCGACTGCGATTCTGATGGGTGTCCTGCTGTCGTTCACCAGGTCCCGCCCGACAGGAGACGTCGCAGTCACGGTCGTCGAGACCGGCAGACCATTGTCCGGGACAGCCTGAATGAATCGAATGCCGCTCCTCATGATCGCAGCCGGCGGCACGGGTGGTCACATGTTTCCCGCCCAGGCTCTGACGGAGACCATGATGCGCCGTGGTTGGCGGGTGATGCTGACGACCGACGACCGCGGTGCCCGCTACATCGGGAACTTTCCCGACGAGACCCTCGTCCGGGTCGTCAAGTCCGGCTCGCTCTCGCGTGGATCGTTGAAAACCCGCATCGCGGTTCCGTTTCGCCTGTTCGCAGGAACGTTTTCCGCGCTTCGGGTGATGTGGCGCGATCGTCCTGCCGCCGTCGCGGGCTTTGGCGGGTATCCGGCGTTTCCGGCGATGGCTGCTGCCGTTCTTTGTCGCGTGCCGACGCTGATCCACGAGCAGAACGGGGTCCTGGGGCGAGTCAACCGCGTGTTCGTCCGCCGCGTCGATCATGTCGCGCTCAGCATCTGGCCGATGTCGCTGCCCGAGGGCGTGTCATCGGTCCAGACCGGCAATCCGGTCCGAAAGGCCGTCAGGGAACTCGCGGGTGCGCCGTACAGCCCGCCCGGAGGTGGGCCGGTTCGCATCCTCGTGGTGGGCGGGTCCCAAGGCGCCCGCATACTCTCTGAAATGGTTCCCGAAGCCTGCGCGCTGCTGCCGGCATCGATCCGGTCCCTTGTCGAAGTCACCCAGCAGGCCAGGGAGAGCGACATTGCCTCGACTTCCGACGCTTACGCGAAAGCCGGCATTCGCGCGCGGGTCGAGTCCTTCTTTCCCGACATTCCCCGGCTGATGGCCAATTCCCACCTGGTGATTTCGCGTGCTGGCGCCTCGAGCGTTGCCGAGATCGCCGCGATCGGTCGCCCGGCGATACTGATTCCCTTCGCTGCCGCCGTGCGCGATGAACAAAGCTCCAACGCGCGGCTGCTCACGGGCGTGGGCGGCGCCATCGTTCACCAGGAATCGGGACTGTCGCCAGCCGTGCTCGCCGATTCGATTTCAAGCATCGTCACGACACCGGGGCGCGCTGCGAACATGGCGAAAGCGGCATCGATGGTCGGAAGACCGCGAGCGGCCGAAGCATTGGGCGATCTGGTCGAGGAAATGGCGAAGGGAAGGGGCAAACGATGAGCGCGGCGACCAGACTTCCACCCCAGCTCGGTCCGGTCCACTTCATCGGCATCGGTGGCATCGGCATGGCCGGAATCGCGGAAGTCCTGCTCAACCATGGCTATGCGGTCCAGGGTTCCGATCTGAATCCCAGCCAACTGACCGAGCGGCTCGAGCGACTTGGCGCGACGGTCCGGATTGGCCATGCCCCCGAGAATCTCGAGGATGCCGATGTCGTCGTCGTGTCGTCGGCAATTCGTCAAGACAATCCCGAACTCCAGCGTGCCAGGAGCCACCGGCTTCCCGTCGTCCGCCGGGCGGACATGCTCGCGGAGTTGATGCGCCTGAAGCTCAACGTCGCCGTTGCCGGAACCCACGGCAAGACCACGACAACGACGCTGGTTGCGACCCTGCTCGATGCGGGGGGCATGGATCCGACAGTCGTCAACGGCGGCGTCATCCACGCCTACGGGTCAACTGCACGCGTTGGCGGGGGCGAGTGGATGGTGGTCGAAGCCGATGAATCGGACGGGAGCTTCAACCGGCTTCCAGCCACGATCGCGGTGGTGACGAACATCGATCCCGAACATCTCGAACACTACGGAGATTTCGACGCGCTGCGACAGGCGTTTCACACATTCGTCTCCAACGTTCCGTTCTACGGCGCGGCAATCTGCAACATCGACCACATCGAAGTCCGCAAGATGGTGGCGCAACTGCACGATCGCAGGGTGATCAGCTACGGAATTGACGAGGAGGCCGACGTGCGGGGGCAAAACCTCCGTTTCGACAACGGGACTGCCACATTTGACGTGCACTTGCGGCAGAACGACCGCGTGTTGACGGACATGCAACTTCCCATGCTCGGGGAGCACAACGTGTCGAACGCACTCGCAGCCGTTGCCGTTGCACTGCATCTTGGGCTCGACGAAGCGAGGATTCGCGGAGCACTTGCCGCGTTCAAGGGCGTGAACCGCCGATTCACCCGTGTTGGGGTGATCGACGGTGTCACGGTGATCGACGATTACGCGCATCATCCCGTCGAACTCAGGGCGGCGCTCAGAGCCGCGCGGCAATCCGCAGGCGGTCGTGTGGTCGCCGTGCACCAACCGCACCGGTATACGCGCCTGCACAGCCTGTTCGATGACATGTGCGCGTGCTTTGGAGATGCTGACGAGGTGGTCATCAGCGAGGTGTATGCAGCCGGGGAGGATCCCATCGACGGTGCCGACCGCGACAGCCTCGTCGAGGGTATCAGGCGTGCCGGTCAAGCCAACGTTCACGCCATTGCCGGCGAGTCGGGGTTTCGGGATTTCGTCCGCTCGCACACCCGTTCAGGCGATCTGCTGATCTGCCTCGGCGCAGGTTCGATCTCGTCCTGGGCCCGTGACCTGGTTGGCAGTCCGAAATCATGAAACCGGAAGTCGCCGGCCCGGAGTTTCGCGGTCGCCTGGCACGTGGCAGATCGCTGGCGCCGCTGTCGTGGTTGCGTGTCGGAGGCGAGGCCGAGATCCTCTGCCAGCCTGCCGACGCCGATGATCTCGCGGCGTACATCAAGAATCTGCCGGACGACGTGGACGTTGTCGCGATCGGGGTGTGCTCAAACCTCCTCATCCGTGACGGAGGCATCGGCGGGGTCGTCGTCAGGCTGGGCCGCGCCTTTGCAGGAATTAGCGTCGAGGACGGTCGCATCCGCGTGGGCGCCGCGGCTCTCTCTCGACAAGCGGCCCAGCACGCCGCCCGGAACGGGATCGATCTGTCTTTTCTGCGCACGATTCCAGGCACGATTGGTGGCGCGGTTCGGATGAACGCCGGATGTTACGGGCGATATCTTGCGGATGCCTTTGTCAGTGCGCGGGTGATGGCGCGCGATGGATCGGTCCATCGTCTGGACGCCGGTGACCTCGGCTTCGGATACCGGAGCTCGGCCATCCCCGACGACTGGATCGTCCTTGACGCGGTTCTGACGGGACCAAGGCGCGAGCCGGCAGCCATCGAGGCCGAAATGGAACGCCTCGTCGAACGGCGCGAGCAAACCCAGCCCGTTCGCGAACTGACCTGCGGATCGGTGTTCAGGAATCCGGCTGGATTTTCGTCGACCGGCGCTGAAGACGACGTTCATGACCTGAAGGCCTGGAAGCTCATCGAGCAGGCCGGAATGCGGGGTGCGCGCCTGGGTGGCGCCTGCATGTCCGAACAGCACGCGAATTTCATGATCAATACCGGAAACGCCACCGCCGCCGAGCTCGAGGAGCTTGGCGAAACCGTCCGAAAAAAAGTGTTTCAAAAACACGGCATCTGGTTAGAATGGGAGATCAGGCGGGTCGGTAACCCGCTGCCGTGAGATGCGGCGCGACGTCGAACAAGAATCAACCAGCGACGTCGTGAACAAGTGAGAGGCGGGAATGTCGAGCAGGACAAGTCCCCGAATTGCGGTCCTTATGGGCGGCATGTCCCAGGAACGGGAAGTTTCCCTGGTCTCCGGCCGGGGAATTGCCGATGCGTTGCGCCAGTGCGGACATGACGTGCTGGAGATCGACGCCGATTCCGGCCTGTCGGACAAGCTGAAGCAGGCATCGCCCGATGTGGTGTTCAATGCACTGCACGGCCGATGGGGCGAGGACGGCTGCGTGCAGGGGCTGCTGGAACTGCTCAGAATTCCCTACACCCATTCAGGAGTCCTGTCGTCGGCGCTGGCAATGCACAAGGAGCAGGCGAAGGCGGTTTTCCGATCGGTCGGACTGCCGGTGGCCGAGAGCCGGGTCGTGTGTTCGGACGAGGCAAGGCATTCGCATCCGATCGAGCCTCCCTACGTGGTCAAGCCGGTCAACGAGGGGTCGTCCGTCGGGGTCACCTTCGTTGCCGAGGGTGCCAACACGCCAGCGCGACTCGCCGACGACGCGCCCGACGTGGTGATGGTCGAGCGATACATTCGCGGACGCGAACTCACGACAGCGGTCATGGACGGTCGCGCGCTTGCAGTGACCGACATCCTGACTGACGGCTGGTACAGCTACCACGCAAAGTACGCGCCCGGAGGATCACGGCACGTGGTGCCGGCAGACATCCCCGAAGAGATCACGAAAGCATGCCTGGACCATGCCGAAAGGGCCCACCGTTCGCTCGGCTGTCGTGGTGTCACGCGAGCCGATTTTCGATGGGATGACCGCAAGGGCATCGACGGGCTGTTCATTCTTGAAGTCAACACCCAGCCGGGCATGACGCCGACCTCACTGGTACCCGAACAGGCAGAACATGCCGGCCTGAGCTATGCGGAACTGGTTTCCTGGATGCTCGAAGACGCGTCGTGTGACCGATGATCAGGACTGGCACATTCGATCCGGCTCCGAGTCGTCTGCGCTATCGCATCGAACGGGTCTGGTACTCGCCGACGTTTCGGCGAGTTGCCAAGATTGGGATCCCGCTCGCGATCGTTCTCGTGCCCGTCGCCCTGTTTCTGCAGGTTCGCGATTTCCGGGACCAGGTGACGTCGATGGCTGCTGTTGCGGCCGATGCCGCATCCGAATTTTCCCGATTGCCCGAATTCCAGATTGTCGATGTCGATGTGGTCGGCGCGTCCAGTGATGTCGAGCAGAAAGTCAGGCAGATCATTGGCGACGAACTGCCCGGGACCTCTCTTGGCCTGGATGTCGACGGGCTTCGTCATGGAATCCTGCGCGTGCCCGCCATCGAGTCGGCGACGCTGTTCATCCGGCCGGGCGGCGTGCTCGATGTCAGGATTGTCGAGAGAACCCCGGTTGCGGTGTGGCGTCACGATTTCGGTCTGGCGCTCATCGATGACGAGGGCAGGCGGATCGGATCGCTCGATTCGCGACATCAAAGGCGCGACCTGCCGCTTGTTGTTGGTCACGGGGCCCCGGGGGCAATCGACGAGGCTCTGCAACTGCAAGCGGTCGCGGGGCCGCTCCGGTCTCGAATCCGGGGACTGCGCAGAGTCGGCGAACGGCGATGGGACCTGGTCCTCGACCGCAGTCAGACGATCAGCCTTCCCGAATCGGCGCCGGCGGAGGCATTGGCGAGGATTGTCGAATTGCACGAACGACACCGGCTCCTCGATCGTTTCGTGACCGTCGTCGACTATCGGCTGCCTGACCGGCCGGTTCTGCGAGTCGAACCCGACAAGTTCAGGCCACTGGACGAGAGCAAAACCGGGTCGGGGCAGTTTGCGGGCCGAAATCTGTCATCTGGAGGAACTTGAGACCATGTCAGTTCGATATCAATCTCAACGACAAATGCGTCAACTGCGAAAGACCGCTCTCAAGCGTCGTCGTGTGGCCATTCTGGATATCGGCACATCCAAGATCGCTTGCATGATCCTGCAGCTTTCGCCCGATCTCCGATCCGAACCCGTTGGCGTTCGCGATGCCCACGCATTCTACGAACTCTATCGGGTCATCGGCGTCGCGACCACGAGGTCCAGGGGAATCCGATTCGGCGAGATCTGCACGATGGATGAGGCCGAACGCGCGATCAGAACTGCCGTGAGCGGCGCCCAGAAGATGGCGCAGACGCGGGTGGATCACGTGGTTGCGTGTTTTTCCGGCGGACTGCCCAAGTCGTTCAGCGTCAGCGGCACGACGGAGCTGGGCTCCGGGTCGGTGACGGAATCGGACATCGGACGGGTGCTCGAGAGCTGCGACTTTCCCGAGGACGGTTCTCGCCGCGAGGCGCTTCACGACATGCCGGTCAACTTCGAGGTCGATGATCGCAGCGAACTCGTCGATCCACGCGGTCTCACCGGCTCCCAGCTGAGTGTCGATACCCACCTTCTGACGGTTCAGAGTCAGGCTCTGTCAAACCTCAGAATGTGCATCGAGCGGTGCGACCTTGAACTCGCGGGCATCGCCTATGCCGGTTACGCCAGCGGTCTGGCATCGCTCGTCGACGACGAACGAGAGTACGGGGCTGTCAGTGTCGACCTGGGCGGCGGCAGTTCGACCGTTTCGATCTTTCTCAAGAACCACATGATCTTCGCCGACAGCGTGCGCCTCGGTGGAAGCCACATTACTTCGGACATCTCGAAGGGGCTGCAGATACCCTTCGAAGTTTCGGAACGGATCAAGACCCTGCATGGCGGGGTGACCGTGACGGGCGCCGACGACCGCGAGATGATCGAGCTCGTCTCCGCCGATCAGGCGGACGGAGACTATCGGCGTGTCAGCCGGGCCGAACTCATCGGCGTTATCAAGCCGCGCATGGAGGAAATCCTCGAAGAGGTTCGCTCGTGCATGGCAAGGGGCGGTTTCGCTCATCTTCCCAGCCGGCGGATCGTTCTGACGGGCGGCGGAAGCCTGCTTCACGGCCTCGACCGACTGGCGGCACGGGTGCTCGGACAGGAAGTGCGACTGGGCCGGCCGCTGCGGATCGCCGGCTTGCCGCAGGCCGCATCGGGGCCCGCATTCTCGGCGACCGTCGGCCTGACCCTGCACACGGTCTTCCCGCAGGACGAGTGCTGGGACTTCCAGGCGCAGGACACGGCTCTCGACGGGCTGTCGATCGGCAACATGGTTCGCTGGTTCCGTCAAAACTGGTAGCAGGCGAGAGGGTGCGGCGTGACACGGAAACACGAAATCCGAGGCAAAACGGCCGAGGCACATTTTTTCGTGCTTTTTCATGCCGACCGTGCTACACGTTGTAGGAGGCAGGCCATCAGAAGCGCTGTCCGAATGATTGAGCAGTAACAAGAAACAGGCATTCCAGCATGAGTTTGACACTTTGCATGCCCAATGTGGCAGACCTGAAACCGCGCATCGTCGTATTCGGAATCGGAGGCGCTGGCGGCAACGCGATCAACAACATGATCTCAAAGAACCTCGAAGGCGTCGAGTTCGTCGTTGCGAACACGGATGCCCAGGCGCTGCAGCTGTCGATGGCATCGCACAAGGTGCAACTCGGCGAACAGCTGACCGAGGGACTCGGGGCAGGGGCGTCGCCTGACATCGGTGCTGCCGCTGCGCGGGAGAGCATCGAGGCGGTCAAGGACTACCTTCAAGGTTGCCACATGTGCTTCATCACCGCAGGCATGGGCGGCGGGACGGGAACCGGCGCCGCACCGGTCATTGCCGAGGTTGCGCGTGAACTTGGTGTCCTGACGGTTGGCGTCGTGACGAAGCCGTTCGATTTCGAAGGCGTTCGGCGCATGTGCCATGCGGAGGACGGCCTTTTCGCGATCCGGGACAAGGTCGACACGCTGCTTGTCATTCCCAACCAGAATCTCTTCCGCATTGCCAACGAAAAGACGACCATCACCGAGGCCTTCGCCATGGCCGACGAGGTGCTTTACCAAGGTGTGAAGGGCGTCACCGACCTCATGGTCAAGCCCGGAATCATCAATCTCGACTTTTCGGACATCAGGTCCGTCATGAACGAGATGGGCCAGGCGATGATGGGAACTGGAGAGTGTTCCGGCGACGGTCGCGCTGTCAGCGCAGCCGAAAGCGCGATTTCCAACCCGTTGCTTGACGAGGTTTCCTTCAAGGGCGCTCGTGGCGTTCTGATCAACATCACCGGCGGTCCCGACATGACCCTGTTCGAGATCGACGAAGCCGCGAACCGAATTCGCCAGGAACTCGATCCTGACGAGAGCGATGCCAACATCATCGTCGGCTCGACCCAGGACGCGTCGATGGAGGGCAAGATCAAGGTGTCCGTCGTTGCAACCGGAATTGACCGTCAACAGCGGATGGGTTCGCCTCAATCCTCCGAGATCAGTTTCGAGTCCGACCATCAGTCGGGGGGCAACGGCCATCATGTCGACGGCATCGGAACGGGCGGGTCGAACGGCGCGTACCACGATGATGAACAGGCCGAGGTCGACGAAGGTCAGTTTCCGGCAATGCACGGCTCGGTTGTCCATGACGAAGCTGTCGAGCAGGAACCAGGACGAAGCATGCGTGCGACGGTAACGTCGGAGGACGACTTCGGCGATTCCCTTGATCGTGACCAGGAACCGGCTGCTCCGGAGACAAGACACGCAGGTTGGCAAGATCCGCACGGAACTGAGGTCTCGGCGGTTGGCTCCGTTGCGATGACCGAAGGCACGGACTCGTTTGACAACGAAGTGCCGGCTCCGGCCTACCAGTCGCGAACCACTGGAACGACGTCCGGCATCATGCATGCCGATGAACTCGAATCCGATCACTTGTCACGGATGGAAGAGCGATTCCCGGAAACGCCGGCCTACGAGCACGCATCCGGTCACCAACGTGATCCCGCTCACGAAGTGCAGGACAGAGATCAGCGCGCACACGGACACGGGGGTCATCGCATGCCCGAGCGTGGGCGGAACACCGGGTTCGGCTTGAACAACCTGATTTCGCGAATGACGGGTCTCACGCCCTCGTCGCATTCGGACCGCCGCGAGCCGACGATCGGGTCGAGTTCGCGTCACCGCGACGATGCCGGCAGTGAGTCGGTCACTGAAATGGAGCAGAACGAAATCCCTGCATTCCTTCGTCGACAGGCGAACTGATCCGCAGTGCACAGTTCTGGCGCGGCGGTGGATTGAAGAGACCGGAGCCGCGTTCACGCTCGAACTCTCTAGATCGGAGCAAGAACAAACCGGCTCCTGAATCTTGACGACCGTGGCCATCGCGAATGGTCGCACGATGTCGAGGGCGATGCCCGTTGTCGGCCCTTGGTCGGAAACCGACGGTGTCCTTTCAGATCGTCATTATCGGTAGGTCTCGAGCTGTTGACGTCGCAATGCCGAATTCAGGAGATCTCGCTCGCGGCCAATTGTCGGATGATGAGGTGAATTGTCTCGGCAGGGTATTCGTTTGCGATTGCATTGTTGTCGGATTGCCGCAGTTTGGGATCGCGCACAGACCCCCGGCTTGACCCGAGCCCAACTTTCTTGCGCCCGTTCACGTCGAAGTTCAACGCCTGTCACAACTGTTCGACGGTCTGACGCACCCGTGTTTTGCGCTTTTGTTGGTCAGCAGGCTGGGTCGAGTTGTCTCCCTCAGGTCTGCGGTACCAGGCGCGACTTCGTGTGGTCAGTATTGAAATCGGATCTCGAAGCCGATGCCGGTTCGCGAGTCGGTATCTCTGCTTTCGTTGTGCGAGGCCGTCAGAGCGGTGTCCATTCGGTCTCGAGCGAAGCGGATGCCAGCCCGATAATCCTGCGATTGCAGTTCACCGCTGATCGCAGCATCGGCAAACGGGGTCAGCAGGCCGCCGGCCACTACGAATCCGTAGCTGGCGCGCGCGGTCAGCGACAGGCTCTGCGGTTCGTCATCGCCGCTTTCCTGTTCAAACAGCCGTCCGCTCTCCAAGATGCCTTGCCGTTGCCTGCCCCATGCCGGGCCGAAAGCCATCGAAAGGCCGTGTCCGTCAGCTCTCGGCGCGAGACTCGCCTCAAGGCTTGCGCCCCAATCTTGCGTGTCGTCTTGGGAGTGCATTGCCAGCCAGTAGCCGCCCGCATCAAGTGCGAAGCGTGAGCCGGGCGAAGACAACCGCAGGCCTCCCGAAAGCTCGACGCCACTTCCGGTCACGCCGTCGCCGCCGTCCTGGCGCAGCGTCAGGGCACCGCGTGGCTTGATCAGCCATTCCGCATCGGAGGAAACAGCGAGGCCGTCGTGTTCGACTTCGATCCCGGCGCGCAAGCGCCAGCTCTTGGCCTTCAGACCGCCGATGGACGACGTCTCAGACGCGCCTTTCGTCTCGATCCGCGCCACGCTCGCGCCCCCAATCGCAGACAGCTTGACGCCAGACCACCGCACCACGGGCATCTCCCCGCTCACCGAACCGGCGAGGAACGACAAATCCTCTTTCTCCAAGGTGCCGTAAGGCGCGCGATGTTCCGCGTCGCCCATTCCAATACCGAATATCAGGCGCACCGTGCCGCCATCTTCCGTCTCCATTTGAAGATAGGGCCACAATGCCGTCATTGATGTCTCAAGACTTCTGTCCGACTGGTCCAACTCGATCCCGTAGTCCGCTTCGCTTTGGTTGCGCGAAAACGCTAGTCCCGCCATCAGTCCTTCATCCATTTGAGCATCCAAGCCAAGCCAGCCATTCCATTGCTTGCCGACCCAGTCGGCTCCGTCCCTGGCGCTCTCGAAGTCGCGCGAGTCGCCCCGACCCCAGAGTGTCCAGGCCGGGCGATCCGATGTCCCCGCAGATCCATCGTAAGCTGCCGTAAGCGGCAGAACGAAGGCACTGCCACCCAGCAAGGCCGATTCGCTCACCATTTGGCTCATGGGTGGCGTCAGGCTGTCCCAGCGATTCATTTTCTCCCACCAGTTGTCTGGTACGACAGGTGGGGTTGCTGCGCCACCGACCTGCAAACCGGCGAGCGTCAGTTCTCGCGTTCCCGGTGCCGTATCGAAGCGATGGCTGATCGAGTCGACTGCGCTGTCGAGCGTCGCCTGTGCCACATCCGCCAGCACGTGCGTCAGCGCTTGCTGCTCTTTTTCGATTATCTCCGCCGGCCGCCGTGTCGTGAACACGACTTTCTGGTCGTCGAACATGATTTCGATGTGGAAATCGTCGTCCCCCAGCCTTTCAAGTAGCGTCCCGTCGAACGTTGCCTTGGCACCAGAGTAGTCAACAGTCGTTCCGGAAAGGTAAGACGAGTCGATTTCAATTTGTTTTTTGGTTCCAGTGATACCGAAATGGAAATTCGAGCGGTACGAAAAAGCTCCCAATTCTCGCCACCTTAGATCTTGGAGCACTTCATCGTCGAGCTCTGGGTCGTGGAAATAAGAGAGCGCAATAGTATTCGAGTCTGTCTGTGAGTCGTAGAATGTCACGGTCGGATTTGAGGGTGACGCAGGAATGTTCCAAAAATTAGTTTTGATATGTGGAAGTGCCGAATACCACCCGAGCAACACAAGACTGGACCTGCTCACTCGCTTTTCCTGCAACCTTGTCAAGCCCGATACATCCAGACTCCCGTACGGTGTAATGGTGGTGGTTCTGCCGTCATCGGAAAAGAAGAAGGTCAGTGTGCCCGCGCCGACGGCCGGTACGACTCCAAATTGCAATACCGTGGCGAATAGAAGCGCTGCGATCGCTCGCAACGAGGCGGAAAGAGTGCCCCCGGACATGATGCGTAAGGGTGGGCAGGAGACTGAAATAGCCATGCAAAAAACCCATGTTTTCCAAACGCCCCCTAAATCAATGTAGCAATTGGAGAAACCCGACGCAATCATCTATGGATTGCAGTTCCAGCATCAAAAAAAGAGCCGAATCACGCGCGGGGACGACACCGTCGTCCGGTTTCAATAAGTGCGCCCCAAGCCTTGGTGGAAACCTTCGCCGGGCCCTTGGCGACCCCGACCCTGGTGTGGTTTCAGTAGCGCAGCTGCAGGTTAAATTCGATTCGGGTTTCGGGGCTGGCACCTTTGCGGTGCCCGGTCGTCAGGGCGGCGTCGAGTCGATTTCGAGTGAAGCTGACACCCACCTGGTAGTCCTGTGAGTGCGGCTCTGTGTGGAATGCCGTGTCGACAAACGGCGTCAACAACCCGCCGGCTGCCCCGAAGCCGTAACCGGCGCGCGCGTTCAGCGACTGGCGCTGAGGCGTGTCTTCTCCGTACTCCTGGTCGAACAGCTGTTCGACCGAGAGCGCGTCGTTCTGCTGCTGCCCCCAAGTGTGGCCGAACGCCAATGAGGGACCCCGCCCATCGGCCGCCGGTGCGAGACTTGCCTCGAGGCTTGCGCCCCATTCGCGAGTGGCGTTTTCGGAATGCAAGGCCAGCCAGTGGATGCCCGCATCGAGGCCGAAACGCGAACTTGGCGCCGACAACCGCACGCTACCATTCACCTCCATGCCGGTACCTTTCGTCCCGTCGCCTCCATCCTGGCGCAGCGTGAGTCCGCCACGTGGTCGTAGCAGCCAATCCGACCCGGTTGAGAGCGAAAGACCGTCATGTTCTGCTTCCACACCGACACGCAGGCGCCAGCTCGTCGCCGTCAGTCCGCTGATTGCGCTCCGAGTGGGTGATCCGTTTGTCTTTGCCTGTGTCATGCTGGCACTGCCCAGCGTTCTCGTCGTGAAGCGGCCCCATCGCTTTGACGGGAACCGGCCACCGACCGAGCCCGCAAGCATGTTCATGCCAGCCCTTTCCAACGCACCTTCTTCCGGTTGGTGTTCCACATCACCGTGGCCAGCCCCCAGGACCAACTGCAGCTTTCCGCCATTCCTCGTGGTCATTTGAACGTATGGCCAGACCGCCGCCAGCGAAGTCTCGATGCGGCCACGATTGTCGTCGGCGCGATAGTCCGATTCGCTCTCGCTTCGCGATACCGCCAGGCCAGCCAGATGGCGCTCGTTCACCCTTGCGTCTGCGCCGAGCCAGCCCATGCTCAGTGAGCCTTCATGGGTGCCTGCTCCCGCAGGACCCTCGAACTGGCGCCAATCGCCCCGGCTCCACACCGTCCAGGCCGGCCCCGTGTTGTTGGAGGCTTCATCTTGAATGCCAAGCGGCATGACGAATGAACTCTCGCGCCACAGGGCCGATCCATCCACACCCCGGCTTTCGGCGGCAAGCCGGCGGTCCCAGCTATCCGATCGACGCCAACGGTTGTCGCCAACAACTTTTGGTTCAAGTGCGCCGCCAACCTTCCAGCCGGCCAATGTCAGCGCCGTCTGGTCAGAAGTTGCCGCGAAACGCAGGTCGATCACGTCCGTCGCCGCCGACAACGCAGTACGCGCGACCTTTGCCAACACCGTCTTTGCGACCTGTCGGCGTGCCTCGCTTCGCACCGCATCATCGCCGACGATGGTGAGCGAAGCCGTGTATGTCGCTCCCACGCCATGCGCATTTGTCGCCTCCGCTGCAACCGTCACCCTCTTGTCCGGAGCGTCGACCTTGTTGTCGTTGGCGGTAATTGTCACCTCGCCCGTGCTCGTCGTGGTTCCCGCCGGGACAGTCAACGTCGTGTTTCCGCTCAGCGTGAAATCGCCGTCGACTGCTGGTGAGACTGGTACCGCAGACACGGTGATCGTTGTCGTTTCGCTCGAAGCCGGGTCGAGGCGCGCCGTGACCGTCGCGACACCGCTATCCTCGGATATCCGATTCGGTGTCAGAACGAGCGTCACTGTTGGCTGGTCCTCGTCATCGGTGACCGTGATCTCCTTGCTCGGTGGTGCTGTTACCCAGTTCCCTGAGGTTATCTCGCCCGAAACCGTGACTTTCTTGTCCGGCGAATCGATCACGTCGTCGATCGGTGTGATCGTCACCGTACCCGTGCTTTGCGTTGCTCCGGCCGCGATGGTGAGCACCCTGTTGGCACTGAGCGTGGCTTCAGCTTCTGGCGTGGCCGACACCGTGATTTTCGTCTCCGCGTTTGATGCTCGGTCGAGCGTCACCGTCACGGTCACCGGCGAATCGGTATCGCCCTCCCCGAGGAGTTCCGACGTGAGAGAGAGCGTTGCCACGGGCTGTTCGAGAGTCGCCGTCACCGTGGCCGAAGCTGTCCCGCCGCCAGCCGTGTTCACTGCGCGAACCTCGAACGCATAGGTGCTTCCGTTGACCAGGTTCGTCACCGTGTGGTCGGTCGCGCTCGCGCTGTTCGCAATTGGCGTCCATGTCGTCGTCGACGGCACCGAAGTTCCCTGGCCGTAGCGAACCTCGTACCCCGTGACTCTGCCCGACGGGGCTGTCCACGCGAGCCTCACCACTTTGTCGCCGACCCCTGCCGTCAGATTCGACGGTGCATTCGGCATCACGTCCGGGATCGCTGTCGTGCTGGCCACCGTGCCGTTCCCGGCGGTGTTCACTGCCCGGACCTCGAAGGCGTATTGGGTGCCGTTGGTGAGGTTGATCACTTCGACGCTCGTGGCGTTTGCCGCCAGATCGTCCCAACCGGTTTCCGGCGGCACCGAGGTCGCTGCCGCATGTCGCCACTGGACCGTGTCGATCTTGCCGGCGTTGGTCGGCAGCGTCCAGGTGAGCGTCACCTTGGTGTCGCCCACTTCCGCCGTCAGGTCGGTCGGTGCGTTTGGCGTGACATCGGGGGTCGCTGTCGTGCTGGCCGCCGCACTGTTCCCGGCGGTGTTCACTGCCCGGACCTCGAAGGCGTATTGGGTGCCGTTGGTGAGGTTGATCACTTCGACGCTCGTGGCGTCTGCCGCCAGATCGTCCCACCCGGTTTCCGGCGGCACCGAGGCCGCTGCCGCATGTCGCCACTGGACCGTGTCGATCTTGCCGGCGTTGGTCGGCAGCGTCCAGGTGAGCGTCACCTTGGTGTCGCCCACTTCCGCCGTCAGGTCGGTCGGTGCGTTTGGCGTGACATCGGGGGTCGCAGTCGTGCTGGCCGCCGCGCTGTTCCCGGCGGTGTTCACTGCCCGGACCTCGAAGGCGTATTGGGTGCCGTTGGTGAGGTTGATCGCTTCGACGCTCGTGGCGTCTGCCGCCAGATCGTCCCAACCGGTTTCCGGCGGCACCGAGGCCGCTGCCGCATGTCGCCACTGGACCGTGTCGATCTTGCCGGCGTTGGTCGGCAGCGTCCAGGTGAGCGTGACCTTGGTGTCGCCCGCCTCCGCCGTCAGGTCGGTCGGTGGGTTTGGCGTGACATCGGGGGTCGCTGTCGTGCTGGCCGCCGCGCTGTTCCCGGCGGTGTTCACTGCCCGGACCTCGAAGGCGTATTGGGTGCCGTTGGTGAGGTTGATCACTTCGACGCTCGTGGCGTCTGCCGCCAGATCGTCCCACCCGGTTTCCGGCGGCACCGAGGTCGCTGCCGCACGCCGCCACTGGACCGTGTCGATCTTGCCGGCGTTGGTCGGCAGCGTCCAGGTGAGCGTGACCTTGGTGTCGCCCGCTTCCGCCGTCAGGTCGGTCGGTGCGTTTGGCGTGACATCGGGGGTCGCTGTCGTGCTGGCCGCCGCGCTGTTCCCGGCGGTGTTCACTGCCCGGACCTCGAAGGCGTATTGGGTGCCGTTGGTGAGGTTGATCACTTCGACGCTCGTGGCGTCTGCCGCCAGATCGTCCCACCCGGTTTCCGGTGGCACCGATGTCGCTGCCGCATGTCGCCACTGGACCTTGTCGATCTTGCCGGCGTTGGTCGGCAGCGTCCAGGTGAGCGTCACCTTGGTGTCGCCCGCCTCGGCCGTCAGGTCGGTCGGTGCGTTTGGCGTGACATCGGGGGTCGCTGTCGTGCTGGCTGTCGCGCTGTTCCCGGCGGTGTTCACTGCCCGGACCTCGAAGGCGTATTGGGTGCCGTTGGTGAGGTTGATCACTTCGACGCTCGTGGCGTTTGCCGCCAGATCGTCCCACCCGGTCTCCGGCGGCACCGAGGTCGCTGCCGCACGCCGCCACTGGACCTTGTCGATCTTGCCGGCGTTGGTCGGCAGCGTCCAGGTGAGCGTGACCTTGGTGTCGCCCGCCTCGGCCGTCAGGTCGGTCGGTGCGTTCGGCGTGACATCGGGGGTCGCTGTCGTGCTGGCCGCCGCGCTGTTCCCGGCGGTGTTCATTGCCCGGACCTCGAAAGTGTATTGGGTGCCGTTGGTGAGGTTGATCACTTCGACGCTCGTGGCGTCTGCCGCCAGATCGTCCCACCCGGTCTCCGGCGGCACCGAGGTCGCTGCCGCATGTCGCCACTGGACCGTGTCGATCTTGCCGGCGTTGGTCGGCAGCGTCCAGGTGAGCGTGACCTTGGTGTCGCCCGCTTCCGCCGTCAGGTCGGTCGGTGCGTTCGGCGTGACATCGGGGGTCGCTGTCGTGCTGGCCGCAGTGCCGTTGCCGGCGGTGTTCACTGCCCGAACCTCGAAGGTGTAGCCGATCCCGTTGTCCAAGTCCGTTGCCGTGTAATTGGTTGCTGTCCCCGCTATATCGTCCCACGCATCGGCGCTGACGAACGGAAGGTCGCTGGTCTTTTTCCAACGCACCTGAACATTGGAGATCCTGCTCGCATTGATGGGCAACGCCCAGTTGAGTGTTACCTTGGTGTCGCCCACTTCCGCCGTCAGGTCGGTCGGTGCGTTTGGCGTGACATCGGGGGTCGCTGTCGTGCTGGCCGCCGTGCCGTTGCCGGCGGTGTTCACTGCCCGAACCTCGAAGGCGTATTGGGTGCCGTTGGTGAGGTTGATCACTTCGACGCTCGTGGCGTCTGCCGCCAGATCGTCCCACCCGGTCTCCGGCGGCACCGAGGCCGCTGCCGCATGTCGCCACTGGACCGTGTCGATCTTGCCGGCGTTGGTCGGCAGCGTCCAGGTGAGCGTCACCTTGGTGTCGCCCACTTCCGCCGTCAGGTCGGTCGGTGCGTTTGGCGTGACATCGGGGGTCGCAGTCGTGCTGGCCGTCGCGCTGTTCCCGGCGGTGTTCACTGCCCGGACCTCGAAGGCGTATTGGGTGCCGTTGGTGAGGTTGATCACTTCGACGCTCGTGGCGTTTGCCGCCAGATCGTCCCAACCGGTTTCCGGCGGCACTAAGGTCGCTGCCGCATGTCGCCACTGGACCGTGTCGATCTTGCCGGCGTTGGTCGGCAGCGTCCAGGTGAGCGTCACCTTGGTGTCGCCCGCTTCCGCCGTCAGGTCGGTCGGTGCGTTTGGCGTGACATCGGGGGTCGCAGTCGTGCTGGCCGCCGCACTGTTCCCGGCGGTGTTCACTGCCCGGACCTCGAAGGCGTATTGGGTGCCGTTGGTGAGGTTGATCACTTCGACGCTCGTGGCGTCTGCCGCCAGATCGTCCCACCCGGTTTCCGGCGGCACCGAGGTCGCTGCCGCATGTCGCCACTGGACCTTGTCGATCTTGCCGGCGTTGGTCGGCAGCGTCCAGGTGAGCGTGACCTTGGTGTCGCCCGCCTCGGCCGTCAGGTCGGTCGGTGCGTTCGGCGTGACATCGGGGGTCGCTGTCGTGCTGGCCGCAGTGCCGTTGCCGGCGGTGTTCACTGCCCGAACCTCGAAGGTGTAGCCGATCCCGTTGTCCAAGTCCGTTGCCGTGTAATTGGTTGCTGTCCCCGCTATATCGTCCCACGCATCGGCGCTGACGAACGGAAGGTCGCTGGTCTTTTTCCAGCGCACCTGAACATTGTCGATCTCGCTCGCATTGGTTGGCAACGTCCAGGCGAACGTCGCTTTCGCATCGCCCACCGTCGCACTTAGATCCGTCGGCGCGCCCGGAATCTGCAGGACCGGTGTCGCTGTCGCGCTCGCCGCCGCGCCGCTCCCGACACCGTTCACCGCCCGAACCTGGAATGTGTATTCGTCGCCGTTGTCCAGTTCCGTTACCACGTGGGTGGTGGCGTTGGCGCCGTTTGCAACATCAACCCACACCGTGTCCGCCGGCACTGTCGATCCCTTGTAATGGGTTACCTGATACTTCGTGATCCCTTCGCCGGGTGCCGCCATCCAGGTTAGCGTCACCTGACGATCGCCCGCCGTTGTCTGCAGATTGCTCGGGGCGCCCGGAGGTTCGTCGTCGTCCGTCACGGTCACTGAAACGGACGCCGAGTAGGCGGCCATTGTCAGGTTTACGTTCGTCGTTTCGTCGACCCCGTCACTGTCGTCCACGCCGGTCACAGTCACCGTCTGCAGCGTGTCCCAGTTCTCGCGCGTGAATGTCAATTCTGCCGGGGACACGGTCGCCGCCGTCGGGTCGGCACTCGCAACCGTCACTTTGGCGCTTCCGACAGACTCGGTTGACAGCTTCACGTCGAACGTCGCCGTCCCGTCCTCGTCCAATGTCACTTCGGTTGGAGAGACGACAATCCCAATCTCGTCGTCCAGTATCCGCACGTGCGCCGACGGCAATTCCAAGGTTGTCGGATAATCGTCCGGCGAACTCGTCGCACTGATGCTGTGCTTGATCTCCACGGGGCGGGTGCCGGTGACCTTGTCATTGTCCACGCCGAAGACATAGATGACATGCAAACTGCCGTCCCAGTCGTCGGGCGTGAAGGTCAGGGTCGATGGCGATACCGTTGCCGCGTCCGTATCGCTGCTCGTTATCGCAAGCGTCACATTGCCGGCCGGTTTCGTCGTCAACCGCACACGGTACTTTTCCCAGCTCCCTCTAAAGCCGCGGCCGGTCTCGTTAAGCTCCATGTCAGTGGCGGGCGGCGATCGTGCGGCCAACTCCAGTCCCGGCCCCGGCGGATCGGGCGTTGTCACCCTGATGCGGCCGGTGCTCGGCCCCGGTATGTCATTTCTCAGATAGCGAATCTCGTACTCGTACGTCGTGTCCCACTCGACGGCCTCGAGCCAGTAGGGATTGTCGATTTCAACATAGTCCCTTGGAACATTCGTCCAGGGGGAGACCACCCACCAATCCGGATTGACCTGTCTCTTTCGCTTGAATTGCACTTCGGCACTTTCAGCCCCCCGAGTCCACGTCAGACGCGCGAATGGCTTGAATTCAAGGTTTCCGTCGCGCCCAGACGACAATTCGACCTTGAAATCTTGCGGCACTGGCACTGGATCCGGAGTCCCTGTCGTTCTTGCCGGCTCACTGTTCCCTGCGCGGCCCACAGCCCGGATTTCAAATGCGTATCTCGTCCCGTTGGTCAGACCCGTCACGGTGTGGCTCGTCGTTGCAGCGCTGCTGCCGTCGATATTGGTCCAGGCCGTGTTGGCCGGCACCGATGTCCCCGAGGCGTGGCGCACCTGGTACTTGGTGATGGTACTGTCGGAAGGATCGTCCCAGCGCAGAACGACCGCGCCATCGTCAGGCGCAACCTCCAGTCCGGTCGGCGCTGCCGGTGCCTCGACTGCCGTCGTGAACACGATCTTCTGATTTCCGATCGTGTGCTCGATGTGGAATTCGTCGTCGCCCAGCGTGCTGAGCAGGGTGCCGTCAAACTTCGCTTGCCCGTTCGAGATCTGGTAGATGTCTCCCGTTAGATTTGCGATGTCCAATTGCAGCAGCTTGTGAAACGTCGAGAACCGGACGTGGTAATTCGAGCTGTAGTTGACCATGCCGGTCAGTTCACCGGTGCCGTCATAGGAATCTTCAACGTTGGTCACGAAGTCCGGAAGCGAGTCATAACGCTTGATTGGAATGGATTCGTGCGGATGTATCCCCCAGATCTGCGTATCGTTGATTCTGATGTTCGTGGTGTCTGACGGCACGTCTTCTTTATCAAAATTGAAGGTGGAGACATCCAGGCTGCCCGAAGCGGCAATGGTAACCTTGCTGCCGTCGTCGGTGAAGGTGTAGGTCAGCGTGCGTTCGGCAACGGCCGGAACTGCCCCGACAACGAAGACTGCGCCGAGCAGCAGCGCGACAGCCGACCGCAGAGAAGCGTAGAGCGAGACACTGACCGCAAAGCGGCCAAAAAAATGGCCGGTCAGGCCCCAAACTGAAGTGGAAATGGCGTGAATTCCTTACTTGGTCAGACCCTTATCAAAGCAGCGATTTAGCAACCACCGAAACCGGATGCAACAAGTTGTGTCATCAAGTTACTGCACCGGGAATTCTCCAAACCGAGTCGAACTGAAACACCGTCGTTCGGGTTCAAGACACGCGACCTCAGTGTCCGAGGTCGCCGACCAGTTCGTCGTCACGGGCGCATTGGTACCTCGGCAATCGTCAACGCTTTGAAGTCAAGTCCGAGGCGAATATGGAACTTGTCGTCGGGGCCGTCGAGTTGCGCTTGCAGACGAACAGAAAATTGCTTTCGTGCCATTCGGCTTGCGCCATCGACAATGCGGTTGGATACTTGCCACCCGACTGGGGAAGGGGCGTCGGGCAATCGGGACAGTGGTCAAGGAGTTGGAGAAAAACGTTGAAACGCATCTACGACTGGGACGCCAAATTCGGGCATCGCAACTATACCGCAGCCGATCTGCGAGCGTTGAAGGGTGTCAGGAAGCTCACCCAGACCACCGCAAACACCGAAGAAGAGGCGGCAGCCGCCGCTGAAGCCGGAATCGATCTCGTCATGGGCAACGCCGTCAATGCCGAGGCCGTGCGCCGAGGCGCGCCAAGTCACTTTTACACGGCTGCAATTCCGATGCCCGACCATCCGACCGAAAAGGACGTGCTTGAGGCAGCTTTTCTGGCCATGAAGCGCGGTGCCGACTCAGTCTACACGGCACGAGGTCCGCACATCGTCGAGATCCTGGCAAGAGAGCAGATCCCCGTGATGTGCCATCTCGGCCTCGTTCCGCGACGCTCGACCTGGAATGGCGGTCTGCGGGCGATCGGCAAGACGGCGGATGAAGCCATGGAGCTTTGGCAAGCGTTCCGCCGCATGGAGGATGCAGGCGCGTTTTCGGTGGAGGCTGAAGTCATTTGCGATCGCGTGATGACAGAGATCTCGAAGCGAACCACGCTCATCACGTCTTCGCTCGGTTCCGGCTCGGGCGCCGACATCATCTATCTGTTTCAAAACGACATCTGCGGGGAACAGCCTGACAGCCCGCGTCACGCCCGCGCCTTTGGAAACATCCACGCGCTGCAAGAACAGATCCGTGCGGAAAGGCGGGCCGCTCTCGCGGCATTTCATGCGGCGGCGAATTCGGGCACCTATCCCTCAACTAGGGAAACCGCACAGATTTCCGATGACGAATTCGAGGTTTTCGCGGACAGGATTGGGTGAACATAGCGCCTTCAACTTCATCATGTCCCGGTCCGAGACTTCGATGGAATCGTCGGCCTCGCCAGTCCGAACGAGCTCCCGAGCCAAGTTCGCATCGTCAACCATTTCGACCCGCAAACCGGTGGCTTGCGCCGCCTGAGGCAAACCTTTTCGTCAGACTCGGATGACGGCATCACGGAACCGCACCACCAGCGACCCTTTTTCCGCATCAGGCCTGCGAGAATTCGTCCACGAGCTGTCGGAGATAGGCAGTGTCATCGCCCGACAGCGTGTCGACAACGCCATCGGCAACCCAGTTCCCGACCATGGAACGGACATCGCGCCCGTACTGGGAATACCGTTCGAGCACTTTCGGCACCGGGAGATGACAACGAACGGCGATCCCTGCGGCATGAAGTTCATGCCCGTCTTCTCCGACATAGCGGTCGACCTCCACGGAGATGGCATCAAGGCCGGCGCGCCGGGCAAGTCCGACGGGATCGACATGTCGAGCATGCGTGATTCCTTCGATTCGAAGGCCGGGAATTGCCGATTTCGCTTTCGCCAACTGCCTGTGATCGAACGAGATCGCGACAAACCAGTCAAGCGCGCGGGTATCGGCGAGAAGTCCGCCAAGGCACGCGATCAGCGCGTCCTCGTTCTTTCGGTCCTTGACTTCGCAGTGGACGCCGACCCGCTGGTCGCGCGCGAACTCGAGCACCTCGCCGAGCAGAGGCACCTTTTCGCCGGCGTAGGACGGGTGAAACGACGTCCCGGCATCAAGCGCGCGGATTTCCGCCGTGGTCAGGTCTTCGGCAAAGCCGCCACCGTCCGTCGTCCGGTCCACCGTAAGGTCGTGGAGAACGACGATCTGACCGTCGCCGCTCATCACCACGTCGATCTCGAGAGACGTGCAGCCGAGTTCGACGGCCCTCGAAAACGCGGCCATGGTGTTTTCGGGGCGATCGATGCAGTTGCCGCGGTGGCTGCACACGTGCGTGCAACCGGCCTTCGAAGCAAGCAGTTCATGCATTTTGGTTTCCTTTCGGGCTTCGAAACTCACGACCGCCGGTGGCGAGTCAGACGCCAACACTGCCCTCGACAATGCGGGCTCCGCTTGCCTGGTCGAAAACGAGCGCGTTCTCGTCGGAAAACTCCACGCTGACCTGATCGCCAATTCCGTGTCGCGGCGACGAACCCGACTCGAGAAGCCGTATGGTCCCGATCGATGCATCGACGACGTAAAGGATCTCGCGCCCCATCGGTTCGATCTGCGTGATGCGCCCGGGGAGTCCTGTCTCGCTGAAGACCAGGTGTTCAGGACGCAAACCGACGGTGACGGCGCCGGGTGCGATCCCGCCAACGGTCAGCAATCCCTCGCCAAGCCCGAGCTTGCCGTCCTCGACCTCGCCTTCGAGGAGGTTGATCGGCGGCGAACCGATGAAACTCGCAACGAACAGCGACTCCGGCCTGTGATAAAGGTCGTCGGCGCGGCCGATCTGTTCGATGCGACCGTCACGCATGCAGATGATCCGGTCAGCCATCGTCGTGGCCTCGATCTGGTCGTGGGTGACCAGTACCGTGGTGACGCCAAGACGCTCCTGGAGAATCTTGATTTCGGTCCGCATGCTCAGGCGCAAGGTGGCATCCAGGTTGGACAGCGGTTCGTCGAGCAGCAGCAGCGCCGGATCCTTGACGAGCGCCCGGGCAAGCGCCACCCGTTGCTGCTGTCCGCCGGACAACTGGCTGGGTCTGCGGTCCAGCAGGTCGGAGATCTGAACGAGATCGCTCGCCTCTTGAATGCGGCGATCTGCCTGTTCCTTTGGCAAGTCCTTGAATCGCAATGGAAATCGGATGTTGTCCCGCACCGATAGATGCGGGTAGAGCGCGTAGGACTGGAACACGATCCCCACGTTGCGGTTGCGTGCCTCGACCTCGTTGACCCTGAAACCGTCGAACAGGATGTCTCCATCCGTGGGCAGGTAGATGCCGGCAAGCATGAAGAGACTGGTCGACTTGCCGCAACCGGAGGGTCCGAGCAGCGCCACGAATTCGCCGTCGTTGATATCGAGATTCATGCCGTCGATGACCTCGACGTCACCGAAACTCTTGCAGATGTTGCGAAACTCGACTCGTGCCATCGTTATCCCTTCACCCCGCCGAGGGTCATTTGCATGAGGTATTTTTGCGCAAAGGCATAAAGCAGGAAGCTCGGAATGATGTAGAAGAGCGCCACGGCGGACACGAGGCCGTAGTCGATGCCGAGGTTGTTCTCCTCGATCACGTAGAAGGTGTAGAGGCTCATTGTCCACTTTGCCTGCTTGGTCGACAAGACGAGGACGAACACGAACTCTTCCCATCCCCGGATGAAGACGAACACAGAGACGGCAATCATGCCGCTGATGGTCTGCGGCAGCACGACCTTGAAGAACGCCTGCCGCCGTGTCGCGCCATCGGCAAGAGCGCTCATCTCGATTTCCCAGGGCACGGCGTCGAAAAAGCCCTTCATGATGAAGACGCCGAGCGGAAGCTCGAGACCGACAATCACCAGCATGATGCCGAGCAGCGTGTTCAAGAGCCCGAGCTGCCACATGAGAATGAAGATCGGAATCAGCAGGACCGTGGCCGGGAAGGCGTGGAGAATCAGCATCGCGGCCAGCGAGCTGGTGCGGAATCGATACTGAAAACGCGAAATGTAGTAACCAGCCAGGCTGGAAATCACGACCACGATGATCGTGGCGCCGCCAGCGATGATCAGCGAATTCCTGAAAGCGGTCCAGACCCACGGAAATGACGTGACGGAAAAGCCGGGATTGTCCTCTTCGGCGACGATGTTGTCGTTCAGGGAATTGAAGTCCGGATTGTGCAGGAACCGGAAGTTGTCGAGATGAAGGCTCGGCCCAACGACGGTTGCAAAGATCGCCGCTGCGACCACCCAGATTGTCCCCCAACCGATGAATGCCTGCCGTCTCGTCCGAACAAGGGTCGACCAGATCCACGTCAAGGTGACAGCGGGCACCAGAATGAAGATCGACGGCCATAGAACGTCCGTATTGACGTTTTCGAGGCGGGCGGAGAACGCGAGGGTCCCGAGCCAGAAGTAGGGCACCATGATCGGCAGCGACACCAGAATGAGAAACCCGTAGAGAACCGCGAGGCGGGTTCGGCGCTGGATTCGCGCTCTGGCAGCGAGCCTGTCCCAATGGGCCTGGCCCGCAGCAGGGGCAAAGTGAGCGGCTTGGGCAGCCATTGGTCAGTGAACCTCGATGCGGGGCTGTTGCATCAGCTTGCGCATGTTGGACAGGCGCCAAAGCAGCAACGCGAGGATGACGCCGGGCACGATGAGGAAGAACGTCAGCGCTGCGCCATAGGCGTACTGGCCCGAAGCGCTGAACGCGCGCTGGAAGATGAAGATCGCGTAGACCGTGGTCGCCCGGAACGGTCCACCGCCGGTGATCAGGAGGATGTACTCGAAACTGGTCATCAGAGAGAGCGTCTGCCAGATGAAAATGTAGGTCAGCGGCCATCGCAGTTGCGGCAGGGTGATGTGGCGAATGACCGATAGCGGGCCGGCGCCGTCGCACCGCGCGGCATGAAACAGGTGTTCGGGAATGCTTCGGATCGCGGATGTCAGGATGATCATGGCGAATGAGGCGCCAATGAACCCGTTGGCGAAGATGATCACCCACATCGGATACAGCTGTCGGAGATCGATTTCCTCGGCGAGGCCAAAGACCCTGATCAGGATCTGGTTGGCAAGACTGCTGTCTCCGCCGTGGATCGACCAGATCCACAGGATTGCGTAGACGACCGACGGACTCATCCGCGGCAACAGCCAGACTGCCCGGAAGAATGCCCCTGTTCCCGATGGAATGGCCGTGGTGGTCAGGGCGAGAATCAGCCCGAACGTCGTGTTGAAGATCAAGAGGGTGGCGCCGACGTAAATCACCGTTCGCGCGATGACGCCGGGCAGCTGCCTGTCCTTGCGCGTGTCTCCGAATCCGAGCGCGCGCTCGTAGTTGTCGGTGGTGAACTCGGTGATGCGCAGGTTGCGGCCAAGGTCCGTGAACGAAATCACGATGTCGACGATGACCGGCACGACGAAGAACAGGCCGATGACTATCGCCGCTGGCCCGAGAAAGAACGCCATGTTGACGCCGCGGCGGCGTTTCATCGCCCGCAGTGCAGTGCGGCGAACCTCCAGGTCTTCAGTTGTCGCAGCCAAAACCGTTCCTCGCGACGCTCATCAGGTCCCGAGCAGCGCCGACATTTCGTGGCGTTGCTTGCCGACCATTGGCAATTCGGGATGTCTGCACAGGGGCGCGGTGCGCCCCTGTGCAACGAATCTGAGCGCTGTCTTGCCTACTGGAACATGATGCTGTCCGGAATGCGGGCTTCGGCTTCGCTGATGACGAAGTCAGCCGCATCCTCGGGCGACAACTGTCCGGTTTCGACACCCTGCAGCCCCTCGTAGATGATCTGGTTCAGAGCGCCGAAGTCCGTGTGGTTCGGCAGATACCTGGTGATCTCCAGAAGAGGGGTCGAGAGCGCGAGCGACCATTCGGCGATGTAGCGGGGATCCTCGAGCTGGGCTCGCTTGATGCCCAGGTGGGTCGTGGTCACGGCATGATCCGTGTTGAGAACCGCATCCGAGGCAAAACCGACCACGCGGGCAGCCAGCTCCTGATGCTCCCCGGCCGAAATGACATAGACGATCGGGTGCGTCAGGCTTCCCGGCTGTCCGCCCTTTTCGGCAGCAGGCGCCGCTGTCCAGCCGAATTGCTGGAAGAATCCTTCCTCATCCGACGGGACGCCACGCGGGAATGCGTTCGATCCGAGATCCCAGATGCCGTACATCCACATGGCGGCATTGTTTTCGCCGTAGAACTGGTCACGAATGTATCCCCATTCGAGTGACGTGTTGTTCGACGGCGTCACGCCCATCTCGACGTTGCGGGCAAACCAGCCGTAGGCCGCCGCCAGCTTGTCGAACTCGAGCAGCAGCATGCCGCTTTCGGGATCGAGGAAATCGTTGCCGTACTGGAAGAACGGCATGATGTAGTCCGGACCGCGCGATGGCCGGTGAAAGATCCCGTACTCCGCATCGGTATTGTCGACGACCTGCTTGGCGATGTCCGACATGTCGTCCATCGTCACCTCGCCGGCAAGAACCCGATCGTCGAGCGACTCGATGAAGTCCTCGTCGAAGCCGGCTTCACGCATCAGGTTCTTGTTGAAAAAGAACATGCGCGCCTCGGCGTCCTGGGGCACGGCGAAACGGCGCCCGCCGCATTCGGTCGATTCCCACAACGACGGAAAGATGTCTCCGAAGAGATCGGGGTTGTTCATCGTGTAGTCGGTGACGTCGAAGAGATAGCCCTCGTCGGCGAATGCGCACACCCATTCATGCGCGGCATGAAAGAGATCCGGGCCTTCTCCGATGGCATAGGCTCGCAGGAGCCGCTCCGCATCGCCGTCGTAACCGCCTTCGGACGGCTGCTCGAGGACATTGATGGCGACGCGATAGTCTGCGCCCTCCGCCGCCAGCACTTCATTGAGCGCTTCTGCGCCCTTGATGATGTTGCCTGGTCTGAGCGGTCCCGAGTTGTCGGCGCGTGACCACAGATTCAGGGTTATGGTCTCCTGTGCCTGTACCGGCACGGACAATTCGCCGAGCATGGTCACCGCGAGGGTGGTCGAGCCGGCGAGCGCTGTCAGTTGGCGTAAGTTCATGATTGAAACTCCTCCCTTGGTTGGTCGCGCGTGCAAACATGCGCCAAGCCGACGGGAGGCAATGCGTCGCCAGGCGGTGAATGCACCCTGGACGCTTGCAATTGATGACCTGCCATGGCGGACATTTCCCGTCTTGTCGGCAATGCTTCAACCGGCGCGGACAATGGCCCCGCCGAGCGCGACAATGACTGACGATTTGAGTGACAGCATCATGACACTTCTCTTGACATGTTTCAATTCCCCTGCGGAAAGCGACGGTTTCGGGTGTCCCGAGGGTTCTCGGAGCTGTCGCAACAACGGCGCCAACGGCGTGATTCTGAGCGAGAATTCGATCTCTCAACACACTGGTTCGAGCCTTGAACGCGGACAATTGCTGGCGGTTGCGAGACCGTCACGCAGGGGGGCGAGCAGGGTGACAGGCGACAGTCCACCGGTACGGTGTCAGTTCCGATGAGGCGCTTCAGTGGCAGTGGGTCGCCCGTTGCCAGACCGGTGATGCCGCGATGCCCCTGTTTTTCGGAGCGGTTGTAGCAAATTGACACAATTGTTTATTTGAGCCTGCTCTCGCGACTCCTGTAGACGGCGAATTTGTGAGAACCGCAGCGGTTCAGGGGCCCGGTCCGAATCCATGGACTGGTCCTTCGCCAGAAACAAGAACACAAACAAGCGTGGGCGAACATTTGCAAGCAACTTTGAAAGACAAGATCACTTTCACGGGGATCGGCCTCCACAAGGGGAAACCGGTTTCCATGACCCTTTATCCTGCACCGGCAGATCACGGCATCTGGTTTGAACGGACAGACATCACCGATCGCAACAACCGCATCCCGGCCACATATGATCGTGTGACGCGAACCGACCTTTGCACCGTCATCGGCAACGAGGATGGCATCAAGGTGTCAACTGTCGAACACATCATGGCAGCGCTGGCTGGAACCGGTATCTTCAACGTCCGGATTGAAATCGACAGACCGGAAGTCCCGATCATGGACGGAAGCGCCGAACAGTTCGTGCAGAAGATCCTTCGTGTTGGCGTCAAGCAGCTTGACGCGCCAATCCGCGCCATCAGGATACTCAAGCCGGTGAGCGTCGCAATGGACAACGACGTGACAGTCTCTCTGTCTCCGTCCGATGCGCCAGAGATCGATTTTCACATCGACTTCCCGTCTGACACGATCGGCAAGCAGACCAAGTCGCTCAACATGGCCAACGGAACCTTCGTCCGTGAACTCAGCCTGTCGCGGACCTTCGTCCGGGACATTGATATCCCGAAGATCCGTGAACGAGGCCTCGGCCTCGGCGGCAGCCTGCAAACCACGTTGGTCATCTCGGATGAAAAGGGTGTGCTGAACCCCGGAGGATTTCGACAAGAGGATGAATGCGTCCGCCACAAGATACTGGACGCCTTTGGGGACATGGCGCTGGCCGGCGCGCCGATACTGGGCAGATTCAGTGGCTTCAAGGCAGGGCACACGGCAACGATCCGACTCCTTCATGAACTGTTTGCCACCCCCGATGCATGGGATATCGTCATCTGCGACGACGCCATGAACAACTTGATGCCAGGCTTTCACATCATGCTCGACGATCTGCGCCGAGATTCGGACACGCCCAAGGGCTCCGACGCCGTTCTCTCTTGAGACGAGGCAGGTCCGAGCGGGTGTCCCTCGAACGTCCTCCGTGTTGGTGACTGGCAACTGTCCGAATTGACCAGGCGAATTGCGTGAATGGCGACATCAGCGTGACTGCTGCGGACTTCGCGAGCAGACCGACGGCACGACCTGATGCGGCGATCCATTTCGACGACATCGCGGACCAGAGGCGACAGTCACGAAACGAGTGGTCGGTTGCCGGGAAACGGTCGGTTGTGTAAACGCATCCTTCGTCGAGACCGAAATCCGATCCTGATGGAGTGCGACCGTTCGTGATCAAGCCTTTGCCAATCGATCTTTTGAAGTCCGGACTTCTGGCCGGACTGCTGCTACTGTCCGCCTGCGGAAACGACGAAGTTCCAAACGAGGACCGGCCGCCCGAGGTCCTGTTCGCCTCGGCAGAACAGCTCCTGCAGGATGCGGATTACGCCGATGCGGCGATTCTGTTCGGCGAAGTCGAGCGCCTCTACCCGTATTCCGAATACGCCAAGCGTTCCGTGATCATGTCCGCAATCGCGTACCAGCGAGCGGGTCTTTACGAGGAAAGCCGGGTGGCGGCATCGCGTTACCTCGACTTCTACCCGGCAGATGAAGACGCAGCCTACGCGCAGTATCTGATCGCGCTCAGCTACTACGACCGGATCGACGACGTCAGCCGCGACCATGCAGTCACGATCGACGCCATTCGCGCACTGCGGACCGTTGTCGAATTTTATCCCGACAGCGAATTCGCGACGTCGGCGCAGCTGAAGCTCGATCTGGCATTCGACCACCTTGCGGCGAAGGAAATGGAAATCGGCCGCTACTACATGAAGCAGGGCCATTTTGGCGCTGCCATCAATCGCTTCCGCGTGGTCGTGGAGGAATACGGCACGACCTCGCACACCCCCGAAGCGCTTCACCGGCTTGTCGAGGCCAATTTGTCCTTGGGACTCGATGACGAAGCCCTTATCGCGGCGGCGATACTCGGCCACAACTTTCGCGGCTCCGAGTGGTACCAGGACAGCTACACCCTGCTGGCCGACAGAGATCTTGCGTCCGGTTCCCCTGACGAGGGCGCGACCGGGTGGCTTGGAGAGATCTACCGTCGCGTGATCAAGGGGGAATGGCTGTAACCGTTTCGGTCAGAGGATGACCTGTGCTGACCTGGCTGGAAATTCGCGACATGATCCTGGTGGACCGGCTGGAAATCGAGTTTCAGCCGGGTCTGAACGTGCTGACGGGCGAGACCGGAGCCGGAAAATCCATACTTCTCGGGTGTCTTGGCTTCGTCCTCGGCGGCGGCGCTCGCGCAGGGATGCTTCGCGACCCCGAGCAGCCGGGCGAGGTCACCGCCAGTTTCGACATTCCCGACAATCACCAGGCAATGGAGGTTCTCGAGACCATCGGGCTGCCTCGTGCCTCACCCGTCCTGCTTCGACGCAGGCTTCGGCCCGACGGTCGGACCGTGGCGTATGTCAACGACCGGCGCTGCACGCTCGAAAGCCTCAGGAACGTTGCTGAAGGGCTGGTCGAGATGGTGGGACAGCACCAGGGACACGGCCTCCTGGACCCTGGCTACCATCTGGCGCTGCTCGACCAGTACGCAGGCGCTGACGCCTCCAGTGTCCGGCGCAGCTGGAATCTGTGGCGCGAAAGCCAGGACCAGCTGGAGGCCGCCCGACGCCGCGAGGACAGCGGCAGGCAGGAACTGGACTTTCTCCGACACTCCGTCACGGAAATCGACGAACTCGCTCCCGAGGAAGGGGAAGTCGACAGGCTCGAACAGAAGCGCCGGCTGGCGCGATCGTCGGAACGCATCCGGGACGATCTGTCGCGCGCACTTGAACGCATCGGCTCCCACGGTGCCGATGGGCAGATCACCGAGGCCATCGGCTGGCTGAGCGGTCCTCGGGCAGAAACCGAGGATCTACTTGACGACGCAGTCGAAGCCCTGGACCGCGCTGTGGAGGAGATCGCGACAGCCGAACGGAACATTGTCGATTGCCTCGAGGTCTTCGACGTTTCGCCTTCCGATCTCGAGGACATCGAGGAGCGGCTGTTCGCTCTCAAGAGCCTTGCACGCAAGCATGGCGTTCAACCCGATCAGCTTGAAGAGGTCAGGGAGTCGCTCGCCGAAAGACTGTCGGCGATCGACGGATTCGAGACCGAGGTCGCCGGTCTCGAAATCGGGTTGCGGGAGGCCGAGGCCAGCTACCGACGTGAGGCGGCAGGGCTGTCCGAATGCCGGCGGGAGGCCGGAAACCGGCTCGATGCGATGATGGTGGAGGAGCTTCCATCCCTCAAGCTGGCGAACGCGACATTCAGCACCGAGATCGTCGAGGCTCCCTCCGGTCCTCGGGGCTCAGATGCGGTGAGATTCATGGCTTCGACCAATTCGGGGATGCCGGCGGGCGCTCTCGATCAAATCGCCTCAGGCGGCGAGCTGTCGCGGTTTCTCCTCGCTCTCAAGGCGTGCCTTGCGGCCAATGACGAGCCGTTGATGCTGGTCTTCGATGAAATCGATCAGGGCGTCGGAGGCGCCACGGCGGATGCGGTCGGACGTAGGCTGTCGGCATTGGCGAAAAAGACCCAGATCCTGGTGGTCACCCACTCGCCGCAGGTCGCGGCCTGTGCGGATCACCATTTCCTCGTGTCGAAACGCGACACCGACGACCGGGTTGGGGCGTCCGTCGGCGTGACTGCCCTCGAAACCGACAGCCGGGTCGCGGAACTTGCCCGCATGCTGGCAGGAAGCAAGGTCACTGCACAAGCCAGCGCCGCTGCACAGGCATTGCTCGACGATCGGCGTCAGCGCCTCGAGCCACTTGCGGACGCGGGTCCGGGCTGATCCATTCCTCTCTCGCGTCCACCGACAACGCAGCGCGGACCTCGGAACGATTGCCTCGGGAGAGAAAGCGGTTTCGAATTGCGGTGCGGGCGGTTGGCAGGGTTCAGTTGACGGCGACGACCTTGCCCGGATTCATGACATCGCCAGGGTCGATCGCGCGCTTGATCTCGGCCATGACCGACCAGGCGTCGCCGTGCTCCTCCGCCATGAACGGCATCTTTCCGACACCGATCCCGTGTTCTCCGGTGATGGTGCCGCCGAGTCGGAGCGCCCGTCGATTCATCCGCGCGACGAGGTCCTTCGCGATTCTCAGCTCTTCGGGGCTGTCCGGATCGATCAGTAGCGCCGCGTGAAAATTCCCGTCGCCGACATGGCCGACGATCGGACCCTCGATCGGGCTCGCCTCGATTTCTGCAGCGGTTTCGCCGATGGCCTGAGCGAGGCGCGAAATCGGCACGCAGACGTCGGTCGTGACGACTCTGCACCCCGGTCGCATCGCCTTTGCGGCATAGTATGCCTGGTGTCGGGCCCGCCAAAGCGCGTTGCGGTCCTCGGATGTCGTCGCCCACTTGAAAGCGCTGCCGCCGAAGGACGCAACGAGTTCGCCGACGGTTTCCTCCTGCTCGGCGATGGCGCCCTGGGTTCCGTGGAACTCCATGAACAGATGGGGTTTTTCGGGCAGTTCCATGCTCGCGTCCCAGGCATTGAGCGCACGAACCATGGAGGTGTCGGCCAACTCGATTCTTGCAACCGGCACGCCCATCTGAATGGTCGCAATGACCGTGTGGACGGTCGATTCGACGTCATCGAAGGCGCAGACCGCCGACGACATGGCTTCGGGAAGCCCGTGCAGCCTGAGCGTGAGTTCGGTGGCAACACCAAGGGTGCCTTCGGAGCCGACGAACAGACCGGTCAGATCGTATCCGGCGGAACTCTTTCGCGCTCGAGTGCCGGTGCGGATGACCCGGCCATCGCCGAGGACGACCTCGAGAGCGAGAACGTTGTCCTTCATGGTTCCGTATCGAACGGCCGTTGTGCCCGATGCGCGGGTGGCCGCCATGCCGCCCAACGTGGCGTTGGCGCCGGGATCGATCGGAAAGAACAGGCCCGTGTCGCGAAGGGCCGCGTTCAATTGCTCCCGCGTCACGCCCGGCTGGACGATTGCATCCATGTCGTCGGGATTGATGGCAAGGACCTTGTCCATGGCGCACATGTCGAGCGAGATGCCGCCACGGAAAGCCAGTGCGTGGCCTTCGAGCGAGGTCCCGACGCCGCGTGCGATGACAGGACAGTTCTCGGCCGCGCAGACCCGGACGATTCGCGCGACGTCCTCCGTCGAGTGCGGACGCACGACCGCATCGGGCGGCGTGACCTTGAAATACGACTCGTTCTGCCCGTGTTCCATTCGGACCGCGTTCGAGGTCTTCACCTGGTCGCCCATGATCTCCTGCAGTTTCGCTATCGCCGACTCAATCGACATCGTCATCGTTCCTCTGCAGTGGAGTTTCGCCTGAACCGACCGGTTGGGCGCCAAGGCACCTGCCGTTCAAGTTCAGGTTGCCGGGGTCATGATCACTGTCATGCCTTGCAGCGCACTTCGTCATTTCTTCATGCATCTTTGCCATCGTCAACCCGGCGTCGGCGCCGCTTCGCCGATCCTGCGGCAAGCATGCTCGAGCCACGAGGCGGTTTCGGAGGTGCAAAGGGGCACGAGGCGTTCGAACACCGTCGCGTGGTAGGAATCGATCCACTCGATTTCGTCTCTCTGCAGCATCGACGGATCGATCAATCGATGTTCCAGCGGAACCAGCGTCAATGTGCGGAACTCCAGCATGTCGCGTTCCCCCGAGACGGCTTCGCATTCCTGGACGGCGAGCAGGTTCTCGATCCTGATCCCGAACCCGTCGGTACGGTAGTATCCGGGTTCGTTCGACACGACCATGCCGGCGACAAGCGGGACGTTGGACCGCCGCGAGATTGCCTGTGGACCTTCGTGCACGTCAAGATACGCGCCGACCCCGTGCCCGGTTCCATGCTCGTAATCCAGGCCGCGCGTCCACAAGGGCGCCCTGGCGATGGCATCGATGTGGCAACCTGCGAGTCCGGCGGGCCAGCGAAGGCGTGACATGGCAATCATGCCCTTGAGAACCAGCGTGTAGGCCTGAATTGCGTCGCGGGAGGGCGTCCCGGTGGCCAAGGTTCGGGTGACGTCCGTGGTTCCGTCTTCGTACTGTCCGCCGCTGTCGATGACGATGATGTCGTCCCTGCCGATTTGGCGATTGGTGGCTTCGGTCACCCTGTAGTGGATGATCGCGCCGTTCGGGCCCGCACCGCAGATGGTGTCGAAGGCGATGTCCTTCAGCTTGTTGGTCGCCCTGCGACAACTCTCCAGTCTTGTCACCAGTTCGATTTCCGACAGGGTCTGGTCGCCCTCGGCGGCACTCAGCCAAGACAGGAATTCGACACATGCAGCGCCGTCCCGCGCGTGCGCGCGCTCGATGCCGCGCAGTTCGGTTTCGTTCTTGATCGCCTTGGCGAGCATGATCGGGTCCGGCTTGGTCACGAGCTTGGCGCCGGATTCGCTTGCAAGGCTTGTCAGCCAATCCGAGGTTCGCTCCGGGTCGACCAGAACGGGTCCCGCCAGGTTGCGAACGAAGTCGTCAAGTGCCTCGAGAGGCTGGACGGCGATCTCGGGTCCCAGGTGCGCTCTGAGATCGTTGTCGGCCTTGGCTTCGTTCATGAACAGCATGACGCTCGCATCGTCCGCGACAACTGCCATGGCCTCGGTCACCGGGACATTGTCGATGTCCGCGCCGCGCGTGTTCAGGAGCCATGCGATTGAATCGGGACTGGTCACCAAGGCGTGCTTGCAGCCGAGCTTGCGGATGGCCTTCGCAATTCCGGCTCGCTTGCTATGGGACGAGGCCCCCGCGCGCTCTTCGGGGTACGGTGTCATCGGGCGCATGGGCCGTTTCGGGCGGTCAACCCAGATTCGATCGATCAGGTTGTCGCAGGGGCGCAGGCTGCAGTTCGCCTCGCTCCCCTCGATTGCCTTGCGGAAACGGTTGATCCATGACCGGCTGTGCAGGCGCGGGTCATAGCCGACCGACACTGTCGACCCGTCGGTGCGACCGTTCGCCACAAAACCGCTGATGCGATCCATTTCGAGCGAGTCGACGCTGATGAGACTCCCGTCGACCTCCCGTTTGGCCTGGACGGTATACCGTCCATCCACGAACAGTCGAGCGTTGTCGCCAAGCGCCACCAGGAGACCGGTCGATCCGGTGAACCCGCTCACCCATGCCAGTCGGCGGTCCGCTGGAGCCTTGCCATTGCCGAGCCATGGCCCGTCCGAGGGGACGAGGAAACCGTCGAGCGCGTTCTCGCGCATCTGTTTTCTCAGCGCAGCGAGGCGCTTTGGGTCGAACCGGGGAACCGCGTCGTCGGAAAACCTCTGGAACATCAGGCCGCGGGGCGGGTGCGCATCCGGCCCGTCGCCGGCTCGTCGTCGTCGAACAGCGCTGCGAGCTGTTCGGTCATGACGCCCGCAAGCTGTTCGGCATCGGTGATCGTGACCGCGCGACGGTAGTATCTGTTGACGTCGTGTCCGATTCCGATGGCGATCAGTTCGGCAAACCGCGAGTTCTCGATCATGGCAATGACATCGCGAAGGTGCTTTTCGAGGTAGTTGGCCGAGTTGACCGACAAAGTGCTGTCGTCGACCGGCGCCCCGTCCGAGATGACCATCAGGATGTGCCGTTGTTCCGGCCGCCGCATGATCCGTCGATACGCCCACTCGAGAGCCTCGCCGTCGATGTTCTCCTTGAGGATTCCCTCCTTCATCATCAGCCCGAGCCCGGGTCGGGCGCGCCGCCATGGTGCGTCTGCGGCCTTGTAGATGACATGGCGGATGTCGTTCAGCCGACCGGGTGTCTGCGGTCGGTCTTCAAGCAGCCACTTTTCCCGTGACCTTCCGCCTTTCCAGCCTCGGGTGGTGAATCCCAGGATCTCGCACTTGACCTGACAGCGTTCCAGCGTCTGGGCGAGCACGTCGGCGCAGATCGCCGCGATCGAGATCGGCCGTCCCCGCATCGAGCCGGAATTGTCGAGAAGGATCGTGACGATCGTGTCGCGAAACTTGATGTTCCGCTCGACCTTGAACGACAGGGGCGTTGTCGGATTCGCGACGATCCGCGCCAGCCGTCCCGTGTCGAGGATGCCCTCTTCCATGTCGAACTGCCATGACCTGTTCTGCTGAGCCTGGAGCCGTCGCTGCAATCGGTTTGCCAGTCGCGCCACCGCGCCCTTCAAGGGCTCGAGCTGCTGATCGAGATACGATCGCAGGCGTTCCAGCTCTTCCGGCTCGGCAAGGTCTGTCGCCATCACCTCTTCGTCGAACTCGGTCGTGAACACCTTGTAGTCGGGGTCGGCATCGGAAACATGCACGCTTTCCGGCGGATTGGGCGGCATGTCCGCGTCCGACTGGTACTCGTCGTCATCGGCGTCGGGGATGTCGCCTTCGGTCTGGATCAGCTCGGCATCGGCATCGCTGTCGTCTTCGCTCGCTTCGGGCCGGTGCTCGATGTCGTCGGACGAGTCCTGGTCGGCGGCAGATTCACCCTCGCCACCGTCGTCTTCCTGTTCCGCATCCTGCGGGTCTTCGGGCGCTTCGCTGTCGGGATCCTCGCCCAGCTGGTCGCCGAATCCGAGATCGCTGATGATCTGGCGGCTCAGGCGGGCAAAATCCTCCTGGCTGTCCATTGCCTGGTCGATCCGGTCCAGTGTCTTTCCGGCATGCGCCTCGATATGTCCGCGCCAGAGTTCGACCACGTGAGCTGCGAGTGACGGCAGCGCTCGCCCGGTTGCTCGATAACGGATGAGGTGCCCGAGCGCGATCGACAGCGGCGCGGTTGCCGCATCGTCCTGGTCTTTCGCGAAGATGTTCTCAAGATCCGCGGTGATCTTGGCATCGATGTTGACGGCGCATCCCGGCATTGCCCGTACCCCAAGGGCTTCGCACCGGGCCGACTCCATCGATTCGTAGAGTTCTCGGGCTGTCGGTCCCTCGGGCACGAGGTGCCGGTGGGTCGATTCATCGTGAAATCGCAGTCGGAGCGCAAGAGCGTCCGCGGTCCCGCGCAGTCGCAGGATCGAATCGTCCTTCAGCCGACGCGGGACATGCGGCAGCCGGACGGTGTCGCCCGATGCACCAGGGGAGTCCACGCCAAAGGTGACCTCGAGCTCCGGCCGATTGGCCATCGCGCGGGTCGCTTCGGACAGGGCCTTTCTGAAGGAACCGGAGGGGCTCTGGGTGTCTCCTGCCATGACGCGCTCGCTTCGGGTGGTCGATCTTACCCCAGGCTGACCGACGCGGCGCTTTCGGGCAGTTCCTCGTCAAAGCAGCGCTGGTAGAACTCGGCCAGGGTCGCGCGCTCGAGTTCGTCGCACTTGTTGAGGAAGGTCAGTCGAAACGCGAAACCCAGATCCTTGAAGATCCGCGCGTTTTCCGCCCAGGAAATCACCGTTCGTGGAGACATCACCGTCGAAATGTCGCCGTTCATGAATGCCGTGCGGGAAAGGCCCGCGACCGTGACCATTCGCCCGATGTCCTCGGCCTTGGCTTCGGGGCACTTGGCTTGGACGATTCGGCACTCGGCCTCGTGACTGAGATAGTTCAGGGTCGCGACCATCGACCAGCGGTCCATCTGTCCTTGGTTGATCTGCTGGGTGCCGTGATACAGCCCGGTGGTGTCGCCGAGGCCGACCGTGTTGGCGGTCGCGAAGAGGCGGAAATACGGATGCGGGTGAATGACCTCGTTCTGGTCGAGCAGGGTGAGCTTTCCGTCGACCTCGAGCACGCGCTGAATGACGAACATCACGTCCGCCCGCCCGGCGTCGTATTCGTCGAAGACCATGGCGACCGGGTTTCGGAGCGCCCAGGGCAGGATGCCCTCGTGAAACTCCGTCACCTGCTTGCCGTCCCTGATCTTGATCGCGTCCTTGCCGATCAGGTCGATGCGGCTGATGTGACTGTCGAGATTGACTCGCGCACAGGGCCAGTTCAGCCGCGCGGCGACCTGCTCGATATGCGTCGACTTGCCGGTTCCGTGGTAGCCTTGGATCAGGACCCGTCGATTGTGGGCAAAGCCCGCAAGAATGGCGAGCGTCGTTTCGGGGTCGAATCGGTAGCATTCGTCGACCGGGGGCACCCGTTCGCCCGCGCTTGCGAACGCATGGACTTCCATGTCGCTTTCGAAGCCGAATGTCTCGTCGACTCTCACGCGCACGCTTGGCCGTGCGACCGCTTCGAGATTACCGTCCGCCATGTCCGATTTCCATTTTTGTGCTGATCAAATGAAGGAGGTCTGGACGCTTACTGAAACAATATCGTTTGAGGTGCAAGTGGCAGGTGAAGCCGGAACGTGCCATTTTCGGCCAGGGTTTGCCGCAATCGGTTCTGCATGGATGGGGGACCGCTCGGGCCGAGGCGCTCTTGCGTCGGGGCAAGCGAGACGAAGCATCGCGACGTTGTCCTGGATCCGGGGGCTTCGCCGCTCCCTGTCAGCGGGGAAAGTGCAGCGCGACTCGCGTCGGACGGATCAGTCCCGAAACCCCGGGCTCTTGCGGATCTGTTCCCATGCCCAGACGACTTCCTGGAGCCGGTCTTCCTCGGTTCGGTCGCCCCCGTTCATGTCGGGGTGAAGGTCCTTGACGAGCTGCTTGTACTGCTTGCGAATCGCATCCATCGACCAGTGATCGCGGGCATCGAGAATGTGCAATGCCTTGCGCTCGACCGGCGACAGCTTCCGCGCGTTTCCGAGGCGGTTGCCTGGGCCGGGGTTCTGCGTCGAGTTCATCCCCAGAACGTCGAGGGGATCATCGACACCGAACCGGTCCCATGCGTGGGTTGACCCCTGCGACGAGGATTCGTCCTGCTTCATGTCGATTCCGTCAGGGCTCTGGTCGGCATCTGCGTCGGAATCGCTGTGATTGTCGAAGAAATTCCAGCCCAGGTTGTACTGGCGCGCGTGCTTGCGACAGTACCAGGTGACGCCCGGCTTCATGTCGGGATGCTTGGGAGCGCGATACTTCGCCGGCTCTTTGCATCCCGGATGCGCGCAGATGCGAACCGACGTCTCGAATGCCCCGGACATGCCACGGCGCGACCGGGCGCGACGGCGCTTGTCGGCTGACACGGATATGTCGTATTCGAATGGGGACCCGCCGGCCATGACTCCACCTGAATCTGACAGTTTCGACTTCGGGTTGCGTAGCATACACCAAATCGAAGAAGTTCCTAGCTTCAATTGCGCGAAAGGCTCCGACAGCGACATGAACCGAAAAGAGCGAATGGAGATGGTGTTGCAGCGCGAATTCGCCCCGACAGAGCTTGAAATCGTCGATCAGAGTTCGGCGCATCGCGGGCATGCGGGGTACCGTGAAGAGGGCGAGACCCACTACCGAATCCGCATTCGGGCAGAGTCGCTCGGCGGCCTTGGCCGAGTCGAGCGCCAGCGGTTGATCTATCGATCGCTGCAGTCCGAGTTCGCATCGGGACTTCACGCATTGTCGCTCGACGCCGATGGTGTCGAGCCATGAATCACGCAGGGCGCCAGCTTCCGACTCGGGCGCTCTCAAGGTTCCAGCCAACTCCCGAAGAGTCGTCCTCGATTCGGGCCGAAATCGGCTGACGCGTTGCGGTTGGTGTTGAAGTCGTGAAGTCGCTTGATTATGGGGGCACGGCGGCCCACCGCGTTCGACTTTCGGCCGACAAAGGGTTGAAGTACCGAGCCAGGATGTCGATCCGAGTTTCGAATCGAGGGATGACAGCCTCCGATGGCGACGGCGGCGACCTGATGAGGTGGGAAACCGGTCTTGCAGATCGACAGGCGACCAGGATTCCATGACAATTCGGCATAACTGTCAGGTTGATCGGGCGAAGAAAGGGCTGAGTTGGGAATGACGGGCTTGCGGGTCCCGTCACGGGGCATCTCGGCACGACGGAGAGCAACGTGATCAAGTACGACCTCGACACACTGCGCGGTGATATCTTTGGTGGCGTCACCTCGATGGTCGTGGCGCTTCCGATGTCGCTTGGATTCGGAATTGCCTCTGGGATGGGTGCAGCGGCCGGACTCTACGGGGCCATCGCGGTTGGTTTCTTTGCGGCTGTCTTCGGCGGCACGAAAGCGCAGATCTCGGGGCCGACAGCACCGATGTCCGTCGCAATGGCGGTCATTCTGACGAGCCATGCAAGCACTCTCTCCGAAGCCCTGACGATCGTGGTTCTGGCCGGATTGCTGCAAGTGTTGCTGGGCATCTCCCGGATCGGCCGATTTGTCGCCTATACGCCGAGTGTGGTCATTTCCGGGTTCATGTCCGGAATCGGCGTGATCATCATGCTGATGCAATTGTTGCCCTTGCTTGGCGCCCCGGGCGTCAAAGGTGGCGCAGTCGGCGCCGTTCGCGCGCTTCCAGCGGCGCTCAGCGACATTCACGTCGGCGCGCTTGTCATCGGCGTGGCCACGGTCGCGGTCGGGTTTCTTTGGCCGAAGCGGTTGACGAAGTTCGCGCCCAGGGCACTTGTGGCGCTTGCTGTCGGGACGGGGCTTGGCGTTCTGTGGTTCACGGATGCGCAGGTCATTGGCGCGGTCCCGACCGGGTTGCCAACCCTGCAATTTGAACTGCCTGCGGCGGCTTTTCTGCTGCACGCACTCCAGCCGGCGCTCATTCTCGCCCTCCTGGGTTCGGTCGACAGCCTCCTGACCTCGCTGGTTGCGGATGCGCTGACCGGCAGGCAGCACAAACCGGATCGCGAACTGATCGGGCAGGGCATCGGCAACATGGTCGCAGGACTGTTTGGGGCCTTGCCAGGTGCCGGTGCGACTGTGGGCACGGTCACCAACATCCGTTCAGGTGGATCGACGTCGGTCTCCGGCGCCTTGATGGCATTGCTGCTGCTGGGCGTCGTTCTCGGCCTGGGGCGGTTCGTCGAGGTGATCCCGATTGCTGCCCTGGCTGGAGTCCTGATCAAGGTCGGCTGGGACATTGTCGATTGGCGGATGCTCGTTCGGGTTCACCGCCTCAGAATCGAGCATCTGCTCGTGATGGTCATGACGTTGGGACTGACGGTGTTCGTCGATCTGATCACCGCAGTCGCCATCGGCCTGATTGCTGGAGGCATGGTGCATGCCCGGCGACTGGAAAGGCTGGAACTCGACGAGGTGATTTCGGTACCGCTGTTGGACGCCACATTTTTTGCGGATGATGCCGAGTTGCCAGCGGATGCGGACCCTCTTTCGGCCCGGGTCGGAATGGTCGCGTTCCGGGGGACGTTGACCGTCGCCTCGTCGCACAAGCTGGTGAGCGTGATCGGCCTCGACATCCGGGAACACGAAGTGGTCATCTTCGATTTTTCGGATGCGAGTTACATTGACGACAGTGCGGCAATGGTCATCGGGCAACTGGTGCAACTGGCGGCCGACTCGGACACGGAATGCATCGTCATGGGTCTGGGCGGGGAGGTGGCCAAGACGCTGCAGAGCTTTGACGTCCTCGGACCGCTGCCGAGCGACCGGGTCGTCGGGTCGTTGGACGAGGCCCGTGGACTTGCGCGGAAAATGCTGGACTCGCAGAACGTTCCGACTTCAGCGTGACGGTCTCGCGGTGATCGTCACCCGGCTTGGGTATCGACCTCACCGATGATTGGCGAAGCCTGCCTCCGAGGCTGCCCGGCGAATCAGGGTCTGCCGACGGGTGGCGGCGCGCGAAACGCATCGTCCTCCTCGGACGGGTGCCGCAAGGTGACGGGCGGCACGGGTCGCAACCCCGGCTCCGGCTGTCCGGTCATGGGCGGGTGGCCGTTCTCGTCAGGATCGACTCTCGGGTGACCGACGTCGTGTCGAACAGGGCTCTCGAACACGGCGGGGCGTCGAAAGACCAGGAAGGCCGCGACCTCGACAACCTTCGCCCGAAACAGCCCTGATCTGTACTCGACCGGGAACGAGTCGGTTCGCACGTATTCCCACCCGTCCAGTGCAGCGGCGTTCAATTGTTCGGTCAAGCCGGTCGCGAGGCGTTCGTGTGGAGAGCGCACGCCCCTGATGCGGTCGGGCTGACGTCTGGCCGGTTCCATCTTGTATTCATGCTTCATCGAATCTTGCCTGGATTGAATGCTGACAGGACGTCCCGTTCGAAGCCACGACGCAGATGGCGAGTGCACGCGGACAGATCAAGACTTCAGTCTGGATCGCAAAAGATCGTTTACCAGCTTCGGATTCGCTTTTCCACCGGTTGCTTTCATGACCTGACCGACGAACCAGCCCAGCACCTTGGGGTTCTGCGACACCCGTTCGACCTGCTCGGGCGACGACGCGATGATCTCGTCGACAACCGCTTCGAGCGCGGTGATGTCAGTCACCTGTTTCATGCCCCGGCTTGCGACGATCTCGGCCGGATCGCCGCCTTCGGTCCAGACGATCTCGAACAGGTCCTTGGCAATCTTCCCCGAAATCTCTTCCGAAGAGACCAGATCAAGTATGCGACCGAGCTGATCGGCCGAAATCGGGCTGTCCTCGATGGCCAGGTCTTCCTTGTTCAGGCGCCCGAACAGTTCGTTGACGACCCAGTTCGCGGCGAGTTTTCCGTCGCGCCCGCGAGCAACGACCTCGAAATAGTCGGCATCGGCAACATCGGCGGTGAGAACGTCCGCATCGTACTCGGTCACGCCGTAGTCCTGGATGAAACGGTCGCGTTTCGCATCGGGCAATTCCGGCAGCGCCCGGGAGATCTCCTCGATCCGGGCCGGATCGAGCCTCAGCGGCAGGAGGTCCGGGCACGGAAAGTACCGGTAGTCATGCGCCTCTTCCTTGGATCGCATGGACCGGGTTTCAAGCCGGTCGGGGTCGAACAGCCGCGTTTCCTGCTTGATCGTTCCGCCGTCCTCGAGGATGGCTGCCTGGCGTCGGGCCTCGCTTTCGATCGCTTGCTGAATGAACCGCATCGAGTTCATGTTCTTGATTTCGCAGCGCGTCCCGAGATTGCCGAAGTCGCCGCTCTCGACATATGCCTCGTGGCTGCCGGGTCTGCAGACCGAGACGTTGACGTCGGCGCGCAGACTGCCTTCCTGCATGTTGCCGTCACAGGTCCCGAGGTAGCGCATGATCTGGCGCAGCTTGCCGAGATAGGCCGCCGCCTCGGCAGGCCCCCGGATGTCCGGACGGCTGACGATTTCCATCAAGGCCACGCCCGTGCGGTTGAAGTCGACAAAGGAGTGTTCGGGGTCCATGTCGTGGACGGACTTGCCTGCATCCTGTTCGAGATGAATCCGCTCGATTCGCACCCGTCTGACCGACCCGGGACCGAGATTGACCAGCACTTCGCCTTCGCCGACGATCGGATGATACAGCTGGGATATCTGGTAGCCCTGCGGCAGATCCGGATAGAAGTAGTTCTTGCGGTCGAACTGGCTGAAGAGATTGATCTTGGCGCGCAGCCCAAGGCCGGTGCGGATGGCCTGTTCGATGCAGTAGTCGTTAACGACCGGCAGCATGCCCGGCATTGCCGCATCGACGAACGACACATTGACGTTGGGGCTGGCCCCAAAGGCCGTCGAGGCGCCGGAGAAGAGTTTCGACTGCGAACTGACCTGGGCATGAACTTCCATGCCCACCACGACTTCCCAGGCCTCTCCACCGAGGGTGAACGTCCATGGCTTGGGCTCCCCCCGCTCGGCGTCCGAATTCGCTCCTGCCGTTTTGCTCACTGGTCCGTGCCTCTTCATCTTCGTCTTCGCAATGGTGCGCGCCTGCCAGAAACGGCCCGCTTGATCCCGCCGGAATCGTCAACCGTCTGCCAGAACGCGCGCACTGGAACGCGAGGCATGCGTGGCCTCGCATCCGTCCTCGAACGCGCGATCATCCGTCATCCGCTCACGTACAAAAGGCGTCTGGTCAGTGCAAGCGTCGCGCGCCGAACGCGATGGAGTCCATTCGGAGTTCCGGACCAGCGATCTTGGTTCGCACGTTGATCACTTTGGCGATGCCGATGCGGCATGGCGACCGCCCGTCACGCGTCCATCGGGTGCCGGGGCGGGGGATCCGCCACCAAGAGTTCGCAATCGACCCCGAATTGGGCGAACACCGGCAAAGGAATCCCCCAACCGAATGGTTGCCCATCCCCGCAAACTGCACTACCCACCGCCCGTGGCTCAGCCGTGTCGGTGGGCCCCACAGGAATCGATCCAGAGAGTGGAATGGCCGTGGAAAGAACAGAAAAAGCCGGGTTGCAGGTTGACAGCGAACTTGCCGACTTCATCGACCACGAGGCGTTGCCGGGTACTGGAGTGGAACCCGAGCGGTTCTGGTCCGGATTCGCCGAACTCGTCGACACATTCGGCGATCAGCAACGAGCGCTTCTGCGCCACCGCGATCAACTGCAAGGCCAGATCGACCAGTGGTATCGGGATCATCGCGGGCAGAACGTGACTCCCGAAATGACCAGGACGTTCCTGGAGGAAGTCGGATACCTGTGTCCCGACGTCCCTGACTTTCGGATCAGGACCCAGAACATCGACGAAGAGATCTCCAAGGTGGCGGGGCCTCAACTCGTCGTGCCTGCGTCAAACGCTCGATACGCCCTCAATGCCGCCAACGCGCGTTGGGGATCCCTCTATGATGCGCTTTACGGGACAGATGCCCTCGGGCACGCGCCATATGGCGACTATGACCCAGATCACGGCGCCAAGGTCATCCGCTGGGGACGCGAATTTCTCGACCGGGCGATTCCACTCGAAGGTGTCAGCCATCACGACGTTGACCGCTACGTCGTTTCCGGCGAATACCTGATGGCGCGCATTGGACACCTGTATCATCCATTGTCGGATTACTCGCAGTTTCACGGTTACCAGGGCAACCCGAACAGTCCCGACATGGCGGTTTTCTGGAACAACGGGCTGCGCATCATTGTCCGATTCGATTCGAAAGATCCGATCGGTCGCACGGACAAGGCCGGCATTTCGGACATCGTGCTCGAATCCGCGCTGACGACCATCGTCGATTGCGAGGACTCGGTCGCAGCCGTGAATGCGGCCGAAAAGACCGCCGTCTATCGAAACTGGCTCGGGCTCATGAACGGCACGCTCGTGGCGAGCTTCGAGAAGGCAGGCCGCGTGCATCGCCGCCAATTGAATGACGACATCGTGCATACCAATCGTTACGGACATTTCGTCACCCTGCGCGGGACGTCCTTGTTGCTGGTCCGCAATGTCGGGTTGCTGATGACCAATCCTGCGATCCTCGATCGGGAAGGCAGGGAAGTCCACGAATCGCTGATTGACGGCATGTGCACGGTTATGATTGCGCGACACGACCTCGATTCGACCCACGGCGGCAGGAACTCGCGAAAGGGATCGGTCTATGTCGTGGTTCCGAAACTGCACGGGCCGGACGAAGTCGCCCACGTCAACCGTGTCTTTTCGAAGATCGAGAGCGTGCTCGAGCTTCCGTCCAACACGGTGAAGATCGGCATCATGGACGAGGAACGCCGGACATCGGTCAACCTCAAGGCGTGCATTCACGAGGCGCGGGAGCGAGTCGCGTTCATCAACACCGGGTTTCTCGACCGAACGGGCGACGAGATTCACACGGCCATGGAAGCCGGACCGTTCCTGCGGAAGAACGACATCCGGACGCAGCCATGGATCAGTTCCTACGAGGATCGCAACGTCGACATCGGCCTTGCCTGCGGGTTTTCCGGCCGCGCCCAGATCGGCAAGGGCATGTGGGCAGCATCCGATCTGATGGGTGACATGCTCGAGCAGAAGTCCAACCACCCGCTCGCGGGCGCGAACTGTGCATGGGTTCCGAGCCCGACGGCCGCGACGCTGCACGCGACGCATTATCATGACGTGGATGTTTTCGAACGGCAAAAGGAAATCGCGGCGGAGGGCTCGCGCGGGACGCTGAACGATCTGTTGACGGTTCCGCTTGCGCACGGCGTCAACTGGTCTGCAGAGGAGATCCAGGCCGAGATCGAAAACAACGCGCAAGGGATTCTCGGTTATGTCGTCCGGTGGGTCGACCAGGGCGTCGGCTGCTCAAAGGTTCCCGACATCAACGACGTTGCCTTGATGGAGGATCGGGCCACCTGCAGAATCTCGTCGCAGATGTTGGCCAACTGGCTTCATCACGGGGTGGTGACACGAGAGCAAGTGATGGATGCGTTGCGCCGCATGGCCGTCAAGGTCGATGCCCAGAACGCCGGTGATCCCGACTACAGGCCGATGGCGCCAGATTACGACGGGCTGGCATTTGCGGCGGCCTGTGATCTCGTTTTCGGGGGCGTGGAGGCGCCGTCCGGGTACACCGAACCCGCTCTCCACGCACGGCGACTGCAGGTGCTCGAAGGAACGGTCGGCGATGCCTCGGATCATGCCTGAAAGAGTTCGCGACCCGAACCGCAACGGGACATCGGTTGCCGCGCACCGGCAAGGTCAATCGGCGATGGTCGCTTTGGTGAGACGGCAATGACAATGGCCAGGAGAAAACCTGTCGTTGGTGTCAGCGGAAACGGATATCTGATCGATGGAGAGTATCCGGTCCAGGCGAGCGGCGTTCACAATATCGAGGCGATTTCCGACGTTGTCGGCGCAGTTGCGGTGATCCTGCCGTCGTTGCCCCATGTCAATGCGGTCGATGACATTCTCGACGTGTGCGACGGTTTCGTCTTCACGGGTGCGCGTCCGAACGTTCATCCGGAGGAGTACGGGGAGGAGCCGACTGACGCGCACGGGAAGTTCGACCGGGCACGCGACAGGCTGGCGCTGCCGCTGATCAGGGCGGCGGTCGACGCGGGAAAACCCGTTCTTGGCATCTGTCGCGGGTTCCAGGAGATGAATGTCGCCTATGGCGGAACCCTGCATCCCGAGATACGCGATCTGCCGGGGCGGATGAATCACCGAATGCCGCCGGACGGAACCATCGTCGAAAAATTCGCGCACAGGCATGACGTCACGCTCGACGAAGGCGGAGTATTCGCTCGGATCTTTGGCTCGACCACGGTCACGACGAATTCCCTGCACGGGCAGGGGATCAAGGAGCCGGGTGCGCGCATCATCGTCGAGGGCCGCGCTCCGGACGGTACCGAGGAGGCCATTCGAGTCGAGGATGCTCCCGGATTCGCTCTCGCCGTTCAATGGCATCCCGAGTGGCGCGCTTCGCATGATCCGGTCTCTCGTCTGCTCTACGAGGCATTCGCGGAAGCGTTGAGGGAGGCGACCCAACCAAAGTCGGCCGACTGAGTCATGAAAGCCGGCAATCCAAACGTCTTGAGGGTGTCGGTGGCGCAGATGACGTCGTCGAACCGCCACGATGCCAACATCGAATCCATGGAGGCTGCCGCCGCCGCAGCCGGCGATGAGGGCGCAGACCTGCTCGCCTTGCCGGAAGTCTCGGGGCTGATGAACCAGGACGGGCGCGACGCGAGTCGGCACGTGACCTGGGCTGATGACGATCCTTATATCAAGGCGTGCCGGCACCAGGCCGCGCGGCACGACCTCTGGGTCCATATCGGTTCAACCCCCGTCAAGGCGCCAGGCGAAAGATTCCTCAACCGATCCGTCCTGCTCGACAACAAGGGTCGAACGCGGGGGGTCTACGACAAGATTCATCTCTTCGACATTTGTCTCGATGGCAAGAATTCGACAGGAGAATCAAGGCGCTACGATGCCGGAACCGAGGCGTTTCTTGCCGACACGCCATGGGGGCCTTGGGGGCTGTCGATCTGCTACGATGTTCGCTTCCCTTACCTTTACAGGGACTACTGCAAGAGCGGCGCGACCGTCGTGTTTGTTCCATCCGCCTTCACCGTGCCGACCGGGCGGGCGCATTGGGAGGTTCTCCTGAGGGCGCGGGCCATCGAGAACGGCGTCTGGGTCATTGCATCAGCCCAGGTCGGTCGACATGCCGACGGGCGCGAAACCCATGGCCACTCGCTGGTCGTCGATCCGTGGGGAGAGGTCGTTCTCGATCTTGGCGGAGACGGGCCGGCCCAGGCGACCATCGATCTTGATCTCGGCATGGTCGAACTGGCGCGGTCGCGGATTCCCTCGCTCAGCCATGGACGACCCTACGAGATCAAGCGATTCGGACTGAAACAGGAATCGACCTGAATTCGCGGCTCAACATCGGACGATCGACGTCGTTCGCATTGATTCGAACGATCAATTGTCGTCAGGTCGGATTCCCCGGGACGAACGGCGGATGTTCGGGGCCTCAAGCGGCGATGCGATCCTGATCGACGGATTCGGGGGTCTCATCCTGCTCAGTCTCATCTTGCCCGGCCTCGTCGGTGACCCGAACCGCCGGTTGGCCTTCGAGCAATCCCGTTTCTCGCAGTTCTTTGAGGCCCGGGAGATCGCGCGGGCTCGACAGACCGAAATGGTCGAGGAACTGCGACGTGATCACGAACGTGACTGGCCTGCCGGGGCTTTCTCGACGCTGGCCCAGCTTGATCCAGCCGAGTTCGAGCAGGATGTCGATGGTGCCGCGCGAAACGGTCACGCCTCGGATTTGTTCGATGTCGGCTCTAGTGACCGGCTGGTGATAGGCGATGATCGCGAGGGTTTCGACGGCGGCGCGAGACAGCTTGCGCTGCACGACGGTTTCGGGTTGCATCAGGTAGCCGAGGTCCGGGGCCGTTCTGAAAGCCCATGCGTTGCCGACGCGCGCGAGGCGTACGCCGCGTCCGTCATAGCGTTCGACGAGCCCCGCAATGGCGGCCACCGGATCGCACCCATGCGGCAACCGGCTTCTGATTTGCGGCACGGTCATCGGCTCGGGCGTCGCGAACAGGATCGCTTCGACCATTCGCTCTTGCTCGTCCATCGACGGGCTGCGATCCTCTGGATCAACGTGATCGTGGATTGCTGGGTGATAGAGGTCATCCATGTCACTGTCTCCTGGCACGAACCTGAATTTCGGCGAACGATTCCGACTGACGGATTTCGATCTGGCCGCGCTTGACGAGTTCGAGCGCTGCCGCAAAGGTCGATGCGGTCGCGGATCTCCGATGCGTCCGGTTGACCAGCCATGACTTGGGAAGGAACCCCAGCAGGTCGTCCCACTCCAGTGCCTGCTGAAACAGCGGTCGAAGCTGCTCCAGCGCCTGTTCGACTGTCAGAATCTGGGTCCGGGTATGACGCAGCGGCTTGAAATCGTCGCGGGTGCGGACACGGGCGTAGGCCTGCAGAAGGTCCAGAATGGATGCGGTCAATTTGACGTTGCGCCGCTCCTCGACGACTTCGGGGCTTCCCCGCGAGAAGAAATCCTTCCCCAGTCGGTCCCGCGCCATCAGTTGTGCGCCGCATTTACGCATGGCCTGGAGCCGCTCAAGTTGAAGGGCGAGTCTCGATGCGAGTTCCTCGGCATCGACCTCGTTGTCGTCGGAGTCGACCGGAAGCAGCAGCCGTGACTTGAGATAGGCAAGCCAAGCGGCCATCACCAGATAGCTGGCAGCAAGACGGATCCGGCTGCGGTTGAGGTGTTCGATGAACAGCAGGTACTGGTTGGCCAGATCGAGCACGGAAATCATGCGCAGATCGACCTTCTGCTTTCTGGCGAGCGTCAAGAGAAGATCGAGCGGCCCTTCGTATCCGTTGACATCGACGATCAGCGTGTCGGAGGTGACGACGCCGTCGTCATCGTCGTCGAATGCGTCATCCTGGGGAACGTCGAGCAGCAGTCTATCCATGGGATGCCTCCGCCATGCGTTCGGTTGTCGAGGCGTCGACATCTGACGGGGCACCGGATGCTGTTCGATGGTCACGGGCCCGTAGCGCTCGGGCTGTCCTGGCCATTCCTTTGTCGTCCAGCAACGGAACAGCTTCGGCAACTCCGGTCATTTCCCCCCGATTCCCGTTGCAGTGGAGCGCGATGTCGCACCCGGCCTCGATCGCGGCCTTGGCGGCCTTTGCCGGCCCGGACCCGAGGGCCTGCATCGACAGATCGTCGGTCATCAACAGGCCCGAGAATCCGATCTCCTTGCGGATGAGGTGGTGGATGCGAGGCGACAGGGTGCCACAAGAATCGGCGTCGATCGACAGGTAGAGGACATGGGCCGTGATACCGACGGGCATGTCCGAGAGTTGCTTGAAGGGAACGAAGTCCGTCGTTGACAGCGTCTCGAAGTCCGCATCGACGACCGGCAATTCCAGGTGACTGTCCTGGTGGGCGCGGCCCTGGCCGGGCATGTGCTTGATAACGGGAATGATCCCGGCGTCGAGCAGGGTTTCGGCGGCGATGCGACCTAGAATCGCGATCCGGTGCGGCTCGTCGCCGAGGCAACGGTTTCGCAAGATGTGATGTGTATGGTCGAAGGCGATGTCGAGCACCGGCACGCAGTTGCCATCGATGCCGATGTCGCGGAGCTCTTTGGCAATGTGCGCATAGCGTCGCCGAACCAGGCGTTTTGCCTCGTCGATCCCGACGGCGCCGAGTTCGTCGAGCGGCGGTTCCCATTCCTGCCAGTGCGGCGAACGAAGCCGACCCACGCGACCGCCTTCCTGGTCGATGAACACCGGCGCGTTGCGACCGACAGACGAGCGCAGATCGCTGGTCAGTGCGCGGAGCTGATCCGGTTCAACGACATTGCGAGCAAAGAGGATGAACCCCCACGGGTCGGCATCGGCATAGAATTGCCGCTCCCAGGCCGTCAGCTGCGGCCCCTCGCATCCGAACACGCAGGCTCGTGCCGGCTTCATCAACGCTTCTGGACCGGAATGCACTGCGTTCCTCGCTCGAGAAGCGAAGTGCACAGGTTTCTGGAATCCACTCGGTCCTCGAACCCGACAGCAGCGATCTTGTAGGAGGTGACGCCGCTGTCCTCGGTGGGCTGAATCATGGTCGGGCGATTGCCGATGAGGTCGCCGTGGTTGTCGATCAGTCGCCGCCGTTCCTCTTCGGCAGTTTCATAACTGCCGTAGGAGCCGAGATGGACAACCAGCGTGCCGTCGCGAAGCGACGCAATCTTGATCGCGTTTGGACGTGGACGCGGCAGGGTCGCCGCATTCGGGGCATCCTCCGCTGGCTCCGCAACCAACGCTGGTTCGACCACCGGTTCAACCTCGTCAACTGAAACCTCGGCCTGCTGCGTGTCCGTCAAGCCGAGAACCTCGACAGCATCGGAACTGCTGGCCTCGATCGTGTTCGGTTCGTTGGTCGGGGTTGCATTGGCGCCCGTTCTGACCATGTCCTCGGGTTGCAGCGGCATCGAGCCGGGCGCGAGTATGATCGTGTCCGAAGCCTCTGCCGCGATCCCTGATTCGATGACCTGGTTGATCGAAAGGCCCTGGTTTTCCACGCTCAATCCGCCAGGATCGATCGGACGGGTCCTTGCATGGCCTTCCATCGAACGCACGACGGGAATGTCGGAGGGATCTCGCGAAGAGAGGTTCGTGGCCCAGTAGCCGACCCCGGACATCACCGCGACCGAGACCAGTGCTCCGCACCAGCTGAGCAGGACCGTCAGGCGTCCCGCACGTCGGGAGCCTGTCTTTTTTTGCGACTTTGCCGGCGTGGAGGGTCCTGTCCCCACACCGCTGTCGTACCGGGAGTTCACTGCGCCTGCCTCATTGCTGCACACCATATATGGCGTGACTGACTGCTCCAACCCCCAAATGCGATTAATTTTGTTTTGTGCTTAACGCATTTCCTCAACAGGGGTCACGCCCATGATACCAAGTCCGGTTGAAATTGCAATGGCTGTGGCCCGGCAGACGGCGAGCCGCGCTCGCGTCCCCTCGACATCGTCGCTTTGGAGAAAATGCAGTTCGGGCAGCGTCTTGCTCCTGTTCCACAGGCTGTGGAACTCTGCGGCAATGTCGCCAAGAGCGAATGCGATCCGGTGCGGCTCGCGGTTTCGGGCGGCCAGTTCCAGTTGGCGCGGCCAACCCGCGATCCGTCGGATCAGTGCCAGCTCCGCTTCATGTCCGACCAGATCGATGCGCGCGTCCGCAAGGGAGGAATCGGAGACATCGATTCCTTCGGCTGCCGCTTTCTTGAGAACCGAGCAGATTCGGGCGTGGGCGTACTGGACGTAGAAGACTGGATTGTCGCGGGTCTGCTGCCGAACGAGTTCCAGATCGAAGTCCAGGGGAACGTCGTTTTTCCTGGTCAGCATCACGAAGCGCGCCACGTCGGGTCCCACCTCGTCGACCAGTTGGCGCAGGGTGACGAAGGTTCCCGCCCGCTTGGACATCTTGATCGGCTTTGATCCGGCGAGGAGCCGCACCAGTTGCACGAGGCGGATATCGATGGGAACGCGCTGGTCCGACAGGGCGGCGACAACGGCGGTGATCCGCTTGACGTAGCCGCCATGGTCGTAGCCGAAGACGTTGATCAGCTCGTCGAAGCCGCGAAGAATCTTGTCATGATGATAGGCGATGTCCGGCGCGAAATACGTCCAGCTTCCGTCGTGCTTGCGGATTGCCCGGTCCATGTCATCGCCGTGATCGGTCGATCTGAACAGGGTCTGTTCCCTTGATTCCCATTCGTCGTTGCTCTTGCCGAGCGGCGGTTCGAGGCGGCCGCGGTAGATCAGACCCCGCTCGTCCAGCGCGCGCAGCGCATCATCGATTCGGCCGTCATCGTAGAGCGATCGCTCGGAGAAAAAGACATCCATCCGAATCCCGAGGGCGGCGAGATCGTCGCGGATGATGTCCATCATCTTGCCGGTGGCGAACTCCCTGAACAGGTCGAGCCACTCGGATTCCGGCTCGTCCACGAACCGGTCACCGTAGGTCTCGTACAGGGCCTCGCCGACCGGAATGAGGTAGTCGCCGGGATAGCCGTCGGCGGCAAATTCCACTGCCCTGCCGTTGGCCTCGAGATACCTGAGGTAGGCCGAGCGCGCGAGAACCTCGACCTGTGCCCCGCCGTCATTGACGTAGTACTCCCGAGTCACGTCATATCCGGCGAAGTCGAGCAGGTTCGCGAGCGCGTCGCCGAACGCCGCGCCCCGCGCATGGGCAACATGCAATGGGCCGGTGGGGTTCGCTGACACGAACTCGACATTCGCGGAACGACCCTTGCCGAGATCGGGGCGACCGAAGGAATTGCCGGAATTCAGCGCTGCGGGAATGCTGGCGCGCCATGCTGAAGGCGTCAGCGTGAGATTGATGAAGCCGGGCCCCGCGATGTCGATCGACTGGACCCGATGGTCGGTCTCAAGGACTGTTGCGAGCTGTTCGGCGAGCTGTCGTGGCTTGGTTCTCGCGGAACGGGCCAGAACGAGCGCTGCATTGGTCGACATGTCGCCATGCGATGGATCGCGCGGTGTCTCGAGTGTTACCGGTCCGGTGTCGACCTCGGGGGGCAGGACTCCCGATGAGACCAGCGTGGCGATCGTGTCGGTGACGAGCGTTCGTATGTCGAGAAATATGTTCATCGTGTCCCGGAAATTGACCTCGGCGCGGTTACCACAGGCGAAGATCGCTATCCAGCGCGTTGTTCTGCCCGGTGAGGCGTTGATACTCCTGAAGCGCGAAACGGTCGGTCATTCCGGCAACATAGTCAAGCACCACGCGCGGCCGGTCGGTCTTGTCCATGTCGTTATCGGGAGGCCATCCTTCGGGCAGGTCGGCCCCGCCGCTCAGGTAGAGTTCGAACAGTTCCGACAGGATTGCCGACGCCCGATCACGCACCTTCTGGACTCTGGGATGGCGGTACATGTGCTTGAAGAGGAATTTCCGTATCTGATCGACATCGTGGCGGACCGAATCAGGGAAGGCGACCACCGCTTGCCTCGCGGTGCGGATGTCGGAAGCGTTACTCGGTGACAATCCGGTCAATCGCTCGCGGCTCTCCTCGATGGCGCTCTTGACGAGGTGATCGAAGACCAAACGCAGTGCCGAGCGCCGTCGCCTGATGGCATCGATCCCGGGATGATTTCGGTCGATCTCGGCAAAGCAGGGACCCACGATCGGAAGCTCCAGAACATCGTCTTCCGTGAACAGCCCGGCCCGCAGACCGTCGTCAAGATCATGCGCGTTGTAGGCGATGTCGTCCGCGAGGGCGGCAACCTGGGCCTCGGCGCTGGCGTGGGTGTGAAGTTCGAGGTCGTGCAAAGCGGTGTATTCCGCCAACGGACGGGGAAGATCGTTGACGACGGGACCGTTGTGCTTTGCGATCCCTTCAAGCGTCTCCCAGGTCAGGTTGAGGCCGTCGAATCCAGGATAGTGCCGCTCGAGAAACGTGACGACCCTCAACGCCTGGGCGTTGTGATCGAAACCGCCGTTTCCTTCCATGCAACGGTTGAGCACGTCCTCTCCAGTGTGTCCGAAGGGTGGGTGTCCGAGGTCATGGGCGAGGGCGACCGTCTCGCTCAGATCCGTGTTCAATCCGAGGACGCCGGCGATCGAGCGCGCCACCTGGGCCACTTCGATCGAGTGAGTAAGGCGCGTGCGATAGTGATCGCCTTCGTGTTCGACGAATACTTGGGTCTTGTGCTTGAGCCGGCGAAACGCCGTGGAATGGATGATCCTGTCCCGATCTCGTTGAAAAGGCGTCCGAAACTCGGACTCGGCTTCGCGAAACAGACGTCCGCGGCTTTCGTCGGGTTTGCAGGCGTAATCGGCAAGCATGGCAAGTGTTGGCAAGAAACCCCTATTGGTGAACTGGAATGCAGCACCATCGAATGCTGTGTGGCGAAGAATGCATGCGCGATCAAGGGGCTGATGTGATCCCGACACAGTCGCTCGACCTTGCGAAGGAAGGCAACTCGCGTGTAAAATCGCGATGCATCGACGACGCGACTGCGAACTCGCAGTTGCAGGGGACAAGGAAGCCCGGAAGGACATGCCACCATGGACATATCGTTGCCACCCCAAGTGACGGATCGCGCCTATCGGCGTCTCGAGGAGATCAATCAATCCCTCGACGCGGTCAAGGCCCTGAGGGTTGCTGTGGAAGGCGGTGGCTGTTCGGGTTTCCAGTACGATATCCGCCTCGACGATCCGGCTGACGATGATCTCGTTCTCGAAAAGGACGGCATGGCCGTTCTGATCGACAAGGTGTCCCTTCCGTTTCTGTCGAATGCGGTGATCGACTTCAGCGATGAACTGATCGGGGCCCGGTTTACGGTTTCGAACCCGAATGCATCCTCAAGCTGCGGTTGTGGCGTCAGCTTCTCGCTGTGACATCGATCCTCAATGTTGGCCGGCACTTGATGATTGGTGCGGTGGCCGCGCGACGGTGCATGGGCTGAGACCGTGATCATCGCGACCTTCAACATCAACGGCATCAAGGCGAGGATGCCCGCCTTGCTCGACTGGCTCGGGGAACGGCGACCGGACGTGGCGCTGCTGCAGGAAATCAAGTCGCAGGACGATGCCTTTCCTTCGGAACCCATCGAGGATCTCGGGTATCAGGTCGAAACGCACGGTCAGAAGGGTTTCAACGGGGTTGCGATCTGTTCGCGACTGCCAATCGAGGACGTCAAGCGAGGACTTCCAGGCGATCCTGACGACGAACAGGCGCGGTGGATGGAAGCGAGCGTTTCGGGCGAGAAGGGCGCGGTGAGCGTCTGTTGCCTCTATCTGCCCAACGGCAATCCCGCACCGGGGCCCAAGTTCGACTACAAGCTTGCGTGGATGGAACGCATGAAACGGCGGGCAGAGGCGCTGCTTGAACTCGAGGAACCGCTGGTCATGGCGGGGGATTACAATGTCATCCAGCAGCCTGAAGACTGCTGGGACGAGACTGAATGGGCCGAGGATGCCCTGTACATGATGGAGACACGAACGGCGTTCAGAGAAATTCTCAACCTTGGATTCACCGACGCTCTGAACGTCAGGGACGGTTCATCTGGCAACTACACGTTCTGGGACTACCAGGCCGGCCGATGGAAGCGGAATCACGGAATTCGCATCGACCACATGCTGCTGTCGCCTCAAGCGGCCGACAAGCTCGTCGATTGCCAGGTTGACAAGCACGTTCGGGGAGAGATCAAGCCGTCTGATCACGTGCCCGTCTGGGTTGAACTTGATGCCTGACCGAGCGTCTCTTGTCAGCCCTCCCGATATTGCTCCACGACATCGTGATCGTGAACCCACCCGTACCAATGCCTGAGAACGAAAGGCATCACGGGTCTCGCGGCGCGGAGTCCGAGGTGCAACGGCAAGCGGACCAACGGGTTCCTTAACCGGTAGATTCTTCCGCTTCGTTCCGAGGCTCGCTGCAGGCGGTGCACCCGTGCCCTGCGGGCCCGATCGTAAGCCGCAAAGGCGACGTGATGGTTTCGTTCTCTCGCGAGCAGAGCGATCAGTGTCCATGCATCTTCGAGCGCGGCTGAGGCCCCTTGTGCGAGATGAGGGAGCAGGGGGTGGGCTGCATCCCCGATTGCCACCAAATTGGCATGGAACAGGGAAGCGGGCACGGAACCCCGAAACAGGTCGCGTACGTCGGTTTCGGTGCTGTTTTCGAGGACGGATCGCGCGGCGTCGCACCACCCGGAAAACCGTTCAACGAACCGGTGGTCCCGTGAATCCGGTTGTCCTACTTGTGAAAAATTCGTGTCGCGTGCCGAGTTTGGCGCCACCGCGACGACATTGATCATCGTCCCGTCGGGCACGAGGTAGGTGACAAGATGCATGCCAGGTCCCACGAACAGGCACGGACCTTCGAGCAATTCTTCTTGCAGTTCCTCGGTCACGGCTGACACGGGTGTCAGGGCGCGCCAGGCCAGTTGTCCGGTGGCCGATGCGGCCACTCCTCCCGGGAGATGTCGTTGGCGCAGCATCGAGTGAATCCCGTCGGCCGCAATCACGATCTCGAAGTCGTTTGGTGCAGACTGCCCGTCCGTCACGACTCTGAATCTGTCTTGGTCGAAAGTGACATCGGCCGGGGTGTTCGTGATCAGGGATGCGCCATGGTCCTGGGCACACTGGGCGAGACTGGCCACGAGATCTGATCGTCGAACCAGCATGTAATTCGCGTCACCAGTGCGGGACCGCAGATCGAGGCTTGCGAGAGTCTTGCCGCTCGGACCGTGTTTCATCCGGAGCGTTCGCGCTTTTTCGAATGGCAAGGCCCAGCGGTCCGGCCAACCGAGCGCCTTGAGCACTCTCACGCCGTTTGGGCTGATCTGCAGCCCGGTGCCATTGCCTGCGCTGCTTGGGCCGGAGGATCTTTCGAAGATCGTGACCTGCGCACCTCTCAACGCGGCAACTGCACCTGCTGCAAGGCCGCTCACTCCGCCGCCAATGACGGCGATTTTCTTGCCGGTGATAGACATTATCGGGTTGGCGGTGCGAAGAGCGAAGAACCGAAGGTCCGAATCGCGAGTATTGCGGCTCGGTTGCGTGGAAGTGCCGGACGTTCCGGTGAGGGCATGGTTGACGACCAGCCCATGCCTTACTCGTCGTCGCCGACGAGCCCCCGCAGCTTGTCGTGAGCTGCGCTCGTGCCGGCGATGATGGTTCCGTCGAGCAGGGGATTGCTTCCCAGTTCGGTTCTTGCCGACGACACAAGTCCGCCCGCTTCACGAACCATGAGGATGCCGGCAGCGATATCCCATGCCTTGAGATGCGTCTCCCAGTAACCATCGAGTCGGCCGGCCGCCACCGATGCGAGCGTCAGTGCCGCAGAGCCGAGGTTTCGGAGTCCTGCGCAATCTGGCAGGCACTTTTCGATCGACGCTGCCGCTTGATGCCAACGCGGCCTGTCGGCTGCGGGCAGGGCTGTCGCGAGGACCATGGAATCGAGCCGGGTTCGGGCAGAGACCCGGATGCGATTGTCGTTGAGCCAGGCGCCGCTGCCTTTTTCCGCCACGAACATCTCGTTTGTCGGCGGAACAAAGATGACTCCGGCGACGATTTCCCCTTTGTGTTCGAGGGCAATCGATACGCACCAGAGCGGCAGCCCGTGCAGGAAATTCGTGGTTCCATCGAGCGGGTCGACGATCCACCTGCGGGTGGGGTCCTTTCCCTCGATCGGCTCGCTCTCTTCGCCGCACCAGCCGTAATTGGGTCGTCCTTCGCACAGCTCTTCGCGAACGACGGATTCTGCCCGAATGTCGGCCTTGGAGACGAAGTCAGCGGGTCCCTTGACGGACACCTGGAGTTTTTCGACCTCTCCGAAGTCTCGGATCAGCCCGCGTCCTGCCTTGAGCGCTGCGCCGACCATGAGGTTGATGTTAGCCGAGAATTGCGATGACACGATCAGACGCCTCCGTTCGATTGGTCTTGTCGGCGTTCTTTAGTCATTCGCAAAGAAAACACAAAGAGAAGTTGGTCATGGCCCATCGTGCTGTCTGGCGTTGGCGTCGACCTGAGGATGTCTGCAAGAATTGGGTTTTCCGGCAAGTTTTCTGCGTAATCGAGACCCTACGGTGACACGACCAACCGGTAGCCGCAATCGCGCTCGTCGAGTTCGAGCATCTCTTTGTGACGTTGGTTCCAATCACCGCACTCGAGGTCATGCCTGAGCCGATCAAGCCCTTCCGTGATGTCCCCGATCTTCCAGAACGAGCTGACTGCGGAACGAACGCAGGGGTCAAGATAGGCCGCTGGGCGCCTCCAGTAGGCAGCAAGAAACCCGTCCGTGCAGTCATGCGGAATCATGACCTTGGACACTTTCACTGGGCCGAGCCATTGCGTGAAGGCATCCAGCGGAGGCATTTGACCCGTGTCCAACGAGATGAGTTTCGGGAAGTAGTCGAACAGCCAAAGATCGCGGAATTCAGGATCGTAGGTCATGATGACAATCGGACCGCGTGAGACACGACGCATTTCGGCCATGCCCTTTTCCTTGTCGGTCCAGTGATGCACCGTCAGAACGGCCATCACCGCATCGAAGGAGTCATCGTCGAATGGCAGGTTTTCGGCAACGCCTTGCACGACTGTCGCGTCGGAGGCTTTCCGTTGCGCGATCATTTCGGCTGACGGTTCAATCGCTGTCATGAGTCGATCGTCGGGCTCATAGGATCCCGTACCTGCACCCACGTTGAGAACGGTACGACAGTCCCCGAGCGCAGCGTGCAGCAGCGCTTCAATCCGCGGGTCGGGTTGACGCAGAGTGGCGTAGTTCAGGCCGATGGTATCGTAGTAGGGCTTCTTCACCTTGCTTCCGCGACACATCCGAGTTGGTCTTTCATAGAGGACTCCATTGACCTGGACTCGTGAGGTGCGTCAACATCGCGAGATGGGAACATGAAGCGGTGACTCAGTCGCGCACGTATCGGTCCGGCCATCCATTTTGGCATGATGTCGTGGATGGCAGCGAGTTCCTCGAGATCAACCTTCGACAGCGTTGGAATAACCGCTTCCGATGCGTCTTCAACTTCTTCACGACCGAGCCACGACAGTGCACGGATGACATCGCCTACTTTCCGATGAGGGGCTGAAAGTTGCCTGCGTGGAGCATGCTGCAGTTCGACGACGCACGCCCCGAAATGAAGCCGGCGATTGCGGCCTGAAGTCAAGTAGACCGAGCGTATCGGGTTCTGTTGCACGTGAATCTCTACAAAGTCAGGCAGGTGAAACGGTCGTGGCGTCGGATGGCGGGACACCATTCGTCTGAATTCAGTAGCCCATTCCCAACTCTTGCGCGTCGGCAACCAGTTCGTCGAGCACTCGCCGTCGCGCGGCAACAGCCTGCCTCTTGTATCGAAGCACATGGTCGAATCGAACGCGACGATTCATCCCGACTTCGCGAAACGGCACTGCACCCGACTCGAGCAGGCCGACAAGGTAGGGAACCGAGACATTGAGCACGTCGGCTGCCTGTTGGATGGTCAACTCGGTATTCCTGGAGACCACTTCGATCCGCCTTCCTGATGCCACTCCGTCGAAAACCTCGAGTAGCAGATCGACTGCCGATTCTGGCAGCTTGAAGCTCTCTCTTTCATCGCCGCTGTCGAACTGGAGAGACAAAGTTCCGCCACCGCGAGACGCTGCCCGAAAATGGTCACTCAAGGTCTGAGCGAGGTCCACATCAGTTGCCGAAGGGGCGAAGCGAATTCTTCGAGTGTTCATCGTGGTAATCGCCAGACGAGTTGACCTTGTTGTAACGGGCGAATTCCTGACGCCGATCCCCGAGACGAACAGGGCAACACGGTGAATGTCAAGTGAACGATTTTGGCCCTCGTTCGTTTTGGGCAAAAGGTGCTTGGTCAGAGCTCTCAAGAGCGGTCGGTTCTGCCTTGTGTTCGAGCAATTCGCGGTGGCCCTTACGGCCCGATCGGCGACCGCCAGTTGACGGCAATGAACTCGTTGACTTGTGATCTTGATCTGACCATTCCCAACCGAGGTTGGTTCGGGAAACCGGTTGACCGACATCCGAGCGCGACACCGTGCGTGATGCACTCCGTGGAGATACATGCCAGTTTCCCACGCCAGGAATCGACGGACTTCAAAAACGGGTGTTGACTCGGTGAACAGCGGAAACGATTGACTGCAGATGAAGCCATGCGGGTCCTGGCGGTAATTTTTCCGGCGTCGAGGAATTCGCTTTCCACTCAAGCAATTGCAGGTGGCTGTTGGATCAAGTTTCGGAATTGCAATTCGCAGGTCACGAACGACCAGTCGTTCGGTCGTGCTTGCAGTCATATTTTGACACCGGGCTGCACTCCATGCCGGTGACAACGTCGTCTGCCGAGGCCCGAGCCTGGTTCGATCACGGCTTGCGGTGGATCTACGGGTTCAATCACGAAGAGGCCGTGGTCTGTTTCAAAAAGGCCTTGCGTCATGATTCGTCGTTCGCGCTTGCCTGGTGGGGCATCGCGTTGGCGAGTGGCCCGTTCTACAATCTGACCTGGGACCTCTTTGGAGATGAAGAGGTCAAGACTGCCACCCATGTCTGCCACGAGGCTGCCCGGATGGCCTTGACGCTATGCGACGGAACACAGCCGGTCGAGCGAATGCTGATTGCGGCAACCGCCGCCCGGTTTCCGAAGGGAAATCCGGTTTCAATTCCCGAATTCGAACAGTGGGAACGCGATTACGTCGATTGCATGCGAGAGGTCTACCAGGAGTTTTCGAGCAACCATGATGTTGCCGCATTGTACGCCGAGGCACTGGTAACGCTGACGCCCTGGAAACTGTGGAACCTCGAGACAGGAACACCCGCCGATGATGCGGCGACGCTTGAGGCGCTCGATGTTGTCGAAAAGGCATTGCAGGAAAGGGATGCACTCGGTTTGCCCGGGCACCCGTGCCTCTTGCACATGCACATTCACATTCTCGAAATGTCCCCATGGCCTGAGCGGGCATTGAAGTCGGCCGATCAACTCGCCTCGGTGTCACCGGATTGCGGGCATCTCGAGCACATGCCAAGCCATGTTCACGTTCTTTGCGGCCACCACCATCGAGCCATCCAGCGCAGCGAAAGGTCGACCACTGCCGATCGGCGCTTCCTTGAGCATGCCGGGACCGACCGGTTCTACATGATTTCGATCTGCCACGACTTTCACATGATGATGTACGCGGCAATGATGTCGGGACGGATGAAGCCAGCCATGCAGGCGGCTGACGAAATCAGAGCGATGCTGGCTCCCGAACTCTTGAGCGAACAGCGTCCGCATCTGGCCATGATGCTCGAAGCGTATTGTTCGACGCGAGAGCACGTGCTCGTTCGGTTCGGACAGTGGGAGACGCTTGTCGAACAGTATCCGCCCGCGTTGCCGGAGCTGTATTGTGTCACCACGGCGATGCACCACTATGCGAAAGGGGTCGCTCATGCAGCGCTGCGCCAATTCGACGAGTCGAGGCGGGAGCGTGAAGAGTTGGACCGCGCTTTTGAACGGGTTCCGTCAGATCGACTGATATTCAACAACCAGGCACGCGATCTCCTCGAGACCGGCAAGGCCATGTTCGATGGCGAACTGTCCTACAGCCTGGGAAATTTCGACGAAGCGTTCGCCCATCTTCGGCGAGCCGCCGAGCTGAACGACTCGCTGGAATACTCCGAGCCTTGGGGATGGATGCATCCGCCGCGCCACGCTCTTGGAGCGCTCCTGCTTGAGCAGGGACATGTCGAGGAAGCGGCGGAGGTCTACCGCGTGGACCTCGGCTATGGCGGGACGCTCCACAGAAGTGGTCAGCACCGCGACAACATTTGGTCACTGGTCGGGTATTCGGAGTGCCTCAGGAAGCTGGGCCAGCAAGAGGAATTGGCGATCGTGGATCAGATGGCGCGGGTTGTTTTGGCCCGAGCCGACTTGCCGGTCGCGAGTTCGTGTTTCTGTCGGCGGTCCCGGGTGCAATGATCGTCCACCTCAGCCGCGAATGAATGATCGATGGCCGATCGTCGAGGATGGAGAATTTTCAGATCATCTGCTTGGTGCCCAAACAGCACGGAGAGTGGCAGCGAAATCGGTGATCGAAGCCTCTATTCGTTTCGGCCAGGGCCAGAGTGACGGGAAGTGCACGAAACGACGGCAGACGGAATCTTGCTGAATTGCGCGGGAGATACGACGTGAACGATGACCCTTCGGCCCAGGACGCCGCCCATCCTACTGACGCGGCTTTCCACTCGTCAATGTCGGGCCTTGAGGTCATGCAAGCGATTCTGGATGGGCAGTTCCCGGCTCCGCCGATTGCCGAGGTGTTGGGATTCAGGCTGCTTGACGTGGCCCATGGCCGCGTGCGCTTCGAGGGAATACCCGGGGCCAACGTCTGCAATCCGCACGGGACAGTGCATGGTGGTTGGTACGGAACACTTCTCGACAGCGCCATGGCCTGCTCGGTCTTGACCACAATTCCAAGTGGTGTCGGTTACACGACCCTCGAATACAAGGTGAACATCGTGCGCGCGGTGCCGGTCGGAACACCGATCATTGCGGAAGGTGTGGTTCAGCACGCCGGTCGACGGACGGGCGTTGCCAGTGGAACACTGTTCGGGAAAGAATGCGGTCGACTTTACGCGACGGGATCCACCACTTGCATCGTCCTGCCGGAAAACTGACGGTTCTCAGGCCCTGCCGGCGTATTCGAGCGTTTCGGTGTTGACCACGACATCCTCGTCCTGGTTGACGAATGGCGGAACCATGATCCTGAAGCCATTGTCGAGCACCGCGGGCTTGTAGCTGCTCGCTGCTGTCTGGCCTTTGACGGCCGGTTCGGTTTCGGCAATGCGGCAAGTGACCTTCTGCGGAAGCTGAACGTTCAGAGGTTCCTGTTCGTGATACTCGACCTGCAGGGTCATTCCTTCCGTGACGAAAGCGCGGCGGTCTCCGAGCATTTCCGCAGGCAGTTCGACCTGTTCGAAGGACTCCATGTCCATGAACACCAGCATGTCGCCCGATTCATACAGGAATTGCTGGTCTTTCTGGTCGAGACGAATTCTCTCGACACGATCCGCGCTGCGAAATCGTTCGTTGAGCTTTGATCCGTTGCGGAGATTTCTCAACTCGACTTGGGCGAATGCCCCGCCCTTGCCGGGTTTGACATGGTCGACCCTGACCGTGACCCAGAGGCTGTCATTGTGATCAATGACATGTCCCGGGCGAAGCTCATTACCGTTGATCCTGGGCACGACGAAACTCCAAACCTACCGCATCTGCCGATGGCAACTGCGGGCTTCCTTATCCGGTGAAGGTTCCGTCGACAAGATTAGCATGAACACCGCAAATGTCGTGAGTGGCGACGCCGAAAAATCTGCGCGTTCATTTCACGGCGGCTGGTTGGTCGCCTTGGCAGTTCAGGTCGAGTTGAGTGACGGGACGACTGGCAAGGCTGAGGCGGTGCAGCAGATCATTTGTCCGTGCCGGCAGTCATTCGTGACGGTTGCAGGCATGCGCATCGATTCTGTTCACGACATATCGAGACAGTGGTTCTCGCATGGTGAAACGCATGACAACGATCAATGTCAGATTTCTCTCCGATGATCTGGTACGCGAGTTGAAGCTCCGTGCGGCTCGCAATGATCGGACCCTCGACGCCGAGGTGTGTCAGATCCTGAAGGATGCAGCCAGGGAGGACCTGTCGACCAGGAAAGCTGAATTCTTGGCCCGAGTCGACAGTCTTCGAAAGGCATCCGAGGGGCGCCCACAGACTCCCGCCGAGACATTGATCCGCGAAGACCGCGATTTCGGACACTGATCGACGCAAGCCCCGGCAGCTGACGCGGGTGTCCTTGGTGTCCGCCGAGACGGGTTTCCTGCCGCTCCGGACTTCCATCGGCGGTTTCTGGGACAATGGGTTGTGCGAGAACGATGTGACGCCGGCACTGTCTTGACCATAGATAAACCGGCGCCGCATCCAAGGGGCTGATCGTGGTAACCGCGCCCTTGATTGCATGATCAGGCATTGTCCATCTTGGGTCCACCCCGTTCTCGCAACGAGCGATGGACGAACCTGGCCGGAATTTCTTCTGCAACCACTGCAGTTGGCAGTCCGTTCTTTGCGAACTGTGCGACAGCATCAATCGATACTGCGGACCCACGTGCCGTTGCGAGGCCCGTCGGAAGCACCAGTGGCACCCCCACGAGGAGGTCGAGCGCAGTCAACCCCGCACCAAAATCTTGCCACTGGTCACGAGGCATCCCGGAACGAGCGTCTGGAGATGGTTGGCATGAATGACCGCGTCACGTGTCCGGAACCCAGGTGACAATTCGACAAAAACCTCGATATGCGTCCATCGCATAGCTGCCATGCAAAAAACGCAATGCAAATCATTGAACACTTCGGGTAGAGTCCCCATATTCCGAACATGTTGGCCGAAGGAAGATCAATGAAGGGTGATGATGTTTGATATCGTGGATGATGCGTCGTTCAACAATGACCAAGGCAAAAGGTCTCAGAAACTTTTCGCGGCCGTGGTATTGGCCGCACTCGACGACGCAATTGCAGATGACAAGAAATATGGAAATGGCGTGGAGTCGATCGCGCGTTGGGCAAGATCAAGAGATGGTCGAGAAGTCCTGACCTGTGCCGGAATCGACCCCAATGAACGTTGCGTCAAGGGAATGATGGAATTTGTCGAGCGTGGCATCAGGACCTCGGTTGCACTGAGCCGGGAAGAGTCCGAGCGCCAGCAGCTCGCGAAATCGCTCGGATAGGCAAGTCCGTTTCGGAAACGTCCCAACCACACTCGGAAACCGCTCAGTTTCTGAGAACGTTGACCTTTCCGATCGTCGTTTCAGCGGTGATTTTTCGCAATCGGTACGTGCCGTTGCCTGCGGGCCTGTAAAACAGGCGCGTTTCGAAGCCTGACCGCTCGTCAAGCGCTTCCGGCGAATATCCCGCGACGCGCGCGAACAGCGCATCGCAGATGACCTCGTCATCCTTGAACTCGGCCGTCCCGATGGAAAGTCGGGTCCGACGACGGCCGTCAAAGACCTCGTATGTCTGATCGCACAGCGTCTCGTCCGTTGCGTCCCTGAGCATGAAATATGCAGTGATCGTTGGATTTAGCGTGCCCGTCTGTTCGGATGGGACAAGATCGTGGTCGCTCGGTTCGCGTTCCGGGCGATAGTACTTGAGATTGGGCCGGTCCCCCGAATAGACAATCCCGACCTCGGATTTTCGTTTCCTGGTCTTGGTCACCGAGATGTAGGCCCGTTGGCGAAACTCGCCTTTTCGAACGGTTCCGCGCACCTGGCTCCTGTGTTGAAAGCCCGACAGCACCGACGCCAGCCCGGACGTTGCGATCGACGCATCGATCTTGAATTCCTTGTCGGAACTTTCGGCGATCATCTTGATTTTTCCGATGCGCACACCGCCGAGATAGACCGCATACTCCAGCTGATCTGTCCGAGATTCGGCGCCGGCCGTCTGGCCCCCGGCAATCAGGACGATGCAAAGCAGTTTCAGCGCGAGTGCCGAACGGGCAAGATGTCTTCGCAGCCCGAGAATCAGGGTGTCCTCGATGGCCGGCATGGCCACCCGACCGTTGTTGCCCGGACCAAGAGGCCTGAAGGATCAACGCGTGACAGAAACCGGAAATTTTTGCACGTCATGGTGGAAACTTGCCACCTCCGAATATATTTCGGCAAAACAGCGATTTTGATAGCGGAAGACGATGGACAAGGCAACGGCGGACAAGATTCTGGCTGGCGACCGGCGGGTGCTCGCGCGTGCCGTTACCCTCGTCGAAAGCGAACGAGCCGACCACAGGGAGCAGTCGCTTCGGCTGCTGGCCGAGTTGCGGTGCGCCGAACGTCAGGCGCTGCGCATCGGTCTGTCAGGCACGCCCGGGGCAGGGAAGTCGACATTGATCGAACGCCTCGGCTTGATGCTGGCCGACAGTGAACATCGCATTGCCATTCTCGCCGTTGACCCTTCATCGTCGCAGACAGGGGGATCCATTCTGGGCGACAAGACCCGCATGGAACGGTTGGCACGCCACCCGCGCGCGTTCATTCGACCGTCGCCCGCCGGTGCAGCGTCAGGCGGCGTGGCACGCCGAACGCGTGAAAGCGTGCTTCTGTGCGAGGCCGCCGGATTCGATATCGTCATTGTCGAAACCGTCGGTGTCGGACAGTCAGAGTTCATCGTCTCCGAGATGTCCGACGTCTTTGTCCTGCTGCTCAGTCCCGCCGGGGGCGACGAGTTGCAGGGCGTCAAGCGGGGAGTCATCGAACTGGCTGATTTCATCCTCGTCAACAAGGCTGACGGCGATCTCGAGGTCGCGGCAAGGCGGACCTGTTCCGAATATGCCAGCGCACTGCGTCTGCTGAAGTCGCGACCATGCGACCCGGATGGCATCCCCAAGGCCATGACGGTTTCTGCGGTCGACGGCACTGGTCTCGAAGAAGCGTGGAACGAGATCGATTCGCTGGCCGCTTGGCGGAAACGCTCTGGGATCTGGGAGTCCAATCGCGTTCGCCAGGACGAAAGCTGGTTCGAATCTGAGCTCGACCGCTGTCTGCTGGATGAAGTCCGCAAGACGCCAGGACTCGCGGAGATGCGACGCGAACTCTCGCTGGCGGTGCGTACGGGCGAAATCGACCCGGGCGCAGCAGCAATGCGGGTTGCCGACTGGTTTCGCTCCGGCCAATCCAAGTCCTGACGGCTGGCGATCCGCGCTTCGGCAGTCGCCGAATCCGATGAAGTTCGGGGCTGAACCCGGCTGAGGCATGCATCATTCGCCCGGCCGACAGCTCAGCCTAAAAAGATTTGACCCGATGCGAGTGAAGTGACGGTATCGATCTGCATCGGGCAGGTGATTGTTCGTTCCGGCGCGGGCATTTCTAGCCTTGACGATGGCAGCGGAGTCAATATACGACCTCCGCTCGATTTGCTTACGGGTGCACCCCGACCCCTCGAACGGATGATGGTCCCATGTCGCGTCAATGTGAACTGACAGGAAAAAAGCCGCAAAGCGGCAACAACGTGAGTCATGCCCACAACAAGACCAGGCGCCGGTTTCTTCCGAACCTGAATCGGGTCACGCTCGCAAGCGAAACGCTGGGACGCTCGTTCAAGTTTCGGATCACGGCATCAGCGCTGCGTTCGGTCGACCACTGCGGCGGACTCGATGCTTTCCTCGCAAAGGCGGGAGATGCCGAACTCTCGGATCGGGCGCTCCGACTCAAGCGCGAGATTGCCAAGGCGACCGCCAACGGCTGATAGCCCCTCGCGCGTGGGCTGCTGACAAAGCCATCTTTCGAACTGCGACGTCCCCGATGGGCGAGTGCCCCGTTTCACGCGCGACCATTGCCGTCATCCAGGTTCACTTTCCCCGAAATGCTCTTTTCGACACGTCCGAACCTCGGTCGCGTGATCGAACAGTGGCGCGACCAGCCCCGGTATCAGCCGATCAGTGAATCCACCCAGTCCGGGACCACTTCGGTAGCCGGTCCCAGCAAGATCTCGTCGAAGGCATGACCTGGATTCGGTGACTGGATGTTCATGTGGACCGTTCGGGCGCCATTTGCCCTGGCCATCGAAACCAGGCTCGCCGCCGGTTCGACTTCGCCAGACGTCCCGATTGACGCGAATGTCGTGCACTGGTCGACCAGGTCGAAGATCTGGTCGATGAAATATGGATACTCGCCGAAGAACACGACATCGGGCCTGGTCGTCGGTTCGCTGCATGCAGGGCACGGGTCGAGCTTGTGCATCTCGTCGGGGGCTGGCCAGCGATGGTCGCAGGTTGAACACAGCGCGCGCATCAATTCGCCGTGCATGTGAATGAGTTCAGTCGATCCGGCGCGCTCGTGAAGGTCATCCACGTTCTGGGTCACGATCGTGACCTGTCCGGGCATGGCTTTTTCCAGGGCGGCCAGCGCGCGGTGAGCGGCATTGGGTTCGGCCAGTCGACAGTTTTGCCGTCTTGCATTATAGAAATCGACAGCGAGATCGGTGTTTTGGGCAAATCCGAGAGGCGTGGCGACCATTTCGAGGTCGTACTTCTGCCATATTCCGCCCGCGTCCCGGAACGTGCCGAGACCGCTTGCGGCGGATATGCCAGCACCGGTCAATATGAGGATCATGTCGTTGGCCCATCCTTTTGGAATTCACGCGCGATCACGATCGCAATGCAGATGATGACCACCATTCATTCATGACGGCAAGCGTTCTTTTCGTTTGCCTCGGCAACATCTGTCGGTCCCCGATGGCGGAGGCCGTGTGCCGCACGCTGGCCGAAAAGGCTGATCTGGATGTCAGCTTCGACAGCGCCGGCACCGGAGACTGGCATGTCGGCAATCCCCCCGACGATCGTGGTCGCAAGGCGGCCGAAGGCCGGGGATATGGCATGGCAGGAATGGCTGCTCGCACGATCAAGAGCGAGGATTTCGACCGCTTCGACCTGATCCTTGCCATGGATTCGTCGAATCTGCGCTGGCTCAGGGCGAACCGGCCTCCCGCAAGCACCGCGGAGATCGACCTTTTTCTTCGTTACGCTTTGGGTCCGTCCCATGGCGACGTGCACGATCCCTACTATTCGGGGCGATTCGACGAGGTTCTGGACGTGATCGAACGGGCAGGGCCCGCAGTGATCACGAGACTTCAGGCTCGCGACCCTCGCGGTTAGGAAGATCCCAAGAAGTGAACAGGTGCACTCCCCCTGCCTGCTCGTTCAGACAAACTGCCTGTTCAATGACTCGTCATTGCAGGCGCCAGGCGGCAAACGATCGATCCATGAAAGCCGTTCTGGCGGCACCGCTCGTTGCTTGACCACGGAACAATTCGCGATCATATGCGGCCAATGACGCCACTTTCCAACATCCGCAATTTCTCCATCGTCGCCCATATCGACCACGGCAAGTCGACGCTCGCCGACCGCCTGATTCAGCACACGGGTACGGTTGCGGAACGCGACATGCAGGAGCAGTTGCTCGACAGCATGGAGATCGAGCGGGAACGCGGGATCACGATCAAGGCGAACTCGGTGCGGATCGATTACCGTGCACGGGACGGTCAGGACTACGTTCTGAATTTGATCGACACGCCGGGGCACGTGGACTTCGGCTACGAGGTGTCGAGGTCGATGCGCGCGGTCGAGGGTTCATTGCTCGTGGTCGACTCGACGCAAGGGGTCGAGGCCCAAACCCTCGCAAATGCCTACCAGGCCATCGATGCGGGGCACGAGATCGTCCCGGTTTTGAACAAGATCGACCTTCCGGCCAGTGAACCCGAAGACGTTTGTCGGCAGATCGAGGATGTCGTCGGGATCGAGGCCGATGACGCAATCCACATTTCCGCGAAGACAGGTGTCGGGGTCCCCGACGTCCTGGAGGCGATCGTCAATCGATTGCCGCCTCCCGAGGGTGACCCGGATGCACCATTGAAAGCCATGCTCGTCGACAGCTGGTACAACTCGTTCCTGGGGGTGGTGGTCCTCGTGCGGATCATCGACGGGTCCCTTTCCAAGGGCCAGCGCATTCGAATGCTCGACACCAATGCGGTCTACCAAGTCGACAGGGCAGGGGTGTTCAAGCCCGCCATGGTCGAGACCGGGCGCCTGACCGCGGGCGAACTCGGATTTTTGACCGCATCAATCAAGCAAGTGCGCGACACGCGGGTCGGCGACACCATCACGACGGAGAGAAACGGTGTCACGGTCGCGCTGCCCGGGTTCAGGCGAGCCCAGCCCGTGGTCTTTTGCGGGCTGTTTCCCGCCGAGAACTCGGCCTTCCCGAATCTCAGGGATGCCCTCGAGAAACTCGCACTGAACGACTCCAGCTTCACCCACGAGACCGAGTCCTCCGCTGCCCTCGGGTTTGGATTTCGCTGCGGATTCCTTGGCTTGCTGCATCTCGAGGTCATTCGCGACAGGCTCGAACGCGAGTACGGAATCGAGTTGGTCACCACGGCGCCAAGCGTCATCTACAAGGTCTGCATGAACGACGGCTCGGAGCTCGAGTTGCACAACCCGGTCGACATGCCGGACCTGTCGCAGGTCGATCATCTCGAGGAACCCTGGGTTTCGGCCACGATTCTCGTCCCCGACCAGTTTCTCGGCGACGTGCTCAAGCTGTGCCAGGATCGCAGGGGGATCCAGAAGGACCTCACCTACGCGGGTTCCCGCGCCATGGTCGTGTACGAATTGCCGTTGAACGAGGTCGTGTTCGACTTCTACGATCGGCTGAAGTCAATGTCGCGAGGCTACGCTTCGCTCGACTATCAGTTGATCGGGTACAGGGAAGGCGATCTCGTTCGCATGCAGGTGCTTGTCAACGAAGAACCTGTCGATGCGCTGACCGTCATGGTGCATCGTGCCAGCGCCGAGGTTCGTGGACGCGCCATGTGCGTCAGGCTGAAGGACCTGATTCCCCGTCACATGTTCCGCATCCCGGTTCAGGCGGCAATCGACGGGCGAATCGTCGCACGGGAAACGATCTCCGCATTTCGGAAGGACGTGACGGCGAAATGCTACGGAGGAGACGTGACGCGAAAGCGCAAGCTCCTCGAAAAGCAGAAGGCCGGCAAGAAGCGCATGCGTCGATTCGGCAGGGTCGACATTCCGCACGACGCTTTCGTCAACGTCTTGCGAATGGAAACGTGATGCGGGCACCGGCTCCCTGCACTGCAAGTCGCGATCGCATCGGGCGAACGCAACGTCTCAACAGGACATGACAACCATGAAAATCGGATTCATCGGACTGGGGAACGTCGGCGGGAAGCTGTCAGGAAGTCTTGTTCGAAACGGATGGGACGTGACGGTCAGGGACCTGTCGCAGGAACGGCAGCAGGAACTGGTTGCTGCTGGGGCTTCACCGGGAGGCCCGCCCGTTCAGATCATGCACGACTGCGACGCGGTGATCACGTGCCTGCCGTCACCGGAGGCATCTGCCAAGGTGATGGAAGCGGACGACGGTTTGCTTGCGGCGGCGGCGCCCGGCAAGATCTGGATGGAGATGTCCACCACGGATGAAAGCGAGGTCAGGCGGCTTGGAGAGATGTTCATCAGCCGTGGCGGTGAGGCGGTCGACTGTCCGGTCTCGGGTGGATGCCACCGCGCGGCCACGGGAAACATCTCCATTTTCGCTGGTTGCGAACGCTCGACCTTCGAACGTGTGCTGCCGTTGCTGACCTCGATGGGGCGGCGCATTCTCCACACGGGTGAACTGGGTTCCGCCTCCATCCTGAAGGTCCTGACAAACTACCTTGCCACGGCGAACCTCGTCACCTGCTGCGAAGCGCTGACGGTTGCGAAGGCCACCGGGATGGATCTCGCGGTGACCTACGATGCCATCCGGATTTCGTCGGGAACATCCTTTGTTCACGAAACCGAATCCCAGGTCATTCTGAACGGTTCCCGGGACATTTCGTTCACGATGGATCTCGTTCAAAAGGACATTGGACTGTTCCAGGCGATAGCGGACCGCGCGGGCGTTCCCTTGGAGATCAATCCGGTCATGATCGAGATCTTCCGCAAGGGAATCGAGGCCTACGGGCCGCGAGAACTTTCGCCCAACATCATCAGACGCCTCGAAGATGCGACCGGACTGAAGATTCATGCGCCAGGATTCCCGCCGGAGATGGTCGACGACGAACCGGAGGAACCTGGCCGCGAAGTGATCCCGCGTTCTCGCCAGCAGTAGGGTCAGACTTGAGAATCGAACGGAGGGCGCAGTGAAGAGAAAGAGGCGAAAAGCAAACCCGGTGCTTGCCGAATTGCGGATTTCCGAGGCGCGACGGTTGCTTGCGGTCGTTTCGCTCACCTTGCTCGGCGCCATTCTCGTCTACCACGGGTTGTCGTCCCCCGAGCGCGGGATGGGCGTGCGGGCTTTTGCGGTCGTGCTTGGAACAGGTTGCCTTTGGCAGGCATGGCAGCGGTACGCAAATCCGAAAAACGTCGTCATTCTGACCGAGGAGGGTTTGTTCGACAACGCCGGCGATCTGGTTTGCACGATTGGCAACATCGGCTCGGTCGACCGCGGTCTGTTCGCATTCAAGCCGACCAACGGATTCCTGATCAGGCTGCGGAAGTCTGAGAGCTTTCGTTGGACTCCAGGTCTTTACTGGCGGTTGGGAAAACGGGTTGGCGTTGGAGGCGCGACTCGTTCGGCCGAGGCCAAGGTCATGGCCGACATCCTCAAGACGATGATCGGTGATCCATCACTTCGAGCGTGACGTCGAGCAGAAAGCCTCGACAGGCTGGTTCCGAGGAATCGTCATCTGCCATGCTGCGGGTCGGCGATACGCAACTTGCCAAATGACCCGGTCAGCCGTCCTGCCTTTGAAACTCAGATCTGGAGCCTCTGTCTTCGCCGTCGTCAATTGCCACAGCGAGCGCGGCGGCAAAGCGGGGTTCACCGAGATCGGTCACCAGCCAGCGATCATCAGGAAGGTGCGGAAAACGGAAGTGCGCTGACGATGCGCCGTGCAGGAGGTTCGCGGGTATCTCGAAACGTTGCGGATTGAGCGTGAAACCGGTTCCCAGGGCCTTGATCAGCGCTTCCTTGATCGACCAGATGCGAAAGAACAGCGCGTGCCAGTCGCCGCCGCTCGCGGCCGCAAGTGCATCGAGTTCGCCGCCGGTAAAGACCGACTCGCTGACCAGTTGAAGCCGTTTGCGTATCCGTGGCGTCTCCAAGTCGACACCGATGCGCATTCCGTCCGGAGCGAATGCGATCAATCCGTGCCCGTGGCTATGACTGACGTTGAACGCAGCGTCACGTCCCTTGCCATCAACCCGCGCATAGGGCTTGCCGTGCCTTGACGCCCCGAAATCCAGCTGATCGTTTCGGCATTCGAGACGTTCGCACAGGCAGGCCCGCAACGCTGCCCTGCACCGGGCAAATTCCCGCCGTGCCCGCTCGACACGGAAACGTTCCCATCGGTTTTTCTCGGCTTGATCGAGCCACGCATCGGCCTCCCGGTCGAGCGTTTCGTCAACAGACAGATCGACATAAAGGACTTCAATATCGCCTGTTGTTCCGTAGGGCCGCCACCAGCGGGGAGCATCGAGGTCGGGTCCGGTCATCGGACTGCGCCTTGGCCTGCTTCCACGGGAGCGTCTGCCGAAATCTGGACTTCCTGCAGGTAGTGGGGGACGCCGTGGGCGGGATCCCATTGTCCCGGATAACCGAGCGACACTTCCTGAAACGGAACGCCGTCCAGCCAGACAGTTCTTCGGATGTGCAGATGGCCGTAGATCACCGCGCAGGCATTGAATCTGACATGCCAGCCCCGAGAGAGTCGGGTTCCGCACCAGGGCGTGAACCGAGGCACACGCGGCAGAACCGCGAGCGACTGTTCCAGCGGATAGTGATTGACGAGAATCTTGGGAATGTCGGGCGGACAGGCCGACAGACGCTTCTCGGCGACGGCGCAAAGCCAGGAACACCAAGACGGGTGGTCGGGAAACGGATCGCAATGGAGCATGCGTTCATCGACCGGGTTGATGTTTGTCTCCCGTGCCCATCTCAAGACGTCATCGACATGAACGTGGTCGGGACGGAAACTGTAGTCGAAATGCAGGAACAGCGGCGCAATGAGAATGTCACCGGTCGGATGCGGGAAGATCGGATACGGATCCTCTGGCGTCACCACACCGTGCCGCTGCGCGATGTCGACAAGGCGATGGAACAGTTCCATTCCTCGGGGTTCGCCAGCTTCGTTGGGCCGACTCCACAGGTCATGGTTTCCCGGCACCCAGACAACGGTGTGGAATCGTTGGCACAGCGCTTTGAAGGCTTGATCGAGGTGACGATGTCCGTTCGTGACATCACCCGCCACGACAAGCCAGTCATCGGGATGACTGGGTAAGGTGTCCAGAACCTCGCTGTTGCCGGGGTGCGACAGATGGAGGTCGGCAATCGCCCACAACTTCATCCGCCCGTAATCGGCGTGCAAAGCGTCCGACGCAAGCGGAATTGTCCCAAGCTGCACCAAGCGAGAGTCCAGACGCACCGTCGTCGAGCGACATGCTCAGACTTCGCAGACTCGGTCAACATGACGGTTTGCAGCAGAATCTCCGAAATGATGCCTCATGCGTGCAATCGATCACAATGCGCCCGTTTGTCGTGGCAGAGCCGCGAACGAATCCGACCGTGTTTCCGGGTCTTTGGGGCAGGGCCACCGCCAGTATTGCACACAGAGGCCTTTGGCCTCGTAGCTGGCGGCCACCCGCGCGTCTGGTGCCATGAGTGCAACAAATGCGGCTGCGAGGGGTCATTGACGTTCCATCGCGACCCGCCTCGAAAAGCCTCGGTCGTCCAGTCAGACGTTTTGCGTCCAGCCGGAATCCTGAACCGGCGTGCGCGAAGGGATCACCTTCGGATCGACTACCATTTTGCGATCAGTTCGGTTCCCGCATCAGGATTGGCAGGAAAGCGCGTGCGAAGTCGCTCGGTCAATTCTGCGCGGATCGGAGCATGCTCGGGATCATTGAACAGGTTGTGATGTTCGCCGGGATCAGCCGAGAGATCAAACAGCTCTCCCCATTCCGGGTCGCCTTCGGGATAGAGCGTCAGACGCCATCGGTCAGTGACGAGCGAGTGATTGTAGGTGCGGCGGTCGACTCGAGGATGGAACTCCAGGAATCGTTCTCGGCGGTTCAATTCACCGCCCTGCAACACCGGGACCAGGCTGCGCCCGTCGAGTTCGACATCGGTGTCGTCCACGCCCGCGAGCTGCAGAATGGTCGGCATGAGATCGACATGCGACGTGGGTGCCGCCGATGCTTGCCCCTGCGGAACCCCTGGCCCCGCCATCACGAGACTGACCTGCCGCAGGTCGATGTAGGGCGGTGGACCCTTGTGCAGCAGGCCATGGTTTCCCAGAAATTCGCCATGGTCGGTGGTGAAGATGACAATCGTCTCGTCAGTGAGTCCCTTCTCGTCGAGTTTTTGCAGGACACGGCCATAGTGGTGGTCGATCTGCGCTTCCATCCCTCGTGTCAGCGCGATTGCCCGCGCAAGGCTCTCGGGCGAAATCGAATCCGTCACTGTCATGCCGCCCTGTTCCACAGCAGGTGCGTCATTGTCGATCCAGTCTGGACCGAGTTCGGCGCGAATGTAGGATGGCATTCGATCCAGTTCGCCCGGGACAACCTGCGGTGCGGGCATGTCGGCGGGGTCGCACAGGTCGGCCCACGGACGGGGCGGGCTGAACGGATGATGCGGGTCTGGGCTCGATACAAAAAGCATGAATGGCGAGGAGGCACGATCCAGAAACGCGATGGCCCTGTCAGCGATCCAGCTGTTGTAGTGCAGCTCGTCGGGCACGCCGGATGTCCAGGCTTCCTCAAGGTCCTCCGACGGCCCGTCCAGCGCCTCGTTCGGCTGGTACCTGTCGACAACCTCTGGATGCTGCTCGTGAATCCAGGCGCCATGGTGCCCGCCCTCTGTCGCGAGCAGCGATTCGCCGATCATGAATTCGACGGTCTCGTAGCCGAAGTACGGCCCGTTCCACCCGGCTCCGCGTCCAGACTGCCAAAACGGGACCGATTCCGGAAAATCGAGCTCCGCATCGGCCATGATCGGCTGCAGATGCAGCTTGCCGACCGCATGCGTGTTGTAGCCGGCCTGTGACAAAAGTCCTGGCAGTGTCGGAATGCCAGGGTGAATGGTGCGCCCGTTCGTCGTCATGCCGTGGTGACGGGGATACCGGCCAGTCATCATCGTGCCCCGGCTTGGTGAACAGATCTGGTTGGGGGTCAAGTGATTGTCGAACCGCAGTCCCCTTGCGGCCAACGCATCGATGTTGGGGGTTCGCGCATGGCGGTTTCCGTAGCAGCCGAGGCTGTCCGCGCGTTGCTGATCGGTGCAAAAGACGAGGAAATTGGGACGCTTCATGATGAATCGACTTTCTGATCTTCAATCGCGATCGAGAAGGGTGGCATGCGTCGCCTTGCCGCGGCGCACTTCAGGGAGTGCGGGATTCCGACAACTCACGGAACCCGATCCGACGCAGCGGAGGAGACCCCAGTCAGTCGATCAGCGGTGAACTTGTCGGTGATGAGAAGATCGATGACGCCTGTCCTTAGCGCTCCGCGGATTGCTTCGGTCTTGGACTTGCCGCCTGCCAGCGCGATGACCCTGTCAACGCCTGCCAGATCTTCTAGAGTCATCCCGATGACACGCTCGTCGAGCGTTGTCCTGATCAAGCCACCGTCAGCGTCGAAGAAACGAAGGCTGAGGTCCCCGACACCACCGGCATCCTTGATCTCGGCCAATTCTCGAGACGAAAAGATGTTGCCGCTGCGCGCCAGCATGCTTGAGGGCTCGACTGCGCCGATCCCCACGATCGCAAGCGAAATCCTGCCAAAGAGACTCATGGTTTCGCGAACATAGGGGTCGCCAACCAGAACGCGCTTTGCCTCTCTTGATTGCGCGACACCGGGTGCGTTCAAGAGATGTGCCTCGGCGCCGGTCAAGAGGGCAAGACGCGTGGTCAACTGGTTTGCGTGGATCTGGACGGCGGGATTGCCGATCCCGCCGAGCGTCTGGACGACGTGTTGGGCCTTGCCTTTCTTCATTGGGTGGATGTTGTCCACCATCTTCAATATGGTTTCTGACCAGCTCGAAACGCCAATGACTTCACCGGGCTGCAGCGTGACCTCCAGGTAGTGCGCCGCTGCCTCGCCGATGCGGGCCATGACGGCCCCGTGTCGATCCTCGGAGCATTCGACAACGATCGCTTCCGAGACGCCGTAGGTCACGCGAAGAGCTGTCTCAAGCTCGCCGAAGGTTCCCGCCGGCGCCACAACGCTTGTGCGGACGATCTTTTCGTCGAGCGCGCGCCTCAGCATGCGCGAGACAGTAGCCTGCGAGATTCGCAACCTTGCGGCAATCTCGGTCTGGCGCATTCGATCCACGTGATACATCTGCGCCACGCGAGCGATCATGCGAAGCTCGTTCAGACGCGACATCGCGAGAACTCGAGATATCGAGCATTCACACCGAGCGTCATGACGGTCTGTGCATTACCGTTCGGGCGATCGCGGTCCGCCATTGGCTGATCAATGACTCGCGAATTGTCGGGTCCATGTCGGGCGAAATAATCGGTGCGCGAGTGGAAAGATCCGCCGTCGCGGCCGGATCCGACCAGAAACCTGTTGCGATCCCCGCAAGATACCCGGCGCCCAGTGCCGAGAGTTCTGTCTCCCGATGGGGTCGGACCGGGCAATCCAGGATGTTGGCTACCGTCTGCATGAGAAACCCGTTGCGGCTTGGTCCACCGTCGACAAACAGTCGCTCGAATTTGCCGGTGGTCTCGGACATGACATCGCAGACGTCAAGAACCTGGAGTGCGATGCTCTCGACGGCGGCCCGCGCGAGTTGGGCGGGGCCAGTCCCGAACGAGAGACCGCAGATCAAGCCCCGAACGCCTGGTTCCCAGTGGGGCGAGCCAAGCCCCACGTGGGCAGGGACCAGGCTGACGCCGTCGGTGACCTCGACGCATTGGGCCAGGTTGAAAAGCTCGTCGACTCCCTCGATACCGAGCAGTTCCGCTGTCCATGGCAAGACCGATGCGCTGACAAGAATGTTGCCTTCGAATGCGAAGGTCGACTTGCCGTCGATCGACCATGCAACGGTCGTCGTCAAACCGGCGGGCGGCACTGCAAAGGAAGGAACGGTCGTCATGATCGACGATCCTGTTCCAAACGTGACCTTGGCGTCTCCCGGGTTGAAGGCGCCATGCCCAAACAGGGCCGCGTGCGAATCTCCGATCGCTGCGGCGACCGGGATTCCGTCGGGAACGACACGAAGGTCCTTCGTGGTCCCGATGATTCCCGACGAGTCGAAAACCTCGGGCAGCAATCCAGGATCGATGCCGAACAGATCGCAAAGCGACCGATCCCAGCATTGCTCGCCGAGATTGTAGAGTTGGGTCCGTGCAGCATTCGATCGGTCGGTGGCGTGAAGGCCGCCCGTCAGTTTCCAGATCAGCCAGCTGTCAACGGTTCCGATGCAAACGTCACCGCGAGACGGTGCGTGATGATCCAGCAGCCAAGCCGCCTTGGTTGCGGAAAAGACCGGGTCGAGCGGCAGTCCGGTTCGGGCAATGACATCGTCATCGTTGCCTGCCCGCCTAAGAATGTCACAGGCCTGTGCGGTTCGTCGGCATTGCCACGTGATCACGGGGCCACAGGGTCGACCCGTCCTGCGATCCCACATCAGGACTGATTCGCGCTGGTTCGAAATGCCAAGCGCGACCACCTCCCAGCCTGGTGCGCTCTCGATGCAGGTCGCGATGGCGCTCTCAGTCGCTTTCCAGATTGCGTCTGCATCCTGCTGGACCCATCCCGGACGCGGGTGCTCGATCGGCACGGGGGCATTTCCGCTGGAGACGACCTCGCCTGTTTCGGAGATCAGCAGGGCCTTCGAATTCGTCGTTCCCTCGTCGATTGCCAAAACGGCCGCACGGCGCATCTTTCACCTCTTTCGACTCAGCAGGTCTTTCGCGCTTTTCGCAATTCCCTCGGGCGACATGCCGAACTTGTCGAGCAGAAAATTTGCGGACCCCGTGGGCGCGAAAATCCCCGGAACACCGAGCCGTGCAACCGGCACTGGTTGGCGGTCGACGACAACTTCCGCGACAGCGCTGCCCAATCCGCCAAAGATGGTGTGTTCTTCACAGGTCACGATGGCGCCAGTCTCGATTGCAGCGGCCACGATCGCATCGGAATCGATTGGCCGCACGGTGGCCATGTTCAGCACTCGTGCCGCTATTCCATCGGCTGACAGCAGTTCGGCGGCCAAGAGTGCTCGGTGGGTCAACACGCCATTCGCAACCAGTGTCACATCGTCCCCGTCTCGGATGACATTGGCCTTTCCGAGAACGAATGCGTGATCTTCCGGCAGGAGATCGGGCACGCCGACACGGCTCAGTCGGAGGAAGCACGGTCCGTCGTGGACCGCTGCCCAAGCGACTGCAGCGGCGGTCTCGATTCGATCTGCGGGTGCGACGACGGGGACGTTTGGAAGGGCGCGAATCCAGGCGAAATCCTCGATTGAATGATGGGTTGCGCCCAGTTCGCCGTAAGCGAGGCCCGAGCTGACTCCGACCAGCTTGACGTTCGCTTCCGAGTAGGCGACGTCCGCCTTGATCTGCTCCAGTGCCCGTCCGGTCAAGAAGGGGGAGGCCGCGCAAACAAACGGGATCTTGCCGCCGTTCGCAAGACCCGCCCCGACGCCAACCATGTTCTGTTCGGCAATGCCGACATTGATCAGGCGGTCCGGAAATTTTTTTCGGAATCCGCCCAGTTTGGTGGAACCGACCGAGTCATTGCAGACCGCGACTATGTCCGGCTGTTTCTCGCCGAGACTCTCGAGAGTCGAGACGAAAGCGTCGCGACAGTCGTGGAGCCTGGGCGGGTCCAGTGTCGCGGTCACAGGAGTTCAGCCTCGAGTTCGGCCATCCCCTGTCGATATTGCTCTTCGTTCGGGACCTTGTGATGCCAGGCGACATCATCGGTCATGAAAGAGATGCCTTGCCCCTTGTTGGTGTGGGCGACGATGCAGTTCGGCCTGCCGGGCACAGTTGCTTGCGGCGAAACCGCCGCGCAGATCTGCTCCATGTCGTGACCGTCGATTTCCCTGACGGCCCAGCCAAATGCTTCGACCTTGGGTGCAATCGGCGCAAGCGCCACGGTGTCGGCAAGCCTTGCGCCCTGCTGAAGCCGGTTGTGGTCGACGATCAGCGTCAGGTTGTCGAGCTGGAAGTGGGCCGCGGCCATCATGGCTTCCCAGTTGGAACCTTCCTGCATCTCGCCGTCGCCGGTGATCACGAACGTGTGCCAGCTGTCGCCGTTCAATTTTGCGGCTTTCGCCATTCCCACGGCGACCGGCAATCCGTGGCCGAGCGGCCCGGTATTCGTCTCGACGCCTGGAACCTTCACGCGGTTCGGATGCCCGTTCAACCGCGATTCCGGTTTCAGGAAGGTCGAAATCTCGTTTTTTGGAAAAAAACCCCGTTCGGACAGAACGACGTAGAGGGCCAGAGCCGTATGACCTTTGCTGAGCACGAGCCGGTCTCGTTTCGGGTCCTGCGGCGCCTGCGGGTCGATCTTCAATCTCGCAAAGTAGAGCGCCGTCAGGATATCGATGACCGACATCTCGCCGCCGATATGGCCGGCACCTGCCTCGAAGACCGCCTGAAGGTCGCGTCGACGGATGCGGTTGGCCATGGCACGAAGTTCTTGAGGTGTCATCACGGCCTCTGAATAAAAATGCACAATCAACTAATGATGCGCCCGGCATGTCAGCAATACATCCAACGGTGGTCAGACGCAAGAATGCGGTCACAGCGATACAGTGGCAGCACAAACCTGGATCTCGTTTGTGGGACGATTCGTGCCATTTGCCGGGCAAGTCCAGGCAATCGCAACGAAGGAATCTCATCCCGCGCGGTAGCGACCCCGCTCTGCCACGGGCGTCGCACTGCGATCAATCGTCCTCGATTGGACGATGGTTGGCTTGACAGCTACAGGCAAGACCGATAATCATATATTGACAACATTGCATAATTATTCGTGCTGGGGAGACGCGAAGTCGATGCAGGCCTTCAAGGGAGATCGTTCGGGGCTCGCGGTAGGATTATCGAACGCCAAAGAACTGTTTTCTGTCGGCGGCGCCACGGGACCGCTCATCGGATTGCTGCTGCTGTGCGCCTTCCTCTCGATCGCGACCGATTCCTTTCTGTCGCTGCGAAACTTTCTGAACATTCTCGACCAGATCACGGTCCTTGGAATCATGGCGGTCGGAATGACTTTCGTGATTCTGATTGCAGGCATCGATCTCTCGGTCGGTTCAGTCCTCGCGCTGTCGATGATGGTGCTTGGCTACCTGAACGTGGTGCTGGGCATGCCCATGGCCGTCGCCTTTGCAGGAGCGCTGGCCGCATCAGCCATCGTCGGGCTGGTCGCAGGACTGCTCATCACCGAGTTCAAGGTTCCGCCATTCATCGCGACGCTTGCCATGATGTCGATCGCCCGCGGACTTGCCAACATGATCACCAACGGTTCGCAGATCATTGGCTTTCCTCCGTGGTTCAACATGGCCGCAATCATTCGGCATGGCGGCATCCTGACGCTGACCGTCGCGGTCATGCTCGTGGTTTTCGTGGTCGCATTGCTGTTTCAGCGATATCGTCAGGGAGGTCGCGTCCTCTACGCCATCGGCGGAAATCCCGAAGTCGCCCGCCTCGCCGGCATCAACGTCAAGCGTGCCACCGTGCTGGTCTACACGGCCTGCGCCGCCCTGTCCGGCTTGGCCGGGGTGCTGCTCGCGGCTCGCCTTGATGCGGTGCAGCCGACGATCGGTATCGCATACGAACTCGACGCGATTGCCGCGGTGGTGATCGGTGGCACCAGCCTCGCCGGAGGAACGGGCGGCATCGGCGGTACCATCATCGGCGTGCTGATCATCGGCGTGCTTCGCAATGGGCTGAATCTGCTCAGCGTCTCGCCGTTCCTCCAGGCGGTGATCATCGGCCTCGTCATCGTGCTCGCGGTGGCGGCCGAAACGTTCAAGCACAGGCAACAATGAGTTTGGGGTCGCGATCGGTTTTCGCGAGCCCGTCAGGTGATCCGAAGGTCGGACACCAACTGGTTCGTTCAACGTGAAACGCACCAGACAACCGAGAAGGAGAATCCCATGAAATCAAAAGTGAAATCATTGCTCGCCGCGTTTGCAGTGGCGGCCGTTGCCGGCACGGCTTCGGCTCAGGGAGTCGGCATTCAAAAAATCGGGCTTGCCGTTCCCAACCTGCAGGCGGACTTCTTCAACCAGATCAAGCTCGGCGTTGAAGGATATGCGGCCAAGCTCGGGATCGATGTCATCACCGTCGATGCCAAGGGCGACACGGCGACACAGGTCAGCCAGGTGCAGGATCTGATCACGCAAGGGATCGATGCCTTCATCTACATTCCGGCAGGCGCTGCCGCAGCTGCAGTTCCGACCAGACTGGCCCGTGCAGAGGGCATTCCGGTCATCAATGTCGATCGAGAGCCGGAAGGCGCACCGGGCGACACTGTGATCTATGGTGAAAACGTCCTCTCGGCGTATCAGGTCTGTTCGCATATCATCGGTCTCTCCGGTGGCGAAGGCAAGATGGTCATCATCCATGGCCAGAAAGGGACGACGCCCGAAGTTCAGCGCTATGAAGGTTGCCAGCGAGCGATCGACGAGAACCCCGGCGTGGAACTGGTCGCCCAGCAGTGGACCCAGATGTGGTCGCCGGATGAAGGTTTCTCGATTGCCCAGAACATGTTGCAGGCACATCCAGACATCGAGATCATCTTCGGCCAGGCCGACGGGATCGCGATGGGCGCAGCCAAGGCGGTCGAAGTTGCAGGACTCGCGGATCAGATCGTTGTCGGTGGTTACGACGGCGACGTTGCGGCACTTGAATCTCTCGCTGCTTGCGACACGCCTTTCATCGTGACTGCAACCCAAAGCACCCAGGCCATGGGCGTTCTTGCGGTCAACTCGGCGATTGCCGTCTATCACGGCGCTTCGGTGCCGGCGCGGCAGATCCCGAACGCCGTGCTGACGACATGCGAAGACGCACCGAAGTTCGTCGAGAAGCACCCGTAAGGGACAACAGAGCGATTTGGCACGAGGTATCTTCGTGCCAAATCGCATGAACCGGCAGCGCCATGACGAGCCATCGCGACCCTCCCATCCTGACCTTGGGGAACATTCACAAGTCATTCGGACCGATTGAAGTTCTTCACGGGATCGACCTGGAGGTCTCACCCGGTGAAGTCGTGGCGCTGCTCGGCGAAAACGGCGCCGGCAAGTCGACCGTTTCCAACATCATCTCGGGGTCGATATTACCCACCTCCGGTGAAATGACCTGGATGGGAGGCAGCTACGCGCCCGCAAGTCCCCGCGAGGCCATCGAAGCCGGCGTTGGCATGATTCATCAGGAACTGCTGCTTCTGCCGCATCTGTCGATTGCCGAGAACATGTTCGTTGGACGCTACCCGATGAAGCGCGGCCGGGTGGATCATCGCGAGATGGAACGCCGTGCGAAGTCCGGGCTCGAGCGGCTTGGTCTCGACATCTCGCCTCGCCGCCTCGTCGACGGTCTGCCAACCGCCGTGTGGCAACTGATCGAAATTGCCAAGACGCTGACACTGAATGCAAAGCTGCTGATCCTCGACGAACCCACCGCGGCGCTTGGCGGCGACGAAACCGAATTGCTCTTTCAGCAGATTAGAAGACTGAAATCCGAAGGTGTCGGGATCATTTACATTTCGCACCGCCTCGAGGAGATCAAGAGAATCGCCGATCGCGTCGTCGTTCTGAGGGACGGGTTCAAGGTCCAGGAATTCGAGACAGCCGATCTCCCGGTTCGAACGATCATCGAGGCCATGGTCGGGCGAAAGATGGAGCAGATGTTCCCGCAGTTTGCCGAACCTGACGACGAAGTCGTGCTCGAGGTCTCGGACCTGACTTCTCCAAGCGGCCGATTTGCGGATGTCAGCTTCACGGTCAGGAAAGGCGAAATTCTCGGTATCGCAGGCCTGGTTGGGGCCGGCCGAACCGAACTGGTCCGATCGATTGCGGGCGCCGATCCGATCCGATCCGGTTCGGTGCGCCTGAACGGTGTCGAGGTGACCCCGAAGTCTCCGCAGGACGCGATCGGCAAGGGCATCATTCTGGTCCCGGAGGATCGAAAGCTGCAGGGCGTGATTCTCCCGCACAGCATCCGCGAGAACTTCGCCTATTCGAATTTCGAGTCCGTCGGAAAGTCGGGCTGGGTGAGTGCACGGAACATCCGCAGCTTTGCCGAAAAGAACATTGCCCGCTTTGGCGTGAAGGGAATGGGGCACCAGAAGGCAAATGAAATGTCGGGCGGAAACCAGCAAAAGGTGGTGATTGCGAAATGGCTGGCCCGAGACCCGGCTGTTGTCCTGCTCGACGAACCGACGCGCGGGATCGACGTCGGCGCCCGATCATCGATCTACGAGATCATTCACGAACTGGCCGAACGCGGCGTCGCCGTGGTTGTCGTCAGTTCCGACCTCGAAGAGGTCTTGGGGGTCTCACACCGAATTCTCGTCATGGCGTCGGGACGCCAGACCGGAATCCTCGACCGGAGCGACGCCAACGACGTCTCTGTCATGGAACTTGCAACCGCCGCAACGGAAGGAGTGGTCCATTGAGGAGGTTCGTGGGAAAGACGGTCGTTGTGACCGGTGGTGACAGGGGAATCGGACTGGCCGTCGGGACGCGATTTTCCGAGGAAGGAGCCAATGTCGTTCTGGCATCGATCGATGCGGCAGTTGTCGAAGCCGCCGAGAGAATTCGCGAACACGGTGGAATCGCCAGCGGAGTCATCTGCGATGTAACCGATCGTGAAGCGGTCGCCGCTCTTTATGATCAGGCAGTCAGCGACCACGGCGGGGTGGACGTCTCTGTCCAGAACGCCGGCATCATCACCATCGCGCGGGTCGAGAATCTGACCGAGGCTGAGTGGGATGCGACCATGGCGGTCAACACCAAGGGCGTGTTTCTGTGCTGTCAGGAAGCGATTCGACGCATGAGGGAGACGAATCGGGGCGGGAGGCTCGTCAACATCGCCTCGGGTCAGGCGCGGGACGGTTTCATTTACACGCCTCATTATGCAGCATCCAAATTCGGCGTGGTGGGCCTGACCCAGAGCCTCGCCAAGGAGGTCGCTGCCGACAGCATCACGGTCAATGCGGTCTGCCCCGGCATCATCAAGACCGACATGTGGGAATACAATGACCGCGTCTGGGGGCAGATTTTCGGGGGGTACGGTCCTGGTGAACTGATGGACAACTGGGTTCAGAACATACCGATGAAGCGGGCCGGAGAGGGCAGGGACGTTGCCAATCTGATTGCCTTTCTCGCCAGCGATGACGCCAATTACATCACCGGGCAGGCCATCAATGTCGATGGCGGCCTGATCATGTCGTAGAATTCCGGAGATGACAAAGTCGAGGAGGCACCGATGACGGAGTTCAGCTTGAACGCTCCCGCCCTCTTCAATCTCGAAGGGCGCGTTGGCCTCGTCACGGGTGCTGGCAGCGGCATCGGTCAGCGAATCGCGGTGGGCCTTGCTCAATGCGGTGCCGATGTCGCGCTCTTGGATCGTCGCACTGATGACGGATTGTCGGAGACGGCGGATCTGATCGCGAGGACCGGACGAGAATCGATTCAGATCGTGGCTGACGTCACGTCGTCGGACGCACTTGCCGATGCGGTGGCACGAACGGAGAAGGAACTCGGCCCGCTGAGACTGTCGCTGAATGCAGCGGGGATCGCGAACGCCAACCCCTGCGAAGACATGGACGAGAGTCAGTACCAGACGCTGATGGACATCAACATGAAAGGCATCTGGCTGTCGTGTCGAGCACAGGCCCGGGCGATGATTGCGCACGGCAAGGGCGGATCGATCGTCAACATCGCCTCGATGTCGGGCGTGATTGTCAACCGCGGTCTCCTGCAAGTCCACTACAATGCGTCGAAGGCGGGCGTCATCCACATGTCCAAGTCCATGGCGATGGAGTGGGTTGACCGTGGCATCCGGGTCAATTCGATCAGCCCCGGTTATACGGCCACGCCGATGAACACACGCCCGGAAATGGTGCACCAGACGAAGCAGTTCGAGAGTCAGACGCCGATGCAGCGCATGGCCAGCGTTGACGAAATGGTTGGCCCAGCAGTGTTTTTGCTGTCGGATGCATCTTCGTTCTGCACCGGCGTCGACCTGCTCGTCGATGGCGGTTTCTGCTGCTGGTGATCGCGCTCGATCGGAACGTGACGTCCTGATCATCGGCCGCAACGACGCAAGCCGGGCACGGTTTTCGAACTCATCGCAAAGATTCAGGGTCCATCAAGTCGCCGGGGACATGCGGCCCAGCCCGCCCGCATGCGGACTGCCGGGTCGCTCCCGTGGCGTCGGGAGAGTCCCGCTGAACGCGACCTGCGCCGTGACCAATCGCCAGCGTTGAACGATTTCGACCGCGATCGGGCCTACTGTTCGAGGAAGGACTTCAGTCGGCGACTGCGGCTGGGGTGCTTGAGCTTGCGAAGGGCCTTTGCCTCGATCTGCCGGATCCGCTCACGCGTGACGCTGAACTGCTTGCCCACCTCCTCGAGGGTGTGGTCGGTGTTCATCCCGATGCCGAAGCGCATGCGCAGGACTCTCTCCTCGCGGGCTGTCAGCGAGGCAAGAACCCGCGTCGTGGTTTCCTTGAGGTTTCCTTGAATGGCGCTGTCGAGCGGCAGAATGGCATTCTTGTCCTCGATGAAATCGCCAAGCTGGCTGTCTTCCTCGTCGCCGATCGGGGTTTCGAGTGAGATCGGCTCCTTGGCGATCTTGAGCACCTTTCGCACCTTTTCGAGCGGCATCTGCAGTTTCTGCGCCAATTCCTCCGGCGTCGGCTCGCGGCCGATCTCGTGGAGCATCTGCCGGCTGGTCCTGACCATCTTGTTGATGGTCTCGATCATGTGAACAGGGATTCGAATGGTCCGCGCCTGGTCGGCGATCGAGCGGGTGATGGCCTGTCGGATCCACCACGTCGCGTAGGTCGAAAACTTGTAGCCGCGACGATACTCGAACTTGTCCACTGCCTTCATCAGGCCGATGTTGCCTTCCTGGATCAGATCGAGGAACTGCAGTCCACGGTTGGTGTATTTCTTGGCAATCGAGATCACGAGCCGAAGATTGGCCTCGATCATTTCCTTCTCGGCAATCCGCGATTCGCGTTCGCCCTTCTGGACCTGGCGGATGATCTGCCGAAACTCCGTCATGGTCAGCCCGACATATTCGCAGATCTTGACGAGATCGCTCTGGATTTCCCTGGTGGTGTCCAGGTGCTTTGCGGCGAAGGCCTGCCAGCCGCGCCCTTCCTTTTTCTTGATCAGGTCGGGCCAGTTCGGGTCGACCTCATGGCCGAGATAGGCGCCGATGAACTCCTTGCGGTTGATCCTCGATCCCAATGCAAGCCTTGAAATCTTGCTGTCGAGCTTCGTGATTCGCCGATTGAGCCCGTAGAGCTGGTCGAGCAGGGCTTCGATGCGGTTGTTGTGAAGGTGCAATGACGACACCAGTTCGAACATTTCGCCGGTGAGCGCCTGGTAGCGCGATTCGTCGTCCTCGGAGAAAGCGCCCGCTTTCTTCTTCTTGTTCTTTTGCATCGACGCCTTGAGGCGGGAAGCCTGCAAGACTTCGAGTTCGCCGAATCTCACGGCAATTTCGTCCAGGGTGCCCAGGACGCTCGGGGTCAGATCCTCTTCCATGACGGCAAGGGACACGTTGATTTGTCCGTCGTCGTCGTCATCGTCGTCGTCATCGGCCTTGCCATTGCCAATGCCGGACGAAAAGGCGTCATCCTTTTCGTCATCATCGTTCGAGTCATCGCCGCTGCCGTGCGCGCCGAGCTTGTTGTAGGTGCTCTCGAGGTCGATGACCTCGCGCAGAAAGATCTTTTCGTCCAGCAGTTCCTCGCGCCAGATCGTGATGGCTCGAAACGTCAGTGGGCTCTTGCACAGGCCCTCGATCATGGTGTGCCGACCGGCTTCGATCCGCTTGGCGATCGCGATTTCGCCCTCGCGGGACAGCAGCTCGACCTGGCCCATCTCGCGGAGATACATCCGGACCGGGTCGTCCGTCCTGTCGAGCTTCTCGGTCGCCGACGGTGCAACGACGACGCTCTTCTCGGAACTTTCCGCAACGACGGCGACTTCGCGACCTTCCTTTTCTTCGGCGTCGTCGCCTTCACCGTCGACGATGTTGATGCCCATCCCCGACAGCATCGACATCACGTCCTCGATCTTCTCCGACGACACCTGGTCCTGGGGAAGAACTTCGTTCAACTCGTCGTAGGTGATGTATCCGCGCGCGCGGGCATCGGAAATCATCTTCCTGACTCTCGTCTGACTCAGGTCGATCATGGAATCCCCCGCATCCTGGTGATCGGAAGTCTTGCTGGCGTCATTTGTCTTGGATGTCATATGGTGATCCTCGGTACGAATGTCGCCGCGACCAAGGATCGCGTCGGCAAGCCGTGAGTCATACGATCTCGGTCACGACACGCCAACCGGTCTGCTGCCCACAGACCGTCATGGCGTTTGCTCATTCCCGGGATATCGACACGGTTGTTGCGGACGCCCCCTCCGGCGATCGGCGGATTCTGGGCAATATGATGCCTGCAATCGGGTTTTTCAAGGAATCAGAACAGATTCAACGACAATCAATGCGGTGACGGGTGATTTCAGCGCGACAGCGTTCCGTCGCTGGAGCGCTCGCCTTGGCAAAACAAGGGAATCACGGCCCATTTCGGGTCAGCGACTGCCTCGCCTTCTGCCCGGCATCACCGCGAACAGGTCGGAAGTCCCCGCATTCGCGTCAGGGCTTTTCCCAAATCCTGTCGGCTTTCATGGAACGCAGCCTGCGTGTCAGATCGATCTCGTCGTCGTCCTCGGGAGTCTCGGCCACCTTGGACAGTTGCAGCCGATCGCGGTCCTGCACCACCTGCCTCATCCTGGCGGTGAACGTCTCGTTGGTCGCGGTGAACAGCTCTTCCTCGATTTCCTTGACATCTCGATCAAGGCCGATGTCAACGGCGTGGATGTGCAGGGTTTCCTTCAGGGTCTTCGCGATCGTGGCGGCTTCGGCGTTGTCCTTGAGGCAAGGGCTGCTGCGCACGCCCGGTTCTCTTCGCAGCCACTCGATGGCGTCATGGCCGATCGCGTCATTGAGGCGGTCTCGAAACGACTCGACTTCGATGCTCGTTTTGTTTTCCCGGGAGAGCAGTTTGACAAAAACGTTGTGCAGCGATGCGAACTCCTCGGTTTCGATCGGACAGGACTCCAGTTCCGACTCGAGCTCGAGCGCCGATGACGGGTTCAAGATCGCCGCCGCGAGAATGACCGCCTCACGGTTCCTCCGCAGGGCCGCCGATCCTGACATCTTGGAATTGGCGAGCGCCGTGCTGCGCGTCGTTGCGACCGGCTCGGCAGCACGCGCACCCTGGCGACCGCGCCCGGTTCCTCTGCGGTCCTTGCCGGGTCCCTGCGGCGCGAAACCGAACAGTTCGCGGAGTTTCTGGCGAAGCGCATCGCGATAGTGCTTTTGAAGGGTTTGGTCCTTGATCCTGCCGATGGACCTCTCCAGCGAATTCTGGAGGGCGGCCCGCCGCTCGGGACTGTCGAGTTCACGACCCTGGGTCTCCCTTTGCCACAGCAACTCGAACATCGACTGGCTGTTCGCGAGCATTTCCCGCATTGACTGGACGCCCTGGTCGCGGATCACATCGTCCGGATCCTTGCCTTCCGGCATCATGACGAACCGCAGCGAGCGATCGCCTGCCAGGTTCGGCAATGCAAGGTCGATCAACCGCATTGCCGCGCTGCGTCCGGCAGAATCGCCGTCAAGAGTGATGATCGGTTCGGGGCTGATTCGCCACATGAGACCAAGCTGCTGCTCGGTGATGGCCGTCCCGAGCGGAGCAACGGCGCTCTCGATTCCGGCCGCGACCAGCGCGATCACGTCCATGTAGCCTTCGGCAACGACGAGCTGGTCGGTCTTGCCCATTGCGTTGCGGGCAGGGCCGAGGTTGTAGAGCAGCCGGCTTTTCTTGAAGACGTCGGTCTCGGGCGAATTCAGGTACTTTGCCCGGGCGTTCGGGTCCATCGCCCTGCCGCCGAATCCCACGCACGAGTCTCGCGGGCTCCGAATCGGAAACATGATCCGGTCGCGAAACCGGTCATACGGCTTGCCCCCGTCATCGGGTATCGCGACGAGTCCGGCATCGACCATGTCCTTGATCGCGACCCCTTTCTGCGAAAGGTGCTGCTGGAGCGATGGCGAGCCCTTCGGGGCGTAACCGACATTGAACAGGCTCCTGGTGTCATCGGACATGCCGCGCCTGTCGAGGTACTGTCGCGCCGCGTCGGCCTTCGACGAGTTGAGTTGCAGGCGATAAAACGCCACCGCGAGCTCCAGGACGTCGGTCAGCCGCGACTGCCGATCCATCTTCTTCTTGGCTTCCGGGTCGGGAGCAGGAACTTCCATCCCCACGTCGCGCGCGAGCATGGCGACTGCATCCGTGAAGCCGACATTGCTTGTCTCGCAAACGAATCTGATGGCGCCACCCTTGCTGTGACACCCGAAGCAATAATAGAAACCCTTCTTGTCATCGACCTTGAACGACGGGGTCTTTTCCTGATGGAACGGACAGCATGCCCAGTACTCGCCGCGACCCGGATTGGACTTTTTTTGATCCCACGACACCTTTTCGCCGACGACCTTGGCAAGCGAGACCCGGTCCATGAGCTGGTCGAGAAAACTCTGGGGGATTTTTGTCATGTGGCGGGCAGGCCCATTCGTCAACCGGTCGGGAATCGCGTTCGATGATCCTACATCAATTCAGACGTCTTGGGGACAGGGAGTTGACGTTTGGTGTCACGGTCGGACGTCGATTTCCTGACGCAGTTCCTGGCCAGTTTGGTCGAAGATCAGGATTCGGTCCTGATCTGTCACCACCGCGATCCAGTCATCTCCACGAGTCACTGCCGTGACCGTCGTTCCCTCTGGAATGTTGATGCCGTCGGGGAACGTGGCACGCGAACCGAGATTGAGGACACCCACGGTGACCGCGGTCATCGTGACAACGATTCCGATAATCATGACCACCATGAGCACCACGACGAGACCGCGCAGGACACGCAATCGGGCGAATTCCGAAGACTCGTTCATTTGCAGTTCAGTTCTCCGTATTTGTCCGGGTGCGCCTGATGGCTGACGCGCCGGAGCAGGCAAGAAGGCTGGACCTCATGGTGGAGGGGTCCGGGCCGGTTCGCCTCGATCGGGCCCTTGCCCAGGCAGCGCCGCCGGATGCGGTCCTGACCCGCACGCGGTTGCAGCAATTGATCCGCGACGGCATGGTTTCGAAAGCGGACGGAACGGTCGTCATCAATCCCGCCGCCCGCTGTCATCCCGGCGAGACATGGATCGTGAAGGTGACGCCGTTGCCGGTTCCGAGTGCATCCCCGGCTGACATTCCTCTCACGGTCGTCCACGAGGACTCGGATCTTCTCGTGGTGGACAAGCCGGCGGGGATGACGGTTCACCCGGCGCCCGGGTCCGTGGATGGCACGCTGCTCAACGCGGTCATGCATCACTGCGGGGGAAATCTCGCCGATACCGGCGATCCGTTGAGGCCGGGAATCGTTCATCGGATCGACAAGAACACCTCGGGTCTCCTGGTGGTGGCAAAGACGAGATTGGCTCATGTCGGACTCTCGGGGCAGTTTGCAGCGCATGACGTCGACAGGCTCTATACAGGATTCTGCCACGGGGTGCCCGAAACTTCGAACCCGCGGGTCGCCGGGCTCGAGAGTGTCTCCTTCGAGAGTGGCGGCGTGTTCAAGGTGACCACCCAGGTTGGGCGCAGCCGCGGCGATCGAAAGAAGATGGCTGTCATGACGAAAGGGGGACGGCACGCGGTGACCCGGTTTCGGGTTGTCGATGTCTTTCCACTGGGTGATCGGCAGAGTTTCGCGAAAGTGAATTTCTGGCTGGAGACGGGTCGAACCCACCAGATTCGGCTTCACATGCAGCATCTTGGTCATCCGCTTGTCGGAGATCCCCAATACGGCGGCGGGCGGCGCCTGCCACCGGCTCTGGATCGGGACATGCATGGCGATGATCCCGGTGGAGTTCATCGGCAAGCGGAGCTGAATGACGGCACGATCAGACATCCGAGACGGCAGGCCCTGCACGCGGCCCAACTCGGCTTCGTTCACCCGCAGTCGGAGCGGAAAATGACGTTCGAGTCGCCGCTGCCCGACGATTTGCGGAACCTTGAGCGGTTGCTGGTCGCATCCGCCGCGCCCGAACACGACCGGGGATGACCACGCAAGACGCGTCGATTGAACGAGATGACGCGCCCGTCACGAAGCTGTCATCATGCAGCGCGCCGAACGTGTCGCCAACCTGTCGCGATCTTGAAATTTGTCCGTTCCGAACCATATAAGGCACACGGGGTGTTGGCGCCGGGTGCGCCTTCTTGACCCCGAGGCCCTGATCGAAAGGACAATTGCCTGATGAACTACGCGAATCTGCCGGTACCGTCGACCAATGCGGGACTTGCGCAATACATGCAGGAAATCAAGGAATTCCCGATGCTTGAACCCGAAGAGGAGTACATGCTCGCGAAGGCCCTGGTCACGCATGGAGATGTTCGTGCAGCCGACAAGCTCGTGACATCGCATCTGCGATTGGCAGCAAAGATCGCTCTTGGTTACAGGGGATACGGGTTGCCCGTGTCCGACTTGATCCAGGAAGCCAATGTCGGGCTCATGCAGGCGGTCAAGCGTTTCGATCCTGAACGGGGCTTTCGCCTTGCGACCTATGCGATGTGGTGGATTCGCGCGAGCGTGCAGGAATACGTCCTGCGCAGCTGGTCCTTGGTCAAGGTCGGCACCACGAGCGTCCAGAAGAAGCTCTTCTTCAATCTCGGCAAGGCACGCCGGCGCATCAATGCGCTGGAACAAGGCGACTTGCGTCCCGAGAACGTCAAGCGCATCGCCGAAGACCTGAACGTCAGCCAGCAGGACGTGATCGCGATGAACCGCCGGATGACCGGTGCCGATCAGTCCTTGAACGCGCCACGGTCGCGGGGCTCGGACGATGCCGAGCCGGGCGAGTGGCAGGATTGGCTCGAGGACGAAAACGCCGACCATGTCGAAGAGATCATCGAGAAAGATGAGCTCGATTACCGGCGCGAGATGCTGAACCAGGCGATGCAGACGCTCAACGAGCGCGAGCAGGACATACTGACAATGCGCAAGCTGTCGGAAGAGCCGGCAACCTTGCAGGATTTGTCCGAAAAGCACGGCGTCAGCAGGGAGCGGATTCGGCAGATCGAGGTTTCGGCCTTTCAAAAACTCCAAAAGACAATGATGCGCCTTGCCGCAGAACAGGGCATGGCCATTCCGGCGACCTGAGCGCGCGGCTCGGATGACGGCACTGGTCGCGTCTGTCTGAAACGCGGCAACTTCGGCCAAGCCGGCGCGATCCGCTGCGACGTCAGTTCGCCGGTCGCGTGGGTGGCGTTTCGCGGGTGCCTTGTCCGGCCTTTGGGCGTTCTGCTGTCACGTCGCTCGATCGGGTTTCGTGTCAGCTTGATGCCGCGTCGAGCTCCTCGAGCTGGTCCACAAGATCCGAAAGCATCACCAGGCCCTTGTTCCAGAAACCGGGATCGCTTGCGTCAAGACCGAACGGTTCGAGCAGTTCCTTGTGGTGCTTTGAGCCTCCTGCCGCAAGCATGTCGAGGTAGAGCGGAACGAAGTCGTCGCCCATCTCCAGGTAGACAGCGTAGAGCGAGTTCACGAGGCAGTCGCCGAAGGCATAGGCGTAGACATAGAACGGCGAGTGGATGAAATGGGGGACGTATGACCAGTACGTCTCGTACCCGTCCATGAACCTGAAGGCCGGGCCAAGACTGGTTTTCTGGACATCCATCCAGATTTCGTTGATCTGATCGGGCATCAGTTCGCCCTCGCGCCGAAGGTCGTGAACCCGGCTTTCGAAGTCGTAGAACGCAATCTGCCTGACAACCGTATTGATCATGTCCTCGACCTTCGACGCGAGCAGGCTCTTTTTTTCGGCCGGCGACTCGGTCGCATCGAGCAGGCGCCTGAAGGTCAGCATCTCGCCAAAGACGCTGGCGGTCTCCGCAAGGGTCAATGGCGTGTTGCTCAGCAGCGGTCCCTGGACAGCCGCGAGGCTTTGGTGAACGCCGTGGCCGAGTTCATGGGCGAGCACCATGACGTCCCGTTTGCGGCCCTGGTAGTTGAGCAGAATGTAGGGGTGAACATCGACCACGCACGGGTGCGCGAAGGCGCCGGGGGCCTTGCCGGGTCGCGGCGCGACGTCGATCCAGCCGCTGTCGAAAAACGGCTCGGCAACCTCGGCCAGTTTCGGCGAGAAGCCCCCGAACGCGTCCATGACGATGGTTCTGGCATCATCCCAGCTGACCTTTGCGGTTTCCGCTTCGGGGAGCGGGGCGTTTCGGTCCCAGACCTCGAGGTGATCGAGGCCCAGCCACTTGGCCTTGAGCCGGTAGTATCGATGGGACAATCGGGGGCAGGCCGCGACCACCGAATCGCGCAGCGAGGCCACGATCGCGGGTTCGATCCGGTTGGCCAGGTGTCGTCCCGATTGCGGCGTCGGCAGTTTCCGCCAGCGATCCTCGACCTCTTTCTCTTTCGCAAGCGTGTTCGTGATCCGGGAAAACAGGGGGACATTGTCGCCCAGCGTCGCCGCGAGAGCCCGCGCAGCCTGTTCGCGGACATCGCGATTGGGTTCGTTGAGACGGTTGAGCGTTTCCTCGAGCGAGAGAGTGTCGTCGCCGACGCTGAACTCGAGCGCGGCGACCGTCTCGTCGAACAGTCTCATCCACGCGGAAGCGCCCACGACCGACTGGTCGTGCAGGAACTGTTCGAGTTCGTCGGAAAGGAGATGCGGCTTCATCGCCATGATCTGCGCGAAATACTCCCGGTAGCGCGCGAGTTCCTCGCTTTCCTCCATAAGCGCAGAGAGACTGTCTGCGCTGATCGTGTTGAGTTCCAGTTCGAAGAAGACCAGCCGCGATCTCGCTGAGGTGACTTCGGTGTCCATGTCCGTCAGAAACTTGGCCCTCGCGGCGTCGGTCAGGTCCTGAGCGTTGCGAAGCCCGGCGAACGACATGATCCGTCCAGCGACAAGTCCGATGCGTTCCATGCGTTGAATGCACGCGAGCAATTCCGATGACGTCAAACTGGCGAGTTTGCCTTCGTAGTCGGCGTTGAACGCTTCGCATTCGTCAGCCAGCCATCGGCGGTGATCGGCAAGCTCGGAACATTCTTCGGACGGATAGAGATCCGTGAGATCCCACACGGGCAGTTCGCTTTCCGGGGTCTCCGAGCTGGACATGTCATCGGGGCTGCGCATTGAGCCAAGGCGGTTGCACGCGATCAGGGATCGGACACTGGTCATTTCTTCACCTCAAGGCTGACTGGATTGGGATGTGCCCCATCTGAAAGGGGTGTCTTCACTTCGTTTTGGGCTTTGTTTCAATCGATGATCTTTTGCAAGAGGATCAGATCGTGCCAGCGGCCGAACTTGAAGCCGACTTCACGCAGCCGCGAGATCCGCGTGTAGCCGCATTTCTCGTGGAAGGTCACGGCTCCCGAGTTCTCGGCGCTGACTCCGGCGAAGATCGAGTGCACGCCATTCCTGCGGGCGTGGTCCTCGAGACGGATCATCAGGCGTCGACCGGTTCCGCCGGATTGCGCCTCGGTCGAGATCATGATCGTGCTTTCCATCGTGTGAGCATATCCGGGGCCCCCGCGAAACTGTCGGTAGGTCGCGAATCCGATGACCTTGTCGGCGTGGGTGGCGACAAGAAACGGATAGCCGTTTCGCCGTTTCTCTTCGATGTCCCGGACCACGCTTTCGACTGTGTGTTCCTTGTTGTTGAAGGTGACGACTGTCGAGCGAATGAAGCCGTTCCACAGCTGACAGACTTGCGGGCAATCGTCATGCGTGGCGTCGCGGATGATCGAATGGGAACTCATGATCGGCAGGTATCATTCGAGGCGCGATCGAGAAAGGTCCGATGAATGGGTGGGATGAGGCGATTCTCGGTTTCGCGCATTCATCTGTCCGCATTCCCGGCGCTTTGCCATTTTGCCCGGTGACAAAGGCATGTTGCATGGGTTGATCGACATCGGCATACGGTCGCGACCGCGACAAGCACATATCGAAAGGCCGTCATGAAGCTCAATCAATTCGGGAACACGGATCTCAAGATCAGCGAACTTTGCCTTGGGACCATGACGTTCGGTACACGGACCGGGGCTGATGAAGCCCATGCCCAGATCGACATGGCGGTGGATCACGGGATCAACATCATCGACACGGCGGAACTCTATCCGGTCACCCCGATTTCCAAGGAGACCCAGGGCGAGAGCGAGAAAATCGTTGGGCAATGGATCCAGAAATCGGGGCGAAGGGCCGACATCCTGATCGCGACGAAGGTCGCTGGACCGGGGATTTCGCACATCAGGAACGGCGCCCCCATCAACAGGTCGTCGATCATGCACGCTGTCGAACGTTCGCTCAGGTATCTTCGAACCGATTGCATCGATCTCTATCAGCTTCACTGGCCGAACCGGGCGTCCTACACGTTTCGGCGAAACTGGACCTTCGATCCCACCTCGCAGAAGCTGGAACGCATTCTTGACCACATGACGGAGGTTCTCGAAACGCTGCAGGAGCTCGTCGACGCGGGGAAGATCCGCTATGTCGGGCTGTCGAACGAGAGTTCGTGGGGAACGGCGCGATGGCTGAGGGTTTCGGAAGAAAGAAACCTGCCGCGTGTTCAGACCATTCAAAACGAGTACAGCCTGCTTTGCCGGCTGTTCGACACGGATCTGTCCGAGCTTGCGCATAACGAACAGGTGGGACTGCTGGCCTATTCCCCGCTGGCGACTGGATTGCTCACAGGAAAGTATCGCTCGGGTGCCATCCCAGACGGTTCACGGATGTCGATGGTGCCCGACCTCTCGGGCCGGTCGACTGCAAGGGCTCACGCTGCCGTGGACCGGTATCTCGAAGTCGCGAAGCGGCACGGAATCGATCCTGTCCACATGGCTCTGGCCTGGTGCAGAACCCGACCCTTCATGGCATCGGCGATCTTTGGCGCGACGCGGCTTGCCCAACTCGAGCATATCCTGCAATCAGTCGAGGTCACGCTTGATGACGACTGCATGCAGGACATCGACAAGGCCCACCGTGAAAACCCGATGCCCTTCTGAGTTTGTCGCGCACGACGTGCAGGTCGTGGCGTTGATCTGGGGCGGACCAACAAGAGTTTGCCTCCCGGTGCGCAACGACAGGAACACCTCTCTGCAATTCCCGAAACCGTGAGTGAACCGCCATGCCCCTTCAAGTCAATCGACACGCCTTCATAACCTGCGCCGTCACCGGTTCAGGCAGCACGCAGGATCGATCGCCCCACGTGCCGAGATCGCCCGAGAGCATCGCCGAGAGCGCCATCGATGCGGCTCGCGCGGGTGCTGCAATTGTCCACTGTCACGTTCGGGACCCCGAGACCGGCGTTCCGTGCCGGGACCCGGAACTCTATCACGAGGTCACTCGACTGATCCGGGCGTCTGACGTCGATGTCGTCTTGAACCTGACGGCGGGAATGGGCGGCGACATCGTGACAGGCCCTGCCGAGAATCCGTTTCCGCTCGACGAGGAAGGAACCGATCTGGTCGGCGCTTCGGAACGGGTGCGTCATGTGATCAGCTGTCGCCCCGAGATCTGCACGCTCGACTGCGGCACAATGAACTTCGCGGAGGCCAACTACATCATGGCCAACACGCCGGACATGCTTCGAGCGATGGGCGCGATGATGGTCGAGGCCGGTGTCCGACCCGAGATCGAGGCATTCGACACGGGGCAGTTGTGGTTCGCAAAGCAGCTCGTTGAAGAGGGAATCCTGCCAAGCCCCGCGCTGGTGCAACTGTGCATGGGAATACAGTGGGGCGCTCCGGACGATCTCAACACCTTCATGGCAATGGTCAACAACGTGCCGAAAGATTGGGTTTTTTCGGCCTTTTCGCTCGGTCGAAACCAGATGCCATACGTCGCCGCCGCCGTCTTGGCGGGAGGCAACGTCCGTGTGGGTCTCGAGGACAACCTGATGCTCGATCGTGGTGTGCTGGCGACGAACCGGCAACTCGTCGAGCGCGCCGTCGAGATCCTGACCCGCCTCGGCGTTCGCATCATGGGCCCGCAGGACGTGCGCGAACAGCTGGGCTTGACCAAGCGGTCTCCGCAGGGGTGAATGGCCGGTTCCCATGGGGCCTCGCAATTTCCAGTCGGATCAAATCAACGGAATGGACGGGCGTGGCGAACGCACTCGAGAGGTGACGACATGAGTGGTGAATCTCGCAAGGCTGCGATTGTCGGCGCCGGGGTCATCGGTGCCGGCTGGGCTGCACGGTTTCTTCTCAACGGCTGGGACGTAGCAGTCTTCGATCCCGACCCGTCCGCGAAAGAGCGGCTTGCGGCAGTCCTTGGCAATGCGCGCCTCGCGCTGCCTGGCCTCTCCGATGTCGGGATGGCGCGCGAGGGGCGACTGACCATTGCGGATCGTCTCGACGAAGCGGTTGCGGATGCGTGCTGGGTCCAGGAGTCGATTCCCGAACGGCTCGAGGTCAAGGCAGGGCTGTTTGCGAAGCTCGAAGGCCTCGTCGGACCGGACTGCATCATTGCGTCGTCAACGTCGGGATTTCGGCCTTCGGTTTTGGCTGCCGGCAGTCCTGTCGCCCGTCAGCTCATGGTCTGCCATCCGTTCAATCCTGTCTATCTTCTGCCGCTGGTGGAAGTCGTCGGCCATGAGAAGACTGATCCGCATCTGCTGGAGCGCGCCGGCGCGATCCTTTCGTCGCTGGGCATGCATCCACTTCAGGTGAGGACGGAGATTGATGCGCACCTCGCCGACCGCCTGATGGAAGCCGTGTGGCGCGAGGCGTTGTGGCTGGTCAGGGACGGGGTCGCGACCACCGAGGAAATCGACGAGTCGATTCGACTGGGGTTCGGCCTGCGCTGGGCACAGATGGGTCTATTCGAGACATTCAGGATCGCTGGCGGCGATGCGGGAATGAGCCATTTTCTGGCCCAATTCGGTCCTTGCCTCGAACTGCCCTGGACTCGGCTGACCGATGTTCCCGAATTGACTGACGATCTGATCAGGACCATTGACAAGCAGTCGGAGGCTCAATCGTCACACTTGTCCATTCATGAACTCGAGAGGCTTCGGGACGGCAACCTCGTTGCGATTCTGAGGGCTCTCAAGGGGCGGAACCAGGGTGCGGGTGCGGTATTGAACGCGCATGATGCATCGCGTGGTCACGAAGAGGCAGGCGACTTTTCCGCGCCCGTGCGAACGGCGTCGCGCGCCGTTCCACTCGATTGGACCGACTACAATGGGCACATGAACGAGGCCAAGTATCTCGAGGCTTTCGGGGATGCGACAGACAGGTTCATGGAGATTGTCGGCTGCGACGCGGACTACATCGCGGCAGGAGGCAGCTATTTCACGGTCGAGACCCACATACGCCATCTCGACGAACTGCTGGCAGGACATCCTTTCACCATCGACACGACTTGCCTGCAGGGCGAGCCACGCAAGATGAGGCTGTTCCACGAGATGAAGACTGCGGAAGGGACGCTGGTTGCGACTGGCGAGCACCTGCTGCTTCACGTCGATCTGCAGACCCGGCGAACATCCGATGCCGGGCCGCAGGTCGCGAGCAAACTCGAAGAAATCGCCGAATTGCATTCTCGGCTTGAACTGCCTGAAGGGGTTGGTCGGGCCGTCGGGCAGAGGCCGTAGAGCCGGGGCAGCACGCAAGGGCATGCCGGTCCTCCCGAGATCGGAATTCCGGTCGTGCTTCGTGAATCCACGACATGGCCGGAGTCCTTGTATTCCTCTGCCATGTCTCGGTTGGCGGCAAGCTGATGATTCCACGATGGCGATCGAGCCAGCACGAAGTTATGTCAATTGATGTCCGGCAAGTCGCCCAACAGTGAATGCAAGGAGTGCTCCATGGAGATGATCTACGCCTACAAGGATCGTGCCCCGATGTTTGACAATTCGCACGTGACGGTTGCCGATGGAGACGAACGCATCGGACTCGTCCATCCGTTGCGCAGAGGGAGCATCGAGGATCTCGATTGGAACGACGAATGGTTGGCCATCCTTGTCGAGCACAATTGGCGAGTCAAGGATGGACGGACTTACCTGGTCATTTACAGCATGCCGGATCTCGTTGAAACGGCTCGTGTCGAAGTCTTAAAGTACGCGCGCGAAGTCGAAATTGTCTCCGGGGCAGACCTGGTTGCTGTCCATAGTTCTCTGTCGGTTGTCGAAATCTATCGTTTGCCCGATTTGACTGAAGCCTGGCGGGACCTGCCAAGTTTTTGCGTCAATGCCCAGGGTGACATTCGTCGTCGCGGAGCAGGAAGTCATGCTGACATTGAAACGAGTATTGATCTTGGATTCCCGCTGTTCTGTCGCGACGACGGGACCGTGTTTGGCACGGTTCGCTGTCATAACACTTACCGAAACGAAACGCCCCATCCCGTCGGGCTCATGGAGGTCCGGTTCGACAACAGGCAACTCAATCCGAGTATTCTGGGGAATCCGCAGGAATCCTCGCCCCAGTTGATCGCAACAATTCCCAACAGGCAATTGTTCAACCGTTACGGCATGGTCATGGACCTGATTGCACCAAGTCCGTGCGGTCGAATGATCATGCGCTTCGGAATGATCCCGATCTACAAGGGTTTGCTTGAGCAAGACGAGTCTCACGCCTGGCACAGATTTGGCTTGGAATTGGATCTTCTTCTGACGGAGGATTTGAGCCTCCACAAGCGTTTGGAACTTGGCGACGTTGCGGTGTCATGTCCCATCGATGACAGTGATGCCATCATTGCAAAAATGCGAACAAGGCAGAATTGGCTGGAGACCGAGTCAATTTGGCCTTCGGGCGAACTGCCCGAAGAACTCTGGAGTGGGCCATCATTCCCCGACTTCAGGGACATGGGAGCTTTCTGGCCGGGTCATAGTGAAGCGATCTATTTCCAGTCAAATGGTTGCTTGCGAAGAATACCCCTGGACGGACCCGCCGGGCCTTGGATCGTAAGCCACCCCAACTCGAAACACCCGATCCTGGATGGCCTCCACCTCGATCAAAGGAACACGGATTCTGACCGGACGAGCGCAAAAACAGGGGTGCGCAGCATCAGTGCTCGGTCACTGCATGAGGAAGGCAATCGTCTCTTGATCTTCGAGAGCGACAGCGTGCGTGAAGTGACCTTGGATGACCCTGATCTGGTCATTCTTGGAGAAGACAACCACAGGCGGTATAAGCCGGAACCGCTCCAACCCAATGATGTCGCAGGCGATTTGCCGTGTCTCACGACGCTGAAGAGCTGGAGAAGCGAGGATGTCGAATCCGGTCTGAGCGACTTGATGGACAGGTTGAAAACCGAATTCGGTCAATTGATCACGCACCAACTGGAGCCGTATTTTGCGACGCCCGACGGTCTCATGAACGAAAAGGAGTTCTTTGACGAGCTTGAAGAGAAGTCGATTGAAGTTGCCTCTGTCGTGCGTCGGTATGTTGACACGTACCTGACCGCCGCCAAGGAAAACGATCACGAGCCCTATGACACCGAGGTCCCGGGCACAATCACGTCCGCGTTGGATTATCTGGTTGCCCGAGAGGACGCCACCGATCTTCTTCTTCGTTATGTTCGCCAAAGCGATCGTGATCACTCCTATCACGTTCGGGACGTACTGTTGCGTCAAGCCGTCGAAACGGCGTGGGAAAAAGGACTTGTGGAAGCGCCGCATTACGCTGTGACTGAAGCAACGGCGTGGATCTACAGCGGGTCAGGATTCGGCGATAGCACATTCAAGGAACTGGGCGTCCTCGAGAAATGTCGATCAAGACTGTCGCCGGTGGAGTTCGTTCGTCTCTTGGACAGCGTCGCAGATGAGTTTGGCGATGAGGTCGATACGGAAGGTCTCTACGCAGATTGTCTCGAGGGCCTCATGTTAAAGTGGTCGCCATGGGCACTCAGAACAAAGTGGTTGTTGACCAGATCTTGAGTGGATGATTGCAGTCCTGACCAACACATCGACTGGATGCGATCTTGCGTGAACCAACGACTACGCAATGGTTTTTGCATCGAATGGCAAAGCGACCCATGAAGACCTTTCCACGACGAGACCCGTGCCTGCGTGTCTCGGTTTGACTGCATGAGAGATTGAGAATTGAGTACAGGAACAGCGACTCGACCCCGCTCGAATTGCCATTGCTGCCGGGTGGGATTTTCAGGCCGTTACCAAATGTCTGCGACAACACGGCCAATGACCTTTCGTGCAACTCGCTCTTGATTTCGAACGAGCGCATGACAAAGACTGATGATGTCATGCGCGTTGAACACCTGATCGAAGCAAATCCGACCATGCGTGGGCACTCTCGGCACGGGAGAGTCCGGTCTTGACCGATCAAGGCAGAGGCGTCCTGTTGACGACCATCGGCGTTCTCGCGATCGTTCCCGACAGCATACTGATCAGGTTGATCGACGCGGACATCCTTGTCATTGCGTTCTGGCGATCGTCGCTGGCGGGCGTGGTCCTGTTTCTCGCCGTCGGAATACAGCATCGAAGCCAGACAATCCGTGCCATCGCGCAGCTGAAATGGTCGGGCGCGATCTATACCGCATTGACGGCGCTCGCGACCTTGCTGTTTGTCGTTGCGATCGAAACGACGACGGTTGCCAGCACCTTGTTCATCGTCAGCACGACCCCGGTGTTTTGCGCGATTCTCGGCTGGTTCGTGCTCCGTGAAACCGTCAGCCGTCGCATGGTCTGGACAATCCTGCTCGCCATTGTCGGCATGGGAATCATTATTGGAGGCCCGCGTGTTGGACCATCTCATGCCGTTTTCGGCGATCTGGCCGCCCTTGGGGTCGCGTTGTGTCTTTCGGTCAGCTACACGGTTGCGCGCCGAGCACGGCGATTCTCGATGGTCCCTGCCGCTGCTGCATCGCAACTGCTTCTCGCTGTTGTTCTCCTGGTCCTGATCAATCCGTTTGTGCTCTCGTTCGCGAGTCTGGTTTATGCGCTGATACTTGGCGGACTGCTGGTTCCGCTTGGGACGGCCATGCTGGCGATCGGTCCGCGCTACATAACGGCGGCGGAAGTGTCGTTGCTGCTTTTGCTCGAAGCTGCTCTTGCTCCGCTTCTGGCCTGGTTGCTGCTGGACGAGATCCCGTCGTCACACGTGGTGGCTGGTGGGGTTTTCCTGCTGATGGTCCTCACGGTTTCCAACCTGATCGGACTTCGCCTGCGTGGCCGCCTTGCGCGGTGAGGTCGATCGGTCAGGACAAAAGGAAATACTGCTGACGGGTTGACGCATCCTCACGACATGCGCCGTCTGGACCCTCTCACCGTGCGGCAAGTTCTCGCCATGTCCTTGAGAGTGAAATCGTCGACAACCGGGCGGAGACATTGGGGCAGGGATGATCACCCCAAGATCTTGAAAATAAACTCAATTTTCCCGATCATCGACCGGGAGGCGCCGGGAGGCGTGCCTTCCTGCTGGCTCGGTAGTTCCCCATCTCAGTCTCAATCGCAGGGAGCGGGTTCGATCAATCCAACCACTGCACCGGTACTGTCCGCGACGATTGCGATACGACCGATTCCGGCGACGTCGAATGGGTCGCGCATGACCGTTCCGCCGGATGCAACGCCGGCCTCGATTGCGGCCCCCATGTCCTGAATGGCGAGGTAGGTGAACCAATGCGGCATGACGCCCTCAAGATGCGGCAATGCGTTCATGTCCATGATCCCGGCGACGATCTTGTCGCCCGACTTTGCCGTGACGTAGGTGCCGTTATCCATCGGCATATCGTCGAAGGACCAACCACATGTTGCGCCGTAGAATGCCTTTGCGGCCGACACGTCTGGCGTCACGAGTTCGCTCCAGAACACCGTTCCATGCTGGGTTTCTGAATTCGACATTTCGGTCCTCCCGTTGTTGTCAGATGATGTGTGGCCCAATTCATGTCTCGTGAGCGAGAAAGGCGATATTGTAGGCGTCCTTCAATTCCGGGCTGATGTCACTCGCCGAGGTCACGCTGTGCTCGGCGTCGGGCCCTGCATGTCGCAGGCCAACATCCATGCATGTTCCAGATTCAATCACACGCATGGCAAGTTGGGTCTCGAATTCTTCGAGGGTGTCGAAACCGCTCGAGAAGGTGACATTCATGACTTGCTGGACCTTTCCCACGAGTTCAATGGCCTCTGCGCTCTTGAACGTGCCTTCGAGCAGGCTGTTCGGCAGGTAGTCGAAACAGATTCGGAAATTGGGCATGCTGTCGCACAGGCTTCGGAGAAATCCGAAGATACGATCGCTTGGAAGGTACATTGTGTTCCCCTCCCAGATGAAAAGTGTCTCTGCATTCAGGTCGAGGCCGGCATCTGCCAGTTGCTGCGGCAGGTCGACGTCAAGGTAGTTGCACTGAATCGAAGGGCATGCGGCGACACCAGCCTTGGACAGAGTCGCCTTCTTGAACTCCATGACTGCCGGTTGATCGATGTCCCAGAACTGCACCCCTTTGCTGGCAAAGATCGCATGACGCATGTCAAATCCGGCACCGAGCGTCACGACTTGGTGAACGCCGCGGCGGATTTCACTTCGAACGATCGAATTGATGGCCACGGTGCGCATGCGGATCAGGTCACCCATTGCAGGATGGAGTTGTTTGAGTTGTGCCACACGAACCCTGATTTCGTCGTTGACGAAGTGCTTTGCGTAAGGGTCCGAAAACAGTGGGTGCTTTTCGTTGTCCTCGAGTTCTCTCACGCCCGAGATGATGAATGCCGTCATGCCGATCTTGTTGATGTCCATACGGGTTCTCCTGTTCATGCCGAAGCCAATCTGGCTTCGTGACTGTTCATCTGAACAATGTAATTTTTGTCGGAACCCGTGGAAACCTTGAAATTTGCGGTGTCCGATCCAGTGCACTGTCGAGATCCGGGAGCGTGTCGCCAAAATGCTGGCGATGCTCTCTTGTTTTGATCGGCGACTTCAATGGTTGCGCGTTCACGCCTGTTTTCGGTCGCGGCGCGCGACCGGTTCGATGGATCGATGCAAGTTCCAGTGCATTTCGCCTGCGGAAGGGACGAAATGCCGATGAATCGATTAACGTGTCGAGCGTTGTCATGACGACTTTCTTCATGTTCGTCGCCTCTCGATCTTCGCATGAGGAGACCGTCGTCAGGGATTGAAGTTGCTCGGCCGTTTCGTCAAAAGGCGGTGGTCGGCGATCCAGAATCATCGCAACAGGTCGACCGGGTGCGGGTCGGTCCGTGAACGAACGGATTGCAAGTTTTGACCAAGGGAGGGTCAACCATGCCAAAGAACGGACAAGTCAGGACAGACGAAGGGAGTTCCTCGACGACGGCCCCGGCAAGCATGCCTGCGTTCGAGTGGGACGATCCCTTTCTCCTGGAACTGGAACTTGATGAAGAAGAGCGGATGTGCCGTGACGCAGCCAGGGCGTATTGCCAGGACCGGCTACAATCGCGGGTCTTGCTGGCGAATCGGAATGAGGTCTTCGATCGGGACATTGCCACCGAAATGGGCGAACTCGGCCTTCTCGGTTCGACGATTCCAGCAGAATACGGAGGCGCAGGCGTCAACTACGTGTCCTACGGGCTGATCGCGCGCGAAGTCGAACGGGTCGACAGCGGTTATCGATCGTTTTTCTCGGTCCAGTCTTCGCTCGTCATGTTTCCGATCTACGCCTACGGCTCGGAAGCTCAGCGCAATTCCTACTTGCCGGGTCTCGCGAGCGGCGAGTTGATCGGCTGTTTCGGGTTGACTGAACCGGACCACGGTTCTGACCCGTCGAGCATGGCGACACGGGCGCGCAAGGTCGACGGAGGATACGTGCTGAATGGCGAAAAGGCATGGATCTCCAACTCGCCGATCGCGGATGTCTTTGTCATCTGGGCCCGATCGGAAAGCCATGACAACAAGATCCGCGGGTTCATTCTCGAACGCGGCCTTCCGGGGCTCTCGACCGCTCCCGTCGAAGGGAAATTCTCGCTGCGAACATCGGCAACCGGGACAATCCGGATGAGCGATGTGTTTGTCTCAGACGATGCGATTCTTCCCGGTGCATCGGGGCTTTCGGGTCCGTTTGGCTGTCTCAACCGGGCCCGTTACAGCATTTGTTGGGGCACAGTGGGCGCTGCTGAATTCTGCTGGCACGCAGCGCGACAGTATTCGCTCGACAGAGTCCAGTTCTCGAGACCGATCGCGGCCACCCAGTTGGTGCAAAAGAAGCTCGCGGACATGCAAACCGAGATCTCCCTTGCACTCTTGGGTAGTCTGCGTCTTGGGAGAATGATGGATCAAGGGGCTGCACCGGCAGAACTGATCAGTCTGATGAAGCGCAACAACTGCGGGAAAGCGCTCGATATCGCGCGCGTGGCACGCGACCTTCATGGCGCCAACGGCGTATCGGACGAGTACGGGGTCATCCGGCACATGATGAACCTCGAGTCGGTCAACACCTACGAGGGCACCCATGACATTCACGCGCTCATTCTGGGGCGTGCGCAAACCGGTTTGCAGGCCTTCAGCTGATCTCGACACCCTTCATCTCGAAGTTCGGGAGCCTGCCTCAAACGCCGGCACCGATGTCACCCCGTGCGAAGAGTGAATTGGGGCGAGGCAATGGCAAAAGACCCGGCTGAGGCAAGAACGGCCTTGATCACTGCGGGTGGTCGGGGGATCGGGCACGAAATCGCATCGTGTCTTGCCGAAGAAGGCATTCGGATCTGGGTAACGGACGTCGATGAGGACGCGCTCGGCAGTCTGCCGCATGACTGGAGATCCACTTGCGTCGATGTTGCCGATCCCGACGGAATGGCCGATCTGTTCAAGGACATTGTCGTAGAATGGGGACGGCTCGATATCGTGTGCGCCAATGCAGGAATTGCCGGGCCCACGGCTCACGTTGAAGACGTTTCCATTGAAGAATGGCGGAGATGCACTTCCGTCAACCTCGACGGGGCGTTTCTGACGGCCAAGGGCGCGGCCCCGATCATGAAAGACCAGAATTCCGGAGTCATGATATTCACGTCATCGACAGCGGGAATGTTCGGGTATCCGTTGCGGGCACCGTATGCGTCCGCAAAGTGGGGTGTCATCGGCCTGATGAAAACCATGGCCATGGAACTTGGCCCCCACGGGATTCGGGTCAACGCAATTTGCCCAGGTGCTGTCGAAGGGGACCGGATGGACGGCGTTCTGGAGCGCGAAGCGCGAGTAAAGGGGACATCGGCGGATGCCATTCGCGCAGGATATGCTGCAGGAAACTCACTCAGGACATGGATCACCGCGAGGGAAATCGCGGAAACGGCGAGGTTTCTGGCAAGCGACGCCGCAAGATCGATTTCGGGGGTTGTCCTGCCGGTCGACGGCCACACCGAAAACCCCGATCCGAAAATCTGAAGTTCGAACAACTTCGTCGGATGTGAGATCGTCGCTTTCAAGGACGGCCTCGTCGCGGTTTCAGATTCGTGAACCGGTCAGGTCGTGAATGCCGTCGGGTCACCGGCGTCACGTTCGAACGGAACCTGGGCGGTTCGTTGCATGCGGGCATGATCGTCAAATGTTTCGCCCGCCATGCAGACACATTCACCGGCGGTTTCAATCGAATGAACTCTCGAATACGATGTTGCGAGTCTCATTCACTCGTCGTTGACATGGTTTGCGGGCATTCGGCTCAACCTGTCTTGACAGGAGACTGCAGACACCAACTCGACCGGGTTGTGACGCCCACATGCCCTCTTCCCATGTCGGGGATCACGGTCGGGTTGAGTGGCCGCGATGCAGAAAGGGCGGGGTGGCTCTGAAGTCGCCACGGGAAATCCGCCCCCCGGGATACGCAAGTTGATGATGACGGTTGCCCAGTCGAACACCAACAGTGGTCCGAGGAAATCCACGCCGCCAGCTCTGTGGAACGGGCAACTTCTGCATTTGGTCTGTCTGTCGGGTCTGTTCATTGTCGTGGCGCTTGCCTGGAACGCGCTTGGTCGTCCGCTTCCAGTCGCGTTCTGGACGGCATTCATCGTTCCCGTGATGCATCAGGTTTGGGTATGGTTTTCCTGGAGGCGCGAACTGACGTCTGCGGCCATAAGCAAGGCAATCGGATTCAATGGCTACCTGTTCGTGTTTTTCGTGCTGTTTTTCAGCCGCTTCCTGTCGCTTGGATACCTGGCGCTTGTTGATCGAGACAGTTTCATTCTTGCACCGACGGCGGTTGTGCTTCTCACGCTCGTCGTGCTCGTGCCCGGCCTTTACGCCATGTTCAGCGTGATGCGGTATTTCGGGATGAAGCGTGCCGCAGGCGGCGACCATTTCGACGAAAGATATCGCGAAATGCCTCCGGTCAGGGAGGGCATTTTCCGCTACACCGACAATGGAATGTACGTGTTTGCTTTCCTGCTGTTCTGGGCAATTGCACTTGGTTTCAATTCGACGTCAGCACTCGTCATTGCAGCCTACAGTCATGCGTACATCTGGGTGCATTTCCATGCGACCGAGAAACCGGACATGAGATTTCTCTACGAATCCCCGAAATCCTGAGGCAGGTTGCTGGAAGGCATTCCTGTCTTGGTCAAATCGGATCGTGTTCAGGCTCCGTTCATTTCTCGGCGCTGAAGACGCACTCGAGGTTCCGGTCGCCGTACACGTTGTCGACCCGGTTGACCGGTGGCCAGTACTTGTCAATCCGGAACGAGCCCGGCGGAAAACACGCCTGCTCGCGGGAATACGGATGCTCCCAGGCTCCCACGAGATCCTCGACCGTGTGGGGAGCGTTTCGCAGCGGATTGTCGTCCTGTGGCAATTGGCCACTTTCGATGTCAGCCGCTTCCCGGGAGACGGAAAGCATTGCCTCGCAGAACCGGTCCAGTTCGGCCTTGGTTTCGCTCTCGGTCGGTTCGACCATCAGGGTTCCCGCCACTGGCCAACTCATCGTCGGCGCATGAAAACCGCTGTCGATCAGGCGCTTGGCGACGTCTTCAACACTCACCTCGGCAGACGCTTTCAACGGGCGGGTGTCGATGATGCACTCGTGAGCGACCCGATCCCGCGCGTTTGCAAACAGGACTGGAAAAGCTGCCTTGAGCCGACAGGCAATGTAGTTCGCGTTCAGGATTGCGAGTCGCGTGGCACGGGTCAGACCTTTGCCACCCATCATCAGGATGTATGCCCAGCTGATCGGAAGGACCGAGGCCGATCCGAACATGGTCGCGGCAACGGCTCCGGCCTCCCCGGTCGATGGGTCGCTCGGGAGATAGGGCTTCAAATGCGCCTTGACCCCGATTGGACCCATGCCAGGACCGCCACCGCCGTGCGGAATGCAAAAGGTCTTGTGAAGATTCAGGTGACTGACGTCGCCACCAATGTCGCCTGGTCTGACAAGCCCCACCATGGCATTGAGATTGGCGCCGTCGATGTAGACCTGTCCGCCGCAGTCATGCACGATCGAGCAGATCTCCCTGACCGATTCCTCGAAAACCCCGTGGGTCGACGGGTAGGTGATCATGCAGGCCGCCAACTCGTCCTTGAATTCCCGAGCTTTCGCTCGGAAGTCCTCGACGTCGATATCGCCGTTGTCGAGCGAGCCGACGGGGACGACCCGCAATCCCGCCATGCGCGCCGAGGCGGGATTGGTTCCATGAGCGGATTCCGGAATGAGGCAGACATCGCGCTGATCGTCGCCCCGCGCCCGATGATACCCGGCAATGGCCAGCAACCCTGCATACTCTCCCTGAGCACCGGAATTCGGTTGCATCGACATGGCGTCGTATCCGGTGATCGTGCAAAGCTTCTGCTCGAGATCGGAAATCAACTCGTGGTAGCCTTCGACCTGCTCCTTGGGCGCGTACGGGTGAATCTGATTGAATTCGGGCCAACTGAGCGGCGTCATTTCCGCCGTTGCATTCAGTTTCATCGTGCAGGAACCCAAGGGGATCATGGCACGATCAAGAGCAAGGTCCCTGTCGGACAGGCGTCGCATGTAACGGGTCATCTGCTGTTCGGCCCGATTCATGTGAAACACCGAATGCGTCATGAACGCCGTCTCGCGAAGGAGTTGTTCGGGCAGGCGGCTCTCGGCCGTCATCCCCTCGGTGGAAATCTCGATGCCGAAAGCGCGCCCGAGGCCTTTGATGACTTCGGGTGTCGTGAGTTCGTCGAACGAGATCCCGATCCGGCTCTCGCCGAGCCGTCGCAGATTGATGCCTTCGGCAACCGCGGAATGCATGATTTTCGATCGGGCAGAGCCCACCTTGACCGAAATCGTGTCGAAAAAACCGTCCGGAGCAACCGCGAACCCGTTGCATTCAAGCCCTCGGGCAAAAAACGCGGTTTTTTGATGGATTCGTTGCGCGATCGCCTTCAAGCCGTCCGGGCCGTAAAAGACCGTGTACATTGCGGCCATGATGGCCGGAAGAGCTTGTGCCGTGCACACGTTCGAGGTCGCCTTTTCCCGCCGGATGTGTTGCTCGCGGGTCTGCAGAGCCAAACGATAGGCTCGGTTGCCCCTGGCGTCGACCGACATGCCGACCAGTCGACCGGGCAATGATCGGACATGCTGCTTTCTACAGGCGATGTAGGCTGCGTGAGGGCCGCCGAAGCCAACCGGAACCCCGAATCTCTGGGTCGAGCCGACCGCAATGTCCGCGCCCATCTCGCCGGGAGGCTTGAGCAGTGTCATTGCCAACGGGTCGGCGATGACGACGGCAGCTGCCTTCTCTGCGTGCAACCGGGCAGCCGCATCCGAAAAGTCCCGAAGCTCCCCGCAGGTTCCGGGATACTGGAAGATTGCGCCGAAGACTTCGGCAGCATCCAGATCGGTCTCGGGGTCGCCCGAAAGGATCTCGACTCCCAACGGTGCTGCGCGCGTCCGCATCACGGCGACATTCTGTGGATGGCAGGCGCTGTCGACGAAAAAGCGCATCGATTTGGACTTCGATACCCGATGGGCCATCATCATCGCTTCCGATGCAGCGCTGGCCTCGTCCAGCAGCGACGCATTCGCGATGTCCATGCCGGTCAGATCGGCGACCATTGTCTGAAAGATCATCAGCGCTTCGAGACGGCCTTGGCTGATTTCGGGCTGATAGGGTGTGTAGGCCGTGTACCAGGCGGGGTTTTCGAGAATGTTCCGCTGGATCACCGGAGGCGTCAAGGTTCCGTGGAATCCTTGCCCGATCAGCGAGGTCAGGCATTTGTTACGTGATGCCGTTTCCTTGATGACCTCCAGCGCCCTTCGCTCGGACATCGGGTCGCCGAGAACCAGAGGCTCGTTCTGCATGAGCGATTCCGGGACAGTCTGGGCGACCAGCTCGTCGATTGAATCGACGCCGATGGTCTCGAGCATGTCAACGATCTCGCCCGGTGACGGACCGACATGCCTCAGATTGGCGAAATCGTACGGATTGTAGGAGGTGGGTACGGGGGTCATGTCAGTGTCCGGCGTCCTCGGTGAACTTGGTGTAGGCGTCCTTGTCCATCATTTGATCAAGGTCGCCGATCGAGGCCGGCTTGAACTTGAAGAACCAGGCGGCGCCGAAAGGATCCTGGTTGATGATCGCGGGATTGTCCGCCAAGTCCTCGTTGATCTCCACGATTTCGCCGTCACAGGGGGCTTCGATTCCCGAGGCGGCCTTGACGCTTTCGATAACCGCGATTTCCTCGCCGGTGACGACCTCGGCACCGACCTCCGGCAATTCGACAAAGACGACATCGCCGAGGGCTTCAGCGGCGAATTCGGTGATTCCGACGGTCACGATTCCGTTGTCGTTCTGAAGCCATTCGTGCTGTTCGGTGAATCTCATGTCCTGTCCTTTCAGTGTCTGCGGTAATTCGGGGTCACGAAGGGAAGTGCCACGACCGTCGCATCCAGTCGATTGTTGCGGACTTCAACGGCGACATTTGTGCCGGGGGTTGAAAGACCTGCCTCGACATATCCCATGGAAACCGGTGCGTTGACGCTGGGTCCGAACCCGCCGGAGGTCACGACGCCGATCGGCTCAGTGGTGTCGGCGTTTTCGTAGATTCTCGCTCCGCCGCGCATCGGCGCCCGGCCATTCGGAGACAATCCGACTCGCACCCGGTCCGGACTTTGCTCGATCTGCTCCGCGATGCGTGCCGCGCCAGGATAGCCTCCGGCGCGCGTCCCTTCGGGGCGACGGACTTTTTGAATAGCCCACAAAAGGCTTGCTTCCACCGGTGTCGTCGTCTCGTCGATGTCGCTGCCGTGCAGACACAGTCCCGCCTCGAGGCGAAGGGAATCGCGGGCACCGAGGCCGGCCGGCTTGACAATGCCGGTTTCGATCAGGGCCTGCGCGATGTCGGCGGTTGCGTCGATGGGCGCGGATATCTCGAACCCGTCTTCGCCCGAGTAGCCGCTCCGCGAAACCCAGCAAGCGTGTCCTGCAACATCGCACTCGACAAAGTCCATGAACCGCATGCCGCGAATGTCGTCGCACAGTGGCAATAGGGCGGCTTCCGACTCCGGGCCTTGCAGTGCCAGCAGGCCTCGACTCTCGTAGAGGACCTCGACGCGGAATCCCGTCGGCAGATGCGCCTCGAGATGGGCAACGTCATGCGCGCATCTCGCTCCGTTGACCACGAGAAACAGCCCGTCAGGCCGTTTCGCGAACATGAAGTCGTCGATGATCCCGCCGTTCTCGTTGGTCAGGAGTGCGTAACGAAGACGCTTTTCCGGCAGTCCAAGAACGTCGACCGGCGTCAGCGCCTCGAAGGCACGGTAGAGGTCGTCGACTCTCATCGCTTCGTGCGTGATGGTGAGTTGACCCATGTGACTGACATCGAAAAGGCTTGCCGCCGTTCGTGTGTGACGGTGCTCCTGGACGATGCCGCCCGAATACTGGATCGGCAGCGCAAAACCGGCAAACTCGACCATCTTCGCCTGATGTTCGAGGTGGAAATCGTGCAGTGGTGTCTTTTTGAGATCGGAGTTCGACAAAGGGGCCCCGCAGGTCTGCGCGATCCGGCGAGCCGGATCGTCGACGCCCCATCTGTCCTGGTGCCTGAGATCGTTATCCCTTCGGCCGGTACATCCGTACCTGTCTCCAGATGAATTTCCGAATGGTGGTCCTTTTGCCTGAGAGATTCCGGGCGCGGTTGCCCCTTCGGCACTGGCATCGACCAGCTTCTCCCACCATCGACGTCCACGGTAGCCGTGACGGCAGGTTCCGTCAACTGGAAGATGGACGAGACGTCGCTTGAGGAAATCTGGCCATCGATGCGACAAAACCATGTTTCAGTTTTGCCAAAATGAGCTATTCTGGCCGCTGAACTTTGTTGCACGTCAGGCCATGGCATTATTGCGGCGATTCCCTGACCAGAATGAGATCAGGAGTGCCGATTTGCTGCCACATGTCGTTTGGCGTGCAGGTGATCCATGCGAGGATTGAGAGGTAATCATGCAAGTCATCAATTTCAGGCAATTCCGGTCGCTGGCCGGGCTGGTCATCGCAGCAGCAGTCTGCGCGGCCCCGGCGACGTCCCAAAATTTGAAGGTCGGGATGATCACGACGCTGTCCGGCGGCGGTTCATCACTGGGAATCGACGTTCGCGACGGCTTCATGCTCGCCGTCCAGCAATCGGGCAGAGACGACATCGAGGTCGTAATCGACGACGACCAGCGCAAGCCCGACATTGCTGTCCAGCTCGCCGACAAGATGGTCCAGTCGGACCGCGTCGACGTGTTGACCGGAATCATCTGGTCCAACCTGGCGTTGGCGGTCGTCCCCTCGGTCGTGGCTCAGGGCAAATTTTACCTGTCGCCGAATGCAGGTCCCTCGATGCTTGCCGGTGCAGGATGCCACGAGAACTATTTCAACGTGGCCTGGCAAAACGACAATCTCCACGAGGCAGCGGGCAACTACGCCAGCGAAGCCGGCTTTGCCAATTCATTCATCCTGGCACCGAACTATCCAGCAGGGCATGACGCTCTGACGGGCTTCAAGCGGTATTTCTCCGGCAGCCTCGCAGGAGAGGTCTACACGCAGCTCGGTCAAACCGACTATGCCGCTGAGATCGCCCAGATCCGCGCATCGGGAGCGGACAGCGTTTTCTTCTTTCTGCCAGGCGGCATGGGCATCTCCTTCATGAAGCAATACGCGGGATCCGGTGTCGACATTCCGGTTCTCGGTCCGGCGTTTTCGTTCGACCAAGGCATCCTCGGCGCGATCGGTGATGCGGCTTTGGGCGTCAGAAACACGTCCCAATGGTCAAAGGATCTCGACAGCGACGTGAACCGTCAGTTCGTCGAGAGTTTCCAGGAGGCATACGGACGCCTGCCGTCGCTTTATGCGTCCCAAGGGTTCGACACGGCGAATCTGCTGATTTCTGCGCTCGAAAAGGCCGATATCCAGGACACCGATGCGTTTCGCGATGCACTGCGGGCCGCCGATTTCGAATCAGTGCGAGGGGATTTCAGCTTCGATTCGAACCAGCACCCGATCCAGGACATCTACGTCAGGGAGGTCGTTCAGGAAGGGGACGTGATTACCAATCGGATCATTGCGGTCGGCCTCGAGGATCACTCGAACGTCTACAAGGCTGACTGCCCGCTCTGACTCTTTCTGACGGTTCACTTCTGCCCCCGGCAGGACAGGTTCGCCTGCCGGGGCACCCGTCATCGTCATGACATCGACACTCATTGCCGAACAGATCCTGAACGGAATCCAGTTCGGGGTCATGCTGTTCCTGATGTCGGCCGGGCTGACATTGATTTTCGGTGTCATGGGGCTGATCAATCTCGCCCATGGATCGCTGTACATGGTCGGCGCTTTTGCCTGTGCCGCCGTCGCGACGGCCACCGGTTCGTTCTGGCTCGGGCTTGCAGCCAGTCTGGTCGCCGCCGCAGCAGCCGGGGCGATCGTCGAACTCGTGGTGATCAAGAGGCTTTATCATCGCGATCATCTTGATCAGGTGCTCGCGACCTTTGCTCTTATCCTGATCTTTTCCGAGGGAGTGCGCTGGATCTTTGGCCCTTTCCCGCTCTATCTTGACATTCCCGATGCACTTGACCGCGCCGTCATGCTTCCAGGCGGCATCCCGTATCCGCTGTTTCGCCTCGTGATCATTGCAGTCGGCCTTGCGATCGCCGTCGGTCTCGCGTGCCTGATTTCGCTGACCCGAGTCGGCATCCAGATCCGGGCCGGTCAGGCCGACCGCGACATGATCTCAGTTCTGGGCGTCGACATAGGCAGACTGTACACGATCGTGTTCGCTCTCGGCGCCGCCCTTACCGGGCTCGCAGGCGCTCTTGTCGGAACGATTCAATCGGTCGAGGTCGGCATGGGTGAACCCGTCCTCATTCTCGCCTTCGTCGTCATCGTGATCGGCGGAATCGGCTCGGTCAAGGGAGCCCTGATCGGGTCCATTCTTGTTGGCGTGACCGACACTCTTGGCAGGTTTCTGCTGCCGCAGACCTTCGGGCTTTTCATGGACCCGGCTTCGGCTTCGGCCTTCGGTTCTTCGCTCGCCTCGATGTCGATCTATGTCCTCATGGCGTTCGTGCTGTACTTTCGACCCGGCGGTCTTTTTGGCCGCGTATCCGCTCTGCCGTCATGATTTCGGAGTCGCGCCTCAACCTGCTCGTGACGGTGTTGCTGATCGCAATCCCTCTCGGCGCCTATGTTGCCGATCAGCCTTATGTTCTGACGCTTGCAACCCGCGTGGTGATCCTTGGCATGGCGGCAGTTGGCTTGAATCTCGTGCTGGGCTTCGGCGGTCTGGTTTCCTTTGGCCATGCGGCATACTTCGGAGCGGGCGGGTACGTTGCCGGCATCCTTGCGCATCACGCGCTGAGCAAGACGCCGCTCATCGAGTTTCCCTTTGTGGTCAACGGAACGGCGGAGATGCTGATCATATGGCCGGTGGCCATGGCTGTCGGGGCGCTTCTCGCGTTCCTGATCGGGGCCCTGTCGCTTGCCACTCGCGGTGTCTATTTCATCATGATCACCCTGGCCTTCGCGCAAATGCTCTATTTCTTTGCCATCTCGTGGCCGGCCTATGGCGGCGAGGACGGGCTTCCGACCTACATCAGGAGCGGTTTTCCCGGTTTGAACACCATGCTGCCCCTTCAGTATTTCGGCACGTGCCTTTGTCTTCTGTTCCTGGTGATCTGGCTGATGTCGCGCCTGGTCGCGTCGCATTTCGGCATGGCGCTGCGGGCCACCCACGAGAATCCCCTCCGTGCCGCCAGTGTCGGTGTCGAGGTGTTCAGAACCCGACTGACCGCATTTGTCATTTCGGGCGCCATCACCGCGCTTGCGGGTGCACTGTTCACGGACCTGCACCGTTTTGTCAGCCCGACCATGTTCAGCTGGCACATGTCGGGGGAGATCATCGTTTTCGTCATCCTGGGCGGCGTCGGACGTCTCTACGGACCCGTCGTCGGTGCCGCGTGCTTTGTCATTCTGGAGCAGGTACTTGGCGGTTTCACAGAGCATTGGCAGTTCTGGCTCGGGATCGGCCTCGTGATGGTCGTTCTGTTCGCGAAGGGCGGGATCGTCGGGTTGCTTGTCAAAGAGAAACCCCATGCCTGAAGCGTCCCCCATCCCCGGAGTCGCCCCCGATTCCAGCCCCGATCAGGCCGGTTCTGGCGCATTCGGCGGCGACGTCCTCGAAATTCGCGAGCTGACCAAGCGATTCGGGGCGGTGGTTGCCAACCAAAACGTGACCTTGACCCTGAGAACAGGCGAGATTCACGCGATCATCGGGCCGAACGGGGCCGGGAAATCGACCCTGGTCAAGCAGGTCGCCGGCGACATGCGTCATGACTCGGGAACCATCAGGTTTCGCGGACGTGACATCGGCGGCCTCGACGCCGCCCACCGCTCGAGGCTCGGTCTGGCGCGAAGTTTCCAGGTCGCGTCGCTTGTCTCCGAATTCAGCGTGCTTCAGAACGTCATGCTTGCCGTCATCGGCCATGAACAGACGGGATTCAGGTTCTTCCGTCCCGCGATGACCGACAGCAATCTCCGAGAGCCGGCGATGGCGTGTATCGAACAGGTCGGGCTTGACCACAGACGCGACGTCCCTGCATCGCAGCTCAGTCATGGCGAGCGGAAGAAGCTCGAGATCGCGATCGCTCTTGCCTTGAAGCCGGGCGCGCTGCTGCTCGATGAACCCATGGCCGGCATGGGCCCTGAAGGAACGCGGGACATGACCCGGTTTCTTCATTCGCTTCGCGAGACGGTTCCGATTCTCTTGATCGAGCACGACATGCATGCGGTCTTCACGCTCGCCGATCGCGTTTCGGTGCTGGTCCAGGGCGAGATTCTTGTGACCGGTGACGCAGCCTCCGTGCGATCCAACCCCGAAGTCGTTGCGGCCTATCTCGGAAAGCAGGACCAGTGAACAGTCTTCTGAGCATCAGCGACATGCAAGCCTGGTACGGCACGAGCCAGGCGCTGTTTGGCGTCGACATCGATGTGGGCGCGGGCGAGGTCGTCGCTTTGATGGGTCGAAACGGCATGGGAAAGACCACCACGATCATGGCCTGCCTGGGACTGATCCGACCGTGTTCGGGTCAGATCCGTTTTTGCGGTCACGACATTTCCGGTTTGCCGCCGCATCGCATCGCGAGGCTAGGGATTGGACTGGTCCCCGAAGGCAGACGCTGTTTTCCGAATCTCACGGTTCGCGAGAATCTCGTGTCGGCATCCCGGAACGGGCCATGGACTCTGGAACGGACATGCGAGCTGTTCCCGATTCTGGGCGAACGCCTCGGCCAGCTGGCGCTCACCCTGTCAGGCGGTGAGCAGCAGATGCTGGCGATCGGACGCGCCTTGATGACCAACCCGCGCATGCTGGTGATGGACGAGGCCACCGAAGGGCTTGCGCCGCAAATTCAAGCCGAAATCTGGTCAGTGATCAGGGATCTCAAGGAGGACGGGTTTTCGATTCTTGTCGTCGACAAGGCTGTTGGCGAACTGCTGGAACTGACCGATCGATGCGTCATCCTCGAAAAGGGCCGAACGGCATGGTCCGGAGCGCGGTCCGACCTTACCTCTGCCACGATCGAGCGTCATCTCGGCGTCTGAGGAATCCGCTTTCCGTATCGAATGAGCATTCGAACGAGCAGTGGCGTTGCGTACATCGGAAACTGATAGAGCGCGATGAACAGCCCGAGATGAGGATCGGGCGGCAACGCGGCAAGGTAGATGGCCGCGTTGCGATTGCCCCAAAGAAGGCCCAGCGTGCCCGCGTCTCGTCGCCCCATGGGAACGCTTGTGCCCAGGTAGACGATTCCATTGACCCCGAGATTCAGGAATACCGCGAGACCGAGAACCGAGAGTGCAGCCATCGGCGACTCGATGACTCGGCTTCCGACACCATCGAAGACCGGGATCAGGAACAGGATCATGGCAGTCGCCGAGATGCCGTTCAGGATCTGGTTGCTTTCGCTCTCCGGAGGCCCCGCTTCAGGTTTCACTGCGAGGTGGTTGATGATGATCGCGATGACCCATCCGCCAGCAATGATCATTGCCAAGCGGGCCGCGAGTCCAAGCGAGTCGATCATGTCGAGTTCCGGCAGCAGGATCGAAAAGACCAGCGGCCCGAGGAGCGGCGTCAGAATGGTTGCAACGAACGAGACTTCGAGCGCGCGGCGGCTGTTCAGGCCGATGAACTGGCAAAGAGCCGCGGCTGACGCGATCGGTGGGGCCGCCGCCAGAATGATTGCGAACTCACGGTAAGTGTCGGATACGCCGACGAGCCAGAAAACCAGCGCGTAGATCAATGATGTTGCCGGCATCAGCACGAGAGACATGGCAATCAAGGATGGGAGCCGCGAAAGGGAGAGGATGCTCGGCAGCAGTTGACGGGGGTTCAACTGGGCCATCGATGACCCGATGACCACCGCCACGAAAACAGGCAACGCCGGACGCATGATCGAAGCCAGCCACGGAAAGACGAACGCGATCACGCATCCGACGATCAACACCACGGGGGCGTGACGTCCAAGCCAGCCCAGAGCCCGGATCACGTCTGGCCCCTTGTCTGTCGGGTGATGTTTTCGGTCTGGATGATCGGAGCAGCGTGTCGGAATGCCTCCGATGGTCCATCGATTGAGACTTCTGACAAACCTTTGTATTTATTCCATTTTTTGCACAAGTGGCCGGAACCTTGATTCATTCAGGAACTGTCAAGTTGCGCGCCATGGGGCAATCGCCAGGCACCCGAGTTCTGCGCGAGAGCGATCGGCTGGTTTCAACCGACCGGCCCCTGCACTTCGATCGGAAGCCCGACGGAACATCGACCGCTCCGGTATCTCCCGCGTTCGATTCGTCAGGGGTCGGCAGAATCGCCGATCTGCATTGGTTCGGGCGGAGCCGGGGGCGCGAACGAGCATGCGCCATTGACAGACTGGTCAAACGGAATGACCGAACCGGTCATCAACCCGCAATCGTCCGATGCGAGGAAATTCACTGCGCGCGCGACTTCATCGGGATCGATCAGTCGACCGAACGGACGTTCCGCTCCGGCCTTGGCTTGCCACCCGTCACCGGCTCCGTGGAATTCGCGCTGAATGCGATCTTCTCCGTCAGACGCCATCCATCCGATATCCAGCTGGTTGACCCGGATTCGGTTGCCCAGGAGAGCGTATCCCGAATTCCTTGTCAGCGTCGCGAGCGCGCCTTTCGATGCGCAGTAGGCGGCGATGAACGGCTGCCCGGCGGTGGCCGAGATCGAGCCGATATTGACGATCGATCCCTCGATTCCGTCGCGGATCATCAGTTTCACCGCTTCCTGCATCAGGAAGAAAGGCGCTCGAACGTTTGTCGCGAACATCTGATCGAACAGCTCTTGCGAGGTGTCGACCAGGGTGCCGCGGTCGGTGATTGCCGCGGCATTGACGAGGATGTCGACGCGTCCAAACTTGCGATCGGCAGCGTGGATCACCTTGCGGCATTCCTCCACGGATTCGAGATCCGCCTGAACGAAGACAACGGGCGAGCCAGAGTGATCGCTGTTGATCCGGTTTGCCACCGCTTGGCCTCGCTTGGCATTGCGACCGCAAATGACCACGCCGTCGACACCAGCCCTCGCGAAGCGGCGCGCGATCGCGGCCCCGAGTCCTTGAGTCCCACCGGTGACGACGGCAATTCTTCCATCGAGACTGTTCATCATTCCTGTCCTTCCAGGATTTCGTAGCCCGCATCTGTCAGGACCCGGGACAATTCGTCAAAGCCGATGCGCGCGCATTCGTCGGGCGGGGCGAGCGCCGGATCCTGCTCGGCTTCGACCACGAACCATCCCTCGTACCCCACGTCAGCCATTCGCCGAACCAGCTCCGCGAAGTCCAGCGACCCGTCGCCAGGGACGGTGAAGGCGCCCTTGAGCACTGCGTCCAGAAAGCTCTCCTGCGAACGGTCGAGGCTGCCGATCACTTCGGCACGGACATCCTTCGCATGAAAATGCGTGATTCGGTGTCCATGATTGGAGATCACGCGAAAGACGTCGCCACCCGCGAACGCCATGTGACCGGGGTCATAAAGCAGCGGCAGGTGAGCGCCGGAGTGCGCCATCAACAGGTCAAGGTCGCGTTCTGTCTCGATCGGTGCCGCCATGTGGTGATGAAACGCGATCGGCATCCCCTGATCGTCGCACCACTCGGCGAGGCGGGTGAGCTTGCGAGCGTACACCTTGATCTGATCTTCATCGAGCCGACGCCGCCTGTCCAGTGGGGTTGTCCGCTCGCCCTGAATCGTCCCCGACGTCTCGCCGTAAACGAGGCACGGCGCCTTGACCGCCTTGAACAGTTCGAGCTGTTCCGCGATCAGGTCCTGTTCGGCCTCGACGGAATTGTCGAGCAGGGTGCCGGAATACCATCCGCCGCAAATGGCGATATCGTGGGCGGCCAGCACGGCCTTGAGCGCATGGGTTTCTTTTGGAAACTTGCCGCCGGTTTCCACACCGGTGAATCCGGCCTCGCGCGCTTCGCGCAGGCACGTTTCAAGCGGCGTGTCGCCGCCCAGCTCGGGCAGGTCGTCATTCGACCATGCGATCGGTGCAATTCCCAGTCTTGCCTTCATGCGAGATCCTCAACTTCTGGTATCGGCGGATGTCAACATGTTTGAGGCGAGATCGCAAGTCGGATGCGGTGGCGCTTGATCGGTCGGGCCCGAAGTATCCGTGCACGATCTTCGATGAATCTTCTGAAGGCATTCACAATTGCGTGGATGGGCCGGAAAGATCGATCGCGACACGAAAGCGAAGGGCGACCCAACAAAAACGTGTTGCGACAAGCGATTCCGCGCCCGAAATCTGCAGTTGCGCGATTCTTGCCTTGAAACCGGAGTCCGAGTCATTCCAGAACGCCCCTTGTTCACATCCGGCTGAATCGTCGCCACGAGGAAGAAAATGACACCCAACAGACTCAAGCATCTCTGGTCAGAAGGCACTGCCACCGTCAATGGCTGGCTGTCGATCGGAAACGCCTTCACAGCCGAAATCCTGGCAGAGCAGGGGTACGACAGTCTCACCATCGACATCCAGCACGGGTTTCTCGACTACTCGGATGCAAAGGGCATGCTGCAGGCCATTCGGGCGAGCCGAAAAACCCCGCTCGTTCGCGTTCCTTGGCTGGAGCCCGGAATCATCATGAAATGCCTCGATGCCGGTGCCCACGGCGTGATCTGCCCGATGGTGAACACTGCGGAACAGGCGGCCGCGCTGGTGGATGCGGTTCGCTATCCGCCCCTTGGCAACCGCAGCTTCGGCCCGACGCGGGCCAACATTTCGGCGGGGCCGGACTATTTTGGCGATGCGAACGAGAACGTGCTGGCGATCGCGATGATCGAAACGGACGAGGCCGTCCGAAACGTCCTGGAGATTGCAAGCGTTCCAGGGATCGATGCCTTGTACATCGGCCCGGGCGATCTGGCGCTCGGCATATCTCACGGCCGGCTGCGGCCCGGGCTTGATCGCGAGGAGGAGGAAGCTCTTGCCGCGATTCACCGGATCCACGATGCGGCGCGGGAGGCAGGGATTTCACCCGGCATTCACTGCGGCACGCCCGACTATGCGGCGAGGGCTGTCGAATGGGGATTCGACATGGTCACGATCTCGAGCGATGCAAGGCTGATGGCCGATGCGGCCGCCCAGACTCTTGATCGTTTTCAGGAACTCACCGGACGATCCCGTTCCGAAGAGCGCGATGACAGCGGAGGATATTGATGCCTCACGTCGTCGTCGCGGGTCCCCTGCATGAGGCAGGCATCGATGTCCTGCAATCGGCCCCGGATGTCACTTTCGTCCATGAGACGAGTCGTGATCCGACCGCCTATGTCGCCCACATGGAGGCGGCAGACGGACTCGTTCTGCGGACGCAGACCCTGAACCGAAGCATTGTCGCCAAGGCGCCTCGCCTGAAAGTCGTGTCGCGAAACGGAGTCGGGTACGATGCTGTTGACGTTGCCGCGCTGGATGAGAGGGACATCACGCTGGCGGTCGTCGGCGATCTCAATGCGGCCACCGTTGCCGAACACACGATCATGCTCATGCTGGCCGCATCGCGTCGGTTGGTCAAGAGCGCAAATCTGCTTCGCGATGGCGACTGGCTCCATCGGGACGACCTTGAACCGCGTGAACTGCACGGCAAGAGACTCCTGATCATCGGGTTCGGCCGCATCGGTCGCCGGGTTGCCCGCATTGCCGAGGCATTGGGGATGACGGTCCTTGCCCATGATCCGTTCGTCGATGTCGACGGGTTCGACGGTGCAACGCCAATCGCGAATCTCCATGACGGGCTCGCTGTTGCCGACGTGATTTCGCTTCACATTCCGGCAACGGATTCCCAAATCCTTGACGCTCGGTCTTTTTCCCGGATGAAGCCCGGGGTTGTCATCGTCAATGCGGCCAGGGGCAGCATCGTGGATGAGGCCGCGCTCCTCGAAGCGCTCGAAGACGGGCGGGTCGGGGCGGCCGGGCTCGATGTCTTTGCCGCCGAGCCACCGCCTGCCGATCACCCGTTGATTGCGCATCAATCGGTCGTCGCGACCCCGCATTCGGCAGGTTTGACCGAGGAATGCGCGACGCGAATGGCCAGAAAAGCTGCGCAGAACGTTCTCGATTATCTGGCGGGAACGCTTGATCCGTCGCTGATCGTCAACCTCAGATCGTGATGACTGTCCCAACCCTCAGAGTCGGATTGATCGGTGGCGGTTTCATGGGCCGTACTCATGTCATGGGCTACGCATTGGCAAATCGCGCCTATGCTGACACGGCGCGGCTCGAGATCGCCGCAATTGCCGAGATCTCGGAGGAACGGGCTGCCGCCGCCGGGCGAGAGTTCGGCATCGAACGGTCGACCGCAGACTGGCGCGAACTGGTCGACGATCCCGGAATCGACATCCTCGACATCTCGGTGCCAACGTCGCTGCACCGCGAGATCGGGCTGGCGGCGATTGCAGCAGGCAAGCACGTCTATTGCGAGAAACCCCTGACGCCGTCGGCGCGCGGCGCGCTCGAACTCACCGAGGTGGCGGAGGCTGCCGGCGTCAAGACGCAGGTCGGGTTCAATTACCTCGCGAATCCCTTGATGGCAGTGGCACGCGATCTCGTGGCATCGGGCGAACTCGGAGACATCTACAGCTATCGGGGCATTCATGCCGAGGACTACATGTCTGACCCGAACGGGCCATTCACATTCCGCCATGATCCCAAGGGTGGGGGCGCTCTTGCCGACATCGGCAGTCATGCGCTCGCGACTGCCGAGCATCTGCTCGGTCCGATCGCGCAGGTCATGGGAGAATGCACGACACTCATCGACCACCGCATCGACAGCGCCGGAAAACGGCAGCCGGTCAGGGTGGATGATGTGTCACGGGCATTTCTGAGGTTCTCGTCGGGTGCCAGTGGGTCGATCGAGGCGAATTGGTGCGCGACGGGACGCAAGATGCAGCATGACTTCGAGATTCACGGCTCGAAGGGCGCGTTGCTGTTCACGCAGGAACGTTTGAACGAGTTGCATCTTTACCAGGCGAAGGGCAGGGCAGGGCTGCGCGGGTTTTCGAAGATCGAATGCGGGCCGGAGCATGATCCCTATGCACGTTTTTGTGTCGCGCCGGGCCATCAGATCGGCTTCAACGAACTGAAAGCGATCGAGATCGGTCGATTTGCTGCTGCCGTCGTTTCAGGGGAGGCCGAACCATTCGGGTTTCGACAGGCCCATCGGATCCAGTGCCTGGTCGAGGCAATTCGCGAATCATCGCGGGCGCGGAAGTGGTTGCGGGTCTGACATGAGTCCGAATTCGGCTATCGATTCAACTTCGTTGGCGCGATCGACAGCACGTGAGCCTGGTTTGAACAACAGGTTGCGATGTCAGGCGACGGAACCGAGCAAATCCGCAGCGAGGGGCAACGATCGACGCAGATAGCAGGTTTGATCGGCAGGTGAGGACGGATGAACAAGGAACTCGAGAATGCAGTCAAGGACACGCCGCTCTGGTGGGAAGATGCCGGCGTTCCGACGGAGCCTGAGCAGAAGCCGCTGCCGCGCGAAATCGATGTCGTCATCGTCGGCGGCGGGCTGACAGGCCTGACGGCCGCATTGACGCTGGCCCGGCGCGGCAAGCCGGTTCTCGTTTTGGAAGGCACGGCTCCAGGTTACGGGGCAAGTGCACGAAACGGTGGCATGATCGGGGGCGGCCACAGGCTGAAGGTGGGTGAACTCGACGCCATGCTTGGACGAGATCTCGCCAACCGAATGCTTCATGAGTCTCACAATGAGACAATGGCCTTTGTCCGTGCGCTGATGAGCGAAGAGGACATCGCGTGCGACTTTGCCCAAACCGGGCGATTCCGCAGTTTCTGGACAAAGGGAGAATCCGATGATGCGGCCAGAGAGCTCGATCTGCTGCAAAAGAGGACATCGGTTGATGCGTGGATGGTCTCGCGGTCTGAACAGTTCGACGAGGTTCGAAGCGATCTTTATTTTGGCGGCGTGGTCTACGCCAATCACGGGGGACTGAACCCGGCCAAATGGGTTGCCGGAATATGCCGTGCGGCCAGCCGCAACGGCGCCATCATTCAAGGCAACACGCCAGTGACGGCGGTTGAGGCGGATGGCTCATCCCACTTGGTGAGAACGAGCCGAGGGACAGTGCGAGCCGGCACCGTTCTGGTCGCAACGAACGGATACACGCCCGGCTTCATGAACGACCTGAAGCGACGGGTCATTCCGGTCCCGAGTTTCATCATCGCGACAGAGCCTCTTGGAGAGAACAGGGTTGCGAGCCTGTTCCCGAACCGGCGGATGATTGTCGAAACCCGTTCGCGATACTGTTACTTCCGGCCGTCGCCAGATTGCCAGCGGGTCGTTTTCGGCGGTCGCGCTGCAATGTTCGACATACCCGAGTCGATGGCCCGACGGCAGATGCGCGGGCTGCTTGGACAGGTCTTTCCCGAACTGAAAGGCGTTCCGATCACGCACAGCTGGCGTGGGTACACTGGATTCACGTTCAATTTCTCGCCCCATGTCGGCCGGATGAACGGAGTCTGGCACGCGATGGGCTATTGCGGCAGCGGAAACGCCATGGCGCCCTACCTCGGGCACAAGGCGGCATTGCAGATGCTCGGCGATCCAGAGGGGGAAACGGCGTTTTCGGAAACCGAGTTTCTGGCACCTTGGTGGCATCGGGGCCGTCCCTGGTTTCTGCCTCTCGTCGACCTTCAATATCGGTGCAAGGATGCAATCGGCAGGCTGGTACGTATGACGTGACCGCCTGGGAACCTGGTCAGTTCACGAACGCATTCAAATCGCTCAAATTCTCGCGCATTGGTGACATTTGGAGGTTGGTGGAGCCAAGGGGGATCGAACCCCTGACCTCTTGCATGCCATGCAAGCGCTCTCCCAGCTGAGCTATGGCCCCACGAGGTCCAAGTATCACTCGGTGCCCGACACGTTCAAGGCCAAAACTGGAAATGCGCTGCCGCGTTTTCTTGGCAATCATCACATCCAGACCGTCGATTGCCGTGCCGCCCCGGTCACTTCTGGGATGAGTCGGGCCGAGACGCGATCTTGGCCGGAGACTGCTCCCCACCTCTGGTCTTGTCGAAGGCCGACCTGATGTCGGGCGGCAATTCACTGGCCGGTTTGGCCCTTGCGAAATCAGCGTCGGTCCATTCGGGGTTTTCAGGGTCATACTCTTCCGGACGAGACATGACAGTCCCTTTCTCGTTTGCGTAATCTGACAACCAGCTGCCGAAAGAATGCCGCCTTTGTCGTCATTGGCAAGGCAGGCGAGGCGACGAGTCTCGGCGTTCACTTGTCCCGTTCGAATATCCATTCGACTTCCGGTGCAAGGACAAAACGCCATTTCCGCAACGGTCCGGCCATGACGTTCAGATAGTACATCTCGAAGCCATAGGGCGCCGCGCACGGATGATGGCCGCGGGGCACCAGAACCACATCGCCATCGGCAACGGCCATTGTCTCGTCGAGTTGCCCGTCATCCGTGTAAACGCGCTGGATTCCGAAACCCGATGCCGGATTCAGGCGGTGGTAGTAGGTCTCTTCGAGATAGGTGATCCGAGGATAGTCGTCTTCATCGTGCCGATGCGAGGGATAGGACGACCAATGCCCCGCCGGCGTGAAGACCTCGGTGACAAGAAGACTGTCGGCGCAGTCGACGTCCTCCATCGCGATGTTGTTGATCAGGCGCAGATTCGTTCCCCGCCCGCGCTCAATGGGCGTGATGTCGTCTGGCCTGATTCGTCGCGGCGCGTGTCCGCCTTTGCCCGGTGCCGAGCAGACGGCAATGACGCATTCTGTTTCTGCTTCCGCTTGCCAACTCGTTCCTCCTGGCAGGTAGAGGCTGTCGGGCGGTGTCCGCTCGAACACGTCCATCCGGTGTCCGAGAATTCCCCAGTCCGTGCCGTTCGCAGCGATTCGGGCCTTGCCCTCGACCAGCACCAGGATCACTTCACGGTCACTCGCCTTTCCCGCCGCAGTCTCGCCCGGACGCAGGCGATGGAGCGAGAATCCGACATATTTCCAGCCGGCATTGGCCGGAGTCACGTCATGCACCTTTCCGAACGAGCCGAGAGGCCTGCGCAAAAGATCAGTCATCGTGTTCCTCGTAATTCGCGGGGTCGAAAACGACATAGAACTCGTAGACGCAATAGACGGTGACCGCGCCGAACAGAATGACCCAGAAAACGTTCCCTGATGCGAGTTCGAAAACGGTCCAACCTGCGACAAACGCCGTCGTGGCGAGGCGGCGCCAAGGTGGCAGGAAAAAAGGGTGACGCACGTTGAGGGATTTCCACATCCGTGTCTCCTTCGATTGCCGCGACGCCGAACCGAAACGCCCCCTTGTCACGAATTCCTATACGTCGATCAGTATCTGCTTTTGGGGTCCACCGACAGTGCATCCATGAGTGCTTGGCGATACCGCCCGTGCGGTGGCTGTCGATTCGCTGCCGCGTGTCGGCCAAAAAGAGCGACGGCGGCCCGATGTCGGGCGAGGCATGATCGAGCTCGACCTCCCGAGGTTCGAGATACGGGATTCCGGCAATTCGGACTCGAAGCGCGCTTGGTTCCGACGCACGGCCCCGGATCGTGCGAATTGCTGGCTGGCGGTCGGACTATCGATCTCCGCTCGTCAGGTTGCCTCGGCGAACTCGGCTTGGGTCCGGGCTCCGGTAATGTAGGAAACGACGTCCTCCCCGGTGATGCTATCATTCTTGATGTCGAGGTTGGCACAGATGCGACCGCGACGAAAAACGACGATTCGGTCCACGAGATCAAAGACCTGCCGCATGTTGTGGCTGATCAGAATCAGCGGCTCACCCTGTTCCTTCAACGTGCGGATGATGTTCTCGACCTGCGCAGTTTCCTGTACCCCCAGGGCCGCTGTCGGCTCGTCCATTATCGTCAGTTTCGAATGAAAAGTGGCCGTTCGGGCGATCGCCACGCATTGCCGTTGGCCACCCGACATGTTCCGAATCGTGTTCTTGATGTTCGGAATCTTGACCGCAGTCTTCTTGAGGCCTTCGAGCGTCGCTTCGCGCATGCCTCGGTAATCGAGGAACCTGAAAGGCCCGAGCCAGTCGAGTTTCGTCATCTCGCGACCGAGAAAAAGATTGTCTGGGACATCGAGATCATCGGCCAAGGCCAATGTCTGGAAGACCGTTTCGATGCCGGCTTCACGGGCTTCGAGCGGGCCCGAGAAATTGACCGGGTTGCCGTCGAAAACAATGGTTCCTCGGGTTCTTTGCTCCACGCCCGTGATCTGCCGCACGAATGTCGACTTTCCGGCTCCGTTGTCGCCCATGATCCCGACATGTTCGCCCTTGTGGAGGACAAAATCCGCCCCCTCCAGCGCATGAACACCGCCGTAGTGCTTCGTCAGGTCTCGAGTTTCGAGGACGATCGCCCCGTTTTCTGCACTCATGCTGCCGTCTCCCGTCATGCCTTTGCCGCCGCTCGCTGCTGTCTCCACTGGTCGAGGACAACGGCGCTGACGATGATCATTCCCTTGACCATTTCCTGATAGAAGGCGTCGAGACGCAAGAACGTGAAGCCTGAAATGATCACGCCGAATATGAGGGCGCCCAGCACGGTGCCGACGATCGACCCACGCCCCCCGCTGAGGCTGACGCCGCCAATGACCGTCATGGCGATCGCGTCCAGTTCGTACATGATCCCCATGCCCGACTGTGCGGTCAGGTTCTTGGAACTCAGCACGATGGCGGCAGTGGCCGCCAGAACTCCGGCGATGGCGTAGACCATCACCTTGTGGCGCTGAACGTTGATGCCGGACATTCGTGCCGCATCCTCGTTCGATCCGACCGCGTAGGTGTGCTTGCCGTAGACCGTGTTCTTGAGAAGGAAATGGAACAGGATCGCGAGCGCCACGAAGATGAATACGGGCGTCATCCCCGAGCCAATGGACGCGTAGCTCTCGGTCGGAAACGACACTGGCTCGCCCTTGGTCCACCACTTTGCGGCACCGCGGGCGAAGACCATCATTCCCAATGTGGCAATGAACGGAGGGATTCTGGTGTAGGCGATCAGCATGCCGTTGACGAGGCCGGCAAACAGGCCGATGGTCAGCCCGACCACAATCGGAACGAGTGCCGGTATGTCGTGTGCCCATGGGCCGAAGACCGGTTTCGGGTTGGGCAGGCCATTGACCTCGGCCACCTGGGCGAAACTCATTGCAACCATTGCCGTGACGCCGACGACCGAGCCCGGCGACAGATCGATGCCGCCTGAAATGATGACCTGGGTCGAGCCGATGGCAATGATGCCGATGATTGACACCTGCAGGATCATGATTTTCAATCGGGCGACATTGAAGATCCCGAGCGGACCGTCGAATCTTCCCTTGGTGTCGAACAGCAGACTCTGTCCGACCACAAGGGCGCCGAGGGCCTCGAAAACAAGAATGATGACGATCAACGCAGCGAAGACGCCGATTTCAGGCGGCCACGCGCGTTTCTTGTGATCGTAGAGTTGCCCCCCTGTCCCGTGCACACTCTCAGCCATGCCGTTACCCCTCGCTCTTGAAGCAGAACAAATGGCCCAATCGGTCCATCCGCACCGTGGCGCCGATCAAATGGTTTGGTGAGCGGCCAGTCCGGCCGCTCACGAACTTGTCGTCGGGATCAATTGGCTCCGACGTAATCAGCCATGTTGTCCGGGGTCACCAGTTCGAAGGGAACGCGGACAAATCGCGGAACCGACGTGTCGCCGCGCGACAGCGCAATCGCGGTCTCGATCGAGCCGATGCCTTGAGCCGCCGCATTCTGGAACACGGTGACGTCGAGGTCACCGGCCGCCATGGCCTGTAGCGCATCGGGTGTCGCATCCACACCGCCGACAAGCACGGTGTCCATGTCGACTCCGGCTGCCCTCAACGCAAGAATGGCGCCGATGGCCATTTCATCGTTGTTGGCAATCACTGCGTCGAACTCGTCACCCGTGGTCAACCAGTTGGTCATGATGTCCTGCGCTTCGTTGCGGGACCAGTTTCCAACCTGGGTGTCGATGATTTCGATGAAGTTGCACATGTCCATCGCGACCACGTCATGAACGTCCTTGGTGCGGGAAATCCCGGCGGGATGGTGCAGCTGTCCTTGAAGGATGTAGGCCTTGGCGCCGCCGTCGACCTTGCCTGCGGCACGCAGCTGCTGACAGATGTAGAAGGTCTCGAGCGTGCCGGATTCGGTTTCATCCGACGCGACGACAACCTGGTTGTCGGGCAGGGTGTCGAAATTGCCTGGAACCCGGTTTGCGTAAACCAGCGGTATGCCTGCAGATGCGGCGACATCGGTCATGGCCTGGGTGGCGTTGCCGTCGATCGGAACGACGACGATCGCGTCGACACCCGTCGCGACGAAATTGTTGATCTGGTCGAGTTGGCGTCCGACGTCGCTCTGTCCGTCTTCGACAATCAGGTCGTGGCCGTTTTCGGCGGCCCATTCGACGGCAGCATTGCGCATGATTGTCAGCCAGTTGTCGTTGAATTCCGACATTGCATAGCCAATCGTCTCGGCTGCCGATGCAGTTGACATCAGCGCGACTGCGCTGGCTGCAATAAGTGTCTTTCTCATTCGAACCTTCCTTTTTTGTTGCGCGTGCCCGAATTGCCTTCACGGCATCAAAATTGTGCCGGAGCCTTCGGGTCCGCAGTTGGCCGCCTGAACGTGCATGGGCATGACGCCGCAAGATCGAACAGGTTCGACGTACGGGTCTTGCATGGGTTTTGTTTGTGATGAAATGCACTTGCGCGACATGGCGGCATCATAGTCCGCGGTGACGGGTGTCGCAAGTTGCCCGTCAGGCACAAGCAGTTCTATTGTTCAGTAGGGTCGGCAAGGGCCGACGGCTCAACCTATTGTCGAGGTCTTGGCCGCCGCGCCGGCCCTGCAAATTCCGGATTGGTGGAGCCGAGGAGGATCGAACTCCCGACCTTCGCATTGCGAACGCGACGCTCTCCCATCTGAGCTACGGCCCCACAGTTGCGAGAATTTCTCGTCGCAACAACACGTAACCGACGGGAGGCGAGGGATCAAGTCCGTGATGTTCCCAGTCAGTTGCCGTCGTCGTCCGATCCGGAAACGTCGGCGATTTCCTCGATGTCGGCAGCAACGTCATCATCGTCGATGTCGGGGATATCTTCGTCGAGATCTGCGCCATCATCCGCGTCGTCGAGGGTGTCGACGCTGTCGGTCAGCTCGTCAGACGTCACGCTGGTGCGTTTCGAGGTGTCCTTCTTGTCGGACATTGAACTCTGCGGACGTTCACCGGTGAAGTCGGCCAGACTGTACTCGATGCCCGTGTACGGGCTGATGATCGGGTCGCGGCCCAGATCATAAAACCGTTTCTTGGTTTCAGGGCAGACCCGTTTGGTCCCCCATTCCTCTTTTGGCATACCGGCCAACTCCTGGATGATTGCACGCAAGCGGTGCCTCCTGCCACAGTGCGGCAATCAAGTCAAAGACAAGATTGCGTGAAAAATCACCGGCGTGAATCCGCCGAGTTTCGCGTGCGATGCCACCTGCCCAGACAATTTTCCTTCGGTGAAATCCAGCTGGATTCCCGGCAGCTGCGCAGCGTGGATCAGACGGGCCTGCGCGAACAGGGGCAGCGAAGCCGAGCAGCCCGATTGTGACAGTCGCTTGGGCCCATGTTTCCGGACCAATAGGTGATGATCGTTCGGTTGCCCCAAGAGCCGCAACGATTTCGTCTTGCCACGCCATCGCTCTTTCACCTGCGCGTCGGGTATGGTCATCCCCACGCCGGATCCTCGCGAATCTCTGGCGGTCATCGAGCTTGTTCCGACATCAATCGGACTCAGCGGGAAGGCACGTTCATCCTGACCGTCTGCGCATGCTTGATCTGCGGATTCCCAACGCAGGTCAGGCGTGAATGGCACCGAGTCCACAGGCAAGCGCCGCTTCGCGCATGGCTTCCGAACAGGTCGGATGAGCGTGACAGGTCAATGCCAGATCCTCGGCAGACGCGCCGAATTCCATGGCGACGCAAACCTCGTGGATCAACTCGCCCGCAGACGGGCCGATCACGTGGCATCCGAGGATCTTGTCGGTTTCGGCATCGGCAATTAACTTGACGAAACCCTCGCCCATGAACATCGACTTCGCCCGCGCATTCCCCATGAACGGGAACTGACCGACCCGACAGGCAATGCCCTCGGCCTTGAGCTGATCTTCGGTCTTGCCGACATAGGCGACTTCCGGAGCGGTGTAGATGACGCCCGGGATGACGTCGTAGTTGACGTGTCCGGCCTTGCCGGCGATCTGGTCGGCAACGGCCATGCCCTCGTCTTCCGCCTTGTGGGCGAGCATCGGGCCTGCAATGACATCGCCGATGGCAAACACGCCATCGATCGAGGTCCGCCAATGCTTGTCGGTCTCGATCTGTCCATGGTCGTTGAGCTTGCCGCCGCACTCCTCGAATCCGAGTCCAGTGACGTACGGTCGTCGACCGGTCGCGACCAGCACGACATCGGCATCGAGCGTCTTCTCGGACTTCGATTTTCTCACCACATAGTTGAGCGTCGTGTGAGAGCCTGCGTCTTCGGCTCCTGTCACTTCGGCGCCGAGCACGAACTTGAGGCCCTGCTTCGAAAGTATGCGACGAAATGCCTTGCAGACATCCGCATCGAGCCCCGGCGTGATTTCGTCGAGGTACTCGATGACCGTGACCTTGCTGCCGAGGCGGGCGTAGACCGACCCGAGTTCGAGGCCAATGACGCCCGCGCCGATGACTGCCATCCTCTCGGGGATCGATTCGAGTTCGAGCGCGCCGGTGGAGGTGACGATCCGTTTCTCGTCGACGGGAAGGCTCCCAAGCGTGGCCGGCTCGGAGCCCGTCGCAACGACAATGTTCTTCGCCCGGTAGGTTTCGTCGCCGACCGCAACCTCCGAGTTTCCGTTCAGTCGGGCCCAGCCCTTGATGTAGGTGACCTTGTTCTTCTTGAAAAGGAACTCGATGCCGGCAGTGTTCTGGGAAATCGTCGTACCCTTGTAGGTCATCATCTGACCGAAATCGACCGAAGGCGGGTCGCCCACCAGGCCCATGGTCTGAAAGTTGCTGTGGGACTCGTGATAGAGATGCGATGCGTGCAGCAGCGCCTTCGACGGAACGCAACCGACATTGAGGCAAGTTCCGCCAAGCTCGCCTCGCCCCTCGATGCAAGCTGTCTTCAGCCCATTTTGGGCACAACGAATGGCGCACACATAGCCGCCGGGGCCGCCGCCAATCACGATGACATCAAACTCGTTTTCCGCCATTGAACTTCCCTTTCGTCAACAATTCGAAGGTCTCGGGCTGCAACGGTGACGCACCCGAGCCGCAGTGGTCACGAATGACCGATAACCCTGTCCTGAACCTGACTCAATACGCAGTTGACCTCTTGAGACCGCTCGAGCCTGACGCTCAGATTCGATTCTTCTGCCGAAGGCGCCTCGGTCACCCGAAGGATGCTGTCCCGATCGTCCAGGTTGAGCGCCTCGAGCAACTCGTTCAGTTGGTCGGCATGCGGTGTCTCAATCGAAATCTCACGAATTCGAATGCCCAGATCAACCATCCGTCCTGCAACATGCTCTCCGGGCGGCCACTCGATGATCAAGGGTGCCGCGCCGCCAAGTGCGGGAAACCCGTCGTCGGTCAATGCCATTCGCCAACTCAATCCGTCTCGTGACATCGCGACTGGACGACCGACATCTATTCCAAGCTCTCGTGCAGTCCTGCACTCATCCTCGAGATCCATGGTCGAAGCGACCCAGGCGAGCGGGGCAGGCGATGATGCGAGCCGCTCGATGATACGTGCATCATCAAGTCCGAACCATCGCGGCCGCCTCGGTGCCACCCCCGCCGGATCGACGGCTATCACCTCGAGATATGTGTCGGCCCCGGTCGCCGTGACCAGGTTGTGGGTTGCCATCTGCAGGTGCTGTCCGCCAGGCGGGACTTCGATCCCGAGGTTGCGCTTCGCCCACTGGTTGCCGGCGTCCAAGGTGCTGGCGCCAACAGCGAAATGATCGAATCGAAGCAATGCGCAGTCGGTTCCGTCACAGATCCATCAACAACCGGCGCGGATCCTCGAGCACCTCCTTGACCCGAACAAGGAAGGTCACGGCGCCTTTTCCGTCAACGATTCTGTGATCGTACGAAAGCGCCAGGTACATCATCGGGCGCGCGACGATTTCTCCGTTCAGGACAACAGGGCGTTGCTGGATCTTGTGCATGCCGAGGATGCCCGATTGGGGAGGATTGAGAATCGGCGAAGACATCAGCGAGCCGTAAACGCCGCCATTCGAGATCGTGAAGGTTCCCCCCTGGAGGTCCGCAATCGACAGCTGCCCGTCGCGCGCAAGCGTGCCCAGCTGCGTCAGCCGGGTTTCGATTCCGGCAAGATCGAGCTGATCGGCGTCGCGGATGACAGGAACCACCAGCCCCGCTGGGGTCCCGACCGCAACCCCCATGTTGACGTAGCTCTTGAAGACAATTTCGTCGCCGTCGATCTCCGCATTGATCTCCGGAATCTCCTTCAGCGCAATGCAGCATGCCTTCGTGAAAAATGACATGAAGCCCAGTCGGACACCGTGCTTCTTCTCGAAGACCTCCTTGAACTCGGCGCGCATTTCCATGACCGATGTCATGTCGACCTCGTTCCAGGTCGTCAGGATCGCGGCCGTGCTCTGAGCTTCCTTCAAGCGGCGGGCAATCGTCGAGCGAAGCCGCGTCATGCGCACCCGTTCCTCGCGCGCGGCGCTCTCGACCGCAGCCGGCTCCGAGCGGGATTCCGGCAACGGCAATGACCCAAGAGCAGGGGTGTCGGCTCGTCCGGTCGGGGCCTTGGCGTCGGCCGCTGCGCTCTTGGCTTCGGCCCGGTCGGATGACGACGGCGCTCCCGCTCCCCGGGATACGGCGTCGAGGACATCCGGTTTCATGACGCGCCCGTCGCGACCGGTTCCCTTGACATCCGCCCGATCGATTCCATGCTCTTCCATCAGTTTGCGCGCCGACGGAGCGTCGCCCTCGCCGCGCGATGCAGCGGGGGCAGCTCCGGCTCCATCGCCCGCGCTGATTTCGGCGATCCTGTCGCCGGGGGCGACCGTGGCGCCGGCGCTCGCAAGCAACCGCGACACCGTGCCGGAAGTCGGGGCATTGACTTCGAGCGAGACCTTGTCGGTTTCGAGTTCGCACATCGTGTCATCTGCCGAAACCTGATCGCCTTCCTTCACGTTCCAGGTCGAAATGACCGCCTCGGTGACGCTCTCGCCCAAGGACGGGACAACGACGTCGACAGATTCGCCGCCGGATGCAGAACCGGTCGTCGGTTCGGCCTCGGCCGGCGTGTCACCGCCATCCTTTGAGGGTTTCGGTGCAACCGCATCGGCGCTTTGCGATATCGTGGCGAGCAGGGCGTCGACACCGACGGTTTCGCCGGCGGTGACCAGAATCTCCGCGATCACGCCCGATGCCGGCGACGGCACCTCGACCGACACCTTGTCGGTTTCCAGTTCGCAAACGATCTCGTCAGCCGCGACCGGGTCGCCAACCTGCTTGGTCCAGGAGGCAAGTGTCGCTTCGGTTACGCTTTCTCCCAGTGCGGGCACGCGAATTTCGGTCATTTCTGTTTCCCATCAATGGTGAGCGCCCGATCGACAAGCGCCTCTTGTTCGCTCTGATGCTGTCGTGCCAGTCCCGTCGCCGGTGACGCCGAGGCCCGACGACCCACGAAGATCGGCCGGGTATGGCGCGCCTTGCACCGGTTCAGAACCCATTCGAGGTTCGGTTCGATGAAACTCCACGCCCCCTGGTTCTTCGGCTCTTCCTGGCACCACACGAAATCTGCCTTCTTGAAGCGGCTGAGTTCGCTTGTGAGCGACATGGCCGGCACAGGATAGAGCTGTTCGAGCCGCATGATGTAGATGTCCCGGATGCCGCGCGCATCGCGCTCGGCGAGGAGATCGAAATAGACCTTGCCCGAGCACAGAACGCAGCGACGAATGCGGCTGTCGGCATACAGCTTCGTGTCTGAATGGCCCTTTTGGGCGTCATCCCACAAGACCCGGTGAAAGCTCGAGTCGGTCGCGAACTCATCCAGGGCAGAGACCGCCAGCTTGTGCCGCAACAGCGACTTCGGCGTCATGATGATCAGAGGTTTCCGGAAATTCCGGTACATCTGGCGTCGCAGAATGTGAAAGTAGTTGGCCGGCGTCGTGCAATTCGCGACGATCCAGTTGTCCTCGGCGCACAGCTGGAGGAACCGCTCGAGCCGTCCCGAGGAATGTTCGGGGCCCTGGCCTTCGAAACCGTGCGGCAGCAGCATGACCAGACCCGACATGCGCAGCCACTTGCTTTCGCCTGCGCTGATGAACTGGTCGATCATGATCTGGGCGCCATTGGCGAAATCGCCGAACTGCGCCTCCCAGATCGTCAGCGCGTTGGGTTCGGCGAGCGAATAGCCGTATTCGTAGCCGAGCACGGCGTATTCCGAGAGCATGCTGTCGATGACCTCGAATCTCGCCTGTCCGTCGCGGATGTGGTTGAGCGGAAGAAACCGCTCCTCCGTGTCCTGATCGATGATGCCCGAGTGCCGCTGACTGAAGGTCCCGCGCGTGCAGTCCTGCCCGGACAGGCGCACCGGGTGTCCCTCGACCAGCAATGACCCGAAAGCCAGCGCTTCGGCCAGGGCCCAGTCGATCGTCTTGCCTTCCTCGATGTTCTTTTTGCGTGTGTTGAAAATTCTCTCGACGGTGCGGTGCGGGCGAAGGTGTCCCGGTATCCTGGTCACGGCCTGTCCGACCTCGGCAAGAACCGCCATGTCAACGCCTGTCGTTCCGCGCTGGTAGATCTCGTCCTTGCGATCAAGGTGCGACCAGCGTCCGTCGAGCCAGTCGGCCTTGTTCGGCTTGTAGCTCCTGCTGGCTTCGAATTCCTCGTCAAGATGCTTGCGGAAACCGGTTCTCAACTCCTCGATTTCGGAGGCGGACACCAGCCCGTCGCGAACCAGGCGATCAGTGTACAGCGACAGGGTGGTCTGGTGCTGATTGATCCGCGAGTACATGATCGGTTGGGTGAAGCTCGGTTCGTCGCCCTCGTTGTGGCCGAATCTGCGGTAGCAGAATATGTCGATGACCACGTCCTTGCCGAATTTCTGACGAAACTCCGTCGCGACCCGTGCGGCATGGACAACGGCCTCCGGATCGTCGCCGTTGACGTGGAAGATCGGCGCTTCCACCATCAGGGCGATGTCGGTCGGGTAGGGCGAGGAACGCGAATTCCGCGGCGCCGTCGTGAAACCGATCTGGTTGTTGACCACGATGTGGATGGTTCCGCCGGTCTTGTGCCCGCGAAGCCCGGAGAGGCCGAAGCACTCCGCAACGACCCCTTGCCCCGCGAAGGCCGCGTCGCCGTGCAGCAGAATCGGCATGACCGCCGTCCTGTTGTCGTCGCGAAGCTGTTCCTGCTTGGCGCGTACCTTGCCAAGAACGACCGGATTGACCGCCTCGAGATGCGACGGATTGGCCGTCAGCGACAGGTGAACCACGTTGTCGTCGAACTCGCGATCGGACGAGGCGCCAAGGTGATACTTGACATCGCCGGATCCGTCGACTTCGTTCGGCTTGAAATTGCCGCCCTGGAACTCGTTGAAGATGGCCTTGAACGGCTTGCCCATCACGTTGGCGAGCACGTTCAGGCGTCCGCGATGGGGCATGCCGATGACGATGTCGCGCACGCCGAGAGCGCCGCCGCGCTTGATGATCTGCTCCATCGCCGGAATCAGGGCTTCCCCGCCGTCGAGGCCGAAACGCTTGGTGCCGGTGTGCTTGATGTGAAGGAATTTCTCGAATTCTTCCGCATGCACCAGCTTGTTGAGGATCGCCTTGCGTCCGCGCTTGGTGAAGGCGATCTCCTTGCCGAAGCCCTCGATCCGTTCCTTCAGCCATGCCGCCTCGGCCGGGTCCGATATGTGCATGTACTGAAGCGCGAAGGTCCCGCAGTAGGTCCGTCGCACGATGCCCATGATCTCGCGAAGGGTTGCGGTCTCGAGCCCGAGCACATTGTCGAGGAAGATCGGCCGGTCCATGTCGGATTCGCTGAAGCCGTAGAACGACGGGTCGAGCTCGTCGTGGCCGCCCGTGTCGCGCATGCCAAGCGGGTCGAGGTCCGCCGCGAGGTGTCCCCTGATTCTGAATGATCGGATGAGCATCAGGGCTCTGATCGAATCGAGAACCGCTTGCTGCAACTGGCTTTCGTGAAGCGCCGTTCCGGGGACCCCCGGGGTTCGAGCCCTTATCTTGGTGGCAAGATCTTCTGCCGATTCTTCGCCATGCCAGTTGAATGCCGCCATGACCGAAGGGTCGACCGACACCGGCCAGTCCTTCCGCGCCCAGGACGGGCCGTCGGATTCCTGCTTGACGGAACTTCCGTCATCGCCAAGCGCCGCGAACAGGCGACTCCATTCCTCGTCAACCGCATGGGGGTTGTCGCAATACTGGACATGAAGCTGGCGGATGAACTCGGCGTTGTTCCGCTGAAGGAACGACGAGGCGTGAAGATCCCGATTGCCCGATTGATCCGATTGGGGGGCTCCGTCTTTCATCGCGTCCTCCGTGGTCAATTCCGTGCCGGACAGTGGCGGGCGGCGAGCGCTCAAGCAGTCTTCGACGTGGCTCGCACTCTCCCTGAGGTCAGGCGCACGCGATTGCCTCCCGCACCGCATCGCCAAGACTCGCTGGACTCTCCGCAATGACGATGCCGGCAGCGTTCATGGCCTTGATCTTGCCGTCCGCCGTTCCCTTGCCGCCCGAGACAATGGCCCCCGCATGGCCCATGCGGCGACCGGGAGGCGCCGTGCGGCCAGCAATGAAGCCCGCAACCGGCTTGGAACGGCCCTTTTGCTTCTCTGCGGCTAGGTATGCCGCGGCTTCCTCTTCAGCTGCGCCGCCGATTTCGCCGATCATGATGATGGATTCGGTCTCGTCGTCATCGAGGAACATGTCGAGAATGTCGATGAACTCCGTGCCCTTGATCGGGTCGCCGCCGAGGCCGACGCAGGTGGACTGGCCGAGGCCGATCCCGGTCGTCTGCCCGACGGCCTCGTAGGTCAGCGTTCCGGACCGGGACACGACGCCGACAGATCCGCGCAGATGAATGTGACCAGGCATGATGCCGATCTTGCATGCATCCGGCGTGATCACGCCCGGGCAATTGGGACCGATAAGCCGCGAATCGCTGTTGTCGAGGACTCGCTTGACCTTGAGCATGTCCAGAACCGGTATGCCTTCGGTGATGCACACGATCAGTTCGATCCCGGCATCGATGGCTTCGAGAATGGCATCGCCCGCAAACGGGGGCGGGACGTAGATCGCGCTGGCGTTGGCTCCAGTGGCCGCGCGCGCATCAGCGACGGTGTCGAAGACCGGGAGCCCGAGGTGGGTCGTGCCGCCCTTGCCCGGGGTCACGCCACCGACCATCGCGGTTCCGTATGCGATCGCCTGTTCGGAATGGAACGACCCGTGCCGCCCGGTCAGACCCTGGCAGATCACCCGCGTGTCCTTGTCCACAAGTACGGCCATGACGGATTCCTTCCGGTTATGCTCTGACTTCGGCGATGATCTGCCGCGCAGCATCGCCGAGATCGCTCGCAGTCGAAATGCCAAGACCGCTGTTGCTCAGGATCTCCTGTCCGATCTCGACATTGGTGCCTTCGAGTCGAACCACCAGCGGGACGTGAAGCCCGACGTCCCGGACTGCCGAGACGATTCCTTCGGCGATCACGTCGCACCGCATGATGCCGCCGAAAATGTTCACCAGTATTCCCTTGACCTTGGGGTCCGAGGTGATGAGCTTGAAGGCCTCGGTCACCTGTTCGCGGGTCGCGCCGCCGCCGACATCGAGGAAATTGGCCGGTTCGGATCCGTAGAGCTTGATGATGTCCATTGTCGCCATGGCCAGCCCGGCGCCGTTCACCAGACAACCTATCTCGCCGTCCAGAGCAATGTAGTTCAGCCCGAATTCCGATGCAGAGACTTCGCGCTCGTCCTCTTCGGCGAGATCCCGCAGCGCCTTGATGTCGGGATGCCGGTCGAGCGCATTGCCGTCGAAACTCACCTTGGCATCGAGGCAAATCAGCCGATCCTCGCCATCGACGACCAGCGGGTTGATCTCGACCAGTTCGCAGTCTTTCGACACGAACATCTCGTAGAGTTTGCTGACCAGATTTCGGCAGTCGCGGATCGCCGGCCCGGTCAATCCGAGGCCGAACGCGATCTTTCTGGCGTGGAAATCCGAAATCCCCGATGCGGGGTCGATCGTCACGGTGAGAATTCGCTCAGGCGTTGATGCCGCGACCTCCTCGATGTCCATGCCGCCTTCGGTCGAGGCAACGAAGGACAGGCGGGATGTCCCGCGATCGATCAGCAAGGCGAGGTAGAGTTCGCGACGAATGTCGCAGCCTTCTTCCACGTAGACACGTTGCACCTTCTTGCCTTCTGGGCCTGTCTGGTGCGTGACGAGCGTCCGACCAAGCATGTCGGCCACGGCCTGTTCGGCCTCCTCGCTCGACTTGGTGACTCGAACGCCGCCAGGCGCGCCTTCCGGCGCATCCGCGAAGCGGCCCTTGCCGCGACCGCCGGCGTGGATCTGGGCCTTGACGACCCGGATGGGCCCGGAGAGTTCCTGAATCGCCGATGCGGCCTCGCCGAATGCGGTGATCGCGCGACCATTTGCAACGGGGACGCCGAAGCTCCGCAGGAGGTCCTTCGCCTGGTGTTCGTGAATGTTCATCTGCACTCAGCCTGCTGTCTGTGACCGGTCAATAGACGACGGGAGCGGTTCTCGACAATCGATATTGCGCGCGTCAGCGGAAAAATGCGGGCATCGGGCGAATTTCGCGACGGAATCACATCCTTTACGGGCCGATTGTCCATTCCCGATTCCCTGTTCGAAACCATCTCGACCGTACGGGCCGCGCCGACGCTGCAATTTCAACCATCGCCGAGGCCGGGATCGATGGCCTGACATGCCTTCATCAGCGACCTGACGGCCTCGACAGACCGGTCGAACATCGCCTGCTCTTCGGCATTGAGCCGAATTTCGACAATTCTCTCGATTCCGCCCGCACCGATCACCGTGGGCACGCCGACATAAAGGTCGTCGACACCGTAGATGCCCTTCACGTGCGCAGCGCACGGAAGCACCCTCTTTCGATCGCGCAAATACGATTCGGTCATCGCGATTGCCGACGCTCCCGGCGCAACAAAGGCCGACATGGTCTTCATCAGCCCGACGATCTCCGCGCCGCCGTCGCGGGTGCGCTGGACGATCTCGTCGACCCGATCGGCGGTTGTCCACCCCATGTCGACCAGATCGGGAAGCGGGATCCCGGCGACGGTCGAGTATCTGACGAGCGGCACCATCGTGTCACCGTGACCGCCAAGCACGAAGGCCGTGACATCCTCGACGGAGACGTTGAATTCCTGGGCGAGGAAATAACGGAATCGGGCGCTGTCCAGCACGCCCGCCATGCCGCACACCTGATTTGACGGAAGCCCCGAATACTTCTGCAATGCCCAGACCATGGCATCGAGCGGATTGGTGATGCAGATCACGAATGCGTCCGGCGCATTCTCCCGAATGCCTTCGCCGACGGACTTCATGACCTTGAGATTGACTTCGAGCAGGTCGTCGCGGCTCATTCCCGGTCGCCTCGGGATGCCGGCGGTGACGATGCAGACGTCTGCGCCGGCGATATCGGAATAGCTGCCGGTTCCTGAAAGCGCCGCATTGAAGCCATCGACCGGGCCACTTTCCGCGATGTCGAGCGCCTTGCCCTGCGGAATGCCATCGACGATGTCGAACAGAACGATGTCTCCGAGTTCGCGCTGGCTTGCCATGTGGGCCATTGTCCCGCCGATCTGACCGGCCCCGATCATCGCGATCTTGCGTCGTGCCATTTTCGTTCCTTCACTTCTCAGCCGCCGTGGTGGTGCCGATGGGTATCGCCATTCCGCCCAAAGAGCAAGCAAGGTTGTGCCCGTGACACCACATCGTTCTGCCCGCGATGGCCATGATCGACCAGCGCTGGATTCATGATTCCCGCGCCTTGGCGACATGGCCGGTTCGGCCGATTGACATCGGCAGCAATTGGGTCGATGAGTTCGCGCCGTCGGGTTGACGTCGGACCCGAGACAAGAACGAGCGAGGCGGTAATGGGAAAAGCTGGTCAAGGGCGCTTCTTCGAGGATTTTCGACTGGGCGAGACCATCGAGCATGCGACCCCGAGGACCATATCCGGCGGGGAGCGGGCCCTCTACCATTCGTGCTATCCGGCGCGTTTCGCCATGCATTCGTCGGACGAATTCGCGAGGAGCTGCGGGCTGCCTGCGTCCCCGTTCGACGAGATCGGCTGTTTTCACGTGGTGTTCGGTCGGTCGGTTCCGGACATCTCGCTCAATGCTGTCGCCAATCTCGGCTACGCAGAGTGCCGTTTCCTGCACCCCGCCCATGTCGGCGACACGTTGCGCTCGTCATCGGACGTCATCGGCTTGAAAGAGAATTCGTCGGGGCGCACCGGCATCGTCTGGGTGCGGACTCGCGGCACGAACCAGCGTGGCGAGACGGTTGTCGAGTTCGTTCGTTGGGTCATGGTTCGCAAGCGGGATCAGTCAGCGCCGGCCCCGCCGACTACGGTTCCCGAATTGAAGGATGCCGTCGGACCGTCTGAACTGCCGGTTCCGGACGGGCTGGATTTTGGCGCCTACGATTTCGCTCTTGCCGGCGAGCCCTATCGTCTGGGCGATTACGCACCGGGCGAGATCATCGACCACGCCGATCGGATCACGATCGAAGAGGCCGAACACATGGCGGCCACGCGCCTGTGGCAGAACACGGCCCGGGTTCACTTCGATGCGACGCTTCGCGAGGACGGCCGCAGGCTGGTCTACGGGGGCCACATCATCAGCCTCGCGCGCAGCCTTTCGTTCAACGGCCTCGCCAATGCCCAGTTCGTCGCGGCAATCAACGCAGGGACCCATGCCAACCCGTGCTTCGCCGGAGACACGATCCGCGCATGGAGCGAGGTCATCGATACCGCATCCACGTCGGTTGCGGGAATTGGCGCGCTCAGGCTTCGGCTCGTCGCCGCAACGACCGAGGTCGAGGACAATGTGACGCGAACCGAATCCGGGGCCTACCGTCCGGGCATCTTGCTTGATCTCGACCACTGGGCACTGATTCCGGAGTGACGCATCGCATGCGATGACGGTTTAGCCCGATTGAAGCTTGAAACCCCACGAGTTTCCGCCGACTGCCTTCCGTCGAGCGTGCAGGGTCGGCGGGCCAAAGCTGTCATGGAAAATCGCGCAATCCGCCGATTCGGCCGTGCCGCGCGACGTCCACTGCGAGCGACGGGCTGTCCCTCGCGCAGCCGTTCGCGCCACAAGTGTTGGTCAAACTCGACCGAATCGGTCGCAGGACACCTCGAATCATCAACCAGTTGTCCGCCGCCATCGCTGCGCGAAGCAACCGGCATTCCGAGGCGGATGATCACGCGATGGCGCTTTTTCGTTTTCGCCGTGGACGTTTCTTGCTATCTGCGGCTTGTTCTGCACGTCAAGCGACGCATTCCGAAAGGGTCACGATGTCAACACCCGAGCAAAACCCTCGACCGTTGTCACCGCACCTGACCGTCTATCGGCCCCAGATCAATTCAATCACGTCGATCCTGCACCGGATCACCGGCGTCGGACTCGTTCCGGGCGCCGTTCTCGTCGTGTGGTGGCTGCTGGCGGCGTCGAGCGGTGATGAATACTATCAATTCGTCGACAGCGTGTTGCTGTCCTGGCCCGGCCGACTGGTTCTGATCGGGTCGTTGTGGGCATTATGCTATCATTTTTGCACCGGGATTCGGCACCTGATCTGGGACACGGGCGCAGGTTACTCGATCCGTGACATCAACCTGTCAGGATGGGTTGTCGTAGCCGCGTCGCTGGTCATGACCGCGCTTGTCCTCATGGCCACGGCTCTGTGAATCGTCGGAGATCAAGATGAGTTTCAGGACAGACAGGCAGCGTGCATTCGGACTTGGCGCGTCAGGCGAGGGGGTCCATCACTGGTGGCAGCAGCGCATTTCGTCGATCGCGCTGATTCCGCTGATCATTCTCTTCATGTGGACCTTTGTTCCGCTGATCGGCGCGCCGAGGACGGAAGTCGCCGCCGCATTCGGCAATCCTTTCAATGCGATCACCGCGATCCTTTGCGTGATTGTCGTATTTTGGCATCTCAAGCAGGGACTTCAGGTCGTGATCGAAGACTACGTCCATGGCCGGCGAGCTTTGATTGCATCCTTGATCCTGTGCGAACTGTTTTGCTGGGGTAGCGGGGCCGTTGGCGTTTTTTCGGTGGCAAGACTCGCCTTTGGCGGGTGATCAGTAAGATCGGGGGCAGGGTCATTGGCGGCGTATGAACTGACAGAACACACCTATGACGTGGTCGTCGTGGGCGCTGGCGGCTCCGGACTGCGAGCCACGCTTGGCATGGCAGAACAAGGCCTGCGAACGGCGTGCGTGACAAAGGTCTTTCCGACTCGGTCCCACACGGTGGCCGCGCAGGGCGGCATTGCAGCATCGCTTGCCAACATGGGTCCCGATCACTGGCAGTGGCACATGTACGACACCGTCAAGGGATCGGACTGGCTCGGGGATGTCGACGCGATGGAGTATCTCGCGAGAGAGGCGCCCGCTGCCGTCTACGAACTCGAACACTACGGCGTCCCGTTCTCGCGCACCGAGGACGGCCGGATATATCAGCGTCCGTTTGGCGGGCACACCACCGAATTCGGCGAAGGACCGCCGGTTCAACGGACATGTGCAGCGGCCGATCGCACGGGGCATGCCATTTTGCACACGCTCTACGGACAGTCGCTCAAGCACAATGCCGAGTTCTTCACCGAGTATTTCGCGCTCGACCTGATCGTCTCGGACGACGGCGTCTGTCAGGGCCTCCTCGCATGGAAGCTCGATGACGGCACATTGCACGCATTCAATGCAAAGATGGTCGTGCTGGCGACCGGTGGATACGGGCGGGCGTATTTTTCGGCCACCTCCGCGCATACCTGCACCGGCGACGGCAACGGCATGGTCGCGCGCCAGGGACTTCCGCTGCAGGACATGGAATTCGTGCAGTTTCACCCGACGGGGATCTACGGAGCCGGCGTTCTCATCACCGAAGGGGCTCGCGGCGAGGGCGGCTACCTGACCAATTCCGAAGGCGAGCGCTTCATGGAGCGCTACGCGCCGACATACAAGGATCTGGCGTCGCGCGATGTCGTCTCGCGATGCATGACCATGGAGATCCGCGAAGGGCGCGGTGTCGGCAAGAATGCCGATCACCTGCACCTGCATCTCGACCACTTGCCCCCCGAAGCGCTGGCCGAACGGTTGCCGGGGATTTCCGAGAGCGCGAAGATCTTCGCGGGCGTCGACGTGACCCGGGATCCGATCCCGGTTCTGCCGACAGTCCATTACAACATGGGCGGCATTCCGACGAATTACTGGGGCGAGGTTCTCGATCCCACGGCTGAAGATCATGACAGGATCTATCCCGGGCTGATGGCGGTCGGGGAGGCCAGCTGCGCCAGTGTCCACGGCGCCAACCGGCTCGGCTCCAATTCGCTGATCGACCTGGTCGTTTTCGGGCGCGCGGCCGGCATTCGCGCAGCCGAAATCATTGACCGCGACACCCCACATCGTCCGCTGCACGGCCCGTCGGTCGATCAAGCCTTGGAAAGGTTCGACTTTTTCCGCCATGCCGACGGGTCCGTTCCGACGGCATCGCTTCGACTTCAGATGCAGACGACCATGCAGCAGGATGCAGCCGTGTTTCGAGCCGATGAAACGCTCGCCAACGGTTGCGCGCGGATGAAGGAGGTGGCGTCGCAACTCGACGACATCAAGGTCACCGACCGTTCGATGATCTGGAATTCGGACCTGATGGAGACCCTCGAACTCGCCAACCTGCTGCCGAATGCCCTGACGACGATTGTCAGCGCAGAAGCGCGCAAGGAAAGCCGTGGCGCTCATGCACACGAGGATTATCCCGACCGGGACGACGTCAACTGGCGGATGCACACGCTTGCCCGTGTCGACGGCATCGAGGTCAGGCTCGATTACCGGCGGGTGCACACGGAACCGCTCCTCGATGAGCAAAGCGGCGGGATCGATCTCGCAAAAATTGCGCCAAAAGCAAGGGTTTACTGACCTTGAAAAATCCTGCCACATGCATCTTGACGCTCGGCTTGGGGCTCGCGGCAGCGGGATGCGGAACCCAGGAGCCGATCAGCGTGGAAGAGGCAATGATGCAGTGCGAGGTTACCGCGAGACAGGCGACGAGGCCGACGACTTCGGTGTCAGTGGGCGTCAATTCTCGCGGTGCCGTGAGCAGCGGGATCGTGATTGGCGTCACCGACGACTACCTGGCGGGCCGGGACCCGGAACAGGTCTATCGAGACTGTGTCGTCAGGCGTTCGGGGAAGGAGCCGACTCGGGCGTTCGAAGAATGACGTGTTCATCTGGCCCAAGGATCGTGATACGAGATTGGGGCCTTGCTTGGGCAACGCCAAATGGGAAGCGAAACCGCGACTGGTTGCGAGGTTTCGGGTGACCGAGAGACATTGAGGAAGAGCATTGGTTGAATTCACACTGCCGCGAAACTCGAGAATCAAGGTGGGCAAGACGTGGCCCGCCCCGGATTCGGGTGGCAAGCTTCGCAAATTGAAGATCTATCGATGGGATCCCGATTCGGGGGACAATCCCAGGATCGACACCTATCAGGTCGATGTTGACGCTTGCGGTCCCATGGTCCTCGATGCGCTGATTGCCATCAAGGACACCATCGACCCCACCTTGACCTTTCGCAGGTCATGTCGCGAGGGAATCTGCGGTTCCTGCGCGATGAACATCGATGGCGTCAACACGCTTGCCTGCACCTACGGGCTCGATCAGGTCAAGAGCGACGTCCGCATCTATCCTTTGCCTCACATGAACGTGGTCAAGGATCTGATTCCCGACCTGACCCATTTCTACGCGCAGCACGCATCGGTCAAGCCATGGCTGGAGACCAAGACTAACGAACCTCGGCAGGAATGGAAGCAATCCATTGACGACCGGCGAAAGCTGGACCGGCTCTACGAGTGCGTCATGTGCGCGTGCTGTTCGACGAGCTGCCCGAGCTACTGGTGGAACAGTGACCGCTATCTCGGGCCTGCGGCGCTTCTTCATGCCTATCGCTGGATCATCGACAGCCGTGACGAAAGCACGGGCGAACGGTTGGATGATCTGCAGGATCCATTCCGCCTCTATCGATGCCACACCATCATGAATTGCGCGCGGACCTGTCCGAAATCGCTGAATCCGGCCAAGGCGATCGCTGAAATCAAGAAGACGCTGGTCGAGCGACAGGTTTGATTCTGACCACGACAGTATGACAGCCAGTCGCCCGCGCGGTGAACTGGCGCTGAGGCCTTGGGCCGACACCATGCCGACATCGGCAGCGGCGCAGCATAGCGGAGCGCTGGAGCCTGAAGGGACAAGGAGCTTCGACCCACTCTCGGGCCTGCTCAATCGAAGTGAATTTCAGGCGCTCTCGACGCGGATGTCGAGGATGTTCTTCGCCTCGCCCCCGCAGGCCACGCCGATCAGGTGGATCGGTTCGCCACGGTCGCGGTATTTCTCGGCATATCCCCGCTCGCGAATCTGGGCGAGTGCCGCATCGAGCGCCGACGCGGCGTCCTCCCCCTCCGCCATCTTGAACTCAAGAACGAAGAACTGACCGCCGCTGAGGACGACCATGTCAGCGCGACCGTGGCTTGACGACTCCTCGATCCGGACGTCGGCGCCATTCGGCTGAAGACACATCTGCAGCAGACTCGCATACCACGCCTCGTAGCGGGCAAGATCGCCACGCGCGTGCCACTGGTAAGGAATGGCCGAAAGACTGGCGCGGAGATGGCGCGCGAATCCATTGAAGTCATTCGCCTCAAGACTTCGCAGTATGCTGCTGCCCTCTTTCAACGCGTCAACCGAGCGGTTGCTCAGGTATCGGAGAAGCTCCTCGTTCAGGCTGTATTCCACTTCTAGATTCGGATAATCCAGCCTGAATCTGGTGCGATGCCTGACCCGCTGCTGCTCGGCTATGGTCAGATAGCCGGTCTGGAACATCAGGGCCTCGATCGCGATGTCCCGGACATCGAACTTCGAGACCAGGCTCTTGTCGGTCATCTGGTCCCTGAAATCCGTCGGGCTGGCCGACTCTTCCATCATCTTCTCGAACAAAAACGTCGGAGCGCTGGTCTCGAACCAGTGGGGTTCGAACTCACGGGTGTCGAACAGCAGCAACAGGCCGAAAGGATTGTAGACCCGTTCGCCACCCAGCCAGTTGTAGCCTTTGTACCACTTCCGGATCTCATCCCGATCCAGTCCCGAGAGCTCCGGAGCGAACACGCGATCGAGGTCGTCTTCGGTGTAGCCGCAGATGGTACCGTAGCGGGGGTCGAGGCTGATGTCCTTCAGGTTGTTGAGGCCCGAGAACAGGCTGACTTTCGAGAACATGCTCACCCCGGTGACAAAGACGAAACCGACTTGCTTAGCACTGTCCTTGATGATGCCGTAGAAGCGCCGCAGATAGTCTCGGTTGGCCTCGGCAAGTTCAGTGTTCTTTAATGTATCGAGGATCGGCTTGTCGTACTCGTCCACCAGCACGACCACACCTCGACCGGTCGAACGGTGAAGGTGAAACAGGAGGTTTCGCAGGCGTTCCGGCGCGGTTTTCGGGACCTTCGTCAACTCCAGCCCGGCAGCGTGTTCTGCGTGTGTCAACTGAGTGAGAACACTGCGCTCGAGATCACCCGCATCGCTGTACTTTCCGCCGAAGCTCAAGCGCACGACCGGGTAAGGCGTCGACCAGTCCCAGTTGTCATGGATGTCCAGGCCCCGAAACAGGTCTTCATCGCATTCGAACAGCGATTTCAGCGTGCTGATCAGGAGGCTCTTGCCGAAGCGACGGGGACGGGACAGAAGATAGAAATCGCCATCATCCACCAGCCGCCGAATGAGCGAGGTCTTGTCGACATAGTAGGCATCCTTTTGCCGCAGTCTGCGAAAGTTCTGGATGCCGATCGGAAGGCGGCGACGGTTCAATTGAGACCTCATCGGATGAGCACGGTCATTCTGTCCTGCCTGATTCCTTGTATGTCAGAACCGACCGAGAATTCCATGGAACAGTGCTGGCAGCCATTCGGGCATCCGCGATCCGTTCTCTGCACGGCTCAGTGCCCGTTCTTGCGATCGCAGAGTCTTGATGTCGGTCCCGCGATGCCAGCCGCATCGGACCGATTTGGCCACGTCTCAAAAAGGGTGCGACATTCGCAATGTACGGTGATCTGCGGCCATCCGTGACAATCACGGGTGACATGATGTCTCGCTTCCAGGCATCAACGCCCATAGAAACTGTCGTCATCCCCTTGAACAAAAAGTGTTTTTCGCTCCGAAACGACGACCGTTACCGGTCGAACCTGCGGGTGCAGTCACGCAGCCGCGCGATCGTTGCTCGGTTCGAATAGAGCGACGATGTCGTGCATGATCATGTTGATCTTGAAGTCCCGAGGTGAATAGACCCGGGCGACTCCCATGCGCAGCAACAGCTCCTCGTCTTCGTCGGGAATGATGCCACCGACAATGACCGGAACATGGCCCAGTCCGCTCTCGTTCATGCGCTTGATGATGGCTTCCACGAGCGGGACGTGGGAGCCGGACAGGATCGACAGGCCGAGAACGTGAGCGTCTTCGTCGTCGAGCCGCGCGACGATTTCATCCGGCGTGAGACGAATGCCGTCGTAGGCGACGTGGATCCCGCAATCGCGGGCCCGTGCGGCGATCTGTTCGGCGCCGTTCGAATGGCCGTCAAGCCCGGGTTTTCCGATCATGATCTTGAGCCGTCGACCCAGGCCGTCGGAAACGGCATCCACGCGTGAGCGCAGTTCGTCGAGACCGTCGACAACGTTTGAGACTGCAGAACTGACGCCGGTCGGTCCGCGATACTGGCCGAACACCGACCGCATCACGTCGCCCCATTCGCCAGTGGTCACGCCGGCGCGGGCGGCCTCGATGGAAGGCTGCATGATGTTGGCCCCCGAACTCGCGGCATTCCGCAGGGAACGCAAAGCGGCGGCATGTGCATCGGGGTCTCTCGAACGCCGCCAGGCAGCCAGCCGCTCGACCTGGTCCGACTCGGCCGAGCTGTCAGGCACAAGGATGCTGTTTTCGCCGCCTTCGAGGGGGCTTGGCTCGCCATCGACATGGAGATTGACGCCGACAACGGATGTCTCGCCGCTCTCGATTCGCATGATCCGCCGCGAATGGCTCTCGACAAGGCGGGTTTTCATGTACTCGATCGCGGCGATCGCCCCGCCCATCTTCTCGATCTGGGCGAGCTCCAGGCGCGCCTCCTGTTTCATGGCCTCGACCTTGCCGTCCACCGCAGGGTTGCCATCAAAGAGATCCTCGTACTCGAGGAGGTCGGTCTCGTGGGCGAGAATCTGCTGCATGCGAAGCGACCACTGCTGGTCCCAGGGACGCGGTAGTCCGAGGGCTTCGTTCCAGGCCGGCAGCTGAACGGCCCTCGCCCGGGCTTTCTTCGACAGCGTCACGGCAAGCATCTCGAGAAGGATTCGATAGACGTTGTTTTCCGGTTGCTGCTCCGTCAGGCCCAGGGAATTGACCTGCACGCCATACCTGAAGCGGCGATATCGCGGGTCCTCCACGCCGTAGCGTTCGAGGCAGATCTCGTCCCAGAGATCGACGAAGGCGCGCATCTTGCACAGTTCCGTGACAAACCGGACACCCGCATTGACGAAGAACGACAGCCTGCCGACAACCCGCGGGAAATCCTCGGGCGACACCCTGGCCCTGACATCGTCGAGTACGGCAGTCGCCGCACCGAGCGCGAAGGCGAGTTCCTGTTCAGGCGTCGCACCGGCTTCCTGCAGGTGATAGGAGCATATGTTGATCGGATTCCACTTGGGCATTTCCACGAGGCAATGGGTGATGACGTCGCTGGTCAGCTTCAGGCTCGGTGACGGCGGAAAGATGTAGGTTCCTCGCGACAGGTACTCCTTGAGGATGTCGTTCTGGACCGTTCCGGTCAGGTTCGAGATCGTCGCACCCTGTTCGCGCGCGGTTTCGATGTAGAGCGCGAGCAGCCACGGAGCCGTCGCGTTGATCGTCATCGACGTGTTCATGGTTTCGAGGGGAATCTGGTCGAAGAGCGCGCGCATGTCGCCGAGATGACAGATCGGAACGCCGACCTTTCCGACTTCGCCTCGGGCCAGGACGTGGTCGCTGTCGTATCCGGTCTGGGTGGGGAGGTCGAAGGCGACCGAAAGACCGGTCTGTCCTTTCGACAGATTGTCCCGATACAACCTGTTGGAAGCGGCAGCCGTCGAATGCCCGGCATAGGTTCGAAACAGCCAGGGTCGGTCCTTGGAATTGGATGTCATGTCTGGTCCTCGGTCGCGGCTTTTCGTCTGACGACTTGGTGACGATCTTCTAGCATCAACGAAAGACCATGCAACAGTCACTGCCGTGTCGATCAGGCATGTGAATGCGTCGCCGCTGCAATCGTTTGCGCTATCGTGATTCGTTTCCATGCAACGATTCGTCGCGCCTTGGCGGTATCGAAAGAGCGTGGATGCACGATGGTTGCTGGGATCATCGAAAGTCGCCTTGATTTGGCCGCCGGATCGACCTTCTTTCGACATCTTGGGGCCAACATCCAATTAACATCGGCCCCGAAACCCAGTATGAGATGCGCCGCAAGTACCCCTCTCGGAGTGTCGAGCGCATGATCAAGGTTTTTGGACACAAGGCCCCGGATACCGATGCCACGGCTTCGGCGATCATCTGGTCGTGGTACCTGGGCGAGGTGCGGGGGCAGTCGGCCACGCCGTTCGTCCAGGACGAACCGAATGCCGAAGCGAAATTCGTCCTCGAACGCTGGGGTGTCGATTGCCCCGAACTGCTAGACGGACTCGCGGCAGGCGAGGACGTGGCCATCGTCGACACCAACAACCCGGCCGAACTCCCCGACGGCGTCAATTCTGCCAGCATCGTGTCGGTGATCGATCATCACCTGATCGCCGGAGGCCTTCAAACCAGCCAGCCGATCGAATTCGTGGTCCGGCCCGTGGCAGCGACGGCGACCGTGATCGCCGGCGTGATGGGGGACGATCTCGAGCGGGCGCCCAAATCGATCAAGGGGCTGATGCTCTCGTGCATCATTTCCGACACGCTCGAGTTTCGCAGCCCGACCACCACGGCGGAGGACGAGGCTCTGGCTCGCCTGCTCGCGTCTGAACTCGATGTCGAGATCTCCGATTACGCTGCGGAGATGTTCGCGGCAAAGTCGGACATATCTCACCTGTCGGCCAGCCAGCTGCTGCGCCTCGACTCAAAGGTCTACGACACGCCCCACGGCAAGTTCCGCATCACGGTGCTCGAGACCACCAGCCCGTCCGCGATACTCGAACGCAAGGACGAACTGCTTGGAAACATGGCCGACGTTGCCGCCGAGGACGGGGTGGACGACATCCTCGCCTTCGTCATCGACATCCTCGATCAGGAAGCGACGCTCCTCGTGCCCAATGACAGGGTTCGCTCGACCGTCGCGACCGCATTTGGCGTGACGGCCACGAGCGATCTGGCGATTTTGCCCGGGGTTGTCTCGCGAAAGAAGCAGATTGTGCCGGCGTTGTCGGGGTGACATTCGCCAACAGTCAATTTGCATCCAAATCTCGTTGCCTGCCGGATGCCCGTTGCCGAGCGGCCAGAGGGTCACCGGGCCCCAATGATCACGAACCTGTCAATCATCACCGCTCTGCGGAACCGTAACAAAGGAGCTTGAAATGGCGATACAGAGTGTCGAAGCGAATCAGTCCGCGAAATCCCTTTACCCGATCGGAGAAATTCCGCCGCTCGGGCACGTGCCCGAGAAAATGCACGCCTGGACGATCAGGCGAGAACGCCATGGCGAACCTCTCGACGCCATGAAGGCCGAAGTTGTCGATGTCCCCAAGCTCGACAGCAACGAGGTGCTGGTCATGGTGATGGCGGCCGGCGTCAACTACAACGGCGTGTGGGCGGGGCTTGGCGTTCCGGTATCGCCATTTGACATTCACGGCGCCCCGTATCACATCGCAGGATCCGATGCGTCGGGGATCGTCTGGGCGGTCGGCGACAAGGTTCGGCGCTGGAAGGTCGGCGACGAAGTGGTCATCCACTGCAACCAGGACGATGGCGACGACGAGGAATGCAACGGCGGCGACCCGATGTACTCGACCAGCCAGAGGATCTGGGGTTACGAAACGCCCGACGGCTCGTTTGCCCAGTTCACGAACGTTCAGGCTCAGCAGTTGATGCAGCGTCCGCGGCACCTCACCTGGGAGGAAAGCGCCTGCTACACGCTGACGCTCGCGACCGCCTACCGAATGCTCTTTGGCCATCGCCCGCATGTCCTGCAACCCGGCCAGAACGTCCTCGTCTGGGGTGCATCGGGCGGTCTGGGGTCGTACGCGATTCAACTGGTCAACACGGCGGGCGCCAACGCGATCGGGGTGGTTTCGGACGAGAGCAAACGCGAGTTTGTCCATTCGCTCGGTGCGAAAGGAGTCATCAATCGCAGGGATTTCAATTGCTGGGGACAGCTTCCGAAGGTCAATTCGCCCGAGTACAAGGAATGGTTTGCCGAGGTGCGGAAGTTCGGCAAGGCGATCTGGGAGACGACCGGGAAGGGCAACAACGTCGACATGGTGTTCGAGCACCCGGGTGAAGCGACGTTTCCGGTCTCGACCTTCGTCGTGAAGCGAGGCGGCATGGTGGTGATCTGCGCGGGAACGACCGGATACAATCTCACGATCGACGCGCGATATCTGTGGATGCACCAGAAACGCGTCCAGGGCAGCCATTTTGCCAATCTCATGCAGGCGTCGCGCGCCAACAAGCTCATGCTGGATCGCCGACTCGACCCTTGCATGTCCGAAGTCTATCCTTGGAGCCAGATCCCGGATGCGCACATGAAAATGATGCGCAACGAGCACAAGCCCGGCAACATGGCCGTTCTGGTGAACGCTCCGACGACAGGTCTGAGGACGATCGAAGATGCAGTTGAAATCAGCAAGGCGGCATGACCGATACCTGTCAGGACGTGCCAGCGCCGATCGTCATCGCATCGATGATGTCGATGCTGGCAGAGCCGCGCGAGACGAGATCTTCGTCCCTCGCGTGAGCGGGGCAGGGGGAATTCCCAGACCCCGGTTCGGCCATCAAGCAGGCCGCCCTGCGCGCGGACCCCGAGAAGCCGCCATCGTTCGATTGGCCGATGTCCGATTCGACTGAATCGATTCCGCAGTTTTCGGAGGATCAGGCCGCCGCCTACGAGGCGTTTGTCGAGATCTTCGCCAACGCCGGCGTCGAGCTGAGAGAGGGGCAGCAACCCAACAGACGGCGGCGAAGGGGCGGAACTCAGATCGTTGCCGTTCTGGGAAAAGCCGGCTCCGGAAAGACCTTTTTCCTGGCGGAACTGGTGCGCGCGCTGGTGGGTGCGGGTGTCAAGCCCGTCTCCGACGGCGAATCTGCGGCAAAGGCTGACGGCAGTCGCACGCTTGCCATATTGGCGCCGACCAACAAGGCTGCCAGCGTTCTGCGGAATCACGGCGTTCCGGCGACGACCGTCCACCGGATCATGTACACGCCGGAATACGACCTGGAATACGAGAAGATCACGCAATGGCTCGAAGGGAAGGAGAAGACCCGTCCGACGACCAGGTTGATCGGTGAATCGACCCTGAAGCGCGTGCAGACGTTCTACCAGGTCAGCCCGTCGGTTCCTGCGGCCTTTGCGGCCGCTGGCGTCAGCACGGCGGACTTCATCACGGGTTGGGCACCGCGCAACGATCCGCTCGATATCGGCTTCGTTGACGAGGCGTCCATGCTCGACAGTCGTCAACTCGACGATCTGAAACAGGTTTTCTCGACGATCGTGCTGTTCGGCGACCCGGCGCAACTCGCGCCCGTGAGCCAGGAAAAGTCCATGGTGTTCGACAGTTCCGAGCTGATGCAGACGTTTCTGCTCAGTCGGATTCATCGTCAGGCCAGCGACAATCCCATTCTCGATCTTGCTCACGATCTCCTCGATCCCGAGTCCGATTTTCAGTCCTTTCTGAACAAGCTCCGGTACCTCGCCGCCCGCGACGACCGCATCCACTTTTCCAGCCGGGTCAACGCGGAGCTGATGGCGCGTTCACCGGTGCTGTGCTGGAGAAACTCGAGCCGCATTCGTCTCCTCGACGCCTTTCGCCGGGCACACAAGGCGCCGCCTGATGCGTTGCTGCCGGGCGAGCCGCTGATCTGTGACGGTATCGAGATCTCGCGAAAGGCGCGCAACCAGCGCCTCGACCTGGAAACGAAGGGCGTGATCAAGGGGGCCCAGGCCGTGTTCCTCGGTCGCTCGCAACGGCGTGGCCACTCGCGTCTCCACATGATGGGCGCTCCTGACCCGGTCATTTCGGTGCCGACCATCATCAAGATCGAGTTTCCGGGCGAAGCGGAACCTTTCATGGAGTCCTCGGCGAGCACGGGCGGGATTTTTCTGCACGGGGCGGCCTGCACGATTCACAAGTCGCAGGGGTCGCAGTGGCCAGCCGTCCAGATCTTCGGTCCCGATCTGACAGCTGCATCGAGATCCGGCATGGTCGAGGCCGACTTGCCGCTTTGGAAACGACTTGCCTATGTTGCGGTCACCCGGGCAGAACGACAGGTCGTCTGGGTCCACAAGTCCTCGTTGGCCCTGCCAAAACGCCCGCTTGATCCGTCGGATCTCGACAGCCAGATGCAGCTTGGAATGGATGACGGCGGGGGTTGATCCGGTTCGGGTCGTCTATCCGGTCAGCAGAACCGGTCAATCGTCATGACGATGGAAAGCGAGAGGAACGGCAGCGACCGCTCCGCACTTGCGTCGTCACGCGAAGACGATGTTCATCATGAAGAGCGACACGAAGAGGAAAATGATCGTCATGATGCCGCCGGTCTTCATGAAGTCCTTCACCCGATAGCCGGCTGGCCCCATGATCAGCGCATTCACCTGGTGGGTGGGGATCAGGAAGGAGTTCGAGGTCGAAATCGCGACCGTCATCGCGAAGATTGCCGGATCGCCGCCCGATGCCACCGCGATGGAAACCGCGAGCGGTACCAGAAGCACCGTGGCGCCGACGTTTGACATCACCAAGGTGAAAACTGTCGCAAGGATGGCGATTCCTGCCTGCAAAGACCAGATCGGCCAACCCTCGAGCATGCCCAGGATCATCTGGGCAATCCACTCGGCTGTCCCCGTGCTCTGAACCGCCTGTCCCAGGGGTATCAGGCCGGCAAGCAGAAAGACGGTGTTCCAGCCAACGGCGCGATAGGCTTCGTCGACCGACAGGACCCTCGAGACGATCATGCCGGCGGCGCCGGTCAGCAGGCAAAGCGACAGACGGATATCGGTGAACAGGACGAGGCTGATGGCAACGAGAAAGAAGAACATTGCCCAGCCGACCTTTTTAGGGCGGACATCGTCCTCTGGGAACTCGGACGTCACGATGACAAAGTCCGTGTTGTTCTTGAGGCGTGACAGCCGGGACCACTGGGTCTGCACGACCAGGGTGTCACCGGCCTGAAAGGCGACCCTGTTGATCTGGGTCGGCACGTGATCCTCGGTCTCGACATAGCTCAAGGTCTCTTCGACCCGGTGTATGGCCAAGAGGTTCAGGCCGTAGGTCTTGCGAAACAGCAAATCACGGGCGGTCTTGCCGATGACGCCTGAATTCGGGGGTATGACAATCTCGGCGATTCCCGACTGGGTCGGCGAAAACTCTTCGTTGAAGACCTTCAGCTTGTCTTCGACCTTCAGGTCGTAGACGTCGGCGATTTCCTGAATCACCCGCCGTCGCCCCAGGATTGCCAGTCTGCACGGAGCGACGATCGTCGTGTCGACCGGCGGCGCCAGCCACTTCTGCCCGTGGTGATAGGTTCCGATGATGTACAGGTGATACGCTTCCATCATGTCGGCAAGCGTCTCGCCGACCAGCAGGTGGCCTTCGGGGATGACGACCTCGAAGATGTCGGCCTTCAATCCGTACAGTCGCTTCACGTAGTCCTTCATGGACTGTGCCGTGGTGGCCTCCTCGCGCGTTGCGCTGCCGGGCAGAACCCACCGACCGAAAAGCACGAAGTAGAGGATGCCGCTCAGGACAAGAGCAAACCCGACCGGCGTGACCGAGAACAAATCGAACGTGCCCATCTGGAACTCTGCCGGCAGGGTCTTGTTCGTTGCCAGGATCAGGTCATTGAGAAGGATCAATGGCGACGAGCCGACCATGGTCATGGTGCCGCCGAGGATTGCACAGAATCCCATTGGCATCAGCAACCGCCCGAGCGGCAGCTCCGATCGCGCGGAAATCCGGCTGACCACCGGCAGGAACAGTGATGCCGCGCCGACATTCTGCATGAAACCGGAAATCACGCCGACGGTGCCGGACACGATCGGAATGATGCGTTTTTCCGAGGTTCCGCCGATCCGCAGGATGGTGGCGGCCACCTTGCTCATCATGCCCGTGCGGTCGAGCCCCGCCCCGATGATCATGACCGCGATGATCGAGATGACGGCGTTCGAGGCAAAGCCGTCGAACAGCGAGTTGACGTCAACGATGCCTTCGAGCCCGGGCACGTAGCTGAGCCCCCCCAGCAGCACCATGACGATGATCGCCGCGAGATCGACCCGAACGATTTCGGACACGAAGAGAAAAACCGTGAATGCGAGAACGCCAAGTATGACGATCATCTCGTAACTGAGGCCGAATGGGAGCATCTGCCAGTGTCTGCTAAGGAATTTCCGTTGTTGGGCAACGCCGCTCGGGGCAGCGGAGCCATCGCCCTGTCGATGGCGAACCTATATGGCAGGTCACGGCGAACCTCAACCGCGACGGGCCGTTCGTGGTGGGCACGCGGGCATGTCGGCGCTCGATCCCGAATTGTCCGAGCCCGAGGCCGTGGCGTCAGTCACTGCCGCGCCGGGCCTCGACACTGCTCGCCAGCATGCACATGATTTCGAACATGATCGAAACGCCCAGCCATGCGGTGTTTCCGCCAGGATCGAACGGCGGCGAAACCTCGACCAGGTCGGCGCCGATCAGATTGACCCCTTGCAGGCCTCGAACCACCTGCTGCGCCTGGTGCGAGGTCGGTCCGCCGATTTCGGGCGTTCCGGTTCCGGGTGCATAGGCGGGATCGATGAAGTCGATGTCGAACGAGCAATAGGTCGGTTTGTCGCCAACCACGTCTCGGGCCTGCGACATCACGTCATCGACCCCGCGCTCGAAGAACTCGTCGACCGTGATGATGGTGACGCCTGCACCACGGCCGAACCTGACGTCCTCGTCATCGTACATGGTGCCGCGGATGCCGATCTGGATGACTCGTCGGGGGTCCAGAAGCCCTTCCTCGACGGCGCGGCGGAATGGGGTCCCGTGGGTGTAGAGACTGCCGCCAAAGTAGGAATGGAACAGGTCGGTGTGGGCATCGAAGTGAATCATTCCGACCGGGCCGTCCTGCGCGACCGCGCGGAGAACCGGCAGCGACACGAGATGATCGCCGCCCGCGGTCATGGGAACGATCCCGTGCTCGAGAACCTCGCCATAGAACCCTGTGATGCGCTCCATGCTGTCCTGGATGTCGGCGGGGTTGATCGTCACGTCGCCAAGATCGGCGCAGTTGGCAAGAGCGAACGGGTTGATTCCGCTGACCGGGTGGCCCGATCGAATCATCGTCGAATAGTCGCGCAACTGCCTTGGTCCGTGGCGGGGGCCGGGTCGGTTTGTCGTTCCGGCATCCCAGGGGACTCCCACGAGCCCGATTTCCACATCGCGAATCCGGTCATGGTCGCGCGGCACGTGCGGCAGGCGCATGAATGTCGGGACTCCGGCAAACCGGGGGAGTTCCAGTCCGGAGACGGGCTGGAAGAACGGATTCGGCTGATGTGGCATGTTTGGTGGTTCCTTCGATCGAGCGTCGCTGGTTGTGCATCGGACCCGGCTCGCCCACGGCTGTCAACGAGCGGGGTCGGGATCAAGGCGATCTGAATGAATGCGCCTTTTTTGCTATTCTTCCTTGACGTAGGGTTGTCCGCCTGCGCGGGGCGGGATGGCCTTTCCCACGAAACCGGCGAGAATGACAACGGTCAGAATGTAGGGCAGGGCCTGCATGAACTGGACGGGAAGGACAAACAGGCCGAACACGTCGACGTTCTGGTACTTGGTGCCGATCGCCTCCAGGAAACCGAACAGCAGGCACGCATAGAGAGCGTTCAGCGGTTTCCATTTCGCAAAAATCAGCGCCGCGAGCGCAATGAAACCCTTGCCGGCCGACATGTCCTTGACGAAGCCGGCCGCCGATGTCCCAAGCGAAAGATAGGCCCCCGAAAGCCCGCACAGTATCCCGCAGATGATCACCGCCTTGTAGCGCAGGACAACGACGGAGATTCCGGCCGTGTCGACCGCCGCCGGGTTCTCGCCGACCGCTCGGAGCCGAAGTCCGAATCGCGTGCGGAACAGCACCCACCACGTGAGGGGAACCGCAAGCAGCGACATGTAGACGATGACATTATGTCCTGAAACCAGATCGTGGTAGATCGGTCCCACCAGAGGGATCCCGTGAAGCGTGTCGGCGAGCGGAAGCGAAATCTCGGTGAAGCGGGCGTCGCCCTTGAGCTGCGGCGTCTGGCCGCCCATCCTGAACAGGCTCTGGCCGATGAGAACGGTCATTCCGGCGGCCAGGAAGTTGATCGCGACGCCGGATATCAGCTGGTTGCCGCGCAAGGTGATCGAAGCGAATCCGTGAAGGACCGAGAGCGCCACGGAGACTCCCGTCCCGGCCAGGAGGCCGACCCAGGCCGAGCCCGTGGTTGCCGCAACGGCTGCGGCACAGAATGCGCCCGCGAGCATCTTGCCTTCGAGGCCGATGTCAAAAATGCCCGCCCGTTCCGAGAACAGCCCCGCGAGGCAGGCCAGCAGGAACGGCGTTGCCAGCCTGAGGCTGGAATCGAGCAGCTGCAGGACAACGAGGAAGTCCATCAGTTGCCCGCCATGCGCAGTTTGCGGAGGATTCCCTCGACGGGGAACCTGACGAGGTTCTCGAGGGCCCCGGTGAACAGGATGACCAGCGCCTGGATGACGACGATCATGTCGCGCGATATCGCGGGCATTTCGAAGGCGAGTTCGGCGCCGCCCTGGTAGAGAATCCCGAACAGGATCGCCGCGAGAAATACCCCCACGGGATGCGATCTGCCGATGAGCGCCACGGCAATTCCCACGAAACCGGCGCCCTGGACCGCATCGAGCACCAGACGACTGGCCTCGCCCATGACCGTGTTGATCGCCATCAGCCCCGCCATGCCGCCCGAGAGCAGCATGGTCGCCATGGTGATGCGCATCGGCGATATGCCTGCGTAGACCGCCGCCGTTTCGGATTGGCCGAAGGCGCGGATTTCGTATCCGAGCCGGGTTCTCCAGATCAGGACCCATGTCAGGTACGTGCAGGCGACCGCGAGCAGAAACGATATATTCATCGGCGTTCGCGAGATCTTGATCCCGAACCATGCGGCCATTTCGTGCATGAACGGGATTCGCGCGCCTTCTCCGAACTTCCGGCTCTCGGGGGCCATGGAGCCCTCGACCTTCATCACGTTGACGAGCAGGTAGACGAGAAGGGCGGAAGCGATGAAATTGAACATGATCGTCGTGATGACGACGTGACTGCCACGGCTGGCCTGCAGATACGCGGGGATGGCGGCCCATGCGGCCCCGGCGATGGCAGCGCCTCCAACGGCGAGCGGGAAGGCCAGCAACCAGTGGGTGTCGCCGACAACGCTCAGGCAGACAACCGCGACGCCAATCCCGGCAACGCCCGCCTGGCCTTCGCCGCCAATGTTGAACAGGCTGCCGTGAAACGCGATCGCGACGGCAAGACCGGTGAACGCGAAGCTGGTCGCGTAATACAGGGTGTAGCCGATGCCGTAGCTGCTTCCGAGAGCGCCCGTGAGAAGAATCCGCAGCGCCCGCAACGGGTTCTCGCCGATCATGACGACGACCAGGCCGGCGACGAGAAACGCGAGCAACAGGTTCAGCAGCGGAACGAGGGCGATCCGAACCCAGGCGCTCATTCGATCGCTGCTCATGCGGGCACCGACCCGACCGGTTGCGGGGATTTCAGGGTCGCGCGCGCGGTCTCGAAATCCCGAGCGAGACCGGCCATCAGCATCCCGAGTTCACGCTCGTCGGTGTCCTCGGCCTGCGTGTCTGCCGACATGGAGCCATCGAACATGACGGCAATCCGGTCCGCGAGCGACAGGATCTCGTCGAGCTCGACCGAAATCAGCAGAATCGCCTTGCCGGCATCGCGAAGCGCGATGATCTGGCGGTGAATGAACTCGATGGCGCCGATATCGACGCCTCTGGTCGGCTGACCGACGATCAGGATGTCCGGGTCGCGCTCGAACTCCCGGGCGATGACGATCTTCTGCTGGTTGCCCCCCGAGAACCGGCTCGCGCTCAAGTGACGGTTTGCGGGCCGGATGTCGTACTTTTCGATTTTGGCCTCGGCGACCTCGAATATCGACTGTCGCCTTGTCAGCCCGAGGCGCGAGCAGTAGCGGTCGGTGGCATGGTAGCCGAAGACGGCGTTTTCCCATTGGGCGAATTCCATGATCAGCCCGAGGCGATGCCGGTCCTCGGGAACATGCGCGATCCCTGCAGACCGTCGTGCCTGGCCGTCGGCCTGCGCGATGTCGATTTCATGTCCCTTGACGCGGACCGTTCCCGATCCAGCGGTGATTCCGCCCAGAACGGCGAGCAGTTCTGACTGTCCGTTGCCGGCAACACCGGCAATCCCGAAGATCTCTCCTTCCCGGACGTTGAACGAGACCTCCTTCAGTCGCTTCAGCCCGTTCTTGTCGGTCATCGAGAGGTTCTCGACGTCAAGAAGCGCGTCACCTGTTTGGGGTGGCTGTTTCTCGACCCTGAGCAGGACCTTTCGACCGACCATCAACTCGGCGAGTTCCTCGGGGGAGGTGTCCTTGGTGCGTAGCGACGCCACGAGTTCGCCGCGACGCATGACGCTGACGCTGTCGGTCACGTCCATGATTTCACGAAGCTTGTGGGTGATCAGCAGGATGGTTTTTCCCTGGTCCCTCAGATTCCGCAGAATCCGGAACAGGTGATCGGCCTCCGACGGCGTCAAGACCCCGGTCGGTTCATCGAGAATCAGGATATCTGCGTTGCGGAAAAGCGCCTTAAGGATTTCGACGCGCTGTTGCAGCCCGACCGACAGGTCCTCGACGACGGCAGCAGGGTCGACTTCGAGTTCGTACTCGCTCGCGAGTTCGGCCAGGAGTCCGCGCGCTCGCGCGAGCGACGGCGCGAGCAGCGCGCCATCCTCGGCGCCCAGTATGATGTTCTCGAGAACCGTGAAGTTTTCGACCAGCATGAAGTGCTGGTGGACCATACCGATGCCTGCCTTGATCGCCGCCTGGCTGTCGGGAATCGGCGTTTCCTGCCCGTCCAGGAAAATGGTTCCGGTATCGGCAGAATAATGCCCGTAAAGAATTTCCATGAGGGTGGACTTGCCGGCACCGTTTTCGCCGACAATCCCGTGGATTTCGCCTTTCGTGATCGAAAGGTTGATGTCCCGATTGGCACGTACCGGGCCGAAACTCTTCGAAATCCCTTTCAGTTCAATCGCAGGGGCAGCCCGGCCGGGCTGCCCCTCAACGGATTGAATGGACACGTTGGTGACCGCTCACGCCTGATCACATGACCGGGCAGCTCTCGTCGGAGAGATAGTCATGCACGGCGATCTCGCCCGAAATGATCTTCGCGGCAGCGTCGTCGGCAGCCATGCGCATGTCATCGGAGATCAGCTCTGCATTGTTCTCGTCGAGTGCGTAGCCGACTCCGTCATTTGCGAGACCGAGCACCGAGAAACCCGTCGCGAAGTCGCCCGACGTTCCGTCCATGAAAGCGTTGTAGACGGCGACATCGACCCGCTTGAGCATCGATGTCAGGACACTGCCGGGATGAAGGTGGTTCTGGTTGCTGTCGACGCCGATTCCAAGGACGCCCGCATCAGCGGCTGCCTGGAGGACACCGCGACCCGTGCCGCCGGCGGCATGGTAGACCACGTCCGCGCCCTGGTCGATCTGGGCCTTGGCGAGTTCGCCGCCCCGTACGGGGTCGTTCCACGCGCTGGCGGTCGTTCCGGTCATGTTCTGAAAGACTTCGATGTCGGGGTTGACCGACTTGACGCCCTGAACGTAGCCGCAGGCGAATTTTCGGATCAACGGAATGTCCATTCCGCCGACGAAACCGACCTTGCCCGACTTGCTCGCCATGGCAGCAAGCACGCCGACCAGATACGATCCTTCGTGCTCCTGATAGACGACCGAACGGACGTTCGGCTGATCGACGACCATGTCGATGATGGCGAAATTGGTGTCCGGAAAATCCGGTGCCACGGCTTCGAGCGCAGATGCGAACGCGAATCCGGTCATCACGACGGGATTGTTGCCGGCACGGGCAAAGCGGCGCAGCGCTTGCTCGCGCTGGGCTTCGGACTGCATTTCGAATTCCCGGTATTCGATGCCGGTTTCTGCTGTGAATCTCTGTGCGCCGTTGTATGCGGCTTCGTTGAATGACTTGTCGAATTTCCCGCCCATGTCGTAGATGATTGCGGGTCCTTCGGCCTGTGCTGTCGATGCGAGCACGAGACCCGCGATTGCGCTGATGGCCAACCTGAGTTTCGCCATTGCATTTCCCCCTGTTTCTGAATGATCGATGAAGTGGCGTCTGCCCGCCGGTCACGACCACCGGGCACGCACGAACATGACGTGGTTTAGCATTGGCAACCGGTTTCTCGTCAACCGAATTCGTGAATTCGGTCTCCGCAAGTCACGCGTCTTCCGCTTGGCGAACGCCGCGAACACGAAACGGACCGCGGATTGCGGATAGTTACGGGGGTTCTTGCTCGGATCTCGAAGACTGACGCGGAATATCCCGTCAGGAGGCCCGGCCAGGCGGTTCGGCCACTGCAGGGCGAAGATAGATCGGGAGGGGGCGGGGCGGGACGACGCCAGCCGCGAATTTTCGCCAGGTCAGATTGCCCAGCGCCGCAAGAAAACCCGGCAGGTCCCCGACCGGTTCATCGATCCGCGGAACACTTGACGGCATCGGCGCGACCAGTTGGCTCGAATGTGCCGGATCGTCCGCAAGAGCTTGGGCTTCGTGGACGACCGGCTTGCCAATCGCATCGGGTATCGGCGCAATCGAGAATTCCTGGGTTCCGACCTGGTCGAACCGCAAGTCGATCGCGCAAAGCGCCCGTTGGCCACGCGGGAGATGGCCGTTTTCGTGTGCAAGAAAAGCCGCGACCTCGAATCTGCTCGTCCCGATCGCTGGAATTCCCAGAGCCAGGGCCAGTCCCCGCGATGCCGAGACAGCCATTCTGGTTCCAGTGAAATTGCCGGGACCCGTTCCGACCCCGATGGCGGCAAGACTGGTCCAGGAGAGATTTGCCCTCTCGAGGAGGTCGCCCAGCATGGGGAACAATCGCTCCCCTTGGCCGCGCTTCATGAATTCGATCACCTGGCTGGTCGGTTTCCCTTCGGTGACGATGATTGCCGCACAGTGCTCGCGTGCGGTGTCGAACGCGAGAACCGCGCGCTCAGGCCGCAACCGGGCAAACCTCGGTGACTTCCGGGATGTAGTGTCGCAACAGGTTCTCGATGCCCATCTTCAAGGTGATTGTCGATGAGGGGCAACCCGCGCACGCTCCTTTCATGTGGAGGTAGACGACGCCTCGATCGAATCCGTAGAAGGTGATGTCGCCACCGTCCTGGGCGACCGCGGGGCGGACCCGCGTGTCGAGCAACTCCTTGATCTGCGCGATGATTTCGGAGTCCGGTCCGTCGTCCGACTTGTGGCCGGACATTGCCGCCTTTGCTGACACGGCAGCCTGACCCGACTGGAAATGTTCCATGATCGAACCAAGGATCGCCGGCTTGATGTGGTTCCAGTCGGTTCCTTCCCGCTTGGTGACGGAAATGAAATCGCTGCCGAAAAAGACGCCCGTGACGCCTTGAACTGCAAAGATCCTTCGCGCGAGCGGCGATTCCGATGCGGCTTCCTCGTTCGGAAAATCGATCGTTCCGCTGTCGAGAACGGTCTGCCCCGGCAGGAATTTCAATGTGGCCGGATTCGGTGTTGCTTCGGTCTGGACAAACATTTTTCAACCCTTTCGAATTGGCGAAAAGATAGGGTCACGAGGCATTGAATGTCAAGTTGTGGGTGACCTGTGCCGCCCTGCTGCCACCCGCATGGTTTGCCGTGAGGAACGCATGGGCGACAGCGCCAACTCTGGATCTCTTCAACGGACAGTCAGCCTCGCCAGCGTTCAAGCAACTGCCGAAACAACGAGGGCGATTCCGGGACCGGATCAGTCTCCTGGTGTCGCGTCACTTTTTCGGACCTTGCGCGAGGGGCCTCCTCGGCTCGACGCAGACGCGCGAGCCCGTTCATGAATGCGGCGTCATCTCCCTCGATGATCGATGGCGACGACCGCGCCATGGCATCGAGCAGCGGATCCAGCCAATCTGCATCTGACGATGCAAAATTCCCCAGCACGTGCCCGATCACGCGACTCTTGTCACCGGGGTGTCCGATGCCGATCCGCACCCGGCGAAAGTTCTTTCCCAGGTGCTCGTCGATGGAGCGAAGTCCGTTGTGACCCGCCGTGCCTCCGCCAGTCTTGATTCGGACCTTGCCCGGTGCCAGATCGAGTTCGTCGTGAAACACGACGAGATTCTCCGTTTCCACCCGATAGAATCTCACGGCTTGCGAAACGGACCGGCCCGACGCGTTCATCATTGTCTGCGGTTTGAGCAGGACGACCCGATCGCCACCAATCCGGCCATTCGTGACCAGTCCCTGGAATTTCTTGCTCCATGCGGGGAAGTCAAAGTGCGCGGCGATCCGATCGACGGCCATGAAGCCGACATTGTGCCGGTGCCGCGCGTATTTCTGACCTGGGTTTCCCAGCCCTGCAAGGATGATCATCGGATCAAGGGGGCAGAGGTCTCGTTGCTCGGGGCAAGTCGTGCAAGACTTCGCAGAACGGAATCGGTCATGGCGTTCAGCGTCCCGTGGTACGACGGCAACGATTCATTGTCGAAGAAGTCGGCAAGCTGGCGAGGATTGCCGCGATTGCTACCGGTCGCGATCGATCGCAGATCACTTCCGATCCGGACTTGCTGAGGGATTCAGCGCTGCGATCGCTTTCCGGGCTGAGCGCCGTTCCAGCGGGCGCTCACTCCTCCTCGGTCTCTTCCGTCTCTTCGGTTTCCTCGTCGATCTCTTCAGCGGCTTCCGCCTCTTCTTCTTCGGCCGATTTCAGGCCGGATGGGGCGGATATGTTTGCGATGACGAAGTCGCGGTCCGTGATCATCGGGCGGGTGCCCTCGGGCAACTCGACGTCTGAAATTGTCACGACATCTCCGATATCGAGTCCTGAAATGTCGACTTCAATCGCGGAGGGAATGGTGTTCGCAGTGACCTTCAGTTCGATTTCCGGGCGGACCACGGTCAGAACGCCACCTCGACGCAATCCGGGGCTGTCCTGTTCGTTGATGAACTCAACCGGTATGAACAGATTGATCCGCGAGGTGTAATTGAGGCGCATCAGGTCGATGTGAATCGGCAAATCCTTGACGACGTCGCGCTGAACGCCGCGGCAGATCACGCGCGAATCGTCATGGCCATCAAGTTTCAGCTCGAACAGGGTCGACAGAAACCGACCTTTCTTGAGCGTCTTGAAAAGCTCGTTGAACTTGACGTTGATGGCAACGGGATCCTGCCCGCCGCCATACACCACGCCAGGAACGAAACCTTCCCGTCGCGCCTGACGCGCTCCGCCCTTGCCCGTTCTTTCGCGGGGGTAGGCAACAAATTGCGGCAATTGGGCCATTGCAAGTCTCCGAGTGCTAGGGAGGGGTCAGGACGTTGTGATCGCCAGATTCCGAGGCTTCTATACGATCCGGTATCGGTTTGAAAAGTCAAAATCCGCCGCCTGCCCAAAGACATTTCAGCGGATTGGCTGGCAGCGAAGCGCCCGCGCGTCAAGACGTGGAAGAACGATTTCGGTTGGGAGCGGAATCCCGCTGTTCCGTACTCCAGGCAATCCGGCGATCTTGTGCTTCGGCATGGAAGGCGAACGCACGAATTCATGCGAGGTCGATGTCTCAGAATCCCTCATTCCGCGGTGCTTGTCGTCAATCGGCCGCCCCGGCAAAACTGTCCTTTGCAAAGTTGGTCGTGCAATGGCTGCTTCTCTTCGGGCTTCAGTGGATAGATTTGCGATCAACAAGGGACTTCGAAAGACCGTTTGCGTTTTCGTCGAGACTGCGATATCCCGTTGATCGCCGGCTGGGAGCAACCCGGTTGGACTATGGGCTGGGAATTACCCGGTTGGCTTTGGGGTTCTGGTTTACCGGGGCCCTTTTGCTTTTTTGGCCACCAGAAATTGGTTGTTGCCACCAACTTGGTCTTGATCACATCGTCGGTTCGATTGCCTTGCGCGGGTCGCATTGACTTGATCGCAAGGGCCGTGCGGTCAAGGCTGCGAAGAAAAACCATGCCGAGACCGCTGCACGCGCCGATCAAACCTGGGCGTCGGATTCCTGCGGTGCCGGGGTCGCGTTGAACCCACCTGTATCTGCCAGACAATCTCGGCCAACTTGTTCGATCGATGTGGCCCCGCACAACGCCATGGTCGTGTCGAGTTCGGTGTGAATGATTTCGAGTGCACGAGTGACGCCCGCCTTGCCCATGGCTCCAAGACCGTAGACGAATGACCGGCCAATAAGCGTGCCCGATGCGCCGAGGGCGCATGCCTTGAGGACATCCTGTCCCGACCTGATTCCGCTGTCGAAGATCACCTCGACCTGACTGCCTACAGCCTCGACGATCTCGGGCAGCACGCTGATCGACGACGGGGCGCCATCAAGCTGCCGACCGCCGTGATTGGAAACGACGATGGCGTCCGCGCCCGAGCGCACAGCCATGTGCGCATCCTCGGGATCGAGGATTCCCTTGACGACCAGGGGGCCGCCCCACCGTTCCTTGATCCAGTCGATGTCGGACCAGCTCAATGATCGATCGAGCTGGTCGGCAGACCATTGCATGAGCGACGTCATGTTCTCGACGCCCTTGGCGTGTCCGATGATGTTTCCGAACGCCCGACGGCGGGTTGCGAGCATCTTTATCGCCCATGATGGTTTGGTGGCGATGTTGATCATGTTGCTCAGCGTCAGCCGTGGCGGTGCCGACATCCCGTTGCGAATGTCCTGGTGGCGGTGCCCGATGATCGAAAGATCCATGGTCAGAACCAGCGCCGAACACCCGGCCTCGCGTGCGCGGTCGATCAACCGGCCGATGAATTCCCGATCCTTCATGACATAGAGCTGAAACCAGAACGGCTTGCTGGTGTGGAGTGCAACATCCTCGATGGAGCAGATCGACATCGTCGAGAGCGTGTAGGGAATCCCAAACTTTTCGGCAGCCTGCGCCGCATGGATCTCTCCATCCGCGTGTTGCATGCCCAGCAATCCGACAGGTGCGAGCGCCACGGGCATGGCCACGTCCTGGCCCAGCATCGTGGTGGCCGTCGAGCGATCCGAAATGTCGACCCCGACTCGCTGGCGAAGGCGAATGTCGCTGAAATCCTTCGTGTTTTCGCGAAAGGTCTGTTCGGTCCACGATCCGCTCTCCGTGTAGTCGAAGAACATTCGCGGCACGTGTCGCTGGTAGAGCTTTTTCAGGTCGTCGATGCAAAGAATTGCAGTCATGGGTTCCTCTTCAGTCAGCGCGCGGCGGGCATTTCGCGTCGATTGTCATCTCGTTGGCGGATTTCTGGTCACTCCCGTCGGGCACCACGCACGCCACGAACAAGTGAATCAACGAAACCGATCACCTCTTTTGGCGTGTCGCCGTCCGCCATGCGTTGCACGATCGCCGAACCGACCACCACGCCGTCAGCGATGCGCGCCACGTCGGCCGCCGCCTCGGGCGTTCGGATTCCGAAGCCGACACAGACCGGGAGGGCGCCGGCCTCTCGGATCCGGGCGACATCCGGCGCGATCATGCTGGCATCAGCCGCGCCAGCGCCAGTGATGCCCGTGATCGAAACGTAATAGATGAAGCCGCCGGTGTTCTGCAGCACGCTTGGCAGACGGACCGAATCGGTCGTCGGGGTGGCAAGTCGGACGAAGTCGATCCCGTGCTTGCGGGCGGGGATGCACAGCTCGTCATCCTCTTCGGGCGGCAGATCCACGATGATCAGACCGTCGACGCCTGCGGAAACCGCATCCTCGAGAAAGGCATCGACGCCGTATGTGTCGATCGGATTGTAGTACCCCATGAGAACGAGCGGGGTCTCGCTGTCGGAACTCCTGAATTCGGAGACCAGATCAAGAGTGCGCGCCAATGTCATGCCTGCGCCGAGCGCCCGTTGGCCCGCGAGCTGGATGGTCGGGCCGTCCGCCATCGGGTCGGTGAACGGAAATCCGAGTTCGATCACGTCGACTCCGACATCGGACAGACCGTGCATCACTTCGAGCGTCGTTGCCGAATCCGGGTCGCCTGCCATGATGTAAGGGATGAATGCCGAACGCCCTTCGTTCGCAAGCCGTGAAAAGCGTTCCTGAATTCGTGACATGCTCGGTGTACTCCGCTGCGTTTTTCAGAAATGACCGCATCACCAAACGGGGATCCGGCCACGGCGCGACCGTGCGTGCCCTTGCCGTCCAATGATGTCAAGGGTAGAGGCCCCATCTGTGCCGCTTCGAGCCTGTCCGAGACGGCGAGGCATGGCCGCACGCTTCCAACGGATCAACGGAGATTGGGCATGGGCTTTCGTTCCGGTTTTGTCGGACTTCCCAATGTCGGGAAATCGACCCTGTTCAATGCGCTGACACGTTCTGCAGCCGCGCAGGTGGCGAATTTTCCTTTCTGCACCATCGATCCCAATGTCGGGGAGGTTGTCGTTCCCGATCGGCGACTGTCCAAGATCGCCCGAATCGCCGGCTCGGTGAAGTCAGTCCCCACAAGGATGACTTTCGTCGACATCGCGGGGCTGGTTCGGGGCGCTTCGCTCGGCGAGGGCCTCGGAAACAGGTTTCTTGCAAGCATCCGGGAAATGGACGCCATCGTCATGGTGCTTCGCTGCTTCGACGATGACGGGATCACCCACGTGGAAGGCAAGATCGATCCGATCGGCGATGCGGAGATCATCGAAACGGAGTTGATGCTGGCCGACCTGCAGTCGATCGAGCGGCGCCGGAATTCGCTCGACAAGAAAATCAAGGGCGGCGATCCCGATGCCCGCGCGCTCGAGGCACTGATGGCGCGAGCGGCTGCGGCGCTCGAAGCCGGTCGCCCGGCCCGTGACGTCAAGATTGCGGCCAACGAGAACGACCTGTGGCAGTCGCTTCATCTGCTGACGTCCAAACCGGTCCTTTATGTCTGCAATGTCGGCGAGAACGATCTCGGCGGGACGAGTGAACACGTTCGGCGAATCGAACAGATGGCATCGGAGAACGAGGCCCCCTGCGTGGCGATTTGCGCGTCGATCGAGGAGGAAATCAGCCGGCTCGACCCCGAAGATGCGGATGGCTTCATCCAGGACCTCGGGCTCGAGGAACCCGGTCTCGACCGCCTGATTCGTGCCGGATACGACCTGCTGAATCTCGAGACCTTCTTTACCGCAGGGCCTAAGGAGGCTCACGCGTGGACGTTCAGGCGAGGACAGCCGGCAGTCGAGGCGGTCAAGGTCATCCACAGCGACTTCAGCCGAGGGTTCATTCGTGTCGAAGTGATTCCATTCGAAGATTATGTCGCTTGCGGCGGCGAAAAGGGCGCGCGTGACCAAGGCCGGATGCGCACGGAGGGTCGAAGCTATCGCGTGGTCGACGGCGACGTGCTCCATGTCCTCTTCAAGGTTTGAGCGCAGGGTTGGGTGAGGAATCTTCTCGGGGCCCCGGCAATCTGCGGGACATCGGGGCTTTGAGGGGCGAGGCCAAACGACGAACGCGAAGTCTTCGGTTGAACCGTGTATCGCCCCAATCAATTGCCACGGTTGAGTCACGCGGAGCGATGGAGTTGACTGCAACGACATCCGAGCCTTGCACAGGGGAACAAATGACTCGACGTCAGGGAGGCAAGCGAGCCCGCCAAAGCCGCGAGGCGCCCAGCTTCGCTCCGGGGCCGCTCGGTACGCCGGGAGGGATGTACCGTCCACTCACCGATGCGGAAGTGGTGCGGATTCACGCTGCTGCGCTTGATGTCCTCGAAAACACCGGGTTCAAGCAACCGACAGACACGGTGAAGCAGCTGGCGCTTGAGGCCGGGTGCCGGATGGATGAAGCCGGAAGGCTCCTGTTTCCGAGGCCACTGGTCGAAGACGTGATCGACGGCGCCGCGCGGGATTTCGTGCTGCATGGCCAAAGCCCGGAGCACGACATCGAGGTCCGCGACGGGCACGTGCATTTCGCCACTGGGGGTGCGGCGGTCCAGATGCTCGACAGTCGGACGGGCGCCTACCGGCCCTCGACGCTCGAGGATCTGTTCGACATCGCGCGTCTGGTGGACACGTTGCCGAACATCCAGTGGTTTGCCCGTCCCGTCGTTGCCACCGACATCGAGAACTGGCGCGAACTGGATCTGAACACGGCATATGCCTGCGCGCGCGGGACGCAAAAACACCTTGGCACGTCGATCACGCTGGACAGTCACGTGCCCGACATCATCGCCATGCTTGACATGATGACCGGGCGCAAAGGCGGCTTTGCAGAGCGTCCGTTTCTTTCGGTTCACGCAACGACCGTGGTTTCGCCTCTGACGTTTTCGAAGGACAGCAGCGACGTGGCCACGGCGGCTGCGCAGGCGGGCATGCCAATCCTCAGCCAGACAGGCCCGCAATCAGGTGCAACCTCGCCGGCGGCCCTGGCCGGGACGCTGGTGCAGGCGTTGGCGGAATCGTTGGGCGCACTGGTCGCGATCAATCTGGTCAGGAAGGGTCACCCGGTCATTTGCAGCGGTTGGCCCTTTGTTTCAGATCTGCGCACCGGAGCATTCACCGGCGGCAGTGGTGAACAGGCGCTTTTGGGGGCAGGTCAGGCGCAGCTGATGCGGCACTGCAAGCTGCCGACGGGCGTGCCTGCCGGCATGGCTGACAGCAAGCTGCCGGACAACCAGGCGGGATACGAGAAGGCGCTGACGGTCGCGCTGGCTGCGATGAGCGGACCAGGATTCGTTTACGAAAGCGCCGGAATGCTCGCCAGCCTGCTTGGCTGCTCGCTTGAAGCGTTGGTCATCGACGACGAGATGATCACGTCGATCCGCCGCCTGATGAAGGGCATCGAGGTCAGCGACGATGCGCTGTCGGTCGACGTGATCGACGATGCGGCCCGCAATGTCGGCCACTATCTGGGCGCCTCACAGACCTTGGCCCTCATGGAAACCGAGTATGTCTATCCGTCGCTGGCAGATCGTGAAGACCCCGACAGTTGGCGAGAGCAGGGATCGACGGACATCCAAGAACGCGCCCGGGCCCGGGTGGCCGAAGTCATGGAGCGGCACTATCCATCACACATTTCCAACGATGCGGATGCCCGCGTACGGCAACACTTCCCGATCCTGCTGCCTGCCGACGTCGTGACCGGGCGGGCAGGCCGCTGGGACAGGGGGGACGCCTGATGCGCGAGGATGCAAAGGTCGTCGTCATCGGCGGCGGCATTGTCGGTTGCGGCGTGCTCTGTGCCCTCGCAAAGCGCGGTTGGAGCGATGCGGTCCTGGTCGAGCGGCTGGAACTGACCTCGGGCTCGACCTGGCACGCGGCAGGCAACGTCACCCATTTTGGACACTATGCCGAGATCACCCGACTCCACGTGGACAGCCTCAGCGCCTATCTGGAGGCCGAGGCGGAAAGCGGGCTGGACGTGGGTTTCCACCCCACCGGCTCCTTGCGGCTGGCGACAACCCAAGCCGAACTGGATGCCTACAGGAGGTTGGAACCGCTCTTCGAGCAACTCGACGTCCCCTACGAGGTCGTGGGCGCTGATGCAGTTGCGCGGCTCAACCCGTTGGTGAACGCCGAGGGACTGTTCGGTGCAGCGCACACGCCTGCTGATGGGCATGTCGATCCGACCGGGGCGACCCAGGCGTTGGCAGCCGTCGCCCGATCGTTGGGGGCTGAGGTTCGTTGCCGGTGCCCCGCCCGCAGGATCCGCCAAATCGACGACGGCCGATGGGAGGTCGAAACCGAAACCGGAACAGTCCGTGCCGAGCACTTGGTGCTGGCAGCCAGCTTCTGGACCCGCGAGCTGGCGCAACAAGTCGGGCTGGATCTTCCGCTTTTTGCCTTCGAACATCACGAGATCATCACCGACGACATCCCCGAACTGGCGGCTCTGGATGGGGAAGTGCCCGCCATCCGCGATCCGCGCGCGCCGTCGAACGTTCGGCAGGAACGGCACGCACTCCTTTGCGGGGTCTACGAAAAGAACCCCGTGCTTTGGGCCGTTGACGGCATACCCCCTGAGTTCGGGCAGGAGCTGCTGGTGCCCAACATGGAACGACTGGAAGCCCACCTGCTCCGCGTGATCGAACGGATTCCGGCCTTCGGTGAAGCCGGCATCAAGACGATCAACAATGGTCCCTTGTGCTTTTCGCCGGACGGTTGCCCGATGGTCGGTCCGGTTCGCTCTCACGAGGGGCTCTGGCTGGCATCGGGATTTCCCGTCGGAATCGGGACCGGCGGTGGCGCGGCGAGGTATCTTGCAGACTGGATGGTCGATGGCGAGCCGCCATACCCGTTGCCAATCATTGATCCCGCACGGTTCGGCGGTCCGGTCGAGAGGGAACTCTGCTTTGCCCAGATGAAGGCCACCTACGCCAAGGGTTACGTGATCCCGTCGTGATTCGCGTGGCGACCGCCATGCACGACCGGATTGCGATCGGGGTGCTCAGCGCAAATTCGTGGCGGTTCGGGCGAGTTTCGTGATGTCGTCCCAGTCGCGGTTTTCGACGGCTGATGCGGGTGCAACCCACGATCCTCCTGCGCAAACGACGTTGGGAAGCTCGAGATAGGTTGCCGTGTTGTCCCTCGTCAGCCCCCCGGTCGGGCAAAACTTCACTGACGGAAACGGGCCGTGCAACGCGCGCAGCATGGTCGGACCACCAGCCGCCTCGGCGGGAAAGAACTTCAGGATGTGGAGACCGTGCTCAAGTGCCCCCATGACCTCGGATGCGGTTGCAACACCCGGCAGGAGCGGAAGGCCGGCGCGCCCACACGCTTCGACCACGATCGTCGAGACGCCGGGCGACACCCCAAAAACCGCCCCGGCTTCCACCACGGCTTCGACCTGGTCCGCCGCGACAATGGTACCCGCTCCGACAATGGCGCCCTCGATTGCCGACATGGCCCGGATCGCGTCGAGCGCCCCGGGCGATCGGAGCGTGATTTCGAGCACGCGGACGCCACCGGCCACAAGGGCCTCACCCAACTCGCGGGCTGTGCTGGTGTCGCGAATGTCGAGAACGGCGATGACGGGGCCGTCGCCGCAGATCCTCTCCAGCGACAACGATTGCCTGTCGGATGCCGATGTCCTTGTCATTGATCAAAAAACTCCGGCGCCGTCGCTCGCTGGTCGCGAATGCTGGCGAAACAGGTCAAAAAGCGATCGACCGCAGCCTGAGTGGTCGAATTCCGGCGGTTGCGCGGGTTGCAGGCTGGCCACTCGCGCTCGATGGGCCGGATCGGCAAAGTCGATTCTGCCATCAAGGGCGTCGACGCAAAGAACGTCGTCATCGCTGATTTTGGCGATCGGCCCGTCATCGCACGCCTCGGGCGAGACGTGAATCGCTGCTGGCACCTTGCCCGACGCTCCCGACATCCGTCCGTCGGTGACCAGCGCGACCCGGAATCCCTTGGACTGCAACGATGACAACATGGGCGTCAGGCCGTGCAGTTCGGGCATGCCGTTGGATTTCGGTCCCTGGAACCGAACGACGACGACGACGTCGCGGTCGAGTTCGCCACTGCGGAACGCGCGCTTGACGCCCTCCTGGTCGTGAAACACGCGCGCGGGCGCAGTGATGCTCAGGCGGTCGTCAGGAACCGCGGAAACTTTCATGACGGCCGAACCGAGCGAGCCGGAAAGGCATCTGAGGCCGCCCGACGAGGTGAACGGATCCTTGATCGGTCTCAACACGTCGAGATTCAGGCTCGTCTCTGGACGCCTGTCGCGCCACGACAGTTCGCCATCAGTCATGACCGGTTCATGCGTGTAGGCCGCGAGTCCCGTTCCAGCCACGGTGCGGGTGTCCGGATGCAGCAAGCCGGCCTCGAGGAGTTCGGCGATGACGAAGGCAAGCCCGCCCGCCGCATGAAAGTGGTTCACGTCAAGAAGGCCGTTGGGGTACATGCGGCACAGCAGCGGGGTCACTGCCGAGATTTCGGCAAAGTCCTCGGTTTCGAGCACGAATCCTGCCGCCCGCGCAATTGCCACGAGGTGGATGAGAAGGTTGGTCGAGCCGCCTGTGGCGTTCAATCCGACGATCCCGTTCACGAATGCCTTCGCCGTCAGGATGTCGCAGGCAGGGGTGAAGTCGTCACCCTCTTTCGTGATCGCAAATGCGCGCCGGGCGCCGGCATCGGTCAGGGCGCGACGCATTGATTCGCCCGGATTGATGAAGCTGCTTCCCGGCAACTGCAAACCCATGAACTCCATCAGCATCTGGTTCGAGTTCGCCGTTCCGTAGAAGGTGCAGGTTCCCGGACCGTGATAGGATGCCATTTCCGCCCGAAGAAGCTTGTCCCGATCGACTTTTCCGGTCGCGTGGTCCTCTCTCACCTTCGCCTTGCGGTCGTTCGGCAGGCCCGAGGGCATGGGACCCGCCGGGATGAACATCGCCGGCAAGTGGCCAAATGTCGCTGCCGCTATCAGCATGCCCGGAACGATCTTGTCGCAGATGCCGAGATAGATGGTGCCGTTGAAGACATTGTGCGACAGGCCGACAGCCGCCGCGAGAGCGATGACGTCGCGCGAGAACAGGGAAAGTTCCATTCCCGGCTGGCCTTGCGTCACGCCGTCGCACATTGCCGGAACGCCAGCGGCGACCTGAGCCGTCCCGCCCGCCTCTCGAACTGCCGATCGAATGATCTCGGGATAGTCTTCGTAGGGTTTGTGGGCAGACAGCATGTCGTTGTAGGCAGTGATGATGCCGATGTTTCCTGCACCGCCTTCGACCTGCACGGTCTTGTCCGTGCCCGGGCTGGATGCAAACGCGTGCGCGATGTTGCCGCAAGACAGGTGCGGCAAGCCCGGCCCGGCGTCCCGCGCCTTCGCAACATTGTCAAGATAGCCTGCTCTGGACGTCGCGCTGCGTTCGGCAATCCGCTGCGTGACGCGTTCGATGGTCTCGTGCAAATCTGTCATCGCATCAATCCTGATCGTTTGCCGCTTCGCGCTGCCCGCGAGTGACTGTCATCGAGGCAATCTGCGCGAATCTTTCCCGACCTCTCTGCCGGTTGCCGGGATCTCGACGGAGTCGCGTCGATGTGCCGTGCGGCGTCTGCGCCCTCCAACGACCGTCAATCGCGCGCTTGCTCGTCATCATCACCATCGGTTTCGGACTGTCCTTGGCCGAACAGGATTGCCTGTGCCGCCTTGTCGGGTCGGTTGCCTGATCGAAACTCGCTGCCAAGCTCGCGTCCGCGCGCCACCGCCGGTCGGGCCGCGCAACGCTCGAGCCAAGCCGCAAAATCCGGCAATTCGGAGATGTCCTGTTCCTGTCCCTCCCAGAGGCTTGCCCACGGCCAGATGGCCATGTCCGCGATCGAGTACGCGCCGCATACGTACTCCCGGCCTCTCAATCGTCGGTCCAGAACGCGATAAAGGCGTCCGGTTTCCGCACGATACCGGTCCTTGGCATAGGGAAGATCCTGCGGTGGATCAAGTTCGGGCGCATAGCGGATGAAATGATGCGCTTGCCCGGCCATTGGTCCGACACCGCCCATTTGCCACATCAGCCATTGCTCGATGTCGATCCGGTCGCGTTCCGTTTCACCGTAGAACAGGCCGGTCTTGCGCCCAAGATACATCAGAATCGCGCCGGACTCGAAGACCGACACCGGCTTGCCGCCAGGCCCGTCCGGATCGACGATTGCCGGCATCCGGTTGTTGGGCGCGATCTTGAGAAACGCGGGTTCGAACTGGTCGCCTGCGCCGATATCGACGAACTTGACCGTGTACGGGAGCCCCATTTCCTCGAGGGCGATCGAGATCTTCCAGCCGTTCGGCGTGGGCCAGTAATGCAGCGTGATGGGTTCGGTCATGGTCTCCTGCCACTCGAAACGGTCAATTGATGCCGGTGCAAGGTTGTCTCGCGCGGGCGCGTGTGTTCATTGTCGATCATTGGGTTGTCGCAGCCACGATCGTGATCGCGAGCTCATTGAGAAACCCAGCCGCCGTCCATGGGAATGGTCGAACCGGTGATGTTGTGGGCAACCGGTGAGCACAGCCAAAGCGCCAGTTCGCCGATCTCCGCCGTGGTCGTTGTTCGGCGCGATGGCTGCTTCTCCGCCAGAAGCTCGGCGATCGCCTCGGACCGTCCGACACCGAGCGCTTCGGCGCGCGCGGTGATCTGCGGTTCGATCAGCGCGGTTTCCGTCCAGCCAGGGCAGATGCAGTTGACCGTGACGCCCCCCGACTCGCGATCGCCAATGGTTGCGTACTCCAGCGCAGCGACCTTGCTGAGGCCCACCAGGCCGAACTTTGCCGCCGTGTACGGGGCCTTGTTGACCGATGCGATCAGACCGTGGACCGACGCGATGTTGATGACGCGCCCGTAACCGCGCTCTGCCATCACCGGCATCGCCGCTTTCATCGTGTGAAACGCCGCCGAGAGATTGACGGCGATGATCTCGTCCCACTTCTTGACAGGCATGTTTGCGAGCGACTCGGTCAGCTGAACGCCAGCGTTGTTGACCAGGATGTCAATCGCTCCCCAATCCTGAACCCGCTCCACCAGGGACGCGATTTCGTCCGCATCGCGCAAGTCGGCGTCAAAAAACCTGGTCTCGGCAGCTCCAAGCTCGTCGAGTTCGCCGCAAGCGGTTTCGGCCGCCGGTTCGCCCGGCAAGCCGTGCAAAGCCACTCTTGATCCCGCGGCGCCAAGCGCACGCGCGATTCCCAAGCCGATTCCGGTGCAACCACCGGTGATCAGCGCTGTACGTCCGCGCAAGTCAGTCATCGATTCTCCACCAAATGTTCAGGGCCAGCGGCCAGTTCATCAAGCATGCAGATTGCCGCATCGTCCGACCTGGATTCCTGCGTTTCCGGATGACAGCGCGGCCGTGGATGCGCAGACAATAAATCGTCATGTCCGAGTCGAAAACAGAAAAACGCCCGACCGCGCGACGACGACGGAACTTGCTGCCAACCCGCAGTCCGAGGCGAAAAGCGGTTGCGTTTCAGGGCATCGACAGACATTTGACGTCCTTCGGCGTCGATCTCGACGATCGATCGATGATCGGCCCGTTTGACCGTCGATCGACCTTGCACTACGCAGGGCAATGATCGACCGCTGGCAAGTGGGTACGCGCGCTGCGTCGTGCCGGCCGGTCGAGACCGATTCGACAGCCAGTGGATCCGTCATTTGACGGCTCAGCAAGAGGATCGAGGAATCGATGAACGAATTGCAGCAAAGAACCTTGCTGGTTCACGGTGGAACCCGCCGCAGCCAGTACGGAGAGGTCTCGGAGGCGCTATTCCTGACGCAAGGCTATCGTTACGCGAATGCGGAGCAGGCGGAAGCCAGGTTTCAGGACTGCGGAGACGACGAGTTCACCTACTCGCGTTATGGCAATCCGACTGTCCGCATGTTCGAGGAGCGGATCGCGCTGGTCGAAGGCGCCGAAGACGCGTTTGCGACGGCTTCGGGAATGGCTGCGGTCAACGGCGCACTCATGTCCTTGCTCCAGGCCGGGGATCACCTCGTGTCGTCGCGGGCGCTGTTCGGGTCGTGTCGCTACATCGTCGAGAACATCCTTCCGAAGTTCGGTGTCGAGGTGACGATCGTTGACGGCACCAGCCTCGACGAGTGGCGCGCTGCAATCCGCGAGGACACCAAGGTGGTGTTTTTCGAGACGATTTCGAACCCGACGCTCGAGGTCATCGATGTGGCGTCGGTGGCAAGCATCGCTCACGCGCAGGGCGCAACGGTGGTTGTCGACAACGTCTTTGCAACCCCGGTTTTCCAGGACTCGCTGGGCCTTGGTGTCGATGTCGTGATCTATTCGGCAACCAAGCACATTGACGGTCAGGGTCGATGCCTTGGCGGTGTCGTGCTCGGAAGTCGGGAATTCATCAGGGACACGCTCGAGCCCTTTCTCAAGCACACCGGCAGCGCGCTCAGCCCGTTCAATGCGTGGGTCCTGCTCAAGGGCATCGAGACGATGAGCCTGAGATGCAACGAACAGGCCCGCTCGGCCGAATTCCTCGCCACCTCGCTGGCGGGTCACGACAAGCTGGATCGCGTGATCTATCCGTTCCTGGCTGGACACCCGCACGAGAGCATTGCGAGGCGTCAAATGAGCGCTGGCGGAACCGTGCTCTCTCTCGAACTGTCGGGAGGCAAGGACGCCGCGTTCAGATTCCTCAACAGCTTGAGAATCGTCATGATCTCGAACAACCTTGGCGATGCCAAGAGTCTCGTGACCCACCCCGCCACCACGACCCACCAGCGGTTGAGCGAAGACGACCGCCTCGAATTGGGCATCACGGGCGGGCTGGTCAGGATTTCCGTCGGACTGGAGGATCCGCGAGATCTCTTGAGCGACATCCAGCAGGCCCTTGATGAGGCGTGAATGACCCATCGGAGACGGCCTGAGGGGCGCGGTTGTCCGACGGTTCGAGCCGTGAGTTCAAGAGATGTTTGATTTCCGCCCGGCCGGACACGTGATTGGCAGGCTGGTCCTGGGTTTGGGCCTCGTGATGTTCGTCCCGACGTTCCTCGACTGGTTCGACGGACACGGCAACTGGCTCGCATTGGGTCAATCGGCGCTGATCACGATCGTCGCTGGCAGCGCCATGACGCTCGCATGCGCCAACTCGGCAGGGACCGGAATTTCGCTTCAGCAGGCGTTCGTCATGACGACGGGCATATGGACCGTCCTGCCGCTCTTTGGCGCGCTGCCCTTTGTCCTCGGGAGCACGGAGTCCGGATTCACGGATGCGTTCTTCGAGGCGATGTCCGGAATGACGACGACCGGTGCGACCGTGCTGTCCGGGCTCGATTCGCTGCCCAGGGGCATCCTGCTTTGGCGTGGGATCTTGCAGTGGTTCGGCGGCATCGGGATCATTGTCGTGGCGCTGGTGGTGCTGCCTCAACTCCGGGTCGGCGGGATGCAGATCTTTCGGACCGAAGGAGTGGACAATCTCGGCAACATCCTGCCGCGTGCCGCCGAGACTTCCCGATCGGTGGCATGGGTCTATCTCATGCTCACGGTCATGTGCGCGGTCTCCTACCAATGGTCGGGACTGGGGGAATTCGATGCCGTCGTCCTCGCCATGACGACCGTGGCGACCGGCGGATTCGCGAACACCGATGCATCCTTCAGGAACCTCGGAGCCGGCCCCGAATACGTCGCGATGCTCTTCATGCTTCTGGCGAGCCTTCCGTTCATTCGCTACATGCAGCTGTTTCGGGGGCGTGCGGGACCTTTTTTCAAGGACAGCCAGATTCATGCTTTCCTGCTGATCGCGATCGGCATCGTTGCGATTCTGACCGTCTGGCAGCTGGCAATGACGCAGGCGGGCAACGAGACGGCCTTTCGCAAGGCGGCCTTCAACGGAATATCGATCCTGACCGGGACCGGCTACGTCAGCGACGATTACGGCCAGTGGGGCGGCTTCGCGATCGCGATGTTCTTCTTCATCGGCCTGATCGGCGGCTGTGCGGGGTCGACGTCGTGCTCGATCAAGATTTTCCGCTACCAGCTGCTTTTTTCGCTGGTCGTGACCCAGATTCGCCGCCTGCACAGCCCGCATGGCGTCTTTGTCCCGAAATACGCCCATCGCAAGGTCGGCGAGGATGTCATCACCTCGGTCATGTCGTTTTTCTTCCTGTTCATGCTGAGTCTTGCCGTCATCGCCATCGCCTTGGGGATGACCGGGCTCGACATGACAACGTCGATGTCGGGCGCGGTCGCGGCCCTTGCCAACATCGGGCCGGGGCTCGGTTCGATCATCGGCCCGACGGGAAACTACGCGGGCATCAACGACACGGCGAAATGGATCCTTGCGGCGGGAATGCTCGTCGGACGGCTCGAGCTGATGGTCGTCTTCGCCCTTTTCACCACCGAATTCTGGAGGCGGTAAGTGAACTCACCGACAGCGCAGCGCTCGCTCGGCGCACAGATTGGTCATGCTCTCGCTGACCGGGGCGTCGACGTGGTTTTTGGCATCCCGGGTGTGCACAACATCGAGCTGTATCGCGGAATCCGCGAGGCCGGCATTCGCCACGTTCTGCCGAGGCACGAACAGGGCGCCGGCTTCATGGCGATCGGTTACGCGCGCGTCACCCAGCGCCCAGGCGTTGCCTTCGTGATTTCGGGCCCTGGGCTGTGCAACATCATGACGCCGATGGGGCAGGCCTGGTCCGACAGCGTTCCGATGCTGGTCGTCTCGTCATGCCTCGACCCTGACGATGACCCGTCGAGAAGTCGGTTGCACGAAATGAAGGACCAGGAGGGCGCCGCCGACACCGTGAGCGACTGGTCCGCAACAGCGCAGGACGCAGATGCCGTGCACGCGCTTCTCGACCGGGCCTTCACCGAGTTCGCGACCATGCGGCCGCTGCCCAAGCAGATCCAGATTCCCATTGAGGTCCTGGCGGGCAATGCATCGCCCATTCCTTCGCTTGATTCGGTGCCGGAGATGCCTGTCGTGGGCGACGACGATGTCCGGTGCGTTTCTGAAATGATCCGTGAAGCCCGTCGACCGCTTTTTCTGTTCGGTGGCGGCGCCCGCTGGGCGGCTGTGGAGGCCCGCCAGGTTGTCGAGCGCAGCGGGGCTGCGTTCTTTTGCACGAATGCCGCAAAGGGGCTGGTTGCGGACCATCACCCCTTGAGCCTCGGATCGGCCTTGTCCCGTCCCGAAAGCGTGCGGCTTGTTGCCGACGCCGACCTCGTCGTTGTGGTCGGCTCCCGTTTGAGCGAGACCGACCTCTGGCGCGAGGATCTTGGCCACCGATGCCGGATGATTCGCGTGGACATCGATCCGACGGCGCTTGCCGACCGGCATCAGGCAGATGTTCCGTTGCTTGGCGATGCAGGACGGTTTCTCGCCGACCTCGCGGATGCCTTGCCGGACTCGACACCAGAAACGGGCTGGCAGCATGAACGCCTGCGCAAGGCGAAGGCCGCATTCCGACGATCGGCCGATCTCGAACGACCGGGAATTGCCAGGGTTGCCGACGCGCTCGTAGAGGCAACGGCTGCGGTTGGTGGGCAATCGGCCATTTTCTCGGACATGACGCAGTTTGCCTATGTCGCCACCGAAACCGTGAATCTCGATCCATCGCAAAGCTGGTTTCACCCGTCGGGGTTCGGCACGCTCGGTTTCGCGCTTCCCGCCGCTATCGGTGCGTGCGCTGCTCCAGGCGCGAGGAACGTCGTTGCGGTTGCGGGCGATTACGGGTTTCAGTTCACATCGCCGGAACTGGCGACGGCTGCCGATCTGGGGATCGGCTTGCCCGTGGTGATCTGGGACAACCACGCGTTGCAGGAAATCGCGGATTGCATGACTGCAGCCCAGATCGAGCCTTTCGCCGTGAGCGCACCAGGCCCTGATCTTGCCGCTCTCGCGAAGGCGTACCGGGCCGACTACGTGCGCCCGTCGAGCCTCGCGGAATTCCAGGTTGCCGTCGTGAGCGGGTTCTCGCTCGATCGTCCGCGCGTGATACATCTGACGCCCGAGATCTCGTCAAGGTGAACGTTGTTGGCTGGACGGCCGACGCACTGGCTAGGTGAGCGAGGCCGCGCGACTGTCACGGATTGCGTGCCAATTGAATCGAATCGAGCGATCGCAGCCGTCAATCCTCGCGAATGCCGTCTCGAGCCCACCTCGGCGGGTTCAGATTGACCGACTGTCGGGCTTGAAATAATGGAACGGGAACCGCCCGACCGGAAGATGCCGCGCATGCACCAGACACTGAAACCGCCCCGCTGCTTTCAGGACATCGTGTTCCGATTGCTGGAATTCTGGTCCGGCGAAGGGTGTGCCGTTCTGCAACCTTACGACATGGAAGTCGGGGCAGGGACCTTTCATCCGGCGACCGCCCTTCGCGCATTGGGGCCGAAGCCGTGGGCGGCCGTCTACGTGCAACCCAGTCGCAGGCCGTCAGACGGCAGATACGGCGACAATCCGAACAGGGTGCAGAGACACCACCAGCTTCAGGTCCTGGTCAAACCGTCGCCGCCGGATTTCCAGGGTGCCTATCTGCGTTCGCTCGAAAGGATCGGCATCGGTTCTGATCTGCATGATCTGCGATTCGTCGAGGATGACTGGGAGAGCCCGACGCTTGGTGCGTGGGGACTCGGCTGGGAAGTGTGGTGCGACGGCATGGAGATCAGCCAGTTCACCTATTTCCAGCAGACCGGAGGTCACGACTGCAGACCGGTGTCGGGAGAAATCACCTACGGCCTCGAACGGCTCGCGATGTTCGTGCTCGACGTGAACCACATCATGGACATGCCCTACAATGATCCCGAATCCGTGACGCCGCTGAGTTACGGCGACGTGTTCAAGCAGGACGAAGAGGAATTCTCGCACTGGAACTTCGATCTCGCGGACACCGACATGCTTTTCGGGCATTTCGATGATGCCGAACAGGAATGCCGCCGGATCGTGGGCCTGCACGAGGCCGGTTCCGGCGTCCCGCGAGACGTGAGAATCGCGCTTCCGGCATACGACCAGTGCATCAAGGCGTCACATCTCTTCAATCTGCTTGACGCGCGCGGTGTCATATCCGTGACCGAGCGACAGGCATACATCGGACGGGTGCGGGCGCTCGCCAGGCTGTGCTCGGACGAGTTCCTCAAGACCGCCGCAGGTTCCGAGTGACCGTCAAGGGCACATCTTTGGTGATCGGGCTGGTGGGTTGTTGCATCCTTGCTGGCGTCGGGCTGATCTACACGCAGAATTACGCCTACTACGAGGAGGTGACCGTCGTGGGAGGCGCCGACGGCAACGAAGCCGAACGGATGGAGGAGTCCGTGACGGCGACCGAGATTCGCCTCACGCGGCTTGAAGGCGGAGTCCCCGAGCCGATCCCGATTTCCGGTTTTTCCGGAATCGACGCCCAGACAAGCCCGCTCAAGTTTCGTGGGTGCTTTGTTGCCGGGCAGTCGCTCGAAGACCTGGCCCAAACCTATGTCCAGGCCGACAATGCGATTCCCCTCCGCCCCCCTGCGTGGTTCGACTGCTTTGACGTCAAGCAATTGACCGATGATCTCGAAGCGGGCGATGCCGTCGCCTTTCTTGGCGAGCAGAACATCTCCCACGGCGTCGATCGGATCGTCGCCGTTTATCCCGACGGACGCGCCTTCGCGTGGCACCAGTTCAATCCCGCGTTTCAGGAATAGATCATGCCGGACCTGCTTCTGGAACTTCTGTCGGAAGAAATCCCCGCTCGCTTGCAACGCAAGGCGTCACGCGATCTGGAGCAGCGGATATGCGGCGGACTCGCGGCGGCGGGGCTGACCCACGGCGAGACCCATGTCGTCTCGACGCCGCGACGACTGTGCCTCGCCGTGACCGGACTGCCGGCGATGTCTCCCGCAACCCGAGAGGAGCGGCGCGGCCCTTCGGTGGATGCACCGGACAAGGCGGTCGCGGGATTCCTGCGCGCGACAGGTCTTGAGAAGAACGACCTCGAGATCCGCGAGGAGCAACGGGGCGGAAAGAAGGGCAAGAAGGGCGAGACAGTCAGGACCTACTACGCGGTCATCGAGAGCCCGGGCAAGGCGCTCGCAAGCATCGTTCCAGGCGTTGTCGAAGCGGCGGTCAATGACTTCCCGTGGCCGAAGTCCATGCGCTGGGGAACGGAGGAGTTTCGGTGGGTTCGGCCTCTTCGTTCGGTCCTGTGCATCCTGTCCGACGCCGTGGCGGACGATGATGAACAAGAAACTGCCACGGCGGAGGTGGTTCCGCTGGAAATTGCCGGCATCCGATCGGGCGCGACAACGGCAGGACACCGTTTCATGGCTCCCGACCCGTTCGAGGTTGCATCATTCGAAGACTACAAGTCCCGAATGCGGGCCGCAAAGGTGGTGCTGGACCCGGATGAACGGGAGGCTCTGATCCGCGCAGCCGCAATCGAACTTGCCCAGGAGAAGGGCTGGGAAATTGTCGACGACCGCGGGCTTGTTTCGGAGATTTCCGGACTGGTCGAATGGCCGGTCGCGCTCGCAGGCGAGATCGACGCCGAGTTCCTCGACCTGCCGCCGGAAGTGCTGCAGGTCTCGATGCGGGAGCACCAGAAATTTCTCTCGGCGCGCAATCCGCGCACCGGGCGCATCGAGGGGTTCGTGACCGTGGCCAACAACATGGCACGCGACGGCGGCGCGCGAATTCTCGAAGGCAACAGGCGGGTGCTTCGTGCCCGGCTGGCCGATGCACGATTTTTCTGGGAACAGGATCTTCGTATCGCCCGCGACGGATTGAAGGCATGGATCGAAGGCCTCGAAAAAGTGACTTTTTTCAAGGATCTGGGGTCGCAGGCCGATCGGGCGCGCCGCTTGGCCGAGCTGGCGGGCGAAATCGCCCCTGTCACTGGCGCTGACCCCGAGACCGCTCGCGGTGCGGCGCAGGTCGCAAAGGCCGATCTGCTGTCAGGGATGGTCCAGGAGTTTCCCGAATTGCAGGGCACGATGGGTCGCCTTTACGCGGAGGCAGCCGGGATGGATTCGCAGATCGTGGCGGCATGCGAAGAGCATCACTTGCCGGCGGGGCCGTCCGATTCGGTGCCCCGCGCGCCGGTCTCGGTGGTGCTCGCGCTCGCCGACCGGCTTGATCTGCTCACGGGCTTCTGGAAGATCGACCGAAAACCGACAGGTTCCGCCGATCCGTACGGTTTGAGGCGCGCGGCTCTCGGCGTGATCAGGCTGGTCCTCGACAACGAACTCCGATTGCCGCTCCTCGATATTGTCGGGCCGCGGTTGCAAGCCGATGTGGCCGAGAGCCTTCTCGGCTTTGTTCACGACAGGCTCAGGGTGCATCTCAGGGACAGGGGGATCGCGGGCGATCTGGTCGATTCCTCCTTGGACCTGGCCGGGCGGGACGATCTGGTTCTGCTGGTGAGACGTATTGAATCGCTTGCCGCGTTTCTCGAGACCGAGGACGGTTCCAATCTCTTGCTCGGATACCGCAGGGCACACAACATCCTGATCGCGGAAGAGCGCAAGGATGGCGTTTCCTACGAATTGGCTCCGGATCCTGCGCTGATCCGCGAGGAGGCCGAACGAGCCCTGTTCGAGGCGCTTGCAGCCGCCGAATCCGCCATCGTGGCGGCGCTGGAAGCGGAGGACTTCGTGGCCTGCATGACGGAGATGGCGCGACTTCGAACGCCGCTGGACGATTTTTTTGACGCGGTCATGGTCAATGTGGACAGTTCCATTCTGCGGCGCAATCGACTGTGCCTGATGAACCGAATCTGCGAAGTCATGTGCAAGGTGGCCGATTTCTCGAGGATCACTGCATGAACCGGTTGGATCGAGGCAGAAGTTCAGGGCATGCGACTGGCATGCTCGATCCGGGCCGCGAGTCGAGGAGTTCGTGGTGCTCGACGCGGGATTGATCACCGCGCTGTCGACGCCCGAGGGCCTCTGCCCGCAGGGGTTCGGGCAGAAGGCGCACACGATCAACCGACTGTGCCGTCGCGGACTGCCAGTGCCCGAAGGATACGCAATCTCTGCCGAGGCGGTGGCCCGGATTGCGGCGTCGGGATTTCCCGACAGTCTGGACCTTGGCCAAATTGTCGAACATGGGAAGCTGGTTGCAATCCGCCCCAGCCCTGTCTCCCGATCCTGGGGAGGTCCGCGAACCCTGGTCAATATCGGAATGACGAGGGAGGTTGCCCAGACGCTTGCGCCGAGCATGGGCGCCTTGCCAGCCGCGCGGGCGTTTTGTCATTTCGTTCAGGAATATGCGGTCAGCATCAAGTGGCAGGATGCTGAAGCGTTCAGGGCACAGGCCGGGGACCTCGCGGCGACCACCGCGCGACCGGAGCGGTTGATCGAGGCGAGTCTCGAGGCCTATCGGTCGCTGACCGGCGAGGATTTCCCCGAGGACCCCGCAGAACAACTCAAGGACGGCCTGAGTTCGATGATCGCGGCCTGGAACGGGGCCTCGGCCCGAATTCTGCGTTCGGCGCGCGGCGCGCCACCCGATGCAGGGCTGGGATTGATCATCCAGAACATGGTGCCGCACCTGGGGTCGGTGCGCGAAGGATCGGTGCAGTTCATGTCGCCGCTGACTGGTGAGGGCGGCCTGTTCGGGCAGATCCTGCCGAATGGCTCGCCTGACGCGGGCCAGCCTGCCGACGGTGGCAGCCTCGATCGCATCGAGGCGCAACTGACGTCTGAACTCGATGTGCCGAGCCAGGAGATCCGAGATCGGTTGAAGGCGTGCGGCGCCGAGGCTCGAGCCGAGTTCCGCGACGAAATGCGCCTCGGTTTTCTGCTGGATGGCGATTCGGTCATGCTTCTCGATGCGGTTCCTGCCGAGCGTTCGACCCGAGCCGGGCTGGCTGCGGTCGTTGGGCTTGTCAGCGACGGATTGATTTCGAGGGAGGAGGCACTCCTGTCGATCGATCCGCTGAATCTCAACGATGTCATGCTGGCCCAGATCGACCCGCGGGCCCATCCGGAGGTCATCGCCACGGGTGTCGCTGCAAGCCCCGGCGCTGCAACCGGGCGAATCGTGTTCAGTGCGATGGCAGCCCAGGCGATGAAGAGCCGCGAACAGGAGTGCGTCCTCGTCCGCGTGGAGACGTCGCCCGAAGACGTTCGGGGAATGTACTCGGCCAGCGCGATCCTGACAGGAAAGGGCGGCATGACCAGTCATGCGGCCGTCGTGGCGCGCGGGCTCGGCGTTCCATGCGTGACTGGCGCGACGGCCATTCATGTCGACGCCTCGAAGCGGACGGTCACGATTCCCGACGGCAGGGTGTTTCGGGAAGGCGACGTGATCACCGTTGACGGCACCGGTGGCCGGGTGCTGGCGGGGGCGCCGGGACTGCTCGAGCCCGATCTCGGTGGTGACCTGGGCGTGTTCATGTCGTGGGCCGACGAAGTCCGCACTCTCGGGGTGCGGGCCAACTCCGACACGGCTCTCGAAGCGCGCCTGGCGCGTCAAATCGGCGTCGATGGCATCGGGCTCGTCCGAACCGAGCACATGGTGTTCGAGCCGGGCCGGCTGACCTTGATGCGCGAGCTGATTCTTGCTCCTACCGAAACCGACCGGCAATTGGCGCTCGACCGCCTGTTGCCGAGACAGCGGGCGGATTTTGTGGAGATCTTTCGAATCATGCAGGGGTTGCCCGTGTGCATTCGCCTGCTGGACCCGCCGTTGCACGAGTTTCTGCCCACGTCGCGCGGGGCGATCGAAAGGCTGGCGGAAGCCATGGCAATGCCGGTTGAGCGGGTCAGCGAACGCATCGAGGATCTCGCGGAGTTCAATCCGATGCTCGGGCTGCGCGGTGTCCGGCTCGGCATGACCGTGCCCGAGGTCTACGACATGCAGGCGCGGGCGATCTTCGAGGCTGCGGCCCTGGTCAGCCGCGAGGACGGCACCAGCATTGCCCCCGAAATCATGGTCCCGCTTGTGTCGACGACCAAGGAGGTCGAGATCGTCAAGGCGCGGGTCGACGAGGTTGCCGCGGCGGTTCGAGCCGAGAACGATTGTCACTTCGATTACGCGCTCGGGGTCATGGTGGAGACGCCGAGGGCCGCGTTCCGGGCACGCGAGATTTCCCGGGTCGCCGAGTTCTTCAGTTTCGGGACCAATGATCTCACGCAAATGATCTTTGGCCTCAGTCGCGATGACGCCGGCCGATTCATGCGCGACTACGTGCGGCAGGGAATCTATGACGAGGATCCCTTCCAGACTCTCGACTTCGAGGGGGTCGGGGAAATGCTGCACATGGCGTCCGAACGCGGCCGGGACGCGCGTCCGACGCTTGTCCTCGGGTTGTGCGGCGAGCACGGAGGCGACCCGCGTTCGATCGAGTTCTGCTGCCGCGCCGGTTTCGACTACGTGTCGTGTTCTCCCTACCGCGCACCGGTCGCGCGTCTCGCGGCCGCCCAGGTTGCGCTGCGCGATCTCCAGGCGGGACAGGGGGGAGCCTCCGAGCCGGACTAAGCCTGGTGTCCTGACCGAGCGAAGGCCTTTTCCACGCCGGTTTGGGCGGAGGAATATTGCGGATCTTGACGCTGACGTGGCGCGGATCCATCCAGCCAGCCGGCCGGCCACCCCGATCGTGGTCAGAACGGGAACTGGCGGATTTCCGCCAATCAACCCCATTTCGTGACTTTTTCGTTGTTTCGCCGTCTTGCACGGCAGTATTCAGCGCACCAAATGGACAAGGCATGGGCCAGTTGCGCTCACGCTATCGAGGATTGAAGATGCTGAGACGATCTTTCGCATCTGCTGTTTGCTGCTGTCTGCTCGCTTGGCATGGCCCGGCGCTTGCGGAGCAGTACCCGTCGTTCGGGATGTCGAACACGGCCCCCGTGCTTGGGTTCAGCGGCTCTGCGCCAAAGGCCGGCTTTGCCGCGATGAGACGACCGCCTGCGCGCGTCGTCCGACGAGGCATGTCATTCAGCGGCGAGACCGGTGGCGAATCGCCGTCGGGCGTTTCGGACCAATTTCAGGTCGAGGAAGCCGACAGTCTCGATTCAACCGTCCAGTTGGCCGTCGTTCCTGACCGCGCGCCACGCCGCGATATGCCCATGTTGGTGCCTGTGGCAGCCAGGCCGGTCGTAAAGGTCGCAGTCGTTCCCAAGGACCGTGTCCTTGGCGATGTCGTCGCTGCTCCCGATTTCACCGTTGTCGTTCGCCCCCGCGCACGGGTCGCCATCGGGCCGGTCATGAGCGTTCCCAAGCCCCGGTCGAAGAAGATCCAGTCATATCAGGCAGTCGAGGAACTCAAGAAGTTCGTTGAGGCAAAGACCGGCATGCCGGACGAGTCGACCTTTTCCGATCATGAAGAGTGGGGTTGTCTGACCGAAGCGATCTATTTCGAGGCGCGCGGAGAGCCGATCAAGGGGCAGGTGGCGGTCGCCGAGGTCATCCTGAACCGCAAGGCTTCGCCCGAGTTCCCCTCGTCGATCTGCGGAGTCGTCGATCAGGGAAACCATCGACGCGGCAAGTGCCAGTTCTCGTACAACTGCGACGGGCTGCACGAGACCTTCCATGAGGAAGACGCGCACAGGACGGCTGCCTGGGTCGCCCGCAGGATGCTTGACGGGTTCGAGACCAACCTGACCCGAGGCGCTCTCTTCTACCATTCGGTATCGGTTCGACCGAGTTGGAGCAGGCGGCTGACGCGGACTGCGGTCATCGGCGATCATTACTTTTTCAACCGAAGAGACGCCTGATTCGGCGGATGCCGGCCCACGAGTGGGCCGGTTCCTGCTTTTTGGGTTTGCGTGCAATCATGCTGTCGGAGACGACGACATCTGGTCGATGACGCGAAAGGCTGGGGTCCCGACCGGGGTCGCTTGCCCTCCCGAGCCGACAACCGATGTCGGCTTGGCGTTTGCATTCTCGAAGGCCGGGCATCTTGAACAGGTGATCGGGCGCACGACCTGCGCGATGCAGGAAGACGGGGGGGCGACGTGATGGGGCGTCACCGCGCGAACCGCAACCAGTTGTTCCTGAGGGACCACCTGCGCGAAATCGAGGTCGGGGCCTTCGAATCCGAACGAGGTCACACGCAGAAGGTCCTTTTCAATGTCGTGCTGGACCTTGAAGATGGGGCGTTCGATCTCGACGACGATGTCGATCGAATTCTGTCCTATGAAGTGATTGTCGACGCGGTCGATGAGGTCCTCAAGCGCGGTCGATCGGATCTTCTCGAAACCATGGCCGAACAGATCGCGACCGTTCTCTTCCGAGACGATCGGATCATGAGCGCCGAGATTCGAATCGAGAAACTCGATCTTGTGTCCGGATCTCTCGGTGTCAGGATTTTCCGTTCGAGAGACGGCGAAGCTCCGCGCGACGTGTCAAGCTCCGAAGGGATTTTGCCCGCCGTTCCGGGAATCTATTTTTGTCCGAACGAAGTGGCGCTTGGCGACGACCTGGCGGTCTGGATCGACGCGATTCACGCGATCGAACCGGAATCAATCATTTGCGTGGAGGGTCGACAGGACAGCGGTCCGTTGCCTCAGGACCCGGGCGCGAGGTTGCGCATGGAGCTGCTCTCGATCGATCAAAACGCTTGGTATCTGGCATCACGCGACAAGAGGATCGGTGTTGCAACAACGCATGCTGAGCTGAAGGCGAGAACCTCCGAAGGCAGGCTCTCGGTCTGGGCTCCCTCGAGAATGACGCTCGGCGCGGGTGCACAATGCATGGATGCGCAAGATTCAAGCGAGCACGGTCTCGCCTTGGCGCTCGCAATCTGGTTGGCTGGCGAATTCGGAGCGGAAGTGGTGGTCGCATGCGGGCAAGAGGAGCCGTTTTCGCGAAGCATGCCCGATCCTCCCGCTGTGCGGATCCTGTGTGTAGAATCTCCCGATGTTCTGTGATCGGATGAAATGGCCGCCAGTGTGTTGGGCCTCGCTGACCGGGTGGTGGGATCTCGCGGAATGTTCGGTTCACGGTGACCGACGTCACCTCACGGATCATCGATGCCGTGATTCGCTTGACGGTACCCGGCCTGCCAGATCCTGTTGTCGGCAATTCCACGTGACAGGTGAGGTCGCCTCGTGAGCAGCATCAGGTTTCGTCCGATCGTTCGATCCGAGCGTTGCCGGCCCGATTCGGCGCTGCCGCTCGCGGGTCGCCCAATTTGGTTCGAGCATTGCGAGAGGCTCTCGCGCGGCGAGCCGACGGAAATCGTCAGCTGGAGGGAGGTTGACGAAGAGATTGTCGATGCGTTCACGCGCCCGCACCCGCCAATCCTCGATCTGCCAATGGACCGCCCGCACGTGGTCGGCGTCCTGAACGTGACACCCGACAGTTTCTCCGATGGCGGTCTGTTCGCGGACAGGGACGCCGCGATTGAGCGTGCCACTCGCATGTTTGACGAAGGTGCATCCATTCTCGACATCGGCGGCGAGTCGACGCGCCCCGGCGCGACGACGGTGGATCACGGAGTCGAAGCCGATCGGGTGGTGCCGGTCATCGAGCGGTTGCGGGAACTGGGCGTCAATGCCCGCATTTCGATCGACACCCGCAAGTCGGAGGTGGCGTCACGGGCCGTGTCGGCCGGTGCGAACATGCTGAACGATGTCTCGGCGCTCGAACACGATCATCGGATGCTCGATCTCGCCCGACGCCAGCAGCTGCCCACGTGTCTCATGCACGGGCAGGGGGATCCGGCGACGATGCAGGATCGGGCGCATTATGCCGACACATTGCTCGATGTTTACGACTATCTCGAGGCAAGGGTGACGGCTTGCGTCGAAGCGGGGCTTTCGAGAGACCGAATCATTGTCGATCCCGGCATCGGGTTCGGAAAGACCGGGTCGCACAACCTCGAACTGATCAGGGGGATTTCGCTCTTCCACGGTCTCGGGTGTCCGGTGATGGTCGGGGTTTCGCGAAAGCGATTCATCGGCACGTTCGGCAATGAGCCCGAACCACGCAAGCGATTTCCGGGATCGATCGCCGTGGGTCTGGAGGCCGTTCGTCAAGGCGTGCAGTTTCTCAGGGTTCATGATACCGGTGAGACACGTCAGGCAATCGACCTATGGCGAGCGATGTTGTGAAGGGGAGCTGAATGGTCCGCAAGCTGTTTGGTACGGATGGCGTGAGAGGCAAGGCCAACACGCATCCGATGACTGCCGAGATCGCGCTTCGACTGGGCGCGGCTGCAGGCGTGGTTCTCAAGAGCGAGAACGGCACCCGTCGGGTCGTGATCGGCAAGGATACCCGTAACTCGAGCTACATGTTCGAAAGCGCCCTGACGGCAGGCTTCACGTCAACCGGGATGGACGTGCTGCTGCTCGGGCCGGTTCCGACGCCCGCGGTCGGCATGCTGACACGATCCATGCGCGCGGATGTCGGCGTGATGATTTCCGCTTCTCACAACGCGTATGCCGACAATGGAATCAAGTTCTTCGGTCGTGACGGTTTCAAGCTGTGCGACGAGACGGAGAGTCGCATCGAGCGGGTCCTCGAACAGGGATGCGCGCTGGCTCCGCCTGCGAAAATCGGCAAGGCCCGGCGGATCGACGACGGGCTCGGTCGCTACATGGAATTCTCCAAGACGACGTTTCGGAACAGACGGCGGCTGGACGGGCTTCGGGTCGTGATCGACTGCGCCAACGGGGCTGCCTATCGTGCCGCGCCCGAAGTCCTGTGGGAACTCGGTGCCGATGTCGTTCCCATCGGGGTGTCGCCGAACGGCTACAACATCAACGACAATTGCGGGTCGACCAGCACCGCTGCCGCCGTGGCGGCGGTCAATGAAACGCGTGCCGATGTCGCGATTTGCCTCGACGGCGATGCGGACCGCGTCGTCATGATCGACGAAAAGGGCAATGTTGCCGGTGGCGATCAGATCATGGCGCTGATCGCCGAGACCTGGCTCGAAGAGGGCAAGCTCGCACAGAATTCGATCGTGGCCTCGATCATGTCCAACATGGGGATGGAACGCTATCTTTCGGGGCTTGGGCTTTCGGTCATCCGATGCGATGTCGGTGACCGTTACGTTGTCGAGACGATGCGCAAGAACGGGTGCAATCTTGGTGGCGAACAGTCAGGACATATCGTCATGTCGGACTACATGACGACGGGCGACGGCCTGACCGCAGGACTCCAGGTCCTGAGCGTCATGGTGGAGTCGGGCCGGAAGGCCAGCGAACTCTTTCGCCCGTTCGAGCCGGTTCCCCAGCTTCTGCACAATGTCAGGTGCGACAAGGGGAAGGACCCGTTGTCGACGGAGAAGGTCCAGTCGGCCATCGATGCCGGTCGAGAGGCTTTTGGATCGTCGGGCCGGCTCGTCATCCGCAAGTCCGGCACCGAAGCGCTCGTCAGGGTGATGGGCGAATGCGATGATCGAGAACTGCTGAACTCGGTCGTCTCCGACGTGGCGACTGCCGTGGCGGACGCCGCTTGACGGCACCCCGGGGCCTTTGCCTCATGTGACAATACGCCTGCCGCGATTGCTGATGAACAAACCAACCAGGATGAGCGCGAGCGCGATCAGGAACTGCGGCGGCAGCGGCTCATCGAGCAGGGTGGTTCCAAAGATCATGGCCCAGACCGGAATCTGGTAGTTGACCAGGCTGAGGTAGGACGCACCGGCGTCCCTTATCACACGCATGAGGATAAGCGTTCCTACGGCTGTCGATCCGATGCCAAGGAACAGGATTCCGAATATGGCGGGAAGGCCGGGAGACGCCGAGGGAACGCCTTCGATCCATAGCGCGACGGGAACGAGGACGACGGCGCCAACCAGGAGGTTGACCGCGCCGAACGGCAGGCGCGGAACATCGGGCAGTCTCGCGATCAGGATGGAACCGGTCGCATAGCCAGCCGCCGCAACGATGCAGGCGAATTGCGCGAGAGTCTCGATGCTTCCGGAACCGGACCCAAGGATGGCGCCGGGTCCGAACAGCACGACGACTCCTGCAAGACCGAACAGGATCCCGATGGTTTTCGTGACGGTCAATCGATCGTTTCGGGTCAGAAAATGCGCCATCGGCAAGATCATCAAGGGAATCGTCGCCATCGAGAGGCCGGCGAACCCCGATGTCACGTAAACCTGTCCCCAGTTCAGAAGCACCCAAGGCAAGGACAGGGACATCACGCCGATGCCGATGCAATAGGGCCACAGGGTCTGATTGTCGGCGGTCGAGAGAAAGCGGATTTCCTGGCCGCGGACGAAACAGAAGATCGTGAGAACGGTCGCGCCGAGCGACACGCGGGCGGCGGCAACGGTGACCGGCCCGAATCCGGTCAGTGCCAGTTCGACGCAGGGGAACGACCCGCCCCACATCAATCCGAGTGCGCACACCAGCAGCAAGGGACGGGTTCTGCCGCGGGTGGACGAGAGGCGAAACAGACTCTCAAGCACGGATCGCGCCTTGCACTGATGAGGATTGCGGCATCGCTCGGATCTGTCCTTGAACCGAAGGCAACGCCCTTTCCCTGCCGAATTCCGTCGTCCCCGAGATTTCGGCCGCCGGTCGGGTGCGGCCTTCCGCCACTTCAAGGCGCGAGTTGCCCGCATCAATCATCTGGCTGGCTCCATGATCGCCCGGATTGCGGCCATTCGTGCCCGCTCGACATGGTTGGAGGACGATCGGGAATGCATGCCCGAATCTGCATAACGGCTATGCGAAGATGTGCGTTGTTGGGCAGCCACGGCAAACCTATCTCTGTCTCGGAAAGGGGACCGGATCAATCACGACAACCGGCCCGCGATTTGAGAAGGACACAAGTCATGATCGCAGACATGGTCCGCAGGACCGCAACCATCGGCCATCTCGACATTCATCCGCTCGGATGGCTGCGTGCTCAACTGGCCTCCGCTGCCCGTGGATGGAGATGGTACCGCAACTTCAGGAAGACCCACGAGGAACTGAGCAGGCTTTCCGACCGCGATCTCGAAGATCTCGGGATCATGCGCGCAGACATTGCCGCGATCGCCCGGGAAGCTGCAGACGAGGCGTTTTGACATGCAGACTGCAAGCAACAACCTGTCTCTCGGTGCCTTCGCGGGCGCTGGAGACGCCGCGCGATCAGGTTTCGCTCGCGCTTGGAACGTGATCGGTTTGTTCTTCGAACGAATGATCAATCGCCACGCAAAAGCCCGAGTCACCTCCGTGCTGTCGGGAATGACCGATGAGCAACTGGCCGAAATCGGCATCACGAGATCGCAGATTCCGCACTACGTATCGGACATGATGCCCGGTGAATAAGGACTCTGCTCAAACCCGGGTTCCGATGTTGAACCCGATCGAAGGCGCCCGCCACGTGTCCGAAACCCGGCACGCCGCGCTTTCTGCAAGACGCGAGGGGCCGACCCGTCGGCCCCTTGCCGCCCATGACGGACCGTCGCTTCAGTTCTTGTCCTGATCGACGAGACGCCCTGCCGAAATCCACGGCATCATTGCCCGCAGCTTTTCGCCAACCTGCTCGATCTCGTGCGCGTCGTTTATGCGTCGCGTGCTCTTGAAGAACGGTTGACCCACAGCATTCTCGAGCATGAAACCGCGGACAAAATCTCCGGACTGGATGTCGTCGAGAACCGCCTTCATGCGTTCCTTGGTTTCGGCGCGCGGAAGGACCTTTGGTCCCGAGACATACTCCCCGTACTCTGCCGTGTTCGAAACCGAGTAATTCATGTTGGCGATGCCGCCTTCGTAGATCAGATCGACGATCAGCTTCACTTCGTGCAGGCACTCGAAATACGCCATCTCGGGCGCGTAGCCCGCTTCGACCAGGGTCTCGAATCCCATCCGAATCAATTCGACCAGCCCGCCGCACAGAACGGCCTGTTCGCCGAACAGGTCGGTTTCGCATTCTTCCTGAAAGGTGGTCTCGATGATGCCGGAACGGCCGCCGCCGATGGCGGAGCAGTAGGACAGGCCGGTTTCGAGAGCGCGACCGGTCGCATCGTTGTTGACGGCAACGAGGCAGGGAACGCCGCCGCCCTTGACGTATTCTCCGCGAACCGTGTGCCCAGGCCCCTTGGGCGCCATCATGATGACATCAAGGGTCGGCTTGGGCTCGATCAACCCGAAATGGATGTTGAGGCCGTGAGCGAACGCGATCGCGGCGCCGTCCCTGATGTTGCCATGGACGTGATTTCTGTAGGTTTCGGCCTGCAGCTCGTCGGGCATCGCGAACATCATCAGATCGCACCACGCTGCCGCGTCGGGAATGTTCCGGACGTCGAGGCCCTCGGCGCTTGCCTTTTGCGCAGAGCCCGACCCTTCTCTCAAGGCGATGCAAAGGTTTTTTGCTCCCGAATCACGGAGATTCAAGGCATGGGCATGCCCCTGTGAACCGTAACCGAGAATTGCGACCTTCAGGTCCTTGACCAGATTCACGTCGCAGTCAGTGTCGTAGTATACGCGCATGGGCGGTGTCCTCACTTCAATTCAGATCGATTTTGTCGAGCGCTGCAGTTCGAATGGCCCTCGAGCCGACGTCTCGCACCCAACCTGTGCGCCATATGCCTTTCGGGCGGGCATTTGAAGTCCTGAAATCGCAGTTGACGCCAAACCGTGATGCACAAGGGGATCACGGGTGGCAAGGACCAGGCAAAGGCAAGGTCGAATTCGGGAACCGCTCTCAGCGACGCAAATCCGTACCGATGCGAGAAATGCCGGGCGGGCGACCGCTGACTCAGTCGAGCCAGCCCAGTCCTGCCCTCATCAACGGCTTGCGCATTGCAGACGACTGTTGCAGCGCTTCAAGCGCCTTCAGCCGAAGGCCGGTGACGACAGGGTGCCCCGCGATCGATGCCCGGTTGAGCATTTCGACTGCGGCGACCCGCGCCGCAATGTCAGGCCAACGGCGCCTCGAGAAGCGATCGAGCACCGCGCTCGAACCGGGGTCCCGAACTCCGCTATCCGATCGGACGAGGTCATGGAGCGTCTGGATGTCGGCGAGCGACATGTTCAGCCCTTGTGCACCGATCGGGGGAACGACATGGGCTGCTTCTGCGAGTATGACCGTTCGCTGACCGCTCAAGCGGTGCGCGAGCTGCCCGATGACGGGCCAGTGCGTCAGTTGGCCGGCGACCTCGAGTTGACCGAGGACGCCACAGCTTCGTTCTGTCAATTCGCGATTGAATTCCGATTGGGGCAGGGCGGACCGCTGCCTGACCCTTTCGGCCTTGTCCATCCAGATCAGGGCCGATGTGAAGCGTCCCTCGCGGTTCGGCGTGGGAACCAGCGTCAGCGGACCGCCAGACTTGTAGATCTCGAACGATACCGATTCGTGAGGAAACTCATGATGCACCGACCCCGCGACAGCGATCTGGCCTTGATCCCAGGTCCGGACACCGATCCCGAGCGCGTCCCGGACCCGTGAGTTTCGGCCATCGGCGCCGACCAGCAACCCACACGAAACACTGCTGCCGTCGCTCAGTTCAATGACGACGTCGCGGGTTCGCGGAAAGATCCGGCCGGTTGCCACGCCGCCTCGCAGCGACACGTTCGGCAATTCGGATATGCGTTCGACGACGGCCTGCCGAAAGAGGCGATTCGAAATGTTCCAGCCGAACGGCTGGTCCGAGAGTTCGGCGGAATCGAATCGAACCGTATGCCGGGAGGCATGTCCCGTCGCACCCGCGTCGAGCAGGCTGAGAACCTGAAGCGGTGTTGCATTGGCAGCCACGCGATCCCAGATTCCTGCCGCCTCCAAGGTCTTGCAGGCCGGCTGCAGGAACGCGGTCGTGCGATTGTCGCGGTGAGGGCCGTCATGTTGCTTGGGCAAGTCCTCGGCACTGGCGCACACGACATCGAACCCGGCTGAGCCAAGAAGAGCCGCCGCCGTCAGCCCCGCGATGCCGCCGCCGCTGATCAGGATATCCGTGCGTGTTCGATCTGGTCGCATTTTGGCTCGTGTTACTGATGCGACTGACAGGAAACCCGACGCCTGCTTGTTCCATTTCCGGCGCCTTTGCGGGTCGGTGCGTCCGAGAATCCCGACACCTTGACGGGTTTCACCTCATGACGCGACAGTGTCGCCATTCATGCCGAATCGCGCGTTTCCATCGCCTTCACGAATCGCTCGAACAGGTAATAGCTGTCAGTTGGACCCGGGCTTGCTTCGGGGTGGTACTGTACCGAGAACACCGGCCTGTCGCGCATGCGAAGCCCGCAATTCGATCCATCGAAGAGCGAAACATGCGTTTCCATCACGTCTTCCGGCAGTGACTGGGAGTCGATGGCGAACCCGTGATTCATCGAGGTGATCTCGACGCGTCCGGTTTCGATATCCTTGACCGGATGGTTCGCGCCGTGATGACCATGGTTCATCTTGACGGTCTTGGCTCCGAGCGCGAGACCGATCATCTGGTGACCGAGGCAAATTCCGAAAATCGGAATCGAGCTTCGCTCAAGAACTTCCTGGATCATCGGCACGGCGTATTCTCCGGTTGCCGCAGGGTCTCCGGGTCCGTTGGAAAGAAACAGGCCCTGCGGGTCTCGGCGAAGAATGTCCTCCGCGGTGGATTGTGCCGGCAAAACCGTGACCTCGCAGCCGGCATCCACAAGGCATCTCAGGATGTTGCGCTTGGCGCCATAATCGATCGCGACAACGCGCTTGCCCGAATCCGTGTCGCGCTGCTGATATCCGTCGGGCCAGCTCCAGCGCGACTCGTTCCACTTGTAGGCCTGCAGGCAGGTCACGTCGCGCGCGAGGTCCCGCCCTTCGAGACCGTCAAAGGCCTTCGCCTCTGCCATTTGCGCCAAGATGTCGAAATTCCCTTCCGGGTCATGACAAATGTTTGCGTGCGGCGCTCCGAGATGCCTGATTGCCCGTGTCAGTCTGCGGGTGTCGACCCCGCCAACGCCGACGCAGTTGCGGCCTGCAAGCCATTGGGAAATCGACTGCTGCGATCTCCAGTTGGATGGTTCGCTCGGGTCCCACCGCACGATCATGGCTCGCGCGACCGGGTCTCCCGCCTCGTTGTCCTCGTCGTTGGTGCCGGTGATGCCGATGTGGGGGAAAGTGAAGGTGACCGCCTGTTCCGCGTATGACGGGTCCGTCATGATTTCCTGGTAGCCGGTCATCGCGGTATTGAAGCAGAGCTCGGCCGTCACCGACCCGGTCGCGCCGAATCCGTGGCCAAGGAAGCAGGTGCCGTCAGAGAGGACGATGCTGGCTGTCGGCTTGTCCGAGGTGCGGGTCAAGGCGCTGGTTGTCATTGCAGGCTCCGGTCGCTGGATCTGACACTGTGGCCGGACGGAGCCGCACCCTGTCATCGATGGTCGATTGGCTTCCTAATTGATTCCCGACCAAAGGGTCAACCGGTCGGGCAGGGGCGGTCGTGATCCGACACGCCCGGGTGGGATTCGGGCAGTTGAAATGGCATTTGTCGCTTCGTATGATGCCATCCCGCCAACAGAAGCTCCAATGACATGCGTGACAGAATCAAGACTGCGCTGACCCAGGCGATCAAGAGCCGTGACAAGATCAGGGTGTCGACACTCCGGTTGATCACGGCTGCCGTCAATGACAGGGACATTGGGGCGCGAGGCGAAGGCAACGACGCCGGCGTGTCGCAAAGCGAGATCCTCTCCATCCTCGACAAGATGGTGAAGCAAAGAAACGAGAGCATCAAGGTCTACGAGGAAGCCGGTCGTCTGGAACTCGCCGAGCAGGAGCGCGCCGAGATCAAGGTCATTCAGGAGTTTCTTCCCAGGCGTCTCAGCGAAGACGAGATCAACCAGGCGATCGAGGCCGCGATCAAGGAAGTCGGTGCGTCGGGAATTCGGGACATGGGCCGTGTCATGGGCCATCTCAAGGGCCGATACACCGGCCAGATGGATTTCGGCGCAGTTGGCGCGGCCGTGCGCAACCTGCTTGGGTGACGAGCCCGCAAAGTCAAGTCATCGGCGACGACGGCACTGCGCGATTCGATTGACGTGATCCTGGTGCAACGCTGACCGATTGCCCATGTTTCCCCTGATGATTCGTCAGAAATCTGACAGGTGACCGCAGGCGTCGAATCCGACTCCCGTCGATCAGTCGTAGCTTGCGACTTCGAACTCGATGTTGTCGTCGGTGTCGAAATAGAATCGCCGACCAGGTTCGTAGTCCGCATGGGAATGGGTGGTCAGCCCTTCGGCGAGCACCCGCTTTTCGACGGCTTCGAGGTCGTCGACCACGACGCCGATGTGGTTTAGTCCGCCCAGCGTTCGGTAACTGTCGGTCTCGGCCTGATCCGATTCGGGATGACGGTACAGGGCGAGGTATGTCGATCCGTCGCCGTTGCCCGGTATTCCGACATGAACCGAGTACCCGCCATGAATCGACGTTCCCTTGACCCCTTGCCAGCGTACCGTCCAGCCAAAGAGGCGCGTGAGCATCGCCGCTGTCTGGTCGGGATCCCTGACGGTGACATTTGCGTGTTCCAGGTTGATCTTGCTCATCTTTGCCTCCTGATGACGTCGATGGATGAAATGTCATGAATCCCGTTGGGAATGTCGAACGAACTGGCCCGGTTGCATCTTTGCGCGCAGGTCATGCCCGCGCGATCGGGTCACCGCGACAGATGGGACAGATGCGGGTTTGCCGTCGCCTTGGCGAGAATTCGCTGCAGCTGATTGAAGAGGTCGGATCGCTGGTGCGGGCTCAAAAACGCCCCGAGCTCGATCTCGCGGTTGTTGCCGCGCAGGGTCAGGTAATTCTCGACAGGGCCGCTGTCGGCATAAAGGTGAACCGTGGTCCAGTAGGGACGCGCCGACCAGTGTTGCCCGTTCGACTGCCGTGGGTCAAACCGATCGACGGTGATCAGGTCAGGCCAGATGCTCAGCTCTTCGGTCAACCGGCCGTCGCCATGGTTGCGTTCGAGCAAGGCGCTCATCAGCCAGAGAACGGCCAGCGGAAACGGAAGCAAAACGAGCCACATCGCTGTCCCCATGAAGGGAAGCAGCATGACCGCAAAGGCCAGAAACGTCGCAAGGATCATGAATGCATGTCCCTTGCGTGTGAGCGACCTGTTCGGTCTGAGCGTCAGATGAAACAGCGGCACGTCCGAGCGGGAGGCGACACCATCAGTCGTTGGCAATCGCTCCGCTGGAAGCCCGAGATCGCGCCCTCGCTCCTGTGTCCTCTCGCTCATGACTCGGTCCGTTCTGGCGTTCGCTCCCTGCTGCGCAACCGTGACGGTCCGTTCCGGTCAGGGTCGCGCGATCAGTGATGACCCTGCCGGTCCCACTCCTCTCGCGTCGGAAGGATGTCGTAGGTGTGAGCCGGCGGCGGATTCGGCAAGGTCCATTCCAGCGTGTCGGCATGTTCGCCCCAGTAGGCGTTCTCTTCGATCTTCTTGCCCCACAGGATGGTGTAGAAGACGATCCCGATGAAAAACACGAAGGAGGCGAACGTCAGGAACGCGCCATAGGACGACACCTCGTTCCACAGGGCGAACTGTTCGGGGTAGTCGATGTAGCGTCGCGGCATTCCTTGACGGCCGAGGAAGTGCTGGGGGAAGAAGGTGATGTTCGCGCCGATGAACGTCGTGATGAAGTGCAGCTGCCCGGCCCATTCAGGATACTGCCGGCCCGACATCTTGCCGATCCAGTAGTAGACAGCCGCGAAGATCGCGAAGACGGCCCCGAGCGACATGACGTAGTGGAAGTGAGCAACCACGTAATAGGTGTCGTGATAGGCCCGATCCAGACCCGCCTGGCTGAGAACGATTCCCGTGACTCCGCCGACAGTGAAGAGGAAAAGGAAGCCGAAGGCCCACAGCATCGGGGTCTTCAATGACACGGAACCGCCCCACATGGTCGCGATCCAGCTGAAGATCTTGATGCCGGTCGGGACTGCGATCACCATGGTTGCCAGCATGAAGTAGGTCTGTTGGGTCAGGCTCATTCCGACCGTGTACATGTGGTGCGCCCAAACGACGAAACCGAGCGCCCCGATCGCGACCATTGCATAGACCATCGGCAGATAGCCGAAGATCGGCTTCTTGGAGAATGTCGAGATCACGTGCGAAATGACACCGAATCCCGGCACGACGATCATGTAGACTTCCGGGTGGCCGAAGAACCACAGCAGATGCTGGTAAAGGACCGGGTCACCGCCACCGGCCGCATCGAAGAAGGTCGTTCCGAAATTGCGGTCGGTGAGAAGCATGGTGATCGCGCCCGCAAGCACCGGAAGCGACAGGAGGATGAGGAAAGCCGTGACGAAGATCGACCACGCAAAGAGCGGCACCTTGTGAAGCGTCATGCCTGGCGCGCGCATGTTCAAGAACGTGGTGATCATGTTGATCGCGCCAAGAATCGACGATGCCCCGGACACGTGGACCGCAAATATGGCGAAATCCATCGACATTCCGGCCTCGGTCGTCGACAGCGGCGCATAGAGCACCCATCCGACGCCTGAACCGCTGAGGTTGTTTCCGCCGGGGACGAGCATCGAGCAGACAGCGAGCGAGGTTCCCGTGACGTACATCCAGTAGCTGAGGTTGTTCAGTCGCGGAAACGCCATGTCCGGCGCACCGATCATCAGCGGCATGAAGTAGTTGCCGAAGCCGCCGAACAGGGCCGGGATGACAACGAAGAACATCATCAGGATGCCGTGGCCGGTGATCAGAACATTCCACAAGTGTCCGTTGGGCGTGCAATCTTCCGTTGCTGCCGCGATCAGCCGCGCTCCTTCGAGACACATGTGCTGCACGCCGGGTTCCATGAGCTCGAGGCGCATGAAAACGGTGAATGCAACCGAGATGAAGCCGACGAATCCGGCCGTGAAAATGTAGAGCAGACCGATGTCCTTGTGGTTCGTCGACATGAACCACCGAACAAAAAAGCCCGGGCTGGAATGTGCATCGTGGTCGTGCAGAGCAGCATCTGCCATGGAGTCCTCCAGGAATTTCCGCCTCAAATGCCCGAGTCCCAGTCGGGTCTTGCCTCGGGTTCGTACGCGAATTGCCGATTTGTCACAACTGATTCGCGGCCACCGGTAACGAAAACGAGACTGCCCGTATCGGCTCGAAACCCTTGCTCAGCCCGTCAGACGGATTCGAGAACCGGATAGTGGCCTCTCGTCCAGGGCAAGTCGGGATTGTCCATCATCAATTCGATGTAGAACGGGGTCAGTCTTGCGAGGATGTTCCGGCCGCCCCGAACCTGGTCCCGGTTCACCGCGCTGCCCCAAGTGGAGCCGCCGTGAATCAGCTGGTTGCGGAGCACGTACAGGCGATCGAAGAGGATCTCGAGGATCTGAACCGTGTTCTTCGACTTCAAGGCCCGAGCGACCTGGTTGCGACTGTTCCTGAAACGATCTTCCCAGTTCTCGTAGCCGTCGACGCCGTTGTGATGGTTCCAGAACGGCTGGTAGACGAAGTGGTTGTTCAGGAGCGAGCGAACGAATTCGGGGAACTGCTCCCAGATGACGCTGTAGATCTGTTCGTCCCGGTCGAGTTCGACGAGCGTCGAGAAGAAAATCGAAAAATTGTTGCGCTCGGTGGCGCGAAAGTTCGTCCGGTGCGCGAAGGTGCCCTCGGTCGCGTAGGCCGCGTTGAAGCTGATCCAGTAGAAGATGAAGGCGGCGTCATCGTCATCGGCCTCCTGTTCGGCCCGGTTGAGCCAGCTGAGCGCCCGATGCACGCGCAGCCGCAGGTTTTCGGGAGAGTTTTCCCTGACGCCGCGGTGCTTTTCCTTCAGTCTCGGATAGTGCTTTTCTCTCATCTCGCGACCGTCGTGCGTTCCCCTCGTGGGACATGTCTGCGTCATCGGGCCTTTCGGGATTCGACCGACCCTGTCAAGCGACCTTGCAGGTCATTATCAGGACTGCCGGTGAACACAAGCCGACCTCGAGGGATTCGTTCGATCCTCGTGCGGGGCAGTCCCGGTAAACCGACATTTGTCAAAAAACCGTGTGAAAAGTCCGTCGCAAGGCGTTGTCGACGTCGGCCATGGTCACTGGCAGGCCGAGGTCGACGAGACTGGTGATTCCGTGGTCGGAAATCCCGCAGGGCACGATTCCATCATAATGCGCGAGGTCGGGTTCGACATTGATCGAGAGCCCGTGCGAACTGACCCATCTTGACAGGCGGACCCCGATGGCGGCCAGCTTGTCCTCCCGCGGTTCGCCGCTGATCAAGGGCGGCATTTCGCGTCGAACGACCCAGACCCCGACGCGTCCCGAGCGCCTCTCGCCCGTCACCCCGAATTCCGCGACGGTTCGGATGATCCACTCCTCGAGGCGCCACACGAAGTCGCGGACGTCCTTGCCGCGACGATTGAGGTCGAGCAACACGTAGACGACCCGCTGGCCGGGACCGTGGTAGGTCATCATGCCCCCGCGCCCGCTCGGGTAAACGGGAATCCGATTTCCCCCGACATGGTGCGCCTCGCGGTCGGCGCTGGTCCCGGCCGTGTAAAGGGGCGGGTGTTCGAGCAGCCAGACGAGCTCGTCCGCGCGTCCTTCATGGATTGCCGAGACGCGCTCGCGCATCGCGTTCACCGCCGCATCGTACGGCACTTCGCTCGGGGTTTCCTTCCATTCGACCATGGTGGCTCCGAATCGATCACGATCCGGGGGAGTCTAGGCGCAATCGAGACCACTTCACATCAACAAAGGCGTCGTTTATAGGCTCCTCGTTCTGAAGTGCGGCCGTGGCGGAATTTGGTAGACGCGCAGCGTTGAGGTCGCTGTGGGGTAAAACCCGTGGAAGTTCGAGTCTTCTCGGCCGCACCAATTGACAATGACACTGACCAAGACGAGTGACTGCGGCGCATTGATCGACCGACGATGCGCGCGGAGCCGTCGTTGCGCGTTGTTCACCTCGACAGGCTGACCGACATGAGGCGTTTCGGCGGGGTTTGCTGAACACGGTTGATCGTCTGGCGGTCCCTGAAGGATTCGAACCTTCGGCCTCCACCTTCGGAGGGTGGCGCTCTATCCAGCTGAGCTAAGGGACCGTGACGACTTGACCTTTTCGTTCCGATGGACTCGACGAGATGCAATCTGCACCAGGACGCTGATGGCATCTGCCCGAGACCCGGAGACTGTCGAACAAGATGGAACATGACATCACCGAACGCAAGCCCGACCGAACGTCTGCTGACCACGGTTCGACTGCGAATTCCGTTCGGATTCGGGGTGGAGACGCCGGGCCCGTCGGGGTCTGACCGGTTCGATGCGGAAGGCGGTGACAGCGAGCAAGCGATTTGCCGGTCCGGCATCCGCGTGAGTCTTCGGCGAATCGGGCGCGAACACGGATGGACAATTTGAATGATCCGGTGAATGAGGGCGATCTTGGACGATGGTCGGGAAACGGCGGACGAGGTTCGTTCAACATGTTCACGAGGATTCTTCGAGATCGGGCGCGCGCAATCGGATGGCTGACATTTTTTTCGGTCATCGCGGTGGCTTGGTGGATCATGTTTGGCATGGCGGAAATGTCGGGTCTGAACCTGCTCGGGGTCTCCACCGGCATGAACATGATGCCGATGCAGGGATTCAATGTCCTGTTTCCGATGTGGGCGATCATGATGCTGGCCATGATGGGGCCGACGCTCGTTCCGGTGCTCGCATCCTTCGAAACTCTGATCGGTTCAGGCCACGCAACACGACAGGGATGGACCGGTCTCGTCGGAGGATATGCCATTGCGTGGTTCAGCTTCGCTGCAGCGATCTCGATGCTGCAGATAGCACTGTTCGAGGCCGAACTGATTGACCTGCTTGGATCGGCGACGGTTCGATGGCTTCAGGCGGCAATTCTGTTCGTGGTCGGAGGTTATCAGTTCACCCGAGCCAAGGAGGTTTGCCAGGGCGTCTGCCTGTCTCCCACACTGTACTTCCTGGGAAATTGGCGCCCGGGTTTTCGGGGCGGCCTGCGCATGGGTGCAGGATTCGGCGTGTACTGCGTGGCATGCTGCTGGGGCTTCATGCTGCTCGGGTTTGTCGGGGGGACCATGAACCTCACGTGGATGGGGCTTGCAACTGGGGTCATGATCCTCGAAAAGCTACCCGATTTGGCGAAGTACGTGACGCGACCTCTGGGTGTCGTATTCATGGCGTCCGGTCTGCTGGTCGCGGTTGGTGCGGTGTAGCGCGGGCAAGGCAGGGGTGACGAACGATCCGATGACCAGCAAGGCAAGCGAGAGGCCACGCCGGAGCGACCGGCTCGAGGTCCTGGAACGAATCGACCAGCGCATGATCCCGACGAGGCGTCGTCGGGAACCGACCGACTGGAAGATCAAGGGCGAGCTCTTTCTGAACTGCTCCTGCACGGTCTTTTGTCCGTGTGTCGTCAGCCTCGGCAAGCATCCGCCGACCGAGGGTTACTGTCATGCCTGGATGGCGATCAGCATCGATCAAGGCCATTTCGAGGGCGAGGACCTCTCCGGTCTGAACATCGGGCTGCTGGTCGACATTCCGGGAAAGATGGCGGAGGGCAACTGGAAGGTTGCGGCTTATGTCGACGACCGCGCCACCCAGAAGGCCTACAACGGAATCCTGAAAATCCTGTCGGGATCGGCGGGTGGAACCACTGGCCTGTTCACGATGCTCGTCAGCACGATCATCCACGCCGAGAGAACCAAGGTCGAGATCGTCAGGGAAAAGCGGCGCCGGTCGATTGTCGTTGGGAAGAAGATCCAGGGCGAGATCGAAGAGGTGGCCGGACTCGACTCGAACGAGCAGGTCGTCATTCGAAACACGCGCTATTGGATGGGCCCGGACATCATTGTCGCAAAAGGCCTGCGGTCCCGGTTGCGGGATCATGGCAGGGTGTGGGACTTCGATGGCAAGTCGGCCGAAATCTGCCCGATCGACTGGTCCGGACCTTGATGAGGGTCCGACGCCTCGCTTTGTCGCGGCGACGTGACGGCCATCCAAACTGACATGCAAACAGGGACAACACCATGAAATTCAACGCACTTGTGGTCAGGAAGAACGCAGAAGGCACGACCTCTGCAGAAGTCGAGCAGGTCACCGAGGCCGATCTGCCCGAGGGAGAGGTCACCGTCGCGGTCGAGCATTCAACGGTCAACTACAAGGACGGCCTTTGTCTTGGATCCGGCGGCGGGCTCGTCAGAAACTACCCGCACGTTCCTGGGGTCGATTTTGCCGGTGTCGTCGAGAGCTCGGACGACGAGCGGTTTCGGCCGGGCGATCGGGTCGTCTTGACCGGTTGGCGGGTTGGCGAGAATCGCTGGGGCGGCTACGCCCAGAAGGCGCGCGTCAAGGCGGACTGGCTGGTTCGTCTGCCGGACGGATTGTCGACACGTCAGGCGATGATCGTTGGAACCGCCGGGTTCACCTCGATGCTGGCTGTCATGACCCTGGAAGATCATGGCCTCGAGACTGGTCAGGGCCCGGTCCTCGTGACCGGCGCTGCCGGTGGCGTCGGCTCGGTTGCCACGGCCATTCTCGCGCGACTGGGCTACGAGGTCGCGGCGGTCACCGGCAGGGAGGAGACCCGCGACTATCTGATGTCGCTCGGCGCGACCCAGATCATCGGCCGGGAAGAGATCAACGAGACCGTCAAGCGACCGCTCGAATCCGAGACCTGGGCAGGTTGCGTCGATGCGGTTGGCGGAAACATGCTGGCTCGGGTTCTGGGCCAGATGAAGTACGGTGCGTCGGTCGCTGCCGTCGGTCTTGCGGGCGGCGCTTCGGTCCCGGCTTCGATTGTTCCGTTTCTGCTTCGTGGCGTCAGTCTGCTTGGCATCGACAGTGTCCTTCAACCGCATGCCAACAGGGTTCGGGTCTGGGATCGGATTGCGTCGTGCATCGAGGACGAGTTGCTGGAATCGATGGCCCAACCCGCGACATTGGCGGATTTGCCGGAACTCGGGAAAACGATCCTGAAAGGTCAGGTCAAGGGACGAGTCATTGTCGACGTGAACGCGTAGGTTGCCCCTCCGCCATTGGCATGGCGAAGGGTCGAACGGGTCGCATTTGGCAAAACTGCGCTGTTCTTGTCAGTTCGGGTTCTCGAGCTGGTCGGGTGGTCGGCACGATGCCAGCGATTCGCGCCGTCCGGTCCCCGGAGATCAGCGGCAGGTTGGGCGACCTCCCGAGACGGGTGGCCTTCGGTTCCTGAATGGTCAAGATGACCTTCGCCGAGATGCTTGTTCCCGTGATGCTGGCCGATGTTGCGGAACATGTCGGGTGGCTCGATGATGCCGGTTCGCGACACCGAGACTCCTCGATACGGTGCGGCACTCGGCCATGTGGGCCAGTGCTGCGAGGACCGGCAGGTGTCGGTCGCGAGCCGACAGGTGACGGGAATCTGCTCGTTACGGGCTGCGATTTCCGGAGTGCAGGGCAGGAATTGATCGTTAGATTGCATGTGGTTCAGCCAGCTTTTTGATCTTGAACGCAGGATTCCGGGCAGTCCACCGGCGTCGCTCGCGAAATTCTATGTCTGGTGCCTGCAAGGTGCGGTGCCGGTCATTGTTGTTGCGGCAATCGTCTCGATGGCCGCCGGGACACTCGAGGTCTATTCTGCGCTGATCCTCGGTGCGGTCATTGACCGAGTCGTCGGCGCGAACCCGGACACCCTGTTTGCGGACAACATTCTCCTGCTCGGCGGTGCGGTCGCCTTCTTTCTCGTGTTGCGTCCGATCATCTTCGGACTGAACTCGATGTTCTCATCGATGTTCATCGCGCCGAATGTCGATTCACTTGTCCTTGCGCGGCTGCATCGTCACACAATCGACCAGTCCGTCACATTTTTCGACGATGATTTTGCAGGCAGAATCGCCCAGCGACTGTTGCAGACGTCCCGCGCGATCACCGAAACTGTCGTCGAAATCGTCAATGTCGTTTCGTTTGCATTGGCGTCGCTCGTCGGATCGCTGTTGCTGCTGGCCGCCATCGACCCTCGCGTGTCTGTCGCACTCGCCGTGTGGCTCGTCATCTATTGGTTGATGATCCGCTGGTTCATGCCCCGAATTCGCATTCGTTCGCGTGACCGGGCGAACGCGCGTTCGATGCTCTCCGGCCAGATTGTCGACACGATCACCAATATTCGCACGGTCAAGCTGTTCGCGCACAGCAACCACGAGGACCGCGCGGCGCTGCGAGCCATGCACAATTTCAGGCACGAGGCGCTTGGCTTCGGCAAGGTTGCAACGGCATTCAGGTTCTCGCTGATGACAGCTTCCGGTCTGTTGCCGGTCACTTTGGTGGGAGGCACGCTGCTGCTCTGGACCCATGGCGAGGCGTCGGCGGGCGACATTGCAGCGACCGGGGCGGTCTCGCTTCGAATCGCGCAGATGTCCGGTTGGGTCAGTTTTGTCCTGATGGCGATCTACTCGAATGTGGGCGAAGCGGAAGACGGGATGCGGACCTTTGCGGTCCCCCACGGGATGTCCGACAGTCCCAACGCCTATGCCCTGCCAACGGCAAAGGGGCAGATCGTCTACGAGGACGTTTCATTCGCCTATGGTCTGCACGGCGGCGGTCTTGAGGAGATCAATCTCACGATCGAGCCGGGCGAGCATGTCGGACTAGTCGGCGAGTCTGGGGCGGGAAAGTCGACGATGGCCGCGCTCTTGATGCGATTGTACGATCCGCGTTCGGGCCGGATCCTTGTGGACGGCCACGACTTGCGGGACGTGACGCAGGAGAGCCTGCGGCGTCAGATCAGCATGGTGACCCAAGAGACCGCGATGTTCAATCGGCCCGCGCTCGAGAACATCGGCTACGGTCGACCGGATGCGTCACAGGAAGAGATCATCGAGGCGGCCCGACAGGCCGAAGCGCACGAGTTCATACTGGCCCTGAGCGACCAGCACGGTCGCACCGGTTATCAGACGCATCTTGGAGAACGCGGCGTGCGATTGTCGGGCGGACAGCGGCAACGAATCGCCTTGGCGCGGGCGGTTCTGAAAGATGCGCCGATCCTCATTCTCGACGAAGCGACATCTGCACTGGATTCGACCGTCGAGGCGTCGATTCAGGACGCATTGCGACAGGTGATGGAAAACAAGACCGTGATTGCCATTGCCCATCGGCTCTCGACGATTCTGCGGATGCACCGAATTGTCGTCCTCGAAGAGGGGCGGATCGTGGAGCAAGGAACCCACGAAGAACTGTTGAACAAAGGCGGTGTCTTTGCGAGGCACTGGGACAAGCAGATCGGTGGATTCATCGGCATTGATCATGACAAGGAGCCGGTCGGGTCGATGACGGGCAGTCGTGGATTTCGGTGATCTGGTGCGGCGGTTCGGCACGAGGATGGCTCTGCAGCGACAACCGATCTGTTCGCATGAACGAGACGTGCACCGAGATGGCAACTGAGGGAGTTTGAGCGTGGAACTTGATATCGATTTCGTGAGGAGCCAGTTCCCGGCTTTTTCCGATCCGGGTTTGTCAGCATCGTCGTTTTTCGAGAATGCGGGCGGCTCGTTTCCATGCGGGCAGGTTGTGGACAGGCTGAGCCGTTTTTATCGCACGCGAAAGGTGCAGCCCTACGGGAGCTTTGAAGCATCGAGAATCGCCGGGGAGGAGATGGACGAAGCCCGCACCCGAATGGCTCGCGCCATCGGGGTCGCGCCGGAAGAATTGTCGTTCGGGCCTTCGACGACGCAAAACACCTATGTACTGGCGCGGGCCTTCGAGTCGATGCTTCAAGGCGACGACGCGATCGTCGTGACCGAGCAGGATCACGAGGCCAATGTCGGTCCCTGGTCCCGGCTTGCAGATTCGGGCATCGATGTTCGGGTTTGGAAGATCGATCCCGAGACAGGTCGTCTGCCGATCGACGGCCTGGAAGACTTGCTGGATCGACGCGTCAGGCTGGTGTGTTTCCCGCACTGTTCGAACATCGTCGGCGAAATCAACCCGGTCAGCCAGATCTGCAAGATCGCCAGAGATGCTGGAGCCTGGACCTGTGTCGATGGCGTGAGCTACGCCCCGCACGGGTTGCCGGATGTCGGCAGCCTCGGAGCGGACATCTACCTGTTCTCGACCTACAAGACATACGGCACCCATCAGGGAGTCATGGCAGTCCGCCGGGAACTGGTTGAACTGCTTCCAAACCAGGGGCACGACTTCAATGCCCGCTCTCCGATCCACAGGCTGACACCCGCGGGCCCGGATCACGCCCAGGTCGCTGCGTCAGCGGGCGTGGTGGACTACATGGACACGCTGTACGAGCATCACTTCGGTCAGCCTGCTGAAACGGGCAGTGCTGCTGCACGCGTCGCGACGCTGATGCGTCAACACGAAACCAGGCTTCTCGAGCCGCTGCTGGATTGGCTGTCACTTAACATTTCGGTCCGTCTCATCGGCCCGGCTGACGCGTCAAGAAAGGTCCCCACTGTTTCCGTGTGGCTGGGTCGGCCAGGGTTCGACGTTGCGTCCGAATTGTCGGACCATGGAATCATGGCCGGCGGCGGGAATTTCTACGGCGTTCGGTGTCTCAGTGCGCTCGGCATCGACCCGGACCATGGCGTGCTGCGGCTGAGTTTCGTGCACTACACCACCTCGGATGATGTGGCGAAGCTGATCGACGCGCTCGATGCGGTCATTTGACGATGCGGTGACGAACAGGCCTTCGTGGGGATCTCGATTCGCGAGGGCGCGTGCGGACGATCATGGGACCGTTCGGGGAAGGGGCTGCCGAAAAGGTTGTTTCCCCTCACGCCGGTTTCTGTCGGCAAACGGTCTTGGGGCTCAGGACTTTTTCAATGTCTCGAGCTGCTCGGCCAGCAAGTTCATTCCGGCTTGCCATCCACCATCCATGTTGCCGACGGCATTGGCAAAGCACTCGATTTCCTCTTCGGTTGCCTCGTGGGGCGTCCAGGTCATCAGCATTCGTGTCTGATCGCCCTGATCTTCGAGGCTCAGATCAAGTCGGATCTGTTGGGGCCAGTTTGGCATCATCGGGTTGGCAATCGGGTTCCACTTGTCGTCGGTGACGAACTGGATCGACGAGAAGCTCGTGCCCGGATCGACGGCGACGTAATCCACACGCTGGTGGTGCGAGTTTTCGCCCATGCGCATTTCCAGGAGCCACTGACCTCCCGGTTTGACATCGAGTTCGTGGATGATGGTTTCGACGCCGGGTCCGTACCAGTGCGAAACGATGTCAGCGGCTGTCCAGGCTTTCCAGACAAGATGGCGGGGTGCGTCAAAGACACGTTCGAGGGTGTAGGTCGGCAGTTTCGCCATTGATCTGATCCGTCAATTTCGTTTTTTCGTCCAATTGTGCTGCTCAGCGCGACGCGTTCGGTTGGCGATGCTTGCACAACTCGCAGACCGAGCGCTGATCGTCTCGCGTGAGAAAAAGGCTACCACATTCGGCGGCGGCTCCCAATGCCATTTCGTGCAACACGCGAATCTTGAGGAAGCGGGCTCAACCGGAGGGACATTGCACGGGGGACTGCGGGTGTGGCGCGAGCGTGGTGCAAGTCAGGACATTTTGGCGGCTCGGAATTGCCAATCGGCAAATTTTTGGTACTGGCAGCTTTCAATTGGCGGTGACCCGCACCACATGATGGCTCGGCAGCGCCGTAACCCGACAGCCTCTTTGTTACCCCAAGCAGCGCTTGGGTGGCTCGCAACGGCCTCCGCAGGCATTCGGGCTTGCATTCATTACGGTTACACCACACGAGTGCCGCCTGTGCGCTTGGCACCGGTGCGACGAGTTGGGAACGGCGATGACTTTCCTGTTGATTCTGATCGGTCTGATCCTGCTGCCGATAGGTGGCGAACTCGTGGTTCGAGGGTCGGTCAAGTTGTCGCGCATGCTCAAGATTTCCCCGCTTGTTGTCGGCGTCACGGTGGTCGGATTGGGGACATCGCTGCCCGAAGTGGTGGTGTCGATCAATGCTGCACTGTCGGGCTCGCCCGGCCTCGCTGTCGGAAACGTTGTGGGCAGCAACATCGCAAATTCGCTGCTGGTCGTCGGGCTTCCCGCCCTGTTCGCACCGGTAATCGTGGACACGAGAGCGGTGCTGCGTGACGGCGTGACATTGCTGATGGTGACGGCATTCTTCGTGATCATCTGTCTGACAGGCTTGTTGAACACCCTTTTCGCGGCAGTTCTTCTTGTGTCGCTGTGCGTTTATCTCGTGGTTGCATCGAAAACCGGGACCAGGTCGGCATCGTCTGATCTTCATGACATCATCGACAACGTGGACGCGTCCGACCAGGAAAAAATCAGTCCGATCAAGACGCTGGTGGCAATTCTTGCGGGCTTTGTCGCAATCGCTGCCGGTGCCGAGTGCCTCGTTACGGGTTCGGTCGAACTTGCAATGCGGCTCGGGGTCTCGGACGAGATCATTGGCCTGACGATCGTTGCAATCGGGACGTCCTTGCCGGAACTCGTCACGGCGATCGTGGCGGCGTACCACAAGCAGACTGATCTTTCGTTGGGGAACGTCCTCGGTAGCAACATTTTCAATCTCGCGGGGGTCGCCGGCCTGACGGGGTTGATCGTTCCGCTGCCGATTTCGGACGAGATTGCCCAGTATGACGCGTGGGTGCTCGCCGGAACGACGATCGTGCTGTTCGTGTTCATGTGGACGCATCATCGAATCAGCCGAACCGAGGGTGGGATCCTGCTCGCTGGATATTGCGCCTATATCGGGTCGCTGGTGGTCATGTGATCCGGGTTGGAGCAAAGACTGTCGCGACGATTGTCCGCTTTCCAGCGTGCCGGCAGTTCCAAGGCTTCCGACTGACAACCTGTCCGGTGTTCGTCACGGTGACGGTTGATGGTGTGAAGACGCGCAGTTATGAGTGCCTGCGTTGAATTTGCGACTTCGGGTGGAACATGGAAATCAGATCAGACTTGGCAGAGGCGGTCGGAAACACGCCGTTGATCCGCCTGAAACATGCGTCGGAGATGACCGGGTGCGAAATCCTCGGAAAGGCCGAATTCATGAATCCGGGGCAGTCGGTCAAGGATCGTGCCGCTCTTGGCATCATCAAAGATGCTGAAAGACGAGGCGTTCTTCAGCCCGGGGGGACAATTGTCGAGGGAACTGCGGGGAATACCGGAATCGGGCTGGCTCTTGTTGGCGGCTCGCTCGGTTACCGCACCGTCATCGTGATTCCCGAGACCCAAAGCGACGAGAAGAAGCAGATGCTTCGCCTTGCAGGCGCTCATCTCATCGAAGTGCCAGCAGTGCCTTATCGCGATCCCAACAACTACGTTCGCTACTCGGGGCGTTTGGCGGATGTGCTTGCGAAATCAACAAAAAACGGCGCCATCTGGGCGAACCAGTTCGACAATGTTGCCAACCGAGGAATTCACATCGAGACGACCTCTCGGGAAATCTGGAAGCAGACCGACGGCAAGGTTGACGGTTTCATCTGTGCGGTTGGTACCGGCGGGACGCTTGCCGGAGTTGCAGTAGGCCTCCGAGCCCGCAATCATACCGTGAAGATCGGACTGGCAGACCCCGAGGGTGCTGCTCTCTACAACTATTACGCACACGGAGAGATGAAGGCAGAAGGGTCTTCGGTCACCGAAGGGATCGGTCAGGGTCGCATCACGGGAAACCTCGATGGCCTGGAGGTCGACTTTCCCTACCGGATTCCTGACGCGGAGGCGTTGGAACTGGTGTTTTCGCTCTTGCAGGACGAAGGGCTTTGCCTCGGCGGTTCGTCTGGCATCAATGTCGCCGGGGCCATTCGCCTGGCCCACGATCTCGGACCGGGCCACGTGATTGTCACGGTCCTCTGCGATTATGGCACTCGTTACCAGTCCAAGCTGTTCAATCCTGCGTTTCTGCGGTCGAAGGGATTGCCTGTGCCTGCGTGGCTTGACGCGAAGGTTCCCGAGTTGCCCACAGTCTATGTCGAAGGCGACGATTGACGGGACTGTCGCATGATGAGGGCTTGGCCTGTCCGGTCATGAGGCGAACAGACGCATGTACCCAGGCGCAAAAGTGAAGGAATCGGTTGAATGACCACAGCATTGTTCACGCAAGACGCATATCTCACGGAGGCGGAGGCGACAGTCGTTGCCGTCAATGATCGTGGCGGCATCATTCTGGATCGATCGCTGTTCTATCCGACCGGAGGCGGCCAGCCGGGGGACTCCGGCGAGATCATTCACGACGGCAAGACAGTCAGGATTGCCACGACGGTCAAGGGTGAAGGAGAAGACATCATTCTCGTGCCCGAAGCTCCGGTCGACTTGCCCATCGGTGTTTCGGTCCTGCAACGGATCAACTGGGACAGACGGTTTGCCCACATGCGCGTTCATTCCGCCTTGCATCTGTTGTCGGTGGTCATCCCTTTGCCGGTGACGGGCGGGCAGATTTCGGCTGAGAAGGGTCGGCTTGACTTTGACATGCCCGATGCGCCTGAAGACAAGCAGGCAATCGAGGACGCGCTGAACGAACTGGTCGAGCGCGATCTTGAGATTACCGATGAATGGATTTCTGACGAGGAGCTTGCGGCCAATCCCGGGCTGGTCAAGACGATGTCGGTCAAGCCTCCGAGCGGCCGCGGCAAGGTTCGGCTGGTTCGGATCAGCAAGAACGACAGCCTCGTCGACCTTCAACCGTGCGGGGGCACCCATGTGCGGACGACGACAGAAATCGGCCGACTGCGCCTTGGGAAAGTCGAAAAGAAGAGCCGCCTGAACCGGCGGGTCAACATTCACCCTGTCGATCCCTTGCCAAACACCCGTCCGTAGGTGAACTGGCGTCGGTGACCATTATTGGCGGGCAACCGTCTGCAATCGTTGGGTTCGTAGCGGATCGCTATCATCAGGCGCCTTGTCAAAGCGTGGGAGGGTCGCGAGGCAAATGTCAGCGCCGCTTGTATTCCGGTCGCGATCAGGAAGCGCGAGAGACCGCGTATAGCTCTCGCTCATGGTGTGGTGATCAGCGGATCGACAATGCTGTGCACGATGGGTGCAGCCCAGCTCGGCAGGCTACCGATGTTACGGACGAGGTCCCTTTTCACGGCATCTGGCAGCTTGCGCTTGAGCGTGGCCGCAACCCGTGTGTCCAGCGCTGCTTGTGGCCCGAGCCACCGCAGAGCCAGTGCGACTGGCGCGGAGGTCTTGCCCGACCATGCCATCACACTCGGACCTGCATGCCGCAGCCTCACGGTCCGATTGCCGATCTTCACGTCCCGCGTCGCTCCGTCCGTCACATAGCTTGCCTTTGCGGGGACAGCATTGGTCAGGCCCAGCTGGTTTGCCGCGGCGATGCCGTCGGGCATGACGCGAGCGCTGTCGCGCCGCGCGAGTGCAGCAACTGCCTTGTCCAAATCGACCGGTGCGGGCCGCTTCAGAACGTCGCAGGTGCGAGGCAGATCGTAGAGCCCTCGGCCGACCCGACGCAGATCACCACTCTTTGCCAGGCGCGACAACGCTTGATCGACAGCCTCACGGCTGCCGAGGTCGAGGAAGTCCTTGGGGGTACAAACCCACTGTCCGCGGCCCTTCGAGCGAATGCGTTTCATGATTCTGTCAGAAATACCAGACATATGGGCGGTCCTCTTCAGCCTTCTCTAGTCAGAAACATAGCGGATTTTTCTGACAAATTGAATTCCTCTCCGCACGCACCCCTTTCGCCTACTCAGCACCTCCGACGCTCTCCGCCATGTCGAACCCGCAAGTGTTCGCAGAAATCCCAAGGAGGTTCACATGGCGATCAGGCACCTTTCCCAGATCGAGCTGCCGGCTCGCTGGATCATCTCGCACTGCACGCTGGATCGCTGGCGGTGGAACGGCCGAAGCCCCGAAATTCATCAAGATTGGCGGCCGGGTGATCTACCGCCTCGAAGGTGTCGAGGCTTTCGAGGCCGAACAGATCCGCGGCGCGGATCACGAACCCCATCGCCCGATGTCCGTGAAGGGGGGCGACTTGACGAATTCCAACCGCATCACCATCGCCGACATTCCTCGCACGCCCGTGAGCGAGGTCGCCGCGCTGCCTGCGGATCTGCTGGCCATGCAGAAAGACGCGGCCGATCAACAGATGGCGCAGGCCAAGGCCCTCTCGGACTGGCTCAATGGCGCGATTTGCCTGAAACACGCGGACCGCGCCCAGTCATCGTGCCATGGTTCTGGCACGGAAACCGGCACGATCCGCTTCGAAGATGACGGTGTCACGGTCATCGCCGAACTACCCAAGCGCATCGACAGGGACCGGGCAAGGCTCGCCCAGATCGCTGACAACATCGCATCTGCTGGCGAGGACCCGATTGGCAAAGAACTGTTTCGGCGAAGTTGTTTGCAGAGAATCGCCCACCGGTCGCGTCTTGCTGTTGGGTAGCCCTCGGTATATTGGGACGCTAACAGTCGGAGAGGTGGCCGAGTGGTCGAAGGCGCACGCCTGGAACGCGTGTAGGCGGGGAACCGTCTCCAGGGTTCGAATCCCTGTCTCTCCGCCAAATTGCGAAATCTCCGGTTCGCTTGAACCGGTTTTTTGTTGCGCGCGTTCGACATCGGAAATTGGTCTTGGAGATGGCAGTGATGATTTTTCGTGAAGGCCTTGCAGTTACGGATGTCCAGAGCAGACAAGCAATCTCCGGAATGTCCCGGCGATGGTGCGGCCATCTGTCTGACACACTCCGCCATGTTTGCATGAAAAGGGGGAAAGGTGTCGTGGCGCAAGTGTTCAGTCCGCGCTTGTTTGTTCCGAGTCCGTGCCACCAGCGGACAAGGTGGCTGGCCTTTTTTGCTTTGTGGGCAATTTTGTTGGCCGGAACTGCCGGGGCTCACCAAGTCGAGACTCCAATATCGACGTCTGCACCTACCAATGTTCGGGTTGCGGCAGATACCGAGGGATTGGCACTCACGGTCACTTGGGACTGGGATCACGCACCAGGATCCTGCGATCTCGAACATTGGTCATCGGCGTTTGAAATCAATTACCGAAAAACGACAGTAGATTGGCGGACAGCCCGGTCTCCAAATCAAGTGACTCAACAGAATCCGAATGACGTGGCCAGCGGCGCCTATGAGGACACTTTAACTTCGAGTGGCAGCATCAGGGATCGGAGCTTCACGATCAACAATTCTGCCGAGGGGAGATTCCCCCATCAGCAGAATGGTCAGATCGGTGTCGAACTGGAAGCCGGTGCGACGTATGAAGTGCGGGTTCGGACCGTGAGCGGCGATTCCGACTGTGCCGATCACGGCTCCGGCGGTCACAACAACTTCCACAAACCAGAAAGTGATTGGAGCAGTGTCTTCACGGAGACGGTCGAAAACGTCCCCAATGCGCCGAGGATCGACAATCGTATTCCAGACCAGACTGCCACAGCGGGCACTGCATTCAGCTATGTCTTCCCGGCGAACACGTTCTCTGACCCGGACAACGACCCCCTGAGTTACACGGCGGAGTTGTCTGATGGCAGCGCGCTGCCGTCCTGGTTGAGCTTCACTTCGGCCACGCGGAGCTTTTCGGGCACACCGACTTCGGGTGGCACGATATCCGTCAAGGTGACGGCAAGTGACGGCAGCGATGGCGAAGGATCGATCAGTGACACGTTCGACATCGCGGTGAATGCCGCGCCGACGGTTGCGAACGCGATCCCGGACCAGGTCGCGACAGTGGGGATCGAATTCAGCTACGCTTTCCCGGCGAACACCTTTGCGGACGCTGACAACGACACTTTGAGTTACACGGCGGAGCAGTCTGATGGCAGCGCTCTGCCATCGTGGTTGAGCTTCGCCTCGTCCACGCGGGGCTTCTCGGGCACTCCACAGTCTGCAGATGCGGATGCTGGTACGGTATCGGTGTTGGTGACGGCAACTGATGGCAAGGGCGGGACGGTCAGCGACACCTTCGACATCGCGGTGAACACCTCGCCGACGGTTGCGAACGCGATTCCGGACCAGGTTGCGACTGTAGGCACTGCGTTCAGTTATGTTGTGCCGGCAAATACGTTTTCTGACACGGATGGCGACGCGCTGAACTTCTCGGCCGAGCTGTCGGATGGCGGTGCGCTACCCTCGTGGTTGACGTTCGCAGCGTCCTCGCGGAGCTTTTCGGGCACGCCGACTTCCGGGGGCACGATATCGGTGAAGGTCACGGCAAGCGACGGCAGGGGCGGGTCGGTCAGCGACACCTTCGACATCGCAGTGAACAGCGTCCCGACGGTCGCGAACGAGATCCCGGACCAGACTGCGACAGTTGGCAGTGCATTCAGCTTCGCTTTCCCCGCGAACACCTTCGCGGACGCCGACAGCGACTCGCTCAGCTACTCGGCTGAGCTGTCCGATGGCAGTCCACTGCCTTCGTGGTTGACGTTCACTGCGTCCTCGCGGAGCTTTTCTGGCACACCGACTTCCGGGGGCACGATATCGGTGAGGGTCACGGCAAGTGACGGCAGGGGCGGGGCGGTCAGCGACACCTTCGACATCGCGGCGAACACCGTTCCGACGGTTGCAAACGAGATCCCGGACCAGACTGCGACAGTTGGCATTGCCTTCAGCTACGCTTTCCTTGCGAACACCTTCGCGGACGCTGACAGCGACACGCTCAGCTACACGGCTGAGCTGTCCGATGGCAGCGCGCTGCCATCGTGGTTGATGTTCACTGCGTCCTCGCGGAGTTTTTCTGGCACGCCGACTTCCGGGGGCACGATTTCGGTGAAGTTGACGGCGAGTGACGGCAGGGGCGGCACGGTCAGTGACACCTTCGACATCGCGGTGAACAGCGTCCCGACGGTCGCGAACGAGATCCCGGACCAGACTGCGACAGTGGGCATCGCGTTCAGCTACGCTTTCCCGACGAACACCTTCGCGGACGCCGACAGCGACTCGCTCAGCTACTCGGCTGAGCTGTCCGATGGCAGTCCACTGCCTTCGTGGTTGACGTTCACTGCGTCCTCGCGGAGCTTTTCGGGCACACCGACTTCCGGGGGCACGATATCGGTGAGAGTGACGGCAAGCGACGGCAGGGGAGCAACGGTCAGCGACATCTTCGACATCGCGGTGAACACCGTTCCGACGATCGAGAGCGAGATTCCGGACCAGGTCGCGACAGTGGGCATTGCCTTCAGCTACGCATTCCCGGCGAACACCTTCGCGGACGCCGACAACGACACTTTGAGTTACACTGCTGAGCAGTCTGATGGAAACGCGCTGCCATCGTGGTTGAGCTTCGCCTCGTCCACGCGGGGCTTCTCGGGCACGCCGCAGTCTCCGGATGCGGATGCTGGTACGGTTTCGGTGCGGGTGACGGCAAGCGACGGCAGAGGCGGGACGGTCAGCGACACCTTCGACATCGAGGTGAACACCGCGCCGAAGGTTGCGAACGCGGTGCCGGACCAGGTTGCGACTGTAGGCACTGCATTCAGTTATGTTTTGCCGGCTGACACCTTTTCTGACACGGACGGCGATGCGCTGAGCTACACGGCGGAGCTGTCCGATGGCAGCGCGCTTCCCTCGTGGCTGACGTTTACCGCGGCTTTGCGTCGCTTCGCAGGCACGCCGACTTCCGGGGGCACGATATCGGTGAAAGTCACGGCAAGCGATGGCAGGGGCGGCACGGTCAGCGACACCTTCGACATCGCGGTGAACACCGTCCCGACGGTTGCGAACGAGATTCCGGACCAGACTGCGACAGTGGGCATCGCGTTCAGCTACGCATTCCCGACGAACACCTTCTCTGACGTCGACGGCGACACTTTGAGCTACACGGCGGAGCAGTCCGATGGCAGTGCACTTCCCTCGTGGCTGGCGTTCACCGCGGCTTCGCGTAGCTTTTCGGGCACGCCGACTTCCGGGGGCACGATATCGGTTGAGGTAACAGCGAGTGACGGCAGGGGCGGCACGGTCAGTGACACCTTCGACATCGCAGTGAACACCGTCCCGACGGTCGCCAACGAGATTCCGGACCAGGTTGCGACAGTGGGCATTGCATTCAGCTACGCATTCCCGACCAACACCTTCACGGACGCGGACAGCGACACGCTGAGCTACACGGCGGAGCAGTCCGATGGCAGTGCACTTCCCTCGTGGCTGAGCTTCACCGCGGCCACGCGGAGCTTCACGGGCACGCCACAGTCTTTGGATGCGGATGCCGGTACGGTTTCGGTGCGGGTGACGGCAAGCGACGGCAGGGGCGGGACGGTCAGCGACACCTTCGACGTCGCGGTGAACACCGCGCCGACGGTTGCGAACGCGATTCCGGATCAGGTCGCGACGGTTGGCAGTGCATTCAACTACGCATTCCCTGCGAACAGCTTCGCGGACGCTGACAACGACACGTTGAGCTACACGGCTGAGCTGTCCGATGGCAGTATGCTACCATCATGGCTGACGTTCACGGCGACCACCCGGAGCTTCACGGGCACGCCGCAGTCGTCGGATGCGGATGCTGGTACGGTTTCTGTAAAGGTGACTGCGAGCGACGGCAGAGGCGGGACGGTCAGCGACACCTTCGACATCGCGGTGAACACCGCACCGACGGTTGCGAACGCGATTCCAGACCAGGTCGCGACAGTGGGCATTGCATTCAGCTACGCTGTCTCGGCGAACACCTTCGCGGATTCCGACAACGACACTTTGAGTTACACGGCAGAGCTGTCCGATGGCGGCGGGTTGCCGTCGTGGCTGACGTTCGCCCCGGCCACGCGTAGCTTCACTGGCACGCCGCAGTCGTCGGATGCGGATGCCGGTACGGTTTCGGTGCGGGTGACGGCAAGCGACGGCAGAGGCGGGACGGTCAGCGACACCTTCGACATCGCGGTGAACACCGCACCGACGGTTGCGAACGCGATTCCGGACCAGGTTGCAACGGTTGGCATCGCATTCAGCTACGTTGTTTCGGCAAACACTTTTTCTGACTCGGACGGCGACGCGCTGAGCTACACGGCAGAGCTGTCCGATGGCAGTGCACTTCCCTCGTGGTTGAGATTTACTGCGACCACGCGGAGCTTTGCAGGCACGCCGACTTCCGGGGGCACGATATCGGTGAAGGTGACCGCAAGCGATGGCAAAGGCGGGACTGTCAACGACACCTTCGACATCGCCGTGAACACCGTTCCGACGGTTGCAAACGCGATCCCGGACCAGGTCGCGACAGTTGGCAGCGCTTTCAGCTACGCTTTTTCGACAAACACCTTCTCCGATGCGGACAGGGACACGCTGAAGTATGCTGCCGAGCTGTCCGATGGCAGTGTATTGCCTTCGTGGTTGATGTTTGCCGCGTCGTCGCGGAGCTTTTCGGGCACGCCGACTTCCGGGGGCACGATATCGGTGAAGGTGACGGCAAGCGACGGCAGAGGCGGGACGGTCAGCGACACCTTCGACATCGCGGTGAACACCGTTCCGACGGTTGCGAACGAGATCCCGGACCAGACTGCGACAGTTGGCAGCGAATTTAGCTACCCTTTCCCGGCGAATACCTTCTCTGACGCCGACGGCGACACGCTGATCTACTCGGCTGAGCTGTCCGGTGGCGGCGCGCTACCCTCGTGGTTGAGATTTACCGCGTCCTCGCGGAGCTTTTCGGGAACGCCGACTTCCGGGGGCACGATTTCGGTGAGGGTAACCGCACGTGACGGCAGGGGCGGCACGGTCAACGACAACTTCGACATCGCGGTGAACACCGTCCCGACGGTTGCGAACGAGATTCCGGACCAGACTGCGACAGTTGGCAGTGCATTCAGCTACGCTTTCCCGACGAACACCTTCTCTGACGCCGACAGCGACACGCTCAGCTACACGGCAGAGCTGTCCGATGGCAGTCCGCTGCCTTCGTGGTTGACGTTCACCGCGTCCTCGCGGAGCTTTTCGGGCACGCCGCAGTCTTCGGATGCGGCTGCCGGTACGGTTTCGGTGCGGGTGACGGCAAGCGACGGCAGGGGCGGGACGGTCAGCGACACCTTCGACGTCGCGGTGAACAACGCGCCAACGGTTGCGAACGCGATTCCGGATCAGGTCGCGACGGTTGGCAGTGCATTCAACTACGCATTCCCTGCGAACAGCTTCGCGGACTCTGACAACGACACGTTGAGCTACACGGCTGAGCTGTCCGATGGCAGCGCGCTACCATCATGGCTGACGTTCACGGCGACCCCCCGGAGCTTCACGGGCACGCCGCAGTCTTCGGATGCGGATGCCGGTACGGTTTCGGTACGGGTAACGGCAAGCGACGGCAGGGGCGGCTCGGTCAGCGATACCTTCGACATCGCGGTGAACATCGCGCCGACGGTTGCGAACGCGATTCCGGACCAGATCGCGACAGTGGGCACTGCATTCAACTACGCATTCCCTGCGAACACCTTCGCGGACGCTGACAACGACACTTTGAGCTACACGGCTGAGCTGTCCGATGGCAACACGCTGCCATCATGGCTGACGTTCACGGCGACCACCAGGAGCTTCACGGGCACGCCGCAGTCTTCGGATGCGGATGCCGGTACGGTTTCGGTGCGGGTGACGGCAAGCGACGGCAGAGGCGGCACGGTCAGCGACACCTTCGCCATCTCGGTGAACAGCGTCCCGACGGTCGCGAACGAGATCCCGGACCAAGCTGCGACAGTGGACGTCGCGTTCAGCTACGCTTTCCCCGCGAGCACCTTCGCGGACGCCGACAGCGACTCACTCAGCTACACGGGAGAACTGTCCGATGGCAGTCCACTGCCTTCGTGGTTGACGTTCACTGCGGCCTCGCGGAGCTTCACGGGCACGCCGACTTCCGGGGGCACGACATCGGTGAAGGTCACGGCAAACGATGGCAGGGGCGGGTCGGTCAGCGACACCTTCGACATCGTGGTGAACACCGTTCCGACGGTTGCAAACGAGATCCCGGACCAGACTGCGACAGTGGACAACGCGTTCAGCTACACTTTCCCGGCGAACACCTTCGCGGACGCCGACAGCGACACGCTCCGCTACACGGCGGAGCAGTCCGATGGCAGTCCACTGCCCTCGTGGTTGAGCTTCACCCCGGGCACGAGGAGCTTCGCTGGCACGCTGCAGTCTTCGGATGCGGATGCCGGTTCAGTTTCGGTACAGGTGACGGCAAGCGACGGTAGGGGCGGGTCGGTCAGCGATACCTTTGACATCGCTGTGAACACCGCGCCGACGGTTGCGAACGAGGTTCCGGACCAAGCTGCGACAGTTGGCGAGGCATTCAGCTACATCGTCCCTGCGGACACCTTCGCGGATACGGACAGCGACCCGCTGAGCTACACGGCGGAGCTGTCCGATGGCAGCGAACTGCCCTCATGGCTGAGCTTCAACCCCGTCACGCGAAGCATCTCGGGGACGCCGACTTCCGCGGCGAGGGTATCGGTCGTGGTGACGGCAAGTGACGGCAAGGGCGGCACTGCAAGTGAAACATTCGAAATCGTGGTGAATGCAACAGGCAACAAATTCCCGAGTGCTTCGGACAATGCAGTGCAGACCCGCCCCAACCAATACTATACGTTCCAAGTGGATGATTTCGGGTTCACGGATTCGGATGGTGACTCGCTCGCGCAAGTGAAGATCGAGACGTGGCCCACATCGGGCAAGGGGGAGCTTCGGCTTGAAGGTGAGAGTTCGCCAATCCGTTCCGAAATGCGGATTGGCAGGACGGACATCCTGGACGGCAAGCTGGAGTATCGCCCGCCGAAAGACAAGTACGGTGACGGTTTCGCGAGTTTCACGTTCAAGGTGAACGATGGCTATGTGGACAGTGACGCTGTCTATACAATGACAATTGATGTGATCAACAGTTCGCCGGTCGTTTCCGACAGTTCGGTACGCATGCCTCCACGTCGTTCCCCGGATGATCCGGGATATGTGTTCAAGGCAAGCGACTTCCGGTATTCGGATCCCGACGGGGATGCGCTGTCAAGCATCACGATCGGGGACCCGGGAAGCCTGCCTGAAGGCAGCCTGCTGCAACTGAACGGCGTGAATGTGAGTGCAGGCCAGGAAGTAACCATTGCCCATCTGGACGCCGGTGCACTGGTATTCACCCCGCGTGTGGATGCGCAGATGCGCAACTATGCGATGTTCACTTTCAAGGCAAAAGACGAGGTTTCCGAGAGCGGTGAAGCCGTGATGAGAATCCATGTTAGCAATTTGTCGTCTGATCGTGTGGTCAGTGCGTGGCTGTCGCGTTTTGGACGCACGGCGGCCGATCAGGCGGTTGACGCCGTGCGTTCGCGTATCGACATGAATCGGGCACCGGTTCCGCATGGTGAGGCAGTTCTGCAGGTGAATCTGGCCGGGCAGGACGTCTTGCCGAAGGATCCGGGCATGTCGGATGCCCCGGGACGTTCTCGAGTGACACGTGTAGCGGGCGCGATGGGCAGCGACGAACGACCCTCCGGTTTTTCCGGCGCTGGCCTGGATGCTGGGTCAGCGGGCCATATCCTGCGTGGGCATGAATCATGGTACAGCCCGCGAGGCGAAACAAGGGATGCCGGCCGAGAGACGGCTGTGCGCGGTCTCGATGTGGACATGCTGCGTGGATCTTCCTTCAGCCATAGCAGCGGTGATGCGGGCACAAGTGTGCGTTCGATATGGGGGCGCGGAACAGTATCGAGCTTTGAGGGGCGTGAGGGTGCGCTGGATGTGGATGGGGATGTCAACAGTTTGATGCTGGGTGTGGACACCTCGAGTTCTGACCGTGTTCTGGGGGTCATGTTTTCACACAGCTGGGGAACTGGCGAATACAGCGACGGGAAGGCTGAAGACGGAGAGATCGATTCGAGCCTGTACGGCATCTATCCGTATGCCAGTCACCGCTTGAATGAGCGGATCACGATTTGGGGCACGGCGGGATACGCCCAAGGAGAACTGGAGCTGAAACGCGAGGGTGAGGCGACGTTGAGTGCGGATACGGACATGCTGATGTTGGCCGGAGGATTGCGTGGTGTATGGCGCGAGGCCAACGGCGGATGGCCCGCGTTGGCACTGGTCGGAGACGGGATGTATGTGCGTAGTGGTTCGGATGCGGTCGGCGATGAGTTGGCGAAGACCCAAACCGATGTATCGAGGCTGCGTTTCGGAATGGAAAGTAGCTGGAATGCATTGAAGTCGGGAGAAGGCTGGCTGCGACCGAGTGCACGGATGAATTTGCGCCATGACGGAGGAGACGCGGAGAAAGGTCTGGGAGCGGAGCTTGAGGGTAGCCTTGAGTGGATGGACCCGGTTCGAGGGATATCCGCGAACGTGCAAGCGCGTGGAATGCTGATGCACCAGGAAGATGAGTACCGGGAGCATAGTATTTCAGGATCGTTTTCGTGGGATCCAAGACCCGAGACGCAGCGGGGAGCGACACTGGAGATTGCGAGCGGTTTGCGCGGTTCGGACACGGATGTCGTTGGTCGGCGGATTGAGGAAGGTGTCGGTGGGACTGTCAATGTGAACGAGGGCGATCATGCGCAGTACTGGCGGATGGATGTGGGATATGGATTCGGTGTGCTAGGGGATCGTTTTGTGTCGATTCCGGGCTTCGGTGTGGGCTGGAGCGAAAATGTCCACGAATACACGTTGGGGTGGCAGTTGCGCAGGGACGATTCGGATGGATTTGATGCGATGCTGGAGGTGGCGCAACAGCATGCGGAAGATGGGCAGTCGCAGCACGGCATAGGTGTCCGGATAAGAATGCGCTGGTGAGGACTTCCTGTGCCGTGAACAGAAGTAGAAGCTGGATGTGGCTTCGACGCTGTCACGCAGAGTCAATGCGCGATCGTGCGGCAGTGCCATGAAGCGTTTCCGCGATAGGCGGGGCGGCGGGCGCAATCCGTCTCTCTGAAAGGACATTTCGATGCCTGCGGCGGGATCAAGACCCTCCCCGAGCAAGGCTGGTCCAGAACGCAATTCCGTGATCGATCGCTTCATCGTTGAAGTCATATGAAGGGTTGTGAAGCGGCATCGAGTGGTTCCCCTCCACCCCGTTACCCATCAGGACGAATGCCCCCGGACAATTCGCAAGAAACTCGGCAAAGTCCTCGGAAAACCCCACCCGACCATAATTTGCGTCACAAATTCCGACATCGCGGGCTGCGTCCGCGATCATCTCGGTGGCCTTGGCATCGTTGACCAGTGGCCGGAATGAAGTGGAGTATTCGACGTGCGCCTCCGCCCCTTGTGCTGCGCATACGCCGTCGACAATGGCACGCATTTTGCGCTCGATGGTGTCGGATACATCCTTGGTAAACCCTCGGCAGTCTCCCCGCAGGGTTGCATTGCTCGGCAGGACGTTGCGCGCGCCGTCCGTCACGAATTCCGTGACCGAGACCACACAGTGTTCCCGAGGTGGCAGCGAGCGCGAGACGACCGACTGCAGCTGCAAGACAATCGCGGACCCCGTCACAATCGGATCAACGCCTTTCTCCGGCATGGAAGCGTGCCCGCCTTGGCCTTGAATGCGGATCTCGAAATTGTCCTCGAACGCGCAGAACGGCCCCGCCTGCGTGGCAAAGTGTCCAAGCTCCATTCCGGGCATGTTGTGAAGGCCGAAGATCGCTCCCATTGGAAAGCGCTCGAACAAACCGTCGGCGATCATCGCTGACGCCCCGTTCCCGTTCTCCTCGTCCGGCTGAAAGATGAAGTGAATGGTACGCGCAAGAGTTGGGTCCGCTGCGAGCTTCAGAGCGGCGCCCAGCAGCATTGTGCTGTGGCCATCATGTCCGCAACCATGAAACTTGCCTTCGGTTTTCGAGCGATACGGCAAGTTTGTGGTCTCTTGTATTGGTAGCGCGTCCATGTCGGCACGAAAGCCGATTGCGGTTTCGTCAGGACCACGCCACAAAGTGGCAACGACCCCGGTCCGGCCCACGTGACGGACGACTTCAAGCCCTGCGCATTCCAACTCCGTCGCGATCAGACTCGATGTCCGCTCGAGATCGAAACCGGTTTCTGGATGGGCATGCAAATCCCGACGAAATGTGGCAAGATCAATCATCGGGAACACTCCCTTCGGACAGGATTGCCAACGGCAATTCGGCATCGTCCGACAAACAGGCTGCAAGCCCCGCGACGCCAGAAGGTGTCGTGGAGAAGCCCAGGTCGCGAGCATGTTCAACAGCGTCCAGGGCCATCTGATCACTGATCGTGACCCAGTCGTCAGCACGCTGTTTCAAAATGTCGAAAGCCAGCATGGATGGCGTTTTGCAGTCCAGCCGCCCCATGTTTGACACGGGCCCATCGACAGTGACGATCTCTCCCGCTCGGGCGCTTTCACCGAGGCAAGGCGCCGCTTCCGGTTCGACGACCACGATTCTTGGCTGGACCGCCCAGTTCGACCGAATCATGTAGGCAACCCCCGCTGCAAACCCGCCAACGCCAGCCTGCAAATACACGTGGCTCGGCCACGTTCCGGAATCTTCCAACGCCTCGCGGATTTCTTCAGCCATGACGGTGTAGCCTTCCATCACCAGCCGAGGAGGTTCCGTATACCCGGGCCAGGATCCATCAGCGAGGTGGATGGCGCCGGTTGCTTCGGCATCGGCAATGGCTGCCGCAACGCTCGCTTCGTAATCGTCGCCAGATCGAACAACCTCTGCGCCCTTTTCCCGCAGACGAACGGCAAAGTTCTCCGGAACCGTTTTGGCGAGATGAATGCGGGCACTTGCGCCAAAAATGCGTGCACCGGCCGCCACGGCCAAGCCATGATTGCCCGCGCTGGCACAGACAAAACTCATCGTTCGGGCAATGTCCTTGACGGGATCATCCAGAAAGGCACTTGGTTCCAAAGGGTGACCAACGCGCGCTTCAATCAGTTTGGCGACAGCGTAAACGCCGCCGAGCGCCTTGAATGCGCCCAATCCCATCCTGTCGGTTTCATCCTTGATCAGGATGGATCGTCCCCGAAAACTGCAAGTCGCCAATGGACTTGGACGATAGGCAGGGCATGCGGTCAGCAGAGCCAGCGGTTTCGCAAAATCGAGAATCGTGGAGGCTTTCATGAGCGGAGTTGTACAGGAGACGTCGGCACTTGTCTGGTCTGCACCGCAACGAACACGGATGCCTTACAGGACGTCACCAAATTGCATGCGACAGTCAAGTTGACCCTTACGCAGACCTCAGGGGCGCGGGTCAGCCTTGAGGAAGTGCCACCAGATCGTCGAGATCAACCTCAAGCGTCATCGCGAGTTTCCTCAGCGTGGCAACGGAGCCAGTTTTTCGCCCCGCCTCGATGTCGATGATCTGAAAGCGGTTGACACCCGAACGCCGAGCCAACTCGAGTCGCGAAAGTTGGCGATGTTCATGCCACACCGCAAGAGGGGCTTCCCCACCGAGCAAGGCGGTTAACGACGGCCTCGGGCACCAGTTCTTCTTCGCCCGATATGATGCGGTCAAGTACCTCGGTAGAACGACGCAAGTCGGCCAAGTCTTCGTCGCTCGACCCGAGGCGGAGGTGTTCGTCCTTCGGGATCGACACCATCTCGTGCATCTGCGTCACTCCTTGTCGGCGCTTCCAAGGGGCTCGATACAGAAGATTTCGAGCACGACGCCATGGTACACGATGACGTTCCAGTGGGCATGACCGTCGCAGCAATTCAACCCACTGGCGTCGCCAAAGGTCTGGCGGGGCGGGGCACGGTCCTCAAGGCTTTGGCGTCGTCAGAGGAGTGCCGCAGGGAAAATTTGTCCCCAACGCTCGCGACTTCATCGAGGCGCCTCAAATTGGTGCTGATCTCAAAATTGGAATCATGTTCCAATTTGGACGAGAATGTTGTACTGATCGCTGACGGAGAATTGACGCATGACCGTAGCAGCCGTTTCCAGATGCCTCTCCATGCTGGAGGTCTTGGCCAGCGAACGCGCGCCGATCGAGGTGCACAAACTGGCGGCGCGCCTCGACATTGCACCAAGCGCAGCACATCGACTGCTGACCACCCTCGTTGAACACGGCTGGGTGGTGCAGGACCCGGCATCCCAAAACTATGCCTTGTCACTGCGCATGAGCACCTTGGCGTTTCGGAACCTCGATGGTCGCAACGTGCCGGACGTGGTGCAGTCGGCCCTGTCAAATCTGGCGAAAGCGACGCAGGAATACTGCCGCCTGGCAATTCTGGAGGGCGAGGATCTCGTCTGGGTGGCGCGTGCACAGGGGGCAGTCTCGGGGCTGCGCTATGACCCCGACATGGGGCAAGAAATCGTTTTGCACGCGACCGCCAATGGCAAGGCATGGCTTGCAACGTTGCCCGAGGAACAGGCGCTTTCCATCGTCTATTCCCGAGGCTTCACGGCCAACCGTGCCTTGGGGCCAAACAGCGCTCGCACTGTGGATGAACTGCGCGCAAGATTGGCGGAAACCCGAGAACAGGGATTTGGCGCGTCGGTCGAAGAGGCCGAGGCGGGGACCTCGGCGCTGGCAGTGACATTCCGTTCCGGTCCGGACGAAGCGGCGCCGGTCGCGGGCACGATCTCCATTGCCGGGCCGACGATTCGCATTCATCCCGACCGCTGGCCAACTCTGGTCGCGGCGTTGCAGGCCGCATCGCAGGAGATCAGCGCGCTTTGGCCGTTGCGCATGCGCCAGCGCACCTCGTCTCACGGCGTCTCGCTGGATGACGCAACCGACGGGTTGGCAACATGAGCGCCAGAGCCCGCATGTCGAGGGTGATCGAGCCACTACTGTGGTTCGCCGGGCTCTTGCTGATATGGCAAATGCTCGTTCGCGTCTTGCAGGTGCCGATCTTCGTCTTGCCTGCACCAACGGACTTTCTGGCGGACCTGATCGAGGAACGCCACCGCCTGTTTCTCCACGGGCTGATCACCACCAAGCTCATTCTTTACGGCTTCGTCGCCGGGGCTCTGCCGGGGATCATCCTTGGGTATCTGATCGCAAAGTTTCGATTGGCCGAGCAGATCCTTTATCCGATCGTCGTTTTCATCCAGGGCCTGCCCAAGATCACGCTCGCCCCGCTCATGCTCGTCTGGTTCGGCTTTGCGGATACGCCAAAGGTCATCCTGACCGGGCTGATCACTTTCTTTCCGGTGCTCGTCGACAGTGTCACCGGCTTCAAGTCCATCGACCCGCGGCAATACTACCTGAGCCGATCTGTCGGCGCGTCGTGGTGGCAGACCTTTCGCCTGTTTGAACTCCCGTCAGCCGCGCCTAGCATTTTCTCGGGTCTGCGCATCACGATCGTGATCGCTGTGACCGTGGTCATCGTGGTCGAATGGCTGAACTCGCAAAATGGGCTCGGCTATCTCGTTTTGCGCGCGATGGACGGCCCCAACACGCCGTTCCTGTTCGCGATTCTCTTCGTTGCGTCCTTGATTGGCGTCCTTTTGAGTTTCGGGGTCGCGTTCCTTGAACGCATCCTGTTGCCGTGGCGGAGGCTCTGAATGCCACCGCCTTTCACTGAACTGAAACACCAAGATCTGGGGAGGAAACCGATGTTCACAGTCAGAAACATTTTCGCACCGACGCTTGTCGCAGCCGCAATGGCAATGCAGGCGAGCGCAAGTCTTGCGGCAGACGCCATCACCATGCAGATGAACTGGACGGCCGATACCGCGCACCTGGGCTTTGCCATGGCCCAGAACGAGGGAATCTATGCCGCGCATGATCTCGACGTGACCATGGTCGAAGGGCGTGGCTCGGCAGTGGCCGCGCAGCTTGTCGCCGCAGGGAACGTGGACATCGGCTATGCCGACACGGGCGCGATCCTGGGCGTCGCGTCCAAGGGCGCACCGATCAAGATCATCTCGACGGTCTGGAAATCCGGCCAGTTCGGCATTCAGTTCCTGACTGAAAGCGGCATTTCCGGGCCACAGGACCTGGTCGGCAAGAAACTGGCCGTCTCGCCCGGCTCGGCCATGATGGCTCTCATGCCGGTCTTTCTGAAGGCCAACAATCTCTCGGACAGCGACGTGGAAATCGTCAACGCGGCAGCGGAGGCCTTCCTGGGCCTTCTGACGTCCGGGCAGGTCGACGCCGTGGTGCAGACGCCCGAGAACGTGGTCGTGCCCTTGGCCGCGCAGGGGATCGATGCCAGCAACATGTATTTCTACGACAACGGCGTGCCGATCGCGAGCCTGAGCCTTGTCGCGCGCGACGACATGCTTGCTGACAATCCCGAGGTCTATCGCCGTTTCGTTGCCGCCACGGCCGAAGGCTGGAAGATGGCGATGGAAAACCCGGAAGCCGCCGTGGACCATTTGCTGGCGCTGTTCCCGGATACGGAGAACACAAAGGACGCCTTGCTTCAGTCAGCCGTGTTCAGTTTCGCGTCTGCCTGCCCGGGCGGGACCGGCGACACGATCGGCGCGACATCGGCAGAGACATGGGACGAGATGTACGCGGTCATGACCACGGCCATGGACTTGCCGTCCGACAAGCCGGTGACGACCTACTACACCAACGATTACGTTCCGGCAGAGCCGGTGCTTTGCCCGTAATGCGGCGGTGAAGCAACGGGCGGAGGCGGGATTCGCCTCCGCCCTACGCGACCCAGCACATGTCAGGCAGGTTTCTCTCGCTCTTCTCAGCTCAAGTGATGGAATGGCGGACCGGGCCCAATGGGGCGCTCGGCGCATTGCGTCGGATTGTCGTTGCCTATGGCTTGTCCGCCCTGATCGGTCTCGCTGCGGTTGCAGCGTTGCTGATCATTTGGGAGGCGCTGGCCGTCTGGTTCGATGTGCCCACCTGGCTTTTCCCAAAGCCAAGTGACTTTCTGGGACGCCTGCTCTCGGAATGGCTGATGATCGCGGGCCATGCGGGGGCCACCTCGGTGACCATCGTTCAGGGCTTTGCCATCGGTGTCCTGGTCTCCGTCCCGCTCGCCTATGCCATCGTGTCAGTCCCTGCGCTGGAGCGCGGGCTGTACCCGGTGATCATATTCCTGAACATCATGCCCAAGACGGTCATCGGCCCGATCCTGATCATCTGGTTCGGAATCGGCCCGTTGATCTCGGCCCTGATCGTCTTTCTGATGTGCTTCTTCCCGATTCTCGTGGACGCCATGCACGGGTTCAAGCACGTGGATCAACGGCTGTACTACATTTCGCGCTCCATGGGGGCGAGCGACTGGCAGAGCTTCTGGAAATTCCGACTGCCTGCGGCCATGCCCGCGATCTTCTCGGGCATGAAAATAGGGATCGTGAAAGCGGTGGAGGGGGTCATCATCGCGGAGTTCATCGCCTCGGACGCAGGGCTTGGCTTCATGATCATGCAGGCTTCGGCCTTCATGGACGTGTCGCTCATGTTTGCCGGATTGATCGCCGCTGCCCTCGTGGCCCTGGTGTTCAACTCGGGGATGACCATCTTCGAACGCGTCTTGATGCCCTGGGCGGGACGAGGCCACTGATTCGCATGACAAAGGACAAAGGCGACATGAAAGGCTCAGGACCTTCAGCGCTGGCCTCTGCCGGCGCGGTCGACGCCAAAATCGGTGCATCGATTGTCGCAAGCGGCATCACCAAGGTCTACGACGAGGGCACGGAGAAGGCGGTCCACGCGCTCGGCCCCATGGATTTGAACGTGAAGCCGGGGGAGTTCGTGAGCCTCATCGGCCCGTCGGGCTGCGGCAAGTCCACGACATTGCTGCTGGTTTCGGGCCTCGAGCCTGCGACCGAGGGAACGATCGAGATCGACGGTACCCGGTTGAGCAAGCCGATCTCTGACGTGGGGATCGTCTTTCAGGACCACCTGCTGCTTGATTTCCGGACCGCGATCAAGAACGTGATGCTGCAGCAGGAAATCCGCCGGATCGATCATGGCACGCTGCGGGCGCGTGCGGAGTCGCTGTTCGAGCGCCTCGGCATCGCGGGGTCCGAAGACCGCTACCCGAGGCAACTGTCCGGCGGAATGCGACAGCGCGTTTCTCTTGCGCGGGCCCTCGTGCATGATCCCTCGATGCTCTTGATGGACGAGCCTTTTGGCGCGCTCGACGCCATCACCCGCACGCAGATCCGCCATGATCTCGAGATGCTGTGGCTCGAAACGCAGAAAACCGTGCTCTTCATCACGCACTCCATCGAAGAGGCGGTGGGGCTGTCGGACCGGGTCCTCGTCATGTCCAAGAGCCCCGGCGTGATCGTCGACGCGATCGAGATCAACCTGCCGCGACCCCGCCCGGCGCATCTGGGGGAATACCCGGAATTCGCCGAGTATGCCGAGAGGATCTACAAGATCTTTGCCAAGCTCGGCGTCTACAAGTTCTGACGCAGTGGTCGAGATCGCCATCAACCACGCCACGGTGCGCGAGCGTGCCGACATGCTCGAGTTCCTCGAACTTTGCGCGGAGCGCAGCATCCGCCACGTCTCGATCTGGGGACAGGAAATCGACAAGGTCGGGGAAGAAAAGGCGCTTGCGCGGATGCGGCGCTTCGGCCTGCAAGCCTTGGGGTATCACCGCATTGGCCCGTTCACCGAGGACGGGTTGTCATCGGCGCAGGCAGAATTGGAGCGCGCGGCACGGTTCGGTGCAGATCACGTTTTTCTCTTTACTGGCGGCGGTTTGGGGGAGCGAAGTCTTGCAGCGGAGAGAGACCGGGTGGAACAGGCGCTCGCTGAGCTTCTGGGACCAGCCCGCGCGCTTGGATTGAAACTGGCGATCGAGCCTTTGCACCCCATGCTCACGGGTGATCGATCCGTCTTTTCGACCCTCGCGCAGGCCAATGACCTTTGCAAACGGCTGGGCGCAGGCACTGGGGTCGTGATCGATGCTCACCATGTCTGGTGGGATCCCGCCTTGCCGCAAGAGGTCGCACGGGCGGGGGAAAACGGGCGCATCCTGGGGTTTCATGTCAATGACTGGTTGATCCCCACGCGCGACCTGGTCCGAGACCGCGGCATGATGGGCGATGGCGTGATTGACCTGGCGGGCATGGCCGATCAGGTGCGTCGCGCAGGCTATGCGGGGCCGGTGGAGGTCGAGATATTCTCGGACGATTGGTGGAAGCGCGAGCCGGGCGAGGTTCTCGACATCGCGATAGCGCGCTGTCAGGCGCTGTTCGGGCAGCCCTGATCGCCTATTGCCGGTGCCAAACTTCGCAAAAGTGGTCCGCAATGGCGGTTGCCTGCCCCCGGATCATCTCGATACCCGAACAGACTTCGAGCCCGCGTGCTCGTGCCGCCTCGAGCAGCGGCGTGAATTCGGGCTCCGCGATGACGTCGGCGACGATCGTTCCGGGGACGAGCCCGTCGGACGGCAGGGGCAGAGGGTCCGAGGCATTCAGCCCCAGCGACGTGGCGTTGACGATCAGCTGACCTGCGCGCGGGACCGGCGCACCAGCCGTGGCACGCTTGCCGCCAACGATGCCGTTCATCTTCTCGGCCAAGGCATGCGCCTTCGCTGCGGTCCGGTTGGCAATTGTCAGACGGGACACTCCCGCCTGCAAAAGCGCATGTGCGATCCCCGTGGCGGCACCGCCCGCGCCAAGCAGGAGACATTCCATGCCGTTCAGTTCCACGCCCTTGCTGATCAAGCCGGTCACGAACCCGGCACCGTCGAACTGGTACCCGCGAAACATGCCATCCGCTTCACGTCGCACGACGTTGGCGGCACCCAGGGTCTCGGCGAGCGGGTCGAGGCTGTCACAGAGATCCAGCACTGCGGCCTTGTGGGGCAGGGTGACGCCAATCCCCACGACGTTCTGCATCGCCTTCAAGCCGGTCCATGCATCGGCGAGTTCGTCGGCACGGACATGGAGCGGAACGCAGGCGATATTGGCTGCACGGGCGGCAAAAATCGGGTTGATCACGGCGGGCGTGCGGATCTGGACGATCGGATCGCCGATGACCACCATCAACCGCGTTGCGCCCGTGACCGTCACGCCCATTCCAGATCCTCCCGCTTGAGCCAGACGAGGCTGCCGTCCTCGACCCCGACGATCAGATCGAGCGCGCCACGCCCGGCCCAATCGACAGCCTCGGGCGAGGCCACGTGCATGGCCATGGCGATGACTTCGCCCTTGTGGCGCATGGCGACAGGTGGCGCGAAACATGGGGCGTTCGGTGTTCCAACGTTCCTGGCGAAAAAGACCCCCGCCTGCCCGGTGGTGTTCCGCGGCGCGCCTGTTTCTGGGTCATCGGGCACGCAGGCCCGCGCATGGGTCCCGAATATCAAATCGATGCGCCCGGGTTCTTCCCATGCGCAGAGGCAGAGCTTGACGCGACCACGCCCGCCACCCACATCAACCGTGAACCGGATCGGTCGCCCGTCCTCCCAGTGCAGATGCCGTTTGTCGCAAAGCTCGGTATCGGACAGGCGCGTCCAGTCGGACAGCACCCCGTCTTCGTCCAGCGCGATGTAATGGAGTTGATCTATCCCCCAACCCGTCACCGCTGGTCGCACACGCCAGACCGTTTTCAACGGCGCGCCGTCGCAATGCAGTAGTTCCTCGGCCGCGAATTGTGGCGGCGTCTGCCCCCCGCCGAGATTGCGGAAGAGGCGATGATAACCTGTCACATCGCTGACCAGCAGGTCGCCCAACCCGCTGCCGGTCCAGTCGGCAACCGTCGGGCAGGTATAGCCGAACATCTTTTCGGACGGGCCTTGGATGGATCCGGTCAGCCCTGCGGCGATTCGGATCCGCTCGCCATTCGCACTCAGGAGGTGTTCGCGCGCCAGTGCAGCTGCATGGTTCGCGCCGTCATGCTCAAAGAACATCAACTCTCCGGCCGAGTTCCCCACCACGAGGTCAGGCTGCCCGTTTCCGGTGAAGTCGAACGCCGCCGGGCTTGGAAGCACGCCCGAATGGATGAGTGGGGAAGCGGTCTCGACCCGCCCTTGATGCCGAAACCTCGGGGGGCCGTCAGAGACATTCCGCAGAAAACTCACGTAGCCGTCCTCGGCCCCGACCAGGATGTCCAACCGCCCGTCGCCGTCCCAGTCGGTGACGCAGGGAATGTTGATGCAATGGTCCAATGCGAGGTCGGTGCCGTCCGAGTCAGTCACCAGTTGCGTTTGCTGAAACTGGCGTGGCCCGGTCTGTTCCGCCAAGTGGAGAATGTTCCAAAACTCGCCTGCCACCATTGACAAGGTGCCCGGTGCGAAGGTGCCGAAGGCGGGGGAAAGCTGACCATATACCTCGAGCGGGCCGTCTTCAGTCAGCAATGGCTTGCCACGTTCCAGCACAGGCGCCGCTGCTGTCCCGACGTTTCGAAACGAATAGGCGTAGCCTCGAAGCGGACCGCCCAGCCACCGGCCAGCTGCGTCGTATGCGCGGTAGCCGACGTCGTTCCATTCGAGTCCGTTGGGCCAATAATCGTCCCAGTAATCGGTCCCGACGATCAACTCGGGCACGCCGTCATCGTCAAGATCGGCAAAGCGCGCCACATGCAGGTATTCGTTGCCCTTCACCCAATCCACGTCCAGTTCCAGCACGACCGGGTCGACGAATTCCGGCGCGCCTTTCTTGCCGACATTGGGGAAGAGGTAGACCTCTGATCGCAGCCGCGAGGTCGAGACGAGGTGGAAGATATCGCCGTCCGGCACGGCAGTGACAAAGCCCCGGACACCCTCGACATATTCCTGCTTGCCGAGGACCGGCGTGCCATCTTCCTGCGCGCCAACTTGCCGAAAGAGCATTACCCGTCCGTCGTAGCAGGCGTCCCAGGCCGACAGCATCAAGTCTCGCGTTCCGGTTCCCGACCAGTCGACCACATCGACGCAGGTGATGATCCGCCCGCCAACGGGCGCTGAGGCGACGCCAGGCCGGTACTGCAACGCTTCGGCCCCGTAGAACGGCCCGGCCCAGACGGTTGCGTCATCTTCCCATCTTGTGACCGCCATGCCGGTTCCTTCGTGGTCAAATCCGCTCTTGGAATTGAATTCCAAATTTTGCGCGAGTTTACCGAGTTCGGCGACGGATGTCGACTGGGAAGCGCGGCTGCGGTTCGGCGGACCTGCCGCAACCTTCTGTTTTTGCATGACTTATGAGAGCCGACGCTGGCGACAACACCGGTGGTCTCCGTGACGCGTTCTGTATGACCTAACTGCCAGGTTGGGACCCGAAATTGAATGCGCTGAAGTCCTCCGTGTCTCGGTCCTCCTTCTCAGAGAGCGTCGACGCCGCCTGTTCGAAAAGACAGATCATCCGCTTCGCGCTGGCCATCGACATCCTCAATGATTTCGGCACATCGAGAGGAAGGCACCACGCTCAGACTTTCACTTTTTCCATTTTGGGATCGAACAGCGGTGACAGCGTCACCTCGGCAGGCACGCGCACGGTGGCGACTTCCAACTCGTAGGTGCCAGAGAGCACGTCGTCCTTGTCGATCGGGTTGTCGCTGCGGACGTATCCCATGCCGATGGACCTGCCGATCGTGTGACCGAAGCCGGCAGAACTGAGCCAGCCGCACCGCTCGCCGTTGCGATAGATGGTTTCGCGGCCCGACAGGATGATGTCCGGATCAGTGGTAAAGGTCGCCATGATCTTCTTGACGCCCTCCGCCCGCTGTTTCGCAACAGCTTCGCGGCCCTTGAACGACATGTTCGAATTCATCTTGACGGCCCAACCCAAGCCAGCCTCGTCCGGGGTGTGGTCAGGACCAATGTCCGAGGACCAGGAGCGAAAACCCTTCTCGAGACGCAGGGTCTCGATTGTGCGATAACCCGCATTGACAAGCCCGTGCTCGGTGCCGGCATCATGCAGCGCGTCATAGACGGTTTGCGCATATTCCGCCGGCAGGTGCAGTTCCCAGCCAAGTTCGCCGACATATGTGATCCGCATGGCCAGAACCGGACAACCGGCAATGCCGATTCTGTACGCGCAGCCGAAGGGATGCCCTTCGTTCGACACGTCATCGTTGGTGCAAGCTCGCAGGATTTCGCGAGACTTCGGCCCGAAGAGGGACAGAACCGCGTTGGACGAGGTCACATCGACAATTTGCGCGTTCATGCCACGGGGGATGTTGCGCTTGATCCAGTCAAGATCGTGGGTCGCAAAACCGGTACCGGTGACGATGTAGTATTCGTCCTGCTTGGTTCGCACGCAGGTCAGGTCGCACTCGATGCCCGCATCATCGTTCAGCATCTGGGTATAGATGATCGTCCCAACCGGCTTGTCGACGCGGTTGGAAGCGATCCATTGCAGTGCATCCTCGGCGTCGGGACCGGCAAGGATGTACTTGGCAAAGGACGTCTGGTCGAACAGCGCCGCAGTTTCGCGGGCTGCCTTGTGCTCGCGGCCCACGGCGGTGTGCCAGTTCGGGCGCTCGAACGTGTAGATGTCCCGTGCTTCTTCGCCCTTGGCGGCGAACCAGTTCGGCCGTTCCCAGCCGAGCTTTTCGCCGAAGACCGCGCCGGATGCCTTGAGCGTGTCATAGAGCGGCGAACGACGGCAAGGGCGGCCGCTTTCGTGTTCCTCGGAGGGCCAGGCCATCGTGTAGTGCTTGCCATAGGCCTCAAGGGTACGCGTGCGGACCCAGTCGGTGTCAGTGTGGGGACGGCCAAAGCGGCGGATGTCGGCAGACCACAGATCGTAAGGCGGGGCGCCATTTGCGACCCACTCGGCCAGAGCCATGCCTGCACCGCCACCTGAGGCAATCCCAAAGGCGTTGAAACCCGCGCCAACGAAGACATTGGACATCTCGGGGGCTTCGCCGATGATGAAATTCCCGTCCGGCGTGAAGCTTTCGGGACCGTTCAGCAGTTGCTTGATGCCGGCTTCCGCGAGTTTCGGAACGCGGGGCAGGGACAGCTCGACCAGCTGTTCGAAGTGATCGAAGTTGGATTCCAGGAGTTGGAAGTCGAACGGATCCGGGATACCCTTTTGCGCCCACGGAATGCCATTGGGCTCGTATCCACCCATCACCAGCCCACCGACTTCTTCCTTGTAGTACGTCAGGCGGTCCGGGTCGCGCAGAGTCGGCAGGTCGGACGGCACGCCGAAGGGTTCCGTGATCATGTACTGGTGTTCAACGGAGACCAGTGGAACGGTCACGCCGATGGTCGCGGCCAGTTCGCGCGTCCACTGACCGCAGCAGAGCACCAGTTTTTCGCACGTGATGTCGGCCTGCGGGGTGCGAACCCCAACCAACTTGCCCTTTTCGGTGACGATTTTGGAGACCGGACAGTTTTCCACCAGTTGAGCGCCGCTCGCTCGCGCGCCTTTCGCGAGAGCTTGCGCGATGTCCGAAGGGCTCGCCTGGCCGTCAGTCGGCAAGAACGCGGCGCCAACCACGTCGCCAATGTCCATGAGCGGCCACAGGTCCTGGGCCTCCCGGGGCGACAGCAACTGCATGTCGAGGCCGAAGGAGTGCGCCGTCGTCGCTTGTCGCTTCACTTCGGTCCAGCGTTCCTGGTTGCAAGCGAGGCGCAAGCCGCCGTTCATCTTCCAGCCCGTTGCCAGGCCGGTCTCTTCTTCCAGCCGATCGTAAAGTTCGATCGAATAGCCCAGAAGCTGGGTGATGTTCGCATTGGAGCGCAGCTGACCAACCAGGCCGGCCGCGTGCCAGGTCGACCCGGAGGTGAGCTGGGCCTTCTCCAGCAGCAGAACTTCCTTGCCCATCTTGGCCAGGTGATAGGCGGTCGAACATCCGACGATGCCGCCGCCGATGACGATGATTTTGGCGGAAGACGGGAGACTCATGTCGCTCCCTTACGCGTTGTGGAAATCGGTCAGGGCGGCGTGCAACCGCGCAAGGTTTTCCGCAGTGTAACCGGCGTAGTCGAAGTCGATCTCGGAATGAATTTCCGACATCATGGACCAGAGGGTCTCCCGCATCAGGGATGCGCATTTCATCGCCTGATACGAGCGCCAGTGGGACTCTGGATCGGTCTCGAAATACTGCGACAGCATGTCCCTTTCCTGGGTCTCGGTCAGGCCGTTGTTGCCGGCGAGCCCCGCCAGATCGAACAGGGGAGAATTGAATCCGCCGTATTCCCAATCGATGAGCCACAGTCGAGCGCCGTCATCCATGATGTTGGCCGCAAGCAAGTCGTTGTGGCCGATCACCAGATCCACGGGGCCCGTTGCGGCAATCAGCTTGTCCTGTTCGGCCATCAACTCGGGCAACTTGGCCGCATGGGCCGAATTCTCCGCCAGAAGCCGCGTCACATAGGTCCGGTTCACCTGGTATGGCCAGAACGCGAGCACCGGCTCCGTGAGATGCGCGCCCAGCCCGCGATGGGTTTTCGCGATCAGGTCGACAATTCGCGGCAGGTTGTTCGGAGACCGGACATCGTCCTCGGCGAAAGTTCGTGCCTCGATGAAGTCCAGCACCAGGACGCCCGGTTCGCTGTGGACGATTCTTGGTGCAACGCCGAGCGCGTGGGCCGCTCGGCTCAGCGCAAGTTCATTCCAGCGCATGACGCCGTGCTCGGGAATGTCGGCGCCCAGCCGCACCACATATGCAGACCCGTCATCGGTCACCTTCAGGTTCACGTTGGTGATGCCGCCGCCAAGCGGGATGATGTCGGTCGGTTTCTTGAAGCACGGCAGAGCCTCCGCGCGTTGGATCGCTTCGTTCATATTCCCAGCCTCCGTCGTTGCTGTTCGGCCGCAGCGTTGACGACGCGATCAGCGATTATCGCGATGAATGCCACGCACAGACCTGCGACAATGCCCTGACCGGCATTCGCCTTGGTCAGGGCGATGTAGACCTCTTGACCAAGATCCCGGGTCCCGACCAGAGCCGTGATCACCAGCATTGAAAGGGCAAGCATGATGGTCTGGTTGAGACCCAGCAGAAGCTGCGGCGTCGCCAATGGCAGCTTGATCCGGACCAGGATCTGGCGCGGCGTGCAGCCTGTCATCCGGCCCGCCTCGATCAGGTGTTCGGGCACTTCGCGCAGTCCGAAGGCTGCATAACGAACTGCAGGGGCCAAGGCGTACAGGACCACGGCGATCATGGCGCTGAAATCTCCGACCCGAAAGAGCATGACGACCGGAATCAGGTAAACGAAGCTCGGCAGGGTCTGCAGCGTGTCCATCAAGCCAAGGATCACCCTGCCTGCGCCGGGACGCTCCGATGCCCAGATGCCCAAGGGGATGCCAATGATGGTCGCGATCAGGACGGAGACGCCGCAAAGGTAGATCGTGACCATGGCCTTGCCCCACAGGCCGCTCGCGGCGATGAATCCCATGAACAGCGCGGCCACGACGCCCATTCGCCAGCCGGCCACCCTTCCGGCGAAAAGCCCCATCGCGATGATTCCCCAGGCCCATGGAATGCCTGTGAAGAACTTTTTGACCGGCAAGAGCAATCCCTGCAGAAAGAACAGCTTGATTGCCTCGAACGCGTCATAATAGTTCACGTTGATCCACTCCATCGCATCGGACCAGAACCCGCCGGTGGAGATCGTCAGCGCGTCAGGATACGTCTGCACGCCCGGCGCGAACCGTCCCAGGATGAGCGTGCCCACGATGATCGCGAAAGATGTCGCCAACCACGGATGACGCTGGACGTAGTTGCCTGAGAGCGACTCTTGCATGCCGCGCGTCGCGAAGGCCTGGCTGACGCGATCGAGCGCGATTGCCATGACCACGATTCCGAGACCCGCCTCGATGCCTCCGCCAATGTCCAGTCGCCGCAGACTGGCCAGCACGTCGAACCCGAGGCCGCCCGCACCGATCATCGAGGCGATGATCACCATGTTGAGCGTGAGCATGATCACCTGGTTCACGCCGACCATGAGCGCCGGGCTGGCAGAGGGAACGAGGATTTTCCACATCATCTGGCGACGCGTGCAGCCGACCATCAGGCCCGCTTCCTTGATCTCTTCCGGCACGCTCTTGAGAGCGACGATCGTCACCCGCACCATGGGCGGCATGGCGTAGATCACCGTTGCCACGAGGGCCGCAACCGGACCGAAGCCAAAGAGGATCAGAACCGGCACAAGATAGGCAAAGACCGGGACCGTCTGCATCAGATCCAGGATCGGCCGCAGCAGTTTCTCGATCAACGGGCTGCGATAGGCTGCGATGCCGAGGAGAAGTCCGCCGGTCGAGCCGATCGGGACGGCGACGAGAACGGAAGCCAGCGTGACCATTGCGCTGTCCCACTGGCCGAACACGGCAAGATACGCAAAGCAGGCGCCGGTGAGAGCGGCAAGTCTCCAGTCCTTCGCGTAATGGGCAATCGCCACAGCAACCGCAATGACCGCTATCCAGGTGAGGGACGGCGCATATTGCACGGCTTGTTCACCAAGCCCGCTTTGGAAGCCTTCGATCAACAGATTGAGCAGGACTCGGTACGGCGCTTCGATGAGAGCCGCGATCGCGCGGGTCACGTCGCGAAAAGTGAAGAAAACGAAATGCGCGTTGTCCACGAGCCAGTCGAGAAATGCCGACAGCCAAACTTCCGTGGGCAGTTCGTATGCCTTGGGGAATCGGATGATCCAGCGTGCATCCAGCGCCTTGTAGATCTGGAAGGAGTAGGTCGAAAACAACAGGGTGACAGCGAACAGCCCGCCCCAAAAGGCAGAATTCCATGTCATCCAACGTCGCATCAAAGGCGCCCCACGAGCACGTCCACCACGGCCTTCTTGTCGATCTGGCCGATCACGTTGCCATCTTGCACCACGCGGAACGGCTCTGCGGCGGCCTCGACCTGGTCGGCGACGCTTTCGACTGTCGCGTCATGCATGATGTCGCCCGCAAAACTTTCTGCCGCGGCAGGCGACATGATGGTCTTGGCGCGAATGACCTTCGCGCGAGAGACGTGTTTGGTGAACTCAGCGACATAGTCCGTCGCAGGATTCAGCACCAACTCTTCCGGGGCCGCGATCTGCTCGATCGCGCCGTCCTTCATCACTGCAATGCGGTCCGCGAGACGAATTGCCTCGTCAAAGTCGTGGGTGATGAACACGATCGTTTTCTTGAGCATGTTCTGCAGCCGCATGAACTCGTCCTGCATCTCGCGCCGAATCAGTGGATCAAGCGCCGAGAATGGCTCGTCGAGGAACCAAAGATCGGGTTCCACCGCCAGCGAGCGCGCGATGCCGACCCGTTGCTGCTGTCCGCCCGAGAGTTCGCGGGGGTAGTTGTTCTCGCGACCGCTCAATCCGACAAGCTCGATCATTTCTCGCGCGCGTTTTTCGCGGGTCTTGCGGTCCACGCCTTGCACGTCGAGCGGGAAGGCTGCGTTTTCCAGCACAGTCAAGTGCGGCAGCAAGGCAAACTGCTGAAACACCATCCCCATCTTCTTTCGGCGGATCTCGATGAGTTCGGCATCCGACGCCTTGAGCAGATCCAACCCGTCAAAGTTGATGGATCCGGCAGTCGGTTCGACCAGACGGGAGAGGCAACGCACCAAGGTGGATTTTCCGGACCCCGACAGGCCCATGATGACGAAGATCTCGCCACGATGGATCTGCACGTCGGCAGAACGCACCGCTCCAATCACGCCTTTTGCCTTGAGAAGTTCCAGATCAGGATCGGCGTGTTCTTTCAGGATGGCATCTGCCTGCGGGCCGTAGAGTTTCCACACGCCTTGGCAGTCCAGCAGAACCTGATTGGTCATCTTCGCTTCCTCGGCCAAAATTTTCTCGGGCCCCGAGACCGGACCCCCGATCGGCCGTGCATTTTCGGGATGGAAAGCGCGCCCGCACGTGAGTGCGGGCGCGATGGATCAGGAAGGGTTCAGTTCAGCCAAGCCTTCCAAGTATCTTCATTTGCGTCCATCCAGGCAGCGACCGTGTCTTCGACCGACTTGCCGTTCAGGTCGACTTCCGCGACCATTGCCCCCATGTCTGCATTCGAGATCGTGAAGTTCATGATCGTCTGCGTTGCATCAGGGTGGCTTTCCTTCAGTCCGACGTGGGCGACTTTCCAGATCGGTCCGGTGGGCTTGCCACAGTCGTAGGCTGCGTCAGGATTGATGCCCACGGACGGGTCGCTGTAGCACTCGGGCGTAAACGGCGGGAACTCGACGAACGAGCCCTCGTACTTCGCGGGCGCCCAGTGCGGCGAGTAGACCCACAGAACGATCGGGTCCTGGCGCTGGTATGCGGCTTCCAGCTCGGCAAACAGCGCAGCGTCGGTGCCAGCATGAACGACTTCAAAGTCCAGCTCGAGCGCCTCGACACGTTCGTCGTCAAATCCGCCCCAGGTCACCGGACCGCCAAGATAACGACCCAACGGAGCGGTTTCCGGAGTCGCAAAGGCTTCCGGGCAGTCCTTCAGAGCTTCCCAGTTGGGCAGTCCGGGGCAGCGCTCCTCCATGTACGAGGGGTACCACCACTCCTCGATTGCCTCCATGCCCGTCTCGCCGAGCGACACGACATTGCCAGTGGCAATTGCGGCATCCATTGCTTCGCGGCCAGTCGTTTCCCAGATCTCCATGGCAACGTGCAAATCGCCCGTCTCCAGCCCTGCGAACTGAGCGATGTAGTCGGCCTGCACGTATTCGACATTGTGGCCGCCTGCCTTGAGCACCTCGCCCATGAGGGTGGTCGTGATGAGCTGTCCGGACCAGTCATGCAGGGTCAGCTTGATCGGATCAGCGCTGTCCGCCCACGCCGGAATCGCTGCAATGGACAGTGCTGCAGCTGCTGCGATTGTTCTCATGATCTCTCCTCCCAATTGGTTCGATTCGACAAGGCGAGGCTGCGCTGAATTGCCAGTCCCCGCTCGCTCATCGCAATCAAACTTGATCATCTTTCTGCCGTCAAATCAACAAAATTCAACGATTTGGATCGAGTCGGCTGTTTCATCTCCGCAATTGGGAAGCGGGCAATCCGATTGCCAGGGACCAAATCCATGGTTCCCGAGCCATACCGACCGAGACAATGCGAATTGGCAAGGCCCTCGGTCTACCCGTTGCGAACGGCGTCGACGTGGCGCTCGAAGCTCGCATCATGCATCAGCACCTTGCATCGATCGAAACGGCCCGTGGAATACGCCCAGAAATCTTCCGTCGGGTTGCCGTCGGCGTGCTGAATCAGGCCCCAAAGTGTCCAAAGCAGATCGCACATAGCTTTGTAGATCACCATTCGGCCGGTTTCCGAAGCCGCCGGTTCCCGCCCGAAATACGCCCGCATCAGTTCGGCATCCTGATCTGCGTCCATGCCGGCCTCGACCGAAAGGTCGCCCACGTCCCACAGCGGATCGTTCATGCCGGAGTATTCCCAATCGACGATCCACATGATCTCGCCATCGTCGAGAAAGTTCTCGCAAAGCGGGTCGCAGTGACAGGGCGCAAGCGGCAGGTCTGCATTTGCTAGAACTTCCTTCACTGGCTCTGCAGCCGCGACCACGTCATGATAGCCTTCGGGCAACTCGACGTCCTTGGTCGACAGAACCTTCAGATAATCGTCAATCATCGCAAAGAGTTCGAACCGGAACTCGAAGGTTTGGCCGGAGTTGTGGAGTTTTGCCAAGGCCACCCCGGCTCGGCCTGCGGCACCGGCACGCGACTTGAATAGGGCCGGCGTCATCGTTTCGATGTTCTGCACGGTTTCGCTGATCATCAGGCCACTGTCAGCATCGGCATGGATGACCTCGGGCGAGACGCCGGCCATGGCAGCAGCCCTGGCGTTGTGGATTTCGATCGCCCGGTCGATGTACTCCTCTGTTCCGGCACCGGGGATGCGAACGATTACCGAGCGGTCGGACAAATCAACCCGGTGCACCAGGTTCGTCAGACCGCCGAGTCGAGTGATGCTTCGAACTTCGGCATTCTCGAACCCTGGCGCCGCGCGGAGCGCTGCCACCACCGTTTCTGCGTGTTCCGTCATGAGGACCTTCCTTTTCCCGTCTATCCCTTGAGCGCCTTGTTTCCCGGATCGTAGAGCGGCCCATCCACCTGGGTGATGGGGTGTCGATCACCGAAGACCTCGAGCATGAAATCCGCGTTGTCCCAGTGCGCCTTTTCCAGGTAACCGCGAACAATTGTCTTTCCGACGGTGTAGCCGAAGCCCACCGAAGTCGCGAGCGAGACCACCTCGTCTCCAACGAGGATCGTTTCACCGCCGGTCAGCGGCAGGTCTGCGTCGGTCACGAAGGTGCAGAGCTTGCGATCGAGGTTGCCGCCCTTTTGCGATTCCAGCACAGCGCGTCCCAGGAATTCACCCTTGGACTCCAGGTGTACCCGGAAGCCGACGCCCGCCTCGACCGGCGTGTAGTCCGGTGTCACGTCGCTTGACCAATAGATGTAGCCTTTTTCCATGCGCAGGCTTTCGATTGCACGGTAGCCAACATTGGCGATGCCTTCATCCTGGCCTGCTGCCCAGAGCAAGTCGTAGACGTGTGCCGCAAATTCGGTCGGGATGTGCAGCTCATAGCCACGCTCGCCCACGTATCCGATGCGGGCTGCCAGAACTGGCGCAGTCCCGATGACGATCTCGCGCGCGGCGGAATACGGGATCGCCTCGTTCGAGACGTCGGATTCGGATGCTCGTGCCAGGACATCGCGCGAATTCGGGCCAACGATGTTGATCACGGCCTTTCCCGAGGTGGCGTCGATCACGTGAACCGAGCCGTCGGTGGGCATGTTGCGCTTGATCCAGTCACTGTCGTGGACGCCAAACCCGGAACCGGTGACAAGATAGAAGTGATCGCGACCCATGCGGACAAGGGTCACATCGGCCTCTGTCCCGCCCCTCGCGTTGCACATCTGGGTGTAGATGACCGATCCGAGCGGCTTGTCCATGTCGGAAACGCAGAGCCATTGCAAAAGTTCGAGCGTGCCGGGGCCAACGATGTCGAACTTGGCGAATGACGATTGATCGATCAGGGCCACGCGCTCGCGCACGGATTTGTGTTCTTCGGCGACGTATTTCTTCCAGCCGGGCTCAAGAAAGTCGAGCTGGTCGACGGGCTCCACGCCTTCGGGCGCGAACCACAATGGCCGCTCCCATCCGTTTTTCGAGCCGTAGACCGCTCCCGCATCCTTCAGGCGCTGGTAGAGCGGTGACAGGCGCAGCTGGCGCGCCGTCTCGTGCTCCTGGCCCGGATAGCGCATCTTGTAGTGGTGGGCGTAGTGTTCGATTGCGCGGGGATACATGAAGGCACGCGTGCCATGATGCGGCCCAAAGCGACGCACGTCGAGGGGCCACAGGTCCAATGACGGCGAACCATCCAAGATCCACTCCGCGATCATCTCGCCTGCGCCGCCACCGGCGGCAATGCCGTAGAGAAAACCGGTCGCAAGCATCAGATTGTCAAACCCGGGCTGCCAGCCCATCACGAAATCGCCGTCCGCCGAGTACGGAATGGGGCCATTGATGACCTGGCGGATGCCGACTTCGTTGACGATCGGGGTGACCTGCCCCGCAAGCTCGGCGAGCGGCAGGAAACGGTCGAGGTTCTCTGGCAGGAGTTGGCGGACGAAACGTCCCGGGATCTCCCGGTCGCCAAACGGCAGGGTGTCTTCCTCGTAGCCACCGATGACCAGGCGCCCGCCGGCATCCGGCTTGTAGTAGACCAGCCGTTCAGGGTCGCGCAGCGTGGGGTAGTGGCCGACCTCGCTTCCCGTCGATTCCGTGACGATGTACTGGTGCTCGACCGCGCAGGCCGGGATACGGATCCCCAACTTGGCACCGAGTTCGCGGCTCCACATGCCGGTCGCAAGAATGACCGTTTCGGCTGCGTAGACGCCATCAGTGGTCATGACCTCGGTGATGCGGCCGTCCGTGACGGTGAAATCCGCGACTTCGACGCCTTGCCTGATTTGCGCGCCCTGCTTGCGGGCGGCGCTCGCAATGGCCTGACACAGAGAGGCCGGATCCACATAGCCGTCCGACGGGATGAAGGCCGCGCCTTCAAGCCCCTTCGACTCGATCAACGGGAACAGTTCCCTGGCTTCGTCGGGTGAAATGATGGACATCTCGAGATCGAAGCTGCGCGCCATGGTGGCGAGGCGCCTGGCTTCGAGCATCCGTTCCCTTGTGGCAGCCAGCCGCAGCGAGCCGGTCTTTTTCCAGTCGAACTGCATGCCGTCTTCGTCCTGGAGCCGGTCATACATCTCGACCGATTTTTTCAGCATGCGCGTGGTGTTGCGGGAAGAACGCAGTTGACCAACAAGGCCCGCCGCATGCCAGGTCGCGCCCTCGGTCAGGTTCGCGCGTTCCAGCAAGACAACGTCTTTCTCGCCGTTCCGGGTCAAATGATAGGCGATGGAGCAACCGATGATGCCACCGCCGATGACAAGGTGCTTTACCGAGTGCTTGGTCACGAACAAGGTCCTCCGCCCGTGTGACTTTCGTCCGTTCAACCGCGAAGTGCAACACCTTCAGCAATTGCTCGACCGCCTGCGTCACAGACATTCTGCGTCTGCACGTGCTCGTGGAACCAAGACACCCGGTGCATCTCCACAGTGCACCGCTTCACTCTGTCGATGCGGTCTCGCATAGCAAGGCTGGCTGACATCTCACGCCGAGCGCCCTTGCGCTGCCTGCAGCCTGTCTTTCGCCGCAGCAGAGAGTTGCGTGAGGGGTGGGCGCACGCGCTCCCAGGTCGGATTGCCCGACTGCGCGGCCATCAGGAATTTCAGTGCCGGGACCACCGGTTCGGAGACGACGCGTGCCACCTCTTCTGACAACTCTGTATCCTCGGTCGCGGTCTCAAACAGCTTGACCATTCGCGACGGATATAGGTTTGAAAATCCGCAGATTGATCCCGCGGCGCCATGGGCCGCCGCCTTGTGCAACTGCCGCTCGTCGCCGACCAGCACCGGCACCGATCCGTTCTCCAACAGCGCCTTTGTATTCGTCCAGTCCCCCGAACTGTCCTTGATCGCGCGGATTCGTCCGGGCTGCGCTGCGGCCAGTCGAGCGACAAGATCGACCGACAGGGGCACCCCAGTGACTTGCGGAACGTTGTACAAGACGAATTGTGTTTCAGGATCGCACCGCGAGATCACCTGCATGTGCCAGTCGAACAGCCCGGCATCGGAGCAGTCCTTGAAGAAGAAAGGCGGCGACACGAGAAACGTATCGACGCCCAACGCTCGGGCGCAGGCGATCTGCGCGACAGCGTCTTCTGCGGCCGAGGCGAAAATCCCGAGCACGATCCGTTGCGGCGGAATCCCGGCAGAGACGAGCTCATTGAGGCAACTCTGCTTTTCGTCCGCCCCGATCGAGGCTCCTTCGCCCGTCGTTCCAAACGGCGTCACGCTTGTGACCCCGTGCCGGAGCATGCGCCGAGCATGTGAAATCAGAGCGTTGGAGTCGACCGCATGGCCATCCTTGAATGGCGTCAGCAGTGCGGCGGATATCCCGAATTTCTTCTGCACGCAGTCCCTCCAGCACGGACAAGTTATTGAAATGTCATGAATCAATCAACTGACAGTAGGTTGCAACGTCGCAGCAGCCACCGTTGTTCGAAGGCGACAGTTTCCAGATCATCGTTGACGGATTCGGAAAAAAGCAGACCCGATCCCACCGAAGCCACCAGCCTCGCCGAACCGCTGCTGCGGGTCCGGCAGTCTGGCCCGTTGGACGGGACGTTCTTGACTCGACTCAGTTGAACGAGGCGTGGGAAGTCATCGGGCCGAAGTTCTGAACAGGTCCTCTGGTGCTGAAGGAGAGCGCCCTATTTCGGCATCCCGTTCCGCGGCGATCCGGGCTGTTCAGTCTTGCTCGCGAACAAGAATCTCAACAATGATTCAGAGTGCCGAGTTGCTGCGTTCGGACAGTTTCTCCAACAATCACATCTTCTTGCCGTCTTCAGTTATTGAGGTCAAAGGCGAGTCCAAGCCTTGCAAATGCATCGGCCCGCCCAACCAGCGCGGGAATCCGAAGGCATTCACCATGACCACATCGATGTCGTTCGCGGACCTGGCAATCCTTTCATCGAGGATTTTTTGTCCTTCCGACTGCATTGCCCCAAGGATGCGCCCCATAATGGTCTGCGCGTCCATCGGGCGCCGCGTGATCCCCTTGCGTGCCGATTCCGCAAGAATCAACGCCTCGACCTCAGGATCGGGCGCACCTTTGCCGGCGTCGTCGTAATGATAGTACCCGCGCCCGGTCTTGCGCCCGTATCGGCCCATCTCGCACAGCTTGTCCCCGATATCGACGTAGCGTTGCGCGGGGTCGCGCGTCGCGGCCTGCCGTTTGCGCATGGCCCAGGCGATATCCAGACCGGCAAGATCGCCCATCTGGAAGATGCCCATCGGCAGGCCGAAATCCGTCATGGCAGCGTCCACGTCCCAGGGCATCGCACCGTCTTCGATCATGTATTCCGCTTCGCGCCGATAGGCGGACATGATCCGGTTGGCGATGAAGCCGTCGCAGACACCGGCGAGCACCGGGATCTTCCTCAGCCTTTTGGCAAACGCCACAGAGGTGGACAGGGTCGCATCATCTGTCGTCTCGGGCACCACGATTTCCAGGAGTTTCATGATGTGTGCGGGCGAGAAGAAATGCAGGCCGATGACGCGGTTCGGGTTTGACGTGCTGGCCGCGATCTCACCCACATCGAGGTAGGAGGTGTTTGTCGCAAGGATGGCCTCGGGCTTGGCGACCGCATCGATCGAGGCAAAGACCTCTTTCTTGACGCTCATGTCTTCGAACACGGCTTCGATGATCAGATCCGTATCCTTCAGGTCGTCATGGCTGGCGCTCGCAGTGAAGGAGGCAAGAAGCGCACCGCGTTTTTCCGCCGAGATCAGGCCGCGTGCCGCACTGCCGTTCAGGATTGTCTCGACACGGGCGCTGCCGTTCGATGCAGCCTCCGCGTCGCGTTCGATCATGTTGACGCGGTATCCCGACAGCAGACAGGCCGCAGCGATGCCCGCCCCCATGGTGCCGCCTCCGACAACTCCGATTCGCGACAGATCTTTCGGCGCCACCCCCTTGATTCGAGGGGTCTTGGCCGCAGCGCGTTCTGCAAAGAAGATGTGGCGCAGGGCTGCAGACTGCGGATCGTCTCGCAAGGTCAGAAAAGTGTCGCGTTCCGCAGCAAGGGCATCCTCGGCAGACATGGCATACGCGTTCCGCAGGGCTTGAATTGCCGCCTTGGGCGCGTTCTGGCCGCGGGCTTTCGCCAGAATTCGGGTTGCTACCGTGTCAAAGCGTTCACTCTCGATCGCATTCTTGACTGGTCTGTCGAGCAAGGGCACCGGTGGAGGGGCTTTGCGGGCAAAGGCGACGGCATCCGCCAGCAGATCGACTTTGGACACTGCATCCGCAAGTCCCGATTCAAGAGCATCTTGCGCCGAAATCGGCTTGCCGCCGGCGATCATCTGCAGCGCCATCTCGGCGGCGACAAGTCGTGGCAATCTCACCGTCCCACCTGCGCCAGGGATCACGCCGAGTGTCACCTCAGGCAGCCCGAGCCTGGCCTTGTGGTCCACGACCCGGTGATGGCAGGCCATGGCTGTTTCCAGCCCACCGCCCAGGGCTGTGCCGTGGATCGCTGCCACCCAGGGTTTCGATGCTCGCTCGATTCGCGCAAGCACGTCAGGCAAATGCGGTGTGACCGGAGGCTGGCCGAACTCCTTGATATCGGCGCCAGCGATGAAGGTGCGCCCGGCGCAGATCAGTGCGACGGCTGCGACAGTGGCGTCCGCCTCGGTCTGCTCGACCGCATCCCAAAGGCCTTGGCGTACGGCAAGGCTGATGGCGTTCACGGGTGGATTGTCGATCGTCACGATTGCGACGTTCCCGTCGCGCGCAATGCTGACAACCATTTCAGTCTCCTGCGAGGGTTTGACACAAGGGATCGTCGGTGGCTCCAAGCCCAACGATCACGGCAAGATGGCACTGATCGCAATCAGCCGCCAAGGCCTGCCCGTTGGTCAAAAAAGCCGCTGAACTTGATTTCTGAGGCATGGTAGACATGCCTCATGACCATTCCATTCGCCATCAAGCCGACGCTGAAGCACGACCTATACGGTGTCAAGGATCGAATTGCTCGTGGTGCGTGCAATATCTGTCACGGCCTCGTTCGACAGTTGCGTCGCGCCAATCGCTCGATGGATGTTTGCGGAGACGAACGCATCGCCGGATGCGCCTGTTCCCTCGAGCGACAGGAGACGTCGGGACACATTGTTTCGCCCGCTGCGGCGACAAAAACTCGTCGGCACGCGCTGCTGCCGTTTTGCGACGACGGTGCCCCTGCACCGATCTATCTGCCATTACGGGTTTCGGAATTCTGCGGCTTGGGGTTGGGTCCGGTGAAATTCAAGCATGATCGGGTCATCGGTTTCGAGCGCGACGTGGGCGGGATCGCAGACGTGCCCAATCTCCGTCACGTGCGCGAGGTCAAGCAGTTCTCCGAAGGCTGGTACTTGAGAGGCGAGCCATGACCTTGCCGCGCAAGGAACTTTTCGATCTGCCCGAGGGCGTGATCTACCTTGACGGCAATTCGCTTGGGCCTCTACCCAAGGGTGCCGCTGCTCGTGCGGGCGAGGTGATCACGCAGCAATGGGGCGAAGAACTCATCAGGGCTTGGAACACCGCTGACTGGATTTCGCTTCCAGCGCGGGTCGGCGACCGCATTGCACCCCTGATCGGGGCGCCTGAAGGATCAGTGGCCACCGGCGATACCTTGTCGATAAAGGTCTATCAGGCACTGGCCGCCGCGTTGAAGATGCGCCCTGGTCGCCGGGTGATCCTGTCGGACAACGGCAACTTTCCCACCGATCTCTACATGGCACAGGGGCTGATCGGCACCTTGGACAAAGGTCATGAGCTTCGCACGCCTGCGCCCGATGACGTGGCTGATGCGATCACCGGGGAGGTGGCCGTGGTGATGCTGACGCATGTTGATTACCGGACCGGCCGGATGCATGACATGGCGGAAATCACGGCAAGGGCCCATGCGGCGGGTGCGGTGATGATCTGGGATCTCGCTCACAGTGCAGGGGCCGTGCCGATAGACATGACCGGTTCAAACGCCGAATTTGCCGTGGGCTGCACCTACAAGTACCTGAACGGCGGCCCGGGAGCGCCAGCGTTCATCTATGCCCGTCCCGACATTGTTGAAACCGTCGAGCCGGCCCTGGCTGGGTGGTTGGGGCATGATGCTCCCTTTGCCATGGAGCTTGGCTACCGACCGGCAATGTCCACCGAACGCTTTCGCGTGGGCACACCGCCGATCGTGCAACTGGCGATCCTCGATGCCGCGCTCGATGCCTGGGACGGCATCGACATGATCGACATCCGCCGCGCCTCTGTCGCGTTGTGCGAGACCTTCATCGTGCAGGTGGAAGCCCGCTGCCCGCAGCTGACGCTGGCCTCTCCGCGCGACGGCAAACAGCGCGGGTCCCAGGTCTCTTTCGCTTTCGAACATGGCTATGCTGCCATGCAGGCCTTGATCGAAAGGGGGGTGATCGGCGACTTTCGCGCACCCAACGTCATGCGATTCGGCTTCACGCCGCTCTACATTGAACAGGATGATGTCAAAGCCGCTGCCGAGATCATCGAAGACGTCATTCGCAACGAACTGTGGCGAGATCCGAAGTACCAGACCAGGTCTCGCGTAACCTGAAACGAGGAGAATTCTCATGACAACACTGTTTGTCCAGATCCAGTGTCGACCGGGAACGGCATACCAGGTGGCCGACGAGATCGGATTGAGAGAAATCCATTCCGAACTCTATTCGGTGAGCGGCGAGTTCGATCTCCTGCTCAAGCTGTACGTGCCTGAGGGCGAGGACATCGGCAGGTACATCAACGACAATTTGTTGAACATCGAAGGAATCGAGCGAACGCACACGATTCAAACCTACACAGTCTTCACCCGGTAGAATGCACTTCACGTACACGCAAAAGGTGTTGTTCAAGCACTGCGATCCAGCAGGAATCGTGTTTTATCCGCGCTTCTTCGAGATGATCAATGATGCGGTCGAGGCAATGTTCAGCGATGTGCTGTACTGGCCTTTCGAAGACATGCTTCCGGAAGCTGGCGTGCCGACCGCAGCATTCGACGTGCGCTTCAAGAGGCCCTGCCGACATGGCGATCATCTTGAGTTGCGCTTGACCTTGACGCGCCTCGGCAGGACCAGCCTGTCCCTGACCACCCGAGCAATGCGGCACGAAGAGCTCTGTTTCGAAGCCGACCAAACCCTCGTGCTCGTCAATGGCGAATGTCGCCCCGCTCCCTGGCCTGCGCCTGTGCATGCCAGGATCAAGGCACTCATGGAGGCCTGACGATTTACCCCAGGACCATTTGCCCCGAAGGCTGGGCACTCGCGCTTGGCCATGCCAATGGCATGCTGATGGCCGACGGGACGTTGAATGTCGGCGGTCAGATTGGCTGGAACAAGGACAAGATGTTCTTGGAAGGCGCCTTCACTCCCTGCGCAAATGGCTCATGCGTTGACCAACGCAGCCATGATTGTCCGTGCGGCGTGCGGAGATCTCACGGACATCGGACGTCTCACCTCGTTCGTGAAATACAAGACCGAAGTCGTCGCACATCAAAGCGAAGTTGGCCAAGCCGATCGCCGGGTATTCGGCAAGTGCTTTCCGGCCATGTTGACGCTGGTCGTCAATGACCTCGTCGAAGACCTCGCACTGATCGAGATCGAAGCCACGGCCTGCATTCTGCAAGAGAGTAGAGTGCGATCACCAACCCGTCTGCGCCCAGGACGTCCTCGAACTGATCATCACGACAATGCAGCGGCTTGGTCGGGATACTCTCGCTAATTTGTCATGGTGAACCGAGCTTGGACTAGCAAGTCACGGTTTCCAGCTTGTCCAGCGCTCGAAGCAGGGCCTGACGCTCGGACTCGGTCAGTGCGTTGATCGATTCGTTCTGCCTCTTGTTCACCAACGGATCAACGGATTCCAGGACCTTGTGACCCTCTCGGGTCACGCGCAGGACAATAATGCGCGGATCGTTCTTGCTTGTCTCGGCGACGAGAAGTCCCTGTCTTAGGAGTTCCGCCGCATCTCGGCTCATTGTCGCCTTGTCAACGTAGCCAAGCGAATTCAACTCGTGAACGGACGCGCCGTCCCATTTGCTGAGAGTTTTCAACAATCGCCGTTGCTTGAGGGTCAATACGATGGCCCACCTGCGGATATTCACGGCCCGGGTGGTCAAACGGGTTCCGCCACGCTGCAAACGAAAGCTGATTCTCTGGTCGAGGGTGACCTCATGGATCGCAGCCGCCGCATTTGTTTCCCAGCTCTCTTCCCTTCTCTGCATGATACGTCTGACAGACAAGAGTTGAGGCTTCAACCGTTTTCTGGCGCGGGCTGACCAATTCCATCGCGTCGAGACCATCGCGTACCTGCAAACACCCAATCCGCTCACGGCCCGTTTCGCACTGTCAAAGCACGCTTTTGCGCACCGATCTTGGTGAATTGCTCGTTGTCGGGTAATTCTGTCCGTGTCGAACGCAGGCAGGGTCGAGAATCCGAACATGACGTCCAAGGATCAAGGCAGGGGAACGAGATGACAGTGGACATGGAACCGCTGGTCAGGCGCATCTGGCAAGAGATCGAAACGACCCGAGACATCACTGCCGGCGTCCATGTTCCGATGCCGGACATCATCGAAACCGAACTTCGCACGAACGAGGCTCGTTTCGCTGACGGTTTTCCGGTGCTGCAGCATTTGCAATCGGCTCTGGACCTGGCGATGAAACACAAGCTGGCTGGGCTGGCCCAGGTCATTGCCGACACTGCCGCCGATTTCACCTGGACCCAGAACGCGGGCTACGACGAAACCAATTGCTCGCGAGAGTTTCTGGATGGCTACGCCTATGCAGGCCTGTCCGGGCCGGATACCGCATTGACCTGGGCCGCGCCGCGAACCGGCTTGTTCTTGATGGCTCCGAACCTGCTTTACCCTTCGCACAACCATGTGGCGCGCGAAGTCTACATGCTGCTGACGCCTGGCACCGAATGGCGGCTGGACAATGGAGACTGGTTCAAGGTCGAGGCCGGGGACCTGATATTTCATGACAGCTGGCGCATGCACGAAATGCGCACGGGCAACGAACCCATGCTCGCCGTTGTGGCGTGGATCGAGGACGGCGACCGCACTGCAATTCATTGGGGCAACGACCACGAGACGGCAACGACCTGACCCTGCTGGCGCGAGCCGTACTGTCGGCAAAAGAGTTGTTGAGGGTGCGCGCACCACTACAACATTTGTGAAACCGCGATCGGGATGGACCAAGGCGTAATCGACCAAGGATTTTCCTGATGCGGCGCAATGCCGATAATTGTTGCTTGATCATGAATCCGTTCGATGCTGCCGATGTCGAGAGGGACGTGACTTGGAACCCTTACGACCTGATACCAAAGTCTGACGGAACAAGTACCGTTTCCAATTCGATAGTTGTATCTTTGCCAAACTCCGCTTGAGTTCGAGAAGGAAGCACAATGCTCACAAGTGATCAGATCGAATTCTACTTCGAGAATGGCTACTTGCTAGTCGAAGACGCCGTCACGCCGGACCAACTCGGTCAAATGCGAGGAATCACCCTCGATTTCATCGAGCGGTCTCGCAGTGTTTCGGTCAGCGATGAAGTCTACGACCTTGATGAGGGACATTCGTCTGAGATGCCCAAGCTGACGAGGATCAAGTTGCCTCACAAGCAGCATCCCTTTTTCTGGGAAGTCCTGAAAAACTCGCGGATCACCGAAGTCCTGAGGCAGCTGGTCGGCCCGAGCGCTGTCCTGCAGACTTCGAAGTTGAACGTGAAGGCACCTGGCGGCGGGGCCGCAGTCGAATGGCATCAGGACTGGGCCTTCTATCCTCACACGAACGACGACATGTTGGCATTTGGCGTCTTTCTTGAGGACATCTCGGCGGAAAACGGCCCGCTCCAGGTCATTCCAGGCTCCCACAAGGGGCCGATACTGAGCCACAACAGTTCAGACGGAATATTCTGTGGCGCTGTGGACCCTTGTGATCCAGAATTCGAGCAGGAAAAGGCGGTCACGATCACCGGCAAGGCTGGCAGCATGTCGGTCCATCATGTGCGCGCGTTGCATGGATCAGCGCCGAATCTGTCGGATCGCGCAAGGCTGTTGCTGTTTTATGAATGCTGCGCGGCTGATGCATGGCCGCTGATGGGCGGATCCTCTTATTTGCACCGCCTGCCGCAGCAAGAGCAATGGGAGGATCTCCTGGAAAGGATGATCATTGGGGAACCGGTCCTTGAGCCTCGGATGACCCAGGTGCCGGTCCGGCTGCCTTTTCCTCCAGCGAAAGATGTGAGTTCGATTTTCCAACTGCAGAAGTCAGGCGGCGCCAAGAGCGCGTTTGCCTGACCACGGGATTCAGGTAGGGAATCTCGCGAGAACATGCACGCGAATCGATTCCTGCTTAGCAGTGCGTCCCGATGTGTGTCTGAGGAGTATGACAATGGTTGAAGACAACGAGTTCGAGTTCGACATTGTGGTCTCGCTGCCGAAAGGGGCTGACGACGAGGATGAAATCCTGGACAAACTGTTCATGTCAGGATGTGACGATGCCATCGTTGGTCTCGGGATTCCGGGTTGTGTTGGCTTGGGATTCAATCGGACAGGCAAAGATGGCAGGGCAGTGATCTCTGATGCAGTCAAGCAAGTCTTGTCGGCGTTGCCGGCAGGATCGCAGGTGCGCGAGATCACGTCGGATACCGTGGGCCTTGCGGGCATCGATGGGCACGTCTCGGAGAGTTGCGACATCTTTTCAGGCTGAGACAAACGACCCCTCAGCCGAGACCACGAATCTGGCCAGCGAAGTCACAATGACCCGCCGACAACATTGGCAGTAACCATGACGAGTCTTCGTATCGTTGATGCTGCGGATGCGGGCGTGTCAAACGCCGAAATCTGCGCCTTCTACCGTGATCACTGGGAACGCCCGATCGCGCTCGAACGCGAGGACTTCTGTCACTGGCAGATGAACTCTGCACCAGCAGCATGCGGTTCTAACCATTCCGCTGTTGCGCTGGATGGGGATCGGATTGTCGCGGTCATGGGCGTAACGCCGGCAGAATTCACCTTTCTTGGTCAACCGTGTCGCGGAGCCGAACTGACCACCTGGGTTGTCTCGGCAGACGCCCGCGGCAAGGGTGTCGGACGAGGAATGCTCAGGCACCTGCAGGATCGCTACGAGGTGCTGACCGGCAGCGGGATCACGGCGGCAGCCCAGCCGCTCTACCTCGGCGCGGGGTTCAGCTATCTCGCCCATATCCCGCGGTTCTTTTTCGTGTCCGATTTCAACAAGTTGTCGCCCTTCGCCTCAGTTTCCGACTCGGCACAGCGAATTGTCGAACGGCGTCAAAGATCTGCACGCGCGATTTCGTGGGAATCCCAGCCTGTCGCGGCCTCGGAACTTGCACCTGTTGCAACGAACCTGTCTCGATTCGGTCACTTCACCAGGGATGATGCGCGGCTTTCCTGGCGGCACGATCACCACGTTGCCTTTTGCTACGAGGCGTTTGCCGTGCGAGACTCTGAACGCGACGGCCAGGGAGCGGGCGTGATCTTGCGTCTCGACATGGTCGAAGAGACGCCCATCCTGCACCTCATCGACGTGTTCGGCGAACCCGATCACTTGCGCGCCGCGGTCGCCTTCGTGGAGTATCAAGCAAACAGGCGCGGCGCGGCATTTGTCGATGTTTCCCTGACGTCGGGACAGCTTGCTGCCCAGTTTCGTGCTCGCGGCTGGAGTTCCGCTGTCGATGATCCGCTGGTCGAACTGCCATCCCTGTTTTATCCGGTGGAGCTGCGACGACCTCCAACAACGTCACTGGCGATTTGGGGACGCAATGCAAAGCACCGCCTCTACGACTTTGCCGGGCTTCACATCACGCGCGCCGACATGGATCTCGACCGTCCGACATTGGCCTGGTACGAAAAAAACCTGGACCGCGAACCAATCGGGCGTCCGACTTGACCGCTTCCCCCAACCCTGCCGCACAACTGTTGACGACGGTGATGTATCACTACGTGCGTCCGGTTCAAGACAGTGACTTTCCAAGTCTCAACGCATTGGAACTTGATGACTTTCTCGGCCAGCTCGAACACTTGCAGACTCATTACAACGTCATTTCGCCGGCAGAGCTGAAGGCAGCGCGCGAAGATGGCGTGCCCTTGCCGCCTCGGGCATGTCTCCTGACCTTTGATGACGGGTATTGCGACCACTACGAGCACGTCTTTCCACGCTTGGTCGAGCGGGGGCTGTCGGGTCTTTTCTTTGCCCCTCGGTCTTCATTGATCGATCGCAAGATGCTCGATCCGAATCTGTTGCAGTTCACGCTGGCGAGCCATCCTTGCCGCTCGGAGGTCGCCAATGAAATCGACTCGATCCTGTCAACGGAACACGACATCGACGTGTCGCAGCTGCGGGCGAAACACTTCATTCCCAATCGCTTTGATGGCCCCGAGGTTGCCTATGCGAAGCGACTGATTCAACACGTTTTGCCGGCCCGGATCAGCAACGAGATCGGAACGGCGCTCTTTCAAAAACATGTCAGCACTGACGTGGATGGCTTTGCCGAGGAACTCTATCTGACGCCAGAGCAGGCGCGGGAGATGCGCGCGGCGGGCATGGAGTTCGGTGGGCATGGAGACCGTCACCTTTGGCACGGTCTCGTCAGTCCCGACGAACTTGCCTCCGAAGTGGCCGGGGCGGTGGAGGCAATGCGCTCGATTGGAGCGCCAGTCGATGGAGGGTACTATTGCTACCCTTACGGTGACGAAACGCAGGATGTCCGTCGCTCGGTAAGTGCGGCAGGGTTTCATTTTGGATTCACGGTGGTCCCGGAGATGTGGCGGAGTTCTGACGATCCCATGCTGATCGCGCGTCTCGACACGAACGACCTGCCATTATCGCCGCGGGCTGACGACCCCTGGCTCACCCGTGCCGCAGGACGGTCGGCATGATGCATGATGCCTCCGCCCGTTCGCCAACAGTCGTTCAACGGATGATTGTCACGGGCTACGGTCTCGCGTGGTTTTTCCTGTTGCCAATTGTTGTTGCTTACCTGTGGCTGCGAGGGCGCCGCGATCCCGACTATCGTCGTCATCTGGGCGAGCGGTTTGCATTCTATCGCCGCGAATTGCCTCGGGGTGTCATCTGGATACACGCCGTCAGCCTTGGCGAGACTCGGTCGGCGCAGGGTTTGATTCGGGCGATGATCGATCGTGGCGATCGCATCCTGCTGACACATGTCACGCCCGCTGGGCGGCGGGAGTCCGCTCGTCTCTTCGGCAAGGAGATCGCCTCGGGAGAGGTGACGGTCGTCTGGTTCCCGTTCGACATGCTCTGGTGTCACCGACGCCTCATCAAGGCGTGCTCTCCACGGATCGCACTGACACTCGAGGTCGAGATTTGGCCCGCCATGATCCATGCCGCCCGATCGGCAGGCGTGCCTCTTTATCTGTGCAATGGGCAATACGCCTCGCGACCGCTTGCACGCGACAGTCGAGGGTTGCGATTGAGGCAAAGGGTCATGCACGGGCTTGCCGGAGCCTTTGTCAAATCGGAACTTCAGGCGGAGCGGTTCGCATCGATCGGCCTCACCAATGTGACAGTGACCGGAGAGTTGCGTTTCGACCAGCCGGTGCCGGACGAACAGATCGCTGCTGCGCAATCACTGCGCGCGGAGATTGACGATTCACGTGAAGTCATCACCATCGCAAGTGGCGTGGAGAAAGAGGAAGACCTGTTTGTCGACGTGATCACGGCGATGAAGGCCACGGCACTGTCACGTGGTCAGTCGTTGCCACTGTTCGTCTACGTCCCCCGCGCACCGGAACGATTTGACTTCATCCCCCGAAAACTTGCTGCAGCGGGTCTCTCGGTCGAGCGCCGCAGCAAGGCGCTTGATGCGAACCTCTTGCCTCTCGTGCCGCTCGGCGATGTCGACGTGTTGGTTGGCGACAGTCTCGGCGAGATGTTTTTCTATCTGGCGCTTGCCGAAAAGGTCGTGGTGGGAGGCGGTTTCACCGAGCGCGGAGCGCACAACGTGATCGAACCTCTGATGCTCGGCAAACCCGTTCTGACCGGCCCGCATGTCTGGACGATCGAATACCCGTTTGCCGAAGCCGAGGCGGCCGGTCTTGCACGCAGCGTGCCCGATCGCGATGGGCTGATTTCTGCCTTGGGCGAACCACCGACCGACTTGACCGTCGAGATCGAGGCTTTTCTGGCGGAGCACGGCGGCGCCAGCTTCAGGACGTTGGCGGCCATCGACCGGGTGCTCGAAGCGGATCCAACGGATCAATGCGACGAATCGAATGGTGCCTGACACACGCCGCGCGTTCACCAAGCGCTAGGCGGCCCAATCGAACGTTGCGTCGGTTGGTGAAGTTGTCGCCCCGAGCCTCTCGCGGGTCTCTTTGGCTCAAAACTCTCGGGTGAGCAGGCTTTCTTCGAATGGATAGCGGCTAAGGACGATTGGTCCGCTGTCGGTGACGAGAACCTGGTCTTCGAGTTTCACGCCCTCAACCCCGCCGACCACACCGATGTAGCTTTCAACGCACATCACCATGCCTGTCTCGAGTTCGCCGTCGAAGAACTCGGGATGGTCCGGGGAATGCAGAATCGCCGGCCATTCGTCTGCCATTCCGATCCCGTGCATCAGGCACGGATAGAGTTGGTCGCCATAACCCTCCGGTGGGATGTAGCGAGCACGAGCGATATCGGAGAATGCCGCGCCGGACTTCACCAGCTGCGTGTTCAACACAATTTCCTCGTGAGCGATCGAATAGAGCTTCTTCTGTTCGTCGGATGGACGCCCCGGACCGCAGCAATAGGCACGCGAGACGTCCGCCCCGTAACTGAACGGTCCGACCATGCCGCAATCGAATACCAGGAGATCGCCTGCGCGAATCATCCGGCTTGACGCCTCCTGCTGCCACGGGTTCGTGCGTTCGCCTGAAGCAAGCAGCCGGTAATCGAGCCACTCGCCGCCACCTTCGATCAGGGCCGACCACATGTGGGCCCAGAGTTCCTGCTCCATCACGCCGTTGCGCAAGGCATCGCGCATCCTCGTCATGCCATCCTCGGCGACCGCAATGGTCTGGTTCATGGCGAGGATCTCTTCGGGACACTTGATCTTTCGCGCCAATGCGAGAACTGGCGCGACATCGGCCAAGTCGTGCCCCTTGGCCTCGAGCGCTTTCTCGGCATGAAACCCTGCGCGCTCGATTGCGATTCGCTTTCGGCCCTGGCCGCAATGAGTGCGGATCAGGTCGTCCATCTGCTCGGCCCAGTGTTCCGCCCACTCCTGGTGCCTCGATCCTGCAAACATGTAGGACAGCGGCAGGATGTCCGATCGGATCTCGTCGATGGTCTCCAGCTGAGCCCCGGTGTTCTGGCCGGGCGTGGTGTCGAAATAGACCACGGGGCCCTCGGCAGGAATGAAGAGGTAGCCGGCCTGAATGTGCATCTGAAACAGGGTGCAGTTGCGGACACCGGTGGCGTACCGGATCGACAGCGGTTCGATCAGGATGATCGCATCGAATCCTTGCGCCAGGATCTGCTCACGCAACCTGTTCTGTCGAAACCGGCGCATCCTCGGCACATCGATCATGCCCTCAGTGTCGACCGCTTGCATCGGGGGCGTGATCCAGGCTGCCTGTTCCAGCGTCAATGGCTGCGGTTTTGCCGCGAAGGCGCGAGAGTAGTCGGTGGCATCGTTCATTGGTCGATCGACTCCGTTTGCAAAGGCACGGGCAGGGCGGGCAATCGAATCATGATGCCCAGGAATCTGCCGATACCGATTCCCGTGAACCGCAGCAACGCGACCAGGGCACGCTGGAGAAACCGGTCGAATTCGAGACTGTTCTTGCCATGACAAGGCAGTCGCTGCTGATCGAGATCGGGCGAACCGTCACCGCTCTTTTGAAAGAATTTCATTTCTGTCCTTGGTTGGCCGACACTGGTCACGACGAAATCGAATGCATTTCCGACAAGGCTCCGTTTCACATCGACCTGCAAGCGAATCGCTCAACTGGTCCTCCCTCGGTGATCATGTGCGGGGCCTGTCTGATGCTGGCAGCCTTTGTCGACAGCCCCAACGAACGGCGCAACGTCACCACGAAGACTTCCCAGTTCGTGCGGAAGAACCCCGGGTCAGGGGCGGGAACCTGGTCCTCGATCTCGCGCGCAAGGTCGGGCAGGGCGTAGAACGGCACCTGCGGATAGAGGTGGTGCTCCACGTGATTGTTCATGTTCAGGTAGAGGAAACCGACCAGCCAGTTGCCGCGAAACGAGCGTGTGCTCTCCAGAATCGATGGCGAATTCTCTTGCAGTTCGACGTGCTGGATCAGCGTGAACAGGAGCATGACGGGTGTGCCAAGCACGCGGGGAATGGCAAGGAGCCAGATCGGCCACCAGATCCCGCCAAAGGGTGCTGCGGCGATCAGTCCATAGATGGCCAGCATCACGCGCGCGTTTCTGGTCATTTTCGGCAAGTCCTGCTCAGGCGCGACCGACCGCATCGTTTCGGTGTAGTTCCGTGTCGCGAGTCGCAGGAATGCCAGCATGTGAAAACGCAACAACGCGAACCCGGTGATTTCGGCCACCCATCCGCCAAACGTCATGGGCGTGTCGAAGGGCATCTGGCTGTCCTTGCCGACATGCCAGGTATGGCTGTGATGATTCGTGTGGGTGTAGCGACGATGGAGCGGTTCCTCCATGTAAATCAATGACGTGACCCACAGAACGGCCTCGCCCAGCCGCCGGCTTCGGAATGCAGTTCCGTGAGCGGTTTCGTGGCTGAGCGAATAGGATGGCACGGTCAGAAGCACGCCATGGACAAACATGGCTGGCCAGACCCAAGCGGTTCCGATGCTGATCCAGACCAGGCTGCCCGCCAGGGCGAGCGAGAGAATCCAGGTCGCAAGATAGATCAGCCCTGGCCTGTCCGAACGGGTCGCGATTCTCTTGAGGGATTTCCGGTCGAGGCAGACGCCCGACGAAGCCGCATTGGTTGGAGCGTCAAGAGACATCGGCGATCCTCAACCTGTCAGCTCGTTCAAGCGACAACCGAAACGTGACGACTTTGGCAGGACACTGGGTCGGCGCACTGCAAGCGAGTGACGGATCGAGCAACCCGTCCGATTCTCCCACGAAATCTGCCATCGATGCGCCACCGTCACGGCTCTGCAATGGCGAGATCAATTCACGAGAATTCGAAGCTGACAAACGATGAATCCTGAGGTAGTCCATTAGAAAATCTAATGCATGAGTAATGGGTCAAATGCAGAACTCCGGCCTCCCACCTCTCAACTGGCTGCGGGCGTTCGAGGCCACCGCGCGCCACCTGAGTTTCACGCGCGCTGCGGGCGAACTCAACCTGACGCAGTCCGCCGTTTCGCAGCATGTCCGCAGCCTCGAGTCGTTCCTTGGTCGCGACCTTTTCGTTCGCAAGACTCGCGCCCTCGAACTGACCGAGGTTGGTGCGAATTACCTGCCGGGGCTGCGTGACGCATTCGACCTGATTGCCACGAGCACCCGGGCCTGTGTCGGAGGCGACCGGGGCCGCAACATGACCATCCAGTGCAACATGGCCTTCTCGGTGTTCTGGCTGGCGCCGCGCTTGCACCGACTCTACGCCGCATGTCCCTGGCTCGTGCTCAACATAGTGACGCCGATCTGGGATCCCGAACGCAATGCCGCAAACGCATCCGTCGAAATCCGTTTCGGACGGGGCGACGACATGTCGAGAGCGGCGATCCGGCTCGCCGAAGAGCGCTTTTTTCCCGTTTGTTCGCCCGGCTATCAGAGTGGCGATGTCGACCTGAACTCTGCAACGCTGCTCGACTGCGTCGGTGTCTCCGGAACGTGGGGCAACTGGTTCAAGATGCAGGGAATGGAGTTCGGTCGCGAAAATGACGTCAATCTGACCTCCACGTTCGTGATCGCGATCACGGCGGCGCTTAACGGTGCAGGCATGTCGATGGCGCACGACTCGCTGGTCTCGGACCTGCTTGAAAAAGGCGACCTGGTTCGTCCCTTCGAGTTTCGTGGAAAATTGAACGAAGGCTACTATCTCCTGTCGCCGTCCGCGCACGCCCGCACACCGGCGTCCGACGCTTTTCTCGACTGGATGGAGATGGAATCGTCACTTGCCGATCGTGTGCCCGTAACAGCGGCCTGATCGTTTTGCCGTTGGATTGCGTGCGCCAAGCAAGGAGCTCCGGCACAGCTTCGCTCGATTTCCTTGCGATTTCGCGCAATTCGGGGTTCTCATCGCGGCGATTCTGGTTGATTGATCGTTGCGAAGGCAAACCAGGAACCGCAGAGAGATCAAAAAATGTGGAAGAACCCGCTGTTTCAAGATCGGGAAATTGCTTCGCTGATTTCGGAGGACGTACAGATCCTGGAGATCATGCGGGTGGAGACTGCCCTCGCAGAAGTCCAGGCGTCCTTGGGGTTGATGTCGCCTGAAGATGCAGAACTCCTTGCGGACTTCGCCGAGCACTTTATGCCTGATCGTGAAAATGTCAGATCAGGGTACGTTCGCGACGGTGTACCGGTTCCGGCCATTCTCGCCGACTTCAGACAGTACCTGGCGGACGAAGGCGCGGGGCAACTTGCCAACCTGGTCCATCGGGGACCAACCAGCCAGGACGTCATGGACACGGCGCTCGTCCTCTGCCTGAGGGATGTGCTCGACGAGTTCGACATCCGACTGAAAGTCATCATCGGAAGACTGGCGTCACTGGCGTCCGAGCATGCGGAAACCGTCATTGCGGCAAGAACGCGAAACCAGGTCGCGACCCCCACGACCCACGGACTTCGAATCGCGGGTTGGCTCGCGCCGCTCGTGCGGCATCGGGATCGTCTGAAGGAACTGCGACCACGGTTGCTGGTCGTCAGCCTCGCCGGGGCTTCAGGCAACCTGTCGGCTTTCGAGGGCAGGGGCATCGAAACCGCTTCGCTGCTCGCAAAGAAACTCGATCTCGGCGACGAGGCGATGCCGTGGCACACGGCAAGAGACGGTTTCGCAGAATTCGCCGGCATTCTTGCGATGATCACGGGGAGCCTCGGGAAGCTCGCGCTCGACCTGCTGCTTTCGGCCCAGGCCGACGACGGCGTTCGGGCGGGGGGCGGTGGCAGTTCGAGCACGATGCCGCACAAGTCAAACCCGACACGCGAAGAAGCGATCCTCGCGATCGCAAGAATCAATGCGGGACTCGTCGCACAGGTCCAAGAGGCCATGATTCATCCGCAGGAACGCGACGGCACCGCCTGGTTCCAGGAACGAGAGGCTTTGCAGAACATGATCGTCATGACCGGATCGGCAATGCTGCTGACCACCGAAGCTGTTCAGACGATGTCGGTCGATGAGGTGAAAGCCAGTCGCGTGCTTGAGTCGTCGGGCGGCGTCATGATGGGCGAATCGGCATGTTTCGCGCTCGCCGAGCACATCGGTCTTGTGTCAGCCCGCGATATCGTCAAGAGGTCCTGCCAGGATGCCATCGAGCAGGGGCGTCCCTTGAGAGAGATTCTCGAGGAAAGGACCGACCCGGGAATGTCGATCGATTGGGACGAGGTGTTTGCACCCGCATCGCAAATCGGCGAAGCCCGGGAAATCGTCGAACAGTTCCTCGGTTCACTGTCGATCGGGCTTGATCGAGCCGATCGGAGAGGGAACTCGGACCCGGATTGAGGAGTCGATCACATGCCGGCACGAATCAACGAACTGAAGCGAATGTTGCGCGAGGGACAGCCCAGCGTGGGCCTGTTTCACAGTCTCGGCTCCCCGCTTGCAGCCGAGCTCCTCGGCCACGCCGGATTCGACTGGATCGTCATCGACAGCGAGCACTCCACGAATGACGTGCTTTCGGTCCGCGACCAGTTGGTCGCGTTGGATGCGACCGGGACACCTGCCGTTGTCAGGGTCGTCGAAGGGCAGCCTCATCTGATCAAGCAGTTCATGGATGCAGGCGCACAGACCCTCCTCATCCCGATGGTGGATTCGGTCGAATACGCCGAGGCACTGGTGCAAGCCATGCGTTATCCGCCCGAGGGGATTCGGGGCGTGGCGTCCGGAACGAGGGCGGGACAGTTCGGCCTGACCGACGACTACCTCTCGACCGCCAATCAGGAAGCGTGCCTGATCATTCAGCTCGAAAGCAGGAAGGCATTGCAAAACCTCGATGCCTTGCTCGGCGTTGACGGAGTCGATTGCCTGTTCATCGGACCATCCGACCTGTCGGCGGACATGGGCCACCTCGGCAATCCGGCACACCCCGACGTTCAAAAGGCGATCGAGTCGACATTGACGCGAATCCGCGACGCGGGTCGCTCGGCGGGCATCTATGTCGGCAATGCGGAAACCGCGCGCAAGTACGTCAGTTGGGGCGCGAATTTCCTGGCTGCGGGCAACGACCTTGGAATTCTCGCCAAGGCTGTCTCGGGCGTCGCGCAGGATTTCCGCACCGTCACCGCTTGACCTCTGCTCCCGGGCGCGGGTCGTTGGCTGGCGCCCTTCCGATGCAACGGCACAGCTCTCGACTTCAGTGACTGCGCAGGCAGTCCGGCGGCGATTCCATGCGATGCGGTTGCGCGTTCCGGGACGGGCGGCAGGTCACGCGGCGGGCAAGTGTATCTTGAATGCGTTCCGAATTTCCAGGTCGCGGTCGGGCGGAAGTCGCGCGGGCGAGGGTGCTGACAGGATCTCGTTCTTTCTGCGAATGGCTGATTCGAGAAGGTCTGGCCGGTCGTTTTCCTGCCACTCCTTGGGTGACGTCCTGTCGGCGATCTCCGGGTAGATGTACTCGGTCTGCATCAGATCGAGTGTCTGCTGGTGGCCGAGATAGTGACCCGGACCATCCAGGCAAACGCTCCTCATGACTTCCAGCGAAACACTGTCCTCGGTGACCTCGATTCCTCGGACGCATCGCATCGACTGTCCAAGCAGGTCATCGCCGATGATGAGGCTCTCGAGACAGAATCCCAAGAGGGATGCATGCATCCCTGCGGCTTCGTAGACGAGGTTGAGGCCTGACAGCCCGGCCATCACGTTCGAGTGCGCCTGTTCGTAACCGGCCTGCATGTCAGGCAGCTTCGCATCGGCAATGCCTGCCGCCGCACCGCCCGGCAGCCCGTAGAACCTGTGCATCTGGGCGCAGCCCGCCGTCAAGAGCGCCTGCTCCCCCGATCCGCCCGACATGGCGCCGGTCCGAAGATCGGAAACGAACGGCCACGTGCCCATGATGGCAGGAAAGCCCGGCGTGATCGCGTTCACGTAGACCAGCCCGGCCAGGCATTCCGCCGTGGCCTGGACGATGGCGCCCGCGATCGGCGCTGGCGCAGTCGCCCCGGCCTGTCCTGCCGAAAGAAGCAGGACGGGCATTCCGCCACGAACGCAGGCTTCAAGAACCAAGCAGCTTTCGGTGGCAAACTTCATTGGCGGCACCACGAAGCAGTTCGAGTTGGACACGAACGGTCGGTCCCGAAACGCCTTTTCCGACCCGGCGATCATGTGGATCAGCTCGAACGCGCCGGGCATGAATTCCGCTTCGGTGAAACTCGTGCCGACATGCTTGAGCGTTCCGGTGCAGCTCGCGTAGATCGTGTTCAGATCCATTTCGAAATTGTCCGCAACGTCGCGGCAGACCATCGGTCGTTGGAAGAAATGGACATTGTCGAGTCTCTCGACGATGCGCGCGGCATCGTGAAGATCCTGGACCCGACACTCCCGATACTCCCGGTTTTCGGCGTCGACGAGGTGAACGGCGGCGCCGGCCGTTCCGAAATGCACCCGCTGACCGGAGAGGTCCAGGTCGTGGCGTGCATCGCGGCCATGGAGGATCAATTGCCGTGCCGCGATCGCGAGCGTGTCTTCGACGAGCGCGCGGGGAAACCGAAGCCGACCGTCATCGCCAAGGATGGCGCCTGCGCCGGTCATGATTTCGATGCCGGATTCCGGTGCATCGGCAAGGCCGATCTCTTCGAGGGCGTCAAGCGCCGCCCGATGAATTCGGTCGATGTCGGCGTCGGTCAGGGGCTTGTAGGTGCCGCCCTCCATGCCGGGCCAGATTGGCCTGAGGTCTCTTGGCAGCGGCGCTGCACGCATGGTGCGTCGCGCCGCTCGGCCGCCCGCCCTGCGTGGTCTGGTGTCGTTCATGGGGATACCCTGTTCTGGAGATTGGACGCGAATGCGGGGTTCGGTTCACCTGATGGGTGAACCGCGTGCCGCTCGACCGCGACTTGCTCCAATCGTCAGCGAAATCAGCGCTTTCAACCAGCTCAGATCGACCAACTTTCCCACTCCTGGAAAGGGGACGGTACACGAGCGTTAAATCTCCGCCCTTGCGTTGTCAAACCGGAGTTCGCCGCGGGACCGGCAGAGCGTAGCCAGCCGTGTGCGGAGCGCGCAGCTTTCATCCACCCCTATCGATCAAAGTGACGGAAACCTGCCGTGTCGTTCAACTCGCCTTGCAGGTTCGTTGCAGAGCGATCCGGATTGACCGGACGTGTTCGACTATTGCTGGAGAAAGGGGCCTGATGCGCCAACTGGCTGGCCGGCTACTGGGGCAAAAGCTCGCGAACGACGTCTGCAACCGTCAGAACATCTTCGCGGGTGGTGTCGAACTGTCCGACCTGGACGCGGATGACATACTTGTCGTTGTCTGTCGTCTGGGTCAGATACACCCGGCCGTCTGAATTGATCGCTTGCAGAAGTCGGTCCGTCGCGGCGTCCGGGTCGGATCCGTCCGCGGGGACATGGCGAAAGGCAAACAGCGAAAACCGGCAACTCGACGTGATCTCGATTTCCGGAATCGTCGCGATCCGATCTTCGAGTTCCTGTGCCCAGGCCACGTGATTTCGAATTCGCTGTCGAAGTCCCTCGAGCCCGTAGGCCCGCAGCAGGAACCAGATCTTCAGCGCGCGGAACCGCCGCCCCAACTGGATGCTCCAGTCGCTGAAATCCGTCACCTGAGCATGCTCGCGTGTCTGCAGGTATCCGGGACGGACGCTCAGCGTCTGGACTTGTTTCGATGGATCGGCCAGAAACTGGACCGAACAGTCGAACTGGGCACCGAGCCACTTGTGGGGGTTGAACACGAGACTGTCTGCAAGCTCGACTCCATCCCACACGTGCCGGAACTCGGGACAGATCATCGCCGATCCTGCCCAGGCCGCATCGACGTGGCTGTAGAGACCCTGATCACGGCAGATCTCGAGAATCGGGCGCAACCTGTCGGACGCCCCGATGGATGTCCCGCCGATGACCGCCGCAACACCTGCGGGACAGTGGCCGTCCTTGCGGTCCTGTTCTATCTGTATTTCGAGGTGCTGTGGCGACATGGCAAGGCTGTCATCGGTTGGAATCTTGACCAGGTTGTCCTGGCCGACTCCCGCGATCCTGATCGCCTTGTCCAGCGAACTGTGAGCCTGATCGGAGGCATAGATTCGTATTCTTCTGCTCTCGGAGAGTCCGGAGCGATTGCCTTCGAAGTCGAGCGCGGATTCGCGCATGGTCAAGATGGCCGCGAGCGTTGCAGAGGAAGCGCTGTCCTGGATGACCCCCGAAAACTCCGAGGGCAAGCCGAGCGCCGCGCGCATCCATCCGGTCATGGCGATCTCGAGCTCGGTGACGGCGGGCGAAGTTTGCCACAGCATGCCGACGGCGCCGATGGCACTTGCGATCTGTTCGGCGATCATGGAGGCCGGGGCCGCGTTCGCCGAGAAATAGGCAAAGAATCTCGGGTGTTGCCAATGGGTCAGCCCGCCAGGGATGATCTTCTCGAAATCTGCAAAAACGCGCTCCATTTCTTCGGGTTGCTCTGGCGGCATGTCGGGAATCCGCGCCAGGATGTCGCCCGGCTTGACCGCCGAACGGACAGGCAGGTCGTTCATCGAGGCGTGATAACCCTCGATCCAGTCGGTCGCCCGGTTGCTCCACCGGCGATAGTCAGCGTATCGCACTTGATCGGACCTCGTGATTCGTTTGTTCTGCTCGTGGCCGTGCATGCAATGACATGGGGATCATCCGCTCGCCGCCTCCACTTCAGCCGCGAAAGCCACGATTTCGTTCAGTGCGGTCGAGAGCCTGCCCGCTTCGGTCGTCAGGGCGATCCGAACATGACCGGCGGTCGCCTGGCCGAAGCTCTCTCCGGGCATCACGGCGATTTCGCGCTCCTCGAGAAGGCGACGGGCGAACTCGATGCCCGAGAGGCCGGTCGGCGTGACGTCGAGAAGGACGTACATCGCACCGCTTGGCGGAGCCGCTCGCACCGAGGTCGCACCTTCCAGGCATTCGATGGCGACCTCGCGCCGTTTTCGGTACATGCCCGCGACCTGGGCCTCGATCGCGTCACCGTCGACGATGGCCTTCAGCGCCGCATCCTGCACGAAACCCGAGATTCCATAGGTGCTGACTGTCGCAAGATCGGTGATTCGCGAGATGACCTCTGTTGGGGCGACAAGCCATCCGCAGCGGAAACCGGTCATCGCGTGGCTCTTGGAGAGCGACCCAACGACCAGCGTTCGATCCGCAAGTTCGGGAATGGAACGGGGGGAAACATGCGTTTCCGACCAGACCTGGCTCTCGTAGACTTCGTCCGAAATCAGCCAGAGGTCATGCTCGGTGCAGACCTTGCCGATTTCGGCAATCGCATCGCGGCCGTAAACCGACCCTGTCGGATTGTTGGGCGAATTGATGAGGATCGAACGAACGCTGTCATCCATCTGGGCGAGAATGTCTTCGGCACTTGGGACAAATCCGTTCTCGGCCCTGGTTGGAACGGCGACCGCTTTTGCGCCGGTTGCCCGGATCGTGCCCGGGAAGGTCGCGTAGTACGGATCGACGTACAGCCCGGTCACTCCGCTCTCGAGCACCGCAAGGTGCGACGCGAACAAGGCGGCCTGAGCGCCCGCCGTGACGATGACGTTTTCCGGCGAGGTTGCAACGCCCGTTCGAGATTCGAATCGAGCCGCGATCGCGCGACGGAGCGCCGGAAATCCATGGACCGGCGAATAACCGGTGTTGCCCCCCCTCGCGCTTCGGTCCATCGCGTCGATGATCGCCGATGCGGTTCTGAAGTCGTGATCACCGATCGTGAGATCGAGCACCTCACGCCCGGCGGCCAATTGTTCGCGCGCCAGGTAGTGGACTTCCCATCCGTCGCTGCCACCGGCGTTGATGCCGTCGATTCGCCGAGAGAGATGCATCGCAAAGGCCCGATCGTTCACCCGTTCCGGATCATCGCCGCTGCGAATCGCTCAACGTCATGAATCCGGCATTCAATTGGCGATGCGTAGCGGAATTCGAAAAAAGAATCTTCCCTGATCGTCATCCGATCAACGCAGGAAGCAAACGCCCTGATCGCCCATGCCCGGTGCGGGCCGCCGTGAGGTGGCGGGCGACCGTGACCAGATTCCACCGAGTTCGCCAGCCCCGGACCGATCGAGTTTCCGCGACTGGAATGCCAGCCAAGCCGCTGCAATCGACCGGACCGATCGAAATTTGCGGTCTCACGTCGTGCTTGCGCCCCGTGCTGTCATCGGTTAGGAGGCCGCCATGAAGACTGTTGCCATCATTTGTTGCATCGGGATTACCGGCTGACATCGTCAGGCGGGCCAGTCTTCTTTTCTTTGAAAATTCGGATGTTGTGCCCGCCCGAGGTGGCATGTCGAGTCTGTTTGGGTGAGGCATGATCGAACTGAAACTGCACAACTCGCGAACGCGGGCACGCGAGACCTTCACCCCGATCGATCCGGGTGACGTCCGCATCTATGTCTGCGGCCCGACAGTCTATGACCGCGCGCACATCGGCAACGCGCGACCAGTCGTCGTTTTCGACATTCTCTACAGGCTGCTCCGCTTCGTTGCCCCGATGAACGGTTGGGGCAAGGTCACCTACGCCCGAAACATCACGGACATCGATGACAAGATCAATGCGCGCGCGGCCGAGACCGGCCGCCCGATTCGCGACATCACCGAAGAGACGATTGCATGGTACGTCGAAGACATGCGCGCGCTTGGCGCTCTCGCGCCCGACTCTGTCCCGCGAGCCACCGACTACGTGCCGGAGATGATTTCGTTCATCAATGAACTGATCGATGGTGGTCACGCTTACGAGGCAGAGGGGCACGTGCTGTTCGACGTCTCGTCCTACCCGCACTATGGGTCGCTTTCCGGGCGCAGCGTGAAGGACATGATCGCTGGCGCGCGAGTCGAGGTTGCGCCCTACAAGCGGGATCCCATGGACTTTGTGCTGTGGAAGCCGTCCTCGGAAGACCTGCCAGGATGGGAAAGTCCGTGGGGCCGAGGACGTCCGGGTTGGCACATCGAGTGTTCCGCAATGACACGAGCGCTGTTCGGCGATTCGTTCGACATTCACGGGGGCGGTGCAGACCTGATGTTTCCGCACCACGAGAACGAGGTCGCGCAAAGCTGCTGTCTTGCAGGCAATGACAGCTTTGCAAATGTGTGGATCCACAACGAGTTGCTCAGGGTCGAGGGCCAGAAAATGGCCAAGTCTCTCGGAAACTACATCACCGTCAGGGATCTGCTCGATCGCGGAATCCCCGGTGAAGTCGTCAGGTTCGTCTTCCTCGGCACCCACCATTCGAAACCGATCGACTGGACAGAGGAGCGTGTCGCCGAAGCGGAGAACACGCTGCGGAAATGGCGTCGAATCTGCGCCGATTCAGATGCTTCTGGCGATGTCTCCCCACGAGTGGTCGAAGCGCTGGCGAACGACTTGAACACGCCGGCAGCGATTGCCGTCTTGCATGACATTGCCCGCACTGGCGACGGCGGCGAATTGAAAGCGTCGGCCAGCCTGCTGGGGCTGCTTGATGACCAAATGGGCGAATGGTTCAACGCGGAGCCTGTGGCTGGGGGGCACGCAACGATCATCGACGAGATGGTCGAGGAACGGCAGTTGGCCCGCGCGAACCGCGACTTTGCCAAGGCCGATCAACTGCGCGAGCGGTTGAACGCAGCGGGGGTCGAATTGACGGATTCGGCTGACGGCACGACCTGGCATCCGGGGCCGAACTTTGACCCCGAAAGACTGGAGAAAGCGAAATGACCAAGGACAGGCTGTATCTGTTCGATTCCACGCTCAGAGATGGGCAGCAAACCCAAGGGGTGGCTTTCTCCGTCGACGAAAAGCACCGAATCGCGCGCATGCTGGATGACCTTGGGATCGATTACGTCGAAGGCGGATGGCCGGGAGCAAATCCGACCGATGACGAGTTCTTCGCATCGCCACCGAAGTTGCGGAACTCGACACTGACGGCCTTCGGCATGACGCGGCGGAAAGGACGATCCGCCTCGAACGACAGCGTGCTCGCAGCTGTCGTCAATGCAGGAACGGAAGCGACCTGTCTCGTCGGCAAGTCGCACGTCTTTCACGTCACGAACGCCTTGGGCATGTCTCTTGAGGAGAATCTTGCCGCGATCAGGGACAGCGTCGAGCACCTTGTCGGGCTCGGGCAGGAGGCCATGTTCGATTGCGAGCATTTTTTTGACGGCTATCTCGACGATCCCGAGTACGCGATCAAGGTTGCTCAAACTGCGTACGAGGCCGGCGCGCGTTGGGTTGTCCTTTGCGACACCAACGGAGGAACCTTGAGCGATACCGTCAGGCGGGCAACATCGGATGTCATCGCTTCCGGCATACCGGGAGACCATGTCGGAATTCACTGCCACAACGACACGGAGCACGCGATCGCCAACACGCTGGCGGCGGTCGATGCGGGTGCGCGGCAAATCCAGGGGGCGCTCAACGGTCTTGGCGAGCGTTGCGGCAACGCGAACCTGATCTCCCTGATCCCGACTCTGTTGCTCAAGGGTCCGTACAATGAACGATTCGAGACCGGCGTCGACCCCGACCGGCTTCGAAACCTCACGCGCACCAGCCGTCTGCTCGACGACATCCTGAACAGGGTTCCGCAGAAGTCTGCAGCCTATGTTGGCGCGTCGGCATTCGCGCACAAGGCGGGGCTGCACGCTCATGCGGTCATCAAGGATCCGACGACCTACGAGCACGTCAAGCCGGAACTGGTCGGCAACCAGCGCGTGGTTCCCATGTCGAACCAGGCCGGGAGGTCGAGCCTGTCGAAACGCCTCGCTGATGCCGGGCTGAAGGTCGAGAAATCCGACCCGCGCGTCGATGCAATTCTGAGCGAGATCAAGGAGCGAGAAGACAAGGGCTACGCCTACGACAGCGCGCAGGCATCGTTCGAACTCGTCGCGCGCCGACTCCTTGGGCAGTTGCCGATGTATTTCAGCGTGCAGCGATATCGCGTCAACATCGACTGTCGCAGGGATCACGCCGGACAGCTGAAATCGGTCTCGGAGGCGGTGGTCGTCGTCAAGATCGGTTCGTCGGTGGTCATGAACGTGTCGGAAAGCCAGGACGCGACTGGCAGTGACCGGGGACCGGTCAATGCGCTCGCCCGCGCGTTGGCAAAGGACCTCGGCCCGTTTCAGGCGGCGATCGACGACATGCGTCTGGTCGACTTCAAGGTTCGCATCACCGATGGCGGAACCGATGCGGTGACGAGGGTCATCATTGACAGCGAAGACAGCAAGGGAAGTCGTTGGTCGACCGTCGGCGTCTCCCCGAACATCGTCGATGCCAGTTTCGAGGCGCTTCTCGATGCGATCAACTGGAAGCTGATCAGCGATGGCGTAAAGCCGATTGCGGCCTGAGGGCGGTCTTCTTGAACATACGGGCTTCGACATCAGCAACGTTGAATGGGCCAGTGCCGGCTATGTCGTTGTCCAGCGCGGGAACGGACTGAAAGTCGAAGTGACCGGTTCGGATGTCATCGATCGGGCGGTAACCAAGTGCTGGGATTCGACCTTGGGCGATGATCAGGAGGGTTGACGGGCACGGGAGTCGGGTGATCTGTGTCGGCCATAAGCGCCGACAGACCGATCCGATCAGCGACGGCTTGCCGTGTCTCCGGTTGACCAATGCGCTGCGAGGTCCGTATCCTTGCAACGAACATCGCAGCATCATCGCGGCCCACAGGCAGATTTGCTGGGCTGCAGACAAAGACAGGAGAAACTGACCCATGGCCACCACGAAAGACAACGCGTCGTTGCAAAAGGAAGACGAAGAAACGGGCGTTGCCGGCGGCGGTGGCGGGCAGGATGAAAACATCGAGTTTACGATGGGCGTCGAAGAAGAGCTGTTCTTCGTCGACCCGGAGACACGGAAACTCGTGGCCGACCCGGATATCGGGATCTTCGAGGCTTGCGAACAGAACAGCGGCCCCCACAAGATCGTTCGCGAGTTGCTGCGCTCGCAAGTCGAGATCAACACGCGGGTGTGTCATTCCGTGGCCGAGTTGCGCACCTCGATTCGTGACTTGCGCAAGACGGTTGTGGATGCTGCCGAAGAATTCGGTGTCGCCGCCATGGCTGCGTCCACCCATCCGATTTCCGGATGGCGCGAAATGGAGATCACGCCGAAGGAGCGATACCACCGGTTCGCGATGACATTTCAGCAAGTCATCCGAACCTTTGTCATCGGTGGCACCCACATCCACATCGGCTTTGACGATGCTGACACGCGCATTCGGGTCATGAAGGCGATAAGGCAGTTCTTGCCGCTGCTTCACGCGCTTTCGACATCCTCGCCGTTCAACGCGGGAACCAATACCGGTTTCAAGTCGTATCGACTCAACCTGGTCGGCGGACTGCCGCGCACGGGAATGCCACCTCCCGTCGGGTCATGGGGCGAGTACGAGTCATTGCTCGCTGCCTACAAGGAAAGGCGGTTCATCAATGATGGCAGCGAACTCTGGTGGGACATCCGACCCTCTCAGCACTATCCCACGATCGAGATGAGGATATGCGATACATGTCCGCGTCTTGATGACGTGACGTGTCTCGCCGCGCTCTATGTCAGCATGGTTCGCTGGCTGATCCGGCTTGATCGCAAAGGGGAACTGCCGGAAAGCCCGCTCACGGAAATGATCATGGAGGACAGGTGGGTCGCGCAGAGATTTGGCGTTTTCGCTTTCTTCGGCGACCCGGACGACGCGTCCGGGCGAATCGACATCCAGGATTGCCTCGGAGCCCTGGTCGACAATATTTCCGATGACGCGAGGGCGCTCGGCTGCGAAGCAGAAGTCCGCCATGCCTTGAAGATCGTCGAACTCGGGACGAGCGCTGACCGCCAGCTTGATTTGTATCGATTGCGCCGCCTCGAGGGTGACTCGGACCAGGAGGCGCTGGAACGCGTGGTTGACATGCTGCTCGCCGAAACCCGGGAGAGTGCGGCATAGGGACGCGTGCTGAATGACTGGACGAACCCGATCGAGCGATTCTCTCTTGGTCTGATCCATTTCATTTCGAACAGCCTGACCCGCCGCGTCGAACCGTCACGAAGGCGGGGCAGTGCAGCCTCTTCATGAGATTCCTGCAAGTTTACCTTGCATTTTGATCAATTTTCGTTCAAAATGCAAGGTATGTTGGATCGATGGATCACGAAACGGTTGAAAAAAAGCCTCAGTCGCAACCCGGCTGTGGCGTTGCTTGGCGCTCGTCAGGTGGGGAAGACGACACTGGCCAAACTTGTCGCGCGCGAGGTGCCGTCTGTCTATCTTGATCTTGAATCGCCGGAAGATCTCGCAAAACTGACGGATCCAGCGGAGTTCCTGAGGGAGAGCGGCGACCGGCTCGTCATACTCGATGAAATCCAGCGCGCGCCCGATTTGTTCATGGTGCTGCGTGGCGTGATCGACAGCAATCGCGAACGGGGCCGTGACGCTTCGCAGTTTTTGCTTCTGGGGTCGGCATCGATCGAATTTCTGCATCAATCCTCCGAGAGCCTGGCGGGGCGCATCAGTTATGTCGAAATGACTGGGCTCAACGTCATCGAGACGGGGACCGAAAAACAAAGGGTCAAGGACCTTTGGATGCGCGGAGGGTTCCCGAAGAGTCATTTGGCACCTGACATCGAGGCCGCCATGGAGTGGCTCGAAGACCTGATCCGAACCTATTTGGAGCGTGACGTTCCACAAATGGGCTTTCCCGCCGTGTCGGCCCAGAAGCTGCGTCGGCTGTGGACCATGCTCGCTCATCTGCAAGGCGAGACGATCAACGCGAGCAAGCTGGCGACCAACCTTGAAGTCAGGCGCGCGAACATCAACCGATACATCGACATCCTGACCGATATGCTGCTGGTCCGACGAATCCAACCGTGGCACGCGAATGTCGGGAAGCGGCTGGTCAAGTCACCGCGTTACTATGTTCGTGACAGCGGCGTCCTCCACCGCCTGCTTGGAATCCCGGACCACGACGCTTTGTTGTCCAATCCTGTCCTGGGCAAAAGCTGGGAGGGCTTTGTCGTCGAAAACATGCATTCGGTATTGCCCCGGCTTGCCGAGACCTATTTTTATCGAACTTCTGCGGGTGCAGAGATCGACCTTGTGATCAAGATGCCGAATTCCGACGTTTGGGCCGTGGATATCAAACACGGTGTCGCACCGAAACTGGGCAAGCATTTCAGCTCGACTTGCGACGATGTCGGCGCCACGCACAGATTCGTCGTCTATGGCGGCGATGAAGAGTTCCCAATCGGAAACAACGTCCGAATGATCTCATTGCCAAGGATTATGGAAAGACTGATCGATGTCGAGTCATGCGACTCGTGACGCAAGTTTCATCGATGATGGTCGATGGCGGAGAGACAGGGATTCGAACCCTGGGTGGGCTCGCGCCCACAACGGTTTTCGAGACCGCCCCGTTCGACCACTCCGGCACCTCTCCGTGACGTGCATTTGGCACAATGGCTGCGATGTGTCCACCACCGCCGAGATTTTCGACTCGGTTGTTTCGAGACGCCTGCTTGCGACCAACTGCCGCCACTGGTTTCACCTTTGCGTTCGGCAGCGTCACCGCCCGGTCTGACGTCGATCAGGTTGGGGTTGCCGGCCTCATTCGAGACTCAGGCGATCGAACAGCGGCTCGAGATCCTTCGCGTATTTCTTCCATGAACCGATTGACGAGGTGTAGATCGGTTGCCGGACCTGATAGAGGCTGAGTGTCTTGACCGTTCGCTGATGCCGGTGGAACTCGAGACACGATTCCTCCCAGTCGAGATTGCACGCCTCGAGCAAAGCTCTTGTCCACGGCTCCGGTTCAGAAATCAGGTCTTCGTACCTGATCTCGAAAAAGCTCGACGGCATGACCTCGCGCCAGAAGTCCACGATCTCTCGATACATCTCGTAGTAGACCGCGACGTCATTGAAATCGTAGCTGTAGAGATGCGTCCCTTGCGGGAATCTGTTCTTGTAGATCGAGTACAGATTGTCCTTTGGATCCCGCGAGACCAGCACGATTGTCGAGTTCGGAAGCGCCAGCTTGACGAGACCCATGAACAGGAATGTCTGGATCGATTTGTCGATGATCCGGGGTGCGTTCGGAGCATCCGCTTGCACGAGCGACTGGTAAGCGGCTCCGAGGTCGCCGAGTTCGCGATCCCCGATCTGGGAAAACGATTGACGGGATTTTGCCAGAATCGTGAGTTTCGCCGCTTCCTGGCTGAAATATCCGAGTTCGCCCAGTCCGTGCGTCGCGCTGTGTGCAGACAGGACCTGCTCGACGAGCGTGGTTCCGGATCGTGGAAGGCCGGTCACGAAAATTGGCGCGAACTCGGACGAGTCGGAACTCGGTTTTCGCTCGGGACTGAAATCGGCAAAGAACTGCGTGATCTGACGGACTTCGGCAATTCTGGTTTCGATATCGTAGGGGTGAAGTTCGCGCATCAGGCGGTTGGCCTCGTCGAGGTAGTTGAACACTTCGGCAGATTCACCGCAGTCTTCCATTGCCTTGGCGAGCGCGAATCCCATCCCCATTCGTTCCTCTCGGGTCACCGCCGCATCCGCGAACACGGACTTCATGCCATCGATGAGTTCGTCGTCATGGGAGAACTTGTGGCTTGCGGACAGCAGACGGTAGTGTTCGCCATTGTTGGGTTCCAATTCGATCGCGCGACGAAACAGTGTTTCCGCAGCCGCGAAATCCCCGACTTGCTGCAACAGCACCGCCTTGCGGCTGGCCGCCGCCGCGAGTCTTGGCGCTACTGCGATCGCCTCGTCGCACCACTTGATCGCTTCATTCATGTTCCCGGCGTCTTCTTCGGCTCGCGACAGCGCGAGCAAGAGATCGGGGTTTCTCAAGCCAAGGCGAAGCGCTCTTTTCAGATTGCTGCGGGCCTCTTTCGGTTTGCCCGAGTCGAGGTTCTCGCGCCCGAGTTCGAGGTGCGCCTCTGCATGGCGCGGGGCGATCTTGATCGCTCTTTGAAAGAAGCGTTCACGCTCGTTCCGTGACCGGTTCATGCTTCTGGTCAGGCATCCAACATTGGTCAGGACGCTCGGCGATCCCGGGGTCAGGACCAGGGCATGCAAGAGATGTTTCCGCGCGGGTTCGATCTCCCCCAGTTGCAGCAGGAGGTGCCCGAGATTGTTGTGTGCTTCCGCGTAGTTTGCATCAATCTTGATCGCGGTCTCGAACAGGTTGCGTGCATCGCGAACTTCCCCTTTGTGCTTGCGAATGACCCCGAGCAGGTTCGGAAACAGCGCGACATCTTGGTGTGACTTCGCGAGTCTCGACGCGAGAGCTGCGGCTTCGTCGTGCCGGCCCGCCCTTGTCATTGCCAGAAGCGAGTCAACGTCCCTCTTGTTGGCGGCTCCGATCGAGACTGCCGATTCTGACCGTTTCCCGTGCAAGCGAGTCTTGAGTTGGCCGACGACACCGGCCGAGAGCCCGGATTTCTTCAACGCCTGAATAGCTTCCGCGTTCAGTTTCTTGTCGTCGAGGCAGACCAGTGCGGAGATGTACCAGTTCCAGACTTCCTGCTGGTTGGGGGCGAGAATCCGTGCAGCACGCAAATGGGTGACCGACTTGCGAAATTCCGCGTTGTTCAGGAAGATCTTGCCGACCTGGTAGTGAACTTCCGGGATGTCGCTGCGCAACTTGATGATCCTGTCGTAGATCGCCAGGGCATCTGCATCGCGCCCCGCGACCTGATGTTCGAGCGCAAGTTTATACTGTTGCGGAATCTGTTCAGGGGTCATCAACGACATCGATTGTTGCGGCCGGTCACTTCAGGCGGCTTTTGACTCATCATGGCCCGTGATCCAAGAGCAGATGTCGAATTCCATCCGGTGGGTCGGGTCGAGCGAGCTTTGCTGCCGCCACCTGAAACGGATTTTGCCAATGTCCGGCGGTCGAAAATGGCGGTGCAATGCAACCGAGACCGAGCAGACTCCCGGTTGTTCGGAACTCGTCTTGAATGGGCGCTGAAGACCGAATCTTTTTCTTGACTTGAAATCCTGACTGAACGATACCCCGCAACCTGTCCATTGCCGGGATCAATTCGATCCACCCGGCTCGTTTGCCGTTGTGGGTGGCGTTTGGATCAGGACGACTAGTCAAGACCGGACGGCTCGATTGATGCCGCAGGGCGGAAACTGAAGGAAAAGTCATGTATGCCGTGCTCAAGACCGGTGGCAAGCAGTATCGCGTTGCCGAGGGAGACGTTTTGAAGACCGAAAAGCTGGCAGGCGATGTCGGCGACACGGTCGAATTCGACAACATTCTGGTTGTTGGCGGAGACGACACGCAGATCGGCGTTCCGACCGTTCCAGGAGCCGTCGTGAAGGCCGAGATTCTCGAACAGGCCAGGGACAAGAAAGTCATCAATTTTGTGCACCGTCGACGAAAGGCATCGTCTAAGCGCAAGAAGGGGCACCGTCAGTACGTGACGTTTGTCCGCATCAAGGAAATCCAGGTGTCGAACAAGAAGAGTTCGGCTGCCAAGAGCTAGGAGCGCGGGATATGGCCCACAAAAAGGCTGGTGGATCATCCAGAAACGGTCGCGACTCGGCGGGTCGTCGTCTCGGCGTCAAGAAATACGGCGGTGAAGCCGTCTCGGCCGGCAACATCATCGTCCGACAACGCGGCACCAGATGGTGGCCGGGGGACGGTGTGGGAATCGGCAAGGACCACACGATATTCGCAACGACCGATGGCCACGTGAAGTTCCGCAAGGGCTTCAAGGGGCGGACCTTTATCTCGGTCCTCCCGGCAGATGGCGCTTCTGCGGGCTGAAATACTCGCACCGAGACAAGCGAGCGGAGTGTCGCAAGGCAAATTTTGTGCGGGTACCGGCACTGTGATGTCGCGCATCGTCACCGCTTCACTTCTGGACCGGGCCGTCAACGCGCTTCCTGAACATGACACTGCATCATTTGCCCGCGAAGGTGAGCGTGGCCGCTGCCTTGCTGCGGCGTGATCCTCGTGAGGATTGAGACTCGTGAAGTTCCTGGATCTCGCGAAAATTCACGTACGGTCGGGGGCAGGGGGCAACGGTTGCGTCAGTTTTCGACGTGAGGCCCACGTCGAATACGGCGGCCCCGATGGCGGCAACGGCGGCCGAGGCGGCGACGTCTGGATCGAAACCGATCCGGATCTGAACACGCTGATCGACTTCCGCTTTCGCAGACACTTCCATGCTGGCGACGGGAAGCCCGGTGCCGGGCGCGCCCGATCGGGTCGGAATGGTGAGACGATCACTCTCAAGGTGCCGGTGGGCACCGAGGTCCTCGATGAGGACGGAGAGACGGTCATTGCCGACCTGCGCCACGAGGAGAGCAGGTTGCGCGTTGCCACGGGCGGCAATGGCGGTTTTGGAAACCTTCACTTCAAGTCATCGCGCAACCAGGCTCCGCGTCGGGCGAATCCGGGACAGGGGGGCGGCGAAAGAACGATTTGGCTCCGGTTGAAAGTGATCGCTGACGCCGGCCTCGTCGGTCTCCCGAACGCGGGCAAGTCGACGTTTCTTGCAGCCGTTTCGAATGCGCGTCCGCGCGTGGCGGACTATCCGTTCACGACGACCCACCCCGTTCTTGGCATGGTCGAGTTGGATGGCCGCGAGTTCGTCATGGCCGACATTCCCGGCTTGATCGAAGGGGCCCACCAGGGGAAGGGCATCGGCGATCGGTTCCTGCGTCATCTCGAGCGTTGTTCGGTCCTCTTGCACCTGGTCGACGGAACATCGGACGATGTCGTTCACGACTATCGAACCGTGAAGCATGAAGTTTCCCAGTACGGTTGCGGACTGGAAGACAAGCCCTGCGTGGTTGCACTGAACAAGATTGACGCCCTCCAAGAAAGCGAAGTCGAAACGCGACTCGATGCGCTCGCCCAGGAAACCGAAGGTCCGGTCATCCCGGTATCTGGCGTGTCGCGGGCTGGCGTGCGCGGCGTTCTGCGCTCGATCATGAATCGCATTCCCGACCGGTCCGAGACCGAGAGACAGGCATGGCAGCCATGAGCGTGCTCGAATCCGCAAGGCGGGTGGTCGTCAAGATCGGATCGAATCTTCTGGTCGATTCGAGCAGCGGAAGACTGCGTCTGGACTGGCTCGAGGGTCTTGCTGCCGATGTGGCGGCCGAAATCGCAAGTGGTCGCGAAGTCATTCTGGTTTCGTCGGGCTCGATTGCGCTCGGCAGATCGGTCCTCGGATTCCCCCAGGACAAGCCGCTGGCTCTTGAGCACAACCAGGCAGCGGCAGCTGTTGGACAGATCCGGCTTGCACGAGCCTATGAAGAGGTTCTCGCTCCGCACGATGTGGTCGCGGCGCAGGTGCTTCTGACCCTCGATGACAGCGACAATCGCCGTCGATTCTTGAATTCGCGCGCGACGATCAACGCATTGCTCGGATACCGGGTTGTGCCGATCGTCAACGAAAACGACACGGTCGCAACCGACGAAATCCGCTTCGGCGACAACGATCGTCTTTCGGCCCAGGTTGCTTCAATGGCGGGCGCCGATGTTCTCATTCTCCTGTCCGACGTCGATGGGCTGTACACCAACGACCCCAAGCTGCAGCCCGAGGCGCGGCGGATCGACGTTGTTCGGGAAATCACCCCCGAGATCGAGGCGATGGCGGGAGATGCCGGGAGTTCGACATCGCGGGGCGGGATGAGAACCAAGCTGACGGCGGCTGCAACGGCCATGAGGTCGGGTTGCGCCATGGTGATTGTGGCGGGCGATGTCCAGCGGCCGATTTCGGCGTTGCGTGATGGTGCAAACTGCACGTGGTTTCTGTCGGAGGACGACCCCAAAACCGCCCGAAAGCAGTGGATCGCTTCGATGAAGCCCAAGGGTTGGCTGCGCATTGATCAAGGTGCGGAACGCGCGTTGCGGGGCGGGACGTCGTTACTGCCTGCGGGTGTCGTTGAGGTCACAGGCAAGTTTGGCCGGGGTGATGCCGTTGCGATCACGAATCGCGCGGGTCACGAGATCGCGCGGGGTCTTTCCGGATACGCAAGCCGGGACGCACTGTTGATCGTTGGTCGCAGAAGCAGCGAGATCGAAGCCATTCTCGGATATCCTGCCCGAGCAGCACTCGTTCACCGCGACGATCTCGTGCTCTGATCCGTCATGTTGGTTGCACGCGACGTCAGGTTGGTCGGTGCCCTCAGATGAGTGATTGCGTGTTTCCGACAGAGCGCCGGATCCATTGGCAGAGCGTGAACGGTTCAAATCATACGTGACGGATGACCGAAGTTCTGCTCAGTCGAGCGACGTCACGATGAGCACGACTGAAAGCACGAAGAAAACAATCGGAAGTCCGGTCTCGACGACGGTCAGTTTCCAGTAACGGCCCGGTTTCTTGCCCTCGCCGAGGAGTTCCCACTCCCTCTTGAAGAACGGGAAGGGCAATTTTTCCTCGAGTTCGTGCAGAGCAGCGAATTTGCCGGTGTTCAGTTGGCGGTACGAGCGAATGACGATGTACCATGACACCGACAGGACTGCGCCGACGACTCCGACGACCCGAGAGTAGAATTCAACGGGAAATTCACCGTCTCCAAGACTTGCGAATATAACAAGAGACAGAACCAGTCCCACGAGCAGGAAAAGGTACAACCGGTTTGTACCCTCACGTCTTTGACCGACCCGGTCTGCCAACTCCGCATGAAGCCTGTAGATCTCCAGCAGTTCGCCTCGCGTTGGGTCACTCAATGGACAGTCTCCGAAACACCGTGGTCAATTCAGCAAGTTCGAACCATGGTGTCCGCCTCGCGGAAACTGATCAGAATGCTGCTCTGAATCAGCATACGGCCTCCGTTGGAACGGCACAATGTCGACCATGAAAGGTTGGGCAGGGAAGCAGGATCAGGCGTCACGGAACAGTGCAGTACAGCACTCAATGCAGGCAATAGCAGCTCCGCAAGACAAAGCTGCGGATGTCGGCCTGCTGCGAGAAGCGCCTGTGGCCATCATCGGCGGAGGGTTCCTGGGTTCTCCTGTGAATGCAATGAAGGATCACCAATACGTCGACTCGGAAACTGATCCAACCGAAGCCATTTTTTCTTTCTGCGTGCGCATTTGCCGATTGCCTGCGTGATGCTCTGGGTTGGTCCGCGATGTGCTTCCTGGTGTCGAGCAATTCACGATCACCCTGTGAATTTGCGGGAGTCATGCCGTGCGGGCATCGGTCTTGGCAATCTGAATTCGGTTGCTCTTTGGTCGGATTCTGATAGGGCCAAGGGCAGTTCATTGGCGTGCAGCGATGAGTTGAACTTGATCAAGCGCCAATGGGCAAAAATGCAAATTTTGGAGAGTGCCAATGCCAGACTCTCAACTTGACGTTCACCAGGTGGTCGACGCGATGGGCGTGGCAGCGAAAGCCGCTGCGCGTCAACTGGCCAGCGCGTCTTCGGATGAAAAGGCGAAGGCTCTCGACGCCGCCGCAGACAGCTTGCTGCGAAACTCGGACAAACTCATGTCCGCCAACAAGCTCGATCTCGAGTACGCCCGCGAAAAGGGGCTGTCCGCAGCCATGATCGATCGCCTGAGCCTCGACGAAGGCCGAATTCGAGACATGGCCAACAGTACGCGCAGCATTGCAAAGCTGCCGGATCCGGTTGGCGCGGTCATGTCTGAATGGTCGGTTCCCTCGGGCTTGAAGATCCGCCGGGTTCGGACACCCCTTGGTGTCATCGGCGTGATCTACGAGAGCCGCCCGAACGTGACGGCCGATGCGGGAGCGCTGTGCCTGAAATCCGGCAACGCCGTCATTCTGCGTTGCGGCTCGGAGTGCATTCACTCGGCAGGCGCCATTCGTGCCTGCATGGTCGACGGGTTGGAAGCGGCTGGTCTGCCGGCAGATGCAATTCAACTGATCACGACCCGAGACCGGGCCGCCGTCGGTGCGATGCTCGCGATGAACCAAAGCATTGACGTCATCGTTCCGCGCGGCGGAAAGGGGCTGGTTGCGCGTGTGCAAGAAGAGGCCCGCGTCCCGGTGTTCGCGCATCTCGAGGGGATTTGCCACGTCTATGTTGACAAGGCGGCGGATGCCGAAAAGGCTCGCCGGGTCGTCATGAACTCGAAAACCCGCCGAACCGGAATCTGCGGCGCTGCCGAATGCCTGCTGATCGACGGCGATTACTTCGCCAAGACTGGTGCGCCGTTCGTGCAGGAACTCATCGATGCGGGTGTCGAAGTTCGCGGCGACGATATCCTTTTGGCGGCGATCCCGGGCGTCAATCCTGCGACAGATGACGATTGGGGGCACGAATACCTTGACATGGTAATCGCTGCCCGAATCGTGAACGGTGTCGGGGGTGCCATCGAGCATATTCGTCAATACGGTTCGGGGCATACTGACAGCATCGTGACGGAAGACGACGAGACAGCGGATCGATTCTTCGCCGGTCTCGACAGCGCAATCCTGATGAAGAACGCTTCGACCCAGTTTGCCGATGGCGGCGAGTTCGGTCTTGGGGCCGAGATCGGCATCGCGACCGGGAAGCTTCATGCTCGCGGTCCTGTCGGTGCCGAACAGTTGACCAGTTTCAAGTATCTGGTCGAAGGAGACGGGACTGTTCGTCCCTGAAACCGGCATGGTCGCTTGTCTGCCGTTTGTTCGCGAAGTCGAGCTCCAACGTTTTGGAACAAACCTCGGGGTCTCGCGGGAGTTTGCGGCGTGCTTTTCCGGCATGACGCCATGAGCCGGCATTCGCCCGCGGGGCTGGGTTTCCAGACGACGGTATGACGGTGAGCGGATTCACGATTGCTGAAGTTGCTCTGAAGCTCGGAGCCGATGCTGCGGGAGAGTCTTCGATCCGCGTGACGGGGGCATGCGAGCCCACCGAGGCGGGTCCGGATGATCTTGCAATCGCGATGTCGCCGCAATTCGTCGAGAATCTCGAACAGAGTCAGGCACGTGCTGCGATCGTTCAGCGCGACACGCGATGGCAGGATGCAGGCCTCGAGGCCGTCGTCTTCGCGACCGGGAACAGGATGGACCTTGCCCGGCTCACGCGGATCTTCGCCCCGTCACCACAGGTTGCGCCGGGCATTCATCCCACCGCGATCATCGATGCATCGGCCAGGATCGCGGAAAACGTGTCGATCGGCCCGTTCACCCAGATTGAAGGCAACGTCGAGATTGGCGAAGATTCCGTGATTTCGGGCCAGTGCACGATCGGGCCCGACACGCGAATAGGTCCGCGTGCGTATCTTCGTTCTGGGGTTCGCATCGGTCCGCGAGTTCGCATCGGTTCGGATTTCTCGTGTCACCCCAACACGGTCATCGGCACCGACGGGTTCTCGTACGTAACACCCGTTCCGGATGCGATCGCGAACGCCAAGACGACCGGGCAGGTCGTGCCGCCCGGGTCGGACGAACCCAACGTGAAGATCCATTCGCTTGGCGGGATCATCATTGGTGACGATGTGGAAATCGGTTCGAACTGCAGCATTGATAGGGCCACGATTTCCTGGACGGTCATCGGGGACGGGACCAAGATCGACAACCAGGTGCACATCGCGCACAACGTGCATATCGGGAAGAACTGCCTGATCTGCGGTCACGTGGGCATTGCAGGAAGCGCGCGATTGGGGGATCGCGTGTTTCTCGGCGGCATCGTGGGCGTCGGAGATCACGTCAAGGTGGGTTCGGACGTCATTGTTGCGGGGATGTCGGCCGTGAGCAGCAACGTGCCGCCCGGACAGATCATGATGGGCAATCCGGCAATGAAAATGAGCCGCAACATCGACGCCTACAAGTCTTTGCGCCGCATGCCCCGATTGGCTAAAAGGATCGAGAATCTGGAACGTCTGTTGTCAGCGAAAGGTCGCGACAGCGACGACTGACGGAACCTTCGGGAATCTGAAAATGACCTTCTCTTCGGACTCGATCTTGGATCAGACCATTGCGCTCGTGGCGGAACTCGCCTTGCGCGATCCGTCGGAGCTTGATGCGGATTCAATGCTCGCGGACCTCAGCATCGACTCGCTGGGTTTGATCGAACTGATGTACGCGATCGAAGAGAGCTTCAACATCGAACTTCCTTTTGATGCCAATGACCCCAATGCAAGCATTTTCGATCTCGCTTCGATCGGATCGATAGTCTCCGAAATCGAAGACCTGCTTTTCGACAGCTCGTAAGGGCGCAAACCGATGCATCGTGTGGCCATCACCGGCCAGGGAACGATCAACTGCCTTGGTCGAAATGTCCCGGAAACGCTGGCTGCGATGGCTGCCGGCAAATGCGGCTTCTCGCGACTTGACGTCGTGAGATCGGACCGGCTGTCGATCGAGTTGGCCGGCCAGGTTCGAAACCTGAACCCGAAGACCGAATTCTCACGACAGCAGCTGTCGCTCTATGACCCGTTCACCCAGTTTGCCATGATTGCGGCGGAGGAGGCGATCAGCCAGTCTGGTATCGAGATTGATGACGAGTTGTCGCCGCGATGCGGTGTCGTTCTGGGCACGGGTAGCGGTGGAATCCACACCCTGGACGAGAGTTTCCATAGCACATACGAGTTGGGAAAGACCCGCGTGCATCCCTTTGTCATTCCCCGCTCCATGGGCAACGCGGCGGCATCGCACATTTCGATCAACTGGAATCTCAAGGGGGCGGGATACGCCGTGTCATCGGCCTGTGCATCGTCGAACCATGCCATGGGTCAGGCGTTTCAGATGATTCGTTCGGGTTCATCCACGGTTGTCGTCACTGGCGGCTCCGATTCCATGCTTTGCTTTGGTGGCATCAAGGGATGGGAGGGCCTCAGGATCGTGTCGGGCGACGGCTGTCGACCGTTCTGCATGACGAGAAACGGCATGGTCCTTGGCGAAGGCGCTGCCGTGTTCGTTTTCGAGAACTTTGATCATGCCGCTGCCAGAGGTGCAGAGATCCTGGCCGAGGTCGTGGGATTCGCGATGACCTCGGATGCTTCGGACATTGTTCTGCCGAATCCTGAAGGCGCAGCGCGCGCCATCGCGGGCGCTCTTGAAGACGGGAGCGTGCGACGCGACGAGGTCGGCTACATCAACGCGCACGGAACCGGAACGCGGGCGAACGACAAGGGCGAGTGCAATGCCATTCGCATGGCACTCGGTGCGAGTGCCGACGATGTCATGGTTTCGTCGACAAAATCGATGCACGGTCACCTGATTGGCGGGGCAGGCGCGGTCGAACTTCTGGCTTGCATCGCTGCGGTTCGGGACGGAATGATTGCACCAACCGCAGGTCACGTGCAGCCGGATCCGGAATGCGATCTCGACATTGTTCCGAACGCGTCTCGACAGCGCAAGGTCGATGTGGCGATCAGCAACGCTTTCGCTTTCGGAGGTTTGAACGCGGTCATCGCGATTCGATCAGCTAGATCCTGACCGACGGGACGCGACAAGGCTCGGTCCACGAGCGAACGCAGAGATTTCACCGATTCCGATGAAAGTGTGCGTCAACCGGCGGGCTGCGGCAATTCGCGAACCCGACTCGATTGCCGCGTGCGTGACTTTGTCGAGGTCCGTTTGGATTTTACCGGTGCAATCTTCCCAGTGGCCCTTGGATCGGCTTGCCCTTGGTGTCGAACCGAACGACGTTGTTGTAGTGGTTATAAAACTCTCCGACCGTGATGCCGAAGGCTCCTTCGAATGCGGCCTCCCAGCCAATCCCCCTCCCGAGGCTGCTGTAGAATTCCCCGATGGCGGGATATCCGAACAGGTCGACGAGATCGACCGCAGCGATCATTCCAGCCACGTAGACTTCCTCGGTTCGTTGCAATTTGGTCTGGTCAAGTTCAAGCTCGGCCAGATTGGGCAACCGGCCTTGAACATACTCGTAATGCAGGCCCCGAAACAGCCATTCGGGTGCGTCAAAGGCAACGCGATGGCCGAATGCTCGAGCGGAACCCGCAGACAACCAGGCTGGACCGAAAGCGTTCAGGAGCGCGATCTGACCGCTTTCGTATCGGACGGAACCGGTCAACTGAAACTGAACAGTCGTCAAGACTGCCTGCGCGACGGAAAGATCCAGCCATTGCTGTTCGCTCAAGGGGCCGGAGTCATCGTTCGAATCCACGCACACAAACACGATGCCTGCTGCAGCCGTCAGCGAGAATCCGTCACCGCAGACATCTTCGGCCTTGTGCTGCAGATCCCCAAGGTCCACTTCCACGTTGTCCTCCAGGAGACCTTTCAGTTCGATCGGCCCGTTCGCGACAACGATCACATCGCGGCCTGCGAGCTGAAGGTCGAACAGCCGGTCAATTCCGCCGTAGACCCGGTTCACCGACGTGTTCATTTTCTCGATCACGTCTTCACTGATCGACTTGCCAAAGATCATGATAGGCCGGTTGCCTGATCTCGTGGGCCAGTGTTCCTTCAGGGCCGGTTGCTGCAATCCGATCAAGCGGCAAAAGGCATTGCCAAGCGTCTCATCCATTTTCAGGCTCGACAGCCTGCCGTTCCGGTTTTGGTACGCTGTCAATGCGCGGTGTGTCCTGGGTCCGACTCGACCATCGCTTGGGCCCGGATCGAAGCCAGCCGCCGCGAGTTGATCCTGAACGCAGCGAACGCCGTCGTGCAACTGGGCGAAAACGGCCGTCGGAAAGCAAAGTGCAATGATGATGATCCACGCTTTGGGAAGTTGTTTCATGGGAATTCTGCCTCCAAGATCAGCACGTCGGTGCCTGTGTCAACAAATCGGATGCCTTGGTCAAGCGCACGCGAGGTCATCGGTCAACGACCGCCAAGGAGAGTCTCCGAGATCACGGCATCATTGCAAAAAGGCGGATCATGCATGACTGCAAATCGTCGCGCATGCCGGTTTATTGCCGATGCAGTTTGTTGAGTGGGCCTCGGATCGCATTGCCATAGGCGTCAAAACGATTGACGAACTTGTAGTGCGTGTAGAATTCATCCACCGTAATTCCGAAAGCTCGCTTGAACGAAGCCTTCCAGCCAATCCCCGTTCCGAGATGGCTGTAGAATTCCCCAATGGCAGGATATCCGAACAGGTCGACGAGATCGATGGCAGCGATCGTCCCTGCATGCTCAACGTCGATGCGGCGTTGGCGGAAGGTCCGTTCAAACTCGAGCTTGGCCAAATCAGGGAATCGCTTTTCGAGGCGTTGGTAAGACGCCTCTCGGAATCTCCAGTCCGGCCAATTGCCGGCGACGCGACTGCCGAACGCCCCTGCGACGCCCGCAGACAACCAGATCGGACCGTGTGCTTCAAGGATCGCTTTCTGACCGCGTGAGTGCGCTACGGAACCGCCAAGCTGTCGCTGCGCAAGCCACATCACACTGTAAGCCATGGAATATTCGAACCACTGCTGGTCGTTGATCGGACCGGCTCCGCGGCCTGAATTCACGCAAACGTAAAGGACCCCCGGAGCGTACCCGCCTGAAGCCTCTCTCTTCGACGCGCATGCACCCCTGATGCCCGGTGGCGAGCGGCGACCCGAGAGTTTCGAGTGTCGAGAAATGAGGCTTTTCAACTCGTGCTCCCTGCTGCCGACGACGATCACGTCGCGTCCCGCAAGTTCAAGTCCGAGCAGTTCATCAAACCGGTCGTAGACTCGATCGATCGACGAGTTGATCTGCGCGATCACGTTGTCGCTGATCGACTTGCTGAAGACCACGACAGGTCGGTTGTCCGGCCTCGACGGCCAGTATTCCTGCAGAGAGGGCTGCTGCAATCCGATCAAGCGGCAGTAGGCATTGCCAAGGTTGTCGTCGAGTTTTCGGCTCGAGAGCTTGCCGTGCTCCTCTTGGTACGCGGTCAGGGCCTGCCGTGTCTTGGATCTGAGTCGACCATTGCTTGGGCCGGGATCGAAGCCGGCCGCCGTGAGTTGTTCCTGAACGCAGCGAATGCCTTCCTGCAATTGCGCCAGAACAGTCGTCGGAAAGCACAGGGCGATGATGACAATCCACGCTTTGGGAAACACTCTCATGGGGATTTAGCCTCCAAGATCAGCACGTCGGTGCCTGTGTCAACAAATCGGATGCCTTGGTCAAGCGCACGCGAGGTCATCGGTCAACGACCGCCAAGGAGAGCTTTCGAGATCACGGCATCATTGCGAAAAGGCGGATCATGCATGACTGCAATTCGTCGCGAATGCCGGTTCATTGCCGATGCAGTTTGTTGAGTGGGCCTCGGATCGCATTGCCGTAGGCGTCAAAACGATTGACGAACTTGTAGTGCGTGTAGAATTCATCCACCGTAATGCCGAAAGCTCGCTTGAACGAAGCCTTCCAGCCAATCCCCGTTCCGAGACGGCTGTAGAATTCCCCGATGGCACGAAATCCGTACAGGTCGACAAGATCGATGGCAGCGATCGTCCCCGCATGAAAAACGTCGTCGCGGCGTTGGCGGGAGGTCCGTTCAAATTCAAGCTTGGCCAAGTCGGGAAATCGCTTTTGGAGGTGTTGGTAGGAATGGTCCCGGAATTCCCAGTCCGGCCAAGGGGACCCGATGCGATTGCCGACTGCTCGGGAAATCCCTGCACCCAGCCAGACCGGACCGTGTGCTTCAAGCAACTCTTTCTGACCGCGTGCGTGTGGTTTGGAACCGTTGAGTTGACGCTGCGCAAGCCACATCGCACTGTATGCCAAGAAATATTCGAAACCTTGCTTGTCGTTGATTGGACCGGCTCCGCGGCCTGAATTCACGCAAACGTAAAGGACCCCCGGAATGTACCCGCCCGAAACATCTCTCTTCGCCGCGCACGCATTCCTGAGGCCTTGTGGCGGGCGGCGAGCCGAGAGTCTCGAGTGTCGAGAAATGAGGCTTTTCAACTCGTGCTCCCTGCTGCCGACGACCATCACGTCGCGTCCCGCAAGCTGAAGGCCGAGCAGTTTGTCAAACCGGTCGTAGACTCGATCGACCGACGAATTGATCTGCGCGATCACGTTGTCGCTGATCGACTTGCTGAAGACAATGACAGGTCGGTTGTCCGACTTCGCGGGCCAATGTTCCTGCAGAGAGGGTTGCTGCAAACCGATCAAGCGGCAGTAGGCGTTGCCAAGGTATTCGTCGAGTTTTTGGTTTGAGAGCTTGCCGTGCTCCTCTTGGTACGCAGTCAGGGCCCGTCGTGTCTTGGATCTGAGTCGACCATTGCTTGGGCCGGGATCGAAGCCGGCCGCCGTGAGCTGTTCCTGAACGCAGCGAATGCCTTCATGCAATTGCGCCAGAACAGTCGTCGGAAAGCACAGGGCGATGATGACAATCCACGCTTTGGGAAACACTCTCATGGGAATTTCGCCTCCAAGATCTGCACGTCGGTGCCTGTGTCAACAAATCGGATGCCTTGGTCAAGCGCACGCGAGGTCATCGGTCAACGACCGACAAGGAGAACCTTCCAGATAACGGCATCATTGCAAAACGACGGAGCCTGCATGACTTCCGTTCGTCGCGGGGGCACTGACGTTGTGATCGTTTGCGGAAGTCCGGTCATGGTGACGCGACATTCGGATCCCAGGGTTGGGCTAGCCATACGCAATAAATTGATTTCAAAGAGACTCATGCAATCGGGCTCATTGTCGATGCAGCCTGTCAAGCGGGCCTCGGATCGCATTGCCATTGGCGTCAAATCGAACGACGTGCCTGTAATGTGTGTAGAACTCATCGACCGAAATGCCGAAAGCTCGCTCGAACGAAGCCTTCCAGCCAGTCCCTGTACCGAGAAGGCTGTAGAATTCCCCGATCGCAGGATATCCGAACAGGTCGACAAGATCGATGGCACCGACCGCTCCCGCCCTGTGAAGGTCAGCGGGGCGTTGGTCGAAGGTTCGTTCAAACTCAAGTTCGGCCAGATCGGGGAATCTGTTTTGGAGGCGCCGGTAGGAAACGTTCCGAAAATCCCAGTCCGGCACATTGACGGCGACACGGTTGCCGAATGCCTGAGAGACTCCTGCCGACAGCCAGGCTGGACCGTGAGATTCCAAGCGCTCTTTCTGCCCGCGTGCGTGTCGTACGGCACCGACAAGCTGATGCTGCGCAAGCCCCATCACCCCTTTAGCAATGAGAAAGTCCAACCATGGCCTGTCGTTGATCGGACCAGCTCCACGGCCTGCATTCACGCAAATGTAAAGGACCCCCGGAATGTGACTGCCTGAAGCCTCTCTCTTCGACGCGCATGCGTCTCTGATAGCCTGTGGCAGGTAGCGAATCGGGATTTTCGAGTTTCGAGAAATGAGCCTCTCCAACTCGTGCTCCCTGCTGCCGACGACGATCACGTCGCGTCCCGCAAGTTGAAGGCCGAACAATTCGTCGAATCGGTCGTAGGCTCGATCGACTGACGAATTGATCTGATCGATCACGTCATCGCTGATCGACTTGCTGAAGACCATGACAGGTCGGCTGTCCGACTTCGCGGGCCAGTGTTTCTGCAGGGCGGGCTGCTGCAATCCGATCAAGCGACAGTAGGCGTTTCCAAGGGTTTCGTCGAGTTTTCGGCTGGAAAGCGCGCCATGCTCCTCTTGGTACGCGGTCAGTGCCCGCCGTGTCTTGGATCTGAGGCGACCATTGCTTGGGCCGGGGTCGAAGCCGGCCGCCGTGAGCTGTTCCTGAACACAACGAATTCCTTCCTGCAGCTGCGCAAGGACAGTCGTCGGAAAGCACAGGGAGATGATGATGATCCACGCTTTGGAGAATTTTCGCATGGGAATTCAGCCTCGACGATCGGTACAATTGAGTCTGTGTCGCCAAATCCGACTTTTCGGTCAAGCGAGTTGAGTTGCCTGTACCGCGATCGCCAAAGGATGTTCGTGATGTGACCGTGTTTTGGGCAATGAAAGACATGCATCATTGCCGGCCAAGGCGGAGGGGCCATCGTCACTGGAAGCGACTCGCGACCGTCCTCGAACGCGACTCTCTCGGTTCTGTTGTCGATCTTTGCTCGCGAGGTTGATGCCACGCTGCTCGCAAACCATCGCAGCGCAAGGCGTCATCCCGGCTGACCGGCGCAAAGAAGAACTGAACAGCCCTCGCACGCGGGGATCAGAGCGGTCTGAGCATCAATCGGGTGATCCGGTTCTGTTCCCGCTCCAGAATCTCGATCCGGAACCCGTGGAAACTGAACACCTGGCCTGGGATGGGGATCATCTGGGCCTCGTGGATGACAAGTCCTGCGATCGTCACGGCCTCTTCATCCGGCAATGACCAATCATGCGCCCGATTGAGGTCGCGAATCGATGTCGCGCCATCGACGATGAAATTCCCTTCCGTGTCGTGTTCGGCTTCCGTTGGTGATGCAACATCATGCTCATCCGTGATTTCGCCCACGATCTCTTCAAGAATGTCCTCGAGCGTGATCAATCCTTGCAGGGCTCCGTATTCGTCGACCACGAGTGCAAAGTGCGTGTGCTTTCGCAAAAACTCGCGCATCTGGTCGTTCAACGTGGTCGTTTCCGGAACGAAGTATGGCTCCATGGCAACGTCCATGACGTTGAAGTCGGCAAATCTTGACTGCTCGGTTTCGCTCACGGGCGTTGTCAGGCTGTCGAGCGAACGCAGAAGATCCTTTGCGTGGACCAGCCCGACAATGTTTTCAGGGTTTTCGCTGAACACCGGAAGGCGTGTGTGAGGTGACCTGATGCATTGACTCACGATTGCATCCGGCTCGGCGTCCGCGTCGATCATTTCGATGTTCGATCGGTGCAGCATGATTTCTTCCACCACCCGATCCTTCAGGTCGAGCGCGCCAAGCAGTCGATCCCGATCGTCCTTCATGACGTTGCCCTCGACGTGACCAAGAACGATGGTGCCGGCAATCTCGTCCTGGACATCCTGCTCCTGAGAACCGTTGTCCTGTCGGTGACCTCCGATCCGGAACATGATGCCGACAATTCCTTGAATTGCGGAGACGACTGGTGCGAAGACCCAGACGAAGATACTGAGCGGCAGTGAAAGCCACTGTGCCGCGCGTTCCGAATTGGCCAGGGCGTAGGTCTTCGGGATGATCTCGGCGAACACGAGTACGAGCAGAGTCATGACGAGAGTCGCGAGCACGACACCGCTGTCGCCGAACAGGCGCGTGAACATGCTCGTTGCGAGTGATGCCGCAAGAATGTTGACCAGATTGTTGCCGAGCAGCACGGCGCCGATCAACCGGTCACTGCGTTCCGTCAGCTTCAGTGCCAGCGACGCCCCGCGAGAACCGCGGTCGGCAAGCGAGTGCAGCTTTCCGCGACTTGACGCAGTCAATGCGGTCTCCGAACCCGAAAAGAACGCTGACAAGACAAGAAGTGCAAGTATGGCGACGACCGTCAGCCAAAACGTTGCATCCAGTCTCTCGATGATGGTTGAGTCAATCATGGTCATTTCGTGTGTCTTGATCTCGAATTGAAGTCGGCTTGCGGCGAGTTGAACAGGTTGGCCCAGAGGCGGGATCTGTCATGCTCGCTCCGGTGCCATGTGCACATGCGCCCCCTGCCGGAGGCGGCAAAACGTCGCGGGCCGTTGAACAACAGGGTTCATTGGCAACACGTGACAAAAGCGGTCGAATTCACCACTGGTCAGCAATGAGCAGGCAGAGTCTTGGTTTCGTCGCGGTGTTTTGTCTTGAAAAAGGCACATCGGCTACATGGCATCAATACCTGAATCATGGGTCGCTCGACAATGGGTGATTGGTGAGCACCAGTTGCTTCATGCGGTGATCAAGGACGTGGGTGTAGATTTCGGTTGTCGATATGTCGCTGTGGCCAAGCAGCACCTGAATGGTTCGGAGGTCGGCTCCGTTTGCCAGCAAATGGGTTGCGAACGCGTGTCGCAGGACATGGGGCGTCACGTGCACGTTGCCAAGGCCCGCCAACGCGGCGACCTGCTTGGTCAAGAGATAAAATCGCTCACGAGTCATGTGTCCTTTTCGGCTTCGTGACGGAAACAGAAAATCCGAACCGGAGCGATTTTTCTTGAGTGGAGAGACATCCGCATCGTCGAGCAAGGTCAGATAGGCGCGAATCGATTCCCTTGCCGTGCTCGACAATGGAACCATGCGTTCCTTGCCGCCTTTTCCGCGCACGAGAATCATCTCGGGGTTCCCGCGCACGGCAGAGGCGGGAAGAGACACGAGTTCCGATACGCGCATGCCGGTCGCATAAAGCAGCTGGAAAAGGCACTCGTTTCGCGCCCTCTCGACGGGACCGTTCCCGGTCTGACTGGAGCTTGCGAGGATTCTCTCAGTCTCGGCCTCGCTCAGCGTGTGCGGCAGCGATTTCGATCGTCCGGGCCCGGACAGTCTCTGGGTCGGGTCGTCGTCGCGCCAACCCGATTCCATGGCGAATCGATAGTACTGGCGCATTGCCGAGAGCCGTCGACCGCGGGTCGCGACCGACAGGTGGCGCTGGTCGAGATCATGCATGTAGTCGAGGATGTCCTGGCGGTCTGCGGTATCGAGTTCACGATCGCTCTTTGACAGGAACGCGGCCAAGTCCGCGAGGTCGCGAGTATAGGCGGCAATGGTGTTGTCAGCGGCGTTGCGTTCGGCCCGCATCGAGTCGAGAAACTGGCGGATTCTCTTGGGCGGTGGTTTCACGATCGGCCTCGCTCAGAATCGTCGTTGCCAAAAAGGGACGCCGTCACCGGATGCATCGTCGAAGGGGCCATGATGTCGAGGCATCCCCGCGTCGACAGGCGCCAGGTGGTGCAATGGAACCCAAGACCGAATGTTGCCGCCGGACATGATTTCGGTGAGCGGCGGGGTCAATCGATCGACTTGGCAAGCGCTGGGATAGGAGGTGAACGGGACTGCGAGATTCGCAAGGAATCCCGGAATGGAAAACGGGACGGTGCATGTGGCGGGAGGGACGCAAGCGATCAAGGGAAGTTACCTTGCCGAATCGTTGCAGTGCGGGGAACGCGCGAGGAACCCTACTGCAAGGGAACGTCGAGCAAGATTTCCACATTGCGTTTCGGTACGGAAATGTCTCCGAGATAGGCATAGGCCACCACCCCGACTGCAAGCAAAACCGTCAAGTAGAACAGGTAGCGAATCAGTTTCAGCATGACGTCGCCATTGTCGTCTTTGGTCCTCTGGTGTTCTGGTCGGATGAATTCTTGTGCCAAACATGACATAGCAGGAATCGCGGAGCATTGGTATATCCCGGCTCGGCACGAGGGAAGTTGCTGTCTCGCCGAAGGTGCCGGATACCGTTGCAACCCCGCAGGCAAGAGGGCGAAATGGGTTTTCGTGTCGATCGTTCGATCGTTTTTGTTGGAATGATGGGGGCCGGAAAGTCGGCCGTGGGTCGTGCGGTTGCCGCTCTGCTCGGCGTGGATTTCGCCGATTCGGACGAAGAGCTGGTACGCGTTGCCGGGAGAACGATTCCGCAGATCTTCGCAGACGAAGGCGAGCAGCATTTTCGGGGTCTCGAAACGAGAGTGATCGCATCGCTCTTGCAGGGTGGACCGATCGTGCTTGCGGTCGGTGGCGGGGCATTCATGAGCGACATCAACCGCCAGAACATCACGAGTGGCGGCGTGTCGATCTGGCTCGACGCCGATGTCGAGACGTTGTGGCAGCGGGTCGAACGCAAGGGGGGGCGACCGCTGCTTGAAGTTGATGATCCGTATTCCGAACTGCAACGCCTGTGTCGGGTGCGGTACCCGACCTACGAACAGGCGGACATCAGCGTGCGATCCAGTGATGACAGGACAGTCGAGGAAATGGCTGCCAATGTCGTTGACTTGCTCCTGAAGACCGACGAAAGCGGCGTTTCTTGGGACGGCCACGAGGAATCAGTCAAGCCGGCCGACGGCGCAACCACGGTCCGTCCCCGTTGACTGGACCGACGCACCGTCACGGCATCATCGCAGCACAACCGTTTGCCAACTTAAGCCGCAAGGAATTCGCGACATGATGAAGACAGTTCGGGTCGAGCTCGGTCCACGATCCTATGACATCAAGATCGGCCCGCAGTTGATCGATGCGGCCGGTGAAATGATCGCTCCCTGTCTTTCGGGAAACCGGGTCGCTATCATCACCGACGAAACCGTTGCGGGCCTGTATCTCGAAAGGCTCGTCGCGTCTCTCGATGCAGCCGGGATCGAATCGGTCGAACTGCGACTCGCGCCGGGCGAGGCGACGAAGTCATGGGACACTGTCTGTCACGCCACCGATTGGCTACTGACCGAACGCATCGGACGCGACGACCTCGTCATTGCGCTCGGCGGCGGCGTGATCGGCGACGTCGCCGGTTTCGTGGCCGCGCTTGTCCGGCGGGGCATTCCGTGCGTTCAGATTCCGACCACCCTGCTTGCGCAGGTCGACAGCGCTGTCGGCGGGAAGACCGGTATCAACACCCCGCACGGAAAGAACCTGATCGGCGCGTTTCATCAACCGACCCGCGTGTTGTCCGATGTTTCATTGCTGACGTCGCTCTCGCGCCGGGAATTGCTGACCGGATACGCCGAAGTGGCCAAGTACGGGCTGTTGGGCAGCGAGGAGTTCTTTGCGTGGCTGGAGCGTCATGGAGGCGATGTCATTGCCGGCAGTGCCAGTCACTGCGTCGACGTGGTCGCGTGGTCATGCGAATTGAAGGCTGGCCTCGTTACGAAAGACGAGAAGGAGATGGGAGATCGTGCCTTGCTCAATCTCGGCCACACCTTCGGACATGCGCTGGAAGCCGCAACGGGCTATTCTGACAGGCTGCTGCACGGTGAAGGCGTGTCGATCGGCTGCCGTCTCGCCTTTGACCTCTCGGTTCGATTGGGCATCTGTCCACCCGAGGACCGGGACCGTGTTCGGCGGCATTTTCGGAAAATGGGAATGAAGACGAGCCTTTCCGACATCCCTGGCGACCTGCCCGATGCCGATGCCCTGATCGACCTCATGGGGCAGGACAAGAAAATCAGGCAGGGCGCGAATCGCTTTGTTCTGGTTCGGGGAATCGGTCAGGCGTTTGTCGAATCGGGGGTCGATGCGGACCAGATCAGACCGACATTGATCAAGGCGCTCGACGACAGGCGGTAATCTGCTTCGAGGTCGGGGTTATCCGGTGCAGCTTGCGCCGCCGAGCACGCAGAATTTCGAGCAATGAGGGTGATTGAGCCTGACGCGCGAGGCGGCTTCGGCAAGCGATGTTCCGAGTTCGAATTCGGCGTCGTGCGGAATGAGCGTGCAGGCGACCACGACCGGGTGATCTGCGCCCTTGCGCTTGACGACCATGCGCGAAGATGAGCACATCACGCTGTCGGGCGACTTGCCCAGGATTCCCCAGCAAGCTTCGGTGATCTCGGGAACGTCCAGCGAATTGTCCATCTCCGGAAACAGCACCGTTTCCGACGGGTTCCAGGCGTCGATGGCGAACCCGTTTTCGTCAAACAGCTGGTGATACCCTGCGCGCGAGTCGGACTCTGATTCATTCCACAGCCTGCGGCCTGCGACATTCATCGTGATCCCCTGCGCGGCGAGCCACTTCATGCCTGTGAGGCTGGCATCGAAGCTTCCGTCGCCTCGGACCATGTCGTGCTTTTCCCGGAGATAGTGATCAATCGAGACTCTGACCGTGAGCCGCGCACGCATCGAGTCGTTCAAGCCTGAAAGACCTGCCTGCACCCTCTTTCGCATCATTGGCCGCATGGCGTTGGTCAGAACCAGGACGTCGAAACCCGAATCGAGGCATAATTCGAGGATCTCGATCATGTCGGGATTCATGAACGGCTCGCCGCCCGTGAAGGCGATTTCCGTCGTGGGAAGGCCGAATTCGGCAATCTCGTCGATGAAGCGGCGGACATCTTCGGCATCGATGTAGGCAAGCCGATCGTTCAGCGGCGAACTCTCCATGAAACAGTTGTGGCAGGCGATATTGCAAAGAGTTCCGGTGTTGAACCACAGCGTTCTGAGTCCGGCAAGATCAACACTGGCTCGCTTGTCCCCGCCTGCGGTGATGTCGGGATCGCTGAACTTGGCGCGGAGCGGCATGCTCGCGTGCCGCGCATTGAATAGTAGCGAGTCGTCCATCATCCGTTATCGACCTCGTTCAAGCGGAACTGACCGGGGAGCCATACATCAATCGTCGGGTGCATTCACCCCCAACCTTCACGAGACCAGCATCCCTCGACGCTGAAACTCCGTTTGACGAACCTGATCCCGTGAACGCGAAGTTTGGCAAAGCGGCAGTTGTCCATCTCGCCTGAGAAAGAGCCGATGGCGTGTCGGTTTCCGCCGTGGCGTCGACGCATTTGGCAGTTGCACGCATGCCAGACCGCGATGCATCGCACCCCTGATCTCGCTTTCTGGCGGTCCAAGGTAGTGCTTGCATCGGTCGGTGGACATTGCGATAGCGGGAACGAATTGATCAACGACGAATGCATATCTCATGGTGACAACAACAATTCCGGTTGAACCGTTCGATTTGGTCATCTTTGGCGGGACGGGTGATCTCTCGATGAGAAAGCTGATGCCGGCCCTGTACCAGAGATGGCGAGCACGGCAGATGCCGGCCGATGCACGTGTCATTTGCGTCGGGCGGCAGGAGATCGAGAACGAGGCATTCAAGAACAGGATTCAGGATTCGTTTCGATCCTTGAAGATTCCCAATTCCGACGATCAGGAGCAACTGGACGAGTTCCTGCGCGTCGTCCGGTATCTGCGAATAGATGTGACCGGTTCGGATGGCTGGAGTGACCTTAAGCACATGCTGCGCGACGACGTCGTTCGTGCGTTTTACCTTTCGGTTGCTCCGTCGCTGTTCGGCGTGATCACGGCCAAGGCTGACGAGTGGGAACTCGCCTCGCCGGAATGCCGGATCGTTGTCGAAAAGCCGTTCGGTCACGATCGGGCGACTGCGAGCGAATTGAATGGCGAACTGTCGCGGCGGTTCGCCGAGAGTCAGATCTACCGAATTGATCATTACCTCGGGAAAGAGACCGTCCAGAACCTGATGGCGCTTCGCTTCGGGAACTCGATGTTCGAACCGATCTGGAACGCGCAGTTCGTCGATCATGTCCAGATCACCGTTGCCGAAAGCGGCGGGATCGGGGGCAGGGGCAATTACTACGACGAAGCGGGCGCCATGCGTGACATGGTACAGAACCATCTCATGCAACTGCTGTGCCTGATCGCGATGGAGCCACCGGCGCAGTTTGAGTCCGACGCTATCCGTGACGAAAAACTGAAAGTTATCAAGGCCTTGGGGCACGTCACGAAAGATGACGTGGTACGTGGCCAGTATCGAGCGGGCTCAGGCATCGCGAGTTATCTTGAAGACTGCGGCGATCCCCGGAGTCAGACGGAGAGCTTTGTCGCGCTGAGGGTCCATCTCGACAATTGGCGGTGGTCGGGGACTCCCTTCTACTTGAGGACGGGAAAGAGATTGCGTTCGACCCTGACGGAGGTTTCGGTCGCGTTCAAGGATCCGGTCCACTGGATCTTCGGGGAACAGTCCAATCGAAAAGGCACCAGCATGACGATCCGCCTTCAGCCCAATGAGGGGATCACCATGCGCATGACCATCAAGGATCCTGGTCCTGGCGGAATGCGACTGACGGAAGTTCCGCTGGACATGACGTTTGCCGAGGCACTGGGCAACGTCGCGCAGGTGATGCCCGACGCATACGAGCGGTTGGTGATGGACGTCATTCGCGGCAACCAGACACTGTTCATGCGCGGCGACGAAGTCGAAGAAGCATGGGGATGGGTTGATCCGATCGTGGACGCTTGGGCGCATCATCCTTCGGGATTGCACGCCTATGACCCCGGCTCCGACGGGCCGGTCCAGTCTCATGCGCTCTTGCACCGCGACCGGCGCGACTGGTGGGCACTTTGAAGCCGGAACAGGGTAAGGGGGACAGGTCATCCGTTGATCGGTTGACGTGCGGCAACCACCGAAACGAAGCATGAGTTTGGATTTTGCCGACGACCTGCATCGACAGCTGCCATGCGCTTGTGGCAAGGCCGCCCAAAGCAGCGGCAGACTGATGCCGAATGTTCGAAGAGACTGGAGCGGGTAACGGGAATCGAACCCGTAACGAGAGCTTGGGAAGCTCGTGTGATACCTTTTCACCATACCCGCCGAGTGCCAACAGTGTCAGGTCGATCACCTGGCTTGTCAACAGCGAAGAACGCCCGATGAGCCCGCGCACTCGGTTGCTCCTTTCATCAACAAGAGGTCGGCAGATGGCGCTTGGCAAAGGGCTTCCGCAAGCGCCGGCAATCTGAACTGCAGGGTCTGCCAAACGTACATCGGGCATCGCCGACGCCGCATCATTCGTTCACTTGAACTCATGAACTTGTGAGAATTCGCCCGATTCCTTTCTTGGGGTCGTTACTTCGATTGAGTCGGGACTGGGAGGCAGTCACATCCCACGACTGGTCATCGATACGCCCGGCAAAGGTCGAAAATCCCGATCGATGGCAAGCGCTGACGTGCGGTCGTGACGATGACTGAAGGGGCTCGCGCACGGACGAAGAGCCACGCTCGATTGGTTGTCGTGGTCATGTTCACTGCCGGAATCTCGTGGTGAAAATTGGTCGCCTGTGCCCAACCGAGCCGTGTCTGCTTGATCGCGTTTTGAGTACAGTTGTGCGACCATCGATGATCTGGTGGCAATTTTGAAGCAGTGCTTGACGTTGCGAAAAAATTCCGTTCCAATGCACCCACGACGAGCTTGTTTCCTTGCGACAAGGCGCGGGTGCTGACTTGGGTCTTGTAGCCAACCCGTTGAGAGGAAGTGCCATGAAATTGCGTCTTGTTTCACCTTCGAACAGAAGCAGAACCACATTGTCGGTTGCGACATCGTTCCTGATCGCTGCCGTTGCCCCTGCCGTTGGCGTTGCAGACGAACACGGGCAAGGGTGGTACATAGGCGTGAATGTCCCTTTCATGAGTGTTGACGACACCGCGAGCGATGTCAGCGGAACATCGACACTGGGCACCAACACCGTGCCGTATTCGAACACGTCCATCACAAAGTACGGCAGCGGCATGCAACTCGGCTTGCTCTTGGGTTATCATGTGCAACCCGGACTCCGTTTCGAGGGTGAACTGTTCTATGGCTCAGCCAAGGTGAAAGAGTTCGACAATAGCAATTTCACGATTGGTGGAGCAGCGAATTCAACACTCGAAGTCAAGGTGGCGGCGTCGGGCAATGCGAAGATTCTCGGCGGAATGGCGAACGCATGGTACGATCTGCCGCTCGATTGGGAATGGAACCCATTCCTTGGCGGCGGCCTCGGCATGGTCAGTGTCGATTTCAGCGACGTCAAGTGGGACAACGATGTGGTCGCAAAGGCAGTTGCGGAGGCAGTTTCACCAGGTTCGAGTGCGGCAATCCAGCCCGGCCATGCGGTCCGGCCTGCGGACAAGGATACCGTGATGGCTTACCAGATTGGTGCCGGGCTCGGTTACCAGGTCACCGATTGGACAACCATTCAAGTCAGCTACAAGTATCGGGTTGCACCGGGCATAACCGTCGAAGGCAAGAACGCCACGAGCACGGTCAAGTCCGAGACCGACATCAAGGTCCACCTCTTCGAGGTCGGATTGCGCTACGATTTCTGACCTGATTGGTTTTCAGTTCTCGCATTCGCGGCGTTTACCTGAGGCCCGTTACGAGCTTCTTGAGTTCTGCTTGGGTTGACGTCGTCAACATCGACCAGTGGTCGGGATCAGTGCTGCCGTGCATTGATCTGACGCACATGTGCCTGTCCGGCGATAGGCGTATGACGTGAAGACGCTGCAGGATCTGCCGACGGTTTCGTTCACCGCTTGATTCCCAACCAGGCCGCCGTCGAATTGCCGTCTCTCGAGATCGGTTGCCGAATGGCGATGGCGCGCCATTTGCCAATCCCCTCGCGGAACTTGGAAAATCGTTGGTTTCAGGCGAGTGTCCGACGAAGCTCTCTATTGCGATGATGCGGACAAGGGCGGTTTTTTCGACAATCGACCGATTGCGACAACAGGAGACCCGAGGAAGATGCGTCCGCATCACCTCGCAGATCGGCTTCGTCGCGGTCGTGACGATCTCTCCGATCGCTTGCGTGTCCGGAATCCGATGTTGAAATCGACATCAGGCAAGGAAACCGTGGACTCGAGAACCGGAAACCCGTCGTGCCCGTTCGGGATGACCGACGCATTGACGAAGTGTTCCTGAAACCTCGGCTCGATAGCGGTCTCGATCTTGTGAATCCCTTGTACGATTGATTCGATTTCCGTCCGGGCTTCGGTGTTGAGCAGCGCGATCCTCGCTCCGGTCCCTGCTGCATTGCCCGCCGATGAGACCTTTTCGATGCGACAGTCCGGAATCATCCCCAAGACCATGGCATGCAAGGGCGAAATGTGCGCACCGAACGCACCTGTCAGAACAATCCGATCGACCCGATCCACGCCGAACTTGTCCATCAGCAGCCTTGCACCGGAGTACAGCGCGGCCTTGGCCATCTGGATTTCGCGGATGTCGCGATTGGTGACCGAAATCCGCTGCCTGCCCTCATCGTCTCCTTCGGAAACCAGATAGGAATACGTTCGACCGTCGAGATAGCAGTTCGGCGATCCGGTCTGTTCGGGCGAGCCGATCAATCCGGACTTATCGAGAATGCCGGCAAGGCGCATTTCCGCCACCAGTTCGATGATCCCGGAGCCGCAGATGCCGGTGATGCCCGATGTGGCGATGCTGTCGGCAAAACCGTCCTCATTGGACCACAGTTCAGAGCCGATCACGCGAAACCGGGGCAGGCCGGTCGCGGGGTCGATCCGAACCCGTTCGATGGCGCCTGGCGCCGCACGCTGGCCGCAGGAAATCTGCGCACCCTCGAATGCCGGCCCCGTTGGCGAAGAGCAGGCAAGGACTCGCTCCGTGTTGCCAAGGATGATCTCAGCATTGGTTCCGACATCCACGATGAGGACGAGATCGCTTGATGCCTGAGGCGATTCGGAGAGTACCACGCCCGCTGCATCGGCCCCGACGTGTCCGGCGATGCACGGAAGAATGTAGGTTCGCGTTCCGCGGTTCATTTCCAGCCCGAAATCGGACGAGACGACGGATCGCGCGCCCGAAAACGCAAGCGCGAACGGGGCCTGGCCCAACTCGACCGGATCGATGCCGAGAAACAGATGGTGCATCACCGGATTGCACACCAGCGTGTTGTCGAGAATGTGCTCGCGTTCGACTTCCGCTTCGCGTGCCACTTCCCCGATCAGCGCGTTGATCCCGTCCCGGACGGCCTCGGTCATCTCATCGACGCCGCCAGGGTTCATCATCGCGTAGGAAACTCTGCTCATCAGGTCCTCGCCGAAGCGAATCTGGGGGTTCATCATGCCCGACGATGCCCGAACTGTGCCAGTTCTGAGGTCGCACAAATGTGCCGCGATCGTGGTCGAGCCAAGATCGATCGCGAGCCCAAAGATGTCTCCGTCAAAGTAGCCTGGCCAGATGTGCCCTATCGACGGCGGCGCTCCTGCATGTCCTTGGCGGAGCGCGCAGGTGATTTTCCAGTCGCCTTTTCGCAGTAGAGGCTGAAGCGAGCCGAACAGGTGCGGTTCGACCACCACCCCCTGAACTCCCCATTGTTCGTCGAAACTCCGAGCGATGCGCTCCATGTCGCCCGACGGCTCGTGCATGTCGGGTTGTTCGACCTCGACATAGACGAGGCGAACGTCGGGCTTGACGACGATGTCACGGGCTTCGACCCGCTTGCGGACGACCTGACGGTGAACCTGTGATTCTGACGGCACGTCGATGACGACGTCGCCCTGAATTCGTGCCTGACAACCAAGGCGGCGTCCGGATTTCAGGCCTCGCTTCGATCGGTATCGCTCTTCGACGGCATTCCACTCGGACAAAGCGCCATCGCCAACCGTCACGCCATGCTTTGGGAACTCCCCGTAGGCAGGCGTGACCTGGCAGCGCGAGCATATGCCTCGTCCCCCACAGACGCTGTCGAGGTCGACGCCAAGACGCCTCGCTGCCGAAAGCACAGGGGTATCCACAGGGAATCGTCCCCGTTTCCCCGATGGCGTGAATATGACCAACGGGTCAGACGCGTTGTCCATTGACTCGCCGTATACCGGCCAGGTGCCGGGCTGTTGATGTGATCCCGGGTTGGCGCTCAGTCGAACAGACGGCCGAGCGAGGAGTCGATCGCTCCGACAATCTGGTCGATGTCATTGCGAGTGGCGATCAGGGCCGGGCTGAGACACAACGTGTTGTTGAATCCTGGCAAGCTGCGGTTTGTGATGCCGATGATGACACCATTCTTCATGCAGTCTGCGACGACAGCCTGCGCCCGAGCCTCCTCGACGGGCTCGCGGGTGGTCCGGTCTTCGACCAGTTCGATGCCGTAGAACAGTCCCTTGCCCCGGACATCGCCAATGACGGGGTGCTTTTCTTGCAGTTCGAGAAGTGAATCGCCGAGATAGCTTCCCATCTTGTTGGTGTTGTCCAGCAGCCCCTCGTCTTCGATGATCGCCATGTTCTCGATTGCGGCCACCGGACCTGCCGTGCATCCCCCGAAAGTCGAAATGTCACGGAAGTAATCCAGAGGATCGTCCGGGTTCGTCTTGAATTGCTCGAACACTTCTTCCGTTGTCACGAGGCAGGAGATGGCTGCGTATCCGGAGGCGACTCCCTTCGCCATCGTCACCATGTCCGGCTTGATTCCGTACTGCTGATAGCCAAACCACTTTCCGGTTCGACCGAGGCCGCAAACCACTTCGTCGATGTGAATGAGGATCTCGTACTTCTTGCAGATCTCCTGGACCCTCTCCCAGTAGCCTTCGGGTGGCGGAATGACGCCGCCTCCGGCCGTGATCGGCTCAAGGCAGATGGCGCCAATGGTGTCGGGATCTTCACGAAGAATGATGTCTTCGATGGCGTTCGCCGCGCGGGCGCCGTAGTCGTCGCACGGGCCCCATTGGCTCCGATACTCGAGACAATGCGGTACTTCGACAAATCCCGGAGTGAAGGGTCCGTACTGTTCGGCACGCTGCGGATGTCCGCAGGCCGAGAGTGCCGTGATTGTCGTGCCGTGGTAGTCGCGTTCCCGAAATAGAATGCGGTTCTTCTTTCCGCCGTGGCGCTTGTGAGCGATCTGCCGAACGATCTTGAACGCCTTTTCATTGGCTTCCGATCCGGAGTTCTGGAAGTACACCCTGCTCATTCCAGGCATCTTGTCGATCAGATTGCGAGCAAAGATCGCCGCAGGAATCGACCCCGCCGTGTTCGCGAAGTAGTTCAGCTTGACCAGTTGGTCCCTGATCGCATCCGCGATGCGGGTTCGACCGTAGCCAACATTGACAGTCCAAACGCCGCCCGACAAAGCGTCGATGAACTCGTGGCCGCGGGCGTCCCAGACTCGCAATCCCTTGCCTTCGACAATGATGCGCGGGTCCGTGGTTTCGAGAGGCTTGTGCTGAAGCAGGTGATGCCACACATGCGCGCGGTCGTTCTCGATCACCTCGTCGATGTCGTTCGTGTACAAGGGCGAATCCATCGTGGCACTCCGTTCAATCTGTTCCGTGAGCAAACCGGTTCAAGCTCTCCGGAACCGTGTTCATCTGGGAAGGTGTTCTCCCTCGGAACTCGGTTCCGGGCAGGCTAGTCATGATCTGGCAACGATGCAATTCCTATCGCCAGATTCTTCAGATCTGTATGGACAGGGTTGTGTCGTTCCGACTCCCAATGAAGAACCGATGCGAATAGGTCAATCGGTCAGTTCATGTCGATGGCGCGTTGCCTGAGAATCCGAAAGGGAATGACCGACAGAGTCTCCGCATGGGTGCTTTCGAGGACAACCATTGGCGCGGAGTCGGCGAGATGTGCTTCGAGCCACCGTTCAGCGCAAAGGCACCACCGGTCCTGGGCATTCAGGCCGGGGAAGCCGAATTCCGGGCGAGGCGTGCTCAGGTCGTTTCCGCGTTCCTTGCTGAAGGCGAGGAATTCGTCAGTCACGATGCAGCAGACAGTATGACGCCCGTGGTCGTCCTTGCCCGTGTTGCAACACCCGTCCCGATAGAACCCTGTCAGAGGTTCGAATGAACAGGGCTTCAGCGTTTCGCCGAGAACATTGAGGCTTTCTGACCTGTTTTCAGCAACTCTCATCGCGGCCTCCCTGCGACGGGCATCTTCAGGCCCGTATCACGATGGCGACAGATTGCTGGAACGGCGTTCGGTGAGGGAAGCAATGAAGCGGGCCCAGGGTTGTCGGTCCCTGTTGATCCGAAGTCAGACTTCTTCTTCGACTGCTTCAGCTTCAAGCATCTCCTCTTCGACCGCAGCTCCGACGTCGGAAAGCTGATCGGACAGCTCTTCCTCTGCCTCGAGTTCGGCTTCGGACTCGATCTCGCGGACATCCTTGCCAGAGGCTTGAAGTTCAGCCTCCTCTTCGGACCTCGCGACATTGAGGACAATCGAACAGCTGACTTCCGGATGCAAAACGACCGAGACCTCGTGCATGCCGAGTTCCTTGATCGGTCTGTCGAGCACGCACTGCCTGCGGTCGACCTCGACGTCGGCTTCTGCTGCGACCAGTGAGACGTCCCGACTGGTCACCGAGCCGTAGAGCGAGCCGGTGTCTGACGCAGATCGAATGATGACGAACTGACGTTGATCGAGCTTTTCTGCAACGCTCTGTGCTTCCTTGATCGCGTCAAGGTTGCGGGCTTCGATTCGCGCACGCTCCGATTCGAAGTAAACGCGATTGGATTCAGTTGCCCGCAGCGCCTTTCCAAGCGGCAAAAGGAAGTTTCTCGCGAATCCCTTCTTGACCGAGACAACGTCGCCCATCTGTCCGAGCTTCGGAACCCTTTCGAGCAAGATGACGTCCATGGAGGCGACTCCTACTTGATCGTGTAAGGCAGCAAGGCGAGGAATCGGGCGCGCTTGATGGCACGGGCCAATTCTCTTTGCTTGCTTGCCGAGACTGCAGTTATTCTCGACGGGACGATCTTTCCGCGTTCGGAAACATACCGCTGAAGCAGTTTGACGTCCTTGTAATCGATCCGCGGTGCGTTCTCTCCCGAGAAGGGACAGGACTTGCGGCGGCGAAAGAATGATCGGGCTGCCATGTCAAATTCCTCTGCGCAATGACATCAGTTTCGTGGGCCCTGGTGCCCCTTGTTCGACGACTTGAATCTGGCCATGACCGACGGACCTTCTTCATGCTCGTCGACCCGCGTCGTCAAAACGCGCAGAATGTCCTCGTGGAATCGCATCTGGCGTTCCATCTCGACAACTGCAGGCGCGGGGGCGTCCGAACGAAAGAAGCCGTAATGGCCCTTGCGGTTCTTGTTGATCTTGTAGGCCAGCGTTTTCAGCCCCCAGTACTCCTGGTGGACCAGCGAGCCGCCGTTGGACTCGAGAATCGAGCCGAACTGTTCCATCAATCCTTCGGCTTGAGCGTGCGACAGGTCCTGACGCGCAATGAATACGTGCTCGTAGAGCGCCATCGTGTAATCCGATCCCGATAAATGTTGTTGGCGAAACGTTCTTTCCTCAACGCAACCTGCGAGATATCCCGATTCAGCGTTGCTCAAGAAGCGACCGCTTACACGCTTCGGGATTGCGGTGCAAGGGGTGGACGCATGGGCGAGGCGGGTATATTCGCACCGAAATGACCTCAAATCGGCACAGCATGTCAGATAGCTCCATGCAAACATCGAAGATCCGCACAGCAATGGTTTTTCCCGGCCAGGGCGCACAACGAATCGGGATGGGTAAGACCGTCGCCGAATCATGGCCCGAATCGAGGGCGGTGTTCGAAGAGGTCGATGACGCGCTTGACGCGAAGCTTTCAGATTTGATCTGGGAAGGGAACATCGGCGACCTGACCCTGACGGCCAACGCGCAACCTGCGCTGATGGCGACATCGATGGCAATCCTCGCGGCTCTTCGGGCCGAGGGCTTGCCCCAAAGCGTTCCGGCCTGTTTCGCGGGCCACTCTCTCGGCGAATACACTGCGTTGTGCGCAGCGGGTGCACTCGATCTTGGCGAGACGGCGCGGTTGCTCCGCATTAGAGGGACAGCAATGCAGGAGGCAGTCCCGGTTGGCGAGGGGGCCATGGCTGCAATTCTCGGTCTCGATATCGAGGCAGTTCGCGACTGCGCGGCAAGGGCGGCTGGCGATGATGTTTGCGAGGCTGCCAACGACAATGATCCCGGGCAGGTCGTCGTTTCGGGACATCGAGCTGCGGTCGAGAGGGCCGTTGCCCTGGCAAAGGAGTCCGGTGCGCGACGTGCCGTCATGCTTCCAGTCTCGGCGCCGTTTCACTGTTCGTTGATGCAACCTGCCGCCGAACGAATGAAGATTGCCTTGGAGGATGCGACGATTCGCGCGCCAAGTGCCCCTGTTCTTGCGAACGTCACGGCTGACGTGATCGACGATCCGGCAGACATTCGCGGATTGCTGTGCAATCAGATCACGATGCCGGTTCGATGGCGCGAGACCGTGTTCCGCATGCGCGAGTTGGGCATCGAGAGTGTCCTGGAGATTGGCTCGGGCACAGCGTTGTCGGGTATGATCAGACGCACCGAACGAGCGATTTCGTGCAAGGCAGTTCAGAACGAGGACGATGTTCGCGAAGTTGTCAGCGAATTCGATTGATGTCGCGGCGTGCAGCACGTTCGCATGGCGTTGCTTTCACAATGACTCAGGGGTGAAACATGTTTGACTTGTCCGGCAAATTTGCACTTGTCACCGGCGCTTCTGGTGGAATCGGTGGTGCGATTGCACGCAATCTCCACGCGGGTGGTGCCCATGTCGCGATTTCGGGGACACGGGCCGGTGCTTTGGATGCGCTGGCGGACGAACTTGGCGATCGTTCATTTCCTTTGACGTGCGATCTCGCCGACAAGGAAGCAACGGCATCTCTACCCCAGCGCGCGGCAGAAGCGATGGGCGGTCTCGACATATTGGTCAACAACGCAGGCATCACTCGCGACAGCCTGATGATGCGCATGAGCGAGTCTGATTGGGACACGGTCATTTCGGTCAACCTGTCCGCGACCATGCGATTGATGAAGGGCGCCATTCGACCGATGATCCGGAAGCGCGGGGGACGAATCGTCAATATCGTTTCGGTCGTTGGACTGACGGGCAATGCAGGTCAGGCGAATTATTCAGCCTCGAAGGCCGGCATGATCGGTCTTGCCAAATCGCTGGCACGCGAGGTCGGCGGGCGCGGGATCACGGTGAACTGCGTGGCTCCGGGGTTCATCGTCACTCCAATGACCGACAGCCTACCAGACGACGTGGTCAAGCAGTATCACGACACCATTCCTGCCGGCAGGTTCGGATCGGTGGAAGAAGTTGCGGCAGCGGTTCGGTTTCTCGTCAGCGACGAGGCATCGTATGTCACGGGCCAGACGATTCACGTCAATGGCGGGATGCTCATGGTCTGAGCTCTTGTCCCTGGCAAAGTATCGATGACAGATCGGCCTTGGATTCGTGTTTCGCAGTTGGCGTCCAACCGCAAATGACGCTGAATCCAGGGCTAATCAAAAGTCGTCATTTGGCACTTGATTCGTGATTGTTGAGTGATTCTGTCTGTGGTTTCTTCCTGATCGGCTCTGGCCATTCAATACTCGGGGTGGTAGACGGTTCTCCACGGTGATTCGATCAGCTTTGGGACCCCATGATCAGTCTTCGCGACGTTGAAATCCAGCTTGTGCTCACTCCCGAGGACCGACGTCGCTGGGACGCTCTCGTGCCCGAGCACCATTACCTGCCGTACAGCGGCCTGTTCGGCAAGTCGCTGCGCCACGTCGCGGTTCACGACGGGGAGTGGCTGGCGCTCGTCGGCTGGGCCTCCGGCGCCTTCAAGGTCGGGGTGCGCGACCGTTGGATCGGCTGGTCCCGCGCCCAGCAGTTCTCGCGTCTGCATCTGATCGCCAACAACATTCGCTACGTGCTGCTCGGCGACGACCGGCCCGCCAATCTGGCGTCGCGGGTTCTGGGTCTGAGCCTGCGCCGCCTGTCGCGCGACATGGAGGCCCTGCACGGCTATCCGGTCTATCTGGCGGAGAGCTTCGTCGATCCGTCGCGGTTTTCCGGCACCTGCTATCGCGCCTCGAACTGGCAGTCCCTTGGATTCACGCGGGGCTTTTCCCGCGAGCCGGGAGGGTCGGCTCGCTGGCGGCACAACGGTCAGAAGAAGGAGGTCTTCGTGTTCGATCTGACACGGGATGCACAGAGGCTGCTGTGCGACGACGAGGTTCCCGGTTCCTGCCGGGTCGATGGCGCTGTCGAACTGCCTGACGACGGCACGCTGCGGAGCCTGCACGACATCTTCGCCCGGATGAAGGACTTCCGCAAGGCGCGAGGTCGGCGCCACAGCCTGGCCTGCTACTTCACCATCATGGCGGCGGCACGGCTGTGCGGCTTTCGCGGGGTGTCAGCCTTCGGCGAATTCGCCGCGATGCTCAGTCAGGATCAGCTCGAGGCGGTCGGGGCGTTCTGGAGCCCGACGCGCAAGTGCCACGTGGCGCCCGCAACGTCGACATTCCACTACATCTTGTCGTTGATGCCGCCTGACACACTCGACAATGCGCTCAGAGAATGGATCGAGACACGCAGGGACGGTGCCAGACCGGTCGCCATCGACGGCAAGAACGTGTGCGGAGCATCGAAGCAGATCGAGAACGAACAGCGGATCATGGTCGCCGCCGTGGAGCATGGCAGCGGCCTGGTGCTGGGGCAGCTCCAGGTTCCCGACAAGACCAACGAGATCCCCGCCGTGCGACGGCTGGTGGGCGAACTCGACCTCAAGGGACGAACGGTGACCATGGACGCGATGCATGTCCAGCAGGAAACGGCGCAGTGCATTCAGGAGGCCGGCGCCAACTATGTCATGACCGCAGTCAAGAAGAACCAGAAGGCATTGCAGGAGGACATCGCGGCGATCGACTGGTCAAAGGCGCGACACTTCGAAGGCGAATGGGAGAAAGGTCACGGGAGACTGGAGAAGAGAGACTGTGCGGCGATCGACATCACCGATGAGGAATGGAACGGATTCTGCGATCTCCACGGCCGTCAGCAGGCCTTCCGCATCATCCGCAATCGCGAGACCATCAAGACCCGAAAGGCATCCACGCAGATCGTCTACGGCCTCACGTCACTGTCCGCAGAAGAGGCAGGACCCGAAGAGATCGGACAGATTGTCAGGACTCACTGGACGATTGAGAATCGCGTCCACTACGTCAGAGATTTTTCATACGACGAGGATCGCTGCCGGGTCCGGGTCAAGAACCTGCCGCGAAACCTTGCGGCACTGTCCAACATCGCGATTTCGATCATCCGCATCCATCAACCGCGCGGCTTCGTGCCCACGGCCAATCGCAGCTACGCTTTCAACCCTCAGGATGCACTCGACGCCATCATGACCTGATCGCGCCGACGTCCGACGTCGTCAGGAACTCGCACAAACGCGCGTTCTCCGCGCCGCAGGACAGGTGTGACTCCCGACCCCAAAACCGAAGAATCCAAACCGACAGTTCGGTTGAAACCGGCGCCAACTGCCCGTATCCCTCCAAAATGGCGCATGACGGTTCCTCGAAGACCACGCGTCGCACAGGCCTTCAGGAGCATCTGCAGCTGAAAAAAAGAACTTTTGAACGTGCCTGACGCTGAATCAAATGCGATTGCCATTTGATCGGCTTGTGGTATAGCGCAACGAATGAGATTCAGGGTTCGCCGTCTCACGGTCAGGGGCATTTGCCCGATGGCCGGCGACTGCGGACGTTTTCCGATGGAAGAGAAAGGACATTGGCCATGAGCGAAATTTCGGATCGGGTGAAAAAAATCGTTGTCGAACAGTTGAGTGTCGATGAAGACAAGGTGACCGAGGGTGCGTCGTTCATTGACGATCTCGGGGCCGACAGCCTCGACACGGTCGAACTGGTCATGGCATTTGAAGAAGAATTTGGAATTGAAATCCCCGATGATGCGGCAGAGTCGATTCAGACATTTGAAGACGCCGTCAAGTATATCGAATCAGCAGCGGAATAGTCGCGGTCGCGCGGGCTTTCGCCGACCGGGTCAATAATCTCGCCCGCGACCATTCAATCCACGGACCGAAATGGTCCTGATGGCCCATGCGACCGGTCCGAAAGGTGACTCTTCGGAGTCACCGGCACCGGGGCGTGTTTGCATGTTTGACTTGAATTGCATCAGGATGTCGTCGGGGCCACTAGGGGGGCGTGAGGACGTCAATGCCAGGTTCCGTCGGTGTCGCAATTTCTCGCTGTATTGCCCAGCGGCCCATACCAGTGTTTTTTCGGTTCTGATTTCCTTTTTTGGAAAGTCATCGCAACTGGCCACATGCGATCGTGAAACACGAATCTCTCTGGCCGTGACTGGCGGGCAAGCGTCAAGACCCGGTGTCAGTCCATGAATGCTCAGATCGACGACAAAACAAGTCCAGCTCTGGTTGATTTCGGGAAGAGTGCCAGGGTCTCCGATTGCTTCAACATGGCCCCATCTTTCCGCCATGTGGAACAACGACAGTGATGGCTTGGCAGGACGAAATCGTTGAAGTTCTCGGTGCAAATGAGCGGTCATCTGCGTTTGATCCGATGGAATGGGCTAAAGTGGAGGTCGAGATCGGATGCAACTTGCCGGAAGGATTCAAATTGTTGATTGATCGGCTGGGTGCGGGTTGCATTGGTGATTTTCTTTGGCTCCCTGCGCCTTCGCACGCCAACATCAACCTCGATGCAACCGAGTTAGTCAAGAAAGGTGTCTATTGTTATTCCTACTTGCAAGAACGCCATCCGATCTACTTTCCGCGCCCTTCTCCTCCCAAAGAGGGTTCTGCGGTTGTCTTTGCGGTAACGGACAACGGTGATTATCTGTCGTTCATTCTTGGGCCGGGCGACCCCGACCACTGGCCAGTAGCTCTTTGCCACGCAGGTGCAGACTACGAGGAATTTCTCGCTGACGGCGTTGAAGAGTTCTATTGTGCGCTTGTCGGGAACCGCTTGCAGTGCGATGGGTTTCCTTCTGATTTTCTGGACCAGGAGATGACGTTCGTGACCGTCAAAACTTGACCACCTCACGCAGTCTTTGTCGTGGTTCGATTGAGTCGGCGGTCCAATCCGAACATGGCCACGGAATTCTTGACATTGCTAACGACGCCAGTCACTTGAGGGCATCCGGTTGGCGGACGCCAAGCAATCTCGTCTGCAGGTCTTCTGATTGCGATGACATGTTTTCGTCATCGAGACAGAGGCAAAACACTATTTTCGGCATGCGATTGAGCGAAGTGTTCCAAAAAAATATTAAGTGGTGATGACATCCTGCGTGGATCTGCCTTCGAAGAATTTGGTCTAAAACCAGGAGTGCCATTGCGCTAACAGGACTACCCAGACGGCATTCCAATCGAAATCCGTGAATTCAAGGAGATGGACTAATGAAGATCGCCAGAGTGGCTGAAGTTCTCAAAACGCTTGGCTGGGAGGGATCAAGTTGTGACGGAGACAGGATTGCAAAGTATCAGTTGTCTGATCGTATTGTCAGGCTAGTGTACAAGGTGACGCGACTACCAGACCAACAGCGTCTCGTTATTGTTCCCTCAGTCTTGGACGCTTCTTTCTCCAACGCTTGTGCAAAGGTCGGTGACCTCGACGGGCAGAGAATATTGTTTGTCAGGTCTTGGAATTTTCCTGGTCTCAACGCCCCAGAAATACTAGAAAAACACGTTCGACAAGCGTCGGCAAGTGCGATCGCATGGGCAAAGGAGCAAGATTTGGAGAAGGCGCTTCACGAGCGTACCGAGCTGCCAACGAATTCACCTGGTACGTTCCCGGTTCAACACTTTGCTGCATTGGCGCTGACAGGAGACGTAGATCGTCTGAAATCCTATTTGGAGAGCTTCGATGCAGGAGATCGTCTCGGCTTCGTTCCGTACATAACGAGGGACTACATTGTCAGAGCACTGGAACTCGCGGGAGCCCAGGCACGTTCAAAAGTTCTTTTTTTCAGCTGCAGATGCTCCTGAAGGCCTGTGCGACGCGTGGTCTTCGAGGAACCGTCATGCGCCATTTTGGAGGGATACGGGCAGTTGGCGCCGGTTTCAACCGAACTGTCGGTTTGGATTCTTCGGTTTTGGGGTCGGGAGTCACACCTGTCCTGCGGCGCGGAGAACGCGCGTTTGTGCGAGTTCCTGACGACGTCGGACGTCGGCGCGATCAGGTCATGATGGCGTCGAGCGCATCCTGAGGGTTGAAAGCGTAGCTGCGATTGGCCGTCGGCACGAAGCCGCGCGGTTGATGGATGCGGATGATCGAAATCGCGATGTTGGACAGTGCCGCAAGGTTTCGCGGCAGGTTCTTGACCCGGACCCGGCAGCGGTCCTCGTCGTATGAAAAATCTCTGACGTAGTGGACGCGATTCTCAATCGTCCAGTGAGTCCTGACAATCTGTCCGATCTCTTCGGGTCCTGCCTCTTCTGCGGACAGTGACGTGAGGCCGTAGACGATCTGTGTGGATGCCTTTCGGGTCTTGATGGTCTCGCGATTGCGGATGATGCGGAAGGCCTGCTGACGGCCGTGGAGATCGCAGAATCCGTTCCATTCTTCATCGGTGATGTCGATCGCCGCACAGTCTCTCTTCTCCAGTCTCCCGTGACCTTTCTCCCATTCGCCTTCGAAGTGTCGCGCCTTTGACCAGTCGATCGCCGCGATGTCCTCCTGCAATGCCTTCTGGTTCTTCTTGACTGCGGTCATGACATAGTTGGCGCCGGCCTCCTGAATGCACTGCGCCGTTTCCTGCTGGACATGCATCGCGTCCATGGTCACCGTTCGTCCCTTGAGGTCGAGTTCGCCCACCAGCCGTCGCACGGCGGGGATCTCGTTGGTCTTGTCGGGAACCTGGAGCTGCCCCAGCACCAGGCCGCTGCCATGCTCCACGGCGGCGACCATGATCCGCTGTTCGTTCTCGATCTGCTTCGATGCTCCGCACACGTTCTTGCCGTCGATGGCGACCGGTCTGGCACCGTCCCTGCGTGTCTCGATCCATTCTCTGAGCGCATTGTCGAGTGTGTCAGGCGGCATCAACGACAAGATGTAGTGGAATGTCGACGTTGCGGGCGCCACGTGGCACTTGCGCGTCGGGCTCCAGAACGCCCCGACCGCCTCGAGCTGATCCTGACTGAGCATCGCGGCGAATTCGCCAAAGGCTGACACCCCGCGAAAGCCGCACAGCCGTGCCGCCGCCATGATGGTGAAGTAGCAGGCCAGGCTGTGGCGCCGACCTCGCGCCTTGCGGAAGTCCTTCATCCGGGCGAAGATGTCGTGCAGGCTCCGCAGCGTGCCGTCGTCAGGCAGTTCGACAGCGCCATCGACCCGGCAGGAACCGGGAACCTCGTCGTCGCACAGCAGCCTCTGTGCATCCCGTGTCAGATCGAACACGAAGACCTCCTTCTTCTGACCGTTGTGCCGCCAGCGAGCCGACCCTCCCGGTTCGCGGGAAAAGCCCCGCGTGAATCCAAGGGACTGCCAGTTCGAGGCGCGATAGCAGGTGCCGGAAAACCGCGACGGATCGACGAAGCTCTCCGCCAGATAGACCGGATAGCCGTGCAGGGCCTCCATGTCGCGCGACAGGCGGCGCAGGCTCAGACCCAGAACCCGCGACGCCAGATTGGCGGGCCGGTCGTCGCCGAGCAGCACGTAGCGAATGTTGTTGGCGATCAGATGCAGACGCGAGAACTGCTGGGCGCGGGACCAGCCGATCCAGCGGTCGCGCACCCCGACCTTGAAGGCGCCGGCAGCCCAGCCGACGAGCGCCAGCCACTCCCCGTCGTGAACCGCGACGTGGCGCAGCGACTTGCCGAACAGGCCGCTGTACGGCAGGTAATGGTGCTCGGGCACGAGAGCGTCCCAGCGACGTCGGTCCTCGGGAGTGAGCACAAGCTGGATTTCAACGTCGCGAAGACTGATCATGGGGTCCCAAAGCTGATCGAATCACCGTGGAGAACCGTCTACCACCCCGAGTATTGAATGGCCAGAGCCGATCAGGAAGAAACCACAGACAGAATCACTCAACAATCACGAATCAAGTGCCAAATGACGACTTTTGATTAGCCCTGCGCGGGAGCCCGTGATATTTGAACGGTACAGTGCCTACACATTACAATTCGCTTTGGGTTGCCCAATGGCAGCGTTAGCATGAGAGTAATTTGATCGTCGTGTCTTTTTGAGCCACTTGTTGATCAGCCGCTTAATCGGCGGGTCGCGTCTGGGCAATACTCGCCACTCGCACTTCAAACGCCACCTGTCGGGTGCAGCCATGACATGAGACTATTGATGCTTGGATTCTTGTCTTGAGACGAAAGGATCAACTTGTTGGAAAACGCTTCAACTATAACCCAAGCCACGAACATGGAGACCGTGAGTTTGCATTTGACTGCAGACAACGATGGAGACAAACTGATGTACTTGGCTCCCTGCGCCTGCCAACATCAATCTCGATGCAGCCGAGTTGGTCAAGGAAGGTGTCGATTGTTATTCCTGCTTGCATGAACGCCATCCGATCTACTTTCCGCGCCCTTCTCCTCCCAAAGAGGGTTCTGCGGTTGTCTTTGCAGTAACGGACAACGGTGATTATCTGTCGTTCATTCTTGGGTCGGGCGACTCCGACAATTGGCCGTTAGCACTTTGCCATGAAGGTGCAGACTACGAGAAATTTCTCGCCGACCGCGTTGAAGAGTTCTTTTGTGCGCTTGTCGGGAACCGCTTGCAGCGCGATGGGTTTCCTTCTGATTTTCTGGACCAGGAGATGAGGTTCGTGGCCGTCGAAACTTGACCACCTCACGCAGTCTGTGTCGTGATTCGATAGAGTCGGCGGTCCTATCTGAACACGGCCACGGAATTCTTGACTTTGCCAACGACGCCAGTCACTTGAGCGCATGCGGTTGGCGGACACCAAACAATCTCGCCTGCAGGGTTTCTGATTGCGATGACATGTTTTCGTCATCGAGACCGAGGCAAAACACTATTCCCGGCAAGTGGCTGAGCGAAGTGTTCCCAGAGATTTTGAGTGGTGATGACATCCTGCGTGGATCTGTCTTCGAAGGATTTGGTACAAAACCAGGAGTGCAATTGCGCGAACAGGACTACCGAGACGGGTATTCCAATCGAGACAAAAAAGTATCCGGGAGTGAGCCAATGAAAATCGGCCAGGTGTCGGACGAACTCCAGAGGCTCGGATGGAAGTTGTCGAGAGATGAAGTGGGGGACCGTTTTGGAACTTATCACCTATCAGACAGAGAAGTCTGTGCCTCATACTCCCTAACGAGTCTGCCGGGCGAACAAATGTTGACGATGCAGCCCGCAGTCCAAATAGGAGCATTCTCGGACGCTTGTGCTAGGATTCGCGCTGACGGAAACAGAGACGATCCACTCGTGGTGGATTGGTGGTTTCCCGATGCGAGCGCGCCCGAGATTCATGAACATCACGTTCGCATAGTGTCTGAAAAGGCTATCGCGTGGGCGCAAGAAGTGGATTTGTACCAGGCACTTTGCAACCATGCCAAATTCCCAACGTTTCCGGGTGCAGGGCACAAGATATGGCACCTTGCTGCACTGGCTGTGCTCGGCGATGTGGGTCGCCTGAATTCATATCTTGAGAGCTTTGATACCGGTGACCACGCCCGCTTCGGCACCTACATTAAACGGGAGCATGTCCAAACAGCACTTCGGATTGCTGAAGGCCCGAGGGATTGACGGGCACTTCTATTCGATCAAGTTGAGGAGTTCTGCAGATGACGCACGACGATGGAGCACGCAGCCGATGAAGCTTTTGGGGTTTTTGCCTCAATGACGGTTGGTCGCCCGATGCATGTCTTGGCGATGAGGATTTCTCCGTGCCCATTGTGATCGGAGCGGGTTCACCAATCGTCATTCGCCACTTCGCCAGTCGCGGTTCCGACTTCAACTACTCGGGACGACATGCCAATCAAAAAAAGTGTCCAGGAGCGGGCCAATGAAGATCGGCAATGTGGGTCAGGAATTGGAAATGCTTGGGTGGGAATTGTCGAGAGATGAGACAGGCGCGAGGCGCGCTTCATTTCAATTGTCGGACAGAGAGGTCGAGGCCGGCTACAGGTTAATGCAATTGCCTGAAGAACAGGTACTTTGGTTGTCGCCGTGTGTCGAAACAGAAGCGTTTTCTAATGCTTGTGCCAGGATCCATGCTGATCATGGATACAGCGGACCAATTGTGATTGCTCAGAACTTTCCGCGCATCCGTGTCCCCAGTGTGCTCGAACAGCATGTTCGGCAAGCGTCAGAAAAAGCGATCGCATGGGCACAGGAACAGGATCTCGACATGGCACTTCGTGAGCATGCCGCGTTGCCGACGAGTTCAACTGGAGCACTGCCGCTTTGGCACCTCGCTGCATTGGTGTTGATCGGTGACGTCGATCGGCTAAAATCCTATCTCACGAGCTTTGATGCGGGAGACCGTCTTGGTTTCGTCCCGTACATTACGAGGGATTACATTTTCCGAGCATTGCAAATTGCTGAGGGCCTCCACAACTGAGAAGTGCCTTGCTTGCAGTAACTTGGGGTTGCACAGGAGGGGTTACGCATGTGGACAGTTCCATCACTTGATTCTCCAAGCTACTTGCCGGTCACAGGATGACGGCTGGAAGTATGGACAGGTTTGGTTTGAGTTTTGAGTTTCCCAAAGTTGATGGGGGCAAGTGATGTCATGGCAAGATGAAATCGTTGCGGCTCTGGGGGCAACTGAGCGAACTTCTGTCCCGAGTAGAGATGAGTGGATCGAAGCGGAAGCTGAAATTGGTTGCGTTTTTCCGGAGGGATACAAGGCACTAATCGATAGGCTGGGCGCAGGGCGGATCAATGATTTTCTTTGGTTATTTTTGCCATGCCAAATCGACAACAATATCGACATCGCTGATCAGGCCAAACATGGCGTATACTGTTATTCCGTGTATCAAGAAATTAGTCCCAATGAGCATCCACGTCCCTCCCCGCCTGAAGAAGGCGCTGCAATTGTGTTTGCTCGTACGTTGAACGGCGATTTATTGTCGTTTGTTGTTGGTCATGGCGATCCAGACGGTTGGCATGTTGCACTATGCCATGAAGGAAAAACATCCGAAGAGATATTGGGAAAAGGCGTGGAAGATTTCTTTTTTGCTCTGGTGGAAAATAGAATAAAAAGTCGACTTCTGCCGATAGATTTCTTGGAAGAAAAAAAGTCTTTCCGTTCTTGGCATTTGGAAGGTTGATCTGGGTGATTGTATTTGGTTTGGAGAAAATTGGGTGCGAAAAACATTTGCCGAAGTCATGTAGATTCCTACGAAATTGGCCGCGAATCCTAAGTGACTTGACCGCGTTTCCTGCGGTATTGTACGAAACTGCTTGCGCAGTATTTTTGTTCGCTTCCATTTGGAAGACATGCCATACGTGTCGGGCTTGAGCTGAGCAAACCACTTTGTGAGCAGGGCTACCCTGATGGGATTCCAGTTGAGATCAAACAACATAAAGGAGCGGGCCAATGAAGATCGGCCATGTGGGTCAGGAATTGAAAATGCTTGGTTGGAATTTGTCGAGAGATGAGACAGGAGCAAGGTTCGCTTCGTTTCAATTGTCGGACAGAGAGGTCATGGCCGGATACGGGTTAATGCAGTTGCCTGAAGAACAGGATCTTTGGTTGTGGCCGTTCGTCGGAACAGAAGCGTTTTCTAATGCTTGTGCCAGGATTCGTGGCAATCAAGGTAGTTACGATAGTGAACCATTTGTGGTTGCTCAGGAAGATCCCCACATCTGTGTTCCCGAAGTGCTTGATCAGCATGTTCGGCAAGTGTCAGAAAAAGCGATCGCATGGGCACAGGAACAGGATCTCGACATGGCACTTCGCGAGCATGCCGCGTTGCCGACGAGTTCAACTGGAGCACTGCCAGTTCGGCACCTCGCTGCATTGGTGTTGATCGGTGACGTCGATCGGCTAAAATCCTATCTCACGAGCTTTGATGCGGGAGACCGTCTTGGTTTCGTCCCGTACATTACGAGGGACTACATTTTCCGAGCGCTGCAACTTGCTGAAGGCCTCCACAACTGAGAAGTGTTTTGCTTGCAGTAACTTCGGGTTGCACAGGGTTGTTTACGCATGTGGACAGTTCCGTCACTTGATTCTCCAAGCCATTTGCCGATCAATGGCTTGATCCGTCGGGCGCGTCAGGGCACAACTCGCCATTCGAGGCACGCCATTGAGAATGCCAAGGAAACAACACGAGACTTTTGGTGCTTTGAGCCGTGTCTCACAGTTAGCGGGACCAACTTGCCGGGGATTGTTTCTGCTATCGCCACAATCACGAACGTCGAGATTGTGAATCTGCATTTGACTGCAGACTGAGATGGAGACAAACAGATGCCGGTTGGCATCAGGATGACGACCGGAAGCAAGGTCAGGTTCGACTTTAGTGTCAAGTTTCCCAAAGTTGATGGGGGCAAGTGATGTCATGGCAAGATGAAATCGTTGCGGCTTTGGGTGCAACTCAGCGACCTTCAGTCCCGAGTAGAGATGAGTGGATCGAGGCGGAAGCTGAAATCGGGTGCACAATACCAGAAGGGTACAAGGCATTGATTGATAGGTTAGGCGAAGGGTGTATTGGTGGCTTTCTGTGGTTGTATGCGCCATCACGCGTCGACAAAAATATCGACATCGCCCACATGGCAAAACACGGTTCCTACTGTTATTCCATCTATCAGGAAATTAACCCCGCAGAATTCCCTCGTCCTCCCCCGCCAAAGGAGGGTTCATGTGTTGTGTTTGCGCGCACGGAAAACGGCGACATCTTGTCGTTTATTGTTGGGCCAGGAGATCCGGACAGTTGGCAAGTTGCACTTTGCCATGACGGAATGACTTGTGAAGAAATTTTGGGAAATAGTGTGGAAGATTTCTTTTTTGCGCTGGTTGAGAATAGGATCAAAAGCAGGCTTCTCCCGCAAAGCTGGCTTGATGAGAAGATGTATTTTGACTATTGGTAGCCCGAAGCTGTTCTATCCGATATGGTGCGCATAAGGTGTCGAGAGGAACCAGTAGATTTCATATCAGAATGGCCGCCGATGACTGAGACCGGTTCGACATTGACGTTTATGTCCCTGATATTGAATGGGGGAAGTGATGGTTTGGCAGGACGAAATCGTTTCAATCCTCGGGGCAGATGAGCGACCAGCCTTTAGTCGGGCGAAATGGATTGCAGCGGAATCCGAGATCAGGTGCGTTTTGCCCCCGGGGTTCAAGGCATTGATTGATCGGCTTGGAGCGGGCTGCATTGGCGAGTTCATTTGGCTTCCCTCTCCTTCGCACGTCAACACAAATCTCAACACAGCCGATATGGCAAATCATGGAATCAACAGTTATGCCTATCTGCAACGAGAATTTCCGACTTCCTTTCCACGGCCCCGCCCTCCGAAGGAAGGTGCTGCAATACCGTTTGCATGTACGGCCGATGGAGAATACTTGTCGTTCATTTGTGGGCTAGGTGATCCAGACAACTGGCCAGTTGTATTCTGCGACAATGGAGCGGATTTAGAACAAGTCCTCGCAACCGACGTCGCAGAGTTCTTTTCCGCACTTGTTGAGTGCCGTTTGGAGACCAATGTACTCCCGGATTATCAGCAACACGAGATGAAATTTGATCCCAAGTGATGGGGCCACTGGACAGGTCTTGCCTATGTCGGGTACGTGGGAGTTTGGGCAGGCACCTTCAAGTAAATCCAATTGCCTTCCCGAAGGAACTGGGTGTGGCCATGGGTTTTGGATCTGTTCTTGTCCTCCGGTTTGAATCACGGAGAGACAGGGTGATGGCGTGGCAGGACGAGGTTGTCGCAGCTCTGGGGGCAACGGAGCGACCATCAGCATTTGACCGGGCAACGTGGGCCAAAGCGGAAGCCGAGATAGGATCTGTCTTGCCGCCAGGTTACAAGTCATTGATTGATCGGCTGGGCGCGGGATGCATTGGCGACTATCTTTGGTTGTTCGCACCTTCGCACGTAAACAGAGCTCTTGATTTTGCCGATAACTCAAAGCACGCGATCAAATGTTACTCCATTTATCAAGAAACTGATCCAATTGAATTTGCGCGCCCCTTCCCGCCCAAAGAGGGTGCTGTGCTTCCGTTTGCATGCACAGTAGGCGGCGACTACATTTCGTTCATTTGCGGGCCAGGCAATCCAGATAACTGGCCGGTTGCGTTTTGCCACGATGGAGCGAGTTTCGAAGCGATTTACGCTGCTGGCGTTGCAGAGTTCTTTTTCGAAATTGTCGAAAAAACGGTTGCAAGGCAATGGTTTCCCTCCGAGTTTTCTGGACCAGGAAATGAGGTTTGTTTCCCACGAAACGTAGTTGCTCGAAAATGGTTTGTGTTGTCGGTCATCGAGTTTGTCAGATTGATACTGGTTGAACAAAGCTGCTTGCGCAGCAGTTTCGTTCGATTCCATTCGGAAGACATGCCATACGTGTCGGGCTTGAGCCGGACAAACCACTTCTTGAGCAGGGCTACCCTGATGGGATCCCAATTGAGATTGAACGACATAAAGGAATGGTCCAATGAAGATCGGCAATGTAGGTCAAGAATTGCAAATGCTTGGGTGGGTTTTGTCGAGAGATGAGACAGGAACGAGGCTGGCTTCATTTCGATTGTCGGACAGAGAGGTCGTGGCCGATTACGGGTTAACGCAATTGCCTGAAGAACAGGAACTTTGGTTGTCGCCGTTTGTCGAAACAGAAGCGTTTTCTGATGCATTTACCAAGATCTGTGCTGATCATATAGGTAACGATGTCGAACCAATTGTGGTTGCTCAGGACTATCCCTGCATCTGTGTTCCCGAAGTCCTTGATCAGCATGTTCGGCAAGTGTCAGAAAAAGCGATCGCATGGGCACAGGAACAGGATCTCGACATGGCACTTCGCAAGTATGCCGCATTGCCGACGAGTTCACCTGGAGCACTGCCGGTTCGGCACCTCGCTGCATTGGTGTTGTTTGGTGACGTCGATCGCCTGAAATCCTATCTCAAGAGCTTTGACGCAGGAGACCGTCTTGGTTTCGTCCCGTACATAACGAGGGACTACATTTTCCGGGCGTTGCAACTTGCTGAAGGCCGCCATAAGTGAGTTGCAGTAACTTGGCGTTGCGCAGGGACGTTTACGCATGTGGACAGTTTCATCACTTGATTCTCCAAGCCACTTGACGATCAATGACTTGATCGGGTCGGGCGCGTCTGGGCACCACTCACCATCCGAGGCACGCCATTGGATAATGCCAAGGACACAACACGAGAATTTTGGTGCTTGGGGCCGTGCCTCACAGTTAGCGGGGCCAACTTGCACGGGATTGTTTCGGCTATCGCCACAAACACGAACGTGGAGAACGTGAATTTGCAAATTTGAATTTGACTGCAGACTGAGCTGGAGACAAACAGATGCCGGTTGGCATCAGGATGACGACCGGAAGCACGGTAAGGTTCGACTTGAGTGTTCAGTTTCCCAAAGTTGATGAGGGCAAGTGATGTCATGGCAAGATGAAATCGTTGCGGCTCTGGGGGCAACTGAGCGAACTTCAGTCCCGAGTAGAGATGAGTGGATCGAAGCGGAAGCTGAAATTGGCTGCAAATTGCCTGAGGGATACAAGGCACTAATCGATAGGCTGGGTGCAGGGCGAATTAATGATTTTCTTTGGTTATTTTTACCATGCCAAATCGACATCAATATCGACATCGCTGATCAGGCCAAACATGGCGTATACTGTTATACCGTGTATCAAGAAATTGATCCCAATGAGTTTCCACGCCCTTCCCCGCCTGAAGTAGGCGCTTCAATTGTGTTTGCTCGTACGTTGAACGGCGATTTATTGTCGTTTGTTGTTGGTCATGGCGATCCAGACGGTTGGCATGTTGCACTATGCCATGAAGGAAAAACATCCGAAGAGATATTGGGAAAAGGCGTGGAAGATTTCTTTTTTGCTCTGGTGGAAAATAGAATAAAAAGTCGACTTCTGCCGATAGACTTCTTGGAAGAAAAAAAGTCTTTCCGTTCTTGGCATTTGGAAGATTGATCTGGGTGATTGTGTTTGATTTGGAAAAAAATTTGGTGCGAAAACCATTTGCCGAAGTCATGGAAATTCCTGCGCACTTAACCGCGATTTCTGCGATATTGTACGAGGCTGCTTGCGCAGTGGTTTCGTTCGATTCCATTCGGGAGGCATGCCATTCGTGTTGGGCTTGAGCCGGGCAAACCGTTTCGTGAGCAGAGCCTTCCCTGATGGGATCCCAAATTGCGATTGAACGACATGAAGGAACAGGCCAATGAAGATCGGCAATGTGGGTCAGGAATTGCAAATGCTTGGGTGGGATTTGTCGAGAGATGAGACAGGAGCGAGGTTCGCGTCATTTCAATTGTCGGACAGAGAGGTCATGGCCGGTTACGGGGTGAGGCAATTGCTCGAACAGCAAGTACTTTGGTTGTCGCCGTTTGTCGCAACAGAAGCGTTTTCTAATGCTTGTGCCGGGATCTGTGCTGATCTCCGAGATAGCGAACCAATTGTGTTTGCTCAGGACAAACCGCGCATCAGTGTCCCTCAAGTGCTTGATCAGCATGTTCGGCAAGCGTCAGAGAAAGCGATCGCATGGGCACAGGAACAGGATCTCGACTTGGCACTTCGCGAGCATGCCGCGTTGCCGACGAGTTCAAGTGGAGTACTGCCGGTTTGGCACCTCGCTGCATTGGTGTTGATCGGTGACGTCGAGCGGCTGAAGTCCTATCTCAAGAGTTTTGATGCAGGAGACCGTCTTGGTTTCGTCCCGTACATAACGAGGGACTACATTTTCCGAGCGCTGCAACTTGCTGAAGACCTGCACAACTGAGAAGTGGCTTGCTCGCAGTAACTTGGCATTGCGGAGTGGCAGTTTACGCACTTGGACCGTTCCATCACTGGATTCTCCAAGCCACTTGCCGATCAATGGCTTGATCGGCCGGGCTCGTCTGGGCTTTTCCTGACATTGCTGACGTTTTGACATTGTATCGAAGTTGCTGTTGAATCCCTGTCAAGCACTCCCAATTTTGAACCCTTTTGGGTATGTCGGAACGGCAATGTGCAAGGTTTCTTGGCACGAGAGGACAAGACGGTGATCGTTTATCCAACAATCGAACTCATCGATGGTCGCTGTGTCAGCCTGCGACGAGGGAGTCTCGATGATCCCCTGATCTGGCATGTGGACCCTGTCACCAAGGCGCAGGAATTTGCCGGTCTCGGTGCTGAGTGGATGCATTTGACCGATCTTGATGCGGTCGACGGAAGAAACGACAACCGTGACCTCGTGCTCGAGATCATTCGCAAGGCAGGGCTTCCGGTGCAACTGGCGGGAGGATTTCGAACCGAAGACTCGGTCATGGAGTACATTGATCTTGGCGTGGGTCGAATCGTGATCGGATCGGCGGCCGTCAAGGACCCCGATTTCGTGAAACGGCTTTGTCGACGGTTCCCGGACCAGATCGTCCTTGCTGTCGACGACTACAAGGGAAAGATCCTGATCGACGGATGGCGCAAGACGAGCATGTTCAGGACACTGGATTTCGTGCATGCGTTCGATCGGATTCCGCTGGCAGCAATTCTCTATACGGACGTCGGTGTCGAAGCCGAAGAAACCAGCCTGTCCACTTCGGGCGTTGCTGCCGTGGCGTCTGCGACCATGACACCCGTCATTGCCAGCGGGCTTGTGCGCGATAGCAACGACATCATGGCCCTCAAGCAAATTGGGACCATTCATGGCTTTGTCGTCGGCCGCGCCTTGTTCAACCGCAGCCTGGACCTTGCGGAAGCCCTCGACCTCGCCACGCCGCGCCCGAGTGACTCAGCATCGTCTTGATGAACAACCAGTGCTGCTGAATTGCCGTCGCGTTGAAAGGGCTTCGTTGTTGGTTCTGGCACTCATCGATTTGGCCAGAATGGTCCAACCGCCATTCAAGACAGAACCAGACCTGTTGCTGCCAAAGAATTCCTTAATGTCATGGAGTTGTGCTCAAAATCCGACCTCGATCGACATGAGCGTTTGACACCAACGACGGGCATGAACCGAATCCAGCGGACATGCGCTGGGCCGGTACTTGAGCCGCTGTTGTCTGGTGTTCGAATGTCCCTTTCTGCCGCGCTGAATTGACGTTGGACTCCTCGCATGTGCTTGTTTGTCTACGGTCTAGGCATTAGGAGTCACCGACTGCGAACAGTCAGATGAGGATCCTTCATGCGGCGGGTAGTGATAACGGGTTTGGGCATGGTGTCGCCTTTGGCCTGCGGGGTCGGGGCGACCTGGCAACGTGTTCTTGCAGGTGAGTCCGGAGCGGCAACTGTTCAGGGTTTTGACACGTCGGGACTGGCGACCACCTATGCCTGCGAGGTTCCGGTTGGCGACGGGTCGAACGGCACGTTCAACCCCGACGACTGGATGGAACCTCGAGACCAGCGGAAAGTTGACAAGTTCATCCTCTACGCAGTGGCCGCAGCCGATCAAGCGATAGCGGACGCCAACTGGACGCCCGATGACGAGAACAGTCGGATCCGAACCGGCGTGATGATCGGTTCCGGAATCGGCGGACTCGACTCGATTGCACGTGCTTCAGATATCCTGAGGGAGCGAGGCGCTCGACGCATTTCGCCGTTCTTCATACCAGGAGCGCTGATCAATCTCGCATCCGGCCAGGTATCGATCAGATACGGGTTCAAGGGGCCAAACCACTCGGTGGTCACTGCCTGCTCGACCGGAGCACACGCGATTGCCGATGCGTCACGCCTGATCATGATGGGCGATGCCGACGTCATGGTTGCAGGTGGTGCCGAGAGTTCGATCACCAGACTTGGAATTGCCGGATTCAATGCCTGCCGTGCATTGTCGACGGGATGGTCACAGGAACCTGACCGGGCATCGAGACCGTGGGACAAGGACCGCGACGGATTTGTCATGGGCGAAGGGGCTGGCGTCGTCGTCCTCGAGGACCTTGATCACGCGCGATCCCGGGGAGCAGAAATCTACGCGGAGATCCTCGGATTCGGTCTCTCTGGCGATGCACACCACATCACGGCGCCGCCCGATGACGGAAACGGCGGGTTTCGGAGCATGGAAGCGGCGCTGAAGCGGGCGCAGCTTCCGCCTTCGTCGATCGATTACGTCAATGCACACGGCACCTCGACAATGGCGGACACGATCGAGCTTGCGACTGTCCAGCGACTGCTTGGCTCGCATGCACCAAACGTCACGATGTCATCGACGAAGTCGTCAATCGGACACTTGCTCGGCGCTGCAGGGGCTGTCGAGTTGATTTTCTGCGTCATGGCAATCAAGGATCAGGTTGCTCCGCCAACCATCAACCTTGACGATCCCGAGGTCGAATCCGAGATTGATCTTGCACCGCGCAAGGCCGTCAAACGAGAAATCAACGTCGCCTTGTCGAACTCATTCGGTTTCGGTGGGACCAATGTCTCCGTGATTGTCGGAAACCGCGCCAACTGACCACTCATGCGGCACGTCGCTTCGAACGCCATCAATCTGATCGTATGCGCGCTGGTCATCGTCGCCGGCGTTCTGGCTTGGGGCCGTTACGAATTCTCCCGGTCAGGGCCGCTCGAAACGCCGCTGGAGTTTGTCGTCGAACGGGGTGAGACGCTCGCGACGATCTCGAATCGCCTCGAAAGTGACGGCGCGATCTCGAATGCGCGGGTGTTCCGAATCGGAACCCGCGTGCTCGATCGCGAAACCGACTTTCGCTACGGTGAGTACGAACTCATTGCCGGCGCATCCATGGAAACGGTCCTGGACGTTCTGACATCAGGCGTTGGCGTGCTTCACTGGGTGACAATCCCCGAAGGATTCACGGTTGCCCAAGTGATCGACCGGCTGATGGAGTCGGAGATTCTGACGGGCGAAGTGACAGAGATTCCGCCCGAAGGGACACTCGCTCCCGAAACCTATGCGATTTCGCGAGGGGAGTCGCGCCAAGCGGTCCTGAACCGCATGAGAGACGCGCAGGCCATCATCCTCGAGGAGGCATGGAACAATCGCGCGAGCGATCTTCCGCTGAAATCTCCTGACGAGGTCCTGATCCTGGCATCGATCGTCGAAAAGGAAACCGGGGTCGGGTCCGAACGCGCCGAAGTCGCGGCAGTTTTTTCGAATCGTCTTCGCAAGGGTTGGCGACTCCAGAGCGATCCAACCGTCGTCTACGGATTGACGCAGGGGCGGGGCAGCCTGGGCCGCGGTCTGACTCGTAGCGAACTGGACAAGAAAACCCCCCACAACACCTACACAATCGACGGTTTGCCGCCGACTCCGATCGCCAATCCGGGTCGCGCGGCGATCGAGGCAACGGTACGACCGAATGAGTCGCGAAACATGTTCTTTGTGGCGGACGGTTCAGGAGGGCATGTTTTTTCCGAGACCCTCGCGCAGCACAACCGCAACGTGGCAAAGTGGCGGCGGCTCGAACGAGAGAACGGGAACCAGTGATTCGCCATGATCACGTCGTCGTCGACAGACGAACGGTTCCGTGCAGGTCCCCACGCAGGCTCTGGCGGGCACCCAGTTCCGTGACCTCACCGAACAGCGGCGATCGAATTCGACACTGGCGGCCCAACATGATAGGGACTCGCGTCCTTGGATTAGCTCAGAGTGGACATTCATGACTGCAGACAGACAGATCAGCCCTCCGGTCGCAACGTTGGATCCGGTGTGGGAACGCATTCGGCAAGATGCCGAAGAAATGGTCGCACGCGAGCCGATACTCGGGGGTACGGTCCACTTTGGGATTTTGCATCACGACTCGCTTGAAGAGACTTTGAGCCACAGGGTTTCATCCAAGCTCGCTTCAAGCGAAATGTCGGCGCAGATTCTGTTGGGGATAGCTGCTGAGGCCTATGCCTCCGACCCAAGTATTGGTGAAGCGGCAAGAGCGGACCTCGTGGCCGTTTTCGATCGCGACCCGGCCTGCCACCATCTCATCCAGCCGGTCCTCTTTTTCAAGGGGTATCAGGCCATCCAGGGCTATCGCGTCGGCAACTTCCTGTGGAGGAATGGTCACAAGGATCTCGCCTATTTTTTCCAGATGCGGATTTCGGAAGTGTTCGGCATCGACATTCACCCAGCTGCCGTCATGGGCAAGGGCATCATGATCGACCATGCCCACTCGATCGTGATCGGCGAGACCGCCGTGGTCGGCGACAATGTGTCGATGTTGCACTCGGTGACCCTCGGTGGCACCGGCAAGTCCGACGGTGATCGCCACCCGAAAATCGGAAACGGTGTGCTGATCGGGGCAGGGGCCAAGGTGCTCGGCAACATCAGGGTAGGCCGTTGCAGCCGAATCGCGGCCGGTTCGGTCGTCCTTCAGGAAGTTCCCCCGTGCAAGACAGTTGCGGGCGTGCCCGCGCGAATCGTTGGGGAAGCCGGTTGCGATCAACCCTCTCAAACGATGAACCAGCTGCTGCAGGAACAGGCCTGAGCCGCTTTCTTCGCGTAATGACGATCGCGAAATCGGACCAACCCGAATATTTGTCTCAACTGAACGCTGTCTCGGTGCGTGGAGGCGTTTTGCCTGCCGGCACAGTCAGGCCTCGGCTGCGGAATCGCCCTGTCAGCTTGCGTCCAGGCGATTCTGCACGATTTCGTCCGAATTGATCGAAAGGGGCAGGGTTGCTCGATCCTTGCAATCTTCGAAACAAACCGCGTTGCGTCGGCCGCGCCGGATCATTGAATCAAGCCTGCACTCGGGTTTGCACCAGTTCCGCAGGTGATCCGGAAGGATGATCGGTTACACGAGCAACGCTGCTGGGTTCTGAAGATGGCCGGAGAAAGAATCCAGGAAACGTGCTCCCAAGGCACCGTCGATGACGCGGTGGTCGACTGACATCGTCACGTCCATGACGGTTGCCACGCTGATGCTGTCGTCGGAACCGACAACAGTTGTTTTCCGGCCAGCACCAATCGCAAGAATGAAGCTGTGCGGAGGATTGATGATCGCGTCGAAATTGTCGATCCCGAACATGCCCAAGTTGGAAATCGTGCAGCAACCGCCCGTGTAGTCTTCAGGCGCCAGCTTGCGGCTTCGGGCGCGCCCCGCGAGATCCTTCATCGTAACAGAGATCGCCGAGAGTTTCATCGATTCGCAGTCGCGAATGACGGGCGTCAGCAATCCGCCCTCGATGGCAACGGCAACCGCGACATCGGACGCATCGAATTGAACGATCCGATCACCCGCCCAGATCGCGTTGCATTCAGGAATGTCCTGAAGCGATTCGGCACAGGCCCTGATGATGAAATCATTGACCGAAACGCGAATCCCCTTGTGTTCGAGCCCCTCATTGACGTCCTTGCGCAGTGCGAGGAGCCGATCGATCGCGATCTGCCTCCGCAGATAAAAATGCGGGATCGTCTGTTTTGCTTCGCTCAGGCGCGCGGCGATGGCCTTCCGCATGCCGTCAAGTTTTACTTCAGTATGCGACCGATCGCGATAGCCGGCCATGATGCTCTCGGCCGAGGCGGCCTCAGGCGCTCTGGCCGGCGGCGCTGCCATTGCCGGGGCCTGCATTGCCGTCACGGCTTTCGGCTTGAATCCTTCAATGTCGCGTTTGATGACTCGCCCGAAAGGCCCGGTACCCGTGACCTCGGCAAGATCAATGCCCCGTTCCCTCGCGAGGCGTCTTGCCAACGGCGACGAGGCGATCCTCCCGGACCGAGAGGCTGTTGGACCGCCGGAACGGTTTGTCGCTTGCGATCCAGCTGTTGCCGGTTCGACATTGTTGCCCGCTGAAGTTCCGGCACTCGGTGCCGGGCTCGGCGATGAAGGTGGAGGGGCAGTGGGCGAGCTCGGCTCGGCCGGCGTGCTTTCGGCCGGCTCTTCGAGGTCGGCATCCGTGATGTCTTCGCCCTCTTCCGCGAGAATGGCGATCGGAGTGTTGACGGCCACGTTCTCCGTTCCTTCTGGAACGAGAATGCGCGCGATGGTGCCCTCGTCGACAGCCTCGAACTCCATCATCGCCTTGTCGGTTTCGATTTCAGCGATCAGATCGCCGGCCTCAACGGCGTCGCCCTCACTGACTAGCCACCTGGCGAGTGTACCGGACTCCATCGTGGGCGAAAGCGCGGGCATCAACAATCTGACGGGCATTGGATCGGGCTCGTTAGCTGTAGGTGACCGACTTGACCGCCTCGACGACCTCGTCAGTGCTCACGAGGGCAAGGCGCTCAAGATTGGCCGCATAAGGCATTGGAACGTCCTTGCCCGTGCAATTGATGACGGGAGCGTCCAGATCGTCGAATGCCTGCTCCATGAGAACGGCCGAGACATGATTGCCGATCGAGCAGACAGGAAATCCTTCTTCGACGGTCACGCACCGATTGGTCTTGGCAACCGAGCGAATGATGGCATCCGTGTCCATCGGTCGGAGCGTTCTGAGATCAAGCACTTCGGCATCGATTCCATCGCCAGCAAGCCTGTCGGCGGCCTCGAGCGCAAACTGCATGCCAATGCCGAAACTGACGATGGTGACGTCATTGCCCTCGCGCCAGACTCTCGCCTTGCCGATCGGAACGCAGTGATCTTCGCTGTCTGGGACCGGAAAGCTCCGACCGTAGAGTATCTCGTTTTCGAGGAATATGACCGGGTTGGGATCGCGGATCGCCGATTTCAGCAGTCCCTTGGCGTCCGCCGCCGAATACGGCTGAATGACCTTCAGTCCCGGTACATGGGAGTACCAGGCCGCATAGTCTTGGCTGTGCTGGGCTGCCACCCGCGCCGCCGCTCCATTGGGGCCGCGGAAGACGATCGGACAGCCCATCTGCCCGCCCGACATGTACAGCGTCTTCGCTGCAGAATTGATGATCTGATCAATGGCCTGCATTGAGAAGTTGAAGGTCATGAACTCCACGATCGGACGAAGGCCGGCAAAGGCCGCGCCAACGCCCAGCCCGGTGAATCCGTGTTCGGTGATGGGCGTGTCGATCACCCGCGCCGCGCCGAACTCCTCGAGCAGTCCCTGGGACACCTTGTAGGCACCCTGGTACTCCGCAACCTCTTCCCCCATCAGGAAAACATTGGCGTCAGCGCGCATCTCTTCCGCCATTGCCTGTCGCAAGGCCTCGCGGACGGTGAGGTCCGTCATCGATGCGCCATCCGGTATTTCCTCGACCTGCGGTTCTGCGGCGGGAGGAGTCGGACGAGCAGGAGCTGCTGCCGCTGGCGGCGGAGCTGCCGCTTCGCCACCCTGTGCGGCGGGTGCCGCGCCGGCGCTGCCTGCGGCGGCTTCTGCGATCGCGTCATCGTCCGCTTCTTCGCCCTCTTCGATCAGGACAGCGATCGGCGTGTTGATCTTGACCCCTTCGGTCCCGGCGGGGACAAGAATCTTCGCGATCGTTCCTTCGTCGACCGCTTCGAGTTCCATGATCGCCTTGTCGGTCTCGATCTCCGCGATGACCTGTCCTGGCGAAACGGTTTCGCCCTCTTCAACAAGCCAACTCGCGACGTTCCCCTCCTCCATGGTTGGAGACAGGGCCGGCATGAGAATCTGTGTTGCCATCAGCTTTCCCTTCAGGCGTACACGTCGGTGTACAGGTCTTCGACCGGAGGTTCCGGACTGGATGTTGCAAAAGTGGACGCTTTGTTGACCACCGCCTTGATGTCCTTGTCGATGGCCTTCACCGCGTCTTCATCGGCGTGGCCGTCATTGACGATCATTTCGCGAACCCTGTCGATCGGGTCTTTTTCCTCGCGGACCTTCCTGACCTCTTCCCGCGTTCGGTACTTTGCGGGGTCGGACATGGAGTGTCCCCGGTATCGATAGGTCTTCATCTCCAGAATGTAGGGGCCATCGCCGGCACGGCATATGTCGGCTGCTCGCTTGCCAGCTTCCTTGACCTTGAGGACATCCATCCCGTCGACGGCTTCACCCTCGATCCCGAATGCCTGGCCACGCGTGTAAAGCTCCGGAGTCGATGACGCCCTCGCCTGGGATGTGCCCATGGCATACTGGTTGTTCTCGATGACAAAGACGCAGGGAAGGTTCCACAGGCTGGCCATGTTGAAGGTCTCGTAGACCTGCCCCTGGTTCGATGCGCCTTCGCCAAAATAGGTGAAGCAGACGTTCTGGTTTTCCCGGTACTTGTTCGCGAAGGCGAGGCCGGCACCGATGGGAACCTGGGCTCCGACGATGCCATGGCCGCCGAAGAAATTCTTCTCGATCGAAAACATGTGCATCGAGCCGCCCTTGCCGCGCGAATAACCCCCGATTCGGCCGGTCAACTCGGCCATGACGCCATCGGGGTCCATTCCGCATGCAAGCATGTGTCCGTGATCGCGATAGGAGGTGATCCTCTGGTCGCCCTCGATGGCAACGGCCTCGAGCCCGACGACGACGGCCTCCTGCCCGATGTAGAGGTGACAAAACCCGCCGATCTCTCCCATGCCGTAAAGCTGCCCGGTCTTCTCTTCGAAACGCCGGATCAGGAGCATCGATCGATAGAGTTCGAGAAGCTCTTCTCCCGTGATCTTGGTCTTTCGCGTGGTTTTTCGCCTCGCCATGGTTGCGCCTTCCGCAATCGTTTTTACCGTGACCGAACATAAGTCATCAGGCGAAAACCTGCACGGTCAAATTCACTGTTGTTTTACCCGGCAATTCGGGAGGCACAACCGCCTCCAGTCGGTGGCCGCGTGCGTCGTGTTTCTCGTGGCTTTCATGCAAGCAGTCGAGGTGCCGCGACGATTTCACCGGTGTCAATCTCGCTCAAGAGCGCCAAGCTGGTCATCTGCTATTGTATCACGATTTCGTCGCCGCGCGCGTATCCAAGGACAAGTCGGACGCGCTCGTCGAGCAGGTCGAGATCAAGATAGTCGTCCGAAAGCCTGCGGACCTTGTTCTCCATGGCTTCGCGTTGCCCGGCCAGGACTTCCAGGCGCCGCTCCGCATCTGCCAGATCGGCGGTGACCTGGTTGCGCTGCATCTGTCCGAAATCGCCATTGACCGCTGCCCAGGAAAAGTAGCCCGCCGCAGTCAGGGCCGCACAGGCAAACAGGGTCGTGCCCAAGTACGACGGTCTTTTTTTTGAGTGGATCACGCTGCCTCCGGTGGCGTTAACTCACGACAGCGCGTGTATCTCACATCCGGGCATTCAAGTAAATTCATCTCTCGCCGCGCGCCTGACCGAGCTCGGTCATGGCAATTCTGTCCCTGATCTCGCAGGACTTTGCGCTTGATGGCAGGGCAGGTCGATCGCTCGGATGTCGGACTGTCGAAGCGCTCGGAATTTGACCAGGTGGGGTGCCCCCCAAGCCCTTCGACATTCGTTGATCGTTCGAATTCGCGCTCGATGCTGGTCCTGCTGCCTTCCGTCAGCGCAGGCTGTCGGAATTCCGACAAAGTCGACCAGCTGCCGCTTTGATCGCGCCTCGTCGCTCAGGCTCTGTAGATCTCGACGAGCGCGTCCAGCAAATTCATGGCGTCCTCGCGCTTGCGCTGGAAGGTGTTGCGACCAATGATCGAGCCGTTGCCTCCACCGTCGCGAATCGCGCGGGCCTGATCGAACACGTGATCGTCGCTTTGCTTCGAGCCTCCGGAAAACACCACGATCCTTCGTCGCGCCAAGGCCGCGTCCATGCAGTGCGAAACGCGCTGTTGTATGGTCTCAAGCGCAACATTGCCGTCACGATAAGCGGACTGGGCCGAAGCGAGTGCCAGTTTGCCCGAACTGAGCTTGACCTTGATGACATGCGCACCAAGGAGGGCTGCGTAATGCACGGCATTTGCGATCACGTCGGTTGCGGTCTCCGCTTCGCTGTCCAGATCGCCGCCACGGGGATATGACCAGATCACGGTCGCGAGCCCCAGCTGCGCCGCTTCACGTCTCAATTCGGCGATTTCCTCGAACATTTCCAAGGACTTGGTCGATCCTGGATAGACCGTGAAACCGATCGCGGATGCACCGATCCTGATCGCGTCGTCAACCGAAGCCGTCACTGCCTGGTCGCGTCCAGGTGACGCTGGTACCAGCGCGTTCGACGAGTTCAGCTTGAGAATCATCGGTATCTGACCTGCGAATGTTACCGCACCCGCTTCCAGAAACCCGAGAGGTGCGGCAATCGCGTTCAGACCGGCGTCGATTGCCAGCTGAAAATGATACTGCGGGTCGTAGGCCGGAGGGTTGACCGAGAACGATCGCGCGGGGCCGTGCTCGAACCCCTGATCGACCGGGAGAATGATCATTCGTCCCGTCCCGCCGAGCCTGCCGCTCATGAGCATGCGGCAGAGGTTGCCTTTGACCCCCGGGTTGTCGGTCTCGTAGTTGGCGAGTATCGCCCTGACTGCTTCGGTCATCTTCATGTCCGGTCTCCTTGTCTCGTCATCAACGCCTCGATTCCAGGCAAGGCCTTGCCCTCGACCCACTCGAGGAACGCGCCGCCTGCCGTCGACACGTATAAGAACATGTCGGCTGCCTTGGCGGCGTTCAGTGCGGCGATGGTGTCGCCACCGCCGGCGACCGTGGTCAACACTCCGGCGGCGGAACGTTCGGCGGCGTGGCGGACGGTTGCGAGCGTCGCGCGATCAAAGGGCGGGATCTCGAAGGCCCCCATGGGTCCGTTCCAGATCAGTGTCCGAGCGGTGTCGATGACGGAATTGATCTGCTTGATGCTGTCAGGCCCCAGATCGAGAATCATCTCGTCGGAACCGCAGCCATCGTAGGACACGATTCGACTTGGCGAATTTGCGTCCAGTCCGGTTGCAACGACGACATCGCGCGGCAGCGTCACCGTGCAATCGGACTGTCGTGCAGTCTCCATGATCTTGAGGGCGGCATCAGCCATGCCCGGCTCGCAAAGCGATCGACCGACGTCGTGTCCCTGTGCAGCTAGAAACGTGTTGGCCATTCCGCCACCGATGACCAGCCCGTCGACCTTCTTGGCCAGACTGTCGAGGAGTTCGAGCTTGGTCGAAATCTTCGCGCCGCCGATACAGGCGATGAATGGTCGTTTTGGGGAGTCGAGCGCTGCGCTCAAGGCGTTGATCTCGCTGCGCATCAGATCTCCGGCGCATGCGGGCAGGAAACCGGCAACACCTGCTGTCGATGCATGGGCTCGGTGAGCGGTGGAGAAGGCATCGTTGCAGTATACGTCCCCGAGCATCGCGAGTTCGCGGGAGAAGTCGGGATCGTTCGCCTCTTCGCCAGGCACGAAACGCAGGTTTTCGAGGAGCAACACCTCGCCAACCCCGGCGGAATTGACTGCAGGGACCGACTCCTTGCCGGGCAATCCGGGCACGAAGGTCACGGGCGCCCCGATTGCTGCTGCGAGCGTCGGGACCGTGACTTCGAGCGACATATCGTCGACCACGCGACCCTTGGGGCGACCAAGATGCGAGATCAGAACAGGTCGCCCTCCACGATCGAGGATGTGCCTGATCGTCGGCGCCACCCGTTCTATGCGTGTCGGGTCGCTCACCGTGCCGTCTCGAACGGGCACGTTGATGTCGATTCTCGTCAGCACACGCCGCGAGTCGATATCCATGTCGTCAAGACCGGGAAGGATCGGGGTCTTCCCCTCCATGGATCACTCCATCATCGTGTCAACTGCGGGTCATGGGCGATCTCGCCTCGGACTGCTTCGGTGACATCCTCTTGGGGTATTCACAACAGCGCCTTGGCTGCATCGGCGACATTCCTGGCCGTGATGCCAAAGTGCTCGTAGAGCGCCCCCGACGGTGCCGATGCGCCGAACGACTGCATGCCGACGAATGCCGACTTGCGCCACGATCCCCGTTCACCCGACAGCCATTCGTCCCATCCGAGGCGCGTACCGGCTTCGATGGCAACCCTTGCGGGCCCAGCCGGCAAGACCTTTCTGCGATATGCCTCGTCCTGGTCTCTGAAAAGCTCCCAGCACGGCATCGACACAACTTTCGTTCCAATCCCCTCGTCTTGCAGGATGTCGCGAGCTTCAAGCGCGACAGCGACCTCGGTCCCCGTGGCCATCAGGATGACACGGCAGCGACCTTCCGAGGCGGCGAGCACATAGGCACCCTGTTGGGTGCGATTGGCACGAGTGTACTTTGTCCGCACACTCGGCGTGGATTGTCTCGACAGGGCGAGGACCGTGGGAGTCGTCGTGGCCGAAATCGCGATTTCCCAAGCCTCGGCCGTCTCCGCCGCATCGGCGGGCCTGATGACATTGAGATTCGGCGTCGCGCGCAGCATCGCCAGATGCTCGACCGGCTGATGGGTGGGGCCGTCTTCGCCGAGACCGATCGAATCGTGGGTCATGACGTAGGTGACGGGTATTCCCATGAGGGCCGAAAGCCGGATGGCCGGGCGTGCATAGTCGGCAAAACAGAGAAACGTCCCGCCATAGGGTCTGATCCCGCCGTGCAGCGCCATCCCGTTCATGACCGCAGCCATCGCGTGTTCGCGGACGCCGTAGTAAACATGGCGCCCCTTGCGGTCCGACGCATCGAACGGTTTCATGCCGCTGGCACGGGTGTTGTTCGAGCCCGTGAGATCAGCCGATCCGCCAAGCGCTTCCTTGATGAACGGCGTGATGGCGTCCAACGCAACCTGCGACGACACTCTGGTTGCCTTCGACGGCTGCTCCTCGGCCGCCGATCGCTTGATCTTGCCGATTGCTGTCGCGAGCCTTTTCGGCACGTGCCCGGAGATGGCGTTTTCGAAGTTGCGGGCGACGGCTGGCCTTGCGCGCTCAAGACGGGCTTCCCAACTCTGGCGGGCCTCCGCGCCCCGTGCGCCGATCTCTTTCCACAGATTCAGGGTCTGTTCGGGAACTTCAAAGTCGGCAGACTCCCAGCCATAGGCCTTTTTCATCAGGGCCAGTTCGTTGTCCTTGATCGCGTAGCCGTGGGCCGGTGCGGTTCCCTCAACGCCCTCGACTCCCCAGGCGATATTGGTGTTGCACGCGATCATCGATGGTCGATTTGCGCTCATGGCCGCAGCGATCGCCCTGCCGATGTCGTCGGGATCATGACCGTCGCAACGATCGACGGCCCAGCCTGCTGCGTCGAACCGTTCCAGCTGATCCGTTCGATCGGAAATCGAAACAGGACCGTCGATGGTGATGCCATTGTCATCCCAAAGGACGATCAGCTTGTTCAGTTCCTGGTGTCCGGCCAAGGCGATGGCCTCGTGGCTGACGCCTTCCATCAGGCAACCGTCGCCGGCAACCACGAAGGTGTGGTGATCGACGATCGATCGTCCGAACCGCGCCCGAAGTGCAGCTTCTGCCATCGCAAAACCGACTCCGTTCGCAAGACCTTGGCCGAGCGGTCCGGTCGTGGTTTCGATCCCGCCGGCGTGCCCGAATTCGGGGTGGCCAGCCGTCCGAGAACCGAGCGTTCGGAACGCCTTGATCTGGCTGATCGGCATGTCCTGATAGCCTGTCAGATAGAGCAGCGAGTAGAGAAGCATCGAGCCGTGACCGGCAGAGAGAATGAACCGATCGCGGTCCGGCCAGTCCGGAGACCCGGCGTCGAACTTGAGAAACCGCCTGAACAGCACGGTTGCGACATCCGCCATTCCGATCGGCATTCCCTGGTGTCCGGAGGCTGCGCCATGAACCGCTTGGGCGGAAAGGAATCTGATCGCGTTGGCCAGCTGCCAATGCTCGGGATGGCCGTTTCGCAATTCGTCGAGGTTCATGTTCCTGATCTTCCGTTACGCAGCTGACTGTTGGGGTGACTTGGGGTCGTCAGGTGGTCTGATAGCAACCTCCAACCGTTGGTCAAGGACGCGATTGACCCGTCCGGCCTTTTGAGCACCCCGCTTCGATGCCAAGGACGGTTCGTGAAGGCCGATTGCCCTCAATCGATGATCGATTCGGAATCTGTCGTGCGGACACCACGCGCGAACTCGGGACAGGAAGGGCAGATTGGCGGGCAGGGCGGCGAGATCGAAAACGTACCCGTGGCCGGACCGACCTTGATGCCTCGATTGCGTCGCCAGGCGCGGGGAAAGCCGTGACAAATTGATGTCGGTACCCAGCTGGCAATGCAAGATGGGCTTGAGCGTCCGGTTCCGAGCGCGTACCTCGGCAAAAAAACAGATCATGGCCGGAACCCGTCGTGACCTCGCGTCGGGCAAACGGGCACATGGTTGAAAATCGGTCAGAGGTGCGGCAGGATGATTGTCGCCCATGATGCGGGATATGGCATGACAGAAATCTCGGAACTCGAAGATCGTCTCAGGGAGGCGCTGGCCACGATCGAGTCGGCCATCGCGGGTGATTCGATCCCTCCAGATGTTGCCGAACTTCGGCAGCAGAATCATCAACTTGGCGAACAGAATCAGGCACTTCACGCGCAGATTGCCGAAGCGGAACGTGCGGCCGCGGAGACCAGTGCAGCGCTTGAACAAGCAACGGCGGAACTCGAACTCGTGCGACAGCAGGTCGACACGCCATCAGAAGCCGGGGACATTGCCGAGTCGATTTCACGGCTGCAATCGAGCCTCGATGACGGGTTGCGGGACATGCAGTCGCGCCTGGACGATTCCGCAAGCAGAATCGCCGATCTTGCCGAGTTCGTGAGGACCTCGGTGCAGGACTTGGCGAATCAATCGACCGTCGATCAGGGCGAGGCAGCCGATCCGGCAATCGAGGAAGAGATGAATCGCTTGCGGCAATCGCGGAAGGACGACGTGGCCCAGATCAATGTCATCCTCGAACAACTGGTTCCGCTGGTCGAAGGAGAGAGCGATGCCTGACATTGTCGTGACGATCGCCGGAAGGGCGTTCGAACTGAAATGCGGAGAGGGCGAAGAGGAAGCGATTCAGATCGCCGCGGGTCGACTCGACAAGGAGGCGGTCGCCTTGACGGACGCCATGGGGCGAATCCCCGAGTCGCGTTTGTTGTTGCTGTCCGGATTGATGGTTGCGAACAGGACGGTCGAACTGGAAAACCGATCGGTGCAGGCTGCCGAAGAAGCCGTGAAGGAGGCAACCGACCTTGCTCAAAAGACCATGGACGACCTTCGCCAGGTCAAGGGCGAATTGACTCGGGCCAAGGTGCGGCTTGCGGATCTGCAGGAAAAGTACGACGTCGAACTGAAGTCTGCGCGCCAGAAAAGCGACAGCGACGACGATCTTGTTGCCAGCATGAAACGGATGGTCGAGGCCGTCGAAAAGGTTGCGGCGCCGCTGTCCCGCTGATCGGCGAAGCGTCAATCAGAGAATTCAGCTGTTCGATTCACGAATCCGATTGGCGGCCGACTTGTCGTAGGCGATTCCCTTGTCGTCGAAGAGCGTGTCGAGTTCTCCGGACAGGGTCATTTCGGTGACAATGTCGCAGCCTCCGACAAACTCTCCCTTGACATAGAGCTGTGGTATCGTCGGCCAGTCCGAATACTGCTTGATGCCCTCGCGCAGTTTCTCGTCCGACAGAACGTTGATGTCCTTGAACTCCACGCCGAGGTAATTGAGGACGCCGACAACCCGGGACGAGAATCCGCACTGCGGCATGCTGTTGGTCCCTTTCATGAACAGGACCACGTCGTTTTCGCCGACCTCGGCTCCGATCGCATCATTGATGTCTGACATCTTCATTCGTTCCTTTCGATTGTCGCTGTTTCGCAGTTGCCGCCGCGCCATCCTTTTGTAGACAGGGCGCCCGCCGCCGATATGAATGTCAAGCGGGTGCGCCGGTTCTTTGCACATCCGCTGTCGATGGCCTCTCGCTGATCCGACCCGGCAGTTCTCGTCATGGTCACACTATCGCGCTTCGGGCGATTGGGCCAATGTCTGCTCGGCAATGACACGGTTCGAAGGCGGTGCGGCCGGCCTCAGATCCTGTTCATGCCGATGGTCCATCGGGTGCTCTCGTGGTCAGGGCAAGAGCGTGGAGGTCGCCAGACGGCCCATCCATCTTGCCCTTCAACGCCTTGTAGACCATTCGTTGCTGTTCTACCCGGTTCTTCCCCGCGAATTCTTCCGCGATGACCTCCGCCGCATAGTGATTGCCATCCCCTGCCATGTCCGTGATGGTGACCCCAGCGGTGGGAAACGCGTCAAGAATGAGTTTTCGGATTTCGTCTGCATCCATTGCCATGGCATTCCCCCCAGTCGAAAGAAAGACATAGGGCTCGCGCCTGCAAACTTCAAGACGAACGCTACCGATGGCGTCGGCGAGTCGTGGCACGTCGTGATGACATCATGTCGAAACCGAGGGCTCGTTCACGAACATGCCTTCGAATGACGAGCGGAAAATCTTTACGAGTTCCTCCATTGGAGCGGAAAACTCACCGCAAGAAAATTTTTCGCCGCCGAAGGTTCCGACCTGAACGACTGGCACCCAGCGTCGGTCTGCCTTGTCGAGCAATGGTGACACGCAAGCGGGCGGCACGGCGAGCAGGTAGCGACCCTGGTCCTCTCCGAACAGATCACCGAGGTTGGTCGATTCAAGAACGAGGCCAGTTCCCGACACCTCCGCCAATTCGAATCCGGCCAGTGCAAGCCCGCCGTCGGAAATGTCGGTCGCAGCATGGACAAGGTCATGGCACGACCTGACAAATTCGCCATGGAGGCGTTCGCGCGGCAGATCGACCGGCGGCGCGTTGCCATCGTCCCGCTGGAAGATCTCGGCAAGAAACGCCGATTGTCCCAGATGGCCCAGGCCGTCGCCAACGACAATCGCGATGTCGCCTTCGGCAGCCTTTGGGCCGATCATTGTCTCCAGGTCGCTGATCAGGCCAACCGCCCCGATGGTCGGGGTCGGAAGAATCGGCCGGCCCGAGGTTTCGTTGTAGAACGAGACGTTTCCCGAAACGACGGGCATGTCGAGGGCAAGGCACGCTTCGCTGATGCCTGTCACGCACCCAGCGAACTGACCCATGATGAACGGATTCTCGGGGCTGCCGAAGTTCAGGCAATCGGTGCAGGCGATCGGGGTGGCTCCAACCGCCGACAGGTTCCGATAGGCCTCGGCGACGGCCTGCTTGCCGCCGCGTTCCGGATCAGCAGCGCAGTAGCGCGGCGTGACGTCTGACGTGAATGCCAGCGCCTTGTTGGTGCCATGAACCCGGACCACCGCTGCTCCGTTCCCGGGGGGACGCACCGTGTCCGCCATGACCGAACTGTCATATTGCTCGTAAACCCATCGCTTTGATGCGTGATTTGGTGACGACAGGAGGCGCCTAATCGCGTCGATCGGTGAAATCCAGGGAATTTCCAGCAACGGCGGCGATGCCGGAGGCTTGCAGTGTGTGCGGTCGTACTGCGGTGCATTGCGCGACAGGGCGCTCAATGGAAGGTCCGCCATGACAGTGCCGTCATGGCGCACGATGAAGCGATCCTCCACGATCGTTTCGCCGACGATCGCGTATTCCAGGTCCCACTTTCGAAAGATCTCGCGTGCCGTCTCGTCATGGTCCGGGTTCAGGACCATCAGCATGCGTTCCTGCGATTCGCTGAGCATCATCTCGTAGGCAGTCATGCCGGCCTCGCGGACGGGAACGTTCTCGAGGTCGAGACGAATCCCGAGCCCTCCCTTGTCGCCCATTTCGACCGCCGAACAGGTCAGCCCGGCCGCTCCCATGTCCTGGATGGAGTCGACAGCGCCCGTCGCCATCAGCTCGAGGCAGGCTTCGAGCAGCCTTTTTTCGGTGAAAGGGTCGCCGACCTGAACGGTCGTTCGGCTCTCTTCCTCGGCGCCGTCGAATTCCGAGGACGCCATTGACGAGCCGCCCACGCCGTCACGGCCGGTGCGCGCGCCGAGATAGACGACCGGCCTTCCGGCGCCGCCTGCGGCCGAGTAGAAAATGCGATTGGTCTCGACGAGCCCAGCAGCGAATGCATTGACCAGACAGTTGCCGTCGTACATCCAGTGGAAACGCACTTCGCCGCCGACCGTCGGCACGCCGAAGCAGTTTCCGTACCCTCCGATGCCTTCGACCGCGCCGGACAGCAGAGACAGCGTCTTGGGGTGACTGGGAGATCCGAACGACAGCGAATTCATCGCCGCGATCGGTCGGGCGCCCATCGTGAAGATGTCGCGAAGGATTCCGCCGACGCCAGTTGCTGCACCCTGGTACGGCTCGATGTAAGACGGATGATTGTGGCTCTCCATCTTGAACACGACCGCTTGCCCATCGCCGATGTCCACGACGCCAGCATTCTCGCCGGGTCCGCAGATCACCCTCTCGCCCTCGGTCGGGAGCATCTGCAGCCACTTGCGCGATGACTTGTAGGAGCAATGCTCGTTCCACATCGCCGAAATGATCCCGAGTTCGGTGATGCTGGGGGTGCGGCCGAGCAGGTCCAGTAGGCGTTGATACTCGGCTTCGTCAAGTCCGTGATCCCGAACGAGTTCGTTCGTGATCTCTGGCTCGTGCCTGTGCGCATCATTGCTGTTCATTGCCGCTCGTTTCCTTGCAAGACATTGACGTGACCGTTTCCGCCGACCATGCCGTGGGTTTGAAAGTGCCCATGAATGTGGCTCCGCGCGAGGGGACTGCATCGCACGGGTTGACCGACCGCAGGCCGTAACTCATTCATTTGCGTTATTTTTTGTCTCGGCACGAAAACGACCGTCCTCGGAATCGTGACGGGCTCTGTATGCCATGATCTCGTTGATGACGAAGTCGCGAAAGGCTGCCACCCGCTTCGAGTGGCGAAGCTCTTCGGGAAAGGCGAGATAAACGGGAATGGCCTGGCTCTGCTCGTCCGGGAGCACCCTGACGAGGTGCGGGAAATCGTCCGTGACATAGTCGGGAAGGACTCCGATTCCCACGCCGTGCAGCACGGCCTGGAGCACCCCGAAGTAGTTGTTCACTGTCATGTGCGAACAGTGTTCGCCCTTGAGGAGCGGAACGATCCAGTTGTAGGCCGAATTCGGCTGTTCTGTCGCGAGGCTCTGGCTGATGATCCGGTGCTCGAAGAGTTCTTCCCAAGTCGTGGGCAGGCTGCTGGTCGCCAGGTATTCGCTGGACGCATACAGGCGCATGTTGACCGACATCAGCTTGCGGCGAATGAGTTCGGCCTGGCTGGGCTCTTTCATCCTGATCGCGACGTCGGCTTCGCGCATCGAGAGATCGAGCACTTGCTCGGCGAGCCGAAGATCGATCTTGAGATTCGGATGGCGCGTGAACAGCTGGCCGATTCGCGGGGCGAGCCAAAGGGTTCCGAATCCGGTGGTTGTGGTCACCCTCAACTCGCCTTGGACGGCATTCTGGTCATCCTGGATCCTGACCTCGGTTCGGTCGATCTCGGATCTGACCTTGCGCGCTGTCTCGAAGAGGATTTCGCCGGCTTCGGTGAGGATCAGCCCGCGTGCGTGTCGATGAAAGAGAATCGAGTTGAGGCTCTCTTCGAGCGCGTGGATCTGGCGGCTGACGGCCGACTGGGACAGGTGGAGCGTCTCGCCCGCCCTCGTCAGGCTGCCGGCTTCGGCGACCGCGTGAAAGATGCGCAACTTGTCCCAGTCCATTCGATGATTCCCTTGCTCACCAAAGACCCGCAGCTGGAACGCGGGTTGGCGTTTACCTTGCCAAGATTCGCAATTGCCGATCGGTCGTGCGGCCCGCTGACGAGTTCATGCCCTGGTGGTTGTCAGCGCTTTTGGAGCAGGAACTCGAACGGCAACGCGGACGTGCTGAACCTGACCATTCGGTGCCCCTGTTCGTCACAAAAATGGGGAAAATCAACGATTGCAGCCGGATCATCAGTGAGCACCCGAATGACTTGTCCATCGTTGAGGTCGCGCAGTCTGCGTTGCGTCTTCAAGACGGGGAGAGGACACTGCAACCCTGTCGCGTCGAGTTCGACATCCCATTCCTGACTCATGATCTTTCGATAGTTTGCCTTGCCGTGAATGTCCACGGATTTGTGACCAGCCTCTGGATGACCGTCGTGCCGAACAAGGTTAAGACGATTCCATGATCGTGATCGACATACTGGAATCAAGTCCGTTCGTCGCAATGGGCGTGGCCGTGTTGGCCGGCGTTCTCAGTTTCCTGAGCCCCTGCGTGCTGCCCATCGTGCCTCCCTATCTTGCGTACATGGGGGGCATCTCAGTGCGCGAGATGGAGCAACGCGGAAACTCGGATCGAAGGGTGCTGGTTGCGGCCAGCTTTTTTGTTGCCGGACTCTCGGTCGTGTTCGTGTTCCTCGGACTTGCCGCCTCGGCTGCGGGTCGCATGTTGCTTCAATACCAGACGGAGCTCGGGATCGTCGCGGGGGTGATGATTCTTGCCTTCGGATTGCACTTCTTGGGCGTGTTTCGAATCGCCTCTCTCGACAGGGAAGCCCGATTCAACGTCTCTGGCCGCAACGGAACCGCGATCGGGGCGTTTGTCCTGGGCCTCGCATTTGCATTCGGCTGGACCCCGTGCATCGGTCCGATCCTCGGCGCCGTGCTCGCCGTCATCGTCCAGGAGGGGTCCCAATCTTACGGCGTGGCGCTGATGGCTGCCTATGCGGTTGGCCTGGGGATACCCTTCATTGCCGTTGCCGCTTTCGTCCGGCGATCGCTTGGTCTCGTGCAGAGGTATCGACGCGTCTCGGCCTGGTCCGAGCGAATCGCGGGATGTCTGTTTCTCGTGGTGGGGACCATGCTGGTCACGGGGAGTTTCACGGACCTTTCGTTCTGGCTGCTGGAGACATTCCCGGTTCTGGCGGAGTTCGGTTGACGCCGGACGCGACCGGCGCACCGCAGCGCCTGAGCCTCAAAACCTATGGATCGACAACACCTCGACGCTGCCGTGGCGTCAGATTCGGTTGGCTCGGCGCTGCCCGATCCCCGGATGCGACATTGCGGCGTCTGTGCCAGTCGAGAACGTAAACGCGAATGGCTGACGCAAGCCCAGATTTCATGCCTCTTGCGGCATCGATCCTCGTGATCAGCGCGTTGCGGGACACTCCGCGCTCGAGCGCGATTTCCCCGAGGTCTTCCCAGAACCCGTCTTCAAGCGAAATGCTCGTCCGGTGACCTCGGATCGTGACAGAATATTTTCTGGGCCGTCCATACATGTGCAGTCACGCGTGACTCATCCTCACCCATGAATGAACGCATCGATCGCCGCATCTGCGAGCGTCGCTTTTCCCAATGGAAACAAGACGTTCATCACGACCCGACCTGTCGCCGCAGCGCGCTTGCAGGATGCTGCACGAACATGGAACCAGCGTGTCCCGCGATCGGGGATGCGTCACTTCGGTCCCAGCATGTGTTCGGGCCGAACGACGCGATCGAAGGTTTCGGCATCGACGAATCCGAGTTTCAGCGCCTCTTCCCGTAGCGTCGTTCCATTTGCGTGGGCAGTTTTTGCGACCTTGGTTGCGTTGTCGTATCCGATTTCGGGGGCGAGCGCCGTCACGAGCATCAGGCTGTCGTTCAGCAGAGAATCAATTCGTGATCTGTTGGCCTCGATGCCAACGACGCAATTGTCGGCAAAGGCACGACTGGAGTCCGCGAGCAGCTGAATCGACTGCAAGACGTTGTAGACCATGACCGGCTTGAACACGTTGAGTTCGAAGTGGCCCTGCGAGCCCGCGAACCCGACTGCCGCGTCATTGCCCATGACGTGGGCGGCGACTTGGGTGATCGCTTCGCATTGGGTCGGGTTGACCTTGCCCGGCATGATCGAACTTCCGGGTTCGTTCTCGGGCAGCGAGAGCTCGCCAAATCCGCAGCGTGGACCGGAGCCGAGGAATCTTATGTCGTTGGCGATCTTGAACAGGCTGGCCGCCAGCACCCGGAGGGTTCCGGACATCTCGACCACTGCGTCGTGAGCGGCGAGGGCCTCGAACTTGTTCCCGGCGGTGACAAACGGCAATCCGGTCAGCGCCGCGATTCGCTTGGCGATCGCAGCGTCCCAACCCTTGGGCGAATTCAGTCCTGTCCCGACTGCCGTTCCGCCTTGGGCCAACTGGTAGATCGACCCGAGCGCGGCGCTGACACGGTCGATCCCCGATCGAATCTGGTGGGAATACCCGCCGAACTCCTGGCCGAGCGTGAGGGGGGTGGCGTCCTGGGTGTGGGTACGCCCGATCTTGATGATCTCGGCAAATTCCTGCGACTTGGTCGCGAGGCAATCGTGGAGATGCTCGAGTGCCGGAAGCAGGAGGTCATTGGTGCTCACCGCGATGGCGACATGCATGGCAGTCGGGTAGGTGTCGTTGGACGACTGGCCCTTGTTGCAATGATCGTTGGGGTGGACGGGTGTCTTGGTGCCGATCGTGCCTCCCATGACCTCGATTGCACGGTTTGCGATGACCTCATTCGCGTTCATGTTGGTCTGGGTTCCCGATCCTGTCTGCCAAACGACCAGCGGAAAGTGATCGTCGAGGGCGCCACTCGCGACTTCCTCGGCAGCCTGGGCGATTGCCGCGCCGATCTCTGGATCGATCAGGCCTCGCTCGACGTTTTCCTCGGCGCAGGCTCTCTTGATCACGCCGAGCGCGCGGACGACCGCCACCGGTTGCCGTTCCCATCCGATCGGGAAATTCCCGAGACTCCGCTGGGTTTGGGCACCCCAGTATCGGTCTGCCGGTATCTCGAGCGGTCCGAAACTGTCAGTCTCGGTCCTCACGTCTTTCGTCTGATTCGGTGCTTGCTGCGGCATGGGTCAATGTCCCTTCGATCAGTTTGTGCGGATGGGGTTCGTCAGACGAAGCCTCTTCATCACTTTCGTTTGGGCGCCTGCTTTCGGAAGGCATCGAGGCGGACGACCTTGTCGCTTGTGCCTTGCTTCAATTCAGTGTCGGGCACGGAGTTTTCGATCTCGATCATTGGACACTCCGCTTCGATTTCTACCTCTTCCGGAGGTTTTGGCTGAAATTCGAGCCCGAATTCGCATGACGGATCGATGAACGAGAGGATCGCGTCGTATGGAACGGTGATCATGTGCGGAGAGTTGTCAAAACTGAGGACGACCGAGAAATCTTGGTCGGTCACCACGAGGTCCTGAAACCAGTGCTGCATGACGATGGTCATTGTTTCGGGATTTTGCTCGAGCAGATGTGGCGGAAGGTCCACCTGAGGGTGCCGCGTGCTGAACGTCACGTAGAAATGATGCTCGCCTGGCAAACCGCCTTCACTGACACGCCGAAGAACGCCCGCGACCATGTTGAGCATCGCCTGATGGACGAGTCGCGGGTAATCGATTTTGTTTTCCATGCCATGAAATCCTTGAAGATCGGCGCGCGAACTGGCCGGATCCTGTCAACGCCAGCCCGACATCATCTAAATGATGACGGTTCGAAAGACGAGAGTGCGAACGTCCTGTTGATCATGGTCGGCTGTCGAATTTGCTCGCGATTGTCTGTCAGCCGGTCAGATGCGGCGATGCGAATCACGATCGAGGGGGATTAGTGCAGGCTTCTGTTGCCAGGTGCCTGCGGACCCCGCCAGATCTTGCTGAGACCTGGGCTAAGAGTTTCGATCACTCAAGCTGCATCAAGCAGCGATTGCGACCGGAGCACGATTGTCGTTTGCAATTGTACCTTTTACGCCGATAACGGTGGCAGTCCGCCGAGCGAAAGCGAGCATCTTTACACGTCCGTCGATACTGTTTCGGCCCCATGTGATCGACTGGTTTCAGTCTTTGGTGGAGCCGCCGGGTACCGCCCCCGGGTCCGGTCCGTTTATTCCATGTGCGTTTATCGCCATAGTTCCAAGGAGGAACACGCTGCGTATACCCCGATCGCAGTTCTGGCGAAAGGGAAAAACGCATGGCTCTCGAGCGCACGCGTTCCGTGTTCACGTACAGCCGACACTTTTTGGGAACTGCATTTCGACCCCAACACCGAGGCGGATGCTGCCTTACGTCGCGTCGGGTTGCTCGAAACAAACGCGAAGTTGTTGACGTTCTGTCCGTTTCCTTGGCTCAGTTGGTCGACAATCACCAGTGGCCGGTATTCTCCATGATTGTTCAGGGCTTTGCAGGCGGCAAGGATTCTCCCTTCTGCAGCAGCTTGATCCAAACACTTGCCGAAGCCGTGAGACATTCGGCCAATAACCACAATTCACCGAAGCGCATGTGATCAAAATTGTGAACTGCTCGAGGTCTCGTGACCTCACCGAGCGTACAGATTGAGACACTCGCAGTGCATTCTCCACAATTTGGATTATGCCCCTTCGACAGTCGCCGAAACTGTGAGCTTGTATGTGTTTGTTTTTGATGCAATTTACATGCGACAATGTTCCATGTGCACGTAATGGGGCGAGATAGTCGGTCATGTGGCCAATTTCCGCAAAACTAGGTTGCCTTGGGGACGTTGTCGTTGATTGGGCCAGTGAGGAACCATGGCATGAACCATCGGGCAGGACACGTAACCTGGTTTGGGATTGCAGGGTCGAGAGCCGCGATTCGCCTGCTGATCTTTGCGGTCCCGATAGTGATTGCCAGGGCTGCATTTGCGCAATTGGGTTCACAGGACGCTTGGCAAAATGTGTCACAGTGCACTGACAAAATCGATGTTGAGATGTTCATCGCCGAGTTTCCCAATAGCGAGTTTGTGGAGAAAGCGCGAGACTGTTTGGCCAAACTTGGAGACTCACGGTCAGTATCTCCGGCCGGCAGCGATGCACGCACTCGATCCGGCGGCATGAATGATCCGATCCAGGTGGGGATGGAAGCGCGAATTACGGAGTTGCAGGCGGAGAACAGGGAAAAAGACAGATTACTCGAAGAGGCACATGCCCTGCTTGCCGTCTCAGATTCTGATTTGCAGTCAGCTCGCGACAAAATCTTGGTGCTTGAATCGGATCTTGGGCAAACACACGAGGACCTCGCATCAAGCCTCCGCGTGATATCAAGTCTCGAGGCAAGCCTGAGCGATACCCGCGCTGATAAGGGTCAGAGTTGCGATGGGGTAACGGCTCTTGAATCCGGGCTGAAAGTGGCGAGGCATGAAGTCTTGGAAGTTCGCAGCAGGATGGCTGCCCTGGAGACGCTGCTCGTCTCCGCCAGGACCCAGCTTGCCAGCAGCAGGCAGTCCGAAAACGCTCTCGAAGTCGACCTCATTCGGACCCGTAATGGGCTTGAGGCCAGTCAATCTTTGGTAGAGGAACTTGAGGAGCAGCTCGAAGCGACACGCCGAGAATTGTCTGCGATTCGAACCAACCCTGAGAAGACCTGTGAGGCATTGCCTGGGAGACCAGACAAGCTGTCGATGGCTCAACTGGAAGCGGACGAAGTTCGGCAGGAATTGGCGGCCGTGCGGGATAGTCACGCTTCGGCACTGATCGAACTTGAGACGATCCATTCGGCCTACTCGCTCTCACAGGCAGATCTCGAAGTGGCCTTGATGCTGCTTGCTGCTGCGAGAGAGGAAGCGGCTTACTCGAACTCGCGATTGACGGCGGCGAATGCGGAGCTTGAGCAATCAAGAATCGAGCTCGAAGCAGCATGGGACGAACTCGCGTCGGTTCGCTCCGAGTTTTTCCTTTCGTTGGCGGAGCTCGAAAGCACGCTCGATGAGTTGGGGAAGGTCCGTGACGAATTGACATCAACTTTGAGCCTGCTTGCCAACACGCGCATCGACCTTTTGAGGGCTCGCGAGGAGCTCTCGGATGTTCGCGCGGGAGCCCGTTCGAGCCAGGACCATGTCGAGTCGTTGCCGGCAACACTGTCCGAACGCGGTAGCGAACTTGCAGCGGCGCAGTCGAAAATTGCATCGAAAGATAACGAAATCTTCGAACTCCGGCGCAGACTGGTTGCGCTCGAAGACGAGCTGGTTGCTTTGAGCAGGGAGGTCAGATCGCTGACGACAGATCTCGCGGACCGGGAGACGGCGCTGGCGGCAGCAGTGGAAGAGCGGGACCGGATCCGACAGACGACCGGGTTGACGCAGGAAGAGCTTCGGCGTGCCCTGCAGAACCTCGACGAGGCCGAGAGGGCCAGACTGGCGGAAGCTGCCTCAGCAGAATTGTTGCGTCGGCGCCTCCAGGATTCGGAGGCTGAACTCACCGCGATGACTCTCGTGCTGGAAAACGAGCGAAAGGAAGCCGAAGAAGTCATCGCGCAACTTGCAGAATCGCGGTCCGCCGCCGACCGATACGCCGAAGTGCGGGCGATATCGGAGGATCGCGCTCAGCAGATCCTGCTGTTGAACCGTCAAATCATTGAACTCAGGGAACAACTGCGCGAACTCGATGCGTTCGTCGTGGACGCCGTGGCCAGGGATGTTGCTTCAGAAGTTGAGATTGCCATCCTCAGCAGGGAACTCGATCAGGCGCTGGCGCGCGCCGCAGCCGAGCAGAAAAAGCGTGCAGATCTCGAGGAACGCGAACGCTGGCAACTGGAAGCCGGGGCACAGGACCTCAGACTGTTTCATTCGAAATTCCTGGCCCAGTTGCAGGACGTTCTCGGAGGACGCGAAGGAGTCAGGATTGTCGGCGACCGCTTCGTTTTCTCGTCAGAAATCCTCTTCGAGGTGGGTTCGGACGTTCTGGGCGACACCGGCAAGGAGGAGATCCGACGCGTTTCCGAGATCATCAAGGATGTTGCCCAGCAGATCCCGCCCGAGGTGGACTGGATACTGCGGGTTGACGGACACACGGACAACACGCCGGTCAGGGCCAACCCGTGGTTCAGGGACAACTGGCAATTGAGCAGCGCCCGGGCGCTGTCGGTCGTGCGTTACATGATCGATGAACTCGGCATTCCTGCCAATCGTCTGGCCGCCAACGGCTTTGGCGAGCATCAGCCGATCGCCGTCGGTGACGATCAGATCTCGTTGGCCCAGAACCGCAGAATAGAAATCAAGTTCACCGAAAGGTGATGGCTCGGACAATCGGCAAGAGCACGAAATCTCTGAAGTCTTGCAAATTGTTCCCGCGCTGCCGGTCGACAATCACCAGTGGCCGGTATTCTCCATGCTTGCCCAGGGCTCTGCGGGCGGCAAGGATTCGCCCTTTTGCAGCAGTTCGATCGAGACATTGTCGGGGGACCGAACAAACGCCATGTGCCCGTCTCTGGGCGGGCGGTTGATCGTCACACCATGATCCATCAATGACTGGCAACTCGCGTAGATGTCGTCGACTTCGTAGGCAAGATGGCCAAAGTGACGGCTGTCCGACGGCAACCCGTCGTCGCCGTCCCAGTTGTAGGTCAATTCCACGGGACATTCGGGCTGTCCCGGAGCGGCCATGAACACGAGTGTGAAACGCCCGCCTTCACTGTCGCGCCGACGAATTTCCTCGAGGCCGAGGAGTTGATAGAACTTCATCGACTCGTCGAGATCCTTCACGCGAACCATTGTATGCAAGTACTTGATGCCCATTGATTTTATTTCCTTCGATCTGGCAATTGAACTGTCTCGCCCGTATCCTGTTGCAGAAGCGGTGCAACCGACGAGCCCAGGAGACGTTGTCGATCAACTCTCCGACGCTCGCCTTTCGACGTTTGCCTGATATTGGAACTCGTCCTATACCTCAAGGCTGACGATTCTTCGCTGCTGCTTTCGAACGAGTTGATGCCATGACGCTGGATGCCGAACAGATATCGCAGATCGACGAGCTTCGGTCCCGAACGGTACAGACTCTGCGGGTCGTCTCTCCGGGCATGGAGGCACGGCTCTACACTGCCCACGAAGTCCTCGACCACGGGTTCGTCCGGGTCGTCGACTACATGGGAGATGACGCCGCGATCACCCAGGCAGCGCGGGTGAGTTACGGGAAAGGAACCCGGAGCGTGCAGAATGACGCCGGCCTCATTCGCTATCTGATGCGGCATCAGCACACGACGCCGTTCGAAATGTGCGAGGTCAAGTTTCACGTCAAGCTGCCGATTTTCGTTGCGCGGCAGTGGATTCGGCACCGAACGGCCAACGTCAACGAATACTCGGCGCGATACTCGATTCTGGACCGTGAATTCTACGTTCCGGCACCCGAGCATCTCGCGGCGCAATCCAGCCTCAACAACCAGGGCAGGGGTGCCCTTTTGGAGGGAGAAGAAGCCAAACGGGTGCTGGAGATTCTCAAGAACGACAGCGCGCGGACATATGACCATTACATGGAGATGCTGGACGACTCGGGCGAAAAATCCGGTCTTTCGCGGGAATTGGCACGGATGAACCTTCCGGCCAGTGTCTATACGCAATGGTACTGGAAGACGGACCTCCACAACCTCCTGCACTTCGTGCATCTGCGTGGTGATGATCATGCCCAATACGAAATTCGCGCCTACGCCGACGTCATTTGCCAAATTCTGGCGGATTGGGTGCCAACGACCTACGCGGCGTTTGAAGACTATCGACAGCACGCCGTCCTGCTCTCGCGACCGGCCATCGCGTGCGTTCGCAGGATGCTGTCAGGCGAGACCGTGACGCAGGAGACTTCGGGCATGGCCAAGCGGGAGTGGCGGGAATTCATGGCCGTGATCGAGCCGGATTGAATTCCGCGAGTACGTCGTGAACGTCCTGACTGCACGCCGCGGGGCGCCAAAGTCACGAATATCAATTGAGATTAACCGGCAATATTTGGCCGAATAATTGCCAAATAACGCACTAACCGGCCAATCGTTGCTGATAGTTTTTGTTTTGCCAATCGGCTTCTGGACGCCAAAACTCCTGTGGTTGTCGCTGCGCAAGTTCATCGTCGATCTCGATCTCATCGAACCCGCATCTTCGGGCAAAGACGAATTGATCGGCAAGAACATGACCTTTGGCGCGAAGCCGGCCCTGAAAACCGAGCCGCCTCAGCCGGCGCGCAAGCGAAAAGCCGCGTCCATCGACATGTGCCGGGAAGGGTATCCTGATCAGGCCGACCCGATCGAGAACCGGAACCAATTCATCGCCATCAAGGGTATTGGACACGTCCAACGCGGATCCGGACGCGACTTGCCTCTGACTCGTTGCGACCTCGTCCCAATTCTGGAACTGGCCCGTCCAGTCGTCATCCGAGAACCCGTTGTCCGAGACGATCGTTGTCATGTTGCCGTTTCTCCTTTCTGGCGGTCGAAGCAGGGAGGTGGCACCAATCGCTCCACCTCCTCACTCGATTCGACCTGCTGTTCCTATGCCGCCTGAAGCGCGGCGTCAGGGTACAAGGCGGCTCTGAAGGGCTCGATTCCCGTTCGTCGACACGTTTCGAGAAAGGTCTCGGAACTGTCTCTTCGAATATCGAGGTAGGCGTGGACCAGCCGGTCCAGCGCGGGGATCAGCTCCTCCGCCGAGAACCCGTGACCCGCCCGCTTGCCGAGGCTGGCCGTTTCGGAACCGTCGCCGCCAAGAGTGATCTGGTAGTTTTCGACGCCGGCACGATCGAGTCCGAGGATGCCAATATGGCCGACATGATGATGCCCGCAGGCATTGATGCATCCGGATATCTTGATCTTCATGGGGCCGATTTCGCTTTCGAGCTCTTCGAAATGAACGGCAATCTCGCGCGCGATCGGAATCGAGCGGGCGGTCGCGAGCGCGCAGTAGTCCATGCCAGGACACGCGATGATGTCCGATGTCAGTCCGATGTTGGCGGTTCCAAGGCCGGCTTCGGCGAGCGCGTCATGGACCGCCGGAATGTCACCCTTGTGGACATGCGGAAGCACGATGTTCTGTTCGTGGCTGACCCGCAACTCGTCATGGCTGTATCGTTCGGCGAGGTCCGCAAGCGCGCGCATCTGATCTGCGCTGGCGTCTCCGGGCGTCTTGCCGTGAGCCTTGAGAGAAACGGTGACGATGCCGTAGTCCGGATGTCGGTGCGGATGAACGTTTGTCTGGACGAACGAGCGAAACTCTCGGTCTTCCGCGAGTCTCTTGTCGAATCGCTCGGTTGAAGCCGTGACAAAGATCGGCGGCGCGAACTCCTGCTCGATTGCACGGATCAGCTGTCGATCGGGCCCGCGAAACTCGCCTCTGATTTCCGCGAATCGTTGTTCGACCAATTCCCGAAATGCCTCGATCCCGTTCTCGCGAACCGTGATCTTGATGCGCGCCTTGTACTTGTTGTCCCGCCGCCCGATCGAGTTGTACGCGTGCAGGATCGATTCGAGATAGGGGAGAAGATCCGCTTCATCGAGAAATTCCTTGATCACGGTGCCGATGACCGGGGTTCGTCCCAGCCCGCCACCCACGATCACCTCGAATCCGGGCTGTCCGAATCGATCCTGCACTGCCCGCAACCCGATATCGTGTGCCTTGGTCACGGCCCTGTCAGTGAGAGAGCCGGTCACCGCGATCTTGAACTTGCGCGGGAGGAACGCGAATTCCGGGTGGTCCGACGACCACTGCCTGATCAATTCCGCGACAGGGCGCGGGTCCCGCAGCTCGTCGGCGGCTGCACCGGCAAAGTGATCGGCAGTGACGTTTCGAATGCAGTTCCCGGACGTCTGGATCGCGTGCATGTCGACATCTGCGAGCGCATCGAGGATGTCTGGCACGTCTTTCAGGCGCGGCCAGTTGAACTGGATGTTCTGGCGCGTCGTGAAATGTCCGTATCCTCTGTCCCAACGATCCGAAATGTCGGCGAGCTGCCGGAGTTGCCGGCTGTCGAGCGTTCCGTAGGGAATCGCAACGCGCAGCATGTAGGCGTGCAACTGCAGATACAGCCCGTTCATCAGGCGAAAGGGCTTGAACTCCTCCTCGGTCAGGGAGCCGTCAAGCCGGCGGTTGACCTGGGCACGGAATCGCTCAACCCGCGCCCGGACGAATTCGCGGTCAAACTCGGAGTATCGGTACATGCTGGCCTCCGGATTGCGTGCCGTTCAGGTCGATTGACGGGCCAGTGGCGCGAAGTCGTTCACGAATGTGGACAGGGTGAGGCACCCCGTCTGGCCCCTTGGCGGCATCGGCGAGGTAGGGGCCGACCAATGTCGCTGCCTGTTGCTCGGCCCAGGTCAACAAGTCCTGTGACTCCTCTTCGCTCTCGATCAGGCGAGCCTCGGAGAACACCCGCGTCAGTCGGGTTTTCTCGGCGACGTAGACGACATCGCCGCTCAAAAGGTCGTTTGCGGTGAGGACTTTCGGCGTGAACTTGCGTGGCATTGGCTGCGCCTCAGACCTGAAGCTGCTGAGAGGACGAGGGAACTTCGGATGCGGCCAAGCCAACGGCCCGCGGATCCAGCAATCCAACAAGAAGCAGTGTCGGCCCCGTCGGGTGCCCACGCTCGATGTCTGATGCCAGATCGTGCACGTTGGTGGAGATGATCTTCTCGTCGGGCCAGGTCGCGTTCTGCACGATTGTCACGGGCTTGGATCCCGGCGCGCCGTGCATCAAGAGCCGCCCGCATATGAACCGTGCCGAACGTCGCGACATGTAGATCGCCGCGACCGATTCGGGCTTCGCAAGCTCTCTCCAGTCCTGTTCCCTCAACCCCGCGACATCGTGTCCCGTCAAAAGTCGAACTTCGGAGTTCCTGTGTCGTTGCGTCAACGAAACGCCCAGACGGGCCGCGGCGGCCGTTGCCGCAGTGACGCCCGGAACCACTTCCCATTCGATGCCGGCAGCCGACAAGGCGGCAGTCTCTTCGTCGAGGCGCGAAAAGACGGTCGGGTCACCTGACTTCAGTCGAACGACCTGTTGGCCAGACCGAGCGTGATCAATGATGAGGGCGTTGATGTCCTCCTGTTTCCACGAGGCAGCAAAGCCGGTTTTGCCGACGCAGATGATCGTAGCCTCTCGCCTCGCAATCTCGATGATCGGATCAGAGACCAGTTGATCGTGAACGACGACGTCAGCGTCGTGCAGCAGGTTGCGGGCCCTGACAGTCAGCAGATCCGGATCGCCCGGTCCTGCCCCAACAAGGAAAACGCGACCATTGCCAGATGCAGTCTGCGAGACCTCGGAGGTTTCCTGCACGGCGGAAACGGCCTTGCTGGCATTTCCACTCGTCAACAGGCTTCGGATGCCCTTCTTCGCGAAGTAGTCGTTCCAGAATTCTCGCCTGGGCTTTCCGGCAGGAAGTGAACGAGCGAGAGGGCGAGACGCCAGTCCGTTGCGTGCCACCTCCCCGATCGACTGCGGGAGTCGCTCCTCGATATCCGCCTTCAGCATTCTCGCAAGAACAGGGGCGGTTCCCTCCGTTCCGATCGCGACGGTGACGGGTGCCCGATCGACGATGGCCGGCGTGATGAAGTCGCTGTCGCCCAGATTGTCGACGATGTTGACGAGGATCCCGTGGCGACTTCCAATCGCGGCGACCCGCGCATCCTCTGCCGCGTCCTCGTTGGCACAGTAGAGCAGTGTCGAACCCTCGACATCCCGGTCTTCAATTGCTCGCGCGAAGACAGATATCCTGCCCTGTTCGGCCCAATCGAGAATGTCAGCGTCGGGCCCCTCTCCGAAGACAGAAATCCTGGCTCCTGTCTTGAGCAGCAGGCGCAGTTTTGAGACGGCCGCATGACCGGCGCCAGAAACCGCGACCGCGCGATCATCGAGGTCGATGAATATCGGAAAATGCGTCATCCTTGGCATTCGGCTGGCGTCCTGTCATGCTTGTTGTTCCACCGAGAACTACACGGAGACAGGAAGATTTTCCATATTTCAAATCCATGATCGATGAGATAAAGACAAATTTACGAATGAAGCGCATTGAAGAGAAAAATGTTTCATTGCGCGAGAGGATGCCGAAATGACAGCACAACTCGACAGGGTCGACCGGAAAATCCTTGCCGAACTCCAGGAAGATGCGGGCCAATCGCTTGACGAAATCGCCGCCAAGGTCGGCACGTCGCGCTCGCCGGTCTGGAACAGAATCCGCAAGTTTCGGCATGAGGGTATCATCAAGCGAAACACGGTCGTTCTGGATCCCGAGAAACTTGGTCTCGAGGCGTGCTTCTTCGTGCTGATCAGGACATCGCAACACGAAAAGGAGTGGCAGGACCGATTTCTTCAGTCTTTGCTGGACCGCCCCGAAGTGCTCGAGGCTCATCGGCTCGCGGGCGATGTCGACTACATCCTTAAGGTCAGGGTTCGCAATGCAAAAGCCTACGACGAGTTCTATCAGGCTCTGATCTCGAATGTGACGATCTTCAATGTCACGGCGCTGCTGTCGATGGAGGAGATCAAGTCGACAACTGTCCTACCGGTCTGACCGGACCAAGGTTTCGAATTCACGGTCTCGGGATGTTCGGGGCGGTCAGCGCCTTCTTCCCTTGCAAGCAACTGGACCTGTTGGATGCCCCCGGTGCCTGTATTGTCGTGATGACTCTCCTGACGTTCCGCGCGATCAATCCCGTCTCGCACCAGGGCTGTCAATTGACGGGTCGCAGCCTCCTGAATATCGGCACCCGCGTGAGGTGCTTTTCGATTGCCAGCCTGACCTCCGTGCTCATCGGCAGGTTTTCTCGTTCATCATCCCAACAAGAGCGGAAGCGCTCGACGGTCTCTTTCGCGACGTCTGTGGCCAGTCTCACGGGTATGGCGGCCTTGACCGCCAAGTGAGTCAGCTCATCCAGCGAAAAGGCGGAAAATACCTTGGCGCGACTGATTTTGACGTTGGTTCGGTCGCCGGAAATGTAGGGCACGGTCGAGACGAAGTCATAGGCAGGCGCCAGCGCCGTATGACGACGGTCGGGATAGATCAATGACCAGTTCTTCATGTGCATGTCCGCATTGCCGATCAACATGTTGAAGACGAGACGGCGAATGAACTCGGAGATGTCGGCGTCACGACACTCCGCCGCAACGACCTGCGCAATGTTGCGAAAGCTCCCGTGGACGTACTTTCGGTCCGGAAAAAGGTCATAGACCTGCGCGAAGTCCTCGGCATGGACGCGTGAGCCATCGGGGTTTCGGTCGAAGCGTTCGATCACGAAAGCCTGTCCTCCGACTCGGTCGACCCCTTCGGGCAGATTGTGGATCATCCCAACATCAACAAGGTCGATGCGCGGGACGTTCATCCCGATTAACTCAGCCAGTTTCATCATCGAGAATTCGTTTTCCGGCACGCCGTCAAAATGGCGCGACGGAAGCTTGACGATCCAGGATCCGCCAACGCCCGAAGGCGGAATGGTCAGCCCACCGGTGGCCTCCGCAATGGCAGAAAACTTGAGTTGCATGCCGGCAAGGGAAAACCGCAGCGCATCATCGTGACGCATTTGATCCCGATTCTCCGACCCATCTCCCGGTGGCGGGCCACCATCGAAAGGCGTCACCGATACCGCACCCGGCAGGTCGTTCCCAAGTGCCCGAAGAAGATCGAACTCCCGCTCGGGGTTCACGCCAGCCCGCCGAGCCAGGTATTCGCGGAGGTGACCTTCTGGCTGAAGGTTCGAAAAATACGGCATGATGCGCTTTTGATATGCCCGGAATTCAGTTCGAAGCTCACCAAACTCGTCCGTGAAGGTAGAGCCCAGGGTCGGTCGGCTCGGATCGTCAACATGGCCATCCGAAAAGGCAAAGATCGATTTGTCAGCACCGACCCTCGTCAGAGTCCCGATCGGGTGGCCATGCAAGTTGACGCTCAGAATGGACACGTCACTCATCTTCGTCATCCAGACGATAGGCTGGACGCGGCGACGGACGTGAATCATCAAGGCTGCGAGAGATCGCCTTTACCGCAGGCATCGCCTTTCGCGGAACGAGAGCGATTTCCAGGCCGAGCGCATTGGCGATGGCCGTGAGGCTTGTCACGGTCAGATTCACGCCGCCACTCTCGATCTTGGAAATGTATGGCTGGGGCAAGCCCGTGCGGACGCTGAGTTCACGCTGGCTCAGTCCCTTGTATTTCCGCTTATCCCTGAGTGTCGCAGCGATTTGTTCCATTTCGTAGACCATGATGCATTTTACCAGATAAGTGACGTCTTTTGATATGTAAAAATATATAGAAATGATTGCAGATAGGCAAGGATTGATATAGTGAAACATATTGATAGTTAGAATTATCACCTAAAACAGATCATGAAGCTTGCCGACCAACACTTTGGCAGAGTGGCTCGGATTGACACCGACCGCAGAAAACCGACTGGCCCGACGACCCTGCGGCTTGCGTTGACCGCCGGGTGATTGTCAGGATGCCAGTGCTGCAGACGAACTCGCCTCACGCAGGCGGATTGATCGGCTGCCTCGCGCCTTTCGCTTCCGGAGGGGACGCGACGATCGGTCTTACGGCGTCAGTGCATGTTGGCACAGAATCTCGAAATCCGTTCACACCCGGTTTTCAGGGCTTCGTCCGATGCGGCGTAGCTCAGCCGGATGTTTGGACTGACCCCGAAGGCATGCCCAAAGACCACGGCGACGTTCTCTTCGGCGAGCAGGGCCGTGGCGAAGTCCTCGTCGGTGCGAATGATCGTGCCTGCGGCCGTTGTCTTGCCGATGCACCTTTCTATCGAAGGATACACATAGAAGGCGCCGTCCGGGACCGGACACTCGAGCCCCGGAATTCCGTTCAGCATGTCGACAACGAGGTCCCGCCGCCGCCGAAACACCTCCTTGTTCGCGGCGATGAAATCCTGCGGTCCGTTCAGCGCTTCGATGGCTGCCCATTGGCTGATCGTGCATGGATTCGACGTGCTCTGGCTTTGCAGCGTTCGCATGGCCTTGATCAACGGTGCAGGCCCTCCTGCGTATCCGATTCGCCATCCGGTCATCGCGTAGGCCTTCGCGACGCCATTCATCGTCAACGTGCGGTCGAACAGCGCCGGCTCGACTTCGGCAGGCGTCGAGAAGACAAAATCGCCGTAGGTCAGATGCTCGTAAATGTCATCGGACAGGATCATGATCCGAGGGTGCGGGACGAGAACGTCGGTCAAGGCCCGGATCTCGGACCGCGTGTAGGCAGCGCCGCTGGGATTGGACGGCGAGTTGAAGATGAGCCACTTGGTTCGCGGCGTCATCGCCCGCTCGAGTTGTTCGGCCGTGATCTTGAACCCGTTTGCGCGCTTCCCTTCGACAAAGATCGGGACGCCTCCGGCGACAAGGACGATGTCGCGATACGAAACCCAGTAGGGCGCGGGTATCAGCACCTCGTCCCCCTTGTTGAGAGTTGCGAGCAACGCGTTGAAAATGATCTGTTTTCCGCCATTGGCGACGGTGACCTGGGACATGTCGTAGTCGAGATGATTCTCGCGTCTGAACTTGTCCGCGACTGCGGATTTCAGCTCGGGTATTCCGTCGACGATCGTGTAGCAGGTCTTGCCGGCACGAATCGCCGCATGTGCGGCCTCGCGAATGTTCTCGGGGGTCGGAAAGTCGGGTTCGCCGGCGCTCAAGGCGATCACGTCGTGTCCACGGGACCTCAACTCGGCTGCCAGACCGGTCATGGCCATGGTTGCCGAAGGGGCGATTCGAGTCATGCGGTCCGCGACGATGTTCATGGTGACTGTACCGGGCAAAAACTGCGACAATGCGAGGCTCGCGTGTGTATGGTCGCCAAGGGCAGGGGTCAACAACCACGCCGCGGAACGCGATGGTCGGGGCATGGAAACCCGCGCGACCGTTCCCGTTGACGTCAGGTTGCGAAGAGTCGAAAGACCGACCGATGAAGGTGAGTGGTGTCATGAACGAACTCGAAACGAACGACCAAGAGCGTGACCGGAAACGGCGGAGCATACGCGTGCGTTCGATGCGACGCGGCATGAGGGAACTCGACATCCTGATCGGCGGATTTGTGGAAGAAAGGCTCGAATCGCTTTCGGACGAAGAACTCGACAACCTCCAAGCTCTGCTGTTCGAAACTGATGTCGCTGTCCTCGACTGGATTGTCGGGGCGAGTGAATGTCCGGAACGATATCTCGGCCTCGTCGCGGCAATCAGGGAGGTCGCCGAGGAACGCGCATCCGGTCGCTGAATCCATCGGTCGCCCTGGGGCTTGAATGGCTTGCAAGAGGCGATACCGGGCATCGAAAGAGTGATATCGTGGTTCTGCTGTCCCTCCCTTGGCAGCGAGCGATACATTCGCATCGTGACACAATCGAAATATTGCGTGAGTGTCTGGATTTTCTCAAAAAATCCTGCTAAGGGAATCACAGGCGTCGCCATGTCAACGGCGACGGACGTCAGCGGCTGAGCTTCGAAAGGCCAAACCTTCGGGGGTTGGGAGAGTAGACTGTGGACGATGTCACTTCCTTGCGCGGCTTCGACTCGTATGTCGTCACGCTTGGAGACAAGCTCCGCGGTGAGCGCATCACCCTGAACAGAACGGTTGAACAGGTCGCAGCCGACCTGCGAATCAAATCCTCCTACATCCTGGCAATCGAGAACGGAGACCTCGGGGCATTCGAGCTGCCGGTTCTCGTCGGCGGTCTCGTGCGATCGTACGCCCGCTATCTCGACCTCGATCCCGAAGAGACCTACCAGCAGTTCTGCCGCGAAACCGGGTTCTCGAGCCAGGTCGTGGATCCGTTTGCCGCCGCCAACTCGAAATCATCCGAGCCGATTGTCGTTGCGAACCGTCCTGCGGTTTCGTCAAACCGAGATTCGCTCGTCAACAGATCGTCGCTGACTCTGGGGTTCATTCGCCCGCGGCAATTCTGGCACGACTTCTCGGTGTCTGCGGTCGTCAACATGGCCATTCTTGTGTTGATCATCGCAGGGGTGGCATACGGCGGTTGGAAGGTCGTGCACGAGATTCAGCAACTGCGGACCATTCCCGTCGAAGAGGCGCGCGCCGGAAGCGGAGACCTCATCACCTCCTTGTGGCTCTTGACGTCGGAAGACGGGAGCGGCGTCCCGGATCCGGGTGTCGATGTCCTGTCGGACTTTGTCGGAGAATCGGGCGATCAATCTTCCGCATCGGGGCTCGGACGAAGCCACCGGCCCCAGATTCTCGACTTCCCGGTCGTGGAGCCAAGAGACGGTCCGATTGCAGCAATCGATCCCGACAGTTTCGGTACGCTGGTCCAAGTGGAGGAAGTCCCTGTCATTGCCCCCGTGGAGCCGCCCCAGGTCGTGGAAAAACCGCCTCCCGTGGTCGAAGTCTATGCGGCCAATCCGGCATGGTTGAGGGTTTTCGTCGACTCGGGTGACGTGCTCTTCGAGGAAATACTCGATGCCAAGCAGAGATATGAGGTTCCACAGGATATCGAGAATCCGCTGCTCAGATCCGGCAACTCCGGTTCGGTGTATCTCATTGTCGATGGAACCACATATGGACCCGTCGGTACCGGGACCGGGGTCGCCAAGCGCGTTTCGCTCAATGCCGAGGACATTGTCGAGAATTACCAATTTGCAGAAATCACCGTCGACGAGAATCGCCGGACGGCTGCGGTTGGAACCATTGAACGCGCCGTGCTTCCCGATTAATTGCAAGGTGGCGCAACGCCGCGCTTTCTCAGGCAGACAAAGTCAACTGCTCCCAGGATCGACATGAGTTCATGATGCAGGTTCCCGTCGAAAAAAGCAAAGAAATTCATGACCTTCGGCCGTGGCGTCGCATCGAGCGCCGACCGAGCCGCAGGATCATGGTCGGAGACGTGCCGGTTGGCGGAGGGGCGCCGATCGCGGTGCAGACCATGACCAACACGCCGACGACCGACGTGTCGAAGACAGTGGAACAGATCGAGGAATGCGCGGAGGCTGGGGCGGACATCGTCCGTGTGTCCTGCCCGGATCCCGACTCGACCGTCGCGTTCCGCGAGATCGTCAAGCTAAGCCCGGTTCCGCTCGTCGCGGACATCCACTTCCACTACCAAAGAGCCATCGAGGCGGCGGATGCCGGCGCCGCGTGTCTCAGGATCAACCCTGGAAACATTGGATCGAACGAACGCGTGGCCGAAGTGGTGCGGGCGGCAACAGCCAACGGGTGTTCGATTCGGATTGGCGTCAATGCGGGTTCGCTCGAACGCCATCTGCTGGAAAAATACGCCGAACCCTGTCCCGAGGCGATGGTCGAGAGCGGCCTCAATCAGATCCGGTTGCTCGAAGATGCCGGCTTTACCGAATACAAGATTTCGGCCAAGGCCTCGGACGTGTTTCTCGCCTCCGCCGCCTATCAGCAACTCGCCGAAGCGACCGATGCGCCGCTCCACATCGGCATCACCGAATCAGGCAGTCTCAAGTCCGGCACCGTTCGTTCGTCCATCGGGTTGGGCAGTCTCCTGTGGTTCGGCATCGGCGACACGCTCCGGGTGTCGCTCTCGGCCGATCCGGTCGAAGAGGTCAAGGTCGGCTACGAAATCCTGAAATCGTTGAATCTCAGGCACCGTGGCGTGACGATCATTTCCTGCCCGTCCTGCGCAAGGCAGGGATTCGATGTCATCAAGACCGTGGGGCTGCTCGAGGAGCGCCTCGCGCACGTCCGAACGCCATTGACGCTCTCGATCATCGGATGCGTCGTCAACGGGCCCGGCGAAGCCCAGATGACCGACATCGGCTTCACCGGTGGCGGGGCGGGATCCGGAATGCTGTACCTGTCGGGTCTGCAGGATCGCAAGCTTGCAAATGACGACATGATCGACAGGATTGTCAAACTGGTCGAGGAGAAGGCCGCAGAACGGGAACAGCAGGCCAGCGTGTCGCCGTAAGGCGGTGACGAGGCCCTGTCGATCAAGGGGCACGCCCGACTCTCCCGAATTCGGCCTTTTCGGTGACCAATGCGCATCGCGCGACCCTGTCCGCCACGCAAGCGGCAGCGTGTTCAGATGACCGATGGATCCGCTTTGGTCATCGGCTCGCCTTCACGCGACCGCATTCGACAGGAGCTGCTCTTGCTTCAGGTGGAATTGCCGATGCGGTCGTCCAAGGTGATCTGGTCGATCTCGGCATCGGCGTTCAGGCACCCAGCCTCGATTTCTCGCCAGGTCGGATTGTTCAGCGACATTTCGCAACGCGCCCAGAAGTCCCTGCCGTCAACCACCATGCAGATGCTGACCCCGAGTTCGACCCGCTGCCCGGTTCGATCGGTACAGTAGCAATCCGGGTACTTGACCGTCGCCTCCTCGGACACGGCTGCCGTTGCCGACAGAAGTGTGATTAACCCGAAGGCAAAAAAACAGGGAAATCTTGCCATGGCAGCAGGATAGCAGGTATTTCTGTCGAGGCAATACGGGGCGCCGAGTGCAGGACGATACCGACACCTGCTCGACGGGCACCTGCGTGATGGCGCCTTGCCGCAACGACTGGACAGCGCATGATACCGATCGAAAAACTTGAGCAGATCACCGATCGGTTTGCGTTTCTCACTGCGCGTATGGCGGAAGGGCTGGAGCCCGACGAATACACGGCCTACGCCCGCGAGTATGCCGAACTGCGGGAGATCAACGCGAGGATCGACGAGTACCAAACGACCGTGGCCGCGATCGAGGACGCGCAGGCCATGCTGCTCGATCCCGAGATGAAGCCGTTGGCCGAAGATGAACTGCAGCGGCTGCAGAGCGAGATTCAGCGCATGGAAGTCGATCTTCAGGCGGCGCTGCAACCGCGTTGCGAAGACGATTCAAGATCGGTCGTTCTCGAAATCCGCGCCGGTACGGGAGGCGAGGAGGCAGCCCTCTTCGCCGGAGACCTCCTCAAGATGTACGAAAAGTTCGCCGAAAAGGAACGCTGGTCGTTCGAGGTGGCGCAGAAGTCGGTCACCGAGATGGGCGGCGTGCGAGAAGTTTCTGTCGTGGTTGGCGGCAACGGCGTGTTCGGACGGATGAAGTTCGAGGCCGGCGTGCACAGGGTCCAGAGGATTCCGGCAACGGAGAGTCACCAGCGCATTCACACGTCGGCAGCAACCGTTGCCGTGCTGCCGGTCGTCGACGACATCGAAATCAGGATCGATCAAAAGGACATCCGCATCGACACGATGCGGGCCGCAGGCGCGGGCGGACAGCACGTCAACAAGACCGATTCAGCGGTCCGGATCACCCATCTTCCGACCGGTATCACCGCCACGAGCTCGCAAAAGTCGCAGCACGTGAACCGGGCCGAAGCCATGCGCATCCTGCGATCCCGGCTGCATGATCGGGAACAACAGGCGCAGACCGACGAAGTGGCGTCGAACCGAAGGGAGCAGGTCGGCTCCGGCGATCGTTCGCAACGGATTCGGACCTACAACTTTCCGCAGGGTCGATTGACCGACCACCGGATCAATCTGACCTTGTACAAGCTGGATCAAGTCATGCAGGGAAACCTGGGCGAGGTCGTTGATGCACTTGTCGCGGATGATCAGGCAAGTCGACTCTCGGGAGAATCGCCGTGAATCCCGAAACGCCTAGCACCCTGTTCGCGGAGGGCGTGAACGCGCTCGTCCCCGAAATCGGCGCTGATGCTCCGGGCGACGCCCGGCGGCTCCTCGAACATGCGTTCGCTCGCGACGACTCCACGACTGCGAGACCAAGCGCCTCGGATGAATCCGTCAGCGACGCCACCGCGTCGCTCTTTCGAAGTTTTGTTCGGCAGCGACACCGCCGAAAGCCGGTTTCGCGAATCCTGGGCTATCGAGATTTCTGGGTGGGGCGTTTCCGAGTCACGGATGATGTTCTCGATCCCCGGCCCGAAACCGAACTGCTGGTCGAAAAAGCGCTCGAGGAGGCCGCGTTCAGTCGGGTTCTCGATCTTGGAACCGGCACTGGCTGCATACTTGGCAGTCTGCTGGCCGAACGCCCCGAAGCAACGGGGGTCGGGATCGACGTTTCGCCAGAAGCCCTCGAAGTCGCATCGGACAATCTCGCCGCGTTGAATGTTGCAGATCGTGTTCAGCTTTGCAGATCGGACTGGTTCTCCGAGGTGACCGGAGTGTTCGACCTCGTCGTCAGCAACCCGCCATACATCGCGATTGACGAAATCGCCTCCCTTCAACCCGAGGTTCGGCTGTGGGAGCCCGCCCGGTCCATCATGGGGGGCGCAGACGGGCTGGAAGCCTACCGCAGGATCGCTGCGGGTCTCATGGCACATCTGTCGCCCGACGGGCGTGTCCTTCTCGAGATCGGCGCTTCGCAGGCGCAAGAGGTTTGCACGATGTTCAAGATGACCTGCGGTCTCGACAGCCGGGTCCACAAGGATCTGGCCGGGCTTGACCGGGTTGTCTGCCTTTGGAGGCCGCAGTGATGCCCGGATGCGGTCGTTTTGGTGAAATCGGGGGAATCGGTCTTTTTTTGCCCGACCGTGTCAGATTGCACTTGAATTGCTTCAACAGGGCAGTGTATTCGGGCGTCGATGATCGAGTCTCGGCTCTCATCACCCATGTGCCAGCACGAAAGTCGAAGTTTTTGGTCAAGGCACATGCTGCCCGGCTTCATGGCAAAAAAATTCAGGGTAATCACGATACATGAGACCATCCAACAAACCGCGTTCACGCGGGAAGTCCGGTAACAGGCGCAACAACGTCGGTAGCATTCTCAATCGGGTCTTCGATTCCTCCGGGCCTGACGGCAAGGTGCGTGGAACGCCCCAGCAGATCATCGACAAGTACAACGCATTGGCGAGAGATGCGCAGCTTGCTGGCGATCGTATCGGGGCGGAAAACCACTTGCAGCATTCCGAGCACTACGCTCGATTGCTCGGCGAAGCCCAGCGGGAGATCGCGGGGCGTCGGGAAGCCATGGAAAGCAACCGACAGCAAGCCGCGCAGGCATCCGCGGATGCTCAACCGCGACAGCAGACGGACAATTCGGATTCGCACGCCGTCTCCGAAGCGAGCGCGCCGGAAGAACACCATCCCGCTGGAGCCGGCTCACGTAGTCCTGCGCCGGGTACCGACAATGGACGAGGCGATGGACGCCGACCACGAGGCCGGCCAGCTCGTCGAAATTCCGGCGCCAATCGGCCACAACCCGGTCCAGCGGACGAAAGTCCAGATCCCGTCATCGTCGCGGCAAAGCCCGAGTCTGACGACGCGTCAAGCGATGCGGTGATCTGAGCGGCTTGACGCCACTCCTGCGGGGGGTGCCCCGCGAATCCATTCATCTGATTTATGGCACGGGGATCATGCCGATCCTCTCTGCGGCTCTGCTGATGGCGCAGAAGTCGGCGACCGAGAGCTGTTCCGCTCGCTTCTCGGGCGATATCCCGATCTCCTCGAGTGTCGCCGCGATCGATGGAACGAGCGATCTGAGACTGCGGCGAAGCATCTTTCGACGTTGCCCGAAAGCGAGATGGGTGACCCGCGAGAGAATCTCGAGCTTGGCGATCTCGGGCGACTGTCGCCTCTCGAAGTGAACCACGGCCGAGGTGACCTTGGGTGCCGGCGAAAACGCTTCGGGCGGAATCTCGAACATCAGGTGCGCATGGCATCGCCACTGGGCGAGAACGGAAATTCGACCGTACTGACGCTGGCCCGGCGCGGCGACAATTCGGTCGGCAACTTCCTTTTGAAACATGAGCGTCATCGACTGCCAGTAGGGCGGCCAGGTCGTCGACATGATCCAGTCAAAGAGAAGCCGCGTGCCGACATTGTAGGGAAGATTGGCGACGATCCGGGCAGGAGAGGCGACTTCGCCCGAGACGTCGATCTTTCGCGCGTCGCCAGCGATGACCTTCAATCGATCCGGGAACAGCCGGACGATTTCCTCAAGGGCCGGAATGCACTTGGGATCCGACTCGATGGCAATGACGCGTCGCGCGCCCTCGGCCAGCAAGGCCCTGGTCAGGCCGCCGGGTCCGGGACCGACCTCGACCACGTCGCAGCCAGAGATGTCGCCCGCCTGTCGGGCGATCTTTCGGGTCAGGTTGAAGTCGTGAAGGAAATTCTGGCCAAGAGACCGCTTCGCGCGAATGCCGTGGCTGGCGATGACCTCGCGAATCGGCGGCAGGCCGTCGTCAGCCATCGCGTGGCTCGCGCCGTTTGTCGCGATTCTCTGCGAGGCGCCTTGCAAGTTTCAGCGCCTCGACAAGGCTCCTTTCGCTCGCTCGGTTCTGTCCTGCGATGTCAAAGGCAGTTCCGTGTCCCGGCGACGTCCTCACGAACGGCAGTCCCAGGGTGACGTTGACCGTTTCTGCCATTCCGATCGTCTTGACCGGGATCAGCGCCTGGTCGTGGAACATGCAGACCGCCGCATCGTACGTCGCCCTGGCCTCGGCATGGAACATCGAATCCGCCGCCAGCGGACCCTGCAAAGCCATTCCCTCGTCCGCGAGACGGGCCACAACAGGTTGAATCACCTCGATATCCTCGGTTCCCATCATTCCGTTCTCGCCCGCATGAGGGTTGAGCCCGGCCACGGAAATTCGCGGATTCTCGATCCCGAAATCCGATCTCAGGGCGTGGTCGGTGACGCGAATCGCGCGCTCGATGATCGCCGCCGTCAACTTGCGTGGAATCTCCGCAACGGGGATGTGAACCGTGACGGGGACGACTCTCAACTCGCTGTTGCACAGCATCATGACGCCGTGCTCCGCTCCTGCGAGCGCCGCAAGGAACTCGGTCTGGCCCGGATGCGGAAATCCGGCGCCGGTCTTCAGGACGTGCTTGCTGACCGGGTTGGTGCACACGGCGCTGGCCACCCCGGATTTCCAGCATTCGACGGCAACCCGAATCGCCTCGACGACACTCGGCGCATTGGCTGGATCCGGCACGCCCGAAACCGCCCGACGCCGGCATGAGACGTTGAGCACGGGCACGCCGTTCTCGAAGGCATCGACCGCGGCCGCGGCCGAGGCGACCTCGATCACCGTTCGATCGAGCGTGCGCCCGATCTCTGCACAGCGTGCGAGGTCTCCAATCAGGACGTACGGATCGTCATGCGTCAGATGGTCCCGCGCCTTGAGCGCAATCTCCGGACCGACTCCGGCCGGATCACCGCATGCCAGAGCGACCGGACGTCTCATTTGTATTCGATGAAGGCTTCGCTTCGAAGGCGGCTGAGGTAGCTGTTGCCCAATCCCGACAGTCGCTGAATGAACAGGTTTCTGCGAACCCGTTCCCTCAATTCGGCCGAACCCTGGCCTGATCGGTCGCAGACCATGATCAGCGACCTTGCGCCGTCCGCGCCTGCCTGCACGGAGGCTTCGCCAAGGTCGAGTCGCGAAATCGCCTGCGTCAGCGGCTCAGGGGTCTCGTTGCCCAGCGTTGACGGTTCGACAACGACCTCGGAATCGAGATCCAGCACGGCGACCTGCAGGTCGTCGCAGTTTTCCGATGCGTCCATCAGTGTCCCGATATCGTCCTCGGACCAGTTCGAGGACAACGGAACATTCAGGAACGTGACTGTTGGCGGCTTGCGTTCCACCGGCTGTCCTCCCCTGATGCCGCGCAACAGGAACAGCCCGATTGCGGTGTCGTCGATTCGAATCGGGCCCGACAGCTGCCCCGGACTGAGTGCCAGAAGCCTTGGGAGAATCTGAGGCGGAATCGTGCGAACGCTTTGCCATTCGAGGCGTCCGCCGGTCTGCCGCGACGGGGAGTTCGAAAAGCGTCTGGCCGCCGCCGCGAAACCGTTCTCGTCATCGATCAATTCGTAGAGTCGCCAGGCGATCGTCTCGGTCTGCTGCATGCCGCGTTCACCCGCAACGAGAATGATCTCCGAGAGTAGAATCATCTGCTCGCTTTCTTCGGAAGCAAGGGAGAGCGCGGCATCGACCTCCTGCTCGGTGATCGCTGCGGTTCCTCCGAACCTGGCGCTGACGAGTCGTTCCCAACCCAGCGCCGCCCTGACGTATGCCCTCAAGGTGTCCGGGTGGACACCGCCATCCATGACGTGAGCTTCAAGCTGCTCGATCGACATGTTCTGCTGTGCTGCGACATTGGACACACCGGCATCGACCGAGGCATCGTCGAGACTGAGCCCGTACTTTTCCATCTCCGAAAACCGGACCCGATCATCGATCAGTTCTTCGAGCGCCTGCGTTTCGGAATCGCCGTCCTGCTCGTCAACGAGCTTGAACAGTTCGAGGAACCGCTTGCGCTGCGACACTTCGTAACGGGTGATCGCTTGATCGTTGACGACGGCAACGATCTCGAACGGGTTTTCGGCGGCGCTCGCAGGCGCCGAGAAGGGCGCAACGGTCAGGTGAGCTGTCGGTGCGACAAGCGTCAAAAGCAGCACGATCGTGACGATTCGCAGTATTGCTGCGTTCATTTGAGCACACTCCAGCAGAAATCAGTGGTCATCAGCATGTGGTTCGGGCTCAGATGCGCATTCCGCACTGGATGGGCGGACGGCCCGAGCCAGAAAGTGTCCCGCTCAAGCCGAGCAGCTCGACAGTCACGCCGATCTGGCGATCGTCATCCTCGCTACCAGTTCCGGCAGCGTCAAGCGAGAAGAAAAAGTCGATCAGGGTGCATTCGTTTTGGATTCTGAAGCCGACCTCGGCTTCGGTCGTCTTGCGGCTCACCAGGTTGCGTCGCAACGAACCGCGCAGCTGGGAGTTCTCCGTGATGTTGTACCGCGCGCTGCCGATCAGTTCGCGCGACGGCTGCTCGCCAAGCGTTGTTTCGTTGTCGGTCAGACTGACATAGTTCAAGTCGAATTCGAAGCGACCGTGAACGACACTTGCCACCTGTTCGAATTTGGAGAACGACAGGTTCCTGTCGAACACTCCCGTCGTCGTAAAGCTGAACCTGTCGCGGTGCGACACGTCGAGTGAAAAGACGTAGTCCGACGACTGCCCTGACAGGCCCGGCTCATCGGCGAACTGGCCAAGGTCGCGGTCGCGAAAGACCTGTCCCGCCATTGCATCGAGGGAGAACCCGGACTCGTCCAGAATGCTGTATCTCGCGCCGACATTGGCGGTCAATCCGAGCTCCTTGCGGTCATGTCCGGGGAATCGATTGAGCGAAAAGAGGTTCGCCGCCTCGAACTCGATCAGTTGGCTGTCTTCGTTCGGGGCATCGTTAGCTTCGTCCGGTCGCCACACGAGCTGGATGATCGGTTCAAGGCGGTGCCTCACGCCCGGACTCGCGGTTCGAGCGAGCGGCCAACGCGCTTCGAGGGCCAGGACTGGCTCGACCGATCCGGTCGAACCGCTGCCGCGAGGCGGGTAGTTGTCATAACGGTAGCCGAGACCGACAATTTCGCCAAAAGCGCCAATCTGGAAACCGTTCCCGACCTGCCAACCTTTTGTCCAGTCCAGATGGGTTCCGAATCTGAACAGGCGGTTGTCCTTCCGCCGCGTCAGATTGACCACGTGCGTGCGGAGGCCGAAGGTTCCGAGATTCCCTGCGGGCCTTGTGATCCATCGGTAGTGAACTTCGGGCAGCACCAGCGGCACTTGCTGGTCGACTTCGTTCAAGCGCAGGCTCTGCACCAGCGAGGCGCCGAATCCGAGGTACGACTCGCTCCTGGTTCGTTCGACATCGATCTCCGATACCAGCCGATCCCTGTCGTCGATGTCGTAGTCGTTGGTGAACCTCTTGTTGGAGGCAACGGATGAATCGAAACTCAGTCGGAAATCGCGAGGAAGTTCGAACTGACCCTGGCCCGAGACATAGCTGGCGAGCCGGTCATCCCCGATGCCGCCTGCGAGCAGCAGCGCTCCGTCGATCTGGACCGTGCCGGACTTGTAGTTTCTGCGGTATTCCGTCTCCAGCACCGCACCGCCTTCCGTCGTGATGAACGGTGTCAGCGTGATGTCTTCGTGATCCGACCGGGTGATGTAGTAGGGGAGCTTGAAGCCGGTACCAAGAACCGTCGAGGTGACGATCGTGGGAACCAGGAACCCCGTCGCGCGATCGACATTCGGTCCCGGGATACTCAGGTAGGGGACGCTGAGAACTGGCACGCCCGCGACCTCCACGACCGCATTCTCGAAATAGATGCGTTGCTCCTCGACGTCATGAAGGACCGTTTCGGCACGGACCTGCCAGTCTGGCACCTCGCCGTTTCGGCAGATGTGGCACGAGCTTGCGACCGCATTGGTGAGAATCCTGTATCGACCCTCGTTCAGGTGCATGCTGGTTGCCGCCAGCTGGAGCTGGTGCCGGGTCAGGAACTGGACACTGCGAATCACCCCGTCTTCGAGATCTTCCGACAGCGTGGCGAGCTGGGCAACGACGACGCCGTCCTCGGTCACGAGCGTCAACGGTTCGTCGAACAGCAACTCGCCCGTCGTCTGGTTGTAGGTCAATCTCTCGGTCGCGATGATCTGGTCTCGGCTGTGAATCGTCACGCCATCCGAGGCGACCACGACCGTTCCGCGCTCGAGAAGTTCGATTTTGCCGGCAACGATGGAGACCTTGGGTGTCGTCAGGCGCAGCTGGGCTGCTGCGGGAAACGAGAACGCGAGAAACGCGGCAAGCACGAACAGAAACGCAAACGCGACCTTGCCGAATGCGCTGCATTGCGTACGCGCACCGTGCGTGAACGATCCATCACGCGGGCGCGTTGCAGACTGTCGTGCGGGTACCATCATGCGGAGTCTGAACAATGTCTAACCGTCTTCAAGCATCAGGATGATCGAAAGCCCCAACATGGCGGCCGCCAGCGGCAAGAACCATGCGGCGACCGGAATCTGGAGTTCGCCAGCGATACCGAGAAACCTCGTCAGTTCAAGCAGGAAACTCATGAAGACACCGGATAGCAACGCAAAAAATGCCCGTCGTCCGTGATTTCTCCGGTGCACGCCGCCGAGCATGAAGGCGGAACCGATGACAAAGGTCGCGGCAAGAAGCAATGGCCTTGCCAGTTCGAGATGAAAGTGGAGCCGGTAGCCAAGCGACGAGAACCCCGCCTGTTCCAAGGTCCCGATCCACCGTGGAACGTCCCAGATCTGCATGACCGCCGGCACGGGGTTCCCGAAGCGGACCCGTTCGCCCGTGAGCGTTGTTGGCATGGTCAGCGATGGCGCCGTTTCGGCCGTGAGCTCGGCAAGCGGGTTTTCCGGATCGATCATCCATGTCTTCGGCGTCGACAGCGTCAGCTGTCCTTCGTCACTCGGCATCAAGTCGGCCGTGGCCGCGTGGGTCGTCCTCACCGCATGACCGCGCGAATCGAATGCGATGATCGTGACGTCGCTCAGCTCGTCGCCCTTGTCGGAGGTGGCTCGGGCGTTGACGACGTCATGGCCACCCTGACGCGGTTGGCGCAGCCAAATGCCCGACAGTCTCCTGGGCGTCACCGCATGACCGACACTTTCGATGCTGCTCGTTCCGTGCACGTACTGCTTGCCCGAGAGCGACGCGATCATGGGGTTGAGAAAGAGCGTTCCGGCAAGGCCGACGGCCAGCACGCAGGCAATCGGAGCGAAGAGGCAGTGCAGCGCCGAGACCCCCGCGGCACGTGCAGCAACATACTGGTTCGATGCGGACATGCGATTGCAGTACCAGATCGACGAAACCGTGACGATGACCAGCATGGCTTCCGAGATGATGTCGGGAGTCTTGTTTGCTGCAGAGGTCAACGCGAACACGATGATCGAGGTTCCGGTTCCCGAACTGCGCAGGCTCTCGAGCATGACGAAGACGAAAACGATGGTCGCGGCAAAGAACACGACACCCGCGAGGACGGAGAGATACTGGCGCGCGAAATAGAGATGCAGCGTCATTTTGCGGCAACCCTTGCCAGCCGTTCCTCGACTCGTCCCCAACTCGTGTGCCAACGGCTGGCGCCGATCATGCACAGAGCGAACACCGTGGCAGCGCCGACAACGACCGGTGCGTAAAGCAATGGCCACATCGTCGGCTGCGATTGAACGCCCGACTCGATGACCCCGCGCAGGAGATTGATCAGCACCATGAGTATGACCGCGACCGCGATTCTGAAGAGAAATCCCGAGCGGCTGAAGCTGCTGGCGAGCAAAGCCGATATTCCGATCAAGGGCGCGAGAAACGAGAGCGCCGCCTTGACGATGCGTTCATTGATCTCGACGACCGCGAGTGTCGCCCATCGTCGGTCGTTGGGTGTCCCGAGGTTGCCCAGTATCTCCAGCGTTGGCATGTCCCGCAAGGATCTGGTCCGTTGGGCGTCGTCATTGGCGTAACGCCGCAGCCCGTAGTTCAGCCTGTCGAAGTGGGCGGTGCCCAGCGTCCTGGTTTCAGGATCAAGCCGTTGGATCACGCCGTTTTCGAGCAGAAGCCCGGGCTTGTCGCCTTCCGTCACCAGTCGACCGCGCGGGGCGGTGTGAATCAGGGTCCATCCGCCGTCGAGGTGCTCGCTGACGAGGATGTCGGTCATGTGACCGTCTTCATCGATGCTGCCGAAGAACAGAACGGAATCCGGGTCTGGAAAGACGAACTCGCCTTCCTTGATGATCTGGACGAGATATTGCCCCTGGATCCTGTCTTCGAGGCGCTCGAAGCTCTCGTGCACGATCGGATAGAGATGGTGACCGATGAAGCTCACCGCCAGGAAACAGAAGGCGCCCACAACCACGAAAGGGCGCATGAGCGACATTCCGCTGATGCCGGCCCCCATCATGGCCACCAGCTCGGAGTCGTTGAACAGCCGGTTGGTGAGCGCGACGGCCGCTGCGAATCCCGCAACCGGAATCCCGATTTCGAGGGTCTTGGGCAGTTGAAGGACCGCAAGCCAGAAGAAGTCCCCGCCGGCCCGGCTGTTTTCGAGGACGAACTCGAGATACTTGAAGATGTTCACAAGCCAGATGATGCTGGTCAGGATGGCGAGAAAGAAGAAGAAGTAACCGCTGACCTGTATCAGAAAATACTTGTCGGTCTGTCGCCATGTACAGCATCGGCGCAGCTGTCGGACGGCCGTTGCCAGGATCCCGTTCGGGGAACCGGTGCCTCCCGACTGCGGCGTGATACTGGCCATGCCCTCAACCATGACGGGCCGATGCGGCAAGGGCTTCGATGGCCGAGGCGGGGGTGAGACTGCATTGTCGGCTCTGCCATTCGGTCCCGGATGACATGCAGGAATCCGTCGGCCGACAAAAGGCTTGCAGGTCGCATCTGAACAATTCGTTGTACATGTCACCTCTGGGGCGCGGCGTGCCACTTTGCCGCGCAACCGTCAGACCATACTTTGTTCGAGGCAAAGTTGCACATCTTTCGCCCCGACATTCTTTCGAATCGTTGACGTGATCGCGCTATGCCGTCAAGGCGAGGCCGGTTGCAAGAGACGCGTGGGTTGCGCCATGCTTGTTCAGGCCGTGCCAACGTTGTGTGACGGTTTGTTTTTGTGAACTTTTTGCTTGAGCAATGGATCGCAGACAGGATCGATGCGGCGCGTGACGCGATCGATGTTGGCGCCCACGAGCAGGCGACCGCCATCCATGGCGCCATGGTAAGCCGCCGCCAGGCACGATGGCTCTGATGCGGGCATTGACAATGGCCGTTGCCTTGGATCAAGACGCACCTCTTTTGTTCTGGGCGTGAAGGAGGGATCATGTCAGCCACTCGCAATACCTTGGCGATGATTCCCGTGCTGGCGGCCATCGGTCTGGCTCTGGCCGGATGTGGGCCGGAATCGGCGACCACGCCTCCTGCATCGATACCGGGCCTGGCAACAGAAACAGACGCGAATGCTGCCAACTGCCGTGATGCGGTAAGACCATGGTCAGGTTTGAAGTGGTTCGTCAGTGCTACCCCCGATGACCTCCGGCATTGCGCGGCGACTGAAGGGATCAATCGCAGTGAACTTCTTTACAAAGCAGCAAGCCCCATCTTCCACGACGACGAAAATGCCTCAGGCATTCGTGCCGTCCTCGCAACCGGTATCGATCCTGATGAAGGGAATCGTGGCACAACTACACCACTTGCATTCTGGTCGGTTGCCGGATGGATCCCGAGGAATTTCCCATACACTCACCGCTCACCAAGAGCCGACGAAATGGTGGTGCGCGCATTGCTTGAGGCTGGAGCCGACCCGGACGCCGTGTTTTCCGGGAGCAAGACAGGCGTCGCAAAGACTGTTTTGCCCTTGCTCAAGGCTGCTAGGCGGAAAGACCCTGCTGCTATTCCTGTCAAAGCTGTCTCTGCCAAGTTTGGGCATACTTGGCGCGTCCTGCACGCAGCCATCGGTTCCAACCGCCCAACCGGATCGATCGCCGCTCTGCTTGAATACGGTGCTGACCCGAACCTCACGGTGGCACCGGGTCAGGACTGGACCGCACTGCATGTTGCGGCGTTCATGGCTCGCCCCGATGTCATTCGATTACTGCTCCAACACGGCGCAGACCCGCACGCGGTTACCAGCTACCGCAAATGGACGGTGCTCCACGCGCTGGCAGAAGGAGGCGTGGGGACGGAAGCGGCAGAGTCCGGACATCTACTTCTCGATGCCGGTATCGATCCCAAGATCGAAGATCGCAAGGGACGAACCGCGTGGGATCTGGTCGCAGCAAGGCTCACGCCCGAACTTCTGCAAGAAGCACCTCCCGAGGTCCGAGGCGTCCTCGCCCGGCTGAAAAAGGCGACTGAGGGGTGAGACCCTTGACGAGGCAACCGCGTTCCGGATCGCCGTTGCTGGCCTGATCGAAGCGCTCGGTTTCGAGACGCTTTTATGGGTCGCGTCAGCCAACCAGGAGAATTCCGGCGAACATGCGGAGATGAGGCCGCCGTGGGAGCAACCGCCCCTCGCGGTGACCGACGCCGACGTTTTGGCAGCTCAGGACTTCGCCCAATATCTCCGGACATTGCCAGACAACGGCAACCAGGGGTCCGTGGCGCACGAGTTCGTGGGTCATCAGATTGAGGTGCCGTCCGCTCACGTCGGTCGCGGTGGCCGGCGTCGAATGCTTTCGCCAATCAAAGGGCAATTCGACCGCCTTGCGTCAGGCTGACGGCGGCATCGAGCCTGCCAGGAAAGACAACAGGTTGGCCGCCGCCAAGCCGCGACCGCGCCTAAGCCGTGCGTTGCCCGCGACCCGCGTTCTTTTCGCCAGGAGGCCTATCTTGTGACCGAGGCCAGCGCTTGGCAAACCCGCGACTGCCAATCCCTCGACCTCGCACTGGTTGGGGCGGCTTTTCCGTCGAGTGGCAATGGCAACAGGCCAAACGGCAACACAGGCGTTGACATGAAGCCCCAAACCGGGTTTCGGAATTTGGGGCATGACGCCAACCTTGGCGTCGGGGCAATCTTGGTCCAGCACCTGCGTGCTTCGTGACCCATGGTTGCCATGCCCGCAAAATGATGTAGCGGTGGCACGAAGAACCCATGTGAATGCGAGGACAAGATGGCGAATCCAGAACACCCCGGCTTTGACGACATTTCCGCCGACCAGATCGCTGCGTTCGAAGGCGCAGTGGCCGTCACGGTTGATGCTGACGGCAAGCTCAGTCGCATCGCGCGGCGACTCAATCGACTGACCCACGGCGTCATCGCGCGTTTCGTCGAATCGAAGCCATTCGCGGATCTCGAACCCGGCGCAAGCCATCTCGTCTCGCCCCCGCCACGGATTTCGGCCAGCGCTCTTGTCATCGCCAAGCTGGCCCGCAAGCCAAAGCCGATCGATGCACGTCTCGCAGGAGCCGCTGTCGCCCGTTCAGCCGGCAACAGGCCGCTGCTGATCGTCGCGAATGAGCCCGCTGCCGCCGCCGAAATGGCGTTCGGCGCTGCGCTCAGGCGTTACAGGTTTGACGACCACCGATCGGCACGCCCGAAAAAAAGCGTCGGCGGGTTGAGCGTCATGACCCCGTCTCCGGAGAAGTCGCAGGAGGCATATCGCGACAAGGCCGCCCTCGCCGAAGGGGTCTTCCTGACCCGCGACCTTGTCAACGAACCGGCCAATGTCCTTGGAACCGAGGCCTTCAAGTGTCGGTTGGAGGAAATGAGGTCGCTCGGTCTCGAGGTCACGGTTCTTGACGAAGCGGAAATGAAGGAGCGCGGAATGAACGCCCTCCTTGGCGTCGGCCAGGGGTCGGAGAGCCCGTCATACCTCGTCGTCATGGAATGGAACGGGGGCGGCGACGAAAAACCCTTCGCCGTGGTTGGCAAGGGGGTCGTGTTCGACACGGGGGGGATTTCGATCAAGCCGGCCGCCAACATGGAAGAGATGACCATGGACATGGGAGGGGCGGCAGTGGTCGCAGGGCTGATGCACGCGCTGGCGACCCGAGGGGCGCAGGCCAATGTCGTTGGCGTCGTCGGACTGGTCGAGAACATGCCCGATGGTCGAGCCCAAAGGCCGGGCGACATCGTCACATCGATGAAAGGCGACACGATCGAGGTGATCAACACGGACGCCGAGGGCCGCCTCGTCCTGGCAGACGCGCTCTGGCACACTCAGAAGCAGCATACCCCGACCGCGATCGTCGATCTTGCCACCCTGACCGGCGCCATCATCATCGGCCTCGGGCACGACAAGGCCGGCGTTTTTTCGAACGACGACGGATTTTGCGAGGATTTCCTCGAGGCGGCGCAAGCGGAACGCGAAGGCGCCTGGAGGATGCCGGTTGGCGGCAATTACGCCAAGCTCATCAAGTCCGGAAAGGCCGACATCAAGAATACCGGAGGACGGCCGGCAGGTTCGGTGACGGCGGCCCAGTTCCTGCTGACGTTCATCGAAGATGGGACCCCGTGGATCCACCTCGACATCGCCGGGGTGACGAGCGTGAAGTCCCAGACGGATTTCGCCCCGCGCGGCGCGACCGGTTGGGGCGTCCTTGCCCTCGACCGACTCGTCAGGGATCGGTTCGAATCGGGGACAAATGCCTGACTGCCTGTTTTATCGGGCCGTTCGCCGTTCCACGGACCAGATTCTCGAGCAGCTCGTCCGCAAGGCACTTGGTGACAATTCGCGAGTCGTGATCTGTTCAAGCAACACGGACAGGCTCAGGCGAATCGACGATCGCCTGTGGCTGTTCGACGACGACGCATTCATTCCTCATGGGCTGGCGGGGAGCGGAAACGACTCGCGGCAGACTGTCCTGCTCGCAACAACGCCGGACAATCCCAACGGTGCCGAGATTCTGGTCTGCCTTGGCGAATTGGCCCTGGAGACGTCGCGGATCGACGGATTCTCCCGAACATGCGTGATTTTTGACGGCGGCAACCCCGCCGAACTGGCGGCGGCGCGGGCCAACTGGAAGCGCGTGGTCGATGCAGGTTGGTCATCGGCCTACTGGAGCGACGAGTCGGGCAAATGGCAATGCGTTCACGAATCGCCCGGGCGCGCATCCGATGACCATCTAACGGAAGACTGACCGCCGAACATTGAGGGGGTCGATCACGCGGGTGCGGGCATCAACGTCCGGACCGGCGCGGTCCCCGGGAATTCCTGCCGAATCGGCGCTCGGAGGGTGCCGGAGTCGGGCATTTTGTCACTTCACGGACACGGGCAAGATCGGACAACGATTTTTCGTGACATTGCGTGCCATTTGCCTAGACTGATCTCAAATGCTCTAACGAGAGGTGCCCATGCTCAGTTTGCTTGAAGAACTTCTGCTTCTCATCCTCGACGACGAGAACGGTTCGTTCGCTCCCGTTCCGGAATACGCGCTGGACTACGCCATAGCAGGGTCGGTCCTGATCGAACTCGCGCTCGAGAACCGAATCGACACCGACCTCGAATCCCTGTTCGTCGTCAGCGAGGAACCGGTTGGGAATTCGTTGCTGGATCCCACGCTCGACCAGGTTGTCAGGCACCCCGAAACCCATGGAATCAAGTACTGGGTCAGGAAGATCAGCGCGGACTCTGTGGACCTGAAGGAACAGGCCCTAAAGAAACTCGTCGAAAAGGGGATCCTCAAGGAGGTCGACAGGAGGTTCTTCTGGTTGCTGCAGGAACGTCGCTATCCGATCATCGACAACAAGTTCGAGCGCGAGGTCAAGTTGCGCATCATGTCGGTGCTGTTCGACGACGGGATTCCGGACATTCGGGACATCGCGATCATCTCGCTTGCCTATTCTTGCGGCGTTTTCAGCAATCTTCTGTCTGCACGGGAGCTGAAGAATGCCCTTCCGCGAATTCGCCAGGTGCGAAAGATGGACCTGATCGGGCGAGGGGTGACCGGTGCCGTCAGGGACATCGAAGCGACGATCACCCTGTCGATGCGCGGCATGATGTGAAATCGGTCGAAAAAAGCGGCTGCAGGCCTCGCAACAGAAGTTTCGACATCGGTTCCGGTGCGACTAATCGTTTGCCATGACATGGCGGCTTGGGTATGTTCGCAAGCGCGGATGGCGTTTTTGCGCAGGATCGACAAGGTATTGTAGGGGAAACAATGGAAGTCTCGACGAAGATTGAAAACGGAACTCTCGTTGCGGCCGTCTCAGGCCGGATCGACGGGACGAATGCCAAGCAGTTCGAAGATGCGCTGTTGGGCGAAATCGGCGAGAGTTCGTCGAAGGTCGTTCTGGATCTGGAGGAGCTTGCATACGTCAGCAGTGCCGGCCTCAGGGTGATCCTTGTCGTTGCCAAGAAGCTGAAACAGGCCGATTCCGACTTGCTGATCTGCTCGCTGTCGCCGGCGGTGAACGAGATCTTCACGGTGAGCGGCTTCGATCGAATCTTGTCGACTTTCCGTTCCAGAAGCGATGCGCTGGCGTCGCTTGACTGAATTCTCCGCAATGGAAAGCGGCGCGCTGCAGTTGGTGGGAAATCGGATCCATTACCGAAGACTCGAATAACCGACGATCGACTTTCGCGGATGACCGATTGTCCTGCGCGCCGGCGGCGAAACGGTCGCAGAATCCCTCATTTTGGGAAATCCTACTCAACCGCATCGAAGACCTGATGCGCGAGCCTCGGGCCCAATGGCGTCGGCATGCGACGCTCGCCCGTTGGCGGACGCCGAGCGAATGGCATCAGCGATCGGCATCGCGTCGTGATGGACCCATCGCCAAGGCGGTGAACAACCGCGCTTGGATCGACGCGCCTGTCGAACGCGGTCATTGCGCCGTGGGGTTCGGCTTGCGAGGGTGACAGGCAATGTCCGTCGGATTTGTCGTCAAGATATCGTCGACGTTGGCAGCGATTCTGTTCGTTGGCCTCGGCGTGACAGGACTTCTCAGTCTCCACACGTTTGAACGAACGCTCGGGGAATTTCTTTCGACCCGTTTCGAATTCGTTGTCGGCGACATTCGTCAACGCATCGAAACCCAGCTCGACCTCGGACTCGAGCTGGCGAGCACCGAGAACATTCCGGAATCGATGCTGGCCTATGTCAGGAACGACGAGCAGATCTACACGATCGAGGTTTTCGATGCTTCCGGAACGGTGATTCACAGCACGGACACGAGCTTCGAGGGCGATCTCGTCACGGAAGAGTGGATTCGTGCATGGCAGGAGGCCGACGAGGACGGCGTCTGGGCCTTGCTGCAGCGCGATGCCGGCGTGGTCGGGGTCGAATTGCGCAACAGTTTCAACCAGAATGTGGGTTCTGTCGCTCTCAGGTATTCGCGTCAGTTCCTCGATGACAGCGTTGCGGACCGGGCATCCAACCTGATGGCGGTTGGCGCGACCAATGTCATGATCATCATGGCTCTCGCGATCTTCGGCTGCATGGTCATCTTGCGCAATCCGCTCAGGGATCTCGATGACCTGCGGTTGGCGCTTGCCTCGATGACGGAATGGGTCGGGAAGAGGGGGGATGGTGCGCAACCGGTGGATACCCCCATCAGGTCAGCCGATTTCAGATCGTTTGCAGATGCGGTGTCGCGGGCGCACGAGACGCTCGATGACGCGCGCGACGAGATGCACCAGATCGACGAGGAAGAGGCGGGTCGATCGTGACGGTTGCAAGTGACATGGGCGAACAGAAGGCCGTGAAGACCGTCGAGACTGGAGATCCGGCTCAGGGCGGCGGGGCATCGGCAGGAATCATCGGTCGCCCGCAGGTCGTCCTTTATCGGATCGTGGCGCTCTCCGCCGTTCTCCTTCTTGTTAGTCAGATCGCGTTTTCGTGGTTTTCGCTCAAGGGATTCGAAGAGGTTCTGAAACCCCAGCTCGAACGCAAGGGCGAGGTTGTCGGCCAGGCCGTCAGCGACCTGATCAGTTTCGGCGTCACCGAACTCGAGATTCCTCCCGACCGCCTTGTCGGCGTCGACGCCTATTTCGACGACATCATGGAAGCGAACGCGGAAATCGAGTTCATGGCCCTGCTCGATCGTGACGGCAGCACATTGGTCATGACCCGAAGCGCGACCGCCGCGAACGGAGGCCCGGGCCTCGGTTTTTCATTGAGCCGACTGTTTTCGGACGAACAGGGCAGCGAAGACGACGCATCGAGATTTCCGATCGAGGTGGATGGCGAAGTCGTCACCACGCTCCTTGTCGGAATCAGCGACGAATACGTGAACAGCTGGCTTTCGGACATCTATTTCGACGTCATCACCGTGATCGTCGTGTCGTGGCTGGTCACGGTCGAATTCATGAAATTCTTCATGAACACGAAGATCACCTCCCCCTTGAGCGGCATTTCCATCGCGCTCGAGCGAGGCCGGAGAGGCGTTTTCGCCGACCATCTGATCGTGCGCACGCGCGACGAGGTCGGAATGGTCATGTCTGGCCTGAACGATCTCATCCACGCGATGCAGCAGCGGTACGAGGACTTCCGCTTCGAGTTTCGGGAGATTCGCAATGCCCAGCTGGACAGTCGGGTCGCGGAGAGGGTCCAGGCAATCAAGGTCAAGGTCGACGGCATGTACCGATTCCTGGGTGGCAAGGAGATCAGGCCCAGGAGCAGCGCCCAGATCCGGGTTCCGATATTCTTGCTGATCTTTTCCGAGGAACTGTCCCGTCCGTTCCTGCCTTTGTTCATCAGCAGGCTCGCACCCGCCGAAGCGCCGGTGTCGACGGAATTCCTCATCGGCCTCCCGATCACCCTGTTCATGATCATGGCCGCCGCCTTCACGCCGATCGGCGGCGTGCTGTCGGACCGGTACGGGGCCCGTCGCATCTTCATCATGGGCGCCGTTCCTGCGGTTGTCGGATATTTCGGTACATTTCTCACCGTTGGCTATCTCGACTTCATCTTTTGGCGGAGCCTGTCGGGAATCGGTTACGGTCTGATCTTCATCGCCTCGCAGGCCTGGGTTGCCGAGAACTCGCAGGGACAGAACCGGGCCACCGAAATGTCGGTTTTCGTGGGGGCGGTTTTTGTCGGATTGATCTGCGGGCCGCCGTTCGGGGGAATCATCGCGGGGCGCCTCGGTTACGAAACCACGTTTCTGTTCTCGGCCGGTCTGGCGCTCGCATCGGGCCTGATGGTCTACTACATGCTGGACGACGTTCGCAGGGTTTCGACGAAGGCCACTTCCAAGCGTCCCACGGCGTGGCGACCTCTGCTCCTTGACCTGCGGTTCATTTCGGTTGCGGTGTTTGCAGCGACTCCCGGAAAGTTCGTTCTCACCGGCTTTTTCTTCTATCTTCTGCCGCTTCATCTCTTCCAGGTCGGGAACAGCCAATCCGTGATCGGATGGCTGATGATGCTCTACGGACTGTCGACCTTTGCCACAATGCCGCTCGTGTCCATGGTTGCAGACAGGACAGGGAGATATCGGACCCTCGCTGCAAGCGGCGTGTTCCTGGCGGGTTTGGGCTGCATGATGGTTCATCCCGCTGTGGGGATCCCCAACGCAAACGTTGCAGCTGTCATCGCGATCCTTTGTCTCGGGGTCGGACATGCATTGTCACTGTCGCCGCAGCTGGCGATCGTGCAGGAGGCGGCCGAGCGGTTTCAGGGCGCAATTGGAACGGCATCCGCGATCAGCGCTTACCGGATTGTCGAAAGAGCGGGCCTGATTTTTGGTCCGGTCGTTGCGGCGCCGCTCGCGATCGCGTTCGGTCTCGAGGTCGCGATTGCAGGGATCGGCTTGATCACGATCGCTTTCGTGCCCTTGTTCCTGTTCACCATGTATCTGTCAGATGCAAGGGATGGCGCCAGGGAAGCCGCTGTTCAAGGCGATGCCAAATGAGGCGCTTGGTGAACCGGAGATTCCGCCCGTCCCTGCGTTTGCACCGGGGATTGGCGCAGGTCGAATCCGCCCCGATGGCGCTTCGCGGCGCTGTCGGTCTTGTTGCGGTTTTCGTGGCGCTGCTGGCTGGAGCGCAGATCGCCGATGCGCAGGGCCGCCAAGCGACGCCAAGCGATCCTTATCACATCATCGGCGTCGTCTGGCGCGGCGAGACCGAAGTCGAGGACGGTTTTCGCGCCCAGCTGACCCAGCGGGGAATTCCTTTCAAATTCGACGTGAGAAACCTGGATCTCGATCGCGGGAATGCGCCTCCGATCATCGAGGAGATTCGCAGGGAACGTCCCGATCTCGTCTACACCTGGGGGACGGGCACGACATCGAGCATTGTGGGGCGCGTCGATCAGGAGAATCCCGAGGATTTCATCAGGGACATTCCCGGGGTCTTCGTGCTTGTGGCGTACCCGATCGAGGCGAACATCGTCGAGAGCTTCGAACGCCCGGGTCGCGTTGTCACCGGGGTTTCATTCCTGGCGCCGGTCGACGTGCAGCTCGGCGCGATCAAGGCCTTTCACGACTTTCAAAGTCTGGCCGTCATCTACGACGCATCCGCCGGAAACTCGCGAATCAATGTCGAGCACCTGAGGGAAGCGGTTCCCGAAGCAGGAATGGCATTGCTGGAATACCCGGTTCCGGAGGGCAGCGACGGACGGCCCGATCCCGCGACATTGCCGGATCTCGTCAGACAGGCCCGCGAAGACGGGGCTGACTTGCTTTACATGGGGCCGGACTCGTTCCTGACCCGTCACAGCGATGTCTACACGGCAAGCGCGATCGAGGAGGGGCTTCCAACATTTGCATCGACTCAGGCTCCCTTGCTGAATTCGCGGGCCATGTTCGGTCTGGTGACAGATTACTTCACTCTTGGACGGCTGGCGGCCTTCCAGGCCGAACAGATCCTGGTTGACGGGCTCGACCCCGAGACCCTGCCCGTGGGACAGCTTGCGAGATACAAGCTGTGGATCAACATGGATGTCGTTCACGAGGTTGGCCGGTATCCTCCCCTCGAATTGATGGCGATCGCGGATTTCCGGGAATCGTCCGGATCGAACTGATCGATCAATGCTTCTGCGCACGCGAATCAGTCTGATCGTCACCCTGGCCCTGCTGGTCATCTGCGCAGGATTCGTCATTGCGGCCATCCAGCGCGAAGACATCATCACGACGAGATTTTCCGAGGAAATCGTCAGCGATCGCTCGGTGGTCTGGGACCGGGTGATCGACCAGATCGTTCAGCGGATGGAGGTCGATGCCGACACGATATCCGACAACGAGGCGCTCATTTCGGCAGTCCGTCGCGCCGACGCCGAGGCGGTTCGTCGGATCGCGGATGGCCTGAACAACTGGCTGTGGAGCACGGGCGTTTCCAGTCGGCTGGACATTGTCGCGAGTGACGGCCAACTGGCCTATTCGTCATCGTCCGAACTGTTTCCCAGCGCATCGGTCTCAGCGGAAACCATCGAGCAGACGCGCGTGTTCGGCCAGATCGTCAGCGGCCTGAGCAACGACCAGCAACGAAACATCGTCATTGCCGTCGGCATACCGCTGCACGACGGATCGGGCTATGCGGGGCTCGGGATCATGTCGACCTCGATCGATGAAGCGATCAGCGAGATCGAGACCGTGACACGATCGACGGTTCTGCTCGTCAACAGGCGGGGGCGTCTGCTTGCTGGCGATGCCGACCAGTTGTGGCATTCGATCGGCTCGCATGTCGATCTGCTCAGGCCAAACAGCCTTCAGACGGTTCATGTTGACGACAAGGTCTACTCGGCGATCGTGGTCCCGGAGGAAGCGGACCTTGGTACCCTGCGTGCAAATCTGGTCAGCGTGCGTGACGTCACGGAAGTCGCCGCGCAACAGGACAGGCTGCGGAACCTGATGATCTGGGGCACGGCGATCGCGCTGGGCTTGGTGCTGGTGCTCTTGAATCTGTACATGTCATGGGTCTTCAATCCGCTCGCGGCGGGCATCGACATGCTCAACGCTCTGTCGCTTGGCAACCTGAGTGTCCGTCTTGATACGGGCAGCAACCGCGACGAAGTCGGGCGGATCGCCCACGCTCTCAACATCTTCCGATCCCGGATGCTGGCGATGGACCGCCTGAGACAGTCGCGCGAGCGGCAACGGGCCCGCCAGGAACGATTCATCAGGCGGGAAATGACGGACCTTGCCGCGACACTCGATGAAGAAGAGAGAACCGCCGTCATCGAGGAACTGCACCATGTCGAGGCGATGGTCCAGTCACGCGAAGAACGGTCCGGGAACACGTTTTCTCGGGCGGCAAGGAGCCTTGAGCGTTTCCACGAGGAGGGCGAACAGGAACAGGAAGCGTCCGCCGTCGAGTCCGAGGAGGGCACGGAACGGCTGATCAGGAACGCGGAGCTAGACGGGATCGCGATGATGGCCATCGCGTTTCAGAAAATGTCCGATCGGGTTCAGGATCAGAACCAGAGGCTTCGTGACGCGCTTGCGACCAAGAACCAGCTGATCGCGATCCAGAAGGAACTGGACATCGCCGCCAAGGTTCAGTTGTCGCTGATGCCCGACCCGTTGCCGCCGAGTACCTTGTTCAGCATCAGCGGAACCATGAAGCCGGCGAAGGAGGTGGGAGGCGACTTCTTCGACTATTTCCGGATCGACGAAAAGAGAATCGCCGTCGTGATTGCGGATGTTTCCGGCAAGGGCGTTCCGGCGGCCCTGTTCATGGTGATGGCGCGGACGGTTCTTCGGGCGACGATTCGAGGGAAAAAGGATTCGCCCGGAGAGGTTCTGAAACGGGTCAACGACTTTCTCGAGCGCAACAACGCCGAGCAGATGTTTGTCACCGTGTTTTTTGGAATCCTCGACGAGATGAGCGGACGATTCACCTTTTCGAACGGTGGCCACAACGCGCCCTTGCTCGTTCGGAGCGGCGAGTCGATCCCGCTGCAGATGACAGGTGGCGTCATCCTCGGGATGATCGATTCGCTCGATTACGACGAAGCCCACGTTGATCTTCAATCAGGCGACCGGCTCGTGTTCGTGACCGACGGCATCTCCGAAGCCTTCGACAACGACTCGGAAGCCTACGGGGACGAACGACTGATGGATGCCGCAGCCGAATTGGTTTCTCATCCAACGCGAGGGCCTGACGATGACATCGCCGAAATCATTGGCAGTGTCGAGGATTTCGTCGGCGATGCTCCACAGTTCGATGACATCACCTGTGTCGTCCTGCATTACGGAGAGCGAGGCAGTCCAGTGAACGAAAGCGATTCAGGACCTTTGCAGGTGGAACAGGCAGCGGAGCACGAATCGGGTTCGGTCCTTGAGGTCACGGTGGCAGCGAGGCTGGACGAACTCGAAAGGCTCGCGGGAATCATCGATGCCCACGCGGAAGAGCGCGATTGGCCGCCGGGCTGGTCGATGAATCTGAACTTGTGTTTCGACGAGTTGATCACCAACGTGGTCAATCACGGGTTTTCTGATCATCCCGACGGCGTTGAGGCGGCAACGAGCGAGATCGGCATCACTGTGACCGAGTCGGGCGATGACCTTGTCATCGAGATGACGGACCGCGGGATTGAATTCGATCCCTTTGTCGAGGCGCCCGAGCCTGATGTGGACGCGAGCGTTGAAGAACGCAAGATCGGGGGCCTCGGTGTCCACCTTGTCAAGCACATGATGGACGAAGCGAGTTGGGAACGGCGCGGCGACTTCAATCACATCAGACTGGTCAAGCACGGGCTCAACCAGCACCGATGAGCGAGCGCGAATCAAGAGTGACGGCCTTTCCGGGACGGGAGAGCGCCGCTGCCCTCAGGGCAGAGGACGCGCTTGGGGGCTACATCGAGTCTCTGCATCCCTTGGGTCCCGACGATCTCGCGTGGACGCAATACGAAGAGATGATCGACGTGATCGCACAGGCCCTCGGGCCGACGCCTGATCATGCGTACTTTCGGTATGAACACCCGGTCGAATTGCAGGATCCTCAGATGGGCGTGGGCAAGCGCTATCCTGTCCAGCTTGCGGTCTTTGACTGGCAAGGAAACGGTCGGCCCGTGGTTGCGGTGGGCGGTCTGACCAATGTGTCGCAACGGTTCGATTTTCTTGCGAACGACTCGGCCCCCGAATTGAGGTTCATTGGTCTTGATCTGGCAGGGCGGGGACGAAGCGGGTGGATGGCGGAAATTTCGGACTATTCCATCGAGACTTACGTGGAGCAGTTGCGGCAGTTCCTTCTCCATCTTGGCCGGGATGACATCACGGTTCTTGGGTCGTCGCTTGGAGGCGCTGCCGCGATCGTGCTTGCCAGTCGTCATCCTGAACTGGTCGCTCGGCTGGTGCTCAATGATTCCGGTCCCTGGATTCCGGTGGCCCGCCGCACCCGTCGCGCACGCGCGGTCGCGCGTCACTATGTCTTTGATCGGCCTTCGGAGCTGTTGCGCAAGATCGGGGCGGCGACGCGGCACTCGGGTTTCGTGCCCGATTCAGTGCGCCTGCATGTCGCACACCACAAGACTCGCTGGTCGGAAGGTGACGGGGGCAGGGTCTATCGGCATGATCTTCGATCGCTCCTGGCCTATCGAGAAGATGCCGTGAATGACCTGGACCTCTGGGATGAATGGCAGCAGGTCGCGTGCCCGGTTCTTCTGATTCACGGGAGGTTGAGCGATGCGACCGATGATTCAACCGTCGAGCGCATGCGGAGTTGCTCTGGACTGTCGGTGATCCATGTTGCGGAAACCGGCCACACGCCGGCGCTTTGCGACCCGCAGCTGGCACGGCTGATCGTCGAGTGGATCGGATCAGACGGCCGAGTCTTCGACGATGACCTCGAAACCCAGCCCCTCCACTGGCAGGGAGGGCTGTTTGGTGGATAGCGCCCCCGAACCGTTTCGATTCGGCTTCTACTTCGCTCGGCACGGGCAGACCCGTGCCAACCGTCTGGGCATTCGCGCCGGAAGCGATCACGATTCCCCCTTGACCGATGCAGGACGCTGCCAGGCAAGCCGCATCGCCTTTCGGCTGCATCAGGACGATCTGCCGCCACCGGATGCAATCTATACCGCCGGCAATCGCCGGACGCTGAGCACGGTGCGGATCATCAACCACCGTCTCGGGCTCAAGAGCAACATGTGCCAGGGCCTCCGAGAGCGTCGGTTGGGCGTGTTGAATCACCTTCCCGTCAGCCTCACGGAGCCGTTCATCGCGGGAGGCCGAACCCCGCACGGAGGCGAAACGAACCGGGAGTTCAGGAGGCGTGTGCTTGATGCCATCGCCGAGGTCGTGGGGTCAGGTCACCAGAGACCACTCGTTGTCTCCAGTCGCGGCGTCGCCAGGATCCTGTTCTCGCATATCGGATGCGCACCGGGAGATGTCACGAACGGGCGGCTTTTTTTTGTCGGTCTGTCGCCTGACGACGCATGCCAGGTGACCTCGGTGCATGACGTTTCCTGCAGGCCAACGCGGCCATTGAGCTTCGCCCCGGGGCGAAGTGTCGGACGGTCAACGTGACTGGCCTGGCTCGCATTCCGGACGGCTTGCCTTACGGAGACCAAGCGACCGCCTCCCTGGTTGTGTGACGCCGGCCCGTTTTCCTCGCTCGGGAGCAGGCTCCTGCCTGACCACCGTTTCCGGACATCACTGACTTTTGTTGCGGCGGTCTTTTCGAACAGGCGTCATTGTGATAGCGGCCATCGCCATCGTCGCCACGTGAGAGACGCGGCGTCCGAATCAACCCGCATTGCGAAGAAGAGGAAATGACAGCATGTCAGTCGAGCAAACCTTGTCCATCATCAAGCCGGACGCAACCGGTCGAAACCTTGTCGGCGAAATCTGTGCGATGCTGGAAGGCGCGGGCCTCAGAATCGTCGCGCAAAAGCGCCTCAGACTGACCCGTGCGCAGGCTGGCGCATTCTACGCCGTGCACGCCGAACGACCGTTCTATGACGAGTTGTGCGACTTCATGTCGTCCGGCCCGGTCGTTGTCCAGGTGCTGGAAGGACCCGATGCCGTGTCTCGCAACCGCGAGATCATGGGTGCGACGAATCCGGCGGATGCCGACGAAGGGACGATTCGCAAGACCCATGCGTTGTCTCTCTCGGAGAACTCGGTTCACGGTTCCGACGCTCCTGAAACTGCCGCCGAAGAGATTCGCTTTTTCTTCTCACAGCTTGAACTGGTCGGGTAGTTCGAATCAGGCCAGGCGCGCAAAGAGAACGGCGGACACAAGGCACGAGCCTGGAAGCCGGTCCTTGAGGGTCGGCCGTGTTCGCCCTTGCGGGGTCGCTCAATCGATGCGGTCTCGATCTCGATCCCGTCGGATCAGTTCGCTGCTGTCGAATGGCGTCTTCAGGCGTTGGCGGAGGGCTGCCGCCCATTCGGCGAAACCTGGCGCGCTCTTCAACGACTCCAAATGCGCCTTGAGCGCGGTCGGATAGAGTCGGTGCTCGGCTTCCAGAACCCGTTTGGCAAGGCTGTCTGCCGTGTCGGCAGGCAGGATGGGGACTTCTGACTGGGCGACGATCGGGCCCGCATCCAGTTCGGCCGTGACCAGGTGGACGGTGCATCCCGCCTTTGTCTGGCCATCGGCGATTGCCCGGCGATGGGTGTCGAGGCCCTTGTAGTCCGGCAGGAGCGAGGGGTGAATGTTCAAAATCCTGCCGCGCCAGGTCTCGACGAGGTTTGCGCCGAGGATGTGCATGAAGCCCGCAAGGCAGACGACATTGGCCCTCGCATCGACCAGTCTGGCATTGATCTCGCGATCAAAGGAGATCCGATCGCCTCGATGATCGCGGTGGTCGACGATTGCCGTCGGAACGCTCAGTCGACGCGCACGCTCCAATGCCCCGGCGTCCGCGTTGCTGGACAGGACAAGCACGGGCTCTGCGCCAAAGTCCGGGTCTGCCATCGCCTTGATCAACGAGACCATGTTCGACCCGGTGCCCGACACGAGGATTGCGACCCTGAAGGTCATGACAGCGATCCTGCGTATTCGACCCCGTCTCCCGGCCGGACGGTTCCGATCGGCATCGCGGGAATTCCAGCGCTCTCGACCGCATCGATCACGTCTTGTTTGGACTCCGCTCGGGTCACTGCCACCATCCCGATTCCGCAGTTGAAGACGCGCAGAAGATCAGCCTCCGTGAGTTCCGCCTGCTGGCCGATCCACCGGAAAACCTCCTGGCAATTCCAGGAATCGAGGTCGATCGTCGCACCGAGTCCCTTCGGCAAAATCCGCGCGAGATTCTCGGTCATTCCGCCGCCGGTGATGTGGGCCAGCGCTCTGGTCTCTCCCGTCGCGATTGCTGCGGAAGCGGCGTCGACATAGATCTGCGTCGGTTCAAGAACGACGTCGCACAGCCGATCGGTCGAATCATGCGCGGACTCGCGCCCAAAGGGTGCAGGGTCAAACCAGGACAGCCCGGCAGTTTCGACGACTTTGCGCACCAGCGAGAACCCGTTTGAATGCAGGCCGCTTGACGGTAATCCCAGAATGACGTCGCCGTCGCCGACATCACGTGGAAGCAGACGATCCCGCTGCGCGGCACCGACGGCAAAGCCGGCAAGATCGAAATCGCCCGGGCGATAGAGGTCGGGCATTTCAGCGGTTTCCCCGCCGATCAATGCGCAGCCAGAGGCCATGCATGCATCAGCGATCCCGCCGACGATTTCGACGGCAAGGTTCTGCTCGATCTTGGCCATTGCCAAATAATCGAGAAAAAACAGGGGCGTCGCACCGTGGCAAATCAGATCGTTGACGCACATTGCGACAAGATCGGTGCCGATCTTAGAGGCATCTCGCGCGTCGATGGCAACCCGGAGCTTGGTGCCGACACCATCGGTCGCCGAAATCAGTACCGGGTCGGTAAAGCCCGCCGCTGACAGATCGAACAGCCCCGCGAAACCGCCGATGTCGGAGATGATTCCTGGCCGTCGGGTCTGTTCCGCGAGCGGTCGGATGCGCTGGACCAGCTGATTTCCGGCATCGATGTCGACTCCCGCATCCTTGTAGGTCAGGGGCATGTTGTCTCTCCGGGGGCGGGGGCGGTTTGTCCGGGCATGATGCTCTCTCACCCAAGGCTCTCGGGATCGACCCGGGGTGCAGCAGGCCCCGGACATCACCGTCATCATGATCGCTTCGATTTGCGCTGCGAGTAATCTCGACGAGGTCAATACGCGAAGCGATCGCCGGTGTCATGGGGGCTTTTGGGACAGTGTGCAGGAATGCGGGACCGTCTGGCGGACATTGACCTCTGCAGTCGCGTGACATAGGCACGGCATGGAGGCGGGCCTGTAGCTCAATTGGTCAGAGCGGAGCGCTCATAACGCTTAGGTTGGGGGTTCGAGTCCCCCCGGGCCTACCAGAGATCAATCATCCGACTCTGTTCATCCTGGCGGTTGCCCAGCCTCGGTCGTTTCCGGTTCGTGCGATCGCAGAGGCACGGTCAATTCAGCCCTCAACCCGCCGAGATCCGCGCTGGTGCCGAGCAACACGGTTCCCCCGTGCGCTTCGGCTATGTCCTTGGTGATCGTCAGTCCGAGACCGACATTGGTTCCCCGCGGTTCGCTCTCGGTGGATTCCAGTTGCAGGAACGCGACAAAAACCGAATGCCGTTCGTTTTGGGGGATCCCGGGCCCGTCATCCTCGACGATGAAGCGGACTTGTTCGTGATCGACAGCCACGGTGAGTCGAATCACGGAGCCAAATCGGCAGGCGTTCGACAGGAGATTGTCGATTGCGCGCGTCAATGATGTCCTTCGGCCTCGGAAGACTCGACTGCCGGTTTCGCCCTGGGGCCGGATCAGTTCGATCTTGTCGCCCGATCGCTGTCGATTTCCCACGATGCTTTCTGCAAGTTCGATCGGAGATATCTCGGAGACCTTTTCGTCGGCGACGTTGCTCGAGAACGACAGGAAACCGTCGATGATCTGCTCCATTTCTCCGATGTCGCCATAGACGGGAGCGACGTCCTCCTGGTCCGGCAGGAACGAAAGCGACAGCCTCATGCGGGTCAGCGGCGTTCGCAGGTCATGGCTGACTTTCGACAGAATCAGGGTTCGCTGCTTGACATGGCTGGCGATGCGGTCCCGCATGGTCAGGAACGCGTTTCCGGCGCTGCGGACCTCGAGTGCCCCTCCTGGTTCGAACTTGACGCTCTGTCCCATGCCGAAAGCCTCGGCGGCGCTGGCGAGACCGGTGATGGGCCGGATCTGGTTTCGCAAGAAAGCGATCGCGACAGCCGTTGACAGGATTGCAGCCAGAACCATCGCCACGAGCAGTTGATGCGGGTTTCGGGCCGAAACCATCTGCCGCAAGAAGGTGATTTCGTGCGGGCCGACGGCGGTCTCCACGCACAGGATCACCTGCTTTGAATTGCCCAGGAGGTCGACCGATCGCAAATTGGGAACGTCCTGTCGAAAAACGTTGATCACGTGGTAGCCGGTCAGGTCGGTCACACCTCGTCGATCGACCTCCCCGCAGTCGGCGTTTTCCGGCAGGCGCCCTGTCGAAAGGGCAAAGCGCTGTTTCAGACTTTCCAGGCGCTCGACCGCGCCGCTGTCCTGTCCGGATCGTTCGAGGTGCGAAATGACGTAATTGACGTCGGTCGCGAGCGATGTCGTCAACTGGACGGTGACGTCGCGAAACAGACGATCGATGAAATAGGCGCCGACGACGATCTGGACAATGACGATCGGTGTCATCAGAATCAGAATTGAACGTCCGAACAGACTCTTGGGGAGAACTCTCCTGATTCTGAAACTGGACATGACGATTGGGATATGGATTGCAGCGAACATGCGCAAGTCTGACCGCGATCATCGCAGGGAAGCAAACGGCGACGGGGCAGCGAACCGCTGGAACACGGCGGTTTGCCGGCGGATCTGATGTCCGTGACTGGACCATGTTCATGGCGTTGGGTGCAATTCGCCGTAATGCGGAGCTGACATGCAGGATCCATTTGTCCGCGATCACAGGGTTGAGGTGGGAACTGCCGTCGAACTCGCTCCGGGTTTGAGGGTGGTTACGGCGCCGAACGCCGGGCCGATGACGTTTACCGGCACGCAAACCTACCTTCTTGGCACGGAGAGCGTCGCGATCATCGATCCTGGCCCCGACGATGACGCCCATCTCGAGGCCTTGCTCCACGCGACAAAGGGCGCGCGGGTCACGCACATTGTCGTCACGCACGCGCACGTGGATCACTCCGTGCTTGCCCGTCGCCTGTCAGAGTTGCTCGAAGTCCCCATCCATGGATTCCGCCCGCAACGACCGTTGCAGTCGCGTGCAGGGTATCCTGGGGACGAGTCTGCAAAGCGCCTCAAGGGTGGCGAGGGGATCGATGCCAGCCACCGTGTCGATGTCCATCTCGAAGACGGGGCGATCATTTCCTGCGACGAATGGGAGATCAAGGCGCTTCACACGCCGGGGCATCTGTCTGATCACCTGTGCCTGGTCTGGCGGGACACGGGAAACGTTTTTACCGGTGATCACGTCATGTCGTGGGCCACGACGATGGTCTCCCCGCCGGATGGCGACATGGGGGCTTTCATGAACTCGCTGAAGCGATTGGCAAACCGTCTGGAGGACAAAACCTATTTCCCGGGTCACGGCGGACCGGTCACGGATCCCGGAGCGATGATCGACTGGCAGATCAGGCATCGCCTTGAGCGCGAATCCCAGATCCTCGAATGTCTGTCGGAAAGGACGCTGACGCCAGGCGGCATTGTGGAGTTGCTCTATACCGACATCGACCGCAGGCTTGTTCCAGCGGCCGAGCGCAACGTTCTTGCTCATCTGATCGATCTCGCAGAGCGTGGGGTTGTCGCAGCTGCATCAGGCGCGGATCCGTTGGGAGAGTACAGCCGTCTTTGAAACGAGGACACCATTCGTGAGCAGCGGTGTTCTTTGTTTCACGTGACAGTTGCGGGCACCCGTGATCGATTGGCTCGGCGAGGGACATGGCCGCCTGCAATGTTGAAATTACCGTGTGGACTGGATTTCGGTACCCTGTTATACGCCTCGGGCTTCATGCATTTGACATCTCGTTCCGGCGTAGCTCAGTGGTAGAGCAGTTGACTGTTAATCAATTGGTCGTAGGTTCGAATCCTACCGCCGGAGCCAACTTCAATTTGAGATCACGATAACGCCGCACCTTGTGACGAGTGCCTCGACTTGGCCGACCGCAGGGACGTCTTTCGTCCGCATAGCTAAAGCCACAATCACTGCTTCAATTTTTGAGGAATCCAGTATGTGCAGTCGAGAGTTCGACGACATTCGAGAGTCTTCGCACGTCCGATTTTGCATTGGTGACCATGAGTGAAAACTTCACTGTTCTTGGAAGAAAATTCTACAAAATGTTTGGGTATTCCAAATTTGAATTGACACGAGAACGCAACACGACTAGGCAACAACGCTTAAACGTACAGCATTCATTGCTAAACAAGGAGAAAAGTGATGAATTCAGCAATGTCCAGCTTGTCCAAGCGCGGAAAGTTCGTCAAGCTTGCAGAGCGCCGCACAACCAATGCCATTAAGGCGATCAGGGTCATCAGCAAACTTGGCAACCGCAATCTTTACGACTACAGCGACGCCGATGTTCGCAAGATCGTGAAGGCTTTGACCGATGAAGTTGATGCGGTCAACCAACGGTTGAAAGCGACAAAATCGTCGGGTGGAGTCGAGTTCAAGCTGTAGTCTGTTCGCACAGTTTGTTTGCGGCGTAAGTTCGATGAAAAGTCGATTCCAATCGTTGCTGTCTGGAATGTTGGTGGGAGAGGAATCCCGAACGGCGTGACAGATTGAGGGCAGGGTGCGGGATGGACTTTGACGAGTTGACGAACGCACTCGGAAAGCCAACGAAATCCGGAGAAAATTGGGCGGTCTATAGCGGGGATTGCATGAATTTCCGTGCAAGGCTGCCTGCGGATTCCGTTCCGCTCACCGTCACTTCACCTCCGTAAAATATTGGCAAGTCCTACGAAGTCGTGCGTGATGTCGGTGACTGCGTCGACAGGTGTGCCGATTGGATTCAACTTGTTCACCGTTCAACCGCTCCCTCGGGAGCTTTTTGGTTGAGTCTGGGCTACTTGTCCTTGCCTTAGCGGGCCAAGGCCATTCCCATCCCGTACCTGCTGTGGAATGGCATGCGATTCTACCTGATCCAGGAGGTCGTCAGGAATTACGGCGCTGGGGTCGCTTCACGACGGTCATTCTCGCCTCGAAACGAGAAGTTCCTGTGGTACGTCCGCGACCCGGAAAAGAACACGTTCAACCTTATCCGCATGACCAATGGCTGCATTCGTGCCATGTGACAGTTCAGATGCGCGCGGGGAGGCTCCCCAAAACGAAAAGGAAAGTTTGTGAACTTGATCCGGACCACTGACCAGCTCGCAAAATTCTGCAATGCTTGCGCTCAGCATCCCTATGTCGCCGTCGATACCGAGTTCATGCGTGATACAACATACTATTCGCAGTTGTGTCTCGTGCAGATTGCTGCTCCGGGGCGGGGCAACGAACTCGTCGCTGCCGTGGACACCCTCGACGAGAAACTCAGCCTCGATCCGATCTATGACCTGTTTGCGGATGCCAATGTCACCAAGGTCTTTCATTCGGCACGACAGGACCTGGAGATTTTCCATCTTGATCGACAGATTTTCCCGCAACCGTTCTTCGACACGCAGATTGCAGCCATGGCCTGCGGATATGGAGAGCAGGTCGGTTACGAGGCGCTGGTCCGGGCGATCGTCGGAAAGTCGCTGGACAAGTCACGTCAGTTCTCCGCCTGGAACCGCCGCCCGCTCTCGAAAAAACAACTGGCGTACGCGCTCGATGACGTGATTCACCTGCGAAAGATCTACGAAAAGCTCGTCGATGAACTGCGCGAATTGGATCGGCTCTGGTGGCTTGAAGAGGAGTTCGCACCGTTGCTGAGGCCCGAACTCTATTCGTTTGATCCGGCAGATGCGTGGAAGCGGTTGAAGACGCGGAACACGTCGCCGAAGTACCTTGCCGCGCTCCGGCAGGTCGCGAGATTTCGCGAGGAACAGGCCCAAAGCCGCAATGTCCCCCGAAACAGAGTCCTCAACGACAAGGCCGTGACGGAGATCGCGTCAGTCAGACCGAACGACCTGCGCGCGCTGGGGCGGTGTCGAGCGATACCGCAGCACCTGAAAAAAGGAGAGTTCGCCCAGGGTGTCATTAGGGCCGTGCATCGCGCCAACGACATGCCGAATGAAAGCCAACCCGCAAAGCCGGCGACCAAAGGCCCTGTGATCGAGAATCACGGGATGATCGACTTGCTGCGAGCCCTGCTCAAGGCGAATGCCCAGAGAGCCCGAGTGGCTCCTGCATTGATCGCGACCGCAGCGGAACTCGAACGCATTGCGGGCGGCGACACGCATTCTCGCGCGCTTTTTGGCTGGCGGAACGAGATCTTTGGTCGCGATGCGCTGCGACTGACGCGAGGCGAAATCGCTCTCGCTTCGGACAAGGACGGTGTCCAAACGATCAAGATACCTCAAACACGGTCAAACGACACACGACAGGACTGAGACTGGGGGAGGTGTCTCGCGACAGAGTCAGATGGCGATTTCGACCGCGTTGCTGTTGCCGATCACCTTGATTCGGTCGTTCCTCTCAAGCGTGCTCGACGGGATGAACGTTCCGAGCGTGATCTGCTCGATGCGCGAAGCGGTCGAGGTCGCTTCGGGATCCAGCGGTGGCACGTGCCCACGAAGTTCGTAGACCAGCATGTCGTCGTTTCCACCGCCGGCGCTGTCACCCCCGTGACTGATCAGCACAAGTCGACCGGAATGAAACCCGGAAACGCGCGAATCGGCACGGACCAGCAGGATTGACCCGGATCTGGCGGGATTGAGTTGCAGGTCGTGTATCTGGTCGGCAAGAACATTGTCGTCCCCGTTGCTGACCGCCCCGGTTTCCGAAGTCTCGCCGCCGTCATCTACGCTTGTTTCCTCGTCATCGGAATCGAACCAGTCCATTGGGTTGTACCAGGATGAGTCGCCGTCGGAACTGCAGGCGGCAACGGCGAATGTGACGGCAATGGCTCCAAGCAATCGCAGAAAAGGGCTGCGACTTGTTCGGCAAGTCTGGCTGCTGGTCGGGTTGAGTTGCATGGCGTTTCCTCAAATTAGTGTGATCCGCCCCGTGAGGCCTTCCTTCTCGTGACCTACCCCGATCTTGATCGAGTATCAACTCGTTCCAAAATCGACAGTAGTTGGTCGGCTTGGCTTGCCCGGATTCAACGTGATCAGGGCCATTGGCAGCAGAGGACGGTACGAGGCGACACAGGAAACCGGCTGGCAAGGCGAATGACTGCGCTCGTCGCCAATTGTCGTCTTGCGGCCCTGCGGCGAGTCGGGCGGGATCCCCGAGATACCCAAGCACGGGATCACGTCGTCCGGCGGGTCGGTTCACAGTGCGATTCGAATTGTGTAGAACGACGCCGGATCCAATGGACAAGAACGCCAATGCGCAACTTGCCAGGTCCGATCGGAATTCAACGTCAGTGCCCACCGGGATACCATCAACCATGTCGGAAACATTCGATGACATCGTCGAGACGTTCTCCTGTCTGAGCGATTGGGAAGATCGTTACGGTTACATCATTGAACTCGGGCGCGAGATGCCCCCGCTGGACGCATCTCTTCGCATTGCGCAGACCAAGGTGGACGGGTGTGCCTCCCAGGTCTGGATCGTCCCGCGAGTCGAGTGTGGCGGCGATTCGGCCCGCTTCTATTTCGAAGGCGACTCCGATGCGATGATCGTTCGAGGATTGATTGCGATACTGAAGTCCTTCTATTGCGGTTGCAAATTGAACGACGTCGCGAGCCTCGATGCGCTTGGCGCGTTCAAGCAGATCGAACTCGACCAGCACCTGACATCGCAACGCTCGAACGGATTGCGATCCATGATCGCCCGAATTCAATCCTTCGGGCGAGAAGAGGCGGCCTGAACGATGGCGACGCGTGTTGTTGTGGATTGCCTGGTGTCGGGAGCCTCGGGCGACTTTCCCCAACGTATGGGTGGGCGGTCGAGAATTGCCGTCTTGCCCGGGGAATCGCGGTCCCAGAATTATCGGGAGAATGAGGCGTGAGCCGGCAGAACTCCAAAAATGGCTCGGATCCGATTTCCCGTGTTCTGGAAGATCGAGGCTGGCTGCTCGCGGACGGTGCGACAGGCACCTGTCTGTTCAACATGGGGCTCGAATCCGGCGACGCTCCCGAGTTGTGGAACGAGGATCATCCCGACCGAATCCGGGCTCTCTATCAGGGTTCCGTCAATGCCGGCGCCGATCTGTTCCTGACCAACAGCTTCGGTTCGAATTCCGCCCGGCTCCGCCTGCATGGTGCACAGTCCAGGGCGTGGGAACTGTCCAGGATCTCGGCAGAAATCGCCCGCGACATTGCCGACAGTTCCGGCCGGCAGGTCATTGTTGCGGGATCGATGGGGCCGACCGGTGAACTGATCGAACCGCTCGGCGAACTGACTTATGCGGGTGCGGTGGAGATTCTCGCGGAACAGGCCGACGGGCTGGTCGGAGGCGGTGTCGATCTGATCTGGGTCGAAACGATGTCATCCCTCGACGAACTTGCGGCAGCGCGTGACGCCATCAAGTCGGTCGGCGTACCGTGGTCGGCATCGATGAGTTTCGACACGGCCGGTCGTACCATGATGGGCGTTACCGAGGCCGATCTTGCAGCCGCAGTTCAAGCGAGCGATCCAATGCCGGCAGCGGCAGGCGCCAATTGCGGCGTGGGGGCGCCTGATCTCTTGCGGACCGTTCTCGGATTCGTCGATGCGGGCATGGCCTGCCCGATCATCGCAAAGGCCAATGCCGGCATTCCGCAGTTCCGTCATGGCAAGATCGTCTATGATGCATCAGTTGAAACCATGGCGGATTATGCCGTTCTCGCCCGCGATTGCGGGGCGTCGATCATCGGAGGATGCTGCGGAACAACCCCGACGCATCTCGATGCAATGAGGACTGCCCTCGAAAAGACCGATCGGGGCGAGCGTCCTGAACTCGATGCCATCGTCGACCGCATTGGCGCCTTTGTCGGCCGACTTCCCGAAGTTGCGGCCGATGCGGGAGACACGTCATCGAGACGCTCAACGCGACGCCGAAGGCGTCAGCGCGATTCCGGGTCCGGCTGCTGCCCGTCCGGGAACGATGTGTCGAATCAAGGCTGAATCTTGTCGCATTCAGAACATGGTCGACTTTCAATTGCATCAGATTTCGTGCAAATGGTGACGCTGGAATCGCCACGCTTGAGTTGAGGGCAATCATGTCGGATCACGACGACGAAGACGATATCATACTTGCGGAACTGTCGGACGAAGAACTTGTCCCCCAGATGCACGACGACCTGTATGATGGTCTGAAGGAAGAAATCGAGGAAGGGGTCAGGATTCTTCTTGATCGCGGATGGACCCCTTACAAGGTTTTGACCGACGCGCTGGTCGAAGGCATGAGAATTGTCGGCATCGACTTTCGCGACGGTGTCCTCTTTGTCCCCGAAGTGCTTCTCGCGGCCAACGCGATGAAGGCCGGAATGGCAATCCTCAAGCCGTTGCTGGCGGAGACCGGGGCTCCGCGCGTGGGCAAGATGGTCATCGGGACCGTCAAGGGAGACATTCACGACATCGGCAAGAACCTCGTGACCATGATGATGGAGGGTGCGGGTTTCGAGGTGCAGGATCTCGGGATCAACAATCCGGTCGAGAACTACATCGAGGCGCTGGAAGCCAGCGAGGTCGATATCCTCGGCATGTCGGCGCTGCTGACCACCACCATGCCCTACATGAAGGTCGTCATCGACACGATGGTCGAAAAGGGAATGCGCGACGACTACGTCGTCCTCGTCGGCGGGGCGCCGCTCAACGAGGAATTCAGCAAGGCCATCGGCGCGGATGCCTATTGTCGCGATGCGGCAATCGCGGTCGAAACCGCGAAAGAGTTCATGACCCGAAAGCACAACCAGCTGATGGCTGGCGCCCAGATCGATGGAACCGGATGATCAAGTCATCGAGCCGCGCGGGGACAGCCTGGCGGATGTCGGGCCCTCGCGAGTCCTGGTCATTGCTTGCGGAGCGCTTGCGCGCGAAATCCTCCAGCTGATCGAACGGAACGGGTGGACCCACGTCGAGTTGAGGTGTCTTCCCGCCCAGCTTCATCTTCGCCCCGAACTCATCACGGATGCCGTGACGTCAGCGGTCGAGGCGGGTCGGAAGTCCCACCACGAGATTTTCGTGGCCTATGCGGATTGCGGGACCGGCGGCCTGCTGGAAGCGCGGTGCAAGGAACTCGGCGTCACCATGATTGCCGGACCGCACTGCTACAGCTTTTTCGAGGGAAACGAACTGTTTGCGAAGCGCGGCGATGACGAAATGTCGGCCTTCTACCTGACCGATTTTCTCGTGCGTCAATTCGACGCATTCGTCTGGAAACCGCTCGGACTCGATCGACACCCGGATCTCAGGGACATGTACTTCGGCAATTACGACACGCTGGTCTACCTGTCGCAGGTCGAGGATTCCGACCTGCAGGCGAAGGCGAAGACCTGCGCGGAGCGACTGAACCTTTCCTTCGAGTACCGCTTCACCGGATTCGGCGATCTCGAGAATTCGCTTTCCGAATACGTGGCACAGGCGGACGATCGGGCGCGCCCGCCCGCATGATGATCACGCCGCGCCCGCGTCCTGATAGTCGGCGCGGTTCAGCTTGTGCTTGGCGAGCTTGTCGTTCAGGGTTCGCCTCGGGATCGACAGTTCTTCGGCTGCCTTTGCGACCGAGCCGTGATGCCGTTTCATCGAAATCTCGATCAGCATGTGCTCGAATGCATCGAGCTGGTTCTTGAGTGATCCGACCCCGTGAGACTTCGGCTGCCGGCTCTCCGGAGCCTCGGGCGAGAGCAGATCCGCGAGCGTTGAGTCGCCGCGCCGACTTCCAAAGACCGCCCGTTCGGCGATCTGGATCAGCTGTCGAATGTTTCCGGGAAACTCGAATGTCACGAGGCGCGCGGAGTCTTCGGCGGTCACTGCAGGTGGCGTGCACCCGTAGTCCTCCGAGAACATGCCGATGTACCGGTTGAACAGGGGAAGAATGTCCTCGGGCCGTTCCTGCAACTGCGGAATCCGAATCCGGATCGCGGCGACCCGGTCCAGCAGATCCTGGCGAATGGGAAGCTCGGTCGAATCCGCGTCCCGCGGTTCGTTGGCGATCGCGATGATTCGCAACGGCGATCGATCGCGTCCCTCGGTTTCCTCGATCCTGTGCAACAGACGTGCCTGCAGGGATGGCGCCAGGGCAGGGAAGTCCTCCATGCACAAGCTCCCTCCGAGCGACTGATCGATCAAGGGAAGCCCCTGGTCCAGCGGACCGAAGAGCTGTCGTCCCAACTCGTCTTCCGAGAATGCGTCGCAGTTGACGACCACGAATCGCTTGCCTTGGCGGGGTCCGCAGGCATGCAGCGCGCGGGCAATCGTGCTCTTGCCGGTCCCGGTCTTTCCCGTGATCAGGACATGGCCGTCGGCCTGGCTGGCATCGAGGACCGCCTCCCGAAGTTGCTGCATCGCCTCGCTGTCTCCGATGAGACGATCCTGGAGACTTGCGCTTCCGGACAGTTCGCGCCTGAGCGACCGGTTCTCGAGCGTCAGGCTGCGCGCTTGCGATGCCCGTTTCGCAAGGTCCGCCATACGATCCGGATCGAAGGGTTTTTCCAGGAAGTCGTAGGCGCCCAGCTGCATGGCATCGACGGCGAGTTTGACCTTCCCGAAACCGGTGATCATGATCACCGGCAGCTGCGGGTCGATCATCCGGATGCGCCGCAGGAAGTCGAGACCGTCCATTCCCGGCAGCATGACGTCGGTGATCACGATTCCAGGATAGTCGGAATCGATCTCCTGCAATGCGTCTTCGGCGTTTTCGAAGGTCCTCGGCGTGTAGCCCGACAATTCGAGCCATTGCCTGAGCGACTCCCGGACGTCGAATTTGTCGTCGACGATCGTGACCGCCATCTGTTCGGACATTGACTACTCTCCTGGGCTTGAGTTCGCGGACTGGATCACGGGCAATCGAAAGTGGAACACGGCGCCACCCTGGGGTGCATTTTCCGCCGACAGGCGGCCGCCAAGGTCTTTTGCTATCCCTGAGGAAATGGCGAGGCCGAGGCCCAGCCCGTGAGATTTTGTCGTGTAAAAAGGAAGGAACAGCTTTTCGGGATTCTCGAACCCTGTCCCGTTGTCCGTGACCGACAGCGTGGCGGCCTTCCCCTCGACGCCGAGCCTCAGTTCGAGTTGCTTGTCATCGCGGTCGTCCATGGCGTCAAGCGCGTTTCTGATCAGGTTGACGATGACCTGATCGAGCAGAACCAGATCGCCGGCGACCATGACGGGCGCTTCGGGAGCCGACTTGACGACCTGGACGTCGGACTGATCGATTTCTCCGCTCGTCATCGCGAGCGACGAGTCGATCGCGCGGCGAAAGTCGATGTCCACCAGCCTGTCGGTGGTCTCACGGGCATGCGCCCTAAGCTGACCGATGATGTTTGCCATGCGGACCGCCAACTCGTCGATTTCATCGATCTTTGCGAGAGCGCCCTCGCGATTGTTCCGATCAAGCAAGGCGCGGGAACTCGCGACATAGGTGCGCACGGCGGACAACGGCTGGTTCAGTTCGTGGCTGACCGAGGCCGAGAGTTCGCCCAACGCTGCGAGCTTCTCGGACCTTGCAAGGTTCAGGCGGGTCCTTTCGAGGTCCTTTTCGGTGCGTCTGCGTTCCCTGATTTCCTTTTCGAGTCGGGCATTGAGCATGCGGAGTTCGCGAGACTCGGTTTCGAGGCGATATTGCCGGCGGTGCAACAGCCCGAAGATCATGAGCGAAAACAGGATGGCGATGGCTGCAATTTCGAGAACGATAATCCGATCGATCGCCGCGCGCGCCTCGTCAGTGTCGGACAGTCGGACCAATTTCCAGCCCTGAAAGGGAATCGACGCATTGACCCGGATGTAGGATTGCCCCCGAAAGTGCAGGTCCGCCGGTACCAGGCTCGCGGTCTGCAAAAACCGGATCACCCGCCCGAGTCGCGAGGCGGGGGGCGGTTCTGCCAGCGCCTCCGCTTCGGTCTTGGAATGAAACCGGCTTTCCGTCGAAAACAGGATCCGCCCGGCAGAATCCGTGGCAAACGTGATTCCGTTCTGTTCGGGAAGCGAATCGAAGAGTTTTCCAAGATCGATCTCGACGACGATGATGCCGACATTCTTTTCGTTGTGCTGAATGCGACGACTGTAAAAGTGCCTTTGGATTCTGTCGTCGAGCGTTTCGCTTGAGAACACTGTGTCGCTTGAGCGCACTGCGTTGACGTAAAACGCTCGTTCATTGTGCACTTCGGTCAATCGTTCGCGCTCGGTCGTTGCAACCAGTCGCCCGACATCGTTCAAGAGATGCAGCGCCTTCGAGCCAACGGCCTCCTGGTGGCCGAACAGCCGCAGGGACGTGCGACTGAACGATTTGGAGACAAGGTCGTCGATCAATCGCGAATCCTGCGAAAGATGCAACGGTGTCAAAGACATGCGGTTGAGTTCGCTCTGGATCTGGCCGGCGAACCCGACAAGTTGGCGTTCGATATCGTTGCGCGCTTGATGCACATATCCGTTGAAGACATAGAGGTTGATCATCCAGACGAATCCGGTCACGAAAACGAAAAAGACAAAAATGGCCCCGCCCAGCTTGCGCATGTCCCGACGGGGTTCCTGTTCACTGCTCGCGCTGATGCCGGTCGTCATGGTCCTTATCCGATCCCGCGCGGTGCCGTCCCACCTGTTTCGCGACTCCAAGAGGGTCGGCGTGCCCGGTGAGTGCCGCAGCCGGAAGAGGTGCACTTCCAGCCTGGATCCCGCTCCTGATACGCGCGAATGATGCCCGGGTCGTGACAGGCTGGGTGGGGATGCTTCATCTGCGGTCTGTCGGAGCCTCGGATCCGGCGATGTTCTGCCGCCAATGTCGCATCAAACCTGCGGCCGGCACCCCGTTCGCGATGCCTCGGCTGATGCGGTGGATGCGGACATCGTCGCACCGGGGCTGCAACTCGGCTCGATGACCGGCTGTGAAACTCAAGCATCCGCGAGGCTCGAGACAAGCCCCTCGAAAATTCCTCGGCCATCTGTGCCACCTGTCGCCTGTTCGACCCGGCGTTCGGGGTGCGGCATGAGCCCAAGAACCCGTCGGTTGCGTGACAGGACCCCCGCGATCGATCCTTGCGAACCGTTGGGATTGTCGAGGTAGCGAAAGGCGATCCGATTCTCGTCTTCGAGTCGCTTCAGCGTGTCGGGGTCGGTCCTGTAGTTCCCGTCGTGGTGCGCGATGGGCAGGCGTATGCTCTCACCCCGTGTGTACAGGCACGTGAAAGCCGAATCAGTCGATTCGATCGAGAGATCGATTTCCGCACAGACAAAACGAAGACCGGCATTTCTCATCAGCGTGCCGGGCAGCAGGCCGGTCTCCGTCAGGACCTGGAATCCGTTGCAGATGCCAATGACATGTCCACCGGTTTTCGCGAATTCGACCACCGACTTCATGATGGGTGAGTGGGCCGCAATCGCGCCGCATCTCAGGTGATCGCCGTAGGAAAACCCGCCCGGGATACCGATGAGGTCGAGTCCAGTTGGCAAGCAGGTATCCTTGTGCCACACGAGGTCCACCGGGCTGATTCCGCCTGATGCCAGCTCGAGTGCGACCCTGAGGTCTCGATCGCAGTTGGATCCCGGAAACTGGATGACCGCGGAGCGCATCAGGGAAACCTGATGTCGAAGTCTTCGATGACGCTGTTGGCCAGCAACTCGGTGCACATCGAGTGAACCGATGATTTGGCTGTTTCGGCTTCCTTGACGTCAAGGTCGAGCTCGATCAGCTTTCCGACCCTGACCTCGTTGACGGCTCGGTATCCAAGACGTTCCAGTGCGGCTTGCACGGCCTCGCCCTGCGGATCGAGAATCCCTTTCTTGACCGTGATGTGAACCTGGACTTTCATCGGGCGGATTGCCTTGGACCAACGGGCATCAACCGGTTTTCTTCCGAGCCATGACGTTGTCGCCAGGCAGCAGGTCGAGTCGGCGCGCGACTTCGGCATAGGCCTCGGACAGGTTCCCGAGGTTGTGCCGAAAGACGTCTTTGTCCAGCTTCTTCCCCGATTCGATGTCCCACAAGCGGCAAGAGTCCGGCGAGATCTCGTCAGCGACGACCAGGCGATGATAGTCGCCGTCATATTGCCGTCCAATCTCGATCTTGAAGTCCACAAGCCGTATGCCGACAGCGAACAGCAACCCCGACATGTAGTCGTTCACCCGCAGCGCGAGCGTGACCATGTTTTCCACGTCGTGATGGCTGGCCCAGTTGAATGCATAGATGTGCTCCTCGGCCACGAGAGGGTCGCCGAGATCGTCGTTCTTGTAGCAGAACTCGACGATCGGCCGGGGCAGGGAGGTTCCCTCTTCGAGTCCGAGCCGCTTTGCCAGCGAACCGGCGGCATAGTTTCGTACCACGACTTCGAGGGGAATGATCTCGACGGCGCGAACCAGTTGTTCGCGCATGTTGAGTCGGCGAATGAAATGTGTCGGGATCCCGACCGAATCGAGGCCGACCATGACATGCTCGGAGATTCGGTTGTTCAGCGCGCCCTTGCCTTCGATCACCCCCTTCTTGCGGGCGTTGAAAGCGGTCGCGTCGTCCTTGAAATACTGAACGATGGTACCGGGTTCGGGCCCCTCGTACATGATCTTGGCCTTGCCTTCGTAGATTTTCTTGCGGCGCGCCATCAGTCGGCCTCCTGCCTTGATCATGACCAGACGTTTGACTTCGGGTTGTAATGAACTCACCCAAACTGGGCAAGCATCGGCGAGGCCGTCTTGCACTCGGACTCGCTGCTGGACTCGCATGCGAATCTTTCTGGCGAGCGGTTGTCGCTCTCATCGGTCGTTTCGGTATTCGGCGTCGCATGCCCGGGCATTCCGAATTCATGACGGGTCAAGGATTGGCTTGATAATTCGACCCATTGCCCCCATATCCATTGTTGGTCGATCAAGAGTTCAACGGGGCGTCGCAGTTGGCATGTCGCCATGACGTCAAGTGGCTGGCCGGTCGCATGGACGGGTCGATCTCGTCACAAAACCAGAACAACGGTGGCCTGCGGGCGCGCCATGCACGAGGAGCGGAAATGACCACTTTCGAGGAAAGAGAGAAGGGTTACGAATCGAAGTTTGCGCAGGACGCGAAACTGCGGTTCAAGGTCGAGGCCCGTCGGAACAAGAAGCTTGGATTGTGGGCGGCTGAATTGCTCGGCAAGTCTGGGGATGATGCGCAGAGCTACGCGGGAGAAGTCATCCGAGCCGACTTCGATGAGCCCGGCGATGAGGATGTCTTTCGCAAGGTGGCCAGCGACCTGGGCGACAAGGTCAGCGAGAAGGAATTGCGACGCACGATGGAGAGGTTGCTCGACGAGGCGAAGCACGAGATCATCGATCTCGAGGACAATTCCGGGTGAAGGTTTCGCCCGGGCGGTCCGACGACCGCCGCCACGAATATCGCTATCCGATTCGAATCAACTGGACGAGAAGCCGAGGATCGTGACGTCAATGGCGGCATGACCCGCCAAGTCACGTCGAAAAGACGCGCTCGAAAATGCTGTCGATGTGGCGAAGGTGATGAGCCAGATCGAAGTGTCGCTCGATCTCGTCGTCGGACAGAACGGCGGCGACTTCGGCGTCATTCTTCAGCAGGGCGAGGAAGTCCAAGCCTTCGTCCCAGACTTTCATCGCGTTTCGCTGCACGATCCGATAGGCGTCATCACGTGACATTCCGTTGTCAACGAGCGCCAGCAGTATTCGCTGCGAATTCGTCAAACCTTTGAGCAGCGCGAGATTTTTCTCCATTCGGTCCGGGTGGACCACGAGGTTCCGCACGACACGTTCGAGCCGCACCAGGGCAAAATCGAGCAGAATCGTCGAATCTGGCGCGATCACGCGTTCGACTGACGAGTGCGAGATGTCCCGTTCGTGCCAAAGGGCAACGTTCTCGAGTGCGGGCTGAACCGACATCCTGACGAGTCGCGCGAGACCGGTCAGGTTTTCCGTGTGGATGGGATTGCGCTTGTGCGGCATTGCCGACGAGCCTTTCTGTCCCGGTGCGAAGCCTTCCTCGACTTCGAGAACCTCGCTGCGCTGCAAGTGGCGGATTTCGGTCGCGATTCGCTCGATTGACGACGCAATCACGCCAAGGGCGGCAAAAAAGGCCGCATGACGGTCTCTCGGGATGACCTGGGTCGAAATCGTCTCGGGGCGCAGGCCCAGAGCCTTGCACACATGTCGCTCGATTGCGGGTTCGACATGCGCGTAGGTTCCCACGGCGCCGGAAATCGCCCCGACAGAGATCTCGTCTCGGGCCACCCGCATTCTTTCGAGATTTCGAGCCATCTCGGCATGGGCAAAGGCGAGCTTGAGCCCAAACGAGGTGGGTTCCGCATGGACCCCGTGTGAACGTCCGATGCAAACCGTGTGCTTGTGGGCCAGAGCCATTTCCTTGAGCGTTGCAAGCAGTGATTCGAGGTCGGCGATCAGCAGATCGCTTGCGCGCATCAACTGGACGTTCAGGCACGTGTCGAGAACGTCCGAGGATGTCATCCCGAGATGCAGGTAGCGCGCGGCGTCCTCGTCGACGTGTTCGGAGAGGTAGGTCAAAAACGCGATGACGTCGTGGCGGGTGATCGCTTCGATTTCATCGATGCGCGTGACATCGAAAGTCAGCCCGTCTGCTTTCCAGATTTCGCCCGCGAGATCTTTCGGCATGATCCCGGCGGCAGCCATGGCGTCGCAGGCATGGGCCTCGATCTCGAACCAGATTCGATACTTGGACTGGGGAGACCAGATTTCCGCCATTTCGGGTCGGGAATAGCGCGGGATCATCCTTGTTCCTTTCCGGATTCCAATCGATTTCGGCAACCGCAAGACACCTTGCCAAGTATCGCCACGAGCCGAAACGAACAAGAGCGCTTCAAGGCGGGCCGGCAACGCGATGCCGAGCAGGATGGACAGACCGCAAGGGACGTGACGATGCGTAATCTGCCTCCGATTCAGATCGGCGCCTTCCTCGTGCCCAAATTGTCAGCAATCCGCATCGAAATCTCGGTCATCATCTTGCACCGGTGGTGGAATTGGATAGGGTATGACGTTGCGAACTGTCTCTAAACGGCGGTCGGCCGCGTCCGACATCCGTTTGGATCATGACAGTGTGATGTTCTAGACGACAAATGAGGAGTTCGTTGCCCATGTACAAGTCTGCTCTTGCTGGTCTTTCCTTTGCTTTGGCATTGGCAGGATCCGCCAACGCCCAAGTGGATATGCCGTTCGCTCTGGACTGGAAGTTCGAGGGTCCATCGGCTCCTTACTTCCTGGCAATCGATAACGGGCATTTCGCCGATGCGGGTCTCAATGTCGAAATCTCTGCCGGGCAGGGATCGCTTGACGCGATACCCAAGGTTGCCACGGGCGCCTTCCCGATCGGCTTTGCCGACATCAACTCGCTGGTCAAGTTCCTCGACCAGAACCCGGGCGCACCGGTCATCGCGGTCATGATGGTGTACGACAAGCCGCCGTTTGCCGTCGTTGGACGGAAAAGCCTTGGAGTCATGGAACCCAAGGATCTCGAAGGCCGCGTGCTTGGCGCGCCTCCGCCTGACGGCGCCTGGGCCCAGTTCCCGGCTTTTGCCACGGCCAATGATCTGGACGTTGACAAGATCAAGGTCGAGCCTGTCGGTTTCCCGACCCGCGAGCCGATGCTTGCGGAAGGCAATGTGGATGCGGTGACCGGCTTTTCGTTCTCGTCCTTCCTGAACCTGGTTCGCCTCGGCATCCCCGAGGATGACATTTCGACCATCCTCATGGCGGATTACGGCCTCCAGCTCTACGGAAACGCGATCATCGTGAACACCGACTACGCGGCTGCCAACCCTGATCACGTGACAGGGTTCATCACGGCGGTGGCAAGCGGTTGGAAAGATGCGATCGCCGATCCGGCCCTGGCTGTCGAATCACTCGTGAAGCGGAATCCTGCTGCTGACGCTGCGCTTGAAACACGCCGCCTGCAGCTCGCGATCGATGCCAACGTGCTCACGGACTACACCCGCGCCAATGGAATTGGCGGTGTTGACTCCGCGCGAATGGCGGAAGCTCTCGTGCAGATGCAGGAAACCTACGATTTCAACAGCGCACCGGACGCATCGCTCTACTACACCGACGCATACCTTCCTGCGGCGGAAATGAGGATGCTTCAGTAGTCTGATCTGACCGCGACAGTCGCCTCGGATTTGGCCATCTTGGCCACGAAAGAGGCGAATTGCGTGAACATGACCACCCCGGCTGGCGGCGACGTCCAAAAGCCGGGGTGGTCTTCCACGAAAGGTGCCGCAGAATCCATGGATGCCTTGATTGACATTCGAGGCGTCGAGCTTTCCTACCAGACCGACGACGGAATACTTCCGGTCCTTGATGGCATCGACATCAAGGTGCCGGACGGCGGCTTCGCTGCCGTGGTTGGTCCGTCTGGTTGCGGAAAGTCGACGCTCACGCGCCTGATTGCCGGGCTGTTGAAGCCGGACGCCGGCGAGGTCTGGCTTCACGGGAAGAAGGTGACGGGACCGAAGTCGACGGTCGGCATGGCGTTTCAGAATCCGGTGCTGCTCGAATGGCGTTCGGTATTGCGAAACGTGACCTTGCCGCTCGAGATTGTTGCGACCCGCATGCCGAAGTCGGAAAAAGAGGAGCGGGCACGAGAATTGCTCGCTCTCGTGGGACTCGAGGGATTCGAGGGAAAGCGACCGAGCGAACTGTCGGGCTTGGGCCGGCATTTTGGAAATTCCGCTGGCATTTCCTGGAATACGGATGGGACACGCTGTGGCGAACCGTTGCTGGGCTGATCCTGTCAGTGTTGTGCGGTGTCCTTCTCGGCCTGATCATGGGGCTGAACAAGGTCATGCGGGATGCGCTTTACCCGTTGCTTGTCGGATTCAACGCGATTCCCAAGGCGACCGTTGTTCCGATCATCGCCCTGCTGTTCGTCGGCCAGCACGACATGAACACCATACTCATCGCGTTTCTGATTTCTTTCTTCCCGATCGCCGTGTCGGTTTCGATCGGGTTGTCGACGCTTGAGCCCGAATACCGCGACATTCTCGCTTCGCTCGGTGCCTCGCGGTTCACGATTTTCTGGAAGATCGCGCTTCCGAAGACCTTGCCGGAGTTCTTCGGGGCGTTGAAGGTCGCCGTGACGCTTGCCTTCATCGGCACGAACCTGATGGAGATCGTCGAGCCTCACGGGCGCGGGCTTGGTCACCTGTTCGACAGCGGCAAGATCAGTGCCGACTATCCCCTGATGTTTGCCGTGTTGATCGCTCTCGCGCTTCTCGGCATCCTCCTGTTCTATGTTGTTGTCGTGCTCGAGAAAATATTCGCGGGTTGGGCCGAACGGTCGCCAACTTGAGCAGCCTGATGACAACCTTGACCCACGCATGGTTGGGCTTGTTGAACGCAAATCGAATAACTTTCCGAGTATGATTGTCCCGATCATGCAAGAGTGTGTTCACACTTGAATACCTAAAAGAGAGACTGACGGAACATTGACTGACTGATTTTTCGCCTCAAAAACAAATCATTTGATGTAACTCGCAGCTAGGTGTTGGAGAGTGTTGCGATTGTCGTTCGCCAGCTTGAATCTGAAACGAGGCATTATTCTTCTATTGGTTTCTGTTCATCCCTTGAAATTTCCGAAAAGATGAATGAAATGTGTATGCTAAAGGTGGAGAGGAATAATGCACGGAAAATGGTATTTCAACGCAGCTAACCCTTCCGATGTGCGGATCGGTGTGACTCAACGCGATCAATTCAACAATGATGATGTTGGTCTAACCGAGGCACTTGTTCGAGAAGCGATTCAGAACTCGCTGGATGCGGCGAGCAGTCGGAATCCAGTAGAAGTCAGATTCTACCTCAATGAACTTGAGGATGATGAGTGCAACGAGTTACGTTGTCTCTTTGCAGGTCTTCTTCCTCACTTGAATGCATGCGGCTTGGATTTGCCGGAATGTGAAAACCAAAGGTCTAAGGTCCTTGTCATTGAGGACTATAACACCAGAGGCCTGACGGGCAGCTTGGTGAGCCTTGATGGTGGTGATTTTGACAACTTCTGGAGGGCAGTTGGAGAGTCCGGGAAGTCGGGTCAAAAAGGTGGCAGGTGGGGGTTGGGCAAGTTAGTTTATTCGTCGTCTTCAGAGATCAATACTTTCTTTGGGCTTACTGTCCGTGAGTGCGACCGTTTTCCTGCAGTGATGGGGCAGGCAGTTTTGAAAAACCACACCGTCGGTGGTCGAAACTTTGTTGCTCATGGATTCTGGTGTGATGATCATTGTCAACTCACGGAACCGCAGCGACCGTTTCAAGATGCGGGAATACTATCGAAGTTCAAAGCGCTGTTTGGTGTTCAACGTGATGAAGGCCAACCGGGCCTGAGCGTGGTTGTCCCATTCGTGGGCAGTAGGGTCTCCGAGGACGACATCATCAAAGGAGTGGTCAGGAATTATTTCTTTCCCATATTGGCTGGACAACTGATTGTTCAGGTAGGTCAAGACAGGATAGATGCAAGGTCTTTCAAGTACTTCACGCGAACCATAGGCCGGTCAGGTAAACAGATACCATTCGATTTTGTACGTGAAATCAGCGGATTCTTAAATTCAGACAATGTTGAGCATGCGTCTGGTCATATCGGAAGACCCCGGTTGACACGAGAGAATTTTGCACCGGACCAGATCGACGCGATGAAGAACCGGTTTTCGAACGGGAAACTTGTTCATTGCCGGGTTCCGGTAGAACTTAGGCGCAAAACAGGACAAAATGAGACTGGATCAATCGATCTGTTCGTACGTTCACTTGCCGATGGTGAGTCGGCCTTTTCATTGTTTGCCCGAGGACCAATAACATTACCGGGTGAGCGCCAGTTCCAAGGGTCCATGGCGCTCGGCGCAATGATTGCCAATGAGGGCGTCGTAGCGGAGTTTCTCGGTGACGCCGAGAACCCAGCTCACACAGCTTGGAATGCCAACGCGGAAAAACTGGCTGCAAACTGGGATGATCAAAAAACGTCGTTGTCTTCGATTAGGAGAGCGTTACGTGACTTTTTTGACCTGGTCTATGACCAAAAGGAAATGAAGGACGATGATGCACTGATCGACTTCTTTTCCATCGCAGAGAAGACAACCGCAAGAAAAAAGAGAAAAAAAGTCCGTAAACCTACCGTTAATGTTCAGCCAAGAGAAGCTGCTATTCGGATTCACTCAGAACACGGTGGGTTTCGAATTACTTCTGCTGCAGGTGCCCAATCGTGGGAGTATCCAAAGCGAATTCGGGTCCGCATGGCTTACGACATGATCGGATTCGATCCATTCAGACGGTTTAGCCTGTTCGATTTCGACCTTCGGAAAAGTGGCAACATTGGGTTTGAGGTAGTTGAGGGTAGGGTGGAAATCCGAACTTCAAACACATTGTTTTTCGACGTTACCGGCCCAGATTTCTGCCTCAGGGCATTTGGTTTTGACGCCCGGCGTGACTTGATCGTAGATGCTAGGACCCCGTCATGAGCAAAAGACGAATAAACTCGACTGGACGCAAACGAATTGGACTCGAGTGGGTGAGAATTGAGATGCTGGACATTCGTATCGGCGAGCCACTCGAGGCAAGGGCGGAATTGAGACTTGAAAATATGGGGTTTCCGGCAAGTGCTCGCGTGACAATCGAAGCCTATCACCGATCTTCCGGGCAGTGGTTCGATTGCGGTACCATTGGTGCACCGAACGTTCCTGAAGTCTTGGTTCTGGATCAGGTCGACAAAAGTGGTCGTGTGTTGTTTCGGGTGAAAGTGGTCGACAGTGATGCCGAACCGGGAAAGATCCTCGGTTCTGCGGAGCGCATCAGGCCTCGCGGTAAAGGCGAGGACGATGAGGGCCGCAGTAGTATATTTCCGATCGAATGTCGTGATTTGGGCCAAGAGACCTGGAAAGTTGTTATTGAACAAGGTGATCGCCCACACCTCATTGTCAACAGTAGAATTCACGGGTTTATGTCAAAGTTGCAGGGATCTGCACTGGTGCAGGGCCTTGTGCTCCCTGTGGCAATGCGTTTCGTTCTCAACGAACTTGTCCAGGAGACGGAGACAGGAGAGGATGACGACGAAGCGAACTGGAAGGATCAATGGTTGGAGTATTGCAAGAACGAATTTGGGGTTGACGCTCCTGCCCGATTTCATGATCCAAACGAAAGACAAAACTGGATTGATGATGTTGTTTGTCTTTTTTGTGAGAGATTCTCGTTGGTGGACAAGGTAAATTCGGCATCGGGAGAGTCTGAATGACACGGGCGTTCAGAAAACTTAACGAGAATGGAATCGAAGAGTTTCGGAGCTACGTATTGGGCGGAGCTACAGGCGAACCGCCGGTCCACTTGCTCGAAGATCCGAAGACCTCTGCTGGATTGTCAAACACAATTTGTCCTGGAGGAGCACAATTTGACGACCGGTATATGTTCGGTTGCTTCCTTAGGACACTGCTCCGTGCCTTCGACCTCACGGAGATTAGCAGCGATGTAGGGTTTTGGAGTGCACTTGCGCTGTTATGGTTCGACAATCTTTGTCCCCCAGATGCAAGCGGCAACCGATCTCCGAAGCGGGAGTACATGTACATTCTGAGCTCAGACTACCGTCACCACTATCGCCATTTGGTTCGTTCCCCTTGGTACTTGGTACGGGAGCATGATGCGGCGTCTCGATTTTTGCTGATTTCGCCTCGCGAACAAAAGTACCCGCTCAGCGTGCACGGCGAGATTTTGGAACAATTTGGCGGGCGTCAGCACGTACTTGCCAGCCGAAAGATAATTAGGGCTGCCAACAAGCTGTACTTTGACGAAAAAAGGCAGCGACCAAGAAGTGGCGCCGCAGGCAACAGGCGGGGCAGTGCTCGTCGATTCGGCATCGTTCTTCGACAGTTGGATTTGACCTACGACCCTGAATGCATGTCGGTACCCGACATCATTGACCTCCTGCCAACTGAATTTGATCGATGGCGGCAGGGCTGATCACTGCTGATGGCTTGGTCTCGTTCGCATGGCAAGGCAACATCTGAGGTTCAATCTTCCCGTTTGGTGCCGCCGCCAAATTGTCACTCATCTTCACTTCGAGAAACTTCTTCAATGAACGACTTGAACGTCTGAATCTCGGATCGAAGTTGCCTCGGGAATTTGCGGATCAGCGGGTCTGGAACAACCAACTGAACGCCGGCCGCGGTCATCTCCTTGAACTGTGTCTCCGAAACGCCTTCCTGCAAGGTGAGAAGGTGCTTTCGCGGAATTCTGTCTGCCTCGTTCAGAATCTGACGCCAACGGTCCTTGCACGTGGTCTTGACGGCGAGCATGCGGAGCCGGTCTGCGGGGAAGGAGGGATCCTGATAGTCGGCCTGCGACGGAAACACGAAATCCGGACGTTTGCCAGCCTCAGTTCGCGGTTGATGCGAAAAATCTCGCCCTTCCTCGAGACCCTCCTCACCGAAAATCTCATTTACATGAAGTTCCAAAGACCGACCCGACCGAGCTTTTCGTCTCTGCATGACGGAGTTGGCATGATTGGTAAATTCTTCGACGCTTCGGTATCCGCGCATGAGAATCGGCAATTCAGTTGCCTCCTCGATACTGAGAAATAGCTGGTATTCGCACTCTCGGCGGCGAAGGAGACGTAAATCGGGTGGACGGTTGTGTTCCGGTCGCATTTCGATGGTCTTGCGGACAATCTCCGCACCCGTCGGAAATTGTTCCAACCAGTCAGGAGGAAGCTCATGCGGTTGGAGATGACAATCGCCGAAGTGTTGCGATGCCAAAAACGACAACTGAAGTTTTTCTGAAGGGTGAGGGCGTATCTCGATCCCGGAACCGGGTTCCACTGGGCCAATGCGATCCTCGACAATGGTCTCGTCTGATTCGTTTCGGCATATCCAGGTTCTGCATACGGTTGCTTCACCAGCAGGGACAAACGCGAAAATAACAAGTGCACCGGTGTTGTTCGGATCGAGCAGGGCGGATGACGCACCGCCAAATCCTGTCAGCCGTGACTCGTTTCGCGTCCCGCCGCGTGACCGATTGTTGTACCAGATTGCTCGAATCAACCTCCTGTCAGAGTGGGAATCGATAATCATTTCGAACCGAATGTCGGGATTTTGAACGTCCGGCTGGTAGAGGTCGGGAAAAGCCTGAAACAACACATTCTTAGGAATATACGGCCCCGCTTGGTGCGATCCGTTTGCAAGTGTGTCGTTTCCGGAGAGACGCTTGACGTACCAAGTGCTGCCGGCACCTGAGCACTGTTCAATCCATTCCACAAGGTCAGCCTTCATCACGCTCGACACCGCTGATTCCTCCAATGCGTTTGCCAGTAGGCTTTCGAGCGCGATCCGGTCCCGTTGCCTGTTTAGCCACCGGTCCCCGGCGTTCCGTCGGGAATCGGGACGTGTCGATGGCTATCAAAACTAATAGCAGTCGTGGCCGATCCAAACCAGCCACCAACCAGGACGTTTGCGCGCAAAAGCGCGCCAAATAAACGACATGTCGGTTTTTCTGTGGAGTTCAGCTTTATCTTGTCTTCAACGGAATCGTCACGTGCGCGATTGGCATCGGATCAGATCGGTGTTTCCGTTCGAGTGTCGTTGCAACCGATGCTGATTACCGTTGCGGACCAAGTGGCAGCGTCGAAGATGTCAGGCAACGTATGGAAGTTGCAATTGGGCAGGAATCCGGTTGATGGCGATCCAAGGAGCCATGTGACGTGCAAGGGCTTCGACACACGGTACGATGACGGCGTTGCCAAACTGGCGATAGGACTGCGTGTCAGACACGGGGATGACAAATTCGCGTTCGCCGGGCCTGTCAAATCCCATCAACCTCGCGCATTCACGAGGCGTCAGCCGTCTGGGATTCCTACCATCCTGCCGGATCAAGATCTCGGAGCCATCCTTGTAGTATCGGGCCGAGAGTGTTCTCGTCGTGTCTTCCGGTCCGACGAGACCAAAGCCGAATCCGTTTCCAGCGGCCCGGTGCTTGGCGGCATAGTTCTGGAGATACTTCCACAGGTGATCGGAAAGCGTGTACTTTTCACTGACTTTGGCTTCTGGCCCGAATGTCCACGGAGACTCTTCAGGCTCGCTTCCGTCTTCGGGGTGCAAGATGGACGCCAGTTTTGGGCCTTCGGCCGGTATGCCGATATTGTCTAGATTAAACCCGTTCTCGTGCCGAAAGCCCACGATGAAGATCCGTTCCCGGTGTTGAGGAACCCAATAACGCCCGTCAATGACTTTCCAGTGGACCTGATATCCGAGTTCCTCTGTCAAGGTGCGATGAATGACCCGAAAGGTCCTTCCCTTGTCATGTCCGACCAGGTTCTTCACGTTCTCGAGCACGAATGCATGCGGGCGTCGTCTCTCGATGATGCGCGCCACATCGAAAAAAAGCGTCCCCTGTGCCTCGCAGTGAAACCCGTGCGGCTGTTGGAGGGCATTTTTCTTGCTAACACCGGCAATCGAGAACGGCTGGCAGGGGAATCCGGCGAGCAGAACGTCATGATCTGGGACGGCACTGGACGGCACGGTCGTAATGTCTTCGGCGACATCGTGGTCGCAACTGTAGTTTGCAAGATACGTGCTTCTGGCGTAGCGGTCCAATTCGCAGGTGAAGACGCACTCTCCGCCAACCGCCTCGAACCCGCGGCGCATTCCACCAATGCCCGCAAACAGATCAATGAACGTAAAAGGGTTTCGCCTGAACTTTTCTTGAACGGTCTTGTCAGCAAGCACCTTCAGTCTGGACATCACGGCTCGACGAGGAGGAAACTCACCGCTCTCCCAGCGATACAATGTTCTTTTCGAATAACCGACTTCGTCGGAGAGATCTTGAATTGAAAGTCCGGCCCGCTCTCGCAGAAGCGAGAATTCAGACTTTGATGCGCCATAAGTGTCCATTGCGGCTCCATGGGGAAATTTTGTGCCATTTTGGCAAATCCCGACTCACGGGTCAACGAGTTTTTGATCTGCCGCCATATGGCTTGCAATGTTGAATCTTTTGGAATGAACGCATAGGGTGCCCAATGGATTTGAGTATGCAGGAGGAAAACCATGCTTAAGAAAACTGCCGCCGCGGCGGTTGTGCTGGCCGGTGCAACGGCATTTTCGTCGTCGGTGACGGCACAAGAGTGCGGGACTGTCTCGATGGCCGAATGGAACTGGGCTTCGGGAGAGCTCATGGCCAACGTCGACGCGTTCATTCTCGAACACGGCTACGGTTGCGACGTCGAACTCGTTCCAGGCGCGACGACAACGACATTCGCGTCGATGAACGAAAAGGGTCAGCCCGATGTCGCGGGCGAATTGTGGGTCAACGCAGTTCGCGAACCCCTCGCCATCGCGATTGACGAGGGTCGCTTGCATTCGGTTCTCGACGGCCCGATCACGCAGCTCGGCGAAGGTTGGTGGATTCCGCCGCATACGGCCGAAAAGCACCCGGAACTCAAGACAGTTCTGGACATTCTCGAACGTCCCGACCTGTTCCCGCATCCGGAAGATCCCTCGAAAGGCGCCTTTGTCGGCTGTCCAGCAGGCTGGGGATGCCAACTGGCAAACGCCAATCTCTTCCGCGCTTTCGACATGGAAGCGAAGGGATGGATTCATGTCGATCCCGGTTCAGCAGCCGGTCTCGACGGTTCGATGGCCAAGGCGGTCGAACGCGGAGAAAACTGGTTCGGATACTACTGGTCGCCGACTGCTCTGATCGGAAAGTACAAGATGCACCCGGTTCCGTTTGGCGTTGATTTCGCCGGTTCGGAAAATTGGGACAATTGCATCGTCAAGCCCGAACAGGAATGCGCTGACCCGCAGCCTTCGGCCTGGACCAGGTCCGAAGTGCATACGGTCATCACCGACGACCTGATGCAAAGAGGCGGCGTTGTTGTCGACTATCTGTCGAACCGTGTCTTCCCGGGACCGATCATGAACTCCATGCTCGTGTACATGGGCGATGAACAGGCCGGTGGCGAAGATGCAGCCATCGAGTTCTTCATCCGGCACGAAGACCTTTGGACCCAATGGGTTTCCGCTGACGTTGCGGAAAAGGTCAAGGCAGCACTCTGAACATTTCAGACCTATGATGCGGCCCGTCGGCAACAACTGCCGGTCGGGCCGCAACTTTTTTTGTCACCCGTCCAAAGGGGGTAAGTGATGGAATTTTTTGTCGAATTTCCGACCATGGAACGGCAGGCGCTTCGCGATCTCAAGAAGAACATTGACGGATCCTTCAGGGAATTTTCACGCGAGTACGGTGAATTGCTCGAAAACATTTTTCACCCGCTCTTGATGTTCCTGAAGTGGTTTCAGGATCTTCTTGTGGACACCCCGTGGCCGATCGTTCTGTTCGTCATTGCCGGGTTGGCATGGATCGGGTCGCGGAGCTGGTGGCTCGTTGCGGGAACCGTTTTGTCGTTCCTGCTCATTGGCTATCTGGACATGTGGGAAGACGCCATGGCGACTTTGGCGATCGTCTCCGTCGCGACCGCGCTTTGCATCGCCGTCGGAATACCGATCGGCATCCTCATGGCACGAAACGACCGGGTGCAGGCCGCCATCTTGCCCATTCTCGACATCATGCAGACCATTCCGAGCTTCGTGTACCTCATTCCGGTGGTGATGCTTCTGGGCATCGGGAAAGTCCCGGGACTGATCGCCGTCTGCGTCTACGCGATTCCACCAATCGTTCGCCTGACCAACCTCGGGATCAGACTTGTCGACAAGGAGGTGCTGGAGGCTGCGGAAGCGTTCGGGTCGAGCTATCGGGAAAAGCTCTTCAACGTGCAGGTGCCGCTGGCGCTCCCGAACATTTTTGCAGGCGTCAACCAGACGATCATGATGTCGCTCTCGATGGTCGTCATTGCGGCGATGATCGGCGTCCCCGGTCTCGGCGTTCCCGTCCTTCGTGCCGTCAACAACCAGTATCTTGCGCTCGGCTTGATGAACGGTCTCGCCATCGTTGCAATCGCGATCATTTTCGACCGTGTCTCGCAGAGCTACGGCAAGCGCATCCAGAAACATCGGGAAGGTGGTCATGGCTGATGACGTAAAAATCTCGATCAGCAATCTGTACAAGATCTTCGGATCGAGGCCCAAACGCGCCCTGAAACAGGTCAAGTCAGGGGTGGGCAAGACCGAGCTTCTCGAAAAGCACGGACATGTCCTCGGGCTGAACGATGTCAACATCGAGATTCGCAACAGGTGCATTCAGGTGGTGATGGGACTGTCCGGTTCCGGCAAGTCCACGCTCATCCGCCACATCAACCGGTTGATCGAACCGACCGACGGACGCATTGCCGTCGATGGTGAAGACATCCTGGCCATGACAGAACCCCAGCTTCGGGATTTCAGGCGGTTCAAGGCGTCGATGGTGTTCCAGAAGTTCGCGCTTCTGCCTCACAGGACGATCTCTGCAAACGTTCAGTACGGGCTCAAGATCCAGGGTGTCGAGAAGGACGAGGCTGGCAAGCGGGCGCAGCACTGGATCGAGCGCGTCGGACTGAGCGGCTTCGAATCGCATTACCCTGCGCAGCTGTCAGGCGGCATGCAGCAACGCGTGGGTCTCGCGCGCGCGCTTGCAACCGACGCCGACATTCTCCTGATGGACGAGGCGTTCTCCGCTCTCGACCCTCTGATCAGGAACGACATGCAGGACGTGCTGATCGACCTTCAGAAGGAACTTCACAAGACGATCGTCTTTATCACCCACGACCTCGACGAAGCGTTGAAGCTCGGTGACTCGATCACGATCTTGCGCGACGGCTCAGTGGTGCAGCAAGGCGCTCCTGAAGAGATCATCCTCAAGCCAGCCAACGATTACGTGTCGGATTTCATTTTGGAAATCAATCGCGGACGAATTCTCACCGTCGAGTCGGTCATGGATACAGGGCTGAATGGCAGCAAGGCCGGACCGAACATCGAGTCATCGACCAAGCTCGAAGACGCGCTGCAGTTCTTCAACGATCAGAATCTCACCTCGGCACGGGTGAAGCGGGACGGAAAAGTCGTTGGGTCAGTGCATCTGTCCGCCATGATCAAGGCGATCGCGCGCCCCGAGGCTGAAGACAGGGAAGCCGCATACAGATAGTCGAAACGCCCGCGACTGGGTTTACCAATAACCGGGCTTCTCGCTTGCAGGCGGAGTCCGGTCAGATCAATTGGGGGCTTTGGGTGAACTCGCCTGGGCGGCGCATGTCGCTCAGGCGGCAATTCCGTGCAGGAATTCGTCGACCGATCGATGGCATTCGATGCGGTGGTCTTCGTCCAGCTCGCGGATTGGTGGGACGGTCGTGTCGCAGGTCCCTGGAATGGCGAGAGGGCACCGCGAGAAAAACGGGCATCCGACCTCGGTGATCTCGACAACGCGGTCGATGCCGGCCTTGGCCTCGCTCGTTTCCATCGTTTCTTCGAGCCAGCCCGTGCGAAGCTCGGGAACCGACGATATCAGCAGTCGGGTGTACGGGTGATAGGGCGGCGAGAGAACCTTGTCCGTGGTTCCTTGCTCGACGACCCGACCCGCGTAGAGAACGACGATGTCGTCGGCGAAGGATGCAACCGTCGACAGGTCGTGGCTGATGAAAACGAATGACACCCCGGTCTGCGCCCGCAATCTCTTGAGAAGTTCGATGACATTCGCGCCGACGATCGAGTCGAGTGCAGAAATCACCTCGTCGCACAGCAGGATCTCTGGAGAGGCCGCAAGCGCTCGCGCCAGGTTGATTCTCTGTTTCTGCCCGCCAGACAGTTCCTCGGGATAGCGGCCAGCGAACTCCGGTGGCAGTTCGACCATCTTCAGCAGTTCGGCAACGCGTTGCGGCCGCTCGGATCGCGACACCCCAAGATAGAACTCGAGCGGGCGACCAAGCAGCTTGTCGATGCGGTGGTGCGGGTTGAGGGCCGTGTCCGCCATCTGAAAGACGAACTGGACCTTCTGAAGCTCGGAGCGATCGCGGTTCTTGAGGCTCGGCTTCATCGGTTCCCCGTGCAGAAGCACGTCGCCATCGGTTGCGGCCAGCAGTCCCGAGATGACACGGGCAAGGGTCGACTTGCCGCATCCCGATTCACCGATCACGCCGAGTGAGTGACCGCGTTCGACCGTGATGTTGACGTCCTGCAGGACCTTGACGGCGCCCTTGCCAGCTTTTGCACCGTATCCGGCGGTCAGATTCTTGACTTCGAGAGCGGGAACTTCGCGCCTGTGTTCGCCCGTTGACTGATCGCCCTGGCCGGCGGCAGGAGGCGGTCGCACCGCAGCCATCAAGCGGCGGGTGTAATTGTGCCCCGGGTTCGTGATGATGTCCTCGGAGGAGCCGTATTCCTGGATCTCGCCATTGTAGAGAACGACGATCCGGTCGGCGATCTGGGCAACGACAGCGAGGTCGTGAGTGACGTAAAGGGCCGCTGCCCCAGCCTGCTTGATGACCGACTTGAAGGCGCGGAGGACCTCGATCTGCGTTGTGACATCAAGGGCCGTCGTCGGTTCGTCAAGAACCAGCAGATCGGGTTTTCCGCACAGCGCCATTGCCGCCATGAGCCGCTGCAACTGGCCGCCCGAAACCTGGTGCGGATAGCGAAAACTCAAACGATCCGGATCAGGCAACTCGAGCGCGCGATACAGTTCAACGGCCCGTTCGTTGGCCTCCTCCTGGGTCAAGCTCCCTTGAAGGAGGGCCGACTCGGTGACCTGCTCGCCGATTGTCAGCGCGGGATTGAATGACGCAGCAGCGCTCTGGGCAAGATAGGCGACGCGTTTGCCGCGCAACATCCGCTTTTCTTCCGACGGCATCGAAATGACATCGGTCCCGTCGATGCGAACTTCACCGCTGGTGAATTCAAGACCGGGCTTGGCGTAACCGAGCGCCGAGAGTGCGATGGTGGTCTTGCCCGAGCCGGATTCGCCGATCAGCGCGACCACCTCTCCTCGATCAAGCTCGAAGGAGACCCCCTTGACGATGGGAACGTGCGATCCGTCATCCTTGCGTGCATCGATCACCAGGTTGTCGACTTCGAGCAGTGCAGGCATCAGATCATCCTATTGGCAAGTTTGCCGCCCGAGAATGCGGAAATGTCGTCGACGATGAGATTGATCGCGATCGTCAATGTGGCGATCGCCAGTGCCGGGACGAGCGGAGCGATGGCGCCGTAGGGAAGGCCGGCGAGGTTCTCCCGGACCATGCTCCCCCAGTCGGATTGCGGCGGTTGAACGCCAAGACCAAGGAAACTGAGGCTGGAAATGAACAGGATGATGTAGACAAACCGCAGCCCGAAATCCGTGGCCATCGGCATGATCATGTTGGGCAGGATCTCCTTGGAGATGATCCACCAAAGACCTTCTCCCCGAACCCGCGCGGCATCGACAAAATCGCTGACCATGATGTCGAGACCGAAGGCCCGTGCAATTCGAAACACGCTGGCAGCGTAAATCAGGCCGGTGAGTATGATCAGAATCGGAATCGTGCTGCCGACAGCCGAGATCACCACAAGTCCCAGCATGATCGTGGGCATCGACAGGATCGCGTCGTTCAGGCGGCTCAGGATGCTGTCGAGAACTGGCCCGCCGACAGCGGCCATGATGCCAAGCGTGATCCCGACGATATAGGCGAGCAGGGTGGAGATCAGCGAAATTCCGATCGTCGTGCGAGCGCCGTAGAGTATCCGCGAAAGCGTGTCGCGGCCGAGATAGTCCGTGCCGAGATATGCGATCTTGCTCGGCGGCTGAAAGTCGGTTGCCGGATAGGGATCGTCGCTTCCCGGAACGATGAACAGGGCTTCATCCAGGAAATCGGCCTCGTGATACGGAGAAATCGAAGGCCCGATGACGACCATGAGAGCCCAGAAAACCACGACGCCGATCCCGATCTTGCCGGCCCACGAAAACCGGATCTTGCGGCGGGGCGGGGCGTCGGGAAGCTCTTCAAAATCTGTCGGAGCTGCGGGTTCGGGATTGACGGGGTCAGCAGACAATTTGGCGCTCATTTGGGATGCCGCAGACGCGGGTTCGACAGGATCGAAGCCATGTCAGCGATGAAGATCAGGATGATGTAGGTTGCGCAGAAAATCATGGCGCAGGCCTGGACCAACGGCAGATCACGGGTCTGAACCGCATCGACCATCAGCTTTGCCAGCCCGGGATACGAGAAGACGGTCTCGACGATGACAACGCCGCTTACGAGATACGCGAGGTTCAGCGCGATCACGTTGACGATCGGGCCGATGGCGTTGAGAAGCGCGTGACGAAGGATGATCCTCTTTCGCGGAACACCCTTGAGGATCGCCATCTCGATGTAGGGCGAACTCAAGAGATTGAGCACCGTTGCGCGTGTCATCCGCATGATCTGGGACGACGCGACGATGACAAGGGTCAGCGTCGGCAACGCAAGAGCCCTGAACAGCTTTGCACCGGTCTCCTGTCCGCTGATGTAGGCGGTTGCCGGCAACAGTTCCATGTGAACCGCAAGGATCAGAACAAGGAATGTGGCGACCAGAAACTCGGGAACCGAAATCAGACCCAGCGTGGTGAAGGTGATGAACTTGTCGAGGCGGGAGCCCGGATACATCGCGGCCAAAAGTCCCAATGACAGGGACAAAGGCACCGCGATGATGGCAACGACGGCCGACAGGCGGAGGGTGTTGACGATACGCGGAGCGATGAGTTCGGAAATCGGAGTTCCGATGGTTGCAGCGCCCGCGCCGGCCTTGGAGATGCCAAGATCGCCGGTCGCCAAGTCGCCCAGCCACATGAAATAGCGAATGTAGGCGGGTTCATCGAGGCCGAGACTGGTCCGCAGAGCTGCGAGCGACTCGGGGGTCGCCATCTGGCCAAGGATGATGTTGGCCACGTCGCCCGGCAGGACGCTCGTGCCCACGAAAATCATGAGCGACACAACGATCATGGTCAGAATGCCGACCGCCGTCCGCCTGAGCACGGCCGAGATCAGCATGTCATGTCACGGAATGATTTGAACGAACGCAAGCAACGTACCGCTGTGCGGTAAGCCGGTGGGCTGGCCTGCACCGACAAGTCGGTGCAGGCCAGCAAATGATTATCGGCAGAGATCACTCTTCTAGCCAGGCGAACTCTGGGAATTCATAGGAGCCGACCGGGCCAAGCGGAACATTCGGAATGCCCTGGACCTTGTCATTGACGCCATCGAGAACATTGGTGTGGGCCGGAATGACCATGCCGCTGTTCTCGTGCACGAGCGTCTGCATTTCGCAAAGCATCTCGTGCCGAATGGAAGCGTCGGTCTCGGCCAGCTGAGCCGTCAGCAGGTGATCGAAGCGATCATTGTGCCAGAAGGTGTCGTTCCAGCTGGATGAAGACGCGAACTGGATGGCGAGCATGGCGTTGGCCGTCGGCCGCATGTTCCAGGAAACCACGTTCATGGGTTCCTTCATCCAGACTGCGCCCCAGTAACCGTCAGTCGGAACCTGCTTGATGGCCAGATCGAAGCCGATCTTTCGCAGATTCGCCTGCATCAGGAGGCAGGTTTCGACAAGACCCGCCGCGACGGGCGCCACGTACAGTTCGGCAGACGAGATTCCCGACTTGTCGAGATGGAACTTCGCCTGATCCGGGTCGAATGGCCGCACCGGCAGTTCCGAGCAATGGTCCGCACCGTATGCCGGTCCGATTGGATGGTCGTTTCCGACCGTGCCGTGGCCCTTCAGGATCGAACGCACCACGCGTTCCCGGTCCTGAATGAACTGCATGCCCTTGACGAAGTCGTCGTTCGAACCCGGAGCGGTGTTCTTGAGAACGCAGATGCCGCCGTAGAGACCCGAAGGCGTGGAAACGACCCTGACACCGTCAGTCTGATCGAGGAGATCAATGCTCTTCGCATCGACATTGACGATCAGATCGACATCGCCCGCAATCAACGCGTTGACCCGCGCGATGGGATCGGTGATGGCCGTGATCTCAAGATTGTCGAAGTTCGGACCTTCGCGCCAGTAGTTGGGGTTGCGCGAGTGAACCGAGCGGACCCCTGGCTCGAACGAGTCCAGTACATATGGCCCGGTTCCGATTCCCTTGCGGAAATCCTCGGTGTCCATCTTGACGATCTTGAACTGCTTTTCTCCGAGCTTGATCGGCAAGTCCGAGTCCGGCGTGTTCAGTTCGGCCTTGACGGTATATTCGTCGATCTTGCGCCATTCCTTGATGGAACCGACGAGCGCCTTGCCGGTTGACGGCGAATCTGCGCCGAGGTGGCGGTTCATGGTCCAGACCACGTCGTCGGCAGTCATCGCTGAACCGTCGTGGAATTCGACACCCTTGCGCAGCTTGAAGGTGAACTCGGTCGCATCCGAGTTGACGCTCCATTCCTCCGCGAGCTCGGGATGAAGGGTCATGTTGTCGAGGATCTGGGTGAGATTGTTGTAGGTTGCCCGTCCGCGGGTGTAGTCGATGCCCGACGTGAACAGCATCGGGTCCATCTGGTCGTCCGGACCGTGCAGGTTGCTTGCAAAGACGACCGAGCCGCCCTTGCGGGGAGTGGATGCGAGCGCCTTGGCGGAAGTCAGGTACCCTTCTGCGGCAACGGCTGACACGCCGAGCGCACTCATCGCCGTGAGAAAGTCTCGCCGGCTGATACCTCCGTCGCGAAAACGCTGTTGCAACTTTCTGATGTCTTTCATGTCATGAAACTCCAATTCTCTGTGACCAACACTGGAAGATCGTTAGGTAATGAAACCTACGTTGTCTTTTTGAAATTGTCGAGTCGCGTGTGGTCGACTGGATGGTTGCCAGCCGCCGGGAATGTCTCTCGCAAGTGGCTGCCCCGATTCGGTCTGTTCCGATGCCGACATGAAGTCCCTGCATGATCTGCGAGCAACCGCACTGCAGCAATGGAATTTTCCTCGTCCGCCGGCCGGCGAGAGTTTCAATGGTGGCTCGGCCTGATCCTCCAACAGTTTGGCCCACATCGTGCGTCTTCAAAAAGTGACCGATCGCATGACGGTGTGCTTGCGAATGATGTCCGGGTCCATGACGGTTGTCGCGACTGACGTCGATGAACGGAGCGGATGTTCGATTTTGCGTCAGGACCTGCCCTGTCTCAGGACCTGTCGAGCAATTCTTGCGCCGTGATGCCGGCCTCGACATGTTCCCAATCGCTCATCTTGCTGCGAAACCAGGTACGTTGTCGCTTTGCGAACTGACGGGTGCGCGTGACCGCCTGCTCGACTGCATCGGGAATGGAGAGGCTGCCATCGACCACACTGACCAGCTCGCGTGCCCCGAGGATTCGGCACGATGGTTTTGCCTCGTCGTAACCGGACTCGATCGCCAAGCGGATTTCGTCGAGTGCCCCGTGTGACACCATGTGCTCGAATCTGCGACGGATTCGCCCTTCGAGCCACGCTGCGGGAGCATCAAGGACGAATGCTCGGGTCTCATCCGTCGGCAGAATTGGTACCTTGGGTGACGCGTGCCACGCGGACAATCCCACCCCGGTCGCTTCCAGAACCTCCCAGGCGCGACGGGTCCGTGCCGGATTGTCGATGTCGATCACGCTGACCGTCCCGGGGTCTCGTTCCCGCAGGTCGCGAGCGAATCTCCAAGGGTCGTCGGCAAAGATCCTGTCGGCCTCCTCGCGAACGCTCAATGGTACAGGAGGGATGTCACTCAGCCCCGTGGTCAGCGCCGTGAGATAAAGGCCGGTTCCCCCGACGATGATCGGACGCAACCCGCGTGAACTGCACTCGTCGAGAACAGGTTTCAGATCCCGCAACCACGATCCGACCGAATACGCCTCGTCCATGCCGACATGTCCGTAGAGCCTGTGCGGGACGGTCTCCATCTCACGGTCGCTGGGACGGGCCGTGAGAATTCTCCAGCAACTGTAGACCTGCAGGGCATCGGCATTGATCACGCAACCATGAGTGAGACGAGCAAGTTCGCAGGCCAGAGAAGACTTGCCCGAAGCGGTGGGTCCCGCGATCAGTATTGGTCGGTCGCTGTTGCTCATCATGGGGCATCAATCATTGCCAGCGAGTGCGAGTCAACGCGGATCGATTCGTTATGAGGACGGATATCAAGAGCACTCGGAAAGGCTTCCGGAAGTGCGTTGGATTGGATCGCTCAGGACCACCGCCGCCACCGGTCCCGTTTTGGTCGAGCTTGAAGTGCCTCTTGCAGTTGCGTGGTGGGGGTGTCGGGACACAAAAATGCATGAATCACGATGGCATGGCCCTCTCTGCCATCAACCCGCCAACGACCTCAATGCCCGACGTTCACGACATTGCTGCTGAAACGGGAATTCGCCGTTGAATTCGACTGGCATTTGCGACAGTGAGGGCGGACGAAGAGGTTGCGATGGTGGTCAACAGAATGTCGGAAGTCACGGAAGAGTCATCGCAAGCGGAGCCCGCTCTCAAGTACAAGCGGGTGCTCCTCAAGCTCTCCGGTGAATCGCTGATGGGAGACCTCGGCCCCGGTCTTCACCCCCCAAAGGTCAACCACATCGCTGAAGAGATCAAGACAGTCCGATCCCTCGGGGTCGAATTGTGCCTCGTGGTCGGCGGAGGCAACATCTTCCGGGGGATTCAGGGGTCGGAGATGGGCGTGGAACGCTCGACCGCCGATTACATGGGCATGCTTGCAACCGTCATCAACGCGCTCGCCTTGCAAGGCGCATTGGAGTCGCTTGGAGTCTACACCAGGGTCGCGTCGGCCATTCCGATGGATCAGGTCTGCGAGCCCTACATCAGGCGGCGTGCCGTTCGCCATCTCGAGAAGGGTCGGGTGTGCATTTTTGCGGCCGGCACCGGCAACCCGTTCTTTTCCACGGACACGGCTGCCGCACTCAGAGCCAGCGAGATCGGGTGCGAGGCGATCTTCAAGGGCACGCAGGTTGATGGCGTGTATGACAAGGATCCCAAGGTTCATCCTGACGCCCAGCGGTTTGACCGCGTGAGCTACGGTGAAGTTCTGCAACGGAATCTCAAGGTCATGGATGCATCGGCCATCGCCCTTGCGCGTGACAACGGATTGCCGATCGTCGTGTTTTCGCTTAGAGATTCAGGGGGCCTCGCGAGAATCCTTCGTGGCGAAGGTCAATTCTCCGTTGTCCAATGAGGCCAGAGGTGCACGTGATGTCATGGTCTCGCGAGCACGGCACGGGTGAATTCGGAACCCTCGATCCCTTCGGGGCGGGTCTCGGAGGGTGGTGAGCAGAAAAACAGCGGCTGACACGAATGGCTGATCTAGACATTGATGTCGATGACCTGAAACGCCGGATGGATGGCGCCGTCTCGGTCCTCAAGCAGGAATTTGCCGGTTTGCGCACCGGACGCGCATCGGCGGCAATCCTTGATCCAATCATGGTGGACGCCTACGAGTCGCAACTTCCGATCAATCAGTGCGCCACCATCAACGTGCCCGATCCGCGCATGATCTCGGTCAATGTATGGGACAAGAGCCTGGTCGGTGCGGTTGACAGGGCCATCAGGAATTCGGGTCTGGGGCTCAACCCGATTGTCGAAGGCACCATTCTGCGCCTGCCGATTCCGGAGCTGAACGAGGAAAGGCGCGCGGAACTCGCGCGTGTCGCGGGCAAGTATGCCGAGGGCGCTCGCGTTGCGGTGCGAAACGTGAGGCGCGACGGCATGGACCAGATCAAGTCCGCCAAGGCCGAAGGCATGAGCGAAGACGATCAGAGGCTCTGGTCCGACGAGATACAGGAACTGACCGATGGCGCGATTTCGTCGATCGATGAAGCCCTCAAGGTCAAGCAGGAAGAGATCATGCAGGTTTGAGCGACCGGCCTGACCCCGCCGCTCGATCACCAGCACGGATTGACGAATGTCCCAAACAATGCCGCAGGGTGCGTCCGGACTGCCAAAGTCGGTTGCCATCATCATGGACGGGAATGGCCGTTGGGCGACGCGTCGTGGTCTGCGCCGAATCCAGGGTCACGCCCGGGGAGCGGCCCGCGTACGCGAAATCCTCAAGGCGGCAATCGATTCGGAAATCGAATCTCTGACGCTGTTCGCGTTCTCGACCGAAAACAGCAAGCGCTCGGAAGAGGAAGTCGCTGCCCTCATGGGACTGTTCAACAGCTACATCCGCTCCGAGGCAAAGCAGCTGGTCAGCGCCGGGATCCGCGTTCGCTTCATCGGCGACCTTGCCCGTCTCGATGCCAGGCTGCAGGAACTGGCGCGCTGGCTGGAAAAGGAAACCGAACACAACACGCTCTTGAACCTGAACGTCGCCATCTACTACGGTGCGCGTGACGAGATCACCCGGACCGTTCGGCGAATCGCGGCTGCCGTGCGCGATGGTGAACTCGAACCGGAGGAGATTTCGGAGCAGACCGTTTCCTCGATGCTCGATACGGCAGACATTCCCGATCCGGACCTCGTGATCAGGACATCCGGCGAGATGCGGCTGTCCAATTTCCTTCTGTGGCAGTCGGCCTACTCGGAATTTGCCTTCGTGAAGGCGGACTGGCCGGACTTTTCGGCCGACATGTTTCGCAATGTTCTGAACCAGTACGCGCAGCGAGATCGTCGCTTCGGCAAGATCGCACACCAGAACGCCTGACGATGCCTGATTGGTCGCGGATGGAATTTGGTGATCTCGGCGTCCGCGTTCTCTCTTCATTGGTGATGGCTGCGGTCGGTCTGACCTCCCTGTGGGTCGGCGGGCTGCTTCTGGCTGGTGTTCTGGCGATTGCCGTTGCCGTGATCGCCTGGGAAGTCACCGCCATGCACTGGTCCGATGAAGACGGACGAGTCATCGGGCTCTTTGGCGGCATTCTGCCGGGCCTCGCGCTGCTTTCGGTGCTGTTGTCCGCCCCGTGGTGGGTCGGTGGCATCTTGATTCTCGCGAGTCTTGCGCTCGTTGTTTCCCGGCCATCACCCGTCGTTGTTCTTGGCGCTCTTGTGCTCATCTTGATCGGATTCTGGGGCCTCGCGACGATCAGGTCCGCCTGTGGCGCAACGCTGGCCTTTTTTGTCGTCTTGGTCGCGATTGCGACCGACACCGGCGGATACGCGTTGGGCCGCGCCATTGGTGGGCCGAAACTTTGGCCGCGCGTCAGCCCGAACAAGACATGGTCGGGAGTCGTCGGCGGGTGGGGGTTGGCACTGATCGTTGGAATGGTCTTCTGGGCCACTGGCCTGATCGGCGTCATCGCGTTCCCTTTGGCAATGGCTCTCTCGGTGGTCTCACAGGCAGGCGACCTGGCCGAGTCCGCGATGAAACGGCGCGTCGGAGCCAAGGACGGCAGCCATCTGGTTCCGGGCCATGGCGGCCTGGTCGACCGCTTCGATGGTCTGATCGCGGCATGTTGCCTCGGTGTGGCAATCTGCTCGAGCGGAATGCTGCCCGGGTTGGTCGGCAACTGACGCCGGTTCGAGTCACGTTGGGATGCGAAGAATCTCGATATTCGGGTCGACGGGCAGCGTCGGATGCCTGACGGTCGACGTGGTCAAGCGGGCTCTTGACGCTCACGAAGTCGTGGCCCTTTCTGGCGGATCGAATGTCGAGTTGCTCGCGAGCCAAGCCCGGGAACTGCGACCGGAAATCGTCGTCATCGCGAACGAAGGTTGCCTTGCCGAACTGAAGCACGCGCTCGACGGGAGCGGCATTCGTGTTGCGGGAGGCCGCGAGGCGCTCCTCGACGCAGCCCGGCAACCCGTTGACTGGTTCATGTCGGCAATCGTCGGTTTTGCCGGACTTGAGGTCAGCCTGGAGGGCGCAAGGTCGTCGAAGGTCATGGCGCTTGCCAACAAGGAGTCCCTGGTCTGCGGCGGTTCTCTCCTCAAGACGATCTGTTCGGATAACCGATGCCGGTTGATACCGGTCGACAGCGAGCACTCTGCGCTGTTTCAGCTCCTTGAAGCGACGGGCTTCAATGGCGTCGACAAGGTCTACCTGACAGCTTCGGGCGGACCCTTCCTGAAGTCGCCGATCGAGGAACTCGCTGCGGTCACGCCCGAGGAGGCGGCAAGGCATCCTGCCTGGAACATGGGGACGAGGATATCGATCGACAGCGCATCCATGTTCAACAAGGCAATGGAAATCATTGAATTGAAAGAACTTTTCCCTGTTGACAAGGAACAGATTCGCGTTGTCGTTCATCCCCAGTGTCTTGTTCACGGTCTGGTGTCGTTCGTTGACCGGGGAATCTTCGCCCAGATCGGGCCCACCGACATGCGTCATCCGATCAGCGTCGCGCTCAACTGGCCCGAACGCATGGAAAGCGGACTTGAGCCTTTTGACCTGACCAGCTTTGGCCGCTTGGAATTCGAACGGCCTGACCCGGACAGGTTTCCGGCGCTTCGACTCGCCGAGTTCGCGCTGGAGCTCGGTGGCTTGTCGGGCGCGGTGTTCAACGGGGCAAAGGAACGCGCCGCCGACCATTTCATCGCGCGAAAAATCGGCTTTACCGACATGGCCGGGATGGTCGAAGAGGTCCTGGAACGCTATGCAGGCAGGTGTTCGAATGATTCGACGATGCCCGATCTATCCGCGATCAGAGAAGCGGACACCTGGGCGAGATCCACGGTCGACGAACTCGCTTCAATCTCCTGAGCAGGAACAGTCTCTTGTTTGACTCAATTGCCGTCATTCCGATCGTCGGGCCGTTCGCATCGCACGCGATTCCGTTCATCCTGGTCCTGTCGGTCATCGTCTTCATTCACGAACTGGGCCATTATCTGGCCGGTCGCTGGTGCGGGATCGGCATCGTGGTTTTTTCGGTCGGTTTCGGGCCGGTCCTTTGGTCGTGGCGCGATCGAAGAGGCACGACCTGGCAAGTCGCGGCCCTGCCTTTTGGTGGCTATGTCCGGTTTCTCGAACCGGTTGTTGAAGAGGAGACGGACGAAGAGGTTTCAGAAGATCCCAAACTGGAGGAGTCCGACTCCGAAGGCGAGGAGACTTCGGAGCTTGACGACGTCGAGGGCGATTTCTTCGATGATGCATCGGTTCCGTCGCGTTTGCTGACGGTTGTCGCAGGGCCTTTCGCCAATTTTGCCCTGGCTGTGTTCGTGTTCGCCGGTCTCGCAACCGTCAATGGCGTGTCAACCGACGCGCCGCTGGTCGGCAAGCTTCATGACCTGCCGGGTTTTGAATTCGGCCTTCAACCGGGCGACCGCATCGTTGAAATCAACGGCCAGGAGATCGAACGGTTTTCGGACATCCAGTACGTGATTTCACAGGCTGCTTTGTCGGGGCAGTCGGATGCCTCCAGCATGCAGAATGATCGTGTTGCGATCGAATACGTGGTGGAGCGTGACGGTGGTCTGATCGAGATCGCAGGCGACGATCCCTTCGCGCCGTTCCTGGCCAGTGTCGAGCCGCTGTCGCCCGCAAGCCGCGCCGGATTGCGGCCCGGCGACTTGATACTGGAAGCGAATTCAATTGAACTGCGGAGTTTCGCCGACCTTCGCGACGTCGTGCTGCGCGGGGGAGATTCGCCTGTCGACATGCTGGTGTATCGAGAAGGCGACACCCTGCTGACACAGGTCGTTCCAGCTCTCATGGACCGGGAGGTCGCTGCCGGCGTCTACGAAAAACGCTTGGTGATCGGCGTTCGCGGAAGGCTGGCGTTCGAGCCGGAAATCCAGACCCCAGGCCCGATTCAATCGCTTGAAATCGGCGCTTCGACCGTGGTGCGGGTTGTCGACATGTCGATGGACGGGATCTACCACATGTTTGCGGGAAACATCGGCATCGACAACCTTCAGGGACCGATCGGCATTGCCCATATCTCGGGCGAAGTGGCGTCAAACGGACTGCTTGATCTCGTCTGGCTGATCGGGGTGATATCGGTTGCGATCGGAATCCTGAACCTGCTTCCGATTCCTGTTCTCGACGGCGGTCACGTGGTCATGCTGATCTACGAGGCGATTGCAGGTCGACGTCCCAATCAGCGGGTGATGGGTTTCTTGACCCAGGTCGGTCTGATGGCGCTTCTCAGCTTGATGCTGTTTGCCACCTACAACGACATTCTGCGTCTCTTCGCCGTCTGACCGGCAGGGGGCGGACCTGCGGGGCAATCAGCTGTGTTCGTCTTTCGGCAATCGCTCGAATCGTGGGTTTCTCCTCGGGTGGGAGGCATGACCGGAACGGAAGGCCTGCGACACGACGGGACTCAGCTCATTGGTTTGCACCGCCCTCTTCGGGCGTTCCTCAATTTGCCTCACGAGTCGTCACTGATAATTGCGAGCGGGGACAGCTTGCGTTAGGATCATCTGCCGCGCCTTGTCGGTTCCCCTCGCAAATGGAGGCATCATGTTCGAAACTGGTTCTGCCGGATTTTCCGTGTTCAACGCCCGTCGGCGGCTCGCCCACAAGCTGGCTTGCGTTTTCACGGTTCTGTTCGCACTGAGTGCAACGCCTTTCATTGGAGAGTTCGGTTCTCCGGCCCATGCACAGGGAACGGTCGTTTTCGATCAGATCGATGTCGTGGGAAACCAAAGGCTCTCCGCCGATACCGTCCGCTCGATCGCGCGCATCGAAGCCGGGGCCGACATCGAGTTCGCGGAAATCAACGAGGCTGTTCAGCGCCTGTTCGAGTCGGACCTGTTCGAACAGGTTTCCGTGCGCCCGGAGGGGAATCGGCTCGTCATCGAGGTGCAGGAACGCCCGACGATCAACCAGGTCGTCATCGAAGGAAACAGCATTCTCGATGACGAGGTTCTCCTGACACTGGTTTCATCGCAGCCGAGACAGACGTTTTCGCCAGCAACCGCGGAAGCCGATGCACAGCTCATTCTGGATGCCTACCTGGCTGCCGGTCGCTTGAGCGCCGAGGTGACGCCGCAGATCATCCGCAGATCGGAAAACAGGGTCGATCTCGTTTTCGAGGTCTTTGAAGGCGGCATCGTCGAGATCGCGCGCGTCGGTTTCGTCGGCAATCTCAGCTACTCCGATTCGCGGTTGCGGCGGGTTCTGGCCACCAAGCAGGCGAATCTGCTGAGCTGGCTGTTCAGAAGCGACACCTTCATCGAGGAACGTCTGGAGAACGACCAGGCGCTGCTCGAGGAATTCTACCGCAGCCGGGGATTCATCGATTTCGAGATTCTCTCGGTCACATCCGAGCTGACCCGGGAGCGCGACGGTTTTCACGTGACCTTCCGCCTGCGGGAGGGAGCGCAGTTTTCGTTCGGAAACATTACCATTTCGAGCGAACTGTCCGAAGTCGACGTGGGCAGGTTCAACGATCTGATCGACATATCGGCAGGCGAGACTTTCGATGAGGAATTGCTCGACGAGATGCTCGACGACATCAACCTGCGGGCCAACGAACTGGGCTACGCCTTTGTCCAGACGTCGCATGTTGTCACGCGCAACAACGAAAACCAGTCCGTCGACATCGATGTCCAACTGGTTCGCGGTCCACGGCAGTTCATCGAGCGAATCGAGATCACCGGAAACTCGACGACTCTGGATTACGTCATCAGGCGCGAGTTCAGGATTGTCGAGGGCGACCCGTTCAATCGGCGCGAGATTCTTCGTGCCCAGGATCGGATCAGGGCGCTTGGTTATTTCAGCAGCGTGTCGGTTGACGCCCGGCCCGGCTCGTCCCCCGAGCAGGTCATCGTCGACGTGAGGGTCGAAGAACGCCTGACGGGAAGCTTGACGTTTGGGGTTTCGTACTCGTCGGACCAGGGAACAGCGGGCAACATCTCGCTTCGCGAAGCCAACTTTGCCGGGCGCGGCCAGCGAATCGGGGTGGGGATTACCGCAGGCAAGGCGGACAACGCGTTCTCGTTTTTCTTCGAGGAGCCACGCTTTCTCGATCGTGATCTCACCGTTGGCGTGAGCCTGTTTCAGGAGCGGAACACCTCGACGTCGTTCACCTTCGACTCGCGCGAGATCGGCCTGCGACCGTATGTGTCGTTTCCGGTCAGCCCTTCGGCCCGGCTCGAACTCAGCTACGAGCTGAACCAGACCGAACTGGAAAGCAGGACGGGCACCGATGCGGCAGCCATCTCGCCCCTTGTTGGCGAAAGGAACGAAGGAAAGACCCTGACGAGCGCGGTTGGTGCGCGATATGTCGTGAACAAGACCGATTCGTTCTTCCAGCCATCGGAAGGGTATCGACTCAGCATCCGCCAGACCTTTGCAGGCGTCGGGGGCGATGTCCGTTATTCGAAGACGCGCGGCAGCATCATTGCCTACCACAGTCTGTTCAAGGGTGACCTGGTATTCTCGGGGGAGCTGGAGGCTGGCATTTTTGCTCCGATCGGTTCCGATTCTCGCGTCACGGACCGGTTTTTCCTCGGCGGAAACTCTTTCCGGGGCTTTCAGACCTTTGGCATCGGTCCGCGTGACGAGAACAACAGCCCGCTTGGCGGCAAGTATTTCGCGATGACGCGGCTTGAAGGGCGGTTCCCGTTAGGCCTGCCTGAAGAGATCGGCATGACCGGCGGAATCTTCGTCGATGCAGGTTCCTTGTGGGGTCTGGACGTCACCACCGCGCAGGAAGATCCCAAGTGTGATCCCAATAGCAAGGACACAAACGGCAATGCCGTTGAGTGTGCCATGGTGACCGCGAAAAGTCCCGATTTCGAACTGCGGGCCGCAACCGGCTTTGCCCTGTACTGGAACACCGCAATCGGAACATTCGCCTTCAACTTCACGGAGCCGCTCGAATTTGTCGAGGGCGTCGACAAGACCGAGACATTTCGCTTGACGATCGGAACGTACTTTTGAGTTTCGGACCACGCACGCATGTCTTCGCCCGGTTGGCAAGCGTCGTTGGTCTTGCCTTCCTCGGATTTGCCGGAACGCCCGACGCCCAGGAGACATTCACGTCTGATGCCCGGTGGCAACTGCGTGCAGCGATCGTGGATCAGGAACGGCTTCTTGCCGAGTCGGTCGAGGGACGTCTCATTCTCGAAGAGGTGAACCGGAAGGGAAACGAACTCAGAGCAGAAAACGGAGTGCTGCAAGCGGAACTCGAGGAAGAGGAACGCAACTTGACAGCTCTGCGCAATGAAATGGATGGCGAAGAATTCCGTCGGCGGGCCAACGAGTTCGACTTGAAGGTCAATTCGATTCGGACAATCCAGCGACAGAAGCTGGAAAGACTGAATGCCGAATTCGAGCAATCGCGCGCAAGTTTCTACAGGAAGGCGGAAAGCGTGATGCTCGAAATGATGGGCGAGCGCGGGATCGGCATGATCGTGGCGCGACAGGCGGTTCTTCTGGCGACATCAGCCGCCGACATTACCGACGATGTCATCGTGCAACTCGATCAGGCGTATCGCCTGGAACAGGAGAATGAGGTCGATCGTTCCGACGACACCCAGTGACTTGAATGGACGTGACCGCGCTGGTAGGGAACCGGAGTTTTTTGCAAGAGGACGACAGTCGAGACTGATGCCACCCGAAATGAACAACAACGAAAACACACGCCTCGACCTCGAGGGGATCAAGCGGATGATTCCCCATCGCGAACCGTTTTTGATGATCGACTCGGTCGAGGACATTCAAGCGGGCAAGAGCGCTGTGGGAATGAAGGCGATCGACGCCAGCGAGCCGCATTTCGAAGGGCATTTTCCGGGACATCCGATCATGCCGGGCGTGCTTATCGTCGAAGCCATCGCCCAGACGGCGGCGGTGCTGGTCGTTCATTCGCTGTCGATGGAAGGGGGGCCGCCTCTGGTCTATCTGATGACCGCTGACAAGTGCAAATTCCGGCGATTGGTCAAGCCGGGCGACATGCTCGAACTTCACGTGGAGATCCTTCGCAGCCGACGTCGAATCTGGCGCGTCAGTGGCCGCGCCATGGTCTCGGGCGAGGTTGTTGCCGAGGCAGTGATTGATGCGATGATGGTCCCGAACGAAGAGAATTCCTGACAGTCATGAACGTGGACTCTTCTTCCTGCATTCACCCAAGCGCTGTCGTCGCACCCGGAGCCAAAATCGGTCCCGGTTGCATCATCGGCCCTTACGCCGTGATCGGTCCGGACGTTTCGTTGGGCCCGGATGTCGAGGTCAAATCCCATGCGGTGATCGACGGTTGGACGACGATCGGCGCCAACACGACAATTCATTCGTTTGCCTCAATCGGTTCGGCGCCGCAGAACATCAGATACGAGGGTGAGCGGACCCGGGTCGTGATCGGTGAGCGCAACCAGATTTTTCAGTACACGACGATCAGCATCGGCACGGAGAGCGGGGGTGGCGTGACCGAGATCGGAAACGATTGCATGTTGATGGTCGGAGCCCACGTTGCCCATGACTGCAAGATCGGAAACCACGTTGTCATGGTCAATCACTCGGCAGCCGCGGGGCACTGCACGATAGGCGATCGTGCCATGATCGGTGCCCATGCAGGGGTTCACCAAAACTGCCGTGTGGGCGAGGGGGCAATGATCGGAGCACTCTCTGCGGTCGTTCGCGATGTCATTCCTTATGGGCTTGTCTACGACGACCGGACTTCGCTACGTGGATTGAACATCGTGGGTCTCAGGCGTCGCGGCATCAAGTCAGCGGAGATCAGAAAGCTCCAGTCCGCATTCGACGCCATTTTCAGGAAAAGCCGGAGCATCAGGGAGAGCGCCGAGGAGTATCGGGACAGCTCCGACACCAACGATCTGATTGCGGACATGGTGGAGTTCATCCTCGTCGGTGGAGCTCGGAATCTCTGTACCCTTGATCCGGTGACTGATCTGGACCAGTGAAGCCAATGGCCTGCCCGAGGCCTCCAATCGCCGTCATTGCCGGACTTGGCCGCCTGCCCGAGATCATCGCCGAAGTGTGCGCCGCACGCGACCAACCGGTTCACGTTGTCAATTTCCGCGACGACGATGCCGGCTTTCCGGAGAACGTGGCCGTTTTTCGAGCCCGACTCGAACGCCCCGGGGAGGTGTTCGCCTGGCTGAGAAAGGCCGGCTGCAAGGACGTGGTCTTTGCCGGAAACTTCAGCAGGTCTCGGCTGAATCCGGCAGAGTTTGATGAAACACTGCAATTGCACGCTGCAAGGCTCATGGCGGCGCTCGCAGGGGGCGATGACGGCGTCCTCAGGGCCATCAGATCAATCTACGAGACCGAGGGGTTCAGGATCCTCGGACCCCACGAGGCCGTGACGGAACTGCTGCCGAATCCGAGCTTCTGCACATCTGCCCGACCATCCGAGCAGGACATCGAAGACGGCCGTCGGGCACGGGCGATACTCGATGCGCTTGGACCGGTTGACGTGGGGCAGGCTGTTGTCGTTGCGGGCGGCTTGTGCGTTGGCATCGAGACGATCCAGGGTACGGACGGGTTGCTGCACGCGGCCGGGCAGTACATTCGGGATCACATCGAGGACGGCGGTGGTTCGCGAGGAGTACTCTACAAGGCGGCCAAGCCGTTTCAGGACCGAAACATGGACATGCCGACGATCGGCCCCCGGACCGTGAAAGGCGCCCAAGAAGCCGGGCTTCGCGGAATCGTCATTGCCGAAGGTGACGTGCTCATGCTCGACGCTGCCGAATGCGTCGAGATCGCGGAGGAATTCGGCATGTTCATCTGGGTCTGCCGACCAGACGAACTGTCGGAATGATCAAAAATGGTCGGCCTGTACATGATCGCGGGGGAATCGTCGGGCGATCGACTGGGTGGTCCCTTGATCCGAAACCTCCAGGACAAGCTCGTCGATGACCTCGAGATCAGGGGAATTGGTGGGCCATCAATGGAGTCGGCAGGTCTCGACTCAGAGTTTCCGTTCGATGAACTCTCGATAGTCGGACTGTCCGAAGCCGTCCTCGGATTGCCAAGACTTCTTCGCAGGATTCGGCAAACAGTGGAATCCATTGTTGCATTCCAACCCGACGCCCTCGTTACGATCGACTGTCCGGACTTCAGCCTCAGGGTTGCTGCACGGGCAAAGCGCCGGTTGCCCGGACTCAAGGTTATTCACTACGTGGCACCGACCGTATGGGCGTGGCGCCCCGGTCGGGCACGACGGATGTCAGGGTCAGTGGATCATGTCATGGCCCTGTTGCCGTTCGAACCTCCGTACTTCGAGAATGTCGGGATTTCGTGCGACTTTGTCGGCCACCCCGTTGTCCGTGAATTCGATGCAGCCAGGGTGTCGGCAGCCGAACGGGATTTCGAGGAGCGATTTGGTCCATTGGGGTCGGATTCGCCGCTTGTCGTGCTGCTGCCTGGATCGCGGGCGTCCGAAATCCGCCGCATGGCGCCCATTTTCGAAGGCGTCGTCGAACGGGTCAACGCGCAGTATCCGTCGGTCGGATGGATTGTTCCTGCCGCCGCATCAGTTGAAGGCATGGTTCACGAGATGACGCGGCAATGGCGAGGGTCCGTCACCGTGCTCGGTCCATGCTTGGATGACGATGAAGATCGGGTTCGAAAACACGTTGTTTTTTCGAAGGCCACTGCGGCGTTCGCGACGTCGGGGACAGTGGCTCTCGAACTTGCTCGAGCTGGCTGCCCTGCAGTGATCGGGTATCGAAGCAGCCGCCTGACCGAGTTTCTGATTCCTAGACTTGTGAACGTGGATTCGGCCAATCTGGTCAATCTGCTGATCGATCGACGTGCCATCCCCGAATGTCTTTTTTCGGATTGCACGCCTGCGAGCGTTGCCTCCGAATTGTCGGCTTTGCTGGCCGAGCCGGAGCGCCGTGCCGCGCAACGAATCGCATGCGCTGAAGCGATGGAACGGCTTGGCGGCGGGGGAGCGGATCCGGGGCAGCGTGCGGCCGATTCAGTCTTGCGGGTCATCGGAGCAGCATGACCTCGAAAATGCTGTCGCAAGTCACGACGGAGAAACGAATTATTCGAGGCCGACGTTTGCTCATGCTGCAGCAATAATCAGTGGCCTGTTGTTGGTGGATGAGACGAACGGGTAACCTCGTGGAGGTGTCCGAACGGGTGTGCGCGGCACCCGATTCACGTCTCGACATCCTGGACAATGGCCAAGCGTTGTGTTCTGGAGGATCTTATTGTCGATACGGTCGGCAACGCGAGATTTTCGTGGGAGCAACGATGCCAGAAGGTCAGTGCGTGGACGCGAACTTTCTGAAGCACCCGGGACACAACCAAGAGCTGGACGTTTCGGTCGCTGTGCCGTGGCCGGCACTTTGCAAAGATTCGACGACTCCTTGGATTTCGAGTCGTGACGATTCATGTGGCGCTACAACTTCAGACTTCGTTCCTGTGGGGAGAATCGACAGCGACGGAAGGGTTTGTCTTTCGAAGTGCGAGTCGGTTCATCCGGATCCCAGTTGGCGGCGGGCAGTCGAATACCGAGGCAGCTTGAGTATAGGTGTGCGGGCACCATGAAAGCCATCTTCGATACGCGGCCTGACACGCAGTACAAAGACGACATCGTCTGTCGCTATGAAGTTCCAAAAAAGGATCTTGAAGCGGTCAGAAAGGCAGTCGGAGACTGGATTATCTATAGAGGGACACGCAGAGGCAAGGAGAAGGAACGCAACGGTTACTTTGCTGTCGCTCAAATCAGTCACATTGACACGGATACGCTCGATCGGGGCCTGTCGTTTGCCCATTTGAAGAACTATCTCGAGTTCGACGACTGTGTTCAGTTAAGTCGAGAGGGGCGATATTGTGAAGAAAACCTAGACAAACTTGCCGCAACAGGAAAAGCGTCACAGATCGGTTCCACACTGCGAGGAAATTCGATTAGGGGGATTTCAGATCGGGAGTTCGAGTCCATTACGCAAGCCGGTTTTGCCATCAATCTGGGTCTCGAGAACGCACACGGGTTGGGCAACGATCCCGAGCCTGGGAACTGGGACAACATCGCACCTGAAGCCGAGAATCGTCGAATCGAGCAGGTGCTCGTCAATCGTGCGTTCCGGGATGCCGCATTCCGCACGGCGGTCGTTTCGGCGTACGATGAGACGTGTGCCGTGTCCCGGCTTAAAATCATCAACGGCGGAGGCAGGGCGGAGGTGGAAGCCGCGCACATCTGGCCGGTCGCCGACGGAGGTCCGGACGTCGTCCAGAACGGTTTGGCGCTTTCGGCCACGTGCCACTGGCTCTTCGACCGCCACTTGATCAGTCTGAGTGACGATTATGGACTGCTCGTGTCTCACAACAGGGTGCCAGCCGAACTGCGACGGTTGTTCGAACCGCAACGCGAAAGAATCCATCTACCTGCCGACAGTCGGCATTGGCCCAACCGCGAGTACATGGCGCGCCATCGCGAGAGATTCGCGGGCCACCAACTCTGAAGCGAATTCCGCGACATGGCCGCTCAGAAGTGGCACGGTTCCAAGCGAAAACTGAGACCTGTTCTGAATGCCGTGCAATCGAGGCAAGTGTCAGGCGCTTTCGGCGCGGATGTCGAGGACATTCCTCGCCTCGCCCCCGCAGGCCACTCCAATCAGGTGGATTGGTTCGCCCCGGTCGCGGTATTTCTCGGCATATCCCCGCTCGCGAATCTGGGCGAGTGCCGCATCCAAGGCCGACGCAGCGTCGTCCCCATCCACCATTTTGAACTCAAGAACAAAGACCTGACCGCCGCTGAGGACGACCATGTCAGCCCTCCCGCGGCTCGATGACTCCTCGACTCGGATGTCAACGCCAATCGTCCGAAAGCACATGTACAAAAGGCTCGCATACCACGCCTCGTAGCGGGCGAGGTCGCCACTCGCGTGCAACTGGTACGGGATCCCCGAAAGATAGACGCGAAGACGATCAATGAACCCCGAGAAATCGTTGGCCTCAAGACATTCGCGGAGGCCTCGGCCTTCGCGCCTCGCGACAACGGATCGTTTGCCAAGGTATTCGAGCAGGCCACGATTCAAGCTGCGTTTGACTTCGAAGTTCGGGTAGTCCAGCCGGTAAAGGTCATCGTCCTCGTCGCCAAATTCTTCGGCGATGGTCAGGTACCCGGTCTGGAACATCAAAGCCTCGATCTCGATGTCCTCGATATCGAACTTCGAGACAAGTTCCATGTCGGTCATCCGGTTCTCGAGATCCATGGGAGTGATCGACTCTTCAATCAGCTTGTCGAACAGAAACTTTGTGGAACCGGTCCTGAACCAGTGAGGCCGGAAGCGGCGGCTGCGGAACAGCAGCAGAAGATCGAAAGGGTTGTAGACCCGCTCGTCTCCCAGCCAACTGTATCCGTTGTACCACTTCCGGATCTGATCCCGGTCCAGTCCCGAAAGCTCGGGTGCGAACACCCGATCAAGATCGCCTTCGGTGTAGCCGCAGATGGTGCCGTAGTTCGGGTCGAGGCTAATGTCCTCCAGGTTGTTGAGGCCCGAAAACAGGCTGACCTTCGAGAACATGCTCACCCCGGTGACGAAGACGAAGTGGACTTGTCGGGCACTGTCCTTGATGATGCCGTAGAATCCACGCAGATACTCACGGTTCGCCTTTGCCTTCTCAGCGTCTTCAAGCGTATCGAGGATCGGCTTGTCATACTCGTCCACCAGCACGACCACACTCTGTCCGGAGGATTGGTAAAGGCGATCGAGAACACTGCGTAGCCGCCTGGCACCGGTGTCGGAAGTGGTGGCATGACCGAGACCATACCGGCGCTCGGCGCTCTCCAGCTGCTCGATGATGTCCCCTTCAATGTCCGCCGGATTGACGTAGGTTCCGCCGAAGCTCAGGCGCACAACCGGGTACGGCTTCGACCAATCCCAGTGGTCATGAATGGCGAGGCCCCGAAACAGTTCTTCGTCGCACTCGAACAGCGACCTCAGCGTGTCCAGCAGGAGGCTCTTGCCGAAGCGCCGGGGACGGGAAAGAAAGTAGTAATCACCCTTGTCCACCAACCGCCGGATGAGCGGGGTCTTGTCGACATAGTAGGCATCCTTTTGCCGAAGCTTTGGAAAATCCTGGATGCCGATCGGAAGGGGGCGACGGTTCATTTGTGACCTCATCGGATGAGCGCGGTCATGATAGTCAGCCAGTTATCCGACATATCAAGACCGAATACAAACCGCATTGCGCATTGGACCTGTACCGGCAATATGTTGCGGCAAGCATGATGTCGCGTGTCCATGCGTTGCGCTTCGGAGTCCAATCGAGGAATGTCAAAAGGGCGATTGGATCTGTTTGAGATCTGGACGAAAATCCGCCGACAAAACCAACGCGGGGAGTGTATCGCCCATGCGCCGAACACGCTCAGGACGGGGAACTGCAAGTGTTTCCGCCCAACCTGTGCAGCCGCCTGTGGGCGGTCGTCTTCGGCCCCTGACCAAAGCGGCGGAAGCGCACATTGCAGATACGGCCCTCGCCATTCTGGATCGGATTGGCATGGCCGGGGCGACGGGCGGTTGAGGTTTTCACGCGCGCTGATCGAAGATGCAATTGCCGGTGCCTGCAAACGGGTGGAACTGCCCGGTTTCGACGCGCGTCGCGGCATAGAGGTCGGCGGAGGCCACGTGCACATCGGCACCGGCGGTGCAGCGGTTCAGGTGCTGGAGAGCGACGGACGTGTTTTTCGCGACAGCACGCTTGGCGATCTCTTCGGGCTGATGCGTGTTGTTGATGCATGCGACACGAACCACTATTCCCTGCGGCCCGTTGTGGCGCGGGACATGGGCGACCCGCTGACCCTGGACATCAACACGGCCTTTGCGGCGATGAAGGCAACCTCCAAGCCCATTGGCACCAGCTTTTTCGAACCTGCCAATGTGGCCCCGGTGGTCGAAATGCTGGATGCTGCAATTGGCGACAAGCCCTTCGCCTCTCATTTCCGACCTGCGCACCGGTTCCATGACAGGTGGCTCGGGGGAGGCGGCGGTGGCGAATGCCACCGCAGCACAGCTTTTGCTGGCGCTTGGCCTGCCCTCCACTGTTGCGGCGGTCGTTTCGGCGTACGATGAGAGGTGTGCCGTGTCCCGGCTTCGAATCATCAACGGCGGAGGCAGGGCGGAGGTGGAAGCCGCGCACATCTGGCCGTTCGCCGACGGAGGTCCGGACGTCGTTCGAAACGGATTGGCGCTCTCGGCCACGTGCCACTGGCTCTTCGACCGCCACTTGATCAGTCTGAGTGACGATTATTGATTGCTCGTGTCTCACAACAGGGTGCCAGCCGAACTGCGACGGTTGTTCGAACCGCAACGCGAAAGAATCCATCTGCCTGCCGACAGGCGGCATTGACCCAACCGCGAGTACATGGCGCGCCACCGCGAGGGATTCGCGGGCCACCAACTCTGAGGCGAATTCCGCGACATGGCCGCTCAGAAATGGCCCGGTTCCAAGTGAAAACTGAGGTCTGTTCTGACTGCCGTACAATTGAGGCAAGTATCAGGCGCTTTCGGCGCGGATGTCGAGGACATTCCTCGCCTCGCCCCCGCAGGCCACTCCGATCAGGTGGATCGGCTCGCCGCGGTCACGGTATTTCTCGGCATATCCCCGTTCGCGCATCTGGGAGAGCGCCAATTCCAGCGCGGACGCCGCATCATCCCCGTTCGCCATCTTGAACTCAAGAACGAATACCTGACCCCCACTAAGCACGACCATGTCAGCCCGACCGCGGCTCGATGAATCCTCGACCCGGACGTCAACGCCGTTCGACCGAAGACACATTTGCAACAGACCAGCATACCACGCTTCATAGTGCGCGAGGTCGCCACTCGCGTGCCACTGGTAAGGAATCGCCGAAAGGTAGGCGCGAAGCAGATCGGCGAAACCAACGAAATCGTTGGCCTCAAGGCATTCCAAGAAACTGCTGCCCTCCTCCGGCACATCAATCGAGTGGTCGCTCAGATATCCGAGAAGTCCTTCGTTGAGACTCAATTCCACTTCGAGATTCGGATAATCCAACCTGAAACGGGTGTGATGCCCGACCTGCTGCTCCTCGGCGATGGTCAGATAGCCGGTCTGGAACATCAGGGCCTCGATCTTGATGTCCTCGACATCAAATTTTGAAACAAAGTCCATGCTGGCCATCCGGCTCTTCAACTGCATGGGGCTGATGGATGCATTCATCAGCTTCTCGAACAGAAACCTCGTGGAACCGGTCCTGAACCAGTGGGGCTGGAAGCGGCGACGGCGGAACAGCAGCAGAAGACCGAAAGGGTTGTAGACCCGTTCCCCGCCCAGCCAGTTGTAGCCGTCATACCAAGTCCGTATCTGATCACGGTTCAACCCCGAAAGCTCCGGCGCGAACACGCGGTCGAGGTCATCGTCGGTGTAGCCGCAAATGGTGCCGTAGTTCGGATCGAGGCTGATGTCCTCCAGATTGTTGAGGCCCGAGAACAGACTGGCTTTCGTGAACATGCTCACCCCTGTGACGAAGACGAAGTGGACTTGTCGGGCACTGTCCTTGATGATGCCGTAGAATCCGCGCAGATATTTTCGGTTGATCTTTGCCAACTCAGTGTTGTCGAGAGTATCGAGTATCGGTTTGTCGTACTCGTCCACAAGCACGACCACAGGCTGGCCAGTGGAATGGTGAAGGCGGTCGAGAACACTGCGTAGCCGCCTGGGACCGGTGTCGGAAGTCGTGGCATGATCGAGACCGTATCGGCGCTCGGCACTCACCAACTGCTCAATGATGTCCCCCTCGATATCCGCAGGGCTGTCATAATTTCCATCGAAGCTCAGTCGTACGACCGGGTGTGGCTTCGACCAATCCCAATGATCATGTATGTCGAGGCCTCGAAACAGCTCTTCGTCGCACTCGAACAGCGACTTCAGCGTGTCGAGCAGAAGGCTCTTGCCGAAGCGCCGGGGACGGGAAAGAAAATAGTAATCACCGTCATCCACCAACCGCCGGATGAGCTGGGTCTTGTCGACATAATAGGCATCCATTTGCCGAAGTTTGCGATAATCCTGGATGCCGATAGGAAGGGGACGACGGTTCATTTGTGACCTCATCGGATGAACGCGGTCATGCTGGTCAGCCAGTTATCCGACACATCAAGACCGAATACAAACCGCATTGCGCATTGGACCTGTACCGGCAATATGTTGCGGCAAGCATCATGTCGCGTATCCATGCGTTGCGCTTCGGAGTCCAATCGGGGAATGTCAAAAGGGCGATTGGATCTGTTTGAGATCTGGACGAAAATCCGCCGACAAAACCAACGCGGGGAGTGTATCGCCCATGCGCCGAACACGATCAGGACGGGGAACTGCAAACGTTTCCGCCCAACCTGTGCAGCCGCCTGTAGGCGGTCGTTTTCGGCCCCTGACCAAAGCGGCGGAAGCGCACATTGCAGACACGGCCTTCGCCATTCTGGATCGGATTGGCATGGCCGGGGCAACCCCGGACATTCGCAGTTTGGCGCTTGCCGGTGGTGCGACGGACCGGGGCGACGGGCGGTTGAGGTTTTCACGCGCGCTGATCGAAGATGCAATTGCCGGTGCCTGCAAACGGGTGGAACTGCCCGGGTTCGACGCACGTCGCGGCATCGAGGTGGGAGGCGGGCGTGTGCACATCGGCACCGGCGGCGCTGCGGTTCAGGTGCTGGAGAGCGACGGACGTGTTTTTCGCGACAGCACGCTCGGCGATCTCTTCGGGCTGATGCGTGTCGTTGATGCATGCGACGCGATCCACTATTCCCTGCGGCCCGTTGTGGCGCGGGACATGAGCGACCCGCTGACCCTGGACATCAACACCGCCTTTGCGGCGATGAAGGCAACCTCGAAGCCGATTGGCACCAGCTTTTTCGAACCTGCCAATGTGGCCCCGGTGGTCGAAATGCTGGATGCTGCACTCGGCAATAAGTCCTTCGCCTCGCAACCTTTCTGTTTCGCCTCGGTTTGCCATGTCGTGCCACCGCTGACGTTGGCCGAAGAGGCATGCGGTGTCATGGCCCAATGCGTCCGGCTGGGAATGCCTCTGCAAATATGTTCTGCAGCACAGGCTGGCGCGACAAGCCCGGCCTCGCTGGCTGGGGCGCTGGCGCAAGGGCTCGCGGAGTCCCTCGCGGGTCTGGCGCTTGTCAACATGATGCAGCCGGGATTCCCGTGCATCTTGGCCTTCATGCCCTTCATTTCCGACCTGCGCACCGGTGCCATGACAGGTGGCTCGGGGGAGGCGGCGGTGGCGAATGCCGCCGCAGCACAGCTTTTGCTGGCGCTTGGCCTGCCCTCCACCGTTTCGGCGGGAATGACCGACGCAAAGGTTGCGGACGCGCAAGCTGGGTACGAAAAGGGTTACACCGTCGCACTCGCCGCCCAGGCCGGGGCGGACATGATCAACCTCAGCGTCGGCATGCTCGGGTCAATCATGGCCGCCAGCAAGGAGGCGCTGGTGATCGACAATGACATGTGCGGAGCGATCCTGCGATCGGTCCGGGGAGTGGAGATGTTCGAAGGGGCAATTGATCTGGACATGATGGACCAGGTCGTGACCGGCGATGGTCATTACCTTGGAACGGCGCAGACGCTGGACTTGATGACCAAGGAATATGTCTATCCGGAACTTGGCGACCGGCAAAGCGTCAGCGACTGGCTTCGGGCCGGGGCGCTGACCGTTTGGGACCGGGCCCGCACCCGTGTCGACGAAATCGAGGCGATGCCGCCGCCCGTGCACCTGCCAGCCGATATCGAGGCCGCAATCCGTGCGTGGTTGCCGATCCACTTGCCCGAATCGACGAACACCTGACCCGATGAAGTCCCATGCGACAGTCGTGATTGTCGGCGGCGGTGCAGTCGGCGTCTCGACGCTCTATCATCTGGCAATGGCGGGCGTGACCGACACGCTGCTCGTCGAAAAGAACGAACTGACCAGCGGGTCGACCTGGCATGCAGCAGGCAACATCCCCACCTATGCCAATTCCTGGAGCGGAATGCGTGCCGGCAACTATGCCTGGCGGCTTTACAAGGACTTGGCGGAAAAGGTCGACTACCCGATCACCTATCGCCACACCGGGGCGTTCTGGCCTGCCCATACCGAAGAACGGATGGATCTCTTCCGCCATCTCGTCGGTGTGTCCAAGGGACTCGGTTTTGACATGGCGATGCTCACGCCGGGCGAAATGGACGCGATGCATCCCTATTTCAGCTCTGGCGATGGCATCATTGGCGGGATTCACGACCCTTACGAAGGAGACGTCGACCCCAGCCAGTTGACCATGGCCCTGGCCAAGGGCGCGCGGGATTTGGGTGCGCAGATAGCCCGGTTCACAACCGTGACAGCCATCACGCGCCGCCCGTCCGGCGAATGGCAAGTGATGACCGACAAGGGAAACGTGACGGCCGAAATCGTCATCAACGCCAGCGGCTACCACGGTCGCGAGGTGGGCAAGATGGTGGGGCAAAGACTGCCCGTCGTGACGCTGGAACACCAGTACCTCGTCACTGAGAGCCTGGCCGAACTTGAAGCCAACCCCGACAGCTTTCCGCTGATCCGCGACCCCGACATCATGTATTACCTGCGCCGCGAACGGAACGGGTTTGTGTTGGGTTCATACGGGCACGAAGGCCGCCCGGTCTGGCTCGACGGGATGCCCGCGGACTTCGCCAACCAGCTTTTCCCTGACAGTGTCGATGACATCGCCGAGATTCTGGAGGCAGCGCTGGTGCACGTGCCCTTGCTGGGCCAGGCTGGCGTCAACCGTTTCGTCAACGGTCCGGTCCCGTACAGCCCCGACGGTGCGCCATTGTGCGGACCGGCCTTCGGATTGCCGAATTTCTATCACGCCTGTTCATTCCAGGTGGGCATCACCCATTCGGCGGCAGCAGGGAAGACGCTGAGCGAGTGGATTACCGAAGGCGAAACCGAATGGGACATGTCGTTTTGGGACCCGCGCCGGTTTGGCGAGAGTTGGGCGACATTTGACTATGCCGTCCAGCGCGCCTGCGAACTCTACGAACACCAGTACGCCATCCCCTATCCGCATCGGTTATGGAAATCTGGCCGCCCGGTGCAGCGCACACCGCTCCACGACCGGCTGAAGGCGAGGGGCGCGGTATTTGGTCAGATCGCGGGATGGGAACGGGCGTTCTGGTTTGAAACGGAGGCTGTCAAGGACGATGGAGCGCTCAGCTTTCATCACGAGGCCTGGCATGAAGCGGTGCGGGCCGAGTGCGAAGCCGTGCGCGACGTTGTCGGCGTGATGGATCACGGCGGCTTCACCCGGTTCGAGGTCGAAGGGCCGGGGGCAACGGATTTCCTTGATCATGTCTTTTGCGGTGCAATGCCCAACCCGGGCCGCATCAAGCTGAGCTACATGCTCACTCCCAAGGGCAGGATCTGGTCAGAGGCGACAATCGCGCGTCTTGAGGAGGACAGATACCTGCTTTGCGGTCCGACCCTTGCCGATCAACGCGATTTCGACTGGTTGTCGCGATTTCTGCCTAAGAACGGCGTGACATTGCGGCTCGGATCCGAGTTCGATGCGGCACTCATGGTGATGGGTCCTAAGTCGCGTGCCGTGTTGCAACCGTTGACCAACTCCGACCTGTCAAGAGATGCCGCGCCGTGGTTGTCGGTGCGCAGAGTTACCATCGCCGGGGCACCCGTCATTGCCATGCGCGTGTCATATGTCGGCGAGTTGGGATGGGAACTGCACATGCGCGGCGCCGATCTGGTGCATGTCCATGAGGCGATCACGGAGGAGGGCGCGGACAACGGCATGGTGGAATTCGGGTCCTATGCGTTGAACGTCATGCGGATCGAAAAGGGATACCATGGCTGGGGTGCGGATTTCGGGATCGAATACACGGCCTTCGATGCGGGACTGGACCGGTTTGTCAGTCGCGAGAAACCGGACTTTGTCGGGCGCGATGCATTTCTGATTCAGGCAGATCAGCCAAGATCTTTTCACTTCAAGGGTTTCGTTCTCGATGGGCACGGTCCGGATGCGCTGCCATCTGACCCGATCTGCAAGGATGGAAGGCCTGTAGGCTACGTCAGCTCCGCCACCACCGGGTATCGTATCGGAAAGCGTATTGCGCTCGGATATCTGAGCATCGCGGCTGAGCCGGGCGATTGCTTTGACATTGAGGTACTGGGAAAACCGGTCCGGGCGAGAGTGGCGGCGATGCCGTTCTATGATCCGGACAACCTGCGTCTGAAAGGGTAGTGGCGATGACCGGACACCGTCCAGGCAACCTGCTGTGCGAAAGGCGCGTGCCCGCTCCCCGGCGACGGCCACTCTGCGTGTCGTCCATGACCTTGCGAACCAGCGCATGAGAGGGTGAACAGGATGGCCCGCAAGAGTGTCCTGTGGATCGTGACCGATCATCAGGCCTTTGCCAATCGCGGCGTCGATCCGGAACTGTTCCCGTTGCAGGCGCGATTGAGGAGAATTGGAACCGAGTTCACCCGCGCCCACACCGTCTTGCCCATCTGTTCGCCCGCACGGGCCAGCATGCTGACCGGGCTCTATCCGCACACGCACGGACTGACCGAAAACGACGGGCGTTTTGGCGGGCGTGCGGAACTGGATTCGGGTGATGCCATGATCCAGCACGATTTCGCTGCCGCCGGGTATCGCTGCGGCTTCTTTGGCAAGTGGCACCTGTGCAGGGACAATTCGGCGACGGACTTCGGGTTCGAAGGCTTCTCCCTTCCCGGCTACGGCTACCCCTATGCGACGCCGGAATACCGGGATTATCTTGCAACCCTGATCGACGGACCGCTCTGGGCTGTAACCGAGATCCCGGGCGAGGCCGGCCTTGGAAGCGGCCACCGAATCGACATGACACGAGCAGAAAAGTGGTTCGATTACGAGGCTGGCTCAGCCAACTTGCACGGGCCAGAAGAGGTGCATGAGGCACACTTCCTGGCAAATATGGCGACAGACTGGCTGAAAGAACTGAAAGCCGATGAGCCGTTTTGTCTTCGCGTCGACACATGGGGGCCGCACCCGCCCTACACGATTCCGTCAGGTTTTGCTTCGCCGCTGGGTGACGTGCCGCTATCGGGAAACCTGACGCATGATCTGACGAACCGCCCAAGCCACCATGCCGAATATCGCGACGCGTGGAAAAAGGACCTGCCCCCGGAAGGTCGGGACTGGCCGGGCCTGACACGGCGGGCGATCGAACACTGCATCGTCGTGGAACGGGCGTTGGTCCGACTGGTCGATTGCCTTGAGTCGACGGGGAAATTGGAGAACACGGTCATTGTCTTTTGTGCCGACCATGGCGATGCCGTCGCTTCCAACGGCGGGGTGATGAACAAGGGCGGCCTTCTGGTCGAAGAAACCAGTCGCATTCCGATGTTTTTTGCAGGGCCGGGCATCATGCGGGGTCAGTGTTCAGATCTGTTCAGCAACGTCGACATTGCACCGACCTTGCACGAGATCTGCGAGGTTCGGACGGACCGACGGATGCAGGGCGTGTCCGCCGCCGCGGCCTTGACGGGTGCGGGGTCTCCACCGGCGCGCGAACATCTGATGAGCGAACATTACGGGCTTCACGTCCCCATATTGCAACGCTGTCTTCATGCCGAAGACTGGAAGTATGTCATCCAGCCGGATGGGTTCGAGGAATTCTACAATCTTGCTGATGATCCATATGAGCGGCGCAATCTGGCAATGGCGGGAGAAAACCCGACGCAGATTGCCGTCATGCGCCGCACGCTCCTGTCGGAAATGGATGCGCTGGGTGACAGTGACCCCAGGTTGAACAGGCTCAAGCGGGTCTTGTCCGGTTCCGACCAGTAGATGTGGCTGCTCCACTCCGGCTGGCCGCAGCCGAAGCGATTTCGACATGGTGACAGGACTTGGCGATTGTTCTTCATCCGGTAAATTGTGAAACTGTCAGGAAGAAATCATTGCTGGGGGCGTGATTCATGAGAGTCTTTGTCAAGCACGCGACCGGCGACCGGAAGAGTCTCATTTTGCCAATGACCATCACCAAAGGAGAGACCGAAATTGCTGTCGACCGCATTGATCGTGCGCTGGACGACGCGAAGGAGGTTGTGAATGGCCGGGTCTGAACGCGACAAGATTGCAGTCATCGGTCTGGGCGCAATGGGGGCGCCGATGGCGCGGCATCTGTCGGCCTCGGGCTTCGACGTGCTGGGGGTGGACAATGACCTGGAGGCCGCCGCGCGTTGGCCAAGGGCCGTGGTCCCGAAGGTTGCGGATCTGTCGTCGGCCAGCACCATCGTGACCATGCTGCCCGAAGGGACTCATGTGCGCGAGGTCTACGACCGCGTCATCCTGCCCAAGGCGAGCAGTGGCACGGTACTGATCGATTGTTCCACCATCGACGTGGAAACCGCGCAGGCAATCAACCGAATGGCGCGCGACAATGGATTCGCCCAGATCGACGCTCCCGTCTCGGGCGGGCCAGAAGCGGCCGGGTCCGGCGGGTTGAGTCTGATGGTCGGCGGCGCGGATTCGGATGTCGCCGCCGCGCGGCCGGTGCTCGAGGTGCTGGGCAGGAAAGTGACTCATTTCGGCCCGCCGGGGTCGGGGCAGGCGGCGAAAGCCTGTCACAACATGATTTGCGGCATCACCGCCATGGCCGTGCTGGAGGGTTTTGCACTGGCCGAGGCGCTCGGGCTCGATCCGCACCAGTTCCATGATCTCTGCACAGGTGCGGCCGCCCAGAGCTGGACCCTGGAAAACCGCTGCCCGGTGCCGGGCGTGGTGCCAGAAGCGCCTTCATCCAACGGCTATGCGCCGGGCTTTGCTGCGCGGCTGATGGCCAAGGATCTGAGGCTTGCACAATCCGCATCGCAGGTCAGCGGTCAGCCGACGCCTTTTGGCGCCGCTGCCGCCCGTGCCTTCACGGACTTCGCCGAAGCCACCGGCGGAACGCTCGACTTTTCGTCCTTCTACACGCAACTGCGAAAGATTGAGGACAGCTGACCATGGCGCTGCTCGATTACAAGCTGCCCGAAGCCGGGCTGGCCGGAAGCTATGTCAACGGGGCTTGGCACTGGCCCCAAGGACGTCTCACCGTCGAAAATCCGTCGCGGCGCAGCCCGATTTGCGAAATCGGGCGCGGCACAGGCGTCGAGATCGGCATGGCGGTGGCGGCAGCCCGTGCAGCGCTGCCTGACTGGCGGGCGCAGGCAGCCAGCGAGCGGGGCAAGTTGCTGTCCGAACTTGGCCGCAGGCTTGAAGAAAACGCCGAAGTGGTCGCCCGGGTCCTGGCGGCCGAGAGCGGAAACGCTATCAAGACGCAGTCCCGCGGCGAGGCCGCAGGTGCGGCAGGTGTACTGAGATACTATGGCGGCGTTGCGGTCGAGCAGAAGGGTGAAACCCTGCCGCTGGGTCCCGGCCTGTTCAGCTATTCCACCCGCGAACCGCACGGGGTTGTCGGATCCATCATCCCTTGGAACTCGCCCCTGCAATTGAGTGCGGTCAAGATCTCCATGGCGCTGGCGACAGGAAACTGCCTGGTCCTGAAACCCGCCGAGGACGCGCCTCTGGCTGTCCTGAGACTGGCAGAACTGGCCGACGGGCTGTTCCCGCCGGGCGTGTTCAACGTCGTCACCGGTCTGGGCGAAGAGGCGGGCGCAGCACTGGTCAACCATTCCGGCGTCGACAAGGTGTCGTTTACCGGCTCCTCCGAAGTGGGTCGGATGATCGGGCATGCCACAGCCGACCGCATCGCCAAGCTGACGCTGGAACTGGGCGGCAAGTCGCCCACCATCGTGTTTCCTGAAGCGATTTCCGACGGGCGGCTGGACGAAACCGCGCAGCAGGTCGTCAATGCCATGCGGTTCGGCCGGCAGGGGCAGAGTTGCACCGCCGGATCGCGGCTCTTCGTTCATCGCGCGATCTGGGGCGAACTGATGCCGAAAGTGGCCGAGAAATCCGCTGCCCTGAAAGTGGGCGATGCGTTGGATCCGCAAGTGGACATGGGTGCGGTGGTCAACGCCGAGCGTTACGGCGAAATTCGTGCCTATGTGGCCGAGGCCGAGGCAGAAGGCGCAACCTTCATGATCGGCGAGACTCCGGCGGAGGATCCTTCAGGCTTCTTTCCCAATCCCACGATCCTCACAGGAATCGACAATTCCTGGCGGATCGCGCGAGAGGAGGTGTTCGGTCCCGTCATGGTCGCGATTCCGTTCGAAACCGAGGAAGAGGTCATCGCCATGGCGAACGATACCCATTACGGACTCGCCGCCTTCCTCTTCACCCATGACATCAGCCGAATCACCCGGTTGACCCGCGCCATCGATGCCGGCTGGATCCAGGTCAACCAGGGCGGTGGGCAAATCCCGGGCATGTCGTATGGCGGGACCAAGCAATCCGGGACGGGCAGCGAGTATTCCATCGAAGGTGCGCTGGAGGCCTATACCTACCGCAAATGCGTGACCATCAATATCGCGGGCGGTGGATGAGCGCCGATCGATTCGGCAATGCGATCGACCCGGGCGTCGGTTACGCGCGTGGCGCCTTGCTGGCTGGCTCTGCCGACGAGGTGCGCCGATTGGCACAGGCGGACAGGGTCGCAGGAGAATTCGTTGCGCGCGCGGGCATCGACAAAGTAGCGATCTGCACCGGCAATTTGCGGCATTTCCCGGTCACGGCGGATGATTTGCCCGGTCTCTGCGAGGAATGGATCGGCCCAGGCATTTATGGCGAAGAGCTGCGCCAGGCCGCAATTTCGCACATGGGCGGATCCGGCGGCGAAGCGGCAACGGTCTTGAATCGCACCAGCGCGGGGATCGTTGCGACGATTCTGGCTCATGCAGGTGGCCGTCCGATCCTGTCACTGGTGCCAGCCGGGGACCGGAGCCACTCCTCCGTCACGCGCGGGGCAAGGCTCGCGGGCGTGCCTGTCATCGAAGTGCACGATCAGGAGAGCGTCGATCGCGCGCTGGTCGAACACCGGCCTGCGCTGACCATCGTGACGCCGGTGACCTCGGAACTCGCGATGTTGCCCGATTCTCTGATCGGCTCGGCGACAACGGCGGCCGAATCCGCGGGATCGGTGGTGTTGCTCGACGATGCCTACGGGGCACGGTTCCGACCGGTTCTGCATGGCGGGGCTGCGTCATTGTCCTTCGGAGCCGATCTGGTCATCACCAATGCGGACAAGGCCGGTCTTTCCGGCCCGCGAGCGGGCATCCTTTGCGGAGATCCTGCCGCGCTGGTTCCCGTGCAGGCGAAGGCCAGCGAACTTGGGATGGAGGCGCGCGCACCCATCGCCGTTGGCGCGATGCGGAGCCTTCAAGGCTTCACGCCGGACCTTCTGATCGAGGAAGCGCAGGACGGTCAGAACCTCGCCACCGCGCTGGAGGGCGCTCTTGGCAAGGACAGAGTGACAAGGTCGGCGCTCGGCCCGAAGATCGGCGAAGAGGACGCGATGCAGATCGTTCTCGAGATGGCGGGACAGGCCACTTCAGACCGTGTCCCGGCCGAAGTGACGGCGGCCATCGGCATGCTGATGTTGCGGGACAAGGGGATCTTCACGGTCAACACCCACGGCCAGCCCGGCGGACGGGTGTCGATCCGGCTGAAACCCACATCGGGCGCCGTCGCACGGGCAGGGGGTGCAGAAGCGGTGGCTGCTTGCCTGACATCAGCAATGCGCGAAACCGCCAACCATCTGGAAGACGCCGACTGGTTTTCCGCGCTTCTGTTCGGGGAGGGATAGATGGCCGACATGCAACTCGTCACCCGGCTCGACGATCGCCTGGACCAGCTCGTGAATATCGACATTGGCGAACGCGGGGTGGAACACCTGTTTGCGGCCGCGCGTGACTTGCAGGGCGGATCGCTGGTCGGTGCTGCAGCCGACGCGTTGCTTGCGGTGCCCGAGGGCGGCACGGTGGCTCTGACCACCGGGTCGGTATCGCGCGCTTGGATAACGCCGGAATTGGGCGAAAACGATGGCCCATCGGGGGCGGCGGCAATTGCCCGGGCGCTGGTTCTGGGCCGCAATGCGCTGTGCGTGATGCTGTGCGAGGAGACGCTACTGCCCGCGATACGCCACGTGATGCGGGTCGCCGGGCTTTTCCCCGTGACGCTCGAACAGGCAAGGATCGCTCAGTCGGACGGCAGCCTCGCCACTATCGTCATGCTGCCGTATGCGACCGATGATGAGGCCGGAAAAGCGCAGGCGTCCGCACTGCTCGACGATCTGAAGCCCGACTTGCTGTTCTCGACCGAACGGGTCGGACGCAACGAATTCGGCGTCTACCATTCGATGAAGGGCATTGATTACGGCATGGGCCGGGCGCGAGTGGATTGCCTTTTCGATGAGGCACTGAACCGTGGCATTCCGGTCGTGGCCGTGGGCGACGGCGGCAACGAGATTGGCATGGGCAAAATTGCCGCCCACGTGAAGGCGCACGTGCCCTATGGCGACACGTGTCAATGCGGATGTGGCGGCGGCATCGGTGCTGTGACGGGGTGCGACGTGCTCGTCACGGCAGCCTGTTCAAACTGGGGCTGCACGGCGATTGCGGCGGCGATGGCAGCCCGAACCGGCAATGCCCGCCTCCTGCACACGCCGGAACGCGAGGCATTGCTTATTGACGCCATGGTCGCAGCCGGCCTTGTCAACTCCGCCCACGGCATCGTCGATGACAATGTTGACGGCATTTCCCGGGAAAGCCATGTCGCCGTGGCCGAACTTTGTCGTTCAATCGTGTCCCGCGCGTTGTCGTTCTCGTACCACCACGATCAGGCAAGGTGATCGACGACAATTCGGCTTATTTCGTGGAAGTCCGACTGATCCGCCGTAGACTCCCCTCCCATGACGACTTGCGCGAGGCTCCTTGCTCCTTGACCATTCAATTGAAAAAGTGATCTTGTGATCACATGAACCTCAGTGAACGCATCAGATCGGCTCCGGAACCGTTCGAGCCTGACGACGCTCCGGACTTGTCGGATCTGGTCGAAGATCTTTGCACCACCAGTCTCCATCGCCAGCTCTTTCTGGGCGTTGCCAGTTGCAGCCCTTACCTCAGCGGCCTGCTGAGGCGAGAATTCGACTGGTTTCGATCGATTTGGGACCAACCACCGGAAAACACGGTCAGCGACCTGCTGACATGGACGCGCTCGGTCTCCGCGAACGACGATCTGAGCGCTCATCTGAGAACGGCAAAACGTCGCGCGGCCCTGCTGATCGCGCTGTGCGATCTGGGCGGCGTGTGGGATGTCATGACAGTGACGGCACATCTGACCCGGTTTGCCGATGCTGCGGTCGACACGGCTCTGCGACATCTCATGCGCCAACGTTTCGAACGTGGAAAGCTGCCAGGAATCGACGAGGAATTGCTGGAAACCTGCGCCGGCGTGACGGTGCTCGCCATGGGCAAGATGGGCGCGGCCGAGCTCAATTATTCGTCTGACATCGATCTGATCGTCATCTCCGATGCGTCGGTCCTGCCGGAGGATTCAATCCCCGAACTTCGCGCGGAATTCGTGCGAATCACCCGACAACTCGTGAAGTCGCTCTCGGAAGTGACGCGAGGCGGGTACGTCTTCCGAACGGATCTTCGCCTTCGTCCCAATCCGTCGACGACCCCGGTGTGCGTTTCTGCAGAGGCCGCATTGCGATACTACGAGAGCACCGGCCGAACCTGGGAGCGCGCGGCCCTGATCAAGGCGCGTCCCGCAGCAGGTGATCTTGCTGCAGGTCATCGGTTTCTCGAACAGATTGCACCGTTCATCTGGAGACGGCACCTGGACTTTGCGACCGTGGATGCCGCCCGTCGCATGCAGGACCAGATCCGCCAGCACAAGCAACTCTCGGGTTCGATCAGGCTTGCAGGCCACAACATCAAGCTCGGGCCCGGCGGGATTCGCCAGATCGAGTTTTTTGCCCAGACGCTCCAGTTGATCACCGGCGGGCGCGACCCCGAAGCGAGAGAGCCCGGAACCCTGGGTGCGTTGAGAGTCCTCGCGCGGAAGGGCTGGGTCCCGCTCGAAACGTCAAACGCCCTGATCGACGCGTATTGCCGCCATCGAACGCTCGAACACAGGCTGCAAATGGTTCAGGACATCCAGACGCAGACAATGCCCGCAGACGACCCCGGAATCAGTCGAATTGCCGCGTTTTCGGGCTATGGGGATGTCGATTCGTTCAGGACTGAAGTTCGCGAGCGGCTTCGGATGGTCAACGACACGTGCAGCATGTTCTTTGAACGCGAGGGCGAAGACGACGATGACAATGACGGCATTCCAGATGATCTGCTCGAACTGTCGGAGAGCTGGCGAGACCTTCCTGTCCTGAGGTCGAGGAGCGACGTGCCGGCATTCGAGAGAGTCCGACCAAAGCTGCTGGGGCGGCTCGCATCGGCCGATGTTCCCGCCAATGCGATTGCCCGCTTCGACGAGTTTCTCAAGGGAATGCCCGCCGGCGTGCAGCTTTTCTCCCTGTTCGAAGCCAATCCGTCGCTGCTGGATCTTCTGGTTGACGTGTGTTCGAACGCGCCGAGTCTCGCCACCTATCTTGCACAGAATGCGGCCGTCATGGACGCTCTGTTCGATCCGTCTTTCTTCGAGCCATTGGGCGATGGCGAGGAACTCTTCGAGGACCTTGCCATTCTGCTGGGCACCACGCCGGATTACGAGGCCCGATTGAATGCCGCGCGAATCTGGATGCACAAGAAACACTTTCAGATCGGCGTGCTTCAACTGAGAGGCATCGCGGGTGTGCTGGAGGCTGCCCGTTCCTACTCGGATCTTGCGGTTGCATGTGTCCGGGCATTGCTGCCCAGCGTCGAACTGCACTTCGCGGAACGATACGGCCGCGTGTCCGGCAAGGGGTTGGCGATACTTGCCATGGGCAAGCTCGGTTCTTCCGAAATGACCGCAACCTCGGATCTCGATCTGGTTGTCGTCTACGATGCCGCGAGACAGGACATGTCCGACGGTCCGAAACCTCTGGCCGCTCCGACATATTTTGCGAGACTGACGCAAGCGCTGGTCACCGCGCTTTCGTCGTTGATGACGGAGGGAAGACTCTACAACGTCGACATGCGCTTGAGGCCCTCGGGTCGCAAGGGGCCAGTTGCGACGAGTCTCGAGTCGTTTCGCGAATACCAGATGAACAAGGCCTGGACATGGGAGCACCTCGCACTGTCTCGGGCTCGAGTCATCGCCGGGGACGAAAGGACAGCGGCGGCGGTCGGAGCCATCCGCCGAGATGTCCTGGCGAAACCGCGGAACAAGGCTTCCGTGTTCGAAGACATCGTCGAGATGCGCAGCAGGATTTCGGCGAACCGAAAATCTGATGACGTTTGGGACGTCAAGACCGGCGAAGGAGGATTGCTCGAGATCGAGTTGCTTGCCCAGACCTTGGCGCTGGTTGCGGGCGTGACCGAACGCCATCCCAAGCGTCAGTTCGCGGCAGCCGCAGCGCAAGGCTGGATCGGCTCGGCCGATCTCGCGAAACTGACGGATGCCCATGACCTTCTCGTCCAGGTCCAGCATGTCCAACGACTTCTGGCGGACGAGCGATTCGACATGAAGACCCTGGGTTCGGGCGGGCAGGCGGTGCTGCTGGCCTTGACCGGACGAAAGACAATTGACGATCTCGAAAATGATCTTCTTACCAAGACGCTGGAATGCAGCCGCATTATCCACAACGTTCTGGAATCGTGATGCACCTTGACTCCGGACCATGTTCCAACCGCGCATTCAGGGTTGACCATGAGCAATAGCGGGCAGGACAAGACAGAACCGCTTCCATTCAAGGGCGGGCTTGCGATTGATCCGAGGGGGCTGATCTACGAAGCCTACCGAATCGAGGGGATCACCGAGGCCGAGTGCCGGACCATTTTTCTCGACTGGGCAATCAATGTTCCGGCAGGGCGCGACCTCAAGGAATGCACGAGCGAGCTTCATGCAGAGTACGGGCCCGGAAACGCGGATCATCCAATGACGCGGGTCCTGGTGGAGGGAACAGGCGAGGCCCAACCGCCCCGTCGTCGAGGTGGCCGACTTGAACGTCGCCGTAGCCTGTCCGCGTTGACAGACGGATCGTAGAGTCCCGAACTGATGTCAGGCTCGACCGTCGTGTTGCCCGACTTGCACCGCGATCGTCACCACGTCCATGTTGATCATGGTCCTGATCACCTCGAACATCGAGGCGATCCCGCATTGCTGAGTGCGACATGACGCATGGCACGTGCCGGCGAGAATCCCAACAGCGGGATTTCTGTGCCTGTCGTGCCCGATTGACCCGATCGGAGTCCGGCGGTCGGTTGACGAGAATTTCGTTATTGGCAAAGTGCATGACCAACTGACGGAGGTGCGATCATGCAAGTTGATATCCACGTGGCCAAGACTGACCTGTCCGATCTGATTGTTCGGGCCGAGGCCGGAGAGGAGGTCATCATTGCGCGACGCGGCAAACCGGTGGTCAAGCTTGTCCCCGTCAAGCAGAAGCAGAAGCGAAGGCGTGAATTTGGACGGTTTGCTCACCTGAATATAACCGGTGATGTCCTGGAACCGCTCGATGAGAGCGAATTGGCAGCCTGGGAATGTAGATAAACGTTTTTGCGGACACTCATGCGTTGCGTTGGTTCGAGTGCGCAAACCGGGAACGGATGCCGAGGCGGTGCCGAGTCCGATCGCCAATTCGGCAATCGATGTCGTCGTCGTGACGGCATGACAGCCATCAACGGCACTTCAATGGACGCCCGTTTCTGACAATTCCATTGATTTGGATCATTGTCGCGAACGCTTGCCAAAATGATGGACAGTTCATTTGGGCGAGCTTCCGAAGTCTTGAATCAAAAGCTGGTAAAAGGGCCTGTTGCTCAACCGTGTGAATGCGGCTCCTGCAATCCAAGAAAACCGCGTTCCAGGACTGCGCCGATGGTTGAGGCGGGGCACGGATGCGACAAATCCAGATCGAAAGCCCAAACGGGCTCGATCACGACGCTCCGCCCTCAAGTCCTTTGTCTCTCTCGCCCGCCTCCAGACGGGCGAGAGAGCGTTTCAAGCTGCAATGAAGTCAGGCCGCTGACCTCGCCCCAGTGTCGAGATCGGCAAGGGCGCTGCGGATGCCGTTCCCGTACTCGCGGCTGATCCGATCGTAGTGCACGAGTGCGCGCTGGATGATCTCGTCAGGCACGCCCACCATGGATTCGGCAGTGTTCGAGTACAGTCGTTGACGCGACTCGGCAGACATCAGGTCATGGAGCGCCCGAGGCTGCGCATAATCGTCATTGCCGTCCCGGTGATCGTACCGCGACGCATCGCCATCGATCTTGAGAGCGGGTTCGCGCGCTTGCGGATCCTCAACCGGCCCATCGAACGAATTGGGCTCGTAATAGGCATTAGTGGAGCCCGTGCTCTGACCGAAGAAATTCATCAACCCGTCCTTGTGGTAATGATGAACAGGGCACTTGGGTTGATTGACGGGCAGCGCCTCGTAGTGCGTTCCGAGGCGGTATCGGTGTGCGTCAGCGTAGGAAAAGATCCGCGATTGCAGGACCTTGTCGGGGCTGTAGCTGATGCCTGGGACGATGTTCGACGGGCTGAACGCCACCTGTTCGATTTCGGCGAAATAGTTGTCCGGATTCCGGTTGAGTTCCATTTCCCCGACTTCGATCAACGGGAAGTCCGCGTGCGGCCAGACCTTTGTCAGATCGAACGGGTTGAAAGGCATGTTCTCGGCATCGCTTTCGGGCATGACCTGAATGCAGAACCGCCACTTGGGGTATTCCTTTCGCTCGATGGCGCCGAACAGCGCCTCTTGGTAACCCTCGCGGGTTCGTCCGACGACCTCGGCGGCTTCGCTGTTCGTGTAGAACTCGTGGCCCTGCTGAGTCTTGAAGTGGAACTTGACCCAGAATCTCTCGCCGGATCGGTTCCAAAGGCTGTACGTGTGCGACCCGTATCCGTTCATGTGCATCGGCGAGATCGGCAGACCGCGGTCGGACATGAGAATCGTGACTTGGTGCAGCGCCTCGGGGGAGAGCGACCAGTAATCCCACATGGCCGTGGGCGATCTCAGGTTCGATTTCGGATGCCTCTTCTGAGTATGGATGAAATCAGGGAACTTGTACGGATCACGCAGGAAAAACACCGGCGTGTTGTTTCCGACCATGTCCCAGTTGCCTTCATCCGTGTAGAATTTCAGGGCGAATCCGCGCACGTCGCGTTCGTGATCCGCCGCGCCAAGCTCGCCGGCAACGGTGGAAAACCGCGCGATCATCTCGGTCTTCTTGCCGACTTCGGAAAACACGGAGGCACAGCTGTACTTCGTGATGTCATTCGTGATTGTCAGCGTTCCAAACGCGCCCCATCCCTTGGCATGAACGACGCGTTCCGGGATGCGTTCGCGATTCTGGTGCGCAAGTTTCTCGATCAGTTGATAGTCCTGCAGGAGCAGTGGGCCGCGCGGCCCGGCAGTGATCGAGTTTTGGTTGTCAGGGACCGGAGCACCGGCAGTTGTTGTCAGCTTTCGACTCGCCATCGACTCATTCCTCGGGTTGATTCCAGCTGCAGGTCATCTATCACATCTCTCGCCGCCGGAAAAAGAGGATTGCACGGTTTCGCCGCCTGCGGCGGGCGAAATTGTTCCCGCTTTGATACCAGCCGAGTCTCGACGTCGGTGCAGCACGGTTCGAGCTGCCGGACAGGGGGCGTCGGCAGCGAACGGGTCCGTCGCCGGAGGGCAAACGCGGATTGATTCTTGTTGCCGTCGTGTGTCATTCCTCCGGATGGCAGGGCGAGGCACGATTACCAATCGCCTCCGGATCTGGTAGAGACTGAACGAGCGTGCAGTTAAGAGGCATGATTGCAACCCGAGGAGGGCAGACGTGACGACGGACACCGTCAATCCAAACGACGAGAGCCCAAGACGCATCGCGCAGCCCGTTGCTCGGGTCGGCGCGAAGCCGCCCTGGATTCGGGTGAAGGCTCCGGTCTCGAGCGGTTACGTCAAGACTCGCGAGATCATCCGGGAAAATCGGCTCGCGACTGTTTGCGAGGAAGCGGCATGTCCGAACATCGGAGAATGCTGGTCACGCGGGCATGCCACCATGATGATCATGGGCGAGATCTGCACTCGTGGCTGCCGATTCTGCAACGTGGCCACAGGCAGGCCGGACGAGCTGGACATGTTTGAACCGGCCCGGGTGGCCGTCGCCGTCCAGAGGCTCGGCCTCGCTCACGTGGTCATCACGTCGGTGGACCGCGACGATCTCGAGGATGGCGGGGCGGAGCACTTCGCGCGCACCATCAAGGCAATCAGACGGCATGCGCCGGGAACGACAATCGAAGTTCTCACCCCCGATTTTTTGAAATGCGACGACTCCGCCCTCGAAAAGGTGGTCGAGGCAGCGCCAGACGTCTTCAACCACAATCTTGAGACCGTCCCCGGGCTCTATCCCGACGTTCGTCCCGGCGCCCGGTACTTTCACTCGTTGCGGTTGCTTCAGCGGGTCAAGGAGATCAACCCGGTCATGTTCACCAAGTCCGGGATCATGGTCGGTCTCGGCGAGACCAGGCTGGAGGTTCACCAGGTGATGGACGACATGCGTTCCGCCTCGGTGGATTTCATCACCATCGGTCAGTATCTTCAGCCGACCCCGAAGCACCATCCTGTGATGAAATTCGTGACACCCGACGAATTCGGCGACTACGAGTCTGCGGCGGTGGGCAAGGGGTTCCTCGTCGTTTCCGCCTCGCCGCTCACCAGGTCGAGCTATCATGCCGGCGACGACTTTCAACGATTGCAGGACGCCCGGCGCCGCGCGCATGCTTCTGGATCATGAGAACTCGAAGCATCGATCGATACGACGACGTGAAGCCGGGAAGTGTTGTGGAATCAATCGGATCCATGATCAGTCTGCTCGCCGCATGCCCGCTCGAACAGGCATTCATGCGGCCACGAGTCGGGCCATGTGTCGATCACTCGGAGAGGTCGGCCTCGTCTGCAAAGCGCACGGCGCCGATGTAAGGCAAATGCCGGTTGCTTTGCGCGTAGTCGATCCCGTAGCCCACGACAAAGCGGTCGGGAATCGTGAATCCGGTCCACCTGGCGTTGACCTCGACTTCGCGCCGGGACGGCTTGTCGAGAAGCGCGCAGGCCTCGAGACTTTTCGTGTTCCTGGCGCTGAGGAGATTGAGGACATGGCTCAGGGTGTGCCCGGTGTCGACGATGTCCTCGACGACCAAAACGTCGCGCCCAGACACCTCGCCGCTGAGGTCCTTGATGAGTCGAACCTCCTTGGACGACTGCATTCCAACCCCGTATGATGACGTTTCCATGAAATCGACTTCGACACTCAGATCAAGCTCGCGGACCAGGTCGGCAATGAACACGAACGATCCTCTGAGCAGGCCGACGACAACAAGCTGTTCGGTGCCGGCAAAATGAGCGGAGATTTCCTCGGCCAGGGATTCGACGCGGGCAGCGATCGCCTTTGCCGAAATCAAGGGATCGACAAAATACGGTTTCCCTTCCAGGTTCAGGTAGGGCTGAGGTTGGTCTTTACGCGGCTTCTTCGTCATGGCGAGGCGTCCATAGTGTCACTGAATGCTGGCGTCAACACGCCGAACCGACCCGTGAAACGGTTGCCATGTCCACGTTGGCTCCCGGCAGGGGAGAGGTCATGACGGTCCAGCACATCACACGGAAGGTGGCCTGGCCTGCACGGCAGATGTTCGATCTCGTCGCCGACATCGAGAGCTATCCGGAGTTCCTCCCGTGGTGCTCGGCGGCGAGGGTCGAAAACCGACGTACCGAAGGCCAGTGCGAAGTTCTCGACGCCGAGCTCGTTCTCTCTTTCAAGGCCTTTCGCGAGTCCTATCGAAGTCGGGTCGTCATCGACCCTGACAAGCTGACCATTGATGTCAGCAATCTCGACGGCTTCTTCAAGTCCCTCGAATCCCAATGGACCTTCGTGCCCGCAGACGGGGGGTGCGAGGTCCGCTTCTTCATCGCCTTCGAGTTCAAGTCGTACCTGCTCGGGAAGGTCGTCGGAGTCGCCTTCGACATGGCCATGAAACGGATCATCCACTCGTTCGAAGAGCGCGCGCGGTTCCTTCATCAGAATGAAGGCCGCATCACGGCCTGAAGCGGCTGCCGACAATCTCGACAGCCGCATCTGGCGTGGTGCGCGACCACATCACTTCCTGGTGCCGACGGCAATCTCCGACACCTGCAGTGACCGGTCAGGATGACAGGCTGTAGGCCTGTTCTCCGTGGGTATTCAGGTCGAGCCCGGTTTCCTCGGTTTCGTCGTCCACCCGCATGGCAAAAACCAGCCCCACGAGCTTGGCGAGAACATAGGACACGACAACCGTGAAGACTCCCACGATGACGACCGATCCGACCTGGGCGACAAAGCTCCCCTGTCCGAACACGGCGATCATGATCGTGCCGAAAACTCCGCCGACGCCGTGGACCGCGAACACGTCAAGTGAATCGTCGATGCCCAGCTTTTCCTTGATCAGGTTGCAGGCCTCCTGGCACAGGACACCGGCAACGCCGCCAATGATCAGGGCGCCGATCGGACCCACGAACCCGGATGCGGGCGTGATTGACGCTAGTCCGGCGATGGTTCCGGTCACCATGCCGACCATGGAGACCTTGCCGAACTTGATTCGCTCCCAAAGCGCCCAGGTCAGCGAAGCCGCCGCTGCCGAAACGTGGGTGACGGTGATGGCCATCGCGGCTCCACCGTCGGCCGCCAGCTGCGATCCTCCGTTGAATCCGAACCAGCCGACCCAAAGCATGGCGGCGCCGATCATGACGTAACCCGGATTGTGCGGGACGACTTTCCGGTTGCGCCGCGCGCCAAGCATGAAGGCGAGAACAAGCGCTGTCAGCCCGGCCGTCTCGTGAACGACCACGCCGCCGGCAAAGTCCTTCAGTCCCGTGTCGCCGAAGATTCCGCCATCGGCCAGAAACCCGCCGCCCCAGATCCAGTGGGCGACCGGCGCGTAGCAGACAAGCGACCACAGGGCGCAGAACAGCAGGACGAAACCGAAGCTGATGCGTTCCACGAAGGCGCCGACAATGAGCGCGGGGGTGATGATTGCGAATGTCATCTGGAAGGCGAAGAACAACACTTCGGGCAGCGATCCGCTCAGCGTGTCTGGCGTCACGCCAAGAAGAAAGATGCGATCGAGCCCTCCCCAGATGCCGGAGTCTCCACCTCCGAACGCGATCGAATAGCCAAGCGCAAGCCAGACGATGCTGACCAGACAGGCGATGCCGTAGCATTGTGTCAGCACCGACAGGACGTTGCGTGCGCGAACCAGTCCGCCATAAAAAAGTGCAAGCCCCGGCAACGTCATGAACAGGACCAGTGCCGTTGCGACAATGATCCACGCTGTATCGGCTCCATTCATGATATTCTCCTTCCCTCGTCGAGATTCACGATTGGTCTTTGATTGGCGAGGCGGAGATACGACGGCGCACTTCATTGCAAGCGGGTCGGGATGACCGGGGTGTGTCATCTGCAGATTCTGGCGAATCTGCACAAAAATCGATCAAAGGTGACCGTACGAGGTCAAAAGGTGGTCATTTCGGAATTCAATCGCCCGAATTGCCGCGAGTGCGCCAAGGCTCGTCCATTCGCAACTCCCTGAGGACCACGATAGCCATCCTGACCGCCTCCTCACGGACCTTTGACCGTCCCACCGCACCGAACTCGAACTTCCAACTGGAAGTGTAGCCATCCATTGTAGCGGCAAAGCAGACGAGACCCTCCGGTTTACTTTCGCTGCCTCCAGGACCGGCGACTCCCGTCACTGCGATCGAAACATCGGCTTCCGAATGAACAATCGCGCCTTGAGACATTTCTTCTGCCACCTCGGTGGAAACCGCCCCATATTTGGATATCGTCGCTTGCCTGACCCCGAGCATGTCCACTTTTGCGGCATTTGAATACGTCACGAATCCTCTCTCGAAGACCCCCGATGATCCCGGGACCGATGTCACGGAAGCTGCAATCAATCCGCCCGTGCAGCTTTCCGCAATCGCCAGCGTGTTTTTGCGCGACTTGAGTTCCGTCAACAACTCTTCTGCCCGCAGGGTGATCTCGGAAGTTTGGTTGCTGGCCATCTGTGTCTCCTTGCTCTCGGTTGTCCTGCGTTCCAATCAGCAAGCCCAATGCGACCTCGACGATAGGAAAGGGTCCGTTCTTGCCGCTTTGGCAACACCGTGGCTTGCACGGTGCAAGGCGGGTGTTTGATCATTGATGATGGCGACGCACGATCTCTTCCGTGTTCGCCATTGGCGGTGGCTTGACGTCGATCCTATCGGATGATGCCATGGCCGATGTAAGCGAGCGCCACAAGCAACACGGCGCTGAGAAGACCCGCTGCGATGTCGTCAAGCATCACCGCTGCCGGGAAGGGCAGGTTGTCAAGATATCCGACCGGCCAGGGTTTGAGGATGTCGAAGACGCGAAACAGGATGAACGCGGCGAGGATGCCCGGCCACGGAAGAATGGCGACGTCCGAGCCGCGCAGCCACAACCCCAGCGGCAGCGGAAACAGGGCGATCAGCTGACCTGCGACCTCGTCGATGACGATCTCGGACGGATCGGAACTTCCCGAATTCCGGACCGCGTCGGGCACCATCGCGAAACCCGCGATCAGCGCGAGGGCGGTCAGCGCTGCGTATCCGCCGATGCCGCCGATGGCATAGGCCGCGACCGCAACGGGCAGCGTCGCGAGCGACGCTAGCGTTCCTGGCGCAAACCGAACGAGTCCGACTCCGAGAAAAGTGACGATCAGCTTGTTCATGATCGCACCACGCAAGCTGTAGCCATGGCAGCAATTCCTTCTCCTCGGCCGGGGAACCCCAACCCCTCGGTGGTCGTCGCCTTGACGTTGACCTGGCGGCGGGAAATCCCCGTGATCTCCGCGATGCGTTCGCACATCCTGTCCACGTGAGGAGCGATCTTTGGCGCTTCGCAGATGATCGTGCAATCGATGTTCGAAATCCTGTAACCCACCGTACCAAGGTGCTCGGATGCGGCACGCAGAAACACCGCGGAGTCGGCTCCCTTCCACTTGGGATCCGAGGGCGGAAACCACCGGCCGATGTCGCCGGCGGCGATCGCCCCAAGCAAGGCGTCCGTCACCGCATGCAATCCGACATCGGCGTCGGAATGTCCCTCGAGCGACCGGTCGAACGGGATGCGAACCCCGCAAAGCACGACGTGATCTCCCTTGGTGAATCGGTGAACGTCAAAGCCGTTGCCAATGCGGATGCCCGGTCCATTCTCGTCACTCTCGGCGTCGGTTTCGGGTTGATCGATGGGACTTTCATCCTCGAAACCGGCAGTCCTGCGATCTCGGCGTCCGGACGGCTCCGAAGTCTCGCCTGCCTGCTGCTGGCCAATGTTGCCGGCTTGAATTCGGGCAAGCAGTTTCTCCGCCACGTCGAAATCCCCTGGTACCGTGATCTTGATGTTGTCCCTCGAACCGGTGACCGCGACCGCATCGACACCGATCATGCGCGCAAGCGAGATGTCGTCGGTCTCGCGGGTTCCTGCCTGCTCGTAGGCCCGCAGGATGACGTCCCTTCGAAACCCCTGGGGGGTCTGCGCGCGCCAGACATTCTTCCGATCCGGGCCTTTCGAGACCTTGCCCTCGGAATCGACGAGGCAAAGCGTGTCATGGACCGGAAGCGCCAGAAAGACCGCGTCATTGTCCTGAAGCGCGGTCAATAGGGCCTCAACCGATGCAGGATCAGGAAACGGTCGGGCTCCGTCATGTATGATGACATGCTCCGACGCAACCGACCTGAGACCTGCGAGGACAGATTCGCCTCGCGTCTTTCCCCCGGCAACAGGTGGCAACAGCCGGGCATCACCCACGATGCTCGCGACTCGCTCGAAGTGTTCCTCGTGCCCCTCGCCGATGACCACGCGCACAGCGGTGATGCGTTCGACGAGCAGAAGCGACCGGATGGTGTGCGCAAGCACCGGTTCATCGCCGAGCGGTCTGTACGGTTTCGGAACGCTGCCACCCGCACGCGTGCTCGCACCTGCCGCCACGATGATGGCTGCGACGTTCATTTGCCTGTTGTCATTTGCGCTGGGACCCCGGTGCAATCGGCCGCGAAACGGTCCTGCAGAACCGCATCCCTTTCGATCCGGGCACCGTTCCGGCCATGCGTCGCGGTGCGGCGAACGCCAAGGTCAAACCGCCGCTGCGGCGAATTCTTGATCAAGACAACGCGCAAGATTGTGCCTTTGACGTATTGAACACGGTGGACAGTGCCCATAAACTGGGCAGAATTGATGCTGTATGGCGTCTTTTTGGCAACGAACGCAAGTGAATCCGTGCCGCTTGCGCGCAAACGAGGGAACCGGCCAGGATCGGAAGCCGGGAACGGGACATGTCAAGCGGTGGGTCAGCCACGCAAATTGATGCCGAAAGGTCAACAAGATCGTGAACGCCGTCGGTTTCGACCACATCTGGAGTGCTTTGCCATTTCCCCTCTTCGTTGTTGCCCCCAATGACACGATCGAGCTTTCCAACCCGGCAGCGGAGCAGTTGCTCGGCATGTCGGCGAGGCAGATGCTGCGACGGCCCGTCATCGAACTGTTCGGTCCGAACACGGTCGTTGATGACACCATCGCGAAGGCGCGGTCAGGCTCGAACCGGGTGACACAGTACAATGTCGTCGTCACGGTATCCGACATGACCACACTGTCGTGCACCTTGAGCGTCAGCGCAATTGACGCAACCGAGGGCATGTTGCTGATCATGGTCCAGCCCACCGGTTCCGCCGAGCGAATCCATCGGTCGTTGAATCATCTCTCGGCGGCGCGTTCGGTCACCACGATGGCGGGCATGCTCGCCCACGAAATCCGGAACCCGCTGGCGGGGATCAGCGGTGCGGCTCAACTGCTGGCAGTCAACGCGAGACCCGAAGACCTCGAACTCACGGAACTCATCGGACAGGAAGCGAAACGAATCGGCAATCTTGTCGACCGGGTCGAGTATTTCGTCGACCAGCGGCCGGTCGAACATCAGCCGGTCAACATCCACGACATTCTCGACAGAGCGGTGCGAGGGGCCCAGGCGGGCTACGCCCGGCGCATCCGCTTCGTCAAGGAATTCGATCCTTCGCTGCCCGATGCTTCCGGCGACCCGGAGCAGATGCTCAGGGCATTCCAGAACATCATCAAGAACGCCACCGAAGCGGTCGAGGACGACCGCGGCATCATTCGCCTCAGGACCTTCTATCGAACCGGTATTCGACTGGCTGGACCCGGAGCGCGTTCGGAGAGCCTGCCGTTGCATGTCGAGGTCATCGACAATGGCAAGGGCGTGCCACCGGACCTGGTATCGGAGGTTTTCGAGCCATTTGTGACCAGCAAGGCCAACGGAAGCGGCCTTGGACTCTCGCTTGTGTCGCAGACCATTGCAGCACATGGCGGGCTGATCGAATGCGAGAGCGAACAAGGCGCCACGGTGTTCAGAATCAGGCTTCCGGTGTGGCAGGGTGTCAAGGAACAGATTTGATGGACGGTACTGTATTGATCGCGGACGATGATCGGGCCATTCGCACGGTGTTGACCCAGGCGTTCACCCGGGCGGGATGCAAGGTTCGCTCGACCGGCAGCGCGTCGACCCTTTGGCGCTGGGTAGATGAAGGGGAGGGTGACGTCATCGTCTCCGATGTCGTGATGCCGGATGGCGACGGGCTCGACATGCTTCCGGCGATCCGTCGCAGGCGCGCTGACTTGCCCGTCATCGTGATCTCGGCGCGCAACACGGTCCTGACTGCCGTCAGGGCGGCAGAAGCCGGCGCCTACGACTATCTGCCCAAGCCGTTCGATCTGAAGGATCTGATGCTCAAGGTCAGCAGGGCGCTCTCGCCTGCCCGCAAGCCAGGGCTCGGCACCGTGGGAGGTCAGAGTTCCGCATTGCCGCTCGTCGGGAGTTCGCCTGCTATGCAGTCGGTCTACCGAATCCTGGCCCGCGTGCTCAACACCGATCTCAGTGTCATGATCGCGGGCGAGAGCGGCACCGGAAAGGACCTGGTCGCGAGGTCACTGCATTCTCTCGGTCACCGTCGGAACACGCCGTTCGTGCGGATCGATTCCGCATCGGCGACGCCCGAACATCTCGAAGCGGTGTTCCTGGGGGAGGGTCATCTCGATGATTCCCACCGGTGGGGCAGTGATTTGTCGTCCTCCACCGTCTCGGAGGATGCCGCGATGACGGGCTTGCCTCCATTGGGGACAGTGGAATCCGAGGCCGGCAATGATGGCGCTTCACAGGCGGCCGGCAGCGATGCTGGTCACGATCCGCAGGAATCCGCCTTCCTTGCGCCCAAAACGGACGCGTTGACCGTCTATCTCGATGACGTGGGCGAAATGTCGATCGACATGCAAAACCGGCTTCTTTCCCTCTTGCGCACCAGCGAGGCCCAGAATCGCCACCACCGATTGATTTCGTCGACGAGGCAGCCGGTTGCCGACCTCCTGCAGCAGGGACTCTTTCGAGAGGACCTGTTCTTTCGCCTGAATGTCATCACGATCAACCTGCCGCCCCTTCGCGAGCGCCTGCAGGATCTTCCCGAGTTGACGACCCACTTCCTGCAGGCCTTCGGAACCGAGGACGGCGTGTTCAAGACCATCAGCCGGAAGGGTCTCGATCTCATGCGCACGGCTCACTGGCCGGGAAACGTGCACGAGTTGAGGAACTTCATCCAGGGCCTCGTGCTTTTGTGTCCCGAAGAGGAAATCGGCCATGAATTCGTCGCCGAGGCGCTTTTGCAGACACCGCTCAACCGCGCCGAGGACGGCATGGAGGACAACGTGAACCTCTCGACGCTCGTCGAGGAACGCGTTCGACGCTATTTCGATCTGTTCGGCGATCGCCTGCCGCCGCCGGGGCTTTACAACAGGATCATCCGCCAGGTGGAACTGCCGCTGATCGCGCTGACGCTGGCATCAACCCGCGGAAACCAGATTCGCGCTGCCGCATTGCTGGGAATCAATCGAAACACCCTGAGAAAGAAGATCCGCGAATTGAACATCGAAGTGACGCGGACGCGAAAGCTGACGTGACCGAAGCTGTTGCCGATAGAGCGATGATCGATATCCCCAAGGGACTGGTGAACGGCCAATGACCGAGATCACGAGCGAAGCTGCCGACCGGCGCGGTCGGACCTGGTCGTGGAGATGGGCGAATTCCCGGCGTCTCCGGACTGCGGTGAACATCGCGCTGGTCTGCCTTGGGCCGATCCTGGCCGCAGTGACCGTTCTCGCGATCGGCCGGTTCAGCGCGCGGGTGCCGCCCCAGGCCCTGCAGCTGATCTTCCTCGCCGACTTTGCCTATTTCGCCATCGTCGCGGTCCTGATCACCCGTCGCATCAGCAAGCTGATGATCGCCCGGCGACGCGCGGTCGGCTCCAAACTGCACTTGCGCCTGTCTGGCGTCCTTGCCGGCATTGCCCTTGTGCCGACCGTGCTCGTGGCAGTCATCGCGGCGGTGACGCTGAACATCGGCGTCGACAGCTGGTTTTCCGAGCGCGTCGGAGCCGTCGTCGACTCCTCGCTCGCCGCCGCGCAGGCATACGAAGAGCAGGAGTACGATCATCTCGTCGAAGACGCCCGATTCCTTGCAAGCTACATGGATCGGAACATGGCGAGACCTGTCGGCGGCATCGAACGGGGACTCCAGGAAATCCTCGGCACCGGCCAGGCGCAGGTTCAAAGAGGGCTCAAGGAGGCATACGTGATCAACTCGACGTCGGAACTGATGGCGCGTGGAGACCGCAGCTATCTGTTCGATTTCGAGGCTCCGAGCACGGACGATATCATCAATGCCACCAACGGCGAAGTCGTGGTCATCAAGGACTGGGAAAACAACGAATTCCGGGCCTTGGTGAAGCTCGCAGGGGGCCTCGACATCTACCTCTACGTCTCGAGAGAGGTGGATGGCAGCCTGCTGATCCTGCTGGACGAGACGACGGAAACGGCGACGCAATACAACCAGCTCGAGAGCGAGCGGGGACGGATCCTCTTCGAACTGGGCTTGGTCTATGTGGGCTTTACCGTCCTGGTCATCATCGGGGCCGTCTGGGCAGGGTTGTGGATCGCTGAACGGCTTGCCCGCCCGGTGAGTCGCTTGACGACGGCGGTTCAGCAGGTCGCCTCGGGTGACCTTGACGCCAGCGTGCCCGAAGATCGTGGCGACGACGAGATTGCCGTTCTTGGACGGTCCTTCAACACGATGACCGATCGGCTCAAGCACCAGCGCGACGACCTGGTCGCAGCCAATGACCGAACCGAGCGTCGCCGCCGGTTGTTCGACAGCGTGCTTTCGGGCGTGACGGCAGGCGTCATCGGACTGGACGCAAAGGGCCGGATCGACGTGATGAACACGGCGGCGGCAACCCTGTTGGGCGAAGTTCCGGAGTCGGTCATCGGAAAGGACCTCACGGCGGTCGTTCCCGAGTTCTCGGAACTCTTCCAGGCGGTTCGCCGTCGAAACCACCAGGTCGGCGAGGGCGAGGTGAGGTTGAGCGGCAAGGGGAAGGCGGAAATCCTCCTCGTCCGCATTGCCAGCCGAATTCGCGAAGGAGAGCATCTTGAAGGATTCGTCGTCACCTTCGACAACGTGACCGAACTTGTCACCGCCCAGCGCATGGCGGCGTGGGGCGAAATCGCCCAGCGAATGGCCCACGAGGTCAAGAATCCCTTGACACCGATCAGGCTGATGGCCCAACGGCTCCGAAACAAGTTCAGATCACAGCTTGGCGAGGACGCCCATCTGCTCGACCAGCACTTCGACGTGATCAATCGCCAGACAGACAGCCTGCTTCGGATCGTTGACGAATTCTCGCAGTTTGCCCGCATGCCGGAACCGGATTTCGAGATGCACGACATCGGAACCCTGGTCAGCGATACCGTCGCACTGGAACGGGCGGCGCTGCCGGTCTCGGAGGTCGAATTCAAGGGGATCAGCTCATCCGAACCGTTCATGGCTGCGGTCGATCCCACGATGATCTCGCGGGCGCTGATCAACTTGATCAAGAATGCCGGGGAGGCGATCACCGCGTTCGAAGACGGCGACCGACCGGAAGGCTTTGTTCCCGAGATCCGTGTCGCTGCCGAGCGAAATGGCGACGAGATCGTGATCACGGTCGCGGACAACGGCATCGGGCTTCCCGATGGCCTCCGGTCGAGGCTGTTCGAACCGTATGTCACCCATCGCGAAGGCGGCACTGGACTCGGCTTGTGGATCGTCAGAAAGATCGCGGATCAGCATGGCGGGACCCTCGAACTCGAGGACGCTCCCGTTTTCGAGGGCAACGCGCATTTCGGAGCCCTGGCACGGTTGACCTTGCCGAAGAAGCACGTGTCCGGCATCAGGCCTCGCGTCGATGATGATGGCAATTCGGGGGAGAGGGAATGAATCAGGCGGGTTCCAGCCCTCAAGGCGACGTGCTGATCGTTGACGATGAGCGCGACATTCGACAGATCATCTCGGACATCCTGGTCGACGAGGGATACACGACGCGTGTCGTCGCAACCGCCGAGAGCGCCTTGACGGAAGTCAACCGCGAGGCCCCGGCTCTCGTCATCCTCGACATCTGGCTGAAGGGAAGCCGCATCGACGGGATCGAGGTGCTGAAGTCGATCCATCGCGACAACCCCGACATCCCGGTCATCATCATATCCGGACACGGCAACATCAGCATCGCGGTGGCGGCCATCAAGGAAGGCGCCTTCGATTTTATCGAAAAGCCTTTCAACATCGAGCAGATCCACGTCGTTGTGTCGCGCGCGATGGAGGTCTCGCGGCTCAGACGCGAGAATTCGCTGCTCCGCCTCGGCGAAATCGCGTCATCGGTCATGCTCGGTTCGTCAACGGCATTCAAGGCCATGAAGTCGCAACTCGACAAGGTCATCCGATCGAACGCTCGCGTTTTGCTCTACGGCCCGCCGGGCTCCGGGAAAGAGGTGGCGGCCCGGTACATTCACGCCAATTCAAGCCGCTCGACCGCACCGTTTGTCAGCGTCAACTCGGCCTCCGTCGAGCCCGGCGACATGGAAGCCGTCCTGTTTGGCCGTGAGTCGGCGGAACGGGGGCACGAACCCGGCCTGTTCGAACAGGCGCACCGCGGAATCCTGTACTTTGACGAAATCGCCGACATGCCGTTCGGGACCCAGTCGAAGATACTTCGTGTCCTGGTCGAGCAGCAGTTCGTTCGGGTCGGGGGGGCCGACCGGGTTCGCGTGGACGTCAGGGTCGTCGCCTCGACCACCAAGGATCTCAAGCAGGCGATCTCGGAGGGGACGTTTCGCGAGGAACTTTATCATCGTCTCAATGTCGTGCCGATCACGGTTCCATCTCTGGAAGAGCGCTGCGAGGACATCGATGAAATCTGCTCGCATTTCATCAGGGAATTCAATCTGCGCCACGGTTTCCCACGGCGCGAATTGTCGGAAGACGCGGTGCGCCGACTGCAGATGATGAAATGGCCGGGGAATGTCCGACAATTGCGGAACGTCATCGAACGGGTGCTGATACTGGGTCCGGCAGATGACCCGATCGTCGCCGACGAACTGTCGGAGAGGGAGCCTGCCGACAGCAAGGGCGCATTCGACCTCGGGCTCGAATTCATGGATCTCGATCTCAGGGACGCGCGCGCGAGATTCGAGAGGAGCTATCTCGTGTCGCAGGTCAGGAGATTCGGAGGAAACGTGTCGCGAACGGCAGAATTTGTCGGCATGGAGCGAACGGCCTTGCATCGAAAGCTTCGCTCGCTCGATGCGATGGTTTTGGGTGCCGACAACGCTGCTCGAGCAGCGGTGAAGGATCGGGATTCCGACGCCGGCGCACGCGAGAATGAATCGCCTGTGGATGCGCGAGAGGATGGTGTCGCATGAGCCATTGCCGGAGACGATCGCCGATGCAGGGCATTGACGGCACTGCCGGGTGGCATGGAGGCCGAGAATGAAGATCATCGTTTGCGGGGCAGGGCAGGTGGGATCGCAGATCGCTCTGCACCTTTCGCGCGAAAGCAACGACGTCACCATCATCGACACGAACCCCGATCTTGTCGCCCGCGCAACCGAAGCTCTTGACGTGATGGGAGTTGTCGGTTCGGCCTGCCACCCGGATGTTCTCGAAAGGGCCGACGCAGCCGATGCCCAGATGGTCGTCGCCGTCACCCGGCAGGACGAGATCAACATCGTCACCTGCCAGATCGCGGAGGCGGTCTTCTCGATCCCGAAGAAAGTGGCGCGACTGCGCTCGACCGCGTATCGTCAGCTTTTCGAACAGGGTACCGACGGGTTTCCGGTCGATGTCCTGATCACGCCGGAGCGCGAAGTCGCGGTTGCGGCACTGGACCAGCTGGCCGCTCCCGAGACCTTTGAAACGGAGAGTTTCCTTGAGGACGGGCTGGTCATGGTCGGCATTCAGCTGGGAGACAACTGTTCGGTTCTGAACACGCCCTTGAGACAGTTGACCGGACTGTTCCCGACGATGCGTGTCGTCGTCGCCGGCGTTCGACGATCGGGGAAGCTCATCGTGCCCGACCCCGATGATCAGCTCTATCTCGGCGACGAGGTTTACATTTTTTGCCATGCCGACGACAGGTCGCGTGCCGTCACGGTGTTTGGCGAGTGCCGCGAGATGGCCAAGCGAGTGATCATTGTCGGTGGCGGCGATGTCGGGATCAACCTCGCGAACAGGGTCGAGGACTCCATACCTGGCAGCAAGTCGGTGCTCATCGAGTTGAACCGCAATGCTGCCGAGCGGGCGGCCGATGCACTGGAGCGAACGATCGTCCTCAATGGTGATGGTCTCTCGCTTGAAATGCTGGAGGAAGCGAACATCGATCGAGCCGACGCGCTCGTTGCACTGACGCAGGACGACAAGACCAACATCCTGGTCGCTGCACGGGCGAAGGGGACCGGGATTCCGCTCGCGATCTCGCTCGTGAACGATCTCAGCCTGGCGTCATTGCGGGTGCCGCTCGGCATCGACAAGTTCGTCAATCCCATGGCCGTGACGGTGTCGTCGATTCTCAGGCACATTCGCCAGGGCAAGGTGGTGTCGGTCTACACTGTCGGCGACGCCCAGGCCGAGGTCATCGAACTCGAAGTCTCGCGCGGTTCGCAACTGGTCGGGAAACCCATCAGGCGAGCCGGGCTTCCCAAAGGCTCGCGCATCGTTGGCGTGAAGAAGGACGATGAGGTATTCTGTCCCAACGGCGACACGATCATCAACAGTGGCGATCACGTGGTGATCTTCAGCCTGTTCGAGGAGATCAAGGCGATCGATCACCTGATCTGACAGATCAGGCCGAAGCCCTGCACCGATGGTTAATCTCGGGAAGCAACCACTACTGGTCATCGTTGCCATGGTCTCGGCCGTGGCCATGTATGTCCCGATGCTCCATGCGGCCTGGCTGGAGCAGTGGCTGGTGGCGCGGACATTTCTGTACCATGGCACGATATTTCTGCTCGTGACCTTCATGATCGCCCTTGCGGTCGACAACCGCATCCGGCGTCGATCGCCTGATACGCCCTTGCCGCAGGTCTTGTTGGCATTTCTTCTGCTGCCAGTGCTGCTTGCCGCTCCATTCGCCTATCTGACGCCATCGGCGGGAATGCTCGACGCCTATTTCGAAATGCTGTCCTGCCTGACGACGACCGGAATGACGCTGTTCGACAACCCGAGCGAACTCGCGGAGCCGCTCCATCTGTGGCGTTCGCTGGTCGGATGGTTGGGCGGATTCTTCATCGTCGTCGTGGCATTTGCGGTTTTTGCACCGCTGGGCATCGGCGGATTCGAAATGCGGGCGGTGTCTCATGGCACGATCGAGACCAGCGGACAGATCAGGCATTCGGACGTATCGGAAAGTCTCGCGCGTTACGCACGGCAGATCGCACCGATCTACGTGGGGATCACGCTTTGCCTGACGGTCATGCTGGCGGTTTCCGGCGACCGGAACTTCGTGGCCGTGACACACGCGATGTCGGTGATCTCGACGAGCGGCATATCTCCGGTCGGCGGAATCAGGAATGCTGAGAGCGGTTTTCTCGGGGAGGTCTTCATCTTTCTCTTTTTCGTTTTTGCCGTGTCGCGTCATTGCCTGCTGTTCGACCGAACGATGCGCAGCTGGATCGACTTCAAGCGTGACAAGGAGGCAAATCTCGCTTTCTTCCTCATCCTTTTCTTGTCGGTCGCAATCGTGATCAGGGTTCTGGTCCTTTCGGTTGATGCCGGAGGACGCCCTGATCCCGACACGATGTTCGGCCTGTTGTGGGGGACCGCTTTCACGGTGTTTTCGTTCCTGACCACGACCGGTTTCGAGAGTTCGTTCTGGGAGAGCGATCTTCAGCGACTGACACCTGAAACGGGGAGGTTGCTGCTCATGGGGCTTGCGGCAACGGGCGGCGGAGTCGCGACGACTGCCGGTGGGGTCAAGCTGCTCAGGATCTACGCCGTCTACAAGCAGGGACGTCGCGAGCTGACAAGGCTTGGATATCCCAACTCGGTCGGCGGCGCTGGCGACCGCGCACGCATGCTGCGGCGCCATGGTGCCTATGTCGCCTGGATTCTCCTGATGCTGTTTGTGCTTGCTCTGGTGATTTCCGTTCTTGCGCTTGCAGCCACCGGGATCGAATTCGAACGGAGTTTCGTTCTGGCGATTGCGGGGCTGAGCAACGCCGGTCCCCTGGCGACGCTCGAGGGATTCTCGACAACTGGTTTTGTCGCGCAGACGGGTGCGGCCAAAATCATCCTCTGTCTCGTGATGATCGTTGGCAGGCTGGAGGTTCTCGCCGTGTTCTCGCTGCTTGGCCATCGCGGCTGGAGGAGCTGATGCTGCGGTTTCGCGAGAACGCGAGGCGTGACAGGCCCTCGGCCTGCACGGGCTTCGCGGCGTTTCGTCGACAGCTGGCGTGACAAATCACGGCCTGTCGGTTTGTGTGGATGCACCGTGCCGTTCGCCCCGAAATAGTTCAAATCGGGTATCCAAGGGCAGAGTTTTCTCGACTGGTGGTGCAATTCGATCACAAGCCGCACGAATAGCCGGTGGCTTGTGAACGCGATCCATGGCAAGATGATGGCGATGGTCGAGCTCGAGGAGGGGCCGGGAAATGGGTGAAAGGCACGCGCTTCAGGATTCGTTTCTGAACTCGGTTCGCAAGGCCAAGTGTCAGGTGACGATATTCCTGGTCAGCGGCATCAAGCTGCAAGGGACGATCACGTCGTTTGACAACTTCTGCATTCTGCTCAGCCGTGATGGAGCTGCACAGCTGGTCTACAAGCATGCAATCTCCACGATCATGCCAGCGCAGAACATTTCCCTCTATCGCAAGGGCAGTGACGACGTCGGATCGGAGGACCAGAACGACTCCGACAATCTTGACCGAGACGATGCATGAAGGCTGCGGTTGTCTTCCCGTGCCAGCAATCGAGGATCCGAGCAACGACGGCCGAGCCGGCATTGGCGGAAGTCGTCGCGCTGACCGAGGCGCTGGGTCATGATGTCGTGCATGCGGAGATCGTCCGGCTGAAGACCACTCATCCTGCTCGTCTGTTCGGTCGCGGTCAAAGCGAACGACTGGGACGAGACCTCAAGGAGGCAAGCGTCGAGATTGCATGCATTGGCGTGGAGATTTCGGCTCCGCAGCAACGCGTTCTTGAACGTCTATGGGGCGTTCGCGTTCTTGATCGTACCGGGCTGATCCTCGAGATCTTCGCGGACCGCGCCCAGACTCGCGAGGGCGTCTTGCAGGTCAGGCTCGCCAAGCTGATGTATCAGAAGTCACGGCTGGTCCGGCGCTGGACCCACCTGGAGCGCCAGCGCGGTGCGCTGGGGTTTGTCGGCGGGGCCGGAGAATCCCAACTCGAGGCCGACCGCAGGGACATCGACAACGCGATCTTTCGGCATCGTCGTCGGCTCGACGATGTCCGCAAGACACGCGGATTGCATCGCTCGGCCAGGCGACGGCGTCGTCAGAAAATCGTCGCGATCGTCGGTTACACAAACGCCGGAAAGTCGACGTTGTTCAATCGCTTGACCCGATCGGCGTGCCTTGAGTCCGGTGCCCTGTTTTCCACGCTGGATCCGACGGTGCGCAAGCTCGAACTGGCCTCCGGGAAATCGCTGCTTCTCACCGACACGGTCGGGTTCATTTCCGATCTGCCTGTACAGATCGTGGCCGCGTTTCGCGCGACGCTGGAAGAAGTCAATGACGCGGATGCGATCATGCATGTTCGCGACGTGACCGACCCGGAATGGATCAGCCGTGCCGAAACGGTGAATGAAACTTTGGCCGAAATCGGAGTGCGCGAGACGGATCGTCGTCCGAGAATCGAGGTCTGGAACAAGGTGGACTTGCTGTCTCCGAAAGAGCGAGCGTCGCTGGTGAACTCGACATGCCGCAACGACCTAACATTTGCTGTATCAGCCACCACCGGTGAGGGGATCGAAAAGCTTCTGTCGTGGTTTGACGGCTGGTTGCAAGACGATGATGTCGAGGAAACGCTGCGTTTCGATTTTGGTGCGGGCCAGGAACGGGCGTGGCTCTACGAGCATGACGCGGTACGAGACGAGCGGTCGGGCGAGTTCGGTTTCGAGATCGATGTCTGCTGGTCACGGGATCTGTCGCGGCAATTCCACACGCGGTTTCCAGATCGCCAGGGCCCGGCGAGCGAAATCTCCGCGATGAGTTTGCAATGAGGGACTCCAGGGTCTGAACCATTCGCTCACGATTGTGAGGCGCCACCAGAGCCATCTTCGACTGATTGATTCGGATGACGGATCGATCGCGCGCTTCCGGGCCGTTTTTGGCACCCGCAACGCACCTTCAGATCAGGCGTCTCGGGGCATTTCCGAAACTGTCAATTGTTGTGTCTGCTTGCGTTGCGAAGTCTGGCTTCCCGGAAGCGACGATCCGGCGGCCACTCGGACGTTTTCGCTTTTCTCTCTGCCAACATGGCACAGCCAAGATGTCGATGGCTATGAACAAGCGCGGGATTCCGGCGGTTGGCCGCGCTTTTGACTGATCGTGCTCTTTCCCTGTTGTCTCGGATACATTGTCACGTCCCCATTGTCGTGCCCTATTGTCTCGGTCGGCTTTCGTTTTGTCGGTTGTGCTGACGCGGTCGCGCTGACGCGACCGTGATTTCCGCGTCGCGTCGCTTGGCGGCGATGCGGCTGGACAAGGCGCTCGGCGGCCCGCGACGGGCTTGAGCACGTCCTGCACCGCCTGAAGTCCCGGCCGCGACCGGCGCCTGTGGCCGTGGCGCGCAACGGATGCTACATCGACGGTGAAACAAGAGAGCGATGCGGTGCCGGTTCGAAAACAAAAGAGCCCCGGCACCGCACCTGAACGAGTCGGTCGAGTGACCGGACTTCTGTGCAATATCAGGCAATTTTGCGTTCAGGTCCACCCCGCTCTTGCGAGAGTCGGATGTGCGAGACTGGGCGAATGTTCGCGTGCAAGCGATGCCGCCGGCAGGTGGTGGTCTGCTCGTCGTGCGAGCGCGGGCAACACTACTGTTCCAAGGTCTGCAGCAAGACGTCCCGCGCCGAGAACTGCCGGGCGTCGGGGGGGCGTTACAGGCAGACCGAGCGGGGTCGGAAGTCGGGCCGGACTCGTCAGCGGCGGTACCGGCAGAACGATGCTGATCGGAGACGCGAGGAGGCTCGTCGGGCCGCCTCGGAGGCGGTCGACGACGCCCCTGACGCCACCGTTTCCGCTGATTGCGGCTCCGCTGACACCGACGTTTCCGAGAGTTTCGACACGCCTGACGAAGATTCCGTTACGCATCATGGTTCCGCTCCGCGCCACGCCCCCCTAACCGACATGGCTGTGAGAAGATCCCGGCACGAATCGCTGCTGCGCTGCTTCAAGTGCGGTCGGAGATGCAGGTTCCTGGTGCCGCAGGCGTGCTGAACGGGAGATTCGGGAGATTCTGGAGGCGATCCGATGGCGATCGACAAGGAAACGCGTGCCACGATCAGGCGGCTGTCGCGGGCCGACGGCCTGCCCGTGGGAACCATTGCCAGACATCTGGGCATTCACCACAGCACGGTGAAGCGGGCCTTGCAGGATCCGGGGGACGATCGGGAGCCCCGGTCGCGGCCGCGACTGATCGATCCCTTTGTCCCGCACATCGAGCGGAAGCTCCAGGAGTTCCCCGATCTGCCGGCCAGCATGCTTTACAGACAGATCGAGGCGCTGGGCTATTCCGGCGGGGAAGACCACTTTCGTCACATCTTGCGCGACCTCGCCCTGCGACCGGTCAAGCGGCCCGAGCCGTCGATGCGGCTCGTCTTTCTCGCCGGCGAGCAGGCACAGATCGACTGGGCCGAGTTCGGGCGCGTCCGGATCGGCAAGGCGGAGCGCAAGCTGATGGGGCTGCTCGTGACCCTCAGCCACTCGCGCATGACCCACTTGAGCCTGTTCCACGATGCGCAGATGCCCAGCTTCCTCCAGGGCCATGTCGAAGCGTTCGAGGCCTTCGGCGGCGTTCCGCGCAAGATCTTGTACGACAACCTCAAGAGCGCCGTGGTCTCGCGGCGCGGCAAGGCAATCTCGTTCAACGCCAGGATGGTTGAACTGGCGGGTCACTACGCCTTCGAGCCCATCGCAGCCTGGCCGCGAAGACCCCAGGAAAAGGGGCGCGTGGAGCGACGGGTGAACTTTGCAAGAACCGGCTTCTTCGCCGGTCGCGACATCTCCGCCCCGCTCGCCGAACTCAATGCCGCCGCCCGGGAGTGGTGCTTCGGCCGGGCCGCCGAGCGTCCCTGGCCGGACGACAGCGCCCTGACGGTCCGCGAAGCCTTCGAGCGCGAAAGAGAGAAGCTGATTCCCTTGCCGGACGCGCCCTTCCCGAGCGACGATGTCCGTGCCGTGCGGATCGACAAGACCTGTCACGCCCGCTTCGACACCAACGACTACAGCGTTCCGCCCGGCTTTGCCAAGGCGAGCCTGACACTCGTCGCCACCCGCGACAGGGTCCGCATTCTCGACGGCACCAGCGAGGTGGCGTCCCATGCCCGCGCCTGGGGGCGCCAGCAGCGGGTCAGCGACCCCGCGCACGTCAAGGCGCTTCTCGCCCTCAAGCGGCACGGCAAGTCCATGAGCGTCCGCGATCTTCTGCTGCGTGCCGTGCCCCGGGCAGAGGAGATGCTCACCGGCGCCGGATGCGAGGGGCACAACGTCGGCACCTGCGCCCGGACGCTGACCCGCCTGCTCGACACCCACGGGGCCGACGAACTCGACCGCGCCATCGCCATCGCGCTGGAGCGGGGATCGTTCCATCCCAACACGGTCATCAAGGTCATCGAGGACCGTCGCCACGCCAAGGGCATGCCCAGCGTCGGCATCGTCGACAGCAGCGGCACGACGACCCCGCGGGGAACCGATCTCGCCGCCTACGACAAGCCTGCAGCTTCAAGAAACAGGGGAGACCGCAAATGACCCGATTCCAAGACCGCGCCAAGGCGCTCGGCCTTCACGGCCTGATCGATCGATGGGACGACATCGCCAGCTCCGACTGGCTCGAGGAGCTGATCGTCACCGAAGAGCAGGTGCGCAGGACCCGCAGTTACGAACGGCGCAGGGCCGAGGCGCGGCTGCCCGCCTTCAAGCTCCTTGCCGACTTCGACTGGACGTGGCCGCGCGCGATCAGCCGTTCGAGGGTCGACGAGCTGATGAGCCTCGCATTCATCGAACGCAAGGACAATGCCGTGCTCGTCGGCGGACCGGGAACCGGAAAGACCATGATCGCCGCCAATGTCGCGCACCAGGCGCTCCTGCACGGCCACACCGTCCGCGTCGAACAGGCGACCGAACTGCTCGACAGCCTCGCCCAGATCACCTCGCGGGGCGAACTGCGCCGACGCCTCGGCATCCTCGCCCGACCCCGTCTGCTCGTCCTCGACGAGATCGGCTACGTCACGCTCGAAAGCCGACATGCCGACATCCTCTACGCCATCGTCTCGCGACGATACCGGCACAGATCGACGCTGGTGACGACCTCTCTCGGCTTCGCCCAGTGGGATCGCGTCTTCTCGAGCGCGTCGAGCGTCGCGGGAACCGTCGACCGCCTGGTCCACAACGCCGTCGTCATCACCATCGACAGCAAGTCGTGGCGCATCAGCCATGAAGCCGAATAGACCGTACCGCGTCGACTTCGACGCCATCAAGCGCATGCCGTTCGAAACCCTCGCCGCAGACTGGGGATATGCCCGCGATGCCGCAGCTTCGACCCGCGCGAGCCCCGTGCTGAGCGGACCCGGCCTGCCGAAGCTCGTCACGAGGCGCGAGGACAACGGCCACTGGGTCTACTTCAACACCCGCGACAACGACGACAACGGAACCGCGATCGACTTCATGCTCCGGCGCGGCCTCTCCTTCGCCGACATCTGCGACAGGTTCGGACCGCCCGGACCGGATGTCGCCACGGACTTCGCCTCCCGATGGCGCGATGCCATTCCGCACCCGGCGCCGGAATGGCTCGTCAAGCGCGGCATTCGCCGCGAAACCCTCGACACCTATCGACCGCTGATCCGATGCGACCGCAATGGCAGGGTCCTGTTCGCCCATCGCGATCAATGCCGCGAACTCACCGGCTTCGAGATCGGACCGCCAGACGGGCGACGACGCTTCGCGACCGGCGGAACGCGCAGCCTGTTCGCGCTCCATGCCGGCACCGAAAGGCTCCAAGCCATCGTCGTCACCGAAGGCGCCGTCAACGCGCTCAGCCTCGCCCAGATCAGCCGGTGTCCGACCGCTCACGCCTTCCTCTCCACCGCAGGCGCCCCCTCCAACAGGCAGTGTGCGCAGATCGGTCTCGCCGCTCATCGCCTCGCCCGGCTCGAAACCGTCATCCTGGCGCAGGACAACGACGAGGCCGGAGAACAGCAGGCCGAAACCTTGCGACAGAAAGTGACCCTGCCGACAAGCGTCACCTTCAAGAGACACAGGCCGCCCGCAAACGTCGACTGGAACGACATCGTCAACGCCGGTCAAGCCGGGCAGGACGGCGCATCGCAGTCGATGGCGGAGCGATATCGGCTCTGATGCCCCGCCCTTGACGGGCTGACGCCGTCACGTTCGGTTCGAAACAGCCCCAAGCCGCTCGCCGCAAGGCCGCGACATCGGAACAGCGAAGCCGCAGTTCCGGAACTTCCGTGCTGACGGGCCGCTGCCTCCTGCTGTCCCTGTTGATCGATCCCGTCGAAGTCCATGTCGCGGAACGGGCGTCCGGATTGCCGAGCACCATGCCCATCGTTCATGAATGTCAGGAGCGGGAACCCGATGAGACCCCACGATGGGAAAAGAATGCGCATCGCGGGCACGGCGAATCCAGCCCAATCGACTGGCCGGCGCCACGAGCGGAACACGAGAACAACAGCCAGGAAGGCAAAACCGGCAACAGAAAGCGCGGCCAACCGCCGGAATCCCGCGCTTTTGAATCACCGTCGACAGCCAAGAGTAGCTGTAGTCAGAAATGGAGACCGGCACAGACTGCGCCGAAGTCCGGATCATAAAGTTTGACCGAGTGTGCAAAGGAGATCAGACAACGTGCAGTGCGCCATGTTGAAGCAGCGGCCAGCCAGACACAGTTCGAGCGATTATCGTTCGACTCTCGATACTTGCATCATGCGGACCCGAAAGTCGGATTGCCACTTTGACAGCCGCACTGACATTGGAACCCGCGTTGCCGTGTGCGCGTCATATGGACACCATGGTTGAGAACATCACTTCCGCGCCGCAAGAACGCCAACCGCATCATCAAGGGATTGGCTTTCTCCAGAACCAACGATTCCTGTCGATCGGCACCAAGCTTGCTGACAAGGCCGGCGTCACTGCTGCCGCAATGTCAGTAGCGCAACTGCAGCTCCAGTCCGATCCTGGATTCAGAGGCTGAATCGTCGCTGTCGCGAAGCCCTGCTGTCACGGAAGCACCAAACTCGCCGCGGGCGAAACTAATGCCGGTCTCGAGACTGCGCGTGCGCGCATCGTCGCCCCCGTAGGCCATTTCGGCAAATGGGGTCAGCAAGCCGCCCGACATCGCGAAGCCGTAGCCCGACCGTGCCGAGAGCGACAGACCTTGCGGCTCGGTTTGCTGTTCGTCTTCGAACAGTTTCTCGCGGGTCAGCGCGCCTCCCTGCTGCTGGTGGCCCCAGTCGGTTCCGAGGGCCAGTGACAGTCCGCGCCCGTCCGCGCCCGCGTTCATGCGCGCTTCGAGGCTCGCACCCCACTCCTTGGTGCCGTTCTTCGAGTGAGCAGCCAGCCAGTGACCGCTTGCATCCAGGCTGATGCGCCCGTCAGGTGCCGTCATCTGGACGCCTGCCGAGACTTCCATGCCGGTGCCGGTCACTCCATCGCCCCCGTCCTGTCGAGCGGACACCGATCCACGCGGGGCCATCATCCAGCCCGATTCGGAAGACATGGGATAGCCATCATGTGCAGCTTCCACGCCGGCACGCACGCGCCAGCTGTTCGCCTTCAGACCAGCAATCGACGATGTCGCCGCCTCTCCGTTGGTCTTGATCTGAGCCATGCTCGCGCCGCCGATGGCCGAAATCGACGCATTGCCGCTCCGGGTCATCAGGAAACGACCGCTCACCGAACCCGCAATGAGAGACAGGCTTGCCTCTTCGACCTCTTCGTCGAACCCGCGATGTTCGGCATCACCGGTTCCCGCTCCAAGAACGAGGCGGACAGCGCTGCCTTCACCCGTTGTCATCTGGACATACGGCCAGACAGCCGTCAGCGACGTCTCGAGCGTGCCTTCGAATTCTCCGTCCAGCGTGTAGTCGGTCTCGACGACGCCGCGCGACACCGCCAGCCCGGCCATCACGCGCTCGCTCATGCGCGTGTCGGCACCCAGCCACGCGGTCCATTGCTTGCCGTCCCAGCTTTCAGTGCCATCGACGCCCTCGAAGCCGAGCCAGTCGCCACGTCCCCACAGCGTCCAGCCTGAACCGCCCGAGCCGTTCTCTGACAGCGCCAGGGTGAACCCGCTGTTCCACAGGAGGGAATTTTCGTCGATCCGCTGAGCCTGGAGATGTGCATCGTTCCACGGCTCCATGCTGTCGCGTGCAAGCCGTGCGTCCGCCCACGGATCAGTCCCGAAAACCGTTTCCTCGTCATCGGAAGCCATGGCTGCCACAGGCGTGTCCTGAGTGCCACCGACCGTTCGCCCGGCCAGTGTCAGGGTGTTCGCCCTCGGTGCCGCATCGAAGCGATGACCGATGGTGTCCACCGCGCTGGCAAGCGTCGCCTGCGCCACCGCCGCCATCGTCTGCTTCAGCACCCGTTTTTCTTCCTCGGCTGACGGTCCTGGTTCTGGCGTCGCCTCCACGGCGTCGGACGGGTCGCTGTCGCCGCCATAGCCGATCGCACGGATGCGGAACCGGTGCTTGATGTCGCCGGTCAGATCGCGCACGGTGTAGCTACGCGTCGCCGCGTTGCTGCCCTGCATGTCGGTCCACGTGTCGTCGGCGTCGGGCCAAGCGGGCCAATTTCCGTTCTCGTCAGGCTCGTGTTGCTGTTGATACTGCCACTTCTCGATGCTGGGATCGGCTTCGGCAAGCGTCCAAGACAGTGTCACCCGCCTCGCACCCGGCTCAGCATTCAGGTCCGCGGCTTTCGCTGGCGGTCCTGCCGGCATGGCGGATCTGGAGTCGCTGTTCAAACTGACCACGCCTGCGCTCGTCCTGGCGCGAACCTGGAAATCATAGGTCGTGCCGTTGGTCAGCCCGGACGCGACAATGTGATCCCTAGTGGTTGCGGAACTGCCACTGATGGGTGTCCAACCGCCCCACGCTGGGGCGCCGCTTTCCCTAAGCCGGAACTGCCAGTTGTCGACCACTGCAGTGTTCGCGGTGTAGGTCCAGGTCAGCTTCACCCTTGCGTCGCTGGGCTCTGGGTCCAGTAACACCGGCTTGGCGGGCGCCACATTGGGCGTGGCCGTCACCTCATCCGACTCTTCGCTTGTGCCGCTGCCATTAACTGCACGCACCTTGAACCCGTATTGGGTGCCGTTGGTCAGGTCGTCGATGGTGTGGCTGGTCGTGAATGGGTCGTCGTTGATGTCGATGTTCTGCCAATCCCCGTAGTTTCCTCCGCCGGTCTTTCTCGCGTACTGGTACTTCGTGATGGAGTAGTTGACTGGATTGTCCCATTCCAGCGTGACTCTGCCGCCACCTGGGGTCGCCTTAATGCCGCTTGGCTTGGCCGGCACGACAGTGCTTAAAGTCCTGAATACAATCGTCTCGTTGCCGTTGTCGAATGTGAGAGTAAACTTGAAGTGGTCATCTCCCAGCACGTCCATCAACGTGCCAATAAATTCAACTTTGTCATTTTCATTGGGCTTGAATGTCGTGCTCGAGCGGTGATTATCATCGACAAGTACTCCGCCGTCCGGTCTTAGGTTGAAACGAAATGGCGACTTGTAACCGTCAGGCTCAACATTACTTTTGCCCTCGTAACTGATGTCTATTGTCTTCTTGATCTCACCATTGATGGTAAGCGACGCTCTATCATGACTACTGCTATGACTGAAACCGAACTGGCCGATATCGTCCAGATAGATTGTTTTCCTACCGCTCACGGGAGAGATTCCTTTGAACAACGAAAAAGTCACTTCACCCGACGCGGTGACGAAGGTCTTCTTGCCGTCATCGGTGAAAGTGAAGGTTAGCGTTCCCGCACTGGCAGACGAAATGTCTCCAAGCAGGAAAACCGCACTGAGCAGCAGTGCAACGCCAGCACCCGAGAAATGCCGTGCGAACCGTCTTCCAACACTCCGGTCCGAAATCGGGTCGCCGTTTCGGCCTCTCAGATCCTGAAAATTGCAGGGGGAAAATTGCGAAAACCGGACAGGCAGCGCCGCAATCAACCGCTCTACGACCGCACGAAGAGAAGCGCCGGTCAATATACCGGCCATAGCTGAGCCGAAATTTTGGCGAGTCGGTAAAGAGGAAGGCATTGTCATGGCACATGGTCTCCAATCGTTGGATCGTGTCAGATACTAACAATATCAATAATGCTGACCAAAAACGGAATCCAGCGTTTTTTCTTTCCTGATTAAGCTCCGAAGCGCAACGCTGGTGTAGCTGAGTCTTGCTCTCTCACGACAATCTCTCCCTACCTGACTCTGCCGGCGGATTCGAGTTTGCTCGCAGCGAGGGCGGAGCCGGAACGGTGAGCAAACTCGCCTTTCGATCGATTTTGCACCCTCACCGGGGGGATCACGCGTTTTCCGGGCGCAATGGACACACATCCCCCCGTCGCGCGGCCTAAGACCGCGACATGGTCGTGGTCAATTTACCAAGGGGAAGGGGCAGGGTTCACAACACGGGTTTGGGTCGCCAGGTTAGAGAACGCGGCACCACTAACGAGAGTTGAATGTAATGATTGCAAAAACTTGCGTTCGTCATGGCCCCGAGTCAAAGAGAGGCTGCGTCGCCTGCGGAGTCCTGAGCCGGCCGTGCGCCGCTGACACCGCTTGCTCGCAACCAAGTCAACCCCACCGACCCTGAGCGGACAAACTGATCATCGAGTGACATGGCGATGTAATCGCCCCGCCGCCACAGCTGGGCGAGGTCGTCATAGTGGCGCGAGAGAGGGTGCCCCGACTGCCCCGTCGAGATGACATAAAGCGAACTGTCCGGATCCGAGAAATCCACCACCATCCTCATGCCCGCCGCCAGGACGCTGCCATAAGGGTCGTCGCCACGCCAGCGCATCGCGCCCCGGTGCAGGGTGTTCTCGCCGCCGGACGTTTCAATCCGAATGTTCAAGAACCACGACAGAACGGGAATATGGCCCAGCACCTGGTGATCCTGCCGCGCGACATGGACGTTCCCCCACCGCCAGGAGTCCATGTCGTTCCCGTATAGCGAGGACAGCTCGTCGATCGCGTCGATAAGCGCGCGTTCTGCAATCTCGTCACAGGTTTCGATCTGTGTTGACTGCCGAATGTCGCACCACTCTGCAGCGCCATCAACATCACGAAAAACCCGTTCGATGAAGACGGGCGACGGCCTGCGAAAACGGTTGGCAATTCCTCCAAGTTCGTCGGTGACCAGCAGTCTCTGAAGATGCCGCATCCATGCGACATAGATGAGTGGGGTCGGCTGATGCCGGTTCATTTCGCCATTCCAGTTTGCCAGCAGATCGAGGGCGGCGCGGCGAAGGGACTCCCGGGGTCCCGATGAAGGCGACGATCCCGAATACCACAGGTTGCGCCCGACGAGAGGCAGGAGCGATCGCGCAGTGTAGGACACGGCATCGAGCTGCGCATCGACAAAGCTCTGCCGCGTGTGGACGCGCCGTTCGTTGAGAAGGCGCTTGAGGCGTTCGATGCGCTGCGTGTCGCCCCAGTCGAAGCTGAGGTGAAACGGAAACTGAGCGCTGGTCGTCCCGTTGTTCGTGTTGGCGACGATGCCGCTCTCGGGGTTCATGACGGACGGGAGGCTCGAATACGGGAGGTAACCCAGCCACTCGTTCTGGGGAAGCCAGCCCGGCGAGGGCAGGCGTCCCTGTCCCATGTGGCAGGGTTGCGCCACGGCACCGCCCCGACCGTCTGCAAGGCAACGCTGTCGCGGTCCGCAACGCACCTTCAGCTCAGGCGTCTCAGGGCAATTCTGAATCCTTCAACCGTTGTGTCTGCTTGCCGTGCGATGTCTTGCGTGCCGGAAACGACGATCCGGTGGCCTATTTGGCGTTTTGCTTTTCATTGTCCGGCAACATGGTGTGGCCAAAAAGAAGCGAGAGCCAAGAATAGAGACCGGAACAGACTGCGCCGAAGTCAAAATCGTCAAGTCTGTCGAAAGAGCAAAGGAGATCAGACAACGTGCTGTGCTCCATCTCGGAACAGCGACCTACCACCTCCAGTTCGACCAGTTCCGGTTCGCCGCTCATTACGTGCACCATGTGGACCCGAAAGTCGGATTGCCACTTTGACAGCCGCATTGACATTGGAACTCGCGTTGCCGTGTGCGCGATGCATGGACACCAGGGCTGGGCACATCACTTGCGCGCCGTCGCAAGAGAGACAACCGCTTCATCAAAGGATTGACTCTCTCCAGAACTGACGACTCCTGTCGATCGGCACCAAGTTTGCTGACAAGGCCAGCTTCAATGCTGCCGCAGTGTCAGTAGCGCAACTGCAGTTCTAGTCCCATCCTGGATTCAGAGGCTGAATCGTCGCTGTCGCGAAGCCCTGCTGTCACGGAAGCACCAAACTCGCCGCGGGCGAAACTAATGCCCGTCTCGAAACTGCGCGTGCGCGCTTCGTCACCCCCGTACGCCATTTCGGCAAATGGGGTCAGCAAGCCGCCCGACATGGCGAAGCCGTAGCCCGACCGTGCCGAGAGCGACAGACCTTGCGGTTTGGTTTGCTGTTCGTCTTCGAACAGTTTCTCGCGGGTCAGTGCGCCTCCTTGCTGCTGGTGGCCCCAGTCGGTTCCGAGGGCCAGTGACAGTCCGCGTCCGTCCGCGCCCGCGTTCATGCGCGCTTCGAGGCTCGCACCCCACTCCTTGGTGCCGTTTTTCGAGTGAGCAGCCAGCCAATGACCGCTTGCATCCAGACTGATGCGCCCGTCAGGCGCCGACATCCGGACGCCTGCCGAGACTTCCATGCCGGTGCCGGTCACCCCGTCGCCACCGTCCTGACGAGCGGACACCGATCCACGCGGGGCCATTGTCCAGCCCGTTTCGGAAGACATGGGATAGCCGTCATGTGCAGCTTCCACGCCGGCACGCACCCGCCAGCTGTTCGCCTTCAGACCGGCAATCGACGACGTCGCCGCCTCACCGCTGGTCTTGATCTGCGCCATGCTCGCACCACCGATCGCCGAAATCGACGCATTGCCGCTCCGCATCATCAGGAAACGACCGCTCACCGAACCCGCAACGAGCGACAGGCCTGCTTCTTCGACCTCTTCGTCGAACCCGCGATGCTCCGCATCACCGGTCCCCGCTCCAAGAACGAGGCGGACAGCGCTGCCTTCACCCGTTGTCACCTGCACATACGGCCAGACCGCCGTCAGCGAAGTCTCGAGCGTGCCTTCGAATTCCCCGTCCAGCGTGTAATCGGTCTCGACGACGCCGCGCGACACCGCCAGCCCGGCCATCACGCGATCGCTCATGCGCGTGTCGGCACCCAGCCAGGCGGTCCATTGCTTGCCGTCCCAGCTTTCAGTGCCATCGACGCCCTCGAAGCCGAGCCAGTCGCCGCGTCCCCAAAGCGTCCAGCCTGAACCGCCCGAGCCGTTCTCTGACAGCGCCAGGGTGAACCCGCTGTTCCACAGGAGGGAATTCTCGTCGATCCGCTGAGCCTGGAGATGTGCATCGTTCCACGGCTCCATGCTGTCGCGTGAGAGCCGTGCGTCCGCCCACGGATCAGTCCCGAAAACCGTTTCCTCGTCATCGGAAGCCATGGCCACCTCGGGGGTGTCCTGCGCGCCACCGACCGTTCGCCCGGCCAGTGTCAGGGTGTTCGCCCTCGGCGCCGCATCGAAGCGATGACCGATGGTGTCCACCGCGCTGGCAAGCGTCGCCTGCGCCACCGCCGCCATCGTCTGCTTCAGCACGCGCTTTTCATCCTCGGCTGCCGGCCCTGGCTCGGGCGTCGCTGTCACGGGTTCCGATGCCGCGCCGTCGCCGCCATAGCCGACCGCGCGGATGCGGAACTGGTGCTCGATGTCGCCGATCAGATCGCGCACCGTGTAGCTGCGCGTCGCCGCGTTGCTCCCCGTCATGTCGGTCCATATGTCGGCGTCGGCGTCGTCTTTCGGCCAGTCGGACCAGCCCGACCCTTCCTCGTTCTGCAAGCGATGTTGATATTGCCATTTCTCGATGCTGGCATCCGCGGCTAGCGTCCACGACAGTGTCACCCGCCGTGCACCCGCTTCCGCCTTCAGTTCCGTCGCCGCCACAGGTGGTCCTGCCGGCGTCGCGGATTGAATGACACTTGGATCGCTAAACTTGTCACCTGTCGCCACGGCGCGGATCTGGAAGTCGTAGGCCTTGCCGTTTTCAAGCCCGGTTTTGACGATGTGCGACGTCTTGGTCCTGGCGGTCTCGTCGGCAGGAACCGGAATGTCGACCCAAGCGCCCCAGTCCGTGACGGCACTTTCTTTCTGCCGGTACTGCCATTTTGCGATGCTGGCTTCGTCGTCCGACTGGTCGTTCCAGACGAGCTTGATCTCTGCATCGCCAGGCTCCAGCTTGAAACCCGAAGGCTTACGGGGCGTCTTGTCAGGCGTCACCGAAGCCGAATCATTGGACATCGTGCCTTCGCCGCCCACCGTCACCGCGCGCATCCTGAAGGTGTAGGCGGTGCCGTTGGTCAATCCGGTCACGACATATTCTCTTGCGGCCGCGACGTCCCCTGTCAGGTTCATCTTCTCCCAAGTGGTGCCGAAGTTGCCGCTGCTCTCCTTCTGCTGATATTCGTACCTGATGATGTGGTCATTCTTCGGCCCGGTCCACGTCAGCCTCACTTGCTGGTCGCCGGCCTCTGCCACGAAACCCTCGGGTTTTTTCGGTCGGTCGGCTGGCGTGGCGGACTTGGAGTTGCTTGGCTCACCGCCCACGCCGTTGCTCGTCCTCGCGCGAACCCGGAAATCATGGGCTACATCGTTGTCAAGCCCGGTGACAGTTCCCTCCCTCGATGAAGCGTCAGTGCTACGAATGTCGTCCCAGTCGCCCCAATCAGTTTCGCTGCTTTTCTTCGTCTGAACTTGCCACCCGCCGACCTCTGCATTGTTCGATGTGTAGGTCCAGACCAGCTTGACCTGCGCGTTGCCGGGTTCTAGATCGACCAACACGGGTTTGGCGGGCGCCATTTTGGGCGTGGCGCTCCCAATGTCCGACACTCGGCCTTCATGAATCAACGTGCGCGCGCGGATCCTGAAGTAGTAGGTCGTCTCGTTGGTGAGTCCGGTGACGTCGTGCTCCCTTGCGTCCTTGCCGCCCGGAATTTCCTGCCATTTGTCGCCAAAATTGTTCTGATTGCCTTCGCTTTGCTGGTACTCGTATGTGGTGTCAATAAAGTCGCGCAGATTGCTGGGCTTGACCCACTTGAGGGTCACACCGCCGTCGTCGGGGTTCACCGTGAAAGGGTCAGGATCAAGGGGCTGTTCGTGCGGCGTCACACCCGGCGCCTCGGCCCAAACGCCGGGCGAACCGCCTGCGCTGAGACCGCGAAGACGGTATTGTCTCGGTGTGTTGTTGCCGAGATTTTCGTGGTTGTATTCATGGGTGCCATCGGTCGTCGTGATGTCGCTGGCAGGAATAGCGGTCCAGTCGTCGCCCCACTCGCCCCAATCGATCGAGTCGTTGGACTGGTAACTGCCCGTCCGCGCCAGAAATTCCCAGCTGCCGACAGCTATCCCCCCCGGCAGAGGATCCATCCAGGTCAGTTTGACCTCAGTGCTGCCCGGCGTTAGCTCGAGTCCCTGAGGTTGGTCGGGGCCAACATTCGGCGTGGCCGTCACGGTCTGGCTTGCTGAACTTTTGCCGCCAGCGCCCTCTGCCCGGATCTCGAAGGCGTATTTCGTGTTGTTGACCAGACTTCCGACGGTGTGAGTGATGGTGGTTTTGCCGCTGTTCGCGATCGGCGCCCATTCTGCCCCCTGCGGTACAGAATCTCCCACACCGTACCGCAATTCATATCCCGTGATCGTTTCGATGCCCGGGTCTTTCCAACTCAGCGTCACCTCGCCGTTGCCTTCGGTCGCGTTAAATTCGGTCGGCGCGAACAGAATTGGCCTGGCCGTCACTGGATCCGACTCGTCGCCATTGCCCGTCGCGTTCACAGCGCGTACCTTGAATGAATATGACGTGTTGTTGTTCAGGCCGGAGACGGTGTGGCTAGTGGTTGTTGCGCTGCTGGGGTCGATGTCTTCCCAACTCCCGAAACCGCCATCGCCCACCTTTTGCGTGATCTCATATTCCGTGATGGTGGAGTTGTTCGGGTTATTCCATGTCAGCGTTACCTTTCCGTCGCCTGGGGTCGCCTTGAATCCGGTTGGCTTTGCTGGTGACGGAATTGGCGTCGCTGTCGCCTCCACCGATACGTCGCCGTTGCCGTTGTCGCTCACCGCACGGATCTGGAAGGAGTAGGCGGTGCCGGCAGTCAGTCCGGTGACGGTGTGGCTGGTGGTTGTTGCGTTGCTGGGGTCGATGTCCCCCCAATTCCCAAAGTTGCCATTGCCAGCCTTTTGCCTGATCTGATATTTCTTGATCGTCTGCTTCGTGGATCCAGACGGTATGGTTGGAGCAGCTGTCCAATTCAGAACCACACGTCCAATGCCTGCGGTTGCCGTGAAATCCTTTGGCGCATCTGGCCGCGTCACCGTCTTGAAAATGACCGTGGTGTCAGCGGTGCCGGCGCTGGTCAACCGGAACTTGATGTTGATGTTGAAATCATTGTCATTCAGAACCGATTTCAAGGTACCATTGAATTTGACGATTTCATTGTTTCCGTAAGTCAAAGTTTTGGCGTTTGTGTCAAGATTGTCCTCATGAAATGCGAAGATAGCACCAGAATAAATTGGGGTCCTTATTGTATTCACCCGAATAAAAGATCGCGCACTTTCTTCGGAAAAACTGACACGGTGAACGTAAATATCTCGATCACCACCCACTCGTGTGTGGCCACTGTAAGTCAACTGCTCAGTCGTAATCGAACCTGGAGCAACATTATTGATCGTAATGTCTCCAAGTGATTGAATTTGCCTGCGTTTCCCGGTACCGTATATGTCTGAAGAATGAATGACAAAATCCTTAATGTAGTCACCATGAGTATTGTTAATGTTCAGGACGTCGTAATTCTGATTGCTGTTTTGAGAATAATGGGTTGTCGGAAAATTAGTCAACGCTCCGCTCGGGGTGATGGTGGAGGTGCAGTTCTCGCCGTTGTCGTCGCAAGCATCCGTGTAGGTGAAGGTGAGCGTTCCGCCCGCAATCGCGACCTGTGAACCGCCGAGCAGCAGAAATGCGCCGAGCAACAGCGCCGCACCAACACCCGAGAGTCGCTGCGCGAACCGTCTTCCGACTCCATGATTGGTGAGCGAGTCGCCTTTCCGATGTCCAACAACCACCGGGACGGCCGAGGTGACGTGAAAAGGCCGAACTGGAAATTTCGCGGTTAACCGCTTTCCGGCCGTGCGCGCGCAAGTGCCGTACACGGAAGTGCTTTGTACAATGGCCGCCAATGCTGAGTTGATGATGTGGATCGCCGGGAAATAGTGACGCGTTGTCATGGCACATGGTCTCCAGTCGTTGAACGTGTCCGAACGTCAAAACATCAATAATGCTGGCCAAAGCCCGAATCCAGCTTTTTTGTTCGGTGCCGTCCTCGTTTTCGTAGACGACCCCACGAACCAGGCATGGTACCGCCATATCTTCGTGCACTGCCACCTGTGACGTCCACGTTCACTCTGCTTCACGTTGGCTGTGGGTATCAGCCGCACCGATGTTCAGGGAATTCCCGTGCATAGCTGTCTGGAAGACTTTTGCCACTTCAGTATCACGCGGCTGTGCTTGTTGACCGTGCTGGAGAAGCGAGGGAATCGGGCGGCTGGGCGGTGCTTTGGAGCGATCGTCCCATTTCCCGAATCCTGCGAATCCATTGTTTCGCCCCTGCCGTTGCCCCTCGTTGTCTCGGTTGGAATGGTGCCTTTTTCCGAACGGGCTCACCACACGGTTTCCGCTCGTCGGGTTCGAGAATGCGGCACAACTTACGAGAGTCGAATGCAATGACGGCAACAACTCGCGATCGAAAAAAACCGAAGTCAGTCAGACGGGGGGTCGCCTGAGGAATCCCGGACCGCCTGTGCGCGTTCGACGGCAGTCGCTCGCAACGATGTCACGCCGACCGATCCTGAGCGAACGAAGTGATCATCGAGCGACATGGTGATGTAATCGCCCCGCCGCCACAGCTGGGCGAGGTCGTCATAGTGGCGAGAGAGAGGGTGCCCCGACTGCCCCGTCGAGATGACATAAAGCGAACTGTCCGGATCCGAGAAATCCACCACCATCCTCATGCCCGCCGCCAGGACGCTGCCATAAGGGTCGTCGCCACGCCAGCGCATCGCGCCCCGGTGCAGGGTGTTCTCGCCGCCGGACGTTTCAATCCGAATGTTCAAGAACCACGACAGAACGGGAATATGGCCCAGCACCTGGTGATCCTGCCGCGCGACATGGACGTTCCCCCACCGCCAGGAGTCCATGTCGTTCCCGTATAGCGAGGACAGCTCGTCGATCGCGTCGATAAGCGCGCGTTCTGCAATCTCGTCACAGGTTTCGATCTGTGTTGACTGCCGAATGTCGCACCACTCTGCAGCGCCATCAACATCACGAAAAACCCGTTCGATGAAGACGGGCGACGGCCTGCGAAAACGGTTGGCAATTCCTCCAAGTTCGTCGGTGACCAGCAGTCTCTGAAGATGCCGCATCCATGCGACATAGATGAGTGGGGTCGGCTGATGCCGGTTCATTTCGCCATTCCAGTTTGCCAGCAGATCGAGGGCGGCGCGGCGAAGGGACTCCCGGGGTCCCGATGAAGGCGACGATCCCGAATACCACAGGTTGCGCCCGACGAGAGGCAGGAGCGATCGCGCGGTGTAGGACACGGCATCGAGCTGCGCGTCGACAAAGCTCTGCTGCGTGTGGACACGGCGCTCGTTGAGAAGGCGCTTGAGGCGTTCGATGCGCTGCGTGTCGCCCCAGTCGAAGCTGAGATGAAACGGAAACTGAGCGCTGGTGGTCCCGTTGTTCGTGTTGGCGACGATGCCGCTCTCGGGGTTGATGACGGACGGGAGGCTCGAATATGGGAGGTAACCCAGCCATTCGTTCTGGGGAAGCCAGCCCGGCGAGGGCAGGCGTCCCTGGCCCATGTGGGCAGGGTTGCGCCATGGCACCGCCCCGACCGTCTGCAAGGCAACGCTTTCGCGGTCCGCAATGATCAGGTTCAACGATGGCACCTTCAGGATCGCTCCCGCCGCCCGGATGTCTTCAATCGATCCGGCGTGCATCATGTCGATGGCTGCGCTCATAGACTTGTCGTCGATGTCGAGGGCGGTCCACCTCACGGTCGCCACGTGACCGTTGGGAACGATTCTGTCGAGGCCAAACCCGCCGCCGTCGATCACCGGACCATGGTGAGACCATTTAAGATCCACGGATCTGGTGTCGTCCTCGCCGATTCTGATGCTGGTGGTCGCCTGTCGGAACGGGACGAACTCGCTGCCGCGGAGGTATTCGCCAGGATTGTCCGGATTCAGACGCTCGATGTAGAAGTCGAAGGCATCGACATATGCGCTGGTGATTCCCCAGGCGACGTGCCGATTTCGCCCGACAAGGACGGCCGGAATCCCTGGAATCGTGCCGCCGATGATGCTGTGGTCGGGGAATTCGAGGCGCGCCAGCATCCAGATCACAGGAGCCGACAGCCCGAGGTGCGGGTCGGACGCAAGCAGCGACGCGCCGGTGATCGTCCGTGCGGGCTGGGCCGCCCAGGCGTTCGACGCCCCGGCGAGACCGGGAGGCGGGACTGGCAACTGGAATTCCGAACCCGATGCGTCCGACAGGTCCGAGTCGAGCGGCAGCAGGCCCGGAACCGCCGGATCGTTTCGGGGAAAGACGGGAATCGATGTGGTTCCGGGGCGAGGGGGATCGGGCAAGAGGTCGGCAAGTCGGTCGGCATCGAGCACGGCTGATGCGAGAGCCCGCGATATCTCGTCCTGGACTTGGGAATTCAACCGAAGCGCCATCAGTCGAACGAGCGCGAGGCTGTCGGCAGGAGTCCACAGCGCGATATCCGTTGCAAAAACAAACATTTCGGGAGCACCGCGCCCCAAGGCCTGGCTGTTGACGACCTCCAGCCACGCGTTCACCCCGTCCGAATAGGCCTGCAGCGCATTCCTTGTGTACTCGGATTGATGCTCGAATGACTGGACCGACAGCTCGTAGATGGCCAGCTGTCGCATCAGAATGTCGGTTTCGATCGTTCTCGTCCCGAAGAGTTCGGATAGGCGCCCCTGCGCCGTGCGACGCATCATGATCATTTGCCAAAGCCGATCCTGGGCGTGAACGAATCCGAGGGAAAAGAACGCGTCCTCGGCGCTGGTCGCGAACATGTGCGGCACCGCATGGGCGTCACGCACGATCTCGACGTCGCCCGAAATCCCCGCGATCTCCATCTCCACGTCGTAGTCCGGCACGGAACGGACGGCCAGAACATAGGCCGCCGTTGCCGCGACGGCCACAAGGCCGATCACGACGACGGTTGTCCGAAAAAGCCAACGGAACAGCGTTCTCAAGGTCTCGCTCCCGTATTGACCTCGTCGGCAAGAGGGTTCAAGTCAGCCATACGAATTACATTTGGCAAATGAGGTCAAGCATGGCTGACGTCGCGTTCATCGGTTTGGGTGTCATGGGATATCCAATGGCTGGACATCTGCAGGCGAAGGGAAATTCCGTCACCGTTTACAATCGCACGCGGTCGAAATCCATCGCCTGGAAAAATCAGCACGGAGGAAAGATGGCCGAAACCCCGGCCGATGCGGCACGAGGGGTCGAAGCGGTCTTCGTCTGCGTGGGCAATGACGACGATATCCGCGAGGTGACCATGGGCCCCGACGGTGCGCTGCAGGCAATGGAAAGAGGGCAGATCCTCGTTGACCACACGACCGCCTCGGCTGGCATTGCCCGCGAGTTGAGCGGCGCCGCCGCCGAAGCCGGAGCCGGTTTCATCGACGCACCGGTGTCGGGTGGGCAAGCCGGCGCCGAGAACGGCGCCCTGACGGTCATGTGCGGCGGTCCGCAGGAGATCTACGACCGAGTCGAGGCTCTGATCGGTTGCTATGCGAAATCATGTCGACTCATGGGCGAGACCGGTGCGGGGCAGCTGACCAAGATGGTCAACCAGATCTGCATTGCAGGGCTGCTGCAGGGGCTATCGGAAGGATTGAACTTCGCCGACAAGGCAGGCCTCGACGGTCGCGCCGTGCTCGACGTGATCTCGAAGGGCGCTGCGGGGTCGTGGCAAATGGAGAATCGCGGCGCAACCATGCTCGATGATCAGTTCGAATTCGGATTTGCCGTCGACTGGATGAGAAAGGACCTCTCGATTTGCCTAGCAGAAGCAGAACGAAACGGGGCGGGGCTTCCCGTGACGGCTCTTGTCGACCAGTTTTACAAGGACGTGCAGAAACTCGGCGGCGGACGCTGGGACACGTCCAGCCTGATTCGCCGGTTGCGGGCTATTGACGGAGCGTAAGGTGGCCCCGTCGTTTGATCCTGCGCGACCGGTCCTCGTTGCACCGTCGATCCTCTCTGCGGATTTTTCGCGACTGGCCGAGGAGATAACCGCGGTCGAGGACCAGGGCGCGGACTGGATTCACGTGGATCCGATGGATGGTCATTTCGTCCCGAATCTCACCATTGGGCCAAACGTGGTTGCAGCGATTCGCCCCCACGTCCGGACCGTGATCGACGTCCATCTGATGATCTCGCCGGCTGACCCGTTCATCGAAGCGTTTGCAAAGGCCGGTGCCGACATCGTGACTGTCCACGCAGAGGCAGGCCCCCATCTTCATCGAACCTTGAGCCGCATTCGGGATATCGGTTGCAAGTCCGGCGTGGCGCTGAACATTTCGACGCCATTGTCGGTGGTCGAATACTGCCTGGACCGGATTGACCTGTTGCTGATCATGACGATCAACCCCGGATTCGGCGGGCAGGCATTCACCTACCCGGTTCTGGACAAGATCCGTGCCGCCCGGGCCATGATCGGCGAACGCCCGATCTGGCTCGAGGTGGACGGCGGCGTCGATGCAACGACGGCGCCACTGTGCGTGGCGGCAGGAGCCGACGTTCTGGTCGCGGGATCCGCCGTTTTCGCCGACGGCGACCGGTCCCGCTACGGGGAGCGAATCGACGCGATCAGATCCGCTGGCGCCGCCGGGCGCTCAGCGGGCGACGCGTGAGAACTTTCCACCTTCGAGCGCCGTTCCGAAGAGCAGCCCGGTTCCCGTCATGCTCAGGCTGTAGACGCCGCGCCGGTGGGTTTCCGAACTGATTGCGAAATTGTTGGAGGTGTCGATGATGGTGAATTCCAGGTCGGCACCGACCGTCCAGCCGTCGCGTCCGCGAAACCGTCGCAGGCTTCCGTCATCGAGGAAGAAAAGGAAGTGACTGATCGATTGCACGCCGAGCTTGAGGCCGATCGAACCGGCGACGAACGAATAGTAGTCAACCGCGATCCCGTCGATCAGCAATGCCCCTTCGCCATAGGCGCCGCCGACGATCAAGCTGGCTTCCCGGGCGTTCGGAATGACAAGCAGGGCTGAAGATCGTTCCATGATCGACCTGGTGAACGGAAATTTTGCGTTCATTTCGGCGATGGCAATGTCGACTTCCTGGTTGATGAGGACGCTTGCGTTTCGATCGGTGCCTCCTGAACACGCACTGGTCAGGAGCGCCCCGGAAGCGGCGATGAGGTTGCGGCGATTGATGATGGTCATTGGATTACCTGCGAATCTGCTCGATTGTTTTGCGGGTGAATACACAATTTCGTGCGCATTGTCATCTGCCGGTCGCACGATCTTGATTCCGCGTTCAGCTTGAGATTTCTCGCCATGGCAGCAGGTCTCAAGCGGGGATCGAGGATAGAGATGGATTCCCGTGTCCTGAGGTCAGACCTCTGTTGCTCCGGGATCCGCCCGATATCGTGAGCGAAGCGGGGCAAGTTCCCCTTGAATTCGATGCCAGATCTTTTAGGGTCCGCAGCACCGCCACCGAGGCTTGTTCGTTTGCTTGCGGGGATGTCGTGATTGCAACCGTCGGGACCAGGACTGGACTAGAGAATTATCTGCGGCGATCCGCGGGAGAGGACAGGAACTTTGCCCTTTTCAGCCGGTTTGGAACGACAGTCAGCGGAAAGCGAACGACGTCACTGTTTTATCAAGAGCATTCCGTGGACCGTGTGAGCCAAGAGGACGGCATCGAATTCACGGACAATGATTCGTCCCGACGAACCGAGCCGGGAAGAAACTGCCGAAGCCTGAATTCGCGGCAACCTGAAGAAGGCTTCAGGTTTGCCCAGTTCCCCAAGCATGGCACCGAGCGAATCGAGAGGCTCAACGCCAGTGAGTGCAGGGTCAATCCTCGGCAGGCCGATCTCGGGACGGGGTCGGTCGATGTCGGCCAGTTTTTCCTTCGTTCGTTCGTGCGGGATCAGGCAATGAACACAACCTTGTCGAGAATATAGAGGCAGGATGATGGAACGGTTCTTTATCGTCGTATTTGTCGGGACGATCAGTCTTCTTGGCATCTTGATTGCCGGTTACGGGCGCGACACCGGCTACGTGATTCACGGCTGGATCATCGTCGCTTTCTCGATTGTCGCGATCAAGCGGCTTCTCGACACCTGGTCGGAGCCGGAAGAAGACGCGCCTTTGGAGTACAATGACGCGGTCATTCGGTTCGGCGTGGTTGCCGCCTTCTTCTGGGGATTGATCGGCTTTGCCGTCGGGGGCGTCATCGCCTGGCAGCTTGCGATCCCGTCGCTGAACCTCGACATGAGCTGGTCCAACTTCGGTCGCATCAGGCCCATGCACACGGCCGGCGTGATCTTCGGCTTCGGCGGAAACGCACTGATCGCGACCTCGTTCTACGTGGTGCAACGCACGTCACGCGCGAGACTAGTCGGGCGGACAATGCCGTGGTTGATTGTGCTGTATTACAACCTGTTCGTCGCTGTCGCGGCCACGGGCTTCCCCCTCGGGATCACCCAAGGTCGGGAATATGCCGAACCCGAGTGGTATGCCGACTTCATCCTGCTGCTCGTTTGGGTCGCATACCTGCTGACTTTCCTTGGCACGCTCGCGCGCAGGGTCGAGCGGCACATCTACGTGGCGAACTGGTACTATCTCGCCTTCATCGTGGTGATCGCGATGCTGCACGTCGTGAACAATCTTGCGATCCCCGTGTCGATTGCCGTTCCCAAGAGCTACTCGCTCTTTGCCGGCGTCCAGGATGCGATGACGCAGTGGTGGTACGGCCACAATGCGGTGGGCTTCCTTCTGACGGCGGGTTTCCTGGCGATGATGTACTATTTCCTGCCCAAGGCGGTCGAACGCCCGGTCTACAGCTATCGACTGTCGATCGTTGGGTTCTGGGGGATCACCTTCATCTATCTCTGGGCCGGCTCGCATCACCTGCACTACACCGCACTGCCGGAATGGGTGCAGATTCTCGGGATGACCATGTCCGTCCTCTTGCTGGTCCCAAGCTGGGCTGCCGTCTTCAACGGCATCCTGACGCTGAACGGAGCGTGGGACAAGGTGCGCACCGACCCCGCCGTCCGCTTCATGATGGTCGCCATCCTGTTCTATGGTCTCTCGACATTCGAAGGCTCATTCATGGCGGTGAAGCCGGTGAACGCCCTCAGCCACTACACCGACTGGACGGTCGGGCACGTGCACGCGGGCGCGCTCGGATGGGTGGCCTTCATCACCTTTGGCACGATGTACAAGCTGGTGCCCTGGATCTGGAAGCGCGAGGGCATCTATTCCCTGAGACTCGAGGCGCTGCACTTCTGGCTCGCTCTGATCGGTGCGCTCATCTATGTCGGCGCGATGTGGAACAGCGGCATCACGCAGTCGCTGATGTGGCAGACCTACGATGACCAGGGGAACTTCGTCTATTCCTTCCTGGACACGGTCCAGGCAATGATTCCGTACTACTGGGCTCGCGCGGTAGGGGGAACGCTCTACCTGATCGGCGCCTGCATCGGAGCCTACAACATCGCCATGACCATTCGTGGCCCGCGCGTCGCAACCGCTCGGGCCGTGGCCGCACCGGCACCGGCGGAGTGATCCCATGTCAAGATTTCATCAGAAACTGGAACGCAACTCGATCGCGTTCACCGTCATGATCCTGCTTGCTGCCTCGGTCGGCGGGCTGGTCGAGATCGCACCGCTCTTCACCATCGAAAACACCGTCGAAGAAGTGGACGGCATGCGCCCCTACACGCCACTCGAGCAGGCGGGCAGGGACATCTACATCCGCGAGGGCTGCTACGCGTGCCACAGCCAGATGATCCGAACCCTTCGCTCCGATGTCGAGCGATACGGTCATTTCTCGCTGGCGGCCGAAAGCATGTACGACCATCCGTTCCAATGGGGATCCAAGCGAACAGGGCCCGATCTCGCACGCGTCGGCGGAAAATACTCCGATGCCTGGCATGTCGCGCATCTCATCGCCCCGCGCGAGTTCGTGCGCGGATCGGTGATGCCCGGTTATCCGTTTCTCGCCGAAACGCTCCTCGAAACGAAAGACCTCGAAGCAAGGCTGTGGGCATTGTCGATGACCGGGGTTCCCTACACCGAAGAGCAGATCGCGAATGCGGCATTTCACGCCGTGGCCCAGGCAGACCCCGACGCCGAATACGAGGAAGAGTTGATCGACGCCTATGGCGAAAAGGTCCAGGTCCGGGATTTCGACGGCAACCCGCGCGCAGTCACGGAAATGGATGCGCTGGTTGCCTATCTCCAGATGCTCGGCACCCTCGTGGATGTCGACGCATTGAGTGTGGAAGAGGTGATCCGATGACACATGATGCCGTGCTCGTGTTCTCGAAGACCTGGGGCGCGCTCTACATCTTTGTCTTCTTCTTGGCCGCAGTCGTCTGGACCTACTGGCCCAGTCGCAAATCGACATACGAGGATGCCGCCGAGCGTCCGCTCGATGAGGATGACACGCCATGCAGGTAGAAAGAGACGCGGTCACCGGGCTCGACACAACGGGCCATGAATGGGATGGAATCAAGGAACTCGACCGGCCGGTCCCTAGACCCGTCGTATGGATCTACTTGATCGCCATTGTCGGCACCCTGGTCTGGTGGGTCCTCTATCCCTCCATCCCGTTTGTTTCCGACTACTATCGTGGAATCATGGGCACGACATCCAGGGAGACCGTGTTGGACCGTCTGGATGCCGCCGAAGTGACCCGTGTCGCCTTCGAACAGGAACTGATCGATCGCGATCTCAACGATCTCGTCGCGGACGCAGGCGTGCGCGAACGCCACGAGGCGGCAGCGGCGGTGCTCTTCAACGACAACTGCGCGGCCTGTCACGGGACGGACCTTCAAGGACAGCCGAACTTTCCGAATCTGGTCGACGACGCCTGGCTTTACTCCGACGATCTGGACGATATCGTGCTGACGCTCCGCTACGGCATCAACGATGCGCATGAGGAATCCCGGTACAACGAAATGCTTGCATACGGTCGGGAGCGGTTGCTTGACGATGCCCAGATGAGCGACGTGACGGAGTTCGTCCTCTCGCTGTCGGGTGCCGACCACGACTCCGACGCAGCATCGCGCGGCGCCGAAGTGTACGCATCCGAATGCACGACCTGCCACGGAGATGGAGGCGCGGGCCTCGGCGACGGCGCCCCGAATCTAACCGATGACTACTGGATCTATGGCGGCACGCGTGAGGCGATCCTCGATGTGCTTTACGATGGTCGGTTGGGGCACATGCCGGCCTGGGAGGATCGCTTGAGCGATGCCGAGATCCGCAAGCTGGCGCTGTATCTGCAGTGGAGCCGCGAGAATGAAAAAGACGGAGACTGATCGCCGCTTCAGGAACGTCATGTATGTCGTGATCCTGCTCCTGGTCGCAGCCTACGGGGTCTACAAGTTCCAGATGATCTCATTGGCTTTCTCGGTTTGGGATGGCCAGGTCATTGACGTGCCGGAGGGGATGGCCGCGAAATGACCGACACGATGCTGAAACAGGCGCGTTTCAGCATTGCGGGGATGCGATGTGGCGGATGCGCGATTTCGCTGGAGAAGCGGCTCAGGCAGACGCCCGGCATCAGTTCCGCGCGAGTCAACGCCACCACCCACGGACTGGTCGTCCAGTTTGACGATGCGCGGTTGTCCGCTCGCGAGATCGAGGCCATCGTGGACGACGCGGGATATGCCGCCCATCCCGACAATTCGGAGGCCGAGAGCCCGACCGAAAAAGCCGGGGTCCTGATCGAACTGGCCGTTGCCGGATTCGGCATGATGAATGTCATGCTGTTTTCGATCTCGGTCTGGGCCGGTCTGACGACGGACATGGGCGAGGCGACGGTGCAGTTCATGAACTGGGCGGCTGCGGCTCTTGCAACGCCCGTCGTCCTGTTCTCGGCGCGACCGTTTTTTCGACCTGCCATCGCGTCGGTTGCGTCCGGTCGCATGACCATGGATGTCGCGATCAGTTTCGCAATACTCGGCACCTATGTCGCGAGTTTCATGCAGGTCCTGTCGGGCGCCGTGCACGTGTATTTCGATGCGGCGATAGCGCTGACCTTCTTTCTCCTGATCGGACGCCAGCTCGATCACGTGTTGCGGCGCAAGTCCTCGGTGGCCGTGAACACCCTGCGCGGCCTGATCAAGCCGGAGTGCCAGAGGCTCACGGGCAGCGGGACGACCGAATGGGTCGAGGTCGCTTCTTTACGGAAAGGCAATGTCGTTCTGGTTCCGAAGGGAGAGCGAAGTCCTGCAGACGGAGTCCTCGCCTCATCGTCGGCGCAATTTGACGAAAGCGTTCTCACCGGGGAAAGCGACGCTGCTCTCAAGCGCGAAGGTGACAATGTCTGCGCAGCGGGCCTCAATCTCGGCGATCCGTGCCGTGTCAGGGTCACGTCATCGGGCGCCGACACCTCGCTTGAGAAGATCAGCCGACTCGTTGAACTCGCGAGTTCAGAGAAATCCGGCCGACAGCTGCTCGCGGACCGGTTTGCGGCCAGCTATGGACCGTTTGTCCTCGTGAGTTCTGTCCTGACGTTCCTGGCGTGGTACCTGGTATTCGGAGCCAACCTTCATTCGGCCTTCGAGATCGCGGTCGCTGTCCTTGTCGTGACATGTCCATGCGCTGCCGGTCTTGCGACACCGGCGGTTGCGGCACGAGCATCGAACCTGCTTCTCGAGAAAGGCGTGATCGTCAAGAGTGGCGCGGCCCTCGAAGAGCTGGCCCTGGCGGACCAGTTTGTCTGCGACAAGACAGGAACGCTCAGCGTCCTGTCGTCGACATCGGAGAGTGCAAGTGGCAAGGCGATTTCCTTGGCGAGCGCAAGCACGCACCCGGCGGCGCGAGCGCTCGCATCCGGAAATGCACCAGTTCCTGCACCCGTTGCGCGGGAGTTTCCCGGCGAGGGCATCGAGGATGATGCTGGCAACAGGCTCGGTTCTGCCCGGTTCACCGGGGTTGCCGACACGGTCGTTGCCGGGCCGGAGCTCTGGTTCAAGGATGCAGAGGGCCAAGCCACCAAAATGGCGCTTCATGAGCAGCCGCGGGCCGGGCTGTTTGAATTCCTGGGGACGCTCGATGGGGACGGTGTCGATTGCATGCTCCTGTCGGGCGACCGGGAGTCCAATGTCGCCCGTTTTGCCCGCGACCAGGGGATTGAGGTCGCGGTCGGGGAGTGCAAGCCTGACGAAAAATTGCTTCGGATCAAGGCATTGCAGCAGGAAGGAAAAGTTGTCGCAATGCTGGGAGACGGCCTGAATGACGCCGCCGCCATGAGCCAGGCGGATGTGTCGCTGTCTTTCTCCGAAGCCTCGGAGACCGCCCGCAATGCGGCAGACATCGTCGTGCTTGGATCGTCTCTGTCAGCGGTTCCGCTCACCCGGTGGGTTGCCAGGGAGGCACGGCGGCGCATGACCGAGAACCTGACTTTCGCCGCTCTTTACAATGTCGTGACCGTTCCGATCGCCGTGGCCGGGTTGCTCACGCCATTCTGGGCCGCGATCTTCATGTCAAGCTCGTCGGTTCTGGTGATGCTCAACGCGTGTCGGCTGAGTTCGTCCAAATGAACTCGCTGCTTTATCTGATTCCGATCGCGCTGTTGCTGAGCGTTTTCTTTCTGTTTCTGTTCAGGTGGTGCCTGCGAAACGACCAGTACGAAGACCTCGAAGGCGACAAATACCGGATTCTTGACGACGACGAAGACGTGCCGTTGGCATAGCGGCAGACAAGCCGGGGTCGTGTCGGACGGAAACGACCAAACATTCGGTCCTGGGTGCGCTTGAGGTTGCGTCAGTCGCCTGATCGAGAAAATTTCACCACGAAGAGACCCGGGCTTCGCGTCATCGATCGGGCCGTTGCGTTGGACGGCGATCGGCACAGCGAATTCGTGAGGAGGGCGGTGCCGCTCGATTTCGAGTGCTCGGGATCCGGTCTCGGGTGGCGCGTGAAGAACGGCTGGAGACTGGATTGTCAGATCGGCTCGGTCGCGCCGAACATGTCGTCAAATGCGTGCCAAGTCGCAAATCCCAGGAGCGGGAAGGTGACGATCATCGTCAGCAGACCGGTCGCGAAACCCACGACCAGTGTCACCGTGACGAAGAAGCCCCACATCGCCGCAATCTTGAAGTTGTGAATGCTCGCGGAAAAACTGCGACCCATGGCCGAGAACGCGTCGATCTCGCGGTCGACAAGCAAAGGAATCGAGAAAAACGAAACCGCGAGGGTCAAGGCCGCAAAGAGACCGCCGACAACCGTGCCGACCACCAGGAGCATCAGCCCTTCCTGCGTGAACAGGACGGTCTGCAAGGTCTCCTGGAAACCCGGAAAGGGGCGCAATCCGAAGAACAGTGCGTAAAGCACTGTGGCTGCCCTGAACCACATCAGGAGCAACATCATCAAGATGGTGCCGGCGAGTGCAAACTGACCGGGTGACGCGACGCGGCACCGGCGCTTGTACTTGATCCTGCGCGCCTCCTGGTAAATCCCGACAGCCAGGAGCGGCCCGACAAGTATCGCGCCGGCAAGAGCCGGCAGCAGCATCCATGCCATGCCAGTGAACCAGAGAAGCGCGATGACTGCATAGCTGACGATGACAAAGCCGAAGCCGTAGGCGAATCCGAAACTCGACCGTTTTCTGAAATCCGAAGCCCCGCGCCGCAGCCAGTTCAGACAGCGCCCGGCGGCGTCACCCCACGTCGTCATCGTTACGGCGTTTTCGGCAGCTGTCATGACCATCTCCCTGACTTGGACAACTTATAGGTAATCAAGATTTCGTATGCAAATCCATTGCTCGCGAATCTCGGGCCCTTGCCGAATGTTCAGCCCGGGGCTTCAAGCATTTCGGTCGGTCCCCAAGATGCCAAGCATCGGACGAGGCCTCGGCGCTTCCATTCCGTGCTTCGGGGATCGAACTTGGCCGTCGTCGACGCGAATGTCCGTGAAAGTGAACTCCTCGGACCTCACCTCCGATTTCGATCCGAATCAGCCAGCAGTATTGCCGCTCTCATCGCAAAATAGGTCAGGATGCCGTCGCAACCAGCGCGCTTGAACGAGCACAGGCTTTCGATGATTGCTGCCTCAAGATCAAAATGTCCTTGACGATGCCCCGACATGATCATGCCGTACTCTCCAGACACCTGGTAGGCGAATGTCGGCGCTCGAAACGTGGATTTGAGCAAGGAGCAGATGTCAAGATATGGCATTCCGGGCTTGACCATGATCATGTCCGCTCCTTCCTCGAGGTCGCGGGCCGCCATGCGCAGCGCTTCATCAGCGTTGGGGGGATCCATCTGGTAGGTCCGCTTGTCGCCTACGAGCGCACCGGAAGAACCCACGGCTTCCCTGAACGGGCCGTAGAACACTGACGCGTATTTTGCCGTGTATGCCATCAGTGACGTCTCGACGTGACCGGCCGAATCCAGGGCGCTTCTGATCGCGCCGATCCGGCCGTCCATCATGTCGGACGGGCCCAGGATGTCGGCCCCCGATTCTGCCTGGACGAGTGCCTGTCGCACGAGGATCTCGACCGTTTCGTCATTCAAGATGCTGTCGCCTTCCAGGAGCCCGTCGTGACCCGTCGGGTTGTACGGGTCGAGGGCAACGTCAAGCATGATGCCGATGTCGGGAACGGCACGCTTGATTGCCCGCGTGGCGCGGTTCACCAGATTGTCAGGATTGGTCGCCTCGCGGCAGTCATCCGTCTTTTGGCTGGCTTCGACATACGGAAACAGGGCGATGACGGGGATTCCGAGCCTTGCGCATTCCTCGGCCATATCCACCGCGGATGAGATCCCATGGCGAAAGATGCCCGGCAGAGTCCGAACGGCTTCGGCCCCGTCTGTCCCGTCCGTGATGAACATCGGGAAGATCAAGTCGTCGACCGAGAGTTGGTTCTCTCCGACAAGCCGCCTGATCCAGGGCGTTCGTCGGAGCCGACGCGGCCGACCCGTCGGGAATTTTGGCTGAATCACGTGCAATTGATGCCCCGATCCTGGCTGTTGGTCGCCATGAGGCTGGCGATGTGATCAATTAGCGTCAAAGCGGGCGTTTTTGAAGCGTCATCGCGACAATTCGAACGCTCGAATTCGTCAGCGTGCCTGTTCAGTCGAGCGACCATTGCGCTCTGTGGCATGTCATGCCGGATTCCGGCTGCTTTGGCACGCTGCAACGATTGATCTTCGGGCGTCTCGCGATCGGTACGAGATTCGCCTCGAAACTGGCATGCGAAAAGGTCGCAGGGCTTGCATTCAGTGCAGCGTCTCGATTATTCGAGTGGTCGAGAGATGGCACAAGATATTGTGGTTCGTCCACCTGCTTCGCCGCCCGATGTGGGATTGTGACGGCGAACATGCCTGTTCGTCGGATTCGGCGACGGGCGATCGCGCATCACTGGATTGGGTCGTGATCAACAGCGTTCAGCAAAGTCGAGTCCACGCCTCGGGAAACATCAGCTGGTAGCGTGGCCGGCGACCTTGTGCGTGGCCCCAAAATGCGGTTGAGAAACCGATCGGCACCGAATACGGGCAGACCATGAATGACATGACATTACCAGATCGCGTGAATCTGCAGGCGGACACTGCCGGATGCCCGGAGGGGTTCGACGCCTTCGTTCTTGCAATGACCATGCAGGAGCGAGGAGACATCGGGATTTTCATTGCGCGCGATGACAGGCGGGCCGAGGCCATGAGGTCGTCATTGGCATTCTTCGCGCCGGGCCTCCGCGTGTTCAACTTTCCGGCTTGGGATTGCTTGCCCTACGATCGAATCTCGCCAAAGGCGGCCATCTCGGCACGTCGAATGAAGGTCCTGTCGGAACTGACGACCGGACCGAAACGCCCGGCGATGGTGATCACGACCGTCTCGGCTGTCATGCAAAAGCTCCCACCCGGCGAAAGCGTGTCTTCGCGGTGCTTCTCGGTCGCGGCCGGCGGGCCCATCACGTACTCTCGACTGCTGGATGACTTCGCGCGCATGGGGTTTTCGCGCGCCCAGTCGGTGATGGAGCCGGGCGACTATGCGGTCAGGGGCGGGCTGATCGATGTCTTTCTTCCCGGCTACGGCAATCCGCATCGCCTCGACTTTGCCGGCGACACGCTCGATTCGATTCGGCTGTTCGACGTCGACTCGCAGCGGTCGAAAGGAAAGGTAAGCCGAATCGATTTCACCCCTCCGTCGGAGGTCAGCCTGGACGACAGTGCCGTCAGCTGTTTTCGGCGACGATATCGACAGGTCTTCGGCGTCGCGGGCAGCGATCAACTCTACTTCTCCATCAGCGACGGGATCAAGATTCCAGGCATCGAGCATTGGTTGCCGCTGTTTCATGACGACCTTGTCACCCTGTTCGACTATCTGCCTGAATCGCCGGTCTTCGTCGACGAGCGGTTCTACGAGGCCTGCACAACAAGGTGGGACACCATCCGCGGACAGTTTCATGCCCGCGAGACCGATGCAGCCGATCGCAACCTGATAGGCATTCGATATCGACCGTGTCCGCCCGACCATCTCTATCTCGACAGAGAGCGGATGTCCGCATGCTTGGAAAGGCATGACGTCAGGACGATCGCAGGCACGGACGCCAACGATGACGGTTCCAATCAATGGCAGGGTCGAAAGGGACGGGACTTTGCGCCCGAGCGTCAAAGCGAGTCCGCCGGTGTGTTCGAGGCATTTGCTGACCACGTCAGGGAAAGATCGGGCGCGGGAGATGTGATCGTCGCCTGCCACTCGGAAGGGTCGCTCGAGCGGATGGCGGATCTTCTCGCCGAGTACGACCTCGATGAATCGATCGTCATCTCTGATCGGCGCGATTTGCGTAAATTGCGTGGAAAGACAGGGCTTTGCATCTGGACCCTCGAGCACGGATTCGAAGCGCCTGGTCTGACGGTTATCAGCGAAAAGGACGTGTTTGGCGAGAGAATCGTTCGCACCACGCGCAGGACGAGGAACAAGCCGGCCCAGCTTCTGATCGAGGCCAACAACCTGAACGAGGACGACCTCGTTGTCCACGAGGACCATGGCATCGGACGGTTCAAGTGTCTCGAGGTGCTCAATGTCGACGGCAATCCGCACGAGTGCCTGCGTCTCGAGTATGGGGGCAACGGCCGCCTGTTCCTGCCCGTCGAGAATCTCGACCTGATCAGCCGTTACGGTCAGGGCGAGGCCAGGCTTGATCGGCTTGGATCGCTTTCCTGGCAGCAGCGGAAGTTCGCCTCGAAGGCTAGGATCAGGGACATGGCACGAAAGCTGCTGAAGGTGGCGGCGAAGCGGGAGATCCAACGGGCTCCAGTGCTCGAGCCGGAAGAGGTCGGATGGTCGGATTTCTGTGCAAGATTTCCGCACCCCGAAACCGACGATCAGCTCGAAGCGGTCGAGGCTGTTCTTGGGGACATGGCGTCCGGGCGTCCAATGGATCGTCTCATTTGCGGAGACGTGGGGTTCGGCAAGACGGAAGTCGCGGTGAGGGCGGCATATGCGGCCGTTTCGAACGGCTACCAGGTCGCCGTCGTCTGTCCCACCACGTTGCTCGTTCGCCAGCATGGGGAGACCTTCGCAGAGCGTTTCCGGGAAACCCCTGTCATCGTGCGGAGCCTCTCGCGACTTTCGTCTCCTGCCGACGCGCGGAAAACCCAGGAGATGATCGCGAACGGAAGCGCGGATATCGTCGTTGGAACCCATGCGCTGCTCAGCGATCAGGTTCACTTCAAGCAACTGGGGCTGATCGTGCTCGATGAAGAGCAGAACTTCGGGGTCGAGCAAAAGGACGTCCTGAAGAAGTCTTCGCCCGAAGCTCACTTTCTCACGCTGACCGCGACACCGATTCCAAGAACGCTGCGCATGTCGCTGATCGGCATCCGGGACATCTCGATGATCAGCACGCCGCCAGCGGACCGGCTGTCGGTCAGGACCTACCAGGGTGAATTCGATGCCGTCACCGCGCGCGAGGCGCTGTTGCGGGAACGGTACCGCGGGGGCCAGAGCCTGATCATCGTGCCGCGCATCAGCGACATCCGGAACATGACCAAGTTTCTTCGCGAACACGTGCCCGAAGTTCGGTTCGTCGAGGCCCATGGTCAATTGAAGGTCAAGGACCTCGATGCGAGAATCAACGAATACTACGATCGTCAGCACGATGTCCTGGTGGCAACGACAATTGCCACGAGCGGGCTCGACATTCCCTCGGCCAACACCTTGATCGTGTATCGGCCCAATCTGTTCGGACTGGGGCAACTCCACCAGATCCGCGGACGGGTCGGACGTTCGAACATCCGGGCATATGCTTATTTCATGACGCGGCGGGGCGCGCGCCTGCTTCCGTCTGCCGAGCGTCGCATTCGGGTCATCGCCTCGCTGGCAAGCCTTGGCGCGGGCTTTTCTCTCGCGAGCCAGGACCTCGACATGCGCGGGGGCGGCAACCTGCTCGGCGCGGAGCAGTCGGGCGACATGCGCGAAATCGGGGTCGAACTCTATCGCTCCATGCTGACGGAGGAAATCGCGCGCATCAAGGGTGGAGACACCGATGACGACGATGACGTGCGTCCAACCTGGCAGCCGACGATCAGGCTCGGAGTTCCTGTCATCATACCACAGAGTTACATCGAGGACCGTGACCTGCGGATGAGCATCTACCGCCGAATCGCGGCGCTTTCCGACCATGACGAGATCAACGCGATGGCAGCGGAACTGGTCGATCGGTTCGGAAAGCTCCCGATCGAGGTCAAGTTCCTCTTGCGGGTCGTCCGCGTCAAGGAACTCTGCAGGCGCATGGATGTCGACGTGTTCGAGGCCGGCGACACTGGCGCCACGATCCGGTTCCGCGACGACACGATTCCCAACCCCGACGGGATGATCAGCTACCTGAAATCGCAGGACGGCCTGGCAAGAATCAAGAACAATCGACTGGTCATCAGTCGCGATTGGTCGCGGCAGAGCGACCGCGTCAAGGGGGCCGTCGTTGTCTGCCGCAACCTTGCCAGGGTCATGGAGCGGACGGAGACTGTAACGGATGCAGCCGCATGAGCAGATTGAGCAGGAAGGCCGCGCATGCGCACAGCGTCACCCCGATAACCAGGGGAAGACCGGTTCCGTCGAACATTTGACCGACAGGAACGGCAAGAACGACGCAAATGATGGTTGCGAACGAACCGATGACGGCTGACGCCATCCCCGCGATGTGTCCCATCGGTTCGAGGGCGAGAGCGTTCAGGTTTGCGAGGCACAGGCCGAGCAGAAAGAACATCGCGGTGCTCCACCCCACGAACAGCCACAGGAGCCAGGGCAGGGGCAGGGTGTCGATGGCGACAACCGCCCCGAAGCCGACCGAGAGCACGAAAATTGCCGCGAAGCCGAACGTCGACAGCCACAGCATGCCGAAGCGAACGACCAGGAACGCGTTGAGAAAGCTGGCGGTTCCGGCAACGATCGCGGTCAGCGCAAAGTAGAGGGGGAAGTCTTCCCCCGTGTCGAGCCACACGACATAGACCTGCTGGGCCGAAACCAGGTAGGCGAAGATGCAGGTGTAGCCGAGTGACAGGCTTCCCATGCTGATGACAACCCGCAGGTTCGAGAAGATTTCGCGCGCGGCGCTGGCGATCTCCATCGGCCGAAATCGACGCCGCTTGTCGTGAGGCAGAGTTTCGGGCTGACGGAACATCAGCCACGCCATGGCAACCACGGCAACGACCTGGAACGCGACAAAAATGTAGCGCCACCCCAGCTGGAGCATGATGGTCTGCCCGATCAAGGGCGCGACGGCCGGAACGAGGACAAACAGCATCATCGCGAATGACACGATCCGGGCCATGTGACGCCCCGTGAACAGGTCGCGTACGAGCGCCAGCGTCACCGTTCGGGGCGCAGATACACCGAGACCTTGAACGAATCGCGCCACCAGCAACTCGAGCATCGACTGGGCGAAAAACGCCCAGAGGCTGGCGAGAAGAAAGATCAAGACCCCGCAGCAAATGACGCTCTTTCGACCGAACGAGTCCGATAGAGGTCCCGAAACCAGTTGTCCGATGCCGGTTCCAAGCACGAATATCGTGATGACCAGTTGGGCGTGATTGACGTTGTCGAGCGCGAGGTCGGTACCGATTTCCGCGAGTGAAGGCAGCATCGCATCCGTGGAGAACGCGACCATCGAGAAGAGAAGTGCGACAAGGGCGATGAACTCGATGCGTGATGGGTGACCTCGGCTCAAGACGAATGGCCTCTGTCGCCCGAGGGATCACCGTCGCGGGTCAGTTCAGCGAGCCGCGCGAGTTCCGGAAGGACCTGCTTCCAGAATGATGTCGGCTGTGCCCCTTGGGTCAAGACCCGACCGTCGATCAGGAACGTCGGCACGCCATGGATGCCCGACAATCGGCGGCGATTGCACGCGTTGGCAACGCTTTCTCGATCCTCGTCGCTCGCCAGGCGGCGTTCGACCGATGCAGGATCCATTCCCGCGCCGCGAGCGATTTCGACAAGGACATGCCTGTCTCCGATGTCTTTTCCGTCGTGGAAATAGGCTTCGAACAGCGCGGCCACGACCCCGTCCTGGCATCTGTCCGCCGTTGACCACAGGATCAGCCGATGAGCGTCGAGAGTGTTGGGCGTGCGCCGAACAGCATCGAGATTCATGTGGATGCCGTCTTGCTTGGCGTTGGCTTCGATATCCGCGTAGATCGCGTTTGCCCGTTCTGCACCTCCGAACTTCCGCGCGAGGTAGACGCTGCGGTCCATCCCCTCTGCAGGCATGTCGGGGTTCAGCTGAAAAGGATGCCACGACAAGGACACGCGATGAGAGGGATCGTCGTGTAGCGCCTTCAGCAATCGATGCCGACCGATGTGGCACCATGGGCAAATGACGTCACTGACCACGTCAATTTCGATCATTGTCATCTCCCCGCGCTGTCTCCTGGATTTGCGACTGCCGATGCCCAACCTTCCAGGATCGTCATTCGTGCCCTCGGATCCGGTTTGCCCGTGGGCCGCATGCGTCGTGCCGTCCGAGGCATTTCATCGCAACTTCCCCGTCGATGTACCAGCAGAAATGTCGATGCGAAGTCGATGCCGACCAACAGACAGCGGAACCGGAATCGTCCGAACTGCAGCAAGCAACGGCAATTTCTCTGACGCGCGACAGTCGGTGTCGAGCCGTCGCTTGCCGCGCGAAAAGGCCAAAAAAAGGCGCCTCCCGAAGGAGGCGCTTAAACAGTTGAGGCAGGTTTCATACAGGCAAGAAACCTATCGAGCAGTGAGAGTTAACTATCACGCGCGAGGGTTCAGTTCAACCTGTTCCCCGGTTTGACTTGATTAATCGGCGATTGCGGATACCCTTGCAAAGCAATGAAAGCCGTTCAAGGAGAATCCATCCGTGTCTAGATCAGCAAGGACTTCGCTGGGCCTGTTTCTGAGTGCCATGGCCGTCGCATTCGCACTCCACGGAGGTGCCAACGCTGCACCTACATATGGTATTGCGATGTACGGGGACCCCGAATTGCCCGAAGGATTCACGGCGCTTCCATATGCCAACCCCGATGCTCCGAAGGGAGGGCGGATCGTCTTCGGCGAGAGCGGCGGATTTGACTCTCTCAACCCGTACATCCTGAAAGGACGCGCTCCCTGGGGGGTCCGCGCACATGTCGTCGAGTCGCTCATGGGTCGGAGTTGGGACGAGCCCTTTTCGCTTTACGGGCTATTGGCCGAATCAATCGAGGTGGGACCGAATCGGGAGTGGGTGGAGTTCAAGCTGCGTGAAGAAGCGCGGTTTTCGGATGGATCTCCGGTCACCGTCGAGGACGTTCTTTGGTCATTCGAGACGCTCGGCACGGACGGCCATCCACGATACATCAATTCTTGGAAAAAGATCGAGACGGCGGAACAGACTGGTCCGTCCTCGGTGAAATTCACCTTCAACACCGTCGATCGGGAGCTTCCCCTGATCATCGGCCTGCGGCCGGTTCTGCGCAAGGCTGACTGGGACGGGCGGGACTTTGCGGAAAGCTCCCTTGATCGTGTAACCGGATCCGGGGCGTATGTCATCGACGACTTCGAAGCGGGTCGGTTCATTTCGTTCAAGCGAAACCCCGACTACTGGGGCAGGGACCTCGGTTTCAATCGCGGCCGGCACAATGTCGACGAAATCCGCTACGAGTTCTTTGGCGACGGCGATGTCGTGTTCGAAGCCTTCAAGGCTGGAACGACCTCGACTCACAGGGAGTGGAACGCGGGCAAGTGGGAAACCGCCTACGACTTTCCGCGGGTCGCTTCGGGCGCTGTCACGAAGTCGGAGTTTCCGCACCAGCGACCGTCGGGCATCAGGGGATTCGTCTTCAACACCCGCATACCGGAGTTCAGGGACTGGCGGGTTCGGGAGGCATTGATCCTTGCCTTCAACTTCGAGTTCATCAACCGGACGATCAACGGCGGGGGGCTTCCGCGCATCACGTCCTATTTCTCGAATTCCATTCTTGGCATGCGTGACGGCCCGGCCGAAGGAAAAGTCCGGGCTCTGCTGTTGCCGTTCGAGGGCGAGTTGCTTCCTGGCGCGCTCAAGGGCTATTCACTGCCGGTTTCGGATGGTGGCGAGCGAAACCGCGTGAATCTTCGCGCGGCGACAAGGCTTCTCGAAGAGGCGGGTTGGCAGGTCAGCGAAGGCGTTCTTCGCGATGCTGATGGCGACGCATTCGAGATCGAGTTCCTGGTCAAGTCGGGCTCGACCGAGAACGAAGCGATCCTCAACATCTATTCCAGTGCGCTGAGCAGACTGGGAATCTCGACATCGATCGCGTTGGTTGACAGCGCTCAATACAACGAGCGCACGAACAACTACGACTTCGACATGACGAACTATCGTCGCGGGCTGTCGCTCTCGCCGGGCAACGAGCAACGCCTGTACTGGGGCCGTGAAGGCGTCGAGAAACCCGGCACCCGGAATTACATGGGAATGAGCAGTTCGGCGGCCGAAGCGATGATCGACGCAATTCTCTCGGCCGATCACAGGGACGACTTCATCGCGGCGACGCGGGCGCTTGACCGAGTTCTGACGACAGGACGCTACGTCATTCCAATCTGGCATTCACCGGTGTCGCGAATGGCCCATGTTTCGGAACTAAGATATCCGGAGCGGTTGCCGATCTACGGTGACTGGATCGGATTCCTGCCTGACGTGTGGTGGATCGAACCCCAATAGCAGGTTGGGGATCGGCTCGACCCAGGGACTGACCGATGAGGTGACAGCCACTTCGCAGGGCCACTTGCGGTTTGCGCCGTCACCTCGTCGATGAGGTGCATTGGCGGTGTCAAATGCAACGCTTGCGCGTGCCGGCTGTGTTCACGTGCCAATAATCTCGAGACATTCGGCAAGTCACGGGTTGCGCCGCGAACCTGAGGCGGCAATGCAACAGGAATCGCTTCAGTTCGATTTCTTTCGTCCGGTCAGTTGCACAACTCCCTCGGGTTCGACCGTGACGACGTCACCCTCGTCAGGCTCGTTCGGGCTTACCAACCCGGCGGAAATCACGAGCTTCGCCGCGTCGTCGATTTCCATGTCGAGAGGGATGACGTCGCGACGGGGAACAAACAGCAGAAACCCCGATGTCGGGTTCGGCGTCGTCGGAAGGAAGATGCTGCACATTTCGTCCTGTCCGGCCTTTCGCAGAACCTCGCCCTTGGTCGTCGTCGAAATGAACGCGACGGCCCAGATGCCCTTGCGCGGATATTCGACGAGGCAGGCGGTCTGGAAGCTGGCGTTACGCTGGTTGAGGACAGTCTCGATGATCTGCTTGGCGCCATTGTAGATCCAGCGAATGATCGGTGTTCGGTCGACGACCGCTTCGACCAGTCGAACGATCTGGCGCCCGACGTAGCCTTTCGCGATTGCTCCGGCGATTGTCGTGAAAATGACAAAGACAATAATGCCGACGCCCGGGATCTGAATGTTGTAGCGGGTCAGGGGATTGAATGCGTCCGGGATGAGCGGCAGAATCCGGCTGTCGACGAAGCCGGCGAATGCCCAAACCACGTAGAAAGTGAGAATCGTCGGCAAGACAATGACGAGGCCGGTCAGAAAATTGCCGCGCATTTGCCTTATTGATCTCCCGATTGGATGTCGGCGATCGCCGCCGGAACGGGGAATCCGTGATGAATCCCCTGTCCATGGACCGTTCAGGTCCGCAGGCTCAAGTTACTATGGAAACATCGTGACCATGGCAAGAACCGCGGCAACGGGTGTTTGACCGGCCGTGAAATGCTTCTCGTGGCCTGCAGTCACGGCATTCTCATCCCCACGTGCGTCGACGTCACGATCGACTGCCGGTCCGGCCCAGAGCGACCGCGATCCGGGCTGCCAGTCGGGCGTTGTTCTTGAGCAAGGCAACGTTTGCCGACACTGATCGCCCCATTGTCGCTTCAAGCACCCGTTGAAGCAGGAACGGCGTCAGCTCGCTTGACCTGATTCCCAGTCGTTCCGAATCCTCGATTGCCGATAGAATGGCTGGCTCGATGACGTCGGATGGAATCTCTTCGTCCTTCGGTATGGGATTGGCGACAAGTTGACCGCCCGTCAGGCCGAGAGAAGCGCGTTCCCTGTGCATGCTCGCGATGTCCGTGGCCGAATCAACCCTCAGCGGTGCCGGCAATCCCGACGAAGTGGACCAGAATGCGGGAAACTCGTCGGAACCGTAGACCAGGACCGGAACCCCGAACGACTCGAGCACTTCGAGCGTCATGGCGATGTCAAGAATCGCCTTGGCCCCGGCCGCAACCACCGTGACAGGTGTCCGGGCGAGTTCATGGAGGTCTGCCGACACGTCAAAAGTCGCTGAAGCGCCCTTGTGAACGCCTCCGATGCCTCCGGTCGCGAAGACCTCGATTCCGACGAGGCGGGCCGCGATCATCGTTGCGGCGACCGTCAACGATCCGCTTCCACCCGTGACCAATCGATGCACGAGGGAGTTTCGTGACAGCTTGCCGATTTGATCGCGGTCGGCTCGCGCAAAGTTCGCCAGTTCATCTTCTTCAAGACCGATGCGCAACTGTCCGGAAACAACGGCAATTGTTGCCGGAACGGCACCTTCCCCACGAACGATGTCCTCCAGGGCCAACGCAGTGCGAAGATTGTCGGGGTATGGCAGCCCGTGCGTGATGACCGTGCTTTCCAAGGCGACGACTGGCCGAGCGTCATCGACTGCTTCCCTGACCTTCGGGCTCAATTCAGGCACGATCATCGGTGACTCCGTTGGCGTTCTGGGCGATGAACTGACCTGCGGCGTTTACGGCGTGATCGAGCGCGGACTGGGGTAGGGATCCGTTCATCTCGGCAGCGATGTGGGCTGCTGCAAGTGCATCGCCCGCACCCGTGACCCCGTGCCCCGTGACGATGCGCGGTGGCTGAGAGGTCAGGACTGTTGCATCGTCGGTCATCGCTGCCCCTTTCCCGCCGTCGGTGACGACGATTCGCGCCTTTGCCGCCGAGGCGAGGCATGTCGCCGCAGACTTTGCATCAGAAAACGAAGCGTCGGATAGGTGCTCGGCTTCTTTGCGGTTGAGATAGAGGGTCGCATTGGCTCGGGAAAGTGCTGCTTCGGTGTGCCTGACTTTCTCTTGTGAAGCCGCAAGGACCCTCAAGTCGCGATTCCGCAACACTGCCGAGGCAAGTATCCGTTCGATGGTTTGCCTGGGCAGGTTGCCGTCGATGACGACTGTGGTTGTCCCCGAGCCTGTCAAATTGGCGAATTGCCTGCTTTCAAGCTGGGCAATCAAGTCCTCGCTCGATTCTTCGAGATTGTCGAGATGTGCAATCGCGGCAACGAGGCCATTCGCGTCCTCGATGGCAACATAGCGGTCGGTCGGACGGCTGCGTGATCTGTGGACAATGCCGACGTCGATCCCTTGTTTCTCCGCGAATCGGAGAAGCTCATCGCCCGCTGCATCTTGCCCGACGGCGGCCAGCATCACGACGTCGAACCCGCCACTCCGAAGTCCGCGAGCGACATTGAGAGCGACTCCACCTGGCCTGCGAACAATGGTCCCTGGAACATCTTCACCGGTGTCGATGGACATGGGCGATGTTCCGATGATGTCCCAGTGCATGGACCCGATGCAGACAATTCGATTTGCCATCAGACCTCCGAGCGCGATGTCACCATGAGGATGCCTTCGCGGACATTGAAACAGGGCGCGCCGACTGTCTCAACGACGGACTCTTTCGACGACTCCATGGAACAAATGGCCGCCAAGAGATTCGACCGCGACCGATTCGATGATGAAACGCCGATCACCGCCGCAGCGAAGAGTCGTCTGTAGATCGACCGGAGTGTCAAGGTCTGCAGTGCGGGCGTCCACGACCGCGGCGTCGTGGCAGACTGTTGCAGCCGGGTCATTTCAGTCGATCGCGACAACATGATCAAGTGACAAGGCAATGGAAACACGATGACTTGCACCAGGGCAGGTCGTGAACTTGGCGAGATGCCGAACTCGAAATGTCGCGCCAGAATTCTTGTGCATGGAATACAGAATCCAATCTTGCCACTGCTCGTCTTGTGAAGTATCTGCGGCGCATCACGCAGGTGGGTACGGGCGGCTCCCAGCAGGGAACCGTCCACCGGTTGAACGTCAGTTCTTGACCCGCCGAGGCAAAACCGGAAAGGGAAACACATGTCATTGCCTGATTTTTCGTTGCGCCAGCTTTTGGAAGCTGGTGTTCATTTTGGCCACCAGACTCATCGCTGGAACCCTCGCATGGGCGAGTTCATTTACGGCTCGCGTAACGGAATCCACATCGTCGATCTCACTCAAACGGTCCCAATGCTGGATGCCGCATTGAACAAGATCAGGAAAACCGTTGCCGAGGGTGGAAGAATCCTGTTCGTCGGCACCAAGAGACAGGCTCAGAAACCTGTGGCCGAAGCTGCTCAGCGATCGGCTCAGTTTCATGTCAATCACCGTTGGCTCGGCGGCACGCTGACCAACTGGAAGACCGTTTCGAACTCGATCGGGCGACTCAAGGAGATCGACGATCGATTGGAGTCCGGCACGGAAGGCATGACCAAGAAGGAACGCCTTGGGATCGAGCGTGAACAGCGAAAGCTGCAAGCGTCGTTGGGTGGCATCAGGGAAATGGGTGGCGTGCCCGACCTGCTGTTTGTCATCGACGTGCAGAAAGAGGCTTTGGCGGTTGCCGAAGCGAACAAGCTCAAGATTCCGGTTGTCGCAATCGTCGACACCAACTGTGCACCTGAAGGCATCGATTACATCGTTCCCGGAAACGACGATGCGTCGAGGGCAATCGCTCTGTATTGCGACTTGGCTGCTCGGGCCGCCTTGGCTGGTGTGGAAGAACAGATGGGCTCCGAAGGCGTCGACGTTGGAGAATTGGCAGAGATCCCCACGATTGATGCGGGAACAGCGGAAGGTGCCGAGGATTCTGGTGGTGCCAGCGAAGCCGCTGCGGCCTCGGAAGTTGGTGACGCCGCTGAGACCACTGAAGCCACCGACGTCGGTGATTCCGCTGAAGCGAGTGATGCGACGGGAGCCACAGAAGCTGCTGAGGCTACAGAAGCTGCCGAGGCCAGTGACGCGGCGGAGACAAGCGACGAGGCGGAAGCCGGCGATGTGACCGAAGCGAGTGATGTCGTTGAGGCCACAGAAGACGGCAGTTCTGCTGAAGCCAGTGATGCCGCTGATGCAGCCGAAGCAAGTGAAGCAGCCGAAGCAAGTGAAGCAGCAGAAGCAAGTGACGCCGCAGGAGCCACAGAACCCAGTGATTCGGCTGAAGCCAGTGAAGTCACGGAAGCCGATGACGCAACCGAGTCCAGTGATGCCGGTGAAGTCGACGAATCTTCGACTGATCAGTCTTCAGACGACGAGGCTGTCGCCGAGGCGGAAAGCAAGTCGGGATAGCAGCACCAACTTCGTCGTGCGAATGCAGGGATGAAGACACGCTCTCATCCCTGAGAGATCGGTCGTTGCAGCCGATCAAGCGAAATCAATAACAAGTCATCGGGAGTACGGGAAAATGGCGATTCCTGCAAAATTGGTCAAACAACTGCGCGACATGTCAGGCGCGGGAATGATGGACGCGAAGAGAGCCTTGGTCGAGACGGAAGGCGACATCGAGGCTGCCCTCGACTGGCTTCGCACCAAGGGGCTGGCACGTGCCGCGCGCAAGTCGGGAAGGACCGCGTCAGAGGGATTGATCGGCGTGGCCGTTGACAGCGGTGTCGGCGTTCTCGCCGAGGTCAATGCCGAGACTGATTTCGTGGCAAAGAACACGGAGTTCCAAGAACTGGTTCGACGCGTGACCGATGCAGCGCTTCGAGTGGACGACGTGGAGGCGCTCCGTTCTGCCGATATCGGTGGTGAGACGGTCAACGACGCGATCGTGGCCAAGGTCTCGACGATTGGCGAGAACATGAATGTCCGTCGGATGGCGAAACTGACCGGGGATCATGTTGCCAGCTATATCCACAATCCTGCCGCCGATGGCATGGGAAAGATCGGTACCATTGTCGCGATCAAGGGTTCCGACGCCGAACTTGCTCGCAAGATTGCCATGCATGTTGCTGCTTCCAACCCGTTGGCGTTGGATGAATCCGACCTCGATCCCGAGCTGGTGAAGCGTGAGAAGGGGATCCTTCTTGAGCAGGCGCAATTGTCAGGAAAGCCTGAAAAGGCGATCGAGATGATGGTTGCTGGTCGCTGGCGGAAATACTGTGAGGAAGTCACGTTGCTGAAGCAGAAATTCGTGGTCGACCCTGATCATGCCGTTGGCGCGGTCGCAGAGAAAGCCGGCGTCGAGATCCTTGGTTTCGCGCGGCTGGAAGTCGGCGAAGGCATCGAGAAAGAGGAAGAGGACTTCGCCGCTGAAGTTGCGAAGGCAATCAGCGGCTGAGCGTTTCCGGACGGAGAATTCACGTGGCCGTCTCGGTCTCGACAGCCGTGGAGAGCCCGCTTGGCACGCGATGAGGTTTTGACCCAACCGGCAATCTCATTGGCGCGGCTGGACGAGACATGCAGAAACGGCCAGGGGCGACCCTGAACGTCTCACGGCTGGTCACTGTGGAAACTCGGTCCTGCGCGACCTGATCTTGGTCGACCAGCAAGGGCAGGGCGCGCACTACGTCGTAGCTTCATTCGGATGATCGTGCCGAGTTTTCATTCAAGGCGTCGACAAGAGCATCAATGGCTTTCGTGTAACTCTGTGCTCCGAGACCGGAAATCACGCGTAACGCGACGTTCGCGATGAACGATACATGTCGAAATTCCTCGCGTGCCTGCACATCCGACAGGTGGACCTCGATCGTTGGAATTCCGGTTCCGCTGATCGCATCCATGAGGGCAATTGACGTGTGGGTGTAGCCGCCGGCATTGAGCACGATGCCGTCGAACTTGCCCATCGCCTCGTGGATCCAGTCGATGAGCGTCCCTTCGTGGTTCGACTGGCGGCACTCGATGTGCGCCCCGCGTTTTTTTCCGTATTCCACGCACATTGCCTCGAGTTCCTCGAGAGAACCCGTTCCGTACATTTCGGGATCGCGAATGCCGAGGATGTTCATGTTCGGTCCGTTCAGGATCAGGATCGATGTCATGTTTGGGGCACTCCTTGATTTCTCCTGAGTTGGGCCGACCCAGTTCACTGCTCTCGCCAATTGAGTGTTGGGCAATTGGAGTTTGGCGTTGCCTCGTTGCGAGGAGTCGGCTGGTTGCCTTGCATTCGACATGGCTCCTATAACGAATGAACCGACGATTGCGAAACACGCGAATGGCGCGGGTGGTGGAAAACGATCATGCGAGAGCGAGATATTTTGTTCGATCTCGCCCGCTTTCTTGTCAACTCATGCGACGGGTGAGTTGCATCGTCACGCAAAGAGGGACTCGACCACGATTGCTGCGTTGATCGCGCGAAGATGTCTCGAACATCAGGAAGGAGAGAGCGATGGACAACACGGTCGTCAATATCAATAGCGTTGAGGGATTTCGCAACGTTCCGCAGGATTCGACAAGATTTGGCGCGACGATCGCGCCGATCGGTGGCCGGATCGGTCTTTCCGGCCTTGGATGCATGTTGCTGAAGGTGGAACCAGGGCGCCGCGCGTTTCCGTATCACAATCACCTCGGCAACGATGAGATGTTTGTCATTCTCGAAGGGCAGGGAACCTACCGAATCGGCGATTCCGATCATCCTGTCGGTCCCGGCGACATTTGCGGAGCGCCTCGGGGCGGTTCGGACACGGCTCACCAGATCATCAACACTGGCGATGTTCCGATGACGTATCTCGCGATTTCCACTTGCCACGATCCCGATGTCGTCGAGTATCCCGATAGCGGAAAGTTCGCCGCGATCGCGATTTCCCCAGGGCCTGATTTCATGAACGCGCATCTGAAATTCGTCGGACGCCAGTCGAGCGCTGTCGACTACTACGATGGCGAGGACATGTAGCCTTCCGAATCGAGGAGGGCTTAGGCACATTTGAAGAGCCTGCTTCTCTTCCATTTTCCGTGCCGTTCAAACCCGATTGGCATCCATGGAATTCCAATTGGCCTTCCTGTAACTCTCAATTAGCCGGTTGTTGACTCCCAATTAGCAGACATGATACTCCCAATTGGCATGTAAGGCGGTTTCGGTTTCCATGGCCGGGGAGGATGCATGTACAAACGACTTGCAGAGGACAGAGCAAATGAGGCTCTGAAGGACACACCGGTCGTTTTGATCGTCGGACCGCGTCGGGTTGGCAAGACCACCCTTGTCAGGAACATGGAGGTTCAGGACCGAACCTACATCACGCTCGACGATCAAACTGTTCTCGAGGCGGCACGAGCGGACCCGATAGGTTTTGTCCGTGTTCTTGGTCAAAATGCAACGATTGACGAAGTCCAACGCGCTCCTGAACTCATTCTCGCGATAAAGAGAACTGTGGACGAGGACTACCGACCCGGCCGTTTTCTGCTGACCGGTTCGGCCAATGTCCTGACACTTCCTCGTGTCGCTGACAGTTTGGCGGGCAGGGTGGAGACCATTCGGATGCTCCCTCTCTCGCGGTCGGAAATCGATGGCGTGACACCGAGTTTTCTTGACCAGGTGTTCGAGGGAAGACTGAATCCTGCAACTGATGCCACCTTGGGTGACGACCTTGTCCGACTTGTTCTGCTTGGCGGTTTTCCCGAGGTCATCGCGCGCGAGAGTGAACGCCGTCAGCAGGATTGGGCTCGGGCTTATCTGACATCGGTTCTTACACGCGACCTTCGGGACATTTCCGACATCGAAAAACTCACGGAACTGCCGAGATTCGTGAGGTTTCTGGCAGAACATTCCGGCCAGTTGGTCAACCACTCGAAATTCGGATCAAGCATCAATGTCAGCAACAAGACCGGACAACGCTACCTGGGATTGCTCGAACAGGTGTTTCTGGTCTCGACGCTTCGACCTTGGTACACGAACGCTGTCAAACGAATTGTGAAAACTGCAAAGCTGCATTTCGTCGATACGTGCCTGCTTGCAACGGCACGCAGACTGACTTTTGACAAAGTCAAGGCTGACCGGGGGCTGTTCGGCGCATTGTTGGAGAGCTTTGTATTCGCGGAGATTCTCAAACTTGTGGCAGCCTCCGAGAGGCATGTGGAACCCTATCATTTTCGCGATCGGCAATTGCATGAAGTGGACATAGTCCTCGAGCGTGATGACGGCATGATTGTTGGCATCGAAGTCAAGGCTGCCGCAACGGTCAGGTCAGCCGATTTTGGCGGATTGCGCGCGTTATCAAAGGCGTGTGGTGATCGTTTCGCGTTCGGTGTTGTGCTCTACGACAGTGCCGATATTGTTCCGTTCGGGGATCGGCTGGCTGCCACACCGATTTGCAGTCTTTGGGCATCGCGATGAGCCCGGTCGGAAAAAGTGCAATCTGCTGTCATGACGTACATCGGCGAATTTGCCGAAATCGCAGTGCTTACCGGGCGACAATTCAAGTATTGCCGACACCCGATGGAAGTCGTTTCGCGCCGGAGTGCCGACGATGTTGAACGGGCGCTGCCGCGCCCAACCAAGAGAACTGACCTGCTCGATATTGAATTTTATTTCGGCTTTAGTGCAATTATTTGCGAAACCATTGTGGAATATGCGACTTTGACGCTCCGCAAGCGTCGCAATGTGACGAACGGAGGCAAGAAATGCAATCACCTGTCACAAGATACATCGGCGAACTCGCTGAAGTCGGAGGCCTGAAAGAGACCGATATTGCCAACATAACCGACGTCTCGACGGCAACTGTGTCGCGTTGGAAAGCCGGCGAGATCAAACCTCAACCAAAGAATGAGTTGTTCCTGTCTCACCTGCATTACATCGTTGGTCGGTTGAGTGAGCACTACACACCTGGAGAAGTGCGCGCCTGGCTCTACGCACGTCACCCCCAACTCGGCGGGGAGCGGGCCATGGATCTGATTCACAGCGATCGAAGCCTCGAAGTGCTCGCAGTAATCGATCGCTTAGACAACGACGTCTACGTTTGAGGTAGTCAACTGGTGGAGACGCGCGGCGACAACAGGCTGATCTAAGCACTTGAGGCCATTGAACCGGTCCGTTTCAACGATAATGTATGGCGACCGTTTCGGTACGGACGTGGCCCTCGTCTATGCAGTGCTTCTGGCGGCCGCTAGAAGAAATTCGGTTCCACTTGATGCGTGTTCAACCCGTGATGCCAAGCAAAGTCAATTATTGCACAATTGAGCTTGGACTGGCACGCGAACGTGCGCTGCGTTTCGTCGATTTAGGCGCGCCTGGCTCGGAGGGATTGAGTACAGAGACCTATCGAAGACTGCCTCACGACCAAAGGAACGACGAGTATCCAAGCACACACGAGATCGAGGAAGTTGCTCACTTTCTCGATTTCGACGGCCTGATCGCCCCATCTGCGCGGTCAGAAACCAGGAAAGTCGTCGTTTTCTGTGCCAAAAGCCGGTTGCTTCCGGAAAGCAACAGCAAAGATCATGACATTGTGGACTGGGTTGCCAACTGATCAACGTCCAAATGGCCTTTTGTTGTATCCGAACTCTGACTGTGACAACGAAATCGGCCGCCTAATGCCGCCCTTTAGAAGACATGCCCGTCGTTGGTCAGTCCAATCCCTCGCGGCCTGCCCAAGTATTTCTTTCGAATTCTTCTCTCAATCTCGGCAAAATTTAGAGCGACAATCTAGTCGTTGGTTGCTTCGAATGCGTCCTTTGACGATTGCGGTGGGACGTCGTGCCAACACTGGTTCGCTGCACGGATTTCTCTGCTTTGAAATCTCGTAGGTTTCGCAGAATTTTCTTTGCAGCGGGTGAGATGGCCATTGTGCTGTAAAGTGATCGAAAGGTTGCTCAAGTCAGGCATTTTCACTCCGGATGGCGTCAAGATCGTCAATGGTTATCGCGTAACTTTGGGCCCTTACCGGAAACCAAGCGGAGCGCGACGCTCGCGAAGAACGATCTATGTCTAAACTCTTCGCACGCCTACTCATCCGTCAGGTAGGCCTCGATCGTCGGAATTCCAGTTTCGCTGATCGCACATCCACGTGAGCAATTGCCGTGTGGGTGTAGCTGCCGGCATCGAGCACGATTTCGTCATGCTTTCCCATTGCCTCGTGTATCCGGTCGATAAGTGTCCCTTCGTGGATCAATTAACGGAACTCGATGCGTGCGCCGCTCGTCTCCGTATCACAGTTTCCTCGGGAATGATGAAATGTTTGCCATTGTCAAAGGGCACGGTACGTACCGAATTGGCAACTCCGAAGACTCTGTCGGTTCCGGCGACATTTGCGGACCGCCTCAGGGTGGTTTGGACACAGCTCATCAGATCATCAACACTGGCGATGTTCCGATGACGTATCTCGCGATTTCCTAGGTGCCTGAATTCGTGAACGCCCATCTGAAATTCGTTGGACGTCAGTCAAGCGGTGTAGATTGCGACGATGGCGAGGACACGTAGCCCGCGACGGTGGTGCGGGGTCTGCTACACTTGGTGAAGGGTCTTCGCCCGTCAAGCAACAAGGCTGATGGCTTGACCTAGTGGGCAGGGCACATTTTGTAGTATTTTGGACTTGCAAATACGGCATCTTGTCCCCAAATGGCATGAACGGTCGAATTCTTGAAATTTGAAAATCGCCGAACCACTGGAAGCGATTCCACCAAAAACGAAAGATTAGGGTGCAATCATGGACGCACCATCTGTGGGCCGCTTGCCAAAAGGCATTCAGAAAATCACGGCCCTGCCGGACAACAGTTTGTCAGAACTGTGGGATTCGATTGTTGTCGAAGCCAAAATTAAGGAACACTTGCTCTCTCAGGCAGTTCTCAATTTCACAATGCGACCCAAGGTGAGCCGGGCCGTGTTACCGCTTCACGGAGTGCTGTTATTGGTTGGTCGACCTGGAACAGGCAAGACCTCGCTTGCACGGGGTGTGGCAAATCGTGCCGCACAAGCAATCAAAGGAGGGGGCTTTCGACTGGTGGAGGTCGAGGCGCATGGATTGACAAGTTCTGCTATGGGGAAAACGCAACGGGCCGTCTCTGACCTTTTTTCGCAGACCCTCACGGAAATTGCCAATTCAACTCCGACGATCGTGCTGTTGGATGAGGTGGAAACGCTTGCGGTGGATCGGTCAAGGCTCAGCCTAGATGCAAACCCTGTCGACATACATCGAGCCACAGACGCAGTTCTCGTTCAGCTTGACCTATTGGCAGAATCCCACAAAAACTTGTTGTTTGTAGCGACAAGCAATTTCCCGGAAGCGGTAGACGATGCCTTCGTTTCACGTTGCGATCTGGTACTTGAAGTGCCACCTCCTGGCAGAGATGCCTGCAAATCAATTTTGGAGGAATGTCTGATTGGTCTTGGCAGAACATATCCCGAGATCGAAGAGCTGACTGGAGACCATGGTTTCGACAGTTGTGCCAGCGAATTTGTCGGTCTCGACGGCAGGACAATTCGAAAAACCGTGGCAAATGCGTTCGCCTTGAACACTCAGGTTGCACTGAACCCCGGTTCCGTAACATTGGCCCAATTGGCAGTCGCCGCGAGAATGGCCCAAAAGAACAAAAATGACAATCGAGGGACGTGATGCCAATTCTGACCCACAGAATACTTCGAAGCACTCCGTATCGCGACGCCTTGGCAACATGGGCTGCCATACGAGACCTTCTCTGTCAGACTAATGTCGATGCGCAACAGGAAATGGGTAGCATTGCTGGAATTGCGGGTAGCATAATTGCGGACAAAGCCTGCGAAAAATCTCCCATTATCGTCAGTTGTGATGGGTCACAGACACTGATCTACTGCCTTTATGATGACGATGCGATCGATGGGTCTGATGCTAATGAAGATGTACTCGGATTTGACCCGCTAACGGGGGATTGGGCGATATCATTGCCGTGCGAGTCGGACGACCTCGATTGGGTTCAATCTGCCCTGAAACAAAAAGGCAAGCGTGTCACGGCTCGTGACAAATCCGAATTCAAGAAGCACAAGAACGCGAACAACCCGCAATGTACCGCACTTGAAGTTGATCTCGGCGGGCTGTTGAATTCATGACATCGACCATCACGTACTCCCGCACTCAGTCCGTTACATACGTAGCTGACAATATTCTGAAAAGCCTGAAGGATATCATCAGGTTGAGCGGAATGAACCCAGCAAATCTTGTGGATACGGCTGAGAGCAAAATGCGGGCACTGAAGACCTGGTTAGGCACTGGTGATCTTGAGAGGATTACCTTGGAGATTTATGACCCCAAGACGGACAAGCTCGTTCGCAGGTGGGATATCGATGTCACTTATGATTGGTCTAATGGAGACGGATCGTTCTACACCGACACGGACCAGTTGAGATATGCAATCAAGAAGGCAGGGCTCGCACCCGCAAACGCCGCATACCGGGTGCTCCTTTATAACAAAGATGGCAGACCGGATGTTGAGGGTTGGGGCCCAACGACAGCCCGCTCTACGGACGGAATGGTTCGGCAAAGCCTTGGGTCTACTATTGAGCACAATGGAATGGGCGCGTTTGCATCTTATTGGAGGCAGACCTCATGATTTCACTCCCAGACGCCTTCAGAAAGTTCAAAAGCCGAATGGAGCTAAACGAAAAAGAGAGAAAAAATGCATCCAAGCGCCAAAAGGAAGTCCGCGAACACCTAGACGAGGCCATGCAGATTGACCGTAGCTTCTTGACAGGAAGCTATGCCCGATGGACCAAAACCAAGCCACTAAAGGATGTTGATATCTTTTTCGTTCTCGGTGAAGACGAAGAGCACTACCGGACCAAACATCCAGATAAGTTACTGACCGCATTCCATGACACGCTGGCTGATGCGTACGGCAGCAATGCCGTGAAAAAACAAAGCCGCTCAGTTGGGGTCGACTTTGGGGTCATCGTCGATGCCGACGACAACACGGACTACCGAGTTGTCAGTGTTGATGCCGTGCCTGCATTTGTAAAGGGTGACAATTATGAAATACCCAACATCGCTACAGGCAAATGGATGGGAACAAATCCCGAAATCCACGCCCAGAAAGCGGTCGAAGCCCATCAAGCTTATGGAAATGAGTGGAAGGGCCTGGTACGAATGGTGAAGTACTGGAACCAAAATAGCCGCCATCAAGAAAAACCCATTAAGCCTTCCTTTTTGATCGAGGTGATGGCGATGGAGTGTCTCCATGGCGGATGGGGCGGCTCGCACGACCGAGAGGTCCAGGCGTTTTTCGCGACCTTGCGTGACAGAATTCATGAGGATTGGCCGGATCCAGCCGGGCTTGGATCTCCCGTAAGCGATCGAATGAATCCAGCGATGGTATTGCGTGCTCAGGATATCTTGGATCAGGCAAATCGCGACATAGCGATAGCAATCCATCTGTCACGTCAAGGCAAGAACGGGGAAGCCTTAAGGGCATGGCGTGCTTTTTTTGGGCCGAAATTTCCACTGTCGTGAGGTAAAGAAGTGGCAAATCCAATCGCTGCGCGAATTAACGGTGATGATTATCAAGCTCGCCATTTCTGGATCCACGCTCTTGATATGATCGACAAATCATCCGGTGTCGCAGCAGTTTCTTATGACTTTAGCGACAAAAGGACGTTTGATGATGTCGTTGTCGAATACGACCCACCACGGGGACAGGCGCATACCTTGCCGCTTCGCAGACACTACTTTCAGATTAAGTGGCAAACAACCAGGAAAGCACGCTTTGGGTATGCTGATCTCGTCGACCCCAAATTCATCAATGCTAGTTCTGTGTCCCTTCTGCAACGGCTAAAGGATGCAAAGGAGCCTGCGGACGTCGGGGTTCGATACAGTTTCGCAACTACCGCTCGTATCAAGGATGAAGATCCGTTGGGTGAACTCGTGTCTTCCGAAGATGGAGTACTTAGGCTTGATCGCCTGAAAGTAGGAAAGGGGCCCAAAAGCAGAATGGGTGCAGTTCGAGCGGTTCTGAAAGAAAAACTGAGTTTGAGTTCAGATTCTGAACTATACGACCTTCTCGAGGACTTCGCGATACTTGACGGCCAGCCAAACATGGAAGTCATGCGCGATCAGGTCGCAACCAAAGCTCGGTCTGTGGGACTTCATTTGGAGCTCACGTCGACCGGCGCTTCGGATTTTCGGTTCGACGCTCTTGCTCGCGAGTTTATCAAGCGCGGAATCCAGACTCTGGACCGAGACGGCTTGCTTGGATTCCTGACGCAACAAGGGCTTACTGTTGCGCCGACCTTTGTCGCAGATGGGTATACGAAGTCGGTGCTCATCCGAGTATTCCAAAGACCCACGACCGACCAATCCAAGTTCGATCCAGACAACGTATTGTGCCTGATGGATCGGTTTGAGGGGCGCTATTTGTTGGAATGTCACAATTGGATGACCGATGTTGCCGATCCAATTGCTGCGTTCTTGCTGCAAAAGGCAGGAGAGTCTCAGATTCTTCGACTATCGATCGACGCCAACGCTTCAATTGCGTTCACAGTTGGACGAGCACTGCACTTGAAATCGGGAGTTCGAACCGAGCTGGTTCAGAATGGTCAAAGGGGGCAGGAGATATGGCATGCTTCCGACGGAGTGGACTTTGGGGGCCGTATCTTCGATGTAGAGATGAAGGCTATTGGGCCTGGGAACGAGTTAGCAGTGGCCGTGAGCATTTCGAGAACAACCGAGGAAGCGGCACTTGAGTATATCAAAACAAACTTAGGCTCAGTTGGGCGTATCATGCATTTCCACTTTTCGAGCGGGCCTCAACAATCAAACATCGCCGGCGGACAGCATGCTGCGTTGCTTACAGATCAGTTGGCAGGATGTGTACGCGAGGTTCGGCAACGCAATGAAGTCATTAAAACGCATCTGTTTGTCTCTGCTCCAAACGCCTTTGTCTTTTTTCTCGGGCAACAAGCGCAGGCATTGGGAACACACCAAATGTATGAGTACGACTTCGATGGTGATCGAGGTGGGTCGTATTTGCCCAGCGTTTGATCAGTATGCTTGGCCAACCCCAAAAGCCTCTACATGAAACTGTTCTTAACATAATATCGATTATCGGAATAATATGTCGCGGCATGGGCACATGCATGGATGGATTGCGAAAGTGCCCCTATCTTACTGAAAATAATATAAAAAAAAAGGAAAACGAAACCAATAAACCTAACCTCCGCCCGGTGTGTCAACAAAGCGCAGGGCCAGATGGCGGGAGCCGCAGTAACGACAGCCTTGCGTCATAGTCCCTTGATTTGCATGGAAACGATTTTGCCGCTTTCCAACTCACGGGCGCCAAGTTCGACGAATCCATCCTTCTCATGGAATTTCAGCGACTGCTCGTTTGGTGGCTCCAGGTCCATCTCAGCCGACATGACCAGACATCCTTCGTCCTTGGCCGCTTCGGCCACATGGTGGTAGAGCCTGCTCCCTACCCCAAGACCACGTCCCTCCTTTGAGACAACAATCCGGTCGACGTAGACGAAGTTGTTCAGGCGATCCGAGAACCAGTTGTAGTTGCCGTTCTCATAGGCCGCGCCCTTCTGCATCGCCAGCACGAAGCCGATGACAGCCCCGTCCCTTTCGGCCACGACACAATGGGAACTCAGCGTCCAGAGCTCTTCGAAACGGTCTGAATCCATTGGGCTGGTGACGGCGACGACCTCTTCATTCAAGTTCACGATGGCGGGGATGTCTTCGGGCTTTGCATCGCGCAAGCTGATCATCTGAAACTCCAGGCACTCATGTCTCACGGAAGGAGAAGGCGCAGTCATGACGATCCACAAAGTACCGACTCTGACGCCATCTATCCACACAACCATGGTGCGATCATGCGCCTGACCTTCTGGCAAGTTTCGATACCTCAAAGGGGTTGCGAGACAGGACATCGTTGCCCGGCTGACATCGGAAACATGCGAGAAACCGGACCGCACCCAGGAAATTCAACTGCGTCAGAATGCCGGGGGCTTGAAGGACCCATCGCGACTCTGCCCGTTCTGAGGCCAGTTTGTTCAGCCGTTTCGATCAATGGCACAATCTGATCCATCAGGCGTGAACATGGCGGATGACTTCATGTCACGTGCGCCCGATTTGCTGTCGGCTCAGGCAGATGTTGAATCGCTCGCGAAGTTCAAAATCCTTGACGTCGTCGATGTGCCCCGGAAAATGTCCGGCCAACAGCTCCCGCGCCTTTTCCTTGGCCACTTCACCAATCGGGCGCGAACCCTGCCCCTCCCATTCTCGCGGCGTCTGTCGGTCGCCGAAATGGGGATAGAAGTAATCGGATTTCATCCGGCTGAAGGTGTGATGGTGGCCCAGGTAATGCCCCTCGCCACGGCAAACCTCGGCGATCACCTCGGCACCAATGTTAGCCGCGTTCACCTCGACGCCGCGAAGGGTCCGCAGGATGTTGCCGATCATGTCGTTGTCGACGACATAGGCCTCGAGAGACACACCCAGCAGGCTGGCCTGCATCCCGCAAGCCTGGGTGATCAGGTTCGAACCGGCATGAGCAGCGGACGAGACTGCGAGGTTCTTTTCACTGCCGAATTGGGCATCCAGAGTCTTGGAGTCCGTGATCCCCGCAATCGAAGACACCGGCAGATCGTAGAACCGGCCCATTTGAGCAGCGGCAGCCATCAGAATCGCCTGTTCGCCTCCACCGGCACACATCGAGCCGGTGCGCAGGTCCGCGACCAGCGGCTTGGCAGCGTAAATCGCGGCCACACCAGGATCGACCAGTCGAGCAAGCACCAGACCGGCCAGCGTTTCCGCCACCGCCTGTACCAGCGAGCCCGCGATGGTGGCTGGGCTGGTGGCCCCCGCCTGCCCCGCAGAAATCAATTGCACGGGGAAACCCGCCAAAATGGCGGCCTCCAGCGTGTCGAGCGCCTCTTCGGCAAACCGCATGGGCGGCACAACGTGACAGACCATGACAGTGAGGAAAGGCCGCGCGCGAAAGGCCCTCTCGGACCCGGCGATGGCGTAACACATCTCCGCCACCAGTTGCATGTTCTCGGGCTCGGAAACCGACACCGACACGTGCTTGGAGGTGCCCATCAGGCACGCGTAGGCCGTGTTCACGTCCATGTCCGCGACGTTTTCGATGTCACGGGCAACCACTGATCGGCTGAAATGATGGATGTTCTCCATCGCATCGCAGATCCGCGCGGCATCGTAGAGATCCTTGAGTGTGCTTTCCCTGTAGTGTCCATCCTCGATGTCGAAGACGCCGGGCGCTCCACCCCCGGAACTCATGTGGACTCGCCTGCCCGACAAATTCAGGTCATGACGAGAATCCTGACCGAAAAGCACCACATCGCGGCGGGCTTCCTCGACAGTCTTGAGGACCAGTTCGCGCGGGAACAGCAACCGCTTGTCGCCGGTAAGGCTTCCGCCTGCAGCGCAGACCTTGTCGATCATGGGTGGGGTTGCCTGGCTCAGTCCCAGCGTTTCCAGCAATGAAAGCGCCGCCTCGTTGACTTCAGCTTCGTCCGCGTCGCTCAGAGGGCGAAACCGACCGCCCTCGATTCCGCCCCAAACAGGCGGGCTTGCGTCTGCCAGTGCGCTTTCGGCGTCAATCCGGGCTTCTCTGCCTCGGCGACGCGATTTTCCAGCCATCACATTCCCCTGACGAGCTTCCCATGAACGAATGCTACACAGACGTTGCACGGAGCGCAAAAGCAAGCCTCACTGGTCGTTGTTGAGCAAGACTCGTGTCGATGGCTCTGGGACCAGTCGTCGCCCCTGCACGCAATCGAGGTGGTCGCCGACCCAAAAGAGAGGGGATCGCCAACAAACGGCTTCCCAATCCTTGAATGGCACGGTGGATGCGGTGACTCTCGGAAATGCTCCAAGACCTGCGTGTAACTGCTTGAAGAGACGTGATTTCTGCGATGCGTATTGCTGCCAATCCGTGCCTTCCGGTCCAAGCGGTCCAATGCCAAACCCGCAAGTCGTCGAAACTTCAAGCCTTGTCCTGTTTCCCGGCATCAACCAGCATGGCCGCCAAGCGGTAAAACCCGTGCGCCATCTTCGTGTAGGGCGTCAGCAGGAAAAAGGTCAGCACAGCGCCGAGATGCAGCGGCAGCAGGATGGACACCGCCCCGGTTCCCGTCGCCGCGTAAAGCAAAAGCCCGCTCAGCGACACGAAACCCAAAAGCAGCACGAAACCCATTTCCCCCGACCACATCTGCCGGGCTCCCAGGCCAGGGTCAGCCTTCAGCTTGAGTCGCGCCAACTCGACGCATCCCAAAAAGAGCAGAACGCCGCCAGGGACCCCAAGCAGCTTGGGCAGGCTGAACAACCCGTAGGGTGCCGGCCAGTCAAGCGCATAGTGCATGACGGTGCCCGAAGCAGTCGAGCCGAAACACATCAGGAAGCCCCATATCACCGCATGATGAGCATACCGGCGCCCGTTGGAGAATCGGTCTTCGTCTTCGAAATTGCATCCCTGCCCTTGCCCGCCCGACAGATCCTTCAACTGCGCGGCACGGACCAGCACCTGTCGGATGTAGTCGAACCGTATCCGCTCTCCGCCGACATGACGCCAGTAACGGTGCAGAGAGACGGCCAACGCCAATAGCGGCAGCAGGAAGGCCGGCGCAAAGATTGCGACCATGAGTCCGTGGCTCATCACCGCATAGAAACCTTCGCCGCCGTCGGGACGCATCGCTTGCGCAGCCCAAAACAACGCGGCAAACCCCAGCAACAGGGCAAATGCCAGCGCGGTGCCGCTCCGCTGGAACAACCGGGCCAAGGGGCCAGGCCAGGCGAACCGCTCCCAACTCTCGCTGCGCACGTCCGCAAGAATGCCAGGCAAGTTGAGGTCGAACTCGTGCGGTTCCGTGTACTGACAGGCGTAATAGCAGCCGCGGCAGTTGTGGCAGAGGTTCGCCAACTGGGTAATGTCTCCCTCGGAAAACTCGCGTTGGCGCATGATGGCCGGAAATACCGAGCAATAGCCCTCGCAATAGCGGCAAGCGTTGCAGATCTCGATCTGGCGGCGGGCTTCGTCGATCCGAGCGGAAAACCCGCTCTCCGTTCGGTTCTGATCAAGCATGTCGAGCAGCCTCCCGGCCCGCGATGCGGCCAAACACCGTGCCGATGGTCATGCCAAAGCCGGCCAGATAGCCTTGCCCCAGGATCGAGCCGGCCATGGTTTCGCCTGCGGCCCAAAGGTTCGTCACCGGGCCATCAGATGCTTGCACCTGGGCAGATTCGTCGACCTTGAAGCCAAGATAGGTGAAAGTCACGCCGGGGCGCAGCGAATATCCACAAAACGGTGGCTCGGTGATCGGACGAGCCCAGTTGGTCTTGGGAGGAGTGATGCCTTCTGTTGCCAGCCCGTCCAGTTCGGTCGGGTGGAAGTTGCCTGGACGACAGGCGGCGTTGAAGGAGTCGATCGTTTCGGAGAGTTTTTTCGGATCCAGCCCCAGCTTGCCCGCCAACTCCGGGATGGTGTCCGCAGTGACCGGCGGGAAGACCGAGGGCATGAACAGATCCATCGATTTCGCGTCGATGATCGAATAGGCCACCTGTTCCGGCTCCGCCGCCACCAGCCGGCCCCAGATCGCATAGCGCTTCGGCCAGACATCCTCGCCCTCGTCGTAGAACCGTACTGCGTTTCTGTTCACCACAACCGAAAACGGGACGCAATCGAGCCGTGTGACAATGCCGCCGTCGAACTTGGGCGCCCGCCCGTCGATGGCAACCGCATGGCACTGCGTCGGGTCGCCAATCGACTGCACCCCCTGCCCCAGCAGGTCAAACAGCACATCGCCGCGATTGTATGGCGTGCCCCGGATCAGGAAGTTCTCGGCTTCCGGCCCCCAGGCCTCGACCAGCCGTTCGATGTTTCCCTGGAAACCGCCGGATGCCACCACCACTGCAGGCGGGCTGAGGCTGCGGCTTTCTCCATCGTGGGTGATATCGACACGAGTGACCCGGTCGCCGTCCAGTTCGACATGGGTGACCGGCGCATCATAGAGAACTTCCACACCCAAGGATTCAGCCGTTCGGTAGTACGCGTTGACCAGCGCCTTGCCGCCACCAAGAAAGAAGGCATTGGTGCGGCCCAACGACAGGGTCCCCGAAAGCGAGGGCTGGAACCGTACGCCATGCGCCTCCATCCACCGCTGGCTTTCCTGGCTGCCACGGATTGCCGTGCGCGCCAATTGCTCGTCGGTCTTGCCTTTGGTCACCTGCAAGAGGTCATCGTAGTATTCGTCCTCGCCGTAGGTGTCTGTCAGTACCGACAGCGGGCCATCATGCATGCAGCGAAAATTGCGGGTATGGCGCGAGTTGCCGCCGCGATAGGGTTTGGGCGCGGCTTCCAGCATCAGGACGCGCTTGCCTGCTTCCGCCGCGGTGATCGCAGCGCAAAGAGCTGCATTTCCACCACCCACCACGACGACATCGGGATTGTTCATCGTGGAGGTTCCTTCGGCGCCCCGAACAGGTCCTTTCGCAGTGCCATCAACGCTCCGGGATCGATCTTGGCCTGAATGACCGTTGTCGCATTGCTCGACAGGGCTTCCTGCAAAGCTGGCGTCATGCCGCCCGGGCCATCGACCCAGATGCCTTTGCCGCCACAGAGTTCGGCGAACTTGTCAAAGCGGGGGCTCCGGATTTCCGCGCCCAGCAGACGGCCGCCGAAGAACTCCTGCTGATACGCCTTCTCGGCGCCCCAGGCCTCGTTGTCCAGAACAATGACAATGATCGGCAGGTTGTGCTGAATCGCGGTCTGGATCTCGATCATGTTGTAGCCGAACGCGCCGTCGCCCATCACCGCGACAACCGGGCGTTCGGGTGCGGCGGCCTTGGCGCCGATTGCGGCGGAAAGGCCGAAACCCACCAGGCCGAAGTCCAGCGGCGTGATCAGGCTGAGCGGTTCGTAATGTGCCAGGCGGTCGGCAGCCTGAAGGCAGGTGTTGCCCGTATCCAGCGTGACGATGGCGTTTTCCGGCAATGCCTCGCGGATTTCGGCAAGGGCACGGCGAGGATGCATGGGAAGGGTCTCGATCTGCGCCTCCTGCCCGCGCTCGGCTCTGAGGTCCTCCATCTTGGCCCTGAACGCGGCGCGCCATTCATCAGCGGCGGGTCTTGTGGCCGCGTCCGCCAGTGCCTGAGCGCTCAGGCGCGCGTCTCCCTGCGCTGCGACCTCAGCAGGGAAGTAACGCCCCACGGCAGAGCCGTCGATGTCCACATGTGCGATACGGGTGTCAGCACCCACGTAGTCGTTGGAGTGAAAGGTCGAGTTGAATCCCAGCCGTGCGCCCAGCACGACCATGACGTCGGCAGTCTTTGTCAGGTTGCTGGCCACCTGGTTGCCGCGTGGACCGCCCTGGCCCGCAAACCACGGATGACCATGGCGCATGACGTCGGCGTGGCCGGTCGAGGCCACGACCGGCACCTCCAGTGTTTCGGCCAGGGCGGTCAACACCTTGCGCCCACCACCCCATTTGAAGCCGCCGCCGGCAACGATCACCGGACGCTTCGCGTTCGAGAGCATGGTCGCGATTGCAGTAATGTCCTCCGGACCTGCGGGTCCAGGACGGGCGATGTTCACCGGCTGCGGGTCGATCGCCGGCACTTCAGCCGCAAAGAGGTCGCGCGGCACGTGCAGCACGACTGGCCCGCGACGGCCCGAATTGGCCAGTCGGATCGCATCTTCCAGCATCGGGGCCAGGCGGTTGGGGTGGGTCACTATGACGGACCGCTTCGAGATCGGTGCGAACAGCGCCACCTGGTCGACTTCCTGAAACGTGTCCTTGCCCTGATCGGCTCGGGTGATGGCTCCGGCGATGACCACCATGGGAGAATAAGCGAGCTGTGCCTCGGCAACGGCAGTGACGATGTTGACGACGCCTGGACCGGCCTGCGCCCCCAAAACCACGCCGGGCTTTCCAGTCATCCGCGCCCAAGCATCGGCCATGTGCCCCGCCGCCCGTTCGTCGCGTGCACCGACATAGGAAATGCCGCCACCTCGATACATGGCGTCGTAGAGTTCCAGCATGGACCCGCCAAGCAAGCCGAACACCGTGTCAATGCCATTGGCCTTCAACACTCGGTAGGCGGCCTCACCGCCGGAGATCTTTTTCGTCATCCGTCACTCCGTCCTTTCGACAACCGTTCGACCAAGCACTCCGTCCTTTCGACAACCGTTCGACCAAGCACTGGTCTTTCACGGCAGCGGGAGGCGACGCGCCGATTCCCGGCGCTTGCCGACAGTTCCGCCATTCCGCACCCTGTCTGTCCGATCGCCCAGTTCGCTCCAGTCGAGCGAAAAGATTGCCGCCGACCCGATGGCTTCCGCCATGCCTCGCTCGTCTCATGCCTCTGATCGGGGGCGGACGTTCTGCGGGTCAAAAAGCGCGGCCTCGTGAATTGTCACGGGCCAAACCCGGTTGAGGATCTGCACCGAAAGGCCAGCATGCGGCGTATTTTTTCTCACGAACAGCCATCCAAGCGACTTGCCCACCGTATACCCGTAACCGCCCGACGTGGTCAGCCCGACAACGGTGTCGCCCAGCAACACCGGTTCGCCGCCGTGGATGTCGATCTCGTCGGAATGCACCTCGGCGTAGAGCAGCTTCCACCCCGGTTCACGCGACATGAGGGCGTCCTTGCCCAGGAAATCCCGACCTTCCGTGACGACGAACCGTTCCAGCCCCACATCGAACGGACCCACGTCAGTGGTCAGTTCCGCGGAGGCGCGATAGGCTTTTTCCATCCGCATTCCATTGAAGGCGTAAGAGCCCAGATCGGTCAGGCCGTGCCGGTCACCGACCGAGAAAAGCGCGTCATGGACTTCTCCGATCCGCTCCAGCGGGGCGTGAAGTTCCCAGCCGAGTTCACCGACGAACGAGACACGCAGTGCGTAGCAGGGTACGCCTGCGACGTTGATCTCCTGCCCCGACAACCACGGGAAAGCGGCGTTGGACAAGTCGGCATCGGTCAACGCTGCCAATATTCTGCGCGAGGCCGGTCCGGACATGGCCAGCATTCCCCAATCACTCGTGCGGTTAACCAAATGCACGTCTTCGCCCGGACGGATGCGGCGCCTGATCCAGTCAAAGTCCGGATTGGCGCGGGCAATGGGCGAGCCGGTGAAATAGCGGTCTTTTGCGATGCGCCAGATTGTGATCTCGGATTCGAAGCGCCCCTGCTCGGTCAGAAGGTGGTTCAGGCTCATTCGTCCGTCCCTCGTGGGGATCCTGTTGGCCGACAGCCGGTCCAGCAATGCACCCGCATCCTTGCCGGTGATTTCGAACTGGGCAAAGGCGCAGAGGTCGATGACGCCAGCCGCCTCTCGCGTCGCCTTGGCCTCGACCATGGCATTGGAATGCCAGGACTGATGGCCCCAACCGATCTGCTCAACTTCACCAACCTGGCCGAAGTAGCGCGGACGTTCCCAACCCGCGACCTCGCCGAACACCGCGCCCTTGGCTGCCAGCCGGTCATGGAGGGCGTGGCGGTGCAGCGGGCGCAAGCTCTCGAGCTGCATGCCGGGGCACGGCGTGTCGTGCCGGCGCATGAACTCATCCTTGGTGCGCTCGACGATGAATTGATCGGTCGCGAAGTCACCGTAACGGCGTGGGTCGAGGCCACGGGTGTTGATCTCGGTCGCGCCATGCACCATCCAGTCGGCCAGCACCCTGCCCGCACCGCCGCCCCAGGCTATGCCGATCGAGGATCCGCAGCACAGCCAGACGTTTGGCGCACCGGAAGGTCCGACCAGCATGCCGCCATCCGGCGTGTGGGTGATCGCGCCGCGCACCACGCGCTTGATGCCCAGGTCTGCCAGCACCGGCATCTTTTCGAAGGCCACCGTCAGAGAGTCGCCGATGGCGTCGTAGTCTGCCTCAAACAGCACATTCTCCGCAGACCAGGGCGCTCCTTGCGGCATTTCCCAGACGGTCGAGCAGACATGGCCCTCGTAGATGCCGATCAGCCCCGATTTCTGCTCCTGCCGGATGTACCCGCCATAGGAGTTGTCGCGCATCACCGGCAGTTCAGGGCGGTCCGTGAATTCGGGCACGGTGTCGGTGACCAGGTAGTGATGCAGACAACTGACCGAAGGAACCTTGAGCCCAAACCACGCGCCCACCAGGTTGGCGTATGAACCTGCGGCAATCACCACGTGTTCGGCCAGGATATCGCCCTGTTCGGTCCTCAAGAGCCACATGTCGCCCTTGCGGGAGGCGCCCAGGACGCGATTGCGACGTTCGATCGTCGCTCCTTGCGCCCGGGTCGCTGCGGCCAATGCCATTGTGACCGAAGACGGGTCCACGTGGCCGTCCTCGAAGGTCTGAACCGCAGCCTTGACGTCATCCACCCTGTAGAACGGATTCACGCGCGAGACCGTTTCCGGGCCGACCAACTCCATCGGCAGATCCAGCAGCTTGCCGACGCCCATGATGGACTTCATCCAGTCGACCTCGTCATCGGTGGTGGCGATTCGGAAACCGCCAACCTCGTGCCAGCCGATGCTCTGGCCTGTCGTTTTCTCGACACGCTTGTAGGTCTCGATCGAGGTCTTGTTGATCCAGCCCGCGATGCGGCTGCCCACGGCATGAGCGACTTGTCCTGCCGCGTGCCAGGTCGAGCCGCTGGTCAGTTCCGCCTTTTCGAGCAGGATCGTGTCGGTCCAGCCCTGGTCGGCCAGCTGGAACTGGGCGGCCACCCCCATGATGCCGCCACCGATGATGGCGACCCGAGTGACACGGGTGCTATCAGCCACGGACAAACGCCTCTTTGGCAGGCTTCAAAGATGCCTTCGCGGCAAAGCGGGCGCAGGCGATTTCGATCTCGAAACCGTCCACAACTGGGGCGGTTTCCAGTTGATCCAACGGAGCGTCGATCATCGCCAGCGCGACAGAGCGGCCAAAGCGATAGCTCCATGCAGCAGAGGTGATCTGCCCCACGACGCGACCCCCGTGGTAGACCGGCTCGTCATGGATTGGCAGCGCGTCCGAGTCATCGAACAGCATCGAGACGATCCGACGCTTGGGCGCGTGATCCGACAGCGCGTCCTCTCCCACAAATCCGGTGCCAAAGGCGCAGAACGCCTCCATCCCAGCCTCATGTGGCGTCGTGCCCGGAGTCAGTTCGTGTCCGAAGGCACGAAACCCCGACTCAATGCGCAAGGTGCCGCTGGCATACAACCCGGCATGAGTAGCTCCGGCGGCGACCAGCGCCTCGTGCGCGGCCATCGCCAGCTCGGAAGGGACATAGAGCTCGAATCCGTCTTCGCCGGTGTACGACAGGCGACCGGCCCATCCACGCGCCAGGCCGATCTCGATCGGTGCAAACCGGAAGCGCTTGATTTCAGGCAGAAAATCGCTGGTTGTGGCCTGTAGCGCCTCGCACGCTCCGGCCCCTGCAAGGCCAAGAATCGCATAGCCGCTGGTGACATCGGTGAATTCGACCTGAAACTCTGCGCGCGTCTCGCGCATCCGCTTCATCACCCTCACAACTTCCGACGCGCCGACGATCATCAGATAGGTTTCGGTCGCGTGTCGTTGCACCGTTAGGTCGCTTTCCACCCCGCCTCGCGCGTTCAGGATCTGAGTGTAGGCAATTCGCCCCGGCTCAACATTCATTTGCGCGGCGCAGAGGCGGTTGAGGAATGCGCAAGCGTCCTGCCCCTGCACCTTGATCTTGCCAAAGGCGGACTGATCAAGAATTGCGGCCCCGTTGCGGCAGGCATCGACCTCCATTGCGACCTGATCGCGCCACGCGGGAACACCGAAGGTGAGTGGCAGATGAGCCCCCTCTCCCCCGAAATGCACCGCTCGTTCCCAACCACCACGCGACTCGAACATTGCGCCCGCTGCCATCAAGCCCGTATGGACTGGAGAGCGACGCTGTCCCCGCGCGGTCTCCATTGATCGGCCCGGATAAGGGTTGTCGTAATGACGGCCGAGAACCTCCGGGATACGCTTCTCCAAGACGCCCAGCACGTTCATCTCGGGCGAGAATCGGCGAATATCGACTTCGTTCAGTTCCATCGTCGGCTCGCCAGCAATGATCCATTCGGCCATCGCCTTGCCCGCGCCTCCCGCAAGCGCAATTCCGGTCGAATTCATCCCGCCGATGAGGAACAGGCCCGCAACCTCAGGGCTTTCACCCATCATGAACTGACTGTCGAGCGTGAAGCTCTCGGGGCCGTTGAGCAGCATTCGCACTTCGGCCTTTTCCAGAGCCGGGATGCGTCGAAGCGCGTTTTCCATCATCGGCATGAAATGGTTCCAGTCCTCATCCAGAAGATCGAAACTGAAATCGGCAGGCAGATCGCGTGTGGAAATGCCCTTGGCGTTTGGCTCGAACGAGCCGACGAGCAGCCCCTCGACATCATCTCGAGCATAGAGACAAGCATCCTGATCGTTGAGCGTTGGCAGATGTGCGCCCTTGCCAAGCGCCTGCACCTCTTTCATTGGTTTCGTCAGGATGTAGAAATGCTCGCAGGCATAGAGCGGCATGTGAGCTCCCGCCATCGCCGCCACCTCGCGCGACCAGAGACCGCAGGCGATCACAACCTCGTCGGCTTCGACCACGTGATCGCCGATCTCGACTCCGCTGATTCGCCCGGATTTCCTTTGCAGTCCGGTCACTTTGGTGTCTTCGAAAATCTGCACGCCGCGGGCCCGGGCGCCTCTGGACAACGCCAGCGCCACGTCCGAAGGGTTCACGCGCCCGTCGGCAGGCGACCAGACTGCTCCAATGACATCTTCGACCTCGATCAGTGGCCAAAGCTGCTTGGCCCGCGCCGCGTCGACCACTTCGGCCTCCAGCCCGAATGCACGTCCCAACGAGACCTGACGCTTGATGTTGGTCAGACGATCAGGGTTGGTCGCAAGTGTCAGCGATCCGGTCTGTGTCCATCCGGTGGCCTGACCGGTTTCGCGTTCCAGTTCGCCATACAGGTCGATGGAGTAGCTGATGAGCCTCGTCAAAGTGGCTGACGGGCGCAGGCGACGCACGAGGCCAGCAGCGTGCCAGGTCGTTCCCGAGGTCAGCTTCGAGCGTTCCAGCAGCACCACGTCCTTCCGTCCCTCGCGGGCCAGGTGATAGGCGACCGAACAACCGATGACACCGCCGCCGATCACGACCGTGCGTGCCCGATATGGCAAGCTCATTGAACGACCCCGTCACGGATCAGTTCCGACAGAGTGTCGGAAAAAATGTCGATAGCTTCGTCGATCAGTTCGGGCGTATGCGGCAAACCGGTAACGCACGAGGTGAAGGACATGAAATCCACCCCCCTCTTCAGGAGGCCGTTTCTCAGCCCCGTGACGAGGGCCGGGGAGACATGGCGGATCGCCGCCGCGTCCAACCCATCGATCGAGGCATTCCCAAAATGCAGGTGGCAGGTCGAACTGTCGCCATAGGCAAGTGCCTCAACGCCCTGATTCGCAAAAACTTTGTTGAACCCGTCTCGCAACTTGGCAGCCATGGCGTCGGCATGGGCCTGCACCTCTCCGGTGGATAGGATTTCGATTGCCTTGATCGCGCCGGCTGCCACCATGGGGGCGGAATTGAAGGTTCCCTTGTGACTGACCGGAGGTGACAGACCATCGCGGGTTTCGCCCGGGCTGAGCAGGTCCATGATCTCGGCCTTGCCGACAACCGCGCCGCCGGGCAAGCCGCCGGTCACGGACTTTGCGAGCGTGGTCAGGTCCGGCACGACACCATCGCGTGCCTGCCGTCCGCCGGGGGACCAACGGAGTCCCGTGATCACCTCGTCGAAGATCAGCACGTGACCGCTTTGAGACGTCAGCGCGCGGATTCCGTGAAGGAATCCGTCGGGCAATGGAACGGAGCCGTAGTTTGCGCCCGAAGCCTCGACAAACACCGTGCCGATCTGCGAATCGCTTTCCAAGAGGATGGCAATGGCTTCAAGCTCCGGCGGAGCGACAACCGTCAGATCGTTGATCGATTGCGGCACGCCCAGGGACGGCGGAGAATTGGTGCCGGGCTTGGCGCCTGTGATCAGCAGGTCGTGCCAGCCGTGAAAATGACCGTCAATGCGCAAGACCTTGTCGCGCTTGGAATGTGCCCTGCCCAGCCGGAGGGCCAGCATGGTGCTTTCGGTTCCCGACCCGGTGAACCGAACCCGTTCAGCCGATGGAAACAGGCGAACCAGCCAATCAGCCCACGTCACCTCGAGCGGGTGGCAGTCCCCGGTATGGGCCCCCTTCGACATCTGCCGCGAAACCGCCTCGACAACATCCGGATGGGCATGGCCCAGGATCTGGCTTGCCGCGCCGAGCTTGAAGTCGATGTAGCGTCGGCCTTCGACATCCCATTTCTCGGCACCGAGCGCACGATCGATGTAAATGGGGAACGGTTCACGATATCGCAACTCGTGGCTGACGCCGCCAGGCATCAGTCTGCGGGCCCGCTCGTGGAACTGGGCGTTTCGACCAGGATCGAGTTCAGCTGATTTCATGTCCTTGGCTCCATCGGGGGCGTTTTCTCGGAACGCGAATGCGGCGCGATGTTCTGTCCGATCACCTCCGACATGCAAGGCGAGCCCGGGTTCGAGGAGTGCACCGCCAGATCACCACGTGCCGCTCGCATCCGCTCGTCACTGAAATGCAACACCTGAGTTCTTGGATCATTCCTTCTTTGCGAAGATACATCTTGCCTGATTCCGACCACGGACGCACCAAGAACGAACAATGGCGTTGTTTACCACGAGTTAGTCCAAAACCCGCGCAGGATGGTGAGCGCGACGTCCCGCGCCAGGATTCGTTTGGACTGGTCGTGGCTGGTCTTGTTCAGACAATTCATGAAACGATTGTACCGATTCCCGAAAGTCTTGACCTGCTAAGAGCGCTCCGCAAGTGGATTTCTCATGGGGTAATGACGGCCCTTTTTCTGGAGGTGATCGACCGGATTCTCTCCAGTTCCCCGACGAGACGGTCCCATGCGTCGGCCAGAGCCGTGTGCAGGTCTTCGACCGTCTCGAACACCTGGTTTGACAGGGTGTTCGACCTGAGGAATTGAAACACCTGTTCCATCGAGTTCAGTTCCGGACTGTAGGGCGGCAGGTGGACCAGGCTCAGGTTGGTCGGAACATCGAGAGCTTTGGACTTGTGCCACCCTGCGCCATCGAGGACGAGCACCGCATGGGCTCCGGTCTCGACGGCCCCGGAAATGTCCTGAAGGTGCCGGTTCATTTGGGCGGTGGCGGCCCGGTCGCAGACATGGCCGACCGCCAGATCGCGTTCGGGGCAAGCGGCCGCGAACAGGTATCCGTAGCCGTTGTCGTATCGGTGATCGCACACCACCTTGGATTGGGAACCGGTTCTTGCCCAGATGCGGTTGGTCATCCCCTTCTGGCCGGCGCGGGCTTCGTCCTGAAATCAGAATTCGTCGTCCCGAAATCGGTTCCCGACGGCACGGAAGTCGCGACAATGGCCCGAAAAGCGTCCCGAAACCCCTGCTGACGCTCAAAATCAACCTTCGGATGGCGGGGACGAGTTGTCGTCCACGAATAGCCCATGCGCATGAGCCCCCGTTGAAGCGAGGACATGCTGACACCGATCCCGAAGGAGCCTCAGTCGCTGTCGTGCAGGATCCAATCTCCTATCGACTGAGAACTGGTTCCCAGCGCTTTCGCAATCACGCAGGGCCGCCAACCCTCCATCCTGAGCGCGCCCGCCTGCAAGCGTCGCGCGTGACGGTCGTTGTTGCATTTTCTGGCCAGATCCTGCACGCCTTTGGGCGTGTGGTCGGTGTTGGTGACGGTGATCCGCGAAGACACCGAGTGCTCCTGTGTTTTTTTGGTAGTGCTTCTACATAGGACAGCCGACAACCGGCTGCACCCTACATGTTGCGGGAACGTGGCCGATTGGGCATCGTCAAGGCGGAAAGTGAACAAAACAGAAACGAGTCAAGCTTACGAATTTGGCATTAGAAGAGGTAGAGCAATGAAAAAGTTGACGCGTCGCGCGGCCCTGTTTGGAGCTGGAGGGGCCATCGGTTGGGCAGCATCGGGATTTTTGCGTGCAGATCTTCCGACATATGCGGGCACCAGCCGGATCGTCGCGCCCACTGGAAATGAAATACTGAATGACGCAAGCGGGTTGTCCGCGACCCCGATCCGGAAGCACCTGCGCGTGTCAGAGAGTGATCAAGCACTGGTTGATCGAATTCGAGTCGAATTGGCAGAGGCGCGCACGGCGGGACGGCCGCTGAATGTCGGGGCGGCGCGGCATTCCATGGGGGCGCAGGCGATCCCACGAGATGGCACGGCGATCACATTTGATAACGCAAGCATCGAAATTGACAGTGCCAGCCAAAGTTATCGCGCTCACGCGGGGGCTCGTTGGTCTGATGTCATTGCGGCCTTGGATCCCAAAGGATGGTCACCCAAAGTCATGCAATCGAACTACGACTTCGGATTGGCGGCGACCTACTCGGTGAATGCCCACGGGTGGCCAGTCCCCTACGGGCCGATGGGAACGACCGTCCGGTCGCTTCGGATGGTGCTGCCCTCAGGGGAATTGGTGACTTGCTCCCCCACAGAGAATGCTGATCTGTTTAACCTGGGGATGGGGGGATACGGGCTGATCGGAGTTGTCGTCGACATGGAAGTGGGGATGGTCGAGAACTCCCGCCTGACACCGACTTTCGATTCAATGGATGCCAGCGACTTCGCGGTGAATTTCAAGAAGGCGATTGAGGACCCTGCGGTGACCATGGCCTATGCACGACTGAACGTGGAAAGAGAAAGTTTTTTCCAAAATGCCCAGTTGGTCACCTACCGCGAAACGAACGACCAAGAGAACCTGCCCGCAGCAAGTGGTGCGGGATGGATGGCCCATGCGGCCAACCGAATCTATCGCGCGCAATTGGGGAATGAGACATTCAAGTCTTTTCGGTGGTGGAATGAGACCAGCGTTGGTCCAGCGCTGGGTGGTGGAGAAGTAACCCGGAATTCTCTTGTCAATCAACCTGTGGCCACGCTGGCCAACCGCAACCCAGATCGTACCGATATTCTACACGAGTATTTTGTTGGGTTTGATGCGTTTGACAGTTTCCTGGAGGTTTGTCGCGAGGTCATCCCGGCATCTTACCAAGAGTTTCTGAACGTCACCTTGCGCTATGTGGCGCAGGATGACCAATCGGTTCTATCTTTTGCACGGGTACCTCGGATTGCCGCAGTGATGTCGTTCAGTCAGGAACTGACCCGTCGAGGAGAAGCTGATCAGGTGCGGATGACGCGCGAGTTGATTGATGGAATTCTCGAAATCGGGGGTGCATATTATTTGCCTTATCGCCCTCATGCGACGCTTGATCAATTGACCAGGGCATATCCTCGGGCCGAGGAATTCGCTCGGGCAAAGCGTCAACTGGATCCTGATCTGCTCCTGCGCAACAATTTTTGGGATCAATATTTGGGGCAGCTGTGAGCAACCTGCAGAAACCATGTCTTGGCTACTTTGGCGCGCTGATGAATTCGGCTTCCGCAACGCAAAAGTGAATGTGGAACGGTCGTTGCCACTCCAATTCCTGGACACGTGCTGGTCATTGGACAAACGGACGCCTGTTGATCAGGACTGGTCAAATGACAACGCTGCATTGGATGAGACTGCCGTCGGCTGGTTCAACCGAGGTCAACACCATCGAGGTCGCTCGGTTGCAGCTGATAACGAATCACGTTTCCTTCGTGCAACCCGGCAAACTGGCGTTTCACATAGGCGGCAACGCCTTCCCGATCAGCCTGCGGGATGCCGGCTGCGGCGGCCATCTGCAATATCTGATCTCGTTTGAAAGCCTTGAAATCCAGAACGCAGCGAAAGACTGCTGCATTGACGAATTCACGATACGCCAAGGCTGCCTTGTCAGGGGTTTCCACCTCTGCTCGAAGCACCCGATAATTCTCGGCGGACGCAACATAGGCCTCGATGTAGACCTCGCGAAACAGCGACGCGTTGGTCAACTCGTACACCCCGATCAGGCCATCGATGTATTCGCCGGTTTCCATGGTCGTGAACGACATCGGCGCAAGGTCCGACTTCAGCAGCGGAAGATTCGACAAGATGCGCGAGGTTCGCTTGTTGACGTCCGCAAAGGCCTGCAAATACGGAATGTGCACAAGCAAAAAAAACGACTGTTCAAACGGGTCGGCAATCTGAGATGCCTTGTGCAAGACAATGTCGAACTCTTCCGAGATCGTGACTGCATCGTCCAGAGGACGATAGCTCGAATGCGAGATCTCGACCGGCATTGTCCGGAGACGGCCGCACATCGAGGGGTCGCTCATGAGACCGTCGGACAGCAGCGCGTGGACCGAAAGGATGTCGTTGCGGCGAAGCGTCACTTCGTCAAGGTTGTCGACCACAAACTGGATTGCCGCCTTGTGGTTGAGGATCATCAAGGCTTCCTCGCGGTCTTTCCCTTCTGCTTCTTCCCCGTGCTGGATGAGTCTTTCGGTCTGCAAGAGGTCGTAGGTGTTGCCTTCCATCCGAGAGGATGCCCAGCTCAGGTCGACAAGGAGTCGGCCAAGAATTTGTCGTGCATAAGTTCCCGCTGGCAGCGGTCCAAAATGGGGGCGTCCGGCCTCCATCAGTCGCGCGCGCTCGGTTTCGGAGAGATACCACGTCTTTCCCGGTATGTAGGCGTCCAGGAATCCTGGCTGATAGTGACTGGGCGGGCGTCGGAAATAAGGAGTTTCCAGATGCAGGCGGACGACCGCCGATCCGGCGATCTTGTACGTGGTCGCCCTGCCCTTGCCTGAAACCTCGATCCGGCCTTCGTCCACAAGACGCCTCAATATGCGCCAAACGGTCGTTTCGCTCATTTCTCGTCCGAGGCTGTCTAGGATCGCACGACGTCCGATGCCTGGGTTTTCCGCAACAAGCCGCAAAACGTCTTGGTCAGAATATTCCATGAAACGATTCCAAGTTTGAGTGAAACGATTATGTCGATATTATATCGAGATTAATTGTCGTTTCAACATTTCGTTTCACGATGCGTGAAACGATTTGGTCTCACGCCCATTTTCCCTTCTCGAGGGAATTCGGCATGGCTCCAACGCCCGATCCGGATGCAGTGGCCGCGAATGAACATGGACGAATGTGGAACAACCCGTGCCGCTCCGGCTCACCACCCCAGTCTGCTTCCCTTCTCCACGTTTGACTGGCACTCTGTTTTCTCGCTACGAATGTGCCGATGTAGTCCGTCAGCCTCGGACAGCTGGTCTCGGGACTGGGAAAAACGACCGACAAGAACATGTTGCCTTTCCTCAATATCGCGTCACCGGCGTTCTCGACTCGGTCGGACGACGTTCGTCGCGCAAGAGAGACATCATGGTGCGCTCGAACGCCCTATGGTCTCGCCGTGCTGCGACACCGGGAGGCCGGCGAACTGCTCAGGGACCGTCGCGTTCGCCAAGGCAGCCATGCATGGCCCGAAGCCAACGGTCTGACCGGGAGCTTTGCGGAATTCTGGAAGCGAAGCGTCATTTCACAGGAAGGCGAAACCCACAAGGCGCTGCGGTCGATCACGTCGTCGGCGCTGTCGAGGGAGTTTGTCGGATCGCTGACGCCGGCGTTCAGTCAAATGGCTCGCGACATTCTCGCAGGGATTTCAGGGAAAGACAGCTTCGAGTTCATGGGAGAGTTTGCCAATCCGTTTGCAGGACGCGCAATGTGCCGGCTGCTCGGCTTGCCTGCAGAGGTTTGGCCATCGATCGCGCGAGACGCTGCAAGTCTCGGACTGTCGATGGGGGTCAACTGCGAGGAACACGCCCAAGAGATCAATTCTGCCCACGATCGTCTTGAACAAATGGCCGGCGAACTGGTTGCAAGAGTTCGCAACGGCAGCGACGACCGATCGGTGGTGTCAAGATACGTTGCTGCATGGGGCGACCTTCCTCCGGACGACATCAGAGCCCTGATCGATCTGGTGGTGATCACGATTTTCGGCGGAGTCGACACGACGAGGTCTCAGCTCGGAAACGCGGTTGCCCTTTTCGCAGAGAACCCGAACCAGTGGTCATTGCTTCGCGACAATCCCGATCTTGTCCAGAATGCGGTTGAAGAGGCAATTCGCGCCTTTCCAACCACAACCTGGGTCACACGGGAGGCTCTCGTCGATTTTGCGTATGGCGGTCATGTCATACGCAAGGGCGAGACACTCCACATCCTCGTCAACTCAACGTCAAGGGATCCGGAGATTTGCGAGAATGCGTCGTTTGACATCGCGGCGAGGCGAAAATCGCATTTCGGATTCGGCGGCGGGTCTCACCACTGCCTCGGTCATCTTGTTGCGCGAACCGACATTTCATGCGCGCTTCTCGAGCTGTCGCGCGAATTCACGGCAATGTCTCTCGCGGAAAAACCGAAATGGCTCCCGGACAGCGGAAACACGGGGCCAATTTCGCTGCCGGTTTCCGTGTCGCGCTCGCCATGAGATTTGCGAAAGCGAATTCATGAGCGCGGTTTCACCTGCCGCCGAGATGGAACGCGAGAAACCGTGAGGGGGCTGCTACTGTGCAGGCACCATTGCATCATGGTCGATGGGTTCTGTCGGAAAGTGGGGAATCGTGGCCGAGCAGCGGCCGCAACCCTTGAGACAAGGTCTTACGCCATCAGAAGAAATCACCCGGATCAAAGGTGCCTTCAAACTCGACGACGGTGCCGGAAGAGCCATCGAGTATCAACTCGGTTGCCCGGACGCCAATTTCACGCCGCATCGCGTGGAATGTCGCCGGCACAACAGGCATCGCCTGCCTTATCTCGATGCCGTTGAAGCCGATGATCGCCAGATCCCCGGGGATCGCCCTGCCCGCCTCGATGCAGTGTAGGACGGCTCCGCAAGACAGCACGTCGCTCGAGAAGTACAGACATTCGATATCTGGGTGAGCCTCAAGCACCTTGCCGGTCAGCGCCTTTCCGAGCAGCAGGCTTGAAGAGCCTGAATACAGTTCTTCGGCAACCAGAGAAACGCCTTCACGGCCGAGTTCGGCCTTGAAACCCGCGAGCCGTTTTGCCGCTCGATGATCGCCCGGCATTCCTGTTCCGATGAAGGCAATTTTTCGCATGCCCGCGGACAAGACGTTCCGTGCCGTCTCTCTCCCCACTCTGTTGTGGGAAATCCCGACATTCATGTCGACAGGATCGCCGTCGACATCCATGATCTCGACGATCGGCAATCCCGATTCCCTCATGTAGTTCCTGGTCGTGTCGGTGTGCTCGAGCCCCGCGATGATCACGCCGGTCGGCCGCCACGAGATCATCTCCCGAACCGCACTCTCCTCTGATTCCAAATCGTATTTGGAAACGCTGATCATGATCTGCTTGTCAGAGGCGGTGGCCGTGGCCGAAATTCCGGACAGAACGTCGCAGAAGACCCTGCTGCTCAGTGACGGTACAACAACGCCGATGAGATCGACGTTTTTCGACGACAGCGAACTCGCGATGCGATGAGGCACGTAGCCAAGTGCCGCAGCGGCCTCTTGCACCCTTTGAATCGTGACATCAGACGCCTCGCCCAGGCCGCGAAGGACTCGCGACGCAGTCATTTCACTCACGCCAGCGTCCCTGGCGATGTCCTTCAGAGTTGGTCTGCCTTTGGTCATTGATTTTGTCGGTGGATGTTGCCGAAATTGGCTTGGCAAAAGCGTCGCGACATGCGCGCCAATCGCCTGCATGATCGATAAAGGGTACAACTTTTTCGCAAGAGGTGCAAATCTCGATGATTTTTTGTGGCGGGTGGCGCGAAAACCGCCCCGATTCTTCGTGCCCGAGTGCGCCCTGCCAATCGGTCAGGCAGTCCGCACTTGCCAGGCCACGGCAGTCGCCGTAGGACTCCGACTGAACTGCAACGCAACCCCGAACAACGGTCATCGAAGGAGACATCCGTGCCTACACGACTTGCGATCAACGGCTTCGGAAGAATTGGAAGGGCAGCGCTTCGCGCGGTCCTCGAGAGCGAGAGAAACGACGTCGATGTTGTTGCTATCAACGACATCGCGTCAGCCGAAGCCTGCGCTCATCTTCTCAAATTTGACAGCGTCCACGGGCGATTGCCGCTTGATGTCACCGCTGCCGGAGAGACCATCAGTGTCGGAGGATCGGAAATTCGCGCGACATCGGAACGAGACCCCGAGCGCTTGCCATGGGCAGATGTCGACATTGTTCTGGAGTGTACCGGGATTTTTGCTTCCGCAGAGGCTGCTGGGCGCCATCTCGAGAACGGATCCGGCAAAGTCCTGCTATCCGCACCGGGAAAGAATGTCGCCAAGACAATCGTGTACGGCGTGAATCACCAGACCCTCGAAGCCGACGACCGGATTGTTTCCAATGCGTCATGCACGACAAACTGTCTCGCTCCGATTGCACAGGTCCTCAATGACGCCGTTGGCATCGAAACCGGATACATGACGACTGTCCATGCCTATACAGGCGATCAACGGGTGCTGGATGCTCCCCACTCGGACCTTCGACGCGCCCGTGCAGCTGCCGTTTCGATGATTCCGACCTCCACGGGCGCCGCCCGCGCGATCTCGCTTGTCCTGCCCGAACTTGCCGGGAAACTCGACGGTTCGGCCATCCGGGTTCCTCTGCCCAATGTCTCGGCGGTTGATCTGAAGTTTGTTCCTTCGAGACCGGTCACGTCAGAGGAGATCAATGCTGCCGTTTCCGAGGCTGCCGAAGGCAGGCTGAAAGGGATACTGGGCGTGACAGATCAGCCTCTCGTGTCGATCGACTTCAATCACGATTCCAGGTCGTCGATCTTTGCGCTTGACCAGACGGCGGTGACCGGAGGTGGTCTGGTCAGGGTCTTGAGTTGGTACGACAACGAATGGGGCTACGCGAATCGACTTCTCGACACGGCACTGGTGATGGCCAACGCATGACAGAGCAGTTCGTCCGCTGAACTGACTTGCGCAGATTAGTGTTCTCCGGTCACAGGAGACGGCTGCGACGCCGAGGTCACGCCCTGCCTGCCGCCTTGATCACGTCGATCCCCTGCTGAACAAAAAAGTACGGCAGGTCGATGAAAATCCAGTTCTCGGCAAGCCTGTCGCCGTCGCGCCGGTACAGGTCGACGATTCTCATGTCGGCAGCGGTGTCAGTTGCAGGCATTCCGAGGTACCCTCCCGTACAGCGCAACGTCAGACTCGGATAACCGAAAAAGCCTCCATAAAGTCCCTCACCGAGACGACACTTGTGCTCGGTATGGCGGACATACTCGAGGCCGTCCTCGAATGGCTGGCAGTGACCCCGGCGGTATCCGTCAAAGAATGCGCTCGCGCCAATGCCGCCCGGCCCGAACCAGCACATGTCGGGGTGCCAGAACGTTTCCATGTGCTGTCGCGGCGAACTGACCCGGTTGCGCCTGAGATCGAAGACCATTGCCTCGATCAACTCAAGCGTCGCTCTGCCCTCCAGGGGGTCTTGAGCATCAAGGAGGATACCGTCGGAAGTGCGCGGGCCAGGTGTCAGGATCGATGCCCCGCTCTGCACGGGAAAGTACCCGATTCCCGATTGCTCCATCAGATTGAGAATGTCGACGTAACATGCTGTTTCCAAGATTTTTTCATCATCAACCTTGTGGAATTCGACGTAACGCAGGAAGGCAATTTTTCGGGTGGCCGGAAGACCCAGCCAGTCTTCGTCCCAAAGCCCCATCAGGTGTCCCATTTCGACGACCCATCTCGATGAACCTTCGTCAATCGAATTGAGCCCCGCCATGAAAATGTCGGGTCTCCTCTGCATCTGACCGAATGCGGATTTCAGCGGACCCCAGAACACGCTCGCAACGGCCTCTGCCCCCGCCTGTTCGTTGAAGGGATGTACGCCGCGCCAACGGTAGTTCGGAACCGTACGCTGTGCCAGGAATGCTGCCACCTCATCGGGATTCGCGGCATCGATGGCCGCATTGTGTTCGAGTACGAGGCGTTTTTCGGATTGGAAGTCAGGATCGGGCGTCATGACGTCGACCCGGCGCCACGGGCTCGTGCAATCTGCATCATGAGGTCGAATTCGTTGAACAACTGCCATTCCTGGCGGATCAGGCCGTATTCCACCCGGTGCTGGGTGATGCCCCAGATCTGACACCGATGTCCTGTCGGCTCTCCATAAAGAGATCCGCCGGAATGCGTGCCTTCTGCGCTCCATCGTGTCGAGATCAGCCAGTCGTCCCGCTCGCAGCCCATCCAGTAGACTTCGTCCACACGCAGTTCGAGGTCGGGAAATGCCGCTCTCAACTCTCCCACATACGAGCGGTAGGCTTCGTCCCCTTCGAACTTCCTGAGGGTCGTGCCCTCGAATGTGAAATCGCTCCAGTACCCCCAGTCGAGCGCGCCGAGATCTCCATTCCAGATCGAGTCATGAACTTTTCTTGCCAAATAGTCCGGATCGAAGTTGATCATCGGTTCGCTGATCGAGATCGGCTTCTCCGGCCTGGCCGCAGACCGAAGTTCGTTCCAGACCTCTTCGCTGCGCGGCCAGCCCTTGGGGGGATCGGCGACGAGGCGTTCCGCCTCCGACCAAAGATCGAGGCCCATTTGCCGCAACATGGCCGAGGTGTTGTAAAGCACGTGCTCCAGGAAGATGTCGTTCTGCAAGGCAACGCAGTTCGCAATCACCAGAAAATTGACCTGGCGTCCGGTCGGCGGCCCGTACCTGCTCGGGCCCGTGTTGGTGCCGATGATCCGGGTCAGATGCGACGTGTGGAAACCGACCTCGTCGTTTCCGGCCCAGATGACCTCTTCGGCGTCGAGAATGATATCGGGAAAGGCGGCCGTCGTGTGATGCGTGTCATCGATGATCTTCTGGTTTCCGCGCTGCAGGCCATAGTCGTCGTAAACGATCGAATCGGGCGCATAGCAATCCGCGATGTACTCGACGTTGCGGTCGTCGGTTTCCCATATGCGATGGGTGATGCGGACGATGTAATCGACGATGTTGCGGTATTCCAGGTTGAAGCCCGTCAGGCTCTGTTCGGGACCCAGGTCCTTCGGGATGCGCACCGACCGATTGTCGGTATAACGCATCAAGGAAATCTTGTTGGATCTGGGCATCTGCCAACGGGTCAACGGGCGAGCGGGATGATGCGAGCGACGACCGTCGCTGTTGTCCGATCCGGTGGTCATGTCGGTCTCCGGTTACTTGGAAATCGATCCAAGGGCGTCGTCCCCATGCATCTTGAGAAAATGCAGCATGTCGATGAAAATCCAGTTTTCGGCCAGCATGTCGCCGTCGCGCCGATAGAGATCGACGACCCTCATCTCTGCGGGAACATCTGATGGCGGAAGGCCGAGGAATCCGCCGTTCGAGGCCATCTTGAGGCAAGGATACCAGAAATGAGCGGCAAAGTGGCCTTCGGCGACGACGCATTTTTCATCGATCGCCTCGATGAACTTCAGGCGATCCTGAAACGGACGCGTATGCCCGCGCTGATAGCTCTTGATGCCCATGCAGGCCCCGATTCCGGTCGGCCCGAACCAGTTCATGTCCGGGTTCCAGAATCGTTCGAGATGAGCTGTCGACGAACGCATGCCGCTGTCAACGAGGTCGTCGAGCATGGCCTTGGTCAGCCGATGCGTCCGTTCCCCTTCCTCTGCGGGTTGAGGTCCGGACAGGACTCCGTCATGGGTTTGCGGTCCGGGCGACATGATTTGCGCTGCTGTCTGAATGTCCGCATGCGGATTGACACCGGCCTGGTTCATCACCGAGAGCACGTCGAGGAATTCAATGGTCTCGACGATCTTGTCGCCTTGAACCCGATATGCGGACGCGAACGGGAGATGGGCCACCTTCCCGGTCGACGGGATGTCGAGCCAGGGTGAATCGAAGAGGCCGAGCACGTGACCCATGCAGGCAACCCAGATCGGGTTGTTCGGATCGAGGTTGTGGTGTCCGGCGATCACGATGTCGAGCCGCCTCTGGACCATGCCGACGGCAGACTTGAATGGTGTCCACACCAACTCGGCGACATCTTGCGGGCCGCTGAGCGTGTTGAATGGGTGAACGCCCAAGTAAAGATGGTCGGGAGCGTGACTCCGCATCATCTCGGACGTCGTTTCCGCGCCCGGAGAGGCTTCGTCGAGCCGGCACAAGTGATCGAGAACCGCAGCCTTGGCGGCACTGGCGGAGTCCGGTGGGGAAGCTGTCATTGCATGGTCACCCTTTCACCGCTCCCGCCGTCAGGCCACTCACGATCTGGCGTTGGAAGAACAGGACGAGGAAGAACAGCGGGATGATCGCGCTGACAACGGCTGCGACTGCGAACATGACGTTGCCCTGCTCGCGGACCGTCCCGAGGAAACTCGCGATCCGTGGAACCATGGTCTGGTTCTCGGAGGAGAGAAGCATCGAGGTGATCGCGAAGTCATTGTAGGCCAGGAGGAAGCTGAACAGTCCGGTGGTGATGACGCCGGGCCACATGACCGGAATGATCACGTGCCGGAAAGCCTGGAAACGGGTACAGCCGTCGACCATTGCGCTTTCGTCCATGTCCTTGGGAATGTTGAGGAAAAACGAGTGCAGCATCCACAGCGTGAACGGCTGGTTGATCGCGACAAGAACGATGATCGTGGTGGACAGGTGCCCCCAGACGTTCCACTCGAAAAATGGCAGCAAATAACCCGACACGAGGGTGATGTGAGGCATGGCCCGAAAGACGAGAGCGGCAATCAGGATCCAGAATGCATAGCGAAATCCCGATCGCGCAAGCGCGTAGCCGCCGAGTGTTCCGATCGTGAGGGATATGATCACCGTGAATGAAACCACGATGGTCGTGTTCACGACGTTGCGCCAGAACTCTTCCTGAATCCAGGCGCCGAAGTAGCCTCCGCCAGTGAATGCCGATCCCGTCTCTGCGGTCGTGCGGATGCCGTAGATCGCGTACCGCCAATCGGCCTTGGAGAAAAAGTCGCCCTGAACCTTGAATGAACCCCAAACCGTCCAGACAAACGGGCCCACCGCGATCAGCAACCACAGCACGATCAGGCTTGTGGAGAACCAAACCAGCAGGCTGGGATGACGTCGTGCCGAAACTGCCATTCGTTCAGGCCCTCTTCAGGTTGAAATCGCGCCAGGTTTTCACGAGCACTGGCGCAAGAAGAATGCACACGCCGAAAATCGTCATGATCGAGGTCGCGGCGGCCGAGCCGAACAGCTTGGTGTCGCCGAAAAGATCGTTGTAGATGATCCACGAAAGCGACGTTGCCTTGGCCGACGCCGAAAATCCGATGATCGGTTCCAGCACCCTGAGCCCGTCCATCAACTGCATCAGTATGATGAAGACGGCCAAAGGCATCATGTAGGGAACAATGACGTATCGAACGCGCTGGAATTTCGAAGCGCCGTCAATCTGCGCCGCCTCGATCGTGTCTTTCGGGACAGTCTGCAGACCGGCGTAGAAGACGATGAAGCTGAACGGCGTGTTGTGCCAGATTCCGTAGACTATCAGCATGATCCAGGTCAAAGGCGCTGATGCCTTCAGTGACAGGTCGTCGTCATCGAAGATGACCTGAAGCGTGGCGCCGATGATGCCATCGGCATCGACCATCCAGAACAGGATCAATGACCCGATCAATGGTGTCACGATCATCGGCAGCAGCGATGCAAAAATCGTCGGTCCCTTGACCATTTGCGGGAGCGCGTTGACCCCAAGGGCAACGAGCAGTCCCAGCACGAGCACAACCGGAGCAACGACAAAGGTGTAAGCGAGCGTGAAGAACAGGGCCTTGTAGAACGGCAGGTTGTAGATTCCCGAAATCAACTGCCCCCAGCTCTCGGCGGACCTCCAGATCTCGGCAATCTCGGCGAATGCCAGATGATTGCGGTTCCCGTAGGTGCCCAAGCCGTTGAAGCGGCCCAGTGGCGCGTCTTCCAGTAGTTGTTGGGTGGCTGCCGTGTCGACTGCCAGTTCGGTTTCGCACTTGAATGGATTGCAGTTCTCGACCTCGACCATCACCTGTTCGTGTTCAACGAAGAAAGACTGAACGAGGACGGAAACGATCGGCAACGCGATGAACAGGATCATCGCGGCGAGCGTCGGAAGCATGAACCATGCGAAGGTGCGGTGCGGCATGTCAGTGGCGTTCCGTCGAGCGAAGGATCAACAACTGGGCGCTTTGGCAGATGGCGATGCGCCCGGAGTGGCCCGGACGCATCTGTACCTTCTTCTGATCAGAGGAATCCCTGTTCCTTGGCCGACGCGATGTATGCAGCCTCGATATCGGCGAGGGTCTGCTCGGCCGCCTCGTTGCCTTGCAGGAAGTCGGGCAGTTCCGTCGCGAACGCCTGATGGAGCAAGCCCATGAACGGAATCATCGGATATGGCTCGGTTCCTGCCGACGCGGTCATTGAAATCCCGAGTGCGGCCTTGCCCGGAACATAGGCGTCCATCAACCACACGGCTGCGTCGTTGTTGGCCATGACCATGTCATCGGAAATTCCATTGAGAAGCGCCAGGAATGTTGCTTCCGCATCTTCGTCCGAGATGTTCTTCGCAATGGTGAATCCGTCCCACCAGAGGGTCGATGCCGGGTTCGAGCCTCCGGCCACCGTCGGTGCGGAGGTGAGGACCGTGTTTGCGACGACCTCCGGCGTGGAGCCTTCGTCATCGAGCAACTGCCCGCCGGTCGATCCCCAAAGCTGGGCGATTGCCAGGTTTCCGGCTTCCCAGATCGGGGCGACGGTCGACGTGTTGTAGGTCAGGAAGTCGGGGTTGGTGTACTCCGTCAATGCCTTCAACATGTTGAGCGTGGCAATTCCGACCTCGTTGTTGACGGCCGGTTCTGCCGTGCCCGGCTTGAAGAACTCGCCGCCATGACCGAGGTACATGTTCACGAACTCTTCACCGAGGTTCCAGTCGGCCTTGAACAGCGCGGCGAACGGATAGTCCATGATGCCGGCGGCGCGAATGGCCTCGAGCGTTTCGAGAACTTCTTCATAGGTTGTCGGGACGGGCTTTCCGACCTGGTCGAGGATGTCCTGACGCACAAAAAGATGCTGCGCGTTGGCCATGAAAGCGATCGCCATGATCTTGCCGTCGATGGTGATCAGCTGGCTTTTTTTCAAGTTCTGCCCGTGCTTTGCAACGAGATCATCAAGCGGTCGGATCAGGTCGTTGTTGATCAGCGGCACGATCGATGAATTCGCGACGATCACGCCGGAGTATTCCGCCGGATTCGCGGTGAGCGCAGCGACCTGGATTTCACGGTGCTGCGCCGTGTGGTTCTTGGAAAACGCGACATTGTCGTCCGCGCATTCTTCCGCCGTCGACACGACGGCATGAAGCGCGGGAAAGTCGTTGGCCAGCACGCTGATGTTGCCGCTCGAGATTCCGCATCCCGCGAATGCGGTTCCTCCCGCGAGAATCGCTGCAGCGACGGTGCCACCGAGTGTCTTCAGATTTGTCATGGATTGGCTCCTTGGCATTTTTGGGTTTCAAGCGTGGACAATACTCATCTCACCCTTTCGGTGGCAAGCATCGATTGCTCTCGCCCGCACTCTGTCGGAGCGACATCGAGCATGCACCTCGACTTGCATGCGAGACGTGGCGGCATGGGTCCCAGTTCATCGATGGGGTTGCCAATTCGCGGGCCGAATCATCGGGCTGCCACGAGTTCTGGAGTGCCTGGACTACAGCCCGCTCAAGGCTTTCTGGCGTGCAATCAGGTCCACGCCGTTTTGATCGAGGAAGTGCAACTGGTCGATGAAATTCCAGTTCTCGGCCAGAAGCCCGTTCGCGCGACGATAGAGGTCGACGACTCTCATTGACGTCTGTCGCTCGACTGCCGGCGCGAGACCGATGTACCCGCCCGTTGAACGAACGACGAGGCTTGGCCAACCGAAGAACCCGCCGTAACTGCCCTCCCCGCATTGCATTTTGTGGCCGCAGTGGTGCCCCCATTCCAACCCGTCCTCGAAAGGGCCCGTGTGCTGCTCGAGGTACCTGGACTGAGTGTACGGTGCGCCGATGCCGCCGGGGCCCCACCAGATCATGTCCTCGGTCCAGTCCAGTTCCAGATCGGTCTTGGTTGTCTTGACGTCGGCCGCAACGAGACGGTCGATCATGCGTAGAATGAGGTCAAGCGTCGTCTTGCCCTCTTCTGCCGGGTGGTCTCCAAACAGCAGGCCGTCATGCGTTCTCGGGCCCGGCGTGACCATCGTCGCGCCCGTCGACGGCGGTAGCGCCTCCGCACCCGCCTGGTGCATGAAATTCAGGACATCGAAGAACACCGTGTTGTCGACGATCTTGCCGTTCTCGACCTGGTTGAACTCCGCGTATCTGAGCATCGTCGCGTGGCGCGTGGGCCTGACGCCAAGAAAGGGATGGTCGAACAGTCCAAGCAGGTGCCCCATCGAAATCACCCAGACCGAGCGTTCCTGATCGACCCGATTGCGGCCGGCGAAGAAGATGTCCTGCCTTCTCTGAAGCGGGGAGAAGCATGCCTTGATCGGTTCCCAGAAGAGTCGGGATGCCTCCTGCGCGCCGACGGCCTCGTTGAACGGGTGAACGAAATGAAACCTGCAGTTCGCGGACGTGTTTCTTCCCAGAGCATCTGCCGAATCGGATGCCTCGGCTTGGTCGAGAGCCTCAAAATGTTCGAGCACGACGGCTTTTGCTGCCGCGATCTCACTGCCGTCATTCGTCATTGCGGGAATCCGCTTATCAGTTCCATCGATCTCTTTTTCGAGAGGTTCCGCCTGATCGGTCCTTCGTATCAAGCGGGCCGCAGACTGTCGATGATACGGGGCAGCCGTGCTTCGCGCGGCCCGCCGACCTTCAAGGATTGGGGCGTCAACAACTGCAGCGTCCTTTCGATGCCTCTCTTCGCTGAAAGATCCGATCAAACCCTGCGGGCCGGCTCTTGAGAGTGTTCCTTGGCCATCGATTCGCGAGCGTTGGCAGCCTTCAACTTCCCAGGTCACGGACATTCGGAACGGCTGTCGTTCCGCTTGGCGGGATCAGCAGACCGATCCCCGATAACAATACTGCCAATCATGGCCTCGTCTGCGGTTGAGGTATGGACATTTTGAGCTTGGGAAGGCATTGCCTGACCTCACGGATTTGTGAGAACGATCAAAAAAGGAGGGATGATCGTGAGCGTGAAGAGACACGAGCCATCGCCGGATTTCGTCGCGAACGCCCATGCCGATGCGCAAAAGTACGCCGACATGTACAAGCACTCCGTCGACGACCCCGAGTCGTTCTGGGGTGAACACGGCCAGCGACTGGACTGGATCCAACCGTACACCAAGGTGAAGAACGTCTCGTACGATTGGCCGGACGTCTCCATTCGCTGGTACGAAGACGGTGTCCTGAACGTGTGTGCCAATTGCGTGGATCGACATCTTCCATCCAGGAAAGACCAGACGGCGATCATCTGGGAAGGCGACACGCCGGGCACCGAACGTCACATCAGCTACGGCGAACTCTACAACGAAGTCTGCAGGCTCGCGAACGTGTTCAAGTCTCTCGGAGTCGGCAAGGGTGACCGTGTCGTTTTGTACATGCCGATGATCCCCGAAGCGGCCTATGCAATGCTGGCAAGCGCCAGGATCGGAGCCGTTCATTCAATCGTCTTCGGCGGTTTCTCTCCAGAAGCGTTGGCCAGTCGGATTCAGGACTGCGGCGCATCGCTGATTGTCACGGCCGACGAGGGACCGCGGGGCGGTCGGAACATTCCACTCAAGGCCAATGTCGATGCCGCATTGAAGATGTCGGGTGACGTTCCCGTGCTGGTCGTCGGGCGGACCCAAGGCGGCCCTGGCAACAAGGAGGGACGCGACCACGACTACGCCACATTGGTGGGCGCGGCCTCGCCCGAATGCGATCCCGAGCCCATGAATGCCGAGGATCCGTTGTTCATTCTCTACACGTCGGGCTCGACCGGCACGCCAAAGGGTGTGTTGCACAGCTCAGGTGGGTACCTGGTGTTCGCTTCAATGACGCACCAGTACACGTTCGACTATCACGACGGCGACGTGTTCTGGTGCACGGCCGATGTCGGCTGGGTCACCGGTCACAGCTACATCGTCTACGGACCGCTTGCGAACGGCGCGACGACATTGATGTTCGAAGGGGTTCCAACCTATCCGGACATTTCGAGGTTCTGGCAGGTCTGCGAACGTCATCGGGTCAACCAGATCTACACGGCACCGACCGCAATCCGGGCGCTGATGGCGCATGGATCCGAACCGGTCGAATCATGCGACCTGTCTTCGCTGAAGGTTCTCGGGACCGTCGGGGAGCCGATCAACCCCGAGGCATGGGACTGGTACAACGAAGTTGTCGGAAAGGGCACGCGGCCAATCGTCGATACCTGGTGGCAAACCGAAACCGGCGGTCACTTGCTGACGCCCCTCCCCGGTGCAACGGCAACAAAACCGGGCTCCGCCACCAACCCATTCTTCGGTGTCGAGCCTGCCATCCTCGATCCGGTCAGCGGCGAGGAGATCAGCGAAACAGAGGCTGAGGGCGTTCTTTGCATCAAGAGCAGTTGGCCCGGCCAGATGCGAACGGTCTACGGCGATCACAAGCGTTTCGTTGAAACGTACTTCTCCGACTACAAGGGCTACTACTTCACAGGAGACGGTGCGCGAAGGGATGCGGATGGCTACTACTGGATCACCGGACGGGTCGATGATGTCCTGAATGTCTCCGGTCACCGCATGGGTACTGCCGAAGTGGAGAGCGCGCTCGTGGCTCACGAAAAAGTCGCGGAAGCAGCTGTGGTTGGCTATCCTCACCCGGTCAAGGGACAGGGCATCTACTGCTATGTCACCTTGATGAGCGGAGAATCCCCCTCTGACGAGTTGCGCGTCGAACTGCGAAACTGGGTTCGCAAGGAGATCGGCCCCATTGCCTCTCCGGACCTCATCCAGTGGGCTCCGGGACTTCCAAAAACCCGCTCGGGCAAGATCATGAGGCGCATTCTGAGAAAGATTGCCGAAGATGATTTTGGCTCGCTCGGCGACACCTCGACCTTGGCCGAACCGGCGGTCGTCGACGAGCTCATCGAGAATCGGATGAACAAGTCCTGACATTGGACGCCCCGCATCGGCAGCAAAATTTGCCGGTGCGGGCGCATTCAATTTCGGGCGTCGAGGGAAGAACGGAGAACCGAGGTCGACCGTGACGGTCGATATGCCTCAGACTGTGTCTTTCCGCAGGTATCTCACGGAATGCAACGACTGGTCGATGTCGTAGACCGTTTGATCATGGTGTCGGGTCAGTCGCCGAGGAGGTTGTGGCAAACCTCAAGTGCCTCGATCAGTCGGTCAACCTCGTCCACGGTGTTGTAAAGGCCGAACTACGCGCGACACGTGGCAGTGACCCCCAGTCTCTCCATCAATTGCTGAGCGCAGTGATGCCCCGCACGGACCGCGACCCCCTTTTGATCGACAATCGTCGAGATGTCGTGGGGATGCCCTGCCCCTGAAATCGTGAATGAAAAAATGGCTCCGCGATTGCTTGCTCGACCCTGGAGATTCAGCCAGTTGATCCCTTCCATCTGCTCGAGCGCATAGTCGTGGACAGTCGCTTCATGCGCTGCGATGGCATCCATTCCAAGGTTCTCGAGGTACTCCAGTGCGGCACCGAGATCGATCATGGACACGATTGCGGGCGTTCCGGCCTCGAATTTGTGCGGTGGCACATTGTAGGAGATGCCGTCTCGGGTGATATCACGAATCATGTCGCCACCACCCATGAACGGCTGGATTTCGTCCAGCCTGTCCTCACGGACATAAAGCGCACCCGATCCCGTCGGACCGTAGAGCGTGTGCCCGGTGATTGCATAGAAATCGAATCCCATTTCGGAAACGTCGATGGCCCCGTGTACTGCGGCCTGCGAGCCATCCACGAGGACGGGCACTCCAAGTCCCCGGGCCACTTCGCAAATCTTCTTCACGTCCACCACTGTGCCAAGGACGTTGGACATGTGTGTGACCACAACCAGCCTGATTCTCGGGCTGATCGCTTCGAGGACATCGTCTGGATCAAGTTCGCCGTCATCGCTGATGTCGACCCATTTCAGGACGATGCCCATGCGTTCCCTGAGGAAGTGCCAGGGAACGATGTTCGCGTGGTGCTCCATGATGCTCAGGACGATTTCATCTCCGGGCTTCTTGTTCCGCGCCGCCCATGCGTACGACACGAGGTTGATTCCCTCGGTCGTTCCGCTGATGAACAGGGTCTCGTGATCGTGGCGGGCGCCCAGAAACCGCCTGATGATCGCGCGGACGCTTTCGTATTTTTCCGTTGCGAGGTTGGACAGGTGGTGCAGCCCTCGGTGCACATTGGCGTACTCGTTCGAGTAGGCATTGGTCACCGCATCGATGACCGCCTTTTGTTTTTTGCCGATGACCCGTTGTCGAGACAAACCAGCGGATGGCCTTTCACCTCTCGCCCGAGGATCGGGAAATCGCGCCGAATTGTCGCAACATTGAACGTTTGGCCAAATCATTCCTGACCCATTTCGATGAACCAGAGCAAGATCGGCAACAGCACAACGAAGACGGCGACGACCGCCAATAGTCCCAAGAAGATGAGAAAGCCGCTTCGAAAATCGTGAACAGCCTTGATGCAATACGTGATCAGATACGCTGCCAATCCGAAACCGAGCATGGCTACGATTAATTCAAGTAACGGATCCGGGAGGATCAGAAACATGATGCCTTCTGTGGCCTCGATCGCCAACAAAAAGCCCTGTAGCCAGACTGTCGCAGCGAGGCATTCTGAAAAAGTTGCAGTGCCTGAAAACAGTTTTCCTGCGCCGAGAATGATGCCGGCAAAAATGATCATGGTAATGATCTGAAACGCAGTCAACGTGATCGGAGAACTGTACAGACCACTGACCATTATTGGGAAAATCGAAGGTGACAAATTACTTAAGAGTGACATCGCAAGTGCAGACAGTATCCCGGCGAGGAGCAGGCACTCCAGCAACACCGACGGAGGAGTCGAGATCGTCTTGACCACGTAGCGGAAGCCGCTAACCGGCTGCTTGATGGTGAGCGCAACCAGTTGAAAAATTGTCCTTACCATGACTGGTTCTCGATCATCTGCCTGGTTTGCCGACATGTGAGTGCCGAAACTCTCGGGCTCGTGCCCGCCCTGATGCAATGTCAGACGTCTGTTTCGCCTTAACGTCCGTCAGGCGGGAGGGACTCCTGCCGAACTCGACCCTCACGAGGCATTGCATCCAATAGGAGACAAACACAACCGCAATCAGGACGAGCGCCGTTCCGTGGGTTCAGTCAGAGGCGAGGAAATCAGCGAAACCGAGGCCGAGGGCGTCTTGTGCATCGCCGAAAGCGCGGGAATCTGGGGATTCCCCGTGCTCTTGAATCACCGTCGACAGCTTTGGCAACCCGAATAATGCCTGACACTGCATGTACCGAAACGACGGCAGGACCTACCGGTGCGGACGCATTCAAATTCGGGCGTTGAGTGAAGAAGCGGAGAACTGCGGTCGACCGTGACGGTCGGATTTCCTCAGACTGGGTCTTGCTGCGGACTTCTTACGAGATGCGACAACATGTCGATGCCAAAGACTTGGCGATTCGCGTCTCAGGTCAGTCGCCTAGAAGGTTGTGGCAAACCTCGAGGGCCTCGATCAGCCGGTCAACCTCGTCCACGGTGTTGTAGAGGCCGAACGACGCGCGGCACGTGGCAGTGACCCCCAGTCTCTCCATCAATGGTTGGGCGCAGTGATGCCCCGCACGGACCGCGACCCCCTTTTGATCGACGATCGTCGAGATGTCGTGAGGATGCCCTGCCCCCGAAATCGTGAATGAAAAAATGGCTCCGCGATTGCTTGCGCGACCCTGAAGATTCAGCCAGTTGATCCCTTCCATCTGCTCGAGCGCGTAGTCACGGACAGTCGCTTCATGCGCTCGGATGGCGTCCATTCCAAGGTTTTCGAGGTACTCCAGTGCGGCACCGAGACCGATCATGGACACGATTGCGGGCGTTCCGGCCTCGAATTTGTGCGGCGGCACATTGTAGGTGATGCCGTCTCGGGTGACGTCACGAATCATGTCGCCACCACCCATGAACGGCTGGATTTCGTCGAGCCTGTCTTCGCGAACGTAGAGTGCGCCCGAACCCGTCGGACCGTAGAGCTTGTGCCCGGTGATTGCGTAGAAATCGCATCCCATCTCGTTCACATCTATTGTCCCGTGAACGGCGGCCTGTGAGCCATCCACGAGGACGGGCACTCCAAGTCCTCGGGCCCCTTCGCAAATTTTCTTCACGTCCACCACTGTTCCAAGGACATTGGACATTTGTGTGACCGCAACAAGCTTGGTTCTCGGGCTGATCGCTTCGAGGACATCGTCTGGATCAAGTTCGCCGTCGTCGTTGATGTCGACCCATTTCAGGACGATGCCCATGCGTTCTCGAAGGAAGTGCCAAGGAACGATGTTCGCGTGGTGCTCCATGACGCTGAGTACGATTTCATCTCCAGGCTTCATGTTCCGCGCCGCCCATGCGTACGACACGAGGTTGATTCCCTCGGTCGTTCCGCTGGTGAACAGGATCTCGTGATCGTGGCGGGCACCCAAAAATCGCCTGATGATCGCGCGAACGCTCTCGTATTTTTCCGTTGCGAGGTTGGACAGGTGGTGCAGCCCTCGGTGCACATTGGCGTACTCGTTCGAGTAGGCATTGGTCACCGCATCGATGACCGCCTTGGGCTTTTGTGCCGATGACCCGTTGTCGAGATAAACCAGCGGATGGCCGTTCACCTCTCGCTCGAGGATCGGGAAATCCTGCCGAATTTTCGAGACATCGTACATTCAGCCACCCTCGACCTGAGAAACGCTGCTCACCAAGAGAAATGTCGGCAAAAGGACGAATATGATGACAACGACCACAACGATTCCGAGAAAGACGAAAAGTCCGTTTCGAAAATTGTGAACCACCTTGATGCAACCGGTTGTCAAATACGCCGTCAATCCCAACCCAACCATATCGACGAACGGTGCGATCCCCGGGATGGCGAGAAAGATGATGACCTGACTGGCCTGGATCACCGACAGCATGCTTTGCCACCAGACTGTCGCGGCGAGGCAGTCCGAGAAAGTCGCAGTACTTGAAAACAGTTTTCCTGCGCCGAATAGCATGCCCGACAGGATGATCATGCCTATGATCTGGATTGCCGTGAACATGACCGGCGAATTGACCAGGGGCGCGATCATGCTGGGTATTATGGAGGGAGCAAGGTAGCCCGTGAACGATGTCAAGAGTGTCGACAGTACCGCGATGAGCAGCAGACACTCTAGCAACACCGACGTTGGCGCAGAGATCGTCTTGATCACGTAGCGAAAACCGCTCACCGGCTGCGTGAAGGTGAGCATTACCAGTTGAAACACCGTCTTAATCATGGCTGGTTCACGATCATCCGCCTGGCTTGCCGGCAAGTGAATGCCCGAATTCTCGGGCTCGTGCCCGTCCCGATGCGGCGCCAGGCGTCAGTGCCTCAGACCCGTCCGTCAAGCCGGAAGGACCACTGCCGAACTCGACCCTCACGAGGCATTGCATCCAGTATGAGACAAACACAACCACAATCAGGACGAGTGCCGTTCCGTGGATCCAATCAGCGGCCATTACATCCATCACTCCCGCAATCAGGGCAAGTGGAGACATCGCCAACGCAGACCAAAACAGAGCAAGACGTGCCTCTCTCCAATCCCCCCGACCACCAAAAGCCTTGAAGGCGACATGAGAAACAGCGGCCACCAGGTACATGAGCAATGGACCGAAGAGCAGAGACACGACAAACTGCGACGCAACGACGGCTTGAAGCGGGAATTCCTCCGAGGTCAAGGACTCGCGAAACACCGACGGCATCCTCGAGACCAATCCGAGGAAACACGCCAGCATTCCATAAAACAGAAGCCGGGCTTCACCGAATTGCGCGGACAACTGGCGTTCGAAGCTCAGGCGAGGATGACGATACGCCGACAGGATTCCCCAAGTCACGGAACTCATGATCGATGACGCGCAATCCACTCTGCCAGACGGTCTCGAATGTCCTCGGCGATGTCTCGGTCGGAAATCTCGTCGATTGCCTCCTCGAGAAACGCAAGTACAAGCATTGACTCGGCTTCCTCGCGTGAAATGCCCCTCGACATCAGGTAGAACAGTTCGTCTTCGTCAATCGCTCCGCTCGTCGACCCGTGCGAGCAGGCTACGTCGTCGGCATAGATCTCGAGTTCGGGCTTTGCCAGGAACTGGCTGGTGTCATCGAGCAGCAAACCCTTGCTGATCTGGTATCCGTCGGTCTTCTGAGCTCCGGGTTTCACGAGGATCTTGCCCTGGAACACGCCCGTCGCACCGTCCCCGAGGACCTTCTTGAAGACCTGGCGGCTTTCACACCGCTCGGCATCGTGAACGACAAAGACAGTGTCGTCGTGCAAGAACTTGTCCTCGCCCACGCAAGCACCGGCGACCGTGGCGTGCGCGTCATCGCCGCAAAATTCGATGAAAGCCTCGTTTCGCGAGTGCATTCCGTTTGCAGTCATCGTGAAGCTTCGAAACGAAGATCGTTCTGAAAGTCGCGCAAACACGTGCGTGATGGCCCGACGATTGTGGTCGCGACCCTGAACGCGCACGTGATCGAATGACGCATCGGCGCCAACGTCGACTTCAAGCACGGTGTTCAATCGGGCGGCGCCGGGGCCGTTCTCGAGCAGTGTCAGCGATCCGCCCGGTTCCACGCGCACGGCGGAGTGGATGATTGCGTCCGATTCCTCGTTTTCGCGAAAATAGCTCAGGCATACAGGCTTGTTGACCTCACCCGTGACGTTGATCGCAAAGCCGCTGGTCGCTCTGGAGGTGTTCAGCGCCGCAAAAGGTCTCGGGATTGGTTCCTGCCCCCTTGCCTCGAGCTGGCCATAGATCGATTTTGCCCAGGACACGTCCTTGGCCATCGCATCGACGATCGGAATCACCTCAGCGTGCTCAAGCGCCTCCGTGCTCGACAAGTCAGGTCTGAAAACCCCGTCGACCATGACAAGATTGAGGCAATCGGTGTCACGAAATGCAAGGCGCACGGCATCTGCCAGAACAGGAGCATTCGGGCGGTCGTTACTCGTGAAACTGTCGGGACCGGCAAATCGCCAGTACTCGTCCTTGCGTGTCGGCACCCCCAGATGGCGAAACCGGGCCTCTGCTTCCTCGCGGGCTTGCTGTCCCCACCCGTCGGACTGTGCCGCAGGCAGGGCTTCGAGGAGATCCTCTGCGCTATCCATTTGTTTTCCGTGCAACAATTGTCAGGCCACCTTCTTCAACAGGTCAGAGTATCCGTTCTCTTCGACTCTGAGCGCCAGTTCCGGGCCTCCGGACTCGATGATGCGTCCGTCTGCCATGATGTGCACGACGTCCGGTTCGATGTAGTTCAGCAAACGCTGGTAGTGAGTGATCACAAGAATCGATCGCTCCGGCGTGCGCAGCTTGTTGACGCCTTGCGCAACCAGCTTCATCGCGTCGATGTCCAGCCCCGAGTCGGTCTCGTCGAGAATGCAGACCTTGGGCTGCAGCATGGTCATCTGCAGAATCTCGTTCCGCTTTTTCTCTCCGCCGGAAAACCCAGTGTTCAGCGGGCGCTTCAGCATCTCTTCGTCGATTCCGAGATCCGTTGCCTGCGCGCGGACTTGCTTGAGAAACTTGCCGGCGGGAACGGCCGGTTCGCCCCGAGCCTTTGCCAAAGAATTCACGGCAGTGCGCAAGAAGGTCATGTTGGTGACGCCGGGGATCTCGACCGGATACTGAAATGCCAGGAACAGGCCCATGACTGCCCGTTCACTCGGGTCGCACTCGAGGACGTCTTCCCCGTTTAGCGTCACGCTTCCTTCGGTGACCTCGTATCCCTCTCGGCCGGACAGAACATACGACAATGTCGATTTCCCCGATCCGTTGGGGCCCATGATCGCCTGGACCGTGCCTGGCTGCATGTCCAGATTGACGCCCTTCAGAATCGGGATGTGACCGTCTTCGAGCGCGACATGGAGATTGGATATCTTGAGCATTTCAGACCTTTTTGTTGTTGTTCTCATCGACAGAGGGTTCTTGCCCTTGTCCACGGCGCATCCGGAGCCGCCGGGAGCCGGACTTGGCGTATCTCATGGCCAGCCAGTACAGGATTCCCGCAAAGACGCCCATAAGCACCGAAAACCCGGCATTGGGCAACAGGGAACCTCCCATTCCGGTCGACCAGCCGATAAAAAATATGACACCGGCGGTGACGAGGCCGTAGACGAACGGCTGAGATAGCCTGTTCATCCCACGGAGCCTTCGAGACTGATTGCGACCAGTTGCTGGGCCTCCATGGCAAATTCCATTGGCAGGGCTTGCAGCACGTCCCGGCAGAACCCGTTGACGACGAGCGCGACAGCTTCTTCCTCGCTCATGCCGCGTTGCTGGCAATAGAACAGCTGATCCTCGTCGACCCGCGAAGTCGTGGCTTCGTGCTCGACCCGGGACGAGTTGTTCTTGACCTCGATGTAGGGCACGGTGTGAGCCCCGCAATCGCTGCCGATCAGCAAGGAATCGCACTGGGTGTGATTCCGGCTGCGCAGCGCTTTGGGGTGCATCGATACGCGTCCCCGGTAGGTATTCTGGGCGCGGCCGGCCGAGATGCCCTTCGAGACGATCCGCGAACGCGAGTTCTTGCCGAGGTGAACCATCTTGGTTCCCGTGTCGGCCTGCTGGAAATTGTTCGCGATCGCGATCGAGTAGAATTCGCCCTGACTGTCGTCACCGCGAAGGATGCAGCTCGGATACTTCCAGGTGATGGCCGATCCGGTTTCGACCTGAGTCCACATGACCTTCGAGCGCGCGCCGCGGCAATCTGCCCGCTTGGTCACGAAGTTGTAGATGCCCCCGCGACCGTTTTCGTCGCCCGGGAACCAGTTCTGCACCGTCGAATACTTGATCTCTGCATCTTCTTCGGCCACGAGTTCGACAACAGCCGCATGCAGCTGGTTGGTGTCGCGCTGAGGCGCCGTGCATCCTTCGAGATAGGATACGTAGGACCCGCGGTCGGCAACGATCAGCGTGCGTTCGAACTGGCCCGTGTTCTCCGCATTGATCCGGAAATAGGTGCTGAGCTCCATTGGGCAGCGAACGCCTGGCGGCACGTACACGAACGAACCGTCCGAAAAGACCGCGGAGTTAAGCGTCGCGTAGAAATTGTCCGAAGGCGGGACGACCGTTCCGAGGTACTTTCGCACGAGGTCGGGATGTTCGCGCAGGGCTTCGGAAATGGAACAGAAGATGACGCCCGCCTTGCGAAGTTCCTCCTGGAACGTTGTCCCGACGGACACGGAATCGAACACCGCATCGACCGCGACCTTTCGACCCTCGGCCGGCACGTCGCCAGCGCCTTCGACGCGAGCAAGGATCATCTGCTCCTTCAGCGGAATGCCGAGCTTCTGGTATGTCTCGAGCAGCTTGGGATCGACGTCGTCAATCGATTTCGGCCTCTCCTTCGCCATCGATTTCGGCTGGGCAAAGTAATACTGATCCTGGAAATCGATCTCCGGATAGTTGACCATCGCCCACTTGGGTTCCGACATGTTGACCCATCGCCGGTATGCGGCGAGGCGCCATTCCGTCATCCAGTCGGGTTCCTCGTTTCGGCCAGAAATATGGCGCACGATGTCCTCGTTGAGGCCCTTGGGCGCGTATTCCATCTCGATGTCGGTCTCGAACCCGTATTTGTAGGTTCCAACCGCGCGCACTGCCTCGACGGTCTCTTCATCGACACCGTCCCTGATGGTGAATTCACCGTCGTCAATGTTCACGTTGCTCTCCGTTCCTGTTGCAGAACATGTCGCAAATTACTGACATGTCGTGTTTTTCGCCAAATTCCATTACGCAGCGCACGCCTTGTGAAGCGCTCGGTACCCCGATGCACTCCAGGCATCAGCAAACTTCATGAGATCGCTTTCCCGAGTCGACGGGCCGATTGACACGCGAATGGCGCTCCGCGCGATCCGTTCCGGGATGCCCATGGCCTTGAGCGCAGGGCTTCCGGTTCGGGCCACCTTGCCGGAACTGCACGCCGAGCCAGCGGACACCGAAAACCCCATGAGATCCATTTGGATGACCTGCGTTTCGCTATCCCAACCGGGAAGCGCAAACAAGCTCGTGTTCGGCAATCGTGATGCCTCCTGTCCGAAGATGACGACCTCGGGGATCAGTTCTTCGAGACGGGCCTCGAGGGAAGCGCGAAGCCGAGCAGCGGACTCCCATTTTCCGTCCTCGATGTCGCGGACGGCGGCTTCTGCTGCCGCGCCAAAACCGGCGATGCCCGGCACATTCTCCGTGCCTGCGCGTCGTCCCGATTCCTGTCCGCCACCGCGAATGCCGGGCTCGACCTCGTCTCCGTTGCGCACGACAAGCGCGCCGACACCGGTCGGTCCACCGATCTTGTGGCTGGAGAGGATTGCCATTGTCGCATTGCAGGCGCCGAAATCGCACGCCACTTTGCCGAAGGCCTGTGCAAAATCCGAAACCGCCAGACCTGCGGGCAGTTCCTGAAGTATGCCGGTTTCGCTGTTTGCCGACTGAACGGACGCATTGCCCGGATCCGGTACCCCGATACGTCCGTCTTCGGAGGTTTCGAGTTCTTGGCCCGCCCAGGCGAGGACGCATTCGTGCTCGGCTGCGGCAGCTCCGAGATTTCGACCGGCCATCGCCAGCGCTGCGGCCTCGGTGGCACCCGACGTGAACACGATCTCTGTTGGCTCCGCCCCGAATGCGGCCGCCACCTGCGCTCGCGCACTTTCGACGATCGCGCGCGCCCGCCGCCCGTCATGATGGACCGAGGACGGGTTACCGACATTGTCGACTGCACGCAGCATCGCATCGCGCGCTTCGGGTCGCAGCGGCGCAGAAGCGTTCCAGTCGAGATAGGCTCTCTTCACGATTCGTCCGCCATCTGAAGGAGGTTGGGGACTGCTGGGCATGGGGCGAGATGGTTCGAGGTGATGTCGCTCAACCGAGTCTGATGCATGTGCACGTAGACCATTGCCGACAGGCCTTCCCAGAACCTGTTGCTCAAGGACTGGGCCCGGGTTCCCGACACCGCGCCCGACTGTCCCGCACTGGTCGAAAGAGCGTCCATCGATTCATCGACGGCAGACAGTATTTCGGACACGCGAATCGAATCGCACGACCGTGCAAGCTGGTAGCCGCCTCCTGGCCCACGAACCGCGTGGACGACGCCGGCGCGACGCAGCTTCACGAACAGCTGTTCCAGGTACGGCAACGAAATGCTCTGCCGCTTGGCGATTTCAGCCAGCGGAACTGCCGTTGCAGGGGCTGCACCGGCAAGATCGACCAGCGCCACCATCGCGTACCGTCCTCGCGTGCTCAGTTTCATGGCATTCGTTCCTGCTTGCCCTGGCATTCCCTGTTGACGACCGCCTTTGAAAGCACTAGACGGGCATGTTTCCGGGAAGGGTTGACGCCATAGAGAATTTAGAATCATTCTAATTTGTTCCCCTACAACCGTCAACCTGTCCTCTCGCGTCTGGACACCTGACAACAGCAGGAGAGATTGATGCCGGAAGTGATCTTCCAAGGTCCTGAAGGGCGTCTTGAAGGGCGCTATCACCCGCAAAAGGACAAAGACAGTCCGCTCGGTATCATCCTGCACCCGCATCCCCAGTTCGGCGGCACGATGAACAATCGGGTTGTCTACAATCTCCATTACACGTTTCTCAGGATGGGTTTCACGGTCCTGCGGTTCAATTTTCGCGGTGTCGGTCGGTCTCAAGGAATTTACGACGACGGCGTGGGCGAACTGTCGGACGCGGCAGCAGCGCTCGATTACCTCCAGGCTCTCAATCCGAATTCCAAGCACTGCTGGGTTGCCGGGTTCTCCTTTGGCGCCTGGATCGGGATGCAACTGCTGATGCGACGCCCGGAAATCTCCGGGTTCGTTTCGGTTTCTCCCCCGGCCAACATGTACGATTTTTCGTTCTTGGCGCCGTGTCCTTCGTCCGGGCTGATCATCAACGGATCAGCCGACAAGGTGGTTCCACCCGAGAGCATCGAGGACCTTGTCCGCAAACTCCGCGAACAGAAGGGCATCACCATTTCTCACCAGGTCGTCGCGTCGGCGGGGCACTTTTTCGAAGAACCCAACATGAGCACGCTTGTGACATGTGTCGACGAATATGTTCGCCGGAGACTGACCGAGACGACGCGATAGGCACGAACCACACGAGTCGCTGCGTTTCGTTTCAATCGTGCTGCGAGTGCTTGTGTACCAGGTTCAGCGACAAGTCCTGACCATGGTGCGTGCCTGCCGGTATGCCAACTCTCCGCAAATTGCTGTTTTTTCGTGATAAACGGAAGCCGGGCGCGAGGGCGATGACTGTCGTTTCGGCCGCATGCTCTGTGTGACCTAACCCATTGCCAGGCACCTGAGACTGAGCGCGTCGGAAAGTCTCGGCTTCAGGTGACGACGAAAGTACCGATCAGGGGAAAGTCTCGGTGATCGCGGTTTGGCTCGGTCAATTGCGCCGAGATCTTGCTCAACCTTTGCGTGTCTGCCTTGCGGAAATCAGCTTGACTGACTGGGGAGGTCCAGCCGACCGCCGGCGGTGGGAGCCCGGCAGCCTGTTGTGGACGGAAGCGACAAGGCAAAGTTTCGCATCGAACGAACGGCCAAGAAGGCAAATGCCTGTGCCTCCAGCATGTCGGGATTCACATGGTAATCGTCGACGGAGATGACCGGCACGCCAATTCTTGCCTGCAATTCCGCCATGAGAGTCCGGTTGTGAACGCCGCCGCCGGCGACTAGCCAGCGGGTCACTCTTGTCGGCAGGAAGCTGACCGCCTGAGCGACTGTGGCAGCTGTCAATGCCGTCAATGTCGCTGCGGCGTCGGCATCGCTCAGCGACGAAACGAGCCCCAGAACGTCTTCAAATTCGTTGCGGTCGAGAGACTTGGGCGGCGCTCGATCGAAATACGGACGGGATAGTACTTCCTCGATGATTGCCGGATCGCTTGTTCCAGCTGCTGCAAGCGACCCATCCGTGTCGTAGTCCTCGTTCAGACGACTGGACACCAGGTCATTGACCAGCGCGTTTGCCGGGCCCGTGTCGAACGCAACCAGCGCGCCGGGAGTCTCGGGGGTCGGAGCGCTTGGGTCGACGTATGTGATATTTGCAACACCGCCCAAGTTGAGGATGGCGACCGGTCTTGTTTCGCCGAGCCATTTGGCGAATGCAAAGTGAAAAATGGGCGCGAGCGGAGCCCCTTCACCGCCGTTGGCCATGTCCTGGGACCTGAAGTCCCAGACCACCGGATATCCCGACTCCTCGGCTAGGCGTTTCCCGTTGCCAACCTGGTGCGTCCTGCCTGATGCAGGATCATGAGCAAGCGTCTGGCCATGGAAACCGACGAGATCGGCACCGTCTACAAACCAGGTAATGATCTCGAGATGCGCGCGACGCACCGTCTCTTCGACCTGTTTCAGCGTCTCGGGGCACTCGTCTTGCCAGAGCCCCTGGCCTTTGCGAATCGTGCGTTTTTCGTCATCCGAGTAGTATCGATATGCGCGGTCTCCCAACTGGTGGATATGCTCGCCATCGGTCAGGACCATAGCGGCATCGACCCCGTCCATCGACGTTCCGGACATGCAGCCAAGCGACCAGATCGGCTCGAATTCTTCCATCCTGATCGGCCTTTCGTCATGTGACGGGCTGGTCTATAGGACCAGATGCTGACGGCAAGGGATACGAACCGGTCATGAAATTCAAGCCCCGCTCGGAATTTCTCAACGTCTTGAAGACGAGAGGATTCGTCCAGGATTGCACGGACATCGAAGCTCTTGACGAGGTATTGGAGAAACCCGGGCAGTCTGCCTATATCGGGTTCGATGCCACGGCCGACAGTCTGCATGTCGGCTCCCTCGTCCAGATCATGATGCTCAGATGGCTGCAGAAAACTGGCCATCGCCCGATTGTCCTCATGGGTGGAGGCACGACAAAAATTGGCGATCCCTCGGGGAAAGACGAGTCGAGACAACTCCTGACGCCGGACGCCATTGACAGAAATATCAATGGGATACGGCAGGTCTTTGAAGCCTTTGTCGAATTCGGGGATGGCGGAAACCGGGCCATCATGGCGAACAACGCCGACTGGCTCGATCAGTTGAACTATGTCGAATTCTTGCGGGATTACGGGCGTCATTTCACCGTCAACCGCATGCTGTCCTTCGAATCCGTCAAGCGACGGCTCGACCGCCAGCAACCGCTGACGTTTCTCGAGTTCAACTACATGCTCTTGCAGGCCTATGACTTCATGGAACTGAACAAGCGGTTTGACTGTCGTCTGCAGATGGGAGGTTCCGATCAGTGGGGCAACATCGTCAACGGCGTCGATCTGACCCGTCGGATCAACCGACAGGACGTTTTCGGGTTGACGTCACCACTGTTGCAGACGGCCGATGGCAGCAAGATGGGAAAGACGGCGGCAGGCGCCGTGTGGTTGAACCCCGACCGCATTTCGGCATTCGATTTCTGGCAGTTCTGGCGAAATGTGGCAGATTCCGACACCGGTCGCTTTCTGCGTCTGTTCACCGAGATCGATCTCGATGAGTGCGGCAGGCTGGAGGCGCTCGAGGGCGCCGAGTTGAACGTTGCGAAGGTGAAGCTGGCCACCGAGACCACTGCATTGGTGTTCGGTCCCGATGCGGCGCAGAGCGCGGAGGACGCCGCGCATGGTCTTTTTGGTTCCAGCGGCGCGTCGGGCGCTGGTACGGCTCATGAACGCGCGGGCCAGGACACGAAATTGCCGGTTTGCCTTGTTGATGCCGACGATGCCGGCAACGAAGGTTTTCCCGCAGCACGGTTATTTGTCCAGAGCGGGCTCACAAAGTCAGGAAAGGATGCCAAGCGCCTCATCCAGAGCGGTGGCGCGAAGATCGATCACGTCAAGGTGTCCGATCCGGGTCACATGCTCAGTCGTGACCGATTGTCGGAAGGGATCGTGTTGTCGGCAGGCAAGAAACGCCACGTTCGTGTCTGCCTCGACGAGGAGGGCGTGAACTGACCGGTCGCGACAATTCGTCGCCTTGATTTCTGCGGGTACGGCGAGAGCGAACTGCAGGTCTCTTCAAATGGGCTGGAGTTAGCTCGAATGAGACCTACAATTGGGCCGAATCCGCCAATCATCAAACGCCATTGGCTCCCTGCTTCGCACCTCACCCATGACCTTTCCCGAAGGTCTTTAGTGTATCAAGATCAGTTCGAGTTCACCTCATCTTGTCTGCAGTCGCCGTGCTAAACACTGTGTTTTCGTGGGGTCGTTTCCACGAGACCTCGAGGGCGGTTTTGCCTTGAATGCTGCAGATGGCCCCCAACGCTTGAACTATCAGGCAGAACACACACTGCAATTGCTTGATCCGACCATCGCAACATGTATGTTAGCACGATGCAGAAAACCAACATACCCAGATTCGATGCGCAGCGCGCTTTAGAATTCTCTGAATTTGCTAGGCGAGTTCAGGCTAGCGAAGATCAACACCGCCTTGACATTAGGCAAAAAGAACGAGCCAGTGCTTTGCCTTGGCGCGGCCAGTTCAGTCCCCAACTTATTGAATACCTGCTCGAAAAACACTGTAAGGCTGGCGACGCCGTGCTTGATCCGTTCTGCGGCAGCGGAACTGTACTTTATGAGGCGGCTAGGGCCAATATCAATTCGCTGGGCATAGACGTTAATCCCGCTGCCATATGTTTGGCTAGAGTCAGCGAGTTGACCAAATTTGACATGATGGAAAGATGGAAACGGGCTGAGGAAATCCGCAGTTTTTCGAATGAACTCAAGACTCTGTCCGGTCGGGAAGGAGGTAGAGTGACCGCTTTGGATGCCGCGCAAGTTCTCAGGCAGAAGCAACTTGATCGTTTCGGACGTGTAGCTCTAGAAGGATTCCTCTTGATTGCATTTGGAGACAGCCACATCGCCCTGAGTGGCAAGATCGCAAAGAGCGCCGCTCGCTTTTTGTCGATTTTCTTGACGCTACCAACATTTGACGGGAAAGTTGAAGCAAAGGTTGGTGATGCTCGCTCGATCAACGTCGAAGGGAAAACGTTCGACCATTTGATCACATCCCCCCCCTATGTAAACGTCTTCAACTATCACCAGAACTATCGTCCGATAATTGAAGCCCTTGGTCACACCCCTTTAGTCGCAGCAAGGTCAGAGATCGGAGCAAATCGAAAATTTAGAAAAAACAGGTACATGACTGTAATTCAGTATTGCATGGACATGGCGCAGTTCTTCATGGAGGCAGGTCGGGTCTTAAAGGATGGGGCAGGCTTGACCATCATATTGGGCCGTGAATCCAATGTCCGATCAGTACCCTTCAGAAATGGTGAAATGATAAATGCAATTGCTTGCGAGGGAATGGGGCTCAAGTTGATTGAGTGGAATGAGCGTAAATTCATGAACCGATTCGGCGAGGCGATTTATGAGGATGTCTTAACGATCATTCCATCAAAAGAATCATGTGGTCACGCTATCGAAATCGGACGATCTGTAGGGAGACAAGCATTGCAGAACGCGCTCAGGTATTGCCCGTCCGAGCGTGCTGGGGAAATCTCAGACGCAATTGCCAACGCCGATATGATTGTGAGTTCCCAGCTAGTCTCGGAGTGCGACTAATGGTTCAAGTAGCTTATCCTACTGCCCATGGTGACAAACTGCACGCACTTGTAGAGAATGCCAAACTACCCGCTGCAGATAGACCTCGGGTTGAGGCCCAGATAGAGACCTATAGTGATTGGGTTTCAGAAATGGACCAACTTTCAGATGAGGGGGATGATCTCCTTCGTGCCTTGGTTGGCCTGTTGAACGACTACAAGAAGTCCATCGAATTTGACCTAATTTTCTTGTCGAGTGAAGACTTCCTCTACCGGCAAAAAGGTCAGCTGAAACTCGACAACACAGTTTTGGAAGAATTCCTGCCTCGTCTGTTTGATGAACGCTTGGTTCCAGGATTTGCCCGACAAAGTGGTCTTGATTGTGGGCCGAAATCTAGCTTTGCAGGACTATCGTTCGAGAGTCCACTGCTTTCACTCTCAAGTGGTGGTGTGTACATCAAGAAAAAGGACCAGGATTTTTCGGTTACGAGGCGGCATCGTCTTCAAATCACAACTCCTTCGAGTCCTCGAGATGTCTTTGAGCAAGACGTCGATGTTTCTTATTTTGCAACGGAAATCAAAACAAACCTAGACAAAACAATGTTCCAAGAAGCGGCTGCAACTGCTCGTGAACTGAAACATGTTTCGTCAGGATCAAAGTATGTCCTGCTCTGCGAGTGGCTTGACATGACACCAATTTCCTCAAAGCTCACCGCGATGGATGAGGTGATCGTTCTCCGTCGCGCTAAACGATTGGCTTCTAACCGTCGATCATCATTTTCCACCGCAGCGGGTCGATGCAAATCAAAGGCATGGTATGGCGAGTTTCTTGACAACAGCCCTCTGAGTTTCGAGGGCTTTCAGCGTTTTGTCTGGCATTTGAATGAGTGCTTTCCTGATGAGGCAAGCGATGCGGAAGACGTTGTACTTGAAAGAGGCTATTTTTAGCCGCTGCCACAGATTTCCGCAATTTGATCACACACCGAGTCTTTGCAGTAATGCGATTTCAATTGCTCACAAGGCCAAGTGTCAAGGTGAAGACTTCGTGTCCTTCGTGTTTTGTATTGGAGGAGCTGGGGCGTTATGTTTTGTTTTCAATGAGCCGCTCATTAAGCGCGACGGCAATGTCTTCGTCCACGAAACCGGAGACGTCGCCGCCAAGGCGAGCGATTTCCTTAACAAGGCGCGACGCGATCGATTGATACTCTGCTTCGGCCATCAGAAACACGGTCTCGATTCGCGCATCAAGCGCGCGGTTCATGCCCACCATCTGAAACTCGTACTCGAAATCCGAAACAGCCCTAAGCCCCCGAATGATGAGGCTGGCGGACACATCCTGAGCGCATTGGACCAGCAGATTGCCGAAAGGATGAACAGTGATCTTCGTTTCGGACGACTCGGCGATCCTCAGGCAGACGTTGGTCACCATTTCCACCCGTTCTTCGAGCGAAAACAAAGGCTGCTTGTCGGCATTGATGGCAACGCCGACAACGAGGTGATCGACAAGGGTGCATGCCCGTTTGAGAATGTCGACATGACCGAAGGTGACTGGGTCAAACGTCCCTGGATAAAGTCCTGTGCGCATGAACGGCTCCTTCCCCCGCATGCCCTGATGCTGAATTTCTCGACCGCAAAACAAAATTGGCAATGTGCGGTCAAGCGGAATCATGTCACCGTCGCGACATTGCCGGGCCGCGAACGCCAGATTTTAAGATCATGAAAGGCCGAAAACCCGCCGATCACCACCCTTCCACCATCGCGCCGAGACGATCTTTTCGTGCCATTGCGTCGCAGCGACGATTTGCGATATTTGGTCAAGTCTGCGGCCCCACGGAACAGTCCGGCGGCCTGACCGAAACGGGAGAATACGATGCACGACATCCCACATTACATCAACGGGGCACTGGTCAACGGCACGTCAGGAAAGTCCACTGAAGTCTACAACCCGGCGACGGGCGAGGTGATTGCCTGGGCCCCTCTCGCCAGTGCGGAGGAAGTGGACACCGCAGTCAAGGGCGCCCTGGCGGCACAGCCATCATGGGCGGCCACCAACCCCCAACGACGCGCGCGAGTCCTGATGAAATTCGTTTCGCTGTTGAACAGGGACATGGACCGCCTCGCCGAGGAACTGTCGCGAGAGCACGGCAAGACGATTCCGGACGCGCGCGGCGACATCCAGAGAGGTCTCGAAGTGGCCGAGTTCTGCATCGGCGCTCCGCATTTTCTCAAGGGCGAGTTCACGGACAGCGCAGGACCGGGCATCGACATGTACTCGATGCGCCAACCCGTTGGCGTGACGGCAGGAATCACGCCATTCAATTTTCCGGCAATGATCCCGATGTGGAAATTCTGCCCCGCGATCGCTGCCGGCAACGCGTTCATTCTCAAGCCATCCGAACGTGATCCCTCCGTGACCGTGATGCTCGCGGAATTGATGAGCGAAGCAGGATTGCCCGATGGAATTCTTCAGGTGGTTCACGGCGACAAGGTCGCGGTCGATGCGATACTGGACCACGATGACATCGGAGCGGTCGGGTTCGTCGGATCGACGCCGATCGCTTCCTACATCTATTCGCGCGCGAGCGCGAATGGCAAGCGGGTCCAGTGCTTCGGTGGCGCCAAGAACCACATGATCATCATGCCGGACGCCGACATGGATCAGGCATCGGATGCCCTGGTCGGCTCAGGCTACGGAGCGGCTGGAGAACGCTGCATGGCCGTCTCGGTGGCCGTTCCGGTTGGTGACGGAACCGCAGAAGCGTTGCGCGAAAAGCTGGTCCCTCGAATCGAGGCGCTCAAGGTCGGCCCCTACACGGCCGGTGAAGACATCGATTACGGTCCGTTGATCACGAAGGAAGCGCAGGAACGCGTGCTCGGCCTCGTCGAGTCCGGCGTCAATGATGGCGCGGAACTCGTTGTCGACGGTCGAGATTTTTCTTTGCAGGGCTACGAGAACGGTTTCTTTGTCGGTCCGCATCTCTTCGATCGGGTGACACCCGACATGGACATCTACAAGACCGAGATATTCGGCCCGGTGCTGTCGATGGTGAGGGCTGACGACTACGATTCGGCGCTCGATCTTGCGATGTCGAACGAATACGGCAACGGAGCCGCGATCTTCACGCGTGACGGTGATTCAGCTCGTGACTTTGCGAGCCGGATCAACATCGGCATGGTCGGGGTCAATGTTCCGATCCCTGTCCCGCTGGCGTTCCATACCTTCGGCGGCTGGAAAAAGTCGGCATTCGGAGACCTCAACCAGCATGGGCCGGACGCGTTCAGGTTCTACACGCGAACCAAGACCGTGACGTCCCGCTGGCCGTCAGGCATCAAGGAAGGCGCCGCGTTCTCCATTCCTGTCATGGAGTGATGAACGCAATTCCACCTGTACGGAGCGACGCAGCGCATTTGCCTGTCGGATCGAGTCGGGTGAGTTGATCGCGCAAATCTGGCGTGCGGCCGGGTCGCCAGTTGCCGGGTTCGCCGTGTCCCGTGGGGCGTGACGTCAGGGCATTGTGGGTCGCCATCGTGAAAGGATAGCCCGTGGAATTTCAGATTTCCGAAGAACAGCAGGCGATCACGGACATTGCTCACGCGTTCGGGCAGGATCGGATTGCTCCGCATGCGCTCGAATGGGACCGCGCGGGAACCATCCCGAGAGACCTGTGGGATGAATTGGGAGAACTCGGCTTCGGCGCGATGTTTGTGCCAGAGTCGAAGGGTGGAACAGGGTTGACCCGTCTCGAGGGGACACTGGTCTTCGAAGCCCTGTCCGCCGCCTGCCCTTCGGTTGCATCGTTTCTGTCGATCCACAACATGTGCGCCTGGATGGTGGCCAGTTTTGGTAGCGAGCAACTGGTCGAGAAGTATCTTGGCGGCCTCGCGTCGATGAACAAAGTCGCATCGTACTGTCTCACCGAACCGGGTTCCGGGTCGGATGCGGCTGCACTGATCACGCGTGCCGTTCGGAAGAACGACGGGTACGCTGTCACTGGATCGAAGGCGTTCATTTCTGGCGGAGGCTATTCCGACCTTTACGTCGTGATGTGCCGCACCGGCGAAAGCGGTCCCAAGGGGATTTCCAGCATCGTCATTGAATCGGGGACACCCGGCCTGAGCTTCGGAACACTCGAAGACAAGCTCGGATGGCGCGCCCAACCCACGACTGCGGTCAATCTCGAAGATGTGCGGGTTCCGCACGACAACCTGCTTGGCGAGGAAGGCGAAGGATTTTCCTATGCTATGGCGGGACTTGATGGCGGCCGGTTGAATATCGCCGCATGCGCACTCGGCGCAGCGCAGGCCGCCTTCGGGAAGACGGTGGAATACATGGCGGAACGCAAGGCGTTCGGCGTAACGCTCGATCAGTTCCAGGCCTTGCAGTTCAGAATCGCCGATTCAGAGACCGAACTCCAGGCCGCGCGGGCGCTTTTGAGGCAAGCGGCCTGGAAGCTCGACGAGGGCCATTCCGACGCAACCGTGCACTGCGCCATGGCCAAGCGATTTGTCACTGACATCGCGTTTCGAGTCACCAATGACTGCCTGCAGCTGCACGGGGGGTACGGCTACCTCTCCGATTACGGCATCGAGAAGATCTTCCGCGACTTGCGTGTTCATCAGATCCTTGAAGGGACCAACGAAATCATGCGTCTAATCATCAGCCGGGCCCTGATCAGCGGTGCGCGATCGTGAGTGACATCTTTTGTCGCCGCGAGGGCAAGGTGGGCAGGATCACCCTGCAGCGCCCTGACGCCCTGAACGCGCTGAGCTACGCGATGGTCACCGAAATCGAGCGGGCGATCGACTCATGGTGGCATGATCCCGACGTTCGATTCGTGCTGATTGATGCACTCGGCGAACGAGCGTTCTGTGCGGGCGGCGATATCCAGGAGATGTACGACACCGCGACCAGAGGCGATTTCGACTACGGACGACGCTTCTGGCGAGACGAGTACCGTCTCAATGCCAAGGTGTTTCATTTTCCGAAGCCATGGGTTTCGTTCATGCACGGGTACACCATGGGCGGCGGTGTTGGCGTGTCCTGTCACGGGTCCCATCGAATCGTTTGCGAAAACAGCATCGTCGCAATGCCGGAATGCGGCATCGGCCTCGTGCCCGATGTCGGCGGATCACTGTTGCTGTCGCGCGCGCCCGGCAGGATGGGCGAGTATCTGGGCACCACCGCAACCCGGATGGGGCCAGCAGATGCAATCCATGCCGGTTTTGCCGACTACTTTGCGCCTTGGGACAGCTGGGAAGACATCAAGGCAGAACTTGTCGCAACCGGCGACGTGTCCGTCATTGACGAGCGCAGCGTCGCCGCAACTGGCGACACGCTCGCGGGCAAGCAGGAACTTGTGGACCGTCATTTCGCTGGAGAGACAATCGGTGACATCAACAGGTCCATGAGGGCAACGCCCGACGAGTTCACTGCCGAGACCCAAAAGGCCCTTTCCCGGAATTGCCCGTTGTCGGTTGCATGCTGCGTCGAGGTCATTCACCGCGTGCGCGAGAGCGACACGATCAATCGGGCGCTGAAGGAAGAATTCAGGTTCTCCTTTCGCTCGGCAGAACACGGAGACTTCATCGAAGGCATCAGGGCCGCTGTCATTGACCGTGACCGCAATCCTCGCTGGCGTCATTCAGGAATCGATTCCGTTTCCAGCCTTGACGTGGTGAGAATGCTGATGCCGCTTGGGCAAGACGAACTCAGGATCGAAATCGAAGGATTGACTTGATGAAAATCGGATTTTTGGGGTTGGGCAACATGGGGTTCCCAATGGCGCGAAACCTGGCAGAGGCGGGGTATACCGTTTTCGGACATGATCCCTATGTGGAAGTGCCTGAAGACGTGATTTCGGTCGACGACGAAACGTCGGTGGCCGAGCACGATCAAGAAGTCGTTGTGCTGATGCTGCCCGACGGAAAAACCGTCAAGGAGGTTGCCTCCTGGGTCCTCCCTTTCATGAATCGGGACACGGTTATGCTGGATTGTTCGACGATCGATGTCGAGACGGCTCGTGCAGTCGCCGCTGATGCAAGGGAGCGCGGAATCCACTTCCTCGATGCGCCGGTTTCCGGCGGAGTCACGGGGGCCGATGCCGGCACTCTGACATTCATGGTTGGCGGGTCGAGAGTCGGATACGATCGGGTGAAGCCGCTTTTCGAGGTCATGGGACAGCGCTCGGTTCATTGCGGTGACAGCGGCAGCGGCCAGGCCGCAAAGATCTGCAACAACATGATTTTCGGGGCGACCATGATCGCGACCTGCGAGGCGTTCGTTCTGGCCGACAGGCTTGGGCTCGACCGACAGAAACTTTTCGACGTCGTCTCGACCTCATCCGGTTACAGCTGGTCGATGAATGTCTACTGCCCTGCCCCCGGAATTGGGCCGGTTTCGCCGTCGGACAATGACTACCGCCCCGGCTTTTCGTCGGAATTGATGCTCAAGGATCTCCGGCTCAGCCAGGGTGCCGCTGAGAGTGTCGGCGCCGACACCCAGGTGGGCCGTCTCGCGACGGACATCTTTGCGAAATTTGTCGAAGAGGAAGACGGTCGCGGCAAGGATTGCTCGGCGATGCTGCCACGGCTTGAACGCAGGACGCGAGAACAACCGAAGTCCTCTGATCACGATGAACAAGACGGAACTGCCGACGAATGACCACGCCAATCGTCGGCATTCACTTTCACCTCGTCATGCAGCGGCGGTCTGAAGCGGTCTGAGGATCTTTCTGAGGTAGACGCCGGTGTGGCTGTTTGGCTGGTCGGCAATGAACTCCGGTGTCCCTGCCGCGACGATTTCGCCACCGCCAGCACCGCCTTCCGGACCGATGTCGATGATGTGGTCCGCGGTCTTGATCACGTCGAGGTTGTGCTCGATGACGATGACCGTGTTCCCTTGATCGACAAGAAGATGCAGCACGTCGAGAAGCCTGCGAATGTCCTCGAAGTGCAGCCCGGTCGTCGGTTCGTCAAGGATGTACAAGGTCTTGCCCGTCGATCTCTTGCCGAGTTCCTTCGCGAGTTTCACCCGCTGTGCCTCTCCGCCTGACAATGTCGTCGCCTGCTGTCCGATCTTGATGTAGCCGAGCCCAACTTCGTTCAGTGCAGTCAGTTTGCTGCGAATCTGGGGTATTGCACAAAAGAATTCGACGCCCTCTTCGACGGTCATGTCGAGGACCTCGGCGATGGTCTTGTCCCTGAACTTGATGTCCAGGGTTTCGCGATTGTACCGCAATCCCTTGCAGCTCTCGCATGTCACGTAGACATCGGCGAGAAAATGCATCTCGATTTTCTTGACGCCACCGCCCTGACAGGCCTCGCAGCGCCCGCCCTTGACGTTGAACGAGAAACGGCCGGGCAGATAGCCCCTCGTCCGAGACTCCGGCAATTGCGTGTACCAGTCCCTGATCGGCGTGAAGGCACCAACATAGGTTGCGGGGTTCGAGCGCGGCGTTCGACCGATGGGTTGCTGGTTGATGTCGATGACCTTGTCGATCAGTTCGAGGCCTTCGATCCTTTCGTATTCGTAAGGTCGATCGTACGAGCGGTTCACGAAACGCGACGCCGCCTTGTACAAGGTCTCGACGATCAGTGACGATTTTCCGCTGCCCGATACTCCCGTGATGCACGTGAACGTCCCAAGCGGAAACGAAACCGAGACGCTCTTGAGGTTGTTTCCCTTCGCTCCCGACAACCTGATCGACTGACCGGTGCCCGTCCGGCGGGTGGCAGGAACCTTGATTTCGCGAATGCCGCTCAGGTACTGCCCGGTCAGCGAATTTGCATCACGCGCGATGTCGTCGGGTGTGCCTTGAGAGATGACGCGGCCGCCATGCACGCCGGCGCCCGGCCCCATGTCGAGCACGTGATCGGCAAGCCGGATCGCCTCTTCGTCGTGCTCGACGACGATCACGGTATTCCCCTGGTCGCGCAGCCCCTTGAGCGTTTCGATCAAGCGGGAGTTGTCGCGCTGGTGAAGGCCAATGGACGGTTCGTCCAGAACATAAAGGACGCCGGTCAGACCAGAGCCGATCTGGCTTGCAAGCCGGATACGTTGGCTCTCGCCTCCCGACAGCGACCCTGAACCGCGCGCAAGCGTCAGGTAGTCGAGACCGACATTGACCAGAAACCCAAGACGGTCCCGGATTTCCTTGAGAACCTCGGTGGCGATTTCCAGGTGCTGGCGCGACAGGTGACGCGGAACGTCATCCACCCATTCGAGAGCCTCGCCAATCGTCATTTCCGCTACCTGACCGAGATTGTGGTCGCCGACCCGAACGGCGAGCGCTTCGGTGCGCAGACGCTTTCCGCCGCACGATTCGCACACGCGGGTGTTGCGAAACTGCGAGAGATTTTCGCGAACGTGAGACGATGCGGTTTCATGGTACCGTCTTTCGAAATTGGGGATGATCCCTTCAAAACTGCGCTCGAACACGAACATTTCCCCCTTGTGCTCGAATTCGAAAGGGAATGTTTCCTCACCGGAACCGTGGAGCAATACGTCCTTGCAGTTTTCGGAGAGGTCCCGCCAAGGCATTCTGATGTCAATGTCGAGTTCGTAGACTATTGTGCTCAACACGTTGCTGGATAGGTCGGCGTGTTGCCACGGAAGATGGTCCAGAACACCGTCAGCGATCGCGAGAGTGTCGTCGGGGATGACGAGATTCTCGTCAAAAAAGGCTTCAACGCCCAATCCATCGCAATCAGGACAAGCTCCAGCGGGTGCATTGTACGAAAAAAGGCGCGGTTCGATTTCCGGGATGGTGAAGCCCGACTCCGGGCAGGCAAATTTTTCAGAAAAAACGACCCGTTCGTTGTCGCCTGATTCGTCGGCAGGAAGCAATTCGAGAACCGCAATGCCGTCAGCAAGATCGAGTGTCGTTCTGAGGCTGTCCGCCAAGCGCTGCTCGACACCGTCTCCGATGACAATTCGATCGACCACGACGTCGATATCGTGACGATAGTTCTTGTCGAGCGTAGGGGGCGAGTCGAGATCGTGGATCTCGCCATTGACCCGAACGCGCTGAAACCCGCGTTTCGCCAGTTCCTGGAACTCGCGACGATACTCGCCCTTTCGATTGCGCACGATCGGTGCGAGCACTAGGCCGCGCCGCCCGTGCGGCAATTTCATGGTTCGATCGACCATGTCGGAGATCTGCTGGGCGGTGATTGGCAAGCCTGTCGCAGGCGAATACGGAGTGCCGGCGCGTGCAAACAGGACCCTAAGGTAGTCATGTATCTCGGTGACGGTGCCGACGGTCGAGCGGGGATTCCGCGAGGTCGACTTCTGTTCGATCGAAATGGCTGGCGAGAGCCCCGAAATGTGATCCACGTCGGGTTTCTGCATCATGTCGAGAAATTGACGCGCATACGCGGACAGGCTTTCGACATAGCGCCTTTGCCCTTCGGCATAGATCGTGTCGAACGCCAAGGAGGACTTCCCCGAGCCGGAAACGCCGGTGATGACCGACATCTGTCTGAGGGGAATGTCGACGTCGATTGAATCGAGATTGTGCTCTCTGGCACCACGAATTTCAAGATTCAGGGGTTGGCCCATCTGACGTCGATTCCTTTGAGATGATTTCGATTCTGTCTATCCGAACGGAGCCGGGAATCCAACCTGAACCGGGCCACGGCGCACCGGCGAACGAGCTATATCGAGGGGGCTGGCGGGTACTCCTTCACCGACAGAATCCGCGTCTGGAAGATTGCGCGCGAAGGTGATTTCACGCGTTTGACGCCGAATTTGTCTGCGCCATCGATCATGAGCGGTTTCGCGCGGCCTGTCTCGCGTGCAGGCCTCTTGCCAATGTTCCGCCAAACGAAGTCGTGAACGATTGGGAATCGTCGGTTGTAGGGGTTGATCACTATTGATAGACGACATGTCGGTTGTCGCCGACAACCGGCGTGTCCGTTTTTTCCGGTTCAAACGGTTTGGATCCTTGTGCGAATCCAGCATCCCCCAACTGTCTGTGCAGATGTCTTGCAGCGGTTTGGCGGCATTCAAGCGATCGGCAGCGGAGTGTGAGTTTTCTGTCGTCCGGTTTCGTATGTGAGTCGGATCGGTATTGGAGGTCGAAGTGAGTGGAAGTCTGAACAAGGTCATGCTGATCGGCAATCTGGGACGCGATCCGGAGGTGCGCAGTTTTCAAAACGGTGGACAGGTCTGCAATTTGCGAATTGCCACCTCGGAAACTTGGAAGGATCGGGATTCCGGTGAACGCAGGGAGCGTACGGAATGGCACAGCGTCGCGATCTTTTCGGAGGGACTCGTTCGGATCTGCGAGCAATATCTTCGAAAAGGGTCGAAGGTCTTTGTCGAAGGCCAGCTCCAGACGCGGAAGTGGCAGGATTCTTCGGGCCAGGACCGATACTCAACCGAAGTTGTGGTCAGGGGATTCGGAGGGACCGTCACGTTTCTCGACCGTCGCGGTGACGACAGCTACGGATCGGGTGGCGGTGACTACGGCGGTTCCAGCAGCAGGTTCGACAACAATCGTGGCTCAGGTTCGAGCATTCCCAACGAGTCCAATTTTGGTGGCGAGGAAGACGACGAGATTCCCTTCTGAAGTGATCTGCCACGGCACTTGATCTGGCTTGGTCTAGATCGGGCTCAATTCCCTTCGTTTCGTTGCTCCGCCCGGATTGCATTTGCGTGATTCTGACCCGATTTCGGTGGCTTCGCCGGGAGTCCGGCGGGGTCGGATTTGCATGGGCGTGGCCGCCAATGTCTCAATCATACCGGTTGAATTGAAAATGTGGGCATAACCATTTGATTCAAAAGGTTTAATTTTTCGTCAACATCTCCTTTCTGACCGTTGACAGGTTCTGCGGTTCCGAATGTTCAAAAATGCCGTTGGTGTTGCAAATGTCGGTGTTTTGACTATAGTCACCCACAACATTTTGTGTGAATTGCAGACTGGAACCGTTTGTTGACCGAAGACACGGAATTTCCCGAGGAAACCCCGCCGTTTGGTGAGCCGAACGACGACTCTCAGATCGCGATCGAAGCGGAACTGAAGACATCCTATCTCGATTACGCCATGAGTGTGATCGTCAGCCGCGCGATCCCGGATCTGAGGGATGGGCTCAAGCCGGTCCACCGTCGCATTCTCTACGCGATGCATGAAGCCGGAAACACTCATGACAGCCCTTACCGGAAGTCAGCCCGTCCGGTTGGTGACGTCATGGGCAAGTATCATCCCCACGGGGATGGTGCGATCTACGCGGCGCTGGTGAGGATGGCTCAGCCGTTCTCCATGTCATTGCCCCTGCTCGACGGCCAGGGAAACTTCGGCTCGGTCGACGGCGACAACCCGGCAGCGATGCGCTACACCGAAGTTCGCATGGCGAAACCGGCAAGGTTTCTGCTTGCGAACATCAAGGAAGACACGGTCGATTTCCAGGACAACTATGACGGCAAGGACCTGGAGCCGGTCGTGCTGCCTGCCCGAATTCCAAACATGCTCGTCAATGGCGCGAGCGGAATCGCTGTCGGGATGGCGACCAACATTCCACCGCACAACCTCGGTGAGGTCATCGACGCGACACTGGCCTTGATCGAGAATCCGGATCTGGATTCGATACAGATCGCCAATCGTTATCTGCCCGCACCGGATTTCCCGACGGGAGGAGTCATCCTCGGCACGATCGGAGCCCGACAGGCGTATCAGACAGGAAGGGGCCGGGTTGTCGTCCGCGCGCGAGCGACAATCGAAGACGACGGCAAGGACACATCGGCAATTGTCGTCACGGAAATCCCCTACCAGGTCAACAAGTCGTCACTGGTCGAGCGGGTCGCGGAACTGGCTCGCGAAAAGCAGATCACCGGAATCGCGGGTGTCCACGATGAATCTGACCGCAAGGGCATGCGAATCGTCATTCGGCTCCGCCGTGACACGTCCCCCGAGGTGATTCTGAACCAGCTCTATCGTCAGACGGCCATGCAGACAGCATTCTCCTGCAACATGCTGGCCCTCAATTCCGGACGCCCCGAATTGATGGACCTGCGGGGTTTCCTGACCGCGTTCATCGAGTTCAGGAACGAAGTCGTTGTTCGGCGGACGGCATTTCGATTGCGGAAGGCACGGGAGCGAAGCCATCTGCTGTGCGGGCTTGCGGTCGCGGTTGCCAATGTCGATGAAGTCGTCTCTCTCATCAGGTCTTCCGCCTCGCCTGCCGAGGCGCGGGAACGACTTCTGGCACGAACCTGGAACGTCACCTCGATCATCGAGTACATCCGACTCATTGACGACCCGCTCCACAAGATCGGGGATGACGGCACCTACCGCCTGTCGGACACGCAGGTTTTGGCCATTCTGGAGCTACGGTTGCAACGCCTGACGGCCATGGGTGTCAAGGACATCGGCGATGAACTGGCAAGTCTTGCCGACCAGATCCGGGATTTTCTCGACATTCTGGCATCCCGCGCCCGGGTTCTCTCGATCATTTCTGAGGAACTGAGTGAAATCAAGGAGATGTTCGCTCAGCCTCGCCGTTCGGAAATCGTCGACGAGCTTGAAGAAGTCGACGATGATGACCTGATCGAGCGCGAGGACATGGTCGTCACCGTCACCAACGAGGGATACATCAAGCGAACCGCCCTGTCCGAATACCGCGAACAGCATCGTGGCGGGAAAGGACTCAAGGGCACGGCGACAAAGGAAACCGACTTTGTCACGTCTGTCTTTGTCACGGATACACACACGCCCCTGCTGTTCTTTTCGACGTCCGGGATGGTCTACCGACTCAAGACGTGGCGTTTGCCGCAGGGTGGTCGCAATGCCCGCGGCAAGGCGGTGGTCAATGTCCTGCAGATCAAGCAGGGAGACACCATTGCAGCGATCATGCCAGAAACAGATGACACGGATTCTGAATTCATGGTGTTTGCGACCCGGAACGGGCGCATCAAGATCAATGCCAGATCGGACTTTCACAACATTCGGGTCAGCGGAAAGATCGGAATCGGCCTCCGGGAGGGCGACAGCCTGATCGGCGTATTGAATGCGTCGAGCGACCAGGACATTCTCATGACGTCGTCGCACGGCCAGATCATCCGGTTTCCGGTCAGCGGCGTTCGGGTGTCAAAGGGACGCGGGTCAACCGGGGTCAAGGGACTCAAGCTCAGGAAAGGCGACAGCATCGTTTCGGTTGCCATCATCCAGCATGTCGAGATCTCGGTGGATGAACGCGCGGCGTTTGCACGCATGCGCGGTCTTCTGAAGGGACAGGATGATGTCGAGGAGGCTGCCGAAAGCCACGATCAACTCGACTCGGAACTCGACGAATCGAGGTTTGCGGAACTTTTGGATTCGGAAGAAGCAATTCTCACGATAACCTCCAAGGGCTTTGGCAAACGGACTTCGGCCCATGAATTCAGGATCACGGGCCGTGGCGGCCTCGGAATGAAGGCTGCCAACCTGAAACTTAGGGACGATCGCATTGTCGCATCTTTCAAGGTCGAAGATCACGATCAGATCATGTTGGTGACATCAACAGGCCAGTCCATCAGATGTCCCGTGGCTGGCATCAGGCAGGCCGGTCGTGTGTCCGCCGGAGTCAACGTGTTCAGAATTGCCGACGACGAAGAGGTCGTGTCCGTCGCCAGGATTGCAGAAGCGGACAGTAACGGCGACGAGACCGACGAGGCCGACGAAAAAGGCTCGAGCTCCGAGAATCCCTGAGTTCTGCTCCCCGTGTTCTGTTCGTTGGGGTAGTTGGGTCCGCGACTCGACGAATGATCCGCGCGAACGTGCCAGGGGCCACACCTGCGACAAGCCTTACCTGCCGGAACGACAGGATGAATCGTGTTACATCTCGCGCTTGACGGGTTCGGTCTCGATTTGCTCAATTCGGGTGACTGATCAGGGAGAAACATGATGGCCCGAGACTTCCTCTCGGAAATCTACTACCTCGACACCGAGGAACAAAGAGACGAACTCTACAGCGAGTGGGCTGCCACCTACGATGCAGATCTTGCCGCACAGGGTTATGTCACGCCACAACGATGCGCGAGCGCCTTGGCGGAGTTCGTCAGTGACAAGTCCCAGCCCGTCCTCGATGTGGGGTGCGGGACAGGGGTTTCGGGCATGGCACTCGCCGAAACCGGTTTCTCGAACATTGATGGCACGGACATCAATCGCGAGATGCTTGCAAAGGCACACGGCCGCGGGGTCTATCGGAAGCTCTCGGTCAGCGGACTCGGTGAACCGCTTGATGTCGTGCCCGGAAACTATGTCGCAATCGCGGCAATCGGCGTGATTGGTACCGGGGCTGCGCCGGTCGAGTTTCTTCACGAATGCCTGTCCCACCTTCAGCCGGGAAACCTGTTGGTCTTCTCGTACAACGATCACACGCTCGCGCGGCCTGACTACGTGAAGGGACTCGACGATGCGATGGAGTCCGGAGACTACCGCATGGTCCACCAGGAATACGGTCCGCACATTTCACGACTGAACATCGGTTCAAACGTCTACGTGATGCAAAGAAAATGAATGCGTGAGCGGTTTGCTCCTTCTCCGACCGGATTTCTGCATCTCGGGCATGCTTTCTCGGCTCTGACGGCTTGGCAGTCGGCAGTCGAGGCTGACGGCGAATTCATCCTGAGAATCGAAGATATCGATCACTTCCGCTGCAATCAGCGCTTCGAAGCGGCGATTTTCGAAGACCTTGCATGGCTGGGCCTGAGCTGGCCTGCCCCGGTGATGCGGCAATCGGAGCGTTTCGACATCTATTCGGACATGCTGTCGCGGCTCATTGGGCATGGACTGTGTTTCCCGTGCCGGTGCACGAGGAAGGACATCTCGGCCGCACTCGAGGCTCCGCAGGAGATCGATCACGTCGCCGGCAAAGATGCCAAATCGGCAGACGGAACGCCGCCTGCGCCGGGTCATGCCGGAGCAATGTCACTGCCCCCGGTCTATCCGGGGACCTGCCGAAATCGATCGATGCGTGAACTGGACGGCGGCGATGCAATCCGCCTCGACATTCGCAAGGCAGTCGAATTCGTTGGCGGTTCCGCTGCGGTCGGTGAACTCGGGTTTGTCGAGCTCGGATCCGGTACGCCGATCCAGGTTCCCATGTCTGCAGAGTTTTTCATTGGGTCGCTGGGGGATGTCGTTCTTGCGCGGAAGGATATCGGGACATCGTATCACCTCGCGGTGGTGACCGATGATGCGATGCAGTCCGTAACTCATGTCACCCGAGGCGCTGACATCGCGTACTGCACGCCACTTCATGCGTTGCTCCAAAGGATCCTCGGTTTCCCCACCCCGGTCTATCGTCATCACCGGTTGATTCGCGACAAGCTCGGCGCGCGTCTCGCGAAGCGTGCCGATGCGGTTTCGATTCGATCGCTCAGGCAAAGCGGTCATTCTGCGCGGGATATCCGCTCAATGGTCGGGTTGGCGACGACGACCTGAACTCGCGTCGATTTCCGTCAGGACCGGGCGGCCACTCCGATCCGACAGTTTGGCCATTTGCCCTTCGACCATCCAGGTCGCAGGCGGCAAGGTTCGCCGGTCGTCTATTTGGTGACGGCCGTGACGGAATCGACTTCCGTGAAGAAACAGCTCCGCTTTCCGAGGTGGCAAGCGGGGCCGGTCTGATCGACCTTGAGCAGTATGCAATCCCTGTCGCAGTCGATGTGCATGGAGATCAGTCTCTGCGTGTTTCCCGACGTCTTGCCTTTCTCCCACAGCTCTGATCGGGACCGCGACCAATACGTCACGCGGCCGGTCGCCAGCGTCCGTTCGATCGAGGTTCTGTTCATCCAGGCCAACATCAGCACATCGCCAGCCAGGTGGTCCTGTGCGACCGCAGGGATCAGGCCGTTGTGGTCAAATTTAAGTGTGTCGAAATCGATTGTGGCCATGAACACTTCCCAAATTGGGCAATCGGCCCTAATTACAGTTCATTCCTGACGAGTTGAAGGCACTTGAGAGATGGCCGAAGCGAATGGTGCACTCCAGCTGTATGCAAAGCGCATACTTGCACTCGCGGCGGATATTCCGTTTGCAACACCGCTCCGCGACCCGGACGGTCAGGCGAGGAAACGCTCGCCACTATGCGGTTCAACCGTTTCGGTCAGCGTCAATACCGAGGATGGTCGGGTTTCGAGCTTTGGCCAGGATGTCAAAGCCTGCGCCCTCGGTCAGGCGTCGGCGGCAGTCCTGGGAAAAAACGTCATTGGTCGCGATCTGCGAGAGGTCGAAAACGGCCGAGACCAGCTTGCAACCATGCTTTCGCAGGACGGACCTCCGCCCGATGCTCCCTTCGAGGAGCTGGATGCATTGCGGCCGGCCAAGGATTTCAAGAACCGGCATGCATCGATCATGCTCGCATTCGAGGCAACGATCGAAGCGATGAAAGCGGCGGAAGCCGCCCAGGAATCACGACAGAGCGAGAGCGACGAACAGCACGAGGAATATCGACAGCAGACCGAACAGGTCTGAAACCGCCGACGAGGACGACTGGCCAAATTTGCTGTACAGAGATTTGATCATGTTTTGAGCTTCCTTTATTCGCTGTTTGTTCTCATTCTTGCCTGCTTGGGCGAGTTCGTCAAGAACAAAAAAGGAACACATGTAACTCGTTGATTCTTCTGACATTGCCAGGGTCGCGAGGTGGCCAGGGCGAGCCCTCGATTCAGGTGTCAGTTCGTTTGGAGGTCAGGAAAGAGGCAGATCCAGGCTGTCGGGACATCACTGATTCGCAACCGATTCGGGCCGGCCCGCCGAGCGTTTCCCTGCCTTGCAGCACGCAGGAATCCTCGCCGAAGCAAGTGCCTCAGAGTGTCGATTCAAAAACTGTGGCAGGATGCACGACGGGGACAGCGTTGCCTTGCCGATCCGGCAAGGTCTCAGCCGAACAGCCGCTCAACCAACCGAGATCAACCGTATCGACTGCTCGGCGCCCATCAGGTGAAGGAGCGTCCTGACCGCATGACCCCGGTCGGAACTGAGGTTGGGGTCGGATTCGAGAAGAGCCCGCGCCTCCTTGTGGGCATCGCGAAGCAGGCCACCCTGCTTCTCGATGCTTGCTATCCTGAACTCGGGGAATCCCGATTGATGGACTCCGAGAAGGTCGCCGGCTCCTCGGACGGCAAGGTCCTCTTCTGCAATTCGAAATCCGTCCTCGGTATTCTGGATGACCTCGAGGCGTTGACGAGCGCTTCTCGACAACGGTTCGCCATAGAGAAGCAGGCACGACGATTCGCCCTCGCCGCGCCCGACCCGACCACGGAGTTGGTGCAGCTGAGCGAGTCCGAAGTTTTCGGCGTGTTCAATGATCATGATCGTGGCGTCGGATACGTCGATGCCGACTTCGATCACCGTTGTTGCGACGAGAACGCGAGTGGTGCCATTGGCGAAACCGTCGAAAACCTCGTCCCGTTCCGCCGGTGGCATTTGACCGTGGACAAGTCCCACCTGCCCCTTTTCGAGCACGGCCTCGAGCGATTTGTGGCGGTTTTCTGCCGGTGTCAGTGACGAGACTTCGCTTTCTTCGACGAGCGGGCAGATCCAGTATGCCTGACGTCCGGATTCAACGGCCTTTCTGAGGCGATTGATCACGCTTGCCATACGGCTTCGCGAAGCCATCGCCGTCTTGATCGGTTGTCTGCCCGGCGGTCTTTCGTCGAGCATGGAGACGCTCATGTCGCCGTAGCTCGCGAGCGCCAGTGACCGTGGAATCGGGGTTGCGGTCATCACCAGAACGTCGACCGATTCGCCCTTGGCGCTGAGTTCCAGCCTCTGCTTGACTCCAAATCGGTGCTGCTCGTCGATGACGGCGATCCGCAAGTCGTTGAATTCGACTTCTTGCTGAAAGACCGCATGGGTCCCGACGACGATTCCGATGCGGCCGCCCTTGATGAGTTCCAGCTTTTCCTTTCGTTGACTCCCGCGATCCCGACTTGTCAGCCTCTCCAGTTCGACCCCGGCAGTCTTGGCGAGGGGCTTCAGCCTTTCATGGTGTTGACGAACAAGAACTTCAGTCGGTGCCATCAAGACCGCCTGCCCTCCCGCTTCAACAGCGTTCAGCATCGCGATGAAGGCGACGATGGTCTTGCCCGATCCGACGTCACCCTGCAGCAAGCGGTTCATTCTGGCAGTGCCTGCCATGTCCTGATTGATTTCTCCGATCACGCGCCTCTGCGCGCGCGTCAGGTCGAAGGGCAATTGGGACAGCACCTGATTTGCCATCTCTCCATCGCCGACATTGGAACGTCCGCGCTGCCGTCTGAATCTGGTTCGAGCAAGAGCGAGAGTCATCTGGTGGGAGAACATTTCATCGAACGACAATCGTTCTCTCGCCGGGTTTTCAGGTTCCGTGTCCGACTCCGATTGCGGCGAATGGCAAAGCGAGAGCGCATCTCGCCAGCTTGGCCACTGCCGCGTGGAGAGCGTCTCGGGAGCGATCCATTCGGGAAGATCGGGGGCGCGTTCGAGCGCCATCGCAACGGACTTCTTCATGGTCTTCTGGGTCAGGCCGCTGACGAGCGGATAGACAGGCTCCACGAGCGGGATCACTTCGGTCTTGTCCGGTTCCAGAATTTGATCCGGGTGAACGATCTGTCGGTAGCCGTTGAATTCGTCGACCTTGCCGCACACGAGGCGTCGCTGGCCGGCTGGGAGCGACTTTTCGATCCAGTCACGTTGGGCCTGGAAGAAAACCAGATGGAAGCGATTCTGGCCGTCGTCGACCCAGACACGATGAGGAAGCCCCTTTCGGGCACCGGGTTTGTGGGACACGACTGCCACCTCAATCGCCACCGACTCCTGAGTTCGGCCTTCGGCGATCGTCGAGATCCTGCGCCGCACGAGCGCGGATCTCGGCAATGAAAAAAGCAAGTCCCGTGGCAGCCTTATGTCGAGTTGCCCAAGGTGCTGTGCCGTGCGGGGACCAATCCCTTTCATGCCGTTGAGAGGCGCATACAGCGGGAACAGGATTTCGGGTCTGCCGGACATTGCGGCTCCTTCAGGAACCGGACTCGATGAGCGACAACCACGCCTCCTCGTCGATCACCTCGACGTTGAGCTCGCGTGCCTTCTTCGCCTTGCTCCCCGCACCGGGACCAGCCACGAGGATATCGGTCCGTGAGGAAACCGACCCCGAGACCTTTGCCCCTGCCGCTTCCGCCCTCGCCTTGGCTTCCTTTCTGGTCATCAACTCGAGTGTGCCGGTGAAGACAATGGTCTTGCCCGAAAGGTCACTGTTGGGCGTGATCAATTCCTCATGATCCTCGATGGTGATGTGTTGTCGAAGTCGGTCGACTGCCGCACGAGTTTCGCTCGCGAGTTCATTGACGAGGGAGTCGGCCATCACTTTGCCAATCCCGTCAATACCGATCAACCGCTCCCATTCAGGGCCTTCGTGGTCACCTTGGGCAGATATCGCGTCAACCTCATCGAGCAACAGATCGAATGACCGGTAGTGTGACGCCAGCAATGCGGACGCGCTCTCGCCGATATGGCGGATACCGAGAGCAAAGAGCGCACGCGAGAACGAAATCTGCCTTCGTTTGTCGATCGATGCAAACAGCCGCGTCGCTGATTTTTCTCCCCAACTTGCGAGTTCAGCGAGTTCAGTTCCGTGGTTTGCTTCGAGCAGAAAGATGTCGGCCGGTTCGCTGATCCATTTCAGTTCGTGAAACAGTTCAACGTGCTTGGCGCCAAGATGTTCGATGTCGAACGCGCTGCGCGAGACAAAGTGCTTCAACCGCTCGACCGCTTGCACTGGGCAGACCAAACCACCTGTGCACCGGGTCACGCTGTCTCCCTCTTCTCGAATCGCCGGCGAGCCGCACTTTGGGCAGGCGTTCGGAAACACGTACGGCTCACTGCTCGCTGGACGAGCCGAGAGGTCGACATCCTTGATCTTGGGAATGACGTCACCGGCACGGTAGATCTCGACAAGATCGCCGACGCGAATGTCGCGCCCTTCCCTGATCGGGTTTCCGCCGGTTCCGAGTCCGGCAATGTAGTCTTCATTGTGAAGCGTGGCATTGGAGACCTGGACGCCGCCGACATGGACCGGTTCGAGCCGGGCGACGGGGGACAATGCACCGGTTCGTCCGACCTGGATGTCGATTGCCAAGAGTCGGGTACAAACTGTCTCTGAAGGGAATTTGTGGGCTATTGCCCACCTTGGAGACGTTCTGCGTTCCCCCAACCTGCCCTGCAACTTAAGGTCGTTGACCTTATAGACGACGCCATCAATATCGTAAGACAGTTTCGAGCGTTTCAATTCAATTTGCTGGTGATCTGCGATCAGTCCATCTGGACCATTACAAATTACTTTTCTTGGAATGGTAGGCAGACCCCATTCTTCCAATTTATTGAGTGCGCCGGAATGTGTATCGGCTATGGATTCTCTTTGGTCCAAAACGGCATATGCAAAGAACTTTAGAGGCCTGTTCTCGGTAACTCGCGAGTCCAACTGTCTGAGTGACCCGGCCGCTGCATTGCGGGGATTAGCGAAGCGTTTTTTTCCTTTTCGGTCTTGGCTCTGATTGAGTTTGTCGAAATCTTCATGCCCCATGTATACTTCGCCGCGGACTTCAAGAGTTTCTGGTGCTTCCATTCCCAGTGCGGGCTCTATCCCTTTAACCTTAAGCGCGTTGGCGGTTACATCCTCACCTTCACGCCCATCGCCGCGTGTTAACGCTCGAACAAGGTGACCATGTTCATAGAGGAGTGACAACGACAAACCGTCGATCTTATGTTCTGCCACGTAGTCAAGGGTATCTGTTTCACTCATCCCTAGAAAACTGCGGATGCTTGCATCGAACTGCATCACATCATCTTCGGAGAACGCATTTTCGAGCGACAACATTGGTTCGGTATGCCTTACCTTTGTGAATGCTTCTGCTAGCGGTCCTCCGACGTGCTGGCTCGGACTGTCGCTCCGAACCAGATGTGGAAATGCGGCTTCGATGTCGCGATTCCGCCGCTTGATGATGTCGTATTCGGAATCTTCAAGATCAGGATCATCGCGAGTGAAATAGTCATAGTTCGCGCGCGCAATGCGAACGGCCAGTGACGCTAGTTCTTGTCGAGCCTCGGCTTCGCTCAGGTCCTCGACAGGGACCGTGCTCATTTCAAAATCGTCCAAGTTTGAAATTCCTGAGTTCATGGGCGGTGCTCCTGACTCGACGTGGGCACAAAGTCTACTCGTGATCTACACGATGTATCGTCGACAATGAACGACTCGGGTGACCAAGACGGAAGATGCTTGGACCACGGAACTCCAATTCGGGGAGCGAGAATATCGTCGATAATGCAGCGATAGAACATTGATCTGGTGCAGACTCCCGCAAACGGTTAATTGGGTTTCAACGATTTCGGCAGGACATTCAATTCAGAAAAAAGGTCCTTGACTTCCATCTGCTACGAGCTTATCTAGATCGCGAGACGTAAGTTTACTTACCCTCGTTCCGAGGCCCGCGCTCCGGCGCGGGCTTTCGTGGTTTTTGGGGGATCAATTGACATATTTCGCTTATTTGGACGAATTTGGCCATGTTGGTAAGTACAACGGCCGCAGTGATCCAAAGTACCATCACAGTCCGGTATTCGGACTTGCAGGGTTCGTCTTGCCCGCTGATGAAGTTCGCGCCTTTGGTACCTGGTTTTATCAGCGCAAGTGTGAATTGCTGGATTACGAAATTGCGAAGTCAGGGAAGCATCCTGCGACATGGGAAATGAAGGGCGCCAGTCTTTACTCGGCAAAAAACGTCGGCCGATACTGGAGACTCCGTAGTTTCACGAATCGCCTGTTCAACAAGATCAAGAACTGTGGCGGGTTCGTCTTCTATGTGGGGGTTTGCAAGACCCCGCAGTCGGGTGTTCACAATTCGAACAGGCTCTACGAAAATGTTTTCAAGGAGGCAATCAAGCGAATCGATCGATTCTGCGCGGATGATTGTGACCCAACTGAATGTTTTGTCCTCATTCTTGACGAACACCAACATCGAGCCAAGCTGATCGAGGTGGCGGCTCGCCAGATGTATGCGAAGTACAGGGGACAGCGGAACCTCATCGAACCACCTTTCCATCTGGAAAGCCATCTCTACCAGACAGTCCAAGCTGCTGATTGGATAGCTGGAGTCGTGGGGAGACTCGGGGCGATTTGGGCGGAGCCGAAGGCGTGGCAAGAAAACGAAGTCTTCCGCCAGTATTTCGAGCAGCGGCTGAATCAGGTCTGCCACCGGAGCGGCATTCGCAACGAAAAGTAATGGTACCGAGTTACCCTCGAAACTCGGTCGTTGATTCGGCGACAGCGAAAAGTCAAATCTCCCTGCGGTCGAAGGACGGCAAATTGCGGCACGAGTTGATGTTGCTGACCAACTTGGCAACACCGATGCGGAAGCGCGATTTTCGATCCGGTTACTCCTGCAGATTGCCAACCTGATTCGTGGACTCCCCGGCGAGAGTGACATATGCGAGCACGATGGACATGAACGACGCAACGAAATCGAGTTCAACGCCGAAGAACTCGCTTGGACTCGCCAAGAGTCCGTCCGAAACTCGGGTGCTTGTTGCCATGTCGGGAGGCGTGGACAGTTCCGTGGTCGCCGGCATGCTCGTGTCCGAAGGCTATGATGTCGTTGGCATGACCCTGCAGCTCAGCGATCACAGCGCTTCGACGTCGAGTCCGGGAACATGCTGCGCCGGACGGGACATTGCTGACGCACGCCGCGTCGCCGAAAAGCTGGCGATTCCGCACTATGTCCTCGATTACGAGAGCCGCTTCAAGGTTGACGTGATCGACCATTTCATCGACAGCTATCTTGCCGGCATGACGCCGGTCCCCTGCATTCGATGCAATCAAGGGGTCAAGTTTCGCGATCTGCTCGAAACGGCACGTCAAATCGATGCCGACTGCATGGCGACCGGACACTATGTCCGACGCGTGCAACACGACGAAACGCCAGAACTGCACTGTGCGGTCGACGAGTCGCGAGACCAATCGTATTTCCTGTTCGCAACGACGCCCGAACAGCTGCGTTTCCTGCGGTTTCCGCTCGGAGACCTCGCGTCAAAGTCGGAAACACGCAAGCTTGCCGAGCGCTACGGTCTCGCGGTTGCCCAGAAACCCGACAGCCAGGACATCTGTTTCGTGGCGGGAGGCTCCTACGCCTCGGTGATCGAGCGACTTCGGCCAGGGGCAGCAGTTCCGGGCGACATCGTGCATCTCGACGGGCGAAAGCTCGGAACCCACAAGGGAATCATTCACTACACCGTGGGGCAACGGCGCGGTCTCGGGATCGGCGGCGGTGAACCTCTCTACGTGGTCAGCCTCGATCCCGAAGACCACAAGGTTGTCGTGGGCCCGCGCGAGGCGCTGAGTTCACACCGGTTCGACATCGGCGAAATCAACTGGCTTGGTGACGGCGACTTCGGTGATCAGTCGGAGTGGCACCTGTCAGTCCGTGTTCGATCAACCCGCCCGCCGGTTCAGGCTGTTGTTCGCCCGACGTCCGAGACCTCGGCAAACGTTGAAGTTCTGTCGCCCGAAGAAGCCGTGGCGCCTGGACAGGCCTGCGTGTTCTACGAGACGACAGGGTCGCGTGTTCTGGGTGGCGGATGGATATTGCGAGATGATCACGGCTGAGATTCCGTTTTCTCCGCCTTGACCGTTCATCGCTTGACGGGCGGCAAGGCCCGTCACATCGCGACCAAACCACCACTCTGACTGACACAATTCGGTGAGAATGGCAGCCAAGTTGCGGCAACGCGTTTCTCAAGCCAATTGAATTCGTGCTGTCGCAACCACGCGATCAATCGAGGCTTTGCGACCAGCTCGGCTTGATTGTCTCGTTACGTTGCGGAGCCAACGTGTCGATGCGTGATGGATTCCTGTCGATTTGCCAAACCGACAGCCTGTTTCATTCACTCGTCGCCGGTTTTCTCGAACCTGTCCGTGAATGCCATGTAACCGCCGGCATCCATGAACTCTTTTTCTTCCGCGGTCGATTCCCGTCCCAACGCATCGTTGCGAAACGGAAACCGGCCGTACCGTCGGATGATCTCCCGATGAGACCTGGCATGGAGCAAGCCGAGGTCGAGGTCCGGCATGCTCGTGCTGAACTTTTCGTAACCGTAGTCCTGATCGGCAAGCGACTCGGAATGCTCGAAGGGGAGATAGAAGAATTGGCGGATCAGGCCTTCAACCTCAAGGTCCTGGCCGCTCTCAATCGCATGTCGAGCAACATCCCTGGCCTTGGCGTCAGTGGCAAATGATCGCGGGTCGCCTCGAAACATGTTTCGCGGAAACTGGTCGAGCAGCAGCAGCATCGCGAGCGAACCCGTCGCCTCCTCTTGCCAGTGATCAAGCTTTCCGTCTCGCGCGGCCTCGTAGGTCGCCATGAAGCGGTCAACGATCTCCTGGTCAAGTTCCGGTGAACCCATGTACCATTTCTGGACACCGACTTCGTCCTTCCAGAATGTCACGATGTCGAGAGCAGATTTCGTCATGTCATGATCCTGTCTTGTTCGTTGCGGGCCATGCGGGTTCGGTCATTCACGCGGCGGTCTCGCCCGCCCCCGTCGAGTACGCCGCAGGTGTGTCGTTATTGGATATGCGACCCGTTGTCACTGCGATTGACACCCTGCACCAGGCGCGGGTCAGGTTGGACCCTCCTCGGAGCCACTCTGTTCGTCCTGCGCAGCCTCGATCGCCACCTCCTGAGCGACTTCGACTGCAACAGGCGACACCGTGGGCACGACCGGCGCGTAACTCGTCTGTTCATCGACGTTTGGCGATGGACGTCTTGTGCTTCGGTATATCGCATAGCTCGCCATGAGCGCGAGCAAAGCGGAAACATAGGCAAAATAGCTGTTTGCACCGAATGTCGTCATCAGCCAACCGATCAGCATCGGACCAGCAATCGCGCCGATGCTGTTGGCCAGGATCATGCCGCCGGCCGCTGCCGCCATGTCATCGTGATCTAGAAAATCGTTCGTGTAGGCGATCAGCAGCGAATACAGCGGGTTTGTGACGCCGCCGATGACGAAGGCAATCGCGAGAAGGAAAACGTAGCTGTCGGAAAAGAACACGCCCGAGAGAGCGACTGCAGCGCCAAATGCCGTCACCATCACGATCAGCCGGCGGCGGTCCATGCGATCGGACAGCCAGCCAATCGGATACTGGACAAGGAGACCGCCGACATAAATCGTTGCAACAAAGATCGAGATGTCTCTCGGCGTCATGCCGCGTTCGGTTCCGAACACCGCTGCCATGGCAAAGGTGGCCGCAAAAATCCCTCCAAGCAACGAAATGCCGACAACGCCAAGGGGCGAAATCTCGAACAGTTTTCTGAGCGTGATCGGCTTCGTCGTGTGAAAAACCGGCGCCGGATTGATCGAAAGGAGAATCGGTGTCACCGCGAGCGAGACCAGAACCGAGATCAGAATGAACAAGGTGTACCCTGCCGGGTCGGCCACATTGAGAATCATCTGGGCTGCAACAATGCCCACCATCTGAACGATGATGTAGGCCGAGAGGGCCTGGCCTCGGTTCTCGTTGGTCGCCGTATCGTTCAGCCAACTCTCGGCAACGACATAGATGCCGGATATGCAAAATCCGACGGCAATCCGCAGGGCGAACCAGGCTAATGGATAAAGAATGGCAGAATACAGAATCAGACAAGCGGAAACGCATGAAGCCAATGCGGCGAACACGCGGACATGCCCGACCCTGCGTATCAGCTCCGGGGCCAGCCTGGCGCCCCCGAGAAGGCCGATGAAGTATCCCGACATGACCCAGGCCATCGAGTTGGTCGAAAATCCCTCGATGTCCCCCCGGACGCCAAGCAGCGTTCCCTGGAGGCCATTCCCGAGCATCAGGAGAAGGATGCCGAGCAGCAGTGCCCAGGCATTCTTGACGACACCAATCATGTGTTCGGATTCCCGTCATTCATGTCCGAATGTCCCACCGATAGCAGAGCAACCGACGCCGCAATGCACATCCGCGACCTGTTCACGTCGCATTCTGTCCATTGATTCGTGGAACCAGCAATGAACCGTCCCCGTAGGAATAGAATCGGTAGTCATTGCGAATGGCGTGCTCATACACTTGGCGGATCCTATCGGCACCCATGAATGCGCATACCAGCATCATCAGCGTGGAGTTCGGGAGATGAAAGTTGGTGATCAACGCATCCGCCACCCTGAATTCGAATCCCGGCTTGATGAAGATGTCGGTCTGCCCGCTCAACGCAACGACATCCCGGGACGGACAGGATGTGGCGCGGGCTGCAGTCTCGAGAAGACGCAACGATGTCGTTCCAACCGGGATGATGCGTCCGCCTTTGCTGCGCGTCCGGTTGATCTCGCATGCCGTCGCCTCCGAGATCGATCCCCACTCGGCATGCAGGCGGTCGCCTGTCACCTCGTCGGCCTTGGGACCAAGAAATGTTCCAAAGCCGACATGCAGGGTAATCCACGACATGTCGATCCCCTTGGCGCGAAGCCCGTCGAGAACACCGCGATCGAAATGCAATGAAGCGGTCGGTGCCGCAGCAGCCCCCGGCGTTCGTGCAAAAACGGTTTGATAATCCTCGACATCCCGATCATCGGCAGGCCTGCGCTTTGCAATGTAGGGCGGCAACGGAACCTGCCCGATTTCATGCAGGAGCGACATGAATTCAGGGCCTGTTTCGCTGAATCTGATTCGCGCGCCGCCGTGGTCCTTCGACACGACCTCCGCGTTCAGTCGACCGCCGAAAGACAATTGATCGCCGATTCGCGTCTTTCGGCCCGGACGCAACAGAACTTTCCAGGTGCCATCGGGTTCATGCGAGCCAAGCATCGCCTCCACCGCCGATCTTGTCACGCCGTTGGATGTTTGTCGGGTTCTGAAACCGTGAAGACGCGCCGGAATGACCTGGGTGTCATTGAATACAAGCCGGTCATCTGCCTTGAGGTGAGAGGCGAGATCGAAAAACCTCGAATCAGTGATCGATGCAGGCGTCGCAACCAGCAGTCGGGCAGATGATCGAGGCTTCGCCGGCCGCAGGGCAATTCGCTCATCAGGCAGGTCGAAATGATAGTCGGGCACAATGTCCCCAGTCTGGTCGGGATCGTGGATCATGGTCACATAGGTCGGGCAGCGAACGGCCCGTCAATTCGCGTCCGGTGGCGGCTCTGGAATCTCGGAACCGAAGATTTCCCTGAATCTTCCCGGCGTGAGGATTGACAGCGGATTGATGTCGATCGCCGGGTCGTCAGCATGCCCGCGGATCTTGTAGTTGAAACCGAAGGTCTTGTCTCCGCGCCCCGGGCCGGTCAGGATTTTCAGAATGTTCCCGACTGTTGTCTCAAGAACGCCAGTGACAAGATTTACAGGCGACACCACGCCGACGAAGTTGACCTCGCGGGACTCCGGTCGGTACCAGCCATCGAGCGAGATGGCTATCGACGAACCGACCCCACTCAGGCCCGAGATCGACACAAGATTCGGCTTGATTTGCGCCTTTCCCTTGACCGAAGAGAACCTCAGGCCCGGTCCTGCCAGTTGCTGCAGCAGCCCCACGACACTGATTGCGTTGAGCACGGCAGCAAGCGTCGGCGCGTCGCGCACGCGAGTGGACCTGATCGAAAAAACCAAATCGATGTTCGGACTTTCACTTTGGGTCGTGACCTCGACATTCATCGTGCCGCCAATCGCGGATTTGAAATAACCGGTCTGACGCAGCAGTTCGCCAGCGTCTTCGGTCCTGATCGTGATTTTCTGCCCGACGGGCCGTGACAAAAGCGTGCCCGAAATCGGTACCGAACCGTTGACCAGCGCCGTGAACTCGGCCGGTTTGCCTTCAATCGGTTCGAGTCGTCCCGAAACTTCGGTCAGGTTGATGCGGTCGCTGACCAGCACATTGTCCAGTTCAACGGCCAGAACAACAGGTTGCCCGCTCCCAACGCCCCCCTTGAACTGCGCCTCGCTCATGTCGAGCGTTCCGCCGTCCAGCACGATTTCGCGAATTCCGCCGGAGTCGTGCAGAATGATCACGGATGTCGTCAGCCACTTCCCAAGTTCGAAATTGTCCAGCCGCACGCCAGCGGCACCGCCGCCGGGTCGAAGGACCGTCTCGAAGGCCAAGCCCCGCGCAGCGAACCTGACCTTGTAGTCGATGTCGTCCGCATCGAGATTCACGACCACGACCAGCCAGGCTTTTTCGGACGCCGGCTTTTCCCAGCCCAACTCGGGAAACGACATCGAAAGTCCTTCGAGCGGCGACGTCACTGTCACCGTCCTGCCGTCCGGGGCGTCAAGGTCGACCTCGACCCTCATCCTGGGGAGGCCCGAAACGTTGCCTTCCAGGAAACCGAGGCCGACCGATCCAAAATGTTTCGTATCGAGGTCGAGATCGATCGCCATCAGATTGGAATCGGGCTGACTCTTGTCGTTCTTCATCGTCCACGACAGGTCTCCGCCAAGGTCGCCAGCCACGATCGGCCCCGAGATCGACGTGCCGCGGTTGTCGGATCTGATCACGAGACTCTCGGACTCGATTTCGTCCGACACGGGCAAGTCGGCCATGCCCGGAATTGGAGGCAACTGAAGGCGAAGGTCGCTTAGGCGCGTGTTGACCGCATATGTGACGTCTTCGCGTCCTGTTTGGCCAAGGGGAAGAGTGATCGATCCCGATATTCTGGCATCACCGGAGACCTTGTCGGTCGCAAGGAGATTGGCCTGCGGAACGCCGATTGCCTCGAAGTCGACATTCCGCAGCAAGAAACCGACGGAACTGCTTGATTTCAAAGCAATTCGAGCCGTTGGCCTCGATCCGGACCGCGACCTGATTTCAAGCCTCGATCCGGAAATGTCCGCGTGTTCGAAGTCGGGATCGCCAAGCGAGCCCGAATCGAACGCGATCGTCAGCGAATTGTTCACGAGCCTGGCCGAACCGGCGCCTGCTCTCACGTGTGGAAGGCCGCGCAGGATCGAGAACTCGGCATCGTCAAAGTCGAACCGGAAATCGAACTCGAGACCGTTGTCACCGAGCGAGACGTCGCCTGCAACATCAAGGGCATCACCGGCAGACAGGTTCGTGTCCATCCAGTTCCTGGCGCCGCTGGCGATGCCGTCGGGCCAGTGGCGCGAGGCGCGGTCTGCAGAAATGCGATCCGCATCGACTCTGAAGCGCGCTCTCGGAGTCCGAGAAGTGAAGTCGAGCCACCCGTTTGTCTGCAGCAATGACTCGTCGTCGGAAATCCAGGCGCGGTTCAATTCGATTCGTCGTGACGCGGGGAACAGGATCAGATCCAGCCCCCCCTTCTCGATTTCGAACAGGCCTGCCGGCTCGCGAGGCGAATTCACGACTGCAGACAGTGTCGGAAGCTTGAGACCGATCGAACCGACTTCACCTGTGTCTGCGTTGACCTCGAACGTCACGACGCCGGTCGCCTCGATCTCTCCTTTTTCGGTGGTCGCATAGAGATCGAACGGAAATTCGGGTCGTGTCGAGTCGACCGAGCGAACGACATCCGGGCTGGGGTCCGGAAAAACAAGGTTCGATGACACCGGCAGCAGACCGAGTTGACCCAAGGCTGCGGCACCGACGGCTTCTCCTTGCTGAATCGCGTCGCCATCGGGTGCGTGAACGCGCGCCTCAACTTCCAATGTTCCAGAACTGACAACTCTTGTCACGGAAATGTCCATTTCGAGGTCCTGTTCTGGGGTTTCGGACCGGTGTCTCACGCGAGCCCTCAGTCCGATCCGATCGTCGGAACGCAAAAGATTCGCCAAGGGCACGAAAATTCGGCGTCTCTTGCCGGTATCCGGGTTTTCCAGGACGATCATGGTCTCTCGGAGCGCGATGCGCGCGAGACCGCCCAGTGGGCTGGATGCGAGAACCTCGTCGACGAGTGTTCCTGGACTCGCCGTCGTGCTGAAGTCTTTCGCAAACTGCGGAGGCAATGCGAATCTCCCGGACTCGCTGGCCACGATGCTGATTTCGAGGCCAGCGACGTCCAGCGATTTCAGGCGGACCGATCCCGTCAGCAGACCGCTGAGGGAAAGAGTCGATTTGACGACTGGAAATACGATCTCGCTGCCGTCTTCACGGCGATAGCGAAATGACGTGGTCAAATTGAGCCCTTGTCTTCCGAGACCGATGGAAGCCGATTCGACCGCGATGGTGTCAGCGCCGAAAACCTCCTCGAGCCGTTGCTCGGCCACTTTCTGAAGACCTGTGTTCTCGAACTCGATGTCACTCACGACGATTGCGAACAGGGCGACGAGAATGACGGCAGCGGTAACTGTCCCGATCAGGAACGCGACCGCGCGAAGGAACATTCTGATCGCAAATCTCATCGAGACAAATCCTCGTGCATTCGTTCCCGAATTCCCTGACAACCGAAACGACACCGATCATGAGGCAAAATGGTGGGCATTTGGCTGAAGGACTGACTAGCACAGTTCCACGCTCGGCGAAAATCGACCATTCACGCGTCCGAAGAAAAATCACCTGTGCTGGCATGGCGCGGTCACGACCAATCGAGCAGGATCATGCCGACGACGATGACGGATTCAGCAGGCGACGGCCCTCATTTCTGGCCGAACTTCGCCACAATCGGGTTGACGGTTCATGCGGTCTGTCGCAACAGGTTTTGACAGGTCGCGCTCGAACGTGGATCTGCGGCGAATCAACGCCACTACCATCCCTGACACCCATGTTTGGCGAAATGTCGCCAATCTTTCATGATTGACTGGAACAATTTGAAACTTTCCGTGATATCGGCTAAAGACCAATTGTGCTGCTGCCATCGTAAGGTGGCAAGCGTCATGGGTTTTTTGAGGATCCACCTGATGAAGTTCAAGCCGTCCTGATGATGTCCTTGAGGCGAATTGCTGCAGACAAACTGTTTCCACAGCGTTCCATCCGGGTGGAAACGGGCGAGACCGTTCGCTACATTCACATCACGCCGCGGGTTCAGGCCGTCGTTGCTTTGTGCGGCATGGCGGCGTTTCTCTATGTCTTGTCGCTGTCGGCAATCGTCGGAATCGAGTACAGCATTCGAAACTCGATCGAGGCAAAGGACGAGGTCGTTCACGCGACCTACCAGGAACGGATAGGCGAGCTCGCGTCGAACAGCGAACAGCTGATGGCGTCCGCATCTGCGAACAACGAACGGAAACGACAGGTCGTTCAGCAGCTCGGCGCCGAAAAAGGCGCTCACCTTCAGGCTCTCGCGCGTCAGACCGAACTCGAACGCAATGTTGCCGTCCTCGAAGAACGCCTCGCGGGGCTGACCCTCGAGCGCAACGGTCTGCAATCGGAAGTCGAGCGCCTCACCGCGCAGGTGGACCAACTGTCGAGCCGCGTCGACGAGCAATTGAGTGCCGAGCAGTTCCAGGATGCCGTCGAGCGGACGCTCGACATAGCGTTGAAGCAGCTTGATACCAGAGCGGCGACGATTGCTGATCTCCAGCAGCAGGTCGAAGGACTGCAGCACGATTTCAAGTTGCAGGAGGGTCATTACGACTTCATCTTCCGCAATATCGAGGGTGCCGTAGAACTGGCGCTTGTCCCGATGAACAAGGCGCTGGAACGGTCCGGCGTCGAAGTCGACAGTCTGCTCGACACGGTGAGGCGACGGTTCTCGAACGCCGGAGGCGGTGGCGGACCCTTGTCGAGCATCGAGCAGACATTGTCCGACGGCCCCCACGCGAATCGCATCCGAATTCTGGTCGAACGGCTTGATCGGGTTCATTTCACCGGCCTCGCATTGCAGAAGATCCCGATCTCCATGCCCGTCTCGGGCAGATATCGGTATTCGAGCAACTTCGGATTGCGAAAAGACCCGTTCACGAAACAGATCAGGCAGCATCAAGGCGTGGACATGGTCGCCCGATCGGGCGCGCCCATTTATGCCACTGCGGATGGAAAAGTCGTTTTTGCCGGATGGAACAGCGGTTTCGGACGCATGATCAGGGTCAGGCACATTCACGGTTTCGAAACGGTCTACGGACACCTCAAGAAAATTCACGTGAGGGTTGGGCAAATGGTCTCGCGTGGTGAACGAATCGGTGATATGGGTAATTCGGGACGCAGCACCGGGACGCATCTTCACTATGAAGTGCGTGTGAACGGCACCCCGAAAGATCCAAAAAAATACCTGGAGGCAGGACGAAATGTTTTCTAGAAAGAGCAATGCGCCAGCAACGCCCGGGGCTCGGTCCGACGCGGGACCGGTGGGAAGCCCTTCCGTAACCCCGCGCCCGTCGCAGGATGCCAAGCCAAGTTTTCCTCAAAAGGACACGCCGTCAGCGCCTCCTGGCGCATCGGCACCCCCTCACAAGGCAAAACCGCGTGCGTCGGTGCTGTCGACCGACATTTACCTTGAAGGAAATGTGCGCACGACCGGGGGAATCCAGATCGAAGGTACCATCAAGGGCGACGTTCGTGCCCACATGGTCACCATCGGCGAAACTGCCAAGATCACGGGCGTCGTCGTGGCGGACGATGTGGTCGTCAATGGCAAGGTCGAAGGGATGATTCGCGGGGTCAAGGTTCGACTGACATCAAGTGCCCATGTGGTCGGTGACATCATTCACAAGACGATTGCCATCGAGAGCGGCGCACGGTTCGACGGCAAGGTCAGCAGGCGGGACAAGCCTCTCGACAACGGGAAAGAGCAGTCTTCGCAGCGAGGCGCTCAACAGGCAAAGCGCGCGGCTGAACCAGCCCAGGCAGCAAACGCGGCAGCGCAACCCGCACAGGCCGCAGGAGCCGGCAGGTCCGAATAGACCGACAGCGTTATACCTGACTTGAAATTGACCGACATGCGGCGGGCGGGGCCCTGTCCCTGCTCGTGCGTCCGTGCATCAGTGAATTTGCATGTCTGGACTGATGCCTGATCGGCCATCGGCCCTATTGTCGTGTCTGACCGTCCGTGCCGTCAGATCCCAGGGCCAGCACCGATGACATGAAGCCATCGAGATCGCCGTCCAGAACGCGCTTCGTGTCGGACGTCTCCCAGTTGCTTCGCAGGTCCTTGACCATCTGATACGGATGCAGGACGTACGACCTGATCTGGTTCCCCCACCCTGCATCTCCCTTGGCTTCGTGAGCTTCCCGTGTCTGGCGATTTCGCTCGTCCAATTCCAGCTGGTACAGCCGTGCCTTGAGCGACGCCATGCAGATCGCCCGGTTCTGGTGCTGCGACTTTTCCGATGATGTCACGACGATTCCGGTCGGAATGTGTGTCATGCGAACGGCGGAGTCGGTCTTGTTGACGTGCTGGCCTCCTGCACCCGAAGACCTGAAGGTGTCGGTCCTGATGTCGGCGGGATTGATCTCGATCTCGATGTCCTCGGAAACCACCGGGTAAACCCAAACCGAGCTGAACGAGGTATGGCGCCGCGCGTTCGAATCAAAGGGCGAAATCCGCACGAGGCGGTGAACGCCGGATTCGGACTTCAGCCAGCCATAGGCGTTGTCACCGGAAATTCTGCACGCGAACGAGCGGAGTCCGGTCCCGTCGCCGGGTTGCACCGCGATTTCCTCGAACTTGAACCCCCGGCGTTGGGCCCACCGTTCGTACATCCGCGCGAGCATGGCCGTCCAGTCGCAGGCTTCGGTTCCCCCTGCTCCAGAATTGACCTCGAGAAAACTGTCGTTTCCGTCCGCTTCGCCGTCAAGCAGCGCCTCGATCTCGCGTTGCTTGGCCTGATCGCCCAAGTTGATCAGCGCCGTCTCGGCCTCTTCGACGACCTCGGCCTCGTCTTCGGCTTCCCCCAGTTCGAGGAGTTCGATGGCCTCGGTCAATTCTGCGTTGAACCGCTCGTGCGAACTGATCTGATCAGCAAGCGACTGCCGTTGCCGCATCAATCGCTGCGCCCGGGCCGGATCGTTCCACAGATCGGGGTCCTCGCAACGCGCATTGAATTCTTCAAGCCGTTGACTTGCCGTCTCGAGATTCTGCCGCCTGTAAATCAGATCGAGCGATTGCCGGATCGAAGCGACGGTATTTTCAATTTCTGACCGCATGACCTGCTCCGAAGCTCGCATTCAATCGGGCGCACACACATATCGATCCGATTGCAGCCAAGCAAGGAGACTTGAAACTGCCGCATGCAGCGTCTCTGTGCCCGACGTGCTTGGTTGCCGTTGGCGGTCTTGCGGGATTCGAGTCTCAGTAAAGGCCGCCGCTCGAAAGAGATCCGAACGACGCATCCTCGTCCTCGTCCGCCTCGTTGCGGATGTTAGACGCATCGTCAATGATCGTGTCGGCAGGTACCTCCACCTCCGCGACGGTGGTCTCGGCAGTTTCGAGGCAACTGTCGATCAGGAGGTCCTCGCCGGCGCCGAACCCGCCGCCGATCGTGTTCAACTCGTCTGCGGCGTACTGGTCGCCTTCGCGAAACAGTTCCTGGACCACGTGTTCGCCAGAGGCTGACGAGGGCAGTCGGGCACCGCTGCAGCGATCGAACTTGAGAAAGACACCGCCGGACGGGACCGAAAACTCGGATGATCCATAGCTTTCGGCCGCAACCTCCATGAACGCGTCGAACACGGGGCCGCACATTCCGGAGCCTGTCGCCCGCTTGCCCATGGGCCGCGGCTCGTCGTACCCCATGTAGCACCCTGCGACGATCTTCGACGAAAAGCCGATGAACCAGGCGTCGCGTGAATCGTTCGTTGTTCCGGTCTTGCCCGCGACCGGAAAATCGAGTTTCACGGTGTGTCTGGCCGTTCCTCTTTCGACGACGTCGAGCATCATCGATGTCAGTTGAAAGGCAGTGATCCGATCGATGATTCTCTGGCGTTCGCTGACAATGGTTGGCGCGGTCCCCGGAGCCAGATCGCCTTCACCGCAGCCGACGCAGTTCCTGCGGTCCTGACGGTAGGTCGTCTTGCCCCAGCGGTCCTGAATTCGATCGACAAGCGTCGGTTCAACGCGCTCGCCGCCATTGGCAAACATCGCGTAAGCCGCGACCATCTTGTAAAGGGTCGTTTCCTTCGCTCCGAGAGAGTTGGCCAGATACGGCTCCATGTCGTCGTAAACGCCAAATCTGTCAGCGTATTCGGCAATGATCTCCATGCCGACATCCTGCGCCAGGCGGACCGTCATCAGGTTCCTGGACTTGACGATGCCAACACGCATCGGAACCGGACCATAGAACTTTTCGGAATAGTTCTCAGGCTCCCAGATTCCTTCGGGAGTCTCGATCGCGAACGGAGCGTCGATCAGAATCGTCGAAGGGTAATAGCCGCTGTCAAGCGCCGCTGCGTAGACGAACGGCTTGAACGACGAACCGGGCTGCCGAAGCGCCTGGGTTGCCCGGTTGAAAACCGAGTGCTGGTAGGAAAATCCGCCCTGCATGGCCAGAACGCGGCCCGTGTGGGCATCCATTGCCATGAACGCTCCCTGGACCTCGGGAATCTGGCGAAGCGACCAATTGGAAGAATCTTCATCATCATCCGAGGGGATGGCCTTGACGTAGATGACGTCCCCGGTCTCGAACAGGTCGGATGGAACCGTTGCCTGGCGACCTGTCCTGCCGTCGCTCAAGAGCGGTGACCACGTCAAGTCGCTCATCGGTATCACGTGAGGCCGGGAGAGCGACTCGACATTGGAAATTCCAACCTCGGCCGCCTGGCCAGTGAGATTCAGAACCACGGCAGGCGACCAGCCGGGGATGTCCCTGGCCACGTCGAGATCCGACAGTGCCTGCCGCCAGTCGTTTTCCGATGCCAGCAAGCCAGTGTCGATCCGACCGATCGGTCCGCGATAAAGCCCCTGCGCGCGATCATACCTTTCGAGACCGTCGCGCAGCGCTGCCGCTCCGGCGGCCTGCAACGCCGGATCAAGGGTGGCGCGCAAGACAAACCCGCCCGAGAAGAACTGATCCTGACCGATCTGTCGGGAAATCTGTCGTCTGATTTCATCGGTGAAGTAGCCGCGCGGCGGGCGAACGGAACGGAAGGACGGAATGTCCCCCGACTGGACCGTCAGCAACGGCGCGGTCTTGGCCGCTTCCGCCACATCCGGGCTCACGTAGCCGTTTTCGGCCATCTCTCGCAGGACGAAGTTCCGCCTCGAGATCGCGCGGTCGAGCTGCCGGGTCGGATGGTACGTGCTTGGAGCCTTTGGCAAGGCGGCCAGGTAGGCGGCTTCGGCCACCGAGAGATCATCGAGCGGCTTGTTGAAATAGGTCAAGGCAGCGGCAGTGACGCCATAGGAGTTCTGCCCAAGAAAGATCTCGTTCAAGTAGAGTTCGAGGATCTTGTCCTTGGACAGGGTGTTCTCGAGGCGGGATGCGAGAATGAGTTCCTTGACCTTGCGCTCTGCTGAACGATCGCTCGAGAGCAGAAAGTTCTTCATGACCTGCTGCGTGATCGTGGATGCGCCACGCAATCTTCCGCCCTGGGCCATTTCGAGAACCGCTTTTGCCATTCCGATCGGATTGTAACCCCGATGCCGATAGAAATCCTTGTCCTCGGCGCTGATGAACGCTTCCTTGACCAGGTCCGGAATGTCGTCAATGGGCGTGAAGAATCGCCGTTCGGCCGCAAATTCGTCGATGACCGAACCGTCGATCGAATAAACCCGGGAAACGGAGGCTGGCGTGTAGGTCGCAAGCGCGGCGTGATCGGGCAGACCTCGCCCGTAGTGTCCGAACAGCACGGCGCCAGCCAAGGCCATGGCCAGCAGTCCCATGCTCGCGTTGCTGAACAGCGCCGCCGTTGCTTTCACGAAAAACCCGATCACACCCCCGCTCCACATTTGAGAGTGGACACATCGCCGATTGATGGCCACCTATAGGACGGGCGCGCATGTCCGTCAAAGCAATCAGCGATCCGAAGGGGTGTCACGCGCGTGAGCATCGCGTGAAGAGGTGGTGTCAGCCTCCATGAATCGTCGGCGATCGATCGGTAGGTTCAATCCGGACAAGCGGGTGAGAGATCGCGGATCGGGCGACAATTCGGGGATTCCGGGCACCTCGGCTGGCGTCAGCCCCGGAAATCCGTCTGCGAAATCGAAGGCACGACCGCCGAGCCGGCTGACAAACGCGTGCGCGACCGTGACCTGAAAGCAAGAACACGACGCCGAATCTTGGCTCTCGACGGGTTTCACTGAAAAATGATGCGGAATCGAATTGAAACGTCAGCAGAAATTCACTAAGCGATCCCGGATCGGGTTCAAACCCGCTCCAATCAATTGCTCGACGGGACTGCGGTTCGGCATGATGTCCGAATCCGGATGCCGCGATAACAGATGATGAACAGTGTTGCCGATACCAAGCGAACAAACCCAAGCTGCTATCGGTAAAAACCAGGAAACGACCACGATGCGAGAGTGGAAGGAATTGAGGACATGATGCGAGGCTGCCTTGTTTCGACACGTCATCACCACCACCTTGCAGTGGCAAAAAGAATGAGCACGTGCGTGCGCAGCCTTTCGATCCGACAAGGAACACGGCAATGCTGAGCGCAACACGTGCCAAAGAGGCAACATGGCAAAGAAAATGCTCGTTGATGCGACGCACGAGGAGGAAACTCGCGTCGTCATCACCGAAGGAAACAAGGTCGAGGAATTCGATTTTGAAAATGTCGGCAAGCTCAGGCTGGCCGGGAACATCTATCTCGCAAAAGTCAAACGGATAGAGCCGTCCCTCCAGGCGGCATTCGTCGACTACGGCGGAAATCGCCACGGTTTCCTTCCCTTCTCCGAAATTCATCCGGACTATTTTCAGATTCCGGTGGCCGACAGGGAACTGTCGAAGGCCGAGTATGCGGAGCAGATGGAGAAACTCGCCAGCGAGACCGAAGACGAACCGGGCGATCTGGACGAAGGCGAGACCGACGGGAGCGCGCAAGGCGACTCTGAAACGGATGCAGTTTCCGACGATGAGGACTCTCCGGACACGGAAACTGCGTCGGGCAAGTCGTCTCGGTCGGGCAGGTCTGGCCGAAGGAACAGGACCAAGGTCGACAACGATGTCAACGACGTCGAGGAGGCCGCGCGAATTCGTCGATACCTGCCGCGACGATACAAGATTCAGGAAGTCGTTCACGTCCGCCAGATCCTGCTTGTCCAGATCGTCAAGGAGGAACGCGGCAACAAGGGCGTGTCGCTGACGACATATCTTTCGCTCGCCGGTCGCTATTGTGTCCTGATGCCCAACACACCCCGCGATGGAGGCATCTCGCGCAAGATCACCAACGCGGCCGATCGCAAGAAGCTGAAAGAGATCGCGTCCGGGATCGAGGTCCCGAACGGCGCAGGGCTGATCGTGCGCACGGCCGGCGCCAAGAGGAACAAGGCGGAAATCAGGCGCGATTTCGAGTACCTGTGCCGCCTTTGGGACGAAATCCGCGATTTGACGATGCAATCGATCGCGCCGACGCTCATCTTTGAGGAAGGTGGACTGATCCAGCGTTCGATCAGGGATCTCTACAGCCGGGAAATCGAGGAGATCCTCGTCGAGGGCGAAGAAGCGTACAAGGTGGCAAAGCGCTACATGAAGATGCTTTTGCCGTCGCACGCCAAGCGCGTGAAGCAGTACAAGGAAAAGTTGCCCCTGTTTTCGCGGTACAGGATCGAAGGGTTCCTGGACGCAACGCTCGATCCGATGGTCAGGCTGAAGTCGGGCGGATCGATCGTGATCAATTCGACGGAGGCGCTCGTCGCCATCGACGTCAACTCGGGACGGGCGACCAAGAAGGGTTCGGTCGCGGAAACCGCCTTGAGCACCAACCTGGAGGCAGCCGAAGAACTCGGACGCCAATTGCGGTTGCGCGATCTCTCGGGGCTGATTGCAATCGACTTCATCGACATGAACGACCGACGCGACAACGCCAAGGTCGAACGCATGCTCAAGGAGGCGACCAAGTCGGATCGGGCTCGCATCCAGATCGGCAGCATCTCCAGTTTCGGAATTCTCGAGATGAGCAGGCAGCGGTTGCACCCGGGGCTGCTCGAATCGACGTCTGTCCCCTGCCCGCACTGCGAAGGCTTGGGGTCCGTCCGAACCAGTTTGTCGCTTGGACTTCAGGTTCTTCGTCGATTGGTCGAACTGTCGGTGCGTTGCCGAGAAGGCGACACGATGGTTGCGACAGTGCCGGTCGACGTTGGAAACTTCCTGATCAACGACAAGCGCGCAGCGATCGTGACTCTCGAGGCCGAACGGTCGATCACGGTACGCATAGAGGCGGATGCGTCGGTGTCCGCTGCGGAGTTTTCCCTGTCACGGAAGAAACCCGATGTCGACGAAGGCATTCAGGGCGCCACGGTCGAGGCATTCAGTCTCGATCGGCTCCTTCCCGGCGAAGCCGCTTCTTCCGAGGACGAGTCGGAACAGGGAGAGGCAGCGGCGCCGAGCCGGCGGAGCCGCAGGCGACGCCGACGGCGCGGTTCGCGCGGGGGCGCAGACAACCAGGGAACGACAAGATCAGCCGACTCCGAAAATTCGGTCGAAGATGTCGAGGGCGACACTGGCCACGGTGATGATGCGGCGGCGGAATCGTCAAGCCCTGACGCCGGCGATGATGCGGCCCAGCCGGAAGCGGGGGAATCCGAGGCAAAATCCGCCAACCAGAAAGGCTCGCGTCGAGGGCGACGACGCAGGTCGCGCCGAACCGGCAGGTCGAATGACAGCGCCGCGGTTGAGGCCGGCAATGACGGCTCAAGCGACGAAGGCAACGAAGGCGACGAAAACTTGGTTCGTGCCGACGGTGCGAACGGTCCTTCGGCCGGGCAGGAGACTGTGGCCGGCGATCAAGACACCGTGACAGATCAGGACCGCGAGGGTTCGGATGAGGGCAATGGAAACCTTGCGGATCACGCGGATAACGACACCGAGATCGAGGCGGCGGTTCCCGAAGAGTCGTCGATCATCCTGAACGACGAACCCCTTCACCATGATGAAGATGACGAATCTGCGACCGTTGTGTCTTCCAGCGAGGAAGCTGCTCCAGAAGATGCCGTTTCGCAAGACAATGCTCCCGCCAATGCCCGATCAGATGAAAAACCTCGACGGGGATGGTGGAGGTCTCTCGTCGAGGAAACTGCGTCGGATGCCGAACGGTGAGGATTCCAGGCAAGGCACAACCGGTTTGGCCGAAGCATGGCCATGAGAACCGTAGCCGTGCACGGACAGCGGCGCGAAACGGTCGCGACGTGACTTCCAAGGGGTCACGATCCGTTTGCCACAGTGCCGGGAATTCCTGAGCTTCTGATCGATGATGCGACACCTGACCTCATTGCCAGTCACGATGGCTTTCGCCATTTCGGTCATGGCGGGCCAGGCGATGGCGTCTGGCCTGATCCGAGACGCCGAGATCGAACGAACGATCAACATGGTCAGCCAACCCATACTGGACGCTGCAAACGTCAGTTCGTCTTCGGTCAATTTCTTCATTGTCGAGAATCCGGAGCTCAATGCCTTCGTGGCCGGGAACGGAAACATATTCATCCATTCCGGCCTGGTGCAGCGCCTCGAAAAAGTGGATATGTTTCAAGCGGTTGTCGCCCACGAGCTTGCGCACATCACCGGAGGGCACATACCTCAAAGGGTGATCAAGTCACGCGAAGCATCCACGGCTGCGGGGCTTGGAATGCTCCTCGGCGTGGTCGCGGCGGCGGCGGGCAACCCGACCGCGGGTGTCGGAGTCGCCGTCGGGTCTGTTGATGCAGCCCAAAAGGGCCTGTTCGCGTTCTCGCGGTCCCAGGAATCGGTGGCTGACCGTCGGTCGGTCGAGTACATCGCCGAGGCTGGCGTGGATCCGTCCTCGGCAATCGAGGTTCTTGACCTTTTGCACCAGTCCGAGCCGCTCCAGACATCGAGTTCGGCAACCTATCTCAGAACGCACCCGCTCTCGGCGACACGCATCAAGAGAATCAGGAACCTCGTCGACACGCTCTCCGATTCGGCCGACCAGCAAGACCCCGACACGGTCAAGGAACACGAATACTGGTACGCGCGTGCTCGCGCGAAATTCAAGGGATTCGTGGACGACCCTTCGCGAAACCTCCGCGAACTCAGGAACGCCGATTCGAGCGAGTTCAACACTATTGTTCGAGCGATTTCCTATTTTCGACTTCCAGATCTCCAGGCGGGACTGAACGAGACCGAGCGTCTGTTGCGCATCCGGCCGAACGATCCGTACTACAACGAACTCATGGGACAGTTTCTGCTCGAGAGCGGACGAATTCGGCCTTCGATCGAGGCTTACGAGCGAGCGGTGTCGCTCGATCCCAAGCAGGCGCTGTTGCTGGCAGGCCTGGGGCGAGCCCAGCTTGCGCTTGGGAATCGCGATTCCGATTCGGCCGCGCTGAAGACCTTGCGTAAGGCCTATGACCTGGACCCGAGGGATCCCCGCATGCTGCGCGACCTGGCCGTTGCCCACCAGCGTGACGGACGACAAGGAATGGCAGCGCTCGTGACCGCGGAGAGATTCGCATTGATTGGGCGGTTCGATCAGGCGGCGGTCCATGCGGGTCACGCGATGAGGCTCCTTCCCGAAGGATCGCCCGAATGGCAAAAGGCACGGGACATCCTGCAAATGCTGGGACGTCTGAAGTGAGACGGAGATGCATGCAATGGGCAAGTTGACGACCGGGGTCGCAGTCGCTTTCCTGGCCATGGGCGTTTCAGCCCCGGCAACCGGTCTCGACATGGGCGAACTGCTGGCGGATGACGAAGCGCGGGAAGTTCTCCACGGAGAGATCAGGGACTATCTCCTGTCCAACCCGGAAATCATCCTCGAGATGCTGGAGATCATCCAGGAAAAAGAGGAACTTGCGAAGGAGGATCGTGACAGACGCCTGATCGCCGAGTACCGCGACGAGATCATGGATGACGGCGTTTCCTACGTGGGTGGAAACCCCGAAGGCGATGTCACGCTAGTGGAGTTTCTGGATTATCAGTGCGGTTACTGCCGACGGGCCCACCCCGAAGTCGCGAGCTTGCTCGAGGAAGACGGAAACATCCGCTGGGTGGTCAAGGAATACCCTGTTCTCGGACCCGATTCCGAGTATGCCGCGAGGATGGCGGTGGCCACCCTGATGTCCTATGGCGGCGATGCATACCGAGCGGTTCATGACGCCTTGATGACGCATCAAAGCGCCTTCGATCTCTACGCAATCAGCGACATCGCGACGGCCGCCGGGCTTGACTTTTCCGTGATCGAGAATGCGATGGCGGATCCACGGGTCGATGACCATATTGCACGCGTAAGAGAACTCGGTCGCGTGCTCGACGTCCGTGGAACGCCGACATTCATCCTCGGAGGGACCTTCGTTCGTGGATACGTGCCGAAGGCGGATCTCCAAAGATTGGTCAGTGCGGCCCGCGCCGGTGAACTGTGACGGTTTTGGAATTGACGATGGATGAAAAGCAACCGTCGTAACGGGTTCAGCGCCAGATGGTCGCGAACGACTGGCTCGGTCAAGGAATGGATACTGAAATGGGACGAATTGAATGAGCAAGAAAGACCAGGACGATGATCTTCGCCTGATCAAGGAATTGACTGCCCTCTTTCAGGAGCAGGATCTCGCGGAACTGGAGTTTCGTCGATCGTATTCCGACGACTCGCATTTGAAACTTCGCATGGCGAGGGTCTCGGCGACGCAGACCGTTCAGGTCTCGCAACCTGTGGTTGCAGGGCACGTTGCTGAACCCGTCATCGCTGTGGCTCCACCCGAGGTGGCAGCGGTGGACAGCTCCGCATCCCAGGAACCGCCGGAGTCGCCGGAACAGCATCCGGGGTTGATCACCTCTCCGATGGTGGGAACCGTGTATCTGCAGGCCGAACAGGGCGCGCCGCAGTTCGTCAAGGTCGGCGACCAGATCCAGCAGGGTCAGACCCTGCTCATCATCGAGGCCATGAAGACAATGAACTTCATTCCCTCGCCGCAGTCAGGGACATTGAAAAAGGTCCTGGTTCAGGACGAGCAGCCGGTGGAGTTTGGCGCTCCGCTCATGATCATCGAATAATCCGAACAAAGACCTCATCAACATGTTTTCAAAGATTCTCGTTGCAAACCGCGGAGAGATCGCCTTGCGGGTCATTCGGGCCTGCCAGGAAATGGGCATCGCGACCGTTGCGGTGCATTCGACGGCCGATGCCGAGGCCATGCACGTCCGGATGGCCGACGAAAGCGTGTGCATTGGGCCGCCGCCGGCGTCGCAAAGTTACCTGTCGTCGGCCTCGATCATCTCGGCATGCGACATTTCCGGTGCCGAAGCCGTTCACCCGGGATACGGATTTCTCTCGGAGAACGCCGAATTCGCCGAGATCGTCAATGATCACGGGATCAGCTTCATCGGTCCTGGTCCCGACCACATTCGCCAGATGGGCGACAAGATCGTCGCACGAACGACCATGGCGGAGCTCGGTGTCCCCTGCGTTCCGGGCTCCGATGGCGGTGTCGCCAATCTCGACGAGGCATTCAGGATTGCCGACGAGATCGGCTACCCGGTGATCGTCAAGGCGACTGCCGGTGGTGGCGGACGCGGAATGAAACTGGCGCACTCGCGGGACGAACTCGAAACGGCGTTCGGCTCTGCCCGCTCTGAAGCTCTGACGGCATTCGGGAACGACGAGGTCTACCTCGAAAAGTACCTCGAACGACCCCGCCACATCGAGATTCAGGTTTTCGGCGACGGCAAGGGAAATGCCGTCCATCTCGGCGAACGCGACTGTTCGATCCAGCGACGTCACCAGAAACTGCTCGAGGAGGCCCCGGGGCCGGCAATGACGCCGGAGCTTCGGTCCCGAATCGGGAAGATATGCACCGATGCCATCGGCAAGATCGATTACGCCGGAGCCGGTACCGTCGAGTTTCTGTACGAGGACGGCGAATTCTATTTCATCGAGATGAACACGCGGCTTCAGGTGGAACATCCGGTGACGGAGTCGATCTTTCAGGTCGATCTGGTCAAGGAGCAGATCCGCGTCGCTGCGGGCCAGGGCATGTCGCTCGATCCGGACCGCTTGAGGATCTCCGGTCATTCCGTCGAAGTTCGAATCAACGCCGAGCGTTTGCCGAACTTTGCCCCCTGCCCCGGACGGGTGACCACTTTCCACGCCCCCGGCGGCCTGGGCGTCCGGTTCGATTCCGCTCTCTACCAAGGCTACGAGATTCCTCCCTATTACGATAGCCTGATCGGCAAGCTGATCGTTCATGGAACCGACCGACGCGCGGCTCTCGCGCGGCTCAAGAGAGCGCTTGTCGAACTGGTGGTCGACGGCATCGACACGACGGCCCCGCTCTTTGGCCAGTTGCTCGACCAGAAGGACATCCAGGACGGCAACTATGACATCCATTGGCTGGAACGGTGGCTGCGCGAACGATCCTGACGTGGTGGTGACATCGTGGTCGAAACAAGACTGTCCACACCTTGTGAAGCGATCAATGGGGACATTCTGCTCAAGGCATACTCGATCGGCATCTTTCCGATGGCCGAATCCGCTGACGATGGATCTCTGTATTGGGTCTCGCCGCGGATGAGGGGCATCCTGCCTCTCGATTCCTTTCACGCGTCACGTTCGCTCAAGCGTCGCATTCGAAACTGCGGATTCTCGATCAGCGTCGATCGGAACTTCGAGGGCGTCATTTCCGGATGTGCCGATCGACCGGAAACCTGGATCAGCAACGGGCTCCGCGCGCTGTTCCTGGACCTCCATGCCGCCGGACACGCTCACTCGATCGAGATCAACGATCGGGAGCAGCGCCTGGTTGGCGGTCTTTACGGGCTGTCGATCGGTGGCGCCTTCTTTGCGGAGAGCATGTTCTCACGGGTCACGGATGCCTCGAAGATTGCTCTGGCCTACCTCGTTGCGCGATTGCAGCAGGGCAAGTATTCGCTTCTCGACGTTCAGTTCGTGACACCGCATCTGGAGGCCTTTGGCGCAATTGAAATCCCCGCAGCGCTCTACAGGCAGTGTCTGACGCTCGCGCTGGCAAGAGACGACGCTGACTTTTTCGCCTTGCCCGAATTCGTTCAACCATCCGAGATCGTGCAGCGGATCACCCAGACATCGTAGCGCGGATGATCGAGCGCCGAGAGAGCCGGACTGGATGCCACCATCCAGCCATCGAACCTTGGTTCGTCGTCATCGCGCAGGTCGTGGATGATGAGCCTTGCAAAGGCGTCAGCATCGGGATTTTCCACGGGATATCGGCATTCGAGCAGTTCGAGCGTCAAAAAACCTCGCTCGAGCACTTCTCCCTGTGCAACGGCCAGATCATCGACCCTGCCGGAGAGGAAGTCCAGCATCCTGAGCGTTGCGCCGACACCATTCCCGGTCTCGATTTCGTTCTCGATCCTGTCGGGACTGACCGGCTCGAGGGTGGTGGTCGTGATTCCGTCTTCGCCGGATCCTTGGGGAAGTGCTGCAGAAGCAACAAGCAGGAGCATGCCCGCGATCACGTTCCGGGATGGTCGGAGAACCCTCCCCATGATGACCGCGCAGCCCGCGCTCGCTTGAAACGCACCATCATTCGTCACTCGAAAACGCCCTGATCAGAAGCGTTATGAGATTGACGGCTCCCTGCGCATCCACGATCGTGTCGCCGTCCTCGAGGTAATCGAACGAGGCGCCAGGTATGATTTCGACGTGGTTGCCTCCGAGCAGGCCATCCAACGCGATTTCGACAGCGGAATCGTCAGGGATGGCGACACTGTCGTCGATTGCGAGGGTGACACCGGCCAGATAGGTTTCCTGATCGAGGGCAAGATCGGAAACCGTCCCGACCTTGACGCCTGCAATCCGAACATCGGTGCCGCGCGTGATCGACCCGACATCGCGGAATTCCGCATGAACCTGGTAGCTGTCCTCGAGCGCGCGGTTTCCGATGATCCCTGCCGCGAAAAAGAGAAAAAACACTGCAGCTGCAATGACAACGGCTCCAATGACCGTTTCAGTGGCGTTCTCCGACATGATCTGCGCGTCTCGTTCGTCAGGCTGATGACCGGGTCGACAACGACCCGATCACGACTGGTCCGGAGTCCAGGCGGTGTACCCTGGCCGTGCACCGGGATTTCCGGACCGAAGGCTCCCTTTCGGAGCATAGGCATGTCCGGTTCCGGTCAGGTTGGGCTGGTGCGGCTTCTCCCAGTCCCGCTTGCGGGGCGCCTGTTCGGTCGGCGGTTTCTCGCAGGTGTGGTGCAGCCACGCGTGCCATTCGGGAGGTACCCGAGAGGCCTCCGCCTCGCCGGCATAGATGACCCATCTTCGCTGGCTGTTCTGAAAGTAGCGATTGCCCTGGTCGTCGCGACCAACCAGGTTTCCCCGCAACCAGGTGTGGAACTGGGTATTCAGGGTCTGTCCGTTCCACCACGTAAACAAGCGTTTCAGCAGCATCTCACCTGTCCATTCGATCTTGACGTGACGCCCTCGGTCGCCGCGCTCACGAGCCGGTCGCCGACAGTTCTTTCCGGTCGCCAAAGACCCGAAGCGGTTCGCAGCCGCGCAGAACCGTGTCTTCGTTGACCACCACCTCTTCGAGATTCTCGAAACCGGGAAGGTCGAACATCGTGTCGAGCAGAATGTCCTCCATGATCGATCGCAGGCCTCTCGCGCCGGTCTTGCGGGCGATGGCGCGCGACGCGATGGCTTCAAGCGCCTCGGAGGTGAACTTCAGCTCGACATCTTCGAGTTCGAAAAGACGCTGGTACTGCTTGACCAGCGCGTTCTTCGGTTCGGTCAGGATGGCGACCAGCGATTTTTCATCGAGGTCCGACAGCGTCGCGATGACGGGAAGACGGCCGATGAACTCGGGAATGAGGCCGTACTTGAGCAGATCTTCCGGCTCGAGAGACTCGAGCATTTCGCCGGTTTCTCGCTTGTCTTCGTCCCTGACGTCGGCTCCGAATCCGATCGCCGACCCGCGCCCGCGCCTTGCGATGACCTTTTCGAGGCCGGCGAAGGCGCCGCCGCAGATGAACAGGATGTTGGTCGTGTCCACCTGCATGAATTCCTGCTGAGGGTGCTTTCTGCCGCCCTGGGGCGGAACCGAGGCGACGGTGCCCTCCATGATCTTCAGGAGGGCCTGCTGCACCCCTTCCCCCGAAACATCGCGGGTGATCGAGGGATTGTCGGCCTTCCGCGTGATCTTGTCGACTTCATCGATGTAGACGATGCCCCTCTGGGCCCGTTCGACGTTGTACTCGGCTGCCTGCAGCAGCTTGAGGATGATGTTCTCGACATCCTCGCCAACATATCCCGCTTCGGTCAGGGTCGTCGCATCGGCCATGGTGAAGGGAACGTCGAGGATTCTGGCGAGGGTCTGAGCCAGCAGGGTCTTGCCGCAACCGGTCGGGCCGATGAGCAGGATGTTTGACTTGGCCAGCTCGATTTCGGTGTTTTTTTCGTCGTGGTTCAGGCGCTTGTAATGGTTGTGCACGGCGACGGAGAGGACTCGTTTCGCCATGTCCTGACCGATGACATAATCGTCGAGGACCTTGCAGATGTCGGCCGGAATCGGGACGCCATTGGCTGTCGCGGAGAGCCCGCTCTTGACCTCTTCACGGATGATATCCATGCACAGCTCGACACATTCGTCGCAAATGAAGACGGTCGGGCCTGCGATCAGCTTGCGGACTTCGTTCTGGCTTTTTCCGCAAAAGGAGCAATAGAGCGTGTTTCCTGAATTCTTGACGTCGGATTTTGACATCCCTGCAATCTCCTGACTTTTTCTGCTCGCGTGCGCTTGTCCCGAGACGAGGTTCCTTGCCCATTCAGGGGAACGCGCATCCTTCCGTTGAATCTAGTGTAGAAATTGCCTTGGCACAACGTTTCCAGCACATCCCGAAAACGTGGACCAATTCGTCCCGTTTCGACGGCCCACGGCCATCGATCGGGCGGCATTCTCTGTCGCTCTTGATCTCTTGTTCGCCTGGTCCTCGTCACAGGTGACCGTCCGCACGCTGTCGCGGTTCGGGCGCCGCGTTCCGAATCACTCGCCTTGGCCAATTTCGTTCCGATTCTCGACAATTTCGTCGATCAGCCCCCAGTCCTTGGCTTCGTTTGCGGACATGAAATTGTCTCGATCGAGTGCCTGTTCGACAACTTCCAAAGGTTGAGAGGTGTGGGTGACGTAGATCTTGTTCAGACGGTCCTTGAGATCAAGGATTTCGCGGGCGTGCAATGCAATGTCCGAGGCCGTGCCCTGAAACCCGCCCGACGGCTGGTGCACCATGACGCGGCTGTTCGGCAAGGCGTACCGCTTGCCCGGCGCGCCGGCTGCCAGCAGGAGCGCGCCCATTGAGGCGGCCTGCCCGATGCACAGCGTGGACACTTCGGGGCGAATGTACTGCATGGTGTCGTAGATCGACATTCCAGAGGTCACGACGCCTCCTGGACTGTTGATGTACATCGAGATGTCCTTGTTGGGGCTTTCGGCCTCCAGGTACAGAAGCTGGGCGACGACAAGCGTGGCCGTCAAGTCGTGAATGGGTCCTGAGACGAAGATGATCCTCTCCTTGAGGAGCCTTGAATAGATGTCATAGGCACGCTCCCCTTTGGACGTCTGTTCGACCACCATGGGAACCAGCGTGTTTGCGTGGACTTCGATCGGGTTTCTCACCTTTTGTTCTCCAGTTCAGAAGCGGATTCCGAACCTTGGCTCGTCGCGCGATCCGGACTCGATGGATCAGGCAACGGGACTTGGTTCAGATCCTTGTGCCGCAAGTTTCAGTCATGACGCAGATCGCCGGTGACGAGAACGACGAACCGAGGTTGGCTCGCATCGTTTCCTGTCAATCGGTCATGGCTTCAAGTTCTTCGCGTGTCACGCTTTTTTCGGTGACCTTGATCTGCGACATCAGCCATGTGGCAACCATGTCGTCGATGCACTCCATCGTGAGCATCTCGAGCATGTTTCTGTCGTTTGCGATCCTGTTCTGCCACTCCTGTACCGACATCGGTCTGCGGGTCGTGACATAACGATTGTACATGTCAGCGGGAGTGACCTGAATGTCCTGCTCTTTCGCAATCTGCCGGAACAGGAACCCTGTTCGCAGTCTGCGTCTGGCAATTGCGAGGGCTTCCTCGTCCGTTTCGCCGGTTTCGGAGGCGTCCTCGTCCGTCTGTTCCGAACCCGTTGCGTCGACTTCGCCGTCGCCCTCGGCAGCCTTCGCCGAGGTCGCTTCGTTGTCGTCTTCACTCTCGGGCTCGACCTCGCCCTCGCTGCCGGAATCGTCCGCTGCCTCAGCCCGCGACGTGGCTTCGTCCTGCTCCAGCATGGCCTTGACCTGTCGAACTTCGTTTTCGAGTTGCACGGGCGGAACGTCGAATTCGAGCTGTTTCTCGAGTTCGCGCAGCATGCGCGTCCTTGAGACATTCTCGGACACGTTGGCCATCGAGGTTTCGAGGTTCTCGCGGATCGAGCGCTTCAAGTCGTCGAGGTCCCGAAAACTCAGAAGTTCGGCCAGATCGTCGTTGATGGCTCGAGGAAGCGGACACTGGACCGCATTGATCCTGCAGTCGAATTCGGCCAACCGCCCTGCCAGATTCTGGTCAGCAAAATCCGTCGGGATATTGGCCGTGAACTTTCGCCGTTCGCCCGGCTTGGCACCCAGAAGGTTTTCTTCGAAACCAGGAAACAGCGTCCCGGATCCAAGGATCATCGGAAAGTCCTGCACGCTCAGGCGTTCGACCGCAATCTGATCCACCGTCGTTGAAAAGCTGACGAAGATCTTGTCATCCATGCAAGCTCCGTCGCTCTCGGGCCGGTCAGCGTAAACGGGATGACGATCGGCCATCTGTTCGAGCTGGGTGTTGATGTCGTCGTCACTGATCGAGGCAACGGGGCGTTCGATCTCGATCGACGCGTATTCGACCGAAGGGACGGTCGGAACGCATTCATACGAGAATTCGACCCGAACCTCCGGCTCGTCAGGTTCGCTGATCAGTTCCAGTGTCGGTTGACCGATCGGCGTGTCTTCGCTGTTCTCGATATGCTCCTTGATGCTTTCGCTCACGATGTCATTGCTGGTTTCGGCCCTGACGCCATCGCCGTACATCCTGCGCAGCAAGGAAATCGGCACCTTCCCGGGGCGAAACCCGTTCATGCGCGCGGTGCCGGCGATTTCCTTCAGTCGCTCCGTGACCCGCTTGTCGATTTCCTCGGCTGTCACCGTCATGGCGAACGTACGGGACAGTCCTTCATTCAGTTTTTCGGTAATTTCCATGATTGCCGTTTTCCGTTCAGATGAGTTTCGGTCCTCGAGACAATGTGTCAGGGCAATATGTGGTGCGGGTGGAGGGACTTGAACCCCCACGCCTCGCGGCGCCAAATCCTAAATCTGGTGCGTCTGCCAATTCCGCCACACCCGCGGAACCCGTATGACGGCGGCCGGTGACGGCCACCCGGAATCCGGCAGTTACTAGCAAAGTCGATTTGGCATTGCGAGAGAAAATCAACACGGATGATCACGGCGATCAAAAAAATCCAGGCAAATGCCGCCGACGTCAGTTCCCTATGGGCCGATCTGCCCGTGCTTGATTGACTTTGAGCGAGGCGAACAGCTGCGGAAGCGCTTCGGGGATGTCTTCTGCGATCAGGCCCGGGCCGAACTGGCGCGCAGCCTCGGTGTGGAGGCAGACCGCGGATGCCGCTGCGTGATGAGGCCGCAATCCGCGTCCCAGCAGACCTGCGATCATTCCCGCAAGAACATCTCCCGAGCCAGCCGTCGCGAGCCACGGAACGGAATCCCTTCCCGTCGCCGCATTGAGCCACGAGACCTCGCCGGGCGTCGCTACAAGGGTTGCCGAACCCTTGAGAACGACCGTGCAGCCTGCCCGTGCGGCCGCCTCCTGCACGGCATCAAGCCTTGAAAAAGCGGGCCAAAGCTCGGGAGTGGTGACGAGTCGCCGCGACAGGTCCGGGAACAATCGCGAGAACTCCCCCATGTGCGGTGTCAGGACGACATTCGGGTGGAGCCTGCTGATCAGGGAACATGGGGCGTCTTCCCACAGGCTCAGCGCGTCGGCATCGAGCACCAGCGGTCTGCCGGTTCGAAGTAGATCGACGATCAGGCGTCTGGAACTCGGGTCGGTTCCAAGCGCTGGCCCCGCGCAGAGGGCATTGAAGCGCGCATCCGCCAGAAGTCTTTCGACGTCACCTGAACCGCAAATTCCCTTGATCATGATCGCGTTCAGTTGTGCTGCGTGTTCGGCAATCGCCGCGGTCTCGCAGGCGATGCTCACGAGGCCCGAGCCGACCCGCAGCGCTCCCCTTGCAGCAAGACGCGCGGCCCCTCCCCGACCCGGAGGACCGGAAAAGACCAGCGCATGTCCGTGATCGTACTTATGCTGGCTTGCGCGTTTTTCGAGCGTGGCAGTCAAGTCGAGGGCCGCCGGACTCGTCAGCAGAGCTGCGGGTGTCGTCCGTTCGTCGATGCCAATGTCCGCCACGACGATATCGCCGCAGCGATTGGAACCCTCGTCGAGGAAATGCCCCGGCTTGGCCGTGTGAAAGGTGACGGTGAGGTCGAATCGCGGAACCGGATTCATCAACCGACCGCTGTCGGAGCAGACTCCGCTTGGCATGTCGACGGCGATCATTGCCAGCGGCGAACAGTCGGCAGCTTGCGTCAGCAGAGAATGAAGTCCAGTTGCAAGCGGGCGGCAGAGACCGGTTCCGAACAATGCATCGACGATGATCGTTCCATTTTGGCGTATCCACTCCACCGGCAAGTGATCATGGGTCGTTATCGGGTGTACGTCCCCAATCTGACGCCATCTCGACAGGTTGGCTGCGGCATCTTTCGGCAAGCCGTCTTCGTTGCCGAACAGTGCGACTCTGACGGACCAATTGCGATTCGCAAGCAGTCGAGCGGCGACAAAGCCGTCTCCGCCATTGTTGCCCGGACCACACAGAACGAGAACATCTGTCGCGACGTTGGCGTTCTTGTCATCCACCTGGGAACGGGATCGAGCGCCCCATCGCGTGTTGATTTCTCGAGCGATTGCCTCTCCCGCGCGCTCCATGAGGCGTTCGCCGCTTGCGCGGCCCGACTGGATGACGTCGGTTTCCAGTCGGCGCATCTGCTCCGCTGTCAAGATTGAATTCACGCTCATGATTCCATTCTGGCTATCATTTGTGCAATCTGCCTATACCTCGATCAATAATCGACGAAATCTCGGGGAAGGCGCAGGGTGGTGATCTTCACCGATTGCCCGAACCGGCAAGACATGTTCGGTGCCCGTGCGTCTCAAGGCCGAAGCCTTGAAGTTAATTCCGGTGATCAGGGAACGAGCACAATGAAAAAGATAGAGGCAATCATCAAACCGTTCAAGCTTGACGAAGTCAAGGAAGCGTTGCAGGAAACAGGCATCCAAGGGTTGTCGGTCATCGAGGCCAAAGGTTTCGGACGCCAAAAAGGACACACCGAACTTTATCGCGGTGCGGAATACATCGTTGATTTCCTTCCGAAAGTCAAAATCGAGGTCGTGCTCGCAGACGAGCATCTCGAAGCCGCGATTGAAGCCATCGTCAAGGCAGCCAGGACAGACAAGATCGGGGACGGAAAGATCTTTGTCTACAACATTGAACAGGCTGTTCGCATCCGGACCGGAGAGGAAGGGGTTGACGCCCTTTGATCTGCCGATTTGGAGCGAGACATCGTTCTGACACCAACCTCAGCCAAGGAAAAAAGAAATGAGTGCCACAGAACTGCTGAACATGATCAGCGAACACGAAGCCGATTACGTCGACCTGCGCTTTACCGATCCCAGGGGCAAGCTGCAGCATGTCACGGTCACGGCCGAACAGGTCGACGAGGATTTTCTCGAAGAAGGCATGATGTTCGACGGATCGTCCATCGCGGGATGGAAATCTATCGACCAGTCGGACATGAAGCTTATGCCCGATACGGAATCCGGCTATCTTGATCCATTCTATGCCGAGCGGACGGTTGCCGTTCACTGTTCGGTCGTGGAACCTGATACCGGTGAACCCTACGAGCGTGACCCGAGGGGCACGGCCCAAAAGGCCGAGGCCTATCTCGAGTTCACCGGCGTCGGCGACACCAGCTACTTCGGGCCGGAGGCAGAGTTCTTCCTGTTCGACGATGTGCGATTTGCCAACACGATCAACAAGGTCGCGTACGAACTCGATGCGGTCGACGCCTCGTGGAACACGGACACGCAGTTTCAGATGGGCAACATGGGGCACCGTCCTGGCGTCAAGGGCGGCTACTTCCCTGTCAATCCGACCGATGCGGCTCAGGACATTCGCTCGGAGATGCTGAGCACGATGAAGAGCATCGGCATGAAGGTGGACAAGCACCATCACGAGGTTGCGTCGTGCCAGCATGAACTCGGACTGATCTTCGGCTCGCTCACTCGTCAGGCCGACGAACTGCAAAAGTACAAGTACGTGATCCACAACGTCGCGCATGCGTACGGAAAGTCGGCCACCTTCATGCCGAAACCGATTGCCGGCGACAACGGGACCGGCATGCACGTCAACATGTCGATCTGGAAGGGCGGCAAGACCATCCTTGCGGGCGACAAGTACGCCGATCTGTCGCAGGAGGCACTCTATGCCATCGGCGGCATCCTCAAGCACGCGCAGGCCTTGAACGCTTTCACCAATCCGGGGACGAACAGCTACAAGCGTCTCATTCCCGGTTTCGAGGCCCCCGTGCTGCGCGCGTATTCCGCCCGAAACCGCTCGGGATGCATCAGGATTCCGTGGACGGGCTCGCCGAGCGGAAAGCGGATCGAGGCGCGATTCCCCGATCCGTCAGCGAACCCCTACCTGTGCTTCGCTTCGTTGCTGATGGCGGCGATCGACGGCATTCGCAACCGGATCGATCCCGGCGAGGCCATGGACAAGGATCTCTATGACCTTCCGCCGGAAGAGCTGGCTGGCATTCCGACGGTCTGCGCGTCGCTGCGCGAGGCTATGGGCGCTCTCGAGGCCGACAAGGAGTTCCTTCTTGCCGGCGACGTGTTCACCGAGGATCAGATCGCCGGGTACATGGAATTGAAGTGGGAAGAGATTTACAATTTCGAGCACACCCCCCACCCGGTCGAATTCGAGATGTACTACAGCTGCTGAACTGGCCAGATGGCGGTCGTCCCTCCCTGACCGCCTGACCCTCGGGGCCCCCGCAGGCGGGGGCCTCGTGATTCCTGGGGGTGGCCCCCCATAAATTGCCCTGCAATGCGGTCGCCTGAGCGCCCTTGGATGGGGTCTTGCTCAGTACCGCGGTCTGGTTCAATCATTCATCGGCTGGGCGACTGCCTGGCGCAGATTCGCCCTCGTCACCCTTGCGTGCGACGACATAGGTGTGGATGCCGAACGCGACGGCATCCGTCGCCGGGAGTTTTCGCAAGGTCTGCACCTCCACGCGAATCCATGGGCTGTTCGCTTTCGGACGCCTTCGGCGTTCGTTCTCGCGTCGCGGTTGAAAGAGATCCGGATCGTCATACGCGAGACTGTTGGCGCGCCAGAGCGGCCGTTCCGGAGCAAGGGCGTCGAAGACGCGCTGAACGCCGCGCGCGATTCGATCATCGTAGCGGGGGATCGGTTCGTGGATCGAGATCAACGGGCGTCCGAGCTTCTCGTGGAGGCTCCAGCTTGCGGGAAAACACAGGATCGCTCCCGTGAGCACGTGTTCGGGGCCGATCTTTTGCAGGAGGCAAAAATCTTCCTGCACGAGGCGTCCGACGGTGACAAGAGGGTGCGTGTCGTCGTCGATGCTGACCGAGACCTCGTCAGGACGGATCACCTGCCTGTCTTGCATCGAGTATTCCTCGACCTTGGCTATGGTGTTGACGACGATGTCCTTGAGTTCCTCGGCGGCATCCAAGGCCATGTCGCGGCAAGCAAAAACTTCGTCCCGGCGATGTTCGATCAGGTGGTCCCTGTATGCCATCTGTTCGCGATGGACATCATCGAACACCAGCCAACGCGACGTTTCAAGGGGATTGAGACCCGGCAGCCGGCTGGTGCGCATGTCTGCCCACGGACGCAGCGGCAATTCTGCCTGAAAGATTCGAGAAAACGGTGGGATGCGAGACATCACGACATCTTGCCTCCCTCGACGCTGACCGGCTCGTTTGTTGAATGTTGTGTCACGTTTGCCAGTCAGCGACAGGATTTGACCGTGCGTGCCGCATTCAGACCGTTTTTCGATTCTGCATGGTCCATCGTGCGGTGATGCGTTGCGAAGAAATCCGAGACAGGCTGAAGTTCTTCCATGTACAAGGAACCCTGAGCGGTGCAGTTTGTCGGTGCGCGAGCGAACGGAGGTTTGGAAATGAACATCGGTGAAGACTCCTATCGTCGAAAGATCGACCCGACCCGCGGCGAGACGCTACCGGACGGTACGCCCAACGACAACGATCGAATCGAGATCGGGCCGACCCAGCTGGCATTCAGGGAATGGGAAGAGGCCGGGCTGACGCTTCCAAACCTCGCCGAGATGCGCCGGTTTCGCTGGAACCGATTGACCCAGCACATCGTGAGCCGCGACTACGGCGGCTTGTTGCTGTTCGATCCCCTGAATATCCGCTACGCGACCGACACGACCAACATGCAGCTGTGGAACGCGCACAATCCGTTTCGCGCGGTCCTGCTTTGCGCGGACGGTTACATGGTCATCTGGGATTACAAGAACTCGCCGTTCCTGAGCGATTTCAATCCGCTTGTGCGCGAGCGCAGAACGGGCGCGTCCCTGTTCTATTTTGTCGCTGGCGACGGGGTGGAGACCGACGCCACGAGCTTTGCAGGCCAGGTTCGCGAAGTGATGGATGCCCATGCCGGGAGCAATCGTCGGCTTGCCGTCGACAAGATCATGGTTGCGGGGCTGAAGGCCCTTGAGGCCCAGGGTTTCGAGATCTTCGAGGGCGAGGAAGTCACGGAGAAGGCGCGTGCCGTGAAGGGTCCCGACGACATTCTCGCCATGCGCTGTGCACATGATGCTTGCGAAAAGGCCGTCGCCGCGATGCGCGACTCGGCTGTTCCGGGGCGCTCAGAGGACGAAATCTGGGCGACATTGCACGCCGAGAACATCCGGCGGGGCGGCGAATGGATCGAAACCAGGCTGCTTGCGAGCGGACCGCGAACCAATCCGTGGTTCCAGGAGTGCGGGCCACGACAGCTGCAAAACAACGAAGTCCTTGCGCTGGATACAGACTTGATCGGGTGCTACGGAATTTGCGTGGACATTTCCCGGACGTTCTGGATTGGCGACGGCAAGCCGCGAGATGACATGATCTACGCCATGCGTCACGGTGTCGACCACATCCGCGAAAACACGGCCATGTTGGCGCCCGGGGTCAGTTTCGAGGAACTTACCTTTGGCGGTCATCACCTCGACGACATCTATCAGAAACAGAAATACGGGGTCAAAATGCACGGTGTTGGCCTTTGCGACGAATGGCCGGCCATCGTGTATCCGGACGCATACATGCCAAACAGGTTCGACTACGTGCTTGAGCCCGGCATGGTCTTGTGCGTCGAAGCGCTGGTCAGCCCGGAAAACGGCGATTTCTCGATCAAGCTGGAGGACCAGGTCCTGATCACCGAGGACGGTCACGAGAATTTGACGTCTTTCCCGTTCGATGCGGCGCTCATGGGTGAATCTTGAACCGCGAGGTCGTGCCTTCATTCAGCGTCCAGTTTGCGTGATCACCCCGAGCACGGCCCGACATTGCTGATCTGAGCCGAGTCGAAACCGAAGTTCGCGCGCGGCAAACGCTCGCGTCTACGGACGCCAACACGCGCTGATCGCGCGTGGCATCACTGACGGTCGGGATGGCGAGTTGTCATGTCATGGCCGCACCCGCCCAAGACGTGTCTTCGTGCAATGGAGTTGGCCGAAGAAGGATTCGACCGAGCGATTTCACCGGGTGCTAGCTTCTTCCAACCGACTGTGGGCGACGGAGTCGACCAGAGCCCCGTTTTGTTGAATGAAATCCAATGGCGTATCTCCGTCAATCGTTTCAGCGTTTGGATCGGCACCGAGGTCCAACAGATGGAGCACGATTTCAGGAAAGCTCCCAAAACCGGCCGCAGCGTGCAACAGCGTCATCCCGCCCATTGATCGGGCCTCGATGTCGGCACCCAACTCGATGAGGCGCTGAAACGCGAACGGTTGAGGATTGTTTGCCGCAGCGAGGTGCAACGCGGTCAGTTGCAACTCGCTTTTGGCCTCAAGATTGGCACCGAGTTTGACCAGTCGTTCAACCATGTCGGGATTGGGGTTGAATGCCGCCGCCATGTGCAATGGTGACATCATCTGCTGATCTGCGGTTTCAACATTGGCGCCCAGGTCGATCAGGCGTTCAACGAGGACAGGTGTTGGATTGCTTCTTGCCGCCGCGTGCAGCGGCGTCATTCCGAAAGCGTCCTGGGCATCGATCTCACTGCCCGTCTGGACCAGCAGTTCGATCACGGCGGGATCCGCGAAGCTGCTCGCAGCGGCATGCAACGGGGATCGCCCGTCGATATCGCGGACATCGACGTTTCCACCGAGTTGCACGAGGGTTTGGGTTATCGCCTTCTCGGGATTGCCAGAAGCAGCGTGCAGAGGCGTCTGACGGCTGACATTTTCCGCCTCGATGTTGGCGCCGAGTTCCACCAGTCGTGCAACGATGTCCGGATTGGGATTGAATGCCGCTGCCACGTGCAAGGGCGTGTTCATGGGATTGGTTCTGGCCTCGATATCGGCACCCATCTGGACCAGGCGTTCGATCACGTCAGGATTTGAGTTGCTTCCTGCAGCCCAGTGCAATGGCGTCGACCCGCCAATGTTGCCTGCAGTGACTTCGGCCCCTGCCGTGACGATGCGCTCAATGATCTTGGGGTCGGATGTGGCTGCGGCAGCCTGGTGCAAGGGTGTCACCCCTTCATCATCGGTGACCGATACATCGGCCCCGGCACGAATGCAGTCGTCGACTACCTTGATGTCAGCAGATTCCCAAAAGTTTCTGTCCGCCAACGGACACTGCGAGTCCGCATCTTGTTGTCCTGAGGCACTCACGGTCGAGACGGCAAGGTAGACCAGTCCCACTGCAAGAGCCCTCGCTGTTCTCTTTCGCATTTTCGCCTCCTCAAATCTCTCTCGTGAGTTGGGCGCACCGTGGCCGTTGATGTTTCCCACGAGTGACGATGACATTGAACATGACAAACGGATCGGACACCAGCCCAGTTGCTCATGGCCACTGTTGCCTGGTCACCAAATCGGGAATTCTCCATTCTCAGCAGCAAAGGCGGCCTTGCAAGATGGTTGTTTTGAACTGGTGCGGGCGCCTGGTCCTTTGCTTTTGAGCATCGATTCGCTCAAGCCAAATCACAATTTCACTGGAACCGTGCGCTCCGGTCTCCGATACGACGACGTGTCGATGACAAATGCCGTCGCCGGCACGAATGCATGCCTGAATCTATCTGAATCTCGCATCATTAAGTCGCCAGTAGGCACTTGTGTTTTTCAACTTTGGGTTGTTCTGGATCAATTCCCATGGGGTCTTGCCGTTACCCGCCACAGCCGTAGGGTCGGCTCCAAGGTCCAACAAGCGGACGACATTTTCTGAAAAAGAACCGAGTCTCGCCCCCCTATGCAATGGAGTATTCCCCTCAGCGTCACGGGCGTTGACGTCGGCTCCCAGATGTACGAGGCGCTCAATAATGGCTGGTTCTAGATTGGTTGACGCAGCCCAATGCAAGGGGGTCGACCCTATTGCGTCACGTGTCATGACATCTGCCCCCAATTGAACCAACTGTTCCAAGATATCAGGATTGGGGTTGCTTCCGGCAGCCCAGTGCAGGGGGGTCAACCCATACTCGGCTCGAATTTGTACATCTGCCCCAAGTTGAACGAGCATTTTTATTACTTCTGGTTCTGAGTTGTCCATCGCAGCCCGGTGCAACGGGGTATTCCCCTCATCGTCTCGAGTTGTGATTTCAGCCCCAAGGTGAACGAGGCGTTTGATCACGCCCGGGTGCGGGTTGCTTCCTGCAGCCCAGTGCAGAGCGGTATTTCCGCTACTGTCTCGGGTTGCGATTTCGGCCCCGAGCTTAGCAAAGCTCTCGATAACGTCGGGATTGGAGTTGTTTGCTGCCGCCCAGTGAAAAGGGGTGTACCCTTCATCGTCTCGGGCAGTGATGTCAGCTCCGAGAAGGACTAGGCGCTCAATCACTTCAGGTTCAGGGTTTTCTTTTGCAGCCCAGTGCAAAGGGGTATCCCCAGTCTTGTAACGTGCAGAGATGTTGGCCCCGAGCCGAATGAGACTCTCGACTACATCTGGATTTGAAGTGTTCGCAGCAGCTAAGTATAGTGGGTTGTGCCCATTTTTTGTTTCAGCAGCGATGTCGGCTCCGAGTTCGATGAGGCGCGTAACCATGACAGGAATTGGGTTATTCGAAGCAGCCAAATGTAGCGGTGTCCTTCCAGTTGCATCTCTGGCCTCGATACCGGCTCCAAACTCAATGAGGCGCCCGAGCATGTCTGGATTGGAGTTGAAAGATGCAGCCGCGTGCAACAGCGTCCAGCCATCGTCGTCTGTGGCCGCTCTATCGGCACCAAATTCGATGAGGATTTCGACCACGGCCAGTTCTGGGTTGTATGATGCCGCCAAGTGCAGCGGCGTCCTTCCAAATTCATCTGTGGCCTCGGTATCGGATCCTAAGAATACCAAGAGTTCGATCACGTCTGGATCGTGGTTGTCTACAGCAGCCGAGTGCAGCGGGGTATGGCCGTTGTTGTCTCGAACAGCGATGTCGGCTCCGAGGTGAACCAAGCGCTCTATCACTTCTGGATTGGAGTTACTCGACGCTGCCATGTGCAGAAGAGTCCAACCGTCGTCGTCTCGTGCTTCGTAGTCGCCCCCAAGTCGGATAAGGCGTTCGATCACGTCCGGTTCGGGGTTGCTCAATGCAGCCCATTGTAACGGGGTAAACCCATTATTACCTTGGGAAAATATGTCGGCCCCTAGCTGAACCAAGCGGTCGATGACGTCCGGATTGATGCTGTGTCCCCCTGCATAGTGCAGCGGTGTGAACCCATTATGGCTTTGAGTGTCGATTCCTACGCCAATCTGTACGAGGCGTTCTACCATGTCTGGATTGGGGTTATTTGATGCTGCCGCATGCAGCAAAGTCCAGCCATCTTTGTCTCTGGCCTCAATATTTGCACCAATTTGGACAAGGTATTCAATTACGGCCAGTTCTGGGTTGTATGATGCCGCCAAGTGTAACGGCGTTCTTCCAAGTCCATCTCTAGCCTCGGTTTCGGCACCTAACTGGATGAGGCGCTTGATCATGTCTGGCCTCGGATAAAATGAAGCAGCCATATGCAAAGGTGTCCAACCATCTTTGTCTCTGGCCTTAATGTTAGCACCCAACTGGACGAGGCGTTCGACTACACCAGGATTTGAGTTGAAGGCCGCAGCCCAGTGCAACGCTGTTGATCCATCACCATTTCTGACAGAGAAATTGCCCCCAGAGCGGATGCACTCGTCTATCATCTTGACGTTGGCCATTTCCCAAAAAGACGTGCCCTCCAACAGACACTTCATGTCTGAGGTTTTTTGGCCCGAGGCAACTGCGGCCCAAAACACAATGAAAACTAAACCGGCCAAATAGGAACCCACCATTCTTTTTCTCATTTTTTTCTCCAACTTGAACGAAAATCGGTTAAGTTATCGCTGTGAAAATTTCAGGCGAATCTAGGGCACCCTTACGGCATGTTGATTCCTGCTGACTTGACCCTGATTCCTGCCGCACTTGACCGTTCGGGGTATCGGCGCCCCAGAGGATAGTTCTCGGGCCCTCCCTTTGGATGTCTTGGCCGAAGACCAAGTTTCGGAGCGTAAGCGACGTAAACCCATTGTCAAGATTGTATTCTGCAGCCTTCAGTTGTTGCGCCTGCGCATGGATTCGCCCGAGAGCTCGATGTGATGGGCGTTGTGGATCACCCGATCGAGGATGGCATCGGCGAGTGTCGGCTCGCCGACGACGTTGTGCCAGTGCTCGGTGGGATTCTGGCTGGCTATCAGGGTCGGTTTCTGCATGTAACGTTGCTCGACGGTCTCGAGCATGTCGCGCCGCGCCTGCGCGGAAAATTCTTGCAGGCCCAGTCGTCCAGAACCAGAAAGTCGAGGCGGGCGAGGCGGCGAAGCGCCCGGTCGAGGCGTCCCGTGTCGTGCGCGTTGGCGATTTCGGCGTTGAGTTCGGGCACCCGACGGTAGAGCACCGAGCGCCGCTGGCGGCAGGCCTGATGGGCGATGGCGTAGGCGAGCCACGACTTTCCGCTGCCGCAGGCGCCGGTGACCGTCAGGTTGACCCCCCTGTCGGATTCGGTTGCCTGCGGCAAGGCGGGTGAGCACGGTGCGCGAGATTCCGCTCCCGGCCCGTCAATCCACGTCCTCGACACAGGCGCGGACACGGAGTTGGGCCCGACGCAGGTGCGCGAGGTAGCTTCGATTGTTGCGATGCGAGACCTCGGTCTCGAGCGGCGTGGTGATGCGGTCGTCGAAGTCGAGGCCGGAGATTTCGGGAACCTCCTGATCGCGCAACGTTTCTGCCATGCTGTCGAGGCCGGTCGCAAGATTCTCCAATTGGGTCAGAGATATGAGCCGAAGTGGCGGACAGAGCGTGTTGTCATTCCGAGCCCTGCCCTAGACCGGATATCTCTCCAGCATCGCGTAGACACCCACTTTCGGTGATTTTCGCGGGCACTTGATCGTGTCTCCGTCATGGGCGCAAGATTCAATCGATTCCAACCGTCGAAACCGTCAGACTCTTGCCAATGTTCCGCATATGTTCCAAAAATTCCGGGCGGGGCCTGGCAGCCGCCCAAATCCGGGCACGTTGCGGCCTGCCGCCACTCGAGCGACCGTGCCGCTGTTGAACGGCACCTGTCGGTCGGCGTCAGCTGTCGCAGGAAAAGGCTGGTGGCGCTCGCAGCGCAGCGGCACGCAGATTGGCGAGCGCCTGCCTGTAGACCTCCTGCATCGGAAACGCCGACGCAAAGGACAGACGGATCCTGCGGACTGACACCGTGACGCGGCCTGCCAGCTTCAACAGCCGTGAACGAACCGTGTCGACCCGCGCCTTGGAGAGTGCGGTGCCCCGCAACCCGATGCGCTGAACGATTTGAATCAGCATGCCCGCAAAGGCCGAATAGTTGACCCGCAGCTGGTTCGCCCGCATGGTGTTACTGGAGGTGCGATCCGAGAACAGCCACAGCTGCTGGTCCTTGATTCTGTTTTCCATGTCGCCGCCACCGCAATACAGTTCCTTGTAGAGCTCCTTCGTCCTGATCTGCCTCTTGTCGATGTTGGTGACCACGAACCGGGGGTTCGCCCCTCCGGGACCCGGCAGCCACTCCGCCTTGCCCACGACACGGCGCGATCGGCTCCACGATGTCCGCGTCCGGTACACGAAGTCCCGAAACCGCGTTGACACCTCCTTGGTGACCGCGCAGCGGCGTCGCGACTTGTGCATTGCTTTCGAAATCCGCTGTGTCAGACGGGAGTTGCGTGCCAGACCAAGCACGTAATCGACATTCTCGGCCTCGCACCACGACATGATCGCGTCGCGACAGAAGCCGGAATCGCCCCGCAGGGTGATCCGTGTCGAGGGCCAGGCAGCCCGGACCTGCCCGACAACCCGCTTGATCTCGTCCAGCGCGCCCTCCGCAGCGTCGCTGTCGGCCGTGCGCAGCCGCGAACACAGAACATGCTTGTCGCAAGTGATGTAGAGCGGAAGATAGCAGTAGTGACCGTAATGGCCGTGAAAGAACCGGCCTTCCTGGCCGCCGTGCAACGCGTCATCGGTCGTGTCCACGTCAAGCACGATCGCCTCGGGCGGTTCGTCATGGGCTTCAAGGAACAACGCGACCTGAAGCCGGTCGATGGCGTACTGATCGGCAACGATCTTCCTGTAACGATCCTTCTCGGCCTTGTCGGGCCTGCCGAGTTCCAGCCGGTTGAGCGTGCTCGGTCCTGCCAGTGCATGACCCGTGTCGCGCTTGCGCGCACGCGTCGCGCCCGTCACGTCGGAACAGCCGCAGGCGAGAGCCAGAACCGGGTCGTCGCGCAACCGCTCATGATCGTTGATGTCTTCGTAGCCCAGCGCGATCGCCATGGTGCGCTGCGCCACCAGGCCTTGCAACGAGTGCTCGATCCGTTCGGGGCTGCGATGGTCGACAAAACAGGCCGCCAGACGCTCGGAAACTCGGTACAGGAGGTCCGCTTCACGCAGAAGTGCCGCGCCTCCGTCCGACGTCATGCGTCCACCGTCGAAATTGGCGACGACTTCGCGACGCCCGAAGCCTTCAAATTCGAGATGTCGTGATGTACACTGTGTCTGCATGGGGTTGACTCCTTGTGGTCTTGTAGGTTGTTGATTTTTCTACAAATACCACAAGATGTGGCCCCATGCATCAACTGTAATCGTTCGGTAAGGGCGTGACGGATCGCCATTCTGTCACTTGTTGAGGGTTCGTTTCCAGTCTTTTCTGAGCGGGCACAGCCAGATCTGCTTCTTCGGCTTGCCGAATTCCATCTTGATATCGTAGCGCCCGCGTCCCTGCGTGGTTCCGACATTGATCCAACCCGACGCCTGGTATGTCGTTCCCGTGAAGCGCGGGGTCTCGACGAAAGTCTCGATCAGGAGCGGCGTGACGTTGTACTGCGCGTGCCAGTCCTGCGGCAGTTGGCGACGCACGGCTGCGAGAACGTGGGATGCGAGGTTGGAGATCCGCACCCACGGCATGATCAGGAAGCGGGAGTTGTTGATCACCCGATGAAGGTTTCGTTCCCGCACCTCCGGCGACCACCCGATGAACGCGTCGCGGGGGGCGGTCTTCCACGCGGGCGCCGAGAAGCCGAGCATGGCCAGAGGTCGGTCCTCGCGGTCGTGGACCGCGTATCGCATCTGTGCGCCGACCAGGCGCGAGTACCCGAGATAGTGCCAGCGAGCGATGAAGCCGTTCCACGTGGCGCTGGCGTCAGGTCCGGCCCCGGTGACCTTGACCAGCCGGATCGGTCGCACCGCATCCAGGGTGTCGGGCATCGGCGATCTCGGCGGATCGGTTTCAGGGCCGATGACCGGGGGCCGGGGCGTCGTTGGTCTCTGTCACGCAGGCGGCAGGGTGATGATCCCGTCGCGATGCATCTTGAGCATGGTGACCTTTGCCATCATGGTCTTGAGTTCGCCGTCGGGCTTGAACCAGCCGATGGCGCGGCAGAACTCGCGTGCCAGGCCTGCTCGGCTCTGCTGCGGGGAGGCCGCGATCAGTTCCCGCATCAGCGTCATCTCGCCGGTGGTGAAGTCGCGGCCGTAATAACGGCACGCGACCTTGTCATCCGATGTCATCGTCAGGCTGCGAGCTTTCGGCGCCTGTCATCGTCCATCGACCATGGCAGCCATGGCGACAGATCGTCGGGGGGCTGGCCGCCGTTGCCTGCACAGGTGGTGAGCCAGTCCTGCAGCCATTTCTGGACATCGATCCCGTTCAGCCGCAGGGTCTCGATGATCCCGAACATCATGGCGGAATGTTTCGCCCCTTTCTCGCTGTTGGAACCGAAAGACAGCTTTCGCGAGATGACGGGACAGCGCAGCAAGCGCTCGGCGAGGTTGTTGTCCAGGGGCCCTTGCTAATTCCGATTTACTTGAACGCAATTCCGATACCACTTGAACACCATTCCGGCGACACTTGAACGCGATTCACTTCGCGCTCTGGTCTCTTCTCGGGGCTGTGTTCAGATGCTGTCACTCTCCTTGCTGTTGTGTCCTTTCAGTGACCGCCAAATGGTCTGCGAGCTGATGCTGGAGGTCAAGAGGTGACCTCTCTGACGGGCGGTCGGGCGCGGGTTTGTTCGCAGGGAGGGCGGAGCCCGACCGGAGAACAAAACCGCGTTTCGATCGATTTTTGCCCCCCGTCGCCGAGGCGACGGGGGGCAAAGGCGGCGCGGGGCCACGGGTTCTGCGAGGCATGTCCGGGACCTTGCGGAGGCCTGCCCTCGATGCGGGACCATGTCCGTTGGTGCCCCGAGTTGACATGCCTTCATTCCTTGCGGTCGCCACCGGAACCGTCGAGAGGCGGCGGCGTCTTCTGTCGCCTCTGCGACTCGCCGCTCAGCTCGATGTGATGGGCGTAATGGACGATGCGATCGAGGATCGCGTCGGCGATCGTCCCCTCGCCCACGACCCGGTGCCACTCGGTCACCGGCAGTTGCGAAGCGATGATGATAGACTTGCGCGTGTTGCGGGCCTCGATGATCTCGAGGATGTCACGCCGGCCTTCTGCGGTGAAGGACTGCAGCCCCCAGTCGTCGAGGACGAGAAGATCGGCCCGCATGACCTGCCGCAGTAGCTGTGGCCGCTTGCCGTCCGCACGCGCCTGGGCGATGCCCCCGAGCATTTCGGGCACCCTTTGATAGATGTCGTGCCAGTCCTGTCGGCAGGCCTGGTTGGCGAGAGCGCAACTCAGGTGGGTCTTGCCGACACCGGTCTTGCCGACGACGATCAGATTGGCGCCGTCGCGGATCCAGTGGCCAGCGGCAAGATGAAGCAGCGTGGTCTTCGCGATGCTGCGTCCGGCACCGCAGTGGACGTTCTCGATTTCTGCTCGTTCGCGAAGCTTGGCCCGGCGCAGCCGGGCCACGTAGCTGCGATCGGAACGGTGAAGTCGCTCGCGTTCGAGAAGCATCGCGAGACGATCCTCGAAGGCGAGATCGTCATAGTCCGGCATCGAGGCCTGCTCGCGGAAGGCTTCGACCATTCCGGTGAGCTTGAGGCTGAGCAGCAGTTCGACGGTTGGATTGAGCAACGCCATCAGTTGTTCTCCTTTCGTGACTGGTTGGCATAGTAGTCCGGGCCCCGCAGGTACCTGTGGGGACGCAGCGGTTCGGTGTCGTCCTCCAAGGGAGGTGCGGTCTTGAGCCAGTCCCGCAGAAAGGCGTAGCTGAAACGGCCCTGTGCCACGGCAGCGGTGCAGGACGCCTCCACCCTCTTCGATCCGTGCTTTTCGGCCAGGGAGATGGCGCTGCGCAGCGTCTGGTAGGCATGTTCGGGAAAGTCGCGGCTCTCGATGCAAAGGCCAGCCCAATTGTCCGTGACGGGTCCGACAGCGCGGAGTTTGCATCGAAGCCACAGTTCGTATTCCGGACTCCGGCGATGTTGCATCTCCAGGTGGGCTTCGGGCATGTGATCGGCCCGGGTTGCCAACCGCCTGACCACCGACTGGCGGGGATGGGTTGCGACCCGCTCGCCGGTCGACATGTCGAACACCTCGACCGTGTGCTCGCTGTGGCGCACTCTGACCGTCGCGCCGATGAGGCGATGCGGCACTGAGTATTTGTTCTTGCCGAGCTTCACGTGATAGTCCCGGCCGACCTTGCGCCTGACGGACTCGGCGTATTCCCATGGATGGGCTGGCAGCGGCTTGAGAGCCTCCTTCTTCTCCGTCTCGAACAGTTCGATGCGGCTGGCGCCGTGATCGGCCATGGGGGCGGCATTCAGTTCGTCGAGGCCGGTGCGCAGCGCACGCTTCATGTCCGCGAGACTGATGAAGGTTTCATGGCGCAGCGGCACCAGGATGCGCGACTGAACCGCCTTGACCGCATTCTCGACGATTCCCTTGTCGCGAGGTCGTCCGGGACGTGCCGGCAAGACCGCCAGATCATGGTGACGGGCAAAGTCGGCGAAGGTGTCGTTCAGCATGGGATCCTCCTTGTGCCACTTGGTCACGCCGGACTTCAGGTTGTCGATGACGAGCTTGCTCGGCTGCCCCTTGAAGTACGAGAAGGCCTGCTGATGGGCATCGGTCCAGGACCGCAGAGTCTGGTCCTCGGTCGCGGTCGCGAAGATCAGGCGCGAGCAGCCCAGGACGCAGACGAAGACCTCGACCATCTTCAGCCCCTGAGGGGTCGTGACGCCCAGGCTCTTGCCCGAATAGTCCGACAGGGCGTATTCCCCGGGCAGATAGGTGAAGCGCATCTCCGGCGGAGCTCCTGGCCCCGAAAGGTGATCGGAGAGAAGCGCATAGAACTGGCTGCGTCCGTAGGGGCGCAGTCCCTGGTCCTCGGCCTCCATGCAATACTCCCGCCACAGCTGAAGGCGGGTCACCCGCGCCGATCGGGGGCGATCGTGCCGCGCAAGCTCCTTCACGATTTCCGGCCAGTCCGGCTGCAGGTGCACGGCATCCGCCGGGCGGGGCGGCGCCGGATAGATGATGTCGCGAAGCGCAACCCTGTCCACCCCGTCAGGCAGCGGCCACGAAATCCCCGCCGCGCGGGCGCGCTTCAGCACATGGGACACCGTCCCACGCGACGTGCCAACTGACGCCACGATCTCGGATATGTTCAATCCGCCACTGTGGCGATTGCGCAGAATATCCTCTATTTTCGACATGTCGGTTCTCCTCATCAGTGATGACCTCCTCTTCCGCCAGATCCTTGGAAGACGAGGTCTGAACGATCCGGGTGGGGGTGTCAGGCCGGCGAACAGCTATCGCAGGTGTTGCACTTCAATGTTAAACGGGCGCGTTCAAATGCGATCGGAATCGCGTTCAAGTAATTTCGGAATACTGTTCAAGTGTTGTCGGAATTTGCACACGTTGCGACCGCCGAACTCGTCTTTTGGACGAGCATTGGTCCGCTTGTTGATCGGGTTGCCGAAGCGCGGGAATCTGGGGATTCCCCGCGCCTTTTGGCGGGGCCTGCGTTCCCTTTGGTGTGCTCGTTCCGGCTTGCGAGTTAATCCGGGACGCCTTCCGCTGGACGTCCCTGGTCCCTGTGCGGATTGACCGCGATGATCGAAACGTGGCCGAGGCTTTCAATCATCTGGCGAATTTCAACGGAATCGTAACCCGCGTCCATCAGTTATGATAACGTTCCCATAACTGGTGTATTGGGAACCTCAAGCCTATGGTAACCCAGATTATCGCGGCGTTGATTTCCAATGGATTCTGCCAGGCCCTTGTTCCCATAATTTTGTCGGGTTCAGATGCCTGCGAGCATTGCGAGCGACTCATCCTCGACACCCTTGAACTTCCCCTTTCTAAGGCTCGGAGGCCGCCATTTTGCGAGCGTGTCCAGCTTGTGGATCGGATCGGCGCGCAGATACATTTCGGTGGTCTGAAGGCTCGCGTGTCCAAGCCAGAGCGAGACCTTTCTGACATCTCCGGTCGCTTCGAGAGTGTGGAGCGCGCAAGAGTGACGCAGCATGTGGGGCGAGATCTTTTTCGCCGGGATCGACGGCACGCGTTCCGCGGCGGTTGTCGCGTGCAGGTCAAACCGTCTCACGAAACCGCGCCACTTCTTGCCGTTGCCCATCACATTGAGGAAGAGATGCAGGGCGTTGCTTGCCGGCCGGACGGCCAATCATTCGCGCAGTTCTCTGCGCGTCTCCTTCCACAGCGGCAGGGCCCGTTCGCGTCAGCCTCTTCCGATGACGATGACCTCGTCGAGGGCCGGCCTCTTCAGACTGTCGAGCGTAAACCTAACCAGTTCCGAGACCCGCAGTTCTGCGTTGTAGGCGAGACACAGCATCGCCCGGTCTCGGATACCGGGCAGCGTGCCTAGATCCGGGGCCGCGTACAGGGCACGCACTTCATCGTGATCGAGAACTGCGATCAGGGGCGTTTCGCCTATTTTCACCAGTATTTCTCGAACCTGCGCCGCAAGGTCGAGATGACCCGGATGACGGAACTCGAGGAATCGGTAGGATGCCTCGATGGCCGCGAGCCGGACATTGCGTGTCCGCACCCCGTTGCCCCGGTCCCGCTCGAGAAGTTCGAGGCATTCGAGAAACGTCGCGATGTCGAGATGACCGATTTCGAGCCTGCATGGCCGGGCGCCGTGCCTGACTGCGGCTGTGTAGACCAGCCTACCCGGAGAATTTGCAAGAGGCTCATTGGCAGATTGGTAAACGTCAGGATCGGTGAAGTGTGGCTGCCAACTTGCTTGGTGTGTTCTTTCTTGGCATGATTATCTATTTTCCGGGACAGAAAAGGCCCCTTCAAATTGGGAAGTTACAACAATGCTCAATAACGGGACGAGAATATTGGCTTTAGGCACGGTCTTCGTCATCTTCTTTGCGTTGGGTGCTTCAAGCCAACATCAACTCAACCAAAATTGCCCGCTAGGGCAGCCTTCAGCGTGGGCGTCCGCCGACATTGACATGGTAGACGACTGTATTCGCGCTGGGGTCAACTTTAATGTCGAATTTGAAACTGGCTACACGCCTCTACATCTTGCTGCAGGGATGAATACTGATCCTAATGTGATCAAACGTCTCATCCAGTTCGGGGCAGACATCGCTGCACGAAACAATAGTGGGTTCACTCCTTTGCACATGGCTGCATTAGCCAACTCCAATCCGGACGTGATCGAAGTCCTCATCCGGCTAGGGTCAGATGTCAACGTACGAGCTAAACTCGGGTTGACGCCCCTTCACATTGCTGCAGCAAAAAACTCGAATCCGGGCGTGATTCTACGCTTGGTCCAACTCGGGGCAGACATCAACATTCGAGACGAAACGGGGGCGATCCCCTTGCACTCGGTGGCAACAAACAAGCAAGGATTGGGCGTGACAAAAATGCTCGTCCGTCTCGGGGCAGACATCGCTGCCCGGAACAATGATGAGTTAACTCCGTTGCACTGGATTGCAAGACACAATCAAGATCCGAATGTGATTAGGCACCTCGTCCAGATAGGAGCCAACATTGCTGCCCGAGACAAGTATGGATACACCCCTTTGCACTTGGCGGCAGGACAGAACTCCAATCCAGATGTTATCGAGAGCCTCATCCAACTCGGAGCCGACATTGAATCACGACACCCGGGCGGAAGTACCCCGTTGCACATGGCTGCAAGATTCAACCTAGAACCCAATGTGACCAAACGACTCGTCCATCTCGGTGCCGATATCTCTGTAAGGGACGACATAGGGCACACCCCATTGCACTTTTCGGCAGGAAAAAACTCCAATCCAGATGTGGCCGAGAGCCTCATCCAACTCGGAGCCGACATCGATACTCGAGACAATGGTGGGTTGACTCCGTTACACTTGGCCGTGTCGGATAATGCAGAACCAGAAGTAACTAAACGGCTCGTCCTGCTCGGTGCCGATGTCAAGGTGCGAGATGAATTCGGTTTGGCCCTGCTGCACTTGGCGGCGGGACGAAATTCCAATCCAGAAGTAGTCGAAATTCTTATCAAACTCGGGGCAAATGTCGGGATCCGAGATCAATTGGGGGCTACACCATTGCACTATGCCGCGTCAATAAACCCAGAGTCAGACGTAGTTGAACGACTCGTACAACTAGGAGCCGATCTCGCTGCTCGAGACGAAGGAGGGTTTACACCTTTGCACTGGGCGGCACGTCACGGTGTTTTTTCGGAAAATGTCGTTCGACTACTGTACCTTGGTGCCAACCCAACGTCTACTGCTACAACTACAGACGAAACTCCTTGGGACTTGATCCGGAATAATCCGAAATTGAAGAATACTGATGCCTATTGGCAACTGAATGATGCTAGATTCAGGTAGAATTCAGCAAGCATTCGTGCTGGCTAAAGTTTTGTGGTCAATGCGTTATGTTTCGCCCGTTTAACCTCGAAGTGCAACACCTGCGATAGCTGTTCGCCGGCCTGACACCCCCACATGTTGCGGTCGGGCCAGATGGCTGCGATACTCTCTGTTGAAGAAAAAGGAGGGTATCTCATGCCGAGCGGCTACAGCCACCTGACCTATGCGGAACGGTGCCAGATCCACGCATTGAATAAAAGAGGGGATTCCATTCGTGAGATCGGTCGCGCGATCGGGCGGTCTGCGTCGACGGTGAGCCGGGAGTTGCGGCGCAATCGCGGGGGTCGCGGATACCGCCACGCGCAGGCTCAATGCCTTGCGGACGCCCGGCGCCGTGCAGCTTCTTCGGTTCCTCGCAAGATGACCGCCGCGTTGTGGGCGTTGATCGAGATGCTGCTTGGCCTTCAGTGGAGCCCCGAGCAGATTGCTGGCCGCTTGCGCCTTGCTGGCACTGTTTCCGTCAGCGCCACCTGGATCTACCGATACGTCTGGGCTGATCGGTCGCGCGGTGGCGACCTGTTTCGGCACCTTCGGCGGCGAGGCAAGAAGCGCAATCGGCGCGGCCGCGACGGCGCGGGCCGGGGTTGCATTCCGGGGCGTGTCGACATCAGCGAACGCCCTGCTGTGGTTGAGAAGAAGAGCCGGGTCGGGGACTGGGAGGTGGACACCATCATCGGCTCGGGCCACCGGGGAGCGGTTGTTTCGATTGTCGATCGCGCGTCGAAATTCACGTTTCTTCAATGCGTTGGGTCGAAGACGGCGGCGGAAGTCGAGGCCGCGATGATGCGGTGCCTGCTGCCGGTGATGGCCTTGGTTCACACCATCACGGCGGACAATGGCAAGGAGTTTGCCAACCACCGGTCGCTGAGCGAGAAGCTCGATGCTCTGTTCTACTTCGCTCGTCCCTATCATTCGTGGGAACGAGGCCTGAACGAGCACACGAACGGCCTCGTTCGGCAGTATTTCCCGAAATCGACCAATCTTCGCGAGCTGGACGCTGCGCAGGTTCAGGATGTCCAGGACCTTCTCAATCATCGCCCCCGGCGCGTTCTGGGCTATCAAACGCCTCACGAGGTGTTTCGTCGGGCACTGGACGCTCTCGAGCCCGATCCTTGGGCTGGATGAATCCGGCCCCTTCCCTCTGAGACACTGACCACGTTCTTTTGCGGCCACTGGCCGTGACGGAAGAGGTGTGTCCATCGGCCCTTGGCGACGGCCGATCGCCCGTGAGACGGGGCCAAAATCGATCGAAACGCGAGTTTGCTCTCCGCTCGGGCTCCGCCCTCGCTGCGAACAAACTCGCGTCCGCCGGAGGAATCAGGTAGGGAGAGAGCGTCGTGAGAGAGTATGACTCAGCTACCCAAGCGTTGCGCTTCGGAGTTTAGTCGGGGTAATCGTGATTTAGGAAATTGACGATATGAGGTTGATAAGTAGATTGCTCTGGTGATGGTCATTGTCGAGCATTTGCTGCACGGGCTCGGATGTCATCCCTGATTTACAGAGACCTCACTTTCTGTCAACGAAACCAGTTTCATGCGCTGGATCTTGCCCGATGGGCCCTTCGGCAACTCGTCAAGCAAGAATATCCGGTCGGGACTCTTGAAGTCGCCAAGTCGATTCTTGCACAGTTCGACCAACTGGTCAGCCGACACTTGCGTCCCTTCGCGCAGTCTGACCGCGGCTTCGACCCGTTCGCCGTATCTCTCACAGGCGCGAGGAAAAGCTGCAGCTTCGATGACGTCAGGATGGCTGTAGAGCGCCTCGTCGACCTCGCGCGGTGCGATGTTCTCGCCACCCTTGATGATGAGTTCCTTCAACCGTCCCGTGACATAGACGTATCCGTCATCGTCAATGGACCCAAGATCGCCCGTGCGAAGCCATCTTTCATCGGTCAGAGACTCCGCCGTGGCAACAGGATCCTTGAAATATCCGCGCATGACGTTGGGGCCGCGAACCGCGATCTCCCCCACCTCGCCCGGTGGCAGCGGCGTCAGTTCGGACGAGAGAATCGCGACGTCGTTTCCATATGCAATGCCGGGCGATCCAGGTTTGCGGACGCCAGGCGGCATCGGGTTAGAAAGGATCTGGGCTGACGCTTCAGTCAACCCCATCGTCTCGATGATCGGAATCCCGAAGCGGGACTCGAACGCGTTCTGAACGTCGGGCGCCAGCGCCGAGGACGCAGATCGACCGAAGCGAATCCGTTCACGCGCCGCCCGATCCGGTTCCGCGTCGCCATGCACCAGGTAGGAAATGAGCGAAGGGACGACCGAAAACCACGTTGCCTTATGATCTCGGCACTGGTTCCAGAACTGCGAGGTCGAAAACCGCTCGCAGACAACAGCCGATCCCCCGGAAACCAGCGGTCCCATGATGGTCACGCACAGACCGTTGATATGATAGATCGGGAGAACGCACATCGCTCTGTCGCTCGGTGTCAACTCATGGGCCAATGACGCGGTCCATCCACCCGCCAAAAGGCTTGCGTGAGAATGAAGCACGCCCTTTGGAAGCCCGGTCGTACCCGACGTGTACATGAGCAATGCATCATCGCTCGCGGCAACATCCTTCAGTCCCGTTGCAGTTTGACCCCAGGAATGATCGATACCGCCACGGTCCCCGACCGTGACCGTATTGATGCTCAGGGGAAACAGAGCGCGTGCTGCATCGAGCAGTTCTGTTCGCTCCTCGTCCAGAAACACGTATCTTGCCCCTGAGTGTTCCAGGACATGAGCGATCGTTGTCGGACCGGCGGCGATGTTGACCGGGGTCAGCCGGAATCCACCGTAGAGGATGCCGAACAGCAGTTCCACGGCGGCGCGACAATTCGGCAGCATGAGCGCGACGCTTTCGGATGGCTGAATGCCGAGTCCGGTCAGTCGACCGGCGATTTCTCGCGATAGATCCCGCAGTTCCTTCCAGGTCAGGGCGCCATTGCCGGGAAACAGATGGCTGATGTCGTCCGGTCGAGACCGCGCACGCTCGTCAAGCCAATCCTGGATCGTTCCCTTTGGCGGTGACGCAGATACCGTTGTCACCGTCCGAACTCGTTCCAATATGCGCCAAAAATGTCTTCGAGCGCCGGTTCACGAGGCTTGATCGGCCGGACGATCTTGGCTGTCTGAATGAAGTGACGCCAGTGAAGATTCTCGTCGATCGAATTGCCGCCCCATGAACCGCAACCCATCGACAGAGAGAAAGGCATTCCATTGTCGAATGACCCACCTGTTGCGAAACAGTGAGGCTGGTTGACGATGACACGGCAGGTCGGCAGTTCCTGCGCTAGAGAGTACGCCCGTTCGTCCTTCTTGGTGTGCAGTCCGACGGAATGCCCAGCGCCCTCGAATTCGAGCAATCGCTGCACCATTTCGCGTGCGTGATCGAAGTCACGGCATCGATACAATGCCGCCACGCGGCTGAGTTTTTCGCCGCTGAGCGGAAACTCGCGACCGATTCCTTCGGTTTCAACCGCAATGAACTTGGTGGTTGCCGGAACATGACCATCGAGGCCGAGCGCGCGCATGGTGACGTCTGCATCCTGTGCCATGACTTGAGGGTTCAGCGAACCATTTGGCCAAAGCCTTTCGACGATCGCCTGTTCCTGCGCTCGGGGAACGATTGCTCCTCCCTCTCTGATCAGCGCAGCGCAGAAGTCCTCGTAAATCCCCTCGAGAACGAACAGGGAGTTTTCCGAAGAGCAGGACGTCGCGTTGTCGAAGCACTTCGACTGCGCGATCTTGGCGGCAGCGGCATCGATGTCGGCGGTTTCGTCGATGATGACCGGCACGTTGCCGACGCCGACGCCGATTGCCGGCGTTCCGCTGGTGTAGGCGCGGCGGACATTGTCGCGGCTTCCAGTGACAACTGCGAGATCGGCTGCTTCAAGGAGCCTTTGCGTTTTCGCCTTGCTCCCCGGAGCGGGGATCATCTGAACGAGGTCCCTGCTCTCCCCGATCCGGTCAAACTCCTGATGAATGAAGCCCAGCAATGCCTCGCAGCATTGGCTGCCTCGCGGAGAGGGCGACATCACGATGGCATTGCCGCATTTTACGGCGTTGATGATGTTGTTTGCTGGGGTTGCGACGGGATTTGTCGAAGGAACGACGCTGCCGACCAATCCGACGGCCCGCGCCACTTCGGTCACTCCGAGCGCAGGGTCCTCTTTCGTGACCCCGAAGGTCTTCAGGCCCGCGAGATCACGCATGAGGCCGAGGGTCTTTCGATGATTCTTGATGATCTTGTCGGCAACGTTGCCGAGACGCGTCGTCTTGACCGCCAGTTCGGACAGCATCTGATTGCGCGATGGTTCCATGATGGCCCAGGCGACGGCGGTGGCGGCACGGTCATAGCGTTCCTGGCTGCCGCGCGATTCATACTCGCGCTGAGCCTCTCGCCCCTTGGCGACGACGTCATCGACAATACGGGTTTCAACCGGCGAATCCATGCGTCCGTCCAATCTGTCCTGCATGTGCATGATTTCAGAATTCCGATGGATGGGCGGGATGGCCCGCCCATCCATTTTTCAGGGAGTTTCAGAGGCCTGCGAGAAGTTCCGAGAGCGTTTCCTCTCGGGCAGCCCACATTTCGAGCACCTCGTCACGGGTCATGATGTGCATCGGCGAACCGCCTGCCTTCATCCTGCCTTGAACACGCGAGTTCTCGAACATCGCCGGGACCGTTGCCGCGAGCTTGTCGATGATCTCCTGCGGAGTGCCCTTCGGGACCATGACGCCACGAAAGTTGACCGACGCATTGTCGATATCGAAGCCCTGCTCGGCGAGAGTCGGGACGTCGGGCAGGAAATCATTCCGCTCAATGTCGAAAACGCCGAGGATCTTGATGCTTCCCGCTTCGCGCGCGCGGAACGCGTCCGAGAGGTTGTTGACGCCTCCCATGACGTCGCCGGCAATCACGGCCTTCATCGCGCCGGCCCCGCCCGCGTTGTTGGGAATGTAGGCCAGGCTGACGCCTGCAGCCTTTTCAAGCTGCAATGCCGCGATGTGGTGCCCCACGAAGAGCCCGGCACCCGAAAACGTCAGCTTTCCGGGGTTGGCCTTGGCCCAGTCGACGACCTCGTTCATCGAGTTGAACTCGCTGTCCGCCTTGACGACGAACACCGCAGGGTCCGCACCCCAATTGGCAATCGGCTCAAAACTCGCCGCCGAGTAGTCGACGCCGCCCTTGATCGACTGGGCGATGAAATGCGGAATGTTGTACGCCGCGAGCGTGTAGCCATCGGCTTCGGCCTGGGTTGCAAACCAGTTCCATCCGACCCGACCGCCAGCGCCAGGCTTGTTGATGATGGCGATCGGCACGCCGAGCGCATCCTCGTTCCCTGCCGTCATCGTGACGATACGGGCCTGGAAGTCCGTGGCGCCGCCTGCCCCGTAGCTGACCATGAGCATGATCGGCCTTTCAGGGTAGTCCTGCGCAAACGCACCGCCGACGAACCCGATGAGAGCCACGGCGACCGCAGCGAATTTCGCTATGGTTGTTTTCATTTGATTCCTCCTTTCAGGGGCTTGAGCGCAGAGTGCAAACAAGCATCAGAAGAGCGCTTCCCGTGGCGTGTAGACGTTCAACAGCAACGCGAAGAGCCCGTACATCACGGCAATGAATCCTGCCGTGACCGCAAGCCGCTTCAGCCAGCTCCGCAACTCGTTGTGCGGAGCCGGATCGTAAAGCGACAGCAAGACAAAAAACGCGACCGCGGTCGCGGTATAGAAACCGAAAGTTTCGGCAGCCCAGAATACATAGACGATCGCGACCAGCAGCCCGGGGCTGAGCCTTCGGACCAACGGCATGGAAATCCCTTCGCCGGTCTGCGATCGTCCGAGCAGCGAAGTTCCCAGGATCCACAGTGAAAACGCAACCAGGAATGCGGAGATCAGCCGTGGAAACGCGAATGCGTCAGCCGGTTCCTGGGTGAAGCTGATCCAGCAGATCCATATTGCAATGGCGGCGATCAGCCCGCTGGAGACGACATGAAGCGCTGGCTTCATCAGTTGGCCTCCTCGGTTTGAGGCGTCCGCGCGCCACGGATTTCCATGTATGCGGAGTAGCCGATCGACATGACCACCAGCGCGATCAAGGTCAGGTTGAGCGTGCCGCCGAGGAAATAGCTCGCGTTGCCGACGGTCGCGCTGGCGATCATCGAGCCCTGGATGAAATTGGCCTCCGCGATTGGACCCAAAATGAGCCCGAGCACGAGCGGGGCTGCGGAAAACCCGAATCTTTCGAGGACATACATCATGACCCCAAGGGCCATCATGACGTAGACATCCCCCATCGAATGCTGAACCGAGTAGGAGCCGAACACGGCCAACCCCAGCACGATGGCGGCCATGATCGAAGTTGGAACCTGTGAAACGCGTGCGGCAACACCCGCAACATACAATCCGAACAGACACATCAGGAACTGTCCGATCAGCATCGAATCGATGAAGGCCCAGGCGACCGAGGGGTGGTTCTCGAAGAGGTCTGCTCCAGGAAAGATCCCGTGGATCAGCAAGCCACCAAGCAGCACGGCTGCCGTGGGGCTTCCCGGAATCGACAGGGTGAGCAGCGGAACCAGCGACGGGCCGACCATGGCGTTGTTGGCCGACTCGGCCGCAATGATCCCTTCGGAGTGCCCTGTCCCGAACTTTTCGGACTCACGCGACATCTTGCGGGCCTGATCGTAGGCGACCAGACCGGCGATTTGCCCGCCGACGCCTGGAATGAGTCCAATGACGGAGCCCGAAATAGCACCGACCGTGAGAGCCTTCCCACGGCGAAAGATCTCGCTCACGGCCTCGCTGATCGGGCTTTTCTCGACCTCGATGACCGAGACATCGCGACCGTGACGGCCCTTTGAGAGCATCGTGAGCACCTGCGGAATCGCGAACAGTCCGATCAGGGCGGCGATGATGTTGATCCCGCCGCTCAGCGACGAGTGAAAGATGAACCTCTGGGCGCCGAGGATGTCGTCGAAGCCGATTGTCGCAAGCCACATTCCGATGCACCCCGACAAGAGTCCCTTTGCCAGCGATCTCGATTGCAGCGATCCGATGACGGTGACACCGAATATGGCGAGCCAGAACAGGTGTGACGGACCGAAGGCCAACGCCCACTTCGCCAGCACCGGGGTGAGGAATATCAGCAGAAGGACCCCGAAGACCCCACCGAAGAGCGAAGCGAGAAACGACAGCTGCAGGGCCTTTGCCCCGCGCCCCTGTTCGGCCATCAGATGACCGTCAAGCGTTGTCGCGATATTGGCGGGCGCGCCGGGTATCTTGAGAAGAATGGCGCTGACGGCCCCGCCGGCGACCGTCGACGTGTAGGCGGCGCCGAGAAGGATCAGCCCCTGCACGGCTTCGAGATGGAAGGTGAACGGAATCAGCAATGCGACCGCCATTGTCGGCGACAGCCCCGGCGTGGCGCCGAGAATCAGCCCGCCGATGGTCCCGACAAGCAGGAGCAGGAACGAGACGGGTTCAAAGACGTTCCCGAAGTAGAAAATGAACTCCAAGGCGTTTTTCCTGTCCGACTTCCATTGCAGTTGCAACGCGATTGACATTCAGGTTATGCGATGAAAATAGTATTGCAAATGTTTTCATTAGAAAGCGCAAAATCGGATTTTTGCATGTTGAAACAGAAAGATAAGGTCGACATCTTCACTGTCGCCAATCTCGCGAAGGTCTCTCCTGCCACTGTGTCCCGGACATTCAATCACCCCCAACTCGTTCATTGGGAGACCAGAAAACGAATCGAGCGGGTGATCGAGGAGTCGGGTTACATCAGGAACCGAGCCGCCCAGGCAATGCATGGAAAACGCAGCGCAACGATCGGCTTGATCGTCCCGACCGCAGCGAACGCGATCTTCGCCGAAATGATCCAGTCGTTCACGGATGCGATCAGCGAGAACGGGTTCACTCTCCTGATGGCCACGCACGGGTTCAACCTTCGCAAGGAGTACGAGATCCTTCGAAAGCTGCTCGAACATCGTGTTGATGGTGTGGCGCTGATAGGGCTCGATCACACCGAAGCGACATACCAGTTGATCGAGAGACAAGGCGTGCCGACGATCGCGGGGTGGAACTATTCCGAAGAGTCGAGAATTACCTGTATCGGGGCCGACAATCGTGAAGCCGGCGCTGTTGCCGCCAAGCACCTCGTTGCGCTTGGGCATCGCAGGATCGGGATGATCTTTCCCGAGCTCGACGACAATGACCGAGCGAGGATGCGATTCGAAGGCGCCATGGCAGTTCTTTCCACCGCCGGCGTCGAGATTCCCGACCCGGCCCCTGCCCTTGCCCCATACGACTTCGGGCGAGCCAAGACAGTCAGCGCCGAAATGCTGGGTGGTCCGAGTCGGCCGACGGCTCTGCTGTGCGGCAACGACATCATTGCGCTTGGTGTACTCTATGCCGCCAGGATGCTTGGTCTCGAGGTCCCCGACCGCCTGTCGGTCGTGGGCATCGGCGACTTCGATGGGTCTGCTGAATTCGAGCCGGCGCTGTCGAGCGTTCGGATTCCGGCACACAGGATCGGCACCCGTGTCGGGAATCACCTTGTTGGCGCCATCGCCAACGGAGCCTCCGAAATCACGAGAATCAGGTTTGATGTCGAGATGATCGCACGAAAAACGTCGGCATCTCCTCCAGGGTGATGATGCCTGCCAAGCCGGAATCTGGGCCAAGGCCCCGTATCGATGGGCATTGAACGAGAACATGCGGCATTTCGGAACAAAGCCCCGTCCGGTCCTGTGATGGTTTGGTTGTTGATACCGTCAAGGCCAGTCCGAGGTGGCTCGAATGCAATATCTTGTATTGAGATTCTGTTTGACTTATTGTCCACGAACAACAATAGTCCCGAACAAAACGGGAACATGAGCAGGAACCGGAGACAGTGCAGTTAGCATTCAGCGATTTCACATCTGACGCAGGCCAACATTACGACGCAAGTTCGATCGAAGTTCTGGAAGGGCTCGAAGCCGTTCGCAAACGTCCCGCCATGTACATTGGAGGGAAAGACGAACGCGCGATGCATCACCTCGTCGCAGAGGTTCTCGACAACGCGATGGACGAGGCAATCGGCGGTCATGCCAGCAGGGTCGAGGTCGAACTCGGCAAGGATGATGCCGGACAGGTCATCGTGACCATCCAGGACAACGGGCGCGGCATTCCCGTCGATCCACACCCAAAGTTCCCCGACAAGTCGGCACTCGAGGTCATCCTGTGCACCTTGCACGCGGGTGGGAAGTTCTCGGGCGAAGCCTATGAGGTCTCCGGAGGATTGCACGGCGTGGGCATTTCCGTCGTCAATGCACTTTCCTCGCACGTTCGGGTCGAAGTCGCGAGGGAGCGAACCGTCTATGCCCAGGAGTTTTCCCGCGGTATCCCCGTCACGGAACTTGTGAGGCTCGGATCAACCAACAACCGTCGCGGAACGACCGTGACGTTTCACCCGGACCCCGAGATTTTTGGCGACTCAAAGTTCCGACCCCGCCAGCTCTTCGAGATGGCCCGGTCCAAGGCATTCCTGTTTTCCGGGCTCGACATCCGCTGGAAGTGCAGCCCAGAACTCATCGACGACGAGAGCAATGTCCCTCCGAGCGCCCAGTTTCTCTTTCCGGGCGGCATCAGGGACTACCTCGCCGAACAGTTGTCAGGTGTCGAAACCAACGGAAACGGGCCCTTTGCAGGAAAGGTCGACTTCGAGGAAAAGTTCGGCAATGGCACCAAGGGATCGGTCGAATGGGCGATCAACTGGACGCATCACCGGTCAGCATTCTTGCAGTCGTTCTGCAACACCGTTCCGACCGTCGGTGGTGGAACGCACGTGCATGGGTTCTGGTCCGCAATTCTCAAGGGAACCAAGGCCTACGGAAAGAGAACAGGAAATCGCAAGGCGGAGTTGATCAATCGCGAAGATGTCGCGGGGAGCGGCTGCGCGATCCTGTCGTGTTTCGTGCGCGAACCCGAATTCGCGGGACAGACAAAGGACCGGCTGGTCTCCGCTGATGTCTCGCGGCTGGTCGAGAAGTCGATTTCCGACCATTTCGACAACTGGCTGGCCTCGGATACCCAGACAGCGAGTTCGTTGCTTGAATTGCTCACCGAGCGTGCCGAAGACCGCCTTCGCAGGAAAGCGGAAAAGGAGACGTCACGAAAATCTCCGACACGGCGGTTGAGACTGCCGGGGAAACTCGTCGACTGCTCTCAGGAAAGTCGCGAAGGAACCGAATTGTTCATCGTCGAGGGTGACAGCGCCGGCGGGTCCGCCAAGATGGCGCGGGACCGCAAGATGCAGGCTCTGCTGCCATTGAGAGGAAAGATCCTCAATGTTGTCGGCGCGTCCAAGGGCAAGATGGAGGCGAACAGCGAAATCAACGACCTTTGCCAGGCTCTCGGCACAAAGACGGGCTCGCGGTTTTCCATCGATGACCTCAGATACGACAAGATCATCATCATGACCGACGCAGATGTCGACGGCGCCCACATTGCCTCCCTGCTGATGACATTCTTTTTCACCCAGATGAGACCGTTGGTCGAGGACGGGCATCTCTATCTGGCTTGCCCCCCGCTCTATCGCCTGACCCAAGGATCGGTTCAGGTCTACGCGAGGGACGAATCAGAGCGATTGAAGTTCCTCGAATCAGGGCTCGGCGGACGGGGAAAGATCGAGACGTCGCGATTCAAGGGCCTCGGAGAAATGGACGCGAAAGATCTGAAGGCAACCACCATGGACCTCGATTCACGCCGTTTGATCCGGGTCAAGATCGTTGACGATGCGCCCGGCCAAACCAGCAGCCTCGTGCAGAATCTGATGGGGCGAAAACCCGAAGCCCGGTTCGCCTTCATCCAGGAGAATGCGCAGTCGGTCGAATCGCTGGACGTCTGAACTTTCCGACCCGTTTGGGCCCGGTTTTGCAAGAACGACCAGTTTTGTCAGTCGTCTTGACTGGCTTCGACGCGTTCCGCCATTTCCAGCCAATCCGCTTCGGCGGAGGCAAGCTGAGCGCGATAGTCGGCGAGTTCATCGCTCACCTGGCGAAACCTTGACGGGTCGTCGAGAAACAGGTTCGGATCTGCCAGGACCGTTTCGCGTTCGCTTATCTGCTTGGTCATTTCCTCGATTCGTGGAAGCAGTCCCTCGAATCTGTGCCGTTCGGTGAAGCTCAACCCGGCGTCTCTGTTCGGGGGTGACGAACGCTTGCTCGTTGTTTTTCGGACACTTCGCGCTTTCCGAGTCTTGATGGGCCCAAGGTTCTCGTGACCGGCGTTCAAATCGCGGGGCCAGCCTCCGACATTGACGCGGATCTGTCCGCTGCCGTCCAATACCAGCGATCGCGTTGCCACGCGGTCGACAAAGTCCCGGTCGTGGCTGGAAAAAAGAACTGTTCCAGAATATGTTGCGATCAGTTCCTGCAGAAGATCGAGCGTCTCGACGTCAAGATTGTTGGTGGGTTCATCGAGCACGAGAAGATTGCTCGAACGCGCGAGTATGCGGGCAAGATGCAGACGTGCTCTCTCTCCTCCAGAAAGTGACGTGATCGGCGCTCTGACCTGGTGAATGTTGAACAGGAACTCCTTGAGGTAACCGGCAACGTGGCGGAGGCGCCCGCGGACGAGTAGGTGGTCGGATCGTTGTCGGCCCGGGAATTCGGAATCGTCGGTCAACACGTCCTGAACCCTCAGATCCGGCCTGACGGTCGTGTCGTGCTGGTCGAACCAGGCGACTTCCAATCGCGATCCCATGGCGACGGTCCCCGAGTCCGGCGACAACCGCCCCGACAGCAGCCCAAGCAAGGTTGTCTTTCCGACGCCATTGGCACCGAGAACGGCAACCCGATCATTGCGCATGATTCTGAGATTGAGGCCCTCGACAATCTTTTGGTCGCCGAAAGACAGGGACAGCTCATCGGCTTCGATGACGAGTCGACCGGACTGCGACGCCTCTGCCCAATCCGTCTTCGGGCCTTTCTTTTTTGGATCTGTCGATTTTTGTTCTGCGCGAAGGTCGTTGAGCTCGCGCAATCTTCGGAGATTTCTCCGCCGACGAGCCGATATTCCGACCGAGAGCCACTTCTCCTCGCGCTTCAAGAGGCGTTGTTTCTCCTGCTCCTCGCGAAGTTCTCGCTCGAGTATCGTGTCGCGCCAGTCCTCGAAGTGTCCGAATCCCTTGTTCAGCCGGTGAAGTCGACCGTTGTGCAGCCAAAAGGTGGACTGTGTCACCGATCGCAGGAACGCGCGATCATGGGAGACGACGAGGACTGCTGCTTCCGTTGTCGCAAGATAGTTTTCGAGCCAGACGATGCCTCCGATATCAAGATCGTTCGTGGGTTCGTCGAGAAGCATCAGGTCGGGTTCTTGGGCGATCAAGCGCGCGATCCCGGCACGCCGGCGCTCGCCCCCCGAAGCGGTCTTCATCAGCGTCGTCGGATCGACACTCAGTCCGTCCATCGCGGTTCGCGCACGGTACCATTCATCCTCGGGAAGTCCAAAAGTCGCGAAATCATGTAGGGTCTCAAACTGCCTGAGATCAGGATCTTGCTCGAGGACAGCGATTCGGGTGCCCGCAGCCTGAAACCTGGTGCCTGCATCGACTTCGAGATTGCCGGCCATCAGTCTGATGAGCGTTGACTTGCCGCTGCCGTTCCTGCCCACGAGACAGACGCGGTCACGGCGACGGATCATTGCATCAAGCTCGCTCAAGAGCGGGTCGCCGCCAAACGTCAACATGATTTGATCAAGAACAAGGAGCGGGGGTTGAATCATGTTCGGAGGAGCGCTTGCAACGAATTGATGTTGGTCGAAACCATCGGCCAAGGGTTGAAACGATGAGCATAAAGCCACGGCGGCAATACTGGAACACCTTCAGGCCACCAACGGCAAAGGTGGGGTCCATCAGGGTTGTTCTTGTCTGCGGGCCAATTTAGGAAACTGCTCATGATGACGATCGCTAAAAATCCCGACCTTGGCGCCGTTCAATCCCCTCCTGTCATGGAGACACGGGAATGGGTTGAAACGATTGGCTGGCCAGAAGAATTGTCGCTGCTCAACGTCTCCCAAGCGGCTCCGACTGAGCCGCCTCCCGAGTCTTTGCTGCGGGAATTGGCCAACATCGTTTTGACGGACCCGAATGCTCATGCGTACGGGCCAGTGCTTGGTCTGCCAGAGTTGCGTGCCGAAATCGCCAACCGCTGGTCGGCGGAGTACGGCGGAGACATCATCGATGACCAGGTTGCGGTGACCTCTGGATGCAATCAGGCATTCTGCGCGGCGGCGCTGTCACTGTGCAAGGCTGGCGACGCCTTGATGCTTCCGGTCCCCTGGTATTTCAATCACGCGATGTGGCTGGGCATGTCGGGTGTCGAAGCGCGACCTTTGCCATCCGGCGACGATCTCGTTCCCGACCCTGATCGCGCACGAGCCCTGCTGGACTCGAGGGTCAAGGGAATCGTCCTGGTCACGCCGAACAATCCGACCGGAACCGAGTATCCGCCGGAGGTCATCCACGCGTTCCACGATCTCGCACAGTCTGCCGGCATCGCGCTGATCATTGACGAAACCTATCGTGACTTTCACAGCAGCGACCAGCCGCCCCACGATCTGTTTTCCAGGGCCGACTGGGATCAGACACTGATTCACCTTTATTCGTTTTCCAAGGCGTATCGGCTGACCGGACATCGTGTGGGGGCACTAATTTCATCGCCTTCGCTTCTTTCCGAGGTCGAGAAATTTCTCGACACGGTGGCGATTTGCCCCAACCAGTTGGCTCAAAAGAGCGCGCTGTTCGGATTGCGGAATCTCGCAGAATGGAAAGCTGGGGAGCGCGAGAAGATCCTTGCGAGGCGCGCTGCCGTCACGGCGGGTTTCGACGGTCTGGACGGTTGGGAACTCAAGGGATGTGGGGCCTATTTCGCTTATGCCTCTTACCCGTTCGCGCAGCCGGCATCGGATTTTTCGAAACTGATGTTGGAAAGGCAAGGAATACTGACGATTCCCGGATCGATGTTTGTCCCGCACGGGCAAGACCGAGATCGTCACATCCGGTTTGCCTTCGCGAACATCGATCAGACTGAAATCAGCGAACTGTTTTCCCGTCTTCGCAGGTTGTAACTGATCTTGACCGCACTGGTGACTCGTAGCGAATGGCGCAACGTTGAAGGCCTTGTTCGATTTGCGGCAGGATCACGGCAGGTACATCAAATCTGTAGACCTTCAGAAACCCTGCCCGTCCCAACGCACTGTAGCTATCTCCAAACATGCCACAAAAAAATGACGATGATATCGCATAGACGTTGTCGGGAATACTCACGGAAATCGGTTGTCCTCCCCTGTCAATCACGTCAAGGCCAAAGTGCTTTCTTGCATCACGGCCTCGTTCCGAGCCGGACAAATTCTTCACGACGGCACCTCGTGTGTATGGTTCAAGATCTATACGCATTGTCGGCTCCTCCAAGCCAAAGGGTCTGTAACCACCACACGTGGTCCGCAGCGCGGCCGGCTCATCGGTGAAATCGGCCATCAAGCCACATAGGTACGCTTCAGCAAAAGAGATTTCAATTCCCTCGATCTTGACGAAGAGTTGCCCCTTGTCGGAATGCACTCTCATTTTGGCCGAAATCAGGAATCGCGAATCGATGCCATCATGACGATCAGGGCCGGACAACTCATGAAAGTTCGATGGACTCCAAAGACCAACCCCGTCCAAATATCATCCGCCGCAAACGTCCTGGGTGATCGAGACCCCGTCGCTTGCCAATGAATCAGGCACGACCTAAAACGCGACCAGTTCACCGCCTGCCATGCTGGCGGGAGCCGAAACTGTGTCGAGTCTGGAGGACTGATTGAAATGATGCGTTCCATGCGCGCGAAAGGCAACAGGTCGTTTGCCATGATTCTCGTCGGACTCCTGATCCTCGGGCTCGCTGGGTTCGGTATCGGCGGGCTGGGCGGTGGCAGGATCAACACTGTCGCTTCGGTGGGCGAAGTGCCCGTCACGGTCGATTCCTATGCGCGAATGCTCAACCAGAGACTGCAGCAACTCGGTCGCGGTGTGTCGATTGCGGAGGCAGAAGATATCGGCGTGTTCCGAGATGTCCTGCGCGTGTCTCTCAACACTGCCGCCGTGAGCAACGAGGCCGCGCGTTTTGGCATCAGTATCGGCGATGAATTCGTTCGGGAGAGCCTCGTCGGAATCGCGGGGTTTCAGGGAATTGACGGCAACTTCGACCGCGACGCCTATGAATTCGCGATTGACCGGGCTGGCATGACCACGGTCGAGTTCGAGAACGATCTGCGCGACGAGCTTCGCCGCGCGATTATCCAGAATTCGGTCGCCCTGGGCGTGAAGTCGTCTGACGCACTCGCCGTCGCCATCATGAGCCACGAACTCGAAGAAAGGGACGTCGAGTGGGCTAGACTGTCGCCGTCAAACCTGGATTCGCCTGTCGAAGAACCAAGCGATGCCCAGATTGAAGAACACTACACGGCAAATTCTGACGATCACATGAGTCCGTTGACGAGGTCGTTGAGCTACGCGTGGCTCCTGCCCGACATGCTGATTGATGAGGTCGATATCAGCGAAGAGGAACTGCTTGAGGTCTACGAAGGAGAACCTGGGCGGTTCAACGTGCCCGAAATGCGCGCAATCGAAAGAGTGGTGTTCGAAAGCGATGAAATTGCGTCGGAGGCGCGCTCGAGGCTGGATTCGGGCGCGGCCAGTTTTGACGACATCATCGCTGAGCGCGGAATCGAGCCAGGCGACGCCTATCTTGGGATGGTCGACAGGGACGAGTTGACTTCGGAGGCTGCCGAAGCGGTGTTTTCTCTCGAACAGCCTGGCATCGCAGGGCCTGCCGAGTCGGTTTTCGGACCGGCCCTGTTTCGCATCGGTTCAATTCAGAATGCGGTGAACACGCCTTTCGACGAGGTTCGCGAGGACATTCGCGTCGAACTTGCAGAAGATCTTGCTCGATCTCTCGTCAGCGAGCGCGTGACCGGCATCGACGATTTGCTGGCATCAGGTGCAACGATCGAAGAGATCATCACGGAGACGGATCTTGAAGGTGGGATCGTCGACCTTTCCGAGGATCCTGCGTCTCATGTGGGCATCGCCGCAGAGCGAGAGTTTCGAGATGCTGCTTGGGCACTCGCACAGGGAGACTTTCCGGAAATCCTGGATCTCTCGAATGGTGGTATCTTCATGGTACGCTTGGATTCGGTGACGGAGCCAGAACAATTGCCGCTGGCGGACGTGCGCAACGACGTCATCGAAGACTGGAAACGGCAGGTGACCATGGAGCGACTTACCAAGGTTGCCGACAGAATCAGGTCGAGTTTGGCCGTCGGCGACACACTCGAGGATTCCGAGCACGGTCTCGAAGTCACGACCGAAAACGGCATCACCCGACGCGCCTTGATCGAAGGAGCCCCGCGACAGTTGACGGACGAGTTGTTTGCTTTGGCGAGTGGTGAGTCGGCAACAGTTACAGCCGATGACGATGTCTATCTGGTCCATCTGCTCGAGATCAGGATCCCTGATGACGATGTCCAGGAAGCGGTAACGAGTTATGGCCAACAGAATGATCAGCTGCGAGGTTCCGACATGTTCCAGTTGTACATGTCGGCAGTCGAAAGCGCGGCTGGCGTGTCGATCAATCAGGCAGCGATCAATCAGATCAACACCCAATTGGTCATTGGAGGCGATGGCTGAACGGGCGCTCCCCAGGATTGGTTTCGACGGTCTTTCGGACGGTGCCTGGGCAAGAACAGTCGAAAGATAGTCGCGACTTCATCTCCGAGCGTTGGCGAAATGGGAGAGAACGCACTCGGTCGCAACGTCTTTTCGGGGAGAGAATGGTGTCGCGACAACCCAGTTCGACGTGTAAACCAACGGTTGTCAATGATCAGCGATTGACGGGAACTGGTGGCAAACAGGTCCGGAGCGGCTCACTGTTCGGATCGTGCCTCAGTGACGGAATCTTCGCTTTGCGATTCGGGGTCTTGGCTTTCCGAGTTCATGACTGACACGACTGCCACGACCAGGAGAGCGAGTATGCTTCCAACGATGAAACCGGCGATCAGTCTCACGACGGCTGAAACTCTTCCCCTGCCCTTTGATCGCATGTCGGCACCCCGGTCGCCTTGATCACCGTCACGTTTTATCGTTTCACCAGAAGCTGTGCATGTCCAAAATCCTGAAGTCGGACCTCATGCCAATTCCATCAACTGAAACGTCACAAAGGCATTCCCATGACCGATTCTCCGTTCGCCTCGTGCCGTCAGTTGTCCTGCATCTTCGACTGTCGATTTTTTGCTCGGGTGCCGGTAATTTGATCGCCGTCTGGGCTGCAAATGGAGGATGGGCATGAGCGATGCGCTGAAACCGCTGATCGCAAAGGCGATTGATGGTCCCTTGAGCGATGTCGAAGCGCGAGAGGCTTTCTCGATCATCATGGACGGCAAGGCAACGCCGGCCCAGATCGGGGGGCTGCTGATCGCCTTGCGCGCAAGGGGCGAGACGGTCGATGAATACGCATCCGCCGCACACGAAATGCGGGTTCGGTGCAAAAAGGTCCAAGCGCCCGAGGACGCAATCGACATTGTGGGAACCGGTGGTGACGGCAAGTCGACCCTGAACATTTCAACCGCAACGGCAATCGTGGTTGCAGGCGCTGGCGTCCCGGTCGCCAAGCACGGCAATCGCAACCTGTCTTCGAAATCTGGTACTGCCGACGCTCTGTCGGTTCTCGGCGTCAACGTGATGGTCGAACCGGAAATCGTCGAGGCGGCAATTGCGACTGCCGGAATCGGCTTCATGATGGCACCCGTCCATCATCCGGCAGTCCGTCACGTGATGCCGGCGCGACAGGAACTCGGGACGCGGACGATTTTCAACATCCTGGGACCTCTGACCAATCCGGCGGGCGTCAAACGGCAATTGACCGGTTGCTTTTCCCCCCATCTGATCCGGCCCATGGCAGAAACGCTCGGTGTCCTGGGTTGCGAAGCTGCCTGGGTCGTGCATGGCAGCGACGGCACCGACGAGATCGCGATATCGGGCCCAACGGCGGTTGCCAGTCTCGAGAACGGCGTCGTCAAGGAGTTTTCGATTCGCCCGGGGGATGCCGGCTTGCCTGAACATCCCTTTGAGTCCATCGTTGGAGGGACGCCACAACACAACGCCGAGGAAATCGTGAAACTCCTCGATGGCGTGATCGGCGCCTATCGGGACTCGGTTCTGCTCAACGCATCAGCAGCCTTGAAGATTGCCGGCAAGGTCACGAGCCTTGCGGACGGGGTGAAGTTGGCGAGGCAAAGCATAGACGGCGGAGCGGCGCGATCCTGTCTCGAGGCTCTTGTTTCGGCAACATCGGGCACAGGCCAATGACCTCAATTCTGGACAGGATCAAGGAATACAAGATCGAAGAGGTCAGGGTTGCGAAAAGCGCGAAACCCTTGCAAGAGCTGGAAGAAATCGTCGCAGAACAGGAGCGGCCGCGAGGATTTGCGGCACGACTCGACGCGGTGTCCAAGACCGGTTTCGCCATCATCGCGGAGATCAAGCGGGCGAGCCCGTCTCGCGGCATCATCCGGGATGATTTCGACCCTCGTGAGCTGGCGGTGGCCTACGAAACAGGCGGCGCAGCATGCCTCAGCGTCCTGACGGACCAGCCGTCGTTCCAAGGGTCTTCCGAGAACCTGATCGCGGCACGAACTTCGTGCAAATTGCCCGTGCTTCGGAAGGACTTCATGTACGACTGCTATCAGGTCGTGGAGGCCCGTGCCTGGGGGGCGGATTGCATACTCGTCATCATGGCGTCGGTCAGTGATCGCCAGGCGCAGGAACTGTCGTCAGCCGCCGAAGCTCTTGGAATGGATGTTCTGTTCGAGGTGCACGACGAGGCGGAGCTGGACCGCGCCTTGCAACTTGACGGCTCGCTGATCGGTATCAACAACCGCGACTTGCGGAGTTTTGACGTTTCGATTGAATCGACATTGAGACTCGTCCCGAGGATTCCCGACGACAGAATTGTCGTGTCCGAGAGCGGGTTGAAGACACGCGGTGACCTTGTTCGCCTCGCGGATCACGGCGTTCGCTGTTTCCTGATCGGCGAGAGCCTTATGCGTCAGCCGAATGTCAGCGCTGCGCTCAGCGAACTTCTGGCCGACGATGCCCAGGTGAACGTGAAAGCGGAAACCGCCGATGCCTGAATTCACCCACTTTGATCCGAGCGGCGCCGCGCGCATGGTCGATGTATCCGACAAGGACGTCACCGACCGCATCGCCATTGCCCGGGGCAGCGTCCTGATGGCGCCGGAAACCCTGTCGATGATCGCCGAGGGAAAAGCCAGCAAGGGAGATGTGCTCTCGGTTGCACGCCTTGCGGGCATCATGGGGGCCAAGAAAACATCCGAGCTGATTCCTCTTTGTCATCCACTTGCCTTGAATTCCGTCACTGTCGACCTGAGCCTGAATGATTCGCGGTCATGTGTCGAAATCGAGGCACAAGTGCAGGTCAAGGGACGCACCGGCGTGGAAATGGAAGCGCTTGTGGCGGTCAGCACGGCGGCGTTGACGGTCTACGACATGGTCAAGTCGGTCGATCGAGGCATCAGGATCACGGATGTCCATCTTGTCCTGAAGGACGGCGGAAAGTCAGGCAGATTCGAAGTGTCCTGATGATTGGGTTCGAGGACGCACTGCACCAGACGCTGGAGCTTGCCGCTCCACTTGAAAGCGAAACGATTCCGCTCACCGATTCCCTCGGGCGGGTTTTGGCAAGTCCGGTCTCGGCAACGCGTGACCAACCTCCATTTCGTTCATCTGCAATGGACGGTTATGCCGTCCGAGCATGTGAGGTTGCGCCAGGATCCAGCTTCCGGGTCGTGGGAACATCCGCAGCCGGAGCCCGATTTGCGGGTGAAGTCGGGCCAGGTGAAACCGTGCGTGTGTTCACCGGCGCACCAATTCCTCCCGGCGCCGACCGTGTCGTCATCCAGGAGGATGTCGAGCGTGTCGGCGACACGATCACGCTCAAGGACGGACTCAGCGGCGGATCCTTCGTCCGACAATCTGGCAGCGACTTTGTAGCCGGAAGCATCGTCGACGCGCCACGACGCCTGTGCGCCTCGTCAATTGCCTTGCTGGCGTCAATGAACGCGCGTGACGTCGCTGTGGCCCGTCGCCCTCGTGTTGCGATCATGGCGACCGGTGACGAGCTTGTCGCGCTTGGAGAAGACTCCGGCGAAGACCAGATCGTTTCGTCAAACAATTACGGCATCAAGGCGATCGTCGAATCCGAAGGCGGGGAACCGATTCTGCTGCCCATTGCAGCGGACTCGGTGCCGAGCATTCGATTCAACCTGGAACTGGCGCTGGATGCCGATGTCATCGTGACGCTGGGCGGAGCTTCGGTGGGCGATCATGATCTCGTCAAGAGAGTCGCGACCGAGGCCGGCCTGACGCTTGCCTTTCACAAGGTTGCATTGCGACCGGGCAAGCCACTGATGGTTGGAATGATGGGTCGGATCCTCTTTGTCGGCATCCCCGGCAATCCGGTGTCATCGATCGTTTGTGGGCACGTGTTTCTCAGGCCGGTCATTCGGGCAATGCTCGGACTGGGTCGACAACCGCTGCCGATCGAAACCGGGACGCTCGGAAGCGATGTAGGGGCAAACGGTCCGCGGAAACACTTGATGTGCGCGAGAGTTGCCCACGGCAAAGATCATCCCCATCCGACCATCTCCCCGTTTGAACGCCAGGACAGTTCCCTGCTCTCGGTTCTCGCGGATTCCAACGCACTCCTGATTCGACCTCCACACGATCCGCCAAGAACGGCCGGAGATGCCGTCGAGTGGATCAGGATGTAACTGTTACGGCCACTTCCATCGCGGCGGACAGAGGGTATTGGTCCGGTTGCATCCCGTTGTCGTGGTGCCCGCGAGTCATTCCGAGCGTCAGATCAAAGGTCAGCGGTGTCGCGTATGCACACAACAGATTGTGGACCGATTCTGTTGCGGCAATACCGAGAGTTGCATTCAATGTTCGGGCAAATGTTGATTTCGTACGCTGGATGTTCATATGGGCTTGACACAAAACATGAACATAATTAGAACGAGTGCAGAAAAACAAATCAACCAAAACGGGAGGCCGTGATGTTGACACGAAAACAACGTGATTTGCTCAAGTTGATTCACGAAAGGATACAGGCCGATGGGATTGTCCCTTCATACGACGAAATGCGCGTTGAACTGAACCTCAAATCGAAATCCGGTGTTCATCGTCTCGTGAAGGCGCTTGAAGAACGCGGCTACATCAATCGACTCGCGCACAAGGCTCGCGCGATAGAAATCACGGACCTCCCAGATGCCCTGGATCCGAACCGATCATGGCGCAAGAATGCAAACGCGCGTGGCGCGGAACAGACCCGACGCCTCCGGAATCTCAGCCAGGGTCGCAGTTCCGTCGAGGTTCCTGTCATGGGACGAATTGCCGCAGGAACGCCGATTGAGGCCATACAGCACGTGTCACATCATGTTCCTGTGCCGGAGACGATGCTGGATGCAGCTGCGAAACACTACGCATTGACCGTCAAGGGCGATTCAATGGTCAATGCAGGGATCAACGAAGGAGATGTGGTCGTCATTCGGCATCAGCACGATGCGGAAAGCGGCGACATCGTCGTGGCGCTTGTCGACGACCAGGAGGCAACGCTGAAACGTCTCAAGAAACACGGAAGAATCGTCAAGCTCGAAGCCGAAAACGATGATTACGTGACACAGGTCTACCGGAGCGAGAACGTCCGGATACAGGGACGCCTTGTCGGCCTGCTGAGGACCTACTGACAGAAAAACGGTTGTGGGGTCGGCAACCAGAATCCAATTGACTGCAAGGTTCACTGCGACTGTTCAGGTGTCTTGTTGATCTCCACGCCGCGCATCGCGTTGGCACCAATTCGCCGAAACATCTCACGGTGTTTCGGCGTTTCGGTTCGTGCATTGCCCTGCCGCATGAGGTCACGCAAAACCTCTCGTGTTCAGCGAAGAACAATGGCACTGGTGTGCCGGAGAGTTTGAGGGGATGTCGATGAATCAAGAAAAGATCGTCACACGGTTTGCGCCCTCGCCTACCGGCATCCTCCACATCGGGGGTGCCCGAACGGCGTTGTTCAATTGGCTGTTCACAAGGCGTCACGGCGGCAGGTTTCTGCTCAGGATCGAGGATACCGACCGTTCGCGATCGACGGATGACGCGATCGACGCCATCATCGACGGACTCGAATGGCTGGAACTGTCCCATGACGGAGACATTGTCTACCAATCGCAACGTGAAGAGCGTCATGGTGAGGTCGCGCGGTACCTCCTTGAGACGGGTCATGCATATCGCTGCTACGCAAGCGAAGCCGAGATTGCTGCCGAGCGTGAACGAAGGCGCGGGGAGAATAGCGCGGTTCTGTTTCAGAGCCCGTGGCGCGATGCAGATCCGAACGACCAGCCGGACAGGCCATTTGTCGTTCGCCTCAAGACGCCACTGAGCGGGACAGTCGAAATCGACGATGCAGTCGCCGGACCGGTCAGCTGGAATGCGGAGACCATCGATGATCTCGTTCTGATGCGATCTGATGGAACCCCGACCTACATGCTGGCCGTCGTCGTGGATGACCACGACATGGGGATCAGCCATGTCATTCGCGGCAATGACCACCTCGGCAATTGCGCTCGGCAGGTCTTGATCTATCGGGCCTGCGGTTGGGACCTGCCGGTCTTCGCCCATATTCCGCTGATACATGGCCCGGACGGAAAGAAATTGTCCAAGCGTCATGGCGCTTTGGGGGCTGCCGAGTACAGAAAGGAAGGATTTACCCCCGAAGCCATGAGGAATTACCTGGCACGGTTGGGTTGGTCACACGGGAACGACGAGCTATTTTCGACAGAGGAAGCGATTTCGTGGTTTGATCTCGGATCGATCGGGGCTTCGCCCGCGCGTTTCGACGTCAAGAAACTGGAAAACGTCTCCGCCTTTCACCTGAAGAACGCTGACGATGACGAACTGATGCGGCAGCTGTCGGACTGGCTGATGGAGGCGCGGGGGCAATTTCTGTCGCCTGACCAGCATGAAGTCCTGGCTCGGGCCGTCCCTGTCCTCAAGCAGAATGCGAAGCGCCTCCCTGACATTGTCGACCGCGCAAATTGCCTGCTTGTTCGTCCTGAACCTCCGCGTGTGGACAGTGTGTCTGCCGAACTCGATCTGACACCCGAACTGATTTCTGCACTCTCGGACATTGCTCGCAGCGACATTGTCAGTCAGTCTGCGATCGAACGCGGTGTCGAGGACGCAATTCGCGATGCTGCAGGTAGGGCCGATCTCAAACCTGTCAAGATTTTCAAGCTCTTGAGAGCCGTTCTTGCAGGCACTGAGAACCGGAATTCTCCCTCCGTGGGAGACCTGGTTCGTCTACTTGGCGAACAGGAGTGCCTGATGCGACTCGATCGATTCACGAGGCAGATCGATCGCGTGGGCGAGTAATGCGGGTCGGTTCAGGAAGTTGCTGTTTGGCGAGTGGACGGTCGGCGGTCAGCACAAACGCGGCCCACTTTCAAAATGTCCTCATGATCGTTTTATCAGCAACCCGTCCACCACTTGGCGGATTCAGCGGATACCGCACTGTTGAATCTGGCTCGGATGTGTTAAGGTTTCACTTCCGCAATGTGCCTTGTGGCACAAGGTTTGCTCATGACGACAATTTGACGTGCTCGGCTTGATGGCGGTACGCAACTGCAACCGTCACCTCTCGGGACCAACAAGGGGCATCGATGACCAAAGAAAATAACAGAACCGCAACCCTCACGCTGGACGGTCAGTCGTACGACCTGCCGGTACACAGCCCGACCTCCGGTCCAGATGTCATCGACATACGGAATCTCTATCGTGACGCGGACGTCTTCACGTATGATCCGGGATTCACGTCGACGGCATCGTGCGATTCATCGATCACCTTCATCGATGGGGACAAGGGCATACTCCTGTATCGCGGGTACCCGATCGAGGAGCTCGCCAAGGCCTCGCATTTTCTGGAAGTCTGCTATCTGCTTTTGTATGGCGATCTGCCCAATCGTGAAGAACTCGAGGATTTCGAGAACCGCGTGACCATGCACACGATGGTGCACGAGCAGTTGCACAATCTGTATCGAGGTTTCCGCCGGGATGCGCATCCGATGGCTGTCGCCTGCGGTGTCGTCGGCGCTTTGTCGGCATTCTATCACGACTCGACCGACGTCAACGATCCGCTGCAACGCGAGATCGCGTCGATCAGAATGATCGCCAAGATTCCGACAATTGCCGCAATGGCTTACAAGTATTCGGTCGGCCAGCCGTTCGTTTATCCGAGAAACGACTACGACTACGCGTCCAATTTCCTGAACATGTGCTTTTCGGTCCCGGCCGAAGAGTATCATGTCAACCCGGTCATGAGCCGAGCCGTCGATCGAATCTTCATGCTTCATGCCGATCATGAGCAGAATGCGTCGACTTCGACCGTTCGTCTTGCAGGGTCATCAGGAGCCAATCCGTTTGCCTGCATTGCTGCGGGCATCGCCTGCCTGTGGGGACCGGCACACGGCGGCGCCAACCAGGCCTGCCTCGAGACTCTCAAGGAGATCGGTTCTGTCGATCGGGTTCCCGAGTACGTCAAGAGAGCGAGAGATCGGTCGGATCCCTTCCGATTGATGGGATTTGGTCACCGTGTCTACAAGAACTACGACCCTCGAGCCCAGGTTATCAAGGAGTCGGCTGACGAGGTGCTCGACTATCTTGGAACCAAGGACAAGCCGGTTCTGAAGGTCGCCAAGGAATTGGAGCGGATTGCTCTGCAGGACGATTACTTTATCGAAAAGAAACTGTATCCGAATGTCGATTTCTATTCGGGCATCATCCTGGAAGCTCTCGGTTTCCCAACATCCATGTTCACGCCAATTTTTGCGCTGAGCAGAACGGTGGGCTGGATTGCCCAATGGAAGGAAATGCTGGCTGATCCGGTCCAGAAGATCGGGCGTCCTCGCCAGCGCTACACGGGCAAGACTAACCGACGGTACGTCCGGATCTCCGATCGATCCTGATCCAAACGAGTGTTCGCGGAACCGGTGGATAGTCACCGGTTTCGCATGTCAAATCAAGGCCTTGGCCTGTTCGTGCGGAGGTTCCTGAGCACGGCGGGAGGCAAGGGATTCACCGACCTTCGAACTCAGGCTGCCGCTTGTTGATGAATGCCGCGATGGCTTCTCGAAAGTCGCGGGTTCGGCTCGCCCTCCCCTGCAGATGACACTCGAGCTCCAACTGCTGTTCCAGTGAATGATCGAGGCTTTGGGCCAAGGCCTGCCTGGTCAGTTCGAAGGCACGGGTTGGCCCCTTCGCCAGCTTTTCTGCAATCGATTTGAGGGTTTCGTCGAACTCGTCGTCGGCAACGCAGCGCCAGATCATCCCCCAGTCATCTGCTTTGGCAGCAGATATCCGTTCGGACAGGAGGGCTGAGCCCATTGCCCGCGCCATGCCGATCTTGCGCGGCAGCCAGTAGGATGACCCGGCGTCCGGGATCAACCCGAGCGTGGCAAAGGCCGGCATGAAGTAGGCGCTTTCCTTGGCAATCGCGATGTCGGTACACAGAGCGAGGTTGAAACCGGCACCGGCCGCGGCACCGTTCACGGCGGAGATCGTCGGAACAGGCGTGTTCGCTATCGCCATGATCAAGGGCAAGTACTGTTCCCTGAGCGTGGTTTCGACATCGATGTCGGTAATGTCGTCAGCGTTTCCTATATCCTGCCCCGAACAGAATACCCGACCCTCGCCAGTCAGGACGATGACCCGGGCGTCGTCTTCCGCCAGTTCGAATGCGTGGAGCAATTCCGCTCGCATTTGCGCATTCAGGGCATTCGACTCATCCGGCCGATTCATTCTGATCGTCGCGATGTCATCGGAAATGGAAAATTGCAGGGTTTCGTATTCCATGGCGGTTTCTCTATGTTGTCTCCATGCCCGGGTCGCGGCATGAATCGCATGCCTGTCGTGCCATCCGGTGGTTCACTTGATCGATGGCAATGGCGGCCAAGTCATGACTGTCGTGATGCAACCACAAACCTTTCGGACTGATCGACGGTCCACGTGACATGCCAGCGGTTGACGTCAAGGACTTCGCGGCTCGTCGGCGAAGGCACGGTTCCACGTTGGCCGCTCGCACCCATGAAGTGTTCTTTTGGAAAATGCATTGCTGCACCACTATCTTCCCATCAACTGATCCAGTCGATCCACTTCCTCCGGTGTCAGGGAAGAAAGCCGTCGGTCCTGGCGATTTCTGCGGATTGTCAGCCCGACAATCACGCCACCAATGATCAATGCGGCCGGGCCGGCCAGCCAAAGGATGAGATTCGATCCCTCTGCCAGAGGCTTCAGGAGAACAAACTCGCCATACCGGTCGACGACGTAATCGAGCACCTGTTGGTCGGAGTCGCCTTCGCTCAGCCTTTCCCTGACAAGAACTCTGAGATCGGCAGCCAGAGGTGCATTCGAACTCTCGATGCTCTCGTTCCTGCACACCAGGCACCGAAGATGACGAGAGATTTCGAGCGCGCGCGATTCGAGGCCGTCATCGTCCAGCACTTCTTCGGGTTCGACGGCAACTCCCATGTCCGGCGTCAATCCGACCAGCATGATAACGAGCGCAAGTGTCGTCATCGCACGGGAAATGCAGCCGATGGGTCGGCGAACGAACTCAATCACGCGACCGGTCATGCAACTTTTGCCCGGTCCTTGCCAATTGAACTGCCTGTCGTCACGCCGCGACAATCTTGCCCTCTTCCCCGGCAGTGCGCCGCTGTCCGATGCCAACCCGATACCTTCGGTCCGAAAGACTGACCAATCCTCCCAACGCCATCAGCATTGCTCCAGCCCAGACCCAGATTGCAAACGGTTTGACATAGGTTCGAACGACCCAACTTCCGTCATCGCGCCGGTCGCCAAGAACCACGTAAAGATCGCGGGTCATTCCGGTATCGATGGCGGCTTCGGTCGTTTGCGATCCGGACACGAGATACGTACGCTTTTCCGGGTTCAAGGTTGCAACAAGCCTGCCCGAGCGCGCTACGTCAAAGGTTCCCATGACTGAAACATAGTTCGGCCCGACCACCTGTTCGATGTCCGTGAAGCGAAATTCGTAATTCGCGATGCTGAAATTGTCACCCGGTTGCGCAAGGCGGATGTCGGTTGATTCCCAGGCCGTGATCGCGGAGATGCCAAAAATCGTGATCCCAAGACCGGCATGCGCAAGCGTCTTTCCCCAGACTCTTCGAGGAAGGCGCGCCAGATCGACCTTGGGCATTGCCTTGGTGGAATCCCGACGCAGGGTTCCCAAAAGCAGTTCACGCAGCGCCCCCAATATCAGCCACGCAGAAAGAGCCACGCCGACCGGGCCAAGCATCCGACCACCGGACTGAATGACCCAAGTCAGCACGCCGAGCGCGAGGGCGACCGCGAGCCAGCCCCGAAATCTCGCGATGGACCTGGCGAGATCCCCGCGTTTCCAGGGGAGTGCTGCACCGACCGGGAGCACGAGCGCGAGAACCACCATGAATGGCGTGAATGCCTGGTCGAAGAATGGTGGGCCGACCGAGAGTTTTCGGTCCCAGGCCAGTTCCGCGACGAGCGGCCAGATTGTCCCGACAAACACGACAAATGCGGCGACGCAAAGAAGCAGGTTGTTCAGAATCAAGCCGGATTCACGGCTGACCACGGAGAATCCCTGCGAGGCCTTGCTGCCCCCCGACCTCAAGGCAAACAGGATCAGCCCACCACATGTTGCAACAGCCAGGATGGCGAGGATGAAGATACCCCGATCAGGGTCATTGGCGAAGGCATGCACCGATGTCAGTACGCCCGAACGCACGATGAACGTTCCGATCAGGGTGAAGGAAAACGCCAGTATTGCGAGAAGAATCGTCCAGTTCATCAACAGGTTGCGTCTCTCGGTGACAATGGCCGAGTGAAGCAGCGCCGTCGCTGCGAGCCACGGCATGAAACTTGCATTCTCGACCGGGTCCCAGAACCACCAGCCTCCCCAACCGAGTTCGTAATATGCCCACCACGAGCCAAGCGCGATGCCGACCGTCAGCCAGACCCACGCGAACAGGGTCCATGGTCTGACCCAGCGCGCCCATGCCGCATCGACACGACCGCCAATCAGTGCGGCGATCGCGAAGCTGTATGTCAATGAAAGGCCAACGTAACCGAGGTAGAGAAATGGCGGATGAAACGCCAATCCCGGATCCTGCAACAATGGATTGAGATCGTTTCCGTCCAGTGGCGGGATGGCCAAACGTTCGAACGGATTCGACGTCGCGATCAAGAAGACCAGGAAAACCGACGTGATCAGCGACTGAACTGCGAGTACCCGGGCCTTCAGGACCAACGGGAGCCCTTGATTCGAAGATGCAACCAGCGATCCGCAAAATGCGAGGATCAATACCCAGAGCATGAGCGAACCTTCGTGATTCCCCCAGACTCCCGTGACCTTGTACAGCATCGGTTTCAACGAGTGAGAGTTATTGGCAACGAGCTTGACCGAAAAGTCCGACGTGACAAAGGCCATGGTCAGGCAGGCGAAGGCAAATCCCAGAAGGGCAAACTGCATGACCATTCCGGTTGCAGCAAACCGCATCCATCGTGTCCAGCCATATGCGGCCCCGGCCATGGGAATGATGACTGTCGCAATGGCAACAAGACATGCCATGACTGTCGCGAATTGTGCCAGTTCAACGCTCATGCCGATTCCCGCGGTTGCGCAGTTTCGTGTCCATTCGCACCCATCCCATGGTGCCGTCGAGGTGCAAGCCCGGGGATTCCCGATCCTCGCGGCTTCGCGACGAATGCAGCCTCGTTACCAACAGGTTCCCTGCATGGGCAAATGACAAAGGCGACATCGTCTTCAAAAACTTCCAGGCGAGGTGGTTCAACTGCGTCGCGACCGCGAGTTCTGAGGGAAACGCTGACGAGCCGGACGGGATCAGTTCGTTGGCCTGTATGTTCCTTCCTCCTTGAGAACGTCGATCACTTCCTTGGGCATGTAGTTCTCGTCGTGCTTTGCAAGGATTTCCGTCGCGCGAAACGTCCCGGATTCGAGGGTCCCCAACGCAACCACGCCCTGCCCTTCGCGAAAGAGATCCGGGAGTATCCCAGAGTAGGTCACTGGAATGCTGTGCTTCCTGTCAGTGACGAGGAAACGAACGCCCGAGTCCTCGACGACAAGACTTTCCTCCTCGACCAGTCCCCCTACCCTGAAAGTGGCATCAGTCGGGATGTCTCCATCCTCGACGATTTCGCTGGGGCTGCGGAAGAACTGGATTCCGTCCCGCGCCGCATAGCCGATCAGGACGGTCGCCAGTACCAGCGACGCAACCGCTGCGACGATGATCTGCAGTCGACGCTTTTTCCGGAGACCGCGCATCGATCGATGATCACGGAAAGAGTGCCGGAGCCGCCAGTCCCATGGTTTCTGGAATCCCAAGCATGAGGTTGGCGTTCTGCAAGGCCTGACCTGACGCGCCCTTGACCAGGTTGTCGAGTGTCGAAATGACGATTGCACGACTGTCTCGTCGGTCCGGAACGACACCGATGTGGCAATAATTCGACCCACGGACATGGTGGGTGTCAGGAATTTCTCCGAAAGGCAGCACGACAACGAAAGGCTCGCCAGCGTAACGGTTGGCAAGCGCAGAGTGGATTCCTGCAGGGTCTCCCTTGACATGGATTGTCGCGAGAATGCCTCGGTTCTGGGGGAGAAGATGGGCAACGAAGGTCGGGCTGACGGGCTTGCCGGCCATCTTGGAGAATTCCTGTTCGAACTCCGCGATATGTCGGTGTGCCGCGACGCTGTACGGGCGGAAACCTTCAGAAACCTCTGCGTGCAGGATTGCTTCGCTCGGCGACCGCCCTGCCCCTGAAACCCCTGTCGCCAGATCAATGACGACTTCATCGGGATCGATGACATCGGCTTCGAGGAGAGGAAGGACGGCGAGGAGTCCGGTGGCCGCATTGCAACCGGTTCCCGCGACCAGTCGAGCATCGCGGATGTGGTCACGGTAATACTCGGTCAAGCCGTAGGCGGCTTCGTCGACAAGCGATGGAGCCGCGTGGGTGACGCCGTACCAGCGTTCGTATTCACGCACGTCCTTGAGCCGAAAATCTGCGGAGAGGTCGACAACTCTCGTGGTCTCGACGACCTTCTTGACCACTTCCTGACCTGTCTTGTGCGGCAAAGCGCTGAACACGAGATCGATTTCGGTCAGATCGATATCGTCGATTCTCGCCAACAGGGGCAGATCCAGGTGCCGCAAGTGCGGGAAAACGGAGCCAACCGACATTCCGGCTTTTCTGTCGGCGGCAAGCGCCGCGACTTCCATGGACGGGTGCAAGGCCATCAGACGCAGAAGTTCGGCGCCGGTATAGCCGCTCGCACCGAGAATGGCGATTTTGTACTGTTCAGGCACGATTGCCTCCGGCAATTTGTTTGCAGGGGGGAATTAAGCGAACTCGGTTGTCCGTGCAATCTCTCCCTGTTCGAGCTGTCTGCGGATGTGATCAATCTCCAAGGGATCGCAAATGCCTGAAATCTTCGATGTCGGTGCGTCGTCCGACGACATCGAATTCTGTTTGCGGCGCGATGCAGCTGACCTCGATATCACCGACCCGTTGTGGATTCGGCAGGTTGCTGTTTTGAAGGTGCTGCTTCAGAATGGCACGACAACTCTCTTGGGCGTTGGCGCGTTGTCTCGGATCTTCGGAAATGTGCTGTGTTCAGCAGGAAGCTGCACGAGCGAGACTGCCGCTGTCGATGGGCTGGAGTTGGCAGGTTCTTGAGTGGAGGAGACATCGCATTGGAAGAAGAAATCCTCGTCGAATCGCGCCACCACAATCGGGCGATCGCCCGACTGACTCTCAATCGCCCCGAGCGTCGCAACAGCCTGTCGATTGCGCTGATCGAACGGCTCACGGATGCCATCGAGAGACTCGCGGATTGTCCAGATACCCATGTGATCATCATTTCCGGCAACGGGCCCGGTTTCTGTTCAGGACACGATCTAAAGGAGCTCGCTCAGGCCAGAGAACAGGACGATCGCGGGCGGGCATTTTTTGAGGGGACGATGGAGTCGTGTTCCCGCCTGATGATGAAAATTACCAGATTGCCCAAGCCCGTGATTGCCGAGGTGCACGGCATCGCGACTGCTGCCGGGTGCCAACTGGTGGCATCTTGCGATCTGGCCGTGGCGTCAGATGACGCCCGCTTTGCGACTCCGGGCGTGAATATCGGACTGTTTTGCTCGACACCGATGGTGGCGCTTTCTCGCAACGTTGGACGCAAGGCGTCGATGAAGATGCTGCTTTGCGGCGACATGATCGATGCGAATGAGGCCCGCTCGGTCGGGCTTGTGAACGATGTCGTGCCAAAGGCGGAACTTCGCGGTGCGACCGATGAACTCGCCGAAAAAATCGCATCCAAGTCGCCGGCAATACTGCGTATTGGGAAAGAGGCATTCTACCAGCAGTTGGAGATGACCCTGCCCGATGCCTATCGGTTTGCCTCCGAAGTCATGGTCATGAACATGCTGGAAGCGGATGCCGAAGAGGGCATTAGCGCTTTTTTGGAGAAGCGGACCCCAACATGGAGCAAGATCTCCTAGGTTGACTGCCCCGGTTGACCTTCACTGGCAATCGGGCTTGGAACCGCAGGCGCGACTTGGATTCGATAGTGCGACTATTATGGGCGACGGATAACTGCCAAGTTTGCCTCGTCAACGACAAGCCAATTGTTTTCTGTTTCCCAACTATGGCACAAACCGGCATGGGCTGCCGGTTGTGACAGATCGCGAGACCAATCACGAGTGGAAGCTCAACGTTGTCAGTTCAAACCTCAACTCAAGGAGGAAAGTACAATGATCAAGTGGTTGGAGTTTCGCGGCCTGCGTGTTGCATCGGCATTGCTGCTCGCGGTTGCGTTTGGCGGCTTCGGGGCGAGTCCCGGGGTCAATCTCATTGCACAAGCTGCTGATTTCCCGAGCAAGCCTGTTCAACTCATCGTTCCCTACCGCGCTGGCGGCAGCACCGACACAATGGCACGCATTTTTGCCAAGGCGTTGTCTGCCGAACTCGGACAGCCGGTTCCTGTCGTCAACCACAAGGGCGGCGGCGGAGCTGTCGGAGGGTCGAAGCTGAAAAATTCGACAGCGGACGGTCACACCATCCTGATGGGCGGAGACGACATTGCCTCGTACATCCCCCTCGTCAGCGAGGTCGACTTCGCTTTCGAGGATTTCCGGTTTCTTGCGGCGGTCGCCGAGTACCAGAACGCCATGTACGCAAAAAAGGGTGCCCCGTTCACGACTTTCGAAGAACTCGCGGAGTATGCAAAGAGCAATCCTGGTATCCGCCTGGCCCATGTCGGCGGGATCACGAAGCCTTTCATTGACCATTTCGTGACAGAGAGCGGCATTGACGCAAAGGTCATCGCCACGGGCGGGGGCAGTGAAATCGTCCAGCTTCTGCTCGGCAACCAGATCGATGCGGCGTATTCGGGTGGGATTCACAACACCAATCCCGAACAGTGGGAAGTGCTCGGATCGTTCAATGCAAATCGCCTTGCGAGTTCTCCGGACAAGCCGACCTTCAAGGAAGCTGGCTATGGAATGTCCATGCCGGCATATGTGCTGTTCATGACGGGAGCCGATGTTCCAGACGATGCGGCGGCCGTACTGGAAGCGGCACTGCTGAAAGCGGCAAAGGATCCCGATTTCCTGACAATTGTCGAAGAACGTCTGAAGGCCCCCGCGCTTGCAGTCGGGAGTGCCGAACTGGCCGCCTACATGGATGACCTTCACGGCACCTTCAAGATGCTGTTCGGAAACGATGGCGGAAGCTGATCCGAGCGAGATTCCGATCGGGCAACAAGGATAGTTCGCACCAGGAATGGATGACGAAACCGACAAGACGGATCTGACGACATTCAATCTCGTTGCGTCCGGAATCCTGACGCTGCTCGGGGTCTTCTCCCTTGCTTTTCTCATCCCTGGTCATGTTCCTGTCCCCACAGGTCTTGACCAGGGATTGAGCGCTCGGTTCATGCCCACGGTTGCCGCAAGCGCGATGACCGTGCTTGCCTTGATCCTTGGGTGCACGGTTCTCATCCGACAGCTTCGTGGACGGGCTCCGATTTCCGAAGACAATGAAGACAACGACGAACAGGGATTTGGAGCAAAGGAAATCGCCAACACTTTCGCCTTGCTTGCCGGCGCAGGAGTGTACGTGTGGCTGCTGTCAACCGTCGGGTTCGTCGTCTCCTCCGCACTGGGTCTGGTTGCCTGCCTGTGGTTCGGTGGTGTCCGGAGGTGGTGGTTGATCGTCGTGCTGAGCGTCGGTCTTCCTTTGGCTGTGACCCAGTTGCTTTGGTGGAGTCTGACAATACAGGTTCCGGCTTTCCGCCTGTTCATGTAGCGCCGGCCGATGGAGCAGATTGTCGTTCAACTCGTTGCCGGCTTCGAGTCCGCCTTCACCGCATACAATCTGTTGTTCATCATCATCGGAGTCGTCATCGGCATTGTCATGGGCGTATTGCCAGGCGTCGGAAGTCTGACGGCAATCCCGATTCTGATTCCGGTCACGTTCTACATGGAGCCGGTGACCGCGCTGGCATTCCTGATCGCCATTACCAAGGGCGGTACATCCGGCGGCGCCATTCCGGCCATATTGCTAAATGCACCCGGCAGCGCCGAGAATGTCGCCACGGCCCGCGACGGCTACCCGCTCGCGAAGCGCGGAAAGCCGGTCAAGGCGATGCGAATGGCGCTGTATTCTTCCGTCTTTGGCGACTGTGCCAGCGATGTCGTTCTCATCGCGCTCGCAGCCCCATTTGCTGCCATCGCGTTGCTGTTTGGACCGACGGAAATCACGGCTGTTCTCTTTCTGGCCTTTACCCTTATCGCAGGATTGTCGGGAAACTCGCTCACGAAGGGGCTCGCGGCGGCGGCGCTTGGGGTCTTCTTGGCCACGATCGGCCTCGACCCTGAAGACGGAACCCAGCGAATGACCTTTGGGGTCATCGACCTGTATGACGGCATTTCACTGAACGCGATGGCCATCGGCCTGCTCGCTCTGAGTTCGGTGCTCAGCCAACTCTTCGGTGTTTGGAGACCGTCAGGAGGTGTGCCACCAAAACCAGTGCCCTACGACTCAAGTCAACAGAGCATTCTCTGGTCGGAATTTCGTGGCTGCATCCGAACCCTCTTTCGATCCGCCTACATTGGCACTTTTGTCGGCATGATGCCGGGACTTGGCGTCTCCATGGCGGGGTTCCTCGGATACGGTGCGGCGAAACGGGCTTCCAAGGCGCCAGACGAGTTCGGAACGGGCAAGCTCGAGGGCATCGCCGCGACCGAGGCCGCCAACAGCGCGGTCACTGGCGCAAATCTCATTCCGACCATCGCGCTCGGCATACCCGGAAACGTCGCGGCGGCCTTGCTGATCGGCGCGTTCATCATTCACGGCATCACGCCTGGGCCATTCATGATGCAGACCAATGGGGAACTGGTCTACGCGCTGTTCGCCTCGATGCTGATGGCAAACGTCGTTCACCTCGTCATCGGCCGATTCGGAATCCCGATCTGGGTTCAGGTGACGAAGGTCCCGAAGGCGATCATTCTTCCGGTCGTGACCGTGTTGTGCGTCGTGGGAGTATGGATTCCGTCGAACTCGATCTTCGAGATCGGCATCATGTTCGTGTTCGCGGCCTTGGGTTACATCATGCGAAAGACCGGGTTCTCGATCGTTTCGCTGTTCATCGGCTTCCTGCTTGGCCCGATGCTGGAGCACACGCTGCGTCAGACAATGGTCCTGAACGACAACAACGTGCTCGTGTTTTTCACCCAGCCTCTCGCCCTGCCGTTCACGCTGCTGACGATTTTCTTCATGTGGCGGTTGGGCACGAGAAATCTCTGAGTGTTGCGCCATGATAAAGTCGAGAGTCTGCCGCGCCGGCTCGAGTGTCATTTTCGCGGTTTTGGCGCGTGACCGTGTGTTACCCGGAAACACTGGGTCGCTACAGATTGTCGTCGAAGTCTCTTTCAATGAGTGCTTGATGTGTCGCGATTTTCTGAACTTTCGTCGGGACGGACTCGCGGCAGCGTGGTAGGCGGACTGACCAGACGACGGAGCAATCCGAGGTGCGCGAGGATCAGGGCCGCCGTCACAATATTGCGCATGCTCTATATCTCACGTGTCAGGTGGATTGGTAGAATCGGATTGTACAGGATGGCCATGGATCCAAGGATGACGACACAGACGCCAACCGCGTTGTCATGCTCGGATAGCTCGAACGAAAGCCAGCCGCAAACAAGGCAAATGCGGATGCGAAGAAGCGTATAGAAATAGCGTCTTTAGTCGGATTGCGGTAAAAAAAACCTGCGGTCACTTGAGACGGCTTTGCGGTGATGGAGTCCAAAGGGGACACCTAATGTCCAATTCTGGTAAAGGGTCAACCGACATGGATCGACCGACCATTTACAAACTGCACTTCGCTGAAAACGATTTCCTTTTTGAGGTATCAAAAATTCCGACCGCAGGTCGGCGCTTCCCGGGAGCAATGGACAAACACGCTATGGAGAAGGTCCTACTAGGCCTGACCAATCTACCTGCGGGTGTTCGAGAGTACGGCTTGCCGGACCCGACAGCAATGGCTAGGCTACTGCCGGAACTCTCAGTGGAGTTTTTTGATGCCTCGGCCACACTTCCTGATCGTTTTTCTTGTCAGAGCGCAACAGTCGTTAGCGGGCGCGCGAAGGGCCTCTTTGAAAAAGTCGATGGAGAGGGCGGACATGAATTTGTTCCCGCAATGATCCTGAACGAGGATAAGCGCCCGGTTGATGGCGATTGGTACTACATGTTGTGTGGCCGCAGTTTCTTCGCAAGTGAGGAGCCCATTGATAGAGAGATAGTTACTGACAATTATAACTGGCTGGAGGAGCAGCGCAGCTATTTTTCCACGGAGGAACGTCGAGACTTTTTTGCCCGCCAACCCGTCTGGACACAGGCTGCCGCAGTTGAGCCAGAGTATTTGTCCAGTTGCATGTTTGAGACAATTCGGGCTGAGGGCCTGACAGGATTCCGCGAATTTACCAAGCGCTTTGGTGTTGCGGGTGCTGATGATCCCAACATTCGACAATTTCCGACCACTGAAAACGTTAGCCATTATTGGTTTTGAAAAGTCATGACTAATCCGATCATCACCTGGCGGGAACAGTACCAATTCAGGAAGAACATCCTCAAACTTGGGATAGAAATTCAGACCTAAGGGTTGGCGATAAATAACTTAGCACATTTGGTGGTTTTAGGTTGCCATGCCCGCGAGATCACGTGGCTGAGGCCGGATGGTGTAATTCCAGTTGGAGATCGTCTCGTGCTTCTCGATGTTGAGAAATCATGCACTCCTCCGCGATCTTGAGGCCTTTCTCATAGACCTTTTCGACCATTGTGGCCCGGACCTTCAAGTCGGTCTTCGTTGTCGTCGAATTCAGATACTTGATTATGACCTCGGTGGTTTCGAGAGGAACGCCTGCCAGTTCTTGCTCACCTCGCTGAACAGGTGGTGCTCGATCGGGTTCCACTTTGACGCGCCAGTGGGATAGCGGGCAATGGAGAGCTCGAGGTTGCATGGATTGGCGACACTGTGCTGCAGGGAGCATTTCCAGGCACGGGGACGGCATCTGTTACTGCCTCTGCTGTCGGCGAGACTGCACAGTTCGGTGGCATCGGGATAACGTTCCTGTCGTTCGCTTGTCCACCGGCTGGCGATGCATTCTGCGGCGAACTGCGGGGTGTTGTGGGACAGTCTGACAAAGAAGATTACGGTGTTGGCCTGGAGATCGTGGACGGCGTAGGGCACCGCGTTGCCGTCGGCGTCGAAACGGAAGTCATGATCGTTGACCTGATCGGCAACACGTACCCACCGTGAGCCGGGATTGCGGAACCGCCCGACGAGTTCCTTCTTCTTGGTGTCGACGCTGATGATCGGAATTCCGGCTTCCTTGCAGCGAGAACGCAACGCGACAATCGAGTCGAAACTCGCGTCGCGGTCGGGATTCTCAGCACCGGCGAGCCGTATTTGATTGACCCTGAGAGCATAGCCTGTGGCTCGGAGCAGCCGTGCTGCGGTGCGATCGCGGATGAGAAAGTCAAGTTCTTCATGCACTTCCTCGGCGACGGCCCGTGTCGTCCGGCGCGTCCAGCGCAACCCCGATTCAGGGTCGCCGGCGATGTCCGGTTCCAGAGCCCGTTCCATCGCGCGGAAGATTCTGGGCTATTTTTCGACCGACTTGCGACCCCTTGCCACGGCCGCCGGATCAAGACCCAGTCGCCGGAGCATCCCGAGGTGCGCGAGGATCAGGAGCGCCGTCACAACATTGAGTATGCTCCATATCTCACGTGTCAGGTGGATTGGCAGTATTGGATTGTACAGGACTGCTATGGCTCCAAGGACGACGACCCATACGCCAACTGCGTTGTCGTGCTTGAATTGCTCGTACGCAAGCCAACCGCAAACAAGGCAGATGCAGATGCGAAGAAGCGTGTAGAAACCGTAAGGCAATGGCAAAAGTGCCAACATCAGAAGCACCGAGGGCAATACCCACAAAGACGGGTGGTGCCTGAGTGCGACCAGCCGGGTTTCCGGATTGACTGCATTTCCAACGGACTGACGGCCTTCTGGGTCGATCAGCCCATCTGAGCTTTCACTATAGTTGCTAAGCCGCCGGCCAGTCATGTTCGGAGCTCACTGCTGATCCGGGCAAACTACCAACAGCCGACCCCGACTTGAAACCCGCCGACAAATCCGAACGAAAAGAGAGAAAAGCTGGGTATCGCCAGTTTGCCGATGCGGATCAACGTTTCGAGAACTGGAAGCTGCGTCGCGCCTTGCGCTTGCCGTACTTCTTGCGTTCAACCACTCGCGCGTCCCTCGTGAGGTAGCCTGCCGATTTCAGCGCAGGCCGAAGCGAAGGATCGTAGAGTTGCAAAGCCTTCGAAATCCCGTGCTTGACGGCACCCGCCTGCCCGGAAAGTCCGCCTCCCTTGACAGTTGCCTTGACGTCGAACTCGTCCTTGACACCGGCGACATCGAAAGGCTGGCGAAGGACCATCTGCAAGACCGGACGGGCGAAATAAGTCGCGATGTCCTTGTCGTTGACAATGATGCGGCCAACCCCCGGCTTGATCCACACGCGGGCGATCGCATCCTTGCGCTTGCCGGTCGCGTACGAGCGTCCATACTGGTCACGTACCGGTTCGCGCTGTTCAACCGGATCGAGGAGAGCCTCGGTCTCGTCTCCAACCGTTTCGTTCAAGTCGGCCAGCGATTTGATCGTTTCGTCCATTGTCATGCGCTCCGGGTATTTTTCGGGTTCATGGACTTGACGTCCAGGACTTCGGGATTCTGGGCCTCGTGCGGATGGTCAGTGCCGGAATAGACCTTTAGATGCGTCAGTTGACGCCGGCTGAGCGGCCCTCCCGGCAACATGCGGCGAACTGCCTGCATGAGAAGGCGTTCAGGATGGGCTCCTGCAAGAATCTGGCCTGAAGTTCGGCTCTTGATTCCGCCTGGATAACCCGTGTGCCAGTAATGAACCCGGTCCGTTCTCTTCTTGCCGGTCAACTGTACCTTGTCGGCGTTGACGACGATGACATTGTCGCCCATGTCCATAGACGGCGTGAATGTCGGCTTGTGCTTGCCGCGAAGGCGGGTCGCGATGATCGACGCGAGGCGCCCAAGGACAACCCCTTCGGCATCGATCAGCACCCATCGCTTGTCGACATCGGCAAGTTTGGCAGAATATGTTTTCATGGTCGAATTCCACGCTGCATTGGTCAGGCACTTGTCTGGAACGCCGCTGTATCGGAAAACAGGACGAACAAGTCAACGGCAAATTGCAGAAATTAACATCTCTAAAACAATCAGTTAGATATGGGGTAACATTTTACCTCACAAATCGCGCGGTGGAATCGAGTAAGTCAGGACGGCATGCGCAATCATCTCCTCGCCTGAGACCGAGTATATCTCGACATCGCTCACGCAAAGGGATTTTCCAAGTTTGAGGATTCGGGCCTTTGCCAACAGGTCTGCGGGCTGCGGCTTCCTCATGAAATTGATCGAACAGTTGGTCGTGACCGCCAATGCACGAGGGCCAATGCGCGAAAGCAGCGCGAGGTATACGGCGACGTCCGCCAAGGCGAAGATCGACGGTCCCGACACGGTCCCACCGGGGCGCAGGTTGCGTTCCTGAACCTTCAGGCGGACGTCGATTCCCTGATCAGTCACCTCGACGACCTCAAATGACTCGCCGGCTTGGGGGAAGGATTCTTGCAAGAACTCGTGCAGGTCCTGTTTGTTCATCATCAACTGCATGTCACTTCTCGTCATGGGTTTTTGTCATTGGTCATTCTTCGCGCCGCGGCCTCTCAACGACAGGCTGAAGCCGTCCCGAAACCAACTGCACGTGGTTGATAGGTCGGCTGTCAACCCGCGAGCGCATGTGTTGGCAAGACTCGGGATGTTCATTTGACGGATCAGATCCATTGTCAGAGCCGTAAAGGACTGCCCGCGCCAGCAATCAACAACCATACAATTCGCCGAATTTAGCATTGAGATACTCGACAAGAGGTTTTTCGGATGGCGGTCGTCCAAGGATTCGGTTCATCAAATCGTTGGGCAAGTAGATCCTGCCATGCTCGTGCACGTTCCTGCGAAGCCATGTGACCAACTTTGTCATGTCTCCTCGGGCGACCTGTTCGTCGAGGTCGGGAATCTCTTTGGTCAACTTGCTCATGATTTCGGCCGCGAGGATGTTGCCAATCGCATAGGTCGGAAAATACCCGAACAACCCGCATGACCAATGAATGTCCTGGAGGACTCCATCGCTGGCTTTTTCGACCGCGAAACCGAGATCCTCGGCAAATCGATCGTTCCACGCAGCCTCCAGATCGTTCACGTGCAAATCGCCCTTCATGAGCGACTGTTCGAGGTCGAACCTCAGCATGATGTGAAGATTGTATTGCACCTCGTCGGCTGCAGTCCTGATGTACCCTTGTCTGACTGCATTGACTGCGCGGTACAGTTCCTCGCTCGACGAGATCGACATGTCGTCAAATCGCTCGTTCATGCGGCCAAAGAGGTGGCTGCAAAACGCCCTGCCCCTGCCGATCTGGTTTTCGAGGATTCGGCTTTGCGACTCGTGAACGCCCATGCTCGTTCCGGAACCGAGGATGGTCGATCCGAGGTCGATGTCGACGCCTTGTTCGTAAAGACCGTGCCCCACTTCATGAATGGTTGAATAGAGGCAGTCGAAAGGATCGTGTTCATCCACTCGGGTCGTGATTCGGACGTCATGATGCGATCCGGAGGTAAATGGATGAACGCTCTGGTCGAGCCGCCCGCGTTTCATGTCATAACCAAAGCCGTTCGCGATTTCGTTTGCAAGTTCAAGCTGCTGCTGAATGGGATACTTGCCCTCGATCTGTCCTTGAACCTTTCCGGTCTCACGAATTCGACCAAGCAGATCCGTCAGTTCGCGGCGCAACCGGCCAAAAATGCTGGAGATCTCTGCGCTTGTCGCGCCAGGTTCGAATTCACTCAGGAGCGCGTCATAGGCGTTTCCACCATCCGCTATGGCCTCGGCCTCTTGCCGCTTCAGTTCGACCAATCGCGACAACATGGGCAGAAACAACGCGACATCGTCGTCTTTTCGTGCCGTGGCCCAACTGGCCATCGACTCAGGCGTCAGCCGCGCGATTTCTGATGCGAGTTCAACGGGAACGCGCAGGGCACGCAATCGTTCGGTCTCGGCAACGCGTATGGCTGCGCGTTGGCGCGTGTCGAGATGTGCAGGGTCGATGGCATCCAGCAAGTCACCCAGTTCGTCGGCGGTCCACCTCGAATGAACGACCTCCCTCATCGCCCCATTCTGCTCGCCTCGTTGCTTGTCAGCTTCCGAAGGCATGCAGGTTTCCTGATCCCAGCCGAGAACGCCGATGACCTGTTCGAGCAGTGCCGTCTTGCAAAGATAGGAATCGAGTGCTTCAAACGCTCGGTCGTGTCGCTGTTCATTCATCATGCTCGTCCTATTCGGTCGTCAGGTGGAAATTCCGTCAGGAATCGCAGCCTCATCACGAACAGCAAGACCGCGATTGCGCCTGCTTGATGAAGAATTGCCGTCTCACCGGACACCTGATGAAACAGGGTCGCAATACCGGCCAAGGCCTGACAAATGATCACGATGACAACCAGTGCGCTCCAGCTGCTGACCGATTTCATCGAGGTACGTCGGCATCGCAACCAGAACAGGATCGCGATTCCGAGAAGAATGTAGCCCACGATGCGGTGATTGAACTGCGTCAAGGCGATGTTCTCGAAAAAATTGATCCACACCGGGTCGTAGGCGAAACTCTCGTCAGGCAAGAACTGGCCGTTCATCAAAGGCCAGTCCGTGTAGCCCGTCCCGGCGTCCAGACCGGCCACGAGCCCGCCCAGGAAAACTTGCAGGAGCAAGACAACGACAAGGACCGCAGAATACCTTGAAATCGTGACATTTCGTCGACGAACAGCCTGGTACAACTCGACCGGCTGACTCCTGATCTGCCAGAATGACCAGGTCACGAACCCGAGAATCGCAAAGGCGAGCGTCAAATGAATGGCAAGCCGGTAGGCGGCGACATCGACATTCTGCCCCGTCAATCCGGACGAGACCATCCACCATGCAAGTGCGCCCTGAAATATGATCAAGCCACCGATCTGAAGCGAACGCACTGTCCAGTTCCGGTTGAGAGACCCGCGAACGGCAAGCCACGCGAATCCGATCATCCAGACCAGGCCGAGCACCTTGGCGATGGTGCGATGCGACCACTCCCACCAGTAAATGGTCTTGAACTCCGCGATGGTCATGCCGACGTTTTGAAGAATGAATTCCGGGGTCTGCTTGTATTTCTCGAACTCCACTGCCCAGTCCTCGGCATTCAGGGGCGGTATTGTGCCCGTGAACACTTCCCATTCGGTGATCGATAGCCCACTGTCCGTTATTCGGGTCGCCCCGCCGATCAGAATGGTTCCAACGATCAGCAGCGCCTGCACCAGCAGCCACCAGGCGATCAGGCGCCTGTCTCGGTCACCCCTCTTCGCATGCGATTGTCTCGCTTTGGACCCGGAATCCCGGCTTCCGCCAGACTTGTTAACATGCTCAAAAATTTTCTTTTCGGAACTCATCTGTCTTTCCGCCTCAACAGGTGCCGACAGCCGCCATCAGAAAGTTCAGCCGCGAATCGTGGCCCGACCAATGGGGTTCGCACTTACAGCAAAACGAGGCTGTATACATCGTGCGCTTGACGGACTGGATCACATCTGACGTGAACATTGCAGACTTTGAGAGCCCTTGGCCGGATCCAGCGTAGCGGTCGCATCTATTGCGACTCGACGTCGTCCGAGCAAGGTTGTCGATTGGCCAGCGTTCGAATGACTCCATGGCACATTCCGATATCGCCGCGTGTCAACGGAAGCCGCGAGAACAGGTTGCGAAGGTTCAGTTTCATTCGCGATGCCTTTGTTTCTGGAGTGAAAAAGCCACGCGATGCAAGTTCGCTTTCGAGTCTGTCCGCCAGCAACTGAACCTCCGAGAATTCCGCCATTTGTTCGTTGTGGCGGGCTGCCAATTCCGGTTCTGACGGGTTCGTGTCTGCGTCCACCCACCACTCGTAGGCCAACAGCAGGACCGATTGGGCAATGTTCAGCGACATGAATTCGGGGTTGACCGGCACCGTGACAATGGCGTTGGCGAGCACGACGTCATCGTTGGTCAGGCCGGAGCGTTCGGGACCGAATAGAATGCCGACCCTGCTGCCTTCTCGCGTCAACTTACGTGCATGGCACATGGCGGACCGGGGAGACATGATAGTCTTGGTCAAGTCTCGCGTTCTGGCAGTCGTTGCGAAAACGAAATTCAGCCCCGACAGGGCATCCTCGGTTGATTCATGAATCTGAGCGCTGTCGAGAATTCGCTCCGCACCACTTGCCATCGCAACCGCTGACGGGTTCGGCCATCCGTCGCGAGGGCTGACGATTCGAAGGTCTTCGAGGCCAAAATTGAGCATCGCCCTGCAACAAGCGCCGATGTTCTCGCCCAGTTGCGGACGCACAAGGACAATTACCGGCCGAGAATCCGTCTGGCTCTCCGCCAGGTCCCAATCGTGATGTTCCTGTTGATCGTGATTGCCAGTCAACGGGTTGGCACCTCTTGTCCGAATCTGCGCACGCGCCACCAATCAGGTTGAAGTCCCAACAGGCACCGAATTGGAGTCGCGGAGCGCACGCTGATGATCGCTTCGGTTCAAATTGCCCCTGAAGAGCGAAGCACGAGAATTGGCGAAATGAGTGGGGAATGGCAACCGGAATTGCACCAGCACCGATGAATGTCGTCTCCGGTTTCGGTCGCTGCAGCTTTGGGCCCGCGAGGTCCTCCCAGGGACATGGCCTCGCCTCAAGTCTGATCCAGAGTTGGAATGGCGATGAAAGCGCCGTGTCGCCGCACCTGCGATTGTCAACGACCGGAAACCGACCCGCGTGTTCGGAGTCAGTGTTCCTTGGCGGCGCGAAAATGCGAAAATGCCACCAGTCCCAGCGCTGCCGCCAACGATGGCAGATGCAGCCAGCCCACCGTGGACAGCAGGAAAATTGCCAGCGCCAATCTGACAGCGATCTCGACCAAGGCCAGTCTCTGGCAGTCGAATCTCGCGAGCGCACTCGAAATCAAGTACAACGCCACCACCAGCCGAACGAGAAGGAATGACAGCCCGTACCAATCGATCGTGCCATCATGGCCCGGAAGATACTGCGATGTTCCTCCCTGCGAAAACGCGGGGTCGATGACTGCAGCCTCGATCAGGAGGATTTCCGGGTGCATGGCAAAGACGAACGGGATCACGAACATCACGATCCCGGACTTCACCGCTGAAAACCCGGTCGCCATCGGTTCGGCCTTCGTGATGGTCGATGCCGCGAACGCGGCAAGTGCGACCGGCGGCGTGATCGCGCTCGCAACCGCGAAGTAGAAGATGAACATGTGCGCGGTGAAAATCGAGATCCCGAGACCCGCAAGCACTGGCCCCATCAGCAAGGCGACGTTGATGTAGGCCGGAACCGCAGGCATTCCCATGCCAAGGATGATGGCGATCAGCATCGTCAAGAACAATGCAATCAGCTGAAAGGCGGCAGATCCCCCCTGCCCCAACTCGAGCGACTGAAGCCATCCCAGGACATCGAGCGAGATGAAGGTAGGAAGACCGGTGAACTGAAGGCAGAAATCGATGATCGATACCGCGAGAAACATGAGGTAGAGCGTGGACACAAGAACGCCCGCATCCGACAGGGCGTCAAAAACCTTCTTCGGTCTTGCGCGAACCTTGGGATCGACAAACAGAAGCAGAATCAAGAGCATGACGGCCCACCAGCCGGCGCTTCCGGCATCGCCTGCCGCATTTTGGAGCAGTTGTTGGAACCATGACAGGCTGATCGCGATGCAGGTTCCATCGACAAACTGACGCTCGGCACCAAGGATCGCGCCGAACGGACCGCAACCGACGCTCTCCTTGCTCAACAGCAAGAGGAACAGAATGAGCAGGATCGGACCGAAAATCATCACGAGATTCAGATTGTCCTGGCGGTCAAGGCGCATGTCGTCAGTCAACTCGCCAATCGCCCTGATGCCCTGTTTGCGTGCCTGGAAGACAACGGACAGAAACAGGCACAGGAAATAGGCAAGCGCCGGAATGACGGCAGCGATGATCACCATCGAGTATGGCACGACGGTCAACGAAGCCAGCACGAATGCCGCAACCCCCATCACCGGTGGCATGATCGATCCGCCCGATGACGCTGCCGCTTCAACGCCACCTGCGAACACCCGAGCGAAACCTCGCTTGATCATCATGGGAATGGTCAGAACGCCGGTCGATAGGACGTTGACGATGGGCCCCCCCGAAATCGTTCCGAACATGGCCGATGAAACGATTGCCGCGTGGGCTGGTCCACCGCGAAGGTGCCTGGTCCAGCGAAACGCCAGCTTGATCAAGGATTGTCCGCCTGCCGAGGCGCCGAACAGGGAGCCGAGCACGAGATACGGGAAAATCGTGTTCAGCATGATGTCCATGAATCGTCCGAGAAGTCCCGACGAGTTGTTGACGAGAATGTCATGAACCCTCGGACGCCCATCGGACAGAAGGCGAGGTTCGCCGCCAAGTTTGGTCATCAGGTACTTGTTGATGTCGTCCGGACCATGAAAGTACCAAACCAGGACCGTGGCGATCGTGTACAGCGCCACAACCAGCGCCACGATGACAAGAGGAAGCCCCCAAACCTTGATATTGTATGCAAGAAAAACCAGTACGGTGACGCCGACGATGAGAACCAGCCAGCCGCCTGTGTTCCCGACGCATTGAGGATCGTCGACAGTGGTCGGTTCCGGCAACCCGTAGAGTTCAGCCAGTTCCTTTTCGACCGCAAGCGCCTCTTCCAGGAGACGGGCGCGCTCGCCCGTCAACTGGTCGATGAGGCAGATCGATTCGATCTCGATGACGTAGGTCAGTGAAATGCCGAATGCGGCAATCACGAGGGCGATGTCCATCAACAACCCAAGCCGGCGTTGGCCCGGGCTCTTTCGCCACCACGTACGCCATATGGAGTGTTTCAGCGCGACGCACAGCATCATGCCAAAGAATGCCAACGGGTAGAACCATTCCGTCGGAAACCTGCGAATCTTCAGCCATTCCAGCCCGGTGATCGATCGCAGTCCCTCGTCAAGTCCCGGAATGCCAGGCACGGCATTCAGCAAACCCACAATGACAATGAACGCGGCCAGCGCATGCAGCGCCTTCGGCCCGGGTCGAAGTTCGGCGTTGCCCGGCTCGGAAATGCTGTCTGTTCCTTCGGTCGACTGAAGCGTTCAGGGACCGGCCCTCGACGATCCGGTCACGCCGAACGCTTCAAGATCCGATTCAGGGCCTTGCACAATCGGGGATGGAGTAGCCTGCTTCTTCCCAAGCCCGAATGGCGCCTGGATGGTACTTGATCGGCATCGGACCGCACAATCCGGTTTTTGCCGGATCCGTTTCGCCAAGCCAGACCGTTGGCATCATGGGGGCCTTGGCCTTCATGGTATCCATTCCATCGATCACCGCCTTGGTCAGAACATAGGCAAGCTCGTCGTCCATGCCGACATGCACCACCTCTCCGCCGACATCCGCGAATCCGCGAAACATGTTGTCTTCGGAGTCGACCGAGGTGTTGGGGCCAAAGAGATTCTCGGTGACTTCAACGACAACCGCAGCGGTCCCCGGCGCCCGACCGTACCTGACGGCTCTTTCGCTCTCGAAAACGTCCTTCGGGTAGGAATGCACGACCATTGCCCCGGATGCCGTGGCCTGGGACAGCCGTCCATCAGGGAAATTCAACGGCAGCAGATTCGCGTCGCCGGTCCCGTCGGTGATCGTCTTGACGGCTTGTCCCCAGTTGACCTGCACGCCAGTGTAACCTGCACCCTCTTCGAGACCCGTTGCCAACTGGATCATCGCGCGAGCCCGATTCAGAGCAGCGCCCCTTGGTGGTCCATTGTAGATCGTTGATCCTTCTATGGCGTTGTAACCGTCGAAGTTTCGGGTTTCGTAGGATGCGAGTCCAAAAACCGCCAACCGGTAGGTGTAAAGGACCGCAAGGTTCGCTGCGAGTTCCGCGCCTTTTTCCGCGCCGAGCTTCGAGTACGGACCAGCACCCTTCGACAACAGAAACGGCAACGAGAAGGGAGCCGAGGCGATGTCCGTCTTGCCTTCTGCCGCATTCTGGACGGAATTGGTCAGGGTCTGCCCCGTTGCGACCTGGATGTTTGCAATGCCTGCAGTTGACGCAAGTTCCGCAAGCCCGAGCATGGCGGTTCCCGGTACCGAAACCGGTGATGCGGTCTCAGCTGACAGGTTGACCTGCCCGCTGGCCGCTCCCGTGATTGCGACCGTCGCAACGATCGTGCTCAAAAGCGTTCTCAGTTTGAGCATGCATCCTCCCCCCTTTTTGAATCCCTGGTTCATCGCGTGACGCGATCTGTTGGACACGACAGGGAATCGTCACCTGGCATGACCCGCCACACTCTTTTTGGCCTCTGTCCGGTCGGGAAGCTCATTCAAGCCAGCAAGTCCCTGGCTTCAACAGCAACCGATCACGTGGTTGTCCGGCCATGGTGTTCGCGACTGGTCCTGGGGCCAGCCGTCGCTTGAATGACGGATGCACCACAAATCTGCGAGGCGTGATGTTCATCATGCATTCGAGAATTCGGATTGTCTACAAGGACATGTCATTCGCGGTTGAATTGCGCCGTCACCATGTCCGGGTCGTGCACGCTGGGGCGGTTGACCTTGCAAGTCACTTCGCTCAACTTGAAAGCAAATGCGTCGACGTGGGCCAATCGATCGTCAAAGAGCGCTTGACGACAGGATCGCGACCGCCAATTGAACCCGGGCCTTCTTGATCGAAGGTCGATGCCTGGACAACCGGACCGCCACGCCATAGCCGATTCCCCTTCCCCCCTCGATTTCGTATTGCTCGCGACGACAGTTTTGTGGCCTCATCAACGTCCCTGGCGAATTGAGCCTGTGCCCGCGTCGTCGAATTGCCAAGAGAGACAGACTTGAACGTTTTCGAAAAACCCGGATTGGCGCTCGTCAACCGACTCGACCCGGAGACTGGCCATCGGGCGGCCCTCGCGGCATTGAGGCTCGGGCTGGTTGGCGGAAACGGCCCGTATGTCACCGAGCGAACCCGAACGTCCCTCGCGGGCATCGATCTGCCCAATCCTGTCGGTCTTGCGGCCGGCCTTGACAAGAATGCCGAGGCCGTCGGCCCGTTGCTGAATACCGGTGCCGGGTTTCTCGAAATCGGCGCCGTGACCCCGAATCCCCAGGCCGGCAACCCGAGACCGCGCCTGTTCAGGCTGAACGAGGACAAGGCGATCATCAACCGCATGGGTTTCAACAGCGACGGTGCCACTGCCGTTGCACGGCGCCTTTCTCGCCGCCCTGCTCCCGGCGTGATCGGGCTCAATCTCGGATCGAACAGCACGAGTGACAATCGCTCGCAGGATTTTGCGAGCGTTCTCGAAACCTGTGGACCCCACGTCAGTTTTGCGACCATCAACGTGTCGTCCCCAAATACCCAAGGCCTGCGTGATCTTCAGCACGCAGATGCGCTCGGCGTTGTCGCTGAGCGCGTGGCCTTCGCGAACGCCCGATTGCTGAAGCCAGTACCGATCTTCGTCAAGATCTCGCCAGATCTGAGCGATTCGGATCTCGAGAGTGTCGTGAGCGCCGCATTGGAATCGGGTTTGTCGGGAATCATCGCGACCAACACGACGACCGATCGATCGGGACTTTCTGACCCGGCCGCACGCGAGCCTGGCGGACTTTCGGGACAACCTCTGTTCGATCGATCCACCGCCGTTTTGAAGAAGGTGTATTCGATCGTTGACGGCCGCTGTCCTGTCATCGGGGTCGGCGGCATTTCATCTGCCGCCGGTGCCTACACGAAGATTCGAGCTGGAGCGTCTGCCGTGCAACTGTATTCTGCGCTCGTCTTTTCCGGTTTCTCGCTCATCGAAACGATCGCGCGCGAACTCGACACAATGCTCGAACGAGACGGTTACGCGAATGTATCGGAGGCTGTTGGTGCAGATCTGCGCTGATGTCGCAACAGGATCCTGGTCGGACTATGTCTGTCGAATGCACTGTTCGATCGCGGGGTAACGGGCGCCAAGCGTAACGGTACGCGCAACGAGGAACACGAGCAGCGAAGCCCACAAGCCGTGGTTCCCGAAGGCATCGAGCAAAACGACGACACTCGCAACATAGGCCATGAATGCGAGAATCATCATGTTGCGCAGATCGCGAGTTCGCGTTGCGCCGATGAAGATTCCATCGAGCATCCAGGCCGCCGCACCCGCGACGGGCAGCACTGCCATCCAGGGCAGGTATTCGGCCGTAACCGACCTGACTTCCTGCGATGTGGTCATCAGCGCGACCAACCAGTCGCCACCGGCAACCAGCAGGATGGTCAGCACGAGAGCGAAGGCCATCGCCCAAATTGACGTCAGCTGGGATGCCCGACGCAATGCGGAGCGGTTTCTGGCGCCAAACGCCTGCCCGACCAGCGATTCGGCCGAAAAGGCAAACCCGTCGAGCGCGTAGGCCATGACATGCAGGAACTGGATAAGAATCTGGTCGGCCGCCAATGTCGCGTCATCAAAGGACGATCCCAGGAAGAGAAACGAGACGATGCTGATTTCCAGGAGGACTGACCGGATCATGATGTCTCGGTTGACCGCCGCCAGTAGTCGAATGCGGGCGCGATCGAGAACCTTGGACCAGCTTTGCCAAGCTTCGCGCTTGAGGTGACTGCGTGTCAACCACAGGCCCAGGCCGAGCGCAGTCCATTCCGCGATCACCGATGCGGTCGCGACACCTGAAATGCCCCATCCCCATCCGACAACGAACAGGAGGTCGAGACCGACATTCAGCCCATTGACCCACAGCTGAAGGACAAGAACGGAACGAGTTCGCTCGGTCGCGATCAGCCATCCGTAGATCCCGTATGCCGCGATCGCGGCGGGAGCGCCGAGGAAACGGATTTGCAGGTATTCGCGGGCGAGGCTCTCGACCTCGGGCGAAGCGGGCGACACCATGAAGCTCGCACCGATGATCGGGACATGGAAGACGACGAACAGGCACCCCGCGCCGAAACCGGCCAAGACGGAACGCACCAGCATTGCGGAGACTTCCTGATCGTCTCCGGCCCCGACGGCTTGTGCCGTCATGCCGGAAGTCCCCATGCGGAGGAATCCGAAAAACCAGTAGAGCGCAGAGATTATGACAGCGCCGATTCCGACCGCGCCGATCGGAGCAGCCAGACCCATCTGACCAATGACTCCCGTGTCGACGACCCCGATCAGGGGAACTGTCGCATTCGCGAGAACGATCGGGATAGCGATGCGAAGAATTCGGCGATTCGTGATCTCGCCGATCGCTCGGTTACGCATCTGCAAACGGGTTCAGAAAGTGACCTGTGGCTTCGGCGAAGTGGCGGTCGCGCTGCTCCTGCCAAGCCTCGACGCGGACCGAAACGAACCTCGACCCAAAACGGTTGATGTGCGCACGGGCATGGCTGACCCTGTCAAGGCCGGGTCGCATGAAATCCACTGCAAAATCAATCGTTTTTGGCAGTTTCTTGATGTCCGTGAAATTGATGTGAGCGGGTTTTCCGGTCAGCGTTCCGATGCCGGACGCACCGTTCGCCATCGATTGCGACCGTGACACCAGTTCGGCGGTCGCAACGGTTTCGAGGAAGCCGGCGATTGCGCCACCATGCAACGCCGGAATCGTGGGATTGCCGATCAATCTCGGTGACGGACTCATCACCGCTGTCAGTTCATCGCCGTGACGCGCAAACTTGATCCCCATGAACTGGGCGTAAGGGAGGCTCCCGATGGGCTCGAAGACATCATGGTGATCGGCGCCGGCCAATCCACCCGCAGGATTCGACCGGTTTCCGCTGTTCTCGCTCCGATTGGATGGTTCATCGGTCGCCTTCGCAGTGTCCAACTGCTGGGCGAAACCTTCGTACCAGGCGCGTGACCCGGGATGTGACTGCGTCAGCGTGAAAGTGCCGGTCGCCGATGCGACCGGTTGTTCCTCGTCGTCCCCTGCCCAGGCTCTGACAAAGGCGACAGATTTTGTCACGTGATAGACATCTGCTTTTGCCAGAACTGTCTGTCCGGGGGTCGCGGAACGCATGTAGTCAATGCGCAGACTGATCGTTGCCGTCGGTGCGTTGTTTTTCGGGTGGGTGAGAACCGCCGCTCCCGCGCAGGTGTCGAGAAGGGCGGAGACCGCACCGCCGTGGATGACCGATGTTCTGGGGTCTCCAATCAATTCGGGCTTCCACGGCATGCGCATGGTTGCGCTTCCGTCACCGACCGATTCGACTACGATTCCCAGGGCTCGACAATGAGCCAGCGAGTCGACAAAGGTCTGGAAGTTGCGAACATCTGACATGTTCATGGATCATGTCCTTCGGAAGTTGTGCATCGCGCGTCGATGATCGAAGCCTGAAAAAAGATCACGCGATCAGATCGTCCGTCCGCCATCGACGGGCAAGATGACGCCGGTGAGCATGCTTGCCTCGTCGGAACACAGGAAGCTCGCGGCATTCGCCAGATCCCCAGGCTGTGAAAACCTTCCGAGCGGAATTGTCGCGAGAAACGCAGCCCGGTTCTCAGGTGTATCCCCGCCAAGAAACCGCTCGAGCAGAGGGGTTTCGCCAGCAACCGGCGCCAGTGCATTGACCCGAATACGGTCAGGAGCCAATTCGATGGCCATGGTCTGGGTCGCGGTTATCATCCACCCTTTCGATGCGTTGTACCAATTCAGTTGCGAGCGCGGGGACAGCCCGGCGGTCGAAGAGACGTTCAGAATGCACCCTCCCCCAGTCGCCTTCATGGGCGCCACGAAATGTCGGGCCGTGAGATAGACCGACATGCAGTTGACCCGAAACACCGACATGAAGTCCTCTTCCGAGACCTGCTCGAGAGGCGCCCGATCATGGGTGATCCCGGCATTGTTGACGAGGATGTCGGGTGCTCCGAAACCTTGAATGAACTCTTCTGCAAATGCCTTGACGGAACTGTCACTGGACACGTCGACCTCGAAAGGGTCAGTGCCTGTTTCATATGCGACAGCTTCCGCGTTGCTGAAATTGATGTCCGCAATGGCAACCGCAGCGCCGAGTTCAGCAAATCGCCTGACGATGCCCGCTCCAAAACCGGATCCTCCTCCCGTGACGATCGCTGTCTTGCCTTTAAGGTTCATGTCCTGATCCCTTGCTCCTGCCCGTTGGCCGTGGCCGCGACCGCCTCGCCCCCGATGTGGGCTTGGCAAGGTTGGCAGTCGGTCGGCATGAGTGCCTGAACGCCAGCCCGCGGCATGGTGGAATGCGCCTGACGGCATCTATCGAGATCATTGTCTGAATGTTCAAGGGCGTTCTGGGAAACAGGGTTCTCGGACGTCGTTGTCGCGCCTTGATCGGGATTGTCGACAACGCGACTTCGGCTCTTGCGTCGTGCCGCGTCCATGATCGCTAAAGATCTTGCGAATTTTCTCGGTCTCTGTAAGTTTTATGGCATGGACTTGCCAATCGGAATCAACCGCTTTTTCCAACTGACTCCGTGCGAAACCTTGTGGCGCCGACTGCGCTTCGTGGTTGCAGCAGCGTTGCTCGTGCCCGCTTGTTCATCGGCTGCGTGGACTCAGACTGCGGATACGTCGATGGACACCACGGCCAAGGCCGCGATTGTCACCGACATGACGTCAGGAACGGTCCTGATGGCAAAAAATGCCGATCTGAGCCTCCCGCCCGCATCGATGTCCAAGCTGATGACGCTGTATCTGCTTTTTGATGCGCTTAAGGACAGGCGGGTCGACCTGACAACCATGTTCCAGGTGTCCGAAAAAGCTGCCAAAATGGGCGGGTCGACCATGTTTCTCTCCGCAGGCGAGAACGTTTCCGTGGACGATCTGATTCGGGGCGTCATCGTGCAATCGGGTAACGACGCCTGCATTGCCATTGCCGAGAATCTTGCAGGAACCGAAGAGGCCTTCGTTCGTTTCATGAATCTCAAGGCCGAGGAATTGGGTCTTGAGAATTCGACTTTCGCAAATTCCACCGGTTGGCCCCATCCGGCCCACATGATGAGCGCGACGGACCTGATCGAACTTGCCAAGCGAATCATCGAGGATTTCCCGCAATATTACGGCTATTTCAAGGAGCCGGAATTCACGTGGGGCGGCGTCACCCAGTCGAACAGAAACCCGCTGCTCGGCCTTGGCGCTCACGTCGACGGCTTGAAGACCGGCCATACCAATGCCGCAGGTTACGGATTGGTTGGATCGGCCGACAATGGGGTGCGACGAATTCTCTTCGTGGTGTCGGGTCTCGAAAGCGAGGCGGAACGGCAGCGCGAATCCTTGCGGCTCGTCAATTGGGCGTTTCGCGAATTTTCGATCGTCAAGGTGTTCGAATCGGACACGCAGGTCGCGCAGGCCAGGGTTTCGCTCGGGTCGCAGAACAGGGTTGGACTGGTGACGGCGGGCGAGGTGCTGGTGACGTCGCCATTCTGGGCAAAGGACGACATGACGGTCTCGCTCAGGTACCAGGATCCCCTCGAGGCGCCGATCGAGAAAGGAAGCCACGTCGCCGACCTCTTGGTCAAGTTTCCCGGCATGCCGACATCGGTCTACCCGTTGCTGGCGGAGACCTCGGTCGAAAGAGGAGGAGTCATCTCGCGCGTCTCTGCCGTGTTCGAGATCATGTGGATCGGAGTGAGCTCCTTGGTTCTGGGCACGATTTGAGGCGGCCGATGCCGCAACCCGGAGCGCGCGGATTTTTCATCACCCTTGAAGGGATTGACGGTTGCGGCAAGTCGACCCAGACGAGGTTGCTTGCCGAACAATTCCGGATGCTTGGAAAGTCGGTGGTTGCGACCCGGGAGCCAGGCGGCTCTCCCGGTGCCGAGGAAATTCGGGCGCTGCTCGTCAAGGGGCACGCAGATCGCTGGCTCCCGGAAACCGAGCTTCTGCTGTTTGTTGCTGCGCGCGTCGAGCACTTCAGGACGGTTATCGAGCCGGCGCTGGCCCAGGGAAAAATCGTCATATGCGACCGCTACATCGATTCCACGCGAGTCTATCAGGGCGTGGTGCGCTCGGATCGGAGCGAACTGGTTGACCTGTTGCACCTGAGACTCGGGATCGAGCCGCCTGACCTCACGGTCTTGCTGGACATTGATCCGAACGTGGCCTGTTCCCGCCAAGACGAAAAACAGTCCAACGAGACCCGTTTCGAGAGTTTCGGCGTCGAGTTTCAGCGTTCGCTCAGGCAGGCCTTCCTGGACCTGGCAGATTCTCACCCCGAACGATTCGAAGTTGTCAATGCCGCCTGCGCGCCGGATGCCCTGAGCAAGCGGATCCTCGAACTCTCGCGTCAACGCTGCAGCGCATCATGAGCGAGAGCGAGTCAGCGTTGCCCGAGGCCGACCGTGTCGATGGCGTGCCTCATCCGCGACACGCGCGACAGTTGATCGGACATGAGGATGCCCAGCACGAGTTCATGTCGGCGGTCAATTCGGGACGCGTTCACCATGCCTGGATGATTTCCGGCGCGAAGGGAATCGGAAAGGCGACGCTTGCCTGGCGGGCGGCCAGCTACCTCCTGACCCATGAACATGACGGTGAAACCGCAACCGAATCCGGTTGTGGTACGTCCTCGGAACAGCGCCTCATTCCAGTACCGGATCGGTCAAATCCGGTGTTCAGCCGCATTCTTGCACTGACCCATCCGGACCTTTTCCTCTGTCGGCGAAGCTGGGACGAAAAAAGAAACAATTTCAGAAACTTCATCACGGTTGATGAAGTGCGCCAGTTGCGAACGCTCTATTCGGAAACGTCCGTTGGCACGGGATGGCGACTGACAATCATCGACGCGATCGACGATCTGAACCAGTCGGCGGCAAACGCGCTTCTGAAGCTGCTCGAGGAACCGCCGGACCGAGCGCTGTTTTTGCTCGTTTGCCACCAGCCCTCGCTCATCTTGCCGACGATCCGATCAAGGTGCAGCAAGCTCAACTGTCGCCCCCTCGACGCACCTCAGGTCGCGCAGGTCATGGCTGAACTGGGACGCAGTCTTGATGCAGACAGGCGCACGGCGCTTGCGGAACTGTCCGAGGGGTCGCCCGGCGCGGCCGTGGAACTGGCGGACCATGACGGAATGGCGATTTACGGTGAAATCGTCAGGTTACTGAGTGACGCGCCGAGGACGGATCGGTCGTTGATCGATAAATTTGCCGAAAGCTGTCGCGGTCGCAACAATCAGCGTCGCTTTGAGATGGCGATCGGACTGCTGGCCATTGCGCTGTCTCGCCTGGCGCGCTGCGGTGCGCTCGGCTCCCACCAGATGAGAGAATCCGTGCCCGGCGAGCAACGGATGTGGGAACGCTTGGCGCGAGCACCAATGATGGCCGAGCACTGGGCAACTCTCGCGCAGGAATTGCCGATCATGGGTCGTGACGCACATACGGTCAATCTTGACCCCGGAAGCATCATATTCGATATGGTCGCTCGAATAAACGCGGCCGCGAGGCACGCGCCTGCCTGAGTCGCAATCGATGCTTTCACCCGGAAATCAGCTTGTCGACAGTCACTGTCACCTGGACTTTCCAGTTTTTGAGAGCGAGTTGTCCGACGTTGTCGACCGCGCCGTTCAAGGCGGTGTCGCTCGCATGGTCACCATCGCGACCAGCTTGAGGGCCGAACCCGATGTTCGAGCCATATCCGAGCGGTTTGAATCGGTGTTTTTTGCCGCCGGAACCCACCCGCATCGGGTGGCCGAGGAGCCCATGGTTTCCGTCGATGACCTTGTTCGGGTTGCGCGTCATCCAAGGCTGGTGGCGATCGGAGAGACCGGTCTCGACTATCATTACACCCGTGAACTGGCTGAATTGCAAAAGCAAAGCCTGCTCGTGCACGTTGAAGCGGCTCGGGTCACAGGATTGCCTCTCATCATTCATGCTCGGGCCGCCGATGACGACATCGGTGCCATTCTTGAAGACGAGTACAGACAGGCGCCGTACAACTGCGTGATGCATTGCTTTTCGTCATCCGCAGCATTGGCGGAGCTGGCGGCAAGCATGGGTTTCTACCTTTCGATGTCCGGGATCGTGACGTTCAGGAAATCGGAAGAGCTCCGATCCATTTTTTCGAGAGTTCCGATCGATCAGATTCTGGTCGAAACCGATGCGCCCTATCTTGCGCCCGCTCCATATCGCGGCAAGACCAACGAACCGTCCTACACCCTGCACACGGCGAAGGTCGGGGCCGAGATCCACGGCATGACACTCGACGATTTCGCGGCAGCGACAACAAGAAACTTCGATCGCCTGTTCGCGAAGGCATCCTCAGCGGAGTGCCGACAGTGAAAGCGGGACTGAGGTTCACGATACTTGGATGCGGGTCTTCGGGAGGTGTGCCACGAGTTGGCGGTAACTGGGGCGACTGCGACCCGGACGATCCCCGCAACGCGCGAAAGCGTTGCTCGCTGCTGGTCCAGCGCCTGTCGCAGGCGGGCACGACCTGCGTGCTTGTCGACACCTCACCGGACCTGAGGGTGCAACTGCTCGACGCCGGCGTCGGCATTCTCGATGCCGTCGTCTACACGCATGAACATGCAGATCACACCAACGGCATCGACGATCTTCGGATCGTTGCGATGAACAGGGGCAGCAAGGTTCCCGTGTTCGCCAGTCGGACCGCTGCCAAGGACATTGTCCAGCGTTTTCAATACGCGTTCGAGCTTCCTATGGGTGGGCTTCACCGTCCGTTTCTCGAACTTTCCATCATCGAGGGACCGATTACCGTCGACGGCGCTGGCGGGCCCGTCACCTTCACCCCGATCGAAGTTGAACACGGCAACATTCCCGCGTACGGGTTCCGGATCGATCGCGTGGCATATCTTCCCGATGTTTCGGAGATTCCAGATGCGTCTTGGCCAGCATTCAACGATCTTGACGTCTGGATCGTCGATGCGTTGAGACGGACACCTCATCCCACGCATTCCCACCTCGACCAGACGCTCGAATGGATCAAGCGGGCGGCACCTCGCAAGGCGGTGCTCACCAACATGCACACGGATCTCGACTACAGAACCATTTGCGAGGAAACGCCATCGAACGTTTCTGCAGCTTATGACGGTTTTCGAATCGACTGTCCCGAAATCCCCTCATGCTGAACATCATCGAAATCCTGCTTCCGGTCGTCTGCCTGACCGGAACCGGGTACGTTCTGGTTCGCAGGTCTTTCATCAACGCGAATCACGTGGACGGGATGATGCGGTATGCCCAGTCCGTCGCCATCCCGTGCCTGCTGTTTGTCGCCATTTCAGGCATCGACATATCGACTGTCTTTCAGCCCGAACTTCTGACCAGCTACTATGCAGCATCGTCGGTCATCTTCGTTCTGGGCACGCTGGGAGCATGGCTGGTCTTCCGGAGATCGGGAGAAGACTCCATTGCCATCGGCTTTTCGACACTGTTTTCGAACAGTGTCCTCTTGGGACTGCCGATGCTCGAACGCGCTTACGGCCCGGATTCGCTGGGGGCTGGTTTCGTCATCGTGTCGTTGCACGCGCCATTCTGCTACCTGATCGGGATCGTCAGCATGGAGCTTGTTCGGGCGAGCGGACAGCGATTGACAAGAGTTTTCCTGGCTGCGGCGAAGACGATGTTCTCGAACGTGCTGACTGTCGCCATCGTCCTCGGTTTCGTTGTCAATCTCGCGGACATTTCGCTTCCGGCGTTTGTCACCGGCACGACAGAGATGTTCGCGGCGTCCGCCCTGCCCGTTGCCCTGTTCTCGCTCGGCGGCGTCCTCGTGCGGTTTCATCTCAAGGAGAGCCTCAAGGAAACGGCCATGATCTGCTTCCTCAAGCTGCTGGTTCATCCTGGCATCGCGTATGTTCTTGCGGCTCACGTGTTCGAACTGGAGGCTGCCTTCACGAAGGCGGTCGTTGTCCTTGCGGCCATGGCGCCTGGCGTCAACGGCTACGTGTTCGCGACCATGTACGACCGCGCCCGCAACACGGCAGCCTCGGCTGTCCTTGCCGGCACGGGACTGTCGGTACTCTCGGTGTCGATGTGGCTGGTCGTGCTCGGCGTTTGATCGCCGAAGGCAGAGGCGGTCGCGGATCGCGCGCGAACCCGGACGGGACCCGGTCGACCTACTCGTGGCCGGACTGATTCTGTGCAGGCCCGTCTGCGTAACGCGCGAAGACCCGCGCGTTGGCGACAAAGAACACGAAAAGGGCAGCAGGAAGGACGAAGGTCTTGAAGTTGACCCAGGCGTCGGTTGACATCAGTCTCCAGACGCATTCGTTGGCGACGGCAAGTACCACGAAAAACAGCGTGAGCCGCCTTGTCAGCAAGAGCCAACCTTCGGGTTTGAGGGGGACCGCATCTTCAAGAACGTACTCGAGATAAGACCGACCGAAAAGCAGTCCGACCCCGAGGACACCTCCGAAAAAGAGATAGACGATCGTTGGCTTGATCTTGAAGAATCGCTCATCATTGAACCAGATGGTCAGCCCCCCGAAAAAGACAACCATGACGGCCACGAACAGCTGCATCCGCGAGAACTTGCCGGTCAGCGCCCAGTGAACGCTGGTGGTGATCAGGATCAGAGGGATGAAAAGCAAGGTGGCGACCACGAATCCGTCGTAGTCCGTCCCCAGGATCGTGAACACATCGTCTTTCCAGCGGGTGTAGGCGATAAAAAATACCGCGACTGGACCGAGATCGAGAACCATCTTGACCCAGGGTTTCAGGGTTTTCGGTTGTGACATCTCGCCTTTTCCCTTCTGGCGCCAGTTCAGGATTGGTCCGCTTGGCCCGTGAGAGCGCCTGCAAATTCCTGCGCATCGAAGGGCTGCAGGTCGCCCAGGCTCTCGCCAACCCCAATGGCATGGATCGGCAGTCCGAACTTGTCGGCGATCGCAACCAGAACGCCGCCTTTTGCCGTGCCGTCGAGCTTGGTCATGACCAGCCCGGTGACATCAGCGGCCTTGGTAAAGACCTCGGCTTGATTGATCGCGTTCTGACCTGTCGTGGCATCGAGAACAAGCAAGGTGTTGTGTGGCGCGTCAGCATCCCTCTTGCGAAGAACACGAACGATTTTTTCAAGCTCGGCCATGAGATCGCTACGGTTTTGCAAGCGACCTGCGGTGTCGATCAGGAGAATGTCCGTGCCTTCGTCCTCGGCTCTTGCCAATGCGTCGAACGCCAATGACGCCGGATCCTTGCCTTGCGCCGCTGAATGCACGGGGACACCGGTCCGTTCGCCCCAGATCTCCAGTTGTTCGACCGCTGCAGCGCGGAACGTGTCGCAGGCGGCGATCATGACCGACATTCCCGCGTCGCGGAACTGTGCGGCAAGCTTTGCCACCGTGGTCGTCTTGCCAGAACCGTTGACACCGACCGCGAGCACGACTTGCGGTTTTTTGTCGTAGATCGGCATCGGGGCCGCTACCGGCTCAAGTATCGAAACAACTTCGCGTGCCAACAGACTCATGACCTGGTCGGCATTGAGGCGACGCCCCATCCATTCCTCGGCGATCTGGGCGGTGATGCGCGACGACACGTCAAAACCGAGATCTGCCGTGATCAGCATGTCTTCAAGATTCTCGAGAACCCGATGATCGATCGGTCGTCTTGACGAGGATGAATCCGTGGAACTGACCGGCACGACGTTGCCGCCGTCGCTCTCGGTCGTCGTGCCGATATTGGTGTCAGGACTCTCGGACTCGCGGGCAGGTTCCTGTTGGTCCTTGTTTGGCCCCTCGCCGAGGGCTTCGGCCACGCCGTCGCGAAGCCGGGACGAGGATTTCACCAACCGGCGGGTCAGTTTCGAGAGAAAACTCATGTTGATCGCGCGGGAACAGTCCAGATTGATGAAGCTGTTCTAGGGCGGACATGCAGTCGTTGCAGCTGACCTGAATCCAGAAACGGTTCCAAAGATGCACGCCGAACCGGCAGCCCTTGGTCTGCCCCATCGCAATTCAAGCTGCTGCCAGGAGTTCGCTGCGCGACGGCGACGACGCATTCACTGCCAGCAAGCTGGTTCGAACTCGCGGGAATCATCAAATTTCTTCCGGAAAGTGCTTTGCGACCAGTCGAATCGGGTTTGGCGCCGCCTGTCCAAGTCCGCAGATCGATGCGTCCTCCATGACCTGGCAGAGATCCTCGAGCAGCTCCTGATCCCACTTGTCGGCCTGCATGAGCTTGACCGCCTTCTCGCAACCAACCCGACACGGTGTGCACTGACCGCAACTCTCGTCTTCGAAGAAACGAAGCATGTTGAGCGCCGCGTCGCGGGCACGATCCTTGTCCGACAGCACGACGACCGCCGCCGAACCGATGAACGTACCATGGGGCTGCAAGGTGTCAAAATCGAGCGGGATCGAATCCATCGTCGCGGGCAGGATTCCTGCGGAGGGTCCGCCTGGCTGATAGGCCTTGAATTCGTGACCCGGAAGCATTCCGCCGCAGTGATCTTCGATCAATTCCCTGATCGTGACGCCTGCGGGTGCAATCTTGACGCCCGGCTCTCGGACACGCCCCGATACTGAGTAGCTTCGCAGCCCCTTGCGCCCATTGGTCCCGTGAGCCCCGAAAACATCTGGGCCTTCGCGGGCGATCTTGCACACCCAATGCAGCGTCTCGACATTGTGAACGAGGGTCGGTCGACCGAAGATTCCGACCGATGCGACATATGGCGGGCGATGCCGCGGCAGGCCGCGCTTGCCTTCAATGGATTCGATCATCGCGCTCTCTTCACCGCAGATGTAGGCTCCGGCACCGCGGCGAAGTTCAATGTGTCCAGGCTCGACGATGCCGGCAGCTTCAAGCTTGGCGATTTCCGTCTTCAGGATCTCGATAATGGCGGGGTATTCGTCTCTCATGTAGATGTAACAGGTCTCTGCCTCGATCGCCCATCCGGCGATCAGCATGCCCTCCAGAAAGACGTGCGGCTCGCGTTCAAGGAAGTAGCGATCCTTGAAGGTTCCGGGTTCGCCTTCGTCCCCGTTGACGGCAAGATATCGCGGGCCGTCGTTCATCTTGACGAAGGACCACTTGCGACCCGAGGGAAATCCGGCGCCGCCCATCCCTCTCAATCCGCTGTCGAGAACGTCCTGCTGAACGGCATCTGCGGTACGCGAACCCGCCCGCAGTGCAGCGAGTTCATCATAGCCGCCACCCGCCTTGTAGTCGTCAAATCCCTCGTATTCCGGAATGCGTGGATGGAAATCCTTCGAATGAATGGCATCGCGAACCAGTTGCGTTGTGGCATGATCGATGTGCCTGTGACCGATCTCGAGGGCGGGCGCAGTGTCGCAACGGCCCATGCAGGGAGCGCGCACGACCCGGACCTGGCCGCCGTCTCGGTGCTCGTCGGCAAGTTCAGCCATCAGTCTCTGTGCGCCGGCCAGTTCGCACGACAGCGAGTCGCAGACACGTATCGTGACGGGCGGCGGCGGTGCCTCGCCTTCCTTGACCACATCGAAGTGCGCGTAAAATGTCGCAACTTCATAGACTTCGGTTTGCGACAGCCTCAGTTCTTCGGCGAGGGCCGTGAGATGGGCTGCCGACAGGCACCCGTGTCTGTCCTGGATCAAGTGAAGAAACTCGATGAGGAGATCCCGTCTTCGAGGTCTGCTTCCGAGGAGCTCTTGAACCTCCAGGAGCGTGGAATCGCTCAGCTGGCGACCCTTGGGCTTGATCCCGCCCTTGCCTTTCCCGGATTTCCAGACGCCGGCGCTCGTGTCTTTTGCCATGCGGAGCCCTTTTGCAACCAATTGCCGTCACTTACGTGTTTCGACAAACGACGGCCATAGAAATCATGCGTTTTTTCGCGGTACCGGCTTGTCGATTGACGCCATGGTGACCGTCGCTGACTGGCACTGCGTCTCGGCGTCACTCGAACGGACGACTCACTCTCGCGATGCTTCCCGAACTGCATCCGCATCAAGGTTGCGAACCTGGACATGCCCGTCATGAAACTGAATGTCGAGGCTAGGCGCTTCGCGGGCAGCTGACGCTTCGGTCACGACAGCGCCATCAGAACTCTCGTTGCGGACAAGCGCAAACCCGCGCTGGAGCGTCGCCTCGTAACCCAGCGAATGCATCAACCGCGACAGCGCTTCGTGCCGCGCATGATGACGCTCGAGGATCGACTGGGTGACCTGTTTCCAGTTCCGAGAAGTTCGGGACAAGGTCGCCTGCATCTGTTCGATCCGCCGTTCGATCGTGGCCGCCTGCACCCTTGATGCGAACAGGTCGAACCTGCTGCTGCCATCCTTGAGGTGTCTCGACACGTTCTGTTCCAATCGCGCACAGGCGATATCGAAGTGTTGCCCCTGCATGTTGACGTAATCGGCCGGGTTCGGGAGTGCCCGATAGAGTCCCCGCAGCGATTCTCGCAGGCCTTCGCTCAATCGCGCAACGGCGCCGACCTGCCGTTTGTCGAGCGAAGCAAGTCGATTGAACAGTTCCGAATGAACGGGGACTGCGTGTTCGGCGGCAGCAGTCGGTGTCGGTGCGCGAAGATCGGCTACATGGTCGATCAAGGTGGTGTCAGTTTCGTGCCCGATTGCCGAGATCACGGGTATGCGGCTCGCGAACACGGCTCGCGCGACAGCCTCGTCATTGAATCCCCAAAGGTCCTCGATCGAGCCTCCCCCTCTTGCGACGATCACGACGTCGGGTCGAGGAATGGGTCCACCACGCACAAGGGCGTTGAATCCCTCGATGGCGGCAACGACCTCGTTCGGGCAACTCTCGCCCTGCACGGCGACAGGCCACACGAGAACCGGTCGGGGGAAACGGTCGCGCAAGCGGTGCAGGATGTCGCGAATGACGGAACCGGTCGGCGATGTCACGACGCCAATGACGTCAGGCAGGAACGGCAAGGCTCGCTTGTGCTCCTGATCGAACAGACCCTCTTCCTGCAGTTTCTTCTTTCGCTGCTCCAGCGTTGCCATCAACGCACCGATGCCCGCAGGTTCAACGGATTCGACGCTCATCTGATAGCGGGACTGTCCGGAATATGCGGTCAGCCTGCCGGTTGCGATGACCTCCATCCCCTCTTCAGGGAAATGCTTCAGCCGCTGGACGGAAGAACGCCAGACCACTGATGACAGGACCTCGTTGCGTTCCTTGAGATCGAAATAAACGTGGCCCATCCGCGACTGGACGACACGTCCCACCTCGCCACGAACGCGAACCCGACCGAAACGGCTCTCGATTTCCCGTTTGATCTGACTCGAGATTTCCGAAACCGTGTACTGCGGGACATTGCCTCCGGCGGCGCTGGTTCCGGAAGCGTCGAAACCTCTCATTTCTATCGCTCCTCGGCATCGGTCGGCTTGATCGATGGTTTTGACGTCTTTAGTACGAGGCCCATGGAACTCCAAGCCCCGTACAGATCAAGTTCGCGCGTTTGCTGCGGACGGCCCCGCATGCCATCGACTTTTTCGTCTCCAGCGGAGATTCCTGGTGACGGCGCTCGAGATGCGTTCAGCATCCTCAAGTTCAAGCCAATGCGAAAAAACATGTGTCATTCGATGGGCAACTTCGAGTCTGCTGATGGTGGCCGCCATGTCGGTTCGTTCTCGTTCCGGGCGGTACCGTGAAGGTCCTGGTGCTTGGCGGCGGAGGCCGCGAACATTCCCTGTGCTGGGCGATCAGCCAAAATCCCCGATGCGGCAAACTGTACTGTGCGCCGGGCAACGCAGGGATTTCCGAAATCGCCGTTTGCATCGATCTCGACATCTGCAATTGCGAACAGGTTTGCGAGTTCTGCTCGAGGACGGGCATCGATTTCGTGGTCGTCGGCCCGGAGGCTCCCCTAGCACACGGAGTGTCCGATGCCTTGCGAGCCGATGGCATGCTGGTTTTTGGCCCCAGCAAGGCGGCTGCTGAGCTTGAAACGTCGAAAGCGTTTACGAAACGACTTTGCGACGCAGCGGGGATTCCGACCGCCCGTTACGCAGTCTTCAGCGCAGCCGACGAGGCAAAAGCTCAAGTTCGCGGGCATCCATTGCCGGTTGTGGTCAAGGATGACGGCCTGGCTGCGGGCAAGGGTGTCACGATCGCCCAAACTGAAGCCGAGGCTGTCTCGGCCATCGACAAGATCTTTGCTGATCACAGGCCCGATGCGGCGGTGGATCCCAAGTCGGTCGTGATCGAGGAGTTTCTCGAAGGTGTAGAAGCCTCCTTTTTCGTTTTGACGGATGGCAAGACCGTCATGCCGTTCGGAACGGCGAAGGATTACAAAAGGGCATTCGATGGCGACGAAGGTCCCAACACGGGCGGCATGGGAGCGATTTCGCCTGCTCCCGTGATGACCGCAGATGTCGTGGATCGTGCGCTGAGTGACATCATCCACCCCACGCTGGACGAACTCGAGGGGCGCGGAATCCGATACCAGGGGGTGCTTTACGCCGGTTTGATGATACACGAGGGCTCTCCATCGCTGCTCGAATACAATGTCCGGTTTGGCGATCCCGAGTGCCAGGCCTTGATGATCCGGATCGGTGCGCAGGCGCTTGATGCCATGCATGCCTGTGCCAGTGGACGGCTAAGCGATGCCAAGGTCAACTGGGCAATCGATCATGCCATGACGGTGGTCATGGCCACCCGCGGATATCCTGGGGAATTTGCCAAGGGAACCGTGATCAAGGGCCTGGAAGAGTTGACGGCGACGAGTTCGTTCAGGGTATTTCATGCGGCCACGAAGTGGTCGGGCGACAGCCTGACGGCATCGGGGGGACGTGTGCTCAATGTCACCGCCCGGTCGGACACTGCATCCGGCGCTCGCTGCGCCGCCTACGACGCGATCGGACGGATCGATTGGAAGGAAGGGTTTTGGCGAAGCGATATCGGATCCTGACCGGCCCAATTCAGATTTCAGGCACCGGTGGTGGGGGTGCGGGTCGGTTACGGTTCGTGACGTGATGGTTTGTGGTGATCTTCTCGCCTGAAGGGCAACGAGATGTTGACGCCCAAGGTGGAATGAAAGAGGGTTGTCTGGTCCCGCGGTGGTGTGCACCCAACCATACGCCGTGAGACCGTGATTGAAGACAAGCTTGCGACCAAGGAGATTATGATGAAAGTGTTTCGGATTTGGACAGTCTTGACCGTGATCTTGATTGCCGGGCAAGCGATGTCGGCCCCCATTTTCCCGAACTCGGTCGTGTCGAATGATCTTGAATTCATTCGCACTGATGATCGAAGCATGTATTCCTGTCTCGCGTTTGACGGTCGGCAACGCGCTGAAATGCCTGACCGACGCAACGACATCCTCTTTGTCGACGACACGTTCATCTTTACCGCCAGCTATCGTGACGGGTCTGTTGTTCAACTCTGGGCACACCCCGACTTCGGTTCGCAAGCCTCGGCACGCGAGTCGGTGGAACCGGTTGCCCGGGCCGTTGGCAAGCTGCCAACACTCATGCGTTCGCGGCTTGATCACGTGGTGGTCCACAAAGGCGACGCGACTGCATTCGGCGAGTCGGAAGGGCACTTCTTTATCGTTTACTCGGACAATGTCGACGTCCGTATTCGAAACCATGATCTTGAAGAGACAGTGTTTCATGAGTCGGTTCACGCCACATTGGACTCTCGGCACTTGCGCGACAGCAAGTGGCGCAAAGCCCAACGTGCGGACGGCGCGTTCGTGACGGAATACGCAGCCAGTCTGCCAAAAAAGGAAGACCTGGCCGAGTCCGCTCTTTTTGCTTGGACAATGCTTGTCCATCCTGGGCGACTGCCACAGGACATCGAGGAACGGGTAAGAGAAATCATGCCCAATCGGCTGAGTTTTTTCGAAGAACTGTTCCTCAGCAAGCCACTGTTTTATCGAGTCGGTGATGAACCGAGTTGCTGAGCCAACATGCATCAGCAGAAGCGCAATCGACGAGGTCTTTCACTGATACGCCACGCCGGCTGATTGAACTCCGTCGGCTCAAGGTTCAGGCGACCGCATGAAATTTGTCGCGTTCGACACTTTCATCTTTTTGCTGACGCCAATTTCGGTGTGTTCGCTCCCTGTCCAGTCTTGCGAAGTTTCAGACCGAAGCCCAACTCAGTCGACCAGTCCGTCAGAGAACACCGGACGCTTGTCGTGTTCGTCCGTTGTCTTGCCGTAAAGGTTCTTGACCCGTTCCTTGCTGCCGATCATTCCCGGCTCGTCAGCAAACGACATGATCAACACGAGCCGATCGCTCTTTCCCGTATTTTCGGTGACCTGGTGCAATGCGAAACGACCAAGGAAGAACTGCAAGTCACCAGCGTTGAGTTCAAGGCAACGAACGCGGCTCCGGTCGCCGTTCAGCACGCGCCCCACATCGTCGAAACACTCGTCATCGGCCGTTCGCAATGCGGGAACGTACTCGAAGATCCCGCCTGAACTCGCGGGTCGCAGCAACATCGTGATGGTGAATTCGTTGGTGTCGAAATGCCAATTGAACTGCTGGCCTGGCTTTCCGACATTGACGATCATGTTGGAGACCGGATCCTCGTAGATGTGGAGTTCATCCTTGCCGAGGCAATCGGCGAGAAAGCGCTTCAGCGGATCCCAATAGTACAGTCGACGCGCGCATGTCTCTTCACCAAACAGATCCGCCGTGATGAAGCCGTTGGTTCGAGGCATCAGCATGTTGAGCGGATGCTCGGGCGGCAGGTCCGGGTTTCCGTCGTTCAGGTATACGTTGTTGAGCTTGCTCGGGGAGTAGTAGGCCTGCGGTTTGCGTGTTTCCGCCTCACCTGTCAGTGCAGCGAGACCGTCCCCACTGAAAAACTCACGAATCACGGCGCAACCATCTGCGGCAAGTTCGGCTCGGACCTGTTCGACCACTGCCTGACGACGAGGATCCTCACTCAGGTCGATCGGGTAGCGTTCGTGGTTGATGATGTCTCGGTGGTTCATGAGAGTTTGCATGGCGATCACTCAGTTTGTGTCGGTTGTCCCAAGGCATACTTCGAGGCAGATGTCGTGCATTGGCATGATGCGGCCGGCATTTGTCAATGTCGATGGGGAGACAGCTCCATTGTGCAATTTCAAAGGCCACCCGCGGGACAACGGAGCCGAATGATTGGACACGGAGTGCAGAGTCTGCAAGCGACACCCTTGGGTGTCCAAGCAGGTCGAATGCCAGGACCATGGGGCACTCTTCAAATCCGAGCATGCACGACCGGGACGCCCGCTGCAGACCATTGCCGAACAGCGGCCTGACCTCGAACGGAAGATCATGTCTCAATACCACGCCGTGGGCGCCGTTTCCGGTTGCTACATGCTGCGAAGAGGGCGATGGAAATGCATCGAGTACGCAGGGTTTGAACCTGAGTTGTTCGAACTTTCCGTGGTTCCGGAAGAACTCACCGATGTTGCAGCGGACAAGCCGTATGAAGTAGACCGGCTTGGCGCAATTCTGCGCAATCACGTGGTGCCTGAAACCGTCGAAGTCGACACATTTGCCGCTCAGGACAAGCTGATCGAGAGCTTGGGCGGCTTTGAAGCGGCCCTCACAGTTGGACGCATCGGGGGCGGGACGCCTCCACCCAGAAGCAAACAGACTTGATCCTGCAGAGACCCGAACATGAGCAAACTCGAACACAACATCTCAAAGCTAAGCGGCTATCTTGAGCGGTTTCGGGACGGCGGTATCTTGAACCGGATCGGCGGCCAGGATGCACCCGGCTCCGGGGGCGTGTTCCAAAGCACGTCGCCAGTGGACAAGAGCGTGATCTGCGATGTTGCGCGCGGTACCGCCGGCGATATCGACTCAGCAGCCAATGCCGCGAATGACGCGTTTGCCGAATGGCGCGACATGGCTGCCACCGAACGGCGCAAGATTCTTATCCGTATCGCCGAAGGGATCGAGGCACGCGCCGAAGAGATCGCCCTGTGCGAATGTTGGGACACTGGCCAGGCTTACAAATTCATGTCCAAAGCGGCGCTTCGGGGCGCCGAGAACTTTCGTTATTTTGCGGATCAGGTTGTGCAGGCTCGCGACGGTCAGCACCTGAAGTCGCCGACACTGATGAATGTCACGACCCGGGTTCCGATTGGCCCGGTTGGCGTCATCACTCCGTGGAACACGCCTTTCATGCTGTCGACGTGGAAGATCGCGCCTGCTCTGGCTGCAGGATGCACGGTGGTTCACAAACCTGCAGAGGCCTCGCCCGTCACCGCGCGCCTTTTGGTCGAGATCGCAGAAGAGGCCGGGCTGCCGCCGGGCGTCCTGAACACGGTCAACGGATTCGGCGAAGTTGCAGGCAAGGCACTGTGCGAGCATCCAAGGATCAGGGCCATCGCCTTTGTCGGGGAGAGTCGCACTGGATCCTTGATCACCAAGCAAGGGGCCGACACGCTCAAGCGCAACCACTTGGAGCTTGGCGGCAAGAACCCGGTCATTGTCTTTGACGATGCCGACCTAGAGCGAGCATTGGATGCGGTGATTTTCATGATCTACTCGATCAATGGCGAGCGCTGCACGTCATCTTCGCGCCTTTTGGTGCATGACACGATCCGCGAGGAGTTCGAGGCGGGGCTGATCGCCCGCGTGAACAAGATCAAGGTCGGCCATCCGCTGGACCCGGCCACGGAAATCGGTCCGTTGGTCACCGAAGAACACTTCAAGAAGGTCACGTCCTACTTTGACATCGCCAAACAGGATGGCGCGACCGTGGCTGCGGGCGGAGAGGCAATCGGTGATGAAGGCTATTTCGTGCGCCCGACCCTGTTCACGGGCGCCAACAACCGGATGCGGATCGCGCAGGAAGAGATTTTCGGGCCGGTACTGACCTCGATCCCATTTTTGACCGAAGACGAGGCGCTGCAGATCGCAAATGACACACCTTACGGCCTCACGGGCTATGTCTGGACCAATGATTTGACTCGCGCGCTGCGCTTCACCGACAAGTTGGAAGCAGGCATGATCTGGGTCAATTCCGAGAACGTTCGCCACCTCCCCACGCCATTCGGCGGCATTAAGGCCAGCGGCATCGGTCGCGACGGCGGGGATTGGTCATTCGAATTCTACATGGAGCAAAAGCACATCGGCTTTGCCACCGGCCAGCACAAGATCACGAAGCTCGGAACGAGCTGATGTGTGGAACCGTGCTGGCTGCCATCAGTTCCGAGTTCAGCCGACAGATGGCTCTGCGCATTCACGACATGAGGCAGCGCAGTGATCTTGCGACCCTTCCATCGATGCATTCTAGACATGCGGGATACTGCTGCGGCAGGAGGTCAAAGCGCCACGCATCGATGCTGCATATGGCGCTCGGCCTGAACGACCACCATGCCATTCGCGAGCAAGCGACGGAGCAATTTCAATCTTCGGGCACTGGCCGGGCCAACATCACTTTCCCTGTTCAATAGGAGGCCGCCATGCCTGTCCCTGCCCCCAACCTGTACCCAGACTTCAACACCATCCGCCTGAGCCATGTCTGTCTGAACGTCGGGGACTTGAGCGCGTCCAGGAAGTTCTACGCGGACACCCTGGGCCTTCAGGTCACCGAAGAAACGGAAAGCCACGTTTACCTGCGCGCGATGGAGGAACGCGGCCACCATTGCGTGATCCTGCAAGAGTCCGACCGGCCTGGCACCGTCGAGGTGATGGGTTTCAAAACCTTTGATGATGAGGATCTGGACAGGGCCGAAGTCTATTTCCGGTCCAGGGGACGCCCGGTCGACTGGGTGGAGCGTCCGTTCCAGGGCCGCACGATTCTGACATCGGACAACATGGGCATCCCGCTCGAGTTCTATCACAAGATGGATCGGCTCGAGACCATCCATCAGAAATACGCACTCTATCGAGGGGTCAAACCGCTGCGGATCGACCATTTCAATGTCTTCAGCAACGACGTTGATGCCTCGGTCGCCTTCTACAGTGATTTCGGGTTCCGCGTGACGGAATACACTGAAGACGAAGACAGCAAGCGTCTGTGGGCCGCTTGGATGCATCGCAAGGGCGGCGTGCACGACATGGCGTTCACGAACGGAACCGGCCCGCGCTTGCACCATGTTGCATTCTGGGTTCAGACGCCGCTCAACATCATTGACTTGCTCGATCTGATGGCAACGACCGGTTACGTGTCCAGCATTGAACGCGGCCCAGGTCGACATGGCATCTCGAACGCGTTCTTTCTTTATGTTCTCGATCCAGATGGCCACAGAATCGAGATCTATTGCTCCGACTATCAGACGGTTGATCCGGACCATGAGCCGATCAGGTGGGACCTGAAGGATCCACAGCGGCAGACGCTCTGGGGAGCGCCCGCACCCAGAAGTTGGTTCGAACATGGCACGAAATTCGTCGGAGTCGACACCAACGAGTCGACCATCGAAGCCAGCCCGATCATTGCGCCATGAGTCGTGACATGAAGTTTGCGACCTATTCGGCTGACGGTGGGACCTTTTATGGTGCAGCGACGGACGCCGGGATGGTCGCACTCAATGGCATCTTTACGCAGTGGCCAACGTTGCTGGATGCGGTTTGCGGGGCTGGGCTGGATGCGTTGGCTGAGGCTGCCCAAGGACGCCCGGTCACGCACGCCAACCCCACCTACGAGATGGTGCTGCCCAATGCGCGTCGGATTCTTTGCGTCGGGGTGAACTTCCCCGACCGCAATGCCGAATACAAGGACGGCAGCGCGCAACCAAAGTACATGTCCTTGTTCCCGCGCTTTGCCAGCGGTTTCACGGGCCACGATCGGCCGCTGATCCGTCCACCGGAGAGTCATCAGCTCGACTACGAAGGCGAGGTGGCAATCGTGATCGGCAAAGGCGGCCGGCGCATCGCGGCAAAGGATGCCTATGACCACATCGCGGCGCTGACCATCTGTAACGAGGGTACCATTCGCGACTGGGTGCGCCATGCGAAGTTCAACGTCACGCAGGGAAAGAACTGGGACCATTCCGCTGCGATGGGGCCGTGGATCGTGCCGTTTACGGATCCCGCATTGCTGGATGACGCGCGGATCGTCACGCGCGTGAATGGAGAGGTTCGACAAGACGACGTGTTGTCGCGCATGACGTTTCCGATCCGCGAGGAGATCGCCTACATTTCGACCTTCATGACCTTGCAGCCCGGCGATATCATCGTCACCGGCACGCCTTCGGGAGCCGGCGCGCGGTTTGATCCTCCGCGTTTCCTGGCCCCCGGTGACGTGGTTGAGATTGAGGTCAACACGATCGGCACTTTGCGCAACACGGTGGAGGACGAAGTGCCATGACGCCCGAAGATCATGCGGGTGCCGTGTCCATCGGATTCAATTTCGCGACGTGTCGTATCTGCGTTCGATCCACTTGAGGAAACTGGCGCAGGCAAGCGTGATCACCACATACAGGATTGCCGCCGTGTTGAACGGCGCGAAGGGAAGAAAGCTCGACGCCTGGAATTCCCGGGTTCTCTGGGTCACGTCCCTGACCGAGAGAATGGAGAGCAAGGACGTGTCCTTGATCATGGCGATGAATTCGTTTCCGAGCGGCGGGATGACGATCCGAAGCGCCTGCGGAAGGACAATCAGCCGCGCCATCTGAACACGGGTCAACCCAAGGCTCTTTCCGGCCTCGGTCTGACCGCTTGGGACAGCTTCGATTCCTGCGCGAAATATCTCGGCCATGTACGCAGAATAGCCGACCGCGATCGCGATGATCCCGCGAGTCATGTTTGGAAGATCGATGGAGCCGGAGGTTGCATCCTTCACGGCACCCGACAGCGGAAGTCCCACGTAGAGAATGATGACGAGCATCGGAATTCCCCGAATCGTGTCGACGAAGAACTCCGATCCGACCGCCAGCGGGTGCAGACCGTGCTGGGCGGCCCCGAAAGTCAGAACCAGAAGCAAGGCCCCGATCGCCGTCAGAACGATGGCGGGCATTTTGGCGCTGTTTGGCAAAACTTCCGTTTGCCAGATGGCCGGAAGGCTTCCGTCATGCGTGGACGCAGGAATCAATGCACCCGACACATTTCGCGAGGTCGCAACCTGCTCAAGGGCCGATTGGGCATCAGGCACGTTCCTGATTCGAAGCGACTGCCCTTCCCCGCCAGGATACTCGCCAAAACGGATGGTGTCGGCCAACGACTGCGGCGTGTCCTTGATGATCGCGATCCTTGCATCGGTATTGCCCACGAAGACGTAGGCATCCCGCGGCTGCAGCCAGAACCATGTCGCGACCGCGATGAGTATCATGCTGGTCGTTGCATAGACAAAGGTCGTTCGCGGGGTTGGTCGCAGTGCCTGAAGCCCACTCCAGACGAGACCCAGAATCGCCGCCAAGACGTAGGCGAACACCGTTGCCCGGAAAGTGACAGCGATCCCGGTCGCAAATTCCCAGCGCGCAACGAACAGCAGATAGAACAGCAAGAGTCCGGAGACGACCTGAAGAGCAAGTCCTGCGCGCAGCCGGTATCGCCCGTTCTCCCGCATCGCGAGGCCGAGGAGCAAAAGAAACAGGAGACCGTAGACCGCGACACCGACCTTGAAACCCGTCATCAGGCCTGCCTTGGCCGCCGACGTCAGAACCCATGGCCTGTCGGTGCGGTCGACCAGTGTCGATTCGTTCGCATTGACGAGATCGTAGAGACTGGCCTGCAAGAACAACTCGGCCAGGGAGGGAAATACGAGCAGGAGCGGCAGGATGACGAGGTGCAAGGCGACTGCCGCCGCCACGAATGTCCTTGTCCAATCAGGCGATCTCTCGCCGAGAACCCAGCGGCGTGCTGCGAGGAAACCCGAAGCAAGAACGAGGAATAGCAGCAGAAATCCGATGAGATGCGTGAGAGCGTCGTCGCCCACGCCGATGATCGCCTTGAGCGATCGCATGTACTTGCTGGAAGAGGCGAACAGCAGAACGATGAACGGCGCTGCCGCCAGGAGCACAAGGTTGCTCGGGCGGATCGACTTGAACGAGAGTCTGATGCCCGTATCCCTTTCCTGCGCGATCCGCTTCGCTGCCGGTCAGCAACGAAGCGGACGGAAATTCAATGCAATGTCATTCAGTGGCCATGTGCTTGGCGATCAATTCATCGAGCTTGCCGCTCTCCTTGATTGCTGCGAGGCCTTCATTGATGGCATCAACGATCGGGTCGCCTTCCTGCATGACAATGCCGAGCGGGTCGGACTGCAGGCCGGTAATCCCGACAGTCAGTTCGCCGGCAAACTGCTGCTCGTATGCAACTGCCGAGGTTCCGTCGATGACGACACCATCGACATCACCGTTCTGGACGGACTGGATTGCCGCAGCGAACAGATCGTACAGATTGACGTTTTCGCGACCCACGAGTTCCTCGGCAAGAATTGCGTTTGTCGTTCCGTTGACCGATGCCAGTCGCCGCCCTCCGGCCGTGAAATCGTCGATGGTCAGCCCTTCGTCTTCGACACGCAGAAGTATGGCCTGGCTGACAATCAGGTACGGATCCGAAAAGTCCATGGTCTTGTCGCGTTCTTCGGTAATCGAAACGCCAGAAATGACGAGGTCAAACTCGCCTTGCTGCAAGGCCGGGAAAATCCCGTCCCATGCGGTGTTGATGTATTCGGGAACGCAGTTGATCTCTTCGCAGATCGCGTTCATCACATCGATGTCGAAGCCGACGATTTCACCAGTTGCTTCGTCGATGTACTCCATGGGTGGATAGGTCGGATCGGTCGCGATCTTGAGAATTCGACCTTCGAGATCCGCTGACCAGGCAGAGCCTGCCAGCATGGCTGTGCCGACCAAGGCACCCATCATTTTGTTGACCAACTTCATTTCTTCCAATCCTTTCAATCAGATCACGTGTTTTCTTCGATACAGGTCCAGACCTGCCCGACCTGCAGATTCGGCATCTGCGGATCGCTTCGCGCGAGGCTCAAGGTCAAATCTGTTTCTCGGGCATGGTCACGACCAGCCCGTCAAGTTCATCTGTCACCCTGATCTGGCACGTCAATCGAGACCGCTCCGGGTCTCGCTCCCAGGCAAAATCGAGCATGTCCTCTTCCATGAAGTCGCGCTGTGGCAACTTGTCGTTCCACGGGTCATGGACGTAGACATGACAGGTCGCACACGCGCACGCGCCGCCGCAGTCAGCTTCGATGCCCGGAATGCCGTTGTCCCGTGCCCCTTCCATCACGCTCAGCCCATTGGGAACGTCGACAACATGCTCGGTTCCGTTGTGCTCGATGTAGGTGATTCTTGCCATGTCAGATCTCAGCTTCCTGATAGCGTCGGTGTGCTCCATGCAATTTTCGTCAGAGTCATGCAACCGGCGTTTTGCCCGAAAGTCCCGGATTGTTCGCGCTCGATTCCAGACGTGATTGAGCGGCCGTTCCGCATGACCTGTTCGCGACTGTTTTGTTGAGCATGTTCTGGCAAGTTTGAAGCACACCCATGCTGGCCGACGATCGAACTCCAGTTCCGTCGAGGCGTACGGTCACCAAGCGCTGAAGCCGCCATCCACATTGACAATCTGCCCAGTCATGTACCTCGCCTGATCGGAACACAGGAACAGCATGGCGTCGGCGATTTCATCCGGCAAGGCCATTCGACCCGCCATAACGTGCCTGCCGATCCGACGCTGGAATTCAAAGGAATGACCATTGAAGACGGCTCCCGGCGCAATCGTGTTGACTGTCGCTTGCCGCTCTCCCCAGTATCCGGCAAGCCAAACGGTCAAGCCATGAATGCCCGCTTTCGAAGCGGAGTATGCGGGAAACGACCGGAAGGGCATCCCGTGGTAGATATCGTGGTGTGGCCCATTAAGTGCATACATCGAGGCGACATTGATCAGCGTGAATGGCGCTCTTCCGACGACGTGGCGGTCCAACTCGCGCGCCACGAGGAAGGCTCCCGTCAGATTCGTCTGCAACGTCCGATTCCATTCGGACAGTTTTGTTTCGGACAGATTGGGGATTTCATTGCCGGATCCGACGAGAAGTTCGCCGGTGATTGCAGCATTGTTGATGACCACATTCGGCTCCCAGCCGTAGCTTCGAGCCCAGCGAAAGACCCCTTCGACTTGGCTTTCGTCACTGACGTCGAGCTGTTCGAAATGGAAATCGAAACTGTGACCATGTTTCGCGATCAATGTCTCCGCACGGGGGCTTTCCAGATCCGTTGCCAGAACGCGTGCGCCTGCAGCGAGCATTCGCGCAACGTATGTCGATCCGAGCAGGCCCGCCGCGCCCGTAATGAAAACGGTCTTTCCTGCCAACTGGTCACGCATCAAGTCGCTCCTGCAAAAGAAACTGGACAATCCTGAAGTCGAGTTCGCTGTCGATGTCGAGGCATCGCTCAGCCGGCATGACATATGGAATCACGCGACCCTCGAAAAGGCTTTTCGCCTTTCGCAGGTAGTCGGCGGACACGACATAGGTGGAGGCCGCATGTTCGTAGACGAGTGGGGCCTGTTGTCGGGCGACGATCGGTCTCGGCAATGGCTTTGACAGCCTCAATGCTCCGTTTTCGTCAGGTTCGACCAGGTTGAAATACGGATTCTTCCTCGCCGTGCAGCATGACATCACCATGTCGGGCGACTGCAATTGGAAAAGATCAAGCGCTCCGGTCACGTCGTCCTCGATTCGCAACGGCGAGGTGCAATCGAGGTCCAGGAAAACCCCGAACGCGCCAACGAGGTCCTCGGTCACTGACTGCGCGTGCTGCCAGACCTCCCATTTCGATGCGTGATCCGTTGCAAGATGAGCAGGCCTGAGGCCGATCGGCAACGCCCCTCGATCAAGGCCGTGACGATAGATGTCCTCGCAGTCGGTGGAGACAACGACGTGCTCGATGCATTCAGATTCGAACAGGCAGTCAAGGGACCAGTCGATCAACGGGCGTCCGCACATGAGTCTCATGTTCTTGCCCGGAACACCGCGTGATCCTTTTCGCGCGCCGACGTGGCCGATGATCATGCGAATTCTCCGATGAAATTGCCGCCGAACTCCCTTCGCTCCCAGGCCTCGGCGATCAGCATGCAATTCGCTGCCACCTTGTCGAGCCGGGGAACCATGGGGTTGGTGCCGGCACTCTCGCCCCTGACCAGGGACAGGAAGTCCGACATGGCATCGCGAAACAGGCTGTTTCGATCTTCGCCCAGATGGAGTTCTCTCGAACTGTCACGATTTGCGTAGACGTATCGATCATTGATCAGATCGAATTCAAGACTGAATTCCGTGCCCCGCATTTCGATCGTCCTGAAACCGACCGGCGAGAGATAGTCCATTGCAACGGTTCCCAGCGAGGACGGCGTCTGCAGGGCGATCTGCGAGACAAAATCAACAGTAGGATGGCCTTGATGACCGAGGCAGTGAACCTCTGAAATCGAGGCGTCCGGGAACAGTGATGCGGCCATGTCGATCTCGTGGCACAGGTCGAGGAGAACGCCCCCGCCGTCGGGTCGGGCGCCATAGCTTCCGGCGAACTCCCGACCAGGGCGCCATTCTCGCACATCGTGGCCAATCCTGAAGGCGAAGCGATAGACGGTGCTGGTGTCTAATTCGGACAGGAAGCGAAAAGCCGGGTGATACCTCATCATGAATCCGACCATGCTTCTCTCTGCGATGTTCTTGCAGGATGCGAGAATCTCGGTGACGTCGTTCCTTCGAAACGCCAGCGGTTTTTCGACGTAAAGCGGGATTCCGAATTCGACGACCGGCCTGATGATGTCGAGGCGTATCGGCGTTGCAGTGGCGACAACGATTCCGTCGCAACCCGACAGAGACGATGCGATTTCGTCAGAACTCAGCTTGGAAAAGGCGGAATATGGCACCAGGTCGCTTGCCGCACCAAGTGCAAGCAGGTTTGCGTGGTGTCTCTGCCCTGCAGAACCCCTGCCGATCACGTGGATCTTCATCGATTCTCACGAGGAACTGGCAAATGGGGAGTCGATGAAACAACGATCGACACCGAGCGATTGATTGCTGAGGCGCAGCGCGTGAATGACATCAAGTTCGTCCATCGATCGGTTGTGGCGATGTCCAATTGTCCCACTCGGTGAGTGAACGCAAGGTCTTTCCCGTCAGACCGACCGGCCCTTGCGCGTGGAGCTTGAACGTCGAGTCCAGCGAGGCCCCTCCATGCAGAGATGATACTGACCGGACTCGGCAAACTGTCGATCTTGCGGAGGATGAGAGTCGAAGACAAGCCCGCAAAGCGCTGCAAAACGGAACCAAAACACCGAAGCAATGAGCGAGTTGACCAGCGATCCGAGGATTCAGGCGATCCACTCGCTGACCGGTGCCGCGGCCTCGTCAAGCGGTTGGCTGATCACGTCCACAAGCGTCGGTCCGGGATGATCAATGGCGGCCTTCAGGACCGCTTCAAGAGACTCCGGATCCTCGACTCGCCACGCCTTGAGACCAAATCCCTCGGCAACGAGCCGATGGTCGGTTCGGTCGAAGTCGACCGAGAAGTGCCGCCCGCCAAAGTTGTGTGTCTGTCCTGCCTTGATCCAGCCGTAGGCCGAATTCGAAAAGACAATGAACGTGATTGGCATGTTTAGGCGAACAACGGTTTCCAGCTCGCCGCAAGCGAAGCCGAAACTCCCGTCACCCATCAACGCCACCACCTTTTTGCCCGGCGCGCCGACGCTGGCCCCCATCGAGGCCGGCAACGCATAACCGAGCGCTCCGTGCGCGCGATTCGAGAACAGCTTCCGTCCGGACGTCCGCAATTCGTAGAAAGCGGAAATGTATGGGCATGGGGTCCCAGGATCACCAACCACAATCGCATCATCGTCCAGCGCCGATCGGAGCGCAGCGATTGTGCGCTCCGGGCGGATTGGCCATTGGGAACTTCGTGATTTTTGTCGGAACTCGCTCCATTTGGCGGCTTTGAGCGGTTGAACAATTCCAGATCCACCGCAGCACGGCGTGAGTTTTCGCGCGACGATTTCTCGATTCAGGGCTTCGAGTGCGAGACGTGCGTCCGAGATTACGGCCACGTCGGTCTTGTAGGTTGCCCCGATGACCTCGGGATCGCAGTCCATATGGATGATGGGCGTCCCTTTGGCTGGGTAGCGCCAGTTTTCCGTCGTGACCGAACCGGCACGGCACCCGAGAAATACCACGAGGTCAGACGATTTGACGAGATCACGCGTTGCCGCGACGCCGCCGTTGGAGCCAACGACACCGATGCAGTTCGGGTGAGTCTCGGGAAGCGAGCCCTGCCCCGAAATCGTTGTTGCGACCGCGATGTCGAGCAAGTCGACAAATTCTCCGAGTGCCGCTTCGCCACCTGACAAAACGACGCCGCCTCCGCATATCACCACTGGGCGAGACGCGGCCACGATCGCGTCGATCGCCTCGCTGACTGCGTCTGGATCTGGACCAGAAGGATGAGCCGGGAATCTCGCATGGGCAGGATCTGCCCAGAAATCGGTTGATCCGATCGTGCTTCGTTGAACGTCGATTGGAATTCCAAGATGGGCGGCTCCCGGTCGTCCGGTTGTCATCTTTCGGAATGCGGTTCGCACAAGGTCAGGGATGGTATCAGCATGCTGGATGACCGCACTGAACTTGGTCAGCGGACGCATCAACCGCTCCTGATCGACTTCGGTCAGAGGATAGTGTCCTTTCGACCGCGTTCCGACATCGGAGGTGATGGCAAGGATCGGTATCGAACTTTCATTGGCCTCGACCAGTCCTGGAAGTATGTATGTCGCCCCTCCCCCCGACGGACCCTCGCAGACGCCGACTCTCCCGGTCACTCTCGCGTAGCCGTCGGCCATGTATGCAGCATGCCGCTCATCGCGGGTCAGGATGTGCTCGACCCCGTGCTCGAGTCGATAGAGCGCATCGTAAAACGGCAGAGTCGTGTCGCCGCACAGCCCGAAGACATGGCGTACGCCGTGAGCCTCGAGCATGCGGACCAACGCCTCGGCTCCGGATATCGCGTTCGAACGTGCCGTACCTTTCTCTGCCATGTTCTCTCGCTTGCATCGGGTCAAGGATCGCGTGGCAATGTCGACAACACAGAAGCGTCACTGCCGGCCCTGCGGCACTGACAAGACTCCATGACCGTCGGTCAACATCGCCGATTTCACCTACAGACAGGCCATCACGACATCAAGTCAGATGCCCTTGCCGTGGTCGGGCACGGCGGATCGGATCGGAGATCAGAAATCCGGTCTTGTCACCATCAGCCAAAAGACAATCACCAGCGCGGGGAATGCAAGCGTCCCCAGAGTGACCCAGACTTTGTGATAGAACCAATAGTTCGGAGGCAGATCTTCCAATCGAGCCGCATTGTTCGCAAGATCGCGCATCTTGATCTGGATCCAGACAACCGGGAGCCAGCATGCCCCTGCGAAGACGAACAGAATGAGTGAGAGCAGGAGCCACGGTTTCGTAAGATCGAGGCCAAGATCGAACACGAGAGCAAAACCGGATGCCAACTGCACGACACCAGACGGCGCGGTGAACAGGAAGTCGCCAAGGACAACTGTTCGCGTGGCGAAGCGGATGGCTGACAATCGGCGGATTCGGTGAGCCACAAAGAAGAAAAACGCCAGACCAACCCCTGTGCCGAACAGAACCGTCGAACTCAGGATGTGGATCCATTTCAGGGTCAGGTAATAGTCCATGGACCAAAGGTCCTTTTGTCAGGCGTAAGCAATGGCATCATCGACGGAAACGGCATCGGATGACAACAGCTCATGACGCGTTGTGCTATACGTCAAGGTCGATGCATGGCAAGCATCGTTCCGTCAGAAGAAGTCCAGTGCAGCATGGCATTCAAAACGGAGAATTCGCCGACCGAGGCAATTGCCTCCCAGTGTTGTCCTTCCCCGGGGAAGGGTGCATCAGATGAATCCACCGTAGCGACTGGAGCGAAATCCGGCCATCCGGACAGATGGTTGAACAGGAGTTGATCGGGCCAATGCAAGCCGCAGGAGATCGAAGTTGAACAACAGGGTCTTGATACTCGGCGGCTATGGAAACTTCGGGAAAAGGATTTCACGCGTCCTGGCCCGAAAGGGTGTCAATGTCCTGATCGCGGGCCGTGATGCCAGCAAGGCTGCCGCGCTCGCAAGCGACATTGGTGCCGGTGCAACTGCACTGGGTCTCGAGGTTCCACGAGACCTGGAAAATGTCCTGAAGTCGCATCGGCCGGACGTGATCGTGAACACTGTCGGGCCATTTCAACAGCAGGGATTCGAGGTGCCACGCATCGCGATTGCCGATCGGGTTCACTATGTCGATCTTGCCGATGGAAGAGATTACGTTTGCGGGATCTCGGAACTCGCAAGCAAGGCGAAGTCGGCAGGCGTTGCAGTCGTCAGCGGTGCCAGTACTGTCCCCGCGCTCTCCGATGCTGTCCTTGCGGAATTGAGCGGGGAATTCTCATCCATCAAGACCATGAGGTTCGGCATATCGCCCGGACAGGGAGCCGAAAGGGGACTCGCGACGACCGAGGGTGTCCTGAGTTACGTCGGGAAGCCGATTTCCCCATTTCGTGGACCTCGCCGACGCATGTATGGCTGGCAGAATCTCTATCGGCAACGATACCCCGTGCTTGGGCACAGGTGGATGGCCAATTGCGAGGTTCCGGACCTGGACTTGCTGCCTGAACGGTACGGAATCGGGTCCATCCATTTTTCGGCTGGAATGGAACTTGGCGCGCTTCACCTTGGTCTCTGGGCTACAGGTTGGGGCGTCCGAGCCGGACTGCCGATACCTCTTCGGCGACTGGCGCGACCGCTTCTGAATGCAAGCAACTGGTTCAATCGCTTGGGAAGTCCCGACGGCGGCATGCACATCATCCTTTCCGGGACCAGTGCCGACAATGCCGAGGAAAGGATCGAGCGTCGTTGGTTCATCATCGCGCTTGATGGCGACGGACCCCATATCCCAACAGTTCCCGCGATCGTGATTGCGGCTCGAATTGCCGCTGGCAATCCTCCTCCTTCAGGCGCTTACCCCTGCCTCGGTCTGATTTCGCTCGCCGAATATCTTGCGGAACTCGAAGGATTGAACATCACGACGGTGCTGGAACGCGGATAGTCAGATTCTTGGCTCCCAGGCAGGAAGCTGTCGGCAAACGCCAGCGGCCCGACACGGTCATGACCGTTGTCGAGCCGTCTATTGCGTCGAAGGCAACCCTTGGATTCCCATCACAACAAGTGGCGCTGCCGAAGAGACCGTGGCTCAGTGATCTCCGCAGTCTGCGTCGTCCGAAGCCACCAATCTGCTGGACCTTCCTATTGATTGTCTTCGATCGAAAGGCCGATGAACCTTGCACCCCCGTCGGCCCGTTCGACCAACAGAAGAACCGACATCTGACCGGCGTCACGCTTGTCGCGGAGCACGTTCTCGATGTCTGCCGGCGTCTGCACGTCCTCGTTCCCGACTTCCGCGATGATGTCACCTTCCTGGAGACCCTTTTCAAAGGCCTCGCTCTCGGTATCGACGTTCGTCACCACGACGCCTTCTGCCGACTCGGCGATGCCGTAATTCTCGCGAAGTTCATCGCTCAGTTCCGAGAGTTCCATTCCGAGGAAGTTGTTGGTTTCTGGCTCGTCTGGAGAAAACGCGGCAGGCAGAATGCGGTCGCGCTCGGCGTCCTCGCGTCGCCCCAAAACAACCGTTATTGTCATTTCCTCGCCGTCTCGGAAAACCGTGATGGGTACTCCCTTGCCGACTTCGGAACGGCCGACCAATTGAACGAGCGAGCGAACGTCAGCAATCGGGGTGCCGTCGATCGACACGATGACATCGCCTTGCATGATGCCTGCTTCCCGTGCCGGGCCATCGTCCATGACACCGGTCACGAGTGCGCCGTCATCCGATGAAAGACCGATCGCTTCAACAATTTCCTCATCGAGATCCTGAATCGATACACCCAGCCACCCTCTGCGTGTCTCTCCGTGATCGAGCAGTTGGTTGACCACGGGACCGACGACATTCGACGACATTGCAAAACCGAGCCCGATCGAACCGCCCGTGGGTGAAATGATGATGGTGTTGACCCCAATGACTTCTCCGTCGAGATTGAACAGCGGACCACCCGAGTTGCCGCGATTGATCGCCGCATCTGTCTGGATGTAATCGTCATATGCGCCTGCAAGAGCTCGCCCTCGCGCAGAGATGATCCCTGCGGAAGCCGAAAAACTCTGGCCAAGCGGGTTTCCGATAGCCAGCACCCAGTCGCCAACCCGCGCAGTGTCGCTGTCGCCAAATTCCAGGAACGGCAAAGGTTCGTCGACATTGACCTTGAGGACCGCGATATCAGTCTTCGGGTCGGCCCCGACGATTCTCGCCCGTGCCGTCGACCCATCAAGGAATCCGACCTCAATGCTCGATGCATTCTCGATCACGTGGTTGTTGGTCACGATGTGGCCGTCTTCTGAAATGATGAAACCGGAACCGAATGCCGCTCGCCTGCGCATCCCCTGGTCCGGTGGAGTCTGTTGATCTCGGAAATCGCGAAAGAGATCCTCGAACGGGGTTCCTCTGAACGGATTTGGCATCTGGTAGCGGGGATCCGTATCGACGAACCCGTCAGTCTGGGAAACCGTCACATTGACAACGGCCGGGTTGAGAGTCTCGATCAAGTCGGCGAAGCTGCCGGGAACGACCGTGGCTTGGGCCGAGGGTATCTGAAACAGCACCAGCGCAGCAGTCGCCGCCGCCGCGCCAAAATTTCGACCTGGCTGGGACCAGATCGCAGACACTGACCTGATCACCGCTCCAAGAGTCTCTGTCGTCATAACTGCCTCCATGATTGACGATTGTCACTCGATCAGTTGGAAATAGCCCCTGCGTGTTTGAAGTGAAAATCGCAGTGCGTCAATTCAACGTGAAACATGGAGAGGCTTTGCCTTGCCCGCGCCGTCGAGGTCTGCTTCGACCGAAAACTGTTGAGGTTGCGTGTTTTGCGACGACAAACTGCCTTGGCTGATGCACCCGCTGAGCGACCTTGCAAGCGGCGTCAGAGCCTGTTCATCTTGGCGCAGCCTCTTGCAATGCCACGAACTGGTCAGGAAACGGGCATCGCGGAACGCACCGGTTCTCGACTTGGCGAAAAACCAAAGCGCGCAGCGAGTGTTAACCGGTCAGACCCTTCCCGAGGACGCCAGGAGCCGCTTTCAGACCTGGTTTCGCGCGTACCAGACCAGCCCGATGCCGACGGTGATGACCAGAAGCCCGATCATTTGGCGCAGGTCTCGGTTCATTCCGACAATGACCTTGACGAGTTCTTCAAGACGCTGCGGCAAGAACACCATCGCCAGTCCCTCGAAGACGGCGACAAATCCGATGCCCAGCAGGAAGTCGCGCATTTGCTGTCAGTCGAGGGTATCCGACTTCAGATACTCGAAGAACTCGCTGTCTGGCGCAATCACCAAGGTCGAATTCTCTCCACGAATCGAATTTTCATACGCGTTCAGCGATCGATAAAACGCGAAGAACTCCGGGTCACGCCCAAATGCCTCGGCAAAGATCGCGTTGCGACGGGCATCAGCCTCCCCGCGAATGATCTCTGCCTGTCTTTGCGCTTCTGACGTCAACTCGACGACCGTCCGATCGGCCTGTGCCCTGACCTTCTGGGCGGCTTCCTTGCCACGGGCGATTTCGTCGGCCGCCTCGCGTTGCCTCTCTGCGCGCATGCGTTCGAAGGTCGCCGCGAGGTTCTGTTCCGGCAGGTCAGCCCGCTTGATCCTGACGTCGATGATTTCGACGCCCAACGCTTCGGCTTCTTCCCTCGCCCCGTCCCTGATCTGGTTCATGAGCGCAACGCGGTCCGCGGACAAGACGGCACCAGATGTGACACCGCCAAGAACTTGCCGCATTTGTGCCTTCATGATGCGATCGAGGCGCGGGATGGCTCCAACAGCCCCTCCCGTGCCGACGGCTCTGCGAAACTGCACGGGGTCGTTTATTCTCCACCGCGCAAAAGCATCAACAACAAGGCGACGATCATCGAGCGGGGTCATTTCCACCGGTTGGATGTCGAGAGGGAGAATGCGATCATCGTAGCGGACAACTTCCTGGATGATCGGAATTCTGAAGGACAGTCCAGGGTCTTCCTTGACCGATTTGACCTCACCAAACTGCAGGACGAGCGCTTTCTCACGTTCGTCGACAATGAATATCGCCGACAACAGCACAAAGCCGATGAACACGAGAACAGGGATGATGAATGTGGCTCTGGTCATTTTCTACTACCCATCGTTTGGTCGACTGCCCCGATCAGGGGTTCGACGACCGTCTAAGTTCATTCAGGGGCAAATAGGGCACGACGCCCTGGCTGCTCTCGGCACCTTCATCGATGATGATCTTGTCGACGTCGGCGAGGACCTTTTCGATGGTTTCGAGATAGAGACGCTTTCGAGTGACCTCCTCGGCCTTGGAGTACTCCTGAAGAACAGCAAGGAATCGCGACGCCTCGCCTTCGGCGACGTTGACGACCTGCGCCCGATAACCTTCGGCCTCCTGCTGCAGTCGTGCCGCTTCGCCGCGCGCTTCGGCAACGACCTGGTTGGCATACGCATCCGCCTGTTTTTCGAGCGTGTCACGCGTTTGCTCGGCAGCCTGGACTTCGCGGAATGCGTCGATGACTTCACGCGGCGGGTCGGCCTTATCGAAGTTGACGCGAACGATATTGACCCCCGCCTCGTAACTGTCGAGCGTGTCCTGGATCAGATCCTGGAGTTCCTGGGAAATGAGTTCCCGGTCACGGTTGAGGATCGGGGCAAGATTGGACCGCGCAACGATTTCGCGCATGGCCGACTCGGAAACGGCCCTGATCGTGTCATCGGGGGCCGCGAGGTTGAAGAGGAAACTCGGAAGATCCCGGATGTTCCAGACAACCTGGAAGTCGATGTCGACGATGTTCTCGTCGCCAGTCAGCATCAGCCCTTCATCAGATCGCGTGCCAGTGCCAATGCCAATGTCTTCGGTGTTTTCCCGCGTGACCGGAACGACCTCTTTTCTGAAGATCGGCCAAGGCGCGAAGTTCAGCCCCTCCGTTCCCGTCTGATAGTATTCACCGAACAGCAGCTCGACCGACTGTTCGGACGTGTCAACCCGATAGAGCGAGAGATAAAGCCACCCAGCGATCAAGGCGAGAATCCCAAGGATCACGACCGCCCGATTGACGGGGCGCCCGCTACCGCTGCCGCCGCTGCCACGCCCGATGCCGCCTCCGCGACCTCCCATCAGGCTCCGCAGACGCTCTTGGCCTTTGCGAACGAATTCGTCCATGTCAGGGATGTTCGGGTCTCCGCCCGGTCCCGGGCGCTGGTCGCCCCCGCGCTGCCCTCGTCGGTCATTGTCGTTGCCGGGGAATCCCCCACCCCAGGGACCACCTGAATTGTTGCCTGCCATATTTGTTGTCAACCTCCTGCGGTTGCTTGGCGAGTCCTGTTCGAATCGAACATCAAGGCGTGAGCCTTGCCGTTATACATAGCGAAAACACCCCTCAACGTACCAGTTCTAAATGTCGACGGGCGTTCACATCTGCTTGTATTTCGATTTATTGGCACGTCACTTCGGAGGTTTTGGGCATGAATCACGATCAATGCCTGGCGATGGCAACGCCAACGCGAGGTGAAAGCTCCAGGCCAGGCACAACTGCCTGCATCGCAAATCTTCCGGCCGAGAGACGTTCGCGCCTGCATCAAGCCATCGGGCTACCTGGTGATATCGACGCCCCACGTGTCACTCAGACGGTAGCCCTCGGGCCATGGATCGGATGGGTCAAGAAGATGCTGGTGCGTGCCGGTGATCCACGCGCGCCCCGAGATTTCCGTCGTCACTGCCGGCTTGTCTTGCACGCGGGTCGTTTCCTTGATCTTGCCGACGAATTCCGATCCGATGACCGAGACAGCTGTCAGACGCTCGCCCACTCCGACCTGGCCACGGGCGTGGAGCGCTGCAAGTCTCGCGGAAACGGCAGTTCCGGTCGGCGACCGGTCGACCCTGCCAGGTCTGACAACAACCGCTGAACCGCTCCTGATGCCGCCTGGAACGGGCTGGGCCTCTCCGGCAAACAGGCAGAACGAGATGCCGGACATTCCCGACAATCCAGGATGAACAAACGACAATTGTTCGTTCGCTGTCGCGACGATTCTTGCTCCGGTCTCGGCGATCTTTCGCGCTTCCGAGCGCTTCAGCTCGAATCCGAAAACACCCGCATCGACGATCACGAAACTGTCCCCGCCGAAAGCGACATCAACGGTGATCTCCCCGATTCCGGGGACTTTGAGCTTGGCATCGAGTTGATCGACAAAGGACGGGATGTTCGCGAACGTGACGCGAGACACTTTTCCGCCGCGACAATCGGCACGGACATTGATGATGCCGCCAGGCGCTTCGAGCGCGAACTCCGTGACCGGCTCGCTCATCGCAACGATGCCCGTCTCGAGCAGGACAGTTGCAACGCAGATGGTGTTGGAGCCCGACATGGGTGGATTGTCGTCGGGTTCCATGATGATGAAACCCGTCCGGGCCTTCGAATCGCGGGCAGGCACGAGCAGATTGACATGGCGAAACACGCCGCCACGCGGTTCGTTGAGCAGGAAATTCCTCAGCTTCCCGTCTTCAAGGAGCCAGCGCGCCTGTTTCCAGATCGATTGCCCCGGTGGTGGGGGAACGCCTCCGACAATGACATCGCCGACCTCGCCCTCGGCGTGTGCCGAGACGACGTGAATGACTCGTTCGCTTCGCACCACGAAGCCTGTCAATCAATCTCGAATATGGGCTGTCCGAGAGTCTCTGTGTCTGGCCGAACGCCGAGCCCCGGTCCGTCCGCCGGGCTCAAATGTCCCCCTGCCCGCCGCGGCGCTCCCGGAATCCTTTCGAAGTCGCAATAGGAATTGAAATCGGTTGCCGAGAAAAAGACCCGTTCCGGCGTGGACAACGCCAGGTGGGCGATGGCTGCCGTGGCGATGTCGCCGCCCCAACTGTCTTCGATTGTCATCGAAATACCCGCCTCGGAACAGATGTCTCGGAGCAGACGCGCCTTTGTCAGTCCGCCGAGCCTCGCGATCTTGAGATTGACGACATCCATGGCATCATTCGAGATTCCCCGGATCAGATCACCGACATCCCGTATCACTTCGTCGAGAACAAAGGGGCGGCGCGTGCGTCGCCTGATTGACAGGCACTCCTCGAAGCTCGCGCATGGCTGTTCAACGTAAATGTCCAGGTCCCGAACCGCATCCACGACACGGGCGGCATGGGACCGTGTCCACCCGCCATTTGCATCTGCGACCAGCGCGCAGTCTTGAGGTAGCGAGTTCCGTACTGCCGCAATCCGGGCGATATCGACATCCGGGTCGCCGCCCACCTTAAGCTGAAACCGGCGATATCCCTCGTCGTGATAACGCCCGACAGAATTCGCCATCTCTTCGGGCGTGTCCTGGGAGATCGCGCGATAAAGGGGCACGCTCTCTTGCATCTGGCCGCCAAGCAATGCGTGAACCGGGCGTACGGTGGATTTTCCGACAATGTCCCAAAGGGCGACATCGATCGCGGACTTGGCGTCAGGATGTCCGCGCAGGACCGAATCCATCAACTGGTTGACCTGGTTGATGTTTGTCGGGTCCTGTCCGACCAGGTGTGGAGAAATCGTCTTGATTCCGGCACGGACACCGGCCGGGTGCGATGGCAGGTAGACCGGCCCCAAGGGGCAACTCTCGCCGAAACCGCTGATGCCTTGGTCGGTCTGAATTTGGACGATTGTGCTGTCGAAGACCTCGACGAATTTCCCGTCGGCCCAAGCGTATCTGCCGTCCTTGAGCGGCAAGTCCAATTTCCAGGCGCTGATTTTCTTGATTTTCATCTGTTCTCGTTGTGCAGATCCACGGCGGAGAGGCCGGAGATCATGCCCTTGTGCCTGAATTGCCGAAGGTGTTCATCATCGAAAGCGAGCGTCTAATGTAATCCTGCTGCTCGGCTGCATCAGCAACACGCATTGTTGACGTTCCCTGCCCCGACTTTCGCATCGAAGGCTCCGCTCACAATGATCTTGCGGGAGTCTTCATCGTTACCAGTTCTTCGGCTGCCGTCGGATGAACGGCAACAGTGCGATCAAAATCCTTCTTCGTGGCACCCATCTTGACGGCAATTCCGGCAAGCTGGACCATTTCGGCGGCACCTGGGCCGACAATGTGGCATCCCAGCACGATGTCGGTGGAGCGATCGACGACAAGTTTCATCAGCATGACATCGTCATGGCCCGCAAATGCGGATTTCATCGGGCGAAATCGCGCCTCGTAGATGTCAACGCCGGCGGGTTCGGCGGATCCGGCACTGGTCTGTTCCTCGGTCAATCCGACGGTGCCAGATTCCGGTTGCGTGAAGACCGCGGTCGGAATGGTCTGATGGTCCGGTTTGGTGGGAATCCCCTCGAAAACGGTGCGAACGAATGCAGCGCCTTCCCGAATGGCGACAGGGGTCAGATTGACACGGTTGGTGACGTCTCCGATTGCGTAGATCGATGGCACGGACGTCCTCGAATAAGCATCAACCACGATGGCCCCGCCGGGCCCAAACTCGACGCCGACCTCTTCCAGCCCCATTCCGCCCGAGTTTGGACGCCGTCCCGTGGCATAAAGCACGATGTCTGCGTCGTGCCGCTTTCCGTTCGAGTCGGTCAGGACGAGGGTGTCGCCGGATCGCTCGATCGCGTCCACTTGCGTCTCGACCCGAAGATTGACGCCCCGATTTCGCATCCCCTCGGCGACAGTGTCTCGAATTCCGCCGTCAAACCCTCGAAGGATCTGCTCTCCCCGGTAGAGTTGGGTGACGGAAGATCCGAGTCCATTAAGGATTCCAGCAAATTCGCACGCGATGTAACCGCCACCGACGACGATCGATCGCGATGGCAGTTCACCCAGGTGAAACATCTCGTTCGAGGTGATTGCCTGCTCCGCTCCCGGAAGGTCGGGTACGAACGGAGACCCGCCGGTTGCAATGAGAATGTGCTTTGCTTCAACGCGCTGCCCTGTCGTCAGCCTGACCGAATGGGTTCCCGCAACCTCTGCCCTGCAATCGAAAATCTCAACGCCCGCCTGTTGCAGGTTGGATCGGTAGATGCCCTCCAGGCGTTCCAGTTCCTGATCCTTCGCCGCGATCAGTGCGTTCCAATCGAACTGGCAATTCTCCACTGTCCAGCCGAAACCGCGAGCGTCTTCGAATTCTCGCGAGAAGGCAGATGCGTAGACAAGGATTTTCTTCGGAACGCATCCACGAATGACGCAGGTACCGCCCATGCGATACTCTTCCGCCAAAGCAACCCGAGCTCCGGTTTCCGCGGCGACCCTGGCAGCGCGAACGCCGCCCGATCCGCCGCCAATCACGAATAGATCATAGTCAAACATCTGAACCGTCAGTCATTCTTGGAGAGAGGGAAAGCAACCTTTCCGCAGTTTGCGAATTCGGACAATCAACCTGCCGGCCTTCACCAAACATCGACCTGCCCGTTGTCGTTCCCGCATGCGCACACGCTCGCCATGTTGACGAACAGCCCCGTCTCGACGACTCCCGCAATAGCGTTCAATCGTCGGTCGAGCCGATCTGCATCACCAATCGTTCCGAGATGCAGATCAAGGATCGAATTGCCCTCGTCAGTCACAAATGCCTGCCCATCCGTTTCTCGCCAGGTCGCGGTGTAGTCTGCATAGCCGCACTTGCGAAGTTCTTTACAAATTCTTGTTCTGGTTGCCGTTTTTCCGAACTGAATGACTTCGATTGGCAACGGAAACGCCCCGAGAGTGTCCACGACCTTGCTCTTGTCCACGATGACGACAAATCGATCGGATGTCGCCGCGACGATCTTCTCCCGCAACAGTGCGCCGCCACCGCCCTTGATCAGTTCCTTTTGCTGGTTGACCTCGTCCGCTCCGTCGATCGTCAAGTCGAGCTGACCGACACGGTCAAGTTCCTCGACGACGATGCCAGCGTGCCGCGCAATCTCGGCGCTGCGCTGCGAGGTCGAGGTCACCCTGATGTTGAGCCCGTCGCGAACCCTTTGGCCCAACAGACGAATGAAGATCTCGGCGGTTGTCCCGGTCCCAATGCCGATCCTCATTCCGTCTTCGACCTGGGCGGCTCCGTAGGCTGCAGCTGCGGTCTTTGCTGCTTGTGCAGAGGCGACCGGAACGGCATCGTCCATCGGGGAATGCCGATCCTGAAGCATGTCGGACGTGCTTGCTGAAGTCATGGTCACCAATTTGAACTGACTCTGGGGTCGGCGTCCAATACCAATGAATCCATGGTCTGACGCAAGCGGAAAATCCGAAAGATGTCGCTTTCAGGTCGATAAGCGTCGGCCATGGCCAAAATGCTTGAGTTGCATCGGTCTCAAGAATGCCTCTGCGGATTTGCGAATGATGGTTGTCCCGTGATCGCAACCGTCATGCTGCAATTGGTCGATGTGCCGCAAGTGCATTGCAAGCTGGAAGGCAAGATCGCGGTCCTGGAACCGATGCACTTGACAGAAGGGCATGGCCGATGATCAACACTTTTTGGTGCCGTCAGTTTTGTGCCCCTTTGAGGTAACCCCGATGACACTCAGCGTTTTTGACATGTTCAAGGTCGGTGTCGGCCCGTCCAGTTCACACACCCTGGGGCCAATGATCGCCGCTGCGCAGTTTCTCGACCTTGTTCGCGACGCGAGTGTCCCGGTGGCCAGGCTGCAATGCACGCTGCACGGTTCCCTCGCCCTGACCGGAAAGGGCCACGGTACGGATCGAGCGGTCATCCTGGGTTTCGCCGGATTCAAGCCGGAGTCGTTTGCCCTTGATCGTGCCGACGAGGAACTCGAGCGGGTGAGAACATCGGCCACGGTCTCACCTCCGGGCCACGGGAGTTTCCGATTCGACCCCAGCCGGGACCTGCAATTCGACTTTGACGAACGACTTCCAGGACATTCGAACGGTCTCGTCATGCGAGGTCTTTCGCCTTCTGGTGATGTCGTCGTCCAGCAGATCTACTACTCGATTGGCGGTGGATTCATCGTGACCGGTGATGAGATGGAGACCGGAAGCGATGATCCGGCGCTAACCGCCGGTCGTGATGTTCCTTTTGTCTTTGGCACGACGGCAGACCTGCTCGACACATGCGAGAAACACGGCAAGTCGGTCGCCGAAATCGCATTCGAAAACGAATGTGCCCGGGACGCCCCTGCAGCCGTTCGGAACAGATTGCTTGGCATCTGGCAGGTGATGAATCGATGCATCGATGCGGGCCTCTCTCTAGAAGGAACGCTTCCCGGCGGGCTCAAGGTTCGTCGTCGTGCCAAGGCGATACATGATTCGCTGGTTGCAGAACGCGGACGCAATGCGTCAAACCCGCACGTCGTGAACGACTGGATCTCGGCATATGCAATGGCTGTGAACGAACAGAATGCAGCGGGCGCCCAGGTGGTGACGGCTCCCACGAACGGCGCCGCCGGCGTCATTCCTGCGACCTTTCGATACCATCTCGACCATGTATCCGGGGCACGTGAAGAGGATGTTGTCGATTTCCTGCTGACCGCTGGTGCAATCGGGGCGATCATCAAGACCAATGCATCAATCTCCGGTGCCGAGGTCGGATGCCAGGGAGAGGTCGGATCGGCTTCTGCCATGGCAGCGGCCGGTCTGTGCGCAATTCTTGGCGGTACGCCAAAGCAGGTCGAGAATGCTGCGGAGATCGCTCTCGAGCACCATCTTGGCATGACCTGCGACCCTGTCGGAGGCTTGGTTCAAGCACCCTGCATCGAGCGAAACGCCCTCGGTGCCATCAAGGCCGTGTCATCAGCGTCCCTCGCGCTTCGCAGCGATGGTGATCACCTCATTCCGCTCGACGCATGCATCGAGACCATGCGACAGACCGGTCTGGACATGAGCGACAAGTACAAGGAGACCTCGACAGGAGGACTCGCCGTCAACACACCGGTTTGCTGAAGACGCGTAATCGCTGCGTTGACCGTTTTGCGCGATCGAGGTTGCACCATCACCGCTTGATGGTGTCGACAACCGTCATCAGTTCGCTGCGGGGCAGTATCACCAGCAGATTCCCCCGATCAACCCACAATTCCAACGATGGGGACACCGTCCGGTTGGAGGTTCCGATCATGCCGGATGGATGGAGTTCGTGATCGTCGACGGGCCATTCCAGCCCTTTGCTGCGAGCCTTGACCGCATTGAACGGAAACAACGAGACAGTGGTGTGCAGCGGGACGCGGAGCACCAGATGCGCAGGAGCTCGAAAACAGACTTGCTCTGGTGTCACCATGATCGCGGGGTGGCGGTCGTACGTTGCCAATGTCGCGAGTGCATCCAGTTCGTGGTCGATACGCCCCCCGCAGAATCCAATGCAGATGAACAGAGGCGCCGTGACGTAGGACAGGCACTTTTCAAAGTCGGTTGTCGACTGGTCTTCGATCTTGACCAGTTTCCCTTCAAGTCGCTCGCTGATTGTCATGAAGATCGAGTCGAGATCGCCAACGACCAGGTCGGGTATGTGTCCGAGCGCCATGGCACGATTGGCCCCACCGTCAGCACAAACGATGGCCGGGGCAACTTCGGTCGCCTCATCGATATCCTTGTACGTGAATTTCCCGGCTCCGATCAGTGTCACTGCTGTATTGAAGTGCTTGCCCTCGCTTGAAAAACTCTCGCTCATGGCTGGCAGCAACTTGATGAGACTGCCTGAGTGCACGCATCAAGACCTGAGCAACATCCGAACCGTTCACGAGTATGTGGGCGCGCTTTCGGGGCCCGCCGTGACCAAACGATGTTCAGACGCCGCCGCGGATGCCGATCATTCGTACAGCGCTTGCAAACGTCGATGTCCATCGGATTCCACGCGATCAACGGTCGGGGTCGTGTCGACCGATACCACGGAAGATCGAGCGAAACGGCAGTGCCCACAAGATGCCGAGCGCCACGTAAATCGCAAACTCGAGCAGGACGGGCGGGCGATCGAACATGTTGACCACTGTGATTGCGACGACGACATATGCCGGCAGCCAGATGAGCAGGATCAGCAGCGCGAGTCTGCGGCGGGTTCGAAAGCTCGGTTTCATCGTGTTGCAAACGGATTTGAAACGCAGATGACATCCTCTCGTTCGGGAGAGGTCGACAGCAGTGCAACCGGGCAGTCGATCAGTTCCTCGATCCGACGAATGTACTTGATTGCCGCCGCCGGCAGGTCGATCCAGCGCCTTGCGCCCTTGGTCGATTCAGACCATCCATCGAGGGTTTCGTAGATCGGAACTGCACGAGCCTGGTCGACTTCGGTGGCGGGCAGCGTCTCTGTCCGCTGTCCGTCGATCTCGTATCCGGTGCATATCTTGATTTGTTCAAGCCCGTCAAGCACATCCAGCTTGGTCAGTGCGATGCCGGTGACACCGCTTGTCGAGCAGGACTTTCGCACGAGGATGGCATCAAACCAGCCGCAACGTCGGTGTCGGCCTGTCACGGTTCCCCTTTCGCGACCGACTTCGGCAATGTGTTTTGCCGTGTCGTCAAACAGTTCGCACGGGAACGGCCCCTCGCCCACACGCGTCGTGTACGCCTTGACGATCCCCAAAATGAAGCCTGCGGCTGCTGGTCCCAGCCCTGACCCGGTTCCGATGGCTCCTGCCACCGTGTTCGATGAGGTCACGAACGGATATGTGCCGAAATCGACGTCGAGATGCGTGCCCTGCGCACCTTCGAACAGTATTCGCGCACCGGACCGATGCTTCTGGCCCAGCATCTCCCAGACGGGTCCCGCATATTCGAGGATGGCGGGTGCGACCTGCAGCAGGTCGGACTTCAACTTGTCCTTGTCGACGGGGCCGACGTCGAGGCCGCGTCTCAACGCATCGTGATGCGACAGCAGGCGATCGAGGCGGAGGTCGAGCGTCTCCGCATCAGCAAGATCCGCGACCCGGATGGCGCGGCGTCCGACCTTGTCTTCGTAGGCAGGACCAATGCCCCGACCTGTGGTTCCGATCTTGACCTTGCCGGCGCGCTCCTCCCTGATCCGGTCGAGTTCCCCATGAACCGGAAGGATGAGTGGCGCGTTCTCGGCTATCATCAGATTCTCCGGGGTGATGGCCACGCCGCGGGCTGTCAGGCCTTCGATTTCCTTGACGAGCGCCCATGGGTCGACAACGACCCCGTTTCCGATGACCGACTGCTTGTTTTCCCTGAGAATGCCTGACGGAATGACCGACAGTTTGAAGACCTGGTCATCGATCACGAGCGTATGCCCGGCGTTGTGACCGCCTTGAAATCTCACGATCACGTCGGCCTGCTCCGAAAGCCAGTCGACAATCTTGCCCTTGCCTTCGTCGCCCCACTGCGTGCCGATCACGGTTACGTTTGCCATTTTTCACTTTCCGAGCATGCGCCATTCACGAGAGACATATAGTGTGCGTGATGCGAACCTTGAAGCCGGGAATTGGCAGGTTGAAAACCATCTGACCGCCTGACGTCGACGAATTGCCAGGGAGCAACGCGTGTTCGGGGCTCCTTCAGGAACCGTTGCACGCCCACTGCGGTCCGCGTGACACATTCAGTCGTGCAAGTGGCCGCATGCCCGGGCAAGGGTTGGCATCGGTGGGAATTTGGTGGATATGCAACCGATGAATTCAAATGCAGATCCCGTGTTTCAGCCGCTCGATCCTGATTACGAGCAGAAGGTTCGGCTCGGATTCGATCGCCAGGGGCTGATGACAACGCTCGGTGCGTCCTTGGTCAGCATCAAACCTGGCAAGGTCTTGATCAAGGCGCCGATATCCGAAGCGTTTTCGCAGCAGGATGGATATCCGCATGCAGGTCTCGGTTGGAGCATCGGTGATTCGGCAGCAGGATTCTCGGCCTTGTCGCTGATGTCTCCTGACGAATCGGTCCTGACGATCGAGATGAAGACGAACCTGCTGTCGCCCGCTGTTGGCCGGACCCTCATTGCCCGAGGCCAAGTTGTCAGATTCGGGCGGACGATCTGCACCGTCACGGCCGATATATACGCGGTTCCTGACGACGGAAAACCCGGGAAGCACGTCGCGACCATGCTTGGAAGCATGATTCGGTTGGCGACCTGACGGGGACGGTGCATTGGCGGTTTCGCCTGTTCTGCCCGGTTGCTGTAATTCTCGGGAGGAAGCACCTGCGAGTCACATCGATCTCGCCGTGGAGATCAGCTTCGTGACACCCAGCTTGTTTGTTGCACTCCGACGGCAAAGTGTGCCATCTCGGTTGAAACGCAGACATTTCTCACCATCTGACCCATGGTATCAGGCATGATCGGTGCTGGTTGAGCACAAGCGATTGCGGCAACAATCGATCTCGACACGGGTTCACTGATCAACTAGATACTTCCGTCCCACACCAATCTTCGGGAGCGCACCGGCAATGCAAAATGTTGTCCTGGTTGTACATTTAATTCTTGCATTGTGCCTGATCGCGATCGTCCTGTTTCAACGATCCGAAGGTGGAGGGCTTGGGATCGGCGGTGGCAATCCCATGTCCGGTCGCGCGCAGGCGAACCCGTTGTCGAAAGTGACATGGGCATTTGCGGTGGCCTTCCTCGTCACCAGCATGACTTTGACCATTCTTGCAGCCCGGTTGGCTGAGACCGACTCGGTACTGGAGCGACTGGGAAGTGAAGTGCCTGCCGAGTCCGAGGCCACCGAGAGTCCATTGGCGGGAGATGATCTCCTTCCACCGATTCTGACCGACTCACCGGCGACTCCTCCAAAGCAGGAGTGATCATTCACCATCCGCCGCAGGTGTGGGAATACAGGGTGGTGAGAATCCTCGGATACTGACTGAGCGCTGCCAATCGGGCCTCGAGCTCGAGTTTGCGGCGTTTCCGCTCCGATCATGACAGCACGGGCGATCCACGCTGAAAGGCGTCCGGCGCTGCGATTTGAAGTGTCTCGCTGTCTTGTCGCGATCCACCGAATCCGCTAATCAATGACTCCCGTACCAAGGCGTGATTCCGATCCAATTTGGTTCTCGATCGGGCCTGACAACGGGGGTCTCTGGAAAATATGGCGCGATTCGTGTTCATCACAGGCGGTGTGGTGTCCTCTCTCGGCAAAGGACTGACCACGGCGGCCTTGGGTGCCCTGCTCAAGGCACGCGGTTACACCGTCAGGTTGCGAAAGCTCGATCCCTATCTCAATGTCGATCCCGGCACGATGTCGCCATTCGAGCATGGTGAGGTTTATGTCACCGATGACGGGGCCGAGACTGACCTCGACCTTGGACATTACGAGCGGTTCACGCACGTGTCGGCACGGTCGTCGGATTCTGTCTCGGCGGGTCGGATCTACTCGAACGTTCTCGAAAAGGAACGACGCGGCGACTATCTCGGCAAGACGATTCAGGTGATCCCGCATGTCACTGACGAGATCAAGAAATTCATTGCCCTTGGCGAGGATGAAGTCGATTTCATGCTGTGCGAAATCGGCGGAACGGTGGGTGACATCGAGGGGCTGCCCTTCTTCGAGGCCATTCGGCAGTTCAGCCAGGACAAGCCGGAAGGAAAATGCATTTTCGTGCACTTGACCTTGCTGCCTTACAATTCTGCCTCCTGCGAACTGAAAACCAAGCCGACACAGCACTCGGTCAAGGAACTCCGATCGATCGGAATCGCTCCTCACGTGCTTGTCTGCCGCTCTGAACATGAAATGCCCGAAGGTGAACGGCGCAAGATTTCGCTTTTTTGCAATGTTCGGCCCGAGTGGATCATCGGATCGCCCGATCTTGGGTCGATCTACGATGCGCCACTCGCCTACCACAAAGCCGGTCTGGATCAGGCCGTTCTGGACGCCTTTCGAATCGAGCCGTGCCCGCGGCCGGATCTCTCCGTATGGGAAGACGTGTCGGACAGGGTTCACAACCACGATGGTCAGGTCAAGATCGCTGTTGTTGGGAAATACACGCGCCTCGAGGACGCCTACAAATCCATTGCGGAAGCCCTTGTTCACGGCGGCATGTGCAACCGGGTCAAGGTTGTCCTGGACTGGTTTGATGCAGAGCGGCTGGAAAACGGCGCTGATGCGTCGGCGAGCCTCGTGGGATTTGACGGAATTCTGGTTCCCGGCGGATTTGGCAAGCGTGGAACCGATGGAATGATTGCGGCCGCGAAGTTCGCCCGCGAACGCAAGATTCCCTACCTGGGGATCTGTCTTGGCATGCAGCTTGCGGTGATCGAAGCCGCGAGAAACATCGGCAACATTGCGGATGCGGGATCAGAAGAGTTCGAGGCGGAGAGCGGGAACAACTCGACGGACATCGCGCCCGTGATCTATCACCTCAAGGAGTGGATCAAGGGGAGCAAGACGCTAAGGCGGTCCATCGATGACGACAAGGGCGGTACCATGCGGCTCGGTGCGTATGATGCAGTGATCGGGCCGGACTCGCAGGTCGCCGGCATCTACAATTCGACATCGATTTCCGAGAGGCATCGCCATCGATACGAGGTGGATGTCGCGTATCGGGACCAGCTGGAGTCCTGCGGGATGGTGTTTTCCGGAATGTCCCCTGACGGGCGCTTGCCCGAGATCGTCGAACTGAAGGGGCATCCCTGGTACATCGGTGTCCAGTTCCATCCCGAGTTGAAGTCCCGGCCATTTGACCCCCACCCGCTGTTCAGGGACTTCATCCGCGCCGCCGTCGAACAGTCGCGGCTGGTATGATTGGCTCCGCTCGAATGCCCTGTCGACGAGACGGCTGGACATGCTTCGGGAGGCAAGGATGATCTCCGATCTCATCAAGCTGTTCACGGCTCAAGAAACCGAGCCGCAGGAGATTTCTGCTGACGACGAGAGACTGGCGCTTTCGGCGCTGCTGGTCAGGGCCGCGCGCATCGACGGCGACTATCTGCAACACGAACAGGATGTCATTGACCACGTGCTTCGTGAACGCTTCTCGCTGACAGACGAAGAGTCGATAAAAATTCGCGAGGAGGCCGAAATACTGGAGTCGGAGGCGCCCGACACCGTCAGGTTCACGCGCGTGATCAAGCAGACGGTCCCTTACGAACACAGAACCGCGATCATCGTTGCGCTGTGGACGGTCGTGCTCGCTGACGACAACCGCGATGCCGAAGAAAACGGATTTCTTCGCTTGGTGACTCATCTGCTTGGTGTTGCAGACCGTGACAGCGGGTTGGCGCGGCAACGAGCCGCGCGCGCATTCGGAAACGGGCCGCCCGCATCGTGAAGCGCAAGATTGCCAGTCTGCCGATGTACATGGTGCCGGAGACGGTCGAAGACAACAATGCGTTTTGGGAACTGATCCGGAGGGATCTTGAAGCAGAGGGGCTCGACCCACCAGACAACCTCGGTTCTCAAGAGTTCAACAATCCAAGACATCCCCTTGACGAATTGTATTTTTCCCAGATTTGCGGGCTGCCCTATCGTCTGCATCTGGCCGAGCATGTCACGCTGATCGGGACGCCGGATTACGGGGTGTTCGGCTGCAGGCCCGGCTACTCCCGAAGCGCGTTTGTCTCTCGCCACGACGACAAGCGCCGTCGGGTCCGTGAGTTCGACGGCGCCATTCTTGCCTACAACAGCGAGGTGTCTCAGTCCGGGCATGCGGTTGCCATGACCATTGCGCGTGACGAAAAAATTGTATTCGGTGGCATGGTGCAATCCGGATCCCACCACCGATCGATTCAACTGGTGGCGGCTGGCCAGGCGGACATTGCGGCAATCGACGCGGTTTCACTGGAGCTTTTCTCAAGGGTTCAGTCATGCCCGAACCTGGATCAATTGCGGGTTGTCGCTTGGAGCAGACCGAATCCGGGGTTGCCGTATGTGACCCACAAGCGGGCTGACCCGGAACCGTACCGTCGCGCGGTCAAGTCAGCAATCGCAGCGCTTAGCATTGAACAGCAGTATCGTCTCCGTTTGTTCGACCTGGTCGAGATTTCGTCAGAGGCATACTTTGATAGCGAGTGTTGACCTTGTGTCGCTTCCGGCCCAACCCGTTTTTTGGTCCGAATCCCGACGCCCTATAATCTACGATTGCTCCGCCCCGTTGCGAAACAGTTGCAGGACGATCACCTCTTCAAGGATGTTGATAAGCCAGATTGACGTTGCCAGTGTTGTCTTCCAAGTCGGCAAGACGATTTGGTGCGTTCCATCTTTTGCTTTCCCGACAAGAGCCGTCTTTCCGATGCAGGCGGCAGTGACGAGAAGAAGATAGCCTTGTATGAGGAAGCAAGAGAAAAGGTTGACGGTTCATTATTCTGCCAATGACTACGGACAAGGCCAAAAGAACTGGACAGGCAAACATGGTTGATCGCCCCTCCGCACTTGGCCTACTGAGAATGGCCACAGGTGACCCATCCAGCCAATTTCGAGACGGCCAGTGGGACGCTATTGACGCGCTCGTCAATCGACGAGAACGTCTGCTTGTCGTCCAACGAACGGGTTGGGGCAAGAGTTCTGTCTACTTTGTTGCTACACGCATACTTAGAGGCCGAAGCTCTGGCCCGACACTCATTATTTCACCACTCTTGGCGTTGATGCGAAATCAGATTGAGGCAGCCGAGCGCCTGGGATTGAACGCCCTTTCCATAAACTCGACGAACCAGCAGGACTGGCCCGAAATCAAGCGATCCATGCGGCAGGGCGAGGTCGATGTCCTGCTGATCTCCCCAGAACGCTTGGCCAACGATGAGTTCGTGGAACATGATCTCATGCCCATTGCCAATCGAATTGGCTTGCTTGTGGTGGACGAGGTTCATTGTATTTCCGATTGGGGACACGATTTTCGTCCAGACTATCGTCGTCTGGTCAATGTGGTGAAGCGTATTCCGAGGAGTGTTCCGATTCTCGGAACGACCGCGACTGCCAATGACCGCGTCGTCAACGATACACAGGCCCAACTTGGCGATATCGGCATACAACGCGGCAGTTTGATGCGAAAAAGTCTTGTACTTCAGACATTCCGCATGCCGTCGCAGGCGGCTCGATTGGCGTGGCTTGCAAGACATGTCCCATCTCTACCTGGAACAGGCATAATCTACACTTTGACCAAGAGAGATGCGCAGAACGTCGCGGGCTGGCTTTCGCAAAACGGCGTTTCGGCTCGCGCATACTACAGCGGAGTCGTTAGTGATGAATTCGAGAATTCTGACACTTATCGTCAACACTTGGAAAAGCAGTTGTCCGAGAACAAAATCAAGGCCCTGGTTGCAACAACGGCTCTTGGCATGGGTTATGACAAACCAGACCTCGGTTTCGTGATTCACTATCAGGCACCCGGCTCGATCGTCGCCTACTATCAGCAAGTCGGCCGTGCCGGTCGGGGAATTGAGCAAGCCTACGGAATTCTGCTGACCGGCAACGAGGATAACAGCATACATGAGTATTTCCGGCAAAGTGCGTTCCCGAAAGAGTCTTGGGTTGCGAAAATTCTTGGTGCCTTGGAAACGAGCGATGGAATGACTGTCCGTCAATTGGAACGTGAGGTCAATCTGAGATACGGTCAGATCGAAAAAGTCACCAAGTTCCTTTCCGTTGAAGAACGTGCACCTGTCATCAAAATGAACAAGATGTGGCACCGGACTCCCGTTCCCTACCGGATGGACCACAACAAGATTCGAAGATTGACTGAACAACGTGAATCCGAATGGTCGGAGGTTGAGGGATACATTGACGGTCGCGGTTGCCTGATGATGTACCTCGCCAAATTTCTCGATGACGCTGTTCCTCGTCCGTGCGGAAAATGTTCGTCCTGTTGCGGTCGCCCTGTAGTCGAACCATCTTATCCACACGAGTTGTCTATCAAGGCTACTCGGTTTCTCCGCCATTCTGAGTTGGAGCTCAAATGCAATATTCAGGTCGCAGCGGAGTCGTTTCCCAAGTATGGATTTCGCGGCAATTTGCGGCCCGAGTTACGAGCCGAGTCGGGACGTATCCTTTCGCGATGGCGAGATGCAGGTTGGGGACGCTTCGTCGCCAACGACAAGCAAGATGGCCGCTTCCGCGATGAACTCGTCGAGGCTGTGGAAGAGATGATTACTGAAAGATGGTGTCCCAAACCGCGGCCGCGGTGGGTCACTTGCGTGCCGTCGATAGAACATCCAGACCTTGTCCCTGACTTCGCCGTTCGATTGGCGAGAGAACTGGATTTGCCGTTTAGCCCGATCGTTAGAAAGGTCAGGAATAACAAGCCGCAAAAGGAACAGCAGAACCGATTTCATCAATGCCGCAATCTTGACGGTGTATTCTCAATTGCGGATCATGTGAGGGAGACACCGGTCCTTTTGGTTGACGATGTTGTCGATTCCGGGTGGACGTTGACCGTTGTCGCTGCATTGCTGCGTGAATCCGGTAGTGGCCCAGTCTGGCCGTTGGCACTTGCAACATCGAATATGGGAGCGTGAGATGGATTTGAGCCAACATGCTCATGCGGTCATGCTCCTGACGGTTTCATTGGGAAAATACGACACTTCGGGTGCTAAGCCTCTGTCCACAACCGAGTGGGGCAAGATGGCGATTTGGCTCAAGGAAAAGGATCTAGAACCGTCGGTTTTTCTCAAGAATGATCTAGAAGGCACTTTGTCAAGTTGGGAAGACCAATCCATAACGCATTCGCGGCTTGAACAGCTCCTCGGTCGCGGTGTTGCTCTTGGGTTGGCACTTGAAAGGTGGCAACGGGCCGGACTCTGGGTGATGACTCGATCTGACCCAGAGTACCCGGAAAAATTGAAACGCCGACTAAAAAACGGATCCCCGCCGGTTCTTTTTGGTTGCGGCAACACGAGACATCTCGGAGGCAAGGGCATCGCCGTTGTCGGTTCTCGAAACGCTGTTGAAGAGGACATCGCTTTTGCGACCGATCTTGGATCCGCCGCAGCGCAGCAGGGATTTTCTGTCATTTCCGGCGGTGCTCGGGGCATCGATGAGAGTGCCATGCTAGGTGCACTCAAGGACGAAGGCACTGTCGTGGGAGTCCTGTCGAACAGCCTACTGCGGGCGGCAACATCCGCGAAGTTTCGTCGGCACATTCTCTCGGGCGACTTGGTCTTGATTTCGCCGTTCAATCCCGAAGCGGGCTTTAATGTCGGAAATGCCATGGCCCGAAATCGGTTCATTTATTGCCTTTCCGATGCCGCGGTCGTTGTCAGCAGCACCCATGGCAAGGGAGGAACGTGGCAAGGTGCCAGGGAAGACATCAGGTATTCATGGGTTCCCTTGTGGGTCAAACGCACCGAAAGAGAAGACTCAGGCAATGCAGAACTGGTCGAGAAGGGAGGGAGATGGTTTCCGGAAACGGACACTGTTTCAAGTGCCTGCCTTTCCAAATTGACAGTTGCGGAAGACGTGGTTGCCGAGGAACAACCGGTTAAAGCGAAAGAAAAACAGAGAGAGAACGACAGTTCAGTCGAGGCTCGTTCCGACGACATGGATTCGAACAAGCCTGTGCTTGATTCATGTCAGGACCAAGACGACATTGACGAGTTCTATTCTTTTTTCTTGAGCAGACTCCACGAAAGAGTGGGAGACGCTCCGGCCAGTTCTGGTGACATCGCGAAAAAGTTCGGGATTGTGAAATCGCAGGCTGATCGATGGTTGAAAAAGGGCGTAGCCGAAGGGAAGATCAAAAAGTTCCCAAGGCCAGCCAGATATCAATCGACCGCAAGTGTACGACAGATGAAGTTCGATGAGTGTTGAGTTGCGGAATACTGAATTATTGCCGCCGTGGCATAGAGAATTTGGCGTTGTCAGGCCTCACTTCTCGATGGAACTAATGGTTTGTCGTGCGGGCGGCGTGAAAAAGCCGACGAGTCAGATCGTGACCCTGACAAAACCTGATGGAGGCCCAACGACAAACTTTTTGCTAGGATGATCGAAATGCCCCTCTTTGATCAGATCAAACAAAAATCAAGGCGGTAATCCACGCGAATTCCTGATCGTGTCGTAAGCGACATTGGCTTCGGTCGTCCGCTTTGCCGCCAAGTCTCGAAATTCGTCCGGTATCCCCTGCGCTTCGAGGCGATCTGGGTGATAGTCCTTGATGATCTTGATGTAGGCTTTCCGCACTTCAGAATCGCTCGCGGCTGGACTGACACCGAGCACTTCGTAAGGGTCGTTGGCCGCTTCTTCGACCTCTTTGACATAGGTGCCTTCGATCCGTTTCCAGTCTTGAAGGGAGAATCCAAAAATTCGCGCCACATCCTGAAGGAACTCCCGCTCACTCTCACCGTAAACTCCGTCGGCGACTGCAATGGCGAGCAATCCAGCCAAGAAGTTCTCCAGCACATCGCGGTTGCCCGAGAAGATCGTGCGAATCTGTTCGGCATAAGGCTCGTAACCCAGCGAATCTGCCTTGGCCGCGTTGAAAATCTGCCGGACTTCTGAATAGGCCTCGTTCGGTATTGGGAATACCTTCTTGAGGGTGTCGACTTCGTCGCGTGTGACGCGGCCATCTACCTTGCTCAGCTTCGCGGCGAGCGTGACGAATGCGAAGACAAATACCGACTGCAGTTCTTCTGGCGACTGCGGTCGATCATCAGTTGCCCGAACACGGTCAAGTCCGTCATCATTCAGGGTTCCTCTGGCCGAATCGACAACTTGACCGAGGGCCATGCCCACCAAGATCCCGAGTGGACCGCCAACAACGCCGCCGATCATTCCCCCAAGTATTTTTCCGAATACACGCAAATCCCTGATCTCCTCACGTTGAAAACCAACACGACAGGCGAAGCGATGGTCCATATCTGATTTTCGACTGATCGTCGAATTGCATTGCACTGTCTACGGGTGCGTCGGTCATTCGGGGTGAGTTTCCTTCCAACACGTGTGTGGCCGATTTGTTGGAAGTGGGAATGCCCCTTGGCCCGGGAACGGATTGATCCACATCGCTCGACGGTGGTAACTGTTGAGATAGACGATTTGCAAAGTGAATCACGCCCCTCTCAGCCGAAGGCTGCGGAAACAACCAGGATCAAGACCAATGCACATCGGAATCTTGCAAACCGGACGAACCCATCATGCGCTGGTGTCCCAGCACGGCGAATACCCGGACATGTTTGCTCGCCTTTTGGCAGGCCACGGCATGAAATTCTCAACTTGGCCAGTCCTTGACGGCGAAATACCAGATGATCCCGGGAGCGCAGACGGTTGGCTCATCACCGGATCGCGCTTCTCTGCCTACGAGGACCACCCATGGATACCGCCGCTCGAGGACTTCATCAGGACAGCGCACGAACAGTCGGTTCCGATGATCGGCGTCTGTTTTGGCCACCAGATCATGGCGCAGGCACTTGGCGGACGTGTCGAGAAACACCCCGGAGGATGGTCGGTGGGGCGCACCGAATATCGGATCGACGGATTTGACCAACCGCTTTCAGTCCTTGCCTGGCACCAGGATCAGGTCTGCGACATCCCTCCCGGCGCACGCGTCGTTGGATCAAGCGATTCCTGTCAAAACGGGGTTCTTGTCTACGAGAGGAATGCACTCTCCATCCAGCCGCACCCGGAATTCGAGCCCGATTTCATCAATGGATTGTTCGAGAATGTCGGACTCGCAGCGGTCGGTGAAGAACGGACCCGTCGGGAACAGGCAAGGCTCGACGAGCAACTTGACAGGGCCAAGTTCGCAAAATTCATGGCGGACTTTTTCAGGAATCCCGGCGCTTGGCCCCCGCTCGACGGACAATCGGAGCAATTTGCCGACCACGCGGTGCACGCCTGAGAGGCATCCAACGAATCGATTGGTTCTGCACGAAGACTGGCGATTTCATCATCGGAATCAAATCACCGTGGCCTTGGCAGGTCTCGGACTTCGCCACAGTTCCCGGGAAGCTGAAACTCAGTTTTCAACCCATCGAGCTGGCGTCTTGGTCAGAAATGCCTCGATTCCGTGACGTGCCTCCTCGCTCTCCCAGGTGTCGGCAAGGCGTCCGACAGTCTCGTCAATGATCTCCGAATCAATTCTTGGACCGAGTGACCGGGCAAGCGCCTTCGCGGAACCGACGGCACCCGGAGCGACAGACAGGTAGGGACGAACTTCATCGTCGATGGCGGCATCAAGGCCGTCGGCGTCTACAACCCGCGAAACGATCCCCAAGCGCATTGCTTCATCCGCGAGGAAAATCCGACCCGACATCATGATCGGGCGCGCGCTCCCCTCGCCCAGCCGCGCGACCACATAAGGACTGATGGTCGCGGGAATCAAGCCAAGGCGGGTCTCGGTCAATCCGAATCGAGCGGAGGATTCAGCAATTGCCACGTCGCAAACGCAGGCAAGCCCGACCGCGCCTCCGAACGCCCCCCCGTGAATTCGGCCGATCATCGGCGTCGGCATTTCATTGAGCGCGCGCAACATTTCGGCGAGCTTTCGCGCCTCCGCCATGCGGGTTTCTCGGTCAGCATCGATTTGCGCCTTCATCCATCCCAGATCCGCGCCCGCACAAAATACCTTTCCGGCACCCGAAAGGACGATTGCCCGAATCCGGGCATCGGCTCCGATCGTTCGCGCCATCTCGGTCAGATCAGCAATCATCCGGGCTGACATGGCGTTCCGTTTTTCCGGAACGTTCAAGGCGACATTGGCGACGCCTCGATCATCGATTCTCACGTCAAGAGTTTCAAATTTCATGGGTTGCTCCACGGCAAAGCGATCTCGCGAAACTGGCGACTTCCTTGAGGCGATCGATATCGACGCCCGTCGCAAATTCAGCTTTGTGCAAAATCTCGACGACATCTTCGGTTGCGACGTTTCCCTTTGCGCCGGGTGCAAAGGGACATCCGCCAAGTCCAGCAACGGAGCTGTCGAACGCGCGCAGTCCCCGATCGATGCAGGCAAGGATATTGTTCAGAGCATTGCCCTTGGTGTCGTGGAAATGGCCCGCAAGCATTTCGGCGCCTGCGACTGACAGCACTGCATCAAGCATTTTGGAAACTGTCGTGGGAGTCCCTGTTCCGATCGTGTCTCCAAGACTGACCATGTCGCACCCCATCCGGAGAAGGCTCTCGGTCATGTCTGCAACAGCTTTTGGTGGCGTCGGTCCGTCATAAGGACAGCTGATGACGCAAGACACGTAGCCACGCACGAGGATCCGTTCGGACTTGGCTGCCGCGACAATCGGCCGAAATCGATCAAGACTCTCGGCAATTGAACAGTTGATGTTCTTCCGGCTGAAACCCTCCGAGGCCGCACCGAAGACGGCGATTTCATCGACGCCGCATTCACGGGCAGCATCAAAGCCCCGCATGTTTGGCGTCAAGGCAGCATATCTGACGGTTCGCGTGCGCTTGATGCCAGCCATGACCTCGCGAGCGTCAGCCATCTGTGGAACCCATTTCGGGCTGACAAAACTGGTGACCTCGATTCGCCGCAATCCGCACGCGGAGAGTCGATTAACCAACTCGATCTTGTCCTCGGTTGCAACCGGACGCCGTTCGTTTTGAAGCCCGTCGCGGGGACCAACCTCGAAGATCGTGACCTTTTCACTCATTGGCGGGTTCAAGGGACAGCAATAGAGCACCGTCGGCGACCTGGTCTCCGGCCATGACGACAACTTCGTCGATGACACCGTCACGAGGCGACCTCAGCGTGTGTTCCATCTTCATCGCTTCGAGGACCACGAGCGCCTCGCCTTTTGAAACACGTGCTCCCGATTGCACCGAAATCACTTTGACCAGTCCGGGCATCGGTGCATAGATCGAACCGGTGCCTGTCTGCTCGCCTTCAGCGACGCCGTCAGCATCTGCGACAAAGAACTCATGACTGCGCCCATCTGAGAAAACACATATGCGCGAACCGTTTACAACAATATCTGCATCAAGGATTAGGCCGTTTGCGCGGACACGGCATGACGTGCCCTGCATGGGATCGATGTCGATCGTGACCGAGTCGGTAGCCGTCTCCACGAAGAATCGCCGGTCTTGCGGAATCGAAACACGCAGATCGAGCCTGTCGTCACCCGACTCCAGCGTGATGAACTGCTGTGCGACACTCCAATGGCGCCAACCTGCCAACACGTCCCACGGATCGGTACTCGCCGATTTCTTCAACAACCCAAGGCCGCCGACGGCCGCCAGAGCGATTGCGTGCATGGGGGCCGTGTCGCGCTTTGTCAGGGCATCAAAGTCCTGTTCAATCAAGCCGGTATGAACATTGCCCACAGTGAATCCGTCATGTCGCGAAAGATTACCGAGGAATTCGATGTTGGTTGAAAGACCTGCCACCTGGCTGCCAGCAAGCGTGTCAGTCAGCATCCTCAGCGCAGTCCCGCGATCCCGTCCGTGAACGACCACCTTCGCGATCATCGGATCGTACCAGGGACTGATCTCGTCACCCTGCCCGACTCCGCTGTCGATCCGGATCGGGCCTCGCTCAAATTCCGACCCTGTTGGAAACTTCAGATGATCCAGAGTGCCGGTCGCCGGGAGAAACCCGCCCTCAACATCTTCTGCATACACGCGCGCTTCGAATGACCAGCCAGAAATCGCCAGGTCGTCCTGGGCGAAAGGCAATGGATCGCCCGCCGCAACGCGGAACTGAAGCTCGACAAGGTCGAGTCCGGTGATGGCCTCGGTGACAGGGTGTTCGACCTGAAGACGGGTGTTCATCTCCATGAACCAGAACCCGTCCTCCCTCAACGGACCGGAGCCATCGACGATGAACTCGACTGTCCCGGCACCGTGGTAACCGATCGCCTTCGCTGCATCGACGGCCGCGCGGCCCATGGCCTTGCGAATGGTCTCGGTCATTCCCGGTGCGGGCGCTTCCTCGATGACTTTCTGATAGCGGCGTTGCAGCGAGCAGTCGCGTTCGAAGAAATGAACGATGTTGCCTTGCTGATCGCCGAAGACCTGAATTTCAATATGTCTGGGACGCTCGATGTATTTCTCGATCAGGCAGGCAGGATCCCCAAAGCTGTTCTGGGCCTCCCGCATTGCACCTTCCAGCGCAGACTTGAACCCTGATGGGTCCGTGACCAACCGCATCCCCTTGCCGCCCCCGCCGGCGCGAGCCTTGATCATCACCGGATAGCCGATCGTCTTTGCTTGATCCGCGAGAAACCCGGCCTCCTGATTGTCTCCGTGGTATCCTGGCAGCACGGGAACCCCCGCCTCGCTCATCAGGGCCTTGGCGGCGTCTTTCAAGCCCATGGCACGGATCGCGGTGGCAGTAGGTCCGATGAACACCAGCCCTGCGGCCTCGACCGCTTCGACAAACTCAGGGTTCTCGGAAAGGAAACCGTATCCCGGATGTACGGCTTCGGCACCGGTTTCCTTGCAGGCGTCAATGATCCGTTCGCCGTTCAGATAGCTGGCTGCGACCTCGGGTGGCCCGATGCGAACGGCCTCGTCTGCCATGGCAACGTGCTTGGAGTTCACGTCCGCATCCGAAAATACCGCGACGGTCCTGATTCCCAGCCGCTTGGCCGTCGTGATCACGCGGCACGCGATCTCCCCGCGGTTGGCGATGAGGATCTTGTTGAACACGATGTTCGTTCCTACATCCGAAAAACGCCGAAACGGGTGCGTGGAATCGGTGCGTTCAAGGTCGTCGCAAGCGACAGGGCCAGGACATCGCGGGTTTTCCGTGGATCGATGATACCGTCATCCCACAGGCGAGCCGACGCATAGAGCGGGTGCGCCTCTTCCTCGAACTGGTCGATGATGCGTTGCTTGAACGTGTTCTCTTCATCCGGCGGCCAGTCGTCGCCTTTGCGCTCGATTGCATCGCGTCGCACCGTGGCCAGGACCCCAGCGGCCTGTTCACCGCCCATGACCGAGATTCGGCTGTTGGGCCAAGTCCACAGGAATCGCGGAGAATAGGCTCGGCCACACATGCCGTAGTTCCCGGCACCGAACGAACCGCCGACCAGTACCGTTATCTTTGGAACACTTGACGTGGCGACGGCCATGACAAGCTTGGCGCCGTCCTTGGCAATTCCGCCGCTCTCGTAGGTTCGGCCGACCATGAAGCCGGTGATGTTCTGCAGAAACACCAGCGGAATTCGCCTCTGAGAGCACAACTGGACGAAGTGGGCAGCCTTCAAGGCGCTTTCTGAGAAGATCACGCCATTGTTGCCAATCACGCCGACCGGCATCCCCATGATATGGGCAAAGCCGCAGATCAGGGTCGTGCCGTAACGCTGCTTGAACTCGTCAAACCGCGACCCATCGACAATGCGCGCGATCACCTCTCGAATGTCGTAAGGCGTTCTCAGGTCTGCAGGGACAATGCCCGGGATTTCATCCGGGTCGTAGCGCGGTTCTTCGGGCGACCTGATTTCGTTCTGTCGAGGTTTTCGCATGTTGAGATTTGCAACAGCCGTCCGCGCCAGAGACAGCGCGTGCCGATCGTCATTTGCGAGATGATCGGCGACGCCGGACAACCGCGTGTGGACATCGCCGCCGCCAAGATCTTCGGCACTGACGACTTCTCCCGTTGCAGCCTTCACCAGCGGCGGACCGCCCAAGAATATCGTGCCCTGGTTCTTCACGATGATCGTGACGTCAGACATTGCGGGAACATAGGCGCCTCCAGCGGTGCACGATCCCATCACGACCGCAACCTGGGAAATTCCCTTGGCCGACATGTTGGCCTGGTTGAAAAAAATCCGCCCGAAGTGATCGCGGTCCGGAAACACGTCGACCTGGTTGGGAAGATTGGCGCCGCCACTGTCCACAAGATAGACGCACGGCAACCGGTTCTGCTCAGCGATTTCCTGCGCGCGCAGGTGTTTCTTGACCGTCATCGGGAAATAGGTCCCGCCCTTGACGGTGGCATCATTGCACACGACCATCACGTCCTGGCCCATGACGCGACCGATTCCGGTGATGATCCCTGCCGATGGGCTGGCCCCGTCGTACATGCCGTTTGCGGCAAACAGGCCGATTTCGAGAAAAGGCGAACCCGGATCGAGCAAGCGGGCGACTCGTTCTCGCGGAAGGATCTTTCCACGCCCGATGTGTCGTTCCTGGGATCGCGCCCCACCGCCGTCACGCGCGATTGCCGCCTCCGCCTTGATCGGCGTCATTGCCTCGTCATGCGCCGAAACGTTGCGCAGATAGCTTTCCGACCGAGTCGAAATGTCTGACGACAGGACAGTCATCAGCTCATGGCCCCCACGAGTTCGCGCCCGATCAGCATGCGTCGGATCTCGGACGTGCCCGCCCCGATTTCCATCAGTTTCGCGTCACGGAAAAGGCGGCTGACCGTTGTTTCGTTCATGAAGCCGGCTCCACCCATGGCCTGCACTGCCTGATGCGCGACAACCATCGCTTCTTCCGATGCGTAGAGCACGCATGCGGCCGCATCCTGGCGCGTCACTTCGCCCCGATCGCAGGCCTTGGCCACCTCGTAGACATAGGCACGGGCAGAGTTCATCTTCGTGTACATGTCGGCAATCTTGCCCTGCATCAGCTGGAAGCTGCCGATCGGTTTGCCGAACTGCCTTCGTTCAACCATGTAGGGCATGATTTCGTCGAGGCAGGCTGCCATGATCCCGCAACCGATGCCGCTGAGCACGACACGTTCATAATCCAGCCCCGACATCAACACGTTGACGCCTCTGCCTTCTTCTCCGAGGATATTGTCATAAGGGACTTCGACCTGGTCGAAAATCAGCTCGACCGTGTTCGAGCCTCGCATGCCAAGCTTGTCGAAGTGTTGCGACTGGCTGAAACCGGGCATGGACTTTTCGATCAGAAAGGCCGTGATGCCTCGTTGTTCCGCCTCCGGATCGGTCTTGGCGTAGACCACCAGCGTGTTGGCTTCCCCGCCGTTCGTGATCCAGAACTTGTTGCCATTCAGAACGAAACGATCATTTCTCTTTTCGGCACGGAGTTTCATCCCGACGACATCGGAACCCGCGCCTGTCTCGGACATTGCGAGGGCGCCGACGCTCTTGCCGGAAATCAGGTCAGGCAGGTAACGGGATTTCTGTTCGGGACTGCCATTGAGACTGATCTGGTTGACGCAAAGGTTTGAATGTGCGCCGTAGCTCAACGACACGGAAGCCGATGCGCGCGCGATCTCTTCAACCGCGACCACGTGAGCGAGGTAGCCCATCCCGGCACCGCCGTCTTTTTCGGGGACCGTGATGCCAAGCAGTCCGAGATCGCCCATCTCCTGCCAGAGTTCCGGCGGAAAGACGTTTTTCGCGTCGATCTCTGCTGCACACGGCTTGATGCGTTCCTGGGCCCAACGGTGAACGGTGTCCCGCAGCGCGTTGACGTCTTCCCCGAGATCAAAGTTCATTGATGCAGTGAACATCACTGGCCTCCACTGGACACTGGAGTCTCCTCGTGCAGGCAACGAATTCGACTTGTCATCGATCGATTCCAGTCATCGACGGCGGGATCATCAGATCGTCCCGGGATTCCATGGGTTCCGCATACGGGTGGATTGAACATTTGCAATCCTGCGACATTGGTTTCGTTTGCCGCCTCAAGGCGCAGCGCGACATTGGCGGAAGCACTACCAACATGACGGTTTGATGGCCAGATGAGAAGATCCTGGAATGGCAACGCGCGTCCCGTCGAGAACTTGACCCTCGTCACCGGTTACACATCTCGATCGACCAGCGAAAACAAGTCCGACTGGCAAGACCACGAACGCACTTTTTCGCTTGCTGTGCATGAACCTGGTGAATTGCCCAAAGGGCATGCGTCGTCGGTGCACCTCATGTCGCGAGCATCTCGATCATTCTGTCGCGCATCACGAATTTTTGCGGCTTGCCAGTGATCGTCATCGGCAGCTCATCCACGATCCGCACGTGTCGCGGAATCTTGAAGTGTGCAATCCGGCCTTCAAGAAACGTCCGTAGCTCGTCCTCGGCCAATTCGGAATCAGGCTTTGCAATTGCCCAGGCGCACACTTCTTCACCCATTCGTGTATCAGGGATTCCGAAGACTTGAACGTCGCTGACTTTGGGATGTCGAATGAGGTATTCCTCGATCTCTCGGGGATAGATGTTCTCGCCGCCGCGAATGATCATGTCCTTGACGCGCCCGGTGATCGAGCAAAACCCGTTCTCGTCGATCACGGCAAGATCGCCCGTGTGCATCCAGCCGTCGACGATGCTTTCACTGGTGCGCTCTTTGTCGTCCCAGTATCCCTTCATGACCGAATAGCCTCGGGTCAAGAGTTCGCCCTGCGTTCCAGTCGGGACAGTTTGTCCGTCCGGATCAACGATCTTGACGTCAAGATGAGGATGCACCCGGCCGACAGTCTTGCAACGACGGTCGATTGAATCGTCGACATTGCTCTGGAACGAAACCGGCGAAGTCTCCGTCATGCCGTAGCAAATCGTCACCTCGTTCATGTTCATTGCGGTGTTCACGCGTTGCATGACATCGACCGGACAGGGCGCGCCTGCCATGATTCCCGTTCGCATCCTTGACAGATCCCGAGGATTCTTCTCCAGTTCGTCGAGCATCGCCACGAACATGGTCGGAACACCGTAAACGGCCGTGCATCGTTCCTTGCACAAGGCATCAAGGGTCTGGGACGGATTGAAGCCCTCGCCCGGGAACACCATCGCGGCTCCCTTGCTGACAGCCCCCAATACACCCATGACCATGCCAAAACAGTGGTAGAGCGGAACCGGGATGGCCAGCCGGTCGGATTCGGTCAGGCTGATCCGACCGCAGACGAATCGAGCATTGTTGACGATGTTGTAATGGGACAGCGTGGCCCCCTTGGGCAGACCTGTGGTGCCCGACGTGAACTGGACGTTGATCGCATCGTCTGGATGCAGTCCTCTGTCGATATTGCTCAAGCGAAGTTGCTCTGACGGCCCGGCGAGCCCGGGCACCTGTTCGAAGGAGAAGGCACCGGCGCCTGGATCGTCATCCATGATGATGACGCTGCGAAGATGTGGAAGTCTCGTTGATCGCAATTGACCGGGCTCGCAACTGACCAACTCTGGAGCCAGTTCTCTGATCATGGCAACATAATCGGAGGTCTTGAACGATCTTGCGGCGACGAGCGCCTTGCAACCGACCTTGTTCAATGCGTATTCGAGCTCACTCAACCGGTATGCCGGATTGATGTTGACGAGGATCAGACCAATTCGGGCGGTCGCAAACTGGGTCAGAACCCATTCGACGCGATTTGGTGACCAAATGCCCACACGGTCACCCTTGTCGAGACCGAGTGCCAGCAATCCCGATGCAAGCTGATCGACCGACCGGCTCAGTTCGTCGTACCTCATTCGGATGTTTTGCTCGCAGAACACAAGAGCGTCCCGCGACCCAAAACGCGACACGGCTCGCGCGAGAAGCTGCGGAATGGTGAGGGACACCAGCGGTGGTCGCGTGGGGCCTCGAACATGGGACTGTCCGTTGGACGGAGCAACGGAATGGGACGAGGCTTCCGTCGCTTGGTTCCAATTGACGATCCGACTCGCAAGACTCTCGTTCAGTATGGACATGCTGGCCTCGCCTACATCTTTTGCCAGTCGCCGCTTTGTTCGAAGGCATGGGCGGCCTGGTATATCGTCGACTCCCCGAAACTCGGGCCGACCAGCATCAGCCCGATCGGAAGGCCATCGCTGAAACCGCACGGGATGTTCATGGCGGGAAGGCCGCCGTTGAAAGGGGCCGTGTTGCCGATCATCTCGAAAGCACGCTCGACATACAGGCTGATCGAACAATCGGCAGGCGGGATCGGACGCGGCTTCATTGGAACAGTCGGCATCAAGAGAAGATCGTGGATTGACAGGACGTCGGCATAGACCCTGTTGACCTTGCGCATCAGATTCTGGGCTTTTCCGTAGAAGCGACCACGATACTGGGTCTGAAAGAACTCGCCGAGGAACATGCAGACCTTGAGTGAATGGGTGAGTTCGTCCGCCCTGTGTTGCCACCCGGCCATGTGGTCGATCATCGAAGGCAGAAACAGACCCTTGCGGTTCGTGCCGCCGGAATTTCCCCGCATCATGTGGTCCTGCAGGCCTTCAACGGTAATTGCGGTCCAGCAATCGACGGCAAGAGAGTGTTCGGGAATCGAGATTTCATCGACCTGTGCGCCAAGTTCCCGAAAGCGTTCGGCCGCCGCGAGCACCTTTTGGTCAACATCAGCGTCGCTTTCGGGGCGATGGAAACCCTCCTTGAGGATGGCGATTCGCAGCCCGTGTGCTCCACGTCCGAGCGACTCGGTATAACGATGGGTTTGCGGATTGTACTGGCGAGGGTCGAGCCCGTCTTCGCCTGCCAGGACCTCAAGCAGCCTTGCATTGTCGGCCACCGTGTTCGTGACCGGGCCGACATGATCGATCGTTTGCTCGATCGGCATCACGCCTGTGTACGGAACCAGACCATGAGTGGGTTTCATGCCGTAGACGCCGCAATTTGACGAGGGAATGCGGATGGATCCGCCCTGGTCCCCGGCGATTGCCATGTCGACTTCTCCGGCAGCCACGAGCGCAGCCGAGCCCCCGGATGAACCGCCGGCCATGAATCCGGGTTTCCACGGGTTCTGAATCGGGCCCTTTGCCCCTGTATGGGATCCGCCCGAAAGACAAAAGTTCTCGCAGTGCGCCTTGCCCGCAATGGTCGCACCCGCATCAAGCATGCGCGTGACAATGGTCGCATCGATCTCGGGCGTGTAGCCTTCCATGATCGAAGAGCCGTTCATCATCGGAACCCCGGCAAGGCAGACGGTGTCCTTGAGGACGATCCGCTTGCCCTTGAGCGGTCCGTCTTGCGCCCCCTGGATGTCGGTCTTGACGTACCAGGCATTCAAGGGGTTCTCATTTGCATCCGGGAATCGCCCGGGCGCCCGCGGATAGCGAACCGGCGGCAGGTGGTCCGGGGTGGCGTCGAGCCGGTCGTACGACTGGATATAAGGCTCCATGATCTCTGAGTATTCCCGCAGTTCTTCGTCTGACAGGTTCATCCCAAATCGGTTGGCCATGTCGCGCATCTGCGACAGCGTTGGACGTCTGACGGTCATCTTGGTCACCTGGTATGAGGAAGCAGCCGGTTCATGCGTGCTTGCCGTGTGAGGTCTCGAATGAGAGATTGTGGACGTTCGGAGCACCTTGCCGTCGGATCCGTGTCCCCGATTCGAGCGTGCCTTGCCGAACCCGAGGAATCGGTCGACCTTGTCCTGGTCGGACAGATCGGACTTGCTCAGTCCCGAGGTAATCCGACCCCGTTCCATCACGAGAACACGATCCGACAGATCGGCAACGAAGTCGAAATTCTGTTCGACCAGCAGAATCGACAGATCTCGCCGCGACTGAAGCCGTCGAAGCGTTTCCCCGATCTCTTCGATGATCGAGGGTTGAATGCCTTCGGTCGGTTCATCAAGCAGGAGGCAGTCCGGGTCGCCCATGAGGCAACGGGCGAGTGCCAGCAACTGCTGTTCGCCCCCCGACAGCGTTCCTCCGATCCGGTTCAGCAAGGGCCGAAGGCGTGGAAACTCCGACAACACGGCATCCATGACGGCGAGCTCGGTACCGACTGCATAGGGGTGCCATGCAAAGCGAAGATTGTCGTGAACGCTCAACTGCGGGAAAATTCCCCGTCCCTGGGGTACATGTCCGAGCCCCAGGCCGGCGCGTTGATGTGGCGACATGCGCGTGATGTCGGTCGAATGAAACCTGATCGTTCCCGAAACTGCGGGCAGGAATCCCATGAGCGTCTTGAGTAGGGTGGTCTTGCCCATCCCGTTGTGACCCAGAATTCCGACCACTTCATTCTGGGCGACGTCGAATTCGATGTCGTGCAGAATCGGAACCTTGCCGTATCCGCCGGACAGCCCCTTGACGTCGAGAACTGCGCTGTGCTGCTCCGACATCTCAGGCCTTCTTGCCAAGATAGATGTTTCGTACGGTCGCATCGGCCATGACCTGGTCGACATGGTCTTCCATCAGCACCCTGCCCTGGTGAAAAACGGTCACCGTTTCGGCGATCGATCGGATGAACTGCATGTCGTGTTCGACGATGACGATGGCCGCCGTGCGATTGAGTTCATGGATGAGGCCGGTCATCCGTTCGATGTCCTCGGCCCCCATTCCTGCTGCAGGTTCATCGAGCAGGACAAGCCAGGGATCACCGGCGGTGACGAGTCCAAGTTCCACCCTCTGGCGTTCGCCATGGGCCAGCTGTCCAAGCAGATCGCGTGCAATCGACCCAAGTGCCAGCCTCTCGACGATTTCCTGGGTTTTTCGGTTTGCTTCGCGGGGTTGATGGAACCGGCGCGCAGCGAGCCAGATGTTCTCGAAGACATCCAAGTTGTCCATGACGCTTGGTGTCTGCATCTTGATGCCGACTCCGAGGGCGGCGATCTGATGGGCCATCCAGTGCGTTGTCTCGACCCCTTGCATGTAGACCTCGCCGTCTGTCGGGCTCTGAAGGCCGGTCACGCATTTGAAAAACGTCGACTTCCCGGCGCCGTTGGGGCCGATCAAGCACCTCAGTTCGCGGGACCGAAGCTTGAAGTCCACGTTGTCTGCCGCGACCACGCCGCCGAAACGTATGGTCAGCCCATGGGTCTCGAGCACGATCTCAGCCATTGGTGCGCTCCCGATTCCGCATGCGCCGCCGATGGTGAATCTGTCGGGGCGCTCGCCGGCCAATCCAAGGTCTCAGCAGGCCGGCAAGCGCCGGGGCGATGCCGCGAGGCAGGAAGAGGACGAACAGCACCAGGATCAGTCCCATGATCAGCGTGTTGTCGACCGCGCTCTGCTGTCCCAGCAGGAACTTGAGATAGGCGAGGCATGCCGCTCCGAGAATCGGTCCAAGGCGCGTGCCGAGGCCGCCGACGATGCACCAGATGATGATCTCCGCCGATTGCCCGAGAGAAAACAGGGTTGGCGTGACGATTTCTCCCCAGTTGGCGAAGAGCGCGCCGGCAAGCCCTGCGATGGCGGCACCGACCGAGAACAGGACCGTCTTGCGTGCCCGGACATCGTAACCCAAGAGCGACATGCGCGTTTCGTTGTCTCGGATGCCAATGGCAATTCTTCCGAAGCCTGAACGCAGGAGCGCGCTCACGAGGATGAACACGAGACCGAGCGCAACGGCACAAAAGTAGAAGTAGCTGTCGCCCCAGATGTAGGCATCGGAAATTCCCGGGACATTCAGGGTCTGGAAACCCGGGATCCCATTGAATCCGCCAAGGCGTGCATTGCCGATCATGTATTGCGGACCGGCGGTGGAGTTGATGAATCTGAACAGGATCAACGTCACCACCAGCGTGATCACGCCGAGATAGACGTCGTTCAACCGGCCGTAGAACATCATCGCGCCAAGGAGTCCGGCAAATGCTGCGGGCACCAGCACTGCAAGGATCATCGGAAGCGTGCTTTCGCCGATGTTGACTGCCGAGATTGCGTATGTGTATGCGCCCAGCCCAAAAAAGGCTGCCTGCCCGAAGCACAGGATCCCGCCGAAGCCCCAGATCAGGCCGAGACTCATCCCCAGCATCCCGTAGATCACGAGAACGGTCAGCGTGTACGTGCCGATGACCAGAGGCATGACCCAGATCAGCAGCCCCACGACCACGACGGTCGCGGTGATGTCCCATGACATGCGACCGGGAATCAGAGTCGACCCTTGAAAAAGTTGCCGGTGATGCCCCGTGGCAGAAGCCGAAGCAGGATGACAGCGGCGACCAGCAACGCCACTTCGCCGATCACGGGTGACACGGCGAAGGTGAACACCTGGTTGACGACGCCAAAAAGACTGGCGCTCGATATCAATCCGGCGATCAGCGACGGCCCGCCTGCAATCACCGTGATGAATGCCTTGGCGATATATGCGCCGCCGGAGGTCGGGACCAAACCGACGAGCGGAGCGAGCACCGCTCCCGCGAGTCCGGACAGGGCCGAGCCGCAGAAAAACGTTGCCATGTAGATGCGATCGGGGCTGTGACCGAGGGTGGCCGCGATTTCGGGGTTCTGCATCGTGCCTCGGGCGACAAGCCCGGCTCGGGTCCCCTTGAGTACGGCGAAGCACGCAACCACAAGGATCGCCGCGACAACGATGATGAAGAAATTGTAGCCGTTGATCTGGTAGTTCCCGACCGTGAAACCGGGAATTGGCGTGGATATTCCGGTCGTCGTGTTGCCGAAAATCATCGTGACGAGCCCGATGAAGAACAGGCTCAGTCCCCAGGTTGCCAGCATCGTGTCGACAAGGCGTCCGTAGAGATGGCGGATGACGAGTCGTTCGACCGCAAGGCCGATCAGCCCGACAATGATAGGCGCGATGACAAGCATGGCCAGAAACACGTTCACGCCAAGATTGACGGCGGTGATCGTGGCATAACCGCCCATCATCATGAACTCGCCATGGGCGAGATTGATGACCTTCATCATGCCGAACACCACCGCGAGGCCGGCACTGATCAGGATCAGCGACGCCACCGCGTAGAGCATCTCGACAAGGATGACGACTGACAGGTCCATGGTCAGGGATTCCGTTCAGTTGCGCGGGCTGCTCTCATTCGATGTGCGGGGCGACAAGTGCCGCCCCGCCGGCTTGATCACAAAGGTGATCAGATCTCGATTTCGTATTGGGTGTTTTCGTCCGGATTGGCTTCCAGGTCACACACGACCTGCGTGTCGATCGGCTGACGCTGAGGCAGCGTCTCGAGCACCCGCATGCCCTGATTCTCGATGGTCATGATGTGAACGTCGAGAACGGCGTGATGGGTTTTGGGGTCGACAGTCACGGTCCCTGCTGGTCCCTCGATCGAGATTCCGGTCTCCAGGGCCGCGATGACGTCGTCCCGCTCAATCGAACCTGCCATTCGCACGGCTTCGGCCCAGGTCATCACTCCCTGGTAGTTCGAAACGGCAATTTCGTGGATCAGGTTGCTGTCTTCGTAGGCCGCCGCCCATTTGTCCTTGAAGGCGTTGTTTGCGGGCGTGTCGAGTTCCTGGCTGTAGTTGTAGGCAACCATGATGCCGTCGCCCTCCTCCGGGGTCAGCACCTTGTGCTCGTTTCCGACGCCCATTGTCGTCGAAGCAAGAGGAATGCGTTCCTTCATGCCCGATGCCGACCACTGGCGGAAGAAGGACAGGTGAGCCCCGCCCACGAGTGGTGCGATGACCAGATCGGGACCGACCGACTGGACCTTCGCGATGGTCGAGCCGAAGTCGCTGACGTCCAGGGGAAAGAAATCCACACCAACGGTCTCGCCGCCATTGTCCGCAACGAACTTCTGGAGCCACCGCGCGGTAATCTGACCGTAGTTGTAGTCTGCGGCGAGAATGTAGACCTTGCCGCCCGACTTGCTCATGGCATGAGGAACGAGCGCTTCGGCCTGCTGGGCAGGAGTGACCCCGTTGATGAAGATGTTTCGGTCGCAAACGCCGCCTTCGTAGAGCACGTTGTAGAAGTACAGAGTCTTCGACTTCCGCATCGTCTGCCGAATCGCTTCGCGCGATGCCGACAGAATGCCTCCGTGCACCACATCGACCTGATCCTGTCGGGTCAGTTGCTGTGCGTACTGCGAATAAAGGGCCATGTCCGACTGGGTGTCGTAGGCGACGACCTCGATCTGCTTTCCGAGGAGCCCGCCTGCGGCGTTGATTTCATCGACTGCCAGGCGCATCGCCATGTCCATCGGTTTTCCGTAGGCATCGAATATTCCCGACGTGTCGAGAATCGAGCCGAGCCTGATGACATCGGCAGCATGTGTCACGTGCGGCAGCATTGAAGCACCTGCAAGCGCTGCGGTGCTGGCCATGAATTTGCGGCGGTTCAACGACATTTGATCAACTCCCTTTCCGTTGTTCACCTGAGGTTCACTGGCGATTCTTTTCGCCGGCTTTCTTTTCGGGTCTGCTCTTGATGCGGTTGGCATAATCGGCGGCGCGCCCGGCCAGATTGGCGTCGAAGTCGAGTCCGATTTCCTCGCCCATCTGTTTCATCGCCGGCAAGCGAACCGCCATCGAGAGAATCTGGTCCATGGCGGCACCAAAGGCGCCGTCCAGGCCTTCGCCGGAACCACCCGCGCTGTTCGGCGCCCCTGCCCCCGCAATCTGGTTGATCCTGATCGAGTCGATCTTCTCGACCGGTTTCATCATCTGGGTCATGATTTCTGGCAGGCGATCGAGACGGCGCTCTTCGAGGCGCATGCGAATGACCGCATCTCCAAGCGTGTTCTCGGCCTCGTTCAGGGCGACTCGGCCGGCTGCCTCTGCCTCCATGCGGACGCGTTCCGCCTCGCCGGCCTTGGTCTTCGCGGTGGCTTCGGCCTCCGCCTTTTCCAAGAGGATCTCGACGTCGCGCTTGACCTCGGCTCCCTTGAGTTCGAGTTCCTTTTCCTGGTTGAGACGCGCGATTTCGCTCTCGCGTTCGGCGATGGCGCGTTCCTTTTGTGCTTGTGCTCTTTCTGCCGCGAGGATGATCTTGACACGCGCATCCTCTTCTTCGGCTCGTGCCTCGGCTTCTGCGGCACGCATCCTTGCGATCCGGATATCGTTTTCGATTTTCACTTCTTCGAGTGCCAGGATCGCTGCCATCTCCGTGCGTCGCAACGCTTCGTCGCTCTCGACCTGGGTTGCCTTGGCTCGTTTTTCGTTCTCGATCCGCGATGTTTCGGCTGCCAGCCGTGCATCATCACGAGCGCGGTCCTGTCGAGAACTCGCGTCCGCTTCGAGCCTGGCGAGGTGTACTTTCTGGGCGATTTCCGCCTCGCGTTCCTCGCGCTCCAGTTCAAGCTGGCGCTGTTGTTTCACCAGGTGGCTTTCCCTGACCGCGACCTCCGCTTCGGTTTCGATTCGAACCCGTTCCTTGCGCTGGTCGGCAACCAGTTCCGCGAGACGCCGCATGCCTTGTGCGTTGAAGGCGTTGTTCTCGTCCCACTGGCTCAGGTCGCTCTGGTCGACGGATATCAGAGACGCCGACACCAGGGTCAGGCCGAATCTTGCCGCCTGGCCGGAGATTGCCTCGGCAACGTCAGTGGAAAATCCAGCCCGATTCAGATGGATATCTTCAAGTGTTCGCGCAGCGGCGGCTCGTTGGATCGCATCGACCAGCGTGCCCGCAAAGACATCCTTGACCGTGTCGCCCCCTCGCGAAATCCGGGTGCCCAGAGCCTGCGCGGCTGTTGAGATTCCCTCTTCGGTTGGAGCAACGCGAAGTTCGAATTCGAATTCGACATCCGCGCGCATCTGATCGCGGGTCAGGACTGCTTCGCGACCGGATCGGCTGATGCCGAAAGCGAGCGCCCCCATGGACACTTTTCGGATCTGATGGAGGATCGGCAGCGACAGGCAGCCGCCATCGGTGACGACCCGACATCCCCCAAAGCCGGTCCGAACCAAAGCTGTATCGAGCGACGCCTTGGCGTAATAGCGTTGGAGAAACCAGATCCCAAAGAGCACGATGACAAGCAGGACCAGCGACGAGACAAGCCAGGCCAAGACGATTCACCTCCACCGTTTTCATGCGAGAACCGAAACCGGCGCCCGCGCAACCGATTCACTGGTGGAGTGTGATGGATTATATTTTCCAATTCAAGTAAAAACTTGAAAAGGAAATCAACCTGCCTTGACGGCTGTCAGATTTCGTCGATGACTTCTAGTCTCAGACCGTCGGCTCTCGCCAGGTAGATAGGCCTCTCGCGGCGGTTGATCGAACAGTGCTTTCGCCCGCTTTTGTGGAAGATCGGCAGTTGCTCGGATGCGCCGTGCTGTCGCCAGGCGTCTGGATGGCGTTGCATCAAGCCGGCCAGAAAGTGGACCCCTTCGTATGTCGACTGACCGAGCGAGTTCAGCACAGGCGCCTGGTCTCCGTGCATGGCGTGATACCGCTCCTTGAAGGCCGCATTGGCTTCCGTGGGCAGGCTCGCGAAGTAGGAGGCTGCTGCGTACATCCGTTCACTGTTGCTGGCGCCGCAAGCAAGCAGTCCGTTTTCCTCGAGCGCGCATGACAGGCGAACCACACGGCGGTGCAGACCGGCGGCGCCGAACGCCCTATTGAAGACCACGGCGTCGTGGCCGACAAGGGAGACCAGAACTGCCTCCGCGCCGGACTTGTCGATCTCTTCGACATAGCGTCCCATGTTCTGGAGACCGAAGGGGACATATCTTTCGTAAGCCAACCCGGCGGACATCTCATGCAGTTTCGCCTTGGCGAAGACATGGGAGATTCGCGGCCAGACATAATCGTTACCGATCAGCGCCCAGCTTCGCACCCGATACCGGTTCTGGATCATCTCCATGGAGGGGCCGAGTTGTTCGGACGGCGTTTCGCCGATGGCGAACAGTCCCGCCGTGCGCTCTCCGCCCTCGTACAGCGGCGTATAGATGTACGGTATGCGCTGGCACACCACCTTGCTCAGGCGCTGCCGAACCGCACTGATGTGCATCCCGACAATCGCGTCGATCGACTGGGTCTCGATCAATTCGCTGACGGTTTCCTCGACTGGCACTTCAGCTTCGACTGCAGCATCGATCATGATCAGGTGGACCTTGCGGCCGCCAATGCCGTCTCCCCTGTTCAATTCTTCAGCTGCAACCTGGGCGCTTGAAATGCAAGACGGTCCCCAGATGCCTGCCGAACCGCACATCGGTATCAGCAAGGCCACGCGAAATGTCGATTGCGTTCGCCGTTGTGCGGACAGAAACAACTCGTCCAGCTCCGTTGGAAATGCCGGAGCGTTCGGATAGACTGCGAATGTTGTCCTCAAGGTCACACACCAAACGTAGCGTCTCGGGAATGCGCACATTCCAATTGAGGTTACTTTCCAAGTCAACTAGATTCTGACCTCAAGCAACGGTGAGAGCCATGGAATCACGCAAAAATCTGATCGAAAGCTCATTGTCTTACGCCTTGGCCGCAGCCAATCGACGGGTTTCGACATCGCTGAAGGACAAACTCAAGAGGCATGGCATTCAGATTGAAGCGTGGCGGATACTCGAAACTCTGGCATCCGGCGAGCGATTGACAATGGGTGAATTGGCAGAAGCCGCGCTGATGAACCCCCCGACCTTGACGAAACTGGTCGATCGCATGGTGTCTGATGGTCTGGTCCACCGACAGGTTGCGCAAGGAGACCAACGGCAGATCAATGTCTTGCCGACGGCACTCGGGCGCAAGCGCATGATGCAGATTCGCAAGGAAGTGGAAGACCAGGACGCTCAGCTCCATGATCTCCTTGGGGAAGGCCGGACCGATCAGCTCGTGCAACTCCTGCGCGTCATTCAGTGACGATTCGGCAGGCGGGGCACGCTGCAGACGATCAACCGTTCTGCCTTGTTCCCTGTTGATCTCTTGAAACAGACTTGGCGATCGAGACTCTGTGCGGCGTGTCCGATCACGGATTGCGGACAAGTCGGAAGTTCGGGAGCCGGATTGTCATCGCGCGAGATGAATCTTCCGCATGAGACATGCTTGGGACAGTATCTGCAGAGAACATCTCCCATGTCACCTTGAGGCAAGGCAATTCCGAGCGCCCTTGCCCCATCCTGTTGGAGGCAAAAGGGGATTTAGCGGCCGGAATTCGGCGTCCGACCGCTGAACTCAAGTCTGTGACTGTCCCGGCCTGCCCCAAATGTTCGGGTCAGGCCGGGATCGACTTTGATCTCAGCCGTGCAGTTCTTGGGTCATCCTGGTGCCATCAGGTGCCACCATGCCCTCTCCTGGAGCGCTGACCGCGCTTGGATCTTCGGACAGGGACTTGATCAGGCCCCACGCCATGGCCAGGAGCACGATCGAAATCGGAAATGCCGCCGCGATCGAGGCCGTCTGCAGTGCGCCCAAGCCGCCGGCCAAAAGCAGCACAGCGGCAACGAATCCCTCGCCGAGGCCCCAGATCACCCGAAACACCTTCGGCGGGTTGTCATCACCCATCGACAGCATCGTCGTGATTACCAGTGTTCCCGAATCCGAGGACGTGATGAACCACGATGCAAGGAGCAGTGTCGCGAGCAGCGAAAGCGGCCAGCTGATCCAGCCGACATCACCCATCCAGGAGGTCGTGCCAAGATTTGCAATCGCGCCGTAGAGTGCGGTTGGCAGATCCCACTGGCGAACGGTTTCAATGATCCCGGCGCCTCCGGCCGCTGCCGGACCGCCGACGGCGTTCAGTTCCTGCCAGATGGCATTGCCACCGAACATGCAGAGCCAGAAGAAGGCGATCGTGGTCGGAACGAACATGACACCGACCATGAACTCCCGAATTGTCCGACCGCGGGAGATTCGGGCAATGAACATGCCGACAAACGGCGCCCATGACATCCACCATCCCCAGTAGAAAATGGTCCAGCCACCTTGCCAGGCGGCGTTGCCCGGTTCGTTGGCCGTCCAGAAGCCCATTGGGATCACGTTCCACAGGTAGTCGCCGAGCGAGGTGACAAAAAAGCTCATCAGCCATTTGAACGGACCGATCGCAACGAAGGCTGCGAGAAGGATGATCGACAACCAGATGTTCCATTCGGAGATGATCCGGATGCCTTTCCCCACGCCAGAGACCGCCGAGATCGTCGCGATGATCGAGATCACGAAGATGAGGACGAGTTTAGTGACGATTCCGTCGCTGATCCCGAAGAGGACATTGAGCCCTGCTGCCATCTGGCTGACGCCGAGACCGAGAGACGTTGCGACACCGAATACCGTGCCAAAGACCGCGAGCAAGTCGACTGCATGACCCAGCGGGCCATAGATCCGGTCGCCGATCAACGGATACAGCGATGAACGCATGGTCAGCGGCAGCTTCTTTCGGAATCCGAAATAGGCCAGGCATAGCCCGACCACGACATAGACTGCCCAGCCGTGGAATCCCCAGTGGAAGTAGGTCACGCGCATGGCGTCAACGGCGCGGAGAATCGTCATCTCCGTATGCCCCTGCATGTCAGCGTGAGGATTGTTGGGGTATCCGAATGCGCCCGAGTTGTCGAAGTAGAAGATCGGTTCTGCGACTCCGAAAAACAGGATGCCGATTCCGACACCTGCTGAGAACAGCATCGCAAACCACGAGAAGTTGCTGAATTCGGGTCGACTGTCGTCGTCCCCCAGTTTCACGTTGCCCCACTTCGAGCACATCAGAAAGATGCACAGTGCGAACAGCACCATGACGGCCGAGATGTAATACCAACTCAAGCCGGTCTCGATCCAGCCGCGAACAGTGCCGTAGATATGCCCGGCGAAGTCAACGTTGAGCACCGTAAACAGCACGAACGCAACGACCATGCCTTTGCCGGCGATGCCCATACCTGGATGCAGGCCGGTGAAAAAACCCGACTTTGCAACAAGGTGTGCATTGGGATTGGTTGAGGACATCATCATCTCCTTTTTCCTGAAGCGCGGAAATTGATCCGGGTTTGTTCGGATCAAGTCGCGCGATGGATTGAGGAAGAATGGACCATTGACCGGTGCCGACGCAAGTTTTTCCTCAAAACTTCATGGACTTGCGGTCATTCTGCGGGTTGGCTGACCATGACTTGATTTGAACCTAGTGTTTGATGGACGATAACGGCATTCGATAATGGTAGTCGATTCAGCGTTGTGTCGGCAGTCACTGGGTCGGGTTGATTGGGGCATTGCGGTTTCCGAGGTTGGATCCGTTCATCGTGGCATCGTGATGCCAACCAACTGATCTGAAACGATCGGCTTTGGCGTGACGAACGCAATCTGACCAGCATGAAGCAGCATGAAGCCGCAAATGCCGAGCATCGCGCCGCTCGAAACGGGCCATTGCTGGGGATACGCCGGAGAGCGAGGGGTCACGCTTTGCCGGGCACCCTGGCATTGCCGGTTTAACTCAGGCGAAGGCTGAAAAGCGTTCCGAGCATTGCTTTCGTTGGCAGCCAGACCTGTGATCAAACCTCAGTGCGCTGGCGGCCTGGTGTTTGTCGGGTTGGCGTTGAATTCGTTGGGACAGGCGCAATTGGACCGAGCTGACCCAAAAGTGTGAGGCCATCGAAGGACTGGCCAATAGATTTTCGGGAGGTCGATCGCGTCACGTGGTAATGGCAATGGTACGCATGACGACGACGAGGATTCGGGCCGGCCTGCCCATCCGCCAAGGCATTTGGGTTTGAGTTCATCGTTGCGCTTGGTATGGGCGCGTCATCGGCAGACTCACTGTTCCGGGTCGGCGAAGGCGGAACCGGAAAACCGACTTTTTCAAACTGGCCGTAGAGAGAAACCATGACGAATCCGCTGCATGCCAATGACAAACCGGGCCAGTACCCGTTGAGTTGGTATCAAACGACCGTTTCGGTCCCTCCCCTTCATCCAGAACTCAGATCGCATGTCTCGGCCGATGTCTGTGTCATCGGTGCAGGCTACACGGGATTGTCAACTGCACTTCATCTTGTCGAGAGAGGGTACGACGTTTCGGTTCTAGAGGCTCACCGTGTGGGCTGGGGCGCGTCAGGCCGAAACGGCGGCCAGGTCGGGTCCGGTCACTCATGCGGGCAGGACACTCTCGAAAAGGAACTGGGCTTCGATCAAGCCCGTGCATTGTGGTCGATTGCCGAGGAAGCGAAGTCAACAGTTCGTGGATTGATCGAAAAACATGCCATTCAATGCGATTATCGACCGGGCGTCGCGTGGCTCGGCCAGGCAAGAGGCTCGGCGCAGACGGCCAATGAGATGTATGAACACCTGACGAAACACTACGGTTACGATTCCCTGGAATTGCTCGATGATCAGGCACTTGGTGAACTGATCGGCTCGTTGGCATTCAAGGGCGGCGTGATCGACTGGGGCGCAGGCCACCTGAATCCGTTGAAATATGTCTTTGGTCTGGCAGAAGCGGCGCGCAAGGCAGGGGTCAAGATATTCGAATCGTCCGAGGTTGAGGCGATCGACGACAAATCCCCCTCCCCTGTACGTGTCAGGACCGCGAACGGAAACGTGACGGCAGCAGCAGTTGTCATCGCCTGCAATGGATATCTCGGGCAACTCTCCACTGATCTCGCTGCGAGGGTCATGCCGATCAACAGTTTCATGATTGCGACGGAACCGCTTGGCGAAGACAGGGCTCGACAAGTGCTCAGTCGTGATATTGCCGTTTACGATGACCGGTTTGTCGTCAACTACTTTCGCATGTCGCCCGATCACAGGCTGCTCTTCGGCGGTCGAGAGAGTTACGGAGTCCGTTTCCCTTCCGACCTTGCGGGAAAGGTGAAGAAAAGGATGCTGACGATATTTCCCGAACTGGCGGATGTGCGGGTTGAACATGCGTGGGGTGGAACTCTTGGCATCACCCGAAACCGAATGCCTGATTTTGCGCGCATGGGTACTCGCCTCTACTCAGCTTCCGGTTATTCCGGCCACGGGGTGGCCATGGCGACGATGGCGGGGAAAGTCGTCGCGAATGCGATCTCGGGCGATCTGGAGAGATTCGATGTCTTGTCTCGTGTGCCGATCGGGGACTTTCCCGGAGGACGGCATTTCAGGCGACCGTTGCTCAATCTCGCACTGTTGTGGTTCGCCTTTCGTGATCGTTTCATGTAGTCTTCAGGCATGCCAATTCGTGTGGCCAGCATTGAACGAATGCACAACCGCCCGTGGCCGCTGCACATCTGACCAGGGCGGGACGCGCTTGACGAGGGTCCAATGACAAAACACAGCCGAGACGGGGCCTATCAACTGACCGATAGCGACTCGCACAGGGCGTATTATGATTCCTGGTCACCGAGCTATAACTCCGATTTTGCTGATCCTTCCGGGTACATATTGCCGCAGCAGCTCGTCCCGAAGTTTCTTGAAAGGGCGGGTCCGGAAGACAGCCCTGTTCTCGACATCGGGTGTGGAACGGGACTGGTTGGCATTGCCTTCGCTGAGAGTGGCATCACGATTGACGGCATGGACATCTCAAACGGAATGCTATCGGAGGCAAAACGAACTGGCGCATACCGCGATCTGTTCCAAGCTGATCTCACCGATACATCGTCACTGCCCAAAAGCCGATATGGAGGGTTGGTCAGTTGCGGGACATTCACGATCGGCCATCTTGGCCCAGACTACCTCGAGACCACATTGCAGATGGCGCGTCCAGGTGCACTCTGTGCAATCGCGGTCAATCAATTGCATTTTGATACTGAAGGGTTTTCGTCGATGTTGGATTCGTTGGTTGAAAGCAAAGTTGTCACCCCTCCCGAGTTTCCTATTGTGCCAATCTACGAGACCACGGAAATACGCACGGAACCGATCGACCTGGCAATTGTCGTGGTGCTCAGAGTTAGCTGCGACACTACTGATTGCGTTGTGGAAGAAGTGTGATGTCTGGATTGAATTGTTTTCGTCCCGATGCCTTGACCGACGGGAGTTCGGGGAGAGGTGCCGATGGGCTTGACAATTTTCCGAGAGTCGGGAACAGTCCAGTCATGTTGAATTGTTGATGAATCCGCTCGATTCAAAAAGGGTTAGAAGCAAAGATAGGTCAACTCACATGCGAGACCCTATCGAGACTCCGCCATTACTATATCGCCTGCTTGTACATGTGCCTGTATTTTTGTTTTTTGTCCTGTATTTTCCAATTATTGCAATTGTCATATTTTCTCAATTATTTTTTGATTTACTATGGATAAATTGGGTTACAAAAATTTTGATCGAATACTTACAACCAGAAGGGTTCAAGAATCTGGTCATTAAGAGTGATCAAGATTTTGCTTTCGAGTTGTATGTTGTGCAAGCGTCATCCATATCAATTATGTTTCTTGTAAGCGCATTCAATGCAATATTCTGCATAATGTTAATTTTGCTATCTCCAAAAATGTCAGAAAAATATCTGGAATATAGATTGAAAAAAATAGAAATAAATTTAAAAAAAAGATATTCAGGAAGGATTAAGATTAAACTTTGGCATGCTCCAATTTTTGTTATTTTGTTCATTTCATTTAACATTTATATTCCATACTTAATCGGAGAAAATAGCAGAAAGTTTCCTGCAAATGATTATGGGCTTTTTCTGACGATTTGTTTCTGGTCGGTATCCGGATGGTTTTTTCAATCGTTATTGTCTGTCATACTTTTTAAATCATTTTTCAATTTGAAAAAGATATTTCAAGTGAGCATGGTAAACTAATTTTTGATGAAATATTTTGATAAGTCATACAATAATTCAAGTATTTTCTGAATCTTTCGATTGATATTTTCTTGAAAACGCATTTTTTTTGCTGGTTGGGTGATGTGTTAGAGAATCAAGGGATGGGCATTTTATGACGAAGCGGCATGAAATGTGGCTGTACGGGTCAGTTCCCTTGGAAGATTGAACTTGATGTCCTCCCTGACACCCTCGGACATTTCGAGCGTGACATCGAACATATCACCAAGTCGCGCAATGAGTTCCTGCACTAGCTTTTCAGGTGCTGATGCGCCCGCGGAAATTCCCACCGATCGTGCGTCCTGCAACCAGGCCGGGTCCACAGCGTCTGCATCCGAAATCAAATAACTCGCGGCACCGCACGCTTCTCCGATTTCACGGAGTCTGCACGAGTTGGAGCTGTATTCAGCGCCAATGATGAGAATGACGTCGACGGTCTTCGCCATCGTCCTGACAGCGGTCTGGCGATTGTGAGTCGCAAAGCAAATGTCCTCGACACTCGGACCGACGATTTTCGGGAAACGCTCTTCAAGTACCTTGATGATATCACGCGTGTCGTCAACACCCAGCGTTGTCTGAGTGACATATGCCAGTTTTTCGGGATTGACGGGTTTGAGGTTAATCGCATCCTCGACGGTTTCAACGATATGTACCGGTTCATCCACCTGCCCAACCGTTCCTTCGACTTCAGGATGACCGTCATGAGCGATCATGATCAGTTCGTATCCTTTGCGGCTGTACCGCTTGACCTGGCTGTGGACTTTGGTGACGAGCGGGCACGTCGCATCAATGATGCTCAGGCCCTGCAGATTTGCGTCATTCACCACTTTTCTGGATACGCCGTGCGCGCTGAAGATCGTGATCGCCCCGACCGGAACTTCATCGAAGTCCTTGACGAAGATGACGCCCCTCTCCTCGAATTCGCTGACCACCGTTGTGTTGTGAACGATCTTGTTCTTGACGTAGATCGGGGGACCGTGAATTTTCAGAGCCTGTTCGACAATGTCGACGGCTCTCTCAACCCCAGCACAGAAACCGCGAGTTTCTGCCAAAAGCACTCGAAGTGGCCTTTTGTTCACCGTCATTCTCCCGTTTGGAGTTCAAGGCAGCGTTGAAAAAGCCTCTGGGCTACATCCGACAACCGTTCCGCCATCTTGCGCCTTCATTGCACAGATAGACTTATCGCGAGGTATCTGTCCAGACAGCAGTTTTGCCAGCGGTCGCGCTGACATTGTGGCAATCCACGACAGGTGCTTGCCGTACGACGCTGCGTTTCGACTTTTTCGTTGGAAGACTTCGCGATGTGACATACAGACGGCGCATATGTCGGGTGAACCGTTTGGCTAAGCTGACTTTGTTGAATCCGTTCAATGACCCAAAAGGACACGGCCTTTGACATCTCCAACCTCGAATTTGACCATTAACGCATTCCTTGGAGAAACCGCAGCAGCTGTCGAACAAGTCCTCGACGAGATGCTCAATAGTTCGAAAGATCCGGACGCCCCATTGTTTGATGCGATGCGCTATGGGGCGCTCGGCGGAGGGAAGCGCCTCAGGGCGGGTCTCTTGAGGGCGTGCGCTCAAGCTGCCAACGCTGAGGATTCTGCCGCCATATTTTCCGGTGCGATCGTCGAACTGGTCCACGCGTACTCGCTCATTCATGACGACCTGCCCGCGATGGATGACGATGAATTGCGCCGTGGAAAGCCCACGTGCCACATCGCCTTCGACGAAGCGACGGCGATACTGGCGGGTGACGCCCTTCTCACCCTCGCATTCGAATTGGCAGCGGATTCGCGCGTCCACGCTGATCCGGAAGTCAGATGCGCGTTTTCGTCAGAATTGGCGATCGCGGCTGGTGGTGCCGGAATGGTGGGAGGTCAGATGATGGACCTCGTCTCCGAAAACCAGGAATCGTGCGACATCGACCTAGTGAAGAAGATCTCGCGAAAAAAGACGGCGGCGCTGATCGCGTTCTCATGTGAGGCTGGGGCCATTCTTGGCGGCCGCAAAGGTCACGAAAAGCGACCTCTTCTCAAACAGTTCGGCGTGGAGATTGGAGTCGGCTTCCAGATTATCGATGACCTGCTCGATGTATGCGGGGACGAGCAAACGATCGGAAAGGCTGTTGGAATGGACGAAAAACGTGGCAAGTCGACCTTCGTGACGGTTCTTGGTATCGATGGTGCCCGCGAAGAAGCGGACCGACACTTCGCCCGAGCGTTCGCCATTCTCGATACCATGGGAGAGCAGGCCGACACTCTGAAACAACTGACGTCGGTACTGCAAAACAGGCAATTCTGAGAGCGCTTCACGGATAGGCCGCCCCTGCCTTCGAATACCTGGTCGGAGAACAACAAGCGCTTCTCATCGGCTCTGCATCCGATGGTGCCGTCGCCCAATTTCGCCGACTTGCATTGCCGAAGTCGGCAAACGGAAGGCGGGAGCAGACAAGCGGACGACACGGCCGCGGCTTCGCAATGTACTGGTGGTTCGCTCGATCGTGTATCTGCAAACCAATTCAGATCGTCAGAGGTGTTGCACTCGATGCCTTGAGGATACATAGGGCGGCAGGACAAAATGTCCTGAAACGAACAGGTTGCGGCAAGGCATGCCGTGTCGAGGCAAGATTTGAATGGTGGACCGTCATCATGGCAAAACGGTTGTATCTGGCGAACCCATACGGTTTTGCAACACAATTGAAGACCGGGCCTCTTCGCGAGATCCAGGCTGCACTCGAAGCGATCGGCGCCGAGGTCCTGGAGCCTTTTGAAAGAGTCGGCCAGATCGACTTTGCGCATGACGGCTGGGCATATGATGTTGGTCAGAAAGACCTGAACGATGTGAAGGCCTGTGATGGCATCTTTGCCGTCGTCAACGGATGCCCGCCCGACGAAGGCGTCATGGTCGAGCTTGGAATGGCAATTGCTTGGAACAAGGCGATTTTTCTATTTCGTGACGACTTTCGGCGCTGCACTGACAGCGAGTCGTATCCGCTCAATCTCATGCTGTTCACCGGGCTGCCGCGAGATGGTTGGAGGAAACACTGGTTCGAGTCGATTGCCGACATTTCCGACCCCGAGAAGGCGTTGATGCCATGGTTGGCCAGCCCGGACACGTGAGATAGATACAGCGCCGACCAAGGAAAAATCACGCCCGCATGCGCGAACCCGCTGGAGGCAGTCGAGGATTTCAAGGAATTTTGGACTGACATGCCGCCCCGCGATACAGAATGACAGATCGGACACAGAAAATGCGAACGTCAACGATTGAGAGAAAGACATCCGAAACAAGCGTTTCGATCAGCATTGACCTCGACGGAACCGGCAAGCACGAAATTCGCACAGAGGTCGGGTTTTTCGATCACATGCTCGAGCAGCTCTCGCGACACTCTCTCATTGACATGCAGATTTCCGCCGATGGCGACCTGCACATCGACGATCACCACACGGTCGAAGACACCGGCATCGCACTTGGCACGGCTCTCGCTGAGGCTGTCGGCGACAAGACCGGGATCAGGCGATACGCATCTTGCACGTTGCCGATGGATGATGCCCTCGTTCGTGTCGCACTCGACTTTTCCGGTCGACCAATGCTCGTGTGGGAGTCTGACCTGCCCATCAGGCGCATCGGAACATTCGATTCCGAACTGGTCCGGGAGTTCTTCCAGGCCGTTGCCGTCAATGCAAGGCTGACCGTCCATGTTGATCAGATCAGGGGGATCAACAGCCATCACGTTGTCGAAGCGACGTTCAAGGCCTTCGCGCGCGCACTGCGAACAGCAACCGAAGTCGATCCTCGCGCTTCCGCAGCCATTCCCTCGACAAAGGGAACTCTTGGCTGATGAACCGATGCGTCATTGTCGATTACGGGAGCGGCAATCTCAGGTCGGCTGAAAAAAGCTTTGAGCGAATGGCCGCCAAACTGCCCGAAACGGTCGTTTGCCTCTCAGGTCGTCCCGAGGACATTGCGAAGGCCGATCGAATCGTCCTGCCGGGTGTTGGCGCCTTCCCCGCTTGTCGACAGGCGCTCGACCAGCGATCAGGCCTCATCGAGGCCATGACCAAAGCCGTCGTGGAACGCGGCATTCCATTCATGGGAATCTGTGTCGGCATGCAGTTGCTGGCAACGACCGGGACCGAACGTGACGTTGCAAGTCCCGGATTCGACTGGATACCCGGGGATGTCATTAAGTTGAAATCTGGCGATCAATCGCTCCGAATCCCCCACATGGGCTGGAATGAACTCCACCCTTGCGCTGGCGACCATCCCGTTCTCGCCGGGATCGGAACCGGTGACCATGCATATTTTGTCCATTCGTATCACCTGCAGCCACAGGACGACCGTCACATCATCGCCCGAGCGGACCACGGGCAGTGGTTCGCGGCGGCCGTCGGACGCGACAACGTGATCGGAACCCAGTTTCATCCCGAAAAAAGCCAGGCTACCGGCCTTCGGATCATCCACAATTTTCTGTCGTGGACGCCATGACGGTGAAGTCTGACATTGCGCCCAAGACGGCAACCGGTTGCCTGATGCTCGAAATGCCCGATGCGCACGGCGATCTCGCCCGGCCGAGGATCCGATTGCAACGTCGTGCAGTCGGCGATGAAGGAACAACAGCCGTCATCGGGCCAATTCAAACAGAAAAGTTCACGGTGAACGCCACATGATTCTCTATCCGGCCATTGATCTCATGGGTGGTCGTTCGGTCAGACTCTTGCGCGGAGCCAAGGACCAGGCAACCGTTTACGAGACGACACCGGCTCAAACTGCCGCGATGTTTGAAACTGCCGGATGTCAATGGCTGCATGTCGTCGATCTTGACGGTGCGTTTTCGGGCGGTTCCGAGAATGCGGACGCCGTTTCCGCGATTCTCGCGGCGGTATCGATCCCCATCCAACTGGGTGGCGGCATTCGTGACTTGAGAACCGTGCAATCATGGATCGAGAAAGGAGTTTCCCGCATCATTTTCGGAACGGCAGCCGTCGAAATGCCCGAGCTTGTTGCCGACTGCTGCAAGCGGTTTCCAGGACGGATCGCGATCGGAATCGACGCGCGAGACGGCAAGGTCGCAACCCGAGGCTGGGTTCATCAAACGGACACGACTGCCGTGGACCTTGCGCGACGGTTCGAAGATCTCGGTGTTGCAGCCATCATCTACACGGACATCATGAGAGACGGTGCCATGAAGGGCCCCAATGTCGAAGCAACGATCGCGATTGCCGATGCCGTCAGCATTCCGGTGATCGCGTCAGGCGGGATTTCGAATCTTGAAAACATCATTTCTCTCAAGGCGTTGGGAACAAAATTGAATGGAGTGATCGTCGGGCGCGCGATACACGAGGGGATCATTGATCCATCCGATGCCGTGCGAATTCTCGAGGCGCCAGAATGCTGAAGACACGCATCATCCCGTGCCTCGACGTTGCTGACGGGCGCGTGGTCAAGGGGGTCAATTTCGTGTCCCTCGTCGACGCTGGCGACCCGGTCGAGTGTGCGCAGACATATGATGCACAAGGAGCAGACGAACTTTGCTTCCTCGATATCGCTGCCACCCGACACAACCGCCAGACCATGTACGATGTGGTCAGATCGACCGCAGAACAGTGCTTCATGCCGGTCACCGCCGGCGGTGGGGTTCGTTCGCCCGACGACATGCAGGCGCTCTTGCGGGCGGGTGCCGACAAGGTGTCGATCAACTCGGCTGCAGTGAAAAACCCGGAAATCATCTCCGATTGCGCGAACAGATTCGGCCGGCAATGCGTCGTCATCGCCATCGACGCCAAATCCACGTCGGACGGGAATTACGTCATCTCGACCCATGGTGGCAGCCGAATGACTGCCATCGATGCCGTGGAGTTTGCCAAGGAAGCGGAGGCAAGGGGCGCAGGCGAATTGCTGTTGACGTCCATGGACCGCGACGGAACCCGAAACGGTTTTGATCTTGAATTGACGAAAAAAATCGTGGAAGCCGTGAAACTTCCGGTCATCGCCTCTGGCGGCGTCGGTACCTTGCAGCATCTGGTGGAGGGTGTGACGCTCGGTGGGGCCAGCGCAGTGCTTGCCGCATCGATTTTTCACTTTGGAGACCACAGCATCCGGGAAGCCAAGGAGTACATGGCACGCCACGGAATACCGATCAGGATTTGAGAAATGGCAGACGTTCTGACGAGATTGTCACGCGTGATCGAAGCCCGCGCCGGCGGAGACCCGTCAGTCTCCCACGTGGCAAAACTGATTGCTCGCGGACCGAACAAATGTGCGGAGAAGTTCGGCGAAGAAGCGGTCGAAGCGATTGTCGCAGCGTCGGCAAAAAAGAAAAAGTATCTTGTCAAGGAATCTGCTGACGTGCTGTTTCACCTGCTCGTCATGCTCACAGCCCATGGCGTCAAGCTCGAGGAAGTCCTCGCCGAACTCGAAAAACGGGAAGGCAGGTCCGGCATCGAGGAGAAGCGCAGCCGATCGAAAAAGTCATCGCGCTGATCGGTTTCTGACTCGCTTCGAAGCGAGTCTCCTCAATCCGGCATTTGTCCGCGCTTCCCCTTCACGCTCCGAACACGACTTGTTCGGAGGTCGTGCCGACTGGCTGATCGACAAGACCGCAGTGAGGTCATCTCTGCCTTCTGGCGATCACTCGGTTTTTGGCGCTGGAGTTGCCCCGGGCAAGCCGATGCCCAGCGCCACATCTTGCCCACCCAGTCTCTCGATCAACGCCGCTTGGTCACGGAAAGCTCGCGCATCGACCTCATCGGGGTCGCAGATTTCAAGAAGCGCCTCGTGCATTTGTGAAAGAATGGCGGCGTGTTCGGGACTCTGGGCGAGGTCGACAAGTTCTTCGGGATCATTGTCGAGATCGAAGAGTTCGGGCTCGAATCCCACGTAGTGATGGTACTTCCACCGCCCGCGCCGGACCATGAACCCTCCCGAGACGGCGCCGACCGCATGATATTCGGAAAATACGACACGCTCGGAATCGGTCGGGGACGACGCAATCTCGAGCAGCGACTTGCCGGGTGAATCGAGTTCCTGGCCGAAGAAACCCGCAATTGTTGCAGAAAGATCGATCAGGCTGACCGGCGTGTGGCACTCCCCTGTCCCAAGACCCGGGTCTGCCACAATCAGCGGAATGTCGACGCTCTCGCGATAGAAGGTCGATTTTCCCCAAAAGCCTCGGGCTCCGAGGTTTTCCCCATGGTCTGATGTATAGACAACGGAGGTTTTTTCTTCGAGGCCGGTTTCCTTCAATGCCGCGAGGATCTGGCCGACATTGTGATCGAGGCTCGTGCACAAACCGTAGTATGCGGCAAACGCGGCGAGTCTTTCCTCCTCGTCATGAAACGACGCCTCGTTGTCCATGATCTCGTTCTGTTTCTCGACCCACGGATGCCGACCATGTCCCGCATCGGGGTGGAGCTTGACGTCGCCGAACTGCTCCGGCGGATAGAGATCAAAATATTCCGAGGGAACAACCAGCGGAAAGTGAGGAGCAACCAGCCCGACAAAAAGGCACCAGGGGCGGTCATCGGCATTCGATGCCCGCTGCTTGAACCAAGATCGGCAAGCGCTGACGACTGCCCTGTCGTATTTCGTGTATGAACTGTCGCCTGGACCGATTCTCTCTCCCAGCATTCGTTGGTCCTGGGTGATTCGCTCCTCTTCCCTGCGGATCGAGGCCCACACCAGCCCGACCCCATCGGAAATCATCATCGGAATGTGTTCGACGTCGAATCCAGCCGGGTCTTCCTGTGATCTGTAGTGCAGTTTCCCGATCGATTCGACGGGTACTCCTGCCCGTTGCAACTGATGGCCCCAACCGGGCACCGCGCCATCATATGCAATTGCATTGTCCCAGTATCCGATTTGGTGCACGTGTTTGCCGGTCGCGAACGCAGCGCGGGCTGGAACGCAAATGGGGCACGGCGTGCATGCGTTGGTGAATCGGACTCCCTTTTCGGCAAATGCATCGAGATTGGGTGTCTGCACAAACGGGTGACCAGCGCATCCCATCGCCCGGGCCTGGTGCTCGTCGGACATGATGATCAACAGGTTGCGTGTCATGCACGACTCAGACTGTGTCGGCAGCCGCTTCCAGCTTGTCGAGCGCAAGGTAGAAAGCCACTTGCTCGTCTTCGGTCCATGCTGCCATCAACTTTTGCTGTCGTTCGCGCATGTGCGGAATGGTCTTGTCGTATATGCGGTGACCTTCTTCCGTGAGGTCGAGTATCCGGACCCGTTGATCCTTGCTGTCGGCGGTCGCAGAGACCATGCCCTTCTTGATCAGCGCTTTCACGTTTCGGCTGAACAGCCCCTTGTCAGTGCTGGACAAACGCACAAACTCTGCAGCGCTGGCGGGTCCGTGACTCTTGATCAGGAAGATAATGCGCCACTGGGCCATCGTCAGCCCAGCGACTCGCTGGAGGATACGTCCTGCCTGGGCATTCAGTCGTCCCTGTGTCTTCGAAAGCCGGTAGGTCACAAACTGATCGAGCGGTAATTGGTCGTCACTCAAGCCTTCTCCCTTCATTTGAACACGGTGAGGATTTGGCGAAAAACCGTTTGCCGATTCCGCCTTGGCCGATTGACAGATCAATCGATCGTTGACAGTTTGCCCCATGACGTCAATTTGTCGAGGAGGGAAGACATGAAAAGCGTTCTGGGCGTAGCAATTTTGGCCCTTGGCCTTATTTCAACGACTGGTCAGGCTGCCGACTGGTCGCCACCGGGCCCAATCAAGATGATGATTGCATTTGCGGCGGGCGGTGGAGCCGATACCCAGGCTCGACTGATCGCCGAAGAGCTCGAAGCGCGGCACGGATGGAACATCGTTCCCGAACAGGTCACCGGCAAGGGCGGCATGAACCTGGCCGTCGCGATCCAGGACGAGCCGAACGATGGCAGCGCCATTGGGATCGTCGTCACCGAGACGCTCGGATACAACATGCGGGTCGCCGATGTCGGCCTGACACCCGATGACTTCACTCCGTTGACGACAACCGCAGGGTTTCAGATGGGAATCGTCGCCCTGTCATCAAAGGGGTGGACTGACTTTGGCGATGTCATTGCCGCAGCAAAGGACGGCATGGCGGTACGCTTTGGCGTCATGAGTACACGACTTGCGGACCTTGCCTACCTGCTCGGAAAGCACAATGGAGTGGACTTCAACATCATTCAGGTGCGCGGCGGACGAGCCGTGATGGACGGTGTCAATGCCGGTGACATGGATCTTGGATTCATGGCGGGGATTCAGGCCAAAGGGGTTGCTGCGGGCGATCTGGTCAACCTGGCGTCGGCGTTGTCCGTGCCGTTGGCCCAGACGCCGGATGCCCCGATGCTGAGCGACTATGGTGTCGAGTTCAACTCCGACGGTCACTTCCTGTTCGTCGGACCGGCAGGCATGCCGGAAGACGCGCGCAATGCTTTAGCTTCCGCTATCGCGGAAATCGTCAGCGATCAGGAATCAAAGGCAGGTCAAATGATCATGAAGGCCTTTGGTGGATCGTCGGTCGTGACTGGAAACGAACTCGAGGAGATGATCGCCAGGGATCATGAAGCCGCGGGCGCACTGCTGGCGGCGGCATCAGAATAGTAGATACCGAAACTGCGGGTTCCGGCACGGCCGGAACCCATTTTCTTCGTCGAGCACTCGCAAGGATTGAACGAGCGTGGATTCCCGCTCAAATCTGATATTGGGTGTTGTCAGCATCGTGCTGGCCCTGGTTGTCGGCTTCGCCTGGATTCCGCTCGATACGGGGTCCGGTATCATCGAACATGCCCGACGTCGGGTCGTGATCGGCGATGCAATGGCGCCGACATTGGCCGTGATCGTAGTTGCTTTCGGTGGATTGTTGTTGTGCCTCTTCGAACGACGATCAACGACCCAGGCGACACTGTCTCGACAAAACCTTGGGTTTCTTGCGGTTTCGGCCACGGTACTCTTGGCAGGTCTCGTTCTCATGCGGTGGGCTGGGCCCGTCGCGGTTTGGATCCTTGATGGTCGCGCTGACGGGATGGACGCCTATCGTCCGCTTCGTGACACGGCACCGTGGAAGTACATTGGCTACCTGGCGGGTGGCATTGTCCTCATTGCTGTCCCGATCATGCTCACTGAACGACGTCGGTCCTGGACAGCGCTGGCAATTGCGCTGCTGGCCACCTCGTTTCTCGTTCTCGTCAACGATGTTCCATTTGAAGATCTGCTCCTGCCGCCGAATGGCGATGTCTGATGGGGGTGATCGACCACATTGAATTGGGCATTGCGGCCGTGTTCCTCGGGCCGGAACTGTTCAGCGTGTTCGGCATTCCGATTTCGATCTCGCTGGTCATGATCGGTCTTGGGTTCCTGCTTGGCATCGGTGTCGGTGCCACGCCCGGGCTGGCAGGCCCCATGGCCATGGCAATCTCGCTGCCGATCCTGATTTCGATATTCGGGTTTTCGACCGATGCGCTGCTGCCGGTCATGGGGTTCCTGATTGGCGTCATGAAAGGCGCGACAGTCGGGGGAGCGGTTCCAGCCATTCTGTTCAATACGCCTGGAACGCCCGATGCCTACATGACGACGCTCGATGGCTATCCCATGACAAAAAAAGGCCAAGCGGGAAAGGCGCTTCGGGTTGCGCATTTTTCTTCGGCATCCGGCGACACGTTTTCGGATATCGTGCTGATCGTTGGCGCGCCTTTCCTGGCGGTCCTGGTCGAAGCCTATCTCGACCTGCCCGAAAAGACTGCCCTTCTGATACTCTCGCTCGCATTCATTTCATCCGTGATTGGATCGTCGGTCGGCAAGGGTCTGATCTCGATGGGGGCCGGGTTGCTGTTTGCCTATATCGGTACCGGCGAAGATTTTTATCCGCGATTGTCCATGGGCTCCCAGACCCTCGCGGAAGGAGTTCCCATCGCAACCGCCGTCCTGGGCGTGTTGATCCTCGGTGAGGTCTTCAAGGGAATCGAAGACCAGTGGGTTGCCGGGGCATCGAGGATTCGAGGTTCAGGCACGCCAATCACGGGCGATCAGGGACTGAAATTGTCCGAAATTCGCCGCATTTTTCCGATCATCGGCCGGTCGGCGGTGATCGGCACGGCAATCGGCGCACTCCCCGGAGTGGGATCAACGTTGGCGGCAACACTCGGGTACACGGTCAATCGCCGTCGGCACGAACGTGTCAAAGCGCAGGGCGCGGGGAGCTTCGGATCCGGCATTCCCGAAGGAGTTGCTGCGACCGAAGCCGCAAATTCGTCCGTGTCGGGCGCCAATCTGATTCCGGTTCTGTCCTTGGGAATCCCCGGCAACGCTGCAGCGGTCTTTTTGATTCTTGCCGCTGACAGCATTGGCGGGTTCAACCCCGGCCCCACCGTGTTTCGCATGACGACGGGCCAGATCAACCCGGAACTGGTGATCGCGTTCGGATTGTTCACGGCGATGTTGATCGCGAATGTCCTGAACTGGACAATCGGCGGCCTGTTCATGCGTTCAATGGGCGTGCTCGTCCGGATTCCAAAGCACATCCTGCTGCCGGTTGTTCTGCTTGTGACACTGACATCGATCTACGTGCAGGAAACCCGCATGGATGCCGTGATTCTTGCCATCGGCTTCGGGTTCCTGGGTTACGTCATGCGCCGTCTCGAGATGTCTCCGCTTCCCTTCGTGATCGCGTTCATTCTTGGTGGAACCCTCGAAGAGACCGCTCGACAGGCGTTTGCGGCCACCGGGAGCGATCCTTTCTTTCTGTTTACCCATCCGATTGCACTGGCGTTCATGGTCCTGGCCGTGATTGTCGTTGTTCGTGCCAGTCGCAATCGAGCTGCCGATCGAGGAATGTCATGACACGTCCGAATTTTCTGATCATCTCCGCTGATCAGCACCGCGCTGACTGCCTCGGCATCGAAGGTCGACGAATCCAGACGCCGCATCTTGATCAGCTTGCGCGCGATGGAACGCGTTTCTCGACGTGCATCACGCCCTGCGTCGTGTGTCAGCCGGCGCGTGCGTCAATCCTGACGGGCCAGTTGTGTCGAACGCACGGTGTTCACGACAATGGAATCGACCTCGATCCTTCCATTGGAGAGCGAGGATTTGCCGGGACGCTCGCGGCGTCGGGATACAGGACGGCATTCATTGGAAAGGCTCACTTTTCGACCTTCCACACCCATGAACCGACGGGGACACCTGAGTGCATCGTGTCATCGGCAGACTATGCGGACGACTGGAACGGACCGTACATGGGATTCGACTCGGTCGAGCTGATGCTGGTTGGTCACAACTGGTTCCTGCCCGAAAAGCCGCCCCGGGGTCATCACTACGAGCGCTGGTTCTATGCCGATGGTCGCGGTGACGAGAAAAACGCCCTCTATCGCGATTCCGCCGGTGACACACGTGGTGCGGCACAGACCTGGCATTCGCGACTGCCTGTTGCATGGCACAACTCGACGTGGACTGCCGACCGTGCTGCCTCCTGGTTACGGCAACACGACAATCGCGAACCGTTTTGCGCTTGGGTCAGTTTTCCCGATCCGCATCACCCTTTCGACTGCCCCGAACCGTGGTCGCGGTTGCACGACCCGGCAGATGTCGATCTCCCCCGATATCGTCGTCGTGATTTCAAGGGGCGGCCTTGGTGGCATGAAGCTGTTTTGACCTCGGAACCGACCGGTTCGGCAAAAAGCGCCGGGATCCGAAAAAAATTCAGCCGCATTCCCGAACAGTCGGATGAGCAGCTTCGCGAGATCATCGCCAACACCTACGGGCAGATCGCGCTGATCGACCACGGTGTCGGGCGCATGCTGATCGCGCTCGAGGAAGCCGGGCTCGCCGAGAATACCATTGTCATCTACCTGTCTGATCACGGAGACTGGCTGGGTGACCACGGTTTGATCCTGAAGGGTCCGATGCACTACGAGGGATTGTTGCGAGTTCCATTGATCATGCGTGGACCGGGAATTCCCGCAGCGACTGTCAACGACAATCCGGTCTCCACGCTCGATCTTTCGCCAACCCTCCTCGATTATGCGGGTGTCGCGCCAATGCTGACCCAGCATGGTTCCAGTCTCCGGGGGTTGATCGAGTCGGAATCCTCCGTTCGATCACATGCAATGAATGAGTGGGAATTGCTACCGACGCGGACGGGCATTGGTCTGAGCCTGCGAACGGTCAGGACAAGAAGCCACAAATTGACGATGGACCTGACCTCGGGCGCAGGCGAACTCTACGATCTTGAAGCTGATCCTTTCGAGACGAAAAACGTCATTGAATCAGCAGACTATTCGTCAATCCGAAAGCATCTGGAGTCGTTGCTCAAGAAACGTCCCGACGATATGCTTCCGATTCAGTCGCAAGTCGGCATGGCGTGAATGCCGGGTGCGATGTCTCGAATTGCATTGAGGTGATCTACGAGTCTCGGCGAGTCCAAGCTTTGATCCGCAGGGCCTGTCCATGTGACTTTGAAGGCATCGAACGAACCAACGCGCGAAGTGTCGCATGGATAAGGTTCTGTTACGCACAACCTCCCAAGCACCACCATGACAGAATCCCGGGACTTGGTGGGCGACCCTGGAATCGAACCAGGCATGGGTCTCCCCGGCGGAGTTACAGTCCGCTGCCGCACCTTGCAGCTCGTCGCCCTTGCAGGAAGGGGGGCGTAACAACGGATGCTCTGACCGTCAAGGTCAAGAATGCACACGGGCGCGTTTCGCAGGTCCCTTTGCCACCGAGTCAGCAAGAGCGCTTCGTTGCTCCTCGACAAGAGATCATGGATCTCATGACGCGTTCTGGCGAGCCCGAATCTCGGCGAGCGATTGGCCAGGCGCGATGTTGTCCGGGTCGATGACAAGTTCGAGAAGCGCTGGCCGACCCGAATCCTGTGCACGCAAGTATGCACCCGGGAAATCTTCCGTTGACTGAACGCGTTCAGCATAGGCCCCATATGCCTTCCCTAGCGCGACAAAATCAGGGGACAGAATGTCGGTGCCGTGGACCCTTCCGGGATACTCGCGTTCTTGATGCATGCGGATGGTCCCGTACATCCCGTTGTTGCAAAGAATGACAGTCAACGGGAGTTCGTGTTGAACAGCTGTTCCCAACTCCTGCCCCGTCATGAGAAAATCCCCGTCGCCCGCAAAGCAGACAACCGGACTGTCGGGTCGCGCAATCTTTGCGGCGACAGCAGCTGGAACACCGTATCCCATAGCACCAGCGACAGGAGCAAGGAACCGTCCGCCGTCTTGAAACAAATAGAACCTTGCGGGCCAAATGGCGAAGTTTCCCGCGCCGGTGGTCAAGATCGCGTTGTATGGAAGCGTCTCCGACAACCACTTCACCACGGCAGTCAAATCCACGCCTCCAACTGACGGGCACTCGTCGAGCGATTTTCGATAGCGGAACGAGGCGTTCTCGTACCACTCTCTCCAGCGCATTCCGTGATCGAGCATAAGGTCTTCGCAGGCGATCCAGAACGCTTCAGGTCGGGATTGCATTGAGAGGACCGGCACGACGATCTTGCCCAGCTCCATGTCACCTGGATGGACATGGATGATCTTCTGGTGTGTCCGCGAACGATTGAACAGCGTGAATCCGCCCGTCGTGATTTCGTCAAACCTGGTTCCAACCGCCAGAATCACGTCGGCGTTTTCGATGAGTTCAACTGTATGGGGAGCTATGGCGACACCGGCATCACCCGCATAGGCCGGACTCAAATTGTCAATCAGATCCTGACAGCGAAACCCGACAACCACGGGCACGAGATTGCGTTCTGCGAACGCCCGCATTGCCTGTCGCCCGTCTTCGGACCAGAGGTTGCCACCGGCGAGGATCAAGGGGCGTTCCGCCGTCTCAAGCACGCGACGAACCTGCTCCATGCTGGACGGCCCCGGTTCGGACAGCGCCTGCTGAATAGGTCGCGACAAGCTCGTGGCAGCTTCGGTAGACCCGCTCAACACGTCCTCCGGCAACGCGAGAACGACGGGTCCGGGCCTTCCCGACACGGCATGCTGGTAAGCCCTGCCGAAAAGTTCTGGAATTCTGCCTGGGTCATCGACCTCGACCACCCATTTGGCAATGTCGCCGAAAAAACTCCGGTAGTCGATTTCCTGAAAACTCTCGCGATACCTGTTCTGTCGCGGAACCTGTCCGATGAGCAGGATCATTGGTGTTGATTCCTGCATCGCTGTATGAACGCCGATGGACGCATTGGTTGCACCGGGTCCACGTGTCACCATGCAGACTCCAGGTCGACCGGTCAGCCTGCCATGAGCTGCCGCCATGAATGACGCTCCACCTTCGTGTCGCGCCATGATCGTTCGAATTCGGTCTTCCCTGTCGTGAAGGGCATCCAGCAAAGCGAGGTAACTCTCCCCCGGAACGCCGAAGGCGGTGTCAACGCCGAGTTCAATGAGCATGTCAGCAAGGATTTCGCCACCAGTGCGCATGGTTGTCATTCGTCCTTTCAAAGCTGTCGTTCCTTGTCCTGGCAATCGGTTGCCACTCGACATTCGTTCATCGTGTTCAGGCGCGGTTATACCTCGCTATGCCGGTCTTGTGTCGCCAATCCTCATCCGCGCACACCCGAGACCGCCTGGGCCAAGGAATGCAGCAATGACAACGACTTCCGAAACGATACTCGATAGGCGAAAATCCCGCCTGAACTTCGCTTGGTTTACGGTGGGAAGCGGACGGAGTAAATCCTGATCGTGTGTCGGCAGGCGGTCGATTCGAACGACGAAACGAGCAGTCCATTGGCAAGGTCTCGGCGAAACTCACGCACTTCCGGTCGTCCGCGCACGCCCCCGCGCAAGAAAAGCGGCGATCATGGGATCGCATCACCCGACGCGCGACAGTATTGGATGTACGGGATACACGCCGTTCGAGAGGCGCTTGCCAATCCTGACCGACGAAAGTCGCGTCTGGTCATCACTCGAAACGCGATGAGCCGACTGGGGTCAAGCATTTCAGAATCGGGCTTGGCCCCGGAAATCGTCGCTCCGCGGGACTTTCCGATCAAGTTTGACTCGGAAACGGCCCACCAAGGATGCGCGCTGCTGGTCAATCAACTGCCGTTCGGAACACTTGACGAGTACCTCCTCGACCAGGTGACAAAACAGCCGCGTCTCGCAGTTTTCCTCGACCAGGTCACCGACCCGATGAATACGGGCGCGATCCTTCGGACTGCCGGGGTGTTTGGCGCCGGTGCTGTTGTCGCTCCAACACGTCATTCGGCACCGGAGTCGGGAGCGCTCGCCAAGGCGGCCTCCGGCGCCCTCGATGTTGTCCCGTATGTTCGAGTCCCAAACCTTGCCAACTCACTGATAGAGGCATCTGACGCAGGCTGGACGATCATCGGCCTCGATGGGTCGGCAGACGAAGGGTTGGGCGAAGGGATGGCCGACCTAGATCCGGAAGCCTCGATTGCGGTCGTTTTCGGCTCCGAAGGAAAGGGTCTGCGAAAAAGAACAATGGACTGCTGTCATTTCCTTTCGCGAATCGGAAAAGGAGGAGTGACCGGTTCCCTGAACGTCTCGACGTCCGTTGCAGTCACGCTTTATGCAGTCAGGACCCGCCAAGGCCTGCCGTTTTGATCGACGAAGACTGGTAAATCACGGGCACGGTGAGGGGGCACTCGCATGGTTGCGACGTCCTCACTGGACGCAAAGCCCCTTCGCCCTGTTCTAACGAGGTCGAGATGCCAGGAGATCCTTGAAACCGTTTCGCTCCGCCATTGCGAACGGATGGCCGAGGACTGGCGAAGACTCTGTCTCGCTTACCTGCCCCTCCTCGACCCGACGACGAAATGACGCGACGCTGGTCCCGTCAGGCACTTCGCGATTAGGAGGACCATTGAACGAATGGAGCGATGCAGGACAGCAATCTGACAATCGATCACGAATTGGCCAGCGGTCTGGAAATCGTTTGCCAAGTTGACTTAACATCTGGGCCACGAGATTCGATCAAGTGAGAGACGGAGATCATCACATGCTGACACGCAGAAATCTACTTATCGTCACGACCCTTTGCGGCGCAGTCATGGTTTCCGGCAACCTGGCTCATGCGAGCGAGCCGAAAGTGTTTACGGACGGTGGCTTTGCCATCAACGGATATGATCCGGTGGGCTACTTCACCGACGGCAAGCCGGTCGATGGATCCGACGCCCACACGCTCGTATGGAACGACGCGACCTGGAGGTTCTCCAGCGCCGAAAACTTGGCGACATTCGAGGCTGACCCCGAGACCTATGCGCCACAGTACGGCGGCTACTGCGCCTATGCAGTCTCGCGCGGCTACACGGCATCGACCGACCCGGATGCATGGACAATCCACGAAAACAAGCTGTACCTGAACTACAACAGGATCGTGAGGTCCCTTTGGGAGGTCGATATCCCGGGCAATGTCCAAAAGGGCGACAACAACTGGCCCGGCGTCCTTGAATGAGCGGAACCGAGTTCGACATTTCGAGATGACATGTCTCGTCTCGAGCGAGTCGGGCTGACATGACGCAGGCACCTTCGGACGCCCTGCTGAAGGAAATTCTGGGCGAGGTCAAAACGATTGCCTGCGTCGGAATGTCGCTCAATCCGATCCGGCCATCGTATTTTGTTGCCCGCTATCTCCATTTGAGGGGATACCGAATCATCCCGATCAATCCTTCCTATGCCGGTCAGGAGTTCTACGGAGAGACTGTTCAAGGCAGTCTGCGGTCGTTGCCGGAACCGGAGACAATCGACATGGTCGACATCTTTCGAAGGCCCGAGTTCGTTCCGGACCTGGTTTCCGAGGCGATAAGCGCGCTTGGCCCACGATTGTCCACGATCTGGATGCAGATCGGCATTGTCCATGAACAGGCCGCGAATGAAGCGGTCACCCACGGCCTCCGCGTGGTTCAGGATCGTTGTCCCAAGATCGAGCACCAGCGACTCTTCGGGGAACTGCGCAAGTTCGGCTTCAATACAGGAATCATTTCCTCAAGACTTGGCGACAATTGAATGCTGCAGAGTCACTCCGCGTATCGGAAGTGGCCTCGCTGTCGTTGCGAGGCAAGGACAATTTCCTGTCGTATCTCCGGGAATCGCGGCGGATCGCAAATTGTACCCGGCGATTCGATCGAGTCATCCGTTGTGTTCAGCGTCCGAGCGGGGTACTTCCCTGCCTGCACAGTCGGCGGACGGTGAACTGGCAGTTTTCGTCCTCGGACGATCAATCGATTTCCGATTTGACAGAGGACTCGTCACGCTTTCCCGCCATTTCATACGTCAGGATGAATTTTTCCTTATTTCTCACGCAATCCGCTTGAAACATGGAAAATTGTCGCACAGGCAGGTATCTCCTGACAAATTTTTTCCTGAACAGAAAGGCTAGTCATGGACACGACGGCGACATACGGTTTCGACACATTGCAAATTCATGCCGGTTCGCGACCGGATCCCTCGACCGGAGCGAGGCAGACACCGATCTATCAGAACACGGCATACGTGTTCAAAGATGCGGATCACGCAGCTGCCCTCTTCAATCTCCAGGAAGTCGGATACATCTACTCTCGCCTCACCAACCCGACGATCGCAGTCCTGCAGGAACGGGTCGCGACGCTGGAAGCGGGTGTGGGCGCCGTCGCCTGTTCATCGGGTCACGCCGCGCAGATCATGGCTTTGTTTCCGCTGATGTCGCCTGGCGACAACGTCGTCGTCTCGACCCGACTCTACGGTGGGACCGTCACCCAGTTCACGCACACGATTGGCCGGTTTGGCTGGGAGGCCAGATTTGTCGACTTCGAAGACCTCGATGCGGTCAAAAACAATATCGATGATCGGACAAAGGCCATTTTCTGCGAGAGCATCTGCAATCCCGGGGGATACGTGACCGACCTCGAGGCTATCGCCGGCATAGCTGATGACAGCAGAATTCCTCTCATCGTCGACAACACAAGCGCCACCCCTTACCTTTGCAGGCCGATCGAGTTTGGCGCGACGCTCATCGTGCATTCCTCGACGAAGTATCTCTCGGGGAATGGCACAAGCATGGGCGGGGTGATCGTCGACAGCGGCCGATTCGACTGGTCTGCTGACGACAAGTTTCCGTCGCTCAGTCAGCCGGAGCCGGCCTATCACGGGCTGAAGTTCCACGAGACCTTCGGCGAACTGGCGTACACCTTGCACGGACATGCTGTCGGACTGCGTGATCTTGGCATGTGCCAGGCTCCTCTCAATGCCTTCATCACCCTGCTCGGCATCGAAACTCTGAGCCTGCGAATGGAGAAGCACGTCAGCAATGCCATCGAGGTCGCCAAGTGGCTCGAAAACGACCCTCGCGTCAAAGCCGTCACCTACGCAGGTCTCGAGTCGTCGCCCTACGCTGAACGGGTCAAGCAGCAATATCCGAAGGGTGCAGGCGCTTTGTTCACCTTCGCCGTCGAGGGTGGCTATGACGCCTGCATCAAGCTCGTCGACAGCTTGCAGGTGTTCAGCCACCTCGCAAACCTTGGCGACACCCGATCTCTGGTGATCCACTCGGCTTCCACGACGCACAGGCAATTGACGCCCGAACAGCAGACGGCCGCAGGTGCTGCTCCAGACGTTGTGCGGGTCTCGATTGGAATCGAGGATCCTGCCGATTTGATTGCGGATCTTGATCAGGCGCTGGCAAAGGCAGTTGCCTGATTCTCCTCGATAGGAGCGATGGTATCCGAATCCATCGTTCCGCCCAAGGAACAGCGGCATGCGGCACGAACCGGTCTCAACAATGAGACCGGTTCGATTGTTTCGCCTCTTCACAAGAATCACCCACTCGCGCTGACCGAATGTCACAACACTGTGAATCCAATGGCTTGAGCGAGGGTTTCATGTATGACTGCCTCGCATGATGGGCTAAGAGTCTGGCAACATTGAAAAAGGGCCCGTTGGGGCCATAACTTAGGACAAAGGGATCGACACATGGCGAGTCAACCGATCAGAAACGCAGCGATCGCAACGGCAGTTGCATCGGCTTTGGCAGCATTCGCAGCGCCTGCCACGGCACAAGAAAACGAAAAATGCTACGGCGTATCCATCGCCGGCGAAAACGACTGTGCAGCGGGCCCCGGTACATCCTGCGCCGGCACTTCGACCGTCGACTACCAAGGAAACGCATGGACGCTCGTTCCGAAGGGAACCTGCATGGACATCGAACTGCCCAACCAGGCCGATGGCACCCCGCGCATGGGTTCTCTTGAAGAGCTCGAACGCGACCTGCCTGCCTGAGCACAGGTCAACAGTTCTCGGCTCGCCGGTATTGCTGGCGAGCCGATCTCGCTTGATCAGACCGGACTGACATCGATGGACGGTTCCAGCCTGCCAGTTGCGATGATCCCGGCCTTGCCGGGTGTCGGATACAAACTTCAGCATCATGAAGGCCTGAAGGGCCATGACCACGATGTGGCATGGCTGGAAATCCACGCCGAAAACTACATGAGCGACGGCGGACCTGCGATCGCGGGTCTGAAAGCTCTTCGCGAGCGGTACCCGGTGTCCTGCCACGGGGTCGGCCTGTCGATCGGTGCCGAGGGCGATCTCGACGAAGAACACATCGATCGCCTCAAGTTCCTCGTGGACTGGCTGAAGCCCGGTCTTTTTTCCGAACATCTTGCTTGGTCGACCCACGAATCAAGCTATTTCAACGACTTGCTCCCGCTTCCGTACAACAATCGAACGTTGCGCCGCGTGGTCGAGCACATCGATCAGGTCCAATCCGCGTTGCAGCGCCAGATGTTGCTCGAGAATCCGTCGAGTTACCTGCAATTTGCAGAGACGACGATGTCCGAATGCGACTTTCTTGCGGAGGTTTCTGCACGGACAGGATGCGGCCTGCTCCTCGACGTCAACAACGTCTTTATCTCCGCGATCAACCAGCAGAGTTCCGCGACCGAATACCTTGACGATTTTCCTCTTCATCTCGTGGGTGAAATCCACCTGGGTGGCCATGAGGAGGATGAGGACGAGGAAGGCAACGAACTGCTGATCGACACCCATAGCCGGGAGGTTGTCGACCCAGTCTGGGAACTCTACGCCGATGTCATTCGTCGATGCGGGCCAAAACCTTCGCTCATCGAATGGGACAACGATATCCCGGACTGGCCAGTTCTCGCTGAAGAGGCGACCCGCGCGGCCAGGATTCTTGCTGCAACGCATGATGAACCCCACGTAGCGACCGATACGCGAATGATGCATCACGCCGGGACCGCATGAGCCAGGAACAATTTGTGCAAGCGGTGCTGAATCCGGAACTTCCGGTTCCGGATGGCCTGCTTCGACCGGACGGTTTGCCGGCAACCCGCCGTTTCAATGTCTACCGAAACAACGTGATCGTGAGCCTTGTGGACGCTGTCGCCGAGGGTTTCCCCGTCGTTCGCAAGCTGGTTGGCGACGATTTCTTTCGCTTCATGACGCGAGAGTACGTCGTCGAGCATCCACCCAAGTCACCCCTGCTCTTTCGTTATGGTGAATCCTTTCCGGATTTCATCGACGGATTTTCGGCCGCAGGCAACGTGCCCTATCTCTCGGATGTCGCTCGCCTCGAATTGGCCCGACGCGAGGCGTGGCACGCGGCAGATGCCCGGCCCCTCGGCACTGATTTCCTGGCTGGGATTGAACAAGACAGGCTTCCGCTTCTGAAATTCGACCTGATCCCGTCAATGCGACTGGTCACGTCAAGCTTCCCTGTTCAGTCGATCTGGGAAGCGAATATCGGATCCGGGTCTTTTGAGATGCCGACGACTGGCGAGGACGTTTTGATTGCGCGCCCGGAAATGGAAGTCGAGGCACGGCGTTTGCAACCGGGCGGTCTTGAGTTTTTGAAGGCGCTTCTCGACGGACAAACGCTCGGAGATGCCGCTGGACTGGCGTCGACGGTCGAGGGATTTGATCTTGCGGCAAACATCACCATGGTGCTTGAGGGACGATTGACGCGAAACGTCCACCTGACTGGAGGAACATGAAAATGACCTGGCTTGTATCGTTGCACAACAGCATCATTTCGAGAACGCTCGGATCTGGCAACTCCGACTGGTTGGTCACGACCATTGCCCGATTTGTTTTCGCTGCGGTCCTCTTGAGGTTTTTCTGGTCTTCGGCACTGACCAAGTTTGACGGCATCTTCACCCCGTCGATTGGTGCATATGCACAGATATTCCCGAAGAAATTCGAGTCCGTCGGTTATGATCCCTCGCAGATGTCGGGCCTGGACACTTTGATCGTCATTGCCGGAACCTATGGCGAGTTCATATTGCCGCTGCTTGTGGTCATCGGTCTTCTGACCCGGCTGGCATCGCTCGGCATGATCGGCTTCGTGATCGTCATGTCAATTGTCGACATCACCGGTCACAACGTTGACGCGATGACGATCGGTACTTGGTTCGACCGCGATTCGGGTTCGCTCATTCTCGATCAGAGGCTCTTGTGGGTGATGTTGCTGCTGACGCTCGTGTTCAAGGGCGCGGGTCCGGTTTCCCTCGATAGGCTGTTGCGAATCAGGTAGTTGTCCGGCCCTCTGCGCAAACAAGGGAACACGGACAGCGTACATGGTGACAAAGACCACGAAACAGTTTGTCGTCCCTCAATTCCATCTCAACCGTTTCTGTGACGCTGACGGTCGGGTCTGGACATACTCTGCCGATGATGGGCCTCTATCGAGAAAGCCTGAAGATACAGCAGTTGAGAAGAGCCACATTGAACCCGAGGACGAAAAGCGCTTTGGCGATTTGGAAAACGAACTCAGGACCATCGAAGGAAATGCAGCGCCCTATTGGGAGGAACTGATGGCAGGCAAGGCAATGAGAGGTCATGCGCGAAAGAGCATCGCCAGTTTCATTGCAGCGCAGTACCTTCGGTCGCCAAGCGTAGTCCTGACTCAGGCAATAGTTAACGGAGCCCGATTGCTTGACATGTATGGGGAGATCGTTCGAGGAAATGCCCCTGGATCATCGACCGCTCTGGAAGAGACCAGCATCGATGAAGCCGAGTTACTTGAACTCAAAGAGGTCATCAGCGACATTCTGGAGGAGCCGAAAAAAACCTACGATTTTTTGGCGCGCGAGTATGAGTTACGGGCATTGGATAAATTGGACATGCTGGCAACCCACTTTTCCGAAATGTCTTGGTTCGTGGGTTGGAGCAACAACCAACACCTTGTCACATCTGACTGTCCAGTCAGTTGTGCATGGGACCCGACAACGCATGCATCAGCCAATGACGGGTTTGAGTTCGCCGACGGAACCCCTGAATGCATATTTCCGCTGTCTCCGGACTGCGTGCTTGTTTTGAACCGTGGAGGAATGGAAGAAGAGAGGATTTTTGAAATTTCCAAGAAAGCGGCCCGAGAGATGAACCGTCTCCAGGCCGTTTACGCGCACCGTCACGTCTATTCTAGCCGTCGGGATATTGGCATTCAAAAACTCTGCGACAAGTGGATTATTCGCTAACTGCGGCGGACGGGCTCGATTGTACCAAACTCCCTCCGAGACTGGGACCAAGCAGAGAATACACATGGGATGTTCCGCAAGACATCGCGCAAAAACAGGAAGATACAAGCGGTTCTTCACGCCGCATGAACTCCCTTGCATCAAGCAGTTTGGTTATTGAAAAGGCAACCTCCCGCTTGCGAGCCTCTCGAATGTGGCGGAATCAGGAACGCCGATCAGGTGAGACGCATCTCGGTAAAGTGTGCGACCTTCCAGTGTGCTGCAAACAAGTGCGCGAGAATACAGATGGCCGAGTCCGGCAGTGTATGCCCCGTATAGATCGTCACCTGACTTTTTCCAGTATCTGCTTTTCAACCGAGCCGATTCAGACTCGTATGCTTCGTGGAACCGGCAGCGGTTCAAGTCGCCAGCATCGTGAAGCCGGCACAACACGATCAACTCGTTGACCTTGAACTTGTGGGCCAATCGTTTCAGGCGCTGGGACAGACTCTCTGCCTGCAGAAGTTCGTTCTTCAACAACCGCAATGGCAAAAGCGTTTCAGCGGCAATGAGGCTACACTGGAACTCAATCTTGTGGGACAACCGGGTGTTCGGGCCAGAGTCCCACAGGGCCGACTGCCCGACCCAGAGATGCGCGAGACCGTTGACAAGCGTGAACAATTGCACCTCTCTCGATTCAGTGCCGTTTATGAACACGAGCGGAGCGTGGCTGTCGGAAAACGCAAAACCGCGAAACTCGCGAGGATCAAGCATTCGGCGCGGCTCGTATCCGACAGATCCGGAGACCATGACCAAGATGCCGAGGTCGTCCGCCATTTCGACCAGGTGGCGAAAGGAGGCCTGCCAGGTTCGAAACCTTCCACGCTCCCCCACGTCGAATCGGAGCGAAGCACGCATTTCGGCTCCCACGTCCTCCGCGCGACAGGTCGGGGACGCAGAGCCAACCACGGGCGACGGATCCAAATCCTCCTGTTGAGCAAACTCCCGATACCAGTCCTGGCGTTGGTCGCACAGGTAGATGAGTTTCAGCAGTTCCGGGCTTGGTTGCGGTGGAGTTTCGCCGGTTGACGTTCGATGGTCGGGAATCGGTAGCGGTTCATCTGGTGGTTCAGGCAGAAACAGATAACCCACAGGCACGTTGACAGTCGCTGCGAATTTCTCGACCTGGTTGAGTGTTGGCCGAAGTTCTCCTGATTCCCACTGACCGAGCCTGGGGAAGCGTTGCAACATGTCCTGGACGCTGACCCCAGCGCGCATTCGGGCCCAGCGCAAGAGAGCCGGTTCAATTTGAACTCGAATCATCGTTCCCAGTGCACCTCGAGCCGGCAAGGCGAGTTGGCATATCGTCGAGACCCATCACGACACGACACGATACCTGATTGGACATCAGTTTCCCTGTTCACAATTGCCATTCATGTTCGCTCGAGAATCGCCGCTACGATGCCCCACTGATCCGCGCAGTTTTCCGTTCAGAAACCCAACTTGACCAGTCTTCCTGCGTATCGAGATCGACGATCGCGCCGTGTCCGGGCGTCGGGACATCGACAAGGAATCCCGAGGCCCTTCGAAGCAGGTCCTTTGCGCCCCGGTCCCCTTCTAGCAGAGCCAGGTTCTCGAAAAACCGCTCTCCAAACAACACCGGATGTCCTGGTGTTCCATCTTCGGCGACCGCCCGACAGATTTCGCGACCATCCTGCGGCGAGAACGCTTCCAGCAACCGGTTGATGTGCACATCGCTGATGTCAGGCATGTCGGCCAGAGCAATCACGACCGCGTCAGTCCCATCCGGAACTGCAGCGAGCCCTGCCCGAAGGCTTGCCGCCATACCGGTCGCGGCAACTTCTGCCGGGATTCCGACAATCGACACCTCATGGCCGGCAATCGCACGACGGCGGTTATCGTCGTCTGCTGGAATCACCACGATTGACTCGTCGAGATCACTGTTGATCATTGAAAGAACAGATCGTTCGAGCAGAGACTGACCGTCGATTTCCTTGAGAAGCTTGTCCTGATCACCCATGCGCCGGGAAAAACCCGCCGCGAGCAGGATGCCTGCGACTTTGGGCGTTTTGGCACCGGACATCGCGGCGTTCCTGGGTTGCGGACGGGACGGGTTCTCCTTCAGGAGGCCTCCAACGCCCATCTCGGAGATCGCTGCACCGTCGACGGTCAAACCGCAAGCGATGCGCTGCAGCACCCAGTCAGCTCCGTTCAGGACCGGCGATCTGATGCATCCAGGCAAACCGATGACCGGAGTCGATTCCAACTCTCCGACAAAGAGCAAATTGCCGGGATCGACCGGCATTCCAAAACGCTCGATGCGCCCCCCTGCCCGCGTCACCGCTGCGGGAGCGGCATCCATCCGGTCGGAAGTCGCTGATGCGCCAAGGATAAGAATCATCTCGCCGCCAACTGATCCCAGCGCCTCTGCAATTGCAGGTGTGGCGTGATCGACGATACAGACACTGTCCAATTCGATGCCGAGCGACGCAAGTCGAGCAGTCACCGAATCCTGGCCTTTCTGGACGATTTTCTCATTCGTGTCGGGCAGTCGGGACAGCACCAGTGATGCCGTATGCCGCTCGATGCCGTGCAACCGCAGGGCCGAAGAGTCTCGGATGATCTCGTCAACGCGGGCCAAGACCGTCTCATTGACGAAGTATGGGATGATCTTGATTGTCGCCACCAACTGGCGCGGTGTCACAAAGGCGTGGTTTGGAAGTGTCGCAACGGTCACGGCCTCATCGACAGCATTGGCAGCATCGATTGCCAGCGAATCAACCTGCAGAATGCCTGGTTCATCGGCGACGACATTGACGCGACCAGTGAATGGCGCTCGCGGACTCAATCCGCGGGACTTGAATCCGCGTCCGAGGAACTCCGCGGCCTCGTCTTCGCCAAGGTCGCCGGATTCAGGGCGCGCGACGACAACTTCGCGTACGTCAACCCCTCGAAGCGACTTGATATCCTGCTCCGTCAGGAGTCGGCCCTTGCGAATTCGGACATCCTTGACCTTCAGCGAATGGGCAAGTACCGCTCCCGCCGCATTCCCGACAGAGACAGTGCCGAAAATCACGCCAGTCTTTCCTTTCCCCGCAATCGAGCGATGATCTCTGCCATGATCGCTATCGCGATTTCAGCAGGGGATGATGCGCCGATGTCGAGACCGACCGGAGCGTGAATGCGCTCTTCGATCAGGGCTTGGGAAATGCCCGCCTTGGTCAGGCGCGCGACACGTTTGTTGTGGGTTGCTCTTGAACCGAGACACCCCAGGTAGAAGACCTCCGAATCAAGGGCTGTGGTGATCGCCGGGTCATCGAGTTTCGGGTCGTGGGTTAGCGTGACGACCGCAGTACAGGCATCGAGGCCGATGGCAGCCAGTGCCTCATCGGGCCATTCGTCAATGATCGTTTCCTCGGGAAACCGGCTCTTGGTCGCAAAACTGTCTCTTGGGTCGATCAGAACTGTGGTGAAGCCAGAAAGGCGCGCCATTCTGAGAAGTGGCTGGGCAATGTGGACCGCTCCGACAACCACCAGTTTGAGCGGCGGATTGTGCACAAGGACGAAGTCGTCGCCGTCAATCCGTGACTGTGCCCGACCAATCGCACCTGTGGTGTGATCGATTCCCGGACGCTCGAGGCGCCGCTCCCAGGTTTTCATGTTGACGCGATATGCGATTGCGACCCTTTGATCCCGTGCTGCACACATCTCTTTGAGCATTGCGATGTCAGGACCCGCTCCGGTTCCCACGGGTTCGACCATCACCCGGATCGTTCCCCCGCATGCAAGCCCGACCGAGAATGCCTCGACGTCGCTGACGCCAAATTCCAGCAGTCTGCATTGTCCGTCACCGAGCGCGTCCAGCGCTTCGACGACGACGGCGCCTTCGACACAACCACCTGATACGGATCCGTGCATTTCGGACTCGGAAGACACCGCAAGCTGCGAACCCACTTTCCTTGGGGCCGATCCCCAGGTCTCGATGACGGTCGCAAGGGCCACCCCCTTGCCGTTGTCGACCCAACGAAGTGCCGCTTCAGGAGTTTGAGAGAATTCGTCCATCACGCGACTCGATCCTGTGACCATGTTGATGCATGGTCTCGCACCATGTGGGCAGTTCCGTCACGTAACATGTCTGCGAGTTTCTCAAGCGACTCGACACTGTGGCCAGAGACCAGCCGGTGAACCTGCGGAAGCAACGCCCGTGCGCCCCGTGCCAATGGCTGAAATCCGTCCCATCGCATGAGAGGATTGATCCAGATCACCTCACGGCAAGAAAGTCGGAGTTTCTCCGCTTCATGGGCCAAGTCCTCGGGATCGCCTTGGTCGAGGCCATCGGTGATGAGCAAAACGACTGCACCCTTGCCAAGAACACGGCGTCCCCAGTCACGGTTGAACTCGCGCAGACACGAGGCAATTCGCGTTCCCCCTTCCCAATCCCTGGCATGCCGTCCGACAGCTGCAAGTGCGATATCGGGATCGCGGGTCGACAGTTGCCTCGTGATGTTTGTGAGGCGAGTTCCAAAGGTGAACGAATGCACCCTGCCCCACTTTTGATCCCGATCATGTCCAGCCAGGTGCAGAAAGTGCAACAGCATGCGGCTGTATGACGACATCGATCCCGATATGTCGCACAGGGCGACCAGATCAGGCCATCGTTTCGTGTGGCTGCGTCGAACAATTCTTTGCAGTTCTCCGCCTGTACGCATGGCACTTCTGAACGTGGCGCGTCGATCCGTCATCCAGCCTGACACGGATTCCTTGCTTCGCCGGCAGGAAAGAGGTTTGACCTTGAGATCGATCCTCTTGATCATTCGCAATGCATCGCTTTGTTCGGAAGCCGACATCTGTTCGAAGTCCATTGTCCGCAAGCGTTCTGCAGCAGACCATGTCAGCGACGAGTCGATTTCAGTTTCGGTTTCCGTTTCCTGAGGTCGATCCTGAGAGTCACGCGAGATCGTTTCGTCTCCGATCAACGCCTCGGCGGCGCGTCGATTGGCAGCCCCGGGAGTTGGTGCTGGGTTCACGCCGAACACCGAGGGAACCAGCATTGCCATCATTCGATCCTGGTACCTTGGATCACGCCAAAACAGACGAAAAATCTGCTCGAAGACCAGCTGATGTTCAGGTCGCGATGTCAGGCATGCACGAAGTGCGTAGCGAAAGTCGTCACGAGTGGAGAATCCCGCGACATCAATTGCCCGCACGGCCTCGATGATTCGATCGGTTCCAACATTCAGCCCTGCCCGCCTCAGCGCATGGGAGAATTGCACGACATTGGCGCATAACCGACCTCCTTCAATAGCCGATGCCAGTTTGGCCGCATCTGACACTGTCAATCTTCTCCGGCCCGAGATCGCGATTCGGCAGCATCGATCAGGCGCGTGATCTCCGACTCCTGGAGTGCAGATATGTCGTCGCGGTACTTGAGCAATGCACCGATCGTGTCGGCGATCACCTTGGGGGACAGTTCAAACGTATCGAGGGCGACGAGGCATCTGGCCCAATCGATGGTTTCCGCGACCCCGGGTTTCTTGAACAAGTCCTCGCTGCGCAGTTCCTGGACAAAGGCGACGACCTGCTCAGACAGCGATTCTCCTGCCTCGGGCACCCGTGCCGAGAGAATCTGCATTTCGCGTTCAAAGCCAGGGAAATCCACCCAGTGATACAAACACCTGCGCTTCAGGGCGTCGTGAACCTCGCGCGTTCGATTCGATGTCAGAACGACGATCGGGGGCGATTCGGCTGCAACAGGTCCGATTTCGGGGATCGTGACCTGAAAATCCGACAGAGCTTCGAGCAAGAAAGCCTCGAATGGCTCGTCTGTTCGGTCGACCTCGTCGATCAACAACACTGGCGGTCCCTCGGGACGTGATCGCATCGCTTCGAGCAACGGGCGTTCAATCAGGAATTCGGGACCGAACAATTCGGTACTCAGTATCTTGCGGTCGGCTTTACCGACAGCCTCTGCGGTTCTGATTGCAATCATTTGTGCCGCAAAATTCCACTCGTAGACTGCCGATCCGGCATCGAGTCCTTCGTAGCACTGGAGTCTGATCAAGCGTCGGCCAAGTGCAGTCGCGAGGGATTGAGCAATGGCAGTTTTTCCAACACCTGCTTCGCCTTCAAGGAACAAGGGTCGCGGCAGTTTGAGCGCGAGGAAAGCGACGGTTGCGAGCGCTCGCCCGCAGACATAGTCAACGTGGCCCAGGAGTTCTTGCGTTTCGCCAATGGAACTGGGCAATCGAGGTTGCACGTTGGGGGTCAGGTCCTGGATGTCGTCCACCTTTAACTCCTGCCTTTTTTAGACAATTGGTCGTGCATCATGCATTGCCGAACTTGGCAAGAGACCATCGACCCATGCTCAAGCCTGATCACGCGCCGAAATTGCTCCGAACGAGTCAACATTGTGCCAGAGTACCGCTGCTCGCAACAATGGCATGACGAAAAGGATCGGTCGATACCCTCGCATGTTTGCTACAGCAGGATGAGGGCAGCGAGAGCCAGGAACGAAAAGAATCCGACCACATCCGTGACTGTCGTGACAAAAACCCCTGACGCGAGTGCCGGGTCGAGACCAGATCGTTTCAAGCCGAGCGGAATCAGTATCCCCGCGAGACCGGCGACAAACAGGTTTCCGATCATGGCCAGACCGAGAACTGCGCCAAGGACGGGTGACCCAAACCAGGCCAGGCCGATCAGGCCTGACACCACAGCGAACATCAGACCATTTAGCAACCCGACATTGATCTCCCGCCATATGATTCGCCAGGCATTCGCCTCGGTCAGGTCCTTTGTCGCGAGGGCCCTTACGGCAATCGTCAGAGTCTGGGTCCCCGCGTTTCCTCCCATGGAAGCGACAATCGGCATCAGGACGGCGAGAGCAACGACAGCCTCGATCGTGCTGGTGAACAGAGCGATGACGAATGACGCGAGTATTGCCGTCAACAGATTGACCATCAGCCAAGGAAATCTCTGCCGCGTCGTTGAAAAAACACCGTCGTTGAGGCTCTCTTCGCCACCGACGCCCGCGAGCAACTTGATGTCCTCGTCGGTCTCTTCCTCGATCACGTCCATTGCATCGTCGATCGTGATCACGCCGACCAGCCGTCCCGCGTCATCGACAACAGGAGCAGACACCATGTGATACTGGTTGAAAGCATAGCCGACCTCCTCAAGACTCTGAGTGACAGGAATTGACCTGAAACTGTCGTCTGCGAGATCGGTCAGATTGTTGTCCCTGGGAGAGGCCATCAGGCGCGCCAAGGCAATTTTACCAATCGGCTGCATGTTCGGTTCAACCACGTAGACGTGGTAGAATCGATCTGGGAGGTCATCTGCAGCACGCAGATGGTCGATCAGGTCACCAACGCTCCAGTGAGACGGTGCCGCGACCAACTCGCATTGCATGATCCGAGCCGCGGAATCCTCGGGATATTGCAGGGACTGAACCACGGCCGCACGGTCTGGGCCCTCAAGTGCGTTGAGCACTCGTTCCTGTTGCGGTTCATCGATGTCTTCGACGATATCGACGACATCGTCGGAATCCAGGTTGCGAACGACCTCCTTGACGACTTCGTTGGGCAGTTCCTCGAGCAGTTCACCAACGATCGTCTCGTCAAGGTCCGGCAGAATCCTGCCGTCCAACTCCTTGCCCCAATGCTGAACGAGGTCCAGTCGCGCTTCGGGTTCGATTTGCTCAAGCACATCCGCGATGTCGGCCGGGTGCATCTGCCCAAGCACCCCGATCAAGGCCTCTCGGTCGCCTGTACTCAGGGCATCGCGAATTCCTTCGATCTCTTCGCGGATTTCGTAGGTTTGGTCGTCAGAATTATTGTTTGAATCTGTCATCGTCTGGTCCAGTCAACATTTTCGGGACAGGAATTGCCCTGCCAAGCCCTAAGCCATCTTCATGTCATTCCGATATCAGCCCTCAACGACTCGGTGGTTTCGAATCGTGAAGCCAACAGCCTAACATGCGAACTCTTCGAACAGCAGATCTGCAACGGCTTGCAACCGTTCGTCAGCGTGCTCGCGAAACTGAAGGTGGAGGGTAAGGCGATCGATTTTTTGTCGACTCGGCACGATATCACGGTCGTACCGTGACACATCAACCACGGAGTCGGGGCCTTCACCCTTCTGGAGCTTTCCCATGAATCAGCACTGTAACTGCTTAACCGGCGAAAACACACGAGTTCTAATGGACCATACACCCACTCGCGGATGATTTCACCACATTTGGCATGGAGTTTTCTATTTGGATGTGGAGAAGTTAGAATAGTGTTACCATAAGGCTTATTGTACCACGAACAAACCGAGACTAATTTGATCCATCATCGTTGAGGCAGGCGGCGTTTTCGTATATTTTGCGTTAGACAGAACCAGAGGGCTCAAAATATGGAACACGAATTTGGCGTTGATGAGAGAAGGTTAACTTTTTCACAAAGACACGGATACCGTTCATTGCCGAGGACAATGCGTGCCGGGGAGTTGTCGGAAGATCTTCGTCGAGAAACGTGGGATATTGTATGGAACTGGCTTGAAAGCAATAAAGTGGACAGTTTCCGTGGCTCATATTTTTTACGTCCGTTTGACACGCAGATTAGGCGTGTATTGGCTCGTTTTCTGCAGAAGAGTGAAAGTGATGTAAATATTGATGTTCCAGAAATTTATCGAAAAATCGAAAAACAAATTCTCTCCGGTGATTTTCATCTCACCCTTGACCTTGTCGAACACATGTCCAATACATTTGATGAAAAATTTTCCTTTCAAATCAAGGATTTATATAAAGACCATGGAGCGGCGTATTGGTTGGATACTGCCGGAAAACACTGTCAGTTTGTGTCGTGTAGTAGCCCAGAACAAGCGGCAGTTACTGAGCGAGCTATCGAGTACCTCGACAAAGAGGGGATGAATTCCGCCACGGAACAACTACGCGATGCAGCAGACCACATTGACGCTCAACAGTATGCTGATGCGGTTCAGGATTGTATACACGCTGTGGAAGCGGTCGCGCGGAAAATTGATCCAAAAGCGAGCAATGCGCTCACGCCGGCTTTGGCATCTCTTGAGAAGGCCGGAGTGCTCAATCACCCGGCACTCAAACAAGCGTTCGGGAAACTATATGGATATACGTGCGACGAAGAAGGGATCCGCCACGCCCGGGTTTACAAGGACGTCACTGAAGTCGGTGCAGACGAAGCCTTGTTCTTCTTTGGGGCATGTGCATCATTTGCTGCGTACCTCACCCAAAAACACCGGGCAGTGTCCAGCACTGACTGACGACAAATATTGGTCAAGACAAATCAGTCACAACATTCGAAGCTAGTGGAGGATAACCTGACTTTGACGGTTCTTCGTTGCGGCTGTCATTTGGCGATTTCACAAGTCACTGAACAAGCGCGTTTTTTTCATGGACCTCTCGGAAAAGTCGACTGTAGGACCTAGCGGCTATTTTCAATTGCGGGATCGAGGCCCCTCGTGTAGAATCACGCCATGTTCATCCGCGTCAACACAACTCCGAACTCCCCAAGGAAGTCCGTCCAGATCGTCGAATCCTTCCGGGAAGGAAAAAAGGTCAAGAAACGCATCCTCCGCCACGTCGGCATCGCGACGAACGACAGGGAGGAAGCCATGCTCAGGCGGCTCGCCGAGCAAGCCAAGGCCGAAATGCTCCACAAGCGCCAACCGGGCCTCTTCACGCCGGAACAGCTGGCGGACATCGCCATCGACGCCGCTCGCCGAAAGTCGGACAAGCCCCTGCCCATCGCGGATCTCAGGGATCTGCGCGAAGAGCAGCGGATCATCGTCGGAATTCCCGAAGTCTACGGACGGGTCTACCGGAGCCTCCGGCTCGACACGGTCCTGCCCGCCGGTCGGCAGCGGATGTCGAACCGGGTTCTCTTTCACATGGTGATGGCACGCATCGCCAATCCCGACAGCAAGCGGGCCAGTGTCCGGCGCCTGGAACGGGACTTCGGGATACAGATACCGCTGGAGAAGGTCTATCGGATGATGGACCGGCTCACCGACGAGGCCATCGACGAGATGCGCAGGACGGTCGAGGCGGGCACGCGGTCGCTGTTTCCCGAGCCGGTGGATCTTGTACTTTACGACTGCACGACGCTGCACTTCGAATCGAGCTGCGCGGACACCCTGCGGAACTTCGGCTACAGCAAGGACGGCAAGCACGGCGAGGTGCAGGTGGTTCTGGCTCTGGCGGTGACCCACGGCGGCCTGCCGCTGACCTACGAGGCCTTCCCGGGCAACACCTGGGAGGGGGACAGTTTCCTGCCGACCCTTCGAAAAATGCATCCCCAGGCGTCGGATGCGGCGATCATCGCCGATGCGGGCATGTTCAGCGCCGACAATCTCGACAGCCTCGCGGCCAAGGGATGTCGCTTTGTCGTCGGGGCCCGGTTGCGCAACCTGCCCAAGGCGCTGACCGCGCGCGTTCTCGACACCGCCCGCTATCGCAGCGTTCCCGACAGCGATCTCAAGGTGGGCGTGTTTCGTCACAAGGGCCGCCGCCTGGTGGTGTCGTGGAGCGCGAAGCGGGCGCGCAAGGACGCCCGTGACCGTCAGCGGGAGATATCGAAGCTGGTCGATCGCTTGCGCAGGAGCAGGACGCCGAAGCAGCTGCTCGGCAAGAGCGGGTATCACCGTTACGTCCGGGTCGTCGGCGAGGCCGCCATCGAGATCGACGAAGAGAAGATCCTCGCCGCCGAGCGCTGGGACGGGCTGCTCGGCGTCGTCACCAACATCAAGGGCATCGGGGTGCGGGAACTCTTCGATCGATACCGGGAACTCTGGCAAGTCGAGGAGAGCTTTCGCGTCTCGAAGCACGACCTGCGCGTTCGGCCGGTGTTTCACTGGACGGAAAAACGCATTCGCGCCCATCTGGCGATCTCGTACATGGCATATGCCTGCGTGCGTCATCTCGCCTGGCGGGTCCGGCTTCAGAAGGGGCCGATGTCGCCGAAAGTCATTCGCGAGGCACTCAACGACCGGCAGCTCTCGATCCTCGAAGACCCGACGACGCAGAAGCGATACGGCATTCCTTCGCGACCGAGCGCGGAAGCCAAAGCCATCTACGCCACGCTCGGGCTGAAACTCTCGGCCCAACCGTACGAACTGCCAGCCCGCAAAACGGAGACGAAATCAGCTTGACCTAGCTGGCCCGTCGGGGCCAGATGTGGTACCTAGCTCGAAAAATGAAGCTAGTGAAAACAACGCGTTATGAAAAAAAACCGTCGAAGTCAGGAAGGGATCCGCCACGCCCGGGTTTACAAGGACGTCACTGAAGTCGGTGCAGACGAAGCCTTGTTCTTCTTTGGGGCATGTGCATCATTTGCTGCGTACCTCACCCAAAAACACCGGGCAGTGTCCAGCACTGACTGACGACAAATATTGGTCAAGACAAATCAGTCACAACATTCGAAGCTAGTGGAGGATAACGAGTGGCTTCAACGTGTGCTCGCTGTTTTTTGCCAGGTGTGTAACTCTTAATGATCGGCATGATGGCGTGGTCGACTTGAGATTTCGGTTGGTCCACATAAAATGATATCATGTCGAATGATTGCGAGGTCAGTTTGGTTCGGTCAAATGCTCAGTAGAGAAACCTTCTGGCAACAGTGTTTCTACCGTCGTGACTGAAACAATTCCGGACAGACCGGCCAGAAAAACCCGGGCATCAGGCGACGCAAACTCGGCAAGCCTCTGGCGACATCCACCGCAAGGGGTCACGAGTTGTGTGCCGCCCGCGACCACAAGCGCATCGAGGATCCGGGTCTCGCCTGCTGCGACCATGGCAGCGATGGCCCCTGCCTCCGCGCACGTGCCCTCGGGATACGAGGCGTTCTCCACATTGCAACCGGCATAGATCTTGCCAGACCCGGATCGGATTGCAGCCCCAACCGAAAACCCGGAGTACGGCGCATGAGCATTCTCGCGGGCCTCCTTGGCGGCCGCAAACAATGCTTGGGCTATGTCGGATTCAGTTCCAGGTAGAGCCGGAGTCTCCTTTTTCGACGTCATTGTTTGGGGTAGCCCAAGCGCGCCAATGCGGTCGTGATTTCATCAAGCACAGCCGCGTCTTCGATGGTCGCGGGCATTTTCCATTCCTGCCCGTTGGCAATTCGAACCATGATCGCTCGCAGGATCTTTCCCGATCTCGTTTTTGGAAGCCGGTCGACCACGACTGCCATCCTGAATGCCGCAACAGGCCCGATTCTTTCGCGAACCGATGCCACGCATTCCTTCACGATGTCATCCTCAGGTCGCTCGCAACCGGAGTTCAGACAAAGGAATCCCAATGGCAACTGCCCTTTGAGCTGATCATGAACTCCAATGACGGCACACTCGGCAACATCCGCATGGTCCGCGAGGATTTCTTCCATCTGGCCAGTCGACAGTCGATGTCCCGCAACATTGATGACATCGTCGGTCCGCGCCATGATGAAGCAGTAACCGTCCTCGTCCTGGATTCCAGCATCACCGGTGTCGTAGTGTCCCTCGAACCGCGAAAGATACGAGTCGCGGTACCGGTCATCGGCGTTCCAAAGTGTCGGCAGGCATCCCGGCGGCAATGGCAACCGGACGGCAATCGACCCGAGTTCGCCCCTTGGGACCTCTTCCCCGTCGTCGTCGAGAATCCGGATATCGTACCCTGGCATCGAAACGCCCGCAGCCCCGAGCTTGACCTTTATCTGTTCTTTCCCCCACGGATAGCCGGCAATCGCGTACCCCGTCTCCGTCTGCCACCAGTGATCAAGGACCGGGATCTTGAGATTCGTTCGCGCCCACTCGACCGTATCGGGGTCGGACCTCTCTCCCGCCAGAAACAGAGCCTTGAGGCAAGACATGTCGTATTTCGGAATCAACTCTGCGCTGGGGTCTTCTCGCTTGATCGCCCTGAATGCTGTCGGTGCCGTGAACATGCTTTTCACGCGATGCTCGCTGATGACTCGCCAGAAGGTCCCGGCATCCGGCGTTCCGACCGGCTTGCCTTCAAAGACGATGGTCGTGTTGCCGTGAACGAGCGGTGCATAGACGATGTACGAATGGCCGACGACCCAGCCCACGTCGGATGCTGCCCAGAAGACGTCGCCAGGGTCCACATCGTAAATGTTCTTCATCGTCCAGTAGAGCGCAACCAGATGACCCGCCGTCGCCCGAACCACGCCCTTTGGCCTGCCGGTGGTTCCCGACGTGTAAAGGATGTACGCGGGGTCCGAACCCTTGACGGGGACGCACTCGGCTGGTTCGACCTGTTCCTGGCATTCGTTCCAATCGAAATCTCGGCCGGGAATCAGCTCTGCGCGAAGCACGTCGCGCTGGAAAATGATACAAAATTCAGGGTCATGCGTCGAAATGTTCAATGCTGAATCCAGCAGAGGCTTGTAGGCCACGACCCGAGATGGCTCGATTCCACACGATCCGGCAATGATCGCCTTCGGCGTGGCGTCGTCGATCCTGGCAGCGAGTTCCTCGGCCGCGAATCCGCCAAAAACAACGGAGTGAATGGCGCCGATCCGAGCGCAAGCCAGCATGGCAATCGCCGCCTGTGGTATCATCGGCATGTAGATGATGACGCGATCACCCTTCCCCACGCCCCGCGCCTTCAATGCACCGCCGAGCTTCGCGGTTGCATCCTGCAACTCGCGATAAGTCAGTTTGGAAATGGAGTCGGTAACCGGACTGTCGTGGATGATGGCAACGCGGTCGCCATTTCCATTCTCGACATGACGGTCAACGCAATTGTAGCAGCCGTTGATCTCGGAATCGCCAAACCAGTCGTAAAACGGTGCGCGACTTGAATCGAGTGCCTTCGTCGGTGCACGTATCCAGTCGAGCGATTTGGCAGCATCGAGCCAGAACGCCTCGGGGTCGTGCATCGACATGTCATAAAGAGATCGAAAAGACACTGGTTGCCTCCTTCCACTTTCGAGCTTTTGTCAGGTTCTCGACGGCCACTCGGTCCGATTTCATTGGCGACTGTTCTGAATGAGCTTGAGAATGTCTCTTGCCGCTTCAGGAATGTTGGTTCCGGGGCCGAATACAGCCTTGATTCCGTGGTCTGCGAGGAAGTCATGATCCTTGGGAGGTATCACGCCGCCACAGACGACAAGAATGTCGCCGGCATCCCGATCAGCCAGCTCTCGAACCAATTCAGGCGCCAGCGTTTTGTGGGCTGCCGCCTGAGAAGAGACGCCAATCACGTGAACATCGTTGTCGATGGCATCCTCCGCCGCCTCGGCCGGAGTCTGAAACAGCGGGCCCACATCCACGTCAAAACCGATATCCGCGAATGCGGTCGCAATGACCTTGGCACCTCGGTCATGCCCGTCCTGTCCAAGCTTCACGACAAGCATTCGCGGGCGACGGCCCTCATCTTTGGCAAAGGCTTCGACATCTGAACGGATTTGCTCGAAACTCTCGTCGCCGCCGTGCGCTTGACCGTAAACTCCCGCCACGGTTTTCACGTGAGCCCTGTACCGACCGAAGGCATCTTCCATTGCTCCTGAAATCTCTCCAACGGTCGCCCGGTCGCGGGCTGCATCGATCGCGAGAGCCAGAAGGTTGCCCTCGCCACTCTCCGCACTGTTCCGCAGTTTGTCGAGTGACGCCTGGCACGCGGCATCGTCTCGTCGTTCGCGAACGGAACGGAGTCTCTCGATCTGCGCATCCCGAACTGCAGTGTTGTCGATCTCCCGATAGTTGATTTCGGGTTCCTTTTCGAGCTTGAAACGGTTGACCCCGACAATCACTTCGGTTCCGCGATCGATTCCGGCCTGGCGACGGGCCGCCGCCGCCTCGATCTGCATTTTCGGAGTTCCTTCCATGACAGCCCGCGTCATCCCGCCCTGTTCATCGATCTCCTTGATGATCGATCTTGCTTCGCGGGCGAGTTCGGCCGTCAGGGACTCGACATAATATGATCCAGCAAGCGGGTCGACGACATTCGAGATGCCAGTCTCATGCTGAAGGATCAACTGGGTGTTCCGCGCAATACGGGCGCTCTCCTCGGTTGGCAGGGCGATGGCTTCGTCGAAGCTGTTGGTGTGAAGCGACTGCGTGCCACCAAGCACGGCTGAGAGAGCTTCATATGCCGTCCGCACGATGTTGTTGTAAGGATCCTGTTCCTGGAGGGAGACTCCCGACGTCTGACAATGGGTCCTCAACATCAATGATCGCGGATTCTGAGGATTGAATTCGCTCATGATTTCCGACCACAACAGCCGGGCCGCCCGAAGCTTGGCCACCTCCATGAAGAAGTTCATGCCGATCGCGAAGAAAAACGACAGCCGGCCCGCGAATGCATCGACATCAAGCCCGCGAGACAACGCAGCCTTGACGTATTCCTTGCCGTCGGCGAGCGTGTAGGCAAGTTCCTGGGTCAGCGTCGCACCGGCTTCCTGCATGTGGTAGCCGGAAATCGAAATCGAATTGAACTTGGGCATGTGGTGCGACGTAAATTCAATGATATCGGCAACAATTCGCATGGATGGCTCGGGCGGGTAGATGAAGGTGTTCCGGACCATGAACTCTTTCAGGATGTCATTCTGAATCGTGCCGGACAGTTTTTCTTGCGCGACACCCTGCTCCTCGCCCGCCACGATGAACGAAGCCAGAACCGGAATCACGGCACCGTTCATGGTCATCGAAACCGAAACCGAATCCAGCGGAATTCCATCGAAGAGAATCTTCATGTCTTCAACGCTGTCGATGGCGACTCCTGCCTTGCCGACATCGCCGAGCACCCGAGGATGATCGCTGTCATAGCCACGGTGTGTCGCAAGATCGAACGCCACCGAGACCCCTTGCTGGCCTGCGGCGAGGTTGTCGCGGTAGAATGCGTTTGACTCTTCCGCTGTCGAGAACCCGGCATACTGGCGAATGGTCCACGGTCGCCCCGCATACATCGTTGCACGGGGGCCGCGCACAAAGGGTTCGCTACCGGGTAGACTGTCGACGTGATCGAGGCTCTCGACGTCAGCATGGGTGTAGAGCGGCTTGACTTCGATCCCCTCGGGCGTGCGCCAGATCAGATCTTCGGTCTCCCTGCCCCGCAGTTCACGAGAAGCGAGTTGTTCCCAAGCCTTCAATCCTGATTGAACCATTGCTAATGTGACTCCTCAGCGACGAATTCCGATTGACGCGAATGATCAGATGACGGATTCCACATGTCCCACAATATGACAGAATGGACGATCATGAAAACAGTTCGGATCGGATTGATCGCGGTCATGTCCTCGGTTGCAATGGCGAGTGCGGCGAGCGATTCGATCTTCCATCAGTCAAACGCGACGGAACTGTCCGAATTCCAGTGGACCAACCGCCCGATCGTCGTTTTTTCCGACAGCCCGAACGATCCAAACTTCATCAGGCAGCTTGAACTGCTGAGAGAAGAGGTTGACGAACTCGAAGAACGCGACGTTGTCGTCCTGACGGACACCGATCCATCGGTCATCAGCCCGTTGCGAGAGAAACTCCGCCCTCGCGGCTTCATGATGGTGCTGATCGGCAAGGACGGTGAGGTCAAGCTGCGCAAGCCGTTCCCCTGGTCGGTCCGCGAAATATCCCGGGCAATCGACAAGATGCCGATGCGACAACAGGAAATGAGGAATCGCTGAGCAGCAAGCTCAATCCGTTTCCTTGCCGTCATTGCCGACAAAGGTCATGATGACATCATCGACCGCAAGGTTGTCGCCGACATTGACGAGAACCTTGTCGACGGTCTTTTTCTTTTCGGCCCGTAGCAGGTTTTCCATCTTCATGGCTTCGACCGTGCAAAGCGCCTGCCCTTCGAGGACTTCGTCTCCTTCGGAAACGTGAAGTTTCACCACAAGACCCGGCATCGGGCACAACAATGACCCCGACGTGTCTCGTTCTGGCTTTTCGATCATGTGCTTGGAGAGTTCAAAGTGGCGCGGGGTGCGCACGTAAACGTTCAATCGCGCCCCACGATGATGAATCATGAATCCGCTTGCGGTCGACCACGCCTGCAGAATGTTCCTCTCGCCATTGACGTTGAAATCGACGATGCGCTGTCCGGGCGTCCAAGCAGACTCGATGCGGCAAGATTCGCCATCCGTGAAGACAACGGTGGTGCCGGCCGCATCCGCCGAAATTTCAACCGGGAAATCTTGTCCGCCCAGGCTGACATGCCACGATGTTCCGACCATCCGTTCGTGGTGCGACATTCGCCCGGATATCCGTGAGTCGCGGATTTCGCGAACCCGAAACATCGCCACCGCCACCGCAGCCAGTTTCCTGAGGTTCGCTTCGTCAAGTTCAACCCCGCTGAAACCATCGGGAAAATTGTCCTCGATGAAACTCGTCGTCGCATCGCCAGCGACGTACTCTTCGTGTCCCATGACCGTGAGAAGGAATGGCAGATTGTTCCCCACCCCTTCGATTTCGAAGGCTTCCAAGGCATCGCGCATGAGCGGAATGGCCGTCTCGCGATCGCCACCGTGCACGCACAGCTTGGCGATCATCGGGTCGTAATGGATCGAGATCTCGTCACCTTCTTCGACCCCTGTGTCCACGCGAACCGTTCCGTTCACGTCTTGAGGCGTTCTGTAACGGGTCAGTCGCCCGACCGAGGGCAAGAATCCGCGATAAGGGTCTTCGGCATAGATCCGTGATTCGATTGCCCACCCGTTGATCGCGACATCGTCCTGGGTCATTGACAAGGGTTTGCCAGCTGCAACCTTGATCATCTCTTCGACCAGATCGACACCGGTGATGAGTTCCGTGACCGGGTGTTCGACCTGCAGGCGGGTGTTCATTTCCAGGAAATAGAAATTGCGGTCCTTGTCCACGATGAACTCGACGGTACCGGCACTCTGGTAACCAACGGCCCTGGCGAGAGCGACCGCCTGATCACCCATGTACTGACGGGTCTTCACGTCAAGAAACGGGGACGGCGCCTCTTCGACAACCTTCTGGTTTCGCCTTTGGATCGAGCACTCCCGTTCGTTCAGATAAATGCAGTTTCCGTGCGAGTCGGCGAGAACCTGGATTTCGATATGACGTGGCGAGACAACGAATTTCTCGACAAAAAGCCGGTCATCGCCAAATGACGACAGCGATTCGGATGCTGCCATGGCGAATCCGAGTCTCACGTCGTCATCATTCCATGCGATTCTCATCCCCTTTCCGCCGCCACCGGCAGACGCCTTGATCATGACCGGGTATCCGATCTCGCGTGCAGCCGTCACCGCATCATCTGGATTGCCGACAAGATCGGCGCCGCCGGGAACCGTGTTCACTCCGGCTTCAGTCGCAATCTGCTTGGATGCGATCTTGTCCCCCATGGAGGCAATCGCTCCGGTCGGCGGTCCAATGAAGGTGATGCCCGCTTTCGCGAGGGCGGACGCGAAGTCCTGGTTCTCGGACAAAAAGCCGTAACCCGGGTGAACGGCGTCCGCACCCGTTGTCTTGGCGGCATCCACGACCTTGTCGATGTCGATATATGACTGTGAAGCCTGGGGGGGACCGATGTGAGTGGCTTCATCCGCCATGCGCACGTGCAGCGCGTCTCGGTCGGCGTCCGAGTACACGGCGACGGTTCCGATGCCCATTTTTTTCGCTGTCTTGATGACGCGGCAGGCGATTTCGCCGCGATTGGCAATCAGGATCTTGTCAAACATGACGACACCTTCCCGTTTCCCATTGGCCGAAATGTCTCCAATCACACGGAGCATCGAGGCGCAGAACCGTGAGTCCGAATCGTCCGGACATCCAACGCTGTGGCATGCAAGATGGTATAGGCTTCAGGTCAAGGAACGAGATCAAACAGTCATTGGTACCAGCATAGTTCATTCGAGAGAGCCCCTGGCACCCACCTGAACTCAGGGGAAGCTACCTACTGACAAGCTGTAATGACCGGGGCGGCTCTGGCCTGCCCCGGCCATGAAATTCGTGAGAATGTTGGCTGGCGTCAGGCTTTGCCCATGGAATCTTCTTCCATGACCATTTCTTCTTCCATCATCATTTCCTCTTCTGCAGCCTGCTCACAAGCAGCGAGGCCGAATAGGAGAATTGCAGCGGCTGCAATCTTTACCGTTTTCATTCTTTCTTCTCCCGTTGGTGCCGGGACGATTGCTCAATTGACCCGGCTGGAATTGACCGCCCATCTGCGGCATGGGGCATGATTACCATGTCTTGCTGACCATAAAAACACGAAGTTGTCAATTTCATCGGCCCTTTTTGCTGCCCGGGGATTCAATCACTTGATTGAACCGCCCGATTGCCGGCAACTCGCCGGACAAAGGGCATCCAGGACCATTTGCTCGTTGCGTCGAGTCCTGATCCTGCATTCTTGCACAGCGGGATGATCAAAGTCGTCGGTCACGGGCAATTGTTCATTGCTTCGAGTTCACCGAACCCATGCGGACCACGCTTGCACGTTCGATGATCCATGACCCAGGCATCAGTCCGTCGTGTCTGGAGATTGTCCGTCCTTGCGATGGACCGCGACCGAATCGAAATCATGCAGAACCGGAAAACAAACGCTGTCATGGACAGCGGCAACGCTTGCTGGATCACAGTGGCAGGTTGTCGTGCTTCTTCTTCGGGTTCTTCAACGACTTGCCACGAAGAGCGGCAAATGCCCGGCAGACTCTGATCCGGGTGCTCCTCGGCATGATGACCTCATCGATGAAGCCCTTTTCGGCTGCCACGAATGGATTGGCAAATCGTTCCTCGTACTCAGCCGTGCGTTCCGCGATGGCATCGGGATTTCCCAGTTCCGATCGGTAGAGGATTTCGACCGCTCCCTTTGCGCCCATCACGGCAATCTCCGCCGTTGGCCATGCGTAGTTGATGTCACCGCGCAAGTGCTTGGACGCCATGACGTCATAGGCCCCGCCATATGCCTTTCGCGTGATGACCGTGACCTTCGGCACCGTTGCCTCGCCGAAGGCGAACAGCAATTTTGCGCCATGCTTGATCACGCCGCCGTACTCCTGTGCCGTGCCGGGCAGGAAACCGGGGACATCAACGAATGTCAGAACTGGAATCTCGAACGCGTCACAAAACCGCACGAATCGAGCAGCTTTTCGCGAAGCCTCGATGTCGAGGCAACCGGCAAGCACCATTGGTTGATTCGCGACGATACCAACCGTTGATCCTTCCAGCCGGATGAAGCCGACAATGATGTTTTTCGCGAAATCTTCCTGAACCTCGAAGAAAAAGTGTTCATCTGCAACACTCTGGACCAGTTCCTTCATGTCGTAGGGGGCATTGGGATTGTCGGGAATCAGGGAATCGAGTGCAGGAACCTCACGTCCGGGCTCGTCGTCGAAATCCCGCACCGGAGCGCCTTCGCGATTGTTAAGCGGCAGGAAGTCGAAGAACCGCCGAATCTCCATCAAGGTTTCCATGTCGTTGTCGAACGCGCCGTCCGCGACTCCCGATTTCTCGGTATGCGTGCGTGCGCCACCAAGTTCCTCGGCCGAGACGACTTCGTTGGTCACGGTCTTGACGACATCTGGACCCGTGACGAACATGTAGGAACTGTCGCGCACCATGAATATGAAATCGGTCATCGCGGGCGAATAAACGGCACCCCCCGCACATGGTCCCATGATGACGCTGATCTGTGGAATGACTCCTGATGCCAGAATGTTGTTCTGGAAGACGTCGGCATATCCGGCGAGCGAGGCCACCCCTTCTTGGATCCGCGCGCCACCCGAATCGTTCAGTCCGATGACGGGTGCACCATTGCGCAATGCCATTTCCTGGATCTTGCATATCTTGGCTGCGTGCGTTTCCGAAAGTGACCCTCCGAAGACCGTGAAATCCTGCGAAAACACGTAGACCTGACGACCGTTGATTGTCCCCCAACCGGTCACGACGCCGTCACCGGGATACCTGATCTTGTCCATGCCAAATTCGGTGCAGCGATGCGTGACGTACATGTCAAACTCTTCGAACGAATCCTCGTCGAGAAGGACTTCGAGGCGCTCGCGCGCGGTCAGCTTTCCTTTTTGGTGCTGTGTGTCGATACGCTTCTGACCACCTCCAAGTCTTGCGGCGCTTCTGCGTTTTTCGAGTTCGGCCACGATGCTATGCATTCCTGTGCTCCGGTTCCAACTTGTTCATTCGGTTTCAACACCGACTTTCAGCGGCTGAAGTCGAACCCGGCACAACGGCAGGACCGCCAAGGCTCTTCAACGCCAATCCAGTGTATCGACTGAACTCTTTGTGACAACCCCGTGACAGAGTCGAGTCCGTTGATCGCGCCTGGCGGAATGATCCCACGCTTCATGGTTTCTCGTCGTCCGACTAGCTTGATTGAACTCGTCGTCGTCCCTTGGATCGCGCAATCGATTCGATGAATCCGCGTCGCGCCTCCCAGTGACGAGGCGGTTGTCGGCGACCGCATCCTTCTGACGACGAACGTCCGTTACCGACAGTTCGCCGTTTTCTGAACTGGCCATTTTTGTCGGTGCGTGTTCAGCGATGTTCACGAGCCTGGCAGAAGCTCTCAGGTTCTGCGGTTCTCATGGACAGTCACCCTAAATCGCCATAGTGATTGCGCATGGATGCCAGAGTTCCTGCCCGGTTTCTTGACCGAAACAGTCCTCCTCACATTGTCACGCTGGTGCTGATCGCCGCAGTGTCATCGATGTCGATGAACGTCTTCATCGCATCCCTGCCCGCCATGGCGTTGCATTTCGGAACGACGCCGGCTGTCATGCAATACTCGATATCGGGGTATGTGCTGCTCTCGGGCATCATGCATTTGGTGATCGGGCCTTTGTCCGACCGCTACGGGCGACGCAACGTGCTTCTGGTGACGATTTCAATCTTCGTCATTGTCTCTGCCGGCGCTGCAATGTCGAACGACATCACGAGTTTCATGATCTGTCGCGTGCTTCAGACATCGATCGTGTCGGGAATCGTCCTGTCGCGAGCGATCGCCAGGGACATCGTCGGTGCGACGCGATCGGCGAGTTTCATCGGGTACATCACCATGGGCATGGCACTGGTCCCCATGATGGCGCCTCCGATCGGTGGGATCCTGCAGGAAGCCGCCGGGTGGCAGGCAAATTTCCTTTTGCAATCGGGAGCCGGGCTGATTGCGTTGATCTTGGTCTACCTCGACCTCGGCGAGACGGCGACACGGGCACCGGGAGGATTTGCAGAACTGCTGGGAATGTTGCCCGAACTCCTTCGGTCCAGGCGATTCTGGGGCTATTCGATAACCGGGGCGTTCACTGCCGGGACGTTCTTTGCATATCTCGGCGGAAGTCCGTTCGTTGGCGCCCAGGTCTACGACCTCCAACCGAGGCAGATCGGATTCTATTTTTGCTTTGCGCCGCTTGGGTATTTCCTGGGCAATGCGTTCTCGGGTCGATTTGCCGTACGGATTGGAATGAGGCGGATGGTCATCGCAGGCGCTGTCATCGTGACCACCGGAATGGGCACATCGCTTCTCCTCGTGTTGGCAGGCGCCACCCACCCGCTGGCGTTTTTTGGATTCACGGTTTTCATCGGAATGGGTAACGGCCTCACCCTTCCCAGTGCGAATGCGGGGATCATGTCCGTCCGGCCCGAACTGGCTGGCGCCGCATCCGGATTTGGCGGTTCGTTGATCACGCTGGGCGGTGGCGTGATGTCGCTCGTCGCGGGGAATCTGATTTCGTATCAGACCCGTGCCGAAATCCTGCTGCTCTGCATCGTGTCTTCGGGGAGCATGGGAATTCTCGCGGCCTTGTATACTGCCCGGATTGAAGCCCAGGTCAGAAACCGTTGAAATTGCAGATGGATTCGGGTTGCGGAGATGCCAAGTTGTCTTATTCGAACGACTGGCGTAATGCTAACTTCGTCAGATAGCTAACAGTGGATTCCATCGTCAACTCGGACCTTGAGTTTACTTGATCAAGTCCGAGGCCAACGTGTAGTGAGTTCGTAACGTGCCCATGCCACGAATTTGCTTCCGTGCGAGTGCCTAGATCACTTCGACAATTGGCCTTTCCGTCATTTCGCACTTCCTGTTATGAGCGTAAGGTCCCGATGACAGCGTTAAACAAGGGGTTCAGTCAACCCGTGGACAAGATCATCGTCGAGAATTTCCGATGTTTCGGTCGCCGGCAGGTTGCTCGCCTAGCACCACTAACACTGCTGGTCGGAGAAAACAGTACCGGAAAAACCTCTTTCATGGCCATGGTTCGGGCTCTTTGGAATGTTGTCCGGACACCCGATCCATTTGCCGACTTTAGCAGCCCCCCTTACGATCTAGGAATATTCGAGGACATCGCCCACGACTCTGGTCGAAGACAACGGCCGGTGGAGTTTTTTTTGGGTGGTTTCGAATCGTCTCTGAACCTGAAATCTGACGAAATCGAACCATGGGAATTCGAAGCACAGTTTTCAAAATTCTCCGGCCGAATTGCTGCCAAGCAGTGGCGTCTGAAACGCAGTGGCGTCACTCTTGAAGTGACGGCTGAACCGGAGTCTGATCCAAAATTCACGGTCTCGACACCTAACGGAACTTGGTGCTGCGATTTCCGAGATGTGAAGAGTTTGCTACTGCCCAGTGCCAAGCTGATAGCTCCTGGCTCGTGGTGGCGGTTTGCTCCTCCTTGGGGAAATGAAATTAGACCGGTCAATGACTCTCCTGAAATCACCGATGACGATGTTCACAAGATTAGTGAACTCACTTACCAATTGGCCTTGTTGGGCGGTCAATCTCGGTCAGTTCCGTTTGCAAGCGCTCCAGTTCGTTCTCACCCAAAGCGTACCTATGACCGCACGTTCGACGCACCGGACCCTGAAGGAGACAGGATTCCCGAGTTTCTCGCTGGTCTTGCCCGCTCAAGATCAGAGTCGTGGGATAAGTTGAAACTGTCGTTGGAGCGTTTTGGTCAAAAATTGGGAATATTTGATGAAATCAAAATTCGGTCCCCATTAGGGGCAAGGGAGAATGATCCGTTTCAACTTCAAGTCAGACGACATGACGGAAAGCGTAAGGGGCCTTGGCGGAACTTGGCCGATGTCGGTTACGGCGTCAGTCAGGTGCTCCCCTTGCTTGTCGAATTGTTGCGTTCAGGACGACCACCAATGTACTTGTTTCAGCAACCCGAAGTGCACCTCCATCCGAGTGCTCAAGCTGCACTAGGGACAATTTTTTGTAGATTTGCGGGGGAGGGGCAACAACTTCTCATCGAAACCCACAGCGATCACCTTCTGGAAAGAGTTCGGATGGATGTCCGCGATGGCAAAACGCCACTTAAACCGAGCGAGGTGTCTATCCTGTTTTTCGAGAGGCAGTCACAAGATGTAATTGTTCACTCAATCCAATTGGATGATCTTGGCAATGTCCTGAATGCTCCGGACAGTTATCGACGGTTCTTCATGGAAGAAACCAACAGGTCTTTGGGCCTCTGACAAGTGTGCGTTATCCTTGACAACAGTGTAGCCCACGAAGTTTTCAGTGCCCGAAGATCCCGACCTCCCGCTGCCGAGGCCTTTTTTGAGGCTATCAACAGACGGCGTTATCCAGTGGTTGCAGGTGGAAAACTTTGGGATGAACTCAAAGAGAACAAGGCACTCCTAAGTTGGTGGAAAGAAGCAATCTCCGCCGGGAAAGCTCGACGAATTAATGACGATGAAGTGAATTCAAAGATTGAGGAATTGAACGACACGGTCGAAGCAACCTCCGACGATGTTCATGTACTCGCTTTGGCCTACGTGAGTGGAGCTAGGTTACTCTATACCAATGATGTTAAATTGATTAAAGATTTCAAGCAGATACCTAACGGCAAGGTTTACACGACCATCAGAAAGCAGACTTTCCGGATGGCCAACGAGGAAACGCATGGTCGTCCGCCTATCGATTTGCTGGAACGGAAAGACTTGTGCGCTGCTGGCGATTGACCTCACTCTATTTTGTCGCGCCACACGTCACAATGCGGCAACCGCAAGACCAATCCGGCGCATTCGGTCGCAGATGGTTTCTTTTCCGCGCCAAGGAACAGCATCAATATCCAGTCATGAGGACACTATGAAACTGACAGGAACAGAAACCCTCGAGGAAACACCACAGGCAATCTGGGATGCCCTCCACGACCCTGAAGTTCTCAAGGCCTGCATTCCAGGATGCGAGGAAGTGCAAGGTTCTCCACGAGATGGAAGCGTCGACATCGTGGTCGCCCAGAAGGTCGGGCCCATCAAGGCGCGATTTCGGGGAGTCATCACCGTCGAGGTCGTCACGGAACTCGAGGAAATCACCTTGACCGGTTCGGGCAAGGGAGGAGCTGCAGGTTTCGTCAAGGGACTTGCCAATGTTCGCTTGAAAGAGGCGGAGTCTGGAACGGTCCTCGACTATGACGCCGAAATCAAGATCGGCGGAAAGATCGCACAGATCGGTTCACGCCTCGTCGGCGGATTTGCGCGCAAGTTCACGAATCAATGCTTCAGCAATCTGCGTACGCACATGCAAGCCGATGAATAGGATCGTCATTTCAACCGATCAACTTCGTCCAATCAACGACCCACGCGAATTCGGGGTTATCGCTGGGCTTTCTCCCACTCCGGGTGAATCCACGGAATGTCGTTGGATCTCGGAAGCGGCGCCTTGCCAAGAATGTGATCGGAGGCTTTCTCACCGACCATGATCGAAGGCGCGTTCGTGTTGCCATTGGTAATTCGCGGAAATATCGAGCTGTCAGCAACCCGAAGCCCCTGGATCCCGATGACGCGGCATTCGGGGTCGACAACCGCTCCCGGATCGTCCGCTGCGCCCATGCGACACGTTCCGCAAGGATGGTACGCGCTCTCCGCGTGTTGCCTGATGAACTCGTCAATCTCGGTATCATTGGTGACATGATACCCGGGCTGGATCTCGTCACCGGCAAAGGGCGCAAGAGCAGGTTGGCCCACGATCTCGCGTACCAGTCGGATCGACGCGCGAAAGTCGATCCAGTCCTGCTCGCAACTCATGTAGTTGAAAAAAATCTTCGGCGGCGTTTCGGGATCCGCTGAATTCAAGGTGACTTCACCTCTCGATTGCGAACGCATCGGACCCGTGTGGATCTGAAACCCGTGCGACTCGGAGGTCGCTTTTCCGTCGTACCGAACGGCGATCGGAAGGAAATGAAACTGGACATCCGGGTATTCGATTCCGGGTGCCGAGCGAACAAAGCCGCCTGATTCAAAATGATTCGAGGCACCCGGACCGGATCTAGCCAGCATCCATCTGAGGCCAACGAGGAACTTGCCCGGGAGATTCCAGTATCGATACAAGGTGACCGGCTGTAGGCATTTGTACTGAATGTACACCTCGAGGTGATCCTGGAGGTTTTTTCCGACCCCCCGCCGATCTGCAACCACGGGGATTCCGAGCGCCGAAAGTTCATCCTTCGGGCCAATCCCGGAATTCAGGAGAATCTTGGGGGAATTGATGGAGGAGGCCGCAAGAATGACTTCACGACTTGCCCGGACCTCGACTTGTCGCTTTCCCTGGCGGATCTGCACGGCCGTGGCCCTGGTTCCCTCCATGCAAATCCGAAGAGCCATGCCACGAACCAACATGACATTGCTGCGCTTGAGAGCTGGCTTGAGATAGGCTTGCGCGGCTGACCATCGTCTGCCTTTCCACACGGTCTGATCCCACGGGCCAAAACCCTCCTGCTTTCCACCGTTGCAATCTGCGGTATGCTGGTAGCCGGCTTCGACTCCTGCGTTAACAAATGCTTGATTCAGCGGGATTTTACGGGTGCCGCGTATGACATGGAGCGGCCCACCACGACCTCGCCTTTCGGGGTCTCCACCGTGACCACAGGAATGCCAGTCTTCCATACGCTTGAAGTAAGGGCCGACATCGGCAAAGGACCACCCTGCCGCCCCGGATGCCTCCCAATGGTCATAGTCACGCGCATGCCCGCGAACGTAAACCATTCCGTTGATCGATGATGATCCGCCAATGACCTTGCCGCGTGGCGTTGCAAGTCTTCGGCCACCAAGATGAGGTTCCGGCTCGCTTGAAAAACCCCAGTCGTACAGGCTCATGTTCATCGGATAGGACAGTGCACCGGGCATCTGGATGAACGGTCCCGCGTCGCTCCCGCCATGTTCAATGACGATGACGGAGTGTCGACCGTCTTCCGAAAGACGGTATGCCAGCGCGCATCCTGCCGACCCGGCACCAACGATGACATAATCAGCCTGCATGAACGCGCTCAAGGTCTTTGCGACAGGCGATTCAGGTCGAATCCGTGGAAGACCTGCCTTGACCGCCGCGAGCTTCACTCCATGCCAGCGGCTGGTCAAGAAACTGCTCGACATCGTCGAGCGTCTGGTCGCTGAATGCCCCCGCTACGCGACATTCGGCCAGGACGTCCTTCCATGTCGCCAAGGCATGCAATTGGATCCCGTTTGACGCCAGTTGCTGCTTTGAATGGGGAAAAATGTCGTAGAAGAACGTCACGAAGGTGTCGCTGACTCTGCTGCCCGCTTCACGGAGAGCCTCGCAAAAACCGATCTTGCTGCCACCATCTGTTGCGAGATCCTCGACGAGCAGAACGCGTTGGCCAGCTTGAATGTCACCCTCGATCCGGGATTTTCGCCCAAACCCTTTCGGTTTCTTGCGGACATAGACCATTGGCATCTGCAACCGGTCAGCAATCCATGCTGCGAACGGAATTCCCGCTGTTTCTCCACCGGCAATCACATCTGTTCGCTCGACAACTCCCTCGTGCCGAAGAACGGAAATCGCAAAGTCTGTCAACTTTGTCCGAATGTCGGGATAGGAAATGATCTTTCGGCAATCGATGTAGACAGGGCTGACCATGCCGGAGGTCAGCGTGAATGGAGGATCCGTCTGAAACCGGACCGCCTCGATTTCGATGAGCGCGCGCGCCGTTGCCTTCGCGGTCTCTTGTTGATCCAATGACGGGATGTCTTGGGTCACGGCCAATCCGGCAATAGCTCAAGACGGATACGCTGCTGCATGGCGTTCATCGCGGGTTCGGACGGAGTTGTGCAGACAAGCAGAATTCGCAATTGTCTACAGAACCAGCGCAAGAATCTGGTCGACGGTTGCCTTTGCGTCACCATAAAGCATTCGCGTGTTCTCCTTGTAGAACAACGGATTTTCGATACCCGAGTATCCGGTACCCTGCCCCCGCTTGCAAACGATGACCGACTCCGACTTCCAGACCTCAAGTACCGGCATTCCCGCAATCGGACTCGATGGATCCTCCTGTGCGGCAGGATTGACGATGTCGTTCGAACCGATCACGATGACAACATCAGTCTGTGGGAAATCCGGGTTGATTTCGTCCATTTCCAACACGAGGTCGTACGGAACCTTCGCCTCCGCGAGCAGCACGTTCATGTGCCCTGGGAGGCGACCGGCAACAGGATGTATCCCGAACCTCACATTGATGTCCTTGGCGCGCAGCCGTCGCGTCAACTCGGAGACAGATGCCTGGGCCTGCGCGACCGCCATCCCGTAACCGGGAACGATGATCACCGAACTCGCGTTCTCGAGCTGGGAGGCGACGGTGTGAACATCTGTTGCGACCATCTCGCCTTCGACTTCGATCGACGTTCCACCTCCGGTTCCAAAACCGCCGAGAATGACCGAGATAAACGACCGGTTCATCGCGCGGCACATGATATAACTCAGAATCGCGCCCGACGCCCCGACCAGGGCGCCAGTGACAATCAAAAGGTCGTTTCCGAGGAGAAACCCTGTCGCGGCCGCAGCCCACCCCGAGTAGCTGTTCAGCATCGAGACGACGACCGGCATGTCAGCCCCTCCGATCGCGAGCACCAGATGGGCACCGAGCACGAGCGCGATGAGCGTCATCACGTAGAGTGTCCAGCTGTCGGAGGTGGCGAGATAGATCGCCATGAGGCCGATCGATGCGAGGACCATCACCAAATTGAGGAGATTGCGGCCCGGAAGGGTCAACGGCTTGCCGGAAATGCTGCCGGCGAGCTTCCCGTAGGCAACGATCGAACCGGTGAACGTCACCGCGCCGATGAACACGCCGAGGAAAACCTCGACTTGATGGATGACCATCTCTGCATTGGTGATCGCCGCATGGCCCGCTGCCGCGCCATGATCCGCCAACGCTCCCGAGTGCGGGCCTCCGATATCCGAGTTGATGCCGATGAAGACGGCTGCCAATCCGACAAAACTGTGCAGTGCCGCAACCAGTTGCGGCATTTCGGTCATCTTGACCCGGCGCGCGACATAGATCCCTGCGACCGCGCCCGCGCCCAAAAGCGGAACCAGCAAGAAATAGGCCAGCCCGTGAACTTGCGGTCCGAATATCGTTGCGAACACGGCAAGCGCCATACCAACGATTCCGAACCATATGGCGCGTTTCGCCTTCTCCTGGTTGCTCAAACCACCGAGAGCGAGGATGAAAAGAACCGTGGCCGCGATGTAGGCCGATGTCATGAATCCGGAACTCATAGCGATACCCTGCTCACGATTTCTCGAACATGTTCAGCATTCGTCGGGTGACAAGGAATCCCCCAACGATGTTGATTGCCGCAATCAGCACGGACACGGAAGCCAGGATCGTCACGATCCAGTGGCCCGTGTTCAACTGCAGAAGCGCTCCGAGGATGATGATGCCGGAAATGGCGTTGGTGATGGCCATGAGCGGCGTGTGCAGCGCGTGATTGACATTCCAGATCACCTGGTAGCCGACAAAGCACGCGAGCGCGAAGACGATGAAATGCTGCATGAAGGATGCTGGCGCATACAACCCCAGGACAAACATGAGCAAACCGCCCGCGACCAAAAGTCCGATCTGCCAAATCCCCGACCTGCGCGCCGCACGAATTTCGGCTTCCTTGGCTTCCTGGAGCCTTTGTTCGTGGGTCTTTGACGATCCGACCTTCGGTTTCGGGCTTGCCGCCTTGCCAGTATCGGCGGGCCTTGGCGGCGGATAGGTGACCTCGTTCTTGTGGGCAACGGTCGATCCCCTGATCACTTCGTCATCCATGTCATGAACGATGACACCGTCGTTCTCGGGCGTCAGGTCGTCGACCATGTGAAAGAGGTTGGTCGCATAGAGTGTCGATGCCTGCGCGGCCATTCGGCTCGGAAAATCGGTATAGCCGATGATCGTAACGTTATTGTCAGTCACGATTTTTTCGCCGGGAACCGTCTGCGTGCAGTTGCCGCCCTGCTCTGCGGCCAGATCGACGATCACCGATCCAGGCTTCATGGCTTCCACCATGTCATCGAGCCAGAGTTCCGGTGCTCCGTGCCCCGGAATCAGTGCGGTCGTGATCACGATGTCGACCTCTGGCGCCTGTTGGCGAAAGAGTTCCAACTGCTTTTCGCGGAACTCGGGGCTCGAAGGAGCGGCATATCCACCCTCGCCCGATGCGTCCTCTTCGAACTCGAGCATCAGGAATTCTGCACCAAGCGACTCGATCTGCTCGGCCACTTCCGCGCGAACATCGAATGCCCGGACCACGGCACCCAAGGACTGTGCCGCGCCGATGGCAGCAAGGCCGGCGACCCCTGCCCCGATGACCAGCACCGTTGCGGGCGAGACCTTTCCGGCTGCGGTGACCTGACCGGCAAAAAAGCGACCGTAGTTTCCCCCAGCCTCGATGACCGCCCTGTATCCGGCAATGTTGGCCATCGAACTCAGCGCGTCCATCTTCTGGGCACGGCTGATTCTCGGGACCATTTCCGTGGCGATCACCGATGCACCCGACTTGGCCGCGGACTCAAGACCATCGGAATTGCGAGCTGGATCGAAAAACCCGATCAGGAGTTGGTCCTCTCGCAGCAATTCGAGTTCAGTCTCTGCTGGAGGACGCACCTTGACGACGACATCCGCCTTGCCCCACAGTTCTTCGGCCGACTCCACGATGTCGACGCCAGCATCCTTGAAATCGGCGTCAGAGAATCCGGCCGCGTCTCCAGCACCCGCCTCGATAGCGGTCGTGTGTCCGATCTTGGCCAGTTGCTGCGCCGACTGTGGCGTCATGGCCACGCGGCTCTCGCCTGGATAGATTTCACGCGGTGCGCCAATCAGCATGGCATCCCTCCATCACGATTTCACCCGGACATTTTCCTGCTTTGCCAGGGGCCGAGTCGAATCCGTCGTTGTCTATTGATCCCGTAACGTCACGACAGGGCGGTTACTGCCAGAAAACCGACGCCACGAACAGTGTTACGTGTCGTGTTTGTGCCAGAAGTCCTTCGCATTCGAGATCTTGAGGAGTTCCCTGGCGACCTGCCCCGTTTCTCAGGCTGTCAATTGCTCCATCACGTCGTCGGGAATGTCGAAATTCGCCGTCACGTTCTGGACATCGTCATCGTCTTCAAGGACCTCGACGAGCTTCAAGACCTTTTGAGCTGATTCGAAACCAAGTGGAGTGGTTGTCACCGGTTTCCAAATCAACCGCGTCGACTCCGACTCGCCGAAAGTCGCTTCAAGCGCCGTGGATACGTCGTTCAGGTCACGCGCTTCGCAATAGATCTCATGACCGTCATCGGTGCTCTCGACATCATCTGCGCCGGCCTCGACTGCCGCTTCGAGCATATCGTCGTCGCTTCCGGACTCCCTGGGGTAAAGCACGAATCCCTTGCGCTCGAACATGAAGGAAACGGCTCCCGTTTCCGCCATGCTGCCGCCCGCCTTGGAAAAGATCGAACGCACGCTCGCGGCGGTTCGGTTTCTATTGTCGGTCATGGCTTCCACGATGATCGCGACACCGTCCGGCCCGTATCCTTCGTAACGGATTTCCTCGAAGTTCTCGCCGTCGTTCCCGGACGCCTTCGAGATTGCCCGTTCAATCACGTCTTTCGGAACGGAATTCGATTTTGCTTCCTTGACTGCCAGCCTCAGGCGTGGGTTTTTTTCGGGATCAGGATCGCCGTGACGGGCGGCGACCGTGATTTCCCGTGCCAGTCGCGAAAAAAGCCGGGACCGCGATGCGTCCTGGCGGCTCTTTCGGTGCTGAATGTTGGCCCATTTGGAGTGACCTGCCATGTCGATCCTCTTTTCCGGGTGTCTTTAGGAGCGGCGGGTTGCGTAGGCCCGACTTATAGAAACGACGCAATTCCTGTACAAGTTCAACGCGACATGAATTCAGCACAAACTGGCAGATTCCCGTAGAATCGCGGAATAGCACTCTGTTTTCCAGTATGCCCCCCGCCGGCGTCCAAGCTTCCCCCAATCGCAGCATGCGTAATCCAATGAGTGCGAGGGCCAATGTAGCCAAATGCAATCCGGTCGAGTGTGTGCATGCAGGAAACCGTCAAGGATCTGGAGACTGATCTCGTGACTCAAACACTCCCGCGAGAGAGGCCTCGTATCTCAGACAGTCAAAGCTCCCATGCCTCCTCAAAACCAATAATGGCTGACGTTTTCCGAGGTTGGCAACTGGCCAATGTGGGGATCGTCAGCACCCGCGAGCCCAAAATCCTTGGTGAATTCCCGGAACCCGGTCAGACCCTCAGCTTTGATTTCGTCGAACACGGGCTTGGACAAAAAATTTGGTCTAACTGTTCCAGCCGTCGTCCAGACAGGCTGTTGAGAAAAAAAGAGCCGACGTTCTTTCGTGGAAAAATAGGTCTTTTCCACCCAAGTTTGTGTAGTTGAATCAGAACGAAAATCTCCGTCAATGGGAACCTCACTCGCGAAGAAACTACGACCGCACAACATGTAGTACCATTCGCCACAAACCGGGCAGTCATTCTTGTTCACGACAGTTGCGGGAACAAACGCATGTCCGCCCTCCGGATCGACGTTCTCAAAGACTCGTCTGGCGCGCCCGCTAATCACGGTCACGCTCTGATAACTGAAACGATCTGGCAATACCTCCGCCTCATCATAATACTCCACCGAGAGATCAGGCACTTGTTTGGCAATTGCCGAAGGGTCTGGCAAACCGTATTCGCGGACACCCTCGGGCAGCCCTTTCAGTCCAAGCAGTGTCTTTTCCATTGCAAGTCTATCCATAGCGGTTGGGAAACGGCGACTGTCAGACGGTTTTTTTCGGACCCGATAACGGAAATTGTTGTACGAGTCTTCCAATCTGAAAACGATTGCCGGTTCAGATCTGGTCGGTTCTTCTGTACAGTCCGCCATCAGTTTCCTCCGATAACTCTATACTTCGCAGGTCGTCGTGATGTTGGTCACGCAGCGTACGCCAATTGCCTGTACGAGTCACCGGTTCGAGATCATCAATGATCTCGGAACAGTTACCGAAAGAAAAAAGGCAATGCTGTTGCCAGCAAAGCCTCCGATGTCCAGATGCCATCCCCAAACCGGTTTGTCCAGGGCATCCGACTCGGAATCTTGGTCGGACCGCCGTTCGACACCTACATTGTTTCTCAACGTCATCGATGCATCCGTCATCATCTGCATCGCAGGCCAGAACATCCGCATCAGCTTCGGGTCACGAGCCCTTTCACCCTTGATGATCGCTCCAGGTTCCGGAAACCAGCCGACCATCCTGCCACGGTTGGAGGACGGACCTGACACTGGAGTTCGGCGGATGATCGCACGCAACCCCCCGATCGTCACCGCATCGAAAACCGGTGCGAATTCGGATTCAGCGACCAAACAGGATTTTCGCCTGCTCGCGCGGGTGGCGAGGAGATGGTTTCACGGAGAGTCCCGTTGCTGTTGAAACTTCATGGTCATTCGCCGTCGGTACCGTCCTGGCGCTTCCGCTTCCTCCTCTGCCGCAGGCTGAATCAGCATTGGAATACATCGGGTTGATCCCGCCCACGCGGGCGTCTGCACTGCCGAATTCGTCAAGCATCCCGGACAGATCGTCGATGCGGGATGATATGACATGGCTGACAATCCCCTCTCTTTGCAGCTTTCCCCTGACCCTGAGAAGCCGGCCGGTCGTCACAGACTTGCGATATTTCTCATAAGTCCTTGACCAGACGATGACATTGGACACGCCGGTGTCGTCCTCGAGTGTCAGGAAAATGACCCCTCCTGCGGTTCCGGGCCTCTGTCGCGTGATGACCAGTCCCGTCACCGTCACCCACTGCCCGTCCGGAACATTCCGCAAGGAACTCGCCTCGTCAAAATGACCGAGCGTCGCCCGGAGCAGCCTGATCGGGTGATCGCGCAAGGTGAGACGGGTTGTCACGTAATCTTCAAAGACATTCCCCTTGCCCGACATTTGCGGCAACTGGGTCACGACCTGAGGCAAGCCCTCACCGCATTTCTCGAAGAGCGGCAACGGCTTGTCTCCGCAAATGGCCTTCGCCTCCCACAGCGCTTCCCGCCGGCTCAACCCGTATGCGGAGAAAGCATCGGCGCCTGCCAAAAGAGACAAGGCCTTTCTGGACAGCCCGGCGCGTCGCCACAAGGCGTCGATGGAATCGTAGCCGTGACCGCGCGCAGCGCTGATCCAGGAGGCATCCTCTTCCCTGAACCCGCGAATGTGCCGAAAACCGAGTCGCACGGCGAGCGAACCGTCGCTGGCCGGCTCCAGGACATTGTCCCAGTAACTGCTCTCCACGCAGATCGGGAGAACCGTCACGTCATGGGCACGCGCATCCCTGACAATCTGTGCCGGTGCATAGAAACCCATCGGCTGGGAGTTGAGCAGCGCGCAGCAGAAGGCCTCGGGGTGGTGACACTTCAGCCAGGCCGACACGTAGACCAGAAGCGCAAAGCTCACCGAGTGGCTTTCCGGAAAACCGTACCCCGAAAACCCCTCGATCTGCCTGAAGCAGCTTTCGGCAAACTCCCTTGTGTAGCCCTTCGCCAGGCAGCCCCCGACAAAGCGCTCCTTCATGACCTTGACCGTGCCGGGTCCCCGGAAACTGCCCAGCGAGCGCCTGAGTTGATCGGCTTCCGTTGGGCTGAAGTCCGCCGCAACGATCGCGATCCTCATGGCCTGCTCCTGGAAAAGCGGAACTCCTAGCGTCTTTCCCAGGACCGGTCGCAATTCCTCCGACGGAAAGACCACCGGTTCTTCGCCGCGCCGCCGCCTGATGAAGGGATGCACCATGTCGCCCTGGATCGGACCCGGACGGATGATCGCCACCTGGATGACAAGATCATAGAAGGTTCGTGGCCGCATTCTGGGCAGAAAATTCATCTGCGCACGGCTTTCGACCTGAAACACGCCAAGCGAATCGGCAACGCACAACATGTCGTAAACCTCTGAATCTTCCTGCGGAATCCCTGCCATGGTGTAATCGAGAGATTTCCACGTTCGCAGCAGGTCGAAAGTCTTTCGGATGCAGGTCAGCATTCCAAGCGCCAGCACATCCACCTTCAGCATGCCGATGACATCGATATCGTCCTTGTCCCATTCGATGATGGTGCGGTTTTCCATCGCCGCATTCTCGACCGGGCAAAATTCGTCCAGGCGACCTCGGGTCATGACGAAGCCCCCCACGTGCTGAGACAGGTGACGCGGGAAGCCGTTGATCTCCCGGGTCAGTTCCAGGGTCTGCCGCAATCTGCGGTCGCGAAAGTCGAGACCGGCCGCCTTGACATGCTCGTCCTTCACGCCTTCACGCGACCATCCCCAGACCTGGCTGGAGAGTGCGGCGATGATATCGTCGGACAATTCCATGGCCTTGCCGACTTCCCGCATGGCGGCCCGCGAGCGAAAGTGAACGACCGTTGAGCAGATGCCCGCGCGATGTCGCCCGTATTTCTCGTAGATGTGCTGGATGACCTCTTCACGCCGTTCGTGCTCAAAATCCACGTCAATGTCCGGCGGTTCGTTGCGCGCGGCCGAGATGAACCGTTCGAAAACCATGGAAAACGTTTTCGGCGATGCCTCGGTGATTCCAAGCGCGTAGCAGACAACGGAATTGGCCGCGCTGCCCCGCCCCTGGCACAGAATCCCCCGCGAACGGGCGAACACCACGACGTCATGGACGGTCAGGAAGTAACGCGCGTAATCCAGTTCGGCGATCAGCCGGAGTTCCTTCTCGACCGTCGAACGGATGTCGAGCGGAACGCCGCCGGGATAACGCCTCGCCAGACCCTTGTCGGTCAGTTCCCGCAAGCGATCGTTGGGAGCCTGGCCATTCGTGATTTCGTCGGGATATTCGTAACTGAGCTCGTCCAGCGAAAACCTGCAGCGTTTGGCAATGGCCCCGGCATTGGCGACAGCGTTCGGGCACTCCCTGAACAACCGCCTGATCTCGAACTCGGACTTGAGCCGACGCTCGTTGTTCGGAAGCGCCTGGCGACCCAGGCGGCTGATCGTGGTCTTCAGCCGAATGCATGAAAGCAGATCAGCCAATCGCTTTCGACGCCCGTGATGCATGAGCACGTTGCCCATGGCGACAAGCTCGACGCCTGCACGGGCAGCGATCGATGCGCGATGCGCAAAATGCCCGGCGTCATTCCCGTCATATCGCGGCATGACGCCGACAAACACCTGGTCGCGTCCAAAGGCAGCCTTCAGTTTCTCGCTCACCGCAAAGGTCCGGACGCTGCCGGACACGATCAGAATGCATTCGTTGCCCCACTGCAGGACGTCATCGAGCGAGAGTTCGCACTTGCCCTTGACGGTTCGGCGCTTTCCTGTCGTCAGCAGGCGGCAAAGATGCCCGTAACCTTTCCGGGACTCGGGGTATGCGCATATCTCGCTCCCGTCTGTCAGAACAAGGCGGACACCGACAATGTAGCGAACCCCATGCGTCTTGGCAGCCGCATGGGCACGGACAATCCCCGCAAATGTGTTGGTATCGACAATTGCAATCCCGGAAAGACCCAGGATCCCGGCGCGGGCAACCAGTTCCTCGGGGTGCGAAGCTCCCGTCAGAAAGGTGAAATTGCTCGTGACGTCCAGTTCGGCGTAACTCACGGAAATCGCCCTGCAACATACCAGTCTGGCCGCTTCAGGCCGGGATATGTCAGCAACCACAGCCTCAGCCCTGTCGTGGTCTGAACGCGCCAGTAATCGCGCTGCGGCAAGGCTTGATCGCGCCACCACTCCGAAGTCAGGCGTTCCGGCCCCTCGGCATGGGTGGTCTCGTATGTCTGCCGGCGCCAGTTGAATTTCCTGGGCGGGCGGTCCGGTTCAAGAGTTTGCAGAGGTTCGGGAGAGCTGTACAGCCGGATCGGGCGCTTGCGCGGATGACGCTCCCAAACCGGAGATGTCTCGCAATGCGCCGCATCCACGATCCTGAATTCCCGCTCCGGCAAATGACTGTCAACCGGAAGCCATCGGCAAACCCGGTCGAATCCGAGACGGTTGCCCAGCGTCGAGACAATCCCGGTGATGTCCCCGCCACGCTTGCCGATATCGCCAAAATGCGTTTGTCTTGACCGAATCCAGTCCACGCAATCGGCAGCAAGATGCAGCCTGTCCGCGCCGAACTCGATTTTCAGCTGATCCAGATGATGCCGAAACTGCTGCACCAGCATGTCCGGATCATTGACCGGTCTTGCGAAACCGACGGTTCCCAGGTGATTCCCCGTGTCAACGCATCGGACAGTCAGGTGATAACGACGTGCCCCCTTGTTGGCGGCCTGCAGGCGTTTGCAAACGGATTCGGAAAGTCGTCTCAAGCCCGCCTCAAGATCGTCGACCAGTCCGATCGGCTCGGGAAGCGTCATCCCGGCCGCATAGGTTGGATCACGACGATGCGAAACGATCGGATCCGGAGCACGCCCCGTCGCGCGTTCCAGCTCCTGCGACAGTTCGGGCCCGAACCGGAGCGCCAATTCCGATGACTTGATCGTGTTGAGCTGGCCGACGGTTTCGATGCCGAGCCGGCCGAGTTCCGTGATCATGTGCGAAGGCAGGCCAAGAGCGTCGATCCGGAGAGGATGAAGAACTTCCACCGTCTTTCCGGGCGGTGCGATTTCGACTGATTCGGAACCGTGACGTGCAAGCGCCCATGCAGCCTTCCGCGTATCGGCAATTCCGATGCGGGCTTCGACCTGCATGTCGTGAAGCCCCTGGCGTGCATGGAACGCCATTTCCGCCTCTCCGCCGAAAAGATGCGCACATCCCGTTATGTCGAGAAGCAGTCCGTCCGGAGAATCGAGCGCGACCCGGGGCGACAGCCTGTCGGCCCAGAGTCGCAATGCATGAAGAAACCGGGCCTCACGCTCCGGATCTGCCGGTTCGGTCAAGAGATCCGGGCATATGGCGCGCGCATCGGGGACCGGCAAACCCGGTGTCAGTCCCGCACGAACCGCGACATCGTTTGGATGCGTCAGTTTCCAGACATTCTTGAACCGTGCAACGATGGCAAGGGGGCCGAGGATGCGCGGGTCGCGCCGACGCCGGAGTCGATCAAGCGGCAGATGCGGCAACCAGATCGACAGTACACGCTTGACCTGTCTTGTCATCGCTCCCTCCCAGCATTTTCACGTTCCATGCGCCGAGCTTCCCCTGCCTGTTCTTGACGCAATGCCATCTCCAGCTTCTCATCGCCCCGGGAGTGGCGATGCATTCCCAGCGGGTCTGGGCGGCAGAGTTGCGGGTTCGGCCTGCAACCAGGATGATGCCCGTGCACCCTGAATCCTCTGCCGCGATCTGCAGCCGCCTGCTGGCCCGCAGGTCGGGACCGTCATGGAGTTCGACAATGACGCACGAGACGCCGTCTGCCCGCATGGTCTGTTCCCCCGCCCAGAGGATTTCCTTTCGCGTCGTGCATCTGGTCAGAACAACGCGCGAAGGATCCAGGAACTCCTGGACGGCAACGGGGGCCAGGGATTCCACCGATCCCGCCTGTCCTATCCAGATCACCGGACCGGGCAGGCATGATGCAGCCATGATCGCGAAGATGTCGGCGCTGTCGCCCGTCACCTCGTGGATGCGCCCCTTGCGCAATCGCACTGGTCCCGCCACCTGGAAATCGCCATGATCCCTGGAACCGATGTCTCCCCCGATACGGGCGATCATGTCCTCGTGATTCCTGTGCATTATCGTTCTACTTTTGTTCTAGTTCATGTTCTGTTGTAGTATCCGTCCAGAGCATGAGTCAACAGCCAATTGACTTTTCGATCACCCATGCATGGAAATGCAAAAAATCATTCAATAACAGTACGCAATAAACGATTCTGCAATCGGATCGCCAGTCGCGTGAACGGTGTTCGAGCCCCCGGCCGCCAGGCTCGCCGACAGCCGTCAGCCAGAACTCGATTCCCACCCGCCTCCCAATTCAAGGGGCATGCGGGCACTCGCCGAAATCTCGGAAGATATCAGCCGGGAGTCAGCGGCCAGAAAAACGGAATGAGAAAACTCGCAAGAATTCCAACGGTCAGATTGAGCGGTAGACCCAGGCGAACGAAGTCCGTGAACCTGTAACCGCCCGGGCCATAGACCAGCGTATTGGTCTGGTAGCCCACGGGGGTGGCAAAGCTCGCCGAAGCGGCAACCATGATCGCCACAACCAGTGGTCGCGGATCCACGCCAAGCGCGTGAGCGATCGCGATGGCAACCGGCGTGATGATGACCGCAACGGCATTGTTCGAAACCAGTTCGGTCAGAAACGACGCAAAGAGGTAGATCGCCCAGACCACGAAAAACGGTGGAAGCACGCTGATATAAGGAGACACCGCCCCCGCCATGAGTTCAACTGTACCGGAGGCTTCAAGACCGGTCCCGACCACGAGCATCGACAGCAGAAGCACCAGCAGCCGGGAATCGACCGAGCCGAATGCTTCGTCCGCTTCAATCGCTCGACTCAAGAGAACCACGGCAACTGCAATCATTCCCAGCAGCAGGATCGGTGCGATATCGAATGCCGCCAGAATGACGACACTTGCAAGCGCAAGAATGACCCAGGGCGCGTGCTTTCGCCGGTATGGCCTGACATCGGGTTCAACCAGATCGGTCGTGTTCTGCTCTTCGGACAACCGCTTGATGTCCTGGGGGTTGCCTTCGAGCAGGAGCGTGTCGCCGACTTGAATCACGATATCGTCGATTTGTCCCCGGAGGTTCTGGTTGCGACGGTGGATGGCCAGCAAATACACGCCGTAATGGCGGCGCAATCGAAGCGAATGCACGGGTTTCCCGACCAGCAGGCAGCCGGGCGTGATCAGAGCTTCAACCGTCGCTGACTCCTTGGATGACACCGCATCGGACGCCACCACGCCAAGGTCCTTGCTTTGCTTGATCGCCAGGAGTTCGCCGACAGCCGTTCGCAGGATGACGTGGTCGCCCTCCTGCAGCGTGACGTTCGAAAGATCGCGTCGAAGCGACTCTTCGTCTCTGACGACATCGACGATCCGACCACCCTGGTGGCGAAACTCCGCAACGTCGCGCGGGTTTCGGCCCACGAACGCGCTGCCCTGCAGGATGATGACTTCGGTCAAGAAGCGTTTGGAGGGCCGATCCCCCAGGATGCTGCTGACTGTTTCCCTGTGAGGCAACATCTTTGGGGCAAGGAAAACGATGTAGAAGAGCCCGTAGGCCGCCAAGATTGCGGCAAGGGGAGTCACTTCGAAAATTCCGAACGGTTCGAGACCGCTTTCGCGAGCGACACCGTCGACGATGAGATTGGTGGACGTGCCGATGAGAGTGCACATTCCACCAAGGATCGCGACATAGGACAACGGAATCAGCAGTTTGGAAGCGGCCGTTCCGAGGGTCTTTGCGAGTTTCATGGCGACCGGGATGAGCACGACCACGACGGGCGTGTTGTTCATGAAAGCCGAGGCAAACAGGACCACCAAGGCAAGAACCCCCAGGACGAGTACGGGATGACCCTCGGCGCGGTCGCTCACCCAGTTGGTGAGCAGCGCCAGTGTTCCGGTCCGAACCAGCGCGCCGGAAAGAATGAACATCATCGCGACTGTCCACGGCGCCGGATTGGCCAGCACGCCCATGGCGCGATCGATCGGGATGATGCCCGACAGGATCATTGCTGTTGCAGCCGAAAAGGCGATGACATCTGGTGGAAATCGTTCGCTCAGAAACGCGATGAACATTCCGGCGACGATCATGCAAGCAACGGCAACGTGCCAGGTCTCTGGAAGCAGTTGCAGTGTCATCCGAGGCGATCCTCTCGGGGACCGGTTGGCTCAACTGGCAAGGTCATGTCTTCGTCGGCTCCAGGCTGCCCAGAGCCTTCTTTTCCTTGCGCGATTTTGCTGGCTGAACCAGAAACAGTCCGACGATCATCAGAATGACGGCTCCCCAGACCCAACCAGAATAGGTTTCGCCAAGCAGAATGATGGACCAGAAGACCCCAAACCCGGTGACGGTGTATGCGGTCTGGGCCGCGAACACGGTTCCGGCGTATCTGACCAGCCAGACATAACCGGCGTAGCAGAATGCATGCATGACGGAGAGCCCCAGCAATGCGTATTCTGCTGCTCCCCAAGTCATTGACAGGTCGATCCACTGCCCTGACACGAAAGTCAGGGGCGCGCACAGCACGATCCCGATGAGGGATGCCCAGAAAATTGCCTCGACAGCGTTCAACCCGGAAAGCCCCATCCGGCCGACAACATTGCCCTCCACCGCATAGCACAGAGGCGCGATCATTGCCAAAAGAACGAAAAACGAGGCCCCCGGATTTGGCAGGCTTGTTTCTGGCCCAAGCAACAGAACGATCGACCCCGCACCGAACAGGATGCCAATCACTCGTGTCAGCTTGATGGTTTCGTTTCCAACGAGAATCGCGATGGGCAAGGCGAACATCGGAACGAATGCGATGATGATGGACATGACTCCCGCCGGGAGTTCAGCCGCGGCCTGGTACGAAAACGTGTTGGGGGCGACGGTTCCCGAGATCGCGATGATCGTGCAAATCACGAAACGTGGCCGGTTCAAGGGCCGAATGCGCCGTTCCCGTCCGCCGAAATAGGCCAGTGCAGGAAGGCAGACGCCGGCAAAGACCAGTTGCCAGAAAATCAGGCCGAAGTGGCCGTGGCCAGTTGAGACAGCCACGCGGGTCAGCGGCAAGGTCAGTCCCCAACCGGCTCCCAGCAGGATGAGAGCGAACCAGGAAAGCGTCTTCTGGTTCAATTGTCACCGGCTTGTCGGAATGCGCCTCCGATCTGCAGCTGTTCCATTGACGCAGCGAGCCCTGTCTCGTCTGACGTCGTGACAATCACTCCCGAAATCGTCGCTTCGCCGGTCGCCGGTGTCATGCCCTTCTTCTTCATGCCGGTTCTGAACTGGGCCAGCGGCACCTCTCGATCGAATCCGATGACGCTGTGATAGTCCCCGCACATGCCCGCATCGCTCAGGTAAGCGGTCCCGTCGGGCAGAATTCGCCCGTCAGCCGTTGGAATGTGGGTGTGAGAGCCGACCACGAGCGATGCCCTGCCGTCCAGAAAATGACCCATGGCGTTCTTCTCGGAAGTCGCCTCGGCATGAACGTCCACGATCACTGCATCGGCCCGGCCCTTGAGCGGAGCGATTCGCAGGGCATCGTCGATGGCCGAGAACGGATCGTCGAATGTCGGCTTCATGAACACGCGGCCGAGTACAAGAGCGACAAGGACCTTTCGGCCGCCGGGAGCCTCGAACAGACCAGCACCGCGTCCGGGCACGGACTTTCCGTAGTTGAGAGGCCGGAGGATTCTGTTGTTTTGCTCGACGCCCTGGACCATGTCCTTTTGGTCGAATGCATGATCGCCGAGCGTGATGCAGTCGGCTCCTGCTTCGAAGATCTGGCGGGCGTGAGCGATGCTCAATCCTCGCCCGTTCGTTGCGTTTTCCGCATTGACGACAATGAAATCGAGATCGCGGTCGCGGCGAAGCGATGGAAGGCCGGAACAAACCGCCTGCCGCCCTGCTCGCCCGACAACGTCACCAAGGTAAAGAATTTTCATCTCTCACCGATAGTTTTCACGATCGCAAACAACAAGCACAATTGTACGGTTGAAGGGCGGCCTGCTGTCCGGGAGTTGACGAGGCTTGGCGCAGGTCCTGTTTGCCTGATCAGCGACAGTTGTACCTCTCTCGCTTCATGCTGGCGGAAAGTGCAATTCGGAGTCGGTTATCATCATGTCCATTCGCTGATCATGGCCATCGAATGGCAGTCTGTTGAATTCCTGTTCGGCGTAGGCAAAACCGAAGGCGATTGGCGGTTGGTAGGTTTTCGTGTTCTTGCCTCGCAGATACCGCAGGGTCCGATCATAAAAGCCGCCGCCGTAACCGAGGCGCGCACAGGTCGAATCGAATGCAACGACGGGAACGATCAGAAAATCCGGAAGGCAATATTCTCCAGACTCGGGTATCGATGTGCCAAACGCATTCTTTATCAACGAGGTGCCCGGCAACCATTTCCTGAATTTGAGGCGGAATCCCTTGCGAATGACCTCGGGAACGCACACGGTCACGCCGGCTTTCGTCAATTCAGCCATTGTCGGGGTGGGATCCAGTTCAGAACCGATGGGCAAATACCCTGCGACAACGTGCTCGGGGCGACAGGATTGCAACATCCCCATGAGCGACTCGTTTGCCTGCTCCGTTTTCGCTTCGCTTGCTACAGATGCACGAAGCGAGAGGGCAGATTTTCGCATGACTGCCTTGTCTTGTATCAAAAACATCAATTCGCCCGTACAGTCTTCGCAACATGGGAATCCGTCGGCGGAACCACCAAGGCAACCGTAGAGGCTGTCGTATTTCCTGTGCGCCCGGTCTAGCCAGGTGGGCACCGGGTGCAGAAGGCCACAACCTACCGCAGAGCCGGTTCCCCAGAAAAACGTGTCGGCGACTGGAATATCGCCACCTACGAGAAGGGCAGACTCCGCCGCCGGTGCACATATGTGACTCGCTCAACCGGAGCAAGAGTCGAAGGTGTTATCAGCACCCCAGTTCACGGCGAATGAAATTGGTCATGGACTCGACTCAAGAACACTCACTCTCGGAAGGTTTCATGATCCAAGCGTCATGGTCCCGGCCGTCGCATGGCGCCATGAAGTGGGTCGCGAAGCGGACGTGCTGCGGTTGTCGGCAACCACGAACGTGTTGAGTGCAGGCCAGCAGACATCGTGCAATTCGCCCGTGGCCCCATTGACACCCTGTTCTGCAAATGTTCATGTTATGGGATGGAATTGATCCAGGATCCCGGTCGTCGTCTGGCTCGAGGCGTCATGCGACATCTCAGGCACCATGATTTTGTTGCGATGGATGAATTCGTGCCCGCCCCGGGGTTGCGGGTTGATGTCATGGCGCTGGGTCCGAGCGGCGATATCTGGATCATCGAGTGCAAATCCGGATTGGCGGACTATCGATCCGACAACAAGTGGCACCGCTATCTCGAGTATTGCGACCAGTTTTTCTGGGCGGTCGACACGTCTTTTCCGATCGACATTCTGCCTGCCGAGACCGGTTTGATCATCGCTGACGGTTTCGATGCGACGATCGAGCGCGCGGCACCCGATGTCCCCTCTTCACCTCTGCATCCTTCGAGGCGAAAGGCGCTGACGCTGAAATTTGCCCGAACGGCTGCACAACGGCTCAGGGTCATTCATGATCCGTCACCGTCACAGCGATTCTCGCATGCTTCCGACCACGAAAGCCCTGTCGTTGAAGAAACGAGCGAAGAAGCTCCCAACACGCTCACGCCTTGAAGTTTCGGGTGATCGGATTCTGAATTCTCTTTTGCCGTCAAATCTCTTGTCGCAGTCTTGCAAGAACATCGCACGAAGGTTATTTCTGAGGGCGTGCCGACGTAGCTCAGTTGGTTAGAGCACTAGATTGTGGATCTAGGGGTCCCCTGTTCAAGTCAGGGCGTCGGTACCATCTTTTCAGGATCTTGTTTCGGTCGACGGCTGGCCAATCGGCGTGCTGTTCTTTGCGGTCGCTTCGAATTGCCTGCAAATTGGCCGTAAATTCCTCAGAAATCCGTCGGCGCTCCACCCTCTGCCTTGCGACGATCAACGAATGCGGCAAGCTCTTCCTTGATCCCCTCATCAATTGGGGGCGGCTCGAAATTCGCAAGAATGTCCTTCCAGATCCCGTTGGCTCTTTGAGCCGTCCAGGTTGCGCCGTTGCGTTCCCACGCCTCGAAGTTGCTCCAGTCGGACAGAAACGGCGAGTAGAACGCTGTTTCGTAGCGTTCCTGCGTATGAGTGGCTCCAAAAAAGTGACCTCTCGGGCCAACTTCGCGGATCGCGTCAACGGCAATGTCATCGTCGGTCGTCGAAACGAGCGATTTGTCCATGTAGCGCTGGAACTGCTGGAGGATTTCGCAATCCATGACGAACTTCTCGAAACTTGCGATGAGTCCCCCTTCGAGCCAGCCGGCGGAGTGATAGACCATGTTGACCCCACCTTGGACGGCGGACCACAGGGAATTCATGCTTTCCCACATCGCCTGCCCATCTGGCACGTTCGCGGCGCACGCGTTCGATGCCCGCAGGGGCAATCCGTAGAACCTGGCCATCTGCCCCGAGATCTGGGTTGCCCTCACGTATTCCGGCGTCCCGAAAGCCGGTGCCCCCGACTTCATGTCGACATTGGAGGTAAACGATCCGATCGCGCATGGCGCTCCGGGATTGACGGCCTGCATCAGGGCAATCGCCGCCAGACCCTCTGCCACGAAGAGTGTCACGGCGCCGGCCACCGTAACCGGCGCCATGGCGCCCGCCAACGTAAACGGGGACACGACCACCATCTGGCCGCGTCGAGCGCACCGCATCGCTCCATCCAGCATGGGATGATCGTGTTTCAACGGTGATGTCGAATTGATGTTGGTGTACATCCGGGGCTCGGCCTCGAATTCCTCGTCCGTCAGCCCGCCCGCGATGCGCACCATCTCCATCACGTCCTCGACACGTTCGCGGCCCAGCGAATAGGCATGGCAAACCTTGTCCGTCGTCAGGAGCTTGGACTGAACGCATTCGAGATGGCGGACCGAAGGATGGACGTCGACCGGTTCGACCGGATAACCGCCCGCGACATGGATGCAGTTGAAATACTGCGTCAGCTTGAGAAAATTCTCGAAATCCTCGAAGTTCCCGACCCGACGGCCCTTGTCGAGACACAGAGTGTTCGGCGGTGAAGAAACGTTCACGAACACCATGTGGCGGCCGCCGATCCTGATCTTCCTTTCAGGGTTTCTTGGGGTCACCGTGAATTCGGACGGACAGTTTCCGATCATTTCCATGACCCAGTCACGATCCATCCGAACATTGCTGCCATTGACGGTGCAACCGGCAGCTTCGAGGATCATGCAGGATTCGTCGTTCAGAAACTCGATGCCGATTTCCTCAAGGACGCGCATTGCTCCGTCGTGGATCGCCAGAACACCTTCTTCGGACAGCGGTTCTGTCGGTGCATCCGGATTGACCGGGGGATTCCAGGGCATCTGCTCGATGACATTTCTGGATGTTCTGCGAACATTGCCGCGACGTCCTCCGGAACGCCTCCGTTCTCCAGCCATTCCGTCCCTCCCGATGGCCCTTCAACGACCCCTGTCGTCCTTGTCAAATCTTGCGGCAAGTCGTGCCATGCAGCCAGCGTCAAATCAATGCGCGTGTTGCTCCACATGGAGATTTTTTTCTGCGAGGTAGTCCGGAAGCGATCGAACTCCATCGAGCACTATATCCGCCCGAGAAGCCAATTCCTCTTGGGTTGCAGGACCGGTCAGAACACCGACGGCGAGGCCGACACCGGCTGCGCGACCTGCGTCGATGTCGTGGAGGCTGTCTCCTACCATTGCGATGCTGCGAAGCGGTATCGAACAGTGCGACGAAAACGCCTCGATCATGCCGGGTGCCGGTTTGCCGCCAAAACCGCTGTCAAAGCCGCAAACGAATTTGAACTCTTGCAGGACGCCCGCTGTCGAGAGTTGTTCCTCGGCGCTTGCCACGAAATCATTGGTGGCAACACCAAGCGTCAGTCCCATCGCCCGCAGTCGGCCAAGCGCCGAATGGAGGTCTTGCACCGGTTTCGGGACAAGACCAATCAATCGATCAAGGCAGATCGCGTTGATTTCTTCGAAACTGACGTGATCGAGAAGTCCTGCCCAGACTTCCGCCATTTCATCCGATGTCGCGCTGACGAGAAGCGATTCAGCCTGGAATTGCCTTGTCGCGACGTCAAATCCACCTGCATGACCAAGACGCATTCTCAAATCGGCGCTGTTCGGTGCCAGATCGTGCAGGACCTGGGTTGTCCAATCCGCCCAGGTCTCGTTGAAGTCGAACAGGGTACCGTCCTTGTCAAAAAGGACGCCGCCAATTCCAGAACCCGTGGCACTTGAATTCATCGTTGGCACCACAACACATCTGTTCTCGGAAAGAGGTCGGGAGGGTCGCTCGGCCGCGACAATGTCATTGAAGACTCCAAGACAGGCATTCTCACGAAATCTCGGCTTTCACATTCAACAAGCAACAACAAGGTCCACAACCAAGGTCATTCGGTGTCAAATTCCTGTCCGAGTCTTGCCAGTTCGTCGAGCGCCGCTTTGCGAACGCTGTCTCGCTTTTTCTTGTAGGCTATCAGATCGTCGAACATGACGCGCCGATGAGATCCGATCGGGACATGAGGTATCTTGTTCTCTTTCAGGAGTTTGCTCAAGAACGGTCGTGACACGTTCAGGATGTCTGCGGCCTGTTGCGTCGTCAGCATCGAGCCAGTCGGCAACAATTTGACCGTCTTGCCTTGCGCGATGTGGCCCAGCAGTTCGATGATCTGATCTGCAATTGCTGGCGCGAGTCGAAACTCGTCGTGCTCGCCATTTCGCGAACTGAATTTCAGGCTTCCAGGCTCCTGTTGTGCACGAGCGATGACAGACGATGCTGCAGCCGCGCTCGCGATTTCTTCGTCAGTGGGCAGTCTGTTCGCCAATTCGGATGCATCGGACATGAGACTCTCTCCTGTGGCCAAGGCTTTGAGATGTAATGAAATCCAATCCCAGCCACAACAGAAATAAACGTAACAAAAGAAACAGACGGAATAGGCTGACGCTCAGTCCATCTCCGGGCTGGTCATGTCCAGTGCGGCAGATCGCCACCAGGCAGCGAGGCACGCAGTTCCGCGACGGCCGTGTAGTCCAATCCCAGGTGGTCGCAGAAACTCCTGACGTAACGATCATCGGTCATGAGAAAATCCAGTACCGCAGCAAGGAAGTGCTCGTCATCAAGTGAACCGCGAATCTCGTCCAGGCCTGCCCCGGTCACGTTCAGAAAACGGCCGAGCAGGTCCCGGTCCGATGCGAGCCACTCGAAAGCGCGAATTGCCATCAGTTCGGCGTCGTCACGCGCGCGCTTCACGCCAGTGCATCCCGTGCAAGCATTGTCATTCGGGTCGCCCTCTTCTTCCTAATCTCGCCCCTTGCCGTGCCGCCACTTCCGCGAACGAACATTGTCGCGGAAGGCCTCAGCAAGCGCGATGCGTTCTGTCGGCGACAGTTCCGCGATCACCTCGACGATGGCCGCGTGGCCTCTTTCGCCCAATTGACCCAAAGAGTCACGCTGTTGTTGGAAGGCTGATTGAACCGCCTCCACATCGAAAGGGTCAGCCTCGATCGCTGATGCGAGAATTTCGACGTTTTGGCCAAGAATTGCCCTCGCGTCTTTCGCTTCACCGTTGCGCAGTTCGCGCAGTTTTCCCAGCAATTCGTGCTTCTTGTCGTGTGGAAACGCGCTGATCAACGGACGAACGGAAATTCCAGCTGGATTCCAGTCACGAGGCCCCCGGTCGTGTCCGGCAACAGCGCCAACGAACACACCAACGATCAGCAGATTGAACGCCAGTGAGGCGATCAGGCCGTAGCGGGTCAATCTCCCGTCTTTGCGCATCAGGCGCAACCGTTCTCGAAACGTCATGACAATTCCTCCGGAAAAATATCGTCCAACAATGGCACAGCAACAAAATCGGACACGTCGATCTGGTCATTTGCAATCATCGCCATGATCACTTCAGACGACATCTGCACATTCGTGAATCCGGCAAGGAAGCCGATGCACATGCTCGCGGCCAGAACGCCTGCGACCAACCGTTTCTCTATCGAGGTCATGAAGTCGCCGAATGCGGCCTCCCAGATCCCCAAACCTCCGTTGGCACGGTCACGTTTGCGATCGGTTGCTGCCGACGCTTGATCGCGACCTGAGGCAATGACTTCAGTTGCCTGCGACAGAACCCTGTTCATCAATGCGTCGCTCGGCCGAGGCGCTGATTTCCTGGCATCGGCAAAAAACTGTTCAAGGATCAGTTCCGCATCATCCGACTTGTTTCGTTCAACCATTGAATCCGAAGCCTCAGTTCAGCCCGAGGCTCTCCTTGTGTTTGAGCAAACGACTGGCGAGCGCTCTTCTGCCCCGAGCGGTCAGGCTTTCGACTGCCTCCACGGAGGTATCCATGATCTCCGCGATCTCGGGATTGGACAACTGCTCCAGGTGACGCAGCGTCACTGCAATCCTGCTGCGTTCCGGCAGTTCCGCAAGCGCTTCATGTAGCGCCTTCGCGCGATCGGTCTCCTGGAGCCTTTGTTCAACACCCGGAGACATGTCCTTGATTTCATTGACATCGACCTCGGCATGAGTGATGCGTTCGCCATTCGTGACGCCCGACTGCCGCTTTCGCTGGCGAAGCCTGTCAAGCGACAGGTTCATCCCGACACGGTACAGCCATGTCGAGACTCGCGATACGCCGGGTCGCCAGTCCCCGGCGATCTGCCAGAGGCGCAACATGGCCTCCTGCGCGACATCTTCTGCTTCACCATGATCTCCGAGAACGCGATAGGACATGGAGAGCACGCGTGAGGTGTGCCGCAAAGCCAGTTGCCTTGCGGCACCCATGTCGCCTGTTGCAAGCCTGACCATGAGATCGTCATCCGACAATTCGGTCATCACGTCCACGACTGCGCCTCCGGGCCCTGGGCATGCCGAACATCCGTTGAATGACAGACATCCGGCATGTCCGACATGTTACCTCAGTCGCGCCACCGGCTCCACCAACCCCGATGGCGTCGCTTCGACCTCGCCTCGAATTCGGCTTTCGTCAATTGTCCATCTTCGTCCGAATCGAGGTATTCCATCATTCGTTCACTTCGCTCATTGTGGAGTTCGGCAAATGAAAGACTTCCGTTCTCGTCAGAATCCCGCCGCTCGATTGCCCGTTCAACCCAGCGGTTGAGGCGATCCTCGGAGACATCTCCGCGTTTGCCGCGGACGCGCGACCCGCGTTCCTGCATGAGGGCCATCAATTCCTCTTTGGCAAGGACACCATCCGAATCAGCGTCGGCCTCGGCAAACATCGCCATTCGATGAGTTTCCAACTCGGCGATGGTGACAATGTCGTCACCGTCGGCATCGATTTCATCAAAACGCGCGTCCATCATGCCCTTGGCGCGATCCGCATGGGCGGCAAACGCAGTCGTCGTGACGGCAATCGTGATGGCGGCAAACGCCAGTGATCGTGACCTCGTTGTTGCAATTTTCATTCCCTGCTCCTTCGGTCTTATGGTCGACAAGATCGTCGTTCTGTCTCGTTGTACGATCTCGAGCGAGAATTCCGTCACACGCAGTCGTGCTCATCTGATTCTTGGCGGCCAAGGCCCGAACATGCGTGCACAACTCGGTTTTCATTCGATTGTTCGCAAGTCAAACGCCATGCCGCAACGATACCGACCACGCCAAAAGGCAGGAAATACCCAACTGTCCACTGCACTGCGGAGCGAGAGGCAGCGACCGTCACATCAATTCCGAATCCCGCTGCATTGGCGACGATACCGACGACAGCAGTTCCTGCAGCAAAACCGATTTGCTAGATTGTCGGAATCGAAGCAGACGCGACATCCTGGGCGTCATTGTCGGCCACGGCAATGAACCGCCTCACGACAAATGCATAGCCGATGCCAAAACTCGTGCCCTGCACTGCCGCGCTGACGATCACGACCCACATAGGTCCGTTAGCCACCGACAAAGCGAAACCGACAATGAAGCGATGACGCATATCGAGGCGTCAACGTCCTGCAAGACAGGAGATTTTCCGTCGCATAAAACGGCGAAATACGCGCCGTCACACCATGACAGAACAGTGGAATGCGACTGGATCAAGGCACCATTGACTTGCCCGCAGACGTGATCTTGATCCCATTGGCCGACATCTCGTCCGACACACGGTCGAAACGCAAGTGAGCGATGCCTTTTCCGTCGGCCTGGGAATAGAGCGTTCCGACGAGGCGACCCGATGCGTGGATTTCTGTGCCGACTGGGACTTCCTCATCGACGTTGACGATCGCAAGACCTTTGCGAAGCGTCGTCTTGTGGCGCATGCGAGCAGTCACCTCTTGTCCGACATAGCAACCCTTTGCAAAGTCGACGCCCTGAAGGCGTTCGAACCCGGCTTCGAGAATGTAGGTTGAATTGTGAACGAGTTCGATGCCGGTTTCTGGAATGCAATTGGTGACCCTGATTGCTGTCCAGTCGATTTCAGAATTGGGTTCGGCTGGTCTCGATCCTTCTCCACTTCCATCAGTTCTGGTCGCGCCGTCACTCCGGTAGTTTCTCCAGCCCAGGCAGGGGTGACGCGGGTCAGGCATCGCTCCTGATGGCATGCTCTTGGCATCGATTCCGCGATCCACAAAAAGGTCGGTCATCTTCAAGTCGACATCGGCCCGCAATCGATACATCGACAATCGCTGCACAAGCGATTCTGCTGCGGAGTCAGCAACGTCCAGATGAATCTCATCGTCGCGCAAGAACAGAAAAAAATCGAAAAGGTACTTGCCTTGTGGAGACAGCATCGCGGCATAGACGAGCCCGCTCTGCAACTTGTCGACGTCGTTTGTCACAAGCCCCTGCAGAAACGTCCGCGCATCTTTGCCAACAACTTTCACGACACGTCGGCCGGACGATTGTCTTGTCTGTTCGCTCATCGAAACGCTTTCCGATCCATTTCATTCAATCCCGGCGAGGGCAATGCCGAGGCAACCCAATCCAGACCACTCGCACATGATCAACCCTTGAGGTATTTGCAGCAAAATCAATTACCTGCAAGGGCATGAGGAAACGACCGGGGCAGATGTAACATAGGTTATCGAAGCTGGAATTTGAAGGCTACGGCCGCAGTAATACCAATTCCCGAAAGTTTTGACCTGTTCTGAGCGCTCCGCAAGTGGTCTTTTCATGATGTGATGACAGCCCATTTTCTGGAGGTGATCGAGCGGATTCTCTCCGGTTCCCCGACAAGAACGTCCCATGCTTCGGCCAGAGCCGCGTGCAGGTCTTCGACCGTCTCGAACACCTGGTTTGACAGGTAGTTCGACTTGAGGAATTGAAACACCTGTTCCATCGAGTTCAGTTCCGGACTGTAGGGCGGCAGGTGGACCAGGCTCAGGTTGGCCGGAACATCGAGAGCGTGGGACTTGTGCCACCCTGCGCCATCGAGGACGAGCACCGCATGGGCTCCGGTCTCGACGGCCTTTGAGATGTCCTGAAGGTGCCGGTTCATTTGGGCAGTGTCGGCCCGGTCGCAGACATGGCTGACCGCCAGATCGCGCTCGGGGCAGGCGGCCGCGAACAGGTATCCGTAGCCGTATCGGTGATCGCACACCACCTTGGGTCGAGAACCGGTTTTTGCCCAGATGCGATTGGTCATCCCCTTCTGGCCGGCGCGGGCTTCGTCCTGGAACCAGACTTCGGTCGTCCCGAGATCGGTTCCCGACGGCACGGAAGCCGCAACAATGGCCCGAAAATCGTCCCTAAACCCTTGCTGACGCTCGAAATCGGCCTTCGGATGGCGGGGACGAGGTGTCATCCACGAATAGCCCATGCGCTTGAGCCCCCGTTGAAGCGAGGACAAGCTGACACCGATCCCGAATTCGCGGCCGGCCTTGTCCGCAAGATCCTTGAGACGCCATCTGCTGACACCGTCCCTCGCCTGGTCGGGACCGTCATCGACCCATGAACGCAGTTCTGCCCACTGTGCCGCGCCCAGGCGGCGCGGGCGTCCCGACCGCGGTGCGTCCCGAAGGGCTTCGGGGCCTCCGTCGTTGTAGCGCAGGATCCAATCCCTTATCGACTGAGACGTGGTTCCCAGCGCTTTCGCAATCACGCCGGGCCGCCAGCCCTCAATCCTGAGCGCGACTGCTCGCAAGCGTCGCGCGTGACGGTCGCGGTTGCATTTTCTGGCCAAATCCTGCAGGCCTTTGGGTGTGTGGTCGGTGTTGGTGACGGTGATCCGCGAAGACATCGAAGGCTCCTGTGTTTTTTGGTAGTGCTTCTACATAGGACATCCGGCAACCGGCTGCACCCTACATGTTGCGGGAACGCTGCCGATTGGGCATCGTCAAGGCGGAAAAAGAACAAAACAGAAACGAGTCAAAACTTAAGAAAATTGGTATAATCTCGACACATGCCTCATGATGGCTGGGTCCGACAATTCGAACAGTTGGCGTTGTCGTCCCCAAGAAATCACGGTCTCGCAAGGACAACAACGTCAAGCTGGGCGCCCCACGCGGCGTTTTGCTGGTAGGTTCTTCGACGCTTGTCAGGTATCAGGAGCCTGATGCCTGCACCGATCTCTGTTATCATTCCGACACTGAACGCGACCCAGGAACTGCTTCCGACGCTTGATTCGCTCTTGGCTGGCGTTCATGACGGCCTCGTCAGGGAGGTTGTCTTTGCCGATGGTGGATCGGACGATGGCATCGACGAACTTGCAGAGGCCACCGGAGCAAATGTCGTTCGGCTGGAACACGCAGGTCGCGGTGGCCAGCTCAGGGCGGGTGCCGACATTGCAAAGGGTAACTGGTATCTGTTTCTGCATGCAGACACGGTGCTTTCCGAGGATTGGGTGCAAGCGGTCAGGTCTCACCTGAAGGACCCGCAAAGTGCGGGATACTTCAAGCTGCGCTTCGACTCGGCAAGCCCGTTTGCCAGCTTCGTCGCTGGGTGGGCCAATCTGCGATCCCGCGTCTTCCACCTGCCCTATGGCGACCAGGGTCTCCTGATTCATCGTGACCTGTATCGCTCGGTCGGCGGCTTCCCCGATCAACCCCTGATGGAAGATGTCGAAATCTGCCGGCGACTGGGACGAAAATTCAAAAGACTGCCCGCCGTGGCAGTCACAAGTCCAGATCGTTACCTTCGGGACGGATGGTTGCGCCGCGGAGCCCGAAACATCCTGACGCTGGCCTTGTATCTCTGTGGATGGGCCCCTGAAAGATTGATGGTGTTTTATCGGGGCAAGCGCTGAACGATCGGGGCGATATCCTTATTCCCAAAACACCTTTGCCAATCGTCCAAGCAATCCCTTTGGCTCGTCGCTTCGATCGCCGTTTCTGGAAGATATCGCGCGCCGCTGTCCGCCTCGCGCTCGGCCCGCCGGCGAAAACTGCAGGTTGAACAGATTTGCATAGATTTCGCAACTCGACAGCAAGTCCTCGTGAGTGCCGGAATCGATCACCCGCCCACGATCCATGACCACGATTTCGTCGGAATCGAGGATGGTCGTGAGCCGGTGTGCAATCACCAATGTCGTTCGGGAACTCGATAGCTGAGCCAGCGCGCTCTTGATCAGAGCTTCGGATTCGGCATCGAGCGCCGATGTCGGTTCGTCGAGCAACAGGATCGGTGCATCGCGAAGTATGGCGCGCGCAATCGATAGTCGTTGCCTCTCGCCGCCCGAAAACGACTGTCGCGATGGCTCGATCCGGGTCTCGTAACCCTTCGGAAGCGCCATGATGAAGTCATGGGCATTGGCGGCCTTGGCCGCTTCGATGCACTGATCTTCACTCTTGCCCTTCGAGCCAAAGGCAATGTTCTCGAGAACCGTTCCGCTGAGCAGCACGCTTTCCTGCGAGACGACCGAAATCTGGTCACGCAATGCAGAAAGCCTGTATTCCCGTACGTCACGTCCATCAATTTCCACCGTGCCGTCACTGGCATCGAACAGGCGCGGGATCAGGTTGAACAAGGTCGACTTGCCTGCACCCGAACGCCCCACGATCGCGATTGTTTGGCCTGGCTCGACTTCAAGATCGATATCGCGAAGCGCAACATATCCGTCGGGATACTTGAAGCCGACATCGTTGAACCGAATGTGACCCGAAACGCTTTCGTCGGGTTCCAGTGAAAACTCGCCGTCCTTGATCGTGTTCTGAACGTCGAAAATCGTGAAGACCCGCTCAAGCGCGGCTTGCCCCTGCTTGGCGACCGCATAGGCCAAGCCGAGCCTGCGCGCGGGATTGATGATGACACCAATGCCGGTCAGCAGTCCGACGAACCCGGCAAGATCAAGCGCACCGGCCGCGATTCGATAGGACACGAGAAACAGAAGGGCGGCAACCGCCAGCCCGCCGAGGATCTCGATCAACGGCGTGACGCTCAGGCGCCAGTCTTCGAGCAAGACGCGCAATCGGCGCAGTTTCGAGAAGGAATCATCGGCCGTGCCCTGGAGTCTCGTCTCCAGACCGTAGGTGCGAATCATGCGAATTCCCGAGAGCCCCTCGTGCACGGACGACGTCATGCTGGCGATTTCCTTCTGGGTCGAAGTCGTCAGGTTTCGGACATAGGTTCCAACAATGCCGACAGGCCCGAACGCAAACAGGAAGATGCCGATCAACGCGATCGTCATGACCCAATCGATCGAAATCATGACAACGATGGTCGAGAGTATCATGAGGATGCTCGATGCAATTCCGAAAACCTCGTTGGTCGAACCGCGAACGACTTCGAGGTCTGCAGAAAACCGAACCGAAAGGGCCGCCGGCGACTCTGCAAGCAAGCTGCTGAGGTCCATATAGAGTAGCGATTTGTACAGTCGCGACTGCATGTGGCACTGCACAGTCGACAGCATTCTGTTGACGAGGGACTTTCGACCGAAATCGCCCAACCCCTTGATTATGGTCAAGGCGATGATTCCGGCAGGCCCCCAGACCACCACGTTGGACCCCTCGGTTTCGAGGCCGTTCATGGCGTATTGCATGAATTTCGCATAGCCGGCCCCCGCGAGGCCGACGATGACCATTAGCAGGGCGATGGCTGCAAACCTGAAGCGGTGCGGACGCAGCCACTCCCGCCAAAATCGTGCATAGGTCCTGTAAACGGATTCGGACGGACCGGTCGAAACGGTTTCTCTCATGCGTTGTCAGGCACCCTTCAGCAAACCCGGAGAAGCTATCACGCCGTGAACCCGGCTCCAAGCATTCCCGAAGTCGTCAGTTCCGCAACACTTTGTCGCAAGACAACAGCTCCCAATACTTCGTCAACGGCCTTCATTGGTACTATCGTGGGGACGGTTGCAGCAAACGCCTGTCTTTTCTGAACCTCGCCTTCGATGTGCGCGGCAAGGATACTTCGGTCGGCACAGACGGTCACATCGGCAGTATTGCGACAACTGTCGTCGGCCAAGGCCGCAGCAACAATCTCCTGTCGCGATGAAGACATGCTCGAAATCCCCGGACAAGGAGACCGGGCTGTCTCGGCGCGCTCAACACGCAGCGCAAGTGAACGAACAACGGTCAGCTTTTCGGTTTGCATGTCGGCTTGAAGCCCCTCGAATCAAGGTGATAATCAGCACCGCGATTGCTGGTCGGCAACTTCGATTCGTCGGATGGATTTCACAGCGGAACACGGCCAAAGAGGTGCGGCGGTTTTCGGTTCGGTTTGCCCGCAGTCCAGAGCGTTTCTTGGAAGGACAGGTTCGATGTTGCTCAACAGAGGCCGAAACACGGTCGCGATTCCAGGCCCGTCAATCATTCCCGACAGGGTGCTTGCGGCCATGCAGCGACCCTCGCCAAATATTTATGGCGGCGAACTGATCGAGATCGGGGAGTCCCTGTACCCGGACCTCAAGACCGTCGCGAGAACGACAGGCAGCGTCGCGGTCTACATCGCCAATGGTCACGGTTCTTGGGAAGCCGGTATCAGCAATGTCCTGTCCCCGGGCGACCGGGTACTCGCGATCAACACCGGTTTTTTTGGTTCCCGATGGGCCTTCATGGCACGCACGCTCGGCATCGATGTCGAGGTTCTTGATTTCGGCATGGATGGAATCGCCGACCTGGACATGTTCCGCGATCGGATCAAGGCCGACAAGGCGCCGTTCTTCAAAGCGGTTTTCGTGACGCAAACGGATACTGCATCGTCCGTGCGAAACGACATTCCCGCACTCAGGGGCGTGCTGGACGAGGTCGGCCATGACGCGCTGTTCATGGTCGATTGCATCGCGTCGCTCGGATGCGAACCGCACGAAATGGACAAGTGGGGCGTCGATGTCATGAATGCCGCGAGCCAGAAAGGGCTGATGACCCCCCCAGGGCTCTCGTTTGTCTATTTTAGCGATCGGGCACGAGATGCGCGCGCGAAGAAGTCAGCGGTATCCGGATACTGGGACTGGGTGCCGAGGACCGAGCCTGAATTCTTCTATCAGCGCTTTGGCGGAACTGCCCCGACCCATCACATTTTCGCTTTGCGAGAAGCCCTCGACATGCTGGTCCACGAAGAAGGCGTGGGCAAGGCATGGGCGCGACACGAGCGCCTCGCAGAGGCGGTCTGGGCCGCAGTCGATCGATGGTCGGTCGGGTCGAACATCCGTCTCGGAATTGCTGACCCTTCCCATCGCTCGCTCGCGGTCACCACCATCAGGACTTCAAGCGACAGTCCCAATCAAGAAGGGGGCAAGTCCGACGCCGATCGCATTCGGAACTGGTGCGAGACGGAGTTTGGGCTGACCTTGGGAATTGGACTCGGGTTTCCAGCCGAGCTGTCCGGGTCCGCATTCAGGATCGGACACCTTGGTCATCTCAATCCTCCCATGATTCTCGGAACATTGGGGTGCATTGATGCGGCCATGAAGGGGCTTGGGATTCCGCATGGAGATGGCGCGCTCGAAGCCGCAGCCGCAGTCGTCTCAAAAGCTGATCTGGGCCTCGACGTCGAATAGGACCTCTTCCAGATTCGTCGATGTCTCTTTCCGATCAACGACGAGAAAAGACTGATTGTCGTCGAATATCAGGAGCGGGTGATGCCAAACCCCGCGCCAGATGTTGACGCCCTGCCACTGCTTGCACACGAATGCATGACAGGACGCAGGGACGGGTTCGCTGGCAACAACAATCAGCCAGTTGCCACCATCCAGTGGAATGAACGCTTGCGATCCTTTTGGGTGACGTTCGAGCATGCCGACCGTCAGCGGCCTTTTTCTGGCCTCGAAGATCGAAACCGCTGCGGGACCTTCGCAATCGACGGTCGCCAAAGCGTGATGACGGGTCACGTAGCCTGAATTGATCACGATCCGCTCGTTGTCGCCTCGCGATACATCGATGATTTCTCCGAAAGGTTCGAATGCCGCGCTGACAAGTGGTTCTGCGTGAATGATCATCGATCAGCGAGAGTAAGTTCGGGGTGGCGATTGACGTCCTTGTAAAGGAGATACCTGAATCTTCCAGGGCCGCCCGCGTAACAGGCTTGCGGACAAAACGCCCGCAACCAGACAAAATCGCCCTGTTCGAGTTCGACCCAGTCGCGATTCAGCCGATAGACTGCCTTGCCCTCCAGGACGAAGATTCCGTGCTCCATGACATGGGTCTCCATGAACGGAATGACCCCGCCCGGTTCAAAGGTGACAATGTTGACGTGCATGTCGTGGCGCATGTCGCTTGGATCGACGAATCGGGTGGTCAGCCAAGCGCCTCCGGAATCCGGCATTGCTTCTGGCTCGATTTTCGCTTCGTTGATGACGAAGGAATCGGGTGCGGAGATCCCTTTGACCAGTTGATAGCGCTTTCTGATCCAGACAAAGCGCGCTGGTCGCTCGGCATCAGCCGCATTGGAAACCTGCCACTGAACTCCGGGTGCAATGTAGGCGTAGTCGCCACACCCGACCGCCGATGCATCGTCCCCGATCACAAGATTCAACGCCCCGGACAAGACAAAGATCACGGATTCGGCTTGGAGATCCGGCTCGGGGTCTGAACTGCCGCCGCCGGGAGCCACTTCCATCAGATACTGGGCAAACGTTTCGCTGAATCCGGTCATCGGGCGTGCCAGAATCCAGGCCCTTGAGTCTCTCCAATGCGGCAAGTTGCTGGTTACGATATCGCGCATGACGTCATGCGGCATGACGGCATAGGCCTCGGTTAACACTGCCCTCCCGCTCAGGAGCGTGTCCTGGCCAGGAAGACCGCCTGGTGCGTTTCGGTCGTTGATTGCGCTCATCAATTCCTCATGCCACTCGATCTGAAACAATCGCTCTATCTCAAGACCATCAATTCACCAGTTTGTTCATCGGACGGTTTTCGTCATTCTGGAAACAAATCGGTCTCGCGTCAAACTCCGTACCATTACGCCTCTGCATTGGGAGCAGGACATCAATTTTCGCTCAGGCGGCGGCACGACTCTCACTCCGGATGATGCTGCCTCCAATGCCGCGCGATGTCGATCCGCGTTGCGACCCATACGTCGTCCAACCGCATGACATGATCGAGAAATCGACCCAGCGAAGCGGCCCGTCCAGGACGGCCGACAAGTCTGCAATGCAGGCCGACCGACATCATTCGATTGCCTTCGGCGCAAAGAATTTCAAGGCTGTCGAGGAGATATCTTTCGAACTGGTCACCCGAGTTGAACCCTTGGGCGGTTGCAAAACGCATGTCGTTGGCATCGAGCGTGTACGGGACGATCAGGAGTCCGTCCTCGTAGTACGGAAGATCGTCGGCATAGCTGTCAGCAGAATACTCAAAGCCAAGTTCCTTCGCGAGAACCCGGGTGTGGGTCGATGTCCGACCCTGATAAAGGCCCATTGGCCGGCTTCCGGTCATGCTGGTCTGGATGTCGATTGCCTCATGCAAGTGACGACGCTCTTCATTTTTTTCGAAGTTTCGATAGTCGATCCACTTCAGGCCGTGGGTGGCGATTTCCCAATTCGCATCGACCATTGCGGCGACCGCTGAGGGGTTTTTCTCCATTGCCGTCGCGACGCCGAACACCGTCACCGGCAATTCCCGTTCAGTGAACATCCGATGCAATCGCCAGAACCCGGCTCGCGATCCGTATTCGTAGATCGACTCCATGTTCATGTGACGCTGTCCGTGCCATGGTTCAGCGCCGATGATTTCCGACAGGAAAGCTTCAGAGGCCGCGTCACCGTGGAGAATGCTGTTTTCGCCACCTTCCTCGTAGTTGATCACGAAGTTGATCGCGACCCGTGCACCATTCGGCCATTGTGCGTCGGGAGGGCAGCCACCATACCCAACCAGGTCTCGCGGATAGACCTTATCCGTCATCGGTCGCGTCCCGCAGCGCCTCGGGCAAGGCGCGCTCAAGAATGTCGAGGTCAAGGTCGGTTCCAGCCGATACCCTGATGCATCGGTCCTGGGGTGGGACGAACGGCATGCGAACAAAAACGTCTCGCGCAATCAGGCCCTCGAGGACCCCTCTTGCGAAGTTCCCGTCACGACCGCAATCGACAGCCACGAAATTGGCAGCCGACGGTAACGATCGCAGACCGTTCGACTCAGCGATGGCAGCGATCCGGCGACGCGCGCGATCAATTCTCTTGATGACGTCCTGCAAATGCGCGGTATCCTCCAAGGACGCCAGCGCTCCGGCCTGCGAAATCCTGCACATCCCGAAATGGTTCCGGATCTTGTTGAACGATCCGATCAGATGCTCGTGGCCGATCGCGTATCCGACCCTCGCGCCCGCCATTCCGTGAACTTTCGAGAACGTGCGCATTCTGATCACGTTGGGGTTGGACGTGTCGATCGGGCACGGCGGCTCAGGAGCGCAATCGATATAGGCCTCGTCCAGAATCAGGAGGCAATCACCGGACAAGCTCCCTATCGCTGCCTCGACGGCATCCGCTTTGTGATACGTCCCCATCGGATTGTCCGGATTGGCAACATAGACGAGCCGTGCGCCGGATTGACCTGCCGTTGAAATCAGCGCTTCGAGGTCTTCGCAATCGTCGCGATATGGGACGGTTACCAACTCGCCGCCGTATCCTGCGACATGATAGTTGAAAGTGGGATACGCACCAAGCGAAGTCACGACACGCACGCCTTGATCGACGGTCATGCGCGCGAGATACCCCAGCAATCCGTCGATGCCCTCTCCAACGACGATGTTCTCGGGCCGCACACCGTGCAGATGAGCCAACGCATGACGCAAGTCATGGTTCTCCGGATCTCCGTACTTCCAGCAATCTGCAGCCGCTTCCTGCATCGCTTTGAGCGCCTTTGGAGATGGTCCGAACACGCTCTCATTGGCACCAATTCGCGCGCGGAATCCTCGTCCCCGCATGCGTTCCTGGGCTTCGGGACCGACAAAGGGGACCGAAGCCGGCAGCTCGTTGATCAGCTCTCTCAGGCGCACCGCCACAACCCCATCGGCGTCCATGTCGTGCTGATCGTCTCGATCAACGCAGGAATGGAATCGGCACCTGCCGCCACGAAGGAAGCGTCGACTTGGCGAGAGACCGATTCACGATTCACCGCGAGCGGCCCACGGACCAGAAGATCGTGACGTGACAGGCCTTTAGGCATCAATCGACTCGGCAGGCATGACCCGCTTGATCGCTTCATTCAATCTCGACAGTTCTTCATCTGCCGCCTCGATCCTTGCCCGCTGCTCGTCGACGATGTGTTCAGGAGCATTCGCAACGAACCTCTCGTCAGACAGGCGCGAGCGGAGCTTTTCAAGATCCTTCTCGAGATCCTGTCGAGATTTCATCAACCGTTTGCGCTCGGCAGCCATGTCGATGACGTCCGACAGTTCGAGGCAGAATGTTCCGCCATTGACCGACACCGTGACCCCGTCGTCGGGAACCTGATCCCTTTTCGAGATCTCCTCCGTGCGCGCAAGACGCCTGATCATCGCCGCGTTGTTGTCGAGAGACTTCTGGCCCGCCTGATCGAGATCGGTGAACGAGACCGGGATGGTCACGCCTGCCGGAACCCTGAGTTCCGCGCGGATCGATCGGATCTGTTCGATCAAGTCGATGACCCAGTTCATCTCCCGTTCCGATTCGTCGTCAAGAAGATCGGAACTCCGGTATTCCGGCCAAGTTGCATGAACCAGCATGCCGGATCGTCCCGGGGTTTCGTTCCAGATCTGCTCGGTGATGAAAGGCATGATCGGATGAAGAAGGACGAGACACTGCTCGATGACCCAAGCCGTCGTCGCGCGGGTCTCCTCCACGGCTGCGGCATCGCCTTCGGAAAAAAGCGGCTTCGAGAATTCGACATACCAGTCGCAAACCCGGCCCCAGACGTGGCTGTACAAGCTGTTGGCCGCATCGTTGAAACGGTACTCGGAAAGGGCGAGGTCGACGGCCTCGCGAACCCGCGCGGTCTCGCCGACGATCCACTTGTTGACCGGCTGCACCACCGATGACGGATCGAAGTCATCAGACGGCCGGCACGCGTTCATTTCGGCAAATCTGGCGGCATTCCACAACTTGGTTCCGAAGTTTCGATAGCCTTGAACCCGTCCTCTCGACAGCCTGAGATCCCGCCCCATTGCTGCCATCGAGGTCAGCGTGAATCTGACCGCATCGGCCCCGAATTCGTCGATCAGTTCGATCGGGTCGAGAACGTTGCCGAGCGATTTCGACATCTTTTTGCCCTTTTCGTCGCGGACCAGAGCATGAACGTAGACCGTGTGGAAGGGCACCTCGTTCATCTGGTTCAGGCCCATCATCATCATTCTGGCCACCCAGAAGAAAATGATGTCGAAACCGGTCACGAGCACGTCGGTCTTGTAGTACCGCGCGAGCTCCGGTGTCGCCTCTGGCCAACCCAAGGTCCCGAACGGCCAAAGGGCAGAACTGAACCAGGTGTCCAGAACGTTTTCGTCCCTGACGATCGGCCGGCCGCCGGCAGCCTCGATGGCCTCCTCTTCGGTCGTCTCGCAATAGATTCCTCCATCCTCGTCGTACCAGACCGGTATCTGGTGCCCCCACCAGAGTTGCCTTGAAATGCACCAGGGCTCGATGTGCTCGAGCCAGCGGAAGTAGGATTTCTCGTGCTGCTCGGGAATTATCCTGGTTTCACCGGAACGCACGGCCTCGATCGCGTCCCCCGCGAGCTTCGCGGCGTCGACAAACCACTGGTCGGTCAGGAAAGGCTCTACCGGGACCCCGGATCGGTCTCCGTGCGGAACGATGTGATTGTCGTCGTCCACCCCGTCCAGCCAGCCTTGGGCTTCGGCGAGGTCAACGATGCGCTTGCGGGCCTCGAATCTGTCGACGCCATGTAGCGCCATGGTTTCCGAGGACGGCGAGCAGTCCTCCAGGAACTCATCATTGCCCTCGAGAGACATCGCTGCGCTCTCGGTCATGACGTTGATCGTGCGCAAACCGGTTCGCTGTCCGACATCGAAGTCGTTGAAATCATGCGCCGGCGTCATCTTGACAGCACCGGTTCCCTTTTCGGGATCAGCGTAGGAGTCGGCGACGATCGGAACCTTGCGACCTGTCAGCGGCAGCACCACGTGTTGCCCGACAAGGTCCTGGTACCTGGCGTCTTCGGGATGAACGGCGACGCCCGTATCGCCGAGCATCGTCTCTGGACGGGTGGTCGCGACTACAAGGTAGTTCCGGTCCTCGAATTCTGTGGGTTGGCCTTCGTCGTCGTGGGCAACGGGGTGCTTGTACGTGAGGCCGTCCGCGAGAGGATAGCGCAACCGCCACATCTTTCCCCTGACCTCGATCTGGTTGACTTCGAGGTCGGATATGGCGGTCTCGAAGTGAGGATCCCAGTTGACCAGCCTTTTGCCGCGATAGATCAGCCCGCTCTTGTACAGCGACACGAACACCTTGAGCACCGCATCGTGAAACGACTTGTCCATGGTGAATCGGTTTCGATCCCAGTCGCATGACGCGCCCAGTCGCTTGAGCTGGTTGATGATGGTGCCACCCGACTCCTCTTTCCATTCCCAAATGCGCTCCAGAAACGCCTCTCTGCCCATTTCCCGGCGTCCCGGCAGTCCTTTTTCCGCGAGTTGCCGCTCGACGACCATCTGCGTGGCGATGCCTGCATGATCCTGGCCCGGCTGCCAAAGCGTGTCGAAGCCCCTCATGCGGTGCCAGCGAATGAGGATATCCTGCAACGTGTTGTTGAAGGCATGCCCCATGTGCAGGTTGCCCGTCACGTTCGGCGGCGGGATCATGATGCAATAGCTGTCCGCCCCGTCGCGCGCGTTCGCGCCGGCCCGAAATGCCCCGGCGGCATCCCAGCGTTGCGCGATGTCCTCTTCACATCGGCGAAAATCAAAGTTCTTTGGCATTGGCATGGAGGCGATCCCGCATCTCTTTCCTGACATCAGCCGTTACTTAACCGGCAGTTCGGATGAGTAAAGCCGAAACTGCCGGGTTCGAGGGCTGACAATGACCAAACGAATGAATTGGCAATCAAAAACAAGGCAGCCGTCGCGATGTTTGGCTGTCAGGCCTCGGAATGCTCAAACGTTCATTCGGCGCTCAAGGCAGATGATTGCCCTTTCGGATTCTTCAGCCATTTCGCCGGAACAGGCCGAACGCTACAAACTGCCGCACCGCTATGAAATCAGAATGCGAGCCTGGCGGGATTCAATCCTGTCCGTGCCTTGCCCGTTCTTTCGCAACTTCCGGATCGACCAAGGGACGATCGCTTGCTCCGAGCACGAGCGGATCATGAGGTTGCCGCGCGAAAACCTCGTGCACCATGGGCGCAAAGAACGAGAGCGGCAAGCTGTCGTAATCGGGGTCAAAGCTCGCCTGATCCCATCTTTCGCAGAACTCCGCGCAGTCATCGAAGAACTTGTGTCCGCGATAGCGGTCACGCTTGTTGGGGTTGGCGTCAATGTGGTGCCCGTAATAGATCATCTGGAAATCGCCGTGCTTTTCGACGACCCAACGACACTGTTCTCGAACAAACGGCTTGAGAACCGAAGCGGCGTACTCATCGTGATTGCACGGGGCATAGATGTCGCCAATGTCGTGCAACAATGCCGATACGACCCAGTCAATGTCCGCACCGTCACGCCATGCCCGGGTTGCGGACTGAATCGAATGTCCGAGCCGAGTCACCTGGTATCCCGACAAGCTCTCGTCGAGTTCCTCCATCGCCTGCAGCAGCCGATCGGCCGTCCCGCGCATGTACTCGGCTTCATGCCGCGACAGGAATGCGTAGTCCTGGCGATCGCCATCCTTCATTTTGGTGAATTTGACCTGCTCCAAGGTTGTGCCTCCTTATTTCACAAACCGGGATTGCGAGCGGAATTTTCGACCGAACGTGCCAGCACGTCGCTTCGCCCGCTGCATGGTCGAGGGCATGATCGTCTTCCGTCGCTTTTCGAGGCCGTCATGCCGAACTGCACCCGAACACGTTGGTTGATCTGGAAGATGGGCTTGCGCAGAAGCATTCGGTTGCGACCTATTTCGCGGGCAATTCGCAACTGATCATCCACTCCACGCCAAACCGATCCTTGAGACTTCCGAAATAGTCTCCCCAAAAAACCGTCTCCATCGGCATCGTGACCTCTCCGCCTTCCGAGAGCCTGGCGAACAATTCGTCGCTCCGTTCCTTGTCCTGCAAGCCGATGGCAATACCGAAATTGTTGCCGGCGTTGAACGGATGCGAATTGCCGACCCACCGGTCGCTGCCCATCAGTGTCGTTGTGCCCACGGGCAACGAGACATGCATGATCTGATTCTTGTGGTCGTCGGGGATCTGCATTTCCTCCGGCCCGTCGCCATAGGTCATGAAGGCCGAGAAGTCGCCACCGAACACGGATTGATAGAACTCGAATGCCTCGCGGCAGTTTCCGTCGAAAAACAGATAGGTGTTCAGATTCATCGGAGTCTTCCTTTTGCTCGGGTTGCCGGATTCCCATATCGACGCGCGACATGTCCGGTATTGTGGTAAAAACCTGTTTGCGGGTTTTCAAGTCAATTCATGGCTTTGCAATACGGATCTCTGAACGTCACCAGTCGGTCCTGCGCAATTCAGGGAGCGTGTTCGCGCGCAATGTCGATCATCGTTGCGCCCCGCTTCCATCAATCCGAAAGGCCCAGGCCGCGCTGCCTGCGAGTCGATGGGTACGCGTCTTGCCGCTCGATCGCACCTGGTTCCGCAGACCGGCCATCGCGCCCGTCTCCGTCACGGAATTGCCAAAAATCCGCCGTGACGTTCGCGGCAGCGCGACAGGATGCGCATCACAAAAATTGGAACTGCGGAAAATTGCCCTTCGGGAAGAATTGTGCGAATGAAGGAGCAGACGAACGCAAACCGAACGGGACACCCCAACATGGACGCCAATGCCGCTGCGCGGGTCGCGATGGTCGACAATCAGGTTCGACCGTCGGACGTGACGAAGTTTTCAGTGATCAGTGCGCTTCTCGAAGTCCCCAGGGAAGCTTTCGTGCCAGCGTCGATGAAACCGGTCGCCTACGCCGATATCCAGATCCCGATCGATTCAGACCGGCAGAGAGTGATTCTGGATGCCAGGAACTTCGCCAAGATGCTGGATTCCCTCGATATTCGACCAGACGAGCTGGTGCTCGATGTGGGCTGCGGATTGGGCTATTCGGCAGCGGTCATTTCAAGATTGGCACAGGCCGTGGTCGCGGTCGAGGAAATCGCGCAGATCGCCAAGGAAGCTGAATCGCTGCTCAACCGGCACGATGTCGACAACGCCATCGTGGTCAAGGCTCCGCTCAACGAAGGAAATGCGCGCCACGCACCCTATGACGTGATCGCCATCGAGGGTGCAGTCGAACATGTTCCAGACGCGATCGTCGAACAACTGAAAGACGGCGGTCGGATCTTCGGCTTCTTCGGAAGCGGTCAGGTCTGCCGGGGGCGTCTGGGGAAGAAGGTCGCTGGACAGATTCACTGGCGAAACGAATTCGATGCCACTGCACCGTTGCTTCCCGGTTTCCAAAAGGACCACACGTTCGAATCGCGCTGGAAAGAAAGAACGGAATTCGCCTGGGCGTCATGAACGTGGCTCGGGTGCGACACGATAGGGTTAACGCTGGATTGAGGTCAAGAAATTGAAAATTGGTTCGATATTCGGAGTGGCCTTGTGCCTCTCGTTGCCCGTTCAAAGTCTTGCAACGACGTTGAACGAAGCGATGATGCAGGCCTATTCCACCAACCCGCAGATCCAGCTCAGCCTTGATGCAATTCGCGCCGCCAACGCAACGACGGCTCAATCGATCGCGGTGGCGTCTCCTCAGTTCACGGGGTCTGTCGGGCTGGGAGTCCGGAACGATCTGTCGTCAGGCGATCGAACGTCAAGTGACACCACATTGTCTGTAGGACTGAGCCAGACGATTTACGATGGGGGTCGCGCGCGCTTTCAGCTCGAAGCGCTCAGGGGGCAGGCACGATCGCAGCAACACAGGCTCGCCTCAGCGGAACAGACAATTCTCCTCAATGCGGTCACCGCATTCATGAATGTCCTGCGCGACGAGCAGGTCGTTGAACTCTCGGAAAACAATGTCGAGATACTGACCGAACATCTTGCCGCAGCCCAAAGCAATTTCGATGTCGGAAACTTGTCCCAGACCGATGTCAACCTGACGGCGGCGAGGACCGCCGCAGCACAGGCCGAACTGGAACTCAATCGCGGACGGTTGCTGAACTCGCAGGAAGTCTACCGATCCGTCGTTGGATCGGATCCGCAGGAACTGGTCGTGCCGCAGTACATTCCCGATCTCCCGGCATCCGTCCTTGAGGCCGAGGAATCCGCACTCAGAAATCACCCGAGAATGTCGATCGCACAGCAGAACATCGCTGCGGCCGAATCCGCGCTGCAAAGAGATAGTCGTCTCCACATGCCGATCATCTCGGCGAACATTTCGCAGTCCGTGCGGCAGAGCAATCGGCCATTCGTGGAAAGCAGCAATCTTTCCGCCGGCTTGACGGCCACCTTCACGCTCTATGACTCCGGCAAGGCAAGAAGTCAGAAGCAAGGAGCGATGATCACCGTGTCTCAAAGCCGCACGGAACTGCTCCAGGCAACGTCACTGACCCGCCAATCGACACGCGTGGCCTACTCCAATTGGCAAGTCGCGACCGCTTCGATCGAGGCAATCGAGCAGCAGATCATGGCCGCGGAGCAAGCCCTGGAAGGCGTGCGAATCGAACGGACCCTTGGCGCCAGGACCACACTCGAAGTCCTTGATGCAGAGCAGGACCTCCGCACGGCCCGCGTCAACCTGGTCACCGCATCGCGTGACGGGATGATCGCCGCGTATTCGGTGCTTGCCGAGATGGGAATGCTGACCGTCGAAAACCTTGGCCTCGATGTGGAAACCCAGGTAGTCGAGGTACGGTAGGCTGCCCCTGCCCTGATCATGAATCACCTGAATCGTCGTTCGTTGATCAAACCCCCGGTGCACGGCGACTTGTTCGCTTGATCGACGCTGGGTTCATTGGGTGGTCGACCACCCGCGCGACAATTCTTCAACCTCCAAGCGTCTCACCGCTGCCGCTGATCCGACGGCGAAGACTTACCGTGACATCCCGATTTCAAGGATGCGATCGACATCGACATGGGTCGCGACATGCCTCGCAAGGGAATCCAATACGGTCTCGACCCTTGCGTCGAAAGCAATCTGACCGCCCGCCACACCCATGGATGCCAGGAATTCGCGGCGGAAATCGTCGGCCGCAAAGAGCCCATGGACATAGCAGCCCATCACGCGACCGTCGGCTGACATGCTTCCCGCAGGTTTTCCGTCGATTTCCAGCCAAGGTCGCGACAGATCGGGACCCTTCGTTCTGCCCACGTGAATTTCATAGCCCGAGACTGGCGAGCCTGTTCTGAGATGACGCCCGGAAACGCGTCTCGTGGTTTTCTCGGGCCTCATCTCCGTTTCCAGGTCGAGAAGGCCGAGGGCCTCGACAGAACCCGGTTTCCCCTCGATTCCTTCGTTGTCGGCGATCACCTTCCCGAGCATCTGGTACCCTCCGCAAATCCCGAGAATCCTCCCGCCTCGCCGATGATGCGCAAGGATGTCGATGTCCCAACCCTGCGCGCGAAGGAATTCGAGATCGGAAATCGTCGACTTGGTGCCGCTCAACAGAACGAGATCGGCGTCGCCCGGAATCGCCATGCCAGGCCTGATCATTTCGACGCAGACGTCCGGCTCCATGCGCAACGGGTCAAGATCATCCATGTTTGCCATGCGGGACAGGACAGGAACCGCGATCTTGCACGAACCGATGTCGAGAGAATAGTCGAGAGAAGCGGAATCTTCCGCAGGGAGCATGTGCGCCTCGTCAAACCATGGCACGATACCAAGCGACGGCCATCCGGTGCGCCTGACGATTTCGACCAAGCCGGCTTCGAACAGGCCGACGTCACCGCGAAACTTGTTGATGATGAAACCCTTGATCAGTTGTTGATCGGAAGGAGGCAGGATGGCCTTCGTCCCGACAATCTGAGCAATCACGCCGCCACGATCGATGTCTCCGACGAGGATCACGGGGACCCTTGCCGCCTCAGCGAAGCCCATGTTCGCGATGTCACCGGCCCGAAGATTGATCTCTGCCGGACTTCCGGCGCCTTCAACCATGACGACATCAACACCATCGGACAAGTCGCTGTAAATTCTCATGATTTCAGGAAGAAGGCGAGGTTTCCAAGTGCCATATTCGGACGCCTTGACGGTCGCCAAACGTTTTCCGTTCAGGACAAGCTGGGCACCCGACCCCGATTCGGGTTTCAGCAATACCGGGTTCATCGCGTTGCATGGATCGACGCGGCAGGCACGAGCCTGCAGTGCCTGCGCGCGACCGATCTCGCCGCCGTCAACGGTGACGGCTGCATTGTTCGACATGTTCTGCGGCTTGAACGGGCGCACCGACAACCCGCGGTCGCTCAGGCATCGACACAGCCCTGCGACAATCATTGACTTGCCGACGTTCGAGCCGGCTCCCTGAATCATGATGGACGCGACCATGTTTGATCCTTAAACCAAATCCCGGCCATTGTGACCGACCGGACCGACATCAAAAAGGCATGAACTCACCAACACACATCCTTCTCGGAGCGGCGGTTTTCGGCAAACCCGGCCATTCAAAGATCACCACCGCAGCGATCCTTGGCGCCATACTCCCCGATCTGTCGCTCTACGCCATGGCCGGATACAGCTTGTTCATCGCTGGCAACAGCCCCGGTTACGTTTTCGGATACCAGTACTTTTCCTCGGAATGGCAAAACGTCTTCAGGATCGACAACTCGGCTTTCGTATGGGGGATTCTTCTGGCGGCAGGACTGCTGATGTCCCGCTCCTGGCTGGTCGCATTCGCTGGCAGCGGTCTGTTGCACATCGCCACGGACTTTCCCTTGCATCATGACGACGCCCGTCAGCACTTCTGGCCAGTGAGCGACTGGGTTTTCGAAAGCCCGATCAGCTACTGGGACTCGAACCACTTCGGCGAAACAATCGCAATGCTCGAAGCGGCCTTGTGTCTTGTCCTGATGATTGTCCTCCTGATCCGGTTCAGGTCGATCATCTCGCGAACGCTGGTCGTCATTTGTTCGCTCCCACAGTTCGCTTTTGCGACGGCAATGCTGTTCGGTCAGTGAATCATTGTCAGAATCTGCTGAACAATCGGGGGTGACAGCGTGGCTGCGCTTGAAACCGACGGAACGGACATGTAATTCAATGATACGGATCGTGAGGGCGACGTGGCGGAGTGGTTACGCAGCGGATTGCAAATCCGAAGACACCGGTTCGATCCCGGTCGTCGCCTCCAATTCAAATCTCGACCGTTCGACTTTCCACCGTCAGTCAGCCGGACCTGAGACTGCGGCCTCTTCGAAGGTCGCCATCCCCGCATGACAGCGGAGCGCTGCCCGAACGACAGGAATTGCGAGCGTCCCCCCGGTCGCTTCTCCAAGGCGCAAGCCCATGTCCATCAGCGGAACCTTGTCGATCATCCGAAGAATCCGACCGTGCGCGGTTTCGGCAGACAAATGACCGGCGATGCAATGATCAAGCGAACCTGGCGCCTGTTTTTCGAGCGCCGCCGCCGACACCGTGCAGATGAAACCATCGAGAATGACGGGAATCGACTCGATCCGTGCCCGGACGATGGCTCCTGCCATGGCTGCCATTTCACGCCCGCCCAGTCGACGAAGAACCTCAAGCGGATCGTCGAGGGATTCCCCGTGCCTCTCCAACCCCTGCGCGACCACCGACCGCTTCAGTTCCAGACCGGCGTCGTCGACCCCAGTTCCCCGCCCGACCCATCTCTCGGGTTCACGATCGTGAAGGGCCGCGGCGACTGCGGCGGCGGAGGTGGTGTTTCCGATGCCCATCTCGCCCACAACCAACGTGTCGCATCCGGCTTTGACAGAGTTCCAGCCCGTCGATATGGCGTCGAAGAACTCGTCGCGGGTCATTGCTGGCTGCTGAGTGAAGTCTGCGGTTGGAACATCGAGAGCCAATGGCACCACCGACAGCGATGCGCCCACGCTTTCGCAAAGCTGGTTGATCGCGGCGCCACCCGATTGAAAGTTCTTGACCATCTGTGCAGTGACGTCGGACGGATATGCTGAAACACCACGGGAGGCCACGCCGTGATTGCCGGCAAAAATGACAACACTTGGCGCATCGATGGCGGGCGTTGGAGTCCGATGCCAGCCCGCAAACCATATGGCAATGGTTTCAAGACGGCCAAGCGCGCCGGCGGGTTTCGTCAGCATGTCATTGCGACGCTTTGCTTCACCTGTTGCCTGGGAGTCGGGCGCGGGCAACGCACCGAGCAACTGACGAAACTCGTCAAGAGTGCTGAATGGAATTCGTTTCAATGCTTTGTCACTCGCAGTGGGCGTGCAATCGCGGCATCGACATGTCCATGATGAAAGACTGGCGTCAATGGCTTCCTGAAATCAGGGCTGCTGATCTGTTGATCGCATTGGGACTTCTGACCCGCATCCCCGTGCCAGCACATGACGAATCCGGGTCGGAACCGATCGCAAGGAGTTGCTGGGCCTGGCCCTTGGTGGGTGTCATCGTCGGTTTCATTGCCGGTCTTGCAGGCGCGGCCCTGTCCTGGCTCGGTGTCAGCAGCCCGTTGGCCGCCATTGCGGCGCTTGGTGTACTGATTCTCTTGACCGGCGCGCTGCACGAAGATGGTCTGGCGGATACCATCGACGGTCTTGGCGGAGGGGCGACTGCCGAAAAGCGCCTCGAAATCATGAAAGACAGCCGGATCGGCGTTTTCGGCGCGATCGGGCTGCTGTTGGTCCAGCTCGGTCGATGGGCGGCAATGTCCGAGGCTTCGGGTTTTCAACTGATCCTGGTCCTGATCGCTGCCGCGAGCGCCAGCAGAGTGGCGGTCGTGCTGGCCATGGGATGGCTTGAACCTGCCCGGGAGTCGGGCCTCTCCGTTTCGGTCGGACGCCCGACGCCGCGCACCGCAGGCCTCGCCACGGTGCTCGCGGCCCTCATTTGCATTGTCGTGGTCGGCCCGGTCGCGGGAGTCCTTGCCATCGTCTTTTCCGTTCTTGGGGCGTTGCCGATCTGCTTGCTGGCGAAGTCTCTCCTCGGCGGCCAGACTGGCGATGTCCTTGGCGCATCTCAGCAGTTCGCCGAGTTGGCGGTCCTCGTGACGCTCGTGTCGATCATCGCCTGATTGTCCAACCGTCCGCCCACTCCAAAGCCGGTCTGCTCCCTTGCCACGTCGCCGCGACGGGTCAGGTGACGCGAGAGGCAAGAATCGAACCGATCTTTTCCATTGCAGCCGGCTCTTCGACGCCTTCGATGACCGCGACCTCCCGCGACAGTCTTTCGAGGGCGGCTTCGTAAAGCAAGCGTTCGGAATAGGACTGTTCTCGCTGGTCGTCGTTTCGATGCAGATCCCGAACCACTTCGGTGATCGCCACCAGATCGCCCGAATTGATCTTTTGCTCGTATTCCTGCGCCTTGCGTGACCACATCGCCTTTTTCACGCGGGGTTTGCCGGTGAGAATCTTCATCGCATTGGCGATCTGTTCCGGCGAGGAGAGTTCACGCAGGCGGTTGCCGAGCGCCTTCTCCACGGGCACCTTGACGGTCATCTTGTCCTTGGTGAAATAGATCTCGTAAACGTCCGTTGGCGCACCAAGAATCTCGATGCTCGACACTTTCTTGATCCTGCCGACTCCATGGGCGGGATAGACCACGAACTGGTTCTGCTTGAACGGCAGTTTTTTTCTTTTTGCCATTGGTTTTCTTTCCTCACTTGCCTTGCCGAGCGGCATGTCATGTCTTGCAAAGGCCGGAATCCCGCGACCTGTCGGCCAGCCCGGGCGTCACAGCGGTTCGATGAGATCCAGGGGCTCGTCGTGATCAAGTCGACTTCGAGACTGACGGCATTGGACACTTGTCATCTGCCAAGTCTCTGAGCGTCAATCAGAACTGCCGTCTCCGCTGCCGCTCGGGCTCATCCCCCTTCACCCGGTTCCGGAGAGAAGTATTTTTCCATCTTTCCCTCTTCTCCGTCGCGTTCCTCTGCTTCGGGCAGCTTGTCCCTCTTGGTGATGATGACCGGCCAGTTCTCCGAATACTCACGGTTGAATTCAACCCAGCGCTCCATGCCCGGTTCAGTATCGGGAAGGATCGCGTCAACCGGGCACTCGGGCTCGCAGACGCCGCAGTCGATGCACTCGTCAGGGTGAATGACAAGCATGTTCTTGCCTTCGTAGAAGCAGTCCACCGGGCAGACTTCAACGCAGTCCGTATGCTTGCAGGCAATACAGTTCTCAGTAACGACATATGTCATGGTCGTTGGTCGTCTCGGAGCGGTTGGGAGTGTGACGGGGCGAATTTTCGTGGACACAAGCGATCGTGCAGGCACGATCGAGCATGACCACGCTTAAATATGGAGCCGACACCGTTCTTTCAAGGCAATTCGTCGCATCGACCAGATGTGTTGTCGGCGCGGTTCACGACGGTTCGGGGAACACTTCACGGTAGAGCTGTTGCGCCTCGGCAGGCGGGCCACGACGTTGACCTGGCGCCACGACCTCCAGCACGCGCACGCGACGTCCGACGGTGACCGTCAGAATCGCGCCGGGTCCAACACGATATGCAGGCTTCTTGATCAGTTTGCCTGAGACCCGAATGCGTCCAGCGCTGACTTGTGCTGCCGACTGGCTTCGCGTCTTGAAAATCCGCGCGTGCCAAAGCCATCGGTCAACCCGAATGGACTCCGTCGAGTCGGCCAACGTCACGGTTTTTCGGACATGCCGTCCTTCAGTGAAGCAAGTACCGCGAACGGGTTGGATGGATCGATTCTTGGCTCTTTTTTGACGTTCTTCTTCTTGTTCCTGTTGGCCGCGAACCGTGAATTGGCTCCGCGACCGTTATTCTCTGCCGATGACGCGGAGTTCTTGTAGGACGACCGCTGCTTTCGCCGCTTTAGCCGCGACTCATGCCCTTTTTGTCTTTGTTTCGGAGGCAACCGACGAAACACGTAGAAAGTCTCGATCGTCCCCTCGGACTCCCCTTGCCCAGGCTCCGAAGCCGTTTCCTCCTTCGTCGCAATATCCGGCTGAGAGCGCTGTGCCGGGTCATCTACGTCGGACGGAGACATGACATCGCCAGGATCCGTGGTCTCGACCGGCGGAGACGCGGCCAGTTCAGATGTCCCGGCATCCTCCACGCCAGCTGCCAATTCGGCTGGTTCGGCATCGACGCGCTCGGCAGGGACTGCATCCGCCGAATCATTGGCGTCGGTCTCATCGACTTTGGTCTCGGCGGAAGATGCCTGATCGCTCGAAGTTTCCGGGCGCGGTGCCTGCTTGAGGCGCTCACCCTTTTCGACGGCAAAGCCGCCTGCCTCCATGAATTCCGCGAACGCGGCATGCGACATTCCGGTCAACGACAGCATGTCAGCGGATGCTTCGAACCCGTTGTGTTGATCCTCGACCCGCACGAGGTCCGTGACCCGTTCCCACATGTCGACGCGGAGCGCCCACTTTCCCTGCATCTTGAAACCGGCCCACGAGTAATACGCTCGCGGAAGGGTGTCGTTGACATCGAGCACCACCAAACCCGGAGTCGGGGGGGCAGGAACTGGATCGATCTGGTTCTTGAGGGCCCACATGAGCAGGCGCAACCGGGTTGCGGCGGGTTTCAGCAAGGAATGAACGAATATCGTCTTCTGGCCGAATCGAACCCCGTGACGCCTGATCAGCTTGCGTTGCTCCTGGTCCAGTTCGCGAACCTCGTCGGCAATGAGAGACCTCGGCACGACACCCAGCGAGTCAAAGAGCCGGTGAACCACCCCCCGCGCCAGTCCTTCGATCGACTCGTCGTCCCGCATGGCGACCAAAGGAGCGAAGACTTCTGCAAAATGGGACAGAACGAAATGCTGGAGGCGACGTTGAACCATCTCCCCGACCTGTTGCCCGGCAGATTCATCGACGTGGGCTCGCGCCACCGGAGCGAGGACATCGGCACCGAGTTCAAGGCGGCCGACCACCCATCCCTTCCAGATCAGCCTGCCATTCTCGTCGATGGAAAAGTCCTGGTTGCCCGCAGAATAGAGGTTTCGAGCGCGCCGGGCCAACTCTGGCGTCAATGCTTGCCGTGCTGCAGCCGTGAGTTTTCCGGCGAGTTCACCGGGAATCTCAGGGTCGGGCTTGAATCGAAATCCGTCAATTTGCCCGACATGCTGCTCTTCGACCGAAACGTTTCCGGTTGAGTCAATCTCTGCCATCAAGGATTCTTTCCGCACAAGGCGTTTCATCAAGACCGAAGCGCGCCGATCGACAAACCGGCTTGTCAACGCAAGGTGGAGGACATCGGAGATCCGGTCTTCAATTTCGCGCGTCCGGGCGCGCCAGTGCTCTTCGTCAGCAGTCCATCCCCGTCTCTGAACTACGTATGTCCATGTCCTGATGAAAGCAAGCCGCCTCGAAAGATCGTCGATATCGCCGTCTGTTCGATCGAGACCGTTGATTTGCTCGACCAGCCAGCTCTCGGGGATCTCCCCTTCGTTTCGCAGATGCAGGAAGACGTCGAGCACGAGGCTCACGTGATCATGGAACGAAACCTGCCTGAAATCAGGTATTTGGCATACGGCCCACAGCAACTTGATGTCCGCATTCGAGGTGACGGACGCCTCGGGGGCCCTCATCGCGCTGATTGACTTGAGTGTCCTCACATCGTCGGCTTCTCTTGCCCTGCAGAGCATCGGGTGCGACGGTATGGTCTCGAGCGACACGACCAGGCTGGCCACCGAGTCAAAATCGAGATCGCCGTTTCGCCATTGCAGTCGTCGAACCGGGTCGAACCGGTTGTTCTCGATTGCCGAGACGACATCTGCATCGATCAAGGACGCGCGGGCGGTCTCGCCGAACGTGCCGTCATTGCGGAATCGACCAGCCCGGCCAGCAATCTGCGCGAGTTCATCGGCGCGCAACTGCCTGACGCGCCGGCCGTCAAACTTGGACAGGCCAGTGAACGCGACGTGGTCCACGTCGAGGTTCAGGCCCATTCCGATCGCATCCGTTGCGACGAGGAAATCCACCTCGCCGTCCTGGTACATCCGAACCTGCGCATTTCGGGTTCGCGGGCTCAAGGCGCCCATCACGACCGCAGCGCCCCCGCGCATCTGCCGCACCCATTCGGCAATGGCGTAGACCTCGTCGACCGAGAAGCCGACAATCGCCGACCGGGGTTTCATGCGGGCGATCTTCTTGCGACCGCTGTAGCTGAGCCGAGACAGCCGTTCCCTGTGCTGAACGCGAACGCCTGGAATCAGGTTGCAGATCGCGTCGTGCATCGTCGCGGACCCCATGAACATGGTTTCCTTGAGTCCGCGCGCGTGCAACAGTCTGTCGGTGAAGACATGGCCTCGCTCCGGGTCGGAACAAAGCTGGATCTCGTCAACGGCCAGGAATTCAGCCCCGATGTCGACCGGCATCGCCTCGGTCGTTGCGATCCAGTATTGAGGACGGTCAGGAACGATCCTCTCTTCACCGGTGATCAGCGCCACGCATGACGGTCCGCGCAGCTTGACGGTCTTGTCGTAGATCTCTCGAGCCAGCAACCGCAACGGCAGACCAATCACACCGGTTCGGTAAGACAGCATCTGATCCAGTGCGAACCGGGTCTTGCCCGTGTTCGTCGGACCGAGGATCGCGACCACCCGCGACTCTGATTTCATCATTGTCTTGCGTTTAGCCGATCACCGTCAGATCTCGAAACCCTGGATCTCGATCTTCAGCCGTTCGATCGCGTCATGAACGTCCTGTCGATGTGGATGTATGGTCACGAGATGCTCGTAGACCTTCAGAGCGTCCTCGTAACGCCCGTGCAGATCGAGAATCATGCCGAGGCCGGACATGGCACCAAAGTGCCGCGGCTCCAGGCTCAGGGTCGTCTCGATGTCGGCAACGGAAAGCGAAAAGCGCTGCATGAGAAAATACGCCGTTGCGCGCTTGTTCCACCCTTCCGCAAATTCGGGCGCGTTCTCGATCACGACGTTGAATCGTTCGATTGCCGTGCCGAGATCTCCCTGCGCCATTGACTGCGTGCCCAACTCGAGCAAGAAATCGATCGACCGCGAACCTGACTGGGACCATAGCTGCCAAACTTCCTGCTCGACAGCCTCCCAATCTTCGAGCTCCGGATCAGCCAGACGCTCGAACAGGAAATCCAGTCGGTTGTCGGGATCGTCTTCGGCAAGAGCGGGCCGATCGGCGTTGCTGACCAGCACGACAACGAGCATCATGCAGACAACATGCAGAGCACGGCACGCCTTTACGAAATTGACAAGAGCAACAACCATCAGTTGAATATACCAGCTTGCGGGTGCTCGCGCGACCTGTTTCCTTTCTTCAACTGTCTTTCAGGAACTGGCCCATGAGCCCATTGATCACGAAAGCGACGGATTACGTCAACGCGAAGCTGTCAGAACGGTCATTCGATGGGAACATTCGAATCCGGATCGAAGATGCCGGCGAGATCATCGTTGATTCGAGCGGAGCGCGGGCAGCCTCGCAACCAGGGCAGAACTCGCAGCCTGCAGGCCACGAGTGCCTCGTCACGACCGATCAGGCCACGTTCTCGGCGGTTCTTGACGGTCACCTCGACCCGATGACCGCATATTTGTCGGGTCGATTGCAGGTCAAAGGCGATATGGGAGCGATTGCACGACTCGGAAACGTCTTGCGAACAAGTTGATCGCACTTTGGTTGTCATGCGGCTCCAGTCACGACGCTTGGGAGGACTGCAAGCGCTCCAGCACCTGATCATGAAGTCGGGGGTCACCGGCCGCAAGAACCTGGCCACCGTTCATGGCGGAACCGCCGCTCCAGTCGGTGATCTTGCCGCCGGCGGCCTCGATCACGCCGATCGGGCCCTGAATGTCGTAGGCTTCGAGGCCGGCCTCGATCACGAGGTCGATGTAGCCTCCGGCAAGCAGGGCGTAGGCATAACAGTCCATTCCGTAACGGGTGAGTCGCACGCATTCGCTGACCGTCGTGAAGGCGGCGCGTTCCTCAGGCGTCCCGATTTCAGGAAACGTCGTGAAAAGGACGGCGTCTTCGATTTTCGAACACGGGCGCGTGCGTTGCCGGACATTTCTACCGTTGCGAAGCAGCCACGACGACCCTGCCTCGCCAAAAAAACGTTCTCCGGTATACGGTTGGTCGATCATGCCGAGGACAACCGATTGCCCGTCGTTGACGGCGATGAGAGTCCCCCAAACTGGTGTTCCCGATATGTAGCTCCGCGTGCCGTCGATTGGATCGATCACCCATGTCAGGCCCGAACCACCGCGCGTCGATGGGAATTCCTCACCCAGAATGCCATCATTTGGCCTGCGTTCAGCGAGCATTGAACGGATGCAGGCCTCGATTTCGCGATCGGCATGGGTGACCGGATCGAATCCTTGATCGACCTTGTTCGCCAGTCCGAAATCCTGGGTGCGAAAGTACTTCAGCGCGATCTTCCCGGCGGCATCGGCAATGTCGTGAGCGACGTCCGACAGTTCCGAGCGAACAAGAGGTTCAAATGCTTCTGCCATGTTCGCCCTGTCGCCGACTGCATGCGTTCCTCGTCGACAATGGATGAGCTTCATCGCGACGGGGATGAATTGCCGCCTTGTCGTATTGAGTCAGCAACCTGCGTGCAATCCCGGAGTTTTCCTTTGAATCCGCCAGCAGGCGGGTCGACCTCCACAAGTCTAACACGCCAACGAATCATAGGCCTGCATGTCTGGCGATCAGAAATCGACTTGCAGACTGGCTCATGATCGGCATGAGTGCCGCCACGAAACAGACAACGAGGACATTTCAAAATGCGTGCAATGGTCGTGGGCGAACATGGTGAGCCACTGATCCCGGTCGAGCGACCGGTTCCCGAGCCTGCAACTGGCGAACTGCTGGTTCGTGTTCACGCATGCGGCATCAACTTTGCCGACCTTCTGTTGCAAAGCGGGAGATACCAGGAGCGCCCGGAACTGCCGTTTTCGCCGGGAATGGAAATCTGCGGAACGATCGAAGCCGCAGGCGAGAACGCCGACGGCGACCTGATCGGAAAGAGAGTCGCGGCGTACTGCGGTTACGGAGGCATGGCCGAATACCTCACGATCCCGTCAACGGCTTGCATTCCGATCTCTGACAGCATGCCCAGCCACGTGGCCGCTGCGTTTCCGATCACTTACGGAACGAGTCATGTTGCGCTCGATCACGGCGCCCGGCTGCAGCCCGGAGAGCGACTCCTCGTTCTCGGCGCTGCGGGCGGCGTGGGGATTTCATCGGTCGAGATCGGCAAGGCGATGGGTGCCGAGGTGATCGGATCGGCCCGAGGCCGCGACCGGCTCGAAGATGTCCGCAAGGCCGGTGCCGATCATGTCCTCGAATCCGAAACGACGGACTTGCGGGAGGCCGTCAAGGCGCTGGGCGGCGCTGACGTGGTCATTGACCCGATCGGCGGTGACATGACCATGGCGGCCTTGAGAGCGTGCAATCCAGGCGGTCGCCTTGTGCCGATCGGATTTGCCTGCGGCAAGATTCCGCAGATTCCTGCGAACATTCTGCTCGTCAAGAATCTCTCCGTGATCGGGGTCTACTGGGGAGCCCGAGCGCGACTGTGGCCTTCAAGAATTGCGGAGAGCCTCGACAAGCTGGTAGCATGGTACGAGGCGGGCCAAATCAACCCCCTCGTGAGCCATCGCTTTGGTCTTGAGAATGCGAATGATGCACTCGCGCTGCTCAAGTCTCGCAAATCGACCGGCAAGATCGTGATCGATGTCTGAGGATATCCCTGGATCCTGATTGAATCGACCATAGGGTTGGGACATGCGACCTTATCGAAGGCAACCGAACGTACCCCAGACCGGCGCGTCGGCAGAGCGAACACGGAGGCTCTTGCCGCACTGCGGCAGCAAGACCGGATTTCCAACGACGCATCTTGAATGCTGACCCGTTTTCGTCCATATCAGTTGACAGAGCAGACGCCGTCATATCGGCAATGATCAGAAACCTTTGAGGAGATTCAGAATGGTTGAGAATCAGGCAGTTCGTCGTGCTGGCGCTGGCGTTGTCCGCACAGCTTTCATCGACGAAGGTCTTCGGGCGCATATGAACAAAGTCTATGCGCTGATGTCCATCGCAATGATCATCACGGGCATGGTGTCCTATGTGGTCGGGAACGATCTATCGCGGGCACTGAGCGGTCAATCGACGTTGATCATGCCTGTGGCGCTTCTGGAATTCATGTTCTTCTCTGCTTTCATGTGGGTTGTCGTGTTTTCTCCGTTTGCCGTCGTGTTCCTGTTGAGCGCGAGAATTGGCCGAATGTCATGGTCAACTGCACAGACCGTGTTCTGGGTGTTTGCAGGGCTCGTGGGACTTTCACTGTCGACTATCTTCGTGGTGTACACGGCCGTCTCGATTGCCCAAACCTTCTTTGTCACGGCAATTGCATTCGCCAGTCTCAGCTTGTGGGGCTACACGACCAAGAAGGACATCTCGGGATGGGGAAGCTTCCTGTTCATGGGTGTCATCGGATTGATTGCTGCAATGGTGATCAATTGGTTCATCGGATCAGCAGCGCTTGACTTCGCGATATCGGTGATTGGACTGCTGATCTTTTCAGCGTTCACCGCATACGACACGCAAAAAATCAAGAACACCTACCTGCAGATGGCTGGCGCAGGGAACACGGAGTGGCTTCAAAAGTCGGCAATCATGGGGGCGTTGAACCTGTACATCAATTTCATCAACATGTTCGTGTTCTTGCTCCAACTCCTTGGGCAACGCGAATAAGCCACACACCCGTACCGTGCTCGCGGAATTGGGTGCGGCACGTTGTCAAAAATCAGAGGCCGGGGTCGAAAGTTCCCGGCCTTTTCTTTGGGGCTTACACAGATAACTTGACATAGCACCTTAATTGCTTATGATTCAATGCGATAGGCAAGGAGAGGCGAAATGTCGAAGACCGGTCCGGGCAAGGCCCATCGTGAAGGCGTGACGCTGGTTCAGCTCATGGACATGTTCCCGGACGACGCGGCCGCTGTCGCCTGGTTCGAGGATGCAGTCTGGGCGAACGGACGCCGCCACTGCGGCCATTGCGGAGGTTTTCGAACGCGCAAGGTTCCGAACGCGAAGCCCATGCCCTACTGGTGCTCGGACTGTCGGAAGTACTTCAGCGTTCGAACCGGAACGCCGATGCAGAATTCCCGCCTTCCGATGCGAAAGTGGGCGATCGCCATCTACCTGTGCCTGACGTCGCTCAAGTCGGTTTCGTCGATGAAGCTGCACCGGGACCTCGGCGTCACCCAAGCGACAGCCTGGTTCATGCTGCATCGCATTCGCCAGGCATGGGCGGATGACAACGGCGGCCAGTTCGACGGCCCGGTCGAGGTTGACGAAACGTACATCGGCGGGAAGCGCAAGAACATGCCCTTGGCCAAACGCGAGGGCCTCACGGGCCGCGGCGCGGTCGGCAAGTCGGCGGTTGTCGGCATCAAGGATCGGAACACAAACGAAGTCCGGGCAGAAGTTGTCAAAACCACCGATGGCGAGACGCTCAAGGGCTTTGTTCGCGAGCATGTCGAACCGGGCGCGACGCTCTACACCGATGAAGCCAAGGCCTACCAAGGCATGCCGGAGTTCGATCACGAGGCGGTCAACCACAGCGTCAGCGAATTTGTCGACGGCATGGCGCACACGAACGGGATCGAGTCCTTCTGGTCCATGTTCAAGCGGGCGCACAAGGGCACCTTTCACAAGATCAGCCCGAAGCATCTGCAGCGGTACGTCCATGAGTTCGCGGGCAAGCACAACATTCGCGACTCAGGAACCCTTGTGCAAATGCGGGACACTGCTGCCCGACTTGTCGGTCGGCGGCTTCTCTACCGGAACCTCGTCGCGGACAACGGTCTTTCTTCGGGTTCCGGGTTGTAGATTGCGGTTGCGCAACAGTGCCTTCGCCAATGTCCGAGGCGTCGCTCCCGCAAGATCGCGGGCGGGGTCAAGCATTGGTTTCATTGCGTCCTCCTGCAGATCCGCTGAACTCGAACCATTTCGCAAAGAGTTTCTTGTCGAATTCCGTGCCGGCGTCCATCGCAAACGCGGCACGAAAGCCTAATATACATGTATTGTTCACGCAATACCGGCTACCTATGTCAAGCTATCTGTGTAATCCCCTCTTCTTTTGTCGATCATCGACTGCTCAAGAATTGGAAAACTCGGTGGCACTCGAGTTGCTGCACGAGGAGTGACAGTCAAGGCCGAACTGGAATCAGGACGTCCTGCGCGGGTATGCCGCCGCAAGTCACTTGCTGCCAACGAGGGCAACCATTACTTTGCCAAATGTTCGAGAGAGTGTTGCGCTATGTGCGCCATATTCGGCAGATGGGGTCTTTTGTTCAATGACCACCAACGGCAGGACGATGACACCTGCCCGATTTTAAATTCAAAATGTCCGAGAGTTCGGCAGTGAATGCGGATTGTTGTCTGTCAGGCGCGGCACACGGCCAATTACTTGATCTTCCCTTCGCGATACTCGACGTGCTTGCGTGCAACAGGATCGTACTTCCTGACCTTCATCTTTTCGGTCATGGTCCGGGAGTTCTTCCTCGTGACATAGAAATGCCCCGTTCCAGCCGTCGAGTTCAGGCGAATCTTGATGGTGGTGGCCTTGGCCATGGCTGTGTCTCCGTCTCCGTGCTGCATTCGCAGCTTCAGGCTGGACGGCGTTTTATACGGGCAAAGCGTAAAGTCAACGCCGTGCTGTGCAAAAAATTGTGCCCGCTGATCGCTTGTTTTCCACGGTCTCCCGTGTAGTTTGCCGACGTCGCTTTCCCGACCTTTCAACTCGTGAGCACAAACCTTGCAGACATTTTCGGAAGCATGGCGGCTGATATCGGAGGCCGATGCAGACCTGCTTGCCATTGTTGCGCTGTCCCTCAGGGTCAGCCTGACGGCGACGGTCATCGCGTCCCTGCTGGCGATACCGGCAGGTGCCGCGATCGCGATCTGGAGTTTTCCAGGGCGACGGATCGTTGTCGTGTCCGCAACGTCCCTCATGGCCCTGCCGCCCGTGGTCGCGGGATTGATGGTCTATTTGCTGCTGTCTCGATCAGGTCCGTTGGGTTCGTTGGGGCTCTTGTTCACGCCGGGCGCAATGATCATCGTGCAGACAATCCTGATCTTTCCGATTGTCCTCGCGCTGACCCGCGAAGCGATCCTGCCCCTCGAACGGGAATACCGCTTCCTCATCCGCGCGGTCGATGCCGGACCGGTTCTGCGCGTCGTCACATTGGCATGGGATGCTCGGTTCGCAATCGCGACCGCCGTTCTTGCCGGTTTCGGTCGGGCCATTGCAGAAGTCGGGGCTGTCATCATCGTCGGCGGCAACATCAATGGCGTTACCCGGATCATGACCACGACGATTGCGCTCGAAACATCAAAAGGCAACTTGGAACTCGCGCTCGCGCTTGGCATCATCCTCATCCTGATCGCGCTGTTCGTCAACGCGCTCACGCACGCGATCGTCCACATGGGAAACAAGTATCAGGTGACCCGATGAGCGCGCGCCTTAACATGGAAGGGACATCATTGTCGGCCGGTGGCAAGCGAAGGGTCGGCCCCATCGACCTCGACCATCCCTTCACCGGTATCACGGCGATCCTCGGCCCGAACGGCGCGGGAAAGACACTGTTTTTGAATCTGTGCCACGGTCTGGTCAGGCCGACCACTGGAAGGGTGTCGTGGGACGGGACCGACGCCGCACAAGGACGGAGAAATCGCGGTTTCGTGTTCCAGAATACGGCTGTCATGCGGCGCTCGGTCGCAGACAATCTTGCTTTTCCGCTCGCCGCCGCCCGCGTCGAGCGGCGGCAGAGGCGCGAACTCGTTGCCCGCACCTTGAAAACCGTGCATTTGTTCGAACGTGCAGACGACCCGGCTGCCGCGCTCTCGGGAGGCGAGCGCCAACGCATGGCGCTTGGCAGGGCGATCGTCTCCGACCCTTCGGTCCTTTTCCTTGACGAACCCTCGGCCAACCTTGATCCGGCATCAACGGCGCTGCTCGAAGAGATCGTCACGGAAATTTCTTCGCGAGGCGTGGCGGTCCTGTGGGCAACCCATGATCTGCGCCAGGCACAGAGCAGGTCGCAGCATGTCCTGTTCCTCGACCGCGGTCGCCTTGCGGAAGCGGCACCCACCGAGAACTTTTTTGCGTCTCCGCAGTCGATTGCCGCCCGCAAGTACCTTGGACGAGACACGTGATGCGAACAATTCTGTGCTTGGCAGTTCTGGTCATGACGGCGCAATCCGGGCTTGCAACGACGGATCGCATGACGCTCGCATCGACCACATCGACCCAGAACTCGGGATTCTACGACCATCTGCTGCCCATCCTCGAGGATGAGACGGGAATCATTGTCGATGTGGTTTCCGTCGGAACCGGACAGGCGCTGCGAATCGCACGAAACGGCGACGCCGATGCAGTCCTCGTTCATCACCGGCCATCGGAGATCGCTTTTGTCAGCGACGGCCATGGGGTGGACAGGCGCGACGTCATGTACAACGACTACGTGATCGTCGGCCCGGCCGACGATCCGGTCGGCGTGTCCAGCGCGCCATCGGTCAGGGATGCCTTCGAGCGTCTTTCTGCAGGACAGGCACTCTTCATCTCCCGTGGCGACGACAGCGGAACCCACAAGAAGGAACTGGAAATCTGGAACATGGCGGCGATTTCGCCGTCAGGATCGTGGTACCGCGAAATCGGGGCAGGCATGGGTGCGGCCCTCAACATGGCCTCCGTTACCGATGGCTACACGCTTTCGGACAGAGGGACCTGGATTTCGTTCGGCAAAAAGGGCAACCTGAAGATCCTGTTCAGTTCCGAACCGCCCCTGTTCAACCCCTACGGCCTGATTCTCGTCAATCCCGACCGGCATGCCCATGTCCGTCACGACGTGGCGCTTCGCTTTGCCGATTGGCTGACATCGCTTGACGGCCAGGAAGCCATCGCCGGTTTTCGGGTGGAAGGGCAGCAGCTGTTCTGCCCAAACAGCGATGCCTATCACGCAGCGCAAGGTTCAACCGAAGTGCAGTGTCCTGACCAGCTCACCCTGGTGCCGCCCGCCGAGTGACCCTCAAGCGAATGGAACTGGCACTGTCAGTTCGCTTCCTTCGCCGGCTGGAGGAAGCTCGCGGCGATGGACTTTTCCGACGACATCTCGAAATGGACCCGGACCTTGCCGTGATCGATCTGCAGAACCCGGCCGTAGCCGAACTTCTGGTGAAAGACACGGTCTCCAACCGTGAAGCGAGCACTTTTTTGGACGCTCCCGAGCGAACTTCCTTGGGCAGTCAATCGCGCCGGGTCCGTTCTGGAGGTTTCGCGCCTTGCGTTGGCACGGTTCCATCCAGGGGTGTTGATCCTGCTGCTCGTGACCGTGCTCTTTCCAAAACCGCCGTCGCTGAAACCGCCACCAAACGACATGCCCGATCCCGAAAAAGTCGCACCCGTGGTGGGCAGTACATCGACATGGTCTTCGGGAAGCTCGTTGATGAAGCGAGACGGAATGCAATCCCTCGGGTCGCCGCTCGGGCTCCGACGCCACGAGGCAAAACTGACGTAACAGATCTTCTCTGCGCGGGTGATGCCGACATATGCCAGTCGACGTTCCTCTTCGAGGGCAGCCGCGCCATTATCCGATTCCATCGCGCGCTGTGAAGGGAACAGCCCGTCCTCCCAACCCGGCAAAAAGACGACGGGAAACTCGAGCCCTTTGGCTGCATGCAGAGTCATGAGAGACACGCGCTCTTCGCCGGTTTCCTGGTCATGGTCCATGATCAGTGAGACGTGATCGAGAAACGCCTGCAAGCTGTCGAAATCATGAAGTGAAACAACGAGTTCCTTGAGGTTCTCGAGCCGTCCGGGTGCATCGATCTCCTTGCTGGACTGCCAGTGTCCGGTATAACCGCTCTCGTCGAGAATCTGCTCGGCGATGTCGACATGGGACTTTTCGCCGTTCCAGACGGCATCGCTCCAAACCTTGAGATTCTTGAGAAACCGGCCCAGTTCATGGCGGGCCCTCGCCGTGAAGTTCCCCTCGCGAACAAGGTCTCCTGCCGCTTCGACCAGCGACACCCCGGAGTCTCGCGCGCGGTTGAAGATCTGCTGGATCGACTTGGTCCCGATCCCGCGCCGTGGCGTGTTGATGATCCGTTCGAAGGCCAGATTGTCCGATTGCGAGATCGTCAGACGAAAATACGCGATCGCGTCTCGAATCTCGCGACGTTCGTAGAAGCGCGGGCCTCCGATGACACGATACGGCAATCCGATCCGGAGGAAGCGATCCTCGAACAGGCGCATCTGAAACGCAGTCCTTTGCAGGATTGCGATTTTGTTGAGAGAAACGGGCTCCCTGCCCCGCGTCCCTTTCTGGATCGCTTCGATCTCGTCACCGATCCAGACCGCTTCGTCCTCGCCGTTGAAATGAGAAACCAGGCGCAGCTTGTCCCCAAGTTCCGCCTGGGTCCAGAGCGTCTTGCCCAAGCGGTTGCTGTTGACGGAAACCAGATGCGACGCTGCCGCAAGAATGTGCCCGGTCGAGCGATAATTCTGTTCGAGGCGAACGACCTTTGCATCGGGAAAGTCCCTCTCGAACCGCAAGATGTTGCCGACCTCGGCACCTCGCCAGCCATAGATCGACTGGTCGTCATCGCCAACGCAGCAGATGTTGTTGTGTTTCGAGGACAAGAGACGCAGCCACAGGTATTGAACGGCATTGGTATCCTGATACTCGTCGACCAGAATGTGACTGAGCTGCGAGCAGTACCTGTCCAGAACCGATTGATTCTTCGCGAGTATCTCGACCATGTGGAGCAACAGGTCTCCGAAGTCGACGCAGTTCAGGGTTTTCAGGCGGCTCTGATACTCCGCATAGAACGGCACAGCGTCTCGGTGCCACCAGGCGCCTTCAGAGTTCGGCACCTGATCGGGCGTCCATGCGCGGTTTTTCCACCGGTCGATCAAGCCTGCAAGCTGGCGAGCCGGGTACTTCTTCTGATCGATGTTCGCGGCATCAAGGACCTGCTTGAGCAGTCTGACCTGGTCATCCGTGTCGAGGATGGTGAAGTTCGGCGTCAGTCCTGCGAGTTCAGCGTTGTACCTCAGCATTCGCGCGCTGATCGAATGAAACGTCCCGAGCCACGGCATCCCCTCGACGACTTCACCGAGCAGGCTGCCGACCCGCAGTTTCATCTCCCGCGCCGCCTTGTTCGTGAAGGTCACCGCGAGAATCCTGTTGGGACGAACGCCGCGTGACGCGATCAGATGGGCGATCCGTGTGGTCAGTGCCCTGGTCTTGCCGGTTCCGGCGCCCGCGAGCATGAGAACCGGGCCATCAAGCGTTTCGACAGCCTCGCGTTGAGCGGGATTCAACGCGTCAAGATAAGGGGCGGGTTCCTGAACCGGCGTTCGCGCTGCCATCGCGCGTTCGGCGAGCGAGTCGGATCCTGCAGGTGGTGCGACACTGTTCATCGGCCCTCATTAACGATAAAGGTTCAGGCATGAAAGACAGCAGTCGAATTCGTCGACCGCTGACGGCCGATTGTACAGCATCCGGGACGGAGATTTCGGTGTCCCGAGTTGGCACGACGCGGCCCCCAGACATTCGAGTGGCGAGCCGACCCTAGTGGGTCCATTCGTCCGTTTGCCCTTGAGCGGACGCGACCGGCTTGGCATCGTGAACAAGACGAAATTGAATGGAGAGCAGTCAGGGATGCAGACCAAGGACATCAAGAAGATCCTGGTGGCCAATCGCAGCGAAATCGCCATTCGCGTGATGAGGGCGGCCAACGAGATGGGAATCCGGACCGTTGCGGTGTTCGCCGAGGAAGACAAGCTGAGCCTGCATCGGTTCAAGTCTGACGAAGCCTACAGAATCGGAGCCGACCTCGGACCGGTCGATGCCTATCTGTCAATCGACGAAATCATCAGGGTCGCGCTGCAATCGGGCGCGGACGCTGTGCATCCGGGATATGGTCTGCTCTCGGAGAACCCGCGTCTTGTCGATGCATGCACCGACAACGACCTGGTCTTCATCGGACCCAAGGCCAAGACCATGCGCAGGCTTGGTGACAAGTTCAGCGCTCGCCTTGCCGCGACCGAAGCCGGAGTTCCGGTGATTCCGGCAACGGATATCCTCCCCGAAGACATCGCAAAGATCAGGCAGGAAGCTGAGCGCATCGGCTATCCCTTGATGCTGAAGGCAAGCTGGGGCGGCGGCGGGCGTGGCATGCGCCAGATCAACGCTCCCGAAGACCTCGAATCGATGGTCTCCGAAGGACGCCGCGAAGCGGCCGCCGCATTCGGAAACGGCGACGGCTACCTCGAAAAACTGATTTCGCGCGCACGTCACGTCGAAGTTCAGATCCTTGGCGATCGATCAGGCGACATCTACCATCTCTGGGAGCGGGACTGCTCGATCCAGCGCCGCAATCAGAAGATCGTCGAAAGGGCCCCTGCCCCCTACCTGTCCGACAGCCAGCGTCAGCAAGTTTGCGACCTGGCCGTGCGATTGTGTCGTCACGTCGGCTACGAAGGAGCCGGGACCGTCGAATTCCTCATGGATCAGGACACTGACGAATTCTACTTCATCGAGGTCAATCCGAGGATCCAGGTCGAGCACACGGTTACCGAGGAAGTCACCGGGATCGACATTGTTCGGGCGCAGATTCGCATCGCCGAAGGGAAGTCGCTCTCCGAGGCAACCGGCAAGGCCGACCAGGAATCGATCACACTGAACGGCCACGCGCTGCAATGCCGAATCACGACCGAAGACCCCCACAACAATTTCATTCCTGATTACGGACGCATCTCGGCGTATCGAGGCGCCACGGGCATGGGCATTCGGCTGGACGGCGGAACGGCCTATTCCGGCGCGGTGATCACCCGACACTACGATTCGCTGCTCGAAAAGGTGACGGCCTGGGCTCCCACGCCGCAGGATGCGGTTGCCCGCCTTGACCGGGCGCTCCGCGAATTCCGAATTCGCGGCGTGTCCACGAATATCGAATTCGTCGAGAACCTGTTGAAACATCCGGATTTTCGCAACGACAACATCACCACCCGCTTCATCGACACGACGCCGGAACTGTTCACCTTCAAGCCGCGACGCGACAGAGCGACAAAGATCCTCACCTTCATCGCGGATGTCTCGGTCAACGGCAATCCGGAGGTCGCCGGCCGACCTCGCCCGCCCGCTCGCATCAAGCCACCCGTCAGTCCGAAAGTTTCGGTTGCAACCCCGCCGCCAGGCACCCGCGACCTTCTCCTTGAAGGTGGACCGGAAGCGGTCGTCGAATGGATGTCAGCCGAATCGCGATTGTTGATCACCGACACGACGATGCGCGACAGCCACCAATCGCTGCTCGCGACAAGGATGCGTTCGATCGACCTGATCAACGTCGCGGAAGCATATTCTCACCACCTGCCACAGTTGTTCTCCATGGAGTGCTGGGGAGGTGCAACCTTCGATGTCGCCTACCGATTTCTTCAGGAGTGTCCGTGGCAACGGCTACGAGATCTGCGCCAGCGGATGCCAAACATGCTGTTGCAGATGTTGCTGCGCGGGTCCAACGGAGTCGGATACACGAACTATCCTGACAACGTCGTTCAGGCCTTTGTTCGGCAGGCCGCCGAAACCGGTGTCGATCTGTTTCGTGTCTTCGACGCTCTCAATTGGGTCGACAACATGCGCGTCTCCATCGAGGCGGTGATCGAGAGCGGAAGGATCTGCGAAGGCGCGATCTGCTATACAGGCAACGTGGAGGCCCCCGGAGCCTCGAAGTATGATCTCGCCTACTACATCCGCACCGCAAAGGAACTTCGCGATGCCGGCGTTCATGTTCTGGGCCTCAAGGACATGGCCGGGTTGCTCAAGCCGCACGGGGCCAAGGTTCTGATCAAGGCGCTGAAAGAGGAAGTCGGACTTCCGGTTCATTTCCACAATCACGACACCTCCGGAATCGGCGCTGCCACCGTCCTAGCCGCCTGCGAGGTCGGCGTCGATGCGGTCGACCTCGCCATGGATGCACTGTCGGGTGGAACATCCCAGCCATGCCTCGGGTCAGTTGTCGAAGCCCTTTCGGGAACCGAGAGGGATACCGAACTGTCGATCGGTGCCGTCAGGGACATTTCCAATTACTGGCAGGGCGTGAGGGAGCACTACGCGGCATTCGAGTCCGGTCTGACGGTTCCCGCCTCCGAAATCTACCTCCACGGAATGCCTGGCGGGCAATTCACCAATCTCAAGGAACAGGCTCGTTCCATGGGGCTTGACGACCGTTGGCCCGATGTTGCCGCCGCCTATGCGGACGTGAACGCGATGTTCGGCGACATCATCAAGGTGACGCCCACCTCGAAAGTCGTGGGTGACATGGCCTTGATGATGGTCAGCCAGGGATTGACGCGAGACGATGTAGAAAACCCCGAGGTCGACGTCGCGTTTCCCGAATCCGTGGTTGAAATGATGCGCGGTCACCTCGGTCAACCGCCGGGCGGATTCCCAAAGGCGATCCAGTCGAGGATTCTCAAGGGCCAGGAACCGGTGACTTGCAGGCCTGGTTCACAACTGAAACCTGTCGACATCGAGGCGAAACGCAAGGAGGTTTCGAAAAAACTCGGCGGAGTTGCCATCGATGACGAGGATCTGAACGGATACATGATGTATCCGTCGGTTTTCGTCGACTACATGGAACGGCACTCGATCTACGGGCCCGTTCGGACACTGCCGACCCGGACGTATTTCTACGGCATGGCACCTGGGGACGAGATCTCCATCGAGATCGACCCCGGCAAGACGCTCGAAATTCGAATGCAGGCGATTGGAGAGACCGGCGAAGACGGTCACGCCCGCGTGTTCTTCGAACTCAATGGCCAACCGAGAACCATCAGGATTCTCGATCGCAAGGCAGCCATGACGGCGACAAGGGTCCGAAAGGCCGACATCGGCAACCCGAACCACGTGGCCGCGCCGATGCCCGGCGTTGTCGCTTCGCTCAGCGTGACGGTTGGACAGACTGTCTCCCCGGGCGATCTGTTGCTGACGTTGGAGGCAATGAAAATGGAGACCGGGATCTATGCAGAATCCGAAAAGGTCGTCCTCGCGGTCCATGCGGCGCCTGGAACCCAGGTCGATGCCAAGGATCTGTTGATCGAACTGGACGGATGACATGCGAACATCAATGCAAAAATTCATCGTTTTCACGGACACTCATGTCGGCGAGTTCAAGGACGAGAAGTTCGGTCCCGCCAGTTTCGAGGCCGGAGTCCGTCACGCGCTGTTGCGTCATCCCGATGCGGAATTTCTGGTTCATCTCGGCGACCTGACCCAAAACGGCTTCGAATCGGAATACGAGCAAGTTCGACCGGTTCTGGACGCAATCGACATCGACGTTCGCCTGATCCCCGGCAATCATGACGATCGCGCGAACATGAAGACATCCCTGCCGGAATTCGTCCACGCCGATCCAGCAGCCATGGGTTTCGTGCAGTCAGCATCGCGAGTTGGCTCGAACCTGATTCTCGCGCTCGACACCCATTCTGACGGTTCGATTCCTGATTCTCCCCATTCCGGACACCTGTGCCCCGCTCGGTTGAACTGGGTACGCGAACAGGTTGTTGGGGTGGATGCCGCCAGGATCATCGTTCTGATGCATCATCCGCCGTTCCGCGTGGGGATGAAGATACTTGATGCCTGCGGCCTCGCGAATGGCGGTGAACTGATCGAGATCCTCGATCTATCCGAGGTTCCGGTCCACATCGTCTGCGGACATGTCCATCGGACGATTTCGGGGATGATTGGCCGACACGGATTCTCCGTGTGCCGCGGTTCAAGCCAGACATTCGGTCTTGTCGATGCTGAAGCCCGCGTGCACCAGTGGGCTGAACCGAACGATACCGCCGACAGCCACGCCTACAACGTCGTGTTTCTCTACGACGAAAGCGTGGTGATGCATACCCAACTGTACGCCGCATAACGGTCGAACCTGCGATAGTGCAACAATCGCTCGTATTTCGATGACCTGAAACGGTTTTCTCGATTTCGTTCGACCGACGGCAACGTGTTCCCACCTCGCCAGTCACGCTGGTGTCGTCAAACGGATTCGCGGCTCATGACTGGTTCGCCACGCGTTGAATTTCAGAGTGCATCGTCACGATTTCGACACCCGGCTTTCAACAAACCGGTTGCAAAGCCCCCGTCCCTTCACTACGTAAGCGGAATTGGAGTCGCGGGCGTAGCTCAGTGGTAGAGCACAACCTTGCCATGGTTGGGGTCGTGAGTTCGAGTCTCATCGCCCGCTCCATCTTACTCTCTTCGAAATTCGATTTCTCATGTGCCCCCTCATGCAACTCGCGGGTTCTCGACCGAGGAACAGTCGGGGCGACCTGGGATCGTCTTGAGCCAGACTCGTCATAACCGGCGAAATCGTCGGGTCCATTTTGAATGATGACCGGCGATACGCACCCGCGAAGGTCCGTCAGGTAAACCGCCGCCAACAGTCAGAACAATTGATCGCTTTCGAGGGTCGCTCAGGGACGATCCAGAGACCGATGAAACGTCGGGAACGGGTTCTCGGTCTGCACACCTGTCGGCTCGAAGTCACTCACATTACCGGTGACGACGGTCGCTTCATGGACCAAGGCAGTCGCAGCAATCTGCAGATTGGCGCCATAGCTCCCGATGCGCTCAGACAACCTGCCCCAGACCTTCGCCTCTTCAGCTCCAAATGGGAGCAGGCGATCTACGAAGAGAATCGTCGTGCGATTGAGCCAGTTCCGCAGATCAATTGCGAAGGCTGGATTGGTCTTTTCTTGCAAGGCGATACCGCGCTCGATTTCGCCAATCGTGATCACGCTCAGAAAGACTAAATCCTCGGACCTGGCGCGTAGCCACTCAGCAACCTGCGGCACGCGTTCAGGGCGACGAAGAGCTGACAGTACATTCGTGTCGATCAGATACTTCAGAACTCGACCTTTCTCGGTTCAGCATTAAGGCGATCAACATTTTCTGCTGGAAAGCTCAACAGGTGGTCGACAAACGAACCTCGTGTCCGGCGCGCCTCCAGAAATAGCCGATCATAGTCGGCGGCAGATATCACGACGACCGCTGGTTTGCCGCGACGCGTCACCAGCTGCGGCGTGCCGGCCAATGCAGCGTCAACCACCGTGCTGAACCTGCCCTTGGCTTCCTGCAAAGACCACATGATTTCGCTCCTGCCTATCTACATGGTCAGTTACAGGCCGGTGTCCGGAAATTCAAGGCATGTCGCCTCCCGAACGAACTCTCTGCACGGAATTTCTCCCGACCCCACAAGGCGGACCGCTCTGGGACGAGAGACAGATCCCGATTCCGCAGGGAGAACACGTGACTCGAAGCTGCGGCTTCATTGCCGGAGACGCCTAAAGGCACAATGGGGAAATTCAGCTCAGGTAGACGAGTTACGTTACGAACGCGAAGTCAGCAGCGCCCGGTACTCTTCACGCGTGAGGCCGAATCCCGGGCACTGCGTCCCGTATGCGCGTCGCATGCCCTCTTCCTTCAACCCTGACTTCAGGAGCACACGCCGCGATGCAAGATTCTCGGGTTCAACCGTTGCCTTGATTTCCGCAAGATCTGTGAAATCGTACCAGAACCTCAGAAGGCGCCTGCAAATCTCCGTGGCAAATCCCTGTCCCCACGCATCGGGCAAGAGCATGTAACCGATTTCGATTTCCGCATCCGGATAGCCGTCTTCGACAATCAATGACCAGTCCGTGTCCTCCTGATCGAGAGGCAGTGGCAGCAGAACACCTGTTCCAATCTGTTCGCAAGTGTCCTTGCGCGCAGCAACCCAGATGCCGATCCGGCCTCCTGCCCCACGCCTTGCCTCAGTCGGCAGATGGGCGATGATCGCCTCTGGGGTCATCACATCGCAGACATATCGGACAACATCGGGATCGGTGAACATCGCGACCGCGAGATCCGTGTCATCGACCCGCAGTGGCCGCAAGACCAGTCGATCGGTTTCGAGAATCAGCTGGTCATCATCCAATGGCGCCAATGCGTGAGACCATACGTGCAATGAAGCGCCAAACCCCGTCATGTCAAAAGTCCGAGCACGCGTCGGGCAACCGCTTCTCCGTTCTGGTATGCTCCGTTGCACAGTGAAGCGAGGGGACCTGCCAGCGCTTCGCCGGCCAAAAACACGCGCTCACCGACTGGCTGGGCAAGATCCGCGCGTCGGTGGTGGTGGCCGGGCAGCGCCGCTGCATAGCTGCCCAGGACATTGGGATCCTCAGCCCATTTCGTCATGCATCCCTTGACAAAACGCTTGCGTGCATCGCTGCCAGCCATTCGGACAAATTCGCCCAACGCGAAGTCGACAGCCGCGGCCTCGCCCGCCCGCGACAGATCCCATCCAAGCTGCCCCCCGATGTTTCCGAGAGAATAGTCGAAATCAAATGGCCAGGTGACAAAGAAACAGGCATCAGCCGGAACTTTGTTGGAAGTCTGATAGGTCAGCCATTCGTTCGGCTTGAAGTCGAAACGCGCGCCATCGAACTGCAAGCCGACCTTCACCAGCAACCCCATCGGCACATGGGAAATCGCTTTCTGCATCGCGACAGGCAGGTCCGGCGTGAACCGGATCGAACCTGAACCGAGAACCCCCGTAGACACGGTCACGATGCAGGCCTGCGCCGTCAATTTGCCTCGGTCGGTATCCACGGCAACGCCGGAACCGCTCCAGTCGATGCCGGTGACCCGCGTGTCGAGTTCGACAGGCACGTCGCTCCCGTGACGTGCCACGACAGTCCCGAGCCCTTCTCTCACGATGTAGTTGGGGCTTCCGTCCACGATTTCGAAATAATCCATCACCGAGAGTTCGCTGAAATCCACCCCGTGGTCCATGGGTCCGATCCAGGACTGCACCGTGCCGGCAAAGGCCATAGCGTCATCGATGACATCCGCGCCAGCGACGTCTCTCCCGGACCGTGCGGCCCGTTCCAACGCGTCCTCGATGTCGTCCCATGCTGCATTGTACTGTTTCCGTTCGGTCCGGGTTGCGGGACGATTGCCCACGTAAAGCGCTTCCTTGGCCTTGGAATGAAGCATGACGTCGAATTCCAGGCCACGGGCGATTTTTACGAACGGGTTGGAATGTCCGGTCATCCACGAGCAGCCGTGGTCGAACGGTTGACCGAATGTATCGACTTCGGTGAAGGCGCGACCGCCGACTCGGTCAGCTGCTTCAAGGACGACAACGTCGCGTCCTTCAGCCAGCAAGGTCTTGGCGGCCTGGAGGCCGGCAATCCCCGCCCCGACAACGATCACGTCGGGATTGCGGCTGCTCGACTTCGCAGCATGAGGCAAAGTGGCGGAAGCAATCGCGCCAGCCATGAATTCTCTCCTCATCATCGCGCTTGGCAACAGGATCTCTCGTGCTTCACAACCGTCGGACACGCGATGACGCGAGGCGATCGCGGCCTCGACGGTTGGCAGAGTGCGAGAATCAACAGCTTCACGACAGAACTCGGGTCTTGACGATGTACGAGCAACGACTCCATCATTGAACCACCAATCAGTCAACCGAAACCAAAATTCGATCTGGGACGGAGTTAATGACATTCGGCTCCCGATCGAAAAACAGGGAGAAAGCAATGAAACATCGTGGATCGCCGACCGACGCCGTTATCGACCGAAGAACCTTGACCAAGTCCTTGCTTGCAAGCGGCGTTGGCGCCTTTGCAATGCCGGTCATCGCACAACGAGCCTTTGCTGCCGCAGAAGACCAGGCGACGTTTTTCACATGGGGCGGCTACGACATCCCCGAATTGTTCGTCCCCTACGAGGCAAAGCACGGCGAACTTCCCAATTTCGCGATCTTTGGCGGGTCCGAAGAAGCCTTGACCAAGATGCGCGGAGGTTTCGTCGTCGATGTTTCGCACCCCTGCAATGCCGGCCTGCCACGTTGGGTCGACACCGGGCTTTTTCAGCCGATCGATCCGTCGCGCCTGGCAAACTGGGGTGACGTGATTCCCGAACTCATCAGCATGCCCGGCAATGACGCCCCCGACGGTCAAGTCTGGTTGGCCCCGTTCGACTGGGGACAGACATCCATTACCTATCGGACCGATCTCTTCGATCTCGAAGGCGAGGAAAGCTGGGACATGCTGTGGGACAAGCGATACGCCGGACGGCTTGGCTCGCTCGCCTCTGGCGGGGATGCCTGGTGGTGCGGGGCGATCAAGGCAGGTGTCCCAATGACCGAGATTGACACCGAAGAGGCATTCGAAAAAATCGCCGCCGTGATGCGAGAGCAGCGACCGCTCATTCGAACCTACACTGACGACACCACGACACTGGAGCAGGCGCTCTCCTCCGGCGAGTTGGTCGCAGCCATGACATGGAACAGCTCGGCGACGCTGTTGCAGGCCGAAGGGATCCCGGTCAAGTTTGCCAGCCCGAAAGAAGGTGCTCTGACGTGGGTTTGCGGACTGATGATCCACAAGGACGCGCCCAACATCGACCGTGCCTATGACGTGATCGACAGCCTGCTCAGCGTGGAATCGGGCCAGTTCATGATCAATGACTACGGTTACGGTCATTCGAACCGACGATCGTTCGACCTGTTCGATGCAGAAACGCTCGGCAGCCTCGGCCTGAGTTCCAATCCAACGGAGATCCTTGGCGCCGGACATTTCCAGTTGCCGCAGACCCAAGAATGGGAGACGCGGATGAACACCCTGTTCGAGGAAATCAAGGCCGGTTTCTGACGATTGAATGAAACGGGGACCGTTCCGGATTCGGGGCGGTCTCCACGCCAATCTCCGCAATTGACTCAATGTCCAGCCAGTCAAGGTTGACGCAACAGCGGGGCTCGCCAATGTCGGGACCGCTTGGTGCGGTTTCGCGCTTGCTTTATCGCTCGGAGGTGGCACGCGGTTACAGCCTGCTGTCGCCGTCGCTCGTGTTTCTAGTCGTGGCGATACTGGTGCCATTCGGCATTCTCGTTGTGATGAGTTTCTGGACTGCGGACGGCTTCGGTTTCAACACCACCCCGACCACTCACAACTACCAGCAATTTGTCGAGCGCCCGATCTATGGCGCCCTGATGACCCGGTCGCTCAAGATTTCCGGCTTCGTCACGATCGCGACCGTCCTGCTGTGCTATCCCATGGCGTATTACGTCGCCTTCCACGTCCACCGAAACAAGATGATGTGGATCGTCCTGATGACGCTTCCGTTCTGGACGAGCTACCTCTTGAGGGTCTTCGCGTGGAAGGTGGTGCTCGGATACGAGGGAGTCATCAATTCGGCTCTCTTGGCGCTTGGTCTCATCGAGGCGCCGCTCGAATTTCTGCTCTACAGCCAGTCTGCCGTGATCATCACGCTCGCGCATGCCTGGGCCGCTTTCGCGATCCTGCCAATGTACGTCTCGCTCGAAAAGATCGACAAGTCGCTCCTCGAGGCCGCAACCGATCTCGGTGACGGGCCCGTGTGGCGATTCCTTCGCATCACGCTCCCCTTGTCGCTGCCTGGCGTCATCTCTGCCAGCCTCCTGATCTTCATCCCAACGACCGGAGACTACATCACGCCAACCCTGCTCGGCGGGCCCGATGGGTCGATGATCGGCGTGCTCATCCAAAAGCAGTTCGGCCCGATCAACAACTGGCCCATGGGTGCGACGCTGTCGATCATCCTGATGCTGTGCATCGCCGCAATCAGCGCCCTCTTCATTCTGCTGACGTTGTTGGTTCGGAGGCGGATCTCATGAGCGAATCCTACATTCGAAGGCCGAACCGGCCTCTTCAGCTCTATGCATTGATTTTTCTGATCGCGCTCTATCTTCCCGTGCTGTTCCTGCCGTTGTTCAGTTTCAACGACTCGCTTTACGTGAAGTTTCCGCTCAGCGGCCTGACCCTGCAGTGGTACCAGGAACTGTTCGCGCGTGATGCGGTTTGGAATGCGCTTTGGAACAGTGTCCGCGTGGGGGCCGTTGTGGCGGTCGCCTCGACGACTCTGGGCATATTCGCGGCAAAGGCGATCACCCGCTATCGGATGCCCGGCAAAAGCCCGATTGTCAGCTTCATCATGCTTCCGCTGGTCGTTCCGCTGATCATCTTCGGCGTCGCGCTTCTGGTGCTGCTCAGCCAGATCGGGATTCCGTTGTCGCTCTACACGGTGACGGTCGGGCACATGATCATCTGCCTGCCTTTCGCGATCGCGGTACTGATCCCCCGATTCGACGGGTTCGATGCGTCGATCGAGGAAGCCTCGGCCGATTTGGGAGAAAACGCGTGGTGGACATTCTGGCGGGTCACCCTGCCAATGGTCGGCCCGGGCGTCATCGCCAGCCTGATGCTGACTTTCACAGTGTCGTTCGACGAATTCATCCTCGCGTTCTTCCTCAGCGGAACCCAGGCGACCCTGCCGATGTATATCTGGGGACAATTGCGTTTCCCCCAGGAATTTCCGTCAGTCCTGGCACTATCTTCTCTGATCATCGGAGCATCGTTCCTGGTCGTGTTCCTCGGGCAGTGGATCAATCGCGGCGTCACGTTCACATCGGGGCCGGAGGAAAACCATGAACCCTGAAAACGCGTTCATTTCCATTCGCAACGTCGACAAATCCTTCGGATCGTTCCGGGCAATCCGCGATGTCTCCATCGAGATTGGTCACGGCGAGTTCTTTTCGCTTTTGGGCGCTTCGGGATGCGGAAAGACGACCTTGCTCCGAATGCTTGCAGGATTCGAGAGCCCGACCAAGGGCGAGATCCACATCGATGGCCAGCCGGTGACCGACGTTCCGCCGCACTTGCGCCCAGTCAACATGGTCTTTCAGAGCTACGCGATTTTCCCGCATCTCAATGTCCGCGACAACATCGCCTACGGCTTGCGGAAGCAACGCCTGCCCCGCGCAAAGCGATACGAGATGGTCGATGAAATGCTGGAACTGATCAAGTTGCCCGATTACGGCAACCGTAAAGCCAACCAGCTATCCGGAGGTCAGCGTCAGCGCATCGCGCTCGCCCGCGCGCTGATTCTCAAGCCCAAGGTGCTGTTGCTCGATGAACCGCTTGGCGCGCTCGACAAGCAGTTGCGCGAGCAGATGCAGTTGGAACTGCGACAACTGCAACGCACCGTCGGCATCACCTTCGTCTTCGTCACCCATGACCAGGAGGAAGCCCTGACCCTTTCGGACCGGATCGCGGTGATGGAGCAGGGACGCGTTCTCCAGGTCGACACCCCAAGCGGGCTTTACGAACGCCCGAACAGCCGCGAGGTCGGATCATTCATTGGCACGATGAACTTTTTTGACGGGCGCGTTGTCGCTTCCGACAAGGGGACCCAGGCTGTGGATGTTCAAGGATTGGGACGGGTCGATCTGGGTGGCGAGAGTCGAGATTTCATTGAAGGCGATCGTGTCCATGTCGCACTGCGCCCGGAAAAGCTCAGATTGTCCGACACCGAGCCAGAAGGCAAAGAAAGGCGACTTCGCGGCATCTTGAGGAATGCCGCCTATCTCGGCGAAAGATCACATTATTTTGTCGAGGTGGAGGGCGTCGATGAACCGGTAGCCGTGTCGGCGCAAAACAGGCTGGACGGCTCGCTCGTGGTCGAGGAGGGTCGCCCCGTCTGGCTTTCCTGGAGAGACGAAAACGCCGTGGTTCTGCCAATCGAATCGCATTCGTCATGACCGGCGAAGTCGAACGATCCGAGCGAACCGCGAGGAGCAACAGATGACACGAGACCCGCGTTACGACGTCCTGTTCGAGCCCGTGCAGATCGGACCGGTTCGAACCCCCAATCGTTTCTACCAGGTCCCGCATTGCAACGGCATGGGCTTTCAGTACCCGTCGTCGATGGCGGAAATGCGCGGCATCAAGGCCGAGGGCGGCTGGGGGGTCGTCTGCACCGAAGAAACCGAAATCAGCCACACCTCCGAGTTGTCGAGCTATCTCGAGATGCGGATGTGGGACGATGCGGACATCCCAATCCTTGCCAGAATGGTCGAGAAGGTCAAAGCCCACGGCGCGCTTGCCGGCATCGAACCGGCCCATCACGGCACTGGCGGCTCCAACAACTACTCGCGCGAAATCCCGATGGGCGTGTCGGCCCGCCCTGTCGATCATTTCGAACCCGTTCAGGTCCGCGCGATGGACAAGGCCGACATCCGGGAATTCCGCAAGATGCACGTCGATGCGGCATTGAGGGCCAAACGGGCGGGTTTCGATATCGTGTACGTCTATGCCGGTCACGACATGACGACGCTGATGCATTTCCTCTCCCGCACCCGCAACGACCGTGCCGACGAGTACGGCGGATCGCTCGAGAACCGCGTCCGACTGCTCCGCGAGGTCATCACCGACACGAAAGAGGCGATCGGCGACACCTGCGCGGTCGCTATACGCTTCGCAGTGGACGAAATGCTGGGCGAAGACGGGCGAACCTCGGCCGGCGAGGGTCGCGAGATCGTCGAGATGCTGGCCGAGTTGCCGGACCTTTGGGATGTCAATGTCAGCGGTTGGGAGAACGACAGCGCCACTTCGCGGTTTTCCGAAGAGGGCTACCAGACCGATTACATCTCGTTCGTGAAAAGCCTGACCACGAAACCGGTGGTTGGTGTCGGACGCCTGACGTCACCCGACCTCATGGTCTCGCTGATCCGCAAGGGCGTCCTTGATCTGATTGGAGCCGCGCGACCATCGATTGCCGATCCCTTTCTCCCGAAGAAAGTGGAGGAGGGTCGAATCGAGGACATTCGCGAGTGCATCGGTTGCAACATCTGCGTCACGGCGGATTTCATGCGCGTCCCGATGCGTTGCACCCAGAATCCGACCATGGGCGAGGAATGGAGGCGCGGTTGGCACCCCGAACGGATTCCACCCAAGTCGAACGATGACAGCGTGCTTGTCGTGGGCGCCGGCCCTGCGGGACTGGAGGCGGCGCGCGCTTTGGGACAGCGGGGTTACGACGTGACCTTGGCCGAGGCCACCAAGGACGTCGGTGGTCGGGTCGCAATCGAAGCTCGGTTGCCCGGCCTTGCTGCGTGGAAACGTGTCTCGGACTATCGCAACTACCAGATCGGCCAGATGACCAATGTAAAACTGTTCCTGGACAGCAGGATGAGTGCTGACATCGTGCTGGAGTTGGAAGCGGACCATGTCGCCATCGCCACTGGTTCTCGCTGGTCCGATCGCGGTGTCGGACGCACGAACCAGGTTCCGATCCCGGCTGACGGCGCCAAAGTCATGACGCCCGATGACATTTGCGCGGGACGTCAACCGGTGGGTGAGATCGTCATCTTTGACGATGACCACTACTACATGGCCGGGCTCATCGCCGAGAAACTCGCCGCAGACGGCTTTTCGGTGACCTACGTGACAACGGCGACGGACGTGTCCCATTTCACCCACAACACGATGGAACAGGAATTCATACAGGGTCGGCTCATGAAAATGGGCGCGCGGATCATCACTTCGCACAACGTGATCGCTGTCGATGGCAACTCGGCTGAACTGGAATGCGGCTATACGGAAACCGAGCGAACCATTCCGTGCGACACCTTCATTCCGGTGACCATGCGAGATGCCATCGACGACCTCTACCACGAGGTCGTCGATCGGTGCGCCGGGACCGCGATCAAGTCGATCATCCGTATCGGCGACTGCCTCGCGCCTGGCACCATCGCAGCAGCGGTCTACGCCGGCCATCGCTACGCCCGTGAGCTGGGAGAGCCAGCGCCGCAAGGCGTGCCATTCAGGCGGGAACTGCCTGACCTGGCCAACAACTGAAAATGACACGCGATCCGCGATACGACGTCCTGTTCGAGCCGGTTCGAATCGGTCCCGTCACTGCGAAGAACCGGTTTTTCCAGGTCCCGCACTGCATCGGCATGGGGCACTTGAGGCCGCAAATGCTTGCCAAACTGCGCGCGATCAAGGCCGAGGGCGGTTGGGGCGTGGTCTGCACCGAGTACAATTCGATCCACCCGTCATCCGACGATCTCCCGCATCCATCGGCATCGCTTTGGGATGATGTCGACATTCGAAACCTCGCTCGAATGACCGACATGGTTCATGAACATGGCGCGCTCGCTGGCGCAGAGCTTTGGTATGGAGGTTCATCGACCGCAAACCTGATGACCCGAGAGATCGCCATGGATCTCGACAGTCTGCCAAATCAGTCTGGCCATCCCTATCAGACGCGTCGCATGGACAAGGAGGACATCCGAAACCTTCGACGATGGCACCGAAAGGCGGCCATTCGGGCGCGCGATGCCGGATTCGACCTGGTCTATGTCTACGCGACGCACGGATACCTGCTCTCGCACTTCTTGAACCCAAGGACCAACACGCGTTGCGACGAATACGGAGGCAGCCTCGAAAACCGCGTGCGACTGGTTCGCGAGATCATCAAAGACACGAAGGATGCGGTTGGCGACCGTTGCGCAATCGCTGTACGTTTTGCGGCGGATGAAACCATCGGCAAGGCCGGCGAACCGATACACGGCGAACGCCGCGAGACTTTCGCGATGCTGGCTGAGCTTCCCGACCTGTGGGACATCAACATCGCCAGCTACACGGTTGAAATGGGGGTCGCGCGCTTCACCGGGGAAGCCGCGCTCGAGCCCTACATGACCTACGTCAGATCCATGACGTCGAAGCCTGTCGTGACCGTCGGCCGATTCACTTCACCCGACACCATGGTTTCTCAAATCAGGCGTGGCGTGACTGATTTCATCGGTGCCGCAAGACCATCGATTGCCGATCCCTTCCTGCCTCGAAAGATCGAGACCGGGGACATCGACGACATCAGGGAATGCATCGGATGCAACGTTTGCTACTCGGGCGACAGCCTGAGCGTTCCCATTCGCTGCACCCAGAATCCGACGATGGGCGAGGAGTGGCGAAAGGGATGGCATCCCGAAGAGATCGATCCCAAACGATCCGAATCTTCGGTTCTCGTCGTCGGTGCCGGACCGGCCGGAATGGAAGCGGCTCGCGCGCTTGGCAGGCGTGGTTACCAGGTCACCCTGGCGGAAGAGAGATCAGTCCTCGGCGGGCGACTGGTGGGCGAATCCGCATTGCCGGGGATGTCGACCTACATCCGGGTGCGCGACTACCGGGCACAGTCGTTTCATCGCATGCCGAACGTCGAGGTTTTTATTGCCAGTCGATTGACGGCAGAAGATGTCATGGAATTCGGAGCGGATCACGTGGTGATCGCAACCGGAGCGACCTGGCGAAAGGACCGATTCGACGGTCTGTCGTTCGTTCCCATTGCCGATCCTGACGCCTTCGCCGACATCTTGACGCCTGACGATGTCATGGCAGGGCGCCTGCCCGATAGCCCCACACTCGTCTATGACGAAGACCATTACTACATGGGTGGCGTGATTGCCGAAAAGCTCCGCGCGGCCGGCCTCGAAGTCGTTTTGGCAACCCCGTCGGAAGTGGTCTCGAAATGGGCTGAAATGACGACCGAACGCTGGCTGGTTCGCACCCGTCTCATGGAACTCGGTGTCGACATCGTGACGTCGCATTCACTGTCCCGGTTTGATGGTTCGACGGCCAGGTTGCAGTGCGAGTTCACTGGAAAATCGAAAGAAATCGGCTGCAGCCATGTGGTCATGGTGACGCAACGCCGGCCAAATGACGCACTGTATCGCGACCTTCTCGATTCGGTTGACGGCAACTTCGAGAAACTGCCGTTTTCGCTGAAACGCATCGGCGATTGCGACGCTCCGGCAATCGTTGCCAGCGCCGTCTACGCTGGTCATCGCTATGCGCGGGAACTCGATGAAATGACCGATGTCGATGAACCGCTACGCCACGATCGTGTCGATACCGGCGCTTTCTCCAACCATTCGGCACCGCCAGACGGGGCGACCCGTGCCGAGTACCTGGAAACGCTGCTGCTCTACTACGAAGAAGAGATCGAGGGAGAGGTCTTTTTTGAAGAACTCGCAAAACGTTTCTCCGATCCGGCCAGAAAGGAGGCACTGAATCTCTTGTCGAAGGTGGAGAATCATACGGCGAATGCCATGCGGCCATTGATCGACAAACATGGCCTGGGTCCACGGAGCGTGCAGGAACTTCAGGAGAATGGTCGCATCCAGGCCGCCGAGATCACCTCGGACTGGGCTGCAATGATCGACAATTGGAGGAAAACATTTCCCATTTATGTCAATGACTTCCTGAGGCTCGAAGCCATGGCGCCGCCCGAGGATCTCCCAGCCTTGCGAATCGCGACCGCTCACGAGGTTGTTGCCGTCGACTATCTCGCCCGCGCAGCTGCCGATGATCCCGACCCAACGGCACCGCTTCGCCACTTTCTTGCGACCGGGCAGTCGTGACCGCTCTGCGGATCTTGGTCGTGCTTGCCTTGCTAGGCCTTGGTGCAGCGACCGTCTACAGTCTGAACGCGGTCTCGATGCCTGACCCAGCGACCACCACGGACGATTGCGAACAATGCGCTGCACGCAAGCAAGACCTCCCGCGTTTGCGTGAAGCATTGAAAGCGAACTCGTCTCGATCCGAATAGTCGAATGCCACTGCAATTCGACCATCTGTTCTCGCCCCTGGAGATTCGTGGGCTGAGGCTGAAAAACCGCATTTTTTCCAGTGGACACATGGCCGTGATGCTGGATGACGGAAAACCGACGCCTCAGATGGTCGCCTATCACGAAGCGAAGGCCAGAGGCGGCGCGGCACTGACCATCATCGAGGCCGCGCGGGTTCATCCAACAGGCGTTTCCGGGCGACCCGCGATCAGGGCATACGACCCGGACTGCGTACCGGGTTACACGGCGCTTGCAGAGGCGTGCCACCGCCTCGGTTGCAGGGTTTTTGGGCAACTCAGCCACCCCGGTCGCGAAATGACCCTTGCAGCGGACGGCACGAACGCGGTCGCCTACGCCCCTTCCCCGATACCGAACGAGCGATTCCACGTCATGCCACGGGCCATGTCCACGAATCTGATCGACGCCATCGTCAAGGGATTCGAGACGTCTGCAGCGCACCTGCGCGCCGCGGGCCTCGACGGAATCGAGATCGCGGCATCACATGGATTTCTCCTCGGGCAATTTCTCAATCCTCATGTCAACCTCAGGACCGACCGTTACGGGGGATCGCCCGAAAACCGGTTGCAAATCGTGCGGGAGGTCATCACCGCGACGCGTGCCGGATCGGGAGATGACATGGTCGTCGGGATCAGGCTTTCTGGCGAAGAAAAGGACCACGGCGGTATTGAACTTGACGAAATTCTCGGTGTTTGCGCGTTGCTCGATGACGATCCTTCGCTCGACTACATCAGCGTCACGGCCGGAACTTCGGCCGGACTTGCCGGGTCGACCCACATCGTGCCACCGATGACGTTCGAGACGGCCTACACTGTGCCCCTCGCCGCCGCGATCAAGGATCGTGTGTCAAATCCGGTATTCGTGACCGGCCGGATCAACCAGCCTCAGATCGCAGAACAGGTTCTCGAGGCAGGACATGCAGACATGTGCGGAATGACGAGGGCACTGATCTCGGATCCCGATTTGCCGGTCAAAACGGCCCGCGGGGACCTCGACGACATCCGCGCCTGCGTTGCGTGCAACCAGGCCTGTATCGGTCACATGCTGAATGCCTGCCCGATTTCCTGCATTCAGCGCCCAGAGACGGGCCGCGAACTGTCGTTTAGCAATCTCGAACGGGCGAGCAAACCACGCAACGTCATGGTCGTGGGCGGCGGACCGGCTGGCATGAAGGCGGCCTCTATCGCCGCGAACCGAGGACATAAAGTCTCTCTGTTCGAAGCGACAGACAGGCTCGGGGGCCAGGTCGCGCTGGCTCAGCTTCTTCCCGGCAGGGCCGAGTTCGGGGGCGTGACGACCAACCTGATGCGAGAGGTCGAACGATCGAGCGTTGACGTGCGCCTTAACCAAACCGTGACACGGGATGTCGTCGAACACGACAGGCCCGATTCAATCATCCTGGCCACCGGTGCCTTGCCCTACTCTCCTGAAATTGAAGGCATCGACGATGCTCATGTCGTGTCGGCCTGGCAGGTGTTGAAAGGGAGTGCAAACGTCGGAGGTCGGGTAGTCATTGCCGATTGGCGCTGCGACTGGATCGGACTCGGACTGGCAGAGCGGCTTGCGCGTGACGGATGCAACGTGCGCCCTGCGGTCAACGGTATCCTTGCCGGCCAGTCGATGCCACAGTATGCCCGCGACAAGTGGTTGGGAGATCTGCACAAGCTCGGTGTTGAGATCATCACCCACGTCCGGTTGTTCGGAGTCGAATCAGGCGATGCCTATTTTCAGCACACGCTGAGCGGGGAACCGGTCATCCTGTCGTCGGTCGATACATTGGTCACTGCCCTCGGCCATGCTGCGAACTCGGAACTCGAACACGCGCTGGCCGGACTTGATATCGATGTTCACGTCGTCGGAGACTGTCTTTGCCCGCGCACGGCAGAAGAGGCAATTCTGGAAGGGCTGAAGGTCGGAGCGGCGCTATGATTCACATGATATCGAGTTTCGACCTGGATGCTGACGAGAATTTCGAAGCGTTTCGCGCGGCCTATGATGCCTTCATCAGTGATTTGACGGCGGCTGGCGTCATTGCAGATGCTGGCCCGGTCGGTCGCCGCGTGGAGGATACCCCCATGGACACCGATTCTGAGCGTACGCAGAAGTTCGTCTCGATCATCAGTTTCCGTGATCGAAAGCAACTCGACGCTGCCTATGCTGACATTGCTGCCGGCGCGCTGCCGGAATTTCACAGCCACGCATCGGTGGTCGAACGAGTGCGAAACTCGGTGTTTCTGTGTTGGGAAGACCAGACTGGAAAGGAGAAAGACATTGTCTCATGATCGAGCAGTCATTCGTGTGGAACCGAACGGCCCCAAAATAACCGGATTGACCCCATGGGACAGCATGGACCCTGAGAATCTGGTCGAAGGCACTCCCGTCCAGCGCGGTCACATCTATCATGAGAATCCCGATGCGGGAATCATGGTTGGTGTCTGGGACTGCACCGCCTTCACCGAGCACATGGCTCCCTACCCGGTCGACGAGTTCATGTATCTGTTGGAGGGGACACTGCGCATCGGCTTGCCCGATGGAACGGATGTCGTGGTCGGCAGAGGTCAGGCCTTCGTCATTCCCAAGGGGTTCGTATGCCAGTGGAAACAGGCCGGCTACGTGCGGAAGATCTTCATGATCGCCGATGACCCGCGCAAAGACACAGTTTTCAACCCAAGCCTGAGCCGCATCACGGTTTCAATGCTCGTGGGAGTCAAACTGCCGGAAGCGGTCGCTTCCAGCTTTACCGAGTTCATCAGTGCTTCCGGTCGAATGCGCATGACCACTGAGGGGCATGGTCGCCATAGGACAACCATGGTCTCACTGAACGAGACACGTTTGATTCATGTCCTCGGTGGCAAGTTGATCATTGAGGACATGGCAGGCGAGGTCGAGTTCAAGTCTGGTCAAACCGCCTGCATTGTCGCGCGAAAGCCATTCATTTGGGAAACTGCGGCCCGAACCCGACTGGTGATCGCGAGCCACGTCGGCACGTAGACCGCAAGCCCACTGCGTGCCAAATCGCGGCACGTCGCACTTGGCTGACCCATAGCAGGATCGATCGTGGCCAGGCGCCATTTCGACCACGACAATTGTCGAATCGAGGGCGAATGCGTGCGACAGATAAGGAAAAGCGGGCGCGACATTCTGGATGATCTCCAGCGTTCTAATCCGCGTCCGATTTGAGCGCGGGCCACTGATGAACAGCCGGCCATCCTTGGTCGGAGAGAGCAAGATTGCGCTGGCACCCGACAGGTAAGCTCGAGGGTACAAGTACTTTGCGATTCGAACTGAATGACGCAGCGCGACACCTTCGACGTCTTCGTCGGCATCAGCGTAGATTCCACGCATGAGTTGCACGATCTGACCTGTTTTGGCGCGATAATGCGCGCTCGCATTGTTGAGGTTCTCGCCAACCAGATAAAGCACTCTTTGAACTTTGCTTATTTCACAGACACTTGAGGTTCAACAAAGCCTCGGAGATGCCGAAATTTCCCGCTTCCGCTTAAACCCGGCCCTCACATGCGGTCAGGCCGGAGTTGTTGCCTGTTCGAAAGCATGACGCCGCAAAGGACGATGAGCCCGAGGATCATTCCAATGCATTTGAGAATGTCCGTGTCACTTCGACCACAATAGGCCCGATCGCGGGCCACGCCATGTTCGTTGCACTGTTTGCTCAACTGGTGGTTTTCGAATTTCTCTCGATGAGGACATGGTCTGCGTCGACAGCGAGTCAGATGGTCGGCGATCGATCAACGCCATCTTCCACGTTGATCCATGCGGTCATTACCGGAAGCAAAGGCTGCCAGTCGACGCACGAACCACCCCGCCAATTGACTGTTGCATTTTTGTTCCACATCGAACATTTAGCGAACGCATCATCTTGAATCCGATCATCGCGGCAACAGATCAATGCCACACGAAATCATGCAAATGACGACCGGCACCTCGCAGGATCACGGAAATCGCATGAGGATGTTGTCAATAGGGAGAGCCATTCATGAAAAAGTCCAACAGTCCGGAGGCAAAATTGCTCGAACTCTTGTTCACTGACCCAAAAATCGGCGTGACAGCATTGCGCGATTTTCTTCCGAAGAACGTGGTCGAGCGGTTCGACCCAGATCATGTGCCGGTCTTGATGGACGGCCCTGCGTTAGATGACGAGGAAAACGGCACGCAGTCTGACGTCACCTTGCGTGTCAAACTCACGGGCGGAAACGAAGCGATCGTTGACATCCTGCTACAACATGCAGAAAACACCGGCCCCCCGATCGCGCTCCAAGTCATGATCCGCAAACTCAATATCTGGGACAATGAGATAGACAACAACAGAATCACGGACGGTCAGCTTCCGCCAATCCACTCGGTTGTCATCAATCTCACCGACTCGGAATGGACTGAACCGCGTTCCATTCGAGAAATGATCAGGGTCCCGAAGGGGTTGGAGAAGTTCGCCGATCCTTTTGAGACCGTCATTCAGTTGAGGTTCGACGAGGATGCGAAGAGGTTTGTCAAGAAGTAGCCTGTTTCGCTGAATCTCCGAAAGATTCCGGAGAAAATCGTCTCGACGTGGCGGATGTCAGGATCGCTAAGTCCATGTCTGTACCAAGTGCCAAGATCCGCATCCGCGTGCGTCATCCAGTTGTGGGCAAATATAATTTCCGAATTTTGGCTGAACGGGCGTGAAACCTGATCAGTCGGTGTCCACTCGATGCAGGAACCAGCATGCGAATATGTGGATTGAACATAGAACAGATGGCGGGACAGACAGGATTGTCACCCGCCTTCCGTCCACTACCACAATCTAGATTCACACAAAAAAAACCGGGCCCCGAAGGGCCCGGTCGAATGACACGAAGTCGTCGCTGAGATCATTCGATCTTGGCAACTTCCTCCTTGATCCGTGCAACAGCCTCGTCTGCGGAGATGTCGCCGTCGATGTATTCGCGAACGATGCGGTTGTAGAGCAGCGAATTCACGATTTTGGACGCGCGGCTGAGGTTGCCCTCCGACAGACCCCAACGATTGCCCGTTGCGAGGCCCTCGACGATGCCATCGATCACGTCTTGCGGATAGATGTCTGCAAGCGGTGCGTGACGGTCGACACCAACCGGCAGGCTTGCCCAGAGCTTGACGTAGGCTTCCGAATCATCCGCATTGCCTCGACGAATCGGGAACTTGCCTTCGGCGGCCATTCCGAGAATGTCACCGTATCCTTCGCTCAGCGAGAACTTGATGAATTCGATCGCGGCATCTGTATCCGCATCGGTGGTCACGCCCATGAACCGCAAGTCGGCCCAACCGGCACCGCCCGGATTCGACGGACCGGAGACTCGGGTGACGAAACCGGTGCGCGAAGCAAGATCACGCGAGGTCGGATCATCGTTGATCGTCGGTGGCGCACTGTCGCGCAGACCAGCCAATTCATCCATGATGAATGGGGACCAAATGATCATCGCAGCCTTGCCGGCGAAATACAGCTCCCTGGACTGCTTCCAGTACAGCTCGCCTTCGGGCGACGCATCAGCCATCTTCTTGTAGATTTCGAGCGCTTCGACGAGTTTCGTGTCGTTCTCCGCACTGTCGACAAGCGGTGAGTAACCGTTTGCAAGCAGAACATGCTCGAGCACCTGGATCATGAATGTTTCGTCGGTCTTTGTCGCGGCGACAAATCCGAACATGTCATCGCCATGAAGCTTGTCGATGGCGGCGGCAATGTCTTCGTAGCTGTCAGGCGCTGCAAGTCCATTCGCTTCAAAAAGATCCTTTCGATAGACGACCATCTGTGTCCATCCGTCGACCGGGACAGAGGCATACTCGCCATCGACGCTGGCAGCATTGAGCGGCCCTGCGGCAAAGGTGTCAGCGCCGAGCGCTTCGACCACTTCCGTGCCGGCACCTGTATCGAGGATGCCCGCTTCGGTCCAAGGCAACAGATACTGCAGCGAGTGGTAGACCACGTCTGGCAGGTCGCCAGCTGCAAACGCTGCTGTCATCCGCGTGCCGAGTTCCTTCTCTGTCACGGGAACCACTTCGACATCGTGTCCCGTGGCCGCAGTGAATGCAGCCGCCATTTTCTCCTGGGCAGCGATTCGATCAGGCTGCTCCTCCGGAGTCCACAAAGTTACAGTTTCTGCCCAGCTGGCTTGTGTTGCCAACAGGGCGCCCAATGCAACCGAACAAAGTTTTTTCACCATTGAGACCTCCCATCTGGTGTCGCCCGCACAACCGGAAGCCCGATGACACAATCGGCGCGGGTCGCGGGATTGGCCATGATTATCCGATGTAACGTTTCATCAAGTCAAGAAAAAACTGCAGGCTATAGTGAGCAAAATTACGTCAAAATCGCTTTTTTCGCGAAACATGTTGACAATTGACCTAGATATAACGTTTGATCTAATCAGATTCTGTGCCGAATCGGAAGGTGACATGGCGGAGTTGCGATCCATCTGTGATGACGATTGGACCCACACTTTCGACAACGATCGGGTCTGCTGAACGCATGAACAAACGCCCCACCATACACGCCGTTGCGCGGGAAGCCGGAGTCTCAGTCTCGACGGTCAGCCAGGTTCTGCGAGAGGTCGGACGAATATCCGAAGAAACCCGACGCAAAGTCCAGCAGGCCGCCAGCAAGCTCGACTACGTTAGGGATCGCCGAGCCATGGCCATGCGTTCTGGCGAATCCCGTGATGTCGGACTCCTGATTCACCGCATTGCGAATCCATTCAATGCGGAAGTCGTTTCTGGCGTCAGTTCGCATCTTCAAGACATGGGTTACCTGCTGTTCATTCTTGATGCGGAGGACAATGCCCAACTGCAGGAAAAGTACCTGAGGACGCTCATCGGCGGGCATGCCGGTGGCCTGTTGTGGATTCCAGCCACGGGAACACCAGGCGCAACGATTGACTGGGTTCGGCGGAACAGCCCGGCGACTGTCACATGGCTGCGGACATTGCCGGATCATCCTTTCGATCACATTGGAGTCGACTCGACCCATGGGACAGCGCTTGCCACTCGACATCTCGTCGAACTCGGTCATCGGAAAATCGCCTTTCTCGGGGGCAACCAGGCATCACCCACAATTAACGACCGTATCAGTGGATATGCTGGGGTGATTGCCACCGCAGGGTTGAACGCCCCGATCATCCGACCGTGCGTCGAGACCAAGACCGACGCGAAGGCGGCGGCAATCGAATTGTGCACTGAATGCCCTGACGTCACGGGTATCGTCTGCAATTGCGATGTGGTCGCCGCAGGGGCAACGCTCGGTCTGGCTCAATTGGGGCAACGCGTCGGGCGAGACGTGTCGGTCGTCGGTTTCGACGATATCGAGGACTCGCGACTGTGGGAACCTCCACTGACTTCCGTTGCTGTGGACCCCAAGGGAATCGGACAACAGATCGCCGAGGCATTCATCGCCCGAAAAACAAACCCGGACGCACCAGTCCGTACGATCAATCTGCCGGTTCGACTGATGGCACGTGCATCAAGCGGACCGCCAACGAAAGGGAATGGCACCGATGGCCAAGGCAACCCAGGCTGAACTCGAAGTCGCCCGAAAACGTCGTGGACCGATCGAAAAACGTGAGCAACGACTTGCCTTCTCGATGCTGTCTCCTACCGTCGCATCGGTTCTTCTCATCATTCTCGTACCGCTTGTCGCCAATTTCTGGATCAGCGTGAAACCGATCGAACTGGCGGATCTGCGACCCGCAAAGGTCCTTGTACGCGAACGGGTGACCGACGATCTGCCGCTCAAGGTGGGCGATCAGCTTCAGGTCGAATATCGCGTTCGCTCAAGCTCGCCCAAGGAAGAAATCCGCGAAGCCAGCCTCATCGACCCGCTACCGACTGGTCTTGCGGTGGTGGAAATCGAAGCCCCATGCACCGCCGGTCCGGAAGCGATTTCCTGCGACTTCGGAACGCTCGAACCAAGAAAACAGGTGCGGGTGAAAGCGCTCCTTGAAGCCCAAGCCGCATATTTCGACAATGCACCGCTTGATCCCAGGGACACTGAACTCGTGACCCGAGGCAGTGCCGACAATGCGCTTGCAAGCCTCGAATTCACTTTCGAAAACTACCGCAAGGTCTTCGATGCAAGCGAATTTTGGGAGGTTTTGTGGGTCTCGATCGTCTACACTGTTTTCGGCACGCTCGGCGCTCTCATCCTTGGCCTGTTTGCTGCACAGCTGCTGATGACCGCATTTCCAGGACGATCGCTGTTGCGTGGCCTGTTCCTGTTTCCTTATGTCTCGCCCGTCATCGCGGTCGCCTTCACGTGGGTCTTTCTGCTCGATCCATTCTCCGGCACGGTCAATGCGATTCTTCAGACGACAGGCGTGACGGATGACGCGATCAACTTCCTGGGTAAGCGCGGGATCGCACTCTGGACCGTGATCGCCTTCGAGTCTTGGCGCTACTTCCCTCTCGCGTTCCTGTTCATCCTCGCGCGGATGCAATCGCTGTCGGCGGATCTCAATGAAGCAGCCGAGATGGACGGTGCGACCCCGCTCCAGAAGTTCTGGTTCATCAACTTGCCGCAACTGATCGGGATCATCTCCACGCTCTTCCTGCTGCGGTTCATCTGGACCTTCAACAAGTTCGACGACATCTTCTTGCTGACGGGTGGAGCATCCGGAACCCGAACCCTGACTGTCAACGTCTACGAACAGGCTTTTGCGCTCTCGAACCTCGGTGCAGGCGCTGCCGTCGCCGTGGTGATCTTCTTCATCCTGACAGCGTTTGTCGCGTTCTACTTCCGGTTTGTCCCCAAAGAGGAGGGTATGTGATGACCCGCGGAATCATTCTCGCATTCGCCCTGGGCGGCGTTTGGGGGGCCATCAATTCCATCGTCATTGGCGTCGGCATCACGCTCGTGTTTGGCGTGAGTGCTGAAATGACGACGCTGGCGGCCATCGTGGCGGGGATCGTTGGAGCTTTTGCCTGGCTCATGTCCGAAAGATATTCAGATGGGCTGTACGTCCGGATGACACTGGCGTGTCTCGCATACGCCATCGTCATCAGCTTGCTAACCTTTTTTGCGCCATTGGGAATTGCGTTGGGAGGCAGGCCGATCGTCGGCGTCCTCATCCTTGTTGCTCTCGCGGTCACGACGGTTGGCTGCGTCGCAATCGCGTTTCGCGCCCGTGACTGGAAAACGCTCAATCGCTACCGTGCGGAAGAGGTCCTGATTCGCGCGCTCAAGGGCGTCGGTTTCGTGTTCTTCACGACAATCGTTCTTCTGCCCTTCTACGCGATGCTGATGACGAGCCTAAAAAAACAGGCCGAGTTGCTGCTCAACCCGCTCGATTACTCGATCAACATTCAACAAGGCGCGACCAAGCTGCTGAGTTCGTACATCGAACTCTTCACGACCTTTGATTTCGGAACTTACGTATTGGTGTCAACGGTCGTTTCCGTCGTCACCGTCGTTCTGACCCTGGCCGCATCGATTCCCGGTGCCTATGCAATCTCGCGGTTGAAATTTCCGGGGCGGACGACGTTTTCGCGGTCGATCCTGCTCATCTACATGGTCCCTGCCATCGTTCTCGTGATCCCGCTTTATGCGGTTTTCAGCCAGGTTGGGCTTCGCGACACGATGCTGGGGCTGATGTTGATCTACCCGGCGACCACCATTCCGGTGTCGCTTTACATGCTGCAGGGGTATTTCCGGGGAATTCCGTCCGAGCTCGAGGAAGCGGGAATGATGGACGGCTGTTCGCGTCTCAAAGTGATCTGGAAAATCACACTTCCCTTGTCACTGCCGGCGATCGCGTCGGTTTCGCTCTATGTCTTCATGATCGCCTGGAACGAGTTCCTGTTCGCCTTCATGTTTCTCGACACTCGGGAGATCTTCACTCTGCCCCGTGCCGTGGTCTCACTCAATTCATCGGAAGTTCCGCGCCAGCATCTGATGGCGGGCGCTGTCATCGTCACCATACCGGTCCTCGTGATTTTCCTGTGGTTCGAACGCTTCCTGGTCTCCGGTCTGACAGCCGGTTCGGTCAAGGGTTGAACGAAATGACAATGAACGAAAGTGCCCGGGTAGTCCTGCGCGGCAATGACCGGGGGGGATACACCGTCCCCACCGGGGGCCTCTATCCCTATCAGTGGAACTGGGATTCGGCATTCTCGGCACTTGGATTGGCCACATTCGATCGCGAACGGGCATGGCAAGAACTCGAAACGCTTTTTGAGGCACAGTGGCCAGACGGAATGGTACCTCATATCGTCTTCAGGGCCTACAGACCCAACTACTTTCCCGGACCATCGGTCTGGCAGGCCGATCGTGGACCCATTCCGAGTTCAGGCATCTCCCAACCACCAGTGGTGGCGTCCGTCGTGCGCGAATTGTCAAAGTCTGATCCCGAGAGGGCCAATGGTTTCATTGACGCCATCGATGCCTGGCACGAATGGTGGCATCGGGCACGCGACCCTGAAGGCGCCGGGGTCATCGCCGTCACACATCCTTGGGAGTCGGGCCGAGACAACCTGCCGGACTGGGATCTTCCTGGCGATGCGATCAACATCAATGGCGTTGGCGAATATCAACGCCACGACACAAAATTGGTCGACTCGGACATGCGGCCGCGAAAGATTGATTACGACCGCTATATTGCACTGGTCCATTTTGGACGGGAACGTCAGTGGGATACGGACCGAATTGCCCGTGAAAACCCGTTCTTCGTGGCCGATCCCGGCGTGACCTCAATCTTGCTCCGTGCAGAAAAGGACCTGTGCGCTCTCGCAGATCTTGCAGGGCGAAAAACAGATCGGATCAAGGCACGAATCGCCCGAATGGAAAACGGGATCGAGCTTCTGTGGAACAAGGAGGCTTGCGCCTATGTCACATTGGACATGAGGACGGGCTTCAAGTCCGCTTGGGCGACATCAGCATCGTTTCTGCCGCTCTATGCAGGGGTGCGCACGCATGGAGACGAACTGATTTCGACCCTCGACGTGTTTGCCAGCAGAGTCCGGTACCTGGTGCCGAGCTTCGACCCTCGTGACGAGCGATTCGACCACATCCGGTACTGGCGGGGGCCGGCATGGGGAATGATCAACTTCATGATCGGGCGAGGCTTGCGCGACATTGGCGAGAACGGTTGGGCCGAGCGAATTCGTTCGGACACGCGCGACATGATCCGAAACGGCGGGTTTTCCGAATATTTTTCACCCATTGATGGCCGCGGTTGTGGCGGCGGAACCTTTTCCTGGACAGCCGCGATCTGGCTGGCCTGGGAACTTGACGATTGAAAGAGGACAGACACGTGGGGACAATTCAACTCAAGGACGTGCACAAGTTCTTTGGCGCGGTCCACGTCATCAAGGGCATCGACATGGAAATCGAAGATGGCGAATTCATCGTTTTCGTCGGCCCGTCCGGTTGCGGAAAATCGACCATGCTACGCCTCATTGCCGGCCTGGAAGAAATCACGAGCGGCCTGATCGACATTGCCGGGAAAAACGTCAGCGCGCTTGGTGCCGCCGAGCGCGGGCTGGCGATGGTGTTCCAGTCCTACGCCCTTTACCCGCACATGAGCGTTCGCGAGAACATGGGTTTCGGCCTCAAGGTTGCGGGAGAAAAAAGGGACACCCTCGATGCCGCAGTGAACCGAGCAGCCGACATTCTCCAGTTGGGTCCGTTGATGGCACGAAAACCCAAGGAGCTCTCGGGTGGCCAGCGTCAGCGCGTGGCTATCGGGCGCGCCATCGTGCGTGATCCGGCAGCGTTTCTGTTTGATGAACCATTGTCAAATCTGGATGCCGCGCTGAGGGTCCAGATGCGCATCGAGATCGCGCGCCTTCACAAACGACTCGGCAAAACAATGATCTACGTCACCCATGACCAGGTCGAGGCCATGACCCTTGCCGACAGGATCGTCGTTTTCAACGACGGAATCATTCAGCAGCAGGGCGCTCCGCTGGATCTGTACCGCAAACCATCGAATCTCTTCGTGGCGACATTCATCGGCTCCCCCAAGATGAATGTCATGCCCTGCACGGCAGACCGTGACGGACTTCGGCTGGGCGATGGAACGCGGATCGAAATGAATGTCGCAGGGAGTTCCCCCGCCTACTTTGGCGTTCGCCCCGAGCACATCAGGGTGGTCGACCCCGACGAAGCGATGATCACGGGCACGGTGGGCGTGGCCGAGCATCTTGGCGGCGACAGTTTCGCGTATGTAGACGTGCAGGGTCTGGAGCCGATCAATGTACGGATTTCCGGGGGTGCCGACATTCAGGAAGACCAGCCCATCGGGCTGAGCTTCGACCTGTCAGATGCCCACATGTTCGACAGCGACGGAATGCGGGTTTGATCTTTTGACTTCGGCATGACAATGGCGTGCCAAATCGTTTATTGTCCGATCGGATCTTGCACGACTTGGCAAGGCTCGCGTGTCGAACTCATCTGGAACCCGCATGTCAAGAAGACTTGTCTTTGTCACAGGGACGCGAGCTGACTTCGGCAAGATTCTTCCCCTCGCCGAAGCCGTGCGCGATGAAGGGTACCAAACCGCATTCTTCGTGACCGGCATGCACATGCTCGAACGCTACGGCCTCACGAAGATCGAGGTGCATCGAGTTCAAGGCGTCGAGGTCGTCGAATTTCTCAACCAGAAGCCAGGCGACGGACAAGACACGATCATCGCCAAGACAGTGCTCGGTTTTTCGGATTTTCTGGCCGAGCATCGCCCCGATCTGGTCGTTGTTCATGGAGACCGGGCGGAAGCCCTGGCCTGTGCCCTCTCCTGCGCCGTCAATTACGTGCGTTGTGCCCATATCGAAGGCGGCGAAGTCTCAGGCACCATCGACGAGCTGTTCCGCCACTGCAACACCAAGCTTGCGACATACCATTTCGTCAGTTCAAATGAGGCCCGCGACCGCGTGCACAGGCTCGGTGAATCCAAGGGGTCGACCTTCGTCATCGGATCGCCCGAACTTGACGTTCATTCGCGTCACTCGGGAGTTTCGATCGATGAGGTTCGCGAGCGATACGGGATCCCGACCTCAGACTACGGGGTCGTCCTGTTCCATCCGGTGACTTCGGAGGCCGACTCGATGGGAGCGCAGGCGCAGGCGCTGTTTGGGGCGCTTGCGGAGACGGGGAAAACGTTCGTCACGATCTTCCCAAACAACGACCCCGGGTCAGAGGCGATCCATGATGTCGTTCGACAATTGCCGCCAGATTCCTTCAGAACGATTCCATCAATGCGGTTTCACTACTTCTCGGAACTTCTGAAAAACGCGGCTGTGGTCATCGGCAACTCGAGTGCCGGTGTCCGCGAGGCCCCGTATCTGGGCGTGCCCAGCCTTGACATCGGTACACGTCAATCCAATCGAGCATCCTCGACTTCAGTGTCGTCATGTGACGCTGATGATCGGACTGCGATCCTGGAGTTCGTCGAAAAAGAATGGCGCCGCCGATATTCGCCATGCACCTCATTTGGGACCGGTGGGGCTGCAGATCGGTTCGTCAACGTTCTGCGAGACGAGACATTCTGGTCGCTCCCGCTTCAAAAGACTTTTTCAGACACGGCTTGAGAAGTCCTCTTTTTGTTCGTGCATGCATCAGGGCGTCCGTGGATGCATCGACAGAAAGATACTCCGGCTGACTGAGATCCAGTCATGCACAGCAGTCTTGATCGGCCCTGGGCTCGGTCACAGCCGCGCCGGAACCTCCATCAGGTCCGCGACCGATGGCACGTGTTTCAAAGCCCAAACGATCTGTTCCTGGCTCAACCCGTCGAGATCGCCATATGCAACGGAATTGGAGGGCGGCACACCGTTCGCGATATCCTGAAGCTGCTGTTTGAGAATTGCTCCCAACAGGATCCGATGGGCCGAATCGAGGTCGTTCACGAGTTTTTCCGGACATGTGCCCAACTCGCGAACCCGTTTCAGTCGGTTGGCCGTCGAGCGTGATTGAATGCCATGCTTCAGGGCACAGACCCGTGCTGCCGAAAAGATTGGCATCAGCCCGTGCATCTTTAGATCAAGCCGGTTTCTTTGCAGCTTGGGTCGACCCAGCCACCCGAACGGGCTCGGTGTGTCGGCCGCGCGGTCCGCGAGCAAACGAAGGAAAGGCTTGTGTTCGGCAACCTCGGAAATCGCATCGTTTCTGAGGCCATCAACCAATCGCTCGTCACCGAATACCGCCATCGAATCGAAGAAGATGTCTGCGCTCAAGAGATCCTCGGGCCGCGACAAGGCCATCCATTTTGCGATCTTTTGTCGCCAACTCGCCACGTCCATGCGCCATTCCTGATTGGATGCCATGACCCCGCCCGAGCAATAACTGACGCCGGTCTGATCAAGAATGTCCGACATGCGGGCGCCGAGTCGCTGGCACCAGGTGTCGGCTTGACCGCCCGCCTGCCCTTCGCTGAAAACAATCGCGTTGTCCTGATCCATCGCCAGCAGACTTTCTCCCCTGCCGCCCGAGCCCAGTATCATCACCGCAAAATCGCTCGGGGGCGGGCCATGGGCCTCGATGACCTCCGCATTCGCCAAAGCGGCAGCACGCTTCGTCAGCCCTCGAAGTTCGCGCGAGATTACCGCAGCGACCGTTCGGGCATCCACGCCTTCGCTGACCAGCGCGTTCGCAACTGCATTCAAGCCGGCCCAGACTTGACCAAGCTCCGACGGCGTTTCTGACACGTCGATCCGACGGCCAAAGTCGACGAAGTCGACAGCCTGACCGACGAACACGTCGCGGGCGCTGACAATGCCGACCAGTTCGCCGTCGAGGTTACGCACGCCAAGATGCCGGATGCTCTTTCGGTCCATTGTCCCCATCGCGCGATAGAGGAACTCCTTGACCGACACACAGTCGAACGGCCTGGAACAATGTCGATCGACCGGATGCTGAAGCACCGATTCTCCGTGGGTCCCCAGCGCGCGAACGAGATCTCTTTCAGTGAAAATTCCGGCAGGATTTCCGTTTCCCTCTTCGACAACCAATGATCCGATCTTTTCGCGAACCATCACTGCGACCGACTCTGCGAGGGTGGTTCGAGGCGACACGGAAACAGGTGGCGATCGCATGACGTCGGTGACCCGTTGTCGATAGGGACCGCTACTGGCGCGCAGTTCCACATGAGCGTGAGAAAGGTCGCGGGGGACATTGACCGAGGCTTCGCTGTGACGGCTTCGTTTCGCCGCACAAGCGCGTTCTGCTTCGGCAAAACTCTGGATCCCCGCTGCCCTGAGTCGGGGAACAAGTTCCAGGAACACGGCAGCCGTCAGGACGGCGTCCGACACCGCGCGATGCCTTCCAACAACTTCGACACCCAGATATGCCGCAACCGTGTCCAAGGAGAAATCCGGCAGATCGATGCCAAGCAGGTCGACCAGTTCCTGAACATCGATGGCTCTTGGCTGCGTCCAGTTGATGTCGTGGCGTTCGTGCTCCGCTTTCAGCATCGAGATATCGAAGCCGATGGAATAACCGATGATCAGGCACGGGCCTGCCCACTCGATGAACTTCGCCATGCCGGCGGGAAACTCTTCTGCATTCTTCACATCGTCGTCCGAGATTCCGTGGATCTTGGACGAGGCTGCCGGTATAGGCACGCCGGGATTGACCAGAACCGAGCACGCATCATCGTGGCAAATTCGGCCTGCATCGATTCGAACGGCACCCAATTCGATGATTCTCGATTTCACCGGGTCGAGACCTGTGGTCTCCGTGTCAAGGACAACTGCCGTCAGCGAGCCCAGGGGGAGTTTGAGGAGGCCGTCATTGATGGAAGGAAATGTCATGAATCGATCCCGTCTGGTTCGTCTGGAAACGGCCACATGAAACAGGATCAGGGCCGTAGCATCAACACCTCAAATCCCGCTTCGAACGCTGAATGGAGATTCCTATCCACTTGACCGCGTTTCCTGCAGCATCAGAATCCGATTGGAGTCGTGGATTGGCATGCATGGCTATGTGCTATCGGCAAAAGCGCCAATTGCTCGCCGGACCGGTTTGGTTGAACCTTGCACGAACAGATTTCAACAGGAGACAGGCAATCCGATGCGAATAGCTGCAGGTGCCGTTGTCTAGTGCACTCAGTGTTTGAGGTTTGAGGCAGTTCGTGTTCATTGGCGGGAACGGGATTGAAGGAGTGCGCGATGGCCGACACGCCCGGCAAGGGAGCATCATTGGGACTTGTGCTCGCTGCTTCAAGATTTGCCCTTCCCTTTGCGAGACTTGTCGTCCGCAGGCGTCTGAAGCGCGGGAAGGAGGATCCGAAGCGCTATCACGAGCGGTTCGGCGTGCCTTCACTGCCACGAACTGGGAGGCAGCTTGTTTGGTTCCACGCGGTGGGCGTGGGAGAACTACTTGCCGTTTCAGGATTGATCAGGGCCCTCGGTGAGAGGATCCCTGCAATGCAGGTCTTGTTGACAAGTGTCTCTCGTACATCGGCTGACGCGATTGCTGCCAATCTTCCCGCACACTGCTGCCACCAGTATCTTCCTCTGGACTGCACACCTTGCATTCGCAGCTTCCTTGATCATTGGCGTCCGGATGTTTCGGTTTGGGTTGAACGCGACATCTGGCCCGCGATGATTTGCGAACTCGACAACCGCCGGATTCCGCTCCTGTTGATCAACGGCCGAATGGATGCAGACTCCTACCGGGCGAAGACCTGGATGCGAGGGATGTACTCGAATCTCTATCGACGTTTTCGTCTTGTGGGCGCACAGGACCAAGCCAGTGCCGACCGATACCGCTCCCTTGGGGTCGAAGATGATCGCATCTGGGTTTCGGGATCTCTCAAGGCGGGAGCGGCTCCACTTGCCGATCGGCCCGACGACCGCGCAGCATTCGAGAAAGCTCTTGCTCATCGCAAGTTGTGGCTGGCCGCATCCACGCATGTTGCAGACGAAGAAGCGGTTGCAGATGCGCACACGCGAATTCTGAATTCGGACCCCTCTACCCTCCTTGTCATCGCGCCGCGTGATCCACGGCGTGCAAATGATGTCGAGGCGATCATGCAGCGTCACGGCCTGGCATGCCTCCGACTAACGGACGGTGTTCCCCCTCCTGAAGACTGTCAGGTGGCGATCATCGACAAGATCGGTCGTCTCGGGGTCTGGTACAGGGTGTCGGAAATCGGTTTCATAGGCGGATCGCTGGGAAAAGGCGGAGGTCACAATCCGTATGAGCCTGCCCGCCTTGGATGCGCTGTGATCCATGGACCCGCCGTTCAAAACTTCAAGGCCGATTACGAGCTGTTTCATCAACACCGGGCAGCGCGCCTGATCACGAACGGATGCGAATTGGCAGAGGCGGTTCTTGACCCCGAGGTCCGTCAAATGGCCCGTAATGTCGAACCGACCATGGCCAAGGGGGCATCAATCATCGATGCGACGGTGGAACGGATTTCGCGATACCTGATACAGTCCGATTGACCCAACACCCGAGCATCGGACCAAGCGATCCGCGTTCAGTCAACAGAACAGCAAGGATCCTGATCGACCGCTTTGCGGGCTTTCGCCGTCAATCGGAATCGACGGGCGCGACATGAAGCGTTGATCCTTCGGCAGATCTCACGATGACGAGATCACCGGTCTTGAATTTCTGCCCATCTGCCGGCTTTGCGTCCCACCGGATGCCGTCGACCACGACCCGAAGCTGCACGCCCGAGCCCTGAAGTACCTTGGCGTAGCGCCCAACTGCCCGTTCGGCAGGCGAATTGAGTGCAGGACCGGAACGCGCACGGGTACGTTTCACGATCTTGTTGAAAATCCATCGCCCGACCACTGCGAGAATGACCGAAAAGACAGCAAAGAAGAGGACTTGCGAGCTGCCCGACAGATTGGGAACGGCAAACAGCACCACGCCCACGAGCAGTGCCCCGATCGCTGGCCACAACAGGAGCGTCGTGACCGAGAGCATTTCGATCGCGCCAAGAAGAAAAGCGAATGCGAACCACCAGAAAGGCGAAATCCCCGCCAGGAAATCAAACATCGGCTTTACCCCTCGTCGAAATCACTCTTCGACATCGCTCCTTGTCCCCTTCATCGACTCCTTTGCAATCTCGGCGATTCCGGCGACAGACCCGATGAGACTTCCCGCTTCCAAAGGCATCATGATGGTCTTGGAATTCGATGACGCAGCAACTGCGGCGAGGGCCTCGGTATACTTCTGAGCGACGAAGTAATTGATAGCCTGAACATTGCCCTTGGCGATCGCGTCCGACACCATCGTCGTTGCTTTCGCTTCAGCACGGGCTGAACGTTCCCTCGCTTCGGCATCGAGGAAAGCGGCCTCTTTCCTGCCTTCTGCCTCCCTTATCTGCGATTCCCTCTCGCCTTCGGCACGCAGAATCGCGGACTGCTTTTCGCCCTCGGCCTGCAGAATTTCTGCTCGCTTTTCGCGCTCGGCCTTCATCTGACGCGCCATAGCATCGGAAATGTCAGGAGGAGGCATCAAGTCCTTGATCTCGATGCGGGTCACCTTGACCCCCCACGGCTTGACAGCTTCGTCGATCACGTTGAGCAACCGCGCATTGATCTGGTCGCGCTGAGACAACGACTCGTCGAGGTCCAACGAACCGATGACCGAACGGATGTTGGTCTGAGTCAGATTCTCGAGAGCATGCTCAAGGTTACGAACCTCGTAAGCCGCCCTCTGAGCCTCGACAACCTGGTAGAAGGCGATTGCATCGGCCGATATCATCGCATTGTCACGCGTGATGACCTCCTGGGACCCGATATTCAGAACCGTTTCCATCATGTTGATCCGCGCGCCGACGCGTTCAACAAGGGGAATCAGTATGCGCAGCCCTGGTGTCTGGGTTCGGCAATAGCGACCAAAGCGCTCAATCGTCCAGTTCTCCCCTTGAGGAACCGACTTGACCATCATGAGCAGGAGAATGAACGCGAAAAACGCAGCCACGGCGATCGTGATCGTCGCCGGCGAAATCTGGTAAAACAGGTAGTAGATCAGTTCGTCCATGGTTCAGTTCCGTTCAAATTCCTTGAGAGCCCTTCTCGCGATCGACTCGTAGATCAAAAGGCATGCAAACAAAAGCCTCAACGGGCCTCAAACCGATCATCGACAAGCCATTGCCTCGCTCACGGAGACACGCAGAAACAATCGATTGCGGAATGGCCAACGCTTCTCGGCTCGACCCGTTCTGAACTGTCGGTTTCAGAGCCCCTGCGTTGCGACGCAACCACTGCCGGATTGCATCAGGTGACAATCTCAGTCGACAAAATCCGACCACTTCAACTGTTCATTTCGTTGAACGGATCGGGCCAGCGTTCGCCCGACAACTAGATCGAATTCATGACCGGCAATCATCCCGGTTCCTGGGCGACGGGCCCAGATGTCCGATTCGCCGATCACGTGGCCCTCAACGAGGTTTCTGTCGGCGACCACCGAAGCTCTTGCAAATCTGTACACCGCGTCTTCGGGAGCTGACCGGACTTTCCGGTTGTCGCGAGCGATTGCGATTTCCCGTGACTTCCGAATCAATAGACCCAACTCGGTCGGATCCATGGAACAGCTGATGTCGGGCCCTTCCCGATCATGACTGTCGGTGAAGTGTCTTTCGACGATTGCGGCACCGAGCCCGACACCCGCGAGCGCCATTTCCGGCCCGATCGAATGGTCGGAGAATCCGACAACGGCATCCGGAAAGGCCCGGCGCAGCTCCGTGATCCCCTTGAGCGACACGTGTTCCGGCGGTGACGGATAGAGGTTGGTGCATTCGAGCAAAGCATAGTCCAAGTCAGCCGCATCCAGAATTGCGACGGATTCGCGCAATGACTCGATTGTTTGCATTCCGGTGGACATGATGATGGGTTTTCCGAACGATGCGACATGCCGGATAAGCGGCAAATTGTCAGCCTCTCCTGAGCCGATCTTGAAAGCCGGAACACCGATCTCGTCAAGAAAATTCGCCGCCGCTCGGCTGAACGGTGTCGAAATGTAGATCATCCCGAGGCTTTCGACATGCAGCTTCAACCGTTGTTCGTCGTCGGGCGAAAGAGCGCAGGATTCCATGACCTCCCAGATCGAAACGTCGGCATTTGGCGGGAAGATGGAACGGGCCTCGTCCGTCATCTCGTCTTCGACAAAATGGGTCTGGTGCTTGATGCATTCGCACCCCGCATCGGCGGCGCGGCTCGCCATGTCGCACGCGACATCGAGGCGCCCGCCATGGTTGATGCCGATCTCGGCAATCACGAGCGGGGGATGATCTTCACCGACTTGACGATGCGCTATCTTCAACGAACCTCTCCTGTTGCAGGGGCTGCCGCACATGGCAACATTCCCTCCTGTGCTCGGCTCCACGTCAAGAGGAAGCCGGGCATCCGCTAACTGTTCTCAAATCTGTCATGGCTGTGCAACCGACTCGGCAGGCCTATTCCACGTCGTCTTCGACAGCTGGAGATGCATGTTTCCAACGCTGGTGCATCCAATGATACTGTTCAGGATTTCTCGTCACTCTCGCGGCGAGGCTATCGTTGATCATCTGCGTCATCAAGACCGGGGTCGATGCCTCGATTGGATCTTCGAAGTCAACCGAGATCCTGCCATCCTTGTTCCTTGTGCCGTAGGCGGGAACAATCGGGATCGAGAATCGCAATGACAGTTCGCAGAAATGCGTCGAGGTAAATGCCGGGCGACCCATGAATTCGAGCACCACTCCGCGCGTGTAACGCTGATCCAGCAACAACGTCACCATTCCGCCGCTGCGGAGGTGACGAACCAATGATCTCATTCCAGAAGAGCCCGTTTCGAAGAGAGGTTCTCCCCCGTAGCTGAGGTTGCGAACGAACAAGCGGTCGAAGAATTGGTTTTGATTTGGTTTGTATATGGCAGCGCTTGTCATGTTCAGAGACTGCAGCGAATGACGGATGGCTTCGAACTGGCCAAAGTGTCCGGACACGATCATGCATCCCGTCCCTCGCGCGTTCGCTTCCGTGACAACGGCAACGCCAGGGCCGGTCACGTCAATCCGATCATGCCGTCGACTGAATTCGCGGTTCAAGAGCAGTTCGGAATAGGTCATTCCGAAATGACGTCCGGCATCGCCGATCAAGCGTCGACGAGCGTCGGCATCCAACTCGGGCATGACCATTTTGAGATTGCCCTCAATGCGCTTTCGCATTGCCGGCACTGTCCGCGTCAAGCTGCCGCAAAGTTGCGACCACGCCCACCGACGTGCCTTGATGGGCAACGCACGGCTTCCATTGACCAGAACCCAGATCGGAACGAATTGCATGAAATGCACGATACGGGTCAACGTCGAGGTCATCTGCATCCTTTCGGGGCATCAAGACAATCCGCGACTCTCTGACGGCCACGCGCGACGCGGTCAACCCCATGATCAGAGCGGAACACCTGCATTGCATCGACCGATGGACCGCTGTCCCAGGTATGCTGTCGCGAATGCAGCACTGTACGCTCCTGAACCGTCCCGCCGAATCCATGGATCGGCAGCCTGATCCGATTGTCGGCACGAGTTCTCCCGCAAGCGTTGGAATCAAGTCACCGGGGAAACCAGGTCTCGTGGAGATTCACTCCCGCGTTTCGTTTGTCGATTGCCTAATTTCAAATCAAAAACTGACCGCAAGCCGCATACTGGTACACAATTGGGTAAGATCAACCAGAAAATGTTGCCTGGAAAACGGGCGTGTGCAAGATTCCCGACGTTGTCGCCTTGCCGAAGATCTCGAGGTGAAGAGCAGTTCAGGCAGGCGACGTGAACAAACAGGGAGAGAGCAATGGAAGAGCAACTTGCTGAATTGACGGCAAGGATAGCGGAGCTTGAGGCAAGCGCAGCCGTGACGAACACGATGTTTGCCGAAACCTACTACTATCTGACGATCCCGCTCATGATCATCATTCACGCCGGGTTCCTGGCGTATGAGATGGGCGCGACCCGGATGAAAAATGTCCTTTCATCGGGCGTCAAGAACATACTCGCGTTCGCGTTCATGGTTCCGACCTTCTACTGGTTCGGATGGTGGGTCTACTGGGCATTCCCCACAGGGCTAACGTTTTCGGCTGGTCCGGCCGGAATTTCGGGGCTCGAGTATGCCAACGCGATCGCACTGGGCTGGGGTGAATCCGCTCAGTACATGGGACCGAACATTGCCGACCAGGCGTCTGGCGTCTTCTGGGGTGCATTCACGCTGTTTGCGTGCACCACAGCGTCAATCATGTCGGGGTCGCTGATCGAGAGAATCCAGACTGTCGGGTTCACGATCTGCGCAATCGTTCTTGGCTCCTTTGCCTGGGTCGTTGCAGCCGCTTGGGGCTGGCATGCCGACGGGTGGCTGGTAACCCGGTTCGGCGTTCACGACTTTGGAGCGGCGGGCCTTGTCCACGCTGTTGCCGGATTCTTTGCGCTCGGCGTTCTGATCAATCTTGGTCCACGAATTGGAAAGTTCAATTCTGACGGCACTGCGAACGATCTCAGGGGACACAACCTGCCATTCACCGTGACGGGCCTGATGCTCATCATGGTCGGCTTCTGGGGCTTCCTGATGGCCTGCGTCATCGTTCCCGGCGAAGCCTGGTCCTGGTACGCCGACAAGGCGACCACGATCTACGGCACGCCAATCACCCTGAGCGCGTTGAGCTTCAACATTCTCATGGGCATGGGAGGCGGCATCATCGGCGCCTGGGCATACACCCGGGATCCGTTCTGGATGATGTCTGGCGCTCTGGCCGGTTTGATTTCGGTCGCATCCGGTCTCGACATCTACTACCCGTCACTAACGTTCGTGATCGCTCTTGGCGCGGGCATCCTGCTCAAGCCAGCGGCCGACGTGCTCGAACGTTGGGGGATCGACGATGCTGTCGGAGCCGTGACGGTTCACGGGACCATGGGCATCTATGCATTGATCATGTTGGGAATTTTCGCATCGGGCTTCCCTGCATTGCAGGGTGCCGAAGGCGAAGTCGCACAGATCAGCCTGACCGGGCAGATTGTTGGCGCAGTCGTCTTCTTCCTGCTCGGGTTCGTGCCTGGATACATCGTGTCCTACATCTTGAAGATGGTTGGAATGCTGCGCGTTCCAGATTCGGCACAGATCGCTGGCCTCGATCCGGTCAAGGTTCCCGCTCAAGCGTATCCGGAAGGAATTCCGGCATCGCCGACGGCATCAAGCTAATCGCGAGACAAGGAGTAAACAGTTATGGGTTTTCCATACACGGAAGCTGATTGGGCCGTTGTCGACGGTGCAATGTACATGGGCGCGTTTGGTTCCATGCCCGGAATCTACACCGCGATTTCGGTTCTCGCCTGCATCTATCTGCTGTGGGCCTGCAATCGGGTGGAAAAAGGCAAGTACGACGCGGCTGACAGCGACAGCTGACACAAAATCGTCGACAAGCAAATGATCAAGGGCCGCCTATTGGCGGCCCTTTTTCGTTTTGGGACAATCAATCTCAGGAGGGAGCCGTCGGGCAATACCCCTCGGTGCAAGCAGTTGGTCGCTTGTTGCCTTCAATTGCCCCGACCAGATTCACGACAATCTCGCGATCGGAAGAGTATGTTCATCTCTCGATCGTCAAGTCTTCAGTGCCGACACGCACAGAGGAGCCGGATCACTTTTTCGAGCGTTCCCGCCTGAAAGCCGGTTTTGCTGGCGATACGCTCCAAGGTCTGGATCCTAGGTACCATCGTTTACAGCCCCTCGAAACGGGGTTCCAAAACCTTGACTGGAAGGATGACATTCCAGCCCACAGCTGTCCGGCCTGCCCCAGGTTTGGTGCCCAATGCATATCGCACCTGTCGCGGGGCCAGCGCGCGCAGATCATTCAACGTGCCATCATCTATGCTGAGCCGTTCTTGCTCTTGCTCCAACCAAAACCCCAAGGCGCCGGCGGCGGTCGCATTGCCGAGCGCACTTACGTGCCGCACCAATGCGGAGGGGTCGACACGTGGAACGAGGTCGAGAGACTTGAAAAGCTCTTCCACGCCGCCCACGAGATCGTAGCGATCAAATACGTCGGCGATCGTCCGTTCAATCGTCGTCACGTTGACTTCCAACCCCATGCGGTCAACGACTGTGACACCATCGGACAGGCTGTCATTTCGCAAGGAAATCCCTCGCGGTGGAGTCACGAACTGACAAAGGAACTCAGCGGTTTCGACGATACCGGGTTCGCCGGGCGCGATGACCTGCACCAAATGGCCATCGGTATAGGCGCAACCGTGGAGTTCCAGTGCTGAGTGATAGGCAATGACACAGCCGCTCCGTAGACGCGACGCCGCCAGGATCTGATCAACCGACCACTTGGCAGAATCGGCATGCTTTGGGACAGAGGCAAAGACGCCACGTGCGATACGCTTGATATTGCCGGCCTTGAGGTGCTGGGCAAGCATCGCGGTGACCACCTTGTCCTCAGAACGGCGACCGACGGCACCGGCATACTCGGCCCGGTCGAAAACTGGCGTGGCGCTGAAAAACGGAGCTGAGACGAGCTTGGGCATGATCAGTTTTGTTTGAATCGGTGAAAGCGATATATAATATATGGTTTTTTACCGATTTTGACAAGTCTGCTGGTCCAAGAGGGGATAGAGTTGTCGTCAATTCATCGAATTGGAATGAGATTGTCCGGTTGCGACATGTGAGCAAGTCGGGCCGGCCAACAGCTATCGCGGGTGTTGAAAGGGCGTTGTCAAAGGCCTTCGGATCAACGCCGAAGACTTGATTCGGAATGCAGCACGTTTTCGGTTTGCACCGTAGAATCTCTACGGCACGCTGCGGATTGTCAGTCTCTGCATCACCTTCAGCCCACTTGGCGATTAACCGCGCGAATAGTCGCCTCGGACCCTGTGCTTTTGAGGATCGAATGCCGGAAAACCAGCCACGCGAGCCAGAAGCCGCTTGCTGTGACCATCAAGCTGGCCAATCTCGACAGGCGTCCCGACTTCGGCGTGCGCGACGCTGATGCGCGCGAGCGCGACCACACGCTCAAGTGTGGGTGACCGTGTCGCCGAGGTCACCTCGCCAACCTGCGCCTTGCCGATCCTGATGCAGTCGCCCGCGCTCGGCACGACCCCACCCTCGATATCAAGTCCGACCAGCTTGCGCTGCGGGTGCGCCTTGCGTTCCTCAAGCGCCTTTCTGCCAATGAAATCCGCATTCTTGCTCTTCAGCGGGACCGTGAAGCCGATGCCCGCCTCGAACGGATCCGTCTGATCGCAAAACTCGTTGCCGGCAAATACGAGGCCCGCCTCGATCCGCAGCTTGTCCAGCGCTTCAAGCCCCAAGGGAGTCAGCCCACGAGGCTCTCCGGCTTTGGCGATGGCATCGTAGACGACAGTAGCATCCTTCGGATGGCAGAAGACCTCGTAGCCAAGTTCGCCGGTGTAACCCGTCCTGCTGATCACGACCGCAGCACCGTTGTATTCGCCGACCCGCGCAACCGTGAACCGGAACCACTCCAGCTCCTCGATCGTCGGCTGGGTCGGAGGCGTCCAGAAGGTCTCGGCCAGGATTTCGCGTGAGAGCGGCCCCTGGACGGCAACATTGCACAACTGGTCAGTCGAATCGCGCACCCAGGCATTCATTCCGCCCAGTTCCGCCTGTTTCCGCAGCCAGAGGCCCGAATCGTCGTTGCCACCGACCCAGCGGAAATTCATCTCCCCCAGTCGGAACACGGTTCCGTCGTCGATCATTCCGCCGTGCTCGTAGCACATCGCGGTGTAGACCACCTGCCCCACCGACAATCGGCTGATGTCTCGCGTGACGCACAGCTGCATGAGTTTTTCGGCATCAGGGCCGGTCACCTCGTATTTTCGAAGCGGCGAGAGATCCATGATTGCCGCCATTTCCCGACACGCCCAGTATTCCGCAATCGCACCATGTCCGGTCATCGAATTCGCCAGCCAGTACCCGTTGTACTCGGTGAAATCGCGCGTGTGTCGGGCGAAACACCCATGAAATCCCGTCTCTTTCGTTTCTTCCAAATCGCTCTCCACCGATCTGCGCCAGCCAATCGAACGCCGAAAATCCTCTTTCGCGTCATACACCCGAACCTGAATGTCTGTCGGGTTCCACCCGTTCGCCGGATCGATATCGCACGGACAAGCGGTTGAAACGCACACCAGATCGCTCAAGGCCCTCAAGAGCACGTGATCGCCGGGGCGCGACCAGGGATCGTCAAGGACAACAGCATTGGTGTCATCAAGCATCGTGTTGAAAAAGAAGTTGATTGCCGGCCAGCCTCCCCGTGGCCTGATGCCCCAGTCCTGCATCTCGACGTTGATGTTGTCCGAACAGTTGACGTGCCCGGGATAACCGAGATCCTCGTAGTAGCGTGCCGTGCAAGCAAGACCAAAGGTGTCATGCCGGCCGCACGTGTCCTGGACGATCTCGACCAGCGGTTCCTGGTCCACCGTCCAGTATTTCGAGTAGATTCCAGGCGTTGGATAAAGCGATCCCATCAATGTGCGCGTCGTGGTCGGATCGATGTCGCGTTCCAGCCCTGAATCGCGCGCGCGCAACGAGAATGCCTGGAAGTCGGAACACTCGCGCCCCTTGACATCGACGATCTGGATGAACTGCCCGGCACGCACCTCGTAGGCTCGCGCCTCGCCAGGCTGAACGTTGATGTCGTGAAGCGGATCTGCGAGCGGATCGGGTGCCGCGAGGCTCTCGTCCTTGCCGCCACGTGAAGACCGCTTGACGTAAAGAACAATGCCCGTGGTCACGTTCTGCTGGTCCGGCTCCATCGGGCCGCCCGGTGCAGCCACGATCAGCAGGCCGTCCGAATCTGCCGTGAATTGCTCGAAATCGCCTGCGCGCGACCCGTCTTCAAAAACCCGAACCGCCTCAGCGCGCCCGACATTGAACCCGGCCTCCGACAAGGCGCGGTTGACGCGCATCCCCGATGGATGCCCTGACGTCAAAACGGACTTCAATCCGACCGCCGGACACCCCCCGTTTCGTCCGATCATGCCGACATCGGAAATCCCCTGTTTCGAAAAAATCGCGATCTCCGCCGGTTGCAAGCCTTCGGTGTCAACGACCAGAAACTCGTCGCCGGCACGAACGCGGATGGCGCGGGATCCCCCGCCCGGGACGGGAATTCGCTCGACCCCAGGCTGCAGGATCGGTCGACCTGGCTCGATGACACCCGAGCGCTCGAACGGGACTTCAAGAAACGGCGTGTTCAGCATCCGAAGTCAACTCCTGCCCCGAACATTTTGGGTCGCGGGAGACCGTCAATCCGTGATGTTGTCGGTTCGTTCATGACGAGGCCAATCCGCCGCACCCATTCTTCCGCTCAACCAAGGCCAAGCGCCGACTTGCGCGCCGACGACCAGCGGATGATCAGGTGATCGACCATCAATCCCATGAATGCAACGCACAGCCCGAGAACGAGACCCTTGCCGACGTCGGTCGACGACAAGGCACGCTGCATTTCCTGGCCAAGGTCCTGCGTCCCGATGAACGCCGCGATGATCACCATGAACAGCGAAAACATCACGGTCTGGTTGACCCCGACCATAATGGTGGGAACCGCGATCGGCAATCGAACCTTCATCAGCTTCTGAAAGCTGGAGGCCCCCGACATGTCCGCAGCCTCGATCAAGGCGGAAGGAACCGAGCGAAGCCCCTCGATGGTGTATCTCGTCATCGGAATGGCGCCGAAGGTCACGACAGCCCCGATCGCCGCAACGTCATTGACCCCAAAGAGCATCACGACCGGAATGAGATAGATGAAACTCGGAAAGGTCTGCATGGTGTCGCAAACGAGCAGCACGACGCGAGAACGACCTGCCGACCGCGACCCCCAGATCCCCAGCGGCAATCCGATGATGGCGGCGAGCAGGACCGCGAAACTCACCATGTAGGTGGTGATCATCGCCCTGTCCCACCATCCGGACATCGCGATCAGACCGAAGAACGCAACGCACACCAAGGCAGAACGCATGCGCCCGATCAAGGCGCCTACCCCTGCGAGAAGCAACAGAACCGCGACAAATGGCAGGTAAAGATAGGCGTCTCGCATCGGAATCAGGACGAACCGGATCAACGCGCCGCGCAACCACTGGGTAAACGGATCGATTGTCACGATGATCCAGTCAACCATTGCATCGAGCGGCCCGGAAATCGTGAACGCCTGGTTGCGCTTGACTTCATTGGCAATCGGCCAGAACTGGGCCGCGACCAGGGTCACGGCGACCAAACCGGCCCAGACCAGGGCGAAACGATGGCGAAAAGCCCAGCTCGTTCCCTTCTCGAAATGCACCGGCTGCTTTTGGGCCCACGCCTTCGTGCATTGGTCAAGCCAGACCGCGATCAAGACGACAGTGATTCCGATCTCGACCGAACGTCCGACCTTGAGAGCCTGCAGGAGCTGCAGGAGCTTCTGACCGAGACCTGGCATCCCGATGAAACTGGCGAGAACAACCATCGCGAGGCACTGCATGATCACCTGGTTGACACCGACCAGAATTTCCGTGCGCGCGGTCGGTATCCGGACATGCCACATCAACTGCCACCGGTTCGCGCCGCACATGTGACCGTTTTCGACGGTCTCCGGCGGAACTTTCTTGAGTCCGAGCAAGGTCATCCGGATCATCGGAGGAGTCGCGAAGATGATGGTGACCACAGCGCCGGATTTCGGGCCGACCCCAATGAAGACGACGACCGGAATCATGTAGGCGAAGTGTGGCAAGGACTGTGCGATGTTGAGAATCGGGTTCAGCAGCCTTTCGACCCATGCCCGGCGCCAAGCGGCAATCCCGAGCAGCAAGCCAAGGACGACGGCGATCGGCGCAGCGACGATGATGACCGACAGGGTCTCCATCGACCACTTCCACTGGCCCATCACAGCAATCCAGACGAACGTGCCGCCGGACAGGCAGGCCAGCTTCCAGCCATTGAGAACGTACCCCACGATCGCGGCCGTCACCGCAATGGTCGTCCATGGAATCGGTCCGATTCGCGGCCAGCGATTGCGGCCGTACAAGAGGTTCGCGGTGACATCGAGCAACCATTCGACCCCGCCGGCAAATGCCCGCGTCACGTGGATGAACCCGAGGTCGTCCTTGATGAAATTGAACGATGCATTGATCCAGTCCGCGAATGGCAGGACCAGCCATTCAGGGGGGCGGATCAGAAAATCAGGCAGAGCGACCTTGAAGGTGACCGCGAGAACCGCGAGGAACATGAGCACGTGGCCCGGCTGCACCTGGGCGAGCCAGCCGCCGGGGCGCGCAAACGGAACCGCATCCGTGTTCACGACCTTTCCCCGAACAGGATGTCGAGCGCATCATCCCGTCTCAGCGTCCCTGTCACTCGGCCTTTGGCATCCGCAACCGGGATGTCTTCGCGCCGGTCGTTGACCAGCTGACGGGCAAGTTCGAGTATCGTCATGGTGCCCGCGATCGATTGTCCCTCGGGCACGGCATTGGCGTCGATCGGCCGAGCAAGGCCTGCGGCGTGAACCACCCGCGCCTTCTCGATGTCTTCCGTGAATTTCCGGACGTAGTCGGTTGCCGGTTCAAGAACAATTTGGTCGGGCGTGTCGACCTGTTCGACCGCGCCGTTGTGCATGATCGCGATGCGGTCGGCGAGACGCAGAGCCTCGTCGAAGTCATGGGTGATGAAGACGATGGTCTTGCCGAGCATTTCCTGGAGCCGCAGAAACTCGTCCTGCATTTCGCGGCGGATCAGTGGATCGAGCGCCGAAAACGGCTCGTCAAGAAACCAGATGTCCGGCTCGATTGCGAGACTTCTGGCGATTCCGACCCGTTGTTGCTGTCCGCCCGAGAGTTCGCGCGGAAAGTAGTCCTCCCGACCGTCGAGGCCGACCAGCCGGATCACTTCCAACGCCCGCTCGCGGCGCGCGAGCCGGTCCTGTCCGCGCATTTCGAGCGGAAAGGCGACGTTTTCGAGCACCGTGCGATGAGGCAAGAGCGCAAAGTTCTGGAAGACCATCCCCATCTTCGAACGCCGGAGTTCGATCAGGGCGCTTTCCGAAAGGGTGCCGATGTCCTGTCCCTCGACCTCGATCTTGCCGCCTGTGACATCGATCAGGCGGCTCATGCACCGCACCAGGGTGGACTTTCCGGACCCGGAGAGGCCCATGATGACCAGCATTTCACCCTTGTCGATGGAAAGAGAAACATCGCGAACCGCCGCGATGTATCCGTCCGCCCTGATTTTTTCGTAATCGGGCGCACCCGTCATCGACGCGAGATACTGCTCGGGTCGACTGCCAAAGAGCTTCCAAATGCCCTGGCATCGAATGACAGGCTCGGCCTCAGCCATGATCCTCCCCATTCCCAATAGGCGAGCAACGCCCGAATCCGATGATACGGGCGTTGCTCAAGTTCATCTCATGATGTCCCGATGTCGCGCATGCACGCAACTCGTGTGAACATCCCCGTTCGGCTCAGCTCGACAGATCCGAAAGCCAAGGCTCCCAGACATCCGTGTTGTTTTCAAGCCAGTGGGTTGCAGCGTCCTCGGGCTCCATTTCGTCGACGTCAACCAGCTTCGCCATCTCGGCAATTTGCGGGTTGGTGAACGAAATCCTGGTGAGGAGCTGGTAGGCTCGCGGCCACTTGTCTTCCATTCCGTCCCAAGCAGCCTTCTTGAGGTAACCGTTGGCCGGGTTTCCGCAGTCATACGTCATGTCCGGGTTCGGCCCGAGCGAGGCATCGTCCTTGCAGCCTTCAAAGTAAGGCGGAAACTCGACAAATTCGCCTGGCCAAACGGCTTCGGCGAAATTCGGCGTCCAGTTGAACAGAACGACTGGTCTCTTGGTCTTTTCGGCTGCCGCAACCTCCGCGAACAGCGCCGCCGCCGATCCGGCATTGACCACGACGAAATCCATGCCTAGGCCTTCGACCCGTTCGACATCGTGCTTGAGCCAGTCGACCGGCCCGCCGAGGAACCGGCCCTTGTCACCGGTTTCGGGCGTGGCAAAAATTTCCGCGCAATCGTTCAGCGCTTCCCAGTCGGGCAGGCCGGGGCAGTGATCCTTGGTCCACAAGGGATACCACCAGTCTTCCCGGGTCACCGCGTCATGATCGCCCGCGTCATGAAGTCCGCCCTTTGCGAGCGCTTCATTGAACGCGACGCCAAAAGCGCCTTCCCACACTTCGAGCTCGAGCGTCACATCGCCGAGGCGAACGGATTCGTAGACCGCTTGGGAGTCGGTCGAGACATACTCGACGTTGTAACCGATGCCCTCGAGCATCTGGCCGACTGCATAGCTCATCACGATCTGGCTCGACCAGTTGTGAGTCGGGATGATGATCGGGTCGCTGCTATCGGCCTTGACCGAAATTGGCGAAGCAGCCAGCGTGGCCGCCGCAATCACGGATAAGATTTTCTTGGTCATTCACTTTCCTCCAATTGTGTGTGCCTGCTGACCGTCAATCAGCCATGCAGGCGTCATCGACCCGGGTCTCCGCGCATTTCATTTTCATGAAGCGACGGGCTTCCGGATCACTCGCTCAGCTGGAGATAGCTCTCCATGCTGTCATCCAGCGCATCGACCCACTTGGTGTGATGCGGTGGCGCCAAGGTTCCGGTCATGGGCGAAACGTACCCATTGTCCCGGAACGTCATGATGTCCTTCTTCTTGTGCTTTTTCCATTGGTAGAACGCTTCGTTCGCCGCCTCGATGTCGAAGCTCGGATAATCGGTGTCCGCGATCAGTTCCCTGACGTAGTCGCCCTGATAGGCGATGCACTGATAGTCGTCCTCGAGCGCGTCTTCCGCCTCCTCTCGGTCCTTCGCATCCTGTTCCATGACCTCTTTTGACGGCAATGCGATCCGGTCCATGATGACGTCGCGAACATACCAAGCCTGCGCGTCGAACATGTTGAACGTGTACCACTGGTCCTGCATGCCCAGGTAGAACAGTCGCGAATTCCCGTTCCAAACCACCCCTTTGTAGAGATCCGCTGCGGCAAGGCGATTGGCCGTCTTCAGTCTCAGATCATCGGGGAGGAACGGAAAATGGTGCTTGTATCCCGTGCACAGGATGATGGCATCCACCTCCCGGCTGGTCCCGTCGATGAACCACGCAGTCTTGCCTCTGACGCGTTCGAGTGCGGGAACCTCGCGCCAGTTGTCCGGCCAGCGAAATCCCATGGGTGCTGTGCGGTGAGCGACGGTGACCGACTTGCAACCGTATTTCCAGCACTGCGAGCCAATGTCTTCCGCCGAATAGCTCGTGCCTAGAATCAGGATGTCCATGTCGATGAACTCGCGGGCATCCCGGAAGTCATGAGCGTGAAGGATCCGCCCGTCGAACGCCTCGAATCCATCATAATACGGCACGTTCGGAGTGGAAAAGTGACCGCTCGCGACCACGACATGGTCGAAATGCTCTTCCGACTCGCAATCCTTGACCGTGTCTCGCGTCACGATTGCAAAATTCTCCTGCTCGGCGTTGTAGCGAACGTCCCTCACCAGGGTGTTGAACCTGATCTTGTCGCGAATGCCGGCTTTCTTCACCCGGCCCTCGATGTAGTCGAACAGGACTTCGCGAGGCGGATAGGACGCGATTGCCCGTCCGAAATGCTCGTCGAAGGTGTAATCAGCGAACTCGAGCCCTTCCTTGGGACCGTTCGACCAGAGATATCGATACATCGAGCCGTGACACGGGTCGCCTGCGGCGTCGGTTCCCGTGCGCCACGTGTAGCGCCACAACCCGCCCCAATCTTCCTGTTTCTCAAAACAGACAACCTCGGGAATCTCGGCGCCATCTGCCTCGGCCGATTGAAACGCCCTGAGTTGGGCCAGCCCGGACGGGCCTGCACCGATAATCGCGACACGCTTGCTCATCATGATGTCCTTTCCCTTGTCATTGGTCTCCTGTCCGACCAGATTCGTTCACCGATCAAAAGTCGGGATCCGCCGTCGATGCTTCCCAATCCGGCCTGAAGCCGACGACAACCGTGTCCGGCTGCATTGCAGAGTTGAACATCCGGTTGTGCCAGTATGCCGCCTCGCGAAACCAGTCACCCTGACCATGAAGCTCGACCGTGCACGACAAATCGAACCTTTGCGAATACATGTCGAACAACAACCTGCAGCGACCAAGATTGCGCAAGGCGTTGAAGAGTGCCGAGTCGGGCGGAAACGTTGCCGCAAGCTCGTCGCAGAATTCGTCAGCGCGCTGATAGTGCGACGCGGAGAGAAACTTCACCGCCGCCTCGCGCCGGTCTGCCGGGTCATGTGTCCGGTGCACCATGTGCCTGAATTCCGGCGTCACGCTGAATTCCGGGCGCTTCACCAGGACCGTCGTGATGCGGCCAACCGGCTTGCCTGCTGTCAGAATGACCTGTGGCCTGATGCCATTGTCCGGACGTCCTCCCGCCGTTCGCATGGCCATCTGGCGCACGCGACATTGCCATTTGAGAAACGCATCCCGTCGCCGCATGGACGATTCATCTGCACGGCCCAACGAGGCATCGAGTGTCGCTGTCAAGCTCACGCCACCTTCGGCTCCTGAACCCATTGGCGCCGGTACGAACGATCGTGATCAAGACTCGGGATGCGGCGTCGAGCATCGCTCACCTCACCGAGGTCGATCTCGGCGGTGACAACTCCGGGCTCGGTGCCGCCGTCCGCGAGGATTTCCCCCCACGGATTCACGATCACCGAGTGACCAAAGCACTCTCCTCCTCCCGGAACCTTCCCAGTGGCGCAGGGAGACACCACGAAACTCGTGTTTTCGATTGCGCGCGCCCGGTTCAGCACGATCCAGTGCGCTTCCCCCGTCGTCTTGGTGAAAGCGGCGGGAATGGTCAGGATGTCGGCACCGGCTTGGGCCAAATCTCGGTACAGACCCGGGAATCGCAAGTCGTAACAGATCGAATGTCCGATCAAACCCCATGGCGTTTCGGTCAGAACGGCCTCGCTGCCCGGCGTGACCGTGTCGCTCTCGCGATACTCCTTGTCGCGCGACAGACGAATGTCGAACATGTGGATCTTGTCGTAACGGCTCCTGATCGAGCCGCAATCATCGATCATGAAACCTCTGTTGGATATGCGGCCGCCAGTTGCGACCACCGCGACCGATCCAACCTGAAGCCAGACCCTTCGTTCAGCCGCGAATTCGCGAAGACCCGCAAGGACCGGATGGGATTGCTCGGGAGCCGATGGCGGAACAATTCGGGCTCCACGGGACTGCAGGCCACCGCAGTACTCCGGCAGCGCCAGAAACCTGGCCCCGTCATCAGCAGCCTGTTCGGCGAGGCCAAGCGCTTCGCCGAGAGCCGACTCGAAATCCGGTTGCGGACGGGTCTGCAGACAGGCGATGTTGAGCTTGCGTGTCACGGCGTGGAGCCTCCACCCATCAGAGGCATCAGAACTTGGTGTACGCTTGCCTGAGCGTCACCAGGGGATGGCGATCCGACATCTGGAACTTGATCAGCAATTCGCGAGCGATCATGTCGCGGTCCTGCTGGTTGTCCGGCAATTCGATGCTGGCGGGCACCCTGACCCAGCCATTGATGTTTCTGTCGAAGACGGCCGCCTGACCATCCTCGTATCCCATGTGAACATCTTCCAGCCAGTTCAAGTCGTCCCACCCCATGATTTCCATGTAGCGTTCCAGAAACGGCGTCAGGCGGCTGTAATCCGGTACCAGGTTGACGTCGTACCGATATCCGATGTGCTGCCCGATCTCCTGTTCGCGTTCGGACGCGAGACCGGCGGCATCGTTGATGAACTGATCGACATCCGTGATCTCTGAACCCCTGTATTGCGTTCCAGCCATTGAGGATTCTCCCTGGTCAACTTCGCGACGACTGTCGCGCTTGCTTCAAACTCGTTTTCTGTCGCTTCCCGCCGATCGCGCAACCGCCTAGATGTGGTGGTAGTCGTCGACTCCGACCGTGTGGTTGGTGCCCGCAAGAGGAACCGCGGCCATCGCGGACGCCTCCATCGTCAGAGCGGCGAGATCCTCGGGCTCGAGCGAGTGGATGTTGGTCTTTCCGCAAGCCCTCGCGAACAGCTGGGCTTCGATCGTCAGCGTGTGCAGGAAATTGTAGACCCGTTCGGCAGCTGCGTCCGGATCCAGCCTTTTTCTGAGTTCCGGATCCTGGGTCGCGACACCGACCGGGCACCGTCCGGTGTGGCAGTGATAGCAATACCCGGCCTCGACCCCCATTTCTTCAGGAAAGTTGGCTTCCGGAATGTCCTTGTTGCAATTCAGCGCCATCATGACCGAATGCCCGAGCGCGATCGCGTCTGCCCCGAGCGCGATCGCCTTGGCGACGTCAGCGCCGTTCCGGATGCCGCCAGCATAGACCAGCGAAATCTCGCCGCGCTTGCCGAGATCGTCGATGGCGCGGCGGGCTTGACGAATGGCCGCCATACCCGGCACGCCTGTATCTTCGGTCGCAAGATGCGGCCCGGCGCCGGTACCGCCTTCCATGCCGTCGATGTAGATCGAGTCGGGGTCGCATTTGACCGCCATTCTGACATCGTCGTAGACCCGAGCAGCGCCGAGCTTGAGCTGGATCGGAATCATCCAGTCCGTCGCTTCGCGAATCTCCTGGATCTTGAGCGCGAGGTCGTCCGGGCCCAGCCAATCGGGATGTCGGGCGGGAGAACGCTGGTCGATCCCGGCCGGCAACGATCGCATTTCCGCGACCTGGTCGGTGACCTTCTGGCCCATCAGGTGCCCGCCGAGCCCGACCTTGCAGCCCTGCCCGATGAAGAACTCGCACCCGTCCGCCAATACCAGATGATGCGGATTGAACCCGTAGCGCGACTGGATGCACTGATAGAACCATTTCGAACTGTAGCGGCGTTCGTCGGGGATCATGCCCCCCTCGCCCGAACACGTGGCAGTCCCTGCCATTGTCGCGCCGCGCGCAAGCGCCGTCTTGGCCTCGTACGACAGCGCACCGAAACTCATGCCGGTCACATAGACCGGAATGTCGAGTTCGAGCGGGCGCTTGGCCCTCGGTCCGATGACCGTCCGGGTTTCGCACTTCTCCCTGTACCCTTCGATGACAAAGCGGGTCAGCGTGCCGGGCAGAAAGGTCAGATCGTCCCAGTGGGGAATTTTCTTAAAGAGCGAAAACCCCCGCATACGATAGCGACCAAGTTCCGACTTGATGTGGATATCGTCGATGACGTGCGGCGGGAAGACAAACGAGTTGCCGAGCCGGTACGGATCCCGCTTTTGTGTGTCCCTGACTGGCATCGTGCCGTCTGCCATCCCCGTCTCCTTTCGATTTTCGATGTCTGGCCCGCCCCGTCGACTTGTTGTCAGTCAACAAGGACACTCGTGATCAGAACATCACAGGATGAGTTTCTTTTCCGTTGGTTCGAGGTTGTCGTAATTCCACAACTGCTTTCCGGCGACGATCTTGGTGAAACCGCCGACACCCTCCTTCGGGAGCAGCCCGTGAGCGGTCAGCTTTCGGGTGAGCCAGGACTGATCGAGTTCGGTCAGTTCCGCCTCGACTGCATCCACGCCCAGCGATCGGATTTGGCCGCCGACATAGATCGTTCCGTCGTACATCGAATCGCCCAGGTTCTTGCCGACGTTTCCGCAAATCACCATGCGTCCGCGTTGCATCATGAAACCTGACAATGCGCCGCTGTCGCCGCCAACGATGATCGTGCCACCTTTCATGTCGATTCCGGTGCGCGATCCGACCGAGCCCTTGCAAACGAGGTCTCCGCCTCTGATTGCAGCGCCAAATGTCGATCCGGCGTTCTTTTCGACAACCACGGTTCCCGACATCATGTTTTCGCCGCACGACCACCCGACCCGGCCGTTGATTCGCACGTTCGGACCATCGATCAGCCCCACGCCGAAGTAACCGAGTGATCCTTCGAACACGAGTGTCAGGCGCGAGAGAATGCCCACGCCAAGCGAGTGCCGACCGCGCGGGTTCTTCACGACGATTGAGCCGTAACCTTCCGCCATCAAGTCACGAATCTTGCGATTGATCTCGGTGTTTGACAGCTCGCCACAGTCGAATTCGGTCCGCTTGTTGAAGTCGACATCGGGTGCCCACGGATAGGTGAACCGGTCCTCCGCGCTCTCGTCGAACTCAACGAACATCGAGCGCCCGCCCAGCTGCTCGCTCATCATGCCGAGCGCGCGGGCGCGGTCGTCCTGGCTCATGTTGTCAAGGTTGTCACTCATCAGGCCTGCCATACCCGAACCTCCTCGTCGTACGGGTCCCACGTGTCGATTTCCTGGGGAAGAATTGAGCGAATCGCCACTTCTTCGGACGCCATCGCGATCATCTCGTCGCTCTCGTAGAGAACCAGCGGTTTTGCGGCCATGGTGTCCTTCGCCATCCCGAGACTATCGCGCGTCGCCACGAGATAGGTGAACACGCCGTCGATTTCCTCGATGGACTGCTTGAGGCTGTCCTCGAGCGTTGCCCCTTCGCTGAGATGATGCGCGGTGTAGACCGCCAGAAGCTCGCTGTCGCAGTCCGACATGAACCGATGTCCCTTGCGCTCCATCTGCCGACGCTGAATCCAGTAGTTGGTGATCTGGCCGTTGTGAACGACAGAAACGTCGTTGTAGGGAAATGCCCAGTACGGGTGTGCGGAGCGGATATCGACATCCGACTCGGTTGCCATGCGGGTATGCCCGATCCCGTGCGTCCCGGTGAAGTCGTCGAGGCCATACGCCCCTGCCACGACCGAGGCATCGCCGAGATCCTTGATCAACTCGAGCCCCGTTCCGAGCGAGAGTATTTCGACACCTGGCGTTTCCTCGATATGAGCCGCGAGATCGGCAACATCACCGTCGTGGTTGAACCGGTACCGCAACGCGTAGTCTGTTGCGTGCTCTTTTGCGCCGACGGTCACGCCATGCTCGGCGAGTATCTCGTCCACCGCGTCGATTCGATCGCTGATCACCTGACGAATGCCCCGTCCGCGATCGAGGTCTTCCTGCTCGGCGACCTTGAGGCGCATGATGAGTTCGCCCTCGGTGGCCGACCCGTAGACGGCATAACCGGTCGAGTCAGGTCCCCGGTGCTTGAGCGCCTGAAGCATGGCGGTCATCTCCGCACCGACATTCGAACTTTGACCACGATGGATCAGTCCGGCAATTCCACACATCGGCAGTCCTTTCTGCATTCACTTTGTGGGTCGCGGACACAGCGACTGTAGAGCCGTGTCCGCCAGTCACTCAAAATGCCTGTAACCCTGCGGGGTTAGGGCAGACATTCCATGTAGGTGTCGTTGTCCCAATCGGTCACCGTGGACATGAACCGGGCCCATTCGTCAGACTTGTACTCGTGGTAGAGCCGGTACATCTCGCCCGGCAGCCCGCGACGTACCACCTCGTCCTGTTCGAGGGCTTCGAGCGCCTCTCCGAGCGACATCGGCAGCTTGCGAACCTGCTTGCCGGCCTCCATCGCCTCGTAGATGTTCCGCTCTTCCGGCTCGCCCGGGTCAAGATCGTTGACAATGCCGTCGTCGGCGGCCGCGAGAATGGTTGCGCCCATCAGGTAGGGATTGACCATGGAATCCACCGACCGGTACTCGAACCGTCCGGGTGCCGAGACGCGGAGCCCGGTCGTCCGGTTCTGAAAGCCCCAATCCGCAAAAACGGGAGCCCAGAAGCCAGTATCCCACAAGCGTCGGTAGGAATTGACAGTCGAACAACCGATGGCGGTCAAGGCCCTGAGGTGATGAACGATTCCGCCGATCGCCTTGAGCCCGGCCTTGCCAGGCATCTGAAGATCGTCGCCATCGGGCATGAAGGTGTTTTCGCCGCCTTTCACGTACATGAAATTGTCAACCATGCCAGGAAGATTGTCCGGGTCGTTGCCGGTCCGAACCATGACATCCTCGCCTCCCCGCCACAGCGAAATGTTGTGGTGGCAGCCCGAGGCCGAGACGCCCATGAACGGCTTGGTCATGAAGCATGCGAAGATGCCGTGCTCGCGGGCGACCTGCGCGCAGATCTGCCGATAGGTCGTCAGGCGGTCCGCGTTTCTGAGAACATCGTCGAACGTCCAGTTGAGTTCGAGCTGGCCAGGGGCGTCCTCGTGATCGCCCTGGATCATGTCGAGTCCCATGGATCGGCAATAGTTGATCACCTGCATGTACACCGGTCGGAGGCTTTCGAACTGATCGATGTGGTAGCAATAGGGCTTCGAGAAGCCATCTCGCGGTTTTCCGTTCTCGTCGAACTTCAGCCACATCATCTCGGGTTCGGTGCCCATGCGAAGTTGCAGCCCATCGTGCTTTTTCTGGAACTCTTCGTGCAATCGGCGAAGATTGCCACGACAGTCCGCTGTCAAATAGCCGCCCGGGTCCTCGCGCTCCTCGCGGTTTCGAAACAGCGTGCAATAGAATCGGCCGATGCGCTTTTCCCAGGGCAGTTGCATGAAGGTTTCAGGTTCGGGGATGCCGACCAGTTCCGCCGCCTCCGGGCCGTACCCAAGATATCCACCTGCGCGGTCGGTGAAAAGATTGACGGTCGCGCCATAAACCAGTTGAAATCCTTTTTGAGCAACGGATTCCCAATGATCCGCCGGGATCCCCTTGCCCATGATCTTTCCGGTGATCGACACGAACTGCAGGTACAGGTAGTCGATTCCGCGTTCATCAATCAGCTTCCGGACCTCCTTGACCTTGTCGGCCCGGCCCGGTGCATCTACAAATCTCTCCAGATCAGTGGCCACTTTATCCCTCCTTGCAAACCCGAATTTCCAGGGACAGCCCATGTTGCCCCGTCCTCAAGCCAGTTCTTTATCGCAATGGAGTCTGGCAGGGGACCCTGATCGGCACCATTCACCTATTTTTGTCCAATACTCAACCATTTTTTGACAAAGAGCGCAAAATTGTTGCTTTTGGTCTGGTTTGGTTTATAATTGGTAGCCGATTCCTTGGCTATGGATGGACCTGATGAAATCTGGATCAACCGAAGTCGCTTCAATACTGCGACGTGAAATCCTCGATGGAACCCTTCGATTCCATGACAGGTTGCCCGCAGAGCGAGACCTGGCAGACTTGCACGGAGTGTCGCGCGGCACGATCAGACAGGCAATCATCAAGTTGCAGGACGAAGGCCTGGTCGAAACGAGGCGCAGCAGCGGCACCTACGTCACGCATCCCGACACCGGCTCATCGTTCTCGGCCCATGAACTCTTTGCCAACGCCAGCCCGCTGGAGCTGGTCGATGCCAGATTTGCGCTCGAACCCCATGTCTGCCGGCTGGTCGTCTTGCACAGCCACAGAGCCGAGTTCGACAAGATCGAAGCGTTGCTCTGGGAGATGGAGAACAGCCTCGATGATCCGATCGCCTTCGCCGAGGCCGACGGCAAGTTTCACGAAGCCCTCGCGCAGGCAACAGGCAACTCGTTGCTCGTCTGGCTGGTTGCAATGGTCAATCTCGTTCGCCAGCAAAACGAATGGAAGCGCATGAGGGAGGAAACGCTGAACCGACAAACGATCATCCGGTACAACTTCCAGCACCGCCAGATCATGACGGCGATCCGCGCCCGCGAGCCTGAACGCGCCGCCATGCTGATGAAGGAACACCTCGAGACAGCCCGTCTTTCACTGACGCGAGCTGCGGCGACCTGAGCCGTTCAGGGCAACGAGATCAATTGACTGGGAGATCGGAGGCCCGCTTGGCGGCGGGGCCCAGGAAGGTGCGGCGGCTCAGGCGGCGGCGTCGTACTTGGCTTGAATGGCTTCGATCGCAGCAACCCGGGCTTCGGGGCTGGGGTGGCTTGCCGTCATCCACGCGATCTGGCTGGAGTCCAGCCCCGTCAATGCAGGCAACTTGCGGAACAGCGAAATCTGGGGCTCCGTTCCGATTCCCGACTTCAGCAGCAGCAGCGCGGCGAACTTGTCAGCCTCGAATTCGTCGGATCTCGAGAGTTTTGCCGAGAGCAGATTCACGGCCAGGTTGGCAACGATGCCCCCCACGATCGGCACGAACCTGCCAATCACCATGTGGAGCGCACCGCGCAGAGCATTCTGGGTCGCGAAGTCGAGCATGCGCGCGTTGGTGTGATCGAGCGCCAGATGCCCGAGTTCGTGCGCAACAACGGTGGACAGTTCCTCGGCCGTCACCTGCCCGAGACGGTACTTGTCGAGGAACCCGCGAGTGATGAACACGCGACCGTCGGGAGCGACCGTCCCGTTCAGTTGTAGCGATTCGTGAACGAAGAGTGGAATCTTGTCGAGTTCGAGGTGATCCGCGAGTCTTGCAACCAGCCTGTTCAATCGCGGGTCGTTGCATGGTTTCGAGTTCCGATCGAGTTCCTTGCGAACGCGGCGTGCCGAGGCAAAGAAGGCGACGAACCCCCACGCAACTGCCAGCAAGATCGGTGCGAGCTTGATCATGGTTCAAACATGCGCTTTTCGGAGCCGGATTTCAATTGCCGGGGCTCAAATCGTGACAATTCAGCATCTGCATCGCGACACAGCGGTAGCAGGTCGCAGCTGTTGTCGGTGAATTTCTGAGCATGCTCGTTGCCTGTTCAGGCGACCATGAAGAGCGTTACGTCAAGGTGCCGTGACTTCTGCAACGACCTTCGAGTCAAGCAAATTGCGAGTTGCGTCGATTTCCACGTCCACCAAACTGCCTTTGCCCCATTTGAGGACATTGCGCCAACCTGAAGCGATTGGGCCTGTTTGGTTCATTCCTGAGACGTTCACCAAATAGCTCGTAGACTACAGGCACAGACTTGACCTCACGCTTGACGCAATTGCCACGGCCATTGGTGGGGGCACGGCATTGGCCACCTGTCTGTGCTGGTCAAGATCCTTGACCACGCCAGTTCGCCGGCGGATCGGACCCTCAAAAACATGGTCATCCGAAAAACCTTGAAGTCTCGCCGCTTCCCTTGGCGTGATGTAGCGGTCTTCAATTGGGTGATACAGTGCTTCGCCGCACCGTAGGGTCAGCGACGGCTTGTTTCGATCCAGGCGTCGAAACTTCGTGGAGTCTTTTGGGGTCAGACGTTTCAATACGTCCGGCGGGACGTCCTTGGTCTTCGATAGCCAGAGGCCCTCGGGCACAAACGATATCCTGTACCTGTCCCGATCAGGTGTGATGTCAATGTGATTGGGTGCCAGTGGCTTGCAATGAGGAGGAACAGCTTCTGGCAACCCATCTATCGCGTCCCCCGCCGTCATTTCGTACAATGGTCTTGTCGGAGCAGGGAAAGCGAAAGCCTGACCTTGAGGGACGGCAACGACAACCGCGCGTTTCCGCCGTTGTGGTACATTGAAGTCCAGTGCGTTCAATACCATGGCGCGAGTCTCATATCCGATAGCCCAGAATGCTTCGCTCACCACATCAATGACGGTCATTCCGCTTGCTGTTGGTGTATCAAGAAACGCTGGCACCTGTTCCATCATGACTGCGACAGGTCGAATGGCTTCGGCAAATCGCACCATCTCGAACACGAGCGTCCCTCGAGGATCACTCAGCCCCCGCTTGTGACCAATTTGGCTGAATGACTGACAAGGTGGGCCGCCGTGAAGGAGCGTCACATCACCTGGTTTCAAGCCGAGGGAGTCAGTTGTATTTCTTGGGTCGAGCGCTCGAACATCCACTTGCCAAACAACTGTCCTGCCGAAATTTCGACGCAATGTTGAAACGCAGTTGGGATCCGACTCAATCGCGCAGACATTGTCAAAACCCGCATTTTTGACGCCTATGTCCATACCGCCAGAACCCGAGAAGAGCGAAATTGCCTTGTGCTTCACGAAGTTGCTCCCGCACTCGAACTGTTGTCTTGATCCAAATGCTCGGATGTCGACGTCTTGACCACGAACTGGCACAAACGAACGGAGAAATTGCCAATAGTTGTCTTCGGCGGGTCAGACATCATCCACTTTTTTCTGACTGCCAATCTGTTGATACTCGCGAACACTCGGGGCACAACGATTGATAATGGCTGGACAAACAAACTTTGAACAGAATAGCGGTCATAGCGACCTGCCCTCCAAACCATACGAAAGCGGGGGGACTTCCATCCTATGCTTTCGTCACGCAATACGACCTGCGCTCTCGAAGTTTGCCATTTGACACAAAGAGAACATTTTGGAACACTACGCGAACATTTCGCAGTTGACAACCCCTAGATTCCAGATTTTGGTGTTTGCGGGCGTAGATGCACAAGACGATTGTAAAAAGTTGGAAACCGGCGGGCGTTCAACGATCCCACCGTACGCATATCAGTTGCTGTCAATCAAGGGATGTCGGCGCGCCGATCCAGTTTGTTTTTTCTAGGTCGCAAACGATGGGCCTGCACGGAGGAGTCAACATCACATGCCGTTCGCTTGGCTGTTCACGCCCGGTTGCTGTCATTTCATCTGCAACGAAGGATGAACGAATCTGGCAAGATCACAAAATCCTGTCTTTACTCCACGACGTAGAAAACTCGATCAGTCGGATGCTTCTGCTGCCTCGACGGGACGCCAGACTTCGTCATCGCTTCTTCGGCACTCCTTTGCACGGTCGTACTGCGCGACAAATCGGTGATACAAATGGTCAAGTGTCTTATTTGGGTCTTCCGTCAGGCCGAATCCGACATGCGACCATTGCAATGAGCTATCGTCGTGCGGCAACGCGACTCGTGCGTAATCACCTGCGGTCTTTCCTGCTTCAAAAAGACCCTCATCCTTCAAGCTTCGCTCGACGCCCTTCATCCCACGCTCGACGGCGTCAATCGCGCTTTTGTAGGCATAGCTGTCCAAATCCGGGAAAACTCTCTTGACGCGACCGTCGGTCTTGCAAAAATTCATCAAGATGAGGGGACGATTAGTCAACGCCACGACCAAGCCAACATTCACGAACTCGCCGGTCAGGACATCATGAATGTAACGCAGCACGACGTAGCTGAACGGTTCTTTCGCGGTCATGCCAGTGTCCTCACACGTTCCGTGATCATGCCAATTCATCCCCTTTGATCAGAATCTCACCCGCTGAGACCGAATAGGGCGTCAACATCATTCGACATTCGGAATCATATCAACGTCTGTTCCGCGTCATTCCATCTGCCATGACACGATGACCGAGACGAGCAGGGTCACGACGAAAAACAGAAGCCCGTACACGGCAGCCGCGTGAATCCGGTCGGCCAGCTTCTGCTGCCGCCGCGAAGCCCTGTACCATCCAAAGACACCCCCTGCGAGAAAAGCAACGATCAACAGCATGGGGACCCTTCCCTCGATTCAACCACCAGTACCCAGCAGGGTGCCCGGCACTTCGAGACCTCGATCGTGCTCCTCACGACCCGCCCTTCTTCGAATCCAGTGGATAAGCGTACTTGATGAACGGCGTCAAAATCGAAACGTGATCGTAAAGGCGTCGAGCACGGTCATTGTCCGATGCAGTCAACCAGTACAATGCCGATGCACCTGACAAACGGGCATGCGCTGCGACCTCGTCAATCAAAACAGCTCCAATGCCCTGCCCTCGCGACGATGGTTCGACAAAGAGATCCTGCAGATAGCACCGCGGCTCATCGTCCCAGAACGATCGGTGGTAGAGAAAATTGACCAGTCCCACGTGGTCTTCACCCGAAACCGCAACAATGCAGTGCATTGGCTCTTCTGGGTTCTGGATCCTCGACCAGGTGAGTTCGAACTGAGCCGCCGGACGTTCGGTCTCGTAGAAACGCAGGTAGGCGGACCACATCCGTGACCATGCGGGCCAATCGTCGCTGGTTGCCTCGCGGCATTTGACCGGGACCGTCTTTGTCATTCCGACTCCTCCGTTCAGCGTCGTTGGGACGCCTCATTGCGTTCCGACCCATGACCAACCCCCGCGTCATGCCGCAGCTTGAGGTCGGACGAACAGTGCCGCCTCTTCATATTTGATCCTGTTGGTTGTCAACCTCGACGTCATTGGTAGTTCAATAGAGACGCTGGCTCGATGGCCGAGACATGCGGGGTCGAACAGATCCATTGTTTCAAAGCGTTCGACTCGGGACACGGATGCGAGAAACGGGTGTCCGCGCAAGCTCGAGACACGCCAGCAGTCCGCATGCTGCGGTCAAGTCTACAAGGGATCGGTAGACATGGAGGATTGAACATGCAGACAGGATTTCAAAGGGGTGACAACGTTTGTTCACTCGTTTATTGGACGCGGATTGCAACGGTCGTCCGCGACGCTCACACAACCGAAAGACCACCAACAAGAATGAACAAGGTTGAATTTGATGCGGGTTATCAACCCCACGACAACGAAACCTTCATGAACGAACGACAGCTTCAGTATTTTCGACGGAAGCTGCTTCAGTGGAAACAGTCGCTGCTCGCCGAGAGCAAAGACACCATCGTCGACATGCGATCCGGCCACAACATTCCGGCCGACATGGCCGATCGCGCATCCGAGGAAACGGATCGTTCGCTCGAACTCCGAACCCGAGATCGCCAGCGAAAGCTCGTCTCAAAGATCGACCAGGCACTCAAGAGAATCGACGACGGCTCATACGGTTACTGCCTTGCAACGGGAATGCCGATCTCGCTCAAGAGGTTGAATGCGAGGCCGATCGCGACCCTCACCCTCGAGGCCCAGGAGCAGCATGAGCGCAACGAAAAGGTCTATCGTGATCACTGATGCACGGACCGCAGCAGTTTCATCTTGATTGTCGCTTCTCAAATGTCCCGCGCGGCATCACCCAGTTCAATCACGCCGTGCAATGCTGGCCTCACCGCTTGACCCGACGAGCCGGCCGACGCCTTGAAGGACTTTCCTGATCAAGCGCTGGCCTTTGACGTGAGCATGGCTTCGAAGGCGCCACCCTTGGAGACCGGCACGTCCCCAATAAGGCTCAGGCAAACTCGACCGCGAAATCCCCCACCTGGTCATCGCGTGACCACCATCCGGACCTCGGCTGCTTTGCGCCCGCTCACGCAACGTCTGTCACGAGATGGCACTGGCGACGCGACCGGAACTTCACGCTTCACCCGACCCACATGACCGACAGTTCGGAGCAAATCACGTGAGGCCCGCGCCTCCGGCCTTGGCTGCAAGCGCAGCCACGACGATGCTTCTGGTCGTCATGGGGACAATGTGGGGACTCCAGTTCTCCATGCTGAAGCGCGCCGGCCAGGGCGGTTATTCGGATCTTGCCTTGATCACGATGGCGCTCGTGCTGCTGTCTGCCGCCTTCATGACCATCTCAGCCGCTCGGAAGGAGATCATTCGCCCCGCCAGACACCTGGTCGTCTTCTTCGTGATCACCGCACTGCTTGGCTACATCATACCTCTCGCGGTGACCCTTCATGCCGCGACAGCGCTCGATGCGGGCGTGCTGACAATGATCGCCTGCCTGTCTCCGGTTGTCGCCGTCGCCTTGTCGGTCGCACTCGGAATCGAAAGGGTATCAGGCCTGCGATCGATTGCGGTGGTTCTCGGCTGCATTTCGGTCGGGCTGATCATTTTGCCTGATTCGGAACTGCAAGGGATGGAAAGGCTGCCATGGATCGCAATCGCCGTCATCATTCCGGTCTGTTACGGGCTGGAGTCGATATACATCGCGAAATTCTGGCCCAAAGGCATGACACCCCTGCAGGCGGTGACCGGGGAAACGGTCGTTGCCGCGATGATCGTCACGCCGGTTTTCCTCGTTCTCGGTGCCAGTGAAATCCGGAACTTGAGTTGGTCAGGGGCCGAGTTGGCAATCCTCGTTTTCGTCGCGGCGGGAATTGTCGAAGGGTTTGCCTACTTCAAGATCATCCAGGGCAGCGGAGCCGTTTTCGTGAACTTCGGGTCGTTCGTCGGTCTCGTCTCGGGCGTTGGCTGGGGAATGATCCTGTTTGGCGAACACCACGGACCGAGCATCTGGGTCGCGGCGGCGACGCTCGTCATCGCGCTCGCTCTCGCCACCCGTTGAGTGAGCACGAAATCAGTCTCGGAAGGAACTGCTGGCCATGGGTGACCCGGAGCAGCCACGCCAAGTACAGAATTCGGTCATTGTGACCGAAACGAATTCGTGGTTTTGTTCCTTGATGAACAATCAACTTGAACAGGCCGAACCGACGAACCCCCGTATGCTGGCTGCAAGAGAAGGCAACACGATCCCGAATGGGAATTGAGACGAACTCCATACTCGATGTCCATGATCTCGAAACCGTCTTTCATACCCGAGACGGCGCCATCCATGCGGTCAATTCGGTCAGCTTCACGTTGAAGCCGGGCGAGCTTCTCGGCGTTGTCGGCGAAAGCGGATCCGGCAAGTCTGTCACCATGATGTCGCTGATCGGACTGTTGCCGTCGCCACCGGCTGAAATTCGCAACGGCAGCGTGAAGTTCGATGGCCGGGATATCCTCGATCTGCCCGATCACGAACTCAGAAAGATCCGTGGGCGCGAAATCGGCACGGTCTTCCAGGACCCGATGACATCGCTGAATCCTGTCTTCACCGTCGGCTTCCAGATCATGGAGCCGCTGCGCGAGCATCTCGGCCTGAGCCGAAAACAGGCTGTGGAGCGCGCAACCTACCTGCTCGATCTCGTGGGAATTCCCGATGCGCGCAAGCGTCTTTCGGATTATCCGCACCAGTTTTCCGGCGGCATGCGACAGCGGGTCATGATCGCAATCGCTCTTGCATGCGATCCCAAGGTCCTGATTGCGGACGAGCCGACGACCGCTCTCGATGTTACCATCCAGGCGCAGATCCTCGAACTTGTCAGATCGATTCGCCACAAGCTGGGTATGGCAATCATCTGGATCACCCATGACCTCGGCGTCATCGCGGGAATCGCGGACAGGGTGGCCGTCATGTATGGTGGGCAAATCGTCGAGCACGCACCGGTGAAAGAACTGTTTGCAAATCCCCGCCATCCTTACACAAAAGCCTTGCTCACGACCGTCCCGAGCATCAAGGGTGACCGTAGCGACCGACTGAACACGATCGCGGGTCAACCTCCGATCATGACCAAGGCTCCGTCGTCTTGCGCATTTCAACCAAGATGCACGATGGCGTTCGAGCAATGCACGATGGCCAATCCGCAAAGAACGATTGTCGCGGACGGCCATGATGTCGCTTGCTTCCTCTGCGAGGCCGAGGAGAACCGGATCGGTGGCTGAAAACGGACATCCACCTCCGCTGGTGCGGGTTCGGGGGCTGAAAATGCACTTCCCCATCCTCGCAGGAGTCCTTCGACGAAAGGTCGGCGAGGTCAAGGCGGTCGACGGCGTGACTTTCGACATCCAGGAGGGCGAGACCCTCGGGCTGGTCGGAGAATCCGGTTGCGGAAAGTCGACCGTGGGCCGTTCGATCCTGCGACTGCACGAAGTCACGGAAGGCGAGATCGAAATCGGAGGAAAGTCGATCAGCGAGCTGTCCGGACGCGAATTGCGAGACGTCAGGCCGACAATGCAGATGGTCTTCCAGGATCCGCAGGCGAGTCTCAATCCCAGGATGACGGTTGCGGCGATCATTTCGGAACCGCTCGACGAGCACGCGAGCATGTCGGCGAACGAGAAAACCGAACGGGTCGAGGAACTGATGGATGCCGTCGGTCTCAACCGGGACTTCATGAACCGGTACCCGCACGAGTTCTCGGGCGGGCAGCGGCAACGGATCGGCATCGCGCGCGCCTTGGCCCTGAACCCGAAATTCGTGGTTTGCGACGAACCGATTGCCGCCCTGGATGTCTCGATTCAGGCGCAGGTCATCAACCTGCTCGAAGATCTGCAAACCGAGTTCGGACTGACATACCTCTTCATCAGCCACGACCTGTCCATGGTGCGCCACATGACCACTCGTGTGGCAGTGATGTACCTTGGCAAGATCGTCGAGGTCGCACCGCGCGACGAGCTGTATGGCACGCCACGCCACCCCTACACACAAGCGCTTCTGTCTGCCGTTCCGGAACCGGACCCGCTCACGGAACTGCACCGCGAACGCATCATCCTCAAGGGTGACGTTCCGTCCCCGGCCAACCCGCCCAAGGGTTGCAACTTCTGCACGCGTTGTCCATTTGTCATGGACATCTGCAAGACCGTGTCGCCCGATTTTGTGGAATTGTCGGATGGCCACGACGTGGCATGTCACCTGTACACGGACCAGGCGACGACAAGTCTGCAGAACCGCAGTGGCATCCATGACGGGTGACCCTGCACAGTTCGAATGGAGGAACCAACATGAAACCAAGATACCTGATTGCAGCCGCAGCACTTGCGGCGATCACCTCGCTGCCGGTGCATGCCGAGCGAGGCGCTGACGGTCACGTCAACATCATCTATTGGCAGGCAGCCTCGATCCTGAACCCGTTCCTGTCGGGCGGCACCAAGGACATCGAGAGTTCGTCGCTCGTCGTCGAGCCACTCGCCCGATACGACCAAGACGGCAACATGGTGCCGTGGCTTGCAGTCGAGATTCCGACAGTTGCCAATGGTGGCGTTTCAGCAGATCTGAAGTCGATCACCTGGCAGATTCAGCCCGAACTCGTCTGGTCGGACGGAACGCCGTTCACGGCGCATGACGTCAAGTTCACTGCCGACTACTGCATGCACCCTGAAGGCGGGTGCCAGCAGCTGACGAGCTTTTCCGATGTCGAGAGCGTCGATGTCGTCGATGATCTGACAGTCAAGGTCTCATTCTCCAGTCCCAAGCCATTCCCCTATGGTCCTTTTGTCGGTGCGGAAAGCCCGATCCTGCAAAAGGCTCAATTCGAGAACTGCATGGGCGCCAAGGCCCCCGAATGCACCGAACAGAACTTCGGACCCATCGGGACTGGACCGTTCCGCGTCACCGAGTTTCGCGCCAATGACGTCATCTCGATGGAAGCGAACCCGAACTACCGGGATCCCGCCAAGCCGAGCTTCGCAACCTTGACTTTCAAGGGCGGCGGGGATGCAGCGGCGGCAGCGCGTTCCGTTCTCGAAACGGGAGAATTCGATTACGCATGGAATCTCCAGATCGATCCCGCGATCCTGAAACAGATGTCCGAGGCTGGCAAAGGAACCGTGATCGCCTCCTTCGGTACGGCGGTTGAAAGACTCATGGTCAACATGACCAACCCGTCACCCGATCTTGGCGACATGCGCTCGACCGTGGCCGGCGGAGCGCATCCGTTCCTGACCGATGCCGCCGTCCGTCGTGCCCTTTCGCTCGCAATCGACAGGAATCTGCTGTCGGATGTCGGCTACGGGTCGGCTGGCAAGGCAACCTGCAACGTCCTGCCAGCACCCGCGATCTACGCGTCGACTGCCAACGACGAATGCCTGAACCAGGACATCGACCTCGCCAACAAGATACTTGACGAAGCCGGTTGGGTCAGAGGCGGCGATGGCGTTCGCGAGAAAGATGGGGTCCGCCTGTCGATCCTATACCAAACGTCCACCAACGCCGTTCGCCAGGACACCCAGGCGCTGGTCAAGGACTGGTGGGGCAGGATCGGAGTGGAGACCGAACTCAAGAACATCGATGCATCCGTGTTCTTCGGAGGGGATCAGTCAAGCCCCGACACGTTCCAGAAGTTCTATGCCGACATCGAAATGTACACCAATCTGTTCGCTGGAACAGATCCTGAAACGTACATGAACAACTGGACCTGCGGCGAAATCCCCAGCCCAGACAACAACTGGCTCGGCAACAACATGCCGCGTTACTGCAATCCCGCCTACGACGCGCTTGCGTCGGAACTCGGCCAGACTGCCGACCTCTCCGAACGGGCTCGGATTGCCAAGGAAATGAACGACATGCTGATGCAGGATGGAGCAATGATCCCGCTCATTCACCGTGGTCGCGTTTCCGCACATTCCAACACACTGGGGGGTGTCATTTTGAACACCTGGGACAGTGAACTCTGGAATGCCGCCGATTGGTATCGGCTCTGAACCTGAATTGCAGCGCTACCCCGGAGCCTTTCCGGGGTAGCGCTATCTCAGGAAACCCAATTCCAGTTCATCGATGCTGAACTATACAATACGCCGGCTTCTGTTCACCGTTCCGGTGCTGCTGTTCATCAGTTTTGCGATTTTTCTGCTCCTTGATCTGGCTCCGAATGACCCGACGGGCAACCTGCCCCTGACGATTCCGCCGGAAGTTCGTGAGAAAATCCGCCAGTCGCTGGGACTCGGAGAGCCGATCCACATCCGTTATCTCTTGTGGTGCAATCAGTTTTTCATCAACGAACCCCTCAACATACTCGAGCAGTGGACCGGCCTTCAGTTCGGCGACGGCAGCCGGCTCCGTGTCCAAAGCTGGGCAACCCGTTCTCCTGTCGTCGATCTGATCGTCGAGCGCATGCCCCAGACGCTGTGGGTCGTGGGGATGTCCTATGTCGTCGGGATCCTGATCGCGGTACCCATCGGCGTGATTTCTGCCTATCGCCAGTACAGCTGGTTCGATCAGGCCGGAACCTTCGTGTCGATGGTCGGCTTTTCGGTTCCGACATTCTTCACTGGCGTCCTGATGATCGTGGTCTTCTCCGTTCACCTCGACTGGTTTCCGTCGATCTACGACACGACGCACCGCGTGACCGATTGGGACAGCTTCGTCTTTCAGGTTCGCCAGATGGTCATGCCGGTCTCGGTGCTGGCGCTCTACAATGCGGCGCAGATCAGTCGTTTCATGCGCGCGTCCATGCTCGACAACCTGACCCAGGACTACGTTCGCACCGCAAGAGCAAAGGGCTTGAAGGAACGCGTTGTTCTGCTCGTCCACGTGCTGCGGAACTCGCTCATTCCGGTCGTCACCGTGATCGCCCTGGGAATACCCCAGGTGTTCGGCGGCGCCATCATCACGGAGCAGGTCTTCAAGGTGAACGGTCTCGGGCAACTCCTGATCATCGGCATACAGGGGGCCGACATCCCGCTGGTCCAGACCCTGACCTTCATCTTTGCGGTGCTGATCGTCTTCTTCAATCTTGTCGCCGATCTGCTCTACGGAATGCTGGACCCGAGGATTCGCTATGAGTGACGCGGGTTTGAAGTCATCGGTCGCAAGGACCAGGCAGCGGTCGCAATGGGCGGACGTTCTCGACCAGTTCCTGGCCCATCGGGGCGCAACGCTCGGCATGATTTTTTTCGTGTTTGTCTGCCTTGCCGTCACCTTCGGACCGCTTCTTTGGACAATCGAGCCCCAGACGATCGATATCCGCGCCAAGAACCAGGGGCCGAGCCTCGCCCACCCGATGGGCACCGACCAGCTTGGCCGGGACACCCTTGCGCAGGTTCTTGCCGGGGGACAGGTGTCCCTGGCCGTCGGTGTCACCGCGATGTTTCTCTCGCTCGTTCTTGGAACGCTTGTCGGTGTTCTCGCCGGTTTCTTCCGACGCATCGACGGCCCGCTGATGCGGTTGACCGATCTGTTTCTCGCCCTGCCCCTCCTGCCGTTGCTTCTCGTCATCATCATGCTGTTTCGCGACACCCTGCGGGCCGCATTCGGTCCGGAGACTGGGATCTTCATTCTGATCGTGTTCGTGATCGGAATCACGAGCTGGATGCAGACCGCCCGCATCGTGCGCGGTGATGTTCTGGCATTGAAGGAGCGCGAATTCGTCATCGCGGCACGCTCGATCGGAACCCCACCCCATCGATTGATACTCCGTCATGTCTTGCCGAACGTGCTGTCTCCGATCATGGTCTCGGCCACGCTCGGCATCGCGAATGCCATCATCACCGAATCCGCCTTGTCGTTCTTGGGACTCGGATTCCCGTCGGACTTCCCGACCTGGGGGCGGTTGCTGTTCGACAGCACGAATTTCATGACGCTGAATCCCGAACGGGTCATCTGGCCAGGACTTGCAATCTCTCTGACGGTTCTGAGCGTGAACTACATCGGCGACGGGATGCGAGACGCGCTGGACCCGCGCATTCGGGGTCGTTGAGCCCGCCCGATACCGTGGCTGGCGGTCGCGATCAGGACAGGCCCGGCATCATTCGCATCCGATCCCGGCAATCGCCCGGACATCTCCCCTTGCGCCAAGCCGCAAACGGACCGAGACCTCACAGACAGGGGCAGAACCGACACGCCCGGAACATTCGTTTCGGGAGTGCAATCCGGAGTATCAGCGCGCGATGTTTCCCACCCGGCTTGGATCTGCGGTGCGCATCGTCACGAGGCCTTTTGCATCTCGCGATCCGCTGCTTCGGGCAGGCCGCCGAGATTCACGATGAAGGCCACGATTTCATCGACCCCGTCACCCGCCTTGAGATTCGTGAACTTGAACGGGCGTGACCCGCGCATTTTCGACGCATCGCGGTCCATGACACCAAGGTCGGCCCCAACCAGGGGCGCAAGATCAGTCTTGTTGATGATCAGAAGATCCGAACGCGTGATCCCGGGACCGCCCTTGCGGGGGATCTTGTCTCCAGCCGAGACGTCGATGACGTAGATGGTGATGTCGGCGAGCTCCGGCGAGAAGGTGGCGGCAAGATTGTCGCCTCCGGACTCGATGAATATCAGGTCAAGTGTCGGAAACCTGCGATTCATTTCGTCCACGGCAGCGAGGTTCATCGATGCGTCCTCCCTGATCGCCGTGTGCGGGCACCCGCCGGTTTCCACGCCAAGAATGCGATCAGGAGACAGGGCGCCGCTGCGCGTCAGGAATTCCGCATCCTCGCGGGTATAGATGTCGTTTGTGATCGCGGCGAGGTCGTAGCAGTTGCGCATCGTCTTGCACAGCGCATCGGTCAGCGCGGTTTTCCCCGAGCCAACCGGCCCACCTATGCCAACGCGCAGGGGTCCGTTTCGTGTTTCCGTCATGATCTGAACAACCTCGTGTATTGAGTTTCATGCTGCATGGAGACCCAGTCCGCCATGGGTGTCGCGGTCCCAACCGAATCGATCCCAGCACTTTTCGCGGTCGCTGCCACAGATGCCAGCACGGGCTCCAGCGCAGCAGTCACGATCTGGCCGTCGGTCTGACCCAAGGGAACGGCGCGCACGGCAGCCGAGACGAGATTGGCAACAATCGAATGAAAAAACGCCGCAATCGACACATCGATTGCAATGCCGTGGCAGCCACAGCTCGCACCCGCCGCAACCGCGTATCCAGGCCGACGATTCCGTTCAGCGACCAGTGCTGCAAGCACGTCCAAACCCTGGTGCGGCCAGGCATCACGCATGACCTTCAAGAAGGCCTCGCCAAGCGCTGCACTTTCATTTGCAAGCTCTGAGGTCGACCGCTGCGCCTCTGCCCAATCGAGACACTCTGCCAATTTGACCGGGTCACCATCGGCCGCAGCGCGATGGGCATGGCAAAAGATGGCGCCGTCGATCGCTCCCGTTCCGAAGCTGATCGTGTCAATCAGCCACGATTTCAGCGAGGCCGAATCTGCGACAATTCCCGTCTCGACCGCGTATTCCAGCCCGGATGACCACGAATAGGCGCCGATCGGGAATGCGGGCGAGAACCAGACCGACAAACGGTAGATGTCGCATCTCGCATCCGTCATCGTTCGCCTTCATGGTGATCATGATGAGCATGATGGTCGTAGGCCCCGGACTCGGGAGTGAACGGAGCTGAACGGCGTTCGGTCTTTCCGCCGAGGCCAACGACCATCGATTCGATGACATGATCCTCGCGAAAGCGAATTCCACCGTCTTCGAGCAACTGGACCGGAATGTGCCGGTTTCCAAGATGCCAAGCGAGCCTGACCGCTTCACCGCTCGCAACGCCACGCACTTCAACGACCTCCTCAGGCAATGCATGGACGCGGATCCAGCAATCGTCGTCGAGGAGAAGCCCGTCACCGTCGCAAAGCAAGGCAGCTTTTTTGAGATCGAGGAGAATGTCCTCTCCGGAATCGGTCGTTACGCGCAGTCGCCGTCGGTGCCGCTCTTCATATTCGAGCCTGACGGACCCGGTCGCCCGATCGACTGGCCAATCACCGGCCGCTGCTGTTCGTATTGCTCGACGCATCGATCAAAACAGGAAGTAGCGTTGCGCCAACGCGAGTTCGGAAGCCGGTTCGCAGGTCAGCAGCTCGCCGTTGGCCCGCACTTCGTAGGTTTCAGGGTCGACATCAATCTCTGGAGTCGTGCTGTTGTGAATCATGTCCGACTTGCCGACGCCCCGGATGTCTCGCACCGGCAGGACGCTGCTTCGCAACCCCAGGCTGTCGGCGATGCCTGCGGATTTCGCCGCTTCCGACACGAACGTGATACGGCTTTGCTCGAGTGATCTGCCGAAAGCGCCGAACATCGGCCGGTAATGCACCGGTTGCGGGGTGGGGATCGAGGCATTGGGATCCCCCATTGCGGCAGCAATGATCATCCCGCACTTCACGACGATATCCGGCTTGACCCCGAAAAACTTCGGCTGCCAGAGCACGAGATCGGCGAACTTGCCCACCTCGACCGACCCGACATGCTCGGAAACGCCATGGGCAAGTGCGGGATTGATCGTGTATTTCGCAACGTATCGACGCGCCCGTCGGTTGTCGTTTTCGCCCGTTTCTTCAGGCAATCGGCCCCGTTGACGACGCATCTTGTCCGCCGTTTGCCACGTGCGGATGATGACTTCTCCGACCCGACCCATCGCCTGGCTGTCGGACGCGATCATGCTGAAGGCGCCAATGTCATGAAGGATGTCCTCGGCCGCGATCGTTTCGCGTCGAATCCTGCTTTCGGCAAACGCGATGTCTTCCGGGATCGACGGATCGAGATGATGGCAGACCATCAGCATGTCGAGATGCTCATCCACGGTGTTGATCGTGAATGGCCGGGTTGGATTCGTTGACGACGGCAAGACATTGCCCTCGCCGCAAACCTTGATGATGTCCGGTGCATGGCCGCCACCTGCCCCTTCGGTATGGAAGGCGTGAATGTTGCGACCCTTGAGCGCGGCAATCGATGTTTCGACAAAGCCGGATTCGTTCAGCGTGTCGGTGTGGATCGTCACGGCGACATCAAGGTCTTCCGCGACCGACAGACAGTTGTCGATGGCAGCAGGCGTCGTTCCCCAGTCTTCATGGAGTTTCAGGCCGCAGGCGCCACCGTTGATCTGCTCGATCAATCCATCGGCCGTGCTGGAATTGCCCTTGCCGAAAAAGCCAATGTTGACCGGGAGCGCGTCCGCCGCCTGAAGCATCCGGCCGATGTGCCAGGGACCGGGCGTGCAGGTGGTCGCCTTGGTGCCTTCAGCTGGTCCTGTGCCGCCCCCCATCAGCGTCGTGACGCCGCTCATCAGGGCGTCTTCGACCTGCTGAGGCGCGATGAAATGAATGTGAACATCAAGCCCGCCCGCCGTGACGATCCGCCCTTCGCCGGCGATCACCTCGGTTCCCGGACCAATGACAATGTCGACGCCTGGCTGCATGTCCGGGTTGCCGGCCTTCCCGATCCCGGCGATACGACCGTCCCGGATCCCGATGTCCGCCTTGACGATCCCCCACCAGTCCAGAATCACGGCGTTGGTGATGACGGTGTCGGCAGCGCCTTCGGCACGCGTGGATTGCGACTGCCCCATTCCGTCGCGAATCACCTTGCCGCCGCCAAACTTGACCTCTTCGCCGTAGATCGATCGGTCTTCTTCGACCTCGACCACAAGTTCGGTATCAGCGAGACGGATCCTGTCGCCGACCGTCGGGCCGAACATGCCGGCATAGGCAAAACGTTCAATCTCAAATGCCATGGTTCAGTCCGACAATGCCCCGTTGATCAGCCCGTTGAAGCCGTAGACCCGCCGCGCACCCGCAATCTCGACGAGAACGACCTCGCGAGTCTGCCCGGGTTCGAAACGAACCGCCGTCCCTGCCGGTATGTCGAGACGAAATCCGCGTGCCGCATCACGGTCGAAGTCAAGGGCCGCGTTGGTTTCGAGAAAATGGTAGTGGGAGCCGACCTGGATCGGGCGGTCCCCCGTATTGGCAACCATCACCGACACGGTTCGTCGTCCCGCGTTCAACGTCAGGGTGCCCGGTTTGCAGATCACTTCGCCTGGTATCATCGCGCTCCTCGTCATCGGATGGGTTGGTGGACTGTCACGAGCTTGGTCCCGTCCGGGAAGGTCGCCTCGACCTGGATGTCCGGGAGCATCTCCGCGATTCCCGGCATGACATGATCACGTCCGATAACGTTTGCGCTATCTCGCATCAACTCGGCGACAGATCGGCCATCGCGCGCTCCCTCGACCACGTAATCCGAGATCAATGCGACCGCCTCGGGATAGTTCAGCTTGACGCCACGCTCGAGGCGCTGCCGCGCAACGATTGCCGCAAGTGCAACCAGCAGCTTGTCCTTTTCTCGTGGCGTCAAATTCATCAGTGCCTAGCCCTCTGATTAAGTTCTAGGCAAAAGTCTATACATGCCAAAGTCGAGGAAGACCAGCCCTGAAACCACCTGCCGCATTCCGCATTGCCGACAAATACCTGACAAAGGAACGGCGCACTGCCAAGGGATCCTTGCCGAGCCATCGTGAAACCAGCACACCGTTGACGAGGCTTGCACCTGCCCGCACCCCGTCATTGTCGGAATTCAGTTCTCGTGCCGTTTCGAGGAAATCCGCCGAGTCGGGTGCAACGTACAGGCTCATTGCACTTGTCCGCGCGCCATCGAAGCCTGCAGGCGAATCCAGTCGCGCTTGAATATCCCCTTCGAGATTGAGAGCGTCCGCCCAGACCAGCCGTTCGTTCTGGCGTACCTCCCACCGGTCGCTCAATTGTCCATGGCGGACGGTCTCGCCACGAGCGAGGCGGCCGAACACGATCATCTCTCCGGCGAGCAGCCGTCCGGCGGGATCAACCTGGACATTTGTCCGGCGACGGAGCCTGGCGCCGTCGAACATGATCGTCTCCTGCGGCAGCCATTCTAGCCAACCGTCAGCTCCCACTTTCAGATCGACATCGATGCGACTGTCAGGTCCTGACGACCGATAGATTTTCTCAGCCGCCTGCCCTGTCGCAACTGCCTGCCCACCGGCGGGAACCACAACCGAAATGTCGAGGCTGTCACCTCCCACGATCCCGCCAGAGATGACGGTGATCGCGGCGACCGGCGGCTCGCTGCTCTCGTTCCTCGGGAACAGCACCCGCAGCGGACTTGCCTGATCAAGAGTGGCGAGGCGGGTCATGCCGTCCTTCACGGCGAAGGACAGGTGTGCATGGCCATTCATGCGCGGCAGTGCACGGGATTCACTGGATCGACCAGATCCCGCATGACCGACAATTTCTCGACTTTCATGCATCTTCGCGTGCCTTCGACCGGCCGTTCAAGTCGACAATGCTGGGGCACGATTGCAGGGTAGCGGATGCACTGGGCATTCGATTCCTGAATCGCAACCACTGAAATGAACTTACGAAATCGCTGTGGTCGGTAGCAAGCACCGTGTTGCGCGCATCGACGGCGAGCGGTCGGTCTCCGAACCAGGTCGCGATTCGGAAGTCACCAACTCTCGACTTGGGTGGATATCGCGGTCGGATTTTGAGGGGCAAAAAGTGTCGGGCCGCGACATAAAAACGGAGAATAGACTGGAGCGGGCGGCGGGAATCGAACCCGCGTCATTAGCTTGGAAGGCTAAGGTCTTACCACTACACAACGCCCGCAGATTTTCGCGTCTATGCGAGTCGCAAATTACCGTCAACAGCATTCGATGATCGCATCGCAAGGCCAGTGAAGGATGAAATCCTTCAAGTCCATGCGCGAATTCGCAAATCTGGACTTTTTGGAGCATGACGCATCGGCGCATCATCGGCTTGTTCGACCCAGGATCCGGACTCTCTCGACGTGCACGGTTTCCCTGCATGATCGCGCGCGACGGAACCGGACGGCCATGAATGCACTTTCGGATTACGCCGCCTCTTCGTCAGTCGATTGCCGACCGTCTGCAGAACCGCGCGACTGAATGTGGTACACTCCGTTGTGAATCGCCCGAGACACCTCTTCATGCAGGGAACTTGATCAGAAGGACTGCCACGTTGATCGACAGCGACATTCTGGACCCGCAGGACTGGACGTTTCCGGTGCCGGTTGTTTACGGACCGGGTCGGCTGTCCGAAATCGGCGTCCGTTGCAGGGCATTGGGAGTTAGGTCTCCGTTGATCGTGACCGACCGGAACAGTCGCGATCTGCCCTTTGTCAATGCGCTGCTGCGTCAACTTTCGGAACGCGACTTGCAGGCGAAGACATATTGCGGCATCTCGCCCAACCCGCGTGATGACGAGATCGCCTTGGGACGAGCAGCGTTTCAGGCCGGCAATCACGACGCTGTCATAGCCATCGGCGGCGGCAGCGCCATGGACGGTGGAAAGGCGATCTGCCTCACGGCCAACAACCAATGCGACATTTGGGATTTCGAGTTCGGAAAATTGCCTTCCGACATCAGCTCACCCTTCCCAACGCTAGTCACCATCCCGACCACGGCCGGAACCGGGGCGGAAACCGAAAGCACGGCCATGGTGACCCATGTCGAGGGAGGCATGAAACTCTGTGTATGGCACCCCGAGCTGAAGCCGTCCCTTGCGGTGCTTGATCCTGAATTGAGCGCTGGCCTTCCGCGTGACCTGACTGCATGGACAGGGCTTGATGCATTGGTGCATGCGATCGAGGCCTATCTGGTGTTTGAGCCCCATACGCTGTGCGATGCCATGGCCCTCGAGGCTCTGGCATTGATCTCACGGTGGTTGCCGGTCGCAGTTGACGAGCCGGATAATCTGACAGCACGCGGCGGCATGCTACTCGGCGCATGTCTTGCTGGCATCGCGTTTTTGAAGGGGTTGGGACTGGTTCACGCGATTTCTCACATGGTTGGAGCCGAATTCGACACCCACCACGGACTGACCAACGCAATCGTTCTTCCGGTTGTGCTCCGGTTCAATCTCCCTGAAGAAGCGGAGAAAACTGCCCGCATGGCACAGGCGATGGGGCTAAGAGAATCATCACCCGACGCTCTGATTGCGCACATCGAACGGATGCTGGACTCACTCGATATCCCCAGGTCGCTGTCCGAAATCGGCGTCACTGCAGACTGCACCGATCGAATCGCGGACAAGGCCATTCTGGACGATGCCGCAGGAACAAATCCGAGAGCCGCGAGCCTGAATGTGGTCGCTGGCCTCGTCCGGCAGTCGATCGTGCGCGCTCGTTGAGTGACAGGCAACGAAACTCGAGTGAAGCTGCATCATCGAAGTCAGTGCCCCATGGCTCCGTCAATCCTTTGCGCATGGGCGCACTCTCCTTCGTTTGCAATTCTCGCGAGGCGTCGGGGGCGATTCTCACCAAGGGGAACTTGCAACGCGCAAGCGGAAAACACGCAGAACAAAAAATATGTGTTGACCTTGCGCCGAAATGGCTAAAGAGAATGCGCTCGGTGCATTGATCCGGTACGGCTTAATGCATATTGTTATGCGATCGAAAGCAACAGAGGACACGAATCCAATAGCCCGACGCCCCCACCACGCGCCACCGCAGCGCGACACCGGTCCCCGCGTAAACGAACGCATCATTGCCCACGAAATTCGACTCATTGGTCCCGACGGTCAGAATGTCGGCGTTGTTCATCCTGATCGAGGAATCGAGCTCGCCCATGATTCAGGCCTCGACCTCGTCGAGATATCGCCGACGGCCAACCCGCCCGTTTGCAAGGTCATGGACTACGGAAAGTTCAAGTACGAGCGGCAGAAGCGTGAATCGGAAGCGCGAAAGAAACAAAAGACAATTGAAGTCAAGGAAGTCAAGTTTCGCCCGAACACCGACAGCCACGACTTTGATGTCAAGATGCGCAACGTCATGCGGTTTCTCTCCAACGGGGACAAGGTCAAGGTCACCATGCGTTTCAGGGGCCGCGAGATGGCTCACCAGAACCTCGGGCTGGCCGTCCTCGACCGCGTTGCCGACGAAGTCGGATTGGCGGGAAAGGTCGAGATCATGCCGAAGCTCGAGGGGCGTCAAATGGTCATGGTGATCGGTCCGAGCAAGTGAACGAGATTCCATCGCGATTGATGCGATGGATCGGCCTTGTTGATCTGCCCCCCGACAGTTGACGATCGAACGACCGCTGATCGGTTAACTTTTGGCGACTTCCCCCAAGACTTGCCGTTGACAGCACGCTCGCGTGACAGCCTTTCTCTGACCACAGCATCGACAACCTGCATCTGAACGACCGGGCTGATCCTGGATTCAGCGAACGGCAGATCAAGCCGCCATCCGGCCTTCAGGATGCAGGAAAGCGGGGGGGCCGCCCGTACGGGGAGTGGAATGGACCGCCGTGCCCTTGTCTTCGGCAATGTTCCCCCAAAGGCACGCAGTTGACGCGTTATCTATGGAAACCAGGGTTCGTCCGGGGCGACGCGATTGTCGATTGCCAGTCGCTGGCTTGACCAATAAACCCGCAGACATGCTGGAACCTCGAGCACGACAATGGAATGACATGGGCGGCCAGGTGGCCGGGCCTGTCTCTCGTGACGAGGGCGAGTACGAATTCTGGGAAAAGCGCGTTGACGCGCTCATGGTGATCGCAAGCCGACACGGTCTCTTCAATGTCGACCAGCTTCGTCGGGTCCTTGAAGACATGGGCGAGGCAGCCTTCGAAACAATGACCTACTACGAGCGATGGATTTTCGCGGTCAACAGGCTGTTGATCGAATCGGGCGTCTACACCACCGAGGAACTGGCGACAAAACTCTCCGAAATCCAGATGCGGGGATCGACCTATGGGGAGTGCTGTCGTGCCAGGGACCGGTGACAGCGTTCGGGTTCGGGCATTGAATGCTCCGGGCCACATCCGCACACCATGGTATCTCCGAGGCAAGACCGGGATCGTCGAACGTCGACTTGGAACCACGTTCAATCCCGAGCAATTGGCCTATGGGCTCGATTCAGGTGAAGTCGAACTCCTGCGCGTGAGATTCACCATGCAAGAGGTCTGGGGCGACGACTGCGAGAATCCCGACGATACGCTCGATGCAGAGATCTTCCTGCATTGGCTCGAAAAGGCAGGTTGCTCGGATGACTGATGGACGAAACCCTGATCACGATCACGGACACGACGGACATGCTCCAATCGTCGAAGATTCAACGATCACCTACTGGCAATCGATTGAAATCGCCGTCAGGGAGTTGTTGACGGAAAAGGGCCACACGACCCCAAACGAGATCAATGCAGCAATCGAGGCCATGGACAGGCGATCTCCTGCCGACGGCGCTCGCTTGATCGCGCGTGCCTGGGTCGACGACAGGTTTCAGGGCAAACTGCTCAAAGATGCCGGTTCGGCCATGGAAGAAATCGGGCTTGATCCAGCAGGGCTCAAGCTGATTGCGGTCGAAAACACGCGCCATGTCCACAATGTCATCGTTTGCACGCTCTGTTCCTGTTACCCGCGAAACCTGCTCGGGCTGCCGCCTTCCTGGTACAAGCAGCGCGCCTACCGGTCGCGCGTGGTCAAGTCGCCACGTGAGACGCTCAAGGAGTTTGGCCTCGAAATCCCGAATGACGTCACGGTTCGCGTCCACGACAGCACGGCCGACATGCGTTACATCGTTGTCCCCATGCGCCCGGAAGGCACCGAGGACTCCACGGAAGCCGAACTCGCCAGTCTGATCACCCGCGATTCGATGATCGGCGTTGCACTGGCAACCGCCCCTGCCGGACAGTCGTGAATGAAAAAATGGGACGCTCTCACGCCGTTTTCCCGCGGTGCGATGCTGATGCTCGGCGCAATCCTGAGCTTTTCCCTGATGGATGCCGTCGCGAAGCATCTCACGAGCAGCTACCATCCCGTTCAGGTTGTCTGGGCTCGGTATTCCTTTCAGTGCCTGTTCGTGTTCGCGATCGCGGCTCCTCAACTTCGCACATTGTTGCGGACCAGGTACCCCGCCCTGCAACTGATTCGCTCGGCGTTTCTCTTTGCCGCGACGGTCTGCTTCTTCCTCGCCTTACCGCACCTTAAACTTGTCACGGTGGTGGCAATATTCGAAGTTGCGCCACTTGTGATCTGCGTGCTTGCATTCATCTTTCTCGGCGAAAAGGTCGGGTGGCGCCGCTGGACGGGAGTGGGATGCGGTCTTCTTGGTGCCATGATCATCATCAGGCCAGGCAGCGATTTTTTCTCGCTGGCAGCCTTGTTGCCGCTGATGGCTGCGACACTGTTTGCCGCTTATGCGGTCTCCACCCGGTTTCTCGGTCAGGCCGAGAACCCGTGGACCAGTTTCCTGTACACCGCATTGATCGGAACCATTGGCGCGAATCTCTGCATGCCTTTTTTCTGGGCCACTCCTGCGCCAGGCGATCTCGTTCTGATGGCGATTCTGGGTGCGGGCGGCAGTCTCGGTCATCTGATGCTGATCCGCGCCCTCGTTCAGGCAGATGCCTCAGCGCTTTCGCTCTTCACCTATTGCGGGCTGATTTACAGCGCCATTCTAGGATACGTCGTCTTCTCCGAGGTGCCAGACATGTTCACGGTGATCGGGTCGATCTTCATCGTCTCTGCCGGTGTCTTCGTCTGGTACCGCGAAAACCAGATGGCAGCGCGCGAGAGTCATGCCAACGCTCCGACGGGGCGATGACACTGCACTTGCGTCTTTTCCATTGTGCAGGAACGGCGGCGTGGATCGCGGCTCCGAGATGCACAGGAGCGAGCCTGCCGCACAGCGGATGCGACTCCTTTCCTGAACGATCTTGACCTTGCGGTCCCGTCACTGTTGGACGATTTCACCTGCTGTCATGTACCAACGGGTTGGCGGCTTCGACCTTGCTTTCGAATGTCCGCCGCCCGCCATGGCCATGCCATCGAGCGGGCGACGGAGATTCGCGCGTGAGCAAATTTCGGTCAGCTGAATTCCAATCGGTCTCGTTTCACGCCACGACTTCAAAGGCACTCGGCCAGTGAAGTGGCAAGATTGCGTATCAGCTGAGGATACAGTTCCGGGCCAGGCTCGATATCCGAACCCAGCGGATCGATCACGCCAGTCTTTGCATCTGCACCTTCGAGGACGGTGGCAACCAGTCCGGGATTGAACTGGGGCTCTGCGAGGACGCAATCGATCCCCTCGTCGCGAATTCGGTCCTGAATTTCCGCGATCCTCGCCGGACCTGGATCCGATGCATCGCCAAACGAAATCGCACCTGAGGCAGGAAAGTCGAATGCGACCTCAAAATACTGATATGCATCGTGAAAAACGATGAATCGTCCACCACGATGCGGATCGAGAATTCCGTTGACCTCATCAGACAACACCGACAGATTTTCGCGAGCCGCCGCCGCATTGGCAAAATAGGCGCCTGCATTCTCGGGATCGACACTCGAGAGTCTCGCCGCGATCAGGTTCAACCAGGCGCGCGCGTTGTCCGGCGAAAGCCAACCGTGCGGGTCGTGACTGCCATGTGCATGTTCGTGATCGTCGTGCTCATCATGCTCGTCGCCTTCAGTGGCATGGTCGTGATCATCATGTCCCGCCTCAGCGTCGTGATGGTCGTCGGAATGCCCGTGGTCGTCTTCGTGTGCATGTTCATCTTCGTCATGCCCGTGATCGTCGTGATCCTCGGCATGGTCGTCATTGTCGTCATGTTCATCGTGGTCATGTGCCTCGAACAGCGCGTTCTCACGAAACTCGAGCAGGATCGTCTCGTCTGCTTCCAGGAGAGTCGTGACAACGGCATCTCCGGCCAGCGTCTCGATCGCATCATGCAACCATGGCGACAGATCGTCGCCCATCCAGAAAACCAGTTCCGCTTCCTGCAGTGCGGCCGCATCTGATGGGCGCAAGTTGTATTCATGGGGTGACGCACCGGATGGCACAATCAGCTTTGGAGCGCCGACCCCGGTCATGACCTGCGCGACAAGCGAATGAACCGGCGCGATGTCCACGGCGACATCGGGAACATCTGCCATGGTTGCGCTGCCGAGCAGCACGGTGCACAGCGATGCGGGAACGAATTTTCTGGACATCGGAATCTCCTTGTGATGATATTACATTGCGCGGCGACTGACTAACTGAAATGTAATAACATGACAAGTGGCAAGACGACCAAATCGAACCATGACTCCGCTCCGGTTGCACTTTTCCGGCACGATCATTCAATCTGCGTCAGTGACACGCTTGCAGCGGCTGAAAAATGGTGCAGGAACAAAAAGTTGCGACTGACACCAGTGCGCAGGAAGGTGCTCGAGGTGCTGTTGCGAGAGCACCGCGCGCTCGGCGCGTATGCGATTCTCGATCATCTTCGCGACGCGGGTTTCGGGTCGCAGCCCATCGTGGCCTATCGCGCGCTGGAGTTTCTGACGGCACAGGGATTCGCTCACAAGATCGAAAGGTTGAGCGCCTTTGTCGCATGCACGCACCCTGGAAAATCCCATGCACCGGCATTCATGATTTGCCGCGTCTGCAACGTCGTCGCCGAAACAAAAGCCGGCTCGACCAACAGTGCCATCGAGACAGCTGCCCAAATGGCCGGATTCCAGATCGAACGCACGGTTGTTGAAGCCGTCGGGATTTGCTCTTCCTGCGTCGAGACTGATCCGGCATGAGCCTGATCACGATTGATGACCTCAGCATCCGCCTTGGTGCCCATGAGGTGCTGCACAGAGTCAGCCTGTCGATCGACTCGGGCGAGATCGTGACCATTGTCGGTCCCAACGGCTCTGGCAAGACCAGCCTTTTGAGGGCAATCGTCGGCGCCATTGCTCCAGCTTCAGGTCAGATTCGGTGCCAGCCCGGCCTTCGCATCGGCTACGTGCCTCAACGGCTGCAAATCGATCCGACGCTCCCGATTACCGTGGCAAGGTTCATGCGACTGACTCATCGCTTGACACCGAAAGAATGCACGAACGCCTTGAAGTCAGCGGGCGTCTCAAGTCTGCTGCACCAGCAGATGTCACAACTGTCGGGCGGGCAGTTTCAACGCGTGCTCCTGGCCCGCGCCATGATCAATCGGCCCGAAATCCTCTTGCTGGATGAGGCAACCCAAGGCCTCGATCAATCTGGCCTTGCCGCCTTCTATCGCCAGATCGAGACCGTTCGTCGAGAAACCGGTTGTGCCGTCCTGATGGTCAGCCATGACTTGCACGTGGTCATGAGCGCATCGGACAGGGTGATTTGCCTGAACGGCCATGTCTGCTGCGAAGGGACACCAGCAGTGGTGGCTTCGGCGCCGGAATACCGAGCGCTTTTCGGGATTGGAACGGGCGGAGCGCTCGCACTCTATCGCCATGGCCATCACGACGATCACCATGTGCATACCAGCGAGAATTCGGAGACCGATTGATGCTCGACGACTTCATGATTCGCGCCACTCTTGCAGGGGTCGGCGTGGCAGTTGCCGCAGCACCGCTCGGTTGTTTTGTCGTCTGGCGTCGCATGGCCTATTTCGGCGATGCGACCGCGCATGCAGCCCTGCTCGGGGTCGCTCTGGCGCTGGCGCTGCAGGTATCGATCTTTGCGAGCGCAATGGCGGTTGCCTTGGTGATGGCGCTTTCGGTGACGCTGCTGTCCAAGCGCGGTTACAGCGTCGATACATTGCTGGGCGTGCTTGCTCATTCCTCTCTTGCGATCGGGCTGGTCGCGGTTTCGTTTCTTTCCGGGATTCGAATCGATCTCATGGCCTACCTCTTCGGAGACATTCTCGCAGTGTCTCGCACAGACCTGGCGGTGATTTGGGGAGGCGGTGCAATCGTGGTTGGGTTGATCGCGTGGCGATGGTCACCACTCCTGACGTCAACACTGAACGAAGAGCTTGCCTATGCCAGCGGGCTTGATCCACGTCGTGAACAGTTGATCCTGACTCTGGCGCTCGCCATCACAGTTGCGGTTGCCATCAAGGTTGTTGGCATCTTGTTGATCGCGGCCATGCTGATCATCCCTGCAGCCGCTGCACGCAACCTCGTGCGAACACCGGAGGCCATGGCGTTGATCGCGGCTGCAATCGGAACTTTCGCGGCCGTTGCAGGCCTGCGAGGGGCCTACGTGTTCGACACTCCGGCCGGCCCCTCGATCGTTTGCGTCGCTTCAGCCTGTTTTGCCACCCTCACCTTGCTGGGATGGCGCGCACGTCGCCGCCAGTGAAGCAACGGTTCAGCGGAAAGAAGTGGGGTCGAGAAACCGACCATAAAGCATTGAAAATTCACGAGCATGTTCCGTGAATCAAACGGCAGAATCTCTCTTGATTTCGGCAGGCAAAAGGCCGGGGCAGTTCGGGAAACGTTGCCTAATCGATGCGGCGGGCAGCGATCACGGGCCCAGTTGCGCCGTCCTGGAGTACGGCAACAAGATGTGCAGTTGGATCAACAGGCCCAGACAGCTGCTTGGCCTTCTGTCCGTTCCAGGTCATTGTCCGTTTCCAGGACGTCACGACGTTGGTGTAAAGGATTGTTCGCCCTCGGTTTTCGCCCCGCTGGATGCTGACCGACACTTCGGGAATGATCTCGGCAAGAAACACGATGCATGACGTCGTGCAGATCGCTCTGCCCTGCTCTTTCGGCTCCAGGCGAATCGTCAAGCTGTTGTCGACCCTGCTCACGACGAACTCGACAGGTTCCGGCTTGCTGCTCAGGTCATCGACCATGTCGGGAACCTCGCGAATCCGTCCACCGGCAAACTGAGCGACCCCGTGCAAGATGATCTGAGGCGTGACCAACCGAAACGGGCTCATCAGGCGCTTGTTGTAGGCAGACTGACGCGGCGTGAACTCGGCAAGCGCATGCTCGTCCTTCCAGCCGATGTAGTCCCAGTAGTCGACATGCATTCCAAGCGCGATGACATCGTCGCGCTTTGCCAATTTGGTCAGAAAGCGATCGGCCGGCGGGCAAGACGAACACCCCTGACTCGTGTAGAGTTCGACCAGCACGGGTCCTGCGACCGCGCCTGACGAAGACATGGCCACCATGTGCGACAAGAAGACAATTCCGATCAGAAATCTCATGTCAAATCATCCCGCAATCGATCCCGGCCGTGATGTGGGCACACGCCTTGTACCAGTCCCCGAAAGATTGTCACACGACGGACGAGAGGTCCAATAAACACCTTGCGAGCCAACTTGATCGGTCGGTTCGACCTGAACCGCAATTGTCAGGTCAAGCAAGGTGTCGATGCCTCGTGGACCAAGCGCCAAAGAACGCGAGGCTCTCTGGACGTCAGGAGACGCTCACGCCGGCAAGATCGCGCAGGACGTACGGCAGCACGCCACCGTTCTTGACGTAGTCGATCTCGACTTCCGTATCGATGCGGCATTTGACGTCGATCGTCCTCTTGTTCCCGCTCGCGTCGATGATTTCAGCCGCGCACAGCGCCCCCGGGGCGAGATCGCCTTCGAGACCCGAAATCGATATCGTCTCGTCACCCGTCAAACCCAGCGAATGTCGGGTGTCGCCATTGGTGAACTCGAACGGAACGACCCCCATGCCCACGAGATTGGAGCGGTGAATCCGCTCGTAGTTTTCGGCAATGACGGCCTTGACGCCCAAAAGAGCCACGCCCTTTGCTGCCCAGTCCCGCGACGACCCCGCGCCGTACTGGCTTCCGGCAACCACGATCAGGGGCTTGCCTTCGGCAGCGTATTCCATCGCCGCGTCGTAAACGGGTTTCTCTTCCCCATCGGGTCCCTTCGTGAATCCGCCCTCGACGCCGGACAGCATCTCGTTTCTGATCCGAATGTTGCCGAAGGTTCCACGCACCATGACCTCGTGGTTGCCACGCCGGGAACCGTAGGAGTTGAATTCCGTGGGCGGCACCTGCCGGTCGGTCAGGTAACGCCCGGCAGGCGTCGTGTCCCTGAACGATCCGGCGGGGGAAATGTGGTCGGTCGTCACCATATCCCCGAGCATCATGAGAATTCTCGCGCCGTGAATGTCGGAAATCACTCCAGGCTCGGCGGTGATCCCCTCGAAATAAGGGGGCTTGCGGACATAGGTCGACACGGTGGGCCAGTCATAGGTCAGGCTGTCGGTGGTGATCACCTCGCGCCACCTGTCGTCACCGGTGAAGACCTCGGCGTACTTTCTCGAGAACGCCTCGCGTGTCACCGTCTTGTCGACGATCTCGGCAATCTCGGAGGTTGCAGGCCAGATTTCGCGCAGAAAGACGTCATTGCCATCCTTGTCCTGCCCAATCGGCTCGCTTGTCAGGTCGACCCCGATGTCGCCAACCAGCGCATAGACGACAACCAGCGGTGGTGACGCCAGGTAATTGGCCCGAACATCGGGCGAAATCCGCCCCTCGAAATTCCTGTTGCCCGAAAGAACCGAGACAGCGACGAGATCATTTTCGTGAATGGCCGCGCTGATCTCCTCCTGGATCGGTCCGGAGTTGCCGATGCAGGTGGTGCATCCGTAACCCACGAGATTGAAACCGAGCGCGTCCAGATCCTCCTGCAGCCCCGACGCTTCGAGATAGTCCGAAACGACCTGCGAACCCGGAGCGAGCGACGTCTTCACCCAAGGCTTCGACGTCAACCCGAATTCCCGCGCCTTTCTCGCGACAAGCCCTGCCCCGATCATCACATACGGGTTCGAGGTGTTGGTGCACGACGTGATCGATGCGATCACGACCTTGCCCGACGAGACCTCGTAATCCTCGCCATCGACGGCGGCCGGCTTGTCGAGCGGTCGCTTGAAACTGTTCTTCATCTCATCGGCAAAAGCCGCCTTGGCATCCGACAGGGGCACGTAATCCTGCGGACGACGAGGTCCCGATATGGCCGGAACGATCGTTCCCATGTCGAGTTCGAGCGTGTCCGTGTAGACGGGCGCGTAATCATCGCCGCGCCAGATTCCGTTCTCCTTGGCGTAGGCTTCGACCAGAGAAATCGTCTCCATCTCGCGTCCCGACACTTCAAGATAGCGCAAGGTTTCGCCATCGACCGGGAAGAACCCGCAGGTGGCGCCGTACTCTGGCGCCATGTTGGCGATCGTGGCACGATCCGCCAGCGGCAACCGGTCCAACCCGTCCCCGTAGAACTCGACGAACTTGCCCACGACGCCCTTCTCGCGGAGCATCGCGACGACCCGGAGAACCAGATCCGTGGCCGTGGTTCCTTCGACCATCGCACCCGTCAGTCGAAAGCCGACGACATCGGGGATCAGCATCGACACCGGCTGGCCCAGCATTGCGGCCTCGGCCTCGATTCCGCCAACGCCCCAGCCCAGCACGGCCAGACCGTTGACCATGGTCGTGTGCGAGTCCGTCCCGACAAGCGTGTCGGGGTAGGCGATCGTGACGCCGTTCTGATCCTGATCCGTCCAGACCGTTCTTGCCAGGTATTCGAGATTGACCTGGTGGCAGATGCCGGTCCCGGGCGGCACGACCCGGAAATTGTCAAAAGCCGCCTGGCCCCATTTCAGGAACGTGTACCGTTCAAGATTGCGCTCGTATTCGCGCTCGACATTGACCCTGAAGGCCCGCGGATTGCCGAATTCGTCGATCATGACGGAATGATCGATGACAAGATCGACCGGGGTGAGCGGATTGATCTTTTCCGGGTCGCCTCCGAGTTCGATGATTCCATCACGCATCGCCGCAAGATCGACCACGGCGGGAACGCCCGTGAAATCCTGCATCAGCACCCGCGCGGGTCGATAGGAAATCTCCCGCGGGTTGCTTCCACCCTGCCGAGCCCAGTCCGAAAACGCCCGAATGTCGTCGCCATTGACGGTCACGCCATCTTCGAAACGAAGCATGTTCTCGAGCACGACATTGAGAACCGCCGGCAGGCGCGAAAAGTCGCCCAAACCCGCCTTCTCGGCCGCTCGGATCGAAAAATAGTCGTAACGCCCGTGCGGGGTTTCGAGTGCTTTCCTTGTTGTGGAACTGTTGCGACCGACCACGACAACCATGTGAATCTCCGTCAATTGATCAATGGTGCGTCGCATATGCAACAACCTGCGCGATGACTCAAGTTTGACACACCCTGTTCTCTCCGTTTTCCACCACATACGTGCACCGACACGAGCCCGACAGTTCACGCAGGCGAGCGGACCGGCGCTCTCAATGAATGGTTGCCCCCGGTTTCAAAACCTTGCATTGCACAGGCCGTCGCAACGGCGATCCTGTCGCCATGAGTTGGGCGACCCACCGATCCCGATCGCACCACGATCGACCGACCGGCAGCGAAGAGGCAAAGACACAAGGAGCTGACATGTCGATCGAAGTCACTGATCTGTCGTGTCGCTACGGACCGCGGCTGATCTTTTCGGATATCGGCTTTCGCCTTGAAAGGGGCAATCTCCTCGTCGTTCATGGCCCCAACGCAAGCGGAAAAACCACGCTTTTGCGATGCCTTGCCGGCCTCTTTCGTGCCGATCGCGGACAAGTCAGCATCGATCTCGACCAGGTCGTGTATCTTGGTCACAGGAGCGCTGTAGTCGGGAACATGAGCGTCAGCGACAACCTGCGATTCTGGGCGCGAATCTACGGACGGTCTCGCTCCGAAGCCGAGAACGAGGCGCGCTGGGTTGCCGACACCCTCGACATTGCGGGCCAGTTCGACCGACCCGCTGCCATGCTGTCGGCAGGGCAGAGCCGCCGATTGGGAATCGCTCGCGTCTTCCTTTCCCAATGCCTCTATTGGCTGCTCGATGAGCCGACAATGGCCCTCGATGATGACGGGATTGCGCGCTTCACGACGGTTCTCGAACGACATCTTGCAGCGGGGGGGCTGGCGATCGTCACGAGCCAACGTCCGGATTACGGGGACACGGCTCAAACGCTCGACCTCTCGGATCAAGGAGACATTTCCACCTTCAACCTGACTGACGACCCGGACACGGGCTGGTTCTGATGCTGGCATTGTTCTTGAGAGACTGCAGGCTCGCGCTCAGATCTGGAAGAGACACCGGGCTCGCACTGGTTTTCTTCCTGCTGCTCGTGTTGCTCACCGCGATCGCGATCGGCCCGGATCCCGAACAGTTGCAGACCCTCGCTCCGGCGGTCGTCTGGATCGGCGTCCTGCTGTCCTCGCTGCTGTCCCTCGACAAGATCTTTCGTCAGGATCAGCACGACGGAGTCCTCGAGGCGCTATTGACCAGCCCCCTGCCGCCCGAGGGAATCGCCCTGTCCAAGGCCTGCGCTCATTGGGCGACGACCGGCCTGCCCCTCGCCGTGTTTTCGCCTGCGACCGCCTATCTGTTGAACTTTCCTCTCGGCTCGAGCCACTGGCTGGCGCTGAGCATCCTCATTGGCACACCGGCGTTGAGCTTGATCGGCACATTCAACGCGGCCCTGATGCTCCGTACCGGGCGCGGCGGGCTGCTCTTGTCGATTCTTGTTCTCCCCATGTGCATTCCGACGCTCATTTTCGGCGTTCACACGGTCGAATCGTTCGTCGCCAGCATGTCTTTCGATGTCGCGATCGTGTATTTGACCGGGTTGACGCTACTGGCGGTGGCCGTCATGCCCTTCGCGACCGCAATCGCGTTGCGCGCAAGCATCGAGTGAACAGGAGCCCAGAGATGTCGAAACCGACGGATCCTGTCGCCCGAGATTCGGGCTCCTTGTGGCGTTACGCGAATCCGTCCCGATTCATGAATTTCTCGGGGCGGGTCCTTCCGATTCTGGTTCCAGTGACGTGCGTCACACTTGTTGCCGGGATGATCTGGAGCCTCTTCTTCATCCCCGAAGACTATCAGCACGGTCTCAACGTCAAGATCATGTTCGTTCATGTTCCGGCCGTGACCATGGCCATCAATTGCTGGCTGATGATGTTTGTCGCCTCGCTGATCTGGCTTGTCCGTCGCCACCACGTCTCCGCGCTCGCGGCCAAGGCCGCAGCGCCCATCGGGCTCACTCTGACCCTCGTTGGACTTGCGACGGGAGCGATCTGGGGAAAGCCGGCCTGGGGAACCTACTGGGTCTGGGATCCGCGGTTGACGTCATTCATGATTCTGGCCCTGTTCTATGTCGGCTACATCAGCCTGTGGCGAGCGCTGGATCATTCGGACCAGGCAGCCGACATCACCTCGATCCTTTGCATCGTCGGATCGATCTTCGCTTTCCTGTCGCGCTACGCCGTCATGTTCTGGTCCCAGGGGCTGCATCAGGGATCAACGCTGTCACTCGACGCCGAGACGCATATCGACAATGCGTTCTACTTTCCGTTGCTCGTCTGCATCGCCGGCTTCATCCTCCTATTCGTCACCCTCGTGCTGGTCGGGACACGGCATGAAATCAGGTTGCGCCAGATCGAGGCCATTCTCAGAAGGAACCGAAGACGTTGATTGCTGGCATCGACGAGAACCTGGCCCATGTCATCGCGGCCTACGGAATTTCTTTCGCGCTCGTTCTCGCACTTGTCTTGCGGATGATTTCCAAGGCGATGCAGAGCAAGCGTTCGCTCCGCGACGCCCGCAAGCTGCTGGGCGAGTGACGTGTCACCCCGTCTCTTGATCGCGCTTGTTGCCGGCATTTTCACGGCGCTCTGTGCAATGTTTGCGGTCGCGTTGCTGCGTCCTGATCCCGACCAGTTGCCGAGTGCCTACATCGGGCGCGAGGCGCCGTCGCTGACCGTTACGAGACTGAACACGGTCGATACGCCCCTCACAAGCGAGGACGACTTCAAGGCCGATCACCTCAAGCTGGTCAATTTCTGGGCGAGCTGGTGCGCGCCCTGCCGCGCAGAACACCCGAACCTGACGGCAATCGCAGGGGCCGGCATTCCGGTTCATGGAGTCAACTACAAGGACAAGCCCCACCACGCAGCCCGGTTTCTTGCAGAACTGGGCAACCCGTTCGCGACGTTGGCAGCCGACGCCGACGGACGCACCGGCCTCGACTGGGGTCTCTACGGAGTGCCCGAGACCTTCGTGATCGATGACGACGGCAAGATTGTTCTTCGCCATGCGGGACCGATCACCTGGCGCGTCATGGAATCGAAAATTCTTCCTGCTCTTGGCGCCGATGCGAGCGCCGCGATCAAGAGACCCGACCAATAACTGAAAACTGCGACGTCCACTCATGACAGACAGGCTGACAATCACGCGCCCCGACGACTGGCACCTGCATCTTCGCGACGAGGATCTGATGCGCGGCGTCTTGCCCCATTCGCTGCGACACTTTTCGCGCGCTCTCGTCATGCCCAACCTCGTCCCACCGGTCGTGACTGGAGATGACGCCCTCGGTTACCGCCTCAGACTGGAGCGAGAGTTGCCGGCTGGGAGCGATTTTCGGTTTCTGATGACGCTCTACCTGACGGAATCGACCGATCCCCGCGATGTCATTGCGGCACACGCGAGCGGGTCGATCACCGCGGTCAAGCTCTACCCAGCCGGTGCGACAACCAATTCGGATTCGGGCGTTCGCGACATTTCGCGAGTCATGCCGGTTCTGGAAGCCATGGCCGATGCCGGCTGCCCGCTTTGCGTTCACGGCGAAGTCGTCGACGATGCCATCGACATCTTCGACCGCGAAGCCGTGTTCATCGAGACCGTTCTCGAGCCATTGCGGCGCCAGCTTCCGCAACTGAAGGTCGTCCTCGAACATGTCACGACCCGCAATGGCGTCGACTACGTGATGTCAGGTGACGACCAAATTGCGGCGACGATCACGGCCCACCACCTCATGATCAACCGCAATCACATTCTGGCCGGTGGGATTCGACCTCATTACTACTGTCTGCCCGTCGCCAAACGGGAGTCGCACAGACGCGCGCTAGTCGAGGCAGCAGTTTCCGGAAACAGGCGGTTTTTTCTCGGAACCGACAGCGCTCCACACAGAACCAGCGACAAGGAATCGGCTTGCGGCTGCGCCGGCATCTTCACGGCGCCGAATGCCATTCCGTGCATTGCGCAGGTCTTCGACGATCACGCGGCGCTTGACCACCTCGAGGCCTTTGTTTCCCGGAACGGCGCGCGGTTCTACGGCCTGGGCGAAAACAGCGGATCGTTGACCATTGTCAGGCAGGATGAACCCGTCACGGGGCCACCGGTCATCCACACCAAGGCGGGTCCAGTGACCGTCTTTGACCCCGGTCGAGCGATACACTGGGCTTGCTTGAACGACGTGGATGCATCCCACGGCGCATGATCGGGCACCCGCCTGATTTCCATCCAAAGGCGCGCAAGACTGGGTGGTTGTCGCGTTCGGCGTGCACGGTTCGGATGATGCGGCCAAGGAGTCGGATTCAAGCACGAATCACTGCTCGCCACGCTTGACTAGCGTCAGAATCCGCCGGCACGCACGCGTGACTAGCTCCCGGCCGAATTCAAGGCTTTTTGTGGTTTGTTTCGGGACCTCAACCATATATTGTGGGTATGCGCTCGGTGTGTCATTTGGACCTCGGTCGATTGCGGATCGCCAGCGGATGAAATCGATTCGCACACAGGGTTTCCACAGGAAATCCAGATAGGAACGGGCCACCAGAGCAATTACAGTCCGTGCGAACCGAATCGCAACCGAGGGGAAAGGTGCTTGGATGGTGGATGTCAGAGCGTTTCAGAGATCGACCGAACAGTCCCCGCCGCCGACCGAGCTTCCCTCGAATGTCGAACTCGAACAAAACCTTCTTGGGGCATTGCTCATCGACAACGAGGTCTTCACGAAGATTGAAGGCGTCGTCAAGGCAGAGCATTTCTTCGATCCGGTTCATTCGAAGATCTTCGATCTGATCTCGAACCGCATCCGCGCCAACGCAACGGCCTCGCCGATCACGCTCAAGGTCTTCCTGGAAAACGACCCGGGAATGGTCGGGGTCGGCGGTGCGGGCTATCTCGCGCGACTCGCCGGATCGGCAACTTCACTCTTTGCATCCGCCGACTACGCAAGGATCATCCACGATCTGGCCATTCGGCGAAGCCTGATCGCGCTTGGCGAGGACATTTCCGACAAGGCCGCCAAGGTCGAGCCGGATACCGAGCCTCACGAACAAATCGTTCAGGCCGAACAAAGACTCTATCAGCTTGGCGAGCATGGGCGCATCGATCGGGGGTTTCAAACTCTCAGAAAGGCGATCACCGAATCCATCGATGTTGCCAATGCGGCCTTCAAGCGCGGCAGCGGCCTCGCTGGACTGTCGACGGGCCTCGAGGAGCTCGACAAGAAGCTTGGCGGACTCCACCGCTCGGATCTCATCATCCTCGCGGGTCGGCCTTCGATGGGAAAGACCGCGCTCGCCACCAACATCGCCTTCCACGCGGCCACGCGTGCCATCCCCCAGCAAAATCGCAACCGAAACGGCGAAAAAAGTGACGGTGGAGTTGTCGGGTTCTTTTCCCTCGAAATGTCGCGAGAACAGTTGGCAACGCGAATTCTCTCGGAACTGGCGCGCACGCCATCGCACCTGATACGGATGGGCCGCATCGAAAAGGCCGACTTTCGGCGACTGATCGAGGCCGCCAACAGGTTCGAGGCGGCCCCCATGTTCATCGATGACACCCCCGCCCTGCCGATCAACCAGATTTCCAGCCGCGCGAGACGGCTCAAGCGCACCCACGGGCTCGACCTGATCGTCGTCGATTATCTTCAGCTCGTTCGCCCGACAAACCTGCGCGACAGCCGCGTCAACGAGATCACCGAAATCACCCAGGGTCTGAAGGCCTTGGCAAAGGAGCTCGATGTGCCGGTTCTTGCTCTGTCGCAACTGTCGAGGCAGGTGGAGAATCGAGACGACAAACGACCGCAGCTCTCCGATCTTCGCGAATCGGGATCAATCGAACAGGATGCGGATGTCGTGATGTTCGTTTTCCGCGAAGAATACTACCAGGAACGAACCAAGCCATCCGAAGATGAAGGCGACAAGCTGATCAAGTGGATGGAAAAAATGGAAAAGATCCACGGCATTGCCGAAGTCATCATTGGCAAGCAGCGCCATGGCCCGATCGGCACTATCGAGTTGAGCTTCGAAGGCCAATACACCAAGTTCAGCAATCTCGCGCGGGATCGCGACGAACCCGGTCCGGGCAAGGATTACGGATCGTCGAGTCGCGAATACCGGCCTCGGTCAGCCGACCACGACCTGTTCGGGACCGGCGACGAGGATGAAATGCCAATCTGAGTCGAAACCGTCGCACGTCTCCGGCGAATCGCTCGGGATCGAGAGGCATCGCATTCTGGGGCGTTTTCGAGCAGAAACGCATATCTCCGAGACACGTCATGGTTTGATGCGGTCTGGCCGACGTGCGAGAGCCGCATCTGACGCAAGACCAGGACGACCCCTGCCCTGCGCGCTCAAAATTGAATCGTCTGCAAACTCGCTGTAAGAGCCTCAGGGCTGAAACCAGAGACAGGAACGAACTTGGCCTGCCCCGATCTGATCATCGATCTCGACGCAATCGTTGACAACTGGAAGTCTCTCGACCGAGCTTCGGGCTCGTCGGTCGAGACAGCCGCCGTGGTCAAGGCCGACGCATACGGGCTCGGCGCCAGTCGTGTCGTGAGGGCCTTGGGTCAAGCTGGAGTCCAGACTTTTTTCGTTGCCATCGCCGAAGAAGGACAGACCGTGCGCCAGGCGGCGGGAAGCAACGCCGAGATCTTCGTCTTCGGCGGGCACATGGATGGCGACGCCAGCGTCATCGCGGACAACAACCTCGTTCCGCTCTTGAATTCGCATGAGCAGATCAGGCGGCACCAAACGTCTCTGCCTGCCCATCCGTTCGGTCTGCAGATCGACACCGGCATGAGCCGCCTTGGCATGAGCGCCACGGAATTTGCCGAAATCAGGGACATGCTCGAGTCCCGGGAGTCGAGTCTCGTGGTCAGCCATCTGGCTTGCGCCGACGACGACGGCGACGACCACAACCAGCGCCAGCTGTCCGCATTTCTTGAACTGACGGCCGGTTTGACGGCCCGGCTCTCGTTGTCCGCGACCGGGGGAATTCTTCTTGGTCCCGCGTATCACTTCGACCTCTGCCGACCGGGCATCGGGCTCTACGGGGGTGCCCCGTTTGATGCCGGAAAACCGGTCGTGACCCTCGAAGTCCCGGTCATTCAGGCTCGCGACCTCTCGGCCGGGGATGTCGTGGGTTATGGCGCGACCTGGACAGCGACCCGACCGAGCCGCATCGCGACCATTTCCGCAGGGTATGCCGACGGGTTGCATCGCGCGCTTGGCGGCGCCAATGCGATTTCGTGCTGGGTTGACAACAAGCCCTGCCCGGTCGTCGGACGCATTTCGATGGATCTGATCACGATCGACATCACCGATGTCGACGGAAACCCAAATCGCGTGCAGGTCCTCAACGAACACCAGACCATCGACGACCTCGCCGGTGCCGCCGGCACGATCGGTTACGAAGTGCTGACATCGCTTGGTCAGCGCTTCGAACGAAAATACACGGGTGGAGAGTCATGACATCCGCTCCGATGCAGCTTCATTGAACACGGGAACCGGTATCTTGATTCAGGGGCTGTTTCAGTGGATCTGCGTTCTTTGTGCCTCGGTGGGGCGATCTGCGATCGCGACTTGCCGAGCGGTCGGTCGTGTCACCAGATTCTCGGCGCTCGTGGTCAGCCACGCCGCGCGCCCGCCAATCTACGTCGGCGATCTTGCACGCCAGATGATTTCGATCGGCTACTTCAGCCTGCCGGTCGTCGGCCTGACGACCCTGTTCACCGGTGCGGCCCTCGCGTTGCAGATCTATTCCGGCGGATCTCGTTTCAACGCCGAGTCCGTCGTTCCGACCATCGTTGCGATCGGAATCGTCAGGGAACTTGGTCCCGTGATCGGAGGCTTGATGGTCGCAGGACGGGTGGCAGCTTCAATTGCTGCGGAAATCGGCACAATGAGGGTGACCGAGCAGATCGATGCTCTCGAGACGCTGTCGACCAATCCCATCAAGTACCTCGTCGTTCCACGCGTCCTGGCGGGCCTCTTGACCATGCCGATCCTCGTTTTCATCGGGGACGTCATCGGCGTCTTTGGCGGTTTTGTCGTTGGCACACAGAGACTTGGCTTCAACGCGGCAGCCTACATCCACAACACGTGGAACTTTCTGGAATTCGGCGACATCGCGTCCAGCCTCGTCAAGGCGACGGTTTTCGGGTTCATCATCACGGTGATGGGTTGCTACCACGGATATCACTCGGAGCGGGGCGCCAAGGGCGTGGGTCGCGCAACGACAAATGCGGTGGTTGCGGCCTCCGTGCTGATCTTCGCGGCCAATTACCTTCTGACCGAGATGTTCTTTTCGACATGACCATCATTGACATCAGTGGCGTTCACAAGTCCTTCGGAACCAACCAGGTGCTGCAGGGGATCGATCTCCGGATCGAGAAGGGCGAGAGTCTGGTCGTTGCCGGGCGATCGGGGTGCGGCAAGTCCGTGCTGATCAAGTGCATCCTTGGGTTGATCGGTATTGATCGTGGATCCATCATGGTGCGCGGCCAGCCGCTCAGCGGACGTAACAGACTGGAATTTCTGGACAATTTCGGGATGCTGTTCCAAGGTGGGGCGCTCTTCGACTCGCTGCCAGTTTGGCAAAATGTCGCGTTTCGACTGTTGCGCGGGTCCAGGAAGCGCCCGCTGGATGAGGCGCGCGCAATCGCCCTGGACAAGCTTGCGCGGGTCGGACTCGATGCCGAGTTCGCCGACATGTATCCGGCCGAGCTCTCCGGCGGCATGCAGAAACGCGTCGGTCTCGCCCGTGCGATCGCGACCAATCCGAATGTCATGTTTTTCGACGAACCGACCACTGGCCTCGATCCCGTGATGGCGAACGTCATCAACGATCTGATCAGGGGAATTGTCGATGAACTCGGAGCAACGGCCGTCACCATCACCCACGACATTTCGTCGTTGCGCATCATTGGCGACCGCATCGCGATGATTCACGAAGGGAAAATCTGCTGGCTCGGACCTGTTTCCGCCATGGATCAGTCGGGCAATCCGGTGATGGAGTCGTTTCTCGGGCACGACCGACCTCCCCCGCAGAATCGGAGGTCCGACCCGGATGGCGCTGACACGTACCGTGGGGAAGAACGCTGACGTCATGACGATCTTCACGTTGTTGCTTGCTGTACTTCTCGCGGCGCCCGTGTTCGCGGCCACGGTGTTCTCTGCCGCACAGGTCTATCTGTGCTGGACGCGCCGATGGCTGAGCATGGCTCATCTTGCGTCGGTCATTGCGACATTGGCTGGAATGGCAGCAATTCAATACGGAACGCCGAGCCTTGCCCTGGTTGCGGGCTTGCCGTTGCTGATTTCGTCGAGCATGGCGCTTTGCCTCGAAAGGCGATGGAATCGCCTGTTTCCACCATTCCAGACGGGGCTTGCAGTCGTGTTGCTGTCGTACCCGTCGCTCACAGATTGACGGGCGGTCAGGCAAGAGATGGCAAAATCGAACGTGACATATTCCTGTCGATCATGTGGCGCCGTTCACAACAAATGGGCCGGCCAGTGCGACGCCTGCGGGGAATGGAACACGATCGAGGAGACCGTCGTCGCCGGAGGCTCGCGCAATGGCGGGACCACCGGACTGCGCTCCATCAAGCTGCGGAACCTCTCCGAAAAGGATGTTGAAGCCACCCGCGTGCTGACTGGAATCTCGGAACTCGACCGCGCCTTCGGCGGAGGCATCGTTCCGGCATCGGCGATCCTGCTTGGAGGCGATCCCGGGATCGGCAAGTCCACCGTGCTGCTTCAAGCAGCGGCACGCCTCGCTCACGGTGGTGCAGACACGGTTTACGTGTCAGGGGAAGAGGCCGCAGCGCAGATCCGCATGCGGGCACGACGTCTTGGCCTCGAATCGGCGCCGGTGCGGGTTGCCGCCGAGACCGAACTGCGAAGCATCCTTTCGATGCTCGAAAAGGAACGACCCGACATCGCGATCATCGATTCGATACAGACAATGTGGCTCGACGGGATCGACTCGTCACCCGGTTCGATCGGCCAGGTTCGCGAATCTGCTCATGAGCTCGTCCGTTTCGCAAAAAGAACCGGAACGGCGGTCATCCTCGTGGGACACGTCACCAAGGACGGTCAGATCGCCGGGCCGCGCGCAATCGAGCACATGGTCGACACCGTTCTGTATTTCGAGGGCGACCGAGGCCATCACTATCGAATCCTGCGCGCGGTCAAGAATCGCTTCGGGCCGGCCGACGAAATCGGGGTCTTCGAGATGACCGGACGAGGTCTCGAAGAGGTGCCGAATCCATCGGCTCTGTTCCTGTCTCATCGCGAGAGCAAGACACCCGGGTCGGCAGTTTTTGCCGGGATCGAAGGATCGCGACCGCTGCTTGTGGAAGTTCAGGCGCTCGTCGCGAACTCTCCGCTCGGCACCCCGCGTCGCACCGTGGTCGGTTGGGACAGCGGCCGCCTTGCGATGCTTCTTGCTGTTCTCGATCGACGCGTGGGGATGTCCTTTGCCGGGAAAGACGTCTATCTCAATGTCGCAGGCGGACTGAAGATCACGGATCCGGCCGTCGACCTCGCGGCCGCCGGTGCGCTTGTGGCCGCCGATCAGGGGATTGCCATCCCGCAGACAACGGCCCTCTTCGGAGAGATCAGCCTTTCGGGTGCGTTGCGGCCGGTTGCTCATTTCGAGCCGAGGCTTCGCGAAGCCCGAAAACTCGGGTTTGAGACGGTTTTCGCGCCGCCGCACAAGAAGATCAGGTCGGATTCGGGGCTCGCAGTACGAGAAATGCTTGAAATCGGGGAATTTGTGAACGAAGTATTGGCGACCCGATCCTCGGGGCAGCCGCCCGACGTACAATCTGGAGATTGACCTGATGCAGGAGATCACGATCTTCGATGGCGGCGTCGCATTCGTCATGCTCTTGTCGGGCCTCCTCGCCTATTCGCGTGGCGTCGTCCGGGAGTCCCTTGCGATCGGCGGCTGGATTGTTGCCACCATCGGCGCTTTTTTCGTTGCACCAATGGCGACCCCCATCGTCGACGAGATACCCTTTGTCAGCGACATCATCGGCAGTTCGTGCGAACTCTCGATCATCACGGCGTTCATTGCGGCATTCGTGCTTGTTCTCCTCGTCGTTTCGATTCTCGTTCCGTTGCTCTCCGGGACCATTCGTCAATCGGCAATCGGCGGCGTGGACCAGATGCTCGGACTGCTGTTCGGAATCCTTCGCGGATTGCTGCTGGTCCTGGTGGTGTTGATCGTCCATGACCGGCTGGTGCCAAAAGGCGACGGGATCGGCATGATCGAAGAGAGCCTGACCAAGCGCCTGCTCTCGGCGAGTCAGGCGGGAATCGAGACCCGGATCCCGGACAATGCGCCCGAATGGATCATCGACAGGTTCGATGAACTGATGCTGAGCTGCAATCCTCCCGATCCGTCCACAAACTCGGTCACGGACCCCGGCAGTGATCCGCAAACGACCGAGACGACATCAGCGGCCGGAGAGAATGCATCCGACTCCGAGCAGGGAAACGGCCAATGAGCGGCAAGGCACGATCGGATCCCGGCTCGAATGCACGAAACCTCAAGCTGTCAGGGCACCATGCACGCTGACGAGCGACGGCTGTCCCAGGATCCGTTTCGGTTCGACAAGTTCCGAGAGGAATGCGGGATATTCGGCATCACCGACAATCCCGACTCGGCCCAGTTCGTTGCCCTCGGACTGCATGCGCTCCAGCACCGTGGCCAGGAAGCGGCCGGTGTCTGCGCCCATGATCGCAGCGAGGGATTCAACACGATCAGAAGATTCGGTTACGTTCGCGACAATTTCACGAGTTCGTCGGTCTTCGACTCTCTCCCCGGCGACATCTCGATCGGGCATGTCCGCTACGCAACCACGGGAACCAAGGGCAACACCGCCATTCGTGACGTGCAGCCCTTTTTTGGGGAACTCCGCCACGGCGGCTGCGCAATTGCGCACAACGGTCATCTGACCAATGCCGACGCGCTCCGACAGTCCCTGATCGGAAGCGGCTCGATTTTTCAGTCATCCTCGGATTCGGAGTGCATCATTCACCTCATGGCCCGCTCGGCGGAGACCGATATCTGCGGCCAATTGATGGACGCCCTGCGCCAGGTGAAAGGGGCATTCTCGGTCGTCGCGATGTCGCAGGACCACCTCTTCGGCGTCAGGGACAGATATGGCATCAGGCCGCTGGTTCTTGGACGGGTGGGCAGCAGCCACGTCATCGCTTCCGAGACATGCGCTCTCGACATCATCGGCGCCGAGTTTCTTCGCGAGGTCGAACCCGGCGAGCTGGTGGCGATATCGTCGGGAAAGATCACCAGCCACTTTCCCTTCGAGCCGGCAAGCCCGCGTCCGTGCATTTTCGAACACGTTTACTTTTCGCGCCCCGACAGCGTTTTCGGCGGCCGCTCGGTCTACGACACGCGCCGCAGGATCGGCGTCGAGCTCGCGCGGGAAGCGCCGGTCGAGGCCGATCTGGTCTGCCCCATTCCGGACAGCGGAACGCCGGCCGCGATCGGATTCTCGCAGGAAAGCAGGATTCCCTACGCTCTCGGCATCATTCGCAACCAGTACATCGGCAGAACCTTCATCGAGCCAAGCGAGAGAATTCGCAACATCGGGGTGCGTCTCAAGCTCAATGTCAATCGAGCGTTGATCAAGAACAAGCGGGTGGTTCTTGTCGATGACTCCGTCGTGCGCGGAACGACGTCCCGCAAGATCCGCGAAATGATCATCGACGCCGGCGCCGGCGAGGTTCACTATCGCATCGCGTCGCCGCCGACGACCTGGCCGTGCTTTTATGGTGTCGACACGCCCCAACGCGAAAAATTGCTGGCGGCAACCATGTCGGAAGAAGAGATCCGCGAGCACTTGCAGGTGGCGAGCCTCAAGTTCATTTCGCTCGACGGCCTCTATCGCGCGTGCGGTCAGGAATCCGGACGCGATGCCGCCTCCCCCGCCTATTGCGATGCCTGTTTTTCGGGGGATTATCCCGTCAAGCCGCCGCCCTCGCGACCGGCCGCCCCCGGGGCTGGAACGGCGCCTCACTGAACATGGCGCAGTTCGACGGACGGGTTGCACTCGTCACCGGCGCATCACGGGGGCTGGGTCACGCCGTGGCAATTGCACTCGCGAGCCGCGGCGTCCACGTGATCTCGGTCGCGCGAACGGTCGGCGCGCTGGAATCACTCGACGATCGAATTCATGAAGCCGGCGGGCGCTCGACACTTGTTCCGCTCGACATCTGCGACACCGACGGCGTCGCGCGCTTGTCCGAGGCGATCAGGGAACGGGGCCACACCCTAGATTTCTGGATCCATGCGGCAGTCCATGCACCGCCCTTGTCCCCGCTCGCCCATTCGTTTCAGCGCGACACGGCGAAATGCATGGAGATCAATGTCCTGGCTGTTGCCGGCCTGGTCGCGACTCTCTCGCCGCTCTTGACCTCGCCTGACGGCGTGGTCGTCAACATCGACGACAAGGTCCATGCGGGGAAGTTTCACGGCGCATATGCAGCATCGAAGGCCGCCCAACGCGTGCTGTTCGAGGCGTGGCAGGCCGAGGCAACGCCTCGCAGCGGACGCCTGCTGACGTTCGCTCCCCGTCCGATGCCGACCGGTGTCAGGGCTCGGTTCTATCCCGGCGAAGATCGCTCGCTGCTGACCTCTCCCCAAGAGGAGGCGGAAAGACTGGTTGAGAAAATCGGCTCGTTTTCACAGGGTTCATAACCTTTCTCCAGTCGCCTGCGCCAGGCAATCGTGACACGGTCGAAGCAGGCGCGAATTCGGGCCTGCTCGCCTTGCCTGTCGACAAGACCGCAGCAGTTACGGTGTTGGTGACTGTTGCAACATGCCAAAGACACACCAAAGGCAATCCCGTTGGTGACCGAGGCGGTTTTGTCCTTGATTTTCGGGAAGTCGACCTGTTTTCTGACTGCGTACCGCCCGCCCATGCAGTCGGGCGCCACCAATTTGACAATGGAGATCGAGGATGACCGCAGACAATTGGCGTCAATTGACCCCACCACAACCGTTACCGCCACCGGAGGCAACCGAAACGGTCGAGCTGGGCGAGGTTTCATTGCATTGTGCAACCTATGGGTCCGGCAAACCCGGATCAGTTCTCATGCTGCACGGGGGCTTGGGCGCCGCCGAGGACTTCGGCGGGCAGATTTCGGCAATTGCCGAGCACCATCGGGTGATCGCGATCGACAGTCGAGGGCACGGACGCTCGACCGATTGTGACGAAGCGTTCGGCTACGACCTGCTTGCAAGCGATGTCATGCGAGTCATGGACGCCCTTGCGCTCGACAGCGCGGCCATCGTTGGCTGGAGCGACGGTGGAAACATCGCGTTGCAGATCGCCATCCACAATCGTGATCGCTTGACCAAGGCATTCGCGCTCGGCGCAAACTACCACATCTCGGCCCTTCGGCCCTCCGCATTCACCGACGATCTGATCGGCGCGTATGTCGCCCATGCCGCAGCCCAGTACGCCGAAATCTCCCCGACCCCTGACGCATGGGAAACTTTCTCCGGCAAGGTGTTCGCAATGTGGGGCTCGCAGCCCGACTTTTCCGAAGACCAGTTGGCCGGCATTTCGACTCCGTTCATGATCGCGGCCGGAGTCTATGAAGAGGCAATCGACGAGGCGCACACGAAGAGAATGGCCGAACTCATTCCTGGCGCACAACTTTTGCTGATCGAAAATGCGAGCCATTTTGCTCAATGGCAGCAAGTCGACGCCGTCAATGCGGCAATCCTCGAGTTTCTTGCGGGCGATTGAGCCCTGATCGTACTGATCGGTCGACACAGCGACTCTGGCGTCGTGAGACCGTTCGATGACCGGGCGGGCTGACGGACGCCGCGCCGCAAAAGTCAGTTCGGCCGAAACGGGTTCCTGTCCGCCCGGCTCCGCAACGTCAGGCGAATCGGCGTGCCCGGAAGGTCGAAGGCCTCGCGAAGCCCGTTGACCAGGTAGCGCCTGTAGTGATCCCCGATCTCGTCGGGCCGTGAACACATGACGACGAAACCGGGCGGGCGCGTCTTGGCCTGGGTGATGTAGCGCAGTTTCACCCGACGCCCGCCGGGCGCCGGCGGGGGATGGGCCGCCACCATGCCGGCCAGCCAGCGGTTGAGTTCGCCTGTCGACACGCGGCGATTCCAGACCGCATGTGCCGACAGAACGGCGGCGTGCAGTCGTTCGAGCCCCGATCCCGTCAAGGCGGAAACAGGGACCAAAGGCGCCCCCTTGACCTGGGGCAGCAATCGTCGAAACGTCTCCTCGAGCACGTTCAAGCTCTTGTGGCGATCTCTTGCGAGATCCCACTTGTTGACGGCGACAACGATTGCCCGTCCCTCCCGGGCAACCAGATCGACAATTCGCGTGTCCTGGCTCTCGAAGGGTCGCGTCGTGTCAATCAGCACGATCACGACATCCGAGAACTGGATCGCTCGCAACGCATCGGCCACCGACAGTTTTTCGATCTTGCCCGCGACTCTCGCCTTCTTTCGCAGGCCGGCAGTGTCCCAGATTCGAACCGGTGATCCCTGCCAGTCCAGCTGCACGGATAGCGCGTCGCGGGTGACGCCGGCTTCTGGCCCGGTCAGAAACCGGTCCTGGCCGACGATCCGATTGATCAGCGTCGACTTGCCGACGTTTGGCCGGCCGATGACGGATATCTTGAGCGGCCGATCGACGCTGACGAGTTCCGCATCGTTCTGCGAACCCTCATCCGATTCGTTCTCGGCAGCGGGCCCAGCCCCCATCGGGTCATCGAATTCGTCGGAAATCTCTTGCAGTTGCAAGAACAGTTCGTCGATTCCCTCGCCGTGCTCGGCAGAAACCGCAAGCGGTTCACCGAGCCCCAGCGCGTAGAACTCGTCGAGATTGAATTGAACGCTGCGCCCCTCGGCCTTGTTGGCGAGCAGCAGGAGTCGATGATTGGTCTTGCGCAACCATGCCGCCAACTCCAGGTCAAGCGCTGTCACCCCGGCACGGGCGTCGACGGTCAAAAGACACACGTCGGACATGTCGGCCGCTCGACGGGCAAATTCGATCATTCCCTGCGCCAGATCGTTCGCATCGGGAACTCCGATCCCTGCGGTATCGAGCAGCGTGAATTCCAGCTTGCCGCGCTTGACCTGACCCTCGCGAATGTCTCTCGTGACCCCTGGGCTGTCATCGACAAGCGCCAGCCGCTTGCCGACGAGTCGATTGAACAAGGTGGACTTGCCGACGTTCGGTCGACCGATGATCGCTGCCGTGAACATGGTTATTCGGGTACCTTGGGCAGACCAAGCCTGCCCGTGAAGATCACTTGAACGCGTGGAGCGTCCCGTCGGCCGTTAAAAGGTACAGCACGCCATTCGCGATCGCGGGTCGCGATGCAGCCGGGGCCGGAAGATCCATGGCATTCAGCAATTCCCCGCTCCGCGGGTCGAAGCTCCTGAGCAAGCCATCACTGCCGGCGACCAGAAGACGTCCGCCGGCAAGAACGGGTCCGAAATGCACGAAGACCCCTTCGCGGTCCTCCGGATCGTCGAATTCCGGCAATTGCACCGACCACAGCTCCGAACCGTCATCCGCCGACAGACCGCTCAGCATCGCGCGATCGGTCACGACATAGACTGCGTTTCCGGCGGGCCAGACCGGCCCCGCCGCGCCTTCGTCGATCGACCACCTGATCGAACCCGTCCCGCTGTCCAGTGCCGCAAGCTTGCCCGCCTGATTCCCGACGAAGACCGAGTTCGGCCCAATCACCGGATCACCCGAGATCGCCCCGATTCGCGAGCGTGTCAGTCCACGACGCCCTCCGGTCACCGTGCTGTTCCAGACACCGACACCTGTTTCTCTCAACACGGCGGTCACTTCGCCCGAAGCGAATGGCAGGACGACGAGCTGATCGGAAATCGCCGGCGACCCGGCGCCAAGAATTCCCGAGCTGTCGCCAGCGCCGATCTGCCGCCACTGTATCCGCCCGTCATCGAGGGACAGACCGACCGCCTCGTCGTTGCGTCCCACCACGGCGACCAGGTTTCCGCCCGTGGTCGGAGCCGCCGAGACCGCAGAGTCCAGCCGATGCCGCCACCGGATCTCTCCCGACGCAGGATCGAGCGCGATCACCTCGCCAAACCCCGTCGTCGCCACCAGCGTGCCGTTTCCGTACGCCAGCCCGCCACCTGTGACTTCGTCCGCAGACTCCCGCCCCGGCGACAGGTCGACATCCCAAAGGCGCTCTCCGGCTTGATCGAAAGCCCTGGCGCTCGCGCTTGAATCGAGCGTGAAAATCCTCCCGTCCGCGACAACCGGCTCCGACGACAGGCGCAATCGCTTCGCGTTTCCGGTTCCGATGCCGGCCGACCATTGCAGCGACAGCTCGGCCGGCAACACGACATGCGAACCGAAGTGGGTGGACGCAGAGTTGATGTGAGTCCACTCGGAATTCGCGCGCGCGGACGGAATGTCGACGTTCCGTATTTCGTTTTGCGTATCCTCGACAGCCTCGACCCCCTGTTGGGCATCCGGCCTGATGCTGATCCGCTCACCGGGCAGCACGTCGTCATCCCCCGAACAGGCCGAAAGCGCCGCGACCAGCGCCATGCCAACAAGAATCTGTCGCGCTTTGAATCGAATTGAACGATTGATCATTGTCTCATCAGTCACATCATTGCCCGTTGATCACATTGCCATTCGAACCGCATGCGGCGGTCGAAAGGCCCTGGCGCCACGACCGGCTTGCACGCGGCCTCACGTACCCTCGTCGGCTTCATTGCCCCCGAGTGCGGCAATCCCTTGGGTGGCACGCAACCGCAGACCAAAACTGACCTCGGGTTCGTCGAGCAACGCCGACAGCTCGTCAAGGGCCATCTGTCTTTCGCCGCGTTCAAGGTAATACACGGCCCGCTGTTCCATGGCCAACGGCCGGAACGGCCCACCGGGACGGGCAAGCCGGTCGAGCTCGGCAAGCCGCGTGGCGGGTTCCAGCGTGTCCGCCTTCAGCATCACCGACTTGAGCGCGGCAAGATCGCGGTAGATCGGATCGACGCTGTCATCGCCAACCAGTTCGTCGAGAAGCGCGACCGCGGAATCGATCTGGTCGTCATTCACGAGTTCGGCCGCGGTTCGCAAAGCGACGATGCTCCGAGACGGACCGCCTTCGGCGACGATCGACTGGAGGGCGTCGATCCGTTCCGAGGCATCCTCGATCTCAAGGGCTTCGTAGATCCGATTGCCGCGTTCCTCCGCGTCTTGCCTGTCTGCCACTTCGCGATACTCGAAGTAGGCTGTCGTGCCGACAGCAATCAAGACGACGAGAACCGCGATCCACCCGTATTTTCGGAGGTATCCGTAAAGCCTGTCGCGCCGGATCTCTTCCTGAACCTCTTCAAGAAACGTGTCTGGTGCCTCGCTGTCCGGCCTTTTGGGTCTGGGTCGTTTCATGCCTCTTTCCGTCTCATGCGTTGCGGTCCGGTTCGCGAGTCCGATCACATCAGGCGAGCCTTTTGCCCCGCGCGACCGGAGCTTGCAACGCCGCCGAAACCGTCAACGTCGATGAGCCGGCCTCAAGGCTGCGATCGCTTGAACTGCAACTTCGCCGGAGACCGATTACACAGTTTCAACGCCCGTTCCAACGGCGAAGATGAACATGGGAGCCTTCCACAAGCACGATTTTTTGATTTTATTCTTCGTGGCGTTTATGATCATGTCCCAAGAGTTGATGGTCTGGATGTCACAAACCAGCCGTCGCGGCCGACTTGAGTGACACGGGAATATCAATGCGCCCTATCCAGTTGCTACTGGCGCTGATCGTTTGTGCAGTCGCCTACGCGCTCGTGATCGAGCGCGAACGCGTCCTGATGTTCGCCAGGAATCTCTCTTTCGCCGGACCCGAGGCCGACGCGAGCGTGGCCGCCGATTCCGACAGTGAGGCCGTGCACGACAATGCTGCGGCCCTGGTCTCGCAGGCGTCTTCCGATACCGAAAACGTTGGCCTTGAACCGGTGTTGGTCATGGTCAAGAAGTCGGTTGCGGCCGATGTCGAGAGGACCCTGGTTCTGCGAGGCCGAACCGAAGCTTTCCGACACCTCGACGTCAAGTCCGAGACGACCGGAAGGGTCGTCTCCGAGCCCCTCGAACACGGCAGCATGGTCAGCGAAGGTCAGTTGTTGTGCGAGTTGGACGCTGGCAGCCGGGATGCCAATCTTCTCGAAGCGCGGGCCCGCCTGATTGACGCCGAGAACCGGACCAACGTGTCGTCGAAGCTCGCCGAGCAGGGATACGGGTCGGAAACGGCTGCAATTTCGGACTCCGCTTCCCTCGAGGCCGCGCGTTCGGCGGTCATTCGCGCCGAGAAGGAAATCGAAAGACTGCAGATTCGCGCTCCGTTTTCCGGATTGCTCGAAACCGACACGGCAGAACTCGGGACGCTCCTTCAGCCGGGGTCACCATGCGCGACCCTGGTGTCGCTCGATCCCATCATTTTTGTCGGGTTTGTGGACGAGTTCCAGGTTGACCTGCTGCAAGTCGGCAGCGTGGCAAAGTCCCGACTCGCTTCCGGCGGGGACGTCTCGGGAACGGTGTCGTTCGTGTCCCGTCGTGCCGACCCGCAGGCGCGGACGTTTCGGGTGGAGGTGACCGCGCCGAACCCTGACCTTGCCATACGCGACGGCGTCACCTCGGAAATCACTGTCCTGATCGACAGCAAACGCGGACACATCGTTTCCCGGTCGGCATTGACCTTGAACGACATGGGCGAACTTGGCGTCAAGACCGTCGACGCGAACAACCGCGCCAGATTCACACCGGTCAGCATCATCAGGGACACTCGCGAAGGTGTCTGGCTCGACGGTCTGCCCGAGACCGTCGACATCATCGTCGTCGGCCAAGAATTCGTGCTCGACGGGTTTCCGGTGAAGATCACGTACCAGGCAGCCGAGTCATGATGGCCATCATCAACTGGGCCGTCGACAGGGCCCGAATGATCATTTTCCTCGTCGTGCTGTCGGTGACGGCGGGCGGCATCGCCTATTTCAGCCTCCCGAAGGAAGGGGCGCCGGACATCGACGTTCCGGTTCTTTTTGTTTCCGTTCCCTTCCCCGGAATTTCGGCAGTCGATTCCGAATCGCTTCTGGTCAAGCCACTGGAGTCTGAACTCGACGAACTCGACAATCTCAAGTCGATGTCGGCAACGGCTGCCGAAGGGTATGCCGGCGTTCTGCTCGAATTCGATTTCGACTGGGACAAGGAAAAAACGATTGCCGATGTCCGCGACAAGGTCAGCCAGGCGGCGGCGGAGTTCCCGTCGGGGGCGGATCGTTACACGATCAACGAAATCAACATTTCCGAGTTTCCCATCATTGTCCTCGCCATCTCCGGTGAGGTTCCCGAACGGGTGCTCGCTCGCGTCGCCAAGGAATTCGAGACCGCGATCGAGGCCATGCCGGCGATTTTGAGCACCGAAACCGTCGGGTATCGGGACGACGTGCTCGAAGTCATCATCGATCCACTCAAGCTCGAAGCCTACGATCTGACGGCAGCAGAGCTGATCAGGACCGTCAGTTCCAACAACCAGTTGATCGCCGCCGGTGAAATCGAAACGCCCGACGGTTCGTTCGGCGTGAAGATCCCGTCGACCTTTGACGACGCTTCGGACGTTTTCAATCTCCCCGTTCTCGTCAAGGGTGACAGCGTCATCACCGTCGGCGACATCGCCGATGTACGACTGGCATACGAAGACCCGACCGGCACAGCCCGCTTCAATGGCGAACGCGCCGTGGTGATTCAGATCATCAAGAAGAAGGGATTCAACCAGATCCGAACGGCGGAGGCCGTTCGTGCCGTTGTCGAAGAAACGGTCAAAAGCTGGCCGGAAGACCTCCGCGACAGCATCGATTACGATTTCGGGCTTGATCAGAGCCAGGTCATCAACTCCATGGTCAGACAGCTGGAAGGCTCGGTTCTGACAGCAGTTCTCATGGTGATGATCGTCGTGGTTGCATCGCTCGGAATGCGGTCGGCACTGCTGGTCGGATTCGCGATTCCGTCATCGTTCCTGCTTGCATTTGCCGCAATGGGCGTGGCCGGAATCGCGATCTCCAACATCGTCATGTTCGGGCTGATCCTGGCGGTCGGGATGCTGGTGGACGGCGCGATCGTCGTCGTCGAATACGCCGACATGCAAATCAGGCGGGGCGCACGCCCGATGACCGCCTACGCGCGGGCGGCAAAACGAATGGCATGGCCGATCACCTCGTCAACGGCGACAACCTTGTGCGCATTTCTGCCGATGCTCTTCTGGCCAGGCGTTCCGGGCCAGTTCATGGGGAACCTCCCCAAGACGCTGATTTTCGTCCTGTTGGCCTCCTTGCTCGTGGCACTTGTCTTCCTGCCTGTGGTCGGCGGTGCAAGCGCGCGATTGGCGCGCTTCGAGCATCGGATTTCGCGAAAGATGCGCGACGGTCTTCACTGGACGATCAGGGGCTTCCTGGTGGCCGTGTCGCTTGTCGTGCTGTTTGCGGGCGCGCTGATGATCCTTCGTGGCGTCATTGCCGGGGTCGTCCCTTTCCTGATGGCAATCGCGCTGCTTGGACTCGCGGTTCGTTCGCTGCGCGGCCAGCGACGCGTGGCCAGCCCGTCGGCCGGTCACCGCCGCAGCTGGTTCGGAGCCTTGATCAAGGTCATCGTCGGCAACCCGGTCATGCCCATCGTGATCTTGCTGCTCACGGGCGGTTTCGTTTTCGGGGTCGTGACGACCTTCATGTCGAACAACCACGGCGTCGAGTTCTTTGCCGACACCGAACCCGAGAACGGGCTCGTCCACGTGCGGGCTCGCGGAAACCTGTCGCTCAACGAGAAGGACGCGCTTGTTCAGGCGGTCGAACGGGAGATTCTTGCCACCGACGGGGTCAAGGCAGCCTTTGCCTTTGCCGGAGCCGCAGCGCTGAACACCGACTTTGGCGGAGGGTCGGCGCCTTTGGACAGCATCGGCCAGATCCAGTTCGAGCTTGATTCGTGGCAGATCCGCGGGGTGAACACCGGTGTTGGCATTTTTGAAGCGATACGCCAGCGACTCGCGACCGTTCCGGGTGTTCTTGTCGATGTCGTCGTCCAGGAGAGAGGTCCGGAGGACAGCAAGCCTGTATCGATCAGGATATCCGGCGACAACTGGAACGAACTGCTGTCCGCTGCGGACACGCTGGCAACCAAGTTTGCGGCCACGGATGGTCTGATTGCCGTTGAAGACACGCGGCCCCTGCCGGGAATCGACTGGAAAATCGACGTCGATGTTGAACACGCAGGTCGTTTTGGCGCCGATGTCGCGTCGGTTGGCTGGCTCATCCAGATGGTCACGCGCGGCTTGGTCATCGGCACCATGCGACTTCCCGATTCGGATGACGAGATCGACATTCTCCTGCGCATGCCCGAAGAGGACAGGCTCCTCTCAAGCATCGATACCCTGCGTGTTCGCACCAATGCCGGGTTGATACCGCTGTCGAATTTCGTGACGCGTGAGCCTGTTCACCGTCTCGGCAGCATCAATCGGGTCGACGGGGTTCGAACATTCGAGATCCGGGCCAACGTCGAACAGGGCGTCAATCCGAATGCGAAGATCGGCCAGCTGACCGAATGGATCACCGCAGAAGCCAATCTGCCGTCTGGCGTCAGATGGGAATGGACCGGAGACCAGGACGACCAGAACGAGAGCCAGGCTTTTCTCGGCCAGGCCTTCATCGGCGCGCTTGGACTGATGTTTGTCATCCTGCTCGCGCAATTCAACAGTCTTTACAACGCCGTACTGGTTCTTCTTGCAGTGGTTCTGTCGACAACCGGCGTTCTTCTCGGCATGCTGATTTTGCAACAGCCCTTCTCGATCATCATGACCGGCGTCGGCATCGTTGCTCTGGCTGGCATTGTCGTCAACAACAACATCGTCCTGATTGACACGTTCTCCCAGTATTCGCGTCACATGCCTGTACTGAAGGCCATCGTGCGCACGGCCGAGGCGCGCCTGCGGCCCGTCATCCTGACAACTGCAACGACGGTCGCCGGGTTGACCCCATTGATGCTCGGAATCTCGATCGATTTCGTCAATGGCGGTTACACGATCGACGCGCCCGCCGCCTTGTGGTGGAAGCAGCTGGCGGCGGCAATCGTTTTCGGCCTTGGAACGGCAACGTTCCTGACGCTCGTGCTCACGCCGTCGCTCCTGGCAATTCGTTACTGGGCAGGAGAAATCTGGAGGCGGTCCGGCCGATCGATCGGCGCCCTGTTCGCTGGATCCGGCAGTTCGATCATGCGGGACATTCGCTTGAGACGCGACATGAGAGCCCTTGCGGGCCCGGTGGAAATCGTCTGGCCTGAACCGGTGTCAGAAGACGTCGTCGACATAGAGGACACGAACGAAGATGAAACGGATGATGCGGGGTTTGCCGACCACGACCTGGCACCTGCGACACCGCTTCACCCGCCGCTGCGACGGGTCGTCTGATGGAAGTCGGGTTGTTGTCAGATTCCTGAACCGCTCTGCTCGCTCCCTTGTTGATGATTGGGCGCGAAGCCGTGCGAGCGCGTTCAACGCGATTCAATGCGGCGGAAACTCACGCAGGCACTTCATCGAGATCCTCGTCGGCAAGCTGATGATGCCACATCTCGGCGTAACGCCCTCCGCGCGCAAGGAGTTCCTCGTGCCGACCTTCCTCGATGACCGTGCCCGCTTCGAGAACCAGGATCCGGTCGGCGTCGACCACGGTGGACAGGCGGTGAGCGATCATGATGACCGTTCGCCCTTTTGACATCTCGTTCAAGCTGACCTTGATTTCCTTCTCCGTCTCGGTGTCGAGCGCGGATGTCGCTTCATCGAGCAGCAGTATCGGGGGATTCTTCAGAATCGTCCGGGCGATGCCGACCCGTTGCTTCTCGCCGCCCGAGAGTTTCAGTCCACGTTCGCCAACCTCTGTTCGGTAGCCTTCAGGAAGGCTCGTCACGAAGTCGTGAATCCGCGCTGCCCGAGCTGCGGCTTCGATCCGCTCGCGCGTCGCGAAGTGATGACCGTAAGCGATGTTGTAGCCGATGGTCTCGTTGAACAGCACCGTGTCCTGGGGGACGATTCCGATCCTGTCGTGCAGGCTTCTTTGGGTGACGTCACGCACATCCTGCCCGTCGATGCGAATGGCGCCTTTGTCCACGTCGTAAAACCGGAACAAGAGGCGCCCGATCGTGGATTTTCCCGATCCGGACGGCCCGACGATCGCGAGTGTTTCCCCTGAGCCGATCACGAGGTTCAGATCCTTGATGACGGGCCGCGCCTGGTCATAGCCGAAGGAAACATTGTCGAATTCGATCTCGGCCCTTGGAACGCTCAGTTGCTTCGCACCGGGTCTGTCCGTGACCTCCGGACTCATTTCGAGCAGTTCGAACATTTCGCCCATGTCGATCAAGGCCTGCCTGATTTCCCGGTAGACCGTTCCCAGGAAATTCAGCGGCAGGGTGATCTGCAGCATGTAGGCATTGACCAGAACGAAATCCCCGACCGTCAGATCGCCATCTCGCACGCCGAGCGCCGCCATGACCATCACCGTCAAGAGGCCCATGGTGATCAGCAGCGACTGCCCGAGGTTGAGAAATGCGAGCGAGTAGCTCGTCTTCAGCGCAGCCTCTTCGTAACCGCGCATCGATCGGTTGAATCGGCCGGCCTCTCGCCTCTCCGCGCTGAAATACTTGACCGTTTCGAAATTCAGCAGGCTGTCGATCGCCGTCTGGTTGGCTTGCGTGTCCTGGTCATTCATCTCCTTGCGGATCTGGACCCTCCATTCCGTCACCTTGAAGGTGAACCAGACATAAAGCGTGATCGTGACGGCGATGACGAGGAGATAGCGGGCATCAAAGATCACGAAGAGGATTCCAGCGACAAACATCAGTTCGAGGATCAACGGCCCGATCGAGAACAGCATGAAGCGAAGCAGGAAGTCGACGCCCTTGACGCCCCGGTCGATGATTCGCGAAAGCCCGCCCGTCTTGCGCGTGATGTGGTAACGCAGCGACAGCGAATGGAGATGCTGAAACGTCCTGAACGCCAAGGTCCGCAACGCTCTTTGGCCAACGCGCGCGAAGGTGACGTCCCGCAATTCATTGAAGCACACGATCATGAATCGCGTGAAGGCGTAGGCGACCGTCAGCCCAATGGCGCCAAGCCCGAACATGAAGACCGGCGATGCGGTTTCGGGGTCAGGAGCCAGGTGGTCGACCGCCGCCTTGAAGAAAAAAGGCGAAATGACACCAACCACCTTGGCGAGAAACAGGGCGACGAGCGCGAGCACCACCCGAACGCGGAACTCGGGTTGGTTGCGCGGCCAGAGATAGGGAGCCACCCTGCGAATGACCAACCAGCCGATCTGCCGGTTGATCTTTCCGTCGGTCATGATGGTGCCGCGCATTGATCGCTCATCCGAATCCGATCACCACAGGGTGTGCAGGATTCGTCACTCTGATGCCGGGGTCGGGTCGGGAACGTCGAAAACCTGGCCGGGATAGATCAGGTTCGGGTCCTTGATCTGGTCGAGGTTGGCCTCGTAGATCTGAACGTACTTGACGCCTTGACCGTAGGCATTGCGCGCGATCGCCCACAACGTGTGACCGGGTTGAATCGTCACCCTGGTCAATCGCGGGTGTGCCAGCGGCTGCGCTAGCGGCTGCGCCTGATTGAGGCTCACGAGCGTGTCATGTGCGAGGATTTCCCGCTTGAAAGGGCTTTCGACACGAGCCTGGACGTTTCCGAGTTGATCGACTTCGTCGATCCTCAGCGTGTGGATCCCCTCGCGGACGTCATCGAGTTCGGCGCGCCAGTTCCCGTCGGTCTGCACCATGCTCGTTGTCGCGAGGCGATTGTCGACGTAAACCCGGACCTCGTTTTCGTTGCCGCCCCTTCCCGTCGCAACCACGTCTCCTGCAAGGTCGTAGCTGACGGTATCAAGTGACAGCGTCGGGGCCTGGACCAAGGTCTCGACTTGGTCGCTGTCACCGTCACCACTCGCAGCCGTTTCGACGCCAGGCTGTTCGTCGGGGGCACTCGGATCGGAACCGCTGCCTTCTTCTCCGGCGGAAACCGAGGTCGCGGCAACGCTGCCGACATCGGAAGTCGTTTCGCTCCCGTCGTCAGCGCCGCTTTCGTCACCGGAACCAGTTCCATCGTCGGCGCGCTGTCCGGCAGTTGACCCAGAGGCGTCGTCGTCAGGCGCAATCGTCTGATCGGCGTTGTCTTGGGACGACGTTTCAGTCGATGGAGAGTCGGCTCGGCTCGCCAACATGATGCTGTCCTGGACAACCGTGGCGCCTTCGCTGTCTGCAATGACAACCCTTGGCCGGCCGCCGTACTCTGAAGGCATGATGAGAACAACGTCATCGGAGGCAATGACCAACTCGGAAGTTGTCCGCTCGACAAGGGTTATCGCCGTCGGTTCGTCCGTGAGAGGCACGTGCATGAACAACACGAAATTGCCGTCGCGGGCAGCCGTGGTCGTGATCACCTCGACATCGTCAACGAAAGCGCTGATCGAGCTGCCAGAGGATGCCTGACCCGCGATGATCACGGCTCCTTCAGGATCGACTCTGACGAGGTCGATTTCGGGTCCACCACCGCCAGTTCCGATGTCAGAGACCCCGGAGTCTGTCACTCCAACCTCGCTTGTCGACAACGCCTGTCCTTGATCGCCAGCGTCGTCGGTCTCGGCTACTCGGGATTCCGTCACCGATTCGTCGTCGTCACTCTTCAGAACAGTCCCGTCGGCTGATTCGCTTGCCGGCGCTTCAACCGAATCGGCTGCTGATTCTTCTTTTGTTCCAGCATCCGTTTGACCGCTGTCCGCATCCGATTGCTGAACCACCACCTCTCGGGTCGTGGAGTCGGAACCATCAACAGGCGTTTCGCTTTCTTCCGCATCCGTCGCGCCAGTCTCCGAGACTGCAGGCTCCGGATCGGTCGACTGGTCTGCCTCCCCGTCCATTTCGCTCTCAGATTGCGCGACCGATGTCGGAGAGTCCGGCTGATCGTCTTCAGCTTCTGGCGCGACATCTTCGTCGGCATCGGTCTGGCTCTGCGTCTGCAGGGATGAATCGCCGGACTCTTGTGGCGCATCCTGCTCAGCGACCGTTTCGCCAACCGACGAACCGTCTGCTTCGTCGATGGCCGTTTCGGATGTTGCCGGCCTGTCGAGTGCTTCCGTGTCGCCCCCGCGTTCCTCGACAATGTCCCCGGCCTGCGGGTCACTCTCGGACGGCTCGTCTCCGGTCGCCGCCTCGACTTGCTGGTCTTCGCTCTCGGAGACTCCCGAAGAAACACCGTCGACACCACTGTCGTCACGAGGCAAAAGCGCGAGGACAAGCAGAATCAATGCCAGTATGGCAACGACGATCGCGTAAATCAGTGGTTTCGGCACCGTCTTCGTCCCTGTAGAATCCGCCAATGGCAGCAGTCGCAGCGTTGTCGTTTTTCTTCGCTAATCGCCGTGTTAGATCAAAAGAACGGGGATTTACAGGGTTCAGACCGTCACAAGGACATGATCATGACCGATTCAGGTGCATCAATTTGCGTTTTCTGCGGTTCACGAGCAGGCAATGATCCGGAATTCGTGAATCGAGCGCGCAAGTTGGGCCAGTGGCTTGCACGATCGAAGATTCGACTCGTTTACGGCGCGGGAGGAACCGGAATGATGGGTGCTGTCGCCGATGCCGTCCACGAGGCAGGAGGCCAGACCCTCGGCGTCATTCCAACCCACCTTGTACAGCTCGAACGAGCGGCTCTCCACCTCGACACCTGCATCGTCACTGCCGACATGCATTCGAGAAAGGAAGTGATGTTCACCAATTCGGACGCGGTCGTCGCCCTGCCCGGCGGACCGGGAACCCTTGACGAGCTCTTCGAGGTGCTGACCTGGCGCCAGTTGGGCATGCACGACAAGCCGGTGCTGCTGCTCAATGTCAACGGGTTCTGGGACCCGCTCATTCAGCTCATCGAGCACCAGATTGCCGCGGGATTCGCGGATTGGAGTTTCCGCGAATCCCTTGAAGACTTCCCGAACGAAATCGCCCTGATCAAGAGGCTCTCCGAAATCGTGAAGCGTCCCGACGACCCTGACCCCGAATAGGTTTGATTGGCCCCGTCATCGGGACGGCGATTTCGTCATGCGCCGTGCAGACGTTCCGCGACGTTTTCCCAGTTGACCAGATTGTTCAGGAAATTCTCCAGATACGCCGGCCGCTTGTTTCTGAAGTCGATGTAGTAGGAGTGTTCCCAGACATCGCACCCGAGCAGCGTCGTCTGACCGAAGCACAGCGGATTCACGCCGTTTTCCGTTTTGGTGACCTTGAGCGATCCATCCGATTCGGCCACGAGCCAGCACCACCCCGAGCCGAACTGACCGACACCCGCAGCAACGAAATCCGCCTTGAACTGATCGACCGAGCCGAACGAATCCGCGATTCGTTTCTCAAGCTCTCCGGGAATGTCACGGCCCGAGGGGCCCATCATCGTCCAGAACTGCATGTGGTTCCAGTGCTGGGAGGCATTGTTGAAGATTCCGTTCTGCGCGACCGCGCCCGCCGAATATGTGCCGGTGACGATCTCTTCCAGGGACTTGTCGGCCCATTCCGTGTCCTGGATCAGCTTGTTGCCATTGTCCACATAGGCCTTGTGATGCAGGTCGTGATGGTACTCGAGGGTCTCCCGCGACATGCCGCCGTCCGCGAGCGCATCGTGGGCATAGGGGAGATCCGGTAATTCAAAAGCCATGTCGCAGGCCCTCCTTGTCTTGCTTGGTATCATTCGCTCCGAACTGCATGAGCCCGGATTGATCTATCTAACACATGTTGTGTCGGGAAAAAGCCGCTTCCTCACCGACTTCACGTTTCGGCAAGTGTCAACCTTCCGAACCCGACCCACCTTGTGCCCGGTCAGAACGACAGGCCACGCGCGATGTCGCGAATTTCAAAGGAAAAACGGGAGACCGATCAACGCCGAGAGTGTGATGATCACATAGGCGATGATTCGATAGGCTCTTTCGCGCCGCGGATCAAAGACCAGCTGCCCAAGCCACCCGGCAAGCGCATAGGGCACGACCAGGATCAGGCCGATCATGACGGGTTCGACTTCCAGGTAGCCGGAGGCCGCCAGCACGGCGAGAAAGACAATGTCGAACAACAGGAGGAAGAGCATGTTGTTCGCGCGAACGACTTCCGGGCCGTCCGGACCGGAGAGATATAGCAGGATGATCGGCGGTCCAGGCGCTCCGGTCGCGCCACCAAACATTCCGGCAACGACGCCCACCCCGGCCTTCGCTCGCAGGTTCAGCGCCCGCTTCAAGCGCCAGCCGCTGGCAAGAAGCGCGACAAGAACGAGAGCGGAGACGCTGATCAGAAGGCGGAATTCATCGGAACCGATTCGCGTGAGTAGCAGAAACCCCGCCGGCATGCCAACCAGAGCGCCCGTCACGAGGATCACGACTTCCTTGATCCGCCCGTCCCTTGTCGCGCGCGGAATCAGAGGTCCAATTCCGATGATGTCAAAGACCATCAATGTTGTCAGGACCCAGATCGGCGGCATGACAGTTGACGCCAGGGGAACATAGATCAGCGCGGTGCCAAAACCGGAAAACCCCCTGACCAATCCCGCGATCGCGACCGCCGCGAGAAGGACCGGCAGCCCGTCGTGCGCCAGCGCGCCAAGAAAATGATCGATCACGGGTTGGACTTCGCGAATTCCGCCTCTGATTTCTCGCTCGTTTTCGACCAGTCGCGCTTGACGCCGAGGCGAAGAAGCATGCTCGAGGCGACAAAGACCGACGAATAGGTACCGACGATGACGCCCCAAATCATCGCGAACACGAATCCGCGGATGACGTCGCCTCCGAGGACAAAGAGCGACAAGAGCGCGATCAATGTCGTGACAGACGTCATGACCGTCCGGCTCAGCGTTTCGTTGATCGACCGAATGAGCAGGTCGCGCAACGGTTCCTTCTTGAACTTGCGAAGATTCTCGCGGACGCGGTCATAAACGACGACCGTGTCGTTCAGCGAATAACCCACGATGGTCAACAGCGCTGCAATGATGGCGAGATCGAACTTGATCTGAAGCAGACTGAAGATCCCGATCGTGAGGACGACGTCGTGCACGAGCGCACCGACGGCCCCGAGCGAGAACTGCCATTCGAATCGCAGCCAGATGTAAAAAAGCACTGCCGCGATCGCGATGAGGACAGCGATCACTGCCGCCTGGATCAACTCGCCCGACACCTTGGGACCGACACTGTCCACAAGAGGGAACTCCATGTCGGGATCGATCTGGCGCAAGGCATCCTTGATCGCCGACACGGTCTCCGCGCTGACCGCTTCCTCGCCAGACTGCTGCTCGATCCGAATCAGGGCGACGTTTTCCGTCCTGCCAGCCAATTCGGCTGCTGGATCGTTGACCTCGGTGATCGTGATGTCGCCGAGCCCCAGCCCCGACAGACGGGCTCGATACGCCCCGACATCGAGTTCCAGCGCGCTTTGGGTGCGAATCGTCGTCCCGCCCTTGAAGTCGATGCCAAAATTCAGGCCCATCACGAAGACGAGCACGACCGATGCGAGCATGGCGCCGATCGAACCCCATTTGGTCACATTGGCCCACCGGAAAAAGTCGATTCGGGTGCCTGCAGGGACAAGTTTGAGACGCATGTTGGCTCAGACCTCGATCGTTTTGGGCTGTCGAATTGCAAGCAGGGTCGCAATCATCAGACGTGTCACCCAGATTGCGGTGAAGACCGACGTCACGATTCCAAGGCCAAGCGTGATCGAGAATCCCCTGACCGGACCCGCTCCCATGGCGAAGAGTATCGTGGCGGCAATGAACGTCGTGATGTTTGCATCGATGATTGCCGATAGAGCCCGTTCGTAGCCGGCGGCAACCGCCCGAGAGGGACTCTTGGAGCTCAGCAGTTCCTCGCGGATCCGCTCGAACACGAGGACATTGGCATCGACCGCCATGCCGATCGTGAGGACGATTCCCGCGATCCCCGGCAAGGTCAGCGTCGCGCCGATTGCCGAGAGCAGGCCAAAAATCAGCGCCACGTTGATGATCAGGGCGATGTTGGCGAACAGCCCGAACACGCCGTAGCTCAACCCCATGAAAACCAGGATGGCGATGAACGCGACGACACAGGCAACCCGCCCCGCATCGATGCTGTCCTGGCCGAGTTCGGGCCCGACGGTCCTTTCTTCGAGATAGACGACTCTCGCGGGCAGCGCGCCGGCCCTGAGTTGAATGGCGAGCTGGGTGCTCTCCTCGATCGAGAACCGTCCCGTGATGATCCCCGACCCGCCAGGGATGTGGCTCTGTATCACCGGCGCCGAGATCACGCTGTCATCGAGAACGATGGCAAACAGGTTGCCGATGTTTCGGGCAGTGTATTCTCCGAAGATTCGCCCCCCCGCCGGGTTCAGGCGAAAGCTGACCGCTGGTTGATTGTTTTGATCGAAACTCGGCTGTGCGTCGACCAGATGGTCGCCCGAAATCGTCGGTGTTCTTTGAAGAATGTATGAGATGCTCGACCCGTCTTCTGCGGGCAGCAGTATCTGACCCGATCGGACACGCTCCTCGGGATTGGAGGTTTGTCCCTCGACCGTGTGAAAGGTGAGCTTTGCGGTCTTGCCGATCAGCGCCTTGAGGTCTTCGGCCGATCCGATTCCCGGAACCTGGATCAGGATCCGATGATCGCCTTGCCGTTGAATCGCCGGCTCGCGGGTGCCAGCCTCATCGACTCGTCGTCGGATGATCTCGAGCGACTGTTCCATCGTGCTGCGATCGGAACGGGCCTTTTCCGCCTCCGAAAGCGTGACCACCACATCGGCGCCTTCAGAAGTCACTTCGATGTCGTCGGACGCCGGCCCGACCAGTCCGCCGACCGGTCTCGCGAGTTCTTCGACTGCGGCGACGGCGACATTGATGGCATCGGGGTTCGAGATGCGAACACGAAGTTCGGGGCCGGTTGATTCCTGGCGCCGGATGGTACCGACCGTCTCGCGACGTTCGCGCAACGCATCCCGAACGTCAGGCCACATGCCATCAAGGCGAGCGGCATGGACTTCACCGACCTGAACCTCGGCCAAAAGGTGAGCGCCTCCCCTGAGATCCAGACCGAGGTTCACCAGAGCCGACGGCAGAAACGACGGCCAGCTGTTGGCCCGTGTCTCGAGTTCTTCCGTGGGAGCTGCACCTGTCTCGAGGGCGACCCTGGCGTCGTTCGCCAATTCAACACGGGAATAGAAGGCGTTGGGCATGGCGATGACCATACCGATGACGCATATGCCCCAGATCAGGACATGCCGAAAGACGGATACCTGCAACATGTCAATTGGCGGCGAGACTGGGAATCAGTCCGAAGCGACCTCGGTCTTGCTCAACACCGACTGAATGGTCGACTGAACAACGCGAACCTTGACACCGTTGGCGACCTCGACTTCGAGCTCGTTTTCAGCCTTGACCTTGGTGACCCTGCCGATCAGGCCGCCTTGGGTCACCACGGTGTCGCCCTTGCGAAGAGCTTCAACCATGGCCCTGTGCTGCTTGACCTTTTTTTGCTGCGGGCGGATGAGCAAAAAATACATGATCGCGAAAATCACGAGCAGCAAGCCGAAGTTCGCAAACCCCAATCCGCCCCCGCCTGAAGATTGGGCGTAGGCAGGCGATGCAATCAATGCGATCATCACGTCATCCTTGTCTGTTGACCAAAAGCTGGCGGAAACTAATGCCGAGCACGGTCATTGGCAAGCCACAGTCGGTGCCGTTGAGGCGTTTTCCGTGATCTGCTTCCCGCTGCCGCTATCCGTTACTGGTCATTGGGGAAATGACGACCTTCGGATCGAGGTCGATTCCGGGTCCGATCGTCATCGCTCTCGGAAAACTGGCGTTTTGGCAGGGCCAACAGGCACCCAAAGTGAGACAATCTTCACGAAGCTTGTTCAACTGGCGCCTTCGTTCATCGAATCGCTTTTGTTCAGGCACTTCTAGCTTCGACGACCTCGCGCGTTGCGGCGATGTGTTCTGGACGGATGCCGCAGCACCCGCCGATGATCTGAACATTGCGCTCAACCCACCGCCTGCTCGCGGTTGCGTAGTCTTTCGGAGAGATTGTTCCCTCGAAGATCCAGGCGTCCTCGCAGTAATTCCCTGAATGGGCATAGACGCCGACAAGGCGACGCCAATGCTCGTCAAGAATGTCGAGGCAGGCGTCAACGTGGTCGACTTCGGTGTGCATGATGCTCAAGAGCGGGATATCCGTGCCTTTCAGCGCCGAAACCGCATCGACAAGCGTTCCACCAGCACCAGCCTTCACGACACCGTCTTCGTTGGCATCGCCGTCTTGAAGGCACATCACGCCGTTCGCGTCGGGTGCGCAGGAGAGCCCAACCCAAACTGGCAAACCGCTCCGGCTTGCGCCCTCAAGCACCGCCAGCATTCGTGGGACATCGATCATCATTTCGAGCATGATGAGGTCAGCTCCGGCACTTGCCATGACGGCGGCCTGTTCGGCAGCGCCTTCCCTGAGGTCGCCCAGGGACGGCAACCGCCCCGTGAAGGACCAATGCGAAATCCCGCCGGCCACGAGCACGTTGTCGCGCCCGAGGCTCTCACGGGCCTCGCAGGCAAGTTCCACCGCGCGACGATTGTAGTCTTCGAAGAGTTCGACAACGCCCGCGTCTTCCAGAAGGTTTCGCGAGGTGGCGAAGGTATTGGAGATGACGATCTCGGCGCCGTGGCGAATGTAGTCCTCGTGGATCTCGCGAACGATGTCAGGGTGACTCAACGTGCCGCCGCTGTTCCATGCGTGTTTGAGTTGCGGCACACCCCGCCGCTCGACTTCGGTGCCGGTTCCACCATCAATCAGGACGCATTCGCCGCTTTGAAGTCGGCTCATGAGCCTTTTGTAGCGCGCGGGGGAGTTTGCGGACAATTCTTGATCCTTCCAGGTCATCTTGCATCCCGAAGTGGTCGGGCGGCACGAATGACTCTCGTCTCGGTCATGACTTCGGGCGTCGCGCGATGAGATCGATGAGGGCGGATAGGCCTGAGTGTCCCGTGCCTTCCTGCAGTTCGGCTTCGTATTCTTCGAGACGGATGATGTCCCATGCGGCAAAGCGACCGGCAAGCATCTGACGCGTGTACATCTGCTCAGGATTTGGCGGTCCTCCGGTTCCATATTCGACCTGCACCGGGGTGTATCCGTGCAGAAGGAGCAGCCCTCCCGGTTTCAGGGCACGCTCAAGGCCGTCGAAGATCTCTGCGCGAAAGAGCGGATCGGCAAACTGGATGAAAATGGCGGCAACCACGTCGAATCGATCCGCCTCCCAGTCCCAATCTCGCAGGTCGGTCAACCGAAAGTCCACGTCAACGCCTCGCTCGGCAGCAAGCCGGCGCGCCTTTTCGAGCGCGACGGAAGAGCTGTCCATGGCCACAACCTGCAAGCCCAGCTCCGCCATGAAAACCGAGTTCCGCCCTTCGCCGTCGGCAACTGCGAGCGCCGTGTCCCCTGCCCTCAGGAACTCGGCGTTGAGCTTGAGAAATCGGCTCGGTTCGGTGCCGAACAGGTAGTCGGTCGTTTCGTAGCGTTGATCCCACATGACATGGTCCTTGGATCCGAGGCCGCGAATGGTCTCTTGCGGCCTCGCGCACCGTGACACTTTCTCGGATGGCGAGCAACAGCGCCACGTCGCTGCATCGCGTCTTTTGCACATCGCGAAATGCGTTTCCGCGGCGCCGGCTCTGTCCCTCAAGTTCGGCATTTGCCGAGCGAAGTCGATCCACAATCCATTCTGCCCGTGCTCAACCATCGCTGCCAAGATTCGGTTCGGATCAATCGACGTCGCTTCCACTGCATGGCATCGCCGGTCGAAGCCGACGAATCCGAATGTTTGACCAATCCGAGAATTCATGCCAAACGCCCGATTTGCGTGCCGACAAGCGGAACGGGTCGAACATCAATCATGTACGATATTCGAAAAATCGCCGGAGATCCCGAAGGATTCGACAGGGCCCTCGAACGACGAGGCATCGCACCTCATGCGGCTGTTCTGCTGAAAATCGACCAGAGAAGGCGGGAGGCAATCACGCTCACCGAAAACATGCGAGCGGAGCGAAACCGCGCGTCCCGCTCGGCGGGCGAAGCACGGGCGCAAGGAGACCAGGAAGCCTTTGAACGTCACAGAGATGCGGCTGCACGGCTTCGCGAAGAGATCGCAGGTCACGAGGAAGAGCGTCAAAGAGCGGAAACGGAACTGCGCGATCTGCTGCTCGGGTTTCCGAATTCCCCTGACGATGACGTGCCGGACGGATCGGACGAGGCCGACAACGTCGAAATCCGCCGCTGGGGCAAGCCAAGGGACTTTTCCTTCGCACCCAAAGAGCACCATGAACTCGAATGCTGTCAGGGCGGCATGGATTTCGAGCTTGCGGCAAGACTTTCTGGCGCAAGGTTTGTCGTGCTCAACGGCGCGGTCGCGCGAATTCACCGCGCGCTTGGCCAGTTCATGCTAGACCGCCACACCACCCGGAACGGTTACACCGAAACCAATCCGCCGGTGCTTGTGCTCGAAAGCGCGATGATCGGCACCGGACAGTTGCCGAAATTCGCGGATGACAGCTACAGGACCGATGACGGGCACTGGCTGGTTCCAACCTCCGAAGTCTCGATGACGAACTACGTCGCCGACCAGATCGTGGACCGCGAACGCCTGCCGATGCGATTGACGGCCCACACGCTGTGCTTTCGTTCCGAAGCCGGTGCCGCAGGCCGCGACACCGCCGGAATGCTTCGTCAGCATCAGTTCGAAAAAGTCGAGATGGTGTCGATCACGCGACCCGAAGACAGCCGGGCAGAACTTGACCGCATGACGGCCTGCGCGGAGGACATCCTCGAAACGCTGGAATTGCCCTACCGCACCGTCATTTTGTGCGCGGGCGACATGGGATTCGGCGCGAGCCGGACCCACGACATCGAGGTCTGGCTGCCCGGCCAGAACTGCTATCGGGAAATTTCCAGCTGTTCGGTCTGCGACGATTTCCAGGCCCGTCGGATGAACGCACGGTTTCGGCCCGCGCCGGAGGCATCACCCGAATTCCTCCACACCTTGAACGGTTCCGGGCTTGCCATCGGACGGTGCCTCATCGCGGTGCTCGAAAACGGCCAGCAAGAGGATGGCAGTGTCCGTCTGCCCGCAGTGCTGCGGGATTGGCTCGGCGGGTGTTCCACCCTGACCGCCGACGGACAACTTGTCTGACTTCGGGCCCCGCACTTCATTTCGATCGGCAATCCCGGGTTGCTTGCCCCAGATCGTGCCGACGCGAGACGAGTCCGAGACCGCCGCCGCGCGACCGGCTTGGACAGGCTTGAACGCGCCAGCAAAGACACAAGGTTTGAAACGTGAGAATACTGATTACGAATGACGACGGCATCGATGCGCCTGGGCTGGCTGTTCTCGACGAAATCGCTCGCGATCTTGCCGGTCGTGACGGGGAGGTCTGGACCGTCGCCCCGCGTGACGAACGATCGGGCGTGGGACACTGCGTTTCGTACGTCAATCCCATGAGACTGGAGACAAGCGGACCTCGTCGCTTCGCGCTCGACGGAACGCCGGCTGACTGCGTTCTCGCCGGGCTGTTTCACATCATGTCCGACAATCGTCCCGACCTGGTTCTGTCAGGTGTCAACAGGGGCAACAATTCCGGCGAGAACACGGTCTATTCGGGAACCGTCGGTGCGACGATGGAAGCGGCGCTGCATGGCGTCCGAAGCATCGCCCTGTCGCAATACTGCGGCCCGCGAAATCTGGGCGGCGGGTCAATCTTCGAAGCTGCACAGGTCCATGGCGCGCCCGTCGTCCGAAGGCTCCTTGAACTGGACATCTGGCACACGTCGGGCGAATATGGCTTGTTCTTCAATGTCAATTTCCCACCGGAAACAGCGTCCGACGTCAAGGGAACACGACTTGCGACGCAAGGGCTTCGGCGTCATGGAGAATTCAGCGTCTTGCCTTACCGCTCTCCGTCAAATCGCGATTTCCTGTTCATCAAGGGGGCCGCCCAGGATCTGCCAACGCTGCCCGGAACCGATGTCCACGCCAACCTCGACGGATACATTTCGGTCACGCCGCTGCACGCCGACCTGACATCGCGGGAGGCCATGGAAAAACTCGACGGAGCGTTTGATCGATGATTCCTTCAGCCCACAGGCTGAGATTCATTCAGGAACTGCGGAACCAGGGCGTGACGGACCCGAATGTCCTGGCCGCAATGGAGTCGACGCCGCGCCACTGCTTCTTGCCCGGCCGATTCGTTGACCGCGCCTACGACAACACGCCGCTCCCGATCGCGTGCGGCCAGACAATCAGCCAGCCATCCGTCGTCGGGATCATGACCGAGGTTCTGGAAGTCGAGCCCCACCACAAGGTGCTCGAGATCGGAACCGGTTCCGGCTATCAGGCTGCCGTTCTCTCGAAGCTTGCACGTCGGGTTTACACGATCGAGCGTCATCAAAACCTCTATCAAGGCGCGCGCGAAGCGTTTCGCAAACTTCGGATTTCGAACATCACCTCCGTCCATGGCGACGGTTCGCTGGGCATGCCGAATCAGTCGCCCTTCGATCGGATCATCGTGACAGCTGCAGCCGAAGACACCCCGCAGTCCCTGATGGAGCAATTGGCGATTGGCGGGATCATGGTGCTGCCGGTCGGCCAGACCGATGACATACAAAGGTTGATCAAACTGAAAATGACCGAAGTCGGCCCCTTTTACGAGGAACTGAATTATGTCAGATTCGTGCCGTTGATCGACGGCATCCCTGACGCTGATGCGCATTGAGAACGATGATTGCGCCATGAAACCTCACCGCAAATCCAGTTGCGTTCCCGAACACCGTCGGGTGAAAGCGCGAAATGCCGTGGCCCTGCTGCTTTGCCTTGCGATTGCAGCCGGATGCGGACCCGGTTCCAGCCTGGTCGAAACAAGGCAACCCGGTCGGAGCATCGAAACCGCGCAGTCGCCAAGACCAGGTTCAGACGGGATCTTTCGCATCGGAGATCGGCGAGCGATCATATCGCAACCGGGAGACACGCTTGAGTCGATCTCCGCGCGGGCTGGCCTCACGGTCGCGCAGCTTGCGCATCACAACGGACTGGGGACCAGCTACAATCCGCGTCCCGGCGAAGTCTTCGCCGTACCTGCGACGGCATCGCGCGGCCAAAGCGTCAAGGAGCTTGCGGCAATCGCAGGATCGGCGATCGGCCGCAGCGGCGATTCCGCACTGAGCGAAGAACCGCTTCCTGCACTGAACTCGGACGAACCTCGGCAAACGCCGATGACGGCCACGACCGAACCCGCAGAGCCTGTCCAGGATACGGATCGCGGCGAGACTCCCCCTTCGGAAACAGCGGCCACGATTCCGCCGGCCCGAGCGAGTTCGCTTTCCGAAGATCCGCAGAACGAAGATGAAGGCGCCATTGAGCCGGTTGTTCCCGCATCATTGCCCGCAAGGGACGAAGGTGAGGCGACCGAAGTCAGCGAATCGGTCACCGAAACCGCCGCCGCACCCCTGGCCGCGCTGTCCGACCCAGGCACAGGGCTTCTCATGCCGGTTGATGGACAGATCGTTCGTCCATACTCGTCGGGTGCTGGTGGCAGTCACGGAGTCGATTTCAGCGCTCCTGCCGGTACGTCGGTCCGTGCCTCCGATGATGGTGCGGTTGTCCTTGTTTCGCCGTCCGAGACTCACTCGACCATCGTGCTGATTCGCCATGACGACAATCTCTACACCGTCTACAGCAAGATAACCGGCGTGACCCTGGTCAAGGGCGATCAAGTGCGGCGGGGCCAGGTTGTCGGGCAAGTGGCCAGCGGGTCCCCGCCCCTTTTTCATTACCAAGTCAGGCGGGGAACCGAGAGCGTCGACCCGGTTCCTCTGCTCCAAGGTGGACGAGGATAGCTCCGTGGCAAATTCATGTCCGTCCACTCACCCGATCATCGCCAATCCTTGGCGACTTGCCGTGCCAATTGGGGCATCGGTCGACAACGGACGAATTCGGGCTTTGTATAAACGCTCGAAAAGACATACATACGTGCAAGGACATTCCGTGCGATAAGTCGGGAAATTCCCACACGCATTGAGACGACAGGAGGAACTGATGAGTCCAATCATTCCTGGAATGCTGCAGAACATCGGATTGCCCGGCCTACTGCTGATCGCGATCATGGTGCTGGTTCTGTTTGGCCGCGGCAAGATCTCGTCACTGATGGGCGAAGTCGGAAAGGGCATCACCGCATTCAAGCGGGGCGTCAAGGAAGGCAAGACCGAAATGGATGGAATCATTGAGGATTCATCCGCGGAGACCGTCGAAGTGAAACCGGAGAAAAAGCGAGATTCATCCGGAGAGAGCTGAGTGCGGTTGTAAAAGGACTGCCTGACTGTGTTGGATATCGGTTGGTCGGAACTGCTCGTCATCGGCGTGGTCGCACTGATCGTTGTCGGCCCGAAAGAGCTGCCCAAACTGTTCCGAACCGTTGGACGCTTCGTCGGCAAGGCCCGCGGCATGGCGAGGGAATTCCAGCGCGCCATGGAGCGTGCCGCTGACGAAACTGGCGTCAATGAAGTCAAGAAGACCTTCCAGGACGCCGGCAACGCCACGAGTTTCGGTTTCGACGATATCCGCAACACGTTGAACTCGTCGGATCTTCCCGACCAGAAGAAACAGAAACCGATCGATGCTGCGCGCGAGCATGCCGACCGGGTCAAGAAACAGCGCGAAGTCGACGAGGCTGTCTCGGGACCCGAGGCAGACGCAGGCGACAATACCGACACTGCTGCAGCCCCGCCGCAACCGAAAGCGGGCACGGATTCCGCGAGTGACAAGCCGGTTGCCAAGCCTGGGAACGACAGCGCCAAAGCAAGTTCCAAGAAACCAGCGAGCAAGGCTGCCGGATCATCGGGCAAATCGAAAGCGCCTGCGCCCAAGGCGGCCGCACCAGCGCATGCAGAGCCTTCCGGTCAAGGCGGTTAAGGACGTCTCTGCAAATGAGCGAGGACGATATCAACGCTTCTGCCGCTCCGCTGGTCGAGCATCTTGCAGAATTGCGGACAAGACTGATTCGTTCGGTGCTGGCTTTCATCGCAGGCATGTTGATCTGCTTTGCGTTTTCGGAGACGCTGCTTGACTTCCTTGTCGAGCCGATCGCGGAAATCCTGCGCTCGCGAGGCCAGGATCCGCAACTGATCTTCACTGCACCCCAAGAAAAGTTCTTCGTCCTCTTTCGGATTTCGGTGGTCATGGGACTTGGATTGTCGTTTCCCGTCATCGCCCATCAACTCTGGCGATTTGTCGCGCCGGGGCTTTATCGCAACGAAAAAAAGGCGTTCTTGCCGTTCATCATTGCCTCTCCTGCGCTGTTTCTGCTCGGTGCCGCCTTCACCCACTACGTCGTGACGCCGCTTGCGATGAATTTCTTCATCGGGTTTTCCGACGTCATTCCGACACTGACCGAAATCCTGACAAACAGCAGCGGATCGGTTGCCGTTGTCGAAGGCACGGTTCCGAACGAAGAACTGTCCACTGTCTTTCTCGGCTCTGTCAGGGAGTCGCTGGACATCACTCTCAAGTTCATCTTCGCCTTCGGAATCTGCTTTCAGTTGCCGGTGCTCATGACGCTTCTTGGAATGGCCGAACTGGTGACGTCCGATGGCATGAAGCGAATGCGAAAATACGCCGTCGTCGGCATCCTCTGCCTCGCAGCCGTCGTCACCCCGCCCGACGTCATCACCCAGATCATTCTGTTCGCGGCAGTCTATGCCTTGTACGAGATCTCGATCCAGCTGGTTGCCATGGTCGAGCGCCGTCGAATCGCCCGCCTCAGGGCGGCAGGCTATTTCGATGAAGACGACGATTCCGATGCGGAGAAGATTCGGTGAGCGCTGACCTGCTCGGGCGAATTGCCGAGGCGATCGAACGACTGGGCCCCCAAACTCCCCAAATTCCGGACCTGTCGGTGGCCGATGCCTTTGTCTGGCACGTCGACCCCGAGCGGCTCGACCCAGTCCCTGTCGTCAACCGCATCGACGTCGATCTCCTGGTCGGAATCGATCGCCCGCGCGACATCCTGCTCGCAAACACGCGCCAGTTCGCCAATGGACACGCGGCAAACAATGCGCTGGTCTGGGGCGCACGCGGGATGGGCAAGTCATCGCTGATCAAGGCAATCCACCGGGTCGTCAGCCTCGAAACCCCGCTGCGCCTGATCGAAATCCAGCGCGAAGATCTGCCATCGATCGGGCGCCTGATGCAGTTGCTGAGAGAGACAGAGCACCGAATTCTCCTGTTTTGCGACGATCTCAGCTTCAGTTACGAGGACAACCACTACAAGTCTCTCAAGGCGATACTGGACGGCGGAATCGAGGGACGTCCAGCCAATGTCCTGTTTTACGCGACCTCGAATCGTCGCCATTTGATGCCGCGAGACATGATCGAGAACGAACGATCGACTGCAATTTCACCATCTGAAGCGGTGGACGAGAAGGTCTCGCTCTCCGATCGATTCGGATTGTGGCTTGGCATTCACCCTTGCAGCCAGGACCAGTACCTCGCCATGATTCGTCGGTATTGCGACGCTTACGGTGTGGAAATTTCCGACGAGACACTGTTCGCCGAGGCGATCGAGTGGCAACGCACGCGGGGCAGTCGCTCCGGTCGGGTTGCGTGGCAGTATTTTTGCGACCTGGCGGGGCGACGAGGCATCAGCATTGCGCTGAACTGACGAGGTCCTGCGGATTTGGATTGCTCCGCCCGAAATCGGCATCGCGGCCAGGGTGCCGTATCAGGCCGACTCCTCGATTTCGGAAAACGCCTGCCCGTAAGCTATCCGGCTTCCCGAAAAGGAATTTTCCACCAGCCCCAGCCCCATGAGATATGGTCCAGCGTATGCACAATTCATGTGGGCGACCGCCTCCGGATTGAAGCCGAAGCGTTGATAGTAGGCAGGGTCTCCAAGCACGACGATCGCCTGCCAGGCGTCTGCCTTTGCCCTCTCGATGCCGGCCTCGATCAATGCGGCGGCGATCCCCTGGCGACGTCGTGACGCCGCAACCGCAACCGGTGCGAGCCCCAGCGAGTTGGCTGGCTCAGACAGTTTCGAAAACAACGCTTGGCCGACGATTTCCTGGCCTTCGAGGGCAACGAACGAATACACGCAATCTCCGTCATCGCGCAGCATTCGGACGAGTCGGGCTTCGAGCGAAGTCGGGAAGGACTCACGAAGGAGCCGATCGATACCATCAAGATCGTCTTCGGTTTCGAGGCGAATGTCAGGTTCGTTCATTTTGCGGCCTCGGCGATGACTGGTTTGACCCGACGACCATCCGTCCCCGGCTTCGGGTGTTCCCGACTGTTCGCCATTGCAGGCTGTTTCACGATCGAGCAAAGATCAGACAACGGTTCCTCCGCAGCGACAGCCAAAGCGGCGTTCCCTTTTGCGGCATGAAGATGCCCGGCACCGATGCCTTGAGAACGACCCCCTTGAACTCCATTCTGAGATCGACGAGGCTATGGCCGCCCAGGAACCTCGCCTGTTCAACGATGCCTCGCGCGGGGATGCCTTCTTCTGCCGTCGGGTTCGGGCCACGGCCGTTTCGGTCGAAATCCAGCCGCAAGTGATGGGGTCTGATAACGATGTCGACATCGACGCCCGCTTCTGTCCCGGGTGCCGAGAACGATCCGAACGGTGTCTCGACCGTCGCACCGTCCGACTTGCCTGAAATGACATTGATTTCCGAAAAGAACGCAGCAGCAGCCTTGTCGACGGGACCGTTGTACACACGATTCGGGGCGCCGGTCTGGACAATGTGACCGGCACGCATGAGAGCGATCTGATCCGCCAGCAGCATGGCCTCTTCTGGCTCGTGAGTGATCAGCAGAACGGTCGTGCCTTCCTCCCTGACGAGTTTCAGGGTCGCGTTTCGCACCTCGTCGCGCAGCCGTCCATCAAGGTCCGAGAATGGTTCATCCATCAGCATGATCGGTGGTGCCGGCGCCAGTGCGCGCGCCAATGCGACCCGCTGCTGTTCGCCGCCTGACAGTTGATCCGGGAATTTCTTTCCGATCCCGTCGAGGTTGACACGACGCAGCATGTCCCTCACCCGCGACGCCTTGTCACGCCGCGTGCCGCGCAGTCCGAACGCGATGTTGTCAGCGACACTGAGGTGCGGGAACAGGGCGAAGTCCTGGAACATCAGACCGATGTTTCTGCGTTCAGGAGCCAAATGAGTCCGATCATCGGAGACGATTGTTCCGTCGATGACGATCTCGCCAGAATTCTGACGGTCCACGCCTGCCGCGATTCGCAGCAGTGTCGACTTGCCACACCCCGACGCGCCCAGCAGGCATGTCACCTCGCCTCTTCGCAACGCCACCCTTGCCCGGTCCACGGCGGTGATCCGGCCAAACTTTCGGGAGACATCACGTATATCGAGAATAATGTCGTCTTCCGCCACCCGCGCCACCTGAAACGCATTATCTGACAAAACAACTTGGTTACTGCATTCGGTTAGCAACAAAAAATTGTTCTCGCAAGCCCTCTGATTCTGACAAATTTTTGAGAAAACAGAGAAAATCCAGAAAACTATGCCTCGAAGCACCATGGCCGTTCGACAGGAGGCCAAGCGCCGATGGTTCACGAGGCCCAAGTCCAGCGGCGATCAGAGCAGTCAAGTTCGCCAGGCGATCAATGCTCGTTCGGCTCTTCCTGATGTCAAGCGACACGTCAGTCTGCAAGGGAAACCGCGAATTTCATTGGCCAAGGGGCTCATGGGGTCAGATGGTCGACACCACCGCGCCGCCATCAAGAAGTAGATTCTGTCCGACGATGAAACCCGCGTGAACCGAACAAAGAAAGGCGCACGCCTTCCCGAACTCTTCCGGTGTCCCGTAACGTCCGACCGGAATGGTTGCGCACCGTTCGGCCTTGGCTTCTTCCAGAGATATGCCCTTCTTGACCGCGACGTCCGTATCGAGAGAAATCGCCCGGTCGGTCGCATGGATGCCGGGAAGAAGATTGTTGATGGTGACGCCGGAGGCCGCGACCTGTCGTGACGTGCCGGCAACGTAACCGGTCAGTCCCGTTCGCGCGGCGTTCGACAGTCCGAGCACCGGAACTGGCGCCTTTACCGACTGGGACGTGATGTTGACCACCCTGCCCCAACCGCGATTCATCATTTCGGGCAGACAGCGGGTCATCATGTCGATCGCGGTCAGCATGTTGGCATCGAGCGCGGCGATGAAGTCATCGCGTGTCCAGTCGCTCCACAACCCAGGTGGAGGTCCGCCCGCATTGTTGACGAGAATGTCCGGGACACCCGCTGCCTCGACGACAGCGGCCCGGCCTTCATCGGTCGTGATGTCTGCTGCGATCGGCGTCACCTTGACTCCGTGAGTCTCCCTGATCTGATCTGCAGTGATTTCGAGGGACTCTGCGTTTCTGCCATTGAGAACCAATTCCACACCCGCTTCTGCCAGAGCCATCGCGCAACCGCGCCCCAGGCCCTTCGACCCCGCACAGACTATGGCGCGTTTTCCACTGATCCCCAGATCCATGTCCTCAACTCCTCTTGAAAAATGCTGACGTCACCTGTCGATGATCCGGCGAATAATCACGACCCGAAAACGGATGCAAGCCGCGATGCAGCTTCGTGGACCTCAGCGTTTCCTGAAGAGGCACTTCGGGCAAGACGCTCGACAAGTCGCCAAAGGGGAAACCGCCCCACACTGCCGTCAAGCGCAGCGGCCGCGGCGACCCGTTCACAGGACGCGCGGACGCGGCATCATCCAGCTCCTGGAAAGAAAAAAACGTCCAGTTGCAGTCGTTTGCTGTCGTTCCAGAAACTGACGCCCGTTCAGGCCCGCAAGGGCTGCACGCTCACTTCACTGCACCCAGCGTCAGTCCGGCAATGAAGTGCCGCTGCATCAGGAAGAACATCGCAACAGGAGGAATGGCCGCAACGATCGAGCCGGCCGATACCAGATGCCAGGCAGCAACCCACTGCCCGTTCAACGAGTAGAGACCCGCCGTGATGGGCTGGGAATCCGCACCTTGGGTGAGCACCGTAGCCCAAAAATAGTCGTTCCAGATGAACGTGAAGACAAGAACGCTCAGCGCGGCGATCGCCGGCTTGACCAGCGGAATCACCACGTACCAGAAAATCCTGATTTCGCTGACCCCTTCGACGCGTGCGGCCTCGATCAGTTCACGCGGAAGCGCTCGAATGAAATTGCGCATGAACAGCGTGCAAAATCCCGTCTGGAAGGCAATATGGAACAAGGCCAGTCCGGTGACCGTGTTGTAGAGCCCCATCTGCAGCGTCAGGTCGCGAACGGGAACCATCAGAATCTGGAAGGGAACGAAGTTGCCCGCAACGAACATGAAAAAGACCAGAATGTTGCCGCGAAAGCCGTACACGGCAAGGGCAAATCCGGTCATGCACGACAAGGCGACCGTACCGATCACGGTCGGGATCGTGACGCGGAAGCTGTTCAGGATGTACTGGCCGATCGGCGTGTTTTCGAAGATCGCCGTGTAATTCTCGACCATGTTGATCGATGTCGGCCAGCCCCAGTAGTTTCCGGCAGTGATGTCACCCGCCGAACGTATCGACGTCAGCGCGACCGCGATCAGGGGAAGCAACCACAACAGCAACGCGACCGGAAGGGCGATCTGGTACATCGTCCTCGCCGGAGCCGCTCGGCGTTCGATCGGGGTCGGAAACATCTCTCTTCAGCCCTGCATCACAGATCGCGCTCGTCGCGATACATCTTGTAAAGGAATCCGGCGATGTAGATCAGCATGATCAGGAACAGGACCACCGCGATTGCAGCTCCGTAACCCATTCTGAAACCGTATTCGGAGAATGCCTGTTCATACATGTAGAAGGCGAGAACGCGGCTCGACCCCCAAGGTCCGCCGTCGGTCATTATCGAAATCAGGTCGAAAGATCGAAGCGCTCCGATGACCGTGACCACGATCGCAATGAACGTCGCCGGCTTGAGCTGCGGAAGAATGATGTACCACAGCATTCTCCATCCGCGGGCATTGTCGAGTCTTCCCGCTTCGATCTGCTCTGGATCGACAGCGTTCAGGCCGGTCAGGTAAAGAATCATGCAGTAGGCGGTCTGAGGCCACAGCCCAGCGGCGATGATGCCGTATGTCACGAAGCGTTCGTCGGCCAGCACTGGAATCGGCGAAAACCCGAGACTCTTCAATGCGACATTCATCAAGCCGAAGCTTGGATCGTAGAACCAGCTGAACACCAGTCCAACAACGACCTGGCTGATGACAAAAGGAAAGAAGAACAGTGACTTGTAGAGCCGAATTCCCCAAACTGTCTGATTGAGGAAGAGCGCGATGAACAACCCGGCCGGGATGGCCAGCATGTACAGCACGAGCCAGATGACGTTGTTCTTCAGCGAGGTGTAGAATGCCTCGTCATCCATCAACTCGACGTAGTTCTCGACACCGACGTAGGTCCGCTCTCCGAGACCGTCCCACTCGTAGAAGGAAATCCCGATCGACTGAAAAATCGGAAATATGACGTAAAACAGAAAGAACAGGACGCCCGGCGCCAAGAAGAGGAATGGCGCGATGGTTCTCTGATTTATCGACAGCGTCCGCATCAAGTCAGCTCATGTCGAATCGGATAAGCACATCAATTCAAGGTTCTGAACCGCCGCCACCCAGCCCGACGGCCATTCGGGCGTCGGGCTGGATGGGCCGGGTCAGTCTCAGTAGATGCGTTGCCTTGCCTTCTCGAGACGCTCGAGAATCGCGTCGAGTCGGTCAGGCTTCACCATGAACTCCTGGAATCCCTCCATTCCGATCTTTGCCATTTCAGCCGGAGCATCACGGTCAAAGAACTGGGCAATGCCGCCGTCCGCAGCCGAGAGCATCGCGAAACCGGCTTGCAGGAACTTGTCGTCCGACACCTCGGATCCCGAGTTGATCGGCAACTGGCCAAGAGTTGCATTGATCTTGGTCTGAACGTCAGCGCGTGCCAGGAACGCGAGGAATCGCTTGGCATCTTCCTTGTTCGATGCGTTCGCAGGAATGTGAATCGTATCGGTCGGAGCCTCTTCAGCCACCGGAATTCCCGGGGTGATTTCGGGGAACTGGAAGAATCCAAGCTGATCGTCCGTCAGCCCGGCTTCACGCAACGGCGCGACAGCAAAGTTGCCCATCACGTACATGGCAGCGTCGCCCTGCACCATCGGCGCCAGCGCTTCCTGCCACGAATAGGCCGCATGATTCTCGATGAAGAATCCGGCATCGACGAGTTCTTTCCAGTTGGCCATGGTCGCGCGAACCCGGTCATCGGTCCATTCGATCTCGCCGCGCGTGAGCGCCATGTGGAAATCGTAACCGTTGGTTCGAAGATTCAGGTAGTCGAAAACACCGGCTGCGGTCCAAAGATACTTGGTGCCGATCGTGATCGGGGTCACCCCGTTGTCGATCAGCGTCTGTCCTGCCGCCTTGAACTCGTCCCAGTTGGTCGGAACGGCGATGCCATGGTTTTCGAAGATGTCTTTCCGGTAATAGACCCCCCACTGGTAATAGGTGTACGGCACACCCCACTTCTTTCCATCAATCGTCATCGACGCCGCGGCGGATGCCAGCGACTGGTTGAGGCCATGCTCTTCCCAGACATCGTCAACAGGCTCGAACAGCCCGGCATTGACGTAGGGCAGCATGCGGTTGCCAGCGTACCAGTTCGCAAGATCGGGTGCGTCAGCGGTCAGGAAGTTTCGGATGGACGTCTTGTATCCCTCGTGATCGAACAGGTTCCATGTCACTGTCACGTCCGGGTTTTCCGCCATGAAATCATCAATCAACTGCTGGAAGGCAGCCTTTGGTGCAGGGTCGGATGTGTCGGTGTTGATCACGAGTTCACCTGCAAAGGCTGTCGTCGCTGAGGCGCCAACGAACGTTGCCACCGTCATCGCCGCAGCACAGCGCTTGAGATATCGAGTCATTCTTGTCTCCAGTTTTCAATTTTCGGAAAAGGTTCCATTAATTGAATCTTTGGCATACGGTATGTAGAGATGTCAATCTTGCGGTTTTGGCCGGACTGACCCGAAAAGGGGAAATTCCGTCTAGACCGCCAGCCATCGGCAGTTTTCTGCCTGAATGTTGAGGGCCACACGATGTCAGGTGTCATTCTGGATCGCATCATCAAATCCTTCGGTGAAGTTGAAGTCATTCACGGTGTCGACCTTGAGGTCTCCGACGGCGAGTTTTGCGTCTTCGTCGGACCATCGGGATGCGGAAAGTCAACGCTGCTCCGGTTGATTGCCGGCCTGGAAGAGGTCACGACGGGATCACTTTCAATCGGTGGCAGGGACGTCACCCGCGTGGATGCAGCCGACCGTGGCATCGCGATGGTGTTCCAAACCTACGCTCTTTACCCCCACATGACCGTCCGCGAGAACATGGGTTTCGGTCTGCGCATGACCGGCGTTCCGAAGGCCGAGATCGCTGCCAAGGTCAACGAGGCGGCGGAAATTCTCAGGCTTGGAGAGTATCTCGACCGCAAGCCGAAAGCCCTGTCGGGCGGACAACGGCAACGGGTCGCCATCGGTCGGGCCATCGTTCGGGGTCCGGGGGTCTTTCTCTTCGATGAGCCGCTGTCCAACCTCGATGCCGAATTGAGGGTCGAGATGCGGGTCGAGATTGCGCGCCTGCACAAGGAACTCGGCGCGACCATGATCTACGTGACCCATGATCAGGTCGAGGCAATGACGCTCGCTGACAAGATCGTCGTGCTGCGCAACGGTTACATCGAGCAGGTCGGATCACCCATGGAGCTTTACAGGAATCCCGGCAACAGGTTCGTCGCTGGTTTCATCGGTTCGCCCAGCATGAATTTTCTTGAAGGTCGCGTGAACGGCGGAAGCGTGACGGTGGACGCGCTCAAGGGCGTTGAAATCGAGACCGACGCCGAACTCCCTCCGGCGGGCGATGCAATCACCGTCGGCATCAGACCGCAGCACGTTGTCGCCGAGGCGGGCGAGTCCGAGCTTCGGGTCGAGCATTCCGAAATGCTTGGTGGCGTGACCTACGACTATGTTCGATGCCCGACCGGTGAGCGTATCGTTGTCGAATCGAGGGGTGACCGCAGTCTCGGCATGGGCACGCAAGTGGATGTCAGTCTCGAATCGAACCAGGCGCTCTTGTTTGATCATGAAACGGGAAATCGCTTGAAGTAGGGTCGGTCATGAACTGAGCAGCCGGTCTACGCATCACGCGCGGTGCGTGATCTTGCTTGCCGAGGCGCAGCGCTTTCATTGAGTCGGACTTCAACTTTCAATTGGTCATGCTTCAGCTTTCAATTGGCCAAGCCTCAACTTTCAATCGGTCGAAAACCCGCAAACCGGGCGGTTGAGAGCCAGGTGCACAATGGCGCTTTTTTGCGTGCTTCCAATCCCGATTTCGTGTCGCTTGCCGCACGTCGCATTTCAAGAATTTTATCTCTCGATTCACGAGTTCATTTGCCTGACTAGCTATGCATTCGACCTGCGCAAGGCAGGCTTCGCCAGAATCGATTGCGCAAGACGTCATTGTTCGGTATTCCGTCATATTTGACGGCTTTACGCAAATAAGAGATCAAATATGACAGTTAAGGTGAAATCAGTAACAGCTCAACGAGCGCTCGCGTCCATGGGTGAGAACATCAGAGTGGCGCGCTTGAAGCGTCGCATTTCCGTCAAGGGATTCGCGGAACGAATGGGTGTCTCCGAAAGCACGGTCGCGCGCCTCGAGAGGGGTGACGGAGGTGTCAGAATTGGAACCTTTGCGATGGCATGCCTCGTGTTGGGCGAGATCCACCGGGTCTCCGATTTCCTGGACATCGCTTCCGACGACACCGGGCTTCTTCTTGACCGGGAATCGCTCCCGAAACGCATCAACCGCAACCGCCGCAGCAAACCTGTCGCCACGCGAAACCACGAGGTCGAATCCGTTCAACAAGTCGATGACGAGGAGGGAATTGGGTTCTGATTGCCAGTGCAACCCTCGATCTCGCCAAGTGCAACAGGACGGGAGCAGACATTCGGCGGGTGTTGCCGCAAACGATTGTCTCCAAAGGAGATCCGGTCAAGGTCCCGGCTGAAAGAGCAACATCGCCGTCAGGAGATATCGAAGTTCGCATGGATATGCGCCCGCCTCGAGCAGAGGCGGAGCAGAATCACGCTGTGGCAGCGGCAATGGGTGTGTCAGAAACCGATTTCATCCGTGAGGCAACGCTTCGGCGTGCCGTGGAAATCGAGCAGCGAATGTCGCGTACAGTTCTGCCCAACAACGCAATTGAGAAGTCCTGGCTGCGGTGTCGGGGCCGAGCAGGACCGTTCCCGGTTTGGCGCGTGCCGCAAAAGCATCGAAGAACCTCTTGAAGGGTGTCGACCGAGGTCTTGTGGGCACTCGCACCCTGTCCGTAACGCGCTCAGGGACGTGGCAACTCGGGTGTCGCTTGAACGAGGCAAAAGCACCGATACTGCGCAGTTTCATCCCCGTGAGAGGTTATCCGCGCATCAGGTTCCCCATCGGAGCGCAGCTGTATTAACAGGTGCGTCCCAAAGCGCGAGCGCATCATCATCCATCTTCGTCAGCGTGACGGAAGCGCCAGCCATTTCAAGCGAAGTGCAGTAATTTCCGACGAGTGATCGAACAATCTGCAAGCCCTTGTCCGTGCACACTCGCGAAACCGCGTCGTAGAGCAGGTAAAGCTCGAGCAGAGGCGTCCCGCCCATGCCGTTGACGATCAGCAGCAGACGATCGTCGCTCGTCGGCTCGATCGAGTCGGCAATGGCATCGATCAACGCGTTAGCCAGTTCGTCTGCGCTCATCATCGAAACCCGACGGCGACCGGGTTCACCGTGAATGCCAACCCCGAACTCAAGCTCGTCTTCGCCGATTTCGAATGTCGGTGTGCCCGCTGCCGGAACCGTGCAGGATGTGAGCGCGATGCCCATCGTCCCAGATGACGAAATCACGCGGTCGCCGATCTCCTTGCAGGCCGCGAGATCGTCACCCCTCTCGGCGGCGGCCCCGACGATTTTCTCAACCGCGATGGTCGCGGCTACACCTCTTCGACCCTGCGAATGGAGAGAACTCTCGACCGCCACGTCGTCCTGCGTCAGAATCGTCTCGCTCACGCCATCGAACATCTCGCCGGCCATTTCGAAATTCATGACATCGCCCGAGTAGTTCTTGACGATCCACAGGATGCCTCCACCGGCATCGACCGCCTGCGCCGCCGCGAGCATCTGGTCCGGCGTCGGCGACGTGAACACGTCTCCCGGGCATGCGGCATCAAGCATGCCCTGCCCCACGAAGCCGGCGTGCAACGGTTCGTGCCCGGAACCGCCCCCTGAGATCAGCGCCACTTTTCCGGGCCTCACGGGAGCCTTCCGGGTGACGAACTTCGGATCGAGTGACACATCGACGATGTCGGAATGTGCCGCACCGAATCCGCGCAGGCTTTCGTCAAGCATGGCTCCCACATCATTCATCAGCTTTTTCATCATGACCTCTCCTCTTCATTCACTGGCATCCGATTGGCGATCGACACGACGCGTCTTGCAAATTCCCTCATGACGGATTCCAGCTCCGTTCTGAGTGCCGGGTCCGAGATCCCGGGAAGCGAAACGCGAACGGCTTGTCCCTTGTGGCGCTCGGATTCCTTTGACAGCGGCGACGCGCCCGGATGCGCGCGCATGTACAGAGCCAGGAACCGTTCCTGTTCTTCGGGCGTACAGTGGCACACCCGAAACAGTTCCGTAATGTGGTGCGCGGGGAACGGGACGCGAAGCCCCGGATTCGTGACCTGGGAAATGAAACTCGGATGCGTGCAGAACGCTGCAGCAAGCTTGCGCCGAATGCCAGACGGCCTCCTGTTGACGATCTCACGCAGGAATTCCTTGTAGGTCGCTACCGGGTCGGCGGCCGTCACGGCTGGTCGCCTCGCTTGTGGGTCGAAATCGCGAGCTTGACCTGCCCGACAAGCGCCGGCGGAACCGACAGCGATGCCAGCCCCAGGTCAAGCAAGTGAGGCACGAAAACCGCATCCGAGGCCATGTCACCGCAGATTCCGATATCGGCGTTTCTTTCCCTTGCCGCCGATACCGATCGTTTGATCATCTGGCTGACTGCAGGGTTGAGCGGATCGCAAAGATCGGACAGATCGCCAACATCGCGTGCGGCTGCCATCGTGTACTGAACCAGGTCGTTTGTGCCGATCGAATAAAAGTCGACGTCAAAGCTCTTCGCATCGAGGGCTGCAGCCGGAACCTCGATCATCATTCCGAGTTCCGGAACCCCGCGCGGTGTTTCGGTCGCGTCAAGTTCGGCGAGAACGCTTTCCAGTTGATGTCGCGAGGCAACGATCTCTGGCGGAACGCTGATCATCGGCAGCATGATCCTGACGGGTCCGTGAGCGGCAGCCCGCGCAAGCGCGCGCAACTGTGTCTCGAAGACTTCGGGGTGCCGAAGCGACAAGCGAATGCCCCGCACGCCAAGAAACGGATTGTTCTCCCCCTCGATCGTGAACCCCGGAACCGGCTTGTCTCCACCGGCGTCGAGCGTGCGAAAGGTCACGAGTTTCCCGTCAGCGCGTCTGACGATGTCGGCGTAGACATCGTACTGCGACTCTTCGCCCGCCAAACCCTCCGAAAACAGGAACTCGGTCCGAACCAGCCCGATTCCGTCGCAGCACCGAAAGTCGAAACCCTCGATGTCGGCAGGCGTGTTGACATTGATGAGAACCTTGATCCTGTCCCCGTCAGCAGTGCGCGCCGGCTCCATCTCGATTGCAGCAGCCATTTTTTCCTCAACCGCGTGCTGCCTCTTTCCGTCGGCGATCCTATCGAGGTCTTCCCGTTCCGGGTGAACCAACAGACATCCGTCCGTCGCGTCCAGTGCCAGGGTCTCGCCCTGTTCGATCTCGGGTTGACGTCCCATCCCGGCAATCATCGGCACGCCCCTCGCTTTTGCGAGGATCGCCACGTGATCGGTTGTCGACCCGCGGATCAGTGCCGCGCCCGCCAAACGCGTCCAGTCCATCGAAAGAAAGGTCGATGGCGGGATTTCGTCAGCGACCACGACTGAACCTGCAGGAACGGTCTCTGCCTCGGATGCTCCCGAAAGACCCCTGGTGACCCTGTCACTCAAGTCCCTGATGTCTGCCGCCCGGCCTGCCATGTGGTCATCGCCACACTCTTCGAACTCACGCGCCATTTCGCCCAGGTGCGACTGCCAGGCATTTCGCGGGTCCATGCCCTCCTCAATGGCTTCCTTGACCGGGTCGAGAATCTCCTCGTCATCAAGAAGCACGATCTGAAACTCGAGGATCTCTGCCCCGATGTCGTCCGATTCGGTTGCAAGTTGCGTGAGGTCGTCTCGTGCCTTGTCAATCGCGCGCGACAGGTCGTCCCAGGTGCCCGTTGACGATGAGCGGGACGTTGGGCCACCGCCATGACGAACCGGCACCTCGGGCGCGCAACCCGACGTCGCCGCGCGGTCGAGGATCCACGCAGGTCCGACAGCGTACCCGGGCGAGACCGACTTTCCCGAAATGACTGCCCTAAGCGGTTTCGACTCTTGAGTCATTTTCGCCAAAATCAGCTGCGACCAGGTCAATCAACGCTTCAAGTGCAGCGTCTGCATCGCCGCCGCATGCGCGGATCTCCATCATTGTCACCGGGCGTGCCTTGAGCCTCATCACGGCACTTGGAGATTTCGCGTTCACCCACTTGTCATTCGATGGCAGCCGGATTTCGATTCGGGAATCGAATGTCTTCGACAACCGCGTGAGTTTCACTGCCGGTCGTGCATGCAGACCGGTCTCGTTCGTAATGAGAACGCTGCCTTCGATCCATGACTCGCTGTCGCTCACCGGAATTCCTCCGCTGTCGCTCGTACCGTCGCAAGGTCCGATCCTGATGCCGCCTCGGTTGCCGCCATCACCGCACCCTCGACCACGGGAGCATTGCAAATGACGACCTTTTCGGACCTTTCCTCGCCAAGCTGCATGATGGCCATTTCCGAGTTCATTTCTGCGCCGCCAAGATCGACCAGAACGGCAACGCCGCGATTGGACCACACGCTCTCGATCGCCGAGAGAATGTCGACGACACTGGTTCCCAGCCCGCCATCCGGATTGCCACCGCAACTTGCGACCTGGACGTCTTCGCCGACCATCTGAACGGCCATCTCCGCAGCTCCGCGCGCGACATCTGGCGAGTGCGAAACGATGACGACCGAGACGTTTTCCTTCATGATTCCTCCAAGATATCGCAGACCATTTGGACGAGCAGACACGACGACCTTGCGCCCGGGTCCAGGTGTCCGACCGATCGCTCGCCCAGGAACGCCGCGCGTCCCTTGGTCGCAAGCATGTCCCGTGTCGCTTCGAGAGCGTCGTCGGCCACCCGCCTGATTTCAGGAACGCCCGCTCCCGATCGCGCGGCGTCGCGGACCGGACCGAGCACGTCGAGCATTGTCTTGGCACCGAGATCGGATCGCCCGCGTTGCATGATCGCGCCGATACCGATGTCGAGCATGTCGGCCACTCTCTCTGCCGAATCGGGAACAGAAGTCGTGGCCTTGCCCATGGCCATGAGCGCGGAGCCATAGAGCGGTCCTGACGCCCCGCCAACCTTCATGACCAGGGTCATGCCGGCCTTCGAAAGCGCCGCTCCGAAATCCATTGCACCGAGTTCATCGGCGATCTCTGCGACGGCACCAAATCCCCGCGAGAGGTTGATGCCATGGTCCCCGTCACCAATCGCCTGGTCCAGCTTGGTCAATTCCGCCTCGTTGGCCCGAATGATCTCGATTGCCCGAACGGCGAGCTTGCCGGCGAGCGACGACTGCATGGATGATGTCGCGTCAGACATGACCGGAATCCTTGATCCTGTCGCCACTTGAATCGAAAAACAGCGGCGCGACAGCACCGACCTGAACATCGCTTTCCGAACCGACTTCCGGCGCTCCGTGCGTGAGCGTGATCAAGGAGGTGCTTCCGATCGAAACTTCCACGCGGGTCTGGTCACCAAGATACTCGATGTTTCCGACCTTGCCCGCGACCGATCCCGGGACATCCGCATCGAAGGTGACGTTTTCGGGGCGAAGACCGATCATGTCGGTTCCATCGGGAGTTGCGAGCGCGGGAAATGTCTCGGGTGGCACGATGTTGATCCGGGGCTGCCCGAGCCTGGTCGCAACATAGATGCTTCTCGGCTGTTCATAGACCTCACGCGGGCTTCCGAACTGAACCAGCTGCCCCTCCTGGAGAACCCCAACGCTCGTGGCCATGGTCATCGCCTCGATCTGGTCATGGGTGACGTAGAGGACGGTGGCGCCGAGGTCGGCCTGGATGTGCTTGAGTTCGATCCTGAGTTCCGCGCGCAGCTTCGCATCAAGCGAGGAGAGAGGTTCGTCCATCAGGAACACGGACGGATCGCGCACCAGCGCTCGGCCGATCGAGACGCGTTGCATTTCACCGCCAGAGAGTTCGGTCGCCCGATTGTCCAGCTTGTTTGAAATGCGGAGCATCTCTGCAGTTCGCGCCACTCTTTCCGCGATCTCCTGCTCTTGCAACGCCCTGAGAGGCGAGCGCAGCGGAAACGCGAGATTGTCCCTGACCGAAAGGTGCGGATAGAGCGAGTATTGCTGAAAAACCATCGCAACGTCTCGGTCCGATGGCGACCACCTGGTCACATCGGTGTTGTCGATCCAAATGCTGCCCTCGTCAGCATTTTCGAGGCCAGCGACCAGCCTCAATGTCGTTGTCTTTCCAGCCCCGGTCGGCCCGAGGAGCACGACAAAGGAGGAATCGGCGACAGCCAGGTCGAGCTTGTCGACCGCCGTTGCCTGGTCGTATCTCTTGGTGACACCCTGGAGCCGAATTTCAGCCATCGCGTTCACCGTCATTCATTGCTCTCGCGATCGAGCGACCGCTCGCCGCATCGAACATCGAGAGCCTTTCGGTGATGAACGTCAGTGCCACGTTCTCGCCCGGGCGAACGCGCTGAGCGGACGGGACCCTCGCTTTCAACCGTCCGTTCGGGATGTCGAGTGTCAAGACCTGGGTTGTTCCGAGGTATTCACTGGCCTCGACCTGCGCCGGCAGCCCGTCACCACCCGGTGCCCCAAGCCTGATATCCTCGGGTCGAACACCGAGCGCGAGGCGTCCGCCGGTTGTTTGAAACCGCTCCGGCAGGATCGGAACATTGCCGCCCGGAACGGTGACGGTTGCCGTGTTGGGAGCGACTGATCCCTCGAATTCGACAAAGTTCATTGGCGGAGAACCGATGAAGTCGGCGACGAACATCGAATTGGGGTTTTCGTAGATCTCTCGCGGGGTTCCGGCCTGCTCGACAACGCCGTGGTTCATCACGACGATCCTGTCGCCCATCTGCATGGCTTCGAGCTGGTCGTGTGTCACGTAAACTGTCGTGGCCTCCATTCTTTCATGCAGGGCACGCAGTTCTTCGGCCATTCGTTCGCGAAACTCCGCATCCAGCGCACCCAGCGGTTCATCCATGAGGAACGCCTTCGGTTCGCGCACGATGGCGCGGCCGAGCGCCACTCTTTGGCGGTCGCCACCCGACAGACGCCCGACCGAACTCTTGAGCAGATGCGAAATTCGCAGAATCTCGGCGACTTCGGCGATCTTCTTGCGCACCTCTGCGCGCGATTTTCCCTGGCTGACGAGCGGATAAGCCAGGTTTCGATAGACGTTCATGTGGGGATACAGCGCGAACAACTGAAAGACGAACGCGATATCGCGCCTTGACGCGGGAACCTGGGTCACGTCCTCGCCATCGAGGCGGATTTCCCCCGATGTCGGCAGCTCAAGGCCCGCGATCATCCGCAGAGTCGTGGTCTTTCCGCAGCCGGAGGGCCCGAGCAGCATGAAGAATTCGCCGTCGCGAACCGTGAAAGAGGATTCCTCGACCGCGACAAAGTCGCCGAATTCCTTCCTGACGTTTTGAACGACAATCTCAGCCATGCCCTATTCCCGAAAATGGCTGACAATGACGAACATCACGGTTCCAAGCAGGATGACCGCGAAGGAATAGGTGTACATGATGATCATGAACGGTTGCATCAGCATGAAAACGCCAGCACCGATCAGCACGCTCGCCAGAAGTTCCCAAGGGCCGCGTCGCAATTCCAGCAATCCTTGAATGAATGCACTCATTTCCTGACGGCTCCGAAGGTTATGCCTCTGAGCAGGTGTTTCCTGAGCAGGATGGTGAAGACCAGGACCGGCAGCAGAAACAGCGTCGCTCCTGCTGCAACCGCCGGCCAATCGAGACCGCCTTCGCCGATGATCGTCGGAATGAACGGAGGAGCGGTCTGGGCCGTCCCCGATGTCAGCAGCAACGCGAAGGCATATTCGTTCCAGGAGAAGATCAGGCAAAAGATCGCGGTCGAAGCGATTCCGGTCGCGGCTTGGGGCAGAACCACCTTTCTGAACGCCTGCAACCGCGTGTAGCCGTCGATGAGAGCTGCCTCCTCGTACTCGCGAGGTATCTCGTCAATGAATCCCTTGAGCAGCCAGACTGCCAGCGAGATGTTGACCGCCGTGTAGAGGAGGATCATCCCGAGATGCGTGTCGGACAATCCGAGCGTTCGGTACATCAGGAATATCGGAATCGCGACGGCGATCGGCGGCATCATCCGTGTCGACAGGATGAAGAACATCAGATCGTCCTTCAAGGGGATCCGAAAACGGCTGAACGCGTAGGCGGCAAGCGTTCCCAGGAACACGCTCAGGAAGGTCGAACCGAAACCGATGATGATCGAATTGGTGAATCGCTGCCCGAATTTCGAGGGGCCGGCGATGACCATGTCGCGCTTGCGAACGATTTCCTCGTACCAGGTTTGTGGCGGACCCAGGCTGTCCAGGTATTCCTGTGTCTGACGGGTTCGTGTCGTGAAGACGTTGACGTAGCCTTCCAATGTCGGTTCGAAAAAGACCTTAGGCGGGTAGGATATCGAGTCCGGCGGGCTCTTGAATCCGGTCAGGAAAATCCAGGCCAGCGGCAGCATCGTCACGAGGGCGTAGACGATGACCAGAGTCCCCGCGACCCATTTCTGCCTGCCAGTCGGCTCGTTGACGGACACCGTGCTCACTGCCGCTTGACCCTGTTCAGCGCCTTCACGTAGATGTTGGCGAGACCGAAGACGGTCACGAAGAGGATGATGGCGAAGGCCGAGGAGTACCCGGTCCGCCATTTCTCGAATGCTTCGCGCTTGAGATTTATGGAAGCCAGTTCGGTCGTGGAGCCGGGCCCACCTGACGTCAGTTCGACCACCAGGTCAAACATCTTGAAGTTCTCGATCCCGCGAAACAGCACCGCGAGCATGAGGAAGGGGAGCGTCATCGGGACCGTGATCGTCCAGAACTGACGCCATTTCGATGCCCGATCGATTTCGGCCGCCTCGTAGATGTCGTCGGGGATCGCCCGCAAACCGGCGAGACATATCAGCATGACGAAGGGGGTCCACATCCAGGTGTCGACAATGACGATCGCCCAAGGCGCCAGCCGTACCGAGCCGATCATCTCGAAACTGGTGGGATCGGCCCCCGTGAAGAGGGCTGCGACGTAATTGAAGAGACCGATCTGCGGTTGGTACAGGAAGGTCCAGAAATTGCCGACGACAGCCGGCGACAGCATCATCGGAAGGACGATGACCGTCGTCCAGAACGCGCTTCCGCGGAAATTCCGGTTGATCAGCCATGCCAGCGTGAAGCCGATCAGCACCTGAAAAATGATCGTCCACAGCAGGAAATGCGCCGTGACCTGCATGTTGTGCCAGATGTCGCTGTCGGTCAGAATTCTCTCGTAGTTTCGAAAACCGATGTATTCCCACCCGCGCGCAATGCGGTTCGCCTTGTAGTTGGTGAAACTGAGATTGATCGTCCAGATCAGTGGAAAGATGTTGATGGCAAGGAGAAGCACGATCGTCGGCGTGACAAACAGCCAGGCGATCGCTCGGTCCCCGAGGCTGCGCACCCTGCGCCCGATCGGTTCGGGCGTGGCGGCAGCAATCTTGTCGATTCCGGTCTTCATCAAACCCGATCCGATCAGCCTTCAATCACGAATTGAAATCGTTCATGCGTTGCGGGCATGGCGAAGTGCATCCGTTTATTCGAATGCGCGCCATGCCCGCAACCGGACAAGTCCGATCAGAGCTTGCCTTCATCCTCGAAGGTTTCGGTCCAGTCCTCGATCAGCTTGTCGAGCGCCTCTTTCGCAGTTCCGACATCCGCCACGACATAGTCGTGAAGACGTTTCTGCATGGCGAGCAGCAATTCTGCATACGCCGGTTCCTGCCAGAAGTCCTGAACGCCATCCATCGCGACGAGGAAATCCGCCGCAAACGGTTGCGTGTCGGGGAATCCGGGATCCTGGAGGACCGAATTGTGTGCCGAATAGCCACCGAGGGCCCACCATTTCGCCTGAACTTCGGGCTTCGCGAACCACTTGATGTACTGCTTCGCTTCGTCCTGCTTGTCAGAATACGAGATGATGGAGATGCCCTGCCCGCCGAGCGTCGAGGCTTCGACGTTCTGGCCAGGATTGACAAAAAAGTCGATCTTGTCGCCACCGACGTTCTCGTCCTTTGCCAGCCCTGGGAAGAAGGCGAACCAGTTCATCGCCATCGCGACCTGGCCAGACTTGAAGGCATCGAGCGACTCCTGCATGTAGGCATCCGTGTATCCCGGAGGGGTGCAACACTTGTAGAGTTCCTTGTAGTACTCGAGCGCTTCGACCGCCTCAGGCGAGTTCACGGCGCCTTCCATGTCATAGGAACCCGGCGTGTTCTCGTACTTGAAACCCCATGCATAGAGCGATCCTGACGCTCCCATCGTGATCCCTTCAGACCCGCGCTCGGTGAAGATCGACACGCCAAATCTCTTCTGACCATCGATCTCGCGACCTTGGAAGAAGCGGGCAATGTCCATCAACTCGAGCTGGGTTGCGGGCTCGGCGAGTTCGCGGCCGTATTCGTCCATGAACGCCGCCTGAAGGTCGGGATCGCTGAACCAGTCCTTGCGATAGAACCACCCGTTCGCATCGCCCATTGCCGGGAGCGCGTAGTAGTTCGGGGTTCCCTTGGGCCAGGTCGAATACGCGTAGACCGTGGCGGGCGCGAAGTCGTCCATGCTGATGCCTTCGGCGTCGAAAAAGTCATTCAACTTGACGTAATGACCGTTTTCGGCTCCGCCGCCGATCCATTGGCTGTCACCGATCATGAGATCGCAGAGCTTGCCGCCGGAGTTCAGTTCGTTCAGCATCCGGTCCGCGAAATTCGGCCATGGCACGAATTCGAACTGCATGCCGATCCCGGTTTCTGAGGTGAAGTCCTTCGACAGTTCGACAAGAGCGTTTGCCGGGTCCCAAGCAGCCCAGCACAACGTGATGTCCTGAGCAGCAGCCATCTGTCCTCCGCTGACGGCAACGGCGGCCGCGATGACACTCGTCTTGAGCTTTTTCATGTTCCTCTCCCATGCTTCCGACCACATCCATCTTGCGGTGCTTGACAGCACGGCCCTGCGAGCGGTCGGCGACCCGCAGATTTAGTTACTAAAGTCAGCAACTAAACTTCTGTCAAGCAGAATATCGAACCGTCACGACACGAGGCATCTGAACATTGTGGTTGCAAATCGCTCGATTCAGTCGCCTAATTTGCAGAGAAACCGACTCTTCCCTTTTCGCCCGAGTCCGATCTTGGGTTCAGTTGGGAATGGGAAGAGGCAATGAGTCGGAAACTGTCAGAAGCGACCAAGCAAAGGACGTGATCATGAATAGCATCAAGGGACCTGCCCTGTTCCTGGCACAATTTGCATCGGACGACGAGCCGTTCAACTCCTGGGATTCGATCACGCGATGGGCGGCATCGTGCGGTTACGTCGGCGTTCAGGTGCCGAGTTGGGATGCGCGACTCTTCGACCTCAACACCGCATCTGCATCGCGGGACTACTGCGATGAATTCAAGGGGATAGCTGCCGGGAACGGCGTGGAAGTCACCGAACTGTCGACCCATCTCCAGGGCCAACTGGTGGCCGTGCACCCGGCTTACGATGTGGCCTTCGACGGTTTTGCTGCGCCTTCCGTTCGAGGCAATCCGTCCGCTCGGCAGGAATGGGCGGTCGATCAGGTCAAGAAGGCGCTGAGCGCTTCAGCACTGATGGGCATCGATGTTCATGCGACGTTTTCGGGCGCTTTGGCATGGCCATACGTCTATCCTTGGCCCCAGCGTCCCCCCGGCTTGATCGAGACCGCATTCGATGAGCTTGCCGCGCGTTGGCGGCCGATTCTCGACCACGCCGACGAAAACGGCGTCGACATCTGCTACGAGATTCATCCCGGCGAGGATCTTCACGACGGGGTCAGTTTCGAGATGTTCCTGGAGCGGACCGGGTCGCACCCTCGGGCGAACATGCTTTACGATCCTTCGCACTATGTCTTGCAGTGCCTGGACTATATCGACCACATCGACATCTACGCCGAGCGGATCCGGATGTTCCATGCCAAGGACGCGGAGTTCAACCCGACCGGGCGACAAGGGGTCTATGGCGGGTTCCAGGGCTGGGTCCAGCGCGCCGGGCGTTTCCGGTCGCTGGGCGATGGCGAGGTGGATTTCGGGGCGATTTTCTCGAAACTGACCGAAATCGGCTATGACGGATGGGCAGTCGTCGAGTGGGAGTGTTGCCTCAAGCACCCTGAGGACGGTGCACGGGAAGGCGCTGCATTTGTCAGGGATCACATCATCAGGGTCACGGAAAAGGCCTTCGACGATTTTGCCGACGCTGGCACGGACGATGATGCCAATCGGCGGATGCTTGGCATCTGAACAGCTGGAACGGCCGACACGAGCCGACGAGACACACGAACAATGACCGATCAGGGAGAGTGACATGGCGATTGAAGGAACGTCAGGGGACCAGGACAACGCCAGGAGAGTCCGTCTTGGGATGGTTGGCGGTGGCAAGGATGCCTTCATCGGGGCGGTTCACCGGATCGCTGCACGCATCGACGACCGTTACGAGTTTGTCGCGGGAGCACTGTCCTCGACACCCGAAAGATCGCTGGAATCGGGGCGTGAACTGGGCCTGAGTGCCGATCGGATCTACACGGACTTCAGGAAAATGGCGGCGAGGGAGGCGCGTCTGAAGACCGGAATCGAAGCCGTCGCCATCGTGACGCCCAATCACGTTCACTACCCAGCCGCGAGAGAATTCCTCAAGCGCGGGATTCACGTCATCTGCGACAAGCCGTTGACGAGTTCGCTTGCCGATGCGCGAAAACTTGCGGCCGCCGCGAGCAAGTCGTCAGCCCTGTTCGTTCTCACCCACAATTACACCGGATACCCGATGGTTCGTCAGGCCCGCGACATGGTGCAAAACGGCCAACTCGGCAAATTGAGGGTCGTTCAGGTCGAGTATCCGCAGGACTGGCTGGCGGAGCCGCTCGAGACAACCGGGCACAAGCAGGCTTCATGGCGAACCGACCCGAGTCGATCGGGCGCCGGCGGCTCGATCGGCGATATCGGAACCCATGCGTACAACCTGGCTCGGTTCATCACCGGTCTCACGGTCGACTCCGTGCTGGCTGATCTGACGTCGTTCGTGGATGGCCGCGAACTCGATGACAACGCGCAGGTTCTCTTGCGGTTCGAAGGCGGTGCGAGAGGCATGCTTTGGTCGAGCCAGGTTGCTCCGGGAAACGAAAACGCGCTGCGCATTCGGGTTTACGGCGAAAAGGGTGGGCTGGAGTGGGAACAGGAGGACCCCAATCGTCTCTGGTTCAGCCCGCTTGGAGAGCCCAAGCGCCTCATCACCCGCATGGGTGCCGGGGCAGGTCTGGCCGCCAACAGGGTCTCGAGAGTTCCTCCGGGGCATCCAGAAGGTTATCTTGAGGGATTTGCGAACATTTACCGGGAAGCGGCGGACGCGATCATCGCGGTTCGCAACGGTCAAACTGTTCCCGACGACATCAGCTATCCGGGCATTTCTGACGGGGTCGAAGGCGTTGCGTTTGTTGATGCGTGTGTTCGGTCTTCCAGCGGGAGAGGCAATTGGGTGAAATTGAGGCTCTGAACCGTTTGCGCAAGTCCGGTTGCCATTGACTTCATGGGAGGCGTTCGAACCGCACTCCTCTGCAAGAACTGGAGATGCCAAAACCCAAGCCAAGGCGGTGGTTATGCAGCCATGAATCGCTGTTTGTCGATCAGATTGCCTTTCGATCAACCGAACCGTGAATCGAGTCACGTTCATTCGACCACTCGACGCCTTTCTTGACGTACGCCCGAGGATCCTCGGCCTCAGTCGGCTTTTGGACAAGCACAGTTGAGCAGACGCGTTTCCGTCTCATGCTGGCAGGCGTGCCAAATTGCGCAGCAGTCTTTTGTTGATCATCATGTCCACTTTGAGCATCTCGGCGGGGCTCGGGGTTTCAATGGGATACTCCCGATCCTCGTAGGCTTCGATGAGGTCCGTCAGGGCATCGAAGCGTTCAGTTTCTTCGGTTCCAGGTCGGGGCGGATTGTCGAAATACTGTTCGACTTCGGACAGGGCCCACTTGAGTTCGTCGTCGTTTCGAATTGGTCGAATCTGCATATCTTCGCCTCCCTATTCACTATTTCCATGTCGCGTCGTTCAGTTCACGAACTGTGAATGCGCGCCCGTATCGTTGTGACGATTTCCGAACCGTCTACAAACGCTCCGGACCATCCGGCAGCAACGTGGGTCTCCCATAGGCAACTGACATGCGGACCAGTCCTTCACGGCTCAGGGATCAGTACCGAGTTGATGTCCGAATCGGCTGAGGGAAGTCGGATAACCGCTCTTCGCCGATTTGTCGCCGGGATTTCCTTGTTTCCGACAAGGGCGCTCCGTATAGGGCGCGCATGCCTGAAACACTGCACGACAAATCTGCTACCCAACCTTTGTCCCTTCCGCCCGAAGTCGCTCGGCGAAGAACGTTTGCGATCATTTCGCATCCGGATGCCGGCAAGACGACACTAACGGAGCAGTTCCTGCTCAACGGCGGTGCCATTCGCATGGCTGGGCAAGTTCGAGCCAAGGGAGATGCCCGACGCACCCGTTCCGATTTCATGACGGTCGAAAAGGAACGTGGCGTATCCGTATCTGCCTCTGCCATGTCATTCGATTATGGCGACTTCAGGTTCAACCTTGTCGACACCCCTGGCCACGCCGATTTCTCCGAAGACACCTATCGAACCCTGACCGCAGTCGATGCGGCGATCATGGTGATCGACGGTGCGAAAGGGGTCGAGAGCCAGACACAAAAACTGTTCGAAATCTGTCGCTTGCGGGACATGCCGATCCTCACCTTCTGCAACAAGATGGACCGGGACTCGCGAGACATTTTCGAGATCATCGAGGAGATCCAGGACAACCTTGCGATCGACGTGGTTCCGCTGAACTGGCCGATCGGTTCAGGGCGCGATTTCAAGGGATGCTACAACCTGTTGACCGATCGCATCGAGATCATGGAGCGCGCACCAAGGGGGACTGCTGTTCAACCGACACGGACACTCGTACGCGATGATCCGGAAGTCTCCAAGATCCTGTTGAAGGAACAGATCGACGAACTCGATGAACACGTCGAAATGGCGCGAACGCTGCTTCCCTCCATGGATCACGAGGCGTTTCTTGCAGGCAACCTGACGCCGATATGGTTCGGCTCGGCCCTCTATTCCTTCGGTGTCGATCAGCTCATGAACGGCATTGCAGACCTGGCCCCTGCCCCGGGCAACAGGATCGCCTTGCAACGAGAGGTTTCGTCTGACGAAACAGACGTTTCGGGATTCGTGTTCAAGGTGCAGGCCAACATGGACCCCAAGCACCGGGACCGTGTCGCATACCTGCGCCTGTGTTCTGGCCACTTCAAACGTGGAATGAAGCTTCTACATGCCCGCACCATGAAGCCTCTGTCTGTCACCAGTCCCGTGCTGTTTCTGGCTTCGGACAGAACCGTTACCGAGGAAGCCTGGGCAGGTGACATCATCGGCATTCCCAACCACGGACAGTTGCGGATCGGTGATTCACTGGCGGAACGCGAGCCATTGAGATTCACCGGTATTCCCACCTTCGCTCCCGAAATCCTGCGGACGGTGACGGTGAGCGATCCGTTGATGTCGAAGCACCTCGAAAAGGCGCTGACTCAATTCGCGGAAGAGGGAGCGGCAAAGCTGTTCCGCCCTCGAATCGGGGTCAACTGGATCGTTGGCGTGGTTGGAGAATTGCAGTTCGAAGTTCTCGCCAGCCGATTGCAGGAGGAATACCGCATTCCGGTGAGGTTCGACCCGACTCAGTTCATTTCTGCTCGATGGATGGAAGGCCCCGATGACCTGGTCGAAGAATTCGGCGATCGGAACAAGTCTCTCATGGCCGTCGACCACGACGGCGATGCCGTCTACCTGGTTCGTCTCGCGTGGGACATTGACCGGGTTGCCCGCGACTATCCTCAACTTCGGCTGTCATCGACGAAGGAAACCATGCCAACAGAATGAGTCCGGGTAGTCAACGATCGTGGTGTCCGTTTTCATTTGTCCTCATACGGTACAATGCGCTCCAGTTCCGTGACCAAAGCCGGGACCTCGTCGTGGACAGTCATCCAGATCAATCGCAGATCAATTGAGAAATCGGCATGAACGAACTGATTTCGAAATTCTGCAATGGCATGCCATGGAATCTGAGGAAAAACGCTTTTCTTTGCGTCGCTTATCCTGGACGCAGCCTCGCCAACGATTTCGATTGACCTGAGAGTCGCATACTGATGAACCGTGCTCTCGCAGAATTCTTGAAAAGTGAGATTCTCGACAAACCGTGTCGTCCTGCGTGCCTCTGTCAGCATGTCGAGCAGGTATGATTCATCCCGACGCATAGACAAACTCTGCTGAGTCCAGAACTTCTTTGCGACGGATGTAGTTCTCGCTCTTTTCCACCGAGCGGCGCATGACGACGTCAACAGGCCGCCCGACCAACTCCGAGAGTTCGTCAATCAGCCCGACAAAGTCGATCAAGGTCGGCACGTGGGCGCGGTCGAACTCAACCATGAAGTCGATGTCGCTGTCGCTGCGGAAGTCGTCGCGGAGAACCGATCCGAACAGCCACATTTCGGTCAAGTGCCAGCGTCGACAAAACTCGGCGATGTCATTTGGAGACGCACCGATACGCGGGTAGTCAGCCACACGATTCACGACGGTCTTCGCCACACTGTCCTTCAGTTCGCTCATGTATTCCTCGCGACGATGCAAATTCACACGATGATTCATCAATCCACATGGCTGACGGCGATGCACTCGGGTCCGTCGGGACCGTCCGAACCGATGTGGTCGGCGCATGACATAGTGCCGGATCAGCCCCTGATCAATTGCCCCGACGGCATTACGACAGCTGTGTCCGAGTTTTGTCTGCGATCGGGACGACTCGGATGTCACGAGGGGGCTTTCTGAGGAATCTAGTCAGTGATTTTCGTCGCCGAACCGAATCTGAATGATCGAGGGTGGACCCTGCCTCAAGTCTTGCACGGCAAACCACAGACCGGAGAGTCACTCGCGACAATTCCGATCCCGGGCCACTGGGAACTGCGCAACGCAGTAACGTTAGCTTTGCTCGGTTTGCGCTTCGACAGCATCCATGCCTCTTCGGCAAAGATCAGCATGTCAAAACTGCCTAAAGCGCCGAACTTGCCGCCATTCCGACCAGAAAACCTTCGACCTCGATCCGCGCCTGATCGGGATCTTCCGACTTGATCGCTTCAGCGATCTTCGACAGCCGGTCATGAAAGTGTTTCCGGACCAGGGTCGCAACCGGTGCCTGTTCCGTTCCGCCATCGAACTTGTTCGTGCGTCGTGCCGAAACGATCTGATCGAAAGTCCAGCACAAGAAAGCGTTCCCCGCCTCGACATAGTACAACCGCGAGAACCCGTAGATCTCTTCCTTGAACTGCAGCCAGGTCGGAGCCTGCAGGATTCGCTCAAGCGCCGAATCGAGGTCGTCGATGAACTGTGCGGTCGGAGCTTCCGCCGCCCGCGAAGCGACAGAAGGCTCGATCAGCAACCGTGCTTCCAGTGTTTCGTGGAAGTCATGACTTCGCTCGAGCGACATGTCGACGGAGGCTTCTGCCAACTCGATGATCTGCGGTGCGCGTTCCGACAGATAAGTTCCACTTCCAATCTTGCGCTCGACCAGGCCCTCTCTTTGCAACATCAGCAAAGCATCGCGAACCTGCGTCCGCGAAGCGCCGAGCAGCTCGACGAGGCGCCGTTCGTTCGGGATCCGCTGACCGGGCACGATATCGCCCGAACGGAGCATGTCCCGGATGCCATGATAAACGCGATCGATGGTGCCGTTTGGCATCGTTATACCTTGCCTCCCAATTGGTTCACCAATTTCGGACACTTTATTGCGGCTGCCAACGCCAAAATGTCAATTCCACCGCGGTTTCCAGTTTTTTGTTGACAAATGGTCGCGCAATTAGGCTAATCGGTCAACCGTTTCTCCCAAAATGGAAAATCGGTCGACCAATGCCCGCTTCCGGGCAAAATTTCAACAGGAGGAAATCATGAAAATTCAGCGGCGAGAAGCCCTCTTCCGCGCGGGCCTGTTGGCTGCCGCCACGTCCATGACGCTTGGTATCTCCACGACGGCTGCGCTCTCCGAATTCTCATGGAATCAGCTCTCGGGGCAATCGATCACGGTGATGATGCCGGAGCACCCGGTCACGGACGGAATACGTTCCGTTCTCGATCAGTTCGAAAGCGACACCGGCATCGACGTCAATCTGCAGACAATGGCCGAAGACTTGTACTTCGACCGAATGGAGGTCGCACTCCGTGGGTCGGGCGGCAATTCGCAGATGGATGTCTACTTTCTTCCGATGGACTCCACTGCCTACACCCAGCACACGAACGGCCTGGTTCATTCGCTTCAGGGATTCATCGACAATCCGGATCTGACATCGCCCGATTACAACCTTGCCGACATTCCCGCCGGCTTTCTTGACTCGACCAAGTACGACGTTGGCGGCAATTGGGAATATCACGGCATTCCGGCATCGTTCGAGACCTACATCCTGTTCGCCAACATGGATCACGTGAATCAGTATCTCGATGGCAAGATGCCCACGACCATGGATGAACTGATCGCGGCCGCTCAGAAAGTGAAGGCTGACAGCGGTGGTGCAGTTGCAGGCGCGGTTCTTCGCGGCATTCGTTCCGACACGCTGATCGACACCATCACCGGATTCGTCAACAACTCGGTGGGTTCGGCGGATCGCTCCGCCCCGTACAACGTGTGGTTCTCCGGCGACTGGTCCAATCCCAAGATGGATGATCCTGATATCGTCCGTGGTCTGTCGAACTACGCCGAACTCATGAAGGCGGGTCCTGTCAACATCCAGGCGATGGACTGGCCCGATGCGTCGGCGTTCTTCATGGCAGGCGGTGCGGCGTTCTTCATTGACGCCAGCCTGTTTGCGCCGGGATTCGAAAACGCTGACGAAAGCCCGATCGCGGGCAAGATCGGCTATTCAGTGATTCCCGTGGACAACGACGAGGGCGCACCATTCACCGCACATTGGCAGTGGGGCTTCGGCATTCCACAAAATGCAGCCAATGCCGAAGCGGGCTGGTTGTTTGTCCAGTACATGACCAATGCCGACAACGCGACCGCGATCGGCAAGCTGCACGGCGGGGCGCCACGGCTCTCGACGTGGGATGATGCCGAGTACGCGGCCAGCTTCCCGCAAGCCTATGTCGATGCTGTCGCCGCAGCGATGCCGAATTCGCAGACATCCGTCGTTCAGCGGGCCGGATGGAGCGAGTTCGCCCTCCGTATCGTTGATGTGATCCAGGACATCTACGGTGGTGCAGACCCTGCCGCAGCAGGCGCAGCCGCGCAGGCTGACTTCCAGAAGATGGTAGCCAACTGAACCTCCCTTGCCCCGGGCGGAATTGTTGCCGTCCGGGGCAACTTTCGACAAAATGCAATAGACAGACCGGCTCCCTCAAGCGTACGACAATTTGGCAACTGCACTGAAATCTCTCGGCAACGCGTCGAACTTCTGGTTCATCCTGCCTTGTCTTGTCGTGCTGGCATTTACCTCGCTCTACCCGGTCGGCTTCGGGCTCGTGGTTTCGCTGACGAACTGGAACTGGGGAAACCAGTTCGATTTCGTCGGGGCTTCAAACTATGCATCGCTGCTGAGCGATGCCGAGTTTTGGACCGTCATGCGAAACACGCTCGTGTTCGCAACGTCGGCAACAGCGATCGAGATTGCGCTCGGATTCTACTTGGCTGTGCAAGTCGACAAGCTCACCATCCGGACGGATCTGATCCGTGCACTGATCATGGTGCCATTGATGGTTTCGGGAATCGTCGTCGCCCTGATGTCCAAGGTCATGTTCGATCCGTTTCTCGGCATCATCAACCACCTCATCGGCGCCTTAGGCCTTGGCCCATCGGCATTTTATGGCGCGGCTGACACTGCGATGCCTTCCATCGTTGCGGTCGACGTGTGGTGGCAAACAGCCTTCGTGTTCATCATCATGCTGGCTGGACTGCGCGGATTGCCGTCCGATCCGATTGAAGCGGCACGGGTCGAAGGCGCAAGCGAGTTCACCATCTTCTGGCGCATCAAGTTCCCGATGCTGAAAGCGCTCTTGATCACCGTCATCATCATCCGCGCGATCGACACCTTGAAGGTTTTCGACATCGTCTTTGGCACGACCGGTGGCGGGCCGGGGCTCGCGACCGAAGTGGTCCAGACCTTCGTCTACCGCACTGCCTACAGCTATCAGCAGATCGGCAAGGCGATGGCGACCATGATCCTGTTTTCCATCCTTATCCTTGTCGTGGCACTCGCCCTGCAGATGCTGCAGCGCCGAGGGGAGGTTGAGCGATGAGCGTGGCTGCCGGTCGATTGAGCAACCGCATATCAACGGGCTGGGCTTACGTTTTCACCGGGGCAATGGTGCTGTTCAGCTTGTTCCCGGTCTATTGGGTGCTTGCGACCTCGCTCAAGACCAAGCGCGATGGATTGGCCAATCCACCGCTGTGGCTGTTTGACCCGACATCGGTTCATTTCCTGAAGCTCTGGACCCACGACACCTTCAAGTACACCTTCCTGAACTCGGTTGTGGTGACATTCATCGGTGTCGCTCTGTCGCTGGCAATCGCCATCCCAACGGCCTATGCCATCGTTCGCATGAAGGTTCGCGGTCGCAACCTGGTCGGCGTCTGGCTGATTCTTGCGTACATGCTTCCCGAGTTCCTTTTCGTGCTGCCTATGTTCTCGCTGTACCAGTGGACCGGGCTCTACGACACGCACATGGGCCTGGCCCTGATGTACCAGGTGCACGTTCTTCCGCTTTCAATCTGGCTGCTGAGTTCGTTCTTCAGGGAGATCAACCCGGCCATCGACGAAGCAGCTCGAATGGAAGGCGCAACGCACCTTCAGATCCTGACAAAGATCTACATCCCGTGCACGCTGCCGGGCATGGCTGCCACGGCGGTCCTGAATGCCATCTGGATATGGAACGAACTGGCCATCGCGCTCGGTCTTACCTTCTCAAAGGCGCAGACGGTCACGCTGGGTGTCACAAGTTTCCGTGGTTACGCGGCGCTGGATTGGGGAGCGATGACCGCCGCTTCGATCATCGCGATCATTCCGATGCTCCTGTTCGCCCTTGTGGCACAAAAGCAGATCGTCAAGGGCCTGACCCTTGGCGCGGTAAAAGGACAGTAGATGCCGTTCAAGGAAACCGACATTGCGCAGTTCCCGACGGTTTTCGGCCGCAATCTGCTTCCAGAGGTTCCCAATTTTGTGCGCCCAGAGATGCTTGTGGTCACCATGGAAGACCTGTGGCCTCTGTTTCGCGATGATCTGCCTTCGGACGTTCACTCGTACTTTGTCCGCTCGATGGAACGGAGCGTGCTGGAAGGTGATTTGAATTCGCTTCCGGAAATCGCTTCGGTGATCGGGCTTGGCGGCGGTCAAGCGATTGACGCCGCGAAGTATTTTGCCTGGCGACTGAATCTGCCGCTCTTTCAGTTTCCAACCTCTCTTTCCGTTGATGCGGTTTTTGGTCACCGCTCGGGCGTGCGTGAAAACAGCATCGTCAAATATGTCGGTTGGGCGGTACCGGAGGCGGTCCACATGGACCTGGGCATCATCGAAAATGCGCCACGCGAACTGAACATTGGCGGTGTTGGTGACGTCTTTTGCTTTTTCACTGGCGTGATGGACTGGCGATATGCCGAGGCAAGGGGAAAGTGCGAAGAGCGATGGCCCTATGATGACGCTCTCGCACAGGTCTCGCTCGCAAAAGCCGAGGCCGCGCTGGCAGAATTGAACGAAATCAAGAGCCTGAGCCCGCGTGGCATCGAGTTGATGGTCGACGCATTGAAATGGGGCGGTGCATCCTATCACGGTGCGGGTTGGAATCCGCGCCACATCGAGGGCGTCGAGCATTTCATCTTCTACGCTCTGGAAGCTGCCACCGGACGGAAATTCCTGCATGGGCAAGCCGTTTGCCTTGGCCTCGTTCTCGGAGCGATGATGCACGACGAACGGGCGGGCGAACTTCTTCGGGCCGTGGCGGAGCTTGGTGTGGACATTCGCCCCGAGGCCATGGACGTGTCCTGGAAAGACGTCTTTGGCGCAATGAAGGGCCTGATGGAATTTGCCCGCCGTGAGGCCCTCCCCTATGGCATCGCGCACGAGTTCCAGGTGAGCGATGAATTTCTGGCGCAGGCGAAGAACCGAATCGAGGAGGCAATGGCCCAGTGACAGCGACTCTGAAAATCAAGCGCGACGACGCGATGCTGCCCGAAGAACGACTTGCCCGTCTTGGTCTGCGGCTTCCACAGGTCCCTGCCCCGGTTGGCAATTTTGACCTTGGCTCCATCGATGGAACGACTCTGTATCTCTCCGGCCAAGGCCCGCTCATGGATGACGGCAGTCTTGCCACCGGCAAGGTCGGCCTTGATGTCACCGCCGAAGAGGCTGCAATACACGCAAGACGGACCGGACTTGTCCTTGTCTCCGCCATGCGGGAGATTCTCGGATCGCTGGATCATGTCGCCAAGATTCAGCGCGTCTATGGCATGGTGAATGCCGTTGCCGAGTTTGCGGATCACCCGATTGTCCTGAATGGCTGTTCTGACCTTTTCTGCGAGGTGTTCGGGCAGCGAGGGCGCCACGCGCGCGCAGCGGTCGGCATGGGGTCGTTGCCGGGAAACATCACGGTCGAGATCGACGCAATCGTCTCGATCTCACGCGACTGGAGGCCCGCTCCATGAGCGAGATTCGCTTCGCCAATGCAGCAAAGCGGTACGGGGAGACCGAGGTCATTCGCGACCTCAATCTCCATGTCGGCGAAGGCGAGTTCATGGTTCTCGTTGGCCCGTCAGGCTGCGCGAAATCAACCACATTGCGGATGATTGCCGGCCTCGAGGACATTTCAGAAGGCGATCTGTACATTGGCGGGATGCGGGCAAATTCGCTCACGCCGGCGGAACGCAACATATCCATGGTTTTCCAGTCCTATGCGCTTTTCCCCAACATGTCAGTCCGCGACAACCTGTCGTTCGGTTTGAAACTCCGCAAGACCGAGAACGCAACGGTCGTGAGCGAAGTCATGCGGGTGGCCGAACTCTTGGGCCTGGACACCCTATTGGACCGAAAACCCCGGCAGTTGTCGGGAGGTCAGGCACAGCGCGTGGCGCTTGGGCGCGCGATGATTCGAAGGCCGGACGCTTTTCTCTTTGACGAACCGCTTTCAAACCTCGACGCTGAACTCAGGGTGCAGATGCGCGGAGAGATATCGGAAATGCAAAGCAATCTCGCCACGACCACGGTCTATGTCACCCACGACCAGGTCGAAGCGATGACGATGGGTGATCGAATCGCGGTCATGAACAAGGGGCAGATCATGCAGGTCGGTGCCCCATCCGAACTCTACGAGAGGCCAGCCAACACGTTTGTTGCCGGCTTCATTGGCAGCCCGCGCATGAACCTTTTGACCCCGAAAGACCTCTTGGCGTCTTCGGATCCGACCGCCGATCCAATTGGAGGCCGGGCTGGAATTCTTGGCGTCCGGCCTGAAGACATCATGATCGACTCTTCCGAGGATGCGCTTGATCTCGGAGAGGCCAGAGTGACCCGCATCGAAAACCTGGGGCATGAGGCGCTTCTGCACTTGAGTTCTCCGAATGGCTGTTCATTGATCGCCCGAACAAGCGGCGAGACTCGAAAGAGGCTGGCACCGAACGAAACTGTTTCAGTTTCGGTTCGTCCGAGCAGCCTGCACGCATTCGATGCTTCCAGCGGGGAACGCATGGCATGACACGAGATCCTTTTTCTCATTGGGGCCTGACACCTGTCATCAATGCCTCGGGCACCATGACCAGCATTGGCGCTTCGCGCGTGCCCGAGGACGTTCGCGGCTATGTCGACACGATTCTGAGCGGATTTGTCGGGATGGACGAGTTGCAGTCCAAGGCTGGCGCAGTGATTGCCCGCCTGACCGGAGCCGAGGCCGGTTGCGTGACGGCCTGTTCGGCAGCCGCACTGACTCAATGCGTCGCGGCGTGCTTGACGGGCGACAACCTTGCAAGGATCGAAGCTCTTCCGGCAGCAACGGGCGAACGCCGAGTGATTTTGCCAATGGGTCACATGATCAATTACGGCGCGCCTGTTGATCAGGCGATCAGACTTGCTGGAGCCGAAGTGGTGCCAGTCGGTACGGCCACCACCTGCGAGACCTGGCACCTAAAATCGGCATTGGAACAGGGAGCTGCCGCGGCAATGTATGTGGTATCGCACCATACGGTGCGCGAAAACGAGATGCCGATGGACGTTTTTGTCGACCTTTGCCGCGATCATGGTGTACCTGTGATCGTGGACATGGCCTCGGAATATGATCTCGCCGGTCCAATCGCGCTTGGAGCGAGCGCCGCGATATATTCCGGTCACAAGTTTCTTTCCGGTGTCACCAGCGGCATCGTTGCAGGGTCAGCCGATCTGGTCCGCGCCACGTATCTTCAGCAACGGGGAATTGGCCGCACGATGAAGGCGGGAAAGGAGAGCGTCGTCGGCGCGATGGCAGCGCTCGAACTGTGGGAAAAGAGGGATCATGTCGCAGCAAAAGCCGCCGAAGACAGGCGCGTCGAACTCTGGCTGCGCGAATTGTCCACGGTTGAAGGGCTGAATCTTTCGCGTCATGAAGACTGGACCGGCAATCCGATAACGCGGCTTCGTATCGTCGTGAGTCCGGATACTGCCGGCTTCAACGCATGGGAACTGGCCGACAAACTGGCTAAACGCTCGCCGCGCATCATCGTCCGCGACGATCTGATCGAAAGACAGGAAATCTATCTCGATCCCTGCAATCTGATGGATGACGAGGCTGTTTCGGTCGCGGCCGCAATCGTCGAAGAGGCCACCGAATTCAAGAAAACCGGAACCGGGCGCTCCAAGACTTGGAGCGACGTGAAACGCGATCGCGAAGCTGCGGCAATGAATTGGAATGGTCATGCAACTTGAAGGCTGCAGAATTGTCGTCACGGGGGCCGCCCGCGGAATCGGCCTCGGTGTCGTTGAAGCATGTCTGGCAGCCGGCGCGGAAGTCCTGGCGACCGATGTCGACGAAGAGGCCCTGCACGAAGCCGAGGCAAGATTGACCAGAAATGCGGGTACCATTCGGTTTGCGACAATCGATGTGGGTGATCCAGCAAGCGTCAACGAGTGCCTGGTTTCGATTGACGACTGGCCCTGCATTGACGGTTTGGTCAACAATGCGGCCATTCTGGATATCGGAGATGCGGGAACTGTGTCAGACAGCCGGTTTGCCGAGGTTCTGAACGTCAACCTGACAGGTGCATTGCGAGTGACGCGGGCTGCGCTGCCCATGCTCAGTCGGTCCCGATCGCCCGCAATCGTCAACACATTGTCGACTCAGTCATTCTTCGGAGTGCCCCGGTCCGCCGCTTATGCGAGCGCCAAGGGCGGGCTCCACATGCTGACGCGCTCGATGGCCGTCGATTTTGGAAAAACAGGTTTGCGCGTCAATGCGGTCGCACCAGGCTTCATCGATACGCGAATGGCCCTGACCGACACGGGCGAGCACGAGCACGAACTCGAAGACTTCAAGACACATTACATAGATGCGGGACGCATCCCCCTGCGTCGTCCGGGCACGCCAGAGGACTGTGCCGGAGCCTTTGTGTTCCTTTTGTCTGATCAGTCGAAATACATCACCGGTCAGACGATCTGCGTCGACGGCGGATTGACAGCGACCTATTGATGAAACCTCCACGCAACTTCAGTGATGTCGGAAATACGTCCGTTGCTCCCCGCGAGGTTGCCCGGCCATTCGACTCATTTCTGGCCGAAATTCACTGAAGGAACCACCCATGCCGCACGATCGCGAAGATGGACCGAAGCTGGACTATGGCTTTCCCACTGTTTTCGGGAGAGGGTTGCTCGACGAGTTCAAGAATTTCGTCAATCCGCCTTTTCTTGTGGTGACGATGGAGGACTTGTGGCCAATCTTTGGCCACCACTTCGATGGCGCCGAGTGCCATGCGTACATTTGCGGCTCCATTCAGCAAGCGGACCTGGAGAGGGAGGCCTCCTCTCTGCCGGAGGTGCGCGCCATCGTCGGGCTCGGCGGTGGTCAGGCACTGGACGTGGCCAAGTATTTCTCTTGGCGCCTGAACCTGCCGCTGTTTCAGGCACCAACAGCCCTATCGGTCAACGCTGTTTACGGCCAGCGCAGCGGGGTGCGGGTCGGCAGCAAGGTGATCTACCGCGGTTGGGCAGTGCCACAGGCAGTCTATATCGATTACGACGTCATCGCCGCCTGCCCGCCGGCGCTGAATTGGTCAGGGATCGGAGATGTATTGTGTTTCCACACCGGCGTGCTCGATTGGCGCTACGCCGAAGCGGAGGGCAAGATCGAAGAAAAATGGCGATACGACGACGCTCTTGCGCAGCAGTCGCTCGCGAAGGTGCGGGCCATCGTCGAGAACGCTGACAACATCCGGGCATTGAACAAGCGCGGCATCGCGGCACTGGTCGATGGGCTGAAATGGGGCACCACGTATCACGGAGCCGGCTGGTGTCCCCGGCACATCGAGGGAACCGAGCACTTCCTGTTCTACACCCTGGAAAAAGTGACGGGCAAGAAATTCTTGCATGGCCAACCGGTTGGGCTTGGCGTCGTCGTGGGGTCGATGCTCCACGAGGACGGCGCGGATGAAATGCTCGACACGATTTCGCGCATTGGGCTCGACATTCGGCCCGAAGCCATGGGGTTGACATGGGACCAGTTGGAAGACGGGCTGACGACGATGCGCGGCTACGTCCATGAAGTCGGACTTTGGCACTCCATCGCCCATGACGTGTCGATCTCGCGTGGGTTCATTTCTGATCTCAGAAACAGGCTTGCCAATGCATACGGTGCCTGAAAGGATACAGAGTGTCGTTTGTCGAATTCTCCATGCGCTCGAGTGTTTCTGGACTCTCATTTGTCTCAGCACCAAACCAGATACTTGACACAGTTGCACGCGTGTGCCGTTGTCGGCATCTCTATCATTGACGGCGTCGAAATGTTTTTTGGTCGCACGATTGTGGCGTTTGGCCGTTACGGGGCTGTGGATCCGGATTCGACGCAGCGCAGGCGTGTCACTGACGACATTTGGATCGCTTTTTCTGTTTGAAGGAAAATGAGCGAGTCTATTGATGGCAAAAAAAGAAAATTCTCTGAAATTGTCGACAAGATTGACAGAGTATTGTTGGGTTTTTTTCAAAGATTTTTGATGATTTTTCCTTCATTATCTTCTTTTTTTTGGCCAATATATGGATTCCTTACAAGGGACTCTGATGGTGTCAGAAATGTATCTGCAGGCGAAATGTTTTTCAAGTATGGAGTGTTGGTAGCTGCCATCATTTCTATGATTTGGATGACAACAAGAGACAAGAGAGATGACGAATAGGTGCAGATCGAGTATCAGTCGAGTTGTGCGTCTTCTCCATCTCGGTTCGCCATGGCAGCTTGATCTCCGCAGGAAGCACTGCCCGTCGGCGCATTTGACACAAACGGCGCGTGAGCATATCCACTCGGCAAGGGTCGGGAGTCGATTCGGTCGTCATTTCGATTGAAATTGCCTGCTCCCCTCCATGCGACGACATGCCGACGACAGAATTCATGACATCATTTTCCGAATTTGACCTCGAACCGCGAGTTCTGAGCGCCGTGACCGATGCCGGTTACACCACGCCAACGCCAATCCAAGCCGAAACAATTCCCTACGCACTCAAGGGACGTGATGTCCTTGGAATCGCACAGACCGGCACCGGCAAGACGGCGAGTTTTGCCTTGCCCACGGTCTCGGCGCTGGTCAACGGCCGAGCCCGGGCGCGAATGCCGCGATCCCTGGTCCTGTGCCCCACGCGCGAACTCGCAGCACAAGTCGCGGAAGCGGTGGAAACCTATTCGAAATACGCAAACCTCTCCATGGCATTGCTGATCGGCGGCGTTCGGTTCGAAGGCCAGGATCAGCTGATCGACAAGGGTGTCGACATCTTGATCGCAACACCAGGGCGGCTGCTCGATCACTTCGAACGAGGCCGACTGCTCCTGACCGGGGTCCAGATCATGGTCGTCGACGAAGCGGATCGCATGCTCGACATGGGCTTCATTCCCGACATCGAAAAAATCTTTCGACTGACCCCATTCACGCGACAGACGCTGTTCTTCTCGGCAACCATGGCACCGGAAATCGAACGCATCACCAGCGAGTTCCTGCAGAATCCTGCCCGTGTCGAGGTCGCGCCGCAAGCCACAACCTCCGAAAACACCACACAGTCGGTCTGCGTTTTCAAGCCCGGACACCGAAGCAGGTCAGCCAAGGAAAAGCGCATCGTCCTGCGCAGCCTGATTTCCGACCAGGGCGACGAACTCACCAACGGCATCGTCTTTTGCAATCGAAAGACTGACGTCGATATCGTCGCCAAATCGCTCAAGGTTCACGGATTCGACGCAAAACCCATTCATGGCGACCTCGACCAAAGTCACCGCACGCGCGTTCTTGACGAGTTCAGACAGGGCCAAGTCAAGCTGCTCGTTGCATCCGACGTGGCCGCTCGCGGACTGGACATCCCGAATGTCAGCCACATCTTCAACTACGACGTTCCAAACAATGCGGAAAACTACGTCCACAGGATCGGCAGAACCGGACGCGCTGGACGTCACGGCTCAGCATTGATGATCAGCCTGACGCCAACCGACAACGCAGCGCTTGCCGCCATCGAGGAACTGATCAATCTCAAGGTATCCCGAATCGACATGCCGGACTCTGCGAGAGAGGAAATCTCCGGGCTCTCTGGATCCGGACGCGGCCCAAGCCGCGCGAAAAGCACCAAAGGCCGGACCTCGCGGCCCGAACGAGAACAAAAATCGGAACAGGCCGCAAACCAGGAAGCGTCACCGCGCACACGTCGCAATCAGCGTTCGAAGGGGAAAAAGCCCTCAGCGAAACCTGCGCCCGCTTCCGCATCGCACGATGCAGACAACAAGGCGTCGGTCGTTGGCATGGGACAACATCTGCCCGACTTCATGAAGGAACCATTCGGCTCAAGCCGGACGAACGTCGAACCCGGCCCCCCGAACTGAATTCGAACCCTGTCGCTCGAACGCGCTTGCCGATTCATCGAGCCAAGCACGCCCGTCGGATTCTATTCGTCACTAGTCAGCAGAACCATGACCTCCGGTTTTTTGCCCACGGCCTTGGTTGCGGTTGCCTGAACGACGCGCTTGACGATTCCCTCGATTTTCTCGTCGCTTTCCTCGTCGAGCGGCCCGTGCTCAGCGAGCTTGCCCGAAATCGTCGCCCGCAGGGACTCGCTTTCCAATCGAGCGGAATCGCCTGCTTCCGACACTCCCCGGAGCGAAACCCCAGAACACCACGCCATGCCCTGGAAGTCGAATTCGATTGCGGCCGCAACCACGCCGCTTTCGGACATCTTTCGCCGCTCTCGGATCGTGACGCTCTTTCGACCAGGTCGAGTCGACCCATCGACACAAAGCACTCCGGTCTCGACGACATCGACGATCTCGGGATCTGTCGAAGACAGATCAGTGACCATTCCCGATGTCACGAACAGCGAGCGGTAGCCGCGACTCCGCGCCAAACTCGCATGTTCGCGAAGGTGCTGGTTCTCGCCGTGCATCGGAATCACGATCTGTGGCCGAACGAGATCATGGAACTCCTCGATATCCGGGCGGCACGCATGCCCCGAAGCGTGAAACGAACTGCCTTCAGCGCTGTAAACCGTGATGCCCCGCGCCGAGAAGCGGTTCGCGATGGCATTGACCGGTTTTTCGTTGCCCGGAATCGTGCGGGACGAAAACAGAAAGCTGTCCCCCGCCTCCAATTGAAACCCGCGGTATTGCCCCAGTGACAGCTGAGTCGAGACCGCCCGCCGTTCGCCCTGGCTTCCCGTCACGATCAGCATCGCCTTGTGTCGTGGAGTGTCACGCAATTCTTCAAACGGAACGACTTCGGGAAACTCGACAAGCACCCCCGTGTCGCGAGCGATATCCATGATCTTGTGCATCGATCGACCGACAATGCCGACGGACCGGCCGGCCTTGATCCCTGCCCTTGCCAGCGATTTGAGACGCCCGACGTTGGACGCAAAGGTCGTTGCCGCAAACAATCCGTCAGTCTTCTTGATCAGTTCAGCAACCGGGTCGGTCACCGTCGCCTCCGACCGTCCGGCCTGCCGATTGAAAACGTTGGTGCTATCGCAAACAAGCGCCAGGACGTCCTCTCCAACCGCCTGCTTGATCCGATCAGGGTCGTGTGCCTCTCCAACCACCGGCGTCCGGTCAAGATTGAAGTCCCCCGAATGAACGATTCTCCCCGCAGGCGTGTCGATGATCAGCGCGGACGCCTCGGGGACCGAGTGCGCCACCGGCAGAAATGACACCCGGAACGGGCCGGCTTCGACCGTTTCCGGCCAAGGCCGCACCTCGCGCACTCCACGTCTGTACCGCGGAGCCTGATCGAACTTCGTTCTGGCAAAGGCGGCAGTGAAGCGACGGGCAAACACGGGCACGTCAAGCTCCGGAAGAACATGGCCGATTGCCCCCACGTGGTCCTCGTGCGCGTGGGTGATGAAGATCGCCTCAAGCCGATCGAGGCGGCTCTTCAGCCATGAGACGTCGGGAATCAGGATATCGACCCCAGGCGCCGAAACCGCATCGGGAAATCCCATTCCGCAATCGACGACGATCAGGCTCTCCGAACCTTCGGGACCCCAGCCGTAGACGTACATGTTCGCGCCGAACATCCCGCAGCCGCCGAGCGGCAGATAAATGAGTCGATCATCAAGGCCCATGTCAGTTGTCCCTGTTGAAGGCGTCGATCAACACAAGCCCGTGCATGGTCAATTCACCGTCGGTCTCGTCAAAGATGTCGGTCCCGCGTTCGAACAGCCCGGCCAGACCGCCGGTCCCGATGACCTTCATTTCGCGTTGCCGCTCTTCCTGAATCCGGGAGCAGATTTCCCTGATCAGCCCGACATACCCCCAGAACAGGCCGGACCGCATGCACGCTTCCGTGTTGGTTCCGACAACGCGCTCAGGAACACCGACATCGACTCTCGGCAAGGCCGCCGCCGCTTCATGCAAAGCCCTGATCGAGAGATTGACTCCCGGTGCGATCACGCCGCCAACATAGGCTCCATCGCTGTCAACGACATCGAACGTCGTTGCCGTGCCAAAATCGACCACGATCAGATCACCGCCGTAGCGATCAAAAGCTCCGACCGTGTTCACCATCCTATCGGCGCCAACCAGTGTCCCTTCGTCGACGCGAACATCGACGTTGAGTCGACACTCCGGCTTGCCGACGACAAGCGGTCGGCAGTCGAAATACCGATCGCACAGCACGCGTATGTTGAACAGAACCTGGGGAACCACGCACGACACGATCACCCGGTCGATCGACCCAGGTTGGACAGGCGAGTCCCGCAAGGCCATCAGGTTGCGCAACCAGACAAAATACTCATCCGCGGTCTGTTCGGGCCGCGTTGCACAACGCCAGTCGGCAATGAAGCGCTCCCCGTCATGGACGGCAAATCCCGAATTGGTGTTACCGATGTCAATTGCAAGCAACATGTGCACTCTCCCTCGGAACAAAATGGATATCTGCGGCAGAGATGACTTCACGGCCCGTGGCAGTCGCGATCATGATTGCACCCGTTTCGCTGATCGTCTCGAAGACCCCCGTGATCTCCCGTCGTCCCACCCGCGCAACCAGTCGGGATCCAATACCATGCGCTCCCCGCAGCCAGGCATCGCGAATAGGCGCGAAACCCTCGGTTCTCAACCTGCTGTCCCACGCCTCGATTGCAGGTGCGAGCGCCCGCAGGAATGCGCCGGGTGTTGCACTCACGCCAGTTTCCGATGCAAGATCGACAGGCCCAAGTTTGCTGCCACCACTCCCGACCCCGTCATGTTCGGATCTGCTCGGCAAGGCCGGCGTCATGCGCAGGTTGACCCCGATGCCGATCAGCAGTGCCGAACCTTCGGTTTCCAGCAAGATGCCGGACACCTTTCGACCGTTGATCAGAACGTCATTCGGCCACTTGAGACGATACATCTCGATTGGCGGCGCGAAATGGGCGAGAGCCTCACGAACAGCCAAGGCAGCCACGAATGACCTGAGCGATGCCAAGGACGGCCCGCCTGCATCGGGCATGATCAGGGTCGCATGGAAATTCCCTTCCCCGGAATGCCACTGGCGGATGCCCCGACCACGACCGGCAGTCTGTATCCTCGCGATCACCCAAGTGGGAACCTGAACCTGCCCTGCACGCGCGCGCGCCTCGGTGTTGGTGCTCGTGACGGTGTCAAGCGCGATGCAGGGAAAACCACTCAACTCCGCGAGAAACGGGTGATGGGGATCGATCACTGAAGAAGCGCCGTGGCGGCCGCGGCGGCAAGCGTGTCCATGCCGAACAAATTGATGACGCCGAACACGATGAAGAAGGCCGAAGCCATGAGCACCGCATAGTGGGTTGGCGGCATCTTGCCGTCGAGCGCCTCGACGGGATCGCCGAAATACATCAGATAGACGATCCTGATGTAGTAGTAGGCGCCGATGACCGAAGCCAGAACACCGGCGATGGCAAGCCAGACAAGCCCCGCATCAACGGCAGCCGTCAAAACGAAGAACTTTCCGAAAAACCCGGCAAGCGGCGGGATGCCAGCCAGCGAAAACAGCAGCGCCGCAAAGGCGACGGCACGCGCTGGTTCGACCCGCGAATACAGGCCGAGCGCGCTGATTTCAGTCACCGGGCGACCATCTCTTTCCATGTTCAGGATAAAGGCGAAGGCACCAAGATTCATCACGAGATAGATGGTCATGTAGACGAGCATCGCGTGAACGCCGCCGACACCGCCTGCCGCCAGCCCCAGCAACGCGAATCCCATGTGGGCAATCGACGAATAAGCCATCAGGCGCTTGATGTCCGTCTGTCCGATCGCTGCAATCGATCCAAGAAACATGGAAAAAACGGCCAAAAACGCGACGATCTGACGCCAGTCGTGTTCGGCTCCGCCGAAGGCATCGTAGAGAACCCGCGCGAACAGGGCCATGGCAGCCACTTTCGGAGCAGTCGCAAAGAACGCAGTGACAGGGGTCGGAGACCCTTCGTAGACATCGGGCGTCCACATGTGAAACGGCGCCGCCGAAATCTTGAAGGCCATGCCCGAGCAGATGAACACGAGGCCAAAGAGCAGGCCCAGTGAAAGCCCGTCATCCCCGATCGTCGAGGCAATTCCCGAAAAAGCGGTTGTCCCTGAATAGCCATAGACGAGGGATGCACCATAAAGCAGAAGTCCGGATGACAGCGCGCCAAGCACGAAATACTTCAGGCCCGCTTCGGTCGAGCGAATGCTGTCCCTGCGAAACGCGGCAACGACGTAGAGGGCCAGCGACTGCAGTTCGAGACCCATGTAGAGCGCCATCAGGTTTCCGGCGCTGATCATCAACATCATGCCCAAGGTCGCGAGAACAACAAGGACGGGAAACTCGAACTTGAGCAGGCCGAAACGTTTCAGGTACTGCTTGCTCAGGACCAGCACGGCAGCGCTTGCCAGCAATACCAGGACCTTCGCGAAACGGGCAAATCCGTCATCGACAAAGGCGCCACCGAAGGCAACGCGGCTTTCGCCGGGCGACAGGCCGATCCAGACACCCAGGCTGGCCATGACGAGGACCGAAGCCCACAAGGTGGCGCTCGCCCAGACGTCCTTCCGGCCAAAAGCGGCCGTCATCAGCGCCGTCATGGCAAACACCGCCATGACGATCTCGGGCAGCGCGATTTCGATGTCGGTCAGAATCATGATTGTGCTCGCCCTCAGGTCAACCCGCGAAAGAGCGAGAACAGGGATTCAACAGGTGAAATTGCCGGTGCCAGAACGGTGACAGCATCATCCAGAGGGGTTGTTCGCGCAGCTGCCTGCATCGCCTCGACGCTGTCGAGCATGGCGCCGACGGTCGGTCCGATCACATCGAGCACGAGCGCCGGGTAAATGCCCAGCAGCACGGTCATGACAACGAGCGGCGCCATCACGAGCCGTTCTCGCCTGTCCATGTCCTGAATCGACTTGAGACTTTCGCGGATGAGGTTTCCAAAGACCACCCGCCTGTACAGCCACAGCGCATAGCCGGCCGACAGAATGACCCCGGTGGTGGCACCCGCCGCAATCCAGGTGTTGACCTTGAAGACACCGATCAGGGTCAGGAACTCGCCGATGAACCCCGAGGTTCCCGGCAAACCGACATTTGCAAGAGTGAAGAGCATGAACACCATTGCGAATGCGGGCATGTTGATGACGAGGCCGCCATAGGCATCGATTTCACGGGTGTGCATGCGATCGTAGATCACGCCGACTCCCAGGAACAGCGCCGCCGAAATGAAACCGTGGCTGAGCATCTGGAAGATCGCGCCATCGACGCCCTGCTGGTTGGCCGAAAAAATGCCGATGGTAACAAACCCCATGTGGGCAACGGACGAATAGGCGATCAGCTTCTTCATGTCCTCCTGCATCATCGCAACCAGCGACGTGTAGACAATGGCGATGACCGACAGGATCATGACGAAGAGCGCCAGGTATTCCGATGCAACCGGAAACATCGGCAGGCTGAATCGAAGGAAACCGTATCCGCCCATCTTCAGCAGGATAGCCGCAAGCACCACCGAACCGGCCGTCGGAGCCTGGACATGGGCATCAGGCAGCCATGTGTGAACTGGCCACATCGGCAGCTTGACCGCGAAACTAGCAAGAAACGCCAGGAAGAGGAGCGTCTGAACACCGCCGATCACGGTGAAACCCAGCACGTTCAGGGGATCCGAGGGGAATTCGTGGGTGAGAAGCAGGCGAATGTCGGTGGTGTCGGCAAGTCGCCACATAGCGATCATGGCCACCAGCATCAAAACCGAACCCAGCAAGGTGTAGAGGAAGAACTTGAACGCAGCGTAGATCCGGTCCTTGCCCCCCCAGATGCCCACGATCAGGAACATCGGGATCAGTCCGGCCTCGAACACGACATAGAACAGGACGAGATCGAGTGCGCAGAACACGGCGATCATTGTCGATTCGAGCACAAGGAACATCATCATGTATTCCTTGACCCGCGTCTCGACGTTCCAGCACGCACCGATGACGACCGGCATCAGAAACGTCGTCAGCATCACCAGCAATATGCTGATGCCGTCGACCCCCACCCGGTAGGTCAGGCCGCCGATCCAGCGGTATTCCTCGACAAACTGGAAGCCGGTGTCCGAGGGATCGAACTGATTGTAGACCGCAACGGACACCAGAAACGTCGTGACGGTTGCAACCAGCGACAAGCGTCGCGCGTTCTGCCGCGCGGCCGGGTCGTCTCCCTTCAGGAAGACCATCAGGATGAATGCCGCGAGCAGCGGCAAGAAAATGATGACCGTCAAGACGTTGTCCATCAGCCCGCTCCTCCCCTGATGGAGAACCAGGTGATGATCACCGCAAGACCGACGAACATCGCAAAGGCGTAATGGAAGAGATAGCCCGACTGCATACGCGCCGCCCTGCGTGTGAACCAGGGGATGATGCCCATCGCGAGGCCATTGATCGCCCCGTCGATGATCTTGCCGTCACCGCCCTTCCAAAGGACGGTCCCGAGCCACTTGGCCGGGCGCACGAACAAGAATTCGTAGATCTCGTCAACGTACCACTTGTTCAGCAAGAAGGCGTACAGCGCGGGCTGGTTCGCGCTCAGACGGGCCGGCAGATCGGTCCGGCGGACATAGAACAGCCACGCCAACAGGAACCCGAACGACATGGCGACAAACGGCGCAGCCTTGACGAGGCTCGGGACGTAGTGGGCGTCATGCAGGACATGATTGGTCTCGTGGTCGATGTATATCGATGCACCGAAGTACTCTTCGGCGATCTTTCCGAAGAACTCGTCGTACCAGACCATTCCTGCAACGATGGCACCGATTGCAAGAACGCCGAGCGGGACCAGCATGGTCCACGGGCTCTCGTGAGCATGATCATGGGTCTCGGGCGATCCGCGCCTTTCGCCAAAGAAGGTCATGAACATCAGCCGCCAGCTGTAGAAGCTCGTCATCATCGCGCTCACGACGAGTATCCAGAACGCGACGGGCGCAAGCGAGCCAGGCGCCGCGAAGGTCGACTCGATGATCGCGTCCTTCGACTGAAAACCGGCAAAACCGAAATGGGTGAGCGGAATCCCGACCCCGGTGATCGACAGGGTCCCGATCATCATGGCCCAGAAGGTCAGCGGCAGGGTCTTTCGAAGTCCGCCGTAGTTCCGCATGTCCTGTTCGTGGTGCATTGCATGGATGACCGATCCCGCCCCGAGAAACAGCATCGCCTTGAAAAAGGCATGAGTGAACAGATGGAACATGGCGACCGAGTAGGCGCCGATGCCGGCTGCCACAAACATGTAGCCGAGCTGGGAACAGGTCGAATAGGCGATCACCCGCTTGATGTCGTTCTGCACGAGGCCGACCGTCGCCGCGAAGAACGCCGTCAGCGCCCCCATCAGGACAATCACCCCTGCGGTCCAGTCCGCATACTCGATCAGTGGCGAGAGACGGCAAACCATGAAGACACCGGCAGTCACCATGGTTGCCGCGTGAATCAGCGCCGAAACAGGAGTGGGGCCCTCCATGGCGTCAGGCAACCAGGTGTGCAGCAAGAACTGCGCCGACTTGCCCATCGCGCCAATGAACAGCAGCAGCGTCACCGTTTCGAGTGCCGGAACGTCAAGACCAAGGAAGTTGAACTGCATCTGCGCCAGTTCGCGGGCCGTGTCAGGTGCCAGGATCACCGAAAAATCGATGCTGTCGGTGAGCATGAACAGACCGAAGATCCCGAGCGCGAATCCGAAATCCCCAACCCGGTTGACAATGAATGCCTTGATGGCGGCAGCGTTGGCGGACGGCTTGCGATAGTAGAAGCCGATCAGCAGGTATGATGCGACTCCAACGCCTTCCCATCCGAAAAACAGCTGCAGGAGATTGTCCGACGTCACCAGCATCAGCATCGCGAAGGTGAAGAAGGACAGATAGGCAAAGAACCTCGGCTTGTAGCTTTCACCGGGTTTCCAGTTGCTGTCGCCGTCCATGTAACCCCAACTGTAGAGGTGGACGAGCGCGGAGACCGTGGTGATCACCACGAGCATGACAACCGTCAGGCGATCGATCCGAAGCGCCCAGTCGGTGCTCAGCGACCCGCTTTCGACCCAGCGGGCAACAGGTATCGTCCGGGCCTCGCCGTCAAAGGTCTGGAACAGGTACCACGCCAGTATCGCCGACACGAACAGCAAGCCGGTCGAGATCGCCATGGCGGCGCGTTCGCCGATGAACCGGTGAAAGAACCCGGAAAGAATGCAGCCGAGAAGCGGCGCAAAGACGAGGGCTGTTTCCATCGAGCCGATCTCAGCCTTTCATCATGTTGACGTCATCAACGGCAATCGTGCCGCGATTGCGGAAGAAACAGACGAGGATCGCCAATCCGATCGCGGCTTCTGCCGCCGCAACCGTCAGGACGAACAGAGCGAAGACCTGCCCGACCAGATCGCCCAGGAAACTCGAGAACGCGACAAGATTGATGTTCACGGCGAGCAGCATCAACTCGATCGACATCAAGATGATGATCACGTTCTTCCTGTTCAGGAAAATCCCGAAAATGCCGATGACAAACAGAATCGCCGCAACCGTGATGTAATGCTCGAGCGTGATCATTGGTCCAGCCCCTTGCCCGACGGAACATCCACCAATTCCAGGGATTCCCGCGGATCTCTCAGGATCTGACTCGGGATGTCCTGCCGCTTGACATGCGGGCGATGCCGCAGGGTGAGCACGATGGCTCCGATCATCGCCACGAGCAGTACCAGGCCGGCAACCTGAAACAGATAGATGAAGTCGGTGTAGATCACCTGTCCGAGGGCCTCGGTATTGTGGACCTGATCCGCCGGTGGCGTGACGGCCTCGCGCAGATCGTTCGCGGACCCCGAAAACGTCCAGTGCCCGATGACCAGTCCCAGTTCCAGCAGAAGAATCAGACCGATCAGAAGTCCTAGCGGCAGGTATCTCGCCATCCCGCCCCTGAGCTCCGCAAAGTCAACGTCGAGCATCATGACCACGAAGAGGAACAGGACGGCGACCGCACCCACGTAGACAATCGCCAGCAACATGGCGACGAATTCGGCGCCCATCAGCACGAACAGGCCCACCGACGAGAAAAACGCCAGAATCAGCCAAAGAACCGAATGAACCGGATTGCGTGCCAGCACGACCAGCAGGCCGGCGCCGATGGCACTCACGGCAAAGAGATAGAATGCAAGCACCGTCACAGGCACCATCGTTGCCTCCATGCCACCTGATGCGATGCAAGAACCGGCCGAAATTCCATGACCTTCGCCGTGACGCGACCGTGGTTCCGGCCACGCCGGCGCGTTGCGTCGACGAAAATGCTGACTGTCTTGAACATCATCGGTAGCGCGCGTCCTCTTTCAGATTGCGCGCGATTGCGGCTTCCCAGCGGTCGCCGTTCGCCAGCAGGCGTTCCTTGTCGTAAAACAGTTCTTCCCGCGTTTCGGTTGCGAACTCGAAGTTCGGCCCTTCGACGATGGCATCGACCGGGCAAGCCTCCTGGCAGAAACCGCAATAGATGCACTTCGTCATGTCGATGTCGTAACGGGTCGTGCGACGCGATCCGTCATCGCGCGGTTCAGCCTCGATCGTGATGGCTTGCGCCGGGCAAATGGCCTCGCAGAGCTTGCAGGCGATGCATCTCTCCTCACCGTTCGGATAACGGCGCAAGGCGTGCTCACCCCGAAACCTGGGGCTAAGAGGACCTTTTTCGTGCGGGTAATTGACCGTCGATTTCGGCCGGAAGAAATACTTCATGCCCAGCTTCAGCCCTGTCAGCATGTCGGCAAGCAAGAAATACTTGGTTGCCCGGAGGACCTTGGAGAACCGGGTTGACTGATTGAAAGCCATTGTCTGTCCGATCCCTCCCCTTGACTATCCGCCGATTGCCCAACGCGCGTAGGTTCCGCCAAAGATGCCGAACTGCGCGAAGGCTGCCACGATTGCAACCCAGCCGAGCGAAAGCGGGAGAAACACCTTCCATCCCAGTCGCATCAGCTGGTCGTAGCGATATCGCGGGACCACGGCCTTGATCAATGCGAAGAGGAAGAAGAACAGGCCCATCTTGAGAAGCATCCACCACGGCCCGTCGGGAAGCCAGGGCACCGGTGACAGCCACCCGCCGAAGAAGAGGATGGTCGTCAACGCGCACATCAGCCAGATGGTGATGTACTCGCCCGCCATGAACAGCAGGAACGGCGTCGAGGAATACTCGACCTGATAACCCGCAACGAGTTCGGATTCCGCCTCGGGAAGGTCGAACGGCGGACGGTTGGTCTCGGCAAGGGCGGAGACAAAAAATAGAACGACCATGGGCAGATGCGGCAACCAGTACCAGTTGAGCAACCCGTAGTCGCCATCCTGCGCCTGCACGATGTGCACGAGATTGAGCGACCCGGTGGTGATCAGCACGCCGACGATGATGAAGCCGATGGACACCTCGTACGAGATCATCTGGGCGGCGGACCGGAGAGAACCGAGGAAGGGGTATTTCGAGTTAGAGGCCCAGCCTCCCATGATCACGCCGTAAACCTCGAGGGAGGAGATGGCGAAGATGTACAGGATGCCAATGTTGAGGTTGGCGATCACCAGGGACTCGGAGAACGGAATCACCGCCCACGCGATCAGCGCGAGGACAAACGACACCAACGGCGCGAGCAGGAACACGGACTTGTCCACGCCTGCCGGAATGACGAATTCCTTGAAGACATATTTCATCGCGTCGGCGACGGACTGCAGAAGCCCCCAGGGTCCGACAACATTGGGACCGCGACGCAACTGCACCGCGCCCCATATCTTTCGATCACCGTAGACCAGGAACAGCAGGCTGATCATCACGAAGGACGTCATCAGGATGCACTGGGCGAGCACGATCACAAAAACGCCGAGCTGGGATTCGAGGAATGCCGTCATGTCATCACTCCGGCAACATTCGACAGCACGCCTACGGACATGGGACTCGGGCGCCGGTCCGCTCGCCGCGACACAGCAAGTGCGCCCGTTCGGATTGAATGACGAAGAGTCATGCCGCTTTCACCTCGTCATGGCCGGATTTCCTGTCCCAGTGGTTTCGGCTCAGTTCAGCCATGACGGGCGATGCCCGCGCGATCGGATTGGTCAGGTAGAAGTCATCGATTGCGGGGCGAAAATCGCCATCGCCCATCTCGGAGACACCGATCGGCTCCCATTCATTGGTCGGAACCTGGTCGATCTCCTGAAGGTGGCCGCAGGTCTCAAACAGGACGTTTCGAAGTTCAGCCAGCGTGTCGAACGGCAGCGGGGTCCCCAACTCGGCCGAAAGCGCTCTCAGGATCGCCCAGTTTTCTCTCGCCTCCCCCGGCGGAAAGCACGCCCGGATCGCCTGTTGCGGCCTTCCTTCGGTGTTGACGAAAATCCCGTCTTCCTCCGTGTATGCGGCGCCCGGCAGAATCACGTCCGCCCGGTGGGCTCCCCTGTCGCCATGGCTTCCCTGGTAGATCACGAATGCACCCTCGGGCAGATCGATTTCGTCGACGCCGAGGTTGAAGATCGTATCGGCTCCGTCGAGTGCGGCAGAAAGACCGCCTTCGGTCACGAAACCGAGGTCCATGCCCCCGACCCTGGCGGCCGCCGTGTGCAGGACCATGAATCTTGCGTCAAGCGAGTCTGCAACGCGCATGGCATGACCGAGAACCGCATGGCCATCATCGGCCTGGAGGGCGCCCTGCCCGACGATGACGATCGCGCCGCCGCGATTGACACCCGACCCGCCGGTCCGCCCAGCAAGCTCTGCCAAGGCGGCACGCCCGGTTCCGAGGTGCTCGACGTCGTAGGTCAGATCACGATACGCTCCAACCAGGCTGACGGTTGCGCCATCGAGCCAGGCCTTTCGAATGCGAGCATTGAGTACAGGCGACTCCCATCTTGGATCGGAGCCGACGACAATGATCGAACCGGCCTCGTCGATGTCCTCGATTCTCGCAGTGCCCACATAGGCTGACCGGTTCCCGGCAGGCAGGCAGGCGCCGTCGGTTCGGCATTCGACCTGGCCGCCATGGGCAATGGTCAGTTGCTTGAGGGCGAACATGGCCTCGACCGATGGGAGGTCGCCGGCGAGCGATGCGAGCTTCCCGCCCTTGATGGCATTGGCAGCGGCGCCGAGCGCTTCGGCCCACGTCGCAGGCTTCAGGGCACCGTCGATGCGAACATACGGTCTGTCGAGCCGCTGGTTTCGAAGTCCGTCCCAGACGAATCGGGTCTTGTCGGAGATCCACTCCTCGTTGATCCCGTCATGGTTGCGCGGAAGAATGCGCATCACGTCATGCCCGCGGCTGTCGACCCGGATGTTGGCGCCAAGCGCGTCCATGACATCGATGGTTTCGGTCTTGCGAAGTTCCCACGGACGCGCGGTGAACGCGTAAGGTTTCGAGGTCAACGCGCCGACTGGACACAGGTCGATGATGTTGCCCTGCAACTCGCTGTTCAGGGTTTCATTGAGGTAGGAGGTGATTTCCGCATCTTCGCCCCGGCCGGTCTGACCCATCTGGGTGATTCCGGCGACTTCCGTCGTGAAGCGAACGCACCTCGTGCAGGAGATGCAACGGGTCATCGTGGTGTCGACCAGCGGACCGAGATCAAGATCGTTCACGGCGCGCTTGGCTTCGCGGAAGCGCGAAAAATCGACGCCGTACCCCATTGCCTGGTCCTGCAGGTCGCACTCGCCACCCTGGTCGCAGATCGGGCAGTCGAGCGGATGGTTGATCAGCAGGAACTCCATCACGCCTTCACGCGCCTTGCGGACCATTGGCGACTTGGTCCGGATCTCGGGCAAGCGTCCGTCGGGACCTCGTCGAAGATCCTGGACCTGCATGGCACAGGATGCGACCGGCTTGGTGGCGCCGCCATGCACCTCGACTAGGCACATCCGGCAGTTTCCGGCGATCGAAAGCCGTTCGTGATAGCAGAAGCGCGGTACTTCGATTCCCGCAAGCTCACAGGCCTGCAGGATCGTCATTGCCGGGTCCACCTCGACTTCGGCGCCATCGATCATCAGTTGCGTCGTTTCGGTCATCTCACGCGCTTTCTGTCTGGGCGCTTGAATGCGTCTGATTGACGGATGCGGCCACGGCGGATGCAGCAACGACCGGATCCGTTCCGCCGTTGTCCGTCTCGTTGGAGCTTCCGTTGCCGGTCTGCCCCGCTCGCCCTCGCGAACGTGCCCTGATCCGATCTTCGATTTCATCGCGAAAATGTCGAATGAGGCCCTGGATCGGCCAGGCTGCCGCGTCACCCAAGGCACAGATCGTGTGACCTTCGACCTGGTACGAGACGTCGAGCAGCATGTCGATTTCTTCGATGTCGGCGGTTCCCTGGACCAAACGGTCCATGATTCGCATCATCCACCCCGTGCCCTCGCGACACGGCGTGCACTGTCCGCAACTCTCGTGCTTGTAGAAGGCCGACAATCGCCAGATGGCCTTGATCACGTCCGTGGACTGATCCATCACGATGACGGCTGCGGTTCCGAGCCCCGACTTGTTCTCGTCCAACCAGCTGAAATCCATGATCGCCTCGTCGCAAAGCGACTTCGGAATCAGCGGAACCGAAGCGCCGCCCGGAATGACTGCCTTGAGGTTGTCCCAGCCGCCCCGAACGCCGCCGCAATGGCGATCGATCAGTTCCCGCAGCGGTGTCGACATGGCGTCTTCGACCACGCAGGGTCGATTGACGTGGCCCGAAAAAGCGAACAGCTTGGTTCCGGCGTTGTTCTTTCGGCCAAACGAGGCAAACCAGTCCGAACCCCGGCGCAGGATCGTTGGCACCACAGCGATCGTCTCGACATTGTTCACGGTCGTTGGACAGCCGTAGAGCCCGGCGGCTGCCGGAAACGGCGGTTTCATCCGCGGCATGCCCTTCTTGCCTTCGAGGCTCTCGAGCAATGCGGTTTCCTCGCCGCAGATGTAGGCGCCCGCGCCATGGGTCAGATGCAACTCGAAATCCCACCCCGACCCGCAGGCATTCTTTCCGATCAGCCCTGCGTCGCGCGCTTCGTCGATCGCGACCTGCAGCGCCTCGCGCTCGCGGACAAACTCGCCGCGAATGTAGATGTATCCGACATGGGCACCCATCGCGAAACCGGAAACGAGGCAACCTTCGACCAGCGAATGCGGGTCGTGGCGCATGATCTCGCGATCCTTGCAGGTGCCGGGTTCCGACTCATCGGCGTTCACCACGAGATATGCGGGTCGCCCGTCGCTGCTCTTGGGCATGAACGACCATTTGAGGCCGGTCGGGAACCCCGCCCCGCCGCGCCCGCGAAGTCCAGAGGCCTTGACCTCGTCGATGATCCGCTCGCGACCGAGTTGGAGAAGCGCTGCGGTCCCGTCCCAGTGCCCGCGCGACCGGGCACCCGCGAGCGAACGGTCTCGCATGCCGTAGAGATTGGTAAAGATGCGGTCGCGATCAGCCAGCATTCACTTGCCCTCCTGCGACCCTTGGAGCCTGCTCGCGCGGAACAGCACGACCATCGCGAAGAAAAACGCGGCCAGCGCGGCAAAATCGACCAGGAACACGAACCTGACGGGCAGTTCCAATTGTCCGCCGAGCCACGAAAACCCCATCCACAGCAGCATGGTCGAGATGACCACGATCGCGGCAAGACGAACCTGCCCCGCCTTGCGCCCATCAGCGCGCATGGCAAGTTGCATCGCCTTCACGAAACGTGTTGCGACGTGCTTCACGCCCCTTCCTCCCCGCCGGAAACTGCCCCGCCGGCGGTGGTTCCTTGCGCATGATCCGCCGCGAGCGCGACGGACGCATTCATCGCTTCGACCTGGCCCTCCTCACCGGCTTCGTTCAATGAACTGAGTCCGTCCAGCGGTTCGCACGAAAAGCGTCCGTTTTGCGGACCCGGTGTCGGCGATCCGCCGCCTGCAAGGGAATCGAGCACGCCGGAAAAGCTCTCGGGCGTCAGATCCTCGTAAAAGTCCTTGCCGATCTGCACCATCGGCGCGTTCGCGCACGCCCCGAGACACTCGACTTCTTCCCAGCTGAACTTGCCGTCATCGCTGACCTGATGCGGTGAAGGCGCGATCCGCTGCTTGCAAACGTCAACAATCCCGTCGGAGCCGCAGATCATGCACGTCGTGGTGGTGCAGACCTGAACATGGGCGACGCTGCCGACGGGCTGAAGCTGGAACATGAAATAGAACGTTGCCACTTCAAGCGCCCGGACCGGCGGGAGATCGAGCATTTTTGCGACCGCCTCGATTGCGGGCCTCGACAGCCAGCCCTCCTGTTCCTGCGCACGCCACAGAATCGGAATGATCGCCGAGGCCTGCCGACCTGCCGGATACTTCTCCATCTCGCGCTTTGCCCACGCCTCGTTTTCGGGGGTGAACGCGAATGAATCGGGCTGTTCGTGGTGCAGTCGCCGCATCATGGCCTTGACTCGCTCCGTGTTGCCGAAACCGCGTCTGACCAGCGCGTTGGGCTTGACCAGCCCTGCATGAATGAATCGCGTCTCATGATCATCGATCGATTTCTCCGAAGACGACATCCATGGTTCCGATGATTGCCGCGACATCGGCAAGCTGGTGTCCCCTGGACATGTGGTCCATGGCCTGGAGATGCAGGAACCCGGGCGCGCGAATCTTCGCCTTGTACGGTCTGTTGGTTCCGTCCGCCACCAGATAGACGCCGAATTCCCCTTTCGGCGCTTCGACAGCGGCATAGACCTCGCCGGCCGGAACGTGGAAGCCTTCGGTGTACAGCTTGAAATGGTGGATCAGCGCCTCCATGGAGGTCTTCATGTCCTCGCGGGTCGGCGGGGCGAGCTTGCCGCGCGCGAGCACGTCGCCATCCGCTGCCCTGATCTTCTCGACGGCCGCCTTGACGATGTTGGTGCTCTCGCGCATCTCCGCCATTCGGCACAGGTACCGATCATAGCAGTCGCCATTGCGCCCGACCGGAATCTTGAAGTCGAATTCGTCATAGCATTCATAGGGTTGCGAGCGGCGCAGGTCCCAGGCCATGCCCGAACCGCGGATCATGACACCCGAAAATCCCCATTCGAGCGCGTCCTCTTCAGTCACGATGCCGATGTCGACGTTGCGTTGCTTGAAGATGCGGTTTTCGGTCAGCAGCCCGTCGATATCGTCGAGAACCCGGGGGAAATCGTCTGCCCAGGTGCAGATGTCGTCGAGCAGCTCGTCGGGGAGATCGCGGTGCACGCCGCCCGGGCGGAAATAGGCCGCATGCAGTCGGGCACCGCACGCCCGTTCGTAGAAGACCATGAGTTTCTCGCGCTCGTCGAACCCCCAAAGTGGCGGGGTCAGCGCGCCCACGTCCATGGCCTGTGTGGTCACGTTGAGCAGGTGATTGAGAATGCGGCCGATCTCGCTGTAGAGCACGCGGATCAGTTGTGCGCGACGTGGCACGACGGTTCCTGTCAGCCGTTCGATCGCGAGGCACCACGCGTGTTCCTGATTCATCGGCGCCACGTAGTCGAGGCGATCGAAATAAGGCAGGTTTTGCAGATAGGTCCGGCTTTCCATCAACTTCTCGGTCCCGCGGTGGAGAAGTCCGATGTGCGGGTCGCACCGCTCGACGATTTCGCCGTCGAGTTCCAGGACCAGTCGCAGAACGCCGTGAGCGGCCGGATGCTGCGGGCCGAAATTGATGTTGAAATTTCGAACGTGCTTGCCGTCAACGACAGCATCATCGATGGTCGTTTCGCTCATGTCCCGCCCTCGTCCTTGCCGGCATCGGGATCGGTCGCCTCACCGGGCTTGCCGAGGACAGTTCCGATCCCTTCCCACGGCGAGGTGAAATCGAAGCTGCGATACTCCTGGACCAGCGAGACCGGTTCCTGAACGACCCGTTTCTCGACTTCGTCGTATCGAACTTGCGTGAACCCGGTGGTCGGGAAGTCCTTGCGCAGCGGATGTCCCTGGAACCCGTAGTCCGTGAGGATTCGTCTCAGATCCGGGTGTCCTGAGAACAGCAGCCCGTACATGTCAAAGACTTCGCGCTCGAACCAGTTGGCCGACGGATGCACCTCGACAAGCGACGGGACCAGTTCGCCGGATTCCCGAACCGATGTTCGAAGGCGAATTCGGTGGTTCAGGTGCATCGACAGCAGGTGATAGACGACCGTGAAACGCTGTTCATTGGCGGGGTAGTCGACGGCCGTGATGTCGATCAGGGTCGTGAAACGGCAACGCTCGTCGGTTTTCAGCCAATCGGCGAATTCGGCAATCTTTTGCGGCGCGACCGACACGTCAAGTTCACCGAAGTCGGTCACGTCGGCGTCGATCACCGCATCCGACTGGCATTCCACAATATGGGAAGCCAGTTCCCTCAAGGTTTCAGTCCAGGTCATGATGGCTACCGGACGATGGTTCCCGTCCTGCGGATCTTGCGTTGAAGCTGCAGGATTCCATAAAGCAGGGCTTCGGCGGTTGGCGGACAGCCGGGAACATAGACATCGACGGGCACGATTCTGTCACAACCGCGCACGACCGAATACGAATAATGGTAATAGCCGCCGCCGTTCGCGCACGACCCCATGGAGATCACGTATCGCGGCTCGGGCATCTGGTCGTAGACCTTGCGAAGCGCCGGGGCCATCTTGTTGGTCAGCGTTCCGGCGACGATCATGAGGTCCGACTGGCGCGGTGAAGCGCGCGGCGCGGTTCCGAAGCGTTCCATGTCGTATCGCGGCATGGCGGTGTGCATCATCTCGACGGCGCAGCAGGCGAGACCGAAGGTCATCCAGTGAAGCGAACCGGTACGCGCCCAATTGATGATGTCAGCGCTCGATGTCACGAGAAAACCCTGATCCTGCAAGGCATTGCGAAACTCGGCCGCTGGCACGCTGCCTCCTGCACCGATGGTCAGTGCGCCGTCAGCTGGCGCCAATGATGCTGTTGACGCACCTGATGTCATCTGATCGCTCACTCCCATTCGAGTGCACCTTTTTTCCACTCGTAGGCAAAGCCGACAGTCAGAACCGCAAGAAACACCATCATCGACCAGAAGCCCAGCAGCCCCTGATCCTTGAAGGATACCGCCCAGGGAAAGAGGAAAGCCACTTCAAGGTCAAAAATGATGAACAGGATCGCGACCAAGTAGAATCGCACATCGAATTTCATCCTTGCGTCGTCAAACGCGTTGAAACCGCATTCGTATGCCGAGACCTTTTCCGCATCCGGATTCCGAACGGCGATGATCACGGCCGCAAGCACGAGCGCAAGCCCCAGGCCGATGGCGACGCCAAGGAAGACCAGTATCGGCAGATACTCTCTCAAAAGCTCGTCCAAGGGAGTCTCCTGTCAGCGCCAGCGACGATCCACATTTCCGGCACCTGTCCGGAGCGGTGTCGGTTTATCGCTGACCTCGCACATGGTCAACTGCCCGAACGGGCGACGTGCGCATCTCTGCGTCGCGGTTTCTCTTGTGATTTCGGCGCGAATGGTGCAGTTGCGATGTGGCTCGACAGACCACTTATAAAGCATCGCCCGACAGGCAGCTCTGCATGTCGGCCTTGATTGTCGTGCTACTCGACGATCAAACTGTCGAGCGGTCGTTCGGAAACTGGTTTCACCAAGACGGAACGCGGCTGACGAATCGTTGGAAAGAACACCAGGACGCATTGTTCCTGCCGGAAGATGCGCTACCGACCGAGTGATGACCGGTAAATTGGGGGATGGAAGATGGCAAAGAAGAAAGCTGCCAAGGGAAACAGTGATACCATTGAAACCAATGGCTTCGACTCCGACGAAGACGGCGCCAGCGAGCAAATCGCTCAGCTTGCGGACATTTTGACGCAGTACGACGAACTGATGGAGAAAGTCAAAAAACTGCGCGAAAGCGACGGAATGCAGTTCGATGACGATGACTATGTCGACGAATTCATGCCGAGTCTTTTGCCCAAGGGAGGCCTGGCAGCCGACTGGAACGTGACGTCGGAGGAATACCATATCGAATTGTCGGGAATGAATGTTCAGATGGCGCGCTTGCATCAGAAGATCGCTGACCTGCACACCGAGGCTGCGGACTTGCACCGAATCGTGGCGGAGGAAGAGGACATTTGGCGTGTTTCCGGCGACGATTACGACGACGATCTTGATGACGACATCGACAGGGACGACCCCGACAAGATCCCATTTTGAGCCAATCCCATCAGTGCATGCACTGATGACCAGTTGAACGGCTTCGGAACACCGGTGTCGTGAAGCACGAATTGGTTGGCCTGTTCCGGCGGGCCGGCCCGTCGTCGCAATCAATTTGCAAAGTCGATCAGATGGCACTCTTGGGTTGGTGACCTGACCGAACATTGACTCTCGCCAATCGGGCTGCCGAAGGATCGAGCCCCGGACCAAGCAGTCCTGGCCCTTCCATCACGTCGTTCAGTTGAAGCCCACCGCAGTCTCGACGGTGATCACGCGAGTGCTTCGACCTTGCCTCGGGCCTCGGCTGACAACGCAAGCAGAAATCTCAAGGCCGTAAAGCACGACCGATTTTCGGTCTGGCTGGTCACAGGTCGCCGTCGATTTCGTCAGTCAACCGGAGCCGGATAGAAGTCGCGCATGTACAGACGGGACTCTCCCGGCTTGGGCAAGGTAGCCTTGAATGCCGGACGTTTCCCAATGCGGCAGCGATAGGCCTCGACTGCGGGCAGGCGTTCGAAAGTCGTGAAGAACCCAGCCACGTAGACGCAGTACCCGATGCAGCAGTCAACCGCGGAGAACCCGCTCGCGAGCAGGTAGTCGCGACCGTTGAGCGCTTTTTCGACAACGCCCAGTGTCTTGTCGAGCCGCATCCGCTCCAGCCGCATCACTGTCGGCGAACGCATCGAGTCGTCGCGCAAGAAGATGTGGTGCTGGGTGAGATTGGCCAGATGCTGAGCGATGGTCTCCGAAAAGTGCAACCACATGAGCCATTCGGGCCGTTCTGGGTCACCGGGTGGTCGCCAGAGCCCCGACTCGGGGAAGCGTTCGCACAGATACTCCACGATCGCACCCGACTCGTACATCGTCAGTTCGCCGTCTTCGAGAGCCGGCACTCGTCCTGCGGGCGACAGTTTCAAGTAGTCGCTTTGACGCAATGACTTGTCCAGTGACCAGATCGTGCATTCGAACGGGACGTCCATCTCGCCAAGCAGCCAGTGCACCTTCATCGATCTGGTCTGCTTGCTGTGGTGCAATCGAATCATCGGAACCGCACCGCAATGACCTGAATTTCGGAATCATTGCCCCATGCACGGGACGCATGATCCAAACATACTTGAGCCTTTTCGCAAGCCCCCGTTTGCGGTTGTCGACCTGTCATTGCGGGCACTTTCATTTTCAGCGTCGGGAACCGGCAATCATCCGGCATCCGTGCTGATTCGCAACCGTTGTTTCACGCTTCGTCATGCATGCCACCCAGTCGCGACAGCTTCACGACATTGACGCCACCTTTGTCGGAAAACCTGCTGTTCTTCGTTCAGACCACTGCCATGGCGCAACGCGAGCAACCCGTCGATCATCGCCAAGATGACTCGACAGCTCGACATTTCGAGCATTCGGGAAGTCCGAAGGCCAAGCCTCCATCCCCTTGCAGTGAAACATTTTATTGCGATCACGACTTGGCCCCAATCTGGCCCTGCGCGTCGGCTTCGGCACTCGCGCGTTGTCTGAGCAAGGACCGCATGACCTTTCCGGTGACCGTCATTGGAAGATCGTCGACGAACTCGATTTCCCTTGGAAATGCATATCTTGCAAGGCGCGATCTGACGTGGTCCTGGATGGCGCTCTCCAGATTCTTGTCTGCCACGACACCGTCACGAAGCACGACAAACGCCTTGACGATCTCGGTTCTCAACCGGTCGGGTTTGCCAACAACGCCGACCGACGCGACCGCATCATGAGCAAGCAGACAGTCCTCGATTTCGGCCGGACCGATTCTGTAACCGGCCGACGTGATGACGTCATCGTCCCGACCCACAAAACGGATGTACCCGTCAGCCGCGACGCCACGATCACCCGTCAGCATCCATTCGCCTCTGAACTTTTCTGCCGTCGCGTCGGGTCGTCCCCAATATCGGAGCATCATCACCGGCGTGCCCTTCCTCACGGCAATGTCGCCCTCCGTTTCCACGATCTCCTGTCCGAATTGATCGATGACCGCGACGTCGTGCCCAGGGACCGGCCTGCCCGTCCAGCCCGGGCGCAGTGCCGAAAGAGCCCCGCAAGACGAGACAATCATGTTGCACTCGGTCTGGCCGTAGAACTCGTTGATCATCACGCCCAGCGCGTCACGCCCCCAATCGAGCATCTCGGCGCCAAGCGGTTCACCGCCGCAGGCAGCGGTGCGCAGCCCCTCGATGCGACATTGTTGCGCCCGGAGCATTCTCAGCGCAGTCGGGGGAAAGAACACGCAGCGTATGCGTTCACTCTCGATCAACTCCTTTGCGAGTCGAGGATCGAATTTCGAGAAGCGCGAAGCAACGACCGGAACGCCATGGTAGAGTCCGGGCATCAGCACATCGAGCAGACCACCGATCCATGACCAATCAGCCGGCGTCCAGATGATATCTCCCTCTTGCGGGAAAAGGTCGTGCGACAACCCGACGCCGGGCAAGTGCCCAAGCAAGACCCGGTGTGCATGAAGGACGCCCTTTGCCGCACCTGTCGTTCCCGAGGTGTACATCAGCAAGGCGGGGTCATCGGCAGCCGTGTCCACTGCCTCGACCACAGCACCGGACAATTGCGACGATTCGGATGACGGACCCAGGACCGCGTTCAATCCGGTAAGTCTGCCACGAATCCCGGCAAGTGCTTCCATCCCTTCGTTGTCCGTGACAACCGCCCGTGCGTCAGAATCTGCCAACCGCGTGACGAGCGCATCGTCACCGAACTGTGTCGACAATGGCAGCGAGATGGCACCGAGTTTCCAGATGGCGACATGAGCAGCAGCCGTGAACGCGGACTGGCTGAGCCGAACCCCGATGCGGTCATTTCTCTCGATTCCCGCTACGAGCAGCCGGTTCGCGAGATCGTCGGCAAGACGCCTCAATGCGCCGTAGGTGACCACATTCCGACAACCTGACGAATGATCGATGATTGCGGGCCTGTCGGGCTCGCGATCCGCCCAACGGTCGCACGTATCGCGGGCAAGATTGCAGCGAGCAGGAATCTGCCAACTGAACCGCTTTGCGAAGTCATCGAAGGGCGTGTCAACCGACATCATGGGGCGCTCCCCAGACACATTCCAGATGCCAAGTCCAATCGGTTACGCATCCAGTATCGACCATGCATTCGCCACCGATCACTATCTCGAATCATGTACTCAGCCGTGGAACCGATCGATGATCAAGTCGATTTCCGAAGCAAGCTGCCGGTAGTCGTGCAGGAGCCAGTCCGGTTCGAGGCGTTCGACGTCCGAGCCTTCCGGTCCAAAGGTCACGAGGACGCATGGCACGCCAGCGGATCTTGCGGTCGCGCGGTCGTTCTCGGTGTCACCAACGAGAACTGAACCACTTGGTTCACCTCCAGCACGGCGGATCGTCTCGAGCAGGTGAGTCGGGTCGGGCTTGCGGACTGGCAGGGTGTCCGCGCCGAGAATCGCGCGAAACTTGTCGAAGATCCCTAGTCGTCGAAGCAATTCGAGCGCCAGAGCCTCTGGCTTGTTCGTGCATACCGCGAGCAGGAAGTTTCGCGCCAGCAATGTCTCGAGAGCCTCTTCGACATGTGGATACAGCCGCGTCTCCCGATCGATGTCCCGTTCGTAGTGACGCAGAAACACCGGGTACTGCGCATCGACGTCGGTTTCGGACCATTCATTCTCGAGGCGGGAATAACCGAGGCGCAGCAAGGCTCTACCCCCGGCAAAAGCAGTCGCGGCATCGGCCTCGGGATCAATCGGACCATTGTCGGCCTTGGGGCCGAAGCAGAGGTTGGCGGCGTTGATCAGATCACGGCTGGTGTCGGCAAGCGTTCCGTCAAGGTCAAAAACGACAGTCCTCAATTCATGCCTCCATCAGCACGAGACACCTCGGCAGCCGTTCGTGGCGGAGGCAGGTCAGCTTGACCAAAAAAATTCTTCATAATCCAAGCAGGTTGGCGGGAGTCTGTCAATTCGCAAGCGACCGTTGCGCTCGACCAGTTCCAACATGACTTCGAATGATCCGCCATGTGTCGATCCGATTTCGGATCCCAATCCCATCAGAGAATAAACGAGAAACTGAGGCCTCGCTCTCGCGATCTGGGATCATGATACCCAGTCCAGTTCGGGGCCCCTTGCCGGTTGTGCCGCGGCATCCAAATCATCTTCTGTGCCGGGTCTCTCTGCTGCTTTGGCCTGAGGTTAAAAACTCGGAAAGTGTCGACCAAATGGCGCTCTTGCCAAGTTCAGCGCCGATTTCCTCATCCGGTTCGATCAAGTTCATTTCGTCTTTGCCCGCACGCCAGCACATGGATATGTTGCCCTCACTGTCGAAATTGACTTCCGCATATCCCTCGGGACCGTGCCAATACACAACGATCTCGCCATCGGGAGAGGGTGCGGCACCGCACGGTTCCTTGCCAAAAAATCGCCAACGGAACTCGTCAAGAAAATTCAGCGCAGCGTATACCGTTGGCGGCGAGATTTCTCTGGCCCCGTCCCCATCCCAGTCTTCACTGTAGGAAAGGAAAGACTTGATCCTTGAATCCAAGGCCGACTCATGATCGTCGAAATACTGGCCTGAAACCCAACAGCGCTCCGGTCCAGCTGTCGCATTGGGCTCTGTTCGGCCTGTCCACGGTAGCATCGCGCGATTGGATGCTTGCTGGTAATCGGCAAACCAAAATTGTCTGTCCCGCGAGTACGTGTCCGACGCATCCGTTCCATCGCCATGTTTGCCGAGCCAGCTTCCCGGCAAGTCACGATCGTTCGACGAGTTGCTGCCTGAATCGAGAACGTCCGTCAACGTGATGGGCCGCCTCGTTTGAATTCCGTTGGTACTATCGGACATTGACCTGACCCTGTCGCATTGCTCATCTCGTCATTCAGTATTTTCAGAAGACAGCCCTGTCCAGTTCGTGCAGTCCAGAGGAATTGTCGCGGCCACGGCATTGAATTCCTTTGCTCAATCGGACTCCTCCCACCCATGGCTCGAGATACATGTGATTCTGTGAGAACGGAAAACTCGAAAGGCGACCCGCTGTTTCCAGTTCGCTTTCCTTGAGATCGGCATTGATTTGAGCCAGCCCATGTTTACCGTGTTCAGCAGCAGATCTCGACCGAAGTGCATGGCGACGGCCTAACCAAGCATTTTGCAACTTGCTGTTATTGAATGACAATTGAGAGCACGACCTGATGAAGGTACCCGTCGTTTCTGTCGGAACTTCTGTATGACCTAACTGCTGAAGCGGCGGTTGAGATCAAGCGTGTCCAACAGGGTCTTGTCCTCGTCATGCAGCTTGGACAGCGCCATTCTCGCGGCAGTTTTCCTGTCACGAAAGATGTAACCCTTATCCGCACTGGGTTCCGGCGGTCCGAACCGGATCTCTTGTTGCCCAGTTCTTTGCAACTCGCGCACCAGGGGAATCGGGCTGTGCTGTTACGGAATTGAAGGATGGTTTTATTTCCTGACGTGATTCATCGCTCGCGTTGGGTTATCTGGATGTCGGGCGAGTGCCGAAAGACAAAAACGACAAACTGGAGGCCCGAGCATGCAGCAGTCCACCAGTCGATTCATGGCCGTCATTCTCGCCGAGACGGGGCACGACGATCATGTGCCCGGTTGGTACGCCAGTCTTGCCGAAATTGCGAACCTTCCCGCTCTTCTGCATGCCATACACGCACTGGAAGCCGCTGGTACTTCGACCATCCTCATCAATGCTGGAAACGATGAGCACGCGAGGTTGGTGGCCTCCCGCATCGAATCAACCGGGTCAAGGGTCGTCACGGGGAGTGCCGAGTCCTCTCTGACCGAATCACTGTCATCACTGGAAAGCGAAGCCGAGTCGTCGAACGACCATGTTCTTGTCCTGTGCGGAATCAGGCCGCTCATGCACTCCTCGACGATTCGCCAATTGATCCAAAAGTCGCAGGAGTGCGGAGGTCCTGCGATTCTCAGGAGTGTCCGTGATCAGGCGGGCCAACCTCGTGCTGGTTCGGTCTTCGATGGCAACGAGACGAATGTGGCAACCGATCGAGACCGCGATGTCCAGCGCGAACAGGGTGACACTGTCGCGTTGTGCGCAACGATCGCGGATCTTGGGAGAATCACGACAATCACTGCAGACGCGACCGGCAACAGTACGGCCTCGACTGTAGATCAACTCGTTTCAGCAATTTCCGGCTCGGTTGGGGTCCCGACTTCGATGACTTGCTCGCATGAAGAAGCGCATGCGGTTGTGACCCCAAGCGATCGGGCGCTGGTCGAAACGAGCTTTCAGTCACGGGCCCGACAGAGAGCGATCAGCGACGGTGCGGTCTTGCACGGAGCGGAAACCGTCTGGTTTTCCCATGACACGGCCATCGAACCAGGCGCCGTCATCGAACCCGTCGTCGTCTTCGGGCCCGGCGTGACGGTCAAGAGCACCGCCACCATCAGGGCCTTTTCCCATCTCGAAGGCTGCGTGGTCGGACCGGGCGCCGTGGTCGGTCCGCACGCGCGCCTGCGACCCGGAACGACCGTTTCGGAGAACGCGAGGGTCGGCAATTTCGTCGAAATCAAGGCATCCGCCATCGGTGTCGGCACAAAGGTCAATCATTTGTCCTATGTCGGCGATTCTCAGGTTGATGACGGAACCAACATCGGCGCCGGGACGATCACCTGCAACTACGACGGCGTTTCCAAGCACCCGACGATCATCGGAAAGAACGCGTTCGTGGGGTCTCACACGACCCTTGTTGCCCCCGTGAAACTTGGCGACGGGGCGATGACCGCAGCCGGGACCGTCGTGACCAAGGACGTCCCGTCTGACGCTCTGGCAATCAGCCGGACGCCGCAGCAAAACAAGCTCGGCATGGCACGTCTCCTCATGGAACAGCTTGCAAGTGTCGCCCGGTTTCGCGGCAAACGGGCCAAGAAAAGTCAGGATTGATCGAAACATGTGCGGAATCGTCGGTGTTCTTGGAAAACGTGAAGTCGCTCCCCTGCTGCTGAATGCGCTCAAGCAGTTGGAATACCGCGGCTATGACAGCGCGGGAATCGCGACGATCAACGAAGGGCACCTGACTCGTCGAAGAGCCCAGGGAAAACTTGCCAATCTTGGCCGCGCGCTGGCCCATGAGCCGATCGCCGGCAGGATAGGCATCGGTCACACCCGCTGGGCAACACACGGCAAACCTTCAGAGACCAATGCGCATCCCCACCACGCCGAACCTGTCAGTGTCGTTCACAATGGCATCATCGAGAACTTTCGTGAACTCAGGGACGAACTCGCATCATCAGGTTGCGATTTCGAAACCGAAACGGACACCGAAACGGTCGCGCACCTGTGTTCGCAACTGATGCGACAAGGCCTCGGACCAGAAGATGCTGCAATCGAAACACTGAATCGTCTGCGCGGTTCATACGCGCTGTGTTTCCTGTTCGAAGGACAGGAAGACCTGATCATCGGGGCCTGTCGAGGCTCTGCGTTGATTGTCGGTCACGGGGATGGCGAAATGTTCGTCGGGTCCGACACCCTAGCGCTTGCTGCCATGACCAATCGCGTTTCGTATCTCGAAGATGGTGACGTCGCCATCGTCACGCGGGCGGGCGCGAAAATCCTCGATCCAAACCGGGTGGAGGTGGAAAGACCAAAGCGATTGACGGCGATCGACGCATCGACCACCGACAAGGGCCATTTCCGACATTACATGCTCAAGGAGATTCACGAGCAACCCAGTTTGCTGGCGCAGTCGTTCGACCACTATTCGACCTTGATGAACTCGGATTCCAGCGAGAAATCGGTCGCGATCGACTATTCGACAGCGGATCGCATCGTGTTGTCCGGATGCGGAACCGCATTCTATGCATGTCTCGTGGCACGCTACTGGTTTGAACAGCTGGCGGCACTCCCCGTCGATCTCGATCTTGCGTCCGAGTTCCGTTATCGGGAGCCGCCGTTATCTGATCGATCGATTGCATTCTTTGTCAGCCAGTCGGGTGAAACGGCCGACACGTTGTCGGCAATGCGATATGCACGGGACAGAGTCTCCCGGACAGTGGCAATCGTCAATGTCGAAGAGAGTTCCCTCGCTCGCGAATGCGATTCCGTGCTGCCGATTCTTGCGGGTCGGGAGATCAGCGTGGCATCGACGAAGGCATTCACCTGTCAGATGGCTGCACTCCTGTGGCAGGCAATCGAGGCGGGCAAGCAGCGCCAGACCCTTGAATCAGATGAAGAGCGCAACCTCGTGGCCGCGCTTCGTTTTCTTCCGGGTCTCGTCAACCAGGTGCTGGATCTCGAATCGAGGATCGCGACAATTTCCCGCGATTTCGCAGCAACGACCGGGACGTTGTTCATGGGTCGAGGCTCGATGTATCCCATCGCCCTCGAAGGCGCCCTCAAGCTCAAGGAACTGAGCTACATTCACGCCGAGGGGTACGCCAGCGGCGAACTCAAGCACGGCCCGATTTCCCTGGTCGACGAGTCGATGCCCGTGGTGGTCGTCGCTCCGAGCGACAACCTTTTTGAAAAGACATTCAGCAACATGCAGGAGGTGCTGGCTCGCGGAGGAAAGACATTGATGATCACCGATTCAGCGGGAGCGTCGCAACAAGACGACAGTTGCTGGCACAAGTTGATCCTGCCGTCCGTTCATCCTGTCCTTGCTCCGATTCTCTACGCCATCCCTCTTCAACTTCTGGCCTACCACACGGCCGCAACGAAAGGGACCGACGTCGATCAACCCCGCAACCTCGCCAAATCGGTGACGGTGGAGTGACGATCGAAAAGACGTGCCCTTGATCGCCATGCCGGAGTTCGAGGTTCGCGACACGAACGCGGCAAACCGCAAATTCAACAGGCAAGGACCGTCATCCCATGTCAGCTTTCCGCATCGCACTGACCGCCGTTTTCGCACTCGGTTCTGCCCAGATCGCAACTGCCGAGCCTGCGACGGTCGTGACACCTTCACCGGTCATCCACCTTGAAGACAATCTCGACGAAGCCGACGGGCTGGGATGGTGCATCGACACAGTGGGACGCGGATTCTCCGCCTTCCTTCACGCGCACTCGTGCAAGCCACAGGGCGGTGACGTTCAGTTCGGTTACGACAAGGCCACGCAGACGATCCGCTCGGCCACCTTCGAAAACCATTGCTTGAGCAATCTGCCATCCGATGCACGCACTACGTTCGGTTTGGTCGAATGCGACGTGAACGACCCGCAGCAACGAATCGTCCACGACCCGATGAGCATGACATTTCGTGATGCGGATGATCCCGGCCGTTGCCTGGCTGTCGGCGAATCAAGTCGTACGGCCGGCCCCTACATGTCGCGTGACCTTGTCTGGGCCGACTGCACTGAATCGGACCCTCTCCTTCGACGTTGGGTCGTCAAAGACTGAGTTTCTGGGCTGATCTGACCGAACAGAACAGGCCGCCTTTATCTGATGTTTTTTGTATTGTGGGCAGGCATTTGTCGTTCTTCCGCCGATATCGGCATGTGACAAGGAGACAGTCGGCCAAGGCAATTCACCAAGGTTCGAAAGCAATCGACAGTGCATTCGAATAGCGGCGAAGCACGGCACCGCTTGGTAGTGTCCATCCATCCCTGCACGCACCTGACACGGGAAGCGGGAGGGAGCAGCACGACAACCTGATCCTATCCTATATCGATGCCACTGCCGAAATCGGCTTTGAACACATAGACCGAACGCTCACAATTTTGTGCTTCGGCGACATAGGCCACACCGAACGCGGTCGCAGCAAGGGCCTCCAGCACAACAGTCGCACGGATCAGAATGGGGCTCGCCACAATCTCATTCGTTGCCAGATTCCATTCGAGCGCGAACTTACGAGGCGCATCGAAGGAGAGAGGCGTTGGGCAAGACAGCGAAGAGATGCTCAAAGGTCGCGTCATTGGCAACATCGTCATCCTGTGGGATGATGACCGGATTCGGCAAAAGTGGCGACTCGTAGATCCACCGGAATTCTTCCGGCTCTCCAACCAGATCATCCGGATGCGGCCGCAAGGAAACCATCTGCCACCAGCCAATGTCTTCCGACTGCATCCACATTACAATTTCCACATCGCTTTCGGGGTGCCGTTGCATGATGTTCCTAATTTTTCGGTGACCGCCCTCGTATGCCGGATCCCGGCCGGGAACCAGAGACTGCGTAGACGACCCGTCAGTATTGGAAGTGCTAAGATCCGGGTCAGACATGGGGTTTCCGCAGGTGACTTCCAGCGGAAGAGTGCGGTTTTGCATCTCATCTCCAGTTGCGGTTCCAAGCGCCAGCGAGGCGAAAGCTGTTAACATGACGGTCGCTTTGATCCATGATCTGATTCCGAGTGCAGCAATGCTCATGGGAAAGTCCTTTCAGGTTCGATTTGGAGCCACGCGCGTCGGAATGGCCGCATTGATCGTTTCGGTGAGTCTTCTACGGAGATCAACATCTTCTTCGACCCTCCAACCGATAAAGTTGTACTGTAGAACATCGAAATGGACGTGTGTCAAAAGTTCCTCTCGACAGGTCCAGATCACCTTTTTGTCGAGGCCGTGTCGAAAAATACCGGTCGGCGACGTCTCTCGGATTCTCATGGCCTTCGTCGCATTTTTGCCGCAGTTCCCGCGTCTCAGTCTGTGAGGCCGGCGCGGTGGCAATACTGAGCGCAAACATACCGGCACGCCCGTGAGGCTATCCCGGCCGTTGCGAACCACCTGTCCAAATGCTGTCCCGACGGAACATTTCAGCGCAAACACGACTTTCGTTCCATTCAAACAGCTCGAAAATGCTTGGACAGGCGCAGACCCTGCCCTTGATAACTCGATCCCAGCTTCTCGCCGTAGATCCGCTCCGGAACATCTGTCAGACGTTCATACACAAGCCGCCCGAGCACTTGACCGTGTTCGAGCGAGAATGGGGTTTCGTGGCAACGAACCTCGAGAACGCTGCGCGACTTCTTTCCACCAAACTGCACGCTGCCGAACCCCGGATCGAAGAAACCCGCGTAATGAACGCGAAACTCGCCGATCATGGCGTTGAACGGGACCATTTCCGCTGCGCAGATCGGTGGAACGTGAACAGCCTCGCGACTGACCAGAATGTAAAACGCTCCGGGGTCGAGGATGATCCGTCCTCGCTCCGAGTAGACGGGTTCCCAGAAGTCCTTGGGGTCGTAATGGTCGACCCTGCCCATGTCGATCAGTCCGGTATGCGGTTTGCCTCGGTAACCGGCGGCGGCTCCCTTCTTCGGCAAAAGGTCGACCGAAAACTCGAGACCGCCGTCGATCCCGGCCTTGCCGTCGACAAGTTCATATTGCTCGTGCAGTTTCGTCAGTTCGTCATCCGTCAGAACGGACTCACCCCGGCGGAACCGCACCTGGTTGAGGCAAAGTCGCGGGCGCACGAGAATCGAAAAGGACCTTGGACATATCTCCGCGTAAAGCGGCCCTCTGTATCCCGGCTCGATCCTGTCGAATTCCTTGCCGTGGTCGGCGATGCACCGGGTGAATACATCGAGCCGCCCGATCGAACTCTTCGCGTTGACAACGGCAGTCAGATCATCGGGAAGCGAAAGGGATTCCATTAGCGGAACAAGATAGACGCAGCCCTTTTCCAGCACGGCTCCATTGGTCAGGTCGATCTCGTGCATCGCAAATTCGCTCAGACGCTTGCGAACGGTTGACGCTTCGCCGCTGAGGAAGGACGCGCGCACGCGCCAAGCCCGTTTCCCGAGCCGAAGGTCGAGGCTCGCGGGCTGAATCTGGCGCGACTCGATCGGCAATGCCGAACTGATTCCGCCCGATTGCGCCAATTGCATGATTTCCTGGGATGGCAGGACGCCCATGAATTTCGTCATTTGCGCACCCGAACCGACTTTCGAACCGACACATGGGACCATGCGGCGGTGTTTTGATCGCAGCCATGTCCTCTTGGTCGGGCTAGCAGGATTTGAACCTGCGACCTCTCGTCCCCCAGACGAACGCGCTAACCAGGCTGCGCCATAGCCCGACTGCCCCGTTATAGTCGACTGACATGTGACCGCAAACGGAAACCGGCGTCACGAAAGTGGAAAGGTCACATCCCTGCAGGCGTTGATTGACCGATTTCCCCGTTCATTCGGTCGCGAATGGCCACGAGTTCATCATGCAGCTCTCTGATCTTCGCAAGCTCGTCGGCTCCAAGGCTGGATGCAGTTCGCACCGTCCTTGGTCCGGGAATGATGTGATCGGGAACGCCAAGGCTTTCGACATTCGGCTCGGCGGCGGCTTTCTCGGGAACAGGCGGTTCACCGACATCGTCAATGGGATGAAATTCCAACTGCCGGGCCGGCTTGTCCGAGACGTCCGGGGGCGCCGGTTCCGATGCGAGTGATCTGACGTGATTGACCCCTTCCGACTGGAGAATCTCGCAAACACGCTTGATTGTCATTCCGTCATCGTGGAGCAACCGCTTGATGCCTCCAAGCAACAGGATGTCCTCGGGACGATAGAACCGGCGGTTGCCCGATCGCTGGACGGGCTTGATCTGAGGAATCTGGCTTTCCCAGAATCGCAGGGCGCTGGCGGAAACGCCGAGTTCCGTGGCCGCCTCGGAAATGCTGCGAAGGGCCGCCCTGCTCTTTTTCATTGATACGGTCGTATTCTAGTTCGCGTTCCCTGTCTGGACAGCGTCCTTGAGCTTTCGCGACGGTCGAAACGTGATGACACGCCGTGCCGAAATCTTCGCGGGCTGGTTGTTCTTCGGATTTCGTCCCATTCGCTCGGGTTTGTCGCGCAACTTGAACGATCCGAAATTGGACAGCTTGACCTCGCTGCCTGCGACCAGCGAGTCCGATATCCTGTCGAGGACCTGGTCGACCACCTGCCCGCATTCGGCGCGAGACAAGCCGACTTCGTGAAATACGGCTTCCCGCAAGTCGCGCCTGGTTACTGTTTTCTTGTCCATCGTCGCACCTCCTGAAACAACGGTCGCCGTGATAACACTTGGCAGGATTTAATCAAGCCTTCAGACGGCATTTTGTTTGTCGCCAATGACTTGCATATGGGGTCAAGACTGTTCAAGGTCAAATTTGCGCGTGCCCGATTGAATTGCGGCACGCAGAAGCGAGACGCTTCCCAACCCAGCGTCGAGCAATTCAAGCACAGAATCTACCATCGCAAGACTGCAGCCCCCCATGTCAGGCCACCGCCGATCGCTTCGGTCAGAATGATCTGACCCCGTTCAAGCTTTTTCTGCTGCCTGGCCACAGACAGGGCGAGAGGAATCGATGCAGCGGAGGTGTTTCCGTGCTCCTGAACTGTCAGGATGACCCTCTCAATCGGAATTCCGAGTTTTTGGGACGTTCTTCGAATGATCCTGAGGTTGGCCTGATGGGGCACGACCCAATCGACGTCCGACGCCGAAAACCCCGAGTCATCGAGGGCCTCGTGGGCAACCTCGGCAAGCTTCACAACCGCATGCCTGAACACCTCCCGACCTTCCATGACCAGGAACCCGGTCGTCTTGGTCGACGAGACCCCGCCATTGACGTAGAGAATGTGGTTGTAGCGGCCATCCGAATTCAGCTTGCACGACAGTATGCCCCGGTCGGAGTTGTCGCCGCGACCTTCCTGCGCTTCGAGCACCAGGGCGCCTGCCCCGTCGCCAAACAGAACGCAGGTCGTGCGATCCTCCCAGTTCATGATGCGGGAAAACGTCTCCGAACCGATCACCAGGACCCGCCGGGCCTGTCCGGACAGAATCAGCGCGTTGGCGTTGCCCAAGGCAAAGACGAACCCGGCACAAACGGCGTGCAGGTCGAAAGCAAAGCTCTTTTTTGCTCCCAGTTCGGCCTGAACCCTTGTTGCGGTCGAGGGGAATGTCTGGTCAGGCGTCGATGTCGCAAGAATGATCGCATCGATCTCGCTCGCTTCCAGCTGCGCGTCTTTCAGAGCATTCCTCGCAGCTCTCGTCGCTAGATGAGATGTCAATTCGCCCGGCGCAGCAAAGTGGCGTCTTCTGATTCCAGTTCGCTCCTGGATCCACGAATCCGAAGTGTCGAGACGCTCTTCGAAATACGAGTTCGGAACAACGCGGTCAGGCAATGAATGACCAACCCCGACTGGAACCGCCCTCAGCACGACGTGACCGAGCCCATCTGGTCAGCGTCGGAACACTTGGCTTCGTCATTCGAACTTCCAACCGCCACCGACGCTATTCGCGCCGCCAATTTCGTGTTGAACTGAAGTCGCGCCAGTCGATAAGCCAACGAAACGGCTGCCTCGACACTTGTCGCATCGGCCGACCCGTGCGACTTGACGACGGTCCCGTTCAGTCCGAGGAAAACACCCCCGTTGACCCGCCTGGGATCGATGCGCTGCTTGAAGCGTCTCAGCGATGCACTCGAGAACAGCGCCCCGAGCCGGGACAGAGGCGAATATCGAAACGCGTCGTTCAAGAGTTCGTTGATGAGGCTGGCCGTGCCTTCTGCCGCCTTGAGCGCGATGTTTCCCGTGAATCCGTCCGTGACCACGACATCGATTTTCTCCGAAGGCAAGTCCCCTCCTTCGACGAAGCCCTCAAACCGATACCTGTTGGGTTCGGCCGCCGCACTGATCAGATCGTGCGCCTTTCGCAGTTCGTCCCTGCCCTTGTGATCCTCCGTGCCGACGTTCAGCAGGCCGACCCGAGGCGACTCGAGTTCGTGCGCCGTGCGGGCGTACGAAACACCCATCGATGCAAATTTGAGCAAGTCTTCGGCGTCGGCCCTTATGTCGGCCCCGACATCAAGAACGACATTGAACTTTCCGGCGTTCACGGTCGGCCACAGGATTGCAATGGCAGGTCGGTTGACATGAGGAGCCTTGCGCAGACTGATCAGCGACAATGCGAGAAGCGCGCCCGTGTTGCCGCAAGACACCGCGACAGTCGCTTCATTGTCGTGCACGGACTGCAAAGCCCCCCACATGCTGGTCCCGCGACCGTGGCGCATGACGTGGCTAGGACGATCCTGCATGCCGACAACGCCTTCCGCATGGCGAATCTCGCAACACTCGGCAAGGTCCGGCAGTCGAGCGACAATTCTGTCGAGCGAATCTGAGTCTCCGTGAACGAGAAAGCTGACATCGGTATGTCGGCGCGCAAAGCGATGCAGCCCGCGCAGAACCGATTCCGGTCCGAGGTCGCCACCCATCGCGTCAACGGAAATGACAATGGACCGCACGTTTTCAGAACGCTCCACAGGAGACGATTCATTCAAGCCAGACCGAGATGAGGTCAGGCCACGTCTTCCTCGTCGTCGTACACCTCAATGCCGATGACTTCGCGGCCATTGTAGAATCCGCACTCAGGGCAGGCGTGGTGTCGACGTTTGACGCCGCCGCACTCCGGACACTCCTGCCAGCCTTGGCTAGGAATTCCGTCGTGCGCTCGTCGCTTGTTCCGCCTCGACCGGGAGACCTTTTTTCTTGGGACTGCCATGTTTCAATCCTTTGCTTTCTTGAATGACCGTGAACAGCCCTCGTGGATCGCCGGTGCTGCCATGCTCCAGGTGCTGGTCCAACTCGCAGAAAATAGCCTGATATGAAATTCCATCAAGGCCTTTGGTGAAAAAAACTTCGCAAAATCAGTCGATGCGCAAGCACGGCGGAAGAGCTCGCGGACCGATCCAATCTCGTTGGCCTGCCGGACACCGCATCAGTCGAATCGGTTGCTCGACGGACCGCACCGATGTCATTTCCGTTCCTTCAGAACAGCCAGCGCCGCGAAAGGTCCCGGCGTGTCGTTCTTCGCAGCGGTCTGGGCAACGGATTCGGTATCGTTGTGGCGTGGATAGTCGGGAATCCCCAGGGAAAGCGCTTCGGTTGCGACATGCACGAGATCAATGACCTCGGTCAGGGGATCGATCGTGTCGTCGCTCGGACTGAGCGAAACCGTGTTGGGTTCAGGCATCTCCAGGTCGGGCACGAATTGACGGACAACCGAATCATCGATTCTGGTCGTCACGGGTTTCAGTGACGCAACGCACGGCTGCACAACCGTTGCGCCCAGGTGCCCCTCCAGTCTCCACGTCCCGTCCGCATCCCGGTCGAGGTTTCCCTTGAACGTCATTCGCCTGACGGACAACAGGCCCAGCAGTGACTTGACCTCGTCCATTTCCGTTCGCGAAAACCGGATGTCGAAGCGATGCTCACCCGATCGGGGCAATCGAGCGGTGGGCAGTTGCCTGAGGCACTCCGATGCAGGATCGTGGTTCAAGCTGCCTCTTTGAACGTGCTTGGAATTCATGATACTTCCGCGACTTGATCGGTTGCTGGCTCGGCGATTCCGACAATCGGACGCAATCGTGACCCAAAACAAAAAGACGAAAGGGACAACACGGGATGACATTTTGCCAGATTACCAACGCATCTGCCACAAGAATGGCAATCTTGGTCCTGACGATTGCGACAGCATTCGCGCTCGCTGCATGCTCGCCTGTGTTGAGAGCTCACGGTTACACACCGTCCGAGGAAGATCTCGCTGTCATCGAGGTCGGCGTTGCCACCGAAGACAATGTCGCGGCAGCCGTCGGCACGCCAGCATTTGTCAGTGGGACCGGAGCGAAGGGATGGTACTATCTCTCCAGCACGGTTCAGTCCTATGCGTACGAGCACCCCGAAGTGACCAACCGCCGTCTGGTGGCCATCAGTTTCGATGAAAACGGAACGGTCACCAATATCGAACGGTTCGGACTTGAAGACGGTCGCGTGATTGCGCTCAATCGCCGGGTCACGGACGTTGCCGTCGAATCGCCCGGGTTGATTCGTCAGTTGCTCGGCAACATTGGCTCGATTACGGCAGACGACCTTTCTGACGGATCATGATCATGATCACCGGTTTTGTCCGACTGTTGTGATCGGCAGGTCATTCGGCTCAATCGCCCTTGAACGCAAGCGCCACCCCGTTGATGCAGTAACGCAGTCCCGTTGGCTGGGGACCATCGGGAAACACGTGCCCAAGATGCGAATCGCATCTGGAGCACACGACCTCGGTTCGGCGCATGAACCAGCTTCTGTCTTCGCGTTCTTCGACAGCGTCCTCGGCGACCGGGCGAAAGAAGGATGGCCAACCTGTCCCGGAGTCGAACTTTGCGTCAGTGGCAAACAACGGCTGATCGCAGCAAACGCACAGGAACGTCCCGTCACCGGCAGGAAAGCCCCGATGCGAGAAAGGCCGCTCGGTCGCCGCCTTGCGGGTGACGCGAAAAGTCTCATCGTCCAGCTGCTCGCGCCACTCCTGGTCGGTCTTGGTGATCTTTTCACTCACGGTCATGGCCTCTCCTTCGTTTGACACGCCGTTGTCCCTGACGGGTCATCGTTCGATTTCGCTTTGCTGATGGCAAGGATGCACGACACGAATTCGCTCGACGCAATTCCCGTTCGCCCGGACAGTCAGGAACTGACCCGAAACGGGCGTGTCATCCGCCTGTATGGCTCATGTGGCGGGACATCTGGCCCTGAATCTCGCCGCGAGAATAGTCGAAATCATGCCCTTTCGGCTTCTTGGCGATGGCTGCATGAATTGCATTGATCAGTGCCTCGTCATCGTCCGGTCGCTCACGCAGAACGGAACGTAGATCGACCGAACCTTCCTGCCCGAGGCATTGATAAAGAGTTCCGACACAGTTCAGGCGAACGCGATTGCAGCTTTCGCAAAAATTGTGACTGAGCGGGGTGATGAACCCGATTTTTTGACCGGTCTCGGTCAGGCGAACATATCGAGCGGGACCGCCTGATCGCTCGGCAGTGTCCAAGACGGTCCACTGACTGGCGATGCGCGCACGGACATCCTTTATCGACCAGTATTGCCCGATGCGGTTTTCGTTTCCGATGTCACCCATCGGCATGACCTCGATGAAGGTCAGGTCGAGATCATTGCTGGCACACCATTCGATCAGGGACTCGAGTTCGTCTTCATTGAATCCCTTCAGGGCAACGGTATTGATCTTGACCCGGATCCCGGCCGACCGCGCTTTTTCAATTCCGTCAAGAACCTGGGGAAGCCGGCCCCAGCGGGTGATTCGGGCAAACTTGTCCGGATCGAGGGTATCCAGCGAGACATTGATTCTCCTGACGCCGCATTCGAACAGGTCCGTGGCAAAGCGGCGAAGCTGCGACCCGTTCGTCGTCACGGTCAGCTCGTCGAGGCGTCCGGTTTCGAGGTGCCGAGACATCGAGCGGAAGAACTCGATGATGTTCCTGCGAACCAGCGGCTCGCCTCCGGTGACCCGCAGTTTGCGCACGCCTTCCCCGATGAAGGCGGAGCACAGCCGGTCGAGTTCCTCCAGCGTCAGCAGCTCGGCCTTTGGAAGAAACGTCATGTTCTCCGACATGCAGTACATGCATCGGAAATCGCAACGATCGGTGACCGAAACGCGAAGATAGGTGATCGCGCGGTCAAAAGGATCAACAAGTCGTGGGGGTTCTGCCATGCACGCAGATTTACCCGTCTCGGGCTTTTCGTGCAAGCAAAGAGGCTGGCAAAAGCGTGAGTGGGCGGCCGTCATGCGTGATCGTGCACATGTGCCCGGCCCCTGAGCAATCTTGGCACATCCAACCGCTCAAGCCGTCCCCAACTCGGTCGAACCCCGGTCGTTATCTTGCCTTCATCACCCAATTGGCGATTTGGCTACGGCCTGAATGCCCCGACAACCCACCTCCGGAATCCGGTTGTTTTGGAACAACCAACGCAAGAGCATCCACTGCCGGCACGCCCAAAAAGACTGTGATCAGTGCCGATGAGTCGACACCGATCACTGCGCAAGGCCATCATCGCCGTACAAGAAATCCTGAGAACGGGCGGCGCTCGGACCGGGCGTCACCTTGAGAGCGGTAGATTTTTGCACCCGTCGGATCAGTTTCAGCCGATCAGCTTCAGTGGCTGGCGCATCGACTTTGACGGGAACAAGACGAACCGTGGCGTGCCCACGACGGGTCAGGATGATCTCCTCGCCTGCTTCTGCTCGTCGAACAAGGTCGGAGAGTTGGCGTTTTGCCTTCGTCACGGGCACGTGGATGGGATTCTCGCCGCAGTGAATCGTGGATCGTCAATTGGTTCTGTAACTGCCGCCACCGCAGGAGTGAAGCGCTGAAAACCGGATGGCATCCAAGAAATAATTGGCAGAACCATGTGTCGAATTCGTGTGACGGACGGTCCAAAAATGGCGATAATGGGCGATCGGCAGCGAGAACACGCAACGGCATCACGGTTTGAGGGCGGGCCAACAAAGTTGAAAGATCAGAGCATTGCGCTTTCCGTGGCGCCAATGATGGACTGGACCGATCGCCATTGCCGGTATTTCCATCGACAATTCTCGCGCCACACGCGTCTCTACACGGAAATGATCCCTGCACAGGCGCTCGTTCACGGCGCGGCGCCTCGCCTGCTCGAGTTCAATCCGGCGGAACACCCGGTCGCGCTTCAGCTGGGCGGGTCGTGCCCCGATCAGCTCGCCGAGGCGACACGCATGGGATGCGAGGCCGGCTACGACGAAATCAATCTCAATGTCGGATGTCCGTCCGGGCGCGTGAAGGAAGGAGGTTTCGGAGCATGCCTCATGGCAATTCCGGATCATGTCGCCCGCTGCCTCGAGTCGATGCAATCCGCCGCCTCGGGCAAACCGGTGACCGTCAAGTGCCGCATCGGCATCGACGATCAGGATCCGCAGGAGGTCTTGCCCGCATTCATTGCCACAGTCGCGGCCTCAGGTGTGACGACAGTCGCGATCCATGCCCGCAAAGCACTGCTGAACGGGCTTAGCCCACGGGACAACAGGCGAATTCCTCCGCTTGACCATGGTCTCGTGCTGCGAATGAAAGAACGCTTCAGACATCTCTCAATCATCATCAATGGGGGGCTGATGACTCTGGACGATGCGATGCAGCATCTCGCTTCAGGAATTGACGGCACGATGTTCGGGCGAGCAGCCTACAACGACCCCTCCAGCATCTTGGGACAAGCCGACCGTCGTATCTTCAAGCAGACTGACTCGGACGTCTCCCCACGCGAGGCAATTCTGGCGATGATTCCTTACATCGAGTCCGAAATGTCTCGCGGCCAGAGGCTCCACGCCATCACCCGCCACATGATGGGCGCCTTTGCCGGTCGTCCGGGTGCGAAGTACTGGCGTCGGCTGCTTTCAACCGTGACCCAGAGCAAAGCATCCGGTCCGGAATTCATCGCGTCTGCCCTGCAGGAAATCGATGCGTTGACGCATTGACCTCCGTGGCGCGGGATCAGGACACGCCGTTCACGCATCAGAAACGAAATGCTTAACGCGTTTTCTGATCAGTCTGTTCAGCGGAGTGCGATTGGACACGCGGTGCGAAGAGCCCGTCACGGCGGATCAAATGGGCTGAAACCGATCCTGAGTTGACGCGATCCTCTTTCGAAACCCTGTCCGGGATCGACCATCTGTCGATCAGCGCTGTGTCATGATCGTGACGCCCCACAGCAGCCTGTCGAGAGCGCCAAGAACATCTTCAGGAACCCAGGCGGTCACCTGGAGAAATCCCTGCCGAAGTAGCCCATTCGACTGCTTGGATCTTTCCAAGGCCTTCGGGCCGAACGCGCTTGATCAGAATGCGTCCGCCATTGCCCTGGACGGTAACGCCTTCCTCGCCAACGGCGATGACCTTCCCAGGTTCCCCGAGCCCGTCTTCCCTTGAACTGTCATAGATCTGGAGCCGCTGACCGTTGTGGGTCGTCCATGCGCCAGGTGCGGGATTGGCCGCCCTGATGACGTTGTAGGTTTCGTTGACGGGATTTGACCAGTCGATGCGAGCCTGGTTCTTGCCGAACCAACTCTCGTACGAGCCATCCGAGAGCCGCTGATCGTGGCGAATGATGACCCCGGCCTTGACGAGATCGAGGCTCTCCATCATCGCATCGACACCCATTGGAAACAGTTTCTTGAAATAGACGTCACCCAAGGTTTCGTCGGGTCCGATGTCGCAGGTCTTCTGCATCAGTATCGGCCCCTCGTCCAACCCGTCATTCGGCCAGAATATCGTCAATCCGGTCATCGTCTTGCCCATCGCGATCGGCCAGTTGATCGAACTCGGTCCGCGATGATGCGGGCACAGCGAGGGGTGGTACTGAAACGTCCCAAGTCGCGGCGCGTCGAGCACGTCTTGCGGAACAAAGAGAAGCACGTAGGCCATCATGCAGATGTCGGCTTCAAGACCTTGCATCAGCGCGAACGCCTCCGGCGTTTTCCACGACTCGGGCTGGTGCACCGGCAGACCCAGTTCGGCTGCCCTCTCGGCAAGAGGATCGATCGGTCGACCCGGCTTGTTCGGCGCACAGCAGACCGCGACCACATCTTCGCCCCGCTCTACCAAACGATCCAGAACCGCTTTCCCAAACGCCTGCTGTCCATGTACCACGATCCGCATTGCCAACTCCTCGCTGTTGATGATCGACCCAACAAATTCTCGGGCCATGACAAGTTTCTTGAATTATTTCCGTCGGTTGTCGTCGCAGTGACCATTGCGAGGCGGCAGAGGCCTGCAACCAACCTTCGTAGCCTCTCTCACGATCACAGCGCCTCACCGACCAGATGCAGTCCGGCCTTGCTGCGCTCGCCCGTCGAATCAGGTGCTCGCGGCACTCTCTCAGTTCGGTCTTCGGCTGCCCAGGTGGCTTGAACGTGATCGTGCAATCGCAAGGTATGTTCCCGTACGAGCTGCGCTGCCAGATCCGCATCGCGCTGGCACAGCGCCTCGACGATTTCCATGTGCTCTCCGACAGAACGGATGGCTCGGTCGTCTTCCTCCATGGCCCGACGTCTGACCGCACGCATGTGCATGAACAGACCATCGGTCAACTCGGCGAGCAGCGTGCACTTTGAAAGTTTCAAGATTCCCTGGTGAAACCTAATGTTGGCCTCCGAATACTCACCCACGTCCTTCGTCACCGATGACTCGCTGTATTGTTCCGCAAGCGCGCGGATCTTGGCAATTTCATGGTCTGATGCCCGTTCGGTGGCAAGGCGAACCGCCATGCTCTCGAGCGCCGCCCACGCGATGATCATCTCAAGAATCTCGTCAAGCGACTTGCGCCTGACATAGACACCGCGCCTCGGCTGAATCGTGACAAAACCGTCCTGTTCGAGGCGCGCCAGCGCCTCCCTGACCGGCGTCCGCGAAATCCCGAGCTGTTCGGCCATTTTTCGCTCGTCGAGCCTCAGCTCCGCATTCTCGGCGTAGATGTTCATCTGAAGTATTGCATCGAGCAACACCTCATAGATGTGATTCTTGAGCGTGTACCGTGCCGAAATCGGTTTCAGGTTGATGCTCATTGCCTCTGTGCCCTGGTCAACTCGGGAGGCCGCACTCGAAACTCCGTACCCTGTCCCCGACAAACCGGATCCGGTCACTGGATGACAGGCGCGGACTATCTGCCGTGGCCGATCTGCCCAAAATCAACTTCGCCTAAATGAAGTCTTTTCTGGCATAAGGCATACCACATGAGAGCCAACATCTGCAACGAGATCGAAGCTGAAACAGGCGGCCGATCGGAGCAGTCATCACCAATTTGACGATAACAAGCGCTGTGGTATACAAAATAACGAGACGACCAAACGCCGTTTTCAAGCGACGAACGATGGACTTCGTTCGGGCATCCGAAAGGACGGTTTGCCATGTACCTGACCGAGAGCCGATCGAAGGAATTGCTGCAGCAATACGGCGTCAACTGCCCTCGGGGAAAGATCGCGAGTTCTCCGGCCGAGGCTGTCACTGCGGCACATGATCTCGGCGGCACCCGATTCGTCATCAAGGCACAGATTCTCGCTGGCGGTCGCGGACTCGCGGGTGGAATCGGATTTGCCGACTATCGCGAACAGGTGGGAGAGGAAGCGCAGCGAATCCTCGGAACCCGGCTTGTAACCGAACAGACCGGCCCGGCGGGTGACAATGTCAGGACCGTTTACGTGGAAGAAGCGATCGATTTTCGGTCATCGATCTATTTTGCAATCGTCATCGACCAGGCGACAGCGCGACCGACACTCCTGGGGTCGTCCGAAGGCGGCGTGGAGTTCGAGGAAAAGGCCGCCAGCCAACCGGACATCGTCGTTCGCTGCCCGCTCGAATCCGACGGCTCATGCGAGCCTGCCAGACTGACCGAATTCCTCTCCCGAACGGGCGTCGAAGACACCTACATGGAAAGTGCGAGGGAACTCGTCGAGGGGTGCATTCGCGCGTTTGTCGAACTCGATGTCAACATTCTCGAAATCAATCCATTGGCCTTGACCTACAGTTCTGGCGCCATGGCAGTCGATGCGAAAATCACGCTCGACGACAACGCGCTCTTCAGGCACCCCGAACTCGAGGCGATTTCTCCCGAAACCCGCCCTGATCCGGTTGAACAGACCGCGCGGGAGAACGAGATCAACTTTGTCAGGCTCGATGGCGACATCGGCGTCGTGACAAACGGCGCCGGGCTTGGACTGGCAACGAACGACATGCTGATCGATGCGGGCGGAAACCCTGCCAACTTCATGGATATCCGAACCACCGCAACCAGCCAGCAGATCGCCAAGGGTGTCGCGCTGCTGCTCGATGATGCCTCAGTCAAGGTCATCCTTCTCAACATCCACGGTGGGGGAATGACCGTTTGTGATACCGTTGTCGAAGGGCTGGCTCTTGCCTATTCCAAGTCCAAGCGCCGGCTTCCGATCATTGCACGACTCGCTGGCCAGAACGCGCCTTGGGCCCGCACCATCCTGAAAGACCGACGCCTGCCGTTCGAGCATTTCGACTCCATGACGTCAGCAATTCAACGTGTCACGTCACTCTGATCTTCAAGGACACTCGTGATGGGAATACTCGCCGACCGGAACACAAAGGTCATTGTCCAGGGGATGACAGGAAGGTCGGGGACCTTTTACACGGACCTCGCCCTCCTTTACGGGTCCGACTACGTCGGCGGCGTCCGGCCCGGCAAGGGCGGCAGCAAACGGGTGGGACTGCCCGTTTTCGACTCGGTCGCAGAGGCCGTTGCGGCAACGGGTGCAACTGCCAGCCTCATTCTCGTCCCGGCCCGCCATGCAGCCGACGCGATGATCGAAGCCATTGAATCCAATATCGAATTGGCCGTCTGCGTGACCGAACGCGTGCCGGTTCACGACATGATGCGCGTCCGAGGCGCGCTGAACGATGCAACGACAATACTGGTCGGTCCCAATTCCCAAGGCGTCTTGACGCCGGGCGAATGCAAGATCGGCGTCATGTCTACAGCCGATGCACGTCCCGGTTGCGTAGGCATCGCATCGCGTTCCGCGTCACTGACCAGCGAAATCGTCGCTCAAACCACGCGAGCAGGGCTCGGTCAGTCGACAACAATCGGCATCGGTGGCGACCCGATACACGGGCTCGGTTTCCGCGACTGTCTCGAGATGTTTCGGGATGATCCGCAGACAAAAGGCGTCATCCTGATTGGGGAAATCGGCGGGACGGAGGAGGAGCAGGCAGCCGAATTCCTGGCTTCGCAGTCCTATCCCAAGCCTGTGGTGGCCTTGCTCGCCGGCAGGCATGCACCTCGCGAGCGCCGAATGGGGCATGCGGGAACCCTGTCGATGTTCGGATCGAGATCATTGCAGGAAAAGATCGATCGTCTTGAAGCTGCGGGCGTCGTGATTGCATCGAACGTCGACGACGTGCCGCCGAAGATGGTCGAAGCGTTGGCAAACTCGACCGGATAAGCGGTCGGTTCCGGTCAGGATTTGCACCCCGGACCGATCTCGTCGCGATTCCCGATGAACCGGTCAACCAGCGATCACTACACCTCCACAGGCTGGGTCCGTTTTTCCCGCGATTGTCGGCTTCAGGCCTGGCTTGCAGCAGTGCACCCGACCATGCGCGAGGTCCTGAAACAGCCGGATGTCCGCAAGAAATGGCTGCGGCATGGCAAGACATGGTTTGTCGGCGTCTCGGCACTGCCCAACGACGTCGACGGATCAGTCGGCGAATCGGGTGCGCTTGCTTGCGAAGCAACGGAGTTCATCACCAGATTCCATGGTCCCTTTGCCCTGGATCGCGCGCAGGTGTCGGTGTGCTACCGGGGCTACCCCCGACGTGATGCAAATGAATCAATCGCGGCCCACAGATTCCGAATCAACCGTGACGCCGCGCACGTCGATGGCCTTCACCCGATCGGCCCGGAGCGGCGGCGGCACCTCAACGAGTTGCACGGCTTCATTCTCGGCATTCCGGTGAACGACTGCCCTGAGAAGGCGGCGCCACTCGTCGTCTGGGAGGGATCTCACGAGGTGATGGGTGAGGTGTTTCGAAACGAATTTCGATCGGTCGAGCCTAGTCGGTGGAATCGGATCGACGTGACTGATGTTTACCACGAGGCGCGAAAGCGGGTTTGGGAAACGTGCGCAAGGCGTGAAGTCACGGCAAAACCCGGTGAAGCCATTCTGGTTCATCGATTTGCGCTGCACGGGATCGCACCATGGCCAGATGATCTGCCAGGTCCAAAGGACGGACGCATCATCCTGTATTTCCGGCCGCCGTGCCTGCCACAACAAGGGTGGTTGAACGACCCCTGAACCTGTTCATCCAACAACCGCACAAATTCGGAAAATTGGACTCGCCCCGATCAGATCGCTGGCTGTGGCGCGACCTCACACCTTTCACGAGCGGTTGCCACGACCAGAGCGACGACGTCGCCGTTTGCCCCGCAGCAAGGTTTCGCGGCCCGGCAGCTCGTCGAGCACCCTCGCCCTCTCTTCTGGAGTCAGATCATTCCAATGATCGACTTCTGCCCGCGTCCGATGACAGCCAAGGCAAATTCCGACATCTGGGTGAATGAGGCAAACGCTGACGCAAGGGGAATCGACTTCATCCCTCTTCCAGACTTCCGATGCCCGGGCGCTGGTCATCGCATCGCTCCTTGATGTTTCTCAATCTCGCCAGGACCCCCTGCAAGATGTAGGCGGCTGCCACGCTGTCAACAACGTTCTGTCGACGTTTTCGCGACATGTCCGCTTCGAGCAAGGCGCGCTCCGCTGCAACGGTCGACAGGCGTTCATCCCACAACAGCACCGGAATTTCGAGAGCGTCGCTGAGATTTGCTGCGAATGCCCTCGCCGACTGGCTTCGGGGACCCTCTGAGCCATCCATGTTCATTGGCAACCCGACGACAAGGCCGGCACAACCCGATTCCGCCATGATTCCGGCAATTCGCTCAACCACTTGAGCAAACGAGCCCTTCCTGCGCCGGATGACCTCGCGTGGGGTGGCTGCGCACCAGATCCGATCCGAGACTGCCACGCCAATCGTCTTTGTGCCGGGGTCCAGCGCCACGAGCGGCAGATCGTTTGCGATGGAAGCCGCAAAGGCGTCCGCATCATCGTGGACACCGGTCATTGGCCCTCTCCATCGGACTCAGCATCGTCCTTGCTCGAACCCTGGGCTCCTGGCATGTCATCAGTTTTGCCCTCAGTGGTTGCCGGGTCAGCATTTCCACTGGACGGCACCGCTTCGTCGTCCATCTTCGGTTGATCCAGTTCGACCAGGTTCGAGATGCGACTTGCTGCGAGGCGATCGTTCGCTGCGTTCAGAATCTGCTGGATGTCCTGTGCCGAGGGATCGACGGGCGACTCGACGAGCAATTGCTGCCAGATTCGGATTGCCTGCGCCTTGCGACCAAGTTGCAACATCGCGATCGCGTGCAGATGTCGGGCTCGCCGATGGCCAGGATCGATATCGAGTGCCCTTGTCAGGACAGCTTCCGCCTCGGGGGAGACATATCCACCCGTCGCGCCAATCATGTATACAGCAAGATCCACAATATCGTCGGCCACGACTTCAGTTCCCAAGGCTTCGATCGCGCGCATCTGGACTCGCCTTGCCTCGATCAACCGTCCGATTCCCGCTTCAGACCTTGCGAGCAGCTTCATGCCGTCCACATCTTCCGGCCGGGAAGCGACAACATCACGGAGTCTTTGCACCAACTCGGCATCCCGAGACGCTAGATCAAGCTCTTGAACATTTGCCAACTGTTCGGCTTCGAGTTGGCCAGGACGGCTCGTTTCCATCAGGCGCAACCGCTCGCTCAGCGGAAGGTCGGGGACTTGTGGCGAGCCAAATACGGCATAGAGGCCGAGGCTGCCCGCGCCAAGAAAGACCGCAAGTATCGCAACCGTCACACGCGTGAGGGACTTTCCGGCCGGGCCGGATTCCATCTCTTGTTCTGAGCGTTTGTCAGCCGCGAGAATGCGCCGTGAAATCTCGAGGCGGGTCGATGCAGCCTGTTCCTCGCTCAGCGTCCCGCGAGCAACGTCACGATCGATCGACGCCAGTTGATCCGTGAAGACGTTGACGTCATGCGATGACGGTTTCCTTGCGACTTCCTTTCCGCTGACCAGCGGACGAACGGCCACGCCGATGACACCACACAGCATGAGCCCGACGACAACCCAGAACATCAGATTCGCCAACTCCCACAGAATTTCCCAGCTTCGGGATCAGCGGCACATTCGAGAATCCCGGAAATGAACTTCGGGGCGTTACGTAGCCTTTTTTGGATGGTCGGGGAAGCAAGGTCGGCGCCGTTGGCGTCGCTCAGTCACAACAGCTGCAAGCCATCGTGGCCACCGACAATGTTTGCGACCTTGATGGATCTCATCCGAGGTTGGGTGCCGGCAACGATGCATCCTTCGGCTCGCAATCGATCAAGAAACTCATCATCTCGTCTGCATTCCGGCCCGTGTAGAAGCGCACCATGTTCTCGTCGAACTCCCTCGCTCGCGCAGCCGGAATGGAGATTGCATCGAGCCCGTTCGACATGAGAATCCCATTCATCATGAACCGGGACGTCCGCTTGTTTCCGTCGAAATAGAACTGCTGCAACGCACCAAACAAGAAAAATGCCATCCCTCGTTCTCGGGCATCAGGCACTTCGGCATCAAGTGCCGCAATCGCATCCTCGAACAGGCGCTTCAGGTTCTCGCTGCCAGATTCGGTGGGGTTAGAGGGCACGAAAACGCCGTCGCCGAGCGCCACGCGGGGCGTGAGTGCCGTGAATTCGCCTTCTCCGCGGAAATGACCCCACTCGAGTGCCTCTTCCTTGGCCACAAGCGAGTGGAGATGATCGAAAGTTGCCTTGTCGGTCTGGAACGAGTCACTTTGGACCCTCACGAGCAGCTCCTTTGCGGCGGCTGCCAGATTGAGAACCTGCTGTTGATCCGACAATCTGTGGCAATCGACCGTTTTGCCATCGAGCAGCGTCTTGACCTCTCGGAATGTCAGGGGATTGCCTTCCAGCGCGCTCGCATCGAACACGAACTGCGGCAACGACTGCTCGAAGCGGAAGATCGACCGTTCAACCGAGCTTGCGACGGTGACGGGGACGTTCGAACGATTCCACGCAAAGCCGAGAGTATCGAAGAGTGCCATTGGACCATGCCCTATCAACGGCCTGTTACCGCTACCCAACTTCCGTGGAAACAAGCAGTGTCGCCGACGGCTTGCTCGGCCCGCCAAGCATCCGTGGCTGTTGTCGATGTGCGTCAGGAATTCGCTTCGATTCGACTGGTAATGTCTGCCCAGTCATTGTGGAGCGTGCATGCAACTTCGTCATGACCGGCTGGGTACAGACTGGAGTCATCCAACGTGACTTCCCGCGCGACTGACCCCTTCGGTCTCTGTTTGGTTTCGAACAGCCAAACGCCAACCTGACGGTCCGACAGTGCGACCCGGCCGCCACGATCGCCTTCCGAAACTTCAGATCTTCGGACGATGTTTGCCAGTTTTTCAAGCAGCCATTCACTGTGCGTCGTGACAACCACCCGAATGCCTGCGTTGACGGCCTTGGCGAGCTGGCGGACGAGGTTCACTTGCATTTCAGGGTGCAGATGAGACTCAGGTTCTTCGATGACCAGGACTTCGCCCGGCTGAATCGCGTGTCGGAGAAACAGCACGATCGGCGCGATTTCCGCAACCGTTGAAGAAGCGTTTGCCAAGGGGATACCGGTCTTCTGTCCGTTCGGACGAAAGACGATTTGAGGCCACTGCAGGCCTGCGGACACGTCAAAGTCGACCGAACCGCCGAGCACATCCTTCTCGAATCCAGTTCCATGTACCGGGCAGTGATGTTTCGCATGATGTGGGTACCCGAGGTGCCCGGACTGGGAGATTTCGAAAAGCCGCCCCAGGAAATCTGCCGATGTTCCGTTGAGTAGTGGATAGCGACCATCAGGAAGATTGCCAGCATGCGCCGCAGTCTCGATCAGCGAACTGACGACAACCCCGAATGACTTCACGAGTCCTGCTCTCCCTGCAGGAAGATAGTGGGCGGACCTCGTGAAAGGACCGAGGACTTGGGGGCAAATCGCTTCGCAAGCGAGTTCGAGAATAACCTGAGCACACGAATCGAGGCCGTCTTGATCTTCGTCCAGATGCAAGCTTGCTCGATCGCCAAACCTTCGCCTCAACTCGCCAAGGTCTTGACGGTCGAACAGGATCGGCTCTCCTTCCGGCAGCATGGTTTTCAATTCGACATCGGGACTCAATGAAATCTTGTGCTCGATTGCCGTTTCACGGCCGGGCAATTCACGCCGCATGACAACGCGTCCCGCGCTACCACGGACCGCTCGCGTCAACGCCTTTGTTTCGCTGCCCCCAAGGCAGCGTTTGATTTCTTTGACAAGATCTTCCCCCTCATGGTCGAGGTGCTCTCGGATACACTCAAAGACGCAGGTCGGAAGTACAACGCGCTGTTCAAAATCGGTTTTTTTGGCTTCTTGGGCACAGCTGGCGAACTGCAAGAGCGCTGCACGATACTCGCCGCTCATGTTCAGCATGCGTCGACGAACGTGGACATTGGCATCATCACCGACCTGTCCCAAGCTCTTGCGAAGTCGGCCAACGGCGAAATGCCGGTGCAATGCGTAGATCAAGGTCGCAAACCATGACTTTCCAGTGTTGCCTGTCCCGACAAGCACCGTCAGCGGACGCAATTCGACCTTTGCGTTCTTGATCGGGCCAAAGTCCTTTACTTCCAGTTCGAGCCGCCCGTGTTCAAAGTGATCAGTCATGGTTCCGTTCTCATCGACGGTCGTCAGCGCCGCCTTGCGGAGTTTGCACCCTGACACATCTCAACCGATCGAAGAGGCATTCAGCCTGTCCAGTCGAAAATCAGGCTTTGCGGTGCATTGGGCTCTTGCCGAAACAAAAAAAGGCAATGCTGTTGCCAGCAAAGCCTCCAATGCTGGGATAGCATCGCAAGGCAGAATTGTCCAGACTCGGCGACGGTGCGAACAGTGTTCCCTATCTTCGTTCATGCATCCTTCAACATCCCGATCGCGACAAGTACGTCGGCCTCCCCTCGTGTGGCGAGCCCACGGCCTTATGAAAATCAAGGCCGGCGGCGCATACCAACCAACCGTCATGCCATGGCAGTGGAGACAGACCATGACGCTGGATTTCGACGGACCAACGCTAATGACCTTCAAGGCATGGCGTCGATACACCGGAGAGATTTCAGGCGCGGAGGTTGCTCCAACGTCTTGATCTGTCTTTCGGGTTGTCGACGCATGGAAATCTGCACGAATCAAGTCTATGGGAAACTCCGGCCGCGCGTGAGGTTCAACAACCCGAATCACGTGACGACGACAGGACCAGGGCAAGGTTGCCATATCGATGAAAACAAAACGGTATTCGGCATTTGCAGTCGCTCGGGAAGCGCTCCGCCATCACTCCGGCTGGGAGCGAGCATGGCGTTCTCCCGAACCGAAACGTGCCTACGACGTCATCATCGTGGGTGCCGGCGGGCACGGACTTGCGACGGCCTACTACCTCGGGCGCAATCACGGGATCACCAATGTGGCGGTCGTCGAGAAAGGCTGGCTCGGTGGTGGAAACACCGGACGCAACACGACGATCATTCGCTCGAACTACCTGCAGGACGCCTCGGCAGCAATCTACGAGAAAGCGCGCTCGCTTTACGAGACGCTCAGCCAGGATCTGAACTACAATGTCATGTTCAGCCCGCGCGGCGTGGCGATGCTGGCTCAAACCCACCACGAAGTGCGCGGGTACCAAAGAACCGCTCAGGCCAACGCGATCCAGGGCGTCGAGACGGAATTCGTCGGTCCCGAGAGGGTCAAGGAGCTCTGCCCGATCATCAACATCGATGGTCCCCGCTACCCGGTGCTCGGCGCTCTATGGCAGCCACGCGGCGGAACCGCGCGGCATGATGCGGTGGCGTGGGGGTACGCTCGTGCAGCTTCCGCAATGGGCATGGACATCATCGAAAACTGCGAGGTTACCGCGATCAACCAGTCGCAGGGCACGGTGACGGGAGTCGAAACCAGCCGCGGACCAATCGATTGCAAGAAACTCGGCATCGTTGTTGCCGGACATTCCGGCAGACTCGCTGAAATGGCAGGGTTTCGCCTTCCAATCGAGACCGTCGCATTGCAGGCCCTGGTGTCCGAGCCGGTCAAGCCGTGCATGGACATCGTCGTCATGGCGAACACCGTTCATGGCTACATGTCGCAGTCCGACAAGGGAGAGATGGTCATCGGAGGAGGCGCCGACGGCTTCAACACCTACGCGCAGCGCGGCTCGTTTCATCACGTCGAGGAGACTGTCCGCGCGTTGGTCGAGACCTTTCCGATCATCTCGAGGCTCCGAATGCTCCGCCAGTGGGCGGGTCTCGTCGACATGACCGGCGATCGATCCCCGATCATCTCGAACACGCCGCTCGGCGGCTGTTCGATCAACTGCGGCTGGGGGACAGGCGGTTTCAAGGCGATACCGGGGTCAGGCTGGGCGATGGCGGAACTGATTGCAAGCGGTCAACCGGGTCACCTGGCGGCACCCTTCGGCCTCGAACGCTTTCGCGAGGGCCGCTTCATCGATGAAAGCGTTGCAGCGGGAGTGGCACATTGACACCCTCGCCCGCACATATTCTGTTGTCCATCCGCAACGAGCCACGTGCATCTCGTGCGGCGACGTGCGCGTCCCGTCCGAGACCCAAGCTTCTGTCAGAAAACAGTTTTTCTTGCGTTCAAAACATGTCGTCGACCAGAGCGGAGGGCATCATTCGTGCTTAGACTGACTTGCCCTTGTTGCGGCGCTGAGGTCGACGAGACTGAACTCGTGGGCGGTGGCCAAGCCCACATCACCCGTCACGGCCCCGATTCCAGCGACGAGGATTTCGAAACCTACCTGTTTCTCCGCGACAACCCCGCTGGAGTTCACTTCGAGCGATGGCGACACGCCTATGGCTGCGGAAAATGGTTCCATGTTGCTCGATGCACCCGCACGCAGGAAGTCTTCGCCTCATATCCGGCACAGACTCTCGGACCGCCTCAGTGGGTACTCGATCGCATCGAGGAGCGCCGACCAGGTCAATCGGGGAGTCGGCGATGAGCAGACGTCTACCCGAGGGAGGGCGACTGATCGATCGAAGTCGACCTCTCGAGTTTTTCTGGAACAACCGGAAACTGACCGGGTTCGAGGGCGACACCGTCGCATCCGCCCTTCTCGCAAACGACCGGATGCTGGTCGGTCGGTCATTCAAGTATCATCGACCGCGCGGGATTGTGGCATCAGGGCCCGAGGAACCGAACGCTCTCATCGAGGTCGGCAAGGGAAACAGACGGCAACCCAATTTGCCGGCAACGACCATCGAGCTTTGTGCCGGAATGCATTGCCAGAGCCAGAACCACTGGCCCAGCCTCGAATTCGATGTCGGCGCAATGACCAGCGCGCTGTCTCCGTTTTTTCCGGCCGGATTCTACTACAAGACTTTCATGTTTCCCCGATTTGGCTGGAAGCATGTCTTCGAACCGGTCATTCGTCGCGCCGCCGGTCTCGGAAGACCGCCCACGGGTCCCGACCCAGACCGTTATCAGCACCTTCATGTCCACACCGATATCCTGGTTGTCGGCGGTGGACTGGCGGGGCTGACCGCAGCAAGAGCTGCTGCGGAGAGCGGCGCCAGGGTTCTGCTCCTCGAACAAGGCACCCGATTCGGGGGGCGCACGCCGGTCGACGATCTACAAGGCGACAACTACGGTTGGATCCAAGAGCAAGTCTCGGAGCTCTCGCGAATTTCAGAAGTGACCATGCGAAGCCGCACGACCGTTCTTGGGGTGTACGACCACGGATACGTCCTCGCCATCGAAGACTTGGGCGGAGAAACGGCCGACGCGGATAGTGCCGCGCAGCGTTTCTGGCGAATTCGCGCGAAGAAAATCGTCATGGCGACCGGAGCGATCGAACGACCGCTGGCATTTTCAGGAAACGACACGCCTGGCGTCATGCTGGCATCTGCCGTCCGGGACTATGTCGTCAACCACGGCGTCACCGTCGGCGATCGTGTGACGATCGTCACCAACAACGACAACGCGTATCTGAGCGCCGACATCTTGGTTCGTGCAGGTGTCGATGTCGCGGCGATCGTGGACACGCGATCTCGCGCGGGAGATGCTGCAACGCAGATGGCCCGGGACGCCGGGATTCGCGTGTTTCATGAGGCGGGCATTTCCGGTGTTTCCGGTCGAAAGCGCGTCAAGGGCGTTACGATTTGCGGGGTCGACGGGACCGGCGACGTGATTCAGCACTTGCCGTGCGATGCGGTCGCCATGTCGGGAGGATGGTCACCGGCAGTTCACATCTGGTCGCACTGCGGGGGAAAGCTGAAATGGGATGCAGACTGGTCGTGTTTCCGCCCTGACCCGAACATCCCGCCCACCGGTTCGGACGCATCAGCGATGGTCATTCCGTGTGGAACCGCGAACGGAATGATGGATTCCTCTCGAGCCATCGAATCTGCCGAGACCGCGGGACGCGAAGCCGCCAGGCAGGCGAGATTCGATGGTGGCCTTCGAACGGATCGAAGGACCGTTTCGCCTCCCGAGCCAAGGGAGACTGAAACCGTGTCACCGCCTGATCCAGCCTGGATCATCCCGCGAGATGCCGGATACAAGATCCGGTCGCGGGCATTTCTGGATTTTCAGAATGACGTCAAGGTATCGGACATCGATCTGGCCTCGCGTGAAGGGTTCGTGTCGGTCGAGCATGCAAAACGATACACGACGCTTGGCATGGCGACGGACCAGGGTAAACTGTCAAACATCAATGGTCTGGCCATACTCGCGGAACAGGTCGGTCGCGACATACCCGAGGTCGGCACAACGACGTTCCGCCCACCGTTTGTTCCCGTCGCACTCGGAGCAATCGCGGGAGAGGCACGCGGTCCGCTTTTCAAGCCAACCAGAAAAACGCCGATCGATCAGTGGCATCAGGACCACGGAGCGCATTGGGAGCCGGTTGCAGATTGGCGCCGTCCCTACTGCTTCCTTCGAGACGGAGAATCGATCAAGGATGCGGTCAATCGCGAAGTGCTGAACACGCGCCGGCAGGCGGGCTTGCTCGATGCCTCGACACTCGGCAAGATCCTCGTCAAGGGTCCCGACGCCCCGCGTTTCGTCGACATGCTATACACGGGCATGATGTCGACCTTGAAACCGGGTCGATGCCGATACGGATTGATGTGCAACGAAAACGGGTTTCTCATGGACGACGGCGTGGTCGCTCGCCTGTCCGAAGACAGTTTCCTCTGCCACACCACTTCAGGAGGATCCGACCACATTCACGCCTGGATGGAGGAGTGGCTGCAAACCGAATGGTGGACCTGGAAGGTCTGGACGATCAACCTGACCGAACAGTACGGGCAGATCGGCATCGCTGGCCCTGAAGCCACATCGGTTCTCTCGAAGCTGTGCTCGGAAGACATTTCTGACGAGGCACTGCCGTTCATGGGTTTCGTTGACGCTCGACTCAACGACATCGCCGTTCGGATCTTCAGAATTTCGTTCTCTGGCGAGACAAGCTACGAAATTCAGGTTCCTTCATCGCGTGCCCTCGAACTCTGGGAAAGCCTGATCGAGGCCGGCCAGCCTTACGGGATCATGCCTTACGGAACCGAGGCGCTTCATGTCATGCGAGCCGAAGCGGGATTCATCATGATCGGTGACGAGACCGATGGCACGGTCACGCCGCAGGATCTTGGCCTGCACTGGGCGGTTTCGAAAAAGAAAGCGGACTTTCTTGGAAAGCGAGCCCAGTCCCGATCTTTCCTGACCGATCCGAACCGTTGGCAGTACGTCGGGCTCGAAACCCTTGAGCCTGAACGGATTCTTCCAGACGGGGTCTACGCAACCGATGGAACCAAGGGCCCTAGCGGCGTGCCAACCATGATCGGGCGCGTCACGTCCACCTACTGGTCGCCGACGCTTGGGCGATCGATCGCGCTCGGGCTGGTTCGCAGGGGTGCCGAACGGCGCGGTGAAGTGATCGAGTTTCGCCCGGCGACCGGCAAACCAATTCCTGCCCGCATTGTCGATCCGCGGTTCATGCAATGACGATGTCCGGCCATAAAGAGGAGCGACAAGTCGTGGGAAGTCGTGGCGGGAACGTGGTGGTTTCCTGGATTGCGTCACCCGGAATGATCACGCTCAGGGGCGACCTCGCTTCGGCAGATCTCGTCAATGCCATCAGAACGACTTGCGGTTGCCAGGTACCGGATCGTCGTCGCATCGAATTCGCGGGAGAACGCTTTGCCGCATGGATGTCCCACGACGAACTCTTGATTTCCGTCCCTGCAAACGATGCCAACCAGGCGGTCACAGAACTCGAGCACGCGCTTTCAGGCAATGATGTGCTGGTTTGCGATGTGTCCGATGCGCGCATGATCCATTCCGTCTCCGGATCGCACATGCGTGAGGTTCTCGCCATGGGATGTCCGGCGAATCTGTCCCGCGATGCATTCGGTCCCGGCGATTTCATTCGAACGAGGTTGAGCCAGGTTGCCGTCGGGCTTTGGATGCGTGAATCCGACGCAATCATGCTGATGTGCTTTCGTTCGCTCAGCGGTTTCGTCCAAGACTGGCTCGAAAACGCCGCCCGAGGGCCTTTCTCGGGGTATCTCGACCCCTGAGAATGCTGCCGTGCCTCAAGTCAGGCGCCCGAAGATGCCGCGACGACACGTCCAGAGAGGTCGCGACCCGAACAACCCCCGGGTTCCGTGTTGATCGATCGGCGACAAGGGCGACAAGCCCCAGAATCAACTGCTGATCCAGGTCGTCTTTTCCGCGACGTCAGGTCGGGCTCGTTCCGGCGGCGCACTTTCGGCAACGCCGAGATGAATGAAGCCTGCAACGAATTCATGCTCTTCGAGGTCGAGGGCCGAGGACAGGAACTCGCGATCGAGCGCGAGCCACGACGTCAACCAGTTCGCCCCCCAGCCGCTGGCAAGCGCCGCATTCAGCAACGACAGGCAAACTGCACCCGCCGAGAGCGTCTGTTCGACTTGCGGGATCTTCTCCGACTCCTGGGGTGAGGACACGACTGCGACAATCAGCGGAGACCCAGCGAACAGTGATCGCGCCTTTTCGATCGCCACCGGTTCGAGTCCCTTCTCAACGCCGCGAGCCTGCGCGATCGTTGAGATGCGTTTGAGCGCCGGTTGTTCAAGCACGACAAAACGCCATGGCTCCAGCATGCCGTGGTCGGGCGACCGCGCCGCCGCTGTCAAGATCGTCATCAATTGGTCACGATCCGGTGGCGGCCCGGTCAGGGTCCTGGCCGGGCGGGATCGCCTGGTCAGAAAAAACTCAAGTGCGTTCGCGTTTTCAACCAATTTCTGCTCTCCTCGTTCCCTTGACCTTGCCCACAAATCATCCGGCTCGAATCAGCCGTGTTGTCACGCCGCCCCGTCGATCACCGTGTTGGCACGACCGGATCACGAGACACGAGGATCGGGTCAGTCAGCTCCGTGAGGCTGCGCAGTTGCTGTCCGTTCTCGTCAAAATTTTCCAACGACAGCCATGTCTCGAATGCCAGTTGCAGTTGCGGCCACTCTGCATCGATCGCAGCGAACCACGCCGTGTCCCGGTTCCGCCCCTTCGAAATCGTCGCTTGCCGAAAGATTCCTTCATAGGACAGGCCAAGTCGCTGGGCCGAACGGCGTGAACGGATGTTGAGCGCGTTGCATTTCCATTCAAACCTCCGATACCCGGCACAGAAGGCCCATTTCATCATCTGGTAGATGGCATCAGTGGCCGCTCGGGTTCTTTGCAATGGCGGCGCAAAATTGATGTGACCAACCTCGATTGAACCATCCGCCGGCTTGATCCGAAGATAGGACGCGACACCACCTGCCCGACCCGTTTCCTTGTCACGAATGGCAAAAAAGAGCGGATCAGGAGACGCAGCGACCGTGTCCAGCCAATCGCAATAGTCGGAAAGCGATGCAAACGGACCATAAGGCAAGTAGTCCCAGATGCGCCCGTCCCGATCCTGCAGGTTTGCATCGTGCAGTTCGCGGCAGTGGCGAGCAGGATCGAGTGGTTCGACCCGGGCGTAACTTCCCTCGAGTTGACTGCGTGTCGGTCCGTCCGGCTTCAGCCAGTTGCGGACTTCCGGACCGAGTTCAGGATCGCTTGTCATGGCATGGCTGCCATCCAAAAAACCGATTGTCCGCCCTGCAAGCGGCTGGACCGATCGACACGCGCCGGCAGCAGATCGAGTCTATGGATTGTTGCCAACAGGTCAGTCCTTGTCCTGCGGAACAAGTCGCAACCCGAGTTCGCGCAACTGGGCATTAGTCGGTTCCGTCGGCCCACCCATCATCAGATCCTCTGCTCGTTGGTTCATCGGGAACATGATGACCTCGCGAATCGAGGTCTCGCCCGCCAGCAGCATGACCAATCGGTCGATTCCAGTGGCACAGCCACCGTGCGGCGGCGCGCCATACGAAAACGCCCGGCAAAGCCCCCCGAAACGGGCTTCGACCTCTCCGTCATCGTAGCCGGCAATGTTGAAAGCCTTGCGCATCATGTCAACGTCGTGATTGCGGATAGCTCCGGAAACAAGTTCGTAACCGTTGCACACGAGATCATACTGGTATCCGATGACGTCAAGCGGATCGGAATTCTCCAGAGCGTCCATGCCTCCCTGGGGCATCGAAAACGGATTGTGGCTGAAATCGATCGTCCCCGTTTCGTGGTCCTTTTCGTACATCGGGAAATCGACGACCCAGCAAAGCTCGAACCCCTCCTGCCGCGTCAGCTTCAGCTCGCGCCCGATCTCGTCACGCGCCTTCGCGGCGACACTTTCGAACGAGGACGGACGCCCGCCGAGAAAGAACGCGGCATCGCCGACTTCGAGACCCAATTGGGCCCGAATGGCTTCGGTGCGCTCCGGACCGATGTTGCGCGCGAGAGGTCCAGCGCCCTCGATGCGATCCGGGTCTTCTGAAGACTTGCGCCAGAATATGTACCCCATTCCCGGCAATCCCTCGGAGCGGGCGTAAGCGTCCATGCGATCGCAAAAGCGACGCGAACCGCCGCCCGGGGCCGGGATCGCGCGAATTTCGGTTCCGGATTTCTCGAGCAATGACGCAAAAACGCGAAAGCCCGAGTCCCGGAAATGCTCGGAGACCACCTGCATCCTGATCGGGTTCCTGAGGTCCGGCTTGTCCGTCCCGTAACTCTGCATCGCGTCGCGATAAGGAATTCGCGGAACGTCCGCCGTGACCGCCTGGCCATTTCCGAAGTCTTCGAGGACGCCCTTGATCACCGGCTCGATCGTCTGCAGGACATCGTCCTGGGTCACGAAGCTCATTTCCATGTCGAGCTGATAGAAATCCGCCGGCGAGCGATCGGCGCGTGGATCCTCGTCCCGAAAGCACGGCGCGATCTGAAAATAGCGATCGAACCCTGCCACCATGATCAGTTGCTTGAACAGCTGGGGGGCCTGGGGCAACGCGTAGAACTTGCCGGGGTGCAACCGCGACGGAACCAGAAAGTCACGAGCGCCTTCAGGAGACGACGTGGCAATGATCGGCGTCTGGAAGTCCGTGAAACCGCACCCTGTCATCCGTTCCCTCAGGGACGCAACGACGGCGGAGCGCAGCATCATGTTCGAATGCAGGCGTTGTCGTCTCAAGTCCAGGAATCTGTACCTCAGACGCGTCTCTTCGGGGTACTCCTGGTCACCGAACACCGGCAAGGGCAACTCGTCGGCGGCACTGAGCACTTCCATCTCGCGAATGAACACCTCGACCTCGCCGGTGGCGATCTTGGGATTGACCAGTCCGGGCGATCTCGCCCTGACCTCTCCATCGATCCTGACGACCCACTCGGATCGCAGTTCCTCGACCGCGTGAAACGCGTCACTGTCTGGATCCGCCAGGACCTGGGTCACTCCGTAGTGATCGCGGAGATCCACGAACAGCAGGCCGCCATGATCGCGAACGCGCTGCACCCACCCGGACAACCGAACGGTTTTTCCGACATCGGCAATTCCGAGTTCTGAACAGTTGTGCGAGCGATACATGTGCATGACGTCGGATCCTTTGCTCATTCACTCTCTGGCGAAAACGCGGATGAATTCGGCCCAAGCGCTGACACCGTCAAAGTGCGGCGTCCGCCCGAACCCCGGGGCGTTTCATTCCCTCAGTCGTTCGATGTCAAGGCCCGCCATGGCCGAAAACCGCGATCAGTGCCGATTCTCCCCAATTCGCCATGAACAGGAGGGCAAGACAACGCTGCACCGTCCCAAATGCCAACCGAGCGGGCATCGAGTGACTGACGCCCGAACCGACGACATGCGGCAGCGGTTCGGTCTACAAAGGGCGATTCCGTCCGATTTTGGCCCGTTCAGCATGTGCTTGTTTGCATGCCACATGAGTCTATAAGCGTCGCGATCTTGCGGCCCGATCGCGTCCGTGAGCAACTCGGGAGCCAGTCGCCGCAACATGCCAAAAAGAACCGACCTCAAATCGATCATGGTGATCGGAGCAGGACCGATTGTCATCGGGCAGGCCTGCGAATTCGATTATTCGGGAACCCAGGCGTGCAAGGCCCTTCGCGAAGAGGGCTACAGGCTCATACTCGTCAATTCGAACCCGGCGACCATCATGACCGATCCGGACACGGCAGACGCCACATACGTCGAGCCGGTGACACCCGAGACGGTCGAAAAGATCATCGAGATCGAACGCCCCGACGCACTGTTGCCGACGATGGGCGGCCAGACGGGCCTGAACACTGCTCTCGAGGTCGACAATCGCGGTGTGCTCAAGGAGTTCGGTGTCGAGTTGATCGGGGCCAGGCGCGACGCGATCGAAAAGGCCGAGGATCGGCAGAAGTTCCGGGAAGCGATGACAAGAATCGGGATCGAAAGCCCGCGCTCGGTGATTGCCCATTCGATCGAAGAGGCCATGGCGGCCATCGATCACGTCGGATTGCCTGCGATCGTTCGACCTGCATTCACGCTCGGGGGGACCGGTGGAGGCGTCGCATACAATCGCAGCGAGTACGAGGATGTTTGCCGTGCCGGGCTGAAGGCGTCGCCGGTGGGACAGATCCTGATCGATGAAAGCCTGCTTGGCTGGAAGGAATTCGAGATGGAGGTGGTTCGCGATGTCGCGGACAACGCCATCATCGTGTGCTCGATCGAGAACGTCGACCCGATGGGGATTCACACGGGAGACAGCATCACGGTCGCGCCGGCCCTGACCCTCACCGACAAGGAATACCAGCGCATGCGGACCCTTTCGATCGAGGTCCTTCGCGAGATCGGGGTCGAAACCGGCGGATCGAACGTCCAGTGGGCGATCAATCCCGACAACGGACGCATGGTCATCATCGAGATGAACCCGCGCGTGTCGCGTTCGTCGGCTCTGGCATCCAAGGCAACGGGGTTCCCGATTGCCAAGGTCGCGGCAAAGCTCGCGGTCGGCTACACGCTGGACGAACTCGACAACGACATCACGGGGGTGACACCCGCCTCGTTCGAGCCGTCGATCGACTTCATCGTCACCAAGATCCCGCGATTCGCGTTCGAGAAATTCCCCGCGTCCACCCCTCATTTGACCACCGCAATGAAATCCGTCGGCGAGGTCATGGCTGTCGGGCGAAACATTCACGAAAGCATGCAGAAGGCTCTCGCATCGATCGAGGCCGGCTTGAGCGGCTTTGACGAGATCCCGATCGACGGCGGATCGGACCGTTCGTCCATCGTCAAGGCGCTGACGGCACGGACGCCGGACCGCTTGCGGGTGATCGCCCAAGCCATGCGCCACGGCGTCGACAACGACACCATCAACGAAGTGACCTCGTTCGATCCGTGGTTTCTCGATCGCATCCGCGAAATCATCGACATCGAGGACCATCTGCAGAAAAACGGGCTGCCCCACAAATCGTCCGAGATGCGTCGCGTCAAGTCATTCGGCTTCTCGGACGCTCGCATCGCAGCGCTGACAGGGATCGACGAGTCCGCAGTCCGCAGGCACCGCTGGCGGCTCGGTGTCGAGGCTTCGTTCAAGAGGATCGACACGTGTGCGGCCGAATTCGAATCGCAGACGCCATACATGTACTCGACCTACGAAAACCCCGTCATGGGCGAGGTCGAGTGCGAATCCTGGCCGACCGACCGGAAGAAGATCGTGATTCTCGGCGGTGGACCGATCCGCATCGGGCAAGGAATCGAGTTCGACTACTGCTGCTGCCACGCCTGTTTCTCGCTTTCAAAAGCGGGATTCGAGACCATCATGGTCAATTGCAACCCAGAGACCGTCAGCACGGATTACGACACCTCGGACCGGCTTTACTTCGAGCCGGTGACGCTCGAACACGTTCTTGAAATCCTGCGCGTCGAGCGCACCAACGGCAGGCTGGTCGGTGTCATCGTGCAGTTCGGCGGTCAGACACCGCTGAAACTCGCTCGGGCGCTCGAAGCCGAAGGCATCAGGATTCTTGGAACATCGCCGGATGCGATCGATCTTGCCGAAGATCGGGAGCGGTTCCAGAAGTTGCTGAGCGATCTCGGCCTGCGACAGCCCGAAAACGCCATCGCGCGATCGCACGACGAAGCGATTGCGGGAGCTCGCGCGCTCGGATTTCCGCTGGTGATCCGCCCGTCCTACGTGCTCGGCGGTCGTGCCATGGAGATCGTGCGGGACGAACAGCAGTTGAAGAGGTACATCTCAGAAGCGGTTGACGCGAGCGGCGACAGCCCCGTGCTTCTTGACCGCTTTCTTGCTGATGCCGTGGAAGTCGACGTCGACGCTCTGTCGGACGGAACCGATGTTCACATCGCTGGCGTCATGCAGCACATCGAGGAAGCGGGCGTTCATTCGGGCGACAGCGCCTGTTCCCTGCCCCCCCACTCGCTCGATCCGTCGATCGTCCAGGAGTTGATGCGGCAGTCCGTGGAGCTTGCACGCGCATTGAAGGTCGTTGGGCTGATGAACGTTCAGTTCGCGGTGAGGGACAACCAGATCTACATCCTTGAAGTGAACCCCCGGGCATCAAGAACCGTGCCATTCGTGGCCAAGGCGATCGGGTCACCAATTGCTGCAATCGCCGCGAGGCTCATGGCGGGGGAGAAGCTTGCCGCCATGGAGCTCAAATCTCCCGACTTGCCGCATTATGCCGTCAAGGAAGTGGTCCTGCCGTTCAACCGGTTTCCAGGCGTCGACACGCTGCTCGGGCCCGAAATGCGCTCGACCGGGGAGGTCATGGGCATCGACGACAGCTTTGCCCGCGCATTCCTCAAGGCACAGATTGCGGCCGGATCCATCCTGCCGAAGCAAGGCCGGGTGTTTGTCTCGTTCCGGGATGCAGACAAGACTGAGACGCTGGTCGACACGGCACGGACCTTGGTCGAGTTGGGCTTCTCGCCAGTGGCGACCCGAGGAACTGCGGAGTTTCTCGAGGAATCGGGCATTCGCTGCGAGGTCGTGCGGAAGTTCCACGAAGGCAAGCCTAACATCGTCGACCAGCTCCTCGACCATCAGATCGACGTGATCATGAACACGAGCGACGGTCGTCAGTCGGTTCACGACAGCCAGTCGCTTCGCGCGGTCGCACTCTCGGAGGGGATTCCTTATTTCACAACTGCGCGGGCAGCGCATGCGGCTTCGCGAGCCATCCAGGCAAACCAGGACGGCGACCTCGGCGTCAAGCCATTGCAGGCCTATTGAGTCGCCTGATTGTCGCGTTCCCATCAATCCCGTAGTTGATCGCCACGTCAGAATCCGGTTTATTGACCGCGTTCAAAAGACCGACATCGCGTTTTTCACAGGACCCGGATGGCCAAGCTCTATTTTCATTACGCGACGATGAACGCGGGCAAGTCGACGCTGCTCCTGCAGGCATCCTACAATTATCGCGAACGGGGCATGGAGACCTTCCTGCTGACATCGGAGGCCGATGACCGGGGACAACCCAACCAGATTCTCTCGCGGATCGGCATCGAGAACAAGTCGAGCTCGTTCGGGCCATCGACGGACCTGTTCACGCTGATCGAACGCCGCATGAACAGCAGCTCGCTCGCTTGCGTGTTCGTCGACGAAGCACAGTTCCTGAACAAGAACCAGGTTCAGCAACTCGCGCGTGTTGCCGACGATCTCGATGTTCCTGTCATGTGCTACGGGTTGCGGGTCGATTTTCGCGGGGAACTGTTTCCGGGCTCGGCTGAACTTCTCGCCATCGCGGATGATCTTCGGGAATGCAGAACGATCTGTTTTTGCGGCAAAAAAGCGACGATGGTCGTGCGACAGGACGGCGACGGTAACGTGGTGACCGAAGGCGATCAGATCCAGATCGGCGGGAACGAGACTTACACGTCGCTCTGTCGGAAACACTGGCGCGAGGCCGTGGGGGATTTCCTCGACTGACCTTGCCTCGTCTTTGCCGCACCGCAAGCCTGCACGTCATCTCTCAATTGGTCGGGTTGACGCCCTCCTGCCAGCAAGAAGCAGGACCGATCCTTCGAGCGGCCGACTGCCGATCAGTTCACGGGGTTCGGAACATCCCTGCCCGAGAAGAACGACATCAGGTTCTCCACCGACATCAGCCCCATTCCGGTTCTGACCTCGAGTGTCGCCGTTCCAAGATGCGGCAGCAGCGTGACGTTTTCCATGTCCAGAAGTTCAGGCGAAATGCTGGGTTCGTTCTCGTAGACGTCAAGGCCCGCGCCGGTGATGCGACCAGCCTGCAACGCCTCCACAAGCGCCGCCTCGTCGATCACATCTCCCCGTGCCGTGTTGACGAGGATCGCTTCCGGTTTCATGCACGCGAGCAGTTCTCGATCGATGAGATGCCGATTGCCAGCCCCGCCTGGGACGTTGATCGAGACAACGTCGGCAGCCTCCATGACCTCCCGAATCGAGCCCATCGGAGTCGCCCATGAAACATCCGAATGGTCGACTTTCGAGCGGTTGAAATAGACCACCGGCATTCGGAATCCGTGATGACATCGGCATGCCACCGCCCGTCCGATATTGCCCATCCCGATGATTCCGAGGGTCTTTCCGGTCAGATGGGTTCCGAGCATCTGGACTGGGTGCCAGCCTTCCCATGCCCCCTGTCGGACCAGTCGCTCACCCTCGCCCGCCCGGCGCGCTGTCATCAGCATCAGGAGAACGGCAATGTCGGCAGTTGCATCGGTCACGGCACCGGGCGTGTTCGTGACGATGACACCGGCACTGCGTGCGGCATCGACGTCGATATGGTTGTAGCCAGCGCCAAAATTGGCGAGAATCCGGCATTTGTCCGGTTTGGTGCGGAACATTTCGCCATCGAGCGGGTCACCAAGGGTCGGAATGATCCCGTCATGGACATCGAGTGCACGACGCATTTCCTCGCGAGACGGTGCCTCCGTGCTCTTACGAACACGGACATCCATGGTTCGGGAAGCCTCGGCGACGACGGCATCGGGAACCGGTCGCGTGATCAGGATCGAGGGTCGTGGCGATTTGTCTGTTGGTGTTGCCATTCGTGTTCTCATTGACCGTCTCGTGACGCAATCCTCTACGGACTCGTGTTTTGTCAGTGAAGCCTTTCGCCGGGTTGAACGTCCCTGTCCGGTGCGACGAGGATGACCGCGCCCTCGCCGTCAAGCACGCCGAGGACAAGGACTTCAGATCGCATGGGGCCGATCTGTCGCGCCGGGAAATTGACGACCGCGAGCACGAGGCGACCGGCCAGATCCCCAGGGGTGTAGCGCACGGCGATGGCGGCAGACGACTTGCGTTCACCGATTTCCGGGCCGAAATCGATCCACAGGCGGCACGATGGCCTGTGAGCTTCGGGAAAAGGCTCTGCCCTGACGACCCTGCCGACCCTGATGTCGACCTTGAGAAAGTCATCAAAGGTGATCTCGGGCGCTATCGTCACGGGTTCTTCTCCAATGTCATGTTTTTACAAGTTTCTTTGGGGGACCGGGACGTCGCAGCGATCCAACGGCTGGGCCAAGGCATACTACTCATTCGCCAGTTCCCTGCTGCGTGTTTCGGCAGCATCGACCGCATTGTCCAGAAGCGTGGGCAGTCCTGTATCCGGGGCGAGCAGAACCTCCAATGCTGCAGCCGTGGTTCCGTTTGGCGAAGTGACATCATGTCGCAGTTCGTCGGGCGCCCTGTCGGACTCCCTTGCAAGGCTGGCAGCTCCAAACACGGTCGAAATGGCGAGTTCATGCGAAACTTCGGCGGTGAGGCCGCGTCGCTTGGCGGCATCACGCAAAGCTTCAATCAGCAGGAATACATAGGCCGGACCCGAACCCGACACGGCGGTCACGACATCCATTTCGTCTTCGGAGTCGATCCGCACCGTCTTTCCGACTGCATCAAGCAGCAGGGTCGCGGCTCGCAAATGACGCTCTTCGACGCTTCGGTTTCCGACAATCGCGCTCACGCCAAGCCCGATTGCTGCTGGCGTGTTCGGCATCGCCCGCACGACAGGCGTTCCGTCCGAAAATGCAGCTTCGAGCCTTGCGATCCTGACGCCCGCCGCGATCGACAGGATCAGGGTGTTTCGCTGAACGAGTTCCCCAAGCGTTGCGAGAACCTGCCCGATGGTTTGCGGCTTGACGGCGATCACGCAGATCGAGGGATTCAAGGGCTCCGACGGGTTCAGCTCGACTCCTAGGTCCTTGGCGACCGAGCGCAGCCAATCCGACGGGAACGGTTCCACGACCTGGATTCGATTCGGATCGATGCCCGAGTCGAGCCATCCTCCGAGCAACGCCGAACCCATCTTGCCGCAACCGTAGATGAGAATGCGATCAAGCGGATCATCACCGCCCATCATCGAAACCACCGCGAATTGAGCTCGAGCATCCGAACCCGAAACGACACACCCTTGGTCATCATGCGTTGCCGCTCACATCCGTTATTGCCAGATCAAGCGCGGTTTGCGGAGATTTTCCGGCACGGCAGACGAGTTGAAACGCGGGGTAGAACCGTTCGCAGGTTTCGATGGAACTGATCAAGATCGCGTCAATCTGCGACTGCGTTGCAATGGCGCCGTCGCACAGGAGCAATCCGTATCGATAAATCATCGAGGAATGGTCGGAACACTGGCTGAACGACCCGCCCCAGCACTGATCATTCGCGAGGCAAATCAAGTCACGCAATGCAGACTGACGATTTTTGGGCATGTTCAGGTCGAACGAGCACATGAATCTCAGCGTTTCGTCGTCATCGCACATGACAAGAGCGGCCGAGTAGTGCTGCCACTGCCCTGCCACGACGAAATTGATGTGGTTGTCGTCGATACGGTTAAATTCCCATTCGTGGTTCGCGGCGAGATCCTCTGCCAGATCGATTGGGCCCGAACCATCCCAATCGACCCACATGGTTCCACTTTGCATTTCGAACCGGCCTCTGGACTTTTGTTACCCTATTCCAGATTTATGCCATATGTTGCTGGTCTCCACAATGACTTGATGGTCGAGTCGCCCGCTTGTCTACATTTTGCCGGAAAACTGGACTTCTGTTGCGATCTCGGAAGCAGGAGTACCAGGAATGTGGTAAAAGCGACAAAAATTCTGCCCACATGGGCATGAATCTATCACCTCTTGTGCCAATCTCAGGCTTCCTGGCGTTGCCGGTCAAACCAGTCGATTGCGACAGCCTTCGGATCAAGCCGTTTCCTTGCCTGTTCCCTGACGTCGCGCCAACGAAACCGAATGGAGTTCATCACGATTTCTCGGTCGAGTTCCTTGAACTCGTCGACAACCGGCGCAAACTGCACGAGATCCGATTCGCTCGATGCGAAGGTGATCTCGATGTCGGTGGCCTGATCCCAGTTGACACAAACCAGTCGCTGTTCGAATCGCGTGGTTGCCTCCTGACGAACCTGGCCGTCCGCGTCCGGATAACCCGCGAGTCCCGATCTCAGGCCACGTTCGAACAGATGTGCCGCAAGGGAGGCAGCATCTTCGTCGGACATCTGCCCGTCCCAGCGGCATGCCGCAACGACATGGAAAGTGAGATCGGCAAGGCACGACCCGAACAGGCGCGCCGCGGCTCGCCTGATTTCCTTCGAGAAGAAGTCATCTTCGAACAGCACGCGAAACTGCGTTCCCATGCGAGCCTTGAGATACCCGAACAGCGCCGTCTGCGCGATGTAGGAGGATCGGGTTCGGGCAAACTTTTCAAGGGAGTCGACGGTGTCGAACGGACTCCGGTCAAAACGCATGACAAGCAAGCGGACGATTCCCGGCACCCATCTGCGCAAGAAATCGAACAGCTCTTCGGCATGTTCACGAACAAGGCGGACATTCATGCGCCCGTGTATTCGAGCAGAATCATGCCGAGTCAATTGGCAACCGCAGAATTCAGGATCGGACACCCATGAACAGCGCCGATACGAGGCGCAACCGCAGCCGCGACACCCGATGCATCAAGTGACTCGGCTGTTGCTGCTGGCACGCAGACGATCCTCGCTCGCAGCCATTCTGCAGGTATTCGCGATATCGCCATCCGAATTCCTGCCTCGCCCATTCGAGATGCCCATACCGCCATCTTCTCGAGTTCGCGCCTTCGTCGCGGACACCAAAACTGTCATGGCGATCATCATCGCCGTTTTGGAGGACAACCCATCTCGTCCTGGCGAACTGTGCTTCTTTCCCCTTGAACCCGCCCAAACTTTTTCATTTGTCGCAACAAGAGCCAACCAAGGCGCAACCACTTCGGTGCCTTGGTTTTTCTCGTGGGTCGAAGACTGCCGCCAGCTCACAGAATCGAAGGCTTGGAACCAAATCGATTCGCCGTGACACATCATTTGCCAGCAATGGCGCTAGATGCCACCACATGATGGATGCGCGGCATTGCAGAGATCCAACATCAATTTTTCGTTTACAAAGGCTCACGAACATGTGTAGAGGGTGGCGTGCACATGAATGCGGGACGAGCCACGGCTCGTCGTTTTGCATTTGTGGTAACGAAAAACGGAGGGGACATATGTCCAACAGCACACCGGAAGCCCGAGCACTGCATTGGGCAAAAACCAGGAACCTCACGATCCTCGTCTTGATCGTGTGGGCAATCTTTTCGTTTGTGGTCCACTTGTTTGCTAATGGCCTGAACGGCTTGAGCTTCATCGGATTTCCACTTGGCTACTACTTCGCGGTGCAAGGTTCGCTTGCTATCTTCGTCGTCCTGATCGTCTTCCAGAACTGGATGCAGGACAAGATTGACGAAGAAGCCGGATTGCAGAGCGACTAAAGGGAGGACATGAAAATGAAAGGCAATTTCATCGATAACCTGCCCAAGATCTACGGATTGTACACGGGCGGTTTCATCGTCTTCATCGGGATCATGGCCGTTTTTGAGAACCTCGGCATGGGTGCTGACACGATCGGCATCCTGTTCGTTGCGTTCACGATCCTGGTCTATGCCGCGATCGGCGTTCTCTCGCGAACGATGCAGGTCGATGCGTACTACGTGGCCGGTCGAGAGGTCCCGCCGCTGTTCAATGGCATGGCGACAGCCGCCGACTGGATGTCAGGCGCTTCGTTTGTCGCATTGGCCGGTGGCATCTACTTCGGCGGTCACGGGTACCTGGCATTCGTTGTCGGGTGGACCGGCGGTTACGTTCTGGTCAACTCGTTGATGGCGCCGTACCTGCGAAAGTTCGGTTGCTACACGGTGCCCGACTTCATTGGCACCCGTTACGGCGGAAACCTCGCGCGTTTTGTTGCGGTCGTCATTCTCGTGGTGGCATCGTTCACCTACGTGACTGCACAGATCAACGCATCCGGCACCATTGCCGCACGCGCGTTCGGGATTCCGTTTGAAGTCGGTGTCTGGTTCGGTCTTGCGGGAATCTTGCTTTGCTCGATGCTCGGAGGCATGCGCGCCGTCACTTGGACGCAGGTTGCACAGTACATCGTTCTGATCATTGCGTATCTTGTTCCCGTCATCTGGATGTCCAACGTCCAGGGTTTCGGGATCATTCCGCATTTCACGTTCGGTGATGCTGCGCAGCGGATCGCTGAACTCGAGCCGGTTGTCGGCGTGTCAACCCTTGCGGCAACCGAGAGCTTTCCCGGCCTCCGCATTTTGAGCACGCTTCACAATGCGCCGGCCGGCGGAATGGCCGGCTGGTTGTTCGTCACGCTGGCATTCTGCATGATGGCTGGAACGGCATCGCTTCCCCACATCCTGATGCGTTACTTCACGACCCCGTCGGTTCGTGACGCGCGCATCTCGGTCGGGTGGTCGCTGTTTTTCATCTTTCTCTTGTACTGCACGGCACCTGCGCTTGCGACGTTGACCAAGCTGCAGCTCCTGGATCCGGAACTCGCAACGGCTGTCATCGGCAAGAGCGTCGAAGAGATTCAGTCGCTGACATGGATCCAGAAATGGACCAATGTCGGCATGCTTGCCGTCTCGGACTCGAACGGCGACGGAATCGTGCAGATCAACGAGTTCTTCATGCGTCCGGACATTGTCGTTCTGGCGACGCCTGAAATCGCCGGCCTTCCAGCCGTGATCTCGGGCCTGGTCGCTGCGGGTGGTCTCGCTGCCGCGATGTCGACCGCAGACGGTCTGCTGCTGGCAATCGCCAACGCGCTGTCACACGACCTGTACTACAGCATCATCGATCCGAAGGCAGATACCCGTCAGCGTCTTTATGTCGCTCGTGCCCTGCTTATCGTCATCGGCATCGCCGCAGCACTTGTCGCGTCACTGAAGCTGACAGGAATCCTGGGAGCTGTTGCGTGGGCGTTCTGTTTCGCGTGTTCAGGGTTGTTCTTCCCGCTGGTCCTAGGGGTCTGGTGGAAACGAGCCAACCGGGCCGGAGCGATCGCGGGCATGATACTCGGGTTCCTCGCGGGATCCTGGTACCTGTACTATGTCTACACCGGTGGTACGCCGATCCTCGGCCTCGACCATTTGAGGTTCGGAATGATTGGCATGCCGGTCAGCCTGGTCGCCATGGTCGTGGTCAGTCTCGCGACGGAAGAGCCGGACGAGGAAACGCAGCGCATGGTCGATGCAACGCGTGACCCATCGGGTCGAGCGGTTCTCGCCAGAGAGCACTAGCACTGCATATTCATGCACCATTCGGGGGGCAGAAGCTTCGTCTTCTGCCCCCTGGTCTTTTGAAGTGACGACCAAGGAAGGGGCTCGCCGTGGAACTGCCAACTTCGATCGCCCATCTTCCGCTTGAGATCGTCGTTCTCGACTACATTCTCGGCATGATCATGTGGACGCTGATCGGGCGCTCGGCGATGAACATCTTCCTGCCTGTCGACAGTCCGTTCTTTTTCATGCGGGCATTTGTCATGCTGACGGACCCTATCTTGAGGGTCTTTCGGCCGATCACTCCAGGTTTCCTGGTTCCAGCGGTCATTCCGCTGTTTGTCGCCTGGTTCTTCTTCATGATTCGGTTTTATCTCATCCCATGGCTGCTCGGATATTCCGTCATGGGCATGCTGTCGTTTCCCCTGGAAGGGGAAATCGCAGCCGGGCTCTATCAGCTTTTCGGCCCCAAGTGAGCCTTCAGCGGGATCGAGTTTCCCGCGAACTTTTCATTTCTTGATTGTTTCTCGAGTCCGCGATTCGGTCTCGCACGCCACAGGTCTTGCAGAGCGCTCGGGGGGAAATACACGTTTGCCGGTCAGGTCGAGGCAGGATCGCCTGTCACTGTTTCGGCTTGGTCTGTTTCCTGGTCCCGGATCGAGGTGATCGGCCTTTTGCGAGGGCAGCTTCCAAAGCGTCGACTCGGGCCTTGAGAGCTTCGTTTTCCTCTCGTGCACGGGATGCCATCAGGCTGACCGCGTCAAACTCCTCTCGCAAAACGAGGTTCCGCTCGACCAGCCATCGGTCGAACCACGCCGAAAACACCGACTCCGCCTCGGACTTTGCGCCTTGTGCAACGCCAACCGCATTGATCATCAGCTTGGACAGATCATCCAGCACCTTGTCGCGAGAAGACATCAACTTGCTCCGATCCTTTTTCGTTACACCGACATGGTTGCAACCCGCCTCTAACGGCGTGACAGTGAATATCACGCCCATTCCGTTGATGTAAAATCACAATCGGAACCGATGCGGTGTCGATGACAGGGATTTCGACAATTTTCCCATGACAGATTGATTGAGTTCGAATGGCCTGATCTGCACCCGAGTTTGCCGACATAGGAATATCGTCAAACGGAGTTCAAGCAGTGAAACCAATCAAGTTCGCTTTTCAACGCTTGCTTGCACCGACACGGCCGTCATTGATCTTGATGTCCACTTGCGAATCTCGTCGACCTCACGTTGACTTGCCGTCCCGAAGAGAGGACAGGGAGATGATCGTGGTGTCTCGCGAAAGAATCTTGAACGATCATTGTTCGGGATGCTGACGCGTCGTGACAAATCCGCCAAACTCTTTCGCCGCAGCAAGATTCGAGACAGTTAACCCATGCCGCTGATCATTTCGTTCCCGAACATTGATCCCGTCATCTTCGCGTTCGAGTTGTTCGGAATTTCGTTTGCGATCCGATGGTACGCTCTCGCCTATGTCGGAGGATTCCTGCTGGCATGGTTGTGGGCTGTCCGCCTCGTCAAGAACACCGGCATCTGGCCGTCTGGTCGACCGCCGCTTGAGCCGTCCGATATCGAGAAACTGATGACCTGGATGATCCTGGGCGTGATCGTCGGCGGACGGGCGGGCTTTGTGCTGTTCTACAATCCGGTCCACTACCTGATGAATCCAGTGGAAATCGTCAGGATCTGGGAAGGCGGCATGTCCTTTCATGGAGGGGCGATTGGCGTCGTGCTGGCCGGACTGCTGTTCTGCTGGCGTCACCGGTTGTCCGTTTCGGGATGTGCAGACCTGATCGCCTGTTCAACCCCGCCGGGCCTCGGTCTCGGCCGCTTGGCAAATTTTATCAATGCCGAGTTGTGGGGGCGGCCAACGGACGTCCCGTGGGCCGTCGTCTTTCCTGGCGCGCGAGCGGCAGAATGTCCGTCTTGGTGGGCACTCGATGTTTGCGCCCGACATCCTTCGCAGCTCTATGAAGCGGCCCTTGAAGGCGCAGTTCTGTTCGCCGTTCTTGCATATGCAGCACTGCGACTGGGTGCGTTCAAGCGACCGGGTCTGTTGACCGGAGTTTTTCTTCTCGGCTACGGGCTGTCGCGGTTCTTTGTCGAGTATTTCAGAGAGGCTGACGCCCAGTTCGTCACTCCGGACAATCCATTGGGCCACGTGGTCCGGTTTGGAATAGAATACGGACTGACAATGGGACAGGTTCTGTCACTTCCGATGGTCGTTGCCGGGTTGGCCTTGATATGGTTTGCCCGACGGGTCACGCGACATGGGTAGTCTCGGCAAGCGGCTGGTCGAGAGAATCCGACAGCACGGTCCCGTGACCGTCGAGGAGTACATGCAAGCGGCATTGCATGATCCCGAATTCGGGTACTATCGCTCAGGGGTGCGGATCGGGACGAGTGGCGACTTCGTGACCAGTCCAGAGGTAAGCCAGGTCTTCGGGGAACTCCTCGGGCTGACGCTCGCGCAATCCTGGGTCATGCACGGTCGACCTCACCCGATCGGTCTGGTCGAACTCGGACCCGGGACGGGAACTCTTCTAGCCGACATGCTGCGCGCGGCCCGACTGGTCGATGGGTTCCATGATGCCTTCCGTGGAAACCTCTTTCTCGTCGAAAGCAACGCGGATTTCCGACTGCGCCAGTCGCAGGCGCTTTCCGCATACGAACCCCAATGGATCGACGAAATCGACTCCTTGCCCAGGATCCCGATGTACCTGGTTGCGAACGAGTTTTTCGACTGCCTTCCGGTTAGGGTCTTTCGCAGGTCGGCTGGCGGATGGAGGGAAACAAAAGTCATGGAACGTCTCGGTCGCCTCGTGTTCACGGACACTCCCCTTGCCAGCGACGCCACTGTGCCCGACTGCATTGTCGATTCCGAAGATCATTTGGGAGGCGGGTTTTGCGAGGTCTCTCGGCAAGCACGCGAGCTTGCGGCAAGGATTGGGCGACACATCGGAAGTCACGGGGGATGTGCCATTGTCATCGACTACGGGGACTGGGGAAGTGATGGCTTCACGGTACAGGCCGTGCGACGGCACGAAAAATGTCATGTGCTTGCCCATCCCGGTGACGCTGATCTGACAGCCCACGTGGACTTTCGTGCAATCGCGAAGGCGGCGGGTACCCACGCCCGCGTGTCGAAGATGATCGAGCAGGGCGAACTTCTCAAGCGCCTCGGAATTGTCGAAAGAATGGAAGTTCTGGCGAAGAGACTGAGCGGCGAACGCCTGCAGTCCCATCTAGCCGCCGGTCGGAGATTGACCTGTCCGAGCGAAATGGGAGAGCTTTTCAAGGCAATTTGCATCGTTCCGAATGGCGCGGCCTTCGCTCCCGGATTTGACTGAGGCTGGCCATGGCAATTGATGCAATCAAGTCTGACTTGCTCGATCCCTCTTTGCACGGATTCTTCACCCGCAGGGGCGGAACATCGAGGGGAATTTACACGAGCCTGAATTGCGGCCAAGGGTCGAGTGACGACCCCGATGCGGTCGCCGCCAACCGCGGTCGCGTTGCGGCTGCTCTGTCCATCGAGCCTGGCAGGCTGGTCTCGTTGCATCAGCACCATTCGGCAGATTCCGTCGAAATCACGCAGGTGCCTGACGCCTCGATCATGGCCGACGCCATGGTCTGCCGAACTCCTGGCATAGGCCTTGCCATCTTGACAGCCGACTGCGCACCGATTCTCTTTTCGAGCGACGACGGCAGTGTTGTCGGCGCCGCCCACGCAGGCTGGAAAGGCGCCCTCGGTGGCGTGATCGAAGCGACAGTCCACATGATGGCCAGGTTCGTCGGTGGACCCGAGACGATTTCCGCTGTCATCGGACCTTGCATCAGCGAGAACGCGTACGAAGTCGGCCCGGAATTCCAGGAAGCCTTTCTCGCCGAAGCCGCCGACAACACGCGGTATTTCAAGCGCGGCAGGTCAGACCGTTTTCAATTCAACCTTCCCGACTATTGCATCGATCGCCTGAAGAACGCCGGATTGAGCCAAGTTTCGTGGACGGGACACTGCACGTACGCGGATTCGGAGCGTTTTTTTTCGTATCGGCGAACGGTCCATGAGGAGCAATCAGACTACGGCAGAATGCTGTCGGTCATACGCGCCCGTTGTTGAGGTGCTGGCGGTTACGGTGGACCTGATCAAGACACTGGTGCTGCTGCTCGCATCACTCTCAACCGCGACCACTGTTTCATTATTGCATCGATGACGATCTTCCTTCCCCAAGCGAAATGTTCGGCGATGGTTTATCCATGCATGCAGCGTTACCGAGAATGCAATACTGCAAAGCCGTTGCTTGATTCCTTGAATCTCACCCAAGCCATTTGGAAGGGAGGAACGCTTTTGTTGTCTCGGATCCGGCTGAGCAGATGCCGTTCAAAGAAAGCAATCATGCACCCTTCCGTTCTGCCGTTCGATTGCGACAGTACGGGCGAAGTTCGCGTCGACAAACGTTTCGTGCGCGTCGCTGACAGGTTCCAAGACTGTCATATGCAGAAACTCTGTGACGAAGGATTGATCCGATGAGCGGAAGAATCGCCTTTGCCGATCTGACCAAGAGCTTCACGCCCAAGCAACGAGCGCGTGTCGAGGCTCGCAAGGCCGAGTTGCGCTCGGCCATGCCCCTTCTTGAATTGCGGCAAGCGCAAGCGATGACTCAAAAGGCCGTCGGCAAGGCATTGCAGGTCAAACAGCCCGCCGTTGCCAAACTCGCCCACAGACTTTCGGAACATCCTCCCGATTGAATTGGACATGTTCATCAGACGTGGACACGTTCACCTGGAGAAATCGCATGGCGCAACTCCTCGATGCCTGTTCGAAGATCGGGGGTCAGATCGCGCGGGTTGCTCCTTGTCCAAAGGTCAAAAGTCGATACGGAGATCAAGCCTGAAGCTGCTGCGACCCGCAGAATTGGATTGGTCCTCGTGAGTGCCAATCAGTTCCAAGTCAATCCGGCTATCAGAGACGCTCTGATACGCAACCCCTGCCTCAAACTCACGCTTCGTGTCATCATTTTCTTCGTGCGAGACTCGCATGAGGGGTGACACAATTCCAGCAAGACCACGCGGGCGATAGCTGTAGCTGGCTTCGAGGTTCAACTCGGTTTGATCTCGACCGACACCGCCACTTCCGGGACGGTAGTCAAGATCGTCGCCAAGCACATTGGTTTCGAAGGCTGCACGATCGCCGCTAGCCATCGTCACGCCCCACGAAAAACCTGTTCCGTCGCTTTCGGGATCCATTCCTGCCGTCAGTGTTGCACTTGAACCGCCGTATTCGACGTCCGAGCGAACTGCCAAATGGTGCCCCTGCAATTCCAAAGCAAAGCGTGAACTCGGGACCGACACCCGCGCGCCCAAGCCTATGTCGATGCCAGACCCTGTCACCCAGTCGCCGCCTTCGCTGCGCAACGCCACAGAACCGTACGGTATCAACCGGCTTTCACTCCAGATCCAGCCTTCATGTTCAGCTTCCATGGACGCTTGCAATTGCCAGATCTCGACTCCGTGCCCTCCGACCACCGAAGATGGCTCACCGGTGGTTTCCAACGATACGAACCCGGCTTCCCCTGCAATCTCCAAGTCGATCGCTCCCAAACGTGCCAACGGGTGGCGACCACCGGCCGCAGCGAGGCGCAAATCCAGTGCCTCACGCTCGGCACCACCTTCAGTCGGACGATAGGTAACCGAACCGCGACCTGCACCCATGATCGTCCAAAGCTCCGCACCGGTCGTGAATCTCAGCTTGGCATACGGCCATGCAGCATTCAGGGAGGTGGCAAAACTTGATCCGTCACTCGCTTCCGTCTCGCCCATGCTCCGCGACATTGCGAATCCCATCAACAACCCCGACCCCATGTCTGCGTCCATGCCAAACCAGCCCGATTCCATGCGATTCTGATGGCCGATCCCAGCTTTCTCAGCCCGAAATCGCATGAGTCCACTTTGCCCCCAAGCGGTCATGCCCGAACCAACACTGTCACCGCCGAAAGCCATTTCGAAGGCGCTGTCGCCCACCAGATCGTCCCAACTCACTCTCTCGGCACCTTCTCGATCAAAAGTCTCCCAATGATCGTGCCAATCCAGACTCGTCGGCGCGGCTTCCGCCTGTCCCAGACCGACCTGCCGTCCGGCCACCTCTACCCTTGAAGCGCCAGGGGAAGCATCAAACCGCTGCCCGATGACTGCGCGGGCACTGCCGTATGTCTCCGCTGCCAGCCCTGCCAGACTTTTCCCGAATGCCTCACGCTGCGCCAAATTGCTGATCCCCTGATTGACCTCAATCACGAACGACAAGTCGGCAGAATCGCCATCATCATCGGTGGCTGTCCAAGTGTAGGTGGTGGCGGCCAACATTACCGTCGGCGTTCCGGTCAAAGTTCGGTTCAACGTGTTGAGCGCCAAACCTGCCGGCAATGCGGGAGTCAGCGAATAGTCAATTGTGCCGTCTCCTCCTTCTGCCTGCGGCAATGTCAACACGGTGATTGCCTCACCCTGCGTGTAGATCTGGTTTGCGACCGCAGCGATACCAAACGACGGCACAGCGCTAGCTTGGACTGAAAGCGTGAATGACAGCCGCGCTGCGTCGCCATCGGCATCCGTCGCGACCCAGTCGAATTTTGTGGCTTCCATTGTCTCCAATGGAACGCCATTCACCGTGTGCGTCGCCCGATCCAGCACCAGTCCCGCCGGCAAGTCTGGCGTCAACGAGTAATTCAGCGTTCCGTCGCCACCGGATGCCGCTGGCAAAGTCAGCGGCACAATTTCGCGCTTTTCCGTATAGTTCTGGCTAGCGATCACTGATTCGCCGAATGACGGCGAGAGGTCACGCAGCGACACAGTCGCTACGGCCGATGCCGTGCCGTCACCGCTCCCGTTCACGGCCCGGATCTGGAAACGCCATGTTGTCCTGATGTTGAGATCCGTCACAGTGTGGCTGGCCGTCGTCGAATCGCTTTCACGGATTGAAACCCAGGCATCGTCGTCTCCGAAGCTGGAGTCGGCAGTATGACGGTATTCATAGCGCGTAATGGTTGCATCCAACGGATCGTCCCATTGGAGCGTGGCTTCGCCGATACCGGCGGTTACAGTCAAACCGGTGGGCATCATTGGCAAACGACTTTGCGGCGTTGCAGTCACCATGGCTGCATCGCCAACTCCTTGGCTGTTATTGGCACGCACTTCAATTGCATATCGGGTGCCGTCCGTGAGGCCAGACAAGTGAGTGCGGGTCGCATCCGCCGGCAGGTCTGACCAAATGTCATGGTCGGTAAACGGCAGAGCCGAGTTCACTTTCCAGCGAACCTGCAAACTGTCTATATCGTCGGTATTGGTCGGAATTGCCCACGTCAAACCTATTGCACCGACACTCTCCGTCGCGACGAGGTTGGTCACCAAGCCAGGTGGACCTGTCGTCGGTGTCACCGTGACAGTACGCGAAACTGCAGTGGCAAGATGGCCGACGACCGCCCTGACCTGAAATCCATATGCCGTGTCGTTTGCCAACCCTGTGACCATGTAAGCCGTTGAATGCCCGTCACCGGGAATGGACCGCCACGGGCCAAATGCGCCATTCGATTGAATCCGATAATCCCAGCGCGTCACGTCGCCCTTCGCGGCCCAGGACAGTTCGACCCGGCCGTCACCTGCCGTGGCAGAAAAGCCTTCGAGTTCGTCCGGTTCGCGATTTGGCGTAGCGGTGATTGTTTCGGACAATTCCGGTCCAAAACCGATTGGAAGCCGTTGCAGCAGCCGAAAGGCGTATTGATCGCCATTATCAAGTCCTGTCACAGTATGGGATTTCACGACATCAATATACGCATACCCCTCTTGTCCTTGTTTTGCCGACGAACCCTTCGCATAGACAAGGAGGTACCCGAAGAGACTATCGTCCTCGAGATGTTCCCAACTCAACGTGATCTCGCCATCACCTGGCGTCGCCGTGAAATTGAAGGGAGCGGGCGGTCCATTATTGATGCTCATAATGTTGACCGTCAAAGTTGCACTGTCACCGTCGGCGTCGGTTGCCGTCAGGGTGTACGCAGTCCAATCCTGGGCCCCTGTCGGAGCGCCAACAACTTGATGCGAATCGGTGTCAAAAGTCAGGCCTTGTGGCAAATCAGGCGTTATCGAATACGTGAGCCTGCCATCACCACCCGAAGCATGCGGCAAATTGCTTGTCGACGCTCGGTTTTGAAAGAACATCATGTAATCTTTTGTTCTTTTTCCGAAGGATGGCACGAGATCCTCAGGTGTGGCGAAGACCTCTTCCGAGGCTGGTCCCGGGCCAACCGAATTTTCTGCCCTAATCTCGAAACGTCGCATGACTCCATTGAGCAGACCTGCAACCACGTGACTTGTCGTCGTCGCATCACTCCCATGGATTGTGGTCCAAGTATCTCCTGGTCCGAACGTTTCGTTCGAGGTGTGGCGCAGTTCATACTTCCTGATCGAAATGTCAGACGGGTCTTCCCAAGTTAGCCTGACCTCGGCATTGCCCACGAGAGTCCGTATTCCGGTCGGCCTGCCGGGGCGGAAGCCGGGTGTCGCCGTTACCGTTTCGGATGGAGAGCTTTCGCCGGATGCATTTGCTGACCGAATCTGAAAGGCATATCGCACGCCATTTTCGATGCCGGTCACCACGTGGCTCGTGGTGTCAGCATTGCTGCCCGCAATATTGGACCAAGTATCTGCATCAGAAAAACTTGCGCCTTTTTTCTGGCGAATTTGATACGCGGTGATGGAACTGTCGTTCGGATTGTTCCAACTCAAAGCCACCTGACCATCCTCTCCCGTCGCGGCAAGTCCTGTCGGTGCAGACGGCCGAGGCAACATCGGTGTTGCGGTGACTGTATCGGAATTCCTGCCAATGCCGTTATGGTTGACCGCGCGCAGTTCGAACGCGTACCTCGTTCCGTTCGCCAGCCCGGTCACGACGTGGCCGGTCGTGCTCGCGCCGCTGCCCTCGATGTCCGCCCACAGGCCGTCGTCGCCCGCCCCGAAGCCCGAGCCCGCCTTCCAGCGAAGCTGGTACCTCGTGACGCTGGCGTTCGAGGGATCCGACCACGACAGAACGACCCGGCCAAAGCCGGGCGTCGCGACCAGGCCCGACGGCGCAACCGGAACGGCCAGCGGAACCGCCTTGACCGATGCTGGATCGCCCTCGCCGGAGACGTTGCCGAACCTCAGCTCGAACGCGTATTCCCTGCCACCGACCAGACCGCTCACCCTGTGGGCCACTGTCGCCGCCCCAAGGTCGGTCCAGTCGTCCGACACGACGAACGGAAGGTCGGACGTTGCCTTCCAGCGCAGCTGAACCTTGTCGACCATGCTCGCGCTGACCGGCGAATCCCACGACAGGGACATCTCCCTGTAGCCCGCCACGGCCATCAGGCCCGTCGGCCCTTCCGGCACCGTCAGCGGCGTCGCCGTCACCTCGTCCGATGCAGCCCCCGCGCCGAAAGCATTGACCGCGCGAAGCTGGAACACGTGGGTCGTGCCGTTCGACAGACCGGAGAAGGCATGCCTGACGGTGCCCGCACCGCTGCCCGGAATGTCCGCCCAAAGGTCGTCATCTGGGGCAAAGCTCGCTCCTGCCTTCCAGCGCAGCTGGTACTTCGTGATGCTGTCATCAGTCGGATCGGACCAGGACAACGCCACCTGTCCGTCGCCAACCCTTGCCACGATGCCGGCAGGCTTCAATGGCACAGGCGTCGTCAAGCTGGCTGACGCGCCATCGCCGGACGCATTGCTGCCGCGCAGCTCGAAGGTATGGCTCACACCGTCGGTCAGACCGCTCACGCGGTACGTCACCGCCGTTGCCGGCAGGTCGGTCCAGCTGTCGTCTGCACCAAAGGGCAGTTCTGACGTGGCCTTCCAGCGCAGCTGCATCTTGTCGAGCATGCTTGCATTGGTCGGCAATGCCCAGCTCAGCAGCATCTCACCGTCCGACCCGATCCCGCTCAGCGCTGTCGGTGCCTCAGGAACCGCCAGTTCCGGCGTGGCGGTTGCTGAATCCGAGACCGCGCCGGCTCCGCTCGCGTTCACCGCGCGCAACTCGAACACGTAGCCCGTGCCGTTCGCCAATCCGCTCACGACGTGGCCTGTCGTGCCGGAGCCGCTGCCGGCAATGTCCGCCCAGAGACCGTCGTCGTCCGCAACGAAGCTCGATCCCGCCTTGCGGCGCAACTGGTACTTCGTGATGCTGGCATTCGCTGGATCGGACCACGACAGCGAAACGCGACCGTCGCCAGCCGTGGCCACGAAACCGCCCGGCTTCGACGGCACCAGCGTGGGAGTCGCCGTGACGGTGGCAGCCTCGCCGTCGCCGGAGGCGCTTCCGGCTCTCAGTTCGAAAGTGTACTCGGTGCCGCTCGTCAGGCCGCTCACCAGGTGCGTCACTGCCGTCGCCCCGAGGCCGGTCCAGCTGTCCGATCCAACGAACGGAAGATCCGACGTTGCCTTCCAGCGCAGCTGAACCCTGTCGAGAACGCCCGAATCGCTCGGCAGCGTCCAGCTCAACGACACCTGCCCGTAGCTCGCCATGGCCGTCAGGTTCGTCGGCCTGGACGGCACCGCCAGCGGCGTCGCCGTCACCTCGTCCGAAACCGCGCCCGCGCCGGAAACATTCGCCGCGCGAAGCTGGAACACGTGTTCCGTGCCGTTGGTCAGGCCGGAAAAGGCGTGCCTGACGGTGCCCGAACCGCTGCCGGCAATGTCCGCCCAAAGATCGTCGTCGCCTGCGGCAAAGCTCGAACCCGCCTTGTGGCGCAGCTGGTACTTCGTGATGCTGTCATCAGACGGATCCGTCCAGCTCAGCACTGCCTGGCCGTCGCCGACAGCAACCGTCAGCCCCGTCGGCTTCGACGGCGCCGCCAGTGGCGTCGCCGTCGCAGATGCCGAGACAGCGCCTGTGCCCTTGGCGCTCACCGCGCGGATCTGGAAGACATGTTCCGACCCGTTGGTCAGCCCGCTTACCGTGTGGCCGGTCGTGTCCGGCCCGCTGCCAGCGATGTCCGCCCAAAGATCGTCGTCGCCTGCGGAGAAGCTCGAACCCGCCTTGCGACGCAACTGGTACTTCGTGATGCTGTCGTTCAAGGGAGCGTCCCAGCTCAACGTCACCTGTCCATCGCCGACACGCGCCTTGAAGCCGGTCGGCTTCACTGGCGTTGCCGAGGGCACTGCCGTCAGCGGCGTCGAGGCCTCGCCAAAATAAATCGTGAGGTACCCATTGATTTGCCTGAAACCAACTGGAAGGATCTGGAAGACATATTCCACGCCGTTGGTCAGCCCGCTCACCGTGTGGCCGGTCGTGCCGGACCCGCTGTCGGGAATGTACGCCCACAGATTGTCGTCGGCCGCGAAGCTCGAACCCGCCTTGTAACGCAACCGGTACCTCCCGATGTCGCTGTTCGATGGATCATCCCAGCTCAACGTCACACGCCCATCACCGGCCCTGACCATGAAGCCGCTCGGCTTCGGAGGCCATGTGTCAGTGCTTGTCGTCACGGTGACCGCCGGGCCGTCGCCGGAGGCATTGCTGGCCCGCAGCTCGAAGACGTATCGAATGCCGCCACTCAAGCCGGTCACCCGATGAGTCACCGCCGTCGCCGCCAGATCGATCCAGCCGTCCGTCGCATCAAAGGGCAGAGCGGATGCCCGTGTCCAGCGCAGCTGCACCTTGTCCAGAACGCTCGCATTGGTCGGCAACTCCCAAGCCAGCAACACGTCCCGGTCCGACGCAACCGCACTCAGCGATGTCAGAGCCCCCGGAATCGGCAATATCGGCGTGGCCGTGAGCGCATCCGAAACCCTCCCGGTGCCGTTCGCGTTCACCGCCCGCAACTCGAACACGTGCTCCGTGCCATTCGCCAAGCCGGTCACCGTGTGGCCGGTCGTGCCCGAACCGCTGCCGGCAATGTCCGCCCAAAGGTCGTCGTCGCCCTCGGCGAAGCTCGATCCCGCCTTGTGACGCAGCTGGTACTTCGTGATGCTGCTGTCCGAGGGATCGGACCAGTTCAGCGACACCTGCCCGTCACCCATGCTGGCCGTGAAGCCGGTCGGCTTCGACGGCGCCGCCGTGGGCGTCGCCGTGACGGCGATCGCCTCGCTGTCGCCCAAAGCGTTGCCGACCCGCAGCTCGAAGGTGTAGTTCGTGCCGTTGCTCAGACCCGTCACCAGGTGATCCGCCGCCGTCGACGCAAGGTCGATCCAGCCGTCCGACGCAACAAAGGGCAGATCGGATGTCGCCTTCCAGCGCAACTGAACCCTGTCAAGAGCGCCAGCATTGGTCGGCAACTCCCAAGCCAGCGACGCCTGACCATTGTCCGGCGTGGCCCGGAAGTTCGTTGGCGCAACAGGAATGCTCTCGTCGTCTCCGATCACGAGGATGACGCTCTCAGCCGACAGCGGAATCCAGAATGTTGACCTGCCGCGAGCATCGACCGTGATCGACTTCGCGCTGGCAGTTGTGGCGTTGTCGGTCGGCGTGATGGCGAAGCTGCCGCTGCCTGTGCCGGAAGCGGCGGGGATCGAGAGAGACAGAGCCGCCACAGTCGCATAGTCGGTGCCCGAAACGGCGCTGTCGCCCGGCGCGCCGATGGTCACCGTCACAGGAGTATCCTGCTCCGTTGTCCGACGTGCCCAGGCAAGACCGGCATCAAGGGTTGCACTGACAGTGACCGTCTGCGCTCCCCCATCTTCGTCGACCACACGCGGGGAAAGCGCAAGCGTCACAGCGCCTCTCAGATTGTTGTCGGAAAGATGCAAATGATACCGATTCACCTTTCGCAATTGCGCCAGTTCTGCAGGAATGTTCCCCGTCAACCGATTGTCGCCCAGTTTCAGACGTTCCAGCTCCGACAGCCGGCCCAGCTCCGCAGGAATGCTCCCGGTCAACTGATTGTTGTCCAGTTCCAGACGCTTCAGCCTCGACAGACGACCCAGTTCGGCAGGAATGCTCCCCGTCAATCGATTCCGTTCCAGATCCAGACGTTCCAGCTTCCACAACCGACCCAGCTCCGACGGGATGCTCCCCGTCAGCTGATTGCTGCCCAGAATCAAGCGCTGCAACTCTGGCAGCTGGCCCAGTTCAGCAGGGAGCCTCCCCGTCAGACCGCTGTCCTCCAGATTCAGTTCAACGACCCGTGCCCTCGATATAAGCAGGCCATTCCATGACTTCATCGCAACCGAAGGACTCCAGTTGAGGCTCTTGCTCCCGCGCAGCTCGTCCTTCATTCCGAGAAGCACGCGACAGTCGTCGACAATGCCCGGACCGCTATACCTCGAGACCGCAGCGCTGCCGGCACAGGTGCTTGGAATTGCCGTCACCACATCCGAAACCTGACCCAGCCCGCCCGCGCTCACAGCGCGCAGCTGAAAGGCATGTTCCGTGCCGTTGCTCAGCCCGCTCACGCTGTGGCTGGTCGTGCCCGAACCGCTGCCCGCTATGTCCGTCCACAGGTCGTCGTCAGCCGCAAAGCTCGAACCCGCCTTCCAGCGAAGCTGGTACTTCGTGATGCTGTCGTCCGAGGGATCGGACCAGGTCAGGACAACCTTCCCGACACCCGCAGCGGCAACAAGGTCGACTGGCCTCGAAGGCCCCCCAAGCGTCGTCGCAAGGATTGCATCGGTCGCCACGCTCGTGCCGCGACCGTTCACCGCGCGCAGCTGGAACACGTGTTCCGCGCCGTTGCTCAACCCGCTCACGCTGTGGCTGGTCGTGCCCGAGCCGCTGCCCGCAATGTCCGCCCACAGATCGTCGTCAGCCGCAAAGCTCGAACCCGCCTTCCAGCGAAGCTGGTACTTCGTGATGCTGTCGTCCGAAGGATCGGACCAGACCAGCCTGATCTGGCCCGCACCCGCCGTCGCCGCAAGACCCGTCGGCTTCGATGGCGGACCGAGCGTCGTCGCGATGACCTCGTCCGTCGCGGCTCCCGTGCCGTTCGCGTTCACCGCGCGTAGCTGGAACACGTGCTGCGTGCCATTGCTCAATCCGGTCACCGCATGGCTGGTCGTCCCCGAACCACTTCCGGCGATGTCCGACCACAGATCGTCGTCAGCCGCAAAGCTCGAACCCGCCTTCCAGCGAAGCTGGTACTTCGTGATGCTGTCGTCCGAAGGATCGGACCAGGAAAGAACGACCTGGCCCGCACCCGCCGTCGCCGCGAGGCCCGATGGCTTCGATGGGCCCTCGAGCGTCGTCGCGGTGACCTTGTCCGTCGCGGCTCCCGCACCGTTCGCGTCCATGGCGCGCAACTGGAACACGTACCGCGTGCCGTTGCTCAATCCGGTCACCGTGTGGTCGGTCGTGCCCGAACCGCTGCCGGCAATGTCCGTCCAAAGGACGTCGTCGCCAGCCGCAAAGCTCCATCCGGCCTTCCAGCGAAGCTGGTACTTCGTGATGCTGTCGTCCGAAGGGTCGGACCAGGAAAGAACGACCTGGCCCGCACCCGCCGTCGCCGCGAGGCCCGATGGCTTCGATGGACCCTCGAGCGTCGTCGCCGACACGCTCGCGGCGTCACCCACGTCCTTCCCGCTCACCGCGCGAAGTTCGAAAACGTACTGCGTGTCATTGCTCAGTCCGGTCACCGCATGACCGGTCGTGCCCGAACCGCTGCCGGCAATGTCCGCCCAGAGATCGCCGTCGCCAGCCGCAAAGCTCGATCCCGCCTTCCAGCGAAGCTGGTACTTCGTGATGGTGCCGTCCGAAGGATCGGACCAGGAAAGAGCGATCTGGCCCGCACCCGCCGTCGCGGCAAGACCCGTCGGCCGCAACGGGCCCTCCGGGGTCGTCGCCGATACCCGCGCGGCGTCACTCGGGTCGTTCCCGCTCACCGCGCGCAGCTCGAAAACGTACTGCGTGCCGTTCGCAAGGCCAGAAACGGTGTGACCCGTCGTCCCCGAGCCGCTGCCCGCAATGTCCGACCACAGGTCGTCGCCGGCCGCAAAGCTCGAACCCGCCTTCCAGCGAAGCTGGTACTTCGTGATGCTGACGTCCGAAGGATCCGACCACGACAGCACGACCCGACCCGCGCCCGGGGTCGCAGCCAATCCCGACGGCGCAGCGGGAACGCTCTCGTCGTCGCCAATCGCCAAGCTGACGCTCTCGACCGAAAGCTGGATGCGAGGCCCCCCCGTCACCGCGCCGGAACCGACCGTGACCGTCTTCGCGCCCGCAGTTGTCGCGTTGTCCGTCGGCGTGATGGCGAAGCTGCCGCTGACCGCGCCGGAACTGGTCGGTATCGAGAGCGGAAGATCCGCCACGGCACCGTAGTCCGTGCCCGAAACAGCGCTGTCGCCCGACGCGCCCACGTCGAGCGTCATCGAAAGCGGCCGTCCGTCGAACCCGTGGTACCAGGCCGCGCCCCTGTCAAGAGCGGCAGTCACGGAGACCGTCTGTGCGCCTCCGTTCTCGGAAACCCGATCCGGGGACAGCGAAAGCGTCACCGTTCCGCTCAACCGGTTGCCGTGCAGGCCGAGCCACCTCACCGCGCCAAGACCGGCCAGTTCAGGCGGAATCCTGCCCGTCAGGTCGTTGTCGTGCAGCTCGAACCGCAGCAATTTGGACAGCTGACCCAACTCGGACGGAATGCTCCCGGTCAGATCGTTGTCGTACAAACGAAGAAACGTCAGTTTCGACAGCCGTCCCAGTTCGGGCGGAATGCTCCCGGTCAGTCGATTGCCGGACAGGTTCAGCGTGTCCAGCTCCGAAAGCCGAGACAGTTCGGGCGGAATGCTCCCGGTCAGATCGTTGTCGGACAGGTCCAGCGTGTCCAGCTCCGAAATCCGAGACAGCTCGGGCGGAATGCTCCCGGACAGTCGATTGCCGGACAGGTCCAGCGTGCCCAGATCCGAAAACCGGGACAGTTCCGGCGGAATGCTCCCGGTCAGCTGATTGCCGGACAGATCCAGAAGAATCGAAGTTGAAAGCTTGCTCAGTTCCCCGGGAACGCTCCCCGTCAAGCCGGCATTCTCCAGCTCCAGGCCATACAGCCCGTAGGGAAAGATGGTCCACAGGCCCTTCCAAGAGGTCATCGAAACCGAAGGGCTCCAGTTGAGGCTCTTGCTCCCGCGCAGCTCGTCCTTCAGTCCCAGCAGAGTGCTGCAATCGCGAACGATGTTCCGACTGGTGAACCCCGCGACCGCGACGCTGCCAATGCAGATGCTGGGAACCGCCGTCACCTCGTCCGAGGCCTGACCGATGCCCGAGGAACCCGTCGCGCGGACCTGGAACACGTACTCGACGCCGTCGCTCAGCCCGCTCACGGTGTGGCCGGTCGTCCCCGAACCGCTGCCCGCAATGTCCGTCCACAGGTCGTCGCCGGCCGCGAAGCTCGAACCCGCCTTCCAGCGAAGCTGGTACTTCGTGATGCTGTCGTCCGAAGGATCGGACCAGGTCAGGACAACATTGCCGGCACCCGCAGCAGCGGCAAAGTCGACTGGTCTCGAAGGCCCTCCAAGCGTCGTCGCAGTCAGTGCATCCGTCGCCGCGCTCGCACCGTAACCGTTCACCGCGCGCAGCTGGAACACGTGCTCCGTGCCACTCGTCAGCCCGGTCACCGTGTGACCGGTCGTGCCCGAGCCGCTGCCCGCAATGTCCGTCCAGGCATCCGCGGTCGTGAAACCCGTCCCCGCCTTCCAGCGAAGCTGGTACTTCGCGATGCTGCTGTCCGAAGGATCGGACCAGGAAAGAGCGATCTGGCCCGCACCCGCCGTCGCCGAAAGTCCCGTCGGCATCGATGGCTGTCCCAACGTCGTCGCCGACACCCGCGCGGCGACGCTCACGTCGTTCCCGCTCACCGCGCGCAGCTCGAAAACGTGCTGCGTGCCGTTCGCAAGGCCAGAAACGGTGTGACCCGTCGTCCCCGAGCCGCTGCCCGCAATGTCCGTCCAGGCATCCGCGGTCGTGAAACCCGTCCCCGCCTTCCAGCGAAGCTGGTACTTCGTGATGCTGACGTCCGAAGGATCCGACCACGACAGCACGACCCGACCCGCGCCCGGGGTCGCAGCCAATCCCGACGGCGCAGCGGGAACGCTCTCGTCGTCGCCAATCGCCAAGCTGACGCTCTCGACCGAAAGCTGGATGCGAGGCCCCCCCGTCACCGCGCCGGAACCGACCGTGACCGTCTTCGCGCCTGCGGCTGTCGCGTTGTCCGTCGGCGTGATGGCGAAGCTGCCGCTGACCGCGCCGGAACTGGTCGGTATCGAGAGCGGAAGATCCGCCACGGCACCGTAGTCCGTGCCCGAAACAGCGCTGTCGCCCGACGCGCCCACGTCGAGCGTCATCGAAAGCGGCCGGCCGTCGAACCCGTGGTACCAGGCCGCGCCCCTGTCAAGAGCGGCAGTCACGGAGACCGTCTGTGCGCCTCCGTTCTCGGAAACCCGATCCGGGGACAGCGAAAGCGTCACCGTTCCGCTCAACCGGTTGCCGTGCAGGCCGAGCCACCTCACCGCGCCAAGACCGGCCAGTTCAGGCGGAATCCTGCCCGTCAGGTCGTTGTCGTGCAGCTCGAACCGCAGCAATTTGGACAGCTGACCCAACTCGGACGGAATGCTCCCGGTCAGATCGTTGTCGTACAAACGAAGAAACGTCAGTTTCGACAGCCGTCCCAGTTCGGGCGGAATGCTCCCGGTCAGTCGATTGCCGGACAGGTTCAGCGTGTCCAGCTCCGAAAGCCGAGACAGTTCGGGCGGAATGCTCCCGGTCAGATCGTTGTCGGACAGGTCCAGCGTGTCCAGCTCCGAAATCCGAGACAGCTCGGGCGGAATGCTCCCGGACAGTCGATTGCCGGACAGGTCCAGCGTGCCCAGATCCGAAAACCGGGACAGTTCCGGCGGAATGCTCCCGGTCAGCTGATTGCCGGACAGATCCAGAAGAATCGAAGTTGAAAGCTTGCTCAGTTCCCCGGGAACGCTCCCCGTCAAGCCGGCATTCTCCAGCTCCAGGCCATACAGCCCGTAGGGAAAGACGGTCCACAGGCCCTTCCAAGAGGTCATCGAAACCGAAGGGCTCCAGTTGAGGCTCTTGCTCCCGCGCAGCTCGTCCTTCAGTCCCAGCAGAATGCGGCAATCGTGAACGATGTTCCGACTGGTGAAACCCGCGACCGCGACGCTGTCAGCGCAGACGCTGGGAACCGCCGTCACCTCGTCCGAGGCCCGACCGATGCCCGAGGAACCCGTCGCGCGGACCTGGAACACGTACTCGACGCCGTCGCTCAGCCCGCTCACGGTGTGGCCGGTCGTCCCCGAACCGCTGCCCGCGATGTCCGTCCACAGGTCGTCGCCGGCCGCAAAGCTCGAACCCGCCTTCCAGCGAAGCTCGTACTTCGTGATGCTGCTGTCGGACGGATTGTCCCACGTCAGCTCAACGTCGGTCTGGCCGGCGACCGCAACCAGACCGCCAGGACGTGCCGGACCGCCGGAGGTCGTCGCAAGGGCCAGATCAGACCCCGGACCCGCGCCGCCGCCGTTCACCGCGCGAACCTGGAAAACGTGCTCCGTGCCACTCGTCAGCCCGGTCACCGTGTGGCCGGTCGTGCCCGAACCGCTGCCCGCAATGTCCGTCCACAGGTCGTCGCCGGCCGCAAAGCTCGAACCCGCCTTCCAGCGAAGCCGGTACTTCGCGATGCTGTCGTCCGAGGGATCGGACCACGAAAGCGTCACCTGCCCAGCACCGCCAACCGCAGTCAACTCCGCCGGACGCGACGGCAGCGCCAGCGTCGAAGCGACGACCTCGTCCGATGCAGCCCCCGCGCCGCCACCATTCACCGCGCGCAGCTGGAACACGTACTGCGTCCCGTGCGCAAGGCCGAGAACGGCGTGAACGGTCGTGCCCGAACCGCTGCCGACAATGTTCGTCCACAGATCGTCGCCGGCCGCAAAGCTCGAACCCGCCTTCCAGCGCAACTGGTACTTCGTGATGCTGCCGTCCGAAGGGTCGGACCAGGAAAGACCGACCTGGCCATAAGCAGCACTGCTCGCGACAAGACCCGTCGGCCGAGCAGGAAGCGCCAGCGTCGCCGTCGAAACGCTCGCCGCATCGCCGAGGTCGTTCCCGCCCACGGCGCGCAGTTCGAACGCGTACCTCGTTCCGTTCGCCAGCCCGGTCACGACGTGGCCGGTCGTGCTCGCGCCGCTGCCCTCGATGTCCGCCCACAGGCCGTCGTCGCCCGCCCCGAAGCCCGAGCCCGCCTTCCAGCGAAGCTGGTACCTCGTGACGCTGGCGTTCGAGGGATCCGACCACGACAGAACGACCCGGCCAAAGCCGGGACTTGACGTGAAATTGGCTGGTTGTGACGGTATTGCATGGGCTGCCGACGACAAGCCCAGAAATACCGACACAGCAATACATGTCATTCCAACGTATAGCCACGAGCGAAATCCAAATCTGGTCGTCAGAAACCCCAATGACGTATTCACCACATCTGTTGACATTTCAGTCCCTTCCAATTCGGACACAAGCCTCAATACGGCACTTGATCGCTATCGTTTTCACTAACCATTGTTGCCCACTGCGTTTGACTCGTCAACATCTCATCCCTGATTCATCTGGTGCGAAATCCGACATCAATTCTCAATGCGTTTCTGAAAGAACCAGCGGTGTGAATTTCATTGGACCAACTCGTGAACTGTAGAGATTTATCAAAGATACGGTTTTTTCATCGAAACTTTGTTGGATGGCGTGATTTAGAGTGAGAACTCAACCTCAGCCGATAGTTGCGAACAGAGCACGAGACTCCTGGCCAAAACGCGGAAAGGGAGCCACGGATCATCGACGAACGGAATGAACGGGCTTTCTGCCGGTGAGAATGCCATCAGAAAGCAACGGAACAGAATCAAGGTCGAGCCTGCTGGCTTCGGCATCCAGAAACAGAGCCTTCTTTGGCAGAAATGGATGGAATTTGCCGTCGTAATGGTCTTTGTCTCGGGTCAGGATTTCTTCCGTTCTCGGCGGAGCGCCTTCCGCGACCTCCTCATGAACGAATTTCAGACGAGGCATGTCCGACTCTCAATGATCTCGAGAAACCCGTCATCCATTCCCACACGGAATCCTCTGCTCGCGAGAACGAGTGCATGCGTGTTGGTCTTTGTGTTTCCTGCCCAAGTCGCAAGGATCCATCGCCGTTTTTCCCGTCGAAGAATTGAGTGGCGATCAAGCCTTAACTGGACGATCGGTTTTCTCGCATTGATGAGGAGGCGACCTGCCTTCTGGTCGAGATGCAGCGGAATGTCGGTCTTGAAAAAGACTTCACGCATGCGGTCGATGATCCGGTCGTGGACAACTCCCGGAAAACCCGCAAAACTCGGCGGACTGCCGATCAACTCCAGGAGGACGGTGACGCGCGGGGCAGAGAAACCGAGGTCGGCCACGCGCGATCGCTTCCCCAAAGAATCAGTTTCATGTCCAGGCAGATGACGCCGCTGATCGGCAATATTCCACGGGCGTGCCGTCCTCCGCCACGCTCATGAACTCTTCCTGTGTCTTGAACACAGTGTAGAAATGGTGATGATTCCCAGACGCTCACCAACATCGCTGAGTAGTAGAGCGCCGTCAGACGACTGCTCGACGACCTGTCCACCGTGGCGGTGAACGAGGTCCAGCTGCCTGGGGCGAGCAAGACCGATCTTCCGATCATGACCACCCAGACCCCGCTTCAGTCACGGGTGTTCAAGCACCTCGGAGCCGAGACTCACAAGTTTGTTCCCATATCCGTGACAGGACAGAAAGCGACAGCTAAGGACAAAACCGTACTTTAACAGAAATTTTCAGTGCAGAGCCCACATCAAAAGTGCAAGAAGTTCGAGAGAGAGGGATCCATACGCCGGGTTGAGCGCGAGCCGATTTGCTCGTTTGGGAAGATGCAGATCCTGTCGTCAGACAGGAATTTGCTAATGCCGCAGGCGAACATCACGCAAGGTTGAAAGACACCAACCCGAAGAACAAGCCATTTCTGCGCGATCCTTCAGCACGCGCGTGAAGTCATCAAGCATCCCGAGACGTTCGACCTCTCAAATCATTTTTTTTCGTTGATCGCGGTGATAGACTTCGAGGATGAACGATGATCGTCAGAATGCCGCCGAACACCTGAAACTGGTGCAAGGCGTCGTTGCTCGCATGGCAAGCGCAAGCGCGCAGATGAAGACATGGGCAGTCTTGCTTGTCGCTGCAGCTCTCGTGTTCTCGGGATTGTCGGACAACACGCATTGGCTGATTGGGCTCGGAGGCTGCATCCCGGTCATCGCGTTCTGGTCGATGGACGCCAGGTACCTGCATCTGGAGAGATGCTACATCAAACTGTACCAAGCCGTTTTGGACGGCAAAGCGATCAGACCTTTCGACCTGGATTATCGCCCATTCGTAAACTCCGTTGGGTCAGTCTGGAATGTTGCCTGGTCCTGGTCAGTATTTCGGTTTTACGGCGCGCTCCTTGCCGTGAATTTAGCGTTCTTCGTGTTCCTTTTGCTGTTTGGGACACATTGAGGCATCCGTCGGTCCGTAGCTTCCACGATCGCTCCGGCAAACAGGCGTGCCGCAAAAGTTTGTGATGCGCGTGCCGATGTTGGGTCATGGAGGGTGATCGCTCGATGTCTGAAAACAACCACCAAATGGCAAGACGAAGCAACTGCACGAATCATTACGGTGTTGCCGATCAAGAAGCATCTTCTCGAACCAGCAGCCCATTGAAATCGAGGCCTGGCTGCAAGCTTGCCGTTACATGGAAACATCGGTTGCCAAGTCGAAATCCAGCAGTTCGAATGCCCTGCTTTGCAGCGGTGTCGGCTGCGCCAGCAACGGAACAGGATGGTCCGGACTGCTCGGCATCGTCACCTCGTTCAATGTCAGGGTCGCGAGGTCGGCAAGAAGCGTCGTCAGGTTGTGAACCGGCACGTCTTGGGCAGGCCGATCGGCGGCAGTCTTGGTATCGGCGCTTTTAGTGACAGCCGCTTGCTCCTTCGGAGAAACAAGCTCTGACCCTTCAAGTTCACAATCGGCGTCCTCGCACAAAAGCGGTGCCAGCCGCTGGCGAAGGTGCCACTCGACATGACAGGCCAACATGCACAGGAACGCGTGCGCCCGCACATGGTCTTCCGAACAGGCACGGACCGGGAGGAGAGACAGTTCGGGTGCATCCAGCGTTGGAAATGCGCGCTCAACGTGCGCGATGTTCATGTACGCTGCCACAGCCTCCTGCGATCCGATGGCGTCGCGCCTGAGACTGGTGCGGATCACGTAGACGCCGTCAAGCCGACTTTCTTCGGCACTTCGGTCCTCCCGGCGGCTCCAAGCAATGCTGTTGTCGGTGACGGTGATCGTGAAGTGCTTTTTGACCTCGCGGCGGTTGACGTCGCGACCCACCCGGCAGTTGATGGCCTCGCTCCCCTTGAGGCGGCCCGACTTCACCGATTTCGCGATCGTCGCGAGCGCTACCTCCGTCGCTTGGAGCAGTTCGACCCGATTGCGGGCCCGTTCCTCCCGCAGGCGCGGGTCCAGGCAGACGATCAACCGTTCACCGGGAAATTCCGGGCTCGTGACTTCAGTCACCGCATCGGGCACCGATTCTTCGGGGACGAGCGGTGCCGATTTTTCCGGATCCGACCGACGCAGGAGCTTGCGGATGTCCGAGGTCTTGAGCGCCGAAATCCAATCGAGGTTCACCGGCTTGAGGTCTTTGCGGATGCGGGCCGTGTTCAGCATCCCCGGATCGCCCACCATGGCAATGCGGTCGAGACCAAAGCGGGAGCGCACCCGTTCCACCTGCGATGCCACGGCGGAGGGATCGCCGGTGTTGCCGGCAAAGACCTCGACTGCCACCGGACAGCCGTCTGAAGCGCACAACAGTCCGTAGGTGATCCGCTTCTTGCCCTTCTTGCCGCCTCGACTGTGTCCGAATGCCGCGAACGGGCGCTGCCGTCGTTCGATGAAACTGGTCGAGACATCATGGACCACGAGGGGCTTGCCTTCGGTCAGGTGGCGATTGGCGAGGCTCTTCTCGACCCGTGGCTGTTGTTTCACGAGCCAGTCGAGCATGGCCAGCATCTCGTCTTCGGAGACGTGCCCAAGATCGAGCACGGTACCGAGACTGCTGGTGACGGTTTCCTGCAACGTGCCACAAGTGGTGGCCATCCGTGAGGCTGGATCGATGGCGCGAGCAACGATTGCCGCGACGGCGAGGGTCCGCCTTCGGTCTGCCTTGCGACCCAGGAGTTCGACCAGTCCCAGGGAGCGGAGCGTTTCCAGCGCTGCAACCACGTGGCCATGGGGGAGAGCTCTGTGGATCTTGATAGCGTCATTGATGGACGCGTACATCACGCCTCCCTCGAGGGTAGCACGGATGGCGTCGACGAATTCGGGGGGCATCTTGGAAAGATTGGCCAGTGTCTTCTTTCTGATCTTCTTTCCGTCACGCCATGCCTCTCGCAGCAGAATGGCCGGCGGCGAAGATCGATTGGGGATGACTTCGACGTAAATTGCCACGGTTGGAAACCCTGCATCGAAAGGCGATTGCTGTCATGATTTGCAAGGATTCACCCGCTTGCAAGGGCAAATTCATCGTTCTGGGCGGAAATCCCGATCCCGCGACGAATTCTCAATCGCGCACCTGACAGTCATCTGATTTCAAGGGGTCATGTCGAGGCAACTCGGACAGGGCAACATGCCCCCCGTTTGAACATCATGACCTCGGCCGAGCGCGGGACATCGCGCCTCAGACAGTCGTTCGCGCAGTCTGCTTCTGGTTCAGCATCGTTTCGAAACCGGCACGCGGCTGGCGCGGAATGAGGAAAGCCAACCCGAGCGAAATGCATGCCATTACCGCCCCGATCAGAAACACGATCATGCGACCGTCTTCATCTGCAACCCAGATCAGTCCAAGAACCCACGGCATGGTCACCGCCGCGATGTGGTTGATGGTGAACGCGACGCCGGCAGTCCCTGCGATGTCCTCGTAATTCGCGATTTTCCTGAAATAGCTCTGGATCGCGATCGCCATGGCGAAGAACAGGTGATCGAGTATGTAGAGAACTGCAGCGAGCCATGCGGTCTCGACCAGCGCGTAGGACACGAATATTCCGATCAGACCTACGTACTCGAACACGAGAACCGGCCTTTCGCCCCACCGCATGATCAGACGACCGACGCGTGGTGCGAGCCACATGGCCATGATGTGGTTGGCCGCGAACAGCGCAACGATCGCTTCGGGGCGATACTCGAACTTCCAGACCATCAGGAATGCGGCGAAGCCCACGAAGATCTGACGGCGCCCGCCTGACATGAATTCGAGCGCGTAATAGAGCCAGTACCGCCTCCTGAGCACGAGGGTCATCGCCTGATAGCCGGAAACGGAAAACCGCGGGAACGAAAACCGGCACAAGGCGCCAAGTCCCATGGTCATCACACCGGCGACCGCATAGACGACCCAGTAGGGCGATTCGAGGAATTCAAAGGCGACATAGACGAAGCCGTAGGAAATCAGCGAGCCAGCAGATGCGACCGCCGCCATTCGGCCGAGAACCAGCGGCAGCATTTCGACCGATGTCCATTGCATGGCCAGGGACTGCTTGATCGTCGAGAGATAGTGAAACCCGACCGACATGACGATCGTCGTGAAGTACAGTCCCCACACCGTGGGCAGCATGCCCGTGATCGCCACGCCAAGCCCCATGACCGAGATCGAAAGAATGGCAAAGGTTTGCTGCTGCCAGATGAGCAGCAAATAGACGACGGTGAAGGCAAGGAAGCCGGGAATTTCGCGAATCGTCTCGAGTATGCCGCGCTCAAGCCCGCTGAAATCGACTTCGTCGACCGCGAAATTGTTGATCAGCGCCATCCAGGTTTCGAACGCGACCGGCACGGACAACGCAAGAATCAGCAGGAAAATCTGCGGGTCACGCCACCCGTTCTGCAGCACGCCTTGCCAGTCCGAGAACAGCATTCGCCTCGTCAACATGACGGCATCCCGTTCATTGGCTCGAGCGGGTCCGGCTGTTGCGAAGTGTCGCGGCAGTTGTCATCTCGCCTCCCCGATCGTCTCGATCATCCCTGCCGCACCGTCACTCAAGCACGAATCGAGCAGACCAACATGGCAACTGTGCTTGCAGCCCAATTTGACTGGCAATCGAGACTCCTAAGCCATTCGGTGGCGATGTGCCATGGATACCGAGAGATTCCACGCTCTCTGCCTGCCCGTTAACCATGATCGTGACGATCGACGGTGTCCCGCATTACCGGGCGCGACTGACGCCGCCCGAACTGTCGCGAGCGTGACGGCTCTGCACAAAACCGAAGGCATTGTGCGAGCTTCCCGTTGACCGAGCCGATCGAACGGGGGTATCGACTTCATCGTTACTGATTGCTGAACCGGATCATTCCGCATGCTGCATTTTTCGCCCGAAGAGTTCGCCGTTCGTCGTGCCAAGCTGGAATCCGAACTGGAGAACAGGCGTCTCGACGGGATGCTGATCTTTGCACCGGAGAGTCAGTTCTGGCTGACCGGTTATGACACCTTCGGCTTCTGCTTTTTTCAGTGTCTGGTGATCGGCGGCCCCGAGCCAGCACTCCTGACCCGTTCTGCCGATCTGCGCCAAGCCGAACTGACCTCGAACATCGAAGACATCCGGATATGGAAAGACGGCCAGGATGCCAGGCCTGAAACCGACCTCGCGAACCTCCTTGACGAACTCGGTCTCACAAACAAACGCCTTGGAATCGAGTTCAACACCCACGGGTTGACGTTTCACAACGGCCAGAGAGTGACGACCGCCCTTGAAGGACTCGCAGAACTGGTTGATGCCTCGGACCTGATTCCTGAGTTGCGCCTCGTCAAGTCGGAGGCAGAGATCGCCTATGTCCGACGGGCTGCAGAACTCGCTGATGACGCTCTCGCCGCTGGGCTCGAACACGTCACGCCAGGCGGTTCGGAGAGCCATGTTCTGGCAGCGATGCAAGGTGCTATTCTCGCCGGCGATGGCGACTATCCGGGCAACGAATTCATTATCGGCTCCGGCGATCACGCTCTGCTGTGCCGTTACAGTTCGGGTCGGCGAATCCTTTCGTCAATCGACCAACTGACCCTCGAATGGGCAGGTGTCTTCCGCCATTATCACGCCGCGATGATGAGGACGGTGATCGTCGGCGAACCGACGTCGTATCAGCGATCGCTCCATGACGCCGTGCACGAGGCTCTCGTCAATTCCGAAGATCGGTTGAAGCCCGGCAACACGATGGGCGACGCCTTCGAGGCGCATCGCGAAACCCTCGATGCTCACGGGCTGTCGGAAAGCCGCCTCAATGCCTGCGGATACTCGCTCGGCGCGCGATACAGCCCGAGCTGGATGGAACCGCAGATGTTTTACGAGGGAGCGGAAACCGTCATCGATGCGGGGATGGTCTTTTTCCTGCACATGATCGTCATGGACAGCGCCAATCAGACTGCCATGTGTCTTGGGCGAACCTCGCTCGTGACCCCTCACGGCCCTGAACCGCTATCGTCATACCCATTGGAACTGATCGTCAAATGACGTCTTTGCTGTTGAAGTCTCGTCCTTCGGGCATGACGCGATCGGTTTCGTGTCGCGCGCAACGAGCGCCAACAGCAAGCGCGGCCGCCATGTCGGAGTGCCCAAGCGAGAGTCCAGGGCACGCCGTCGTTTCGGTTCCACTAACAACTTGGAAACTCAGCGAGTTTCCGCGATCCGTCTGACCTGACAAGGAGAAAAACTTCAATGAACCGGATGTTGCCGTGAGCGAGACGATTCCGACCCGCCTTCTGATCATCGGATCCGGCCCTGCTGGATATTCGGCCGCAGTCTACGGTGCCAGGGCCATGCTGGAACCCGTTCTCGTAAGAGGACTTGAGCCGGGAGGCCAGTTGACCACCACGACCGAAGTCGAGAACTGGCCTGGCGACACCGAGGTTCAGGGCCCCGACCTGATGACCCGTATGGAGGCCCACGCAACGGCAGTCGGAACGCGGCTGGTTGACGACATCATCTGTCGGCTCGATCTTGGAAATCGTCCGTTCATCGCCGAAGGGGACGGCGGAACGATTTACGAGGCCGATGCCGTCATTCTCGCGACAGGTGCGCGAGCCAAATGGTTGGGTCTCGAATCAGAGACGAAGTTCCGTGGATTCGGGGTTTCCGCATGCGCAACTTGCGACGGGTTCTTCTTTCGGGGGCAGGAGATCGTGGTTGTTGGCGGCGGAAACACCGCCGTCGAAGAGGCCCTGTTTCTGACCCGGTTCGCCTCGAAAGTGACGCTCATTCATCGGCGTGACGAACTCCGCGCAGAAAAGATTCTCCAGGATCGATTGTTCAAGAACGACAAGATCGTTCCGCTGTGGTTTCATGTGCTGGACGAGGTCAAGGGAACCGAAGATCCAATGCGCGCCGTGACCGGCATCGTCGCCAGGCATGTCGAGACGGGAGCCACCCACGAGATTCCCTGCACAGGCGTTTTCATTGCCATCGGTCATGAACCGGCCAGTGAACTGGTCCGGGAGCAGCTCGAAACCCACATGGGCGGATATGTTGTGACCGCACCCGACAGCACGGCCACGGCGATTCCCGGCGTGTTTGCTGCAGGCGACATCGCGGATCATGCCTACCGCCAGGCCGTCACCGCCGCGGGCATGGGATGCATGGCAGCGCTGGAAGCGGAGCGATTCCTTGCGAGCGAAGAGTAGACGATTGTCCCTCTGCAGTGCCACGGAACCCGTTTCCGGCATTTCATGATCGAGCCGCACCAGCATTGATGCAATGGCGGGCTGATCGGGAAACGAAATGCAGCAAGCCTGCCCGAAACCAACGGAACTTGAAGCAATGTCACGGACAGAATTGCCCAGCGCCATGATCTTCGACGTCTTCGGAACGCTTGTCGACTATCGGACATCGGTGGCGCAGGAAATCCGACATGCGTTTGCCGATTTCCGGTCCGACATCGACGAACTGGCCATCGCCGATGCATGGCGCGGCGAATACGATCCGTCCATGGAGCCGATCCGCAGCGGCCGCCGGGTATACGTTCCGCTTGATCAACTGCATCGCGAGTCGCTGCAAACTGTCCTTCGCCGTTTCGGCCTCGATGGCATCCTTGATCATGATCGCCTTGCCGACCTGTCGCATGCGTGGGAAAGACTGACTCCGTGGCCCGACGCACTGGAGGGTCTTCGACGACTGAAATCAGCGACACTGATCGCCCCGTGTTCCAACGGGTCCATCGGCCTCATGATTCGACTCGCGCGCCATGCGGGGTTTCAATGGGACTGCATCCTTGGTGCAGACATCGCAAAGACATACAAGCGTGAGCCAGACGTCTACCTGGCTGCATGTCATGCGCTCCGTCTTCCTCCGAACCAGGTCATGATGGTGGCTGCTCACAACGACGACCTTGAAGCCGCTGACGCCGCCGGCCTCTTGACGGCGTTCTTTCCGCGACCAACCGAGCGCGGATCGGACCAGACGGCTGACTTGGCACCTGCGGGAGACTGGACGGTGACCGCGAAAGACATGATTGATCTTGCGGACAAATTCGGGCTTTGAACGATCGTCCTCGACTTCGTTTCAACACTGTCGGCCATGTGCCACCGATATTGAAACGGGTGCAGATGTCATCACGCCGCTGCCCTTGGGATCCTTTCCGCATCGTTGACGGCATCGTGGAGAATCGAGCGGGGATGAACGAGCCGGTTCAGCATCGAGCATTGGCACGCAATTGCAAACAGCGAGGAACCACAACCACCTGCAGGTGACCCTCCCGATCAGCCGCAAGATTAGCGTCTCCTGCATCGTGTTTTGGATGCGAACACTCGGTCTTTCCGTGACTCGGTTTGTGCACGGAACTGCCCGTTGGACCTGTTTTGGGCCTAGAATCCACCAGAGCGGCGGCCCAAAACATGCGATTTTTGTAGACTATCGCCCTTTCAGTGCAGATAATCGCCGGATTCTGACAATTCTTCGGTGCGACCGAGTTTGACGGCAATCATGTCCGGCAAGTCGCCCGATCGAAATCAGGGGGAGGAAAAAATCATGAAAAAGTCGTTGACCTTGTCATTGGCGGCAATCACCGGACTGGCGCTCGCAACGAGTGCGGCCCACGCCGACAAGCTGACCTACTACTGCAGCGCACAGGAAGACTGGTGCCAGCTGATGGCACGCAGCTTCGAGGAAGCCACGGGAATCGATGTCGACATGACGCGAAAGTCGTCGGGCGAAACCTACGCCCAGATCAGGGCAGAAGCGTCGAATCCCAAGGGCGATGTCTGGTGGGGCGGAACGGGTGACCCGCACCTGCAGGCGGCAGAAGAAGGGTTGACCGAAGAGTACATGTCCCCGATGCGCGACCAGCTCCACGAGTGGGCAATCTCTCAAGCGGAAAGCGCAGGAAATCGGACGATCGGCATTTATTCCGGCGCGCTCGGCTACGGCTACAACACCGAACTGATCGCGGCCAACAATCTGCCGGAGCCGTCGTGCTGGAAGGACCTGCTCAAGCCCGAGTACAAGGGTCATGTCCAGATGGCGAACCCGAATTCTTCCGGAACCGCCTACACGACACTCGCGTCGATGGTGCAGATTTTTGGCGAGGATGAAGGCTTCGAGTTCATGAAGGGCCTTCATGCCAACATCAATCAGTACACGAAATCCGGATCTGCGCCGATCAAGGCAGCGGGCCGCGGCGAAAACACGATCGGGATCGTGTTCATGCATGACGCCGTGAAGCAGGCAGTCAGCGGATTTCCGATCAAGGTCGTCGCGCCTTGCGAAGGAACCGGATACGAAATCGGTTCCATGTCGATCATCAAGGGCGCTCGCAATCCGGAATCCGCGCGGAAGTTCTACGATTGGGCCCTTTCGGCTGAAGCGCAGAACCTTGCATTGCAGGTCAATGCCTTCCAGGTCATGTCCAATCGCGCGGCCGAAGCATCGCCAAGCGCGCCGGACATGTCGACGATCAAGCTGATCAACTACGATTTCAAGAAGTACGGCTCGTCGGCGGAGCGCAAGAGACTCCTGCAAAAATGGGACGAAGAAGTCTCCACACTTCCGCAATGACGCGTGGACAAGACTGAACGTCTATCGAAGGCCCGCCCGAGTCTGATCTCCTGGATCATTGTCGGGTGGGTCGGATTCTGCATCCTTCCCTGGTATGCCGTCGAGGACGGCTTTTTGTCGTTCGCATGGCTGTTTGACGGCTACCCGATCGACCCGGACTACGCTCCTGCCGCTGTTCTGATCCTGCAAGGCGAGAAGCTGTGGCTCCTGCCCCTTCTGCTGCCACTTGCAATTTCGCTTTTCGCCCTGTGGCCGAGGCAGTCCGACGCTCGGCGCGCCGTTCTTCTCATTCTCGTCGGATCCGCTGGCATTGCCTGGATGGCGATGCAGGGTTTCGGCATCGGAATCAGAGGCTTCAACTTCGATTGGCTGACGGCTGTATTCGGTGAACTCGGGGACCGCCAGTTCGGCGTGGGCTACGGAGCCTTCCTTCTATCGACCGCGTTCCTGTTCATTCTCGCCCAAGGCATCGCCACGCGTGGCGCCATCGGCGGTGACATCTTCGTCGTTGGGGCCATCGGTTTCGTGGTCGCCATCGTCTTCATGTTCGTGTTCTTTCCGATCGGACGCATGCTGGTATTTTCGTTTGTCACGGACGACGGCACCTACTCGCTGGCCGTGTTCGCATCGAAGCTGTTCGATGATCGAATCTGGGGCCTCGGTTGTTTCTCCGGAACCCGGTGCGGTGCCGCCATCAACTCGTTCATGCTTGCCGTTCTTGTCGGCGGACTGACGACAGCCCTTGGCCTTGCCTTCGCCCTGGTCGTGACGAGGTCGGGATTTCGCTATCGAAGGCTGCTTCGCGCGCTGACAATCCTGCCTATCATCACCCCGCCATTCGTCATTGGCCTCGCGCTGATCCTGCTGTTCGGATTGTCGGGAACGGTGACCGAAACTGTTGCAGAGATCTTCGGCGTTCAACCGACTCGCTGGTTGTACGGCCTTCCGGGAATCCTGATTGCCCAGACGCTGTCCTTCACGCCGATCGCTTTCCTGGTCCTGATCGGCGTGGTCGAGGGCGTTTCTCCGTCGATGGAAGAAGCCGCCCAGACCTTGAGAGCCGATCGCTGGCAGACCTTCCGCACGGTCTCGCTGCCCTTGATGCGCCCTGGCCTGGCCAACGCGTTTCTGCTCGGATTCGTCGAGAGCATGGCAGATTTTGGCAATCCACTGGTTCTCGGCGGAAATTTCGATGTCCTGTCGACCGAGATCTTCTTTGCAATCGTGGGTGCCCAGTACGATCAGAGTCGGGCAGCCGTGCTCGCTATCGTGTTGCTGTCTTTCACTTTGAGCGCATTCTACCTGCAGCGCGTGTGGCTCGGGCGGAAGAAGTACACGACGGTAACCGGGAAGGGCGACACGGGGGTCCATCCGTTAATGCCGCGGCGGCTCTCGGTTCCGGTCGTGATCATCACCGTTGCCTGGGCAGGATTCACTGTCATCGTCTATGGCATGATCGTTTACGGCAGCTTTGTCGAACTCTGGGGCGTGCGAAACACGTTCACGCTCAAGCACTACGTGACCGCCTTTTCCATCGGCGTGAACGAACACGGGATCCACTGGTCCGGCTCGGCGTGGGACAGTTTCTGGACAACGATTTACATCGCGGCAATTGCAGCCCCGCTGACGGCGGCTGTCGGGCTGACGACCGCCTATCTCCTGACCCGCCAGGATTTCGCGGGCAAGAGCACCTTCGAGTTCGGAACAATGCTGAGCTTCGCCATACCGGGGACGGTCATCGGCGTGAGTTACATTTTTGCGTTCAACGTGCCGCCGATCGAGATTACCGGGACGGGAATCATTCTCGTCATCAGTTTCGTCTTTCGCAACATGCCTGTCGGAATCCGGGCAGGAATTGCCAGCATGACCCAGATCGATCGTTCGCTTGACGAATCTTCGCTGACGCTCGGAGCGAACAGCTGGCAGACATTCCGCAGGATCATTCTTCCGTTGCTGAAACCGGCCATACTTGCCGCCCTGGTCTTCAGCTTCGTTCGCGCCATGACATCGATATCCGCCGTGATTTTTCTTGTGTCGGCAAAGTACGACATGGCGACGAGCTACATCATCGGCAGGGTCGAGAACAACGATTACGGCCTTGCCATCGCCTATTCGACCACCCTGATTTTCGTCATGCTGAGCGCTGTCGGGCTGTTCCAGTTTCTTGTCGGGACGACCCGGATCGGCCGGCGGACACAATTCGAGCGTTGAGGACGCTGATCATATGGACCAGCACGTGATTTCGGGAAAGGCTGCCCCAGTCCGATTCAATGGGGTCTCCAAGGTCTACGGTGATGACGTCATTGCAGTCGACGACATTGATCTTGAGATCGAAGCCGGCAAGCTGGTGACATTGCTGGGACCATCCGGATGCGGCAAGACCACAACGCTTCGGTTGATCGCGGGACTGGAGTTCGCCACCACGGGGCGCATCGAGATCGGCGGACGGGACGTCACGCTCCTGCCACCCACCGAACGCGACGTCAGCATGGTCTTCCAGTCCTATGCGCTGTTCCCGCACATGACCGTTCTGCAGAATGTCAGCTACGGGTTGAAGTTCTCCGTGTATTCGAGCGAAGAGGCGCTCCAAAGGGCCGAGGCTGGCCTCGACCTCGTGGGGCTCAAGGGACTCGGAGAGCGACTGCCCGGCGAGTTGTCGGGGGGGCAGCAGCAACGGACCGCGGTCGCAAGAGCCCTGGTGCTTGAGCCCGAGGTGCTGCTGTTCGACGAACCTCTGTCCAATCTCGACGCGAAACTGCGGCGTCAAGTGAGAGAGGACATCCGTTCGATCCAGCAGGACATGTCCCTGACCGTTGTCTACGTGACCCACGACCAGGAGGAAGCTCTCGCGGTATCCGACGAAATCGTTGTGATGCAAGACGCGACTATCGCGCAGCAGGGATCGCCGCGGGAACTCTTCAACGAACCGATCAGTCGATTCGTGGCAGATTTCATCGGTGAGGCGAACATCGTTCCATGCGAAATCACCTCGGTTAGCGACGATGTCGCCGAAGTTTCCGTTGCGGGATATGGTTGCAAGGTCCCATCGCGCGGCTTGTCGCCCGGTCCCGCCATCATGGCCGTGCGACCATCTCATGTCCGGTTCAACGCGCCCGACGGGTTCGAGGCGCAAATCGTCAAATCGACCTACGTCGGTGTCCGCATGGAATACACCATTCGGGCAGCTTTCGGCGAAATCTTTGCCATTCAGGACAATGTCCACTCGCCGTTCGAGGCCGGGGAGAATGTTCGGTTGGGGTTTGCCTCGTCAGGACCCGTATTGATCCCCAAAGGTTGATCCGAGGTCCGCCAGTGGCCGCGCGCGCTCGACGATTGGGGGCGCCGGAACCGATCAACCGGCGGAATTTGCTTGGTGCGCGTGCCCGGGGCGCCTGTCATCTTTGCGAGTCGTCCAAATGCATTGCGTATCACCGGAAACCGTCCCGCGCCAACTCCTCCCGAATCGAGTCCGATACGGTGGAGGTGCATTGTTCCTCGCGATCTCCTGACCTCGTGACACGATTCAGGCACCGCACGGAGTTTCAGACGAACTGCGACCCTGGTGCCGGCAGGGCGACGATACGCATGCCCCGCCAAGGTCACCGAGAATCCCCAGGCTCCCGCGCTTTTGCATCCCGGCTGTCGCCGAACGGACATCCACTTGTTCCGATCGAAACGCGTGGTCCATGATCCATGAATCCAGGCATTCGCGAATTCGATTGCCCCCTTACCGGTGGATGCCTTTCTGCATCGCCGCCGGTGCATCACGCCGCCCGACCCCGTCAATGAGCACAAAGGCAACGATGCAGGTTTCCGTCCCGCGGTTCGACCAGGCATGGTTGGTGCCTCGCTGGATCAGCACGTCGCCCGCCTTGAGCAGAATGTCGTCCGATTCGTCATCCATCAACATCCAGATTTCGCCGGTCAGCACGATGGCGTAGTCCAGCGTGTCGGTGCGGTGCATGTACGGGTGCCGGGCGCCTTCGACGACATTCGCGCTCGCTCCCATCTCGGCGAAGGCGGCCTTGCCGTCGATGGTTTTGAGCACTTCCGGATCCTCGGGGCGAAACTCGACGCAGCGAAACGTGCTGCCAAGGGCCGGCGGGTGCAGGACAAAATCCCCTGTGCAGGTCTCGGTCGGACCATCGAATTCGGCCGGACTGCCGCGTTCGATCCAGAAATTCGTCAATCGAACGCCAGGTCGATTCGGGCGTTCAAGAATATGTGTCGCAACCGAATCACTGATCACGACTGCCTTGCCACGCTCATCGTGACCGGTGACGATTCGTCGGAACTCTCGTGCCATTTGTGCACTCCCCTGACCTATTCCATCGATATCGGCCGGAACGGATCGCCCGCCCGCAATTTCGGTCGTCTCGATCATCAAGACAATCGCGAAATGAAGGACGCACGCAGCATCGGTGACCCAATGCGGATGCAATAGGGACATGCCCGCAACGTCCACCATGACTCGCAAGGAGGGTGCCAGCAGCGCGCGCTGAAGACCCCCAATTCAGGCGGCCAATCAAAAAAACGAGCGGCGGCGTGTACATGGTGCATCCGTCTGCGAACTCGGTCCATCCGGCGTGATCGATGTCAGCTTGCGCCGCTCGTCAGCAGCAGGTCAACGAGATTGATCCGCATTTGCATCCCGTGGCTTGTTCATCACTTCACCTGCTCGGGAACCGTCTCGGTCGACTTGCAATTCGGTGACTGCGGCGCTTCTTTGCTCTGAGCTCAGGCAAATCGTCAAAAAAAAGCGGCTTGTCCTCGGTGAGTCCCAACCCGGGTCGCAGCGGAGTCAGGCGGCGTCCCTGCCCCGCACCTGATCGACGATTGCGCGGAATTCGTCGTCGCTGAGCATGTCTCGCTTTTCGATACCCCTCGACTTGACCATCGCAAGGACATCTCCGACCTGCGCTTCGTCGAGATCTCCCAATTCGAGCTCTTCCAGCTTGTAGGTGATCGAAGCCTTGCCGCTCTTTTTCCCCAGGACGACTTCACCCGAGCGCCCCGTCAAGGCCGGATGCGTTCCGAACATGACCAATGGATCGTGCATGACGTACTGGATGCCGATGCCGCTTTCTCGAATGAAGTTTCCGCGACCCAGGACCGGCTTGTTGCGGGCAATGGGGATGTTCGACAGTTCCGAGAGCAGATCGCCCAACTCCGGCAACTTTTCAAGCCTGTAGCCCATTTCGTAGCCATAGAGCAGATCGAGACCAAGGATGAGTTCCTCCAATGCCGCATTTCCGGTTCGCTCGCCAAGCCCGTTTCCGCACGAGTGAACGCACTCCGCCCCGACTGAAACGGCAGCGAGTTCGGTGGCAACCCCCATTCCGAAATCATTGTGGGTGTGGATTTCGATCGGCAACCCCGTCAATTCCTTGACCCACTTGACGAGGTACTTGATCGCTTCCGGTGTCGCGCAACCCATGGTGTCGACGATGCCGATTGAATCCGGCACCGATTCGTTCATGATTGCCGTGCACAGGTCTCTCAGATCTTTGGGGCGCGCTCGCGTGGTGTCATATGGAAAAAACACCGTATGCAGACCGCATTCCCGGGCATAATTGATCACGTCGCGACTTTTTTTGAACACATCCTCCCAGGTCCAGCCGAACTGGGTGACGAGTTTTGGGTAGCCAATGGGTACCTCGATGATCACGCCGTGTGCACCGCATTCGAGCGCCATGTCGATGTCGGTCTTCAGCGCCCTTGCGAAGGTGTATATTCGAGCGTTCAAGCCCAGCGAAGCAATCTGCCGGATCGCCTCGGCGTCCTGCGAAGACACTGCCGGCATTCCAGCCTCGATCCGGTCGACTCCGATTTCGTCCATCTTGCTGGCGATGCGAATCTTGTCATCGACCGAAAAGACCACTCCGGGCGTCTGTTCGCCATCACGCAACGTTGCATCATGAATCTGGACCCTCGGGGGCAAGTCCAGCGTGTTTCGCACTTCGGGTATGAAATTGTAGGGGCTGACCCACCATTTGCCGTCTTGAAAATGAGTTTCGCGCATTGATCTAACCTGTGCCCTCAACCAGTGCCAATCGGAAAAAACAATAATCCATTTTTGCTGTTCATCCAATAAAAAAACCACTTTTACGGACTCATGGCTACCCCGTCGCACGGCCAGCGCCGTCATCCGACGAGGTCTCCACTCGTTTCGTCATGTGCACGAGCAGGTGTGCAAGAGCGACTGCACAAGCAGACGAATCCCGCAACTTGACATCGAGTCGCGATCAAGTCTGCGTTATCGTAAACCTGTTGCATTCTTTCAAGCAAACGTCAAAAAGACGCAACATGGACAAGCCTCTCGACGACACAGGATCACCGCAATCCTCGACCCTGCGTGCCTATCGCGCGCTGAGAAAGAGAATTATCACCGGGCAAATGCCCCCCGGAGAACGATTGAAAATCGATGCTCTCAAGGACTCGCTGAACATTGGCGCGTCACCTGTCCGCGAGGCGCTCAGCCTTTTGACGTCGGATCAGCTTGTCGACCGCTTGGACCAGCGGGGCTTTCGTGTAACCGCAACCAGCCGCGCTCAGTTTGAAGAGATTCTCGATCTTCGATGTCAACTTGAAGAGCTGGCATTGCGGGACAGCTTGGCAAACACCAGCCAATCCTGGGAAGATGAACTGATTCTGTCTCATCATCGCGTGAGTCGATCGGACCGGAACGATCTCGAAACGTTCGAGAATCACCACAAGCACTTTCACATGACTTTGCTGGCTGCCTGCAAGTCTCCGATTCTGCTGCGATTCTGCAGTCAACTCTACGATCTGAACGTGCGTTACAGATACTTGGCGAGCCGGTCGGATGCATATCCCAGTCGCGACATCAATGCTGAACATGCCTCCATATTCAATGCAGCGATAAACTGCGACATCAACACCGCCTGCGCGAGCCTGACCGACCACTATCGAGAGACAGGCGCGTTTCTCGCAGAGCAGTTTGACTGATCGAGGAACTCGAGGCGGTCAGTTGTCGGCGATCAGCCTGAGATCAAAATCTGCAACCAGGTAAGGCTCGTCAACTTTCCCTGACAAGGCGTATCCGTCCGGAAAGCTGCCAGCCGCGCACTCTTCGTATTTCATGACGAGGTCTTCACGAACACCGAATACCGTGTCTTCGTCGAGATAGGGATCGTCGTCGGGAAAGATCTCCGTCACCAGTGTCCTGAAGCCCTCGGCCTTGACGATGTAGTGCAAGTGCGAAGGACGCCACGGATGGCGTCCGGTGGCATTGAGGATGTCACCCACAGGACCGTCGGTCGGCACGGTGTAGCTCACCGGTTTGACGGTGGTGAACCCGTAACGGCCGTCGGAACCCGTCGTCTGTACGCCGTGGAACGAATAAGTGTCCTGTTCTTCATCCTGGCTCGAGTAAAGTCCGTTCGGCGCCGTCTGCCAAATGTCCAGCCGGGCCCCTTCGACCGGATTGCCCTCCGAATCGACGACAGTTCCGCACGCAAGCAGGATCTCGCCTTCGTAATGGCGCTTCATGTCATGCCCGAACGGAATGTCCGGCGCGCCTGCGACATGAAACGGACCGAGCACGCTTGACGAGGTCCCTTCCGGTGCCGAATTGATCATGTCGACCAACGACGAGAGCCCGAGAACATCGCTCAAGAGCACGAATTCGTGACGTTCGGCATCAGAGATTCGACCAGCCCACTCCATGAACTCGATTCCCTTTTGCCATTCCGAATGGGTCAGGTTCACCTCCTTGGCAAACGCGTGCAGATGTCTTGCCAGGCTCTCCATGACTTCCCGCATTCGCGGATCGGTGTCCTTGCCGAAGTAGCTCAGAAACACATCGGTGATGTTGTCCTTGGTAACCGTGCGCATTGCGTTTTCTCCTACCGCAGGATGAAAAGACTGAGTTCCGGAAAGCGAATCAGTGCGATCAACACGATGAGCATGATGACGGCGAACGGAAAGGCGCCAATGAAGACGTCCTTCAGCTCGATGCGATCATCGTCAAGCGTGGCCTTGATCACGAAGCACGATATCCCGAGCGGTGGAGTCAGCAAGCCGATTTCGGCACCAACGACCGTGATGATGCCGAACCACACGAGCGACAGGCCAAGCGGTTCGACAAGCGGGAGGAACAGGGGAACCATGATCAGGATGATCGAGGCTGTATCGAGCAGGGTTCCAAGGAAGATCATCAAGGCGACGTAGATCACCATGATCCAGAAGAAACCGAGTTGGGTCTCGCTCAGGATTTCGCTCAGCTCGTTCGGCAGACCGGCAAGACCGAGCATGCGGGAGTAGATCGAAGCGGCCGTGATCAGGAAGAGAATTGCCGCCGTGATGTGGCCGGTTTCAAGGAGCGCTTCCCAGAATGCTCGCGGTGTCATGCGGCGTCGAGCCACCGCAATGATCAACCCGAGGAGCGCTCCGACTGCACCCGCCTCGACCGGTGTCAGCCAGCCAGTGTAAATGCCGCCCAGCACGACAAGAATCAACCCGACGATGGGCAAGGTCTTCTCGGCAACCTGTCTCGAGGTCAAAGGTACAAGGTCTTCGGACGGTCGGCCTCCGACGAAATTCGGGGTGAACCTGCCCATGGCAAAGATTGCAATGATGAATGCAGCGGCAAGCAGGATGCCAGGAACGATGCCGGCCAGAAACATCTCGCCGACCGATTGTTCGGCGACGAAACTGTAAATGATCAGCATTGCCGAAGGTGGGATGATCATGCCGAGCACGCTTGAACCCGCGACAACACCGACGGCGAAGCGCGGGTTGTATTCGTATTGAAGCATCTGCGGGACACTGACCTTTGCAAACACCGAAGCCGACGCGATCGATGATCCAGTGACCGCGGCAAAAACGGCGTTGGCACCGACGGTCGCCATGCCGACCCCTCCCCTGATGCGACGAAATCCCGCGTTCATGACTTCGTAGATGTCCGCGCCCAGCCCGGCCTTGCTGACAACCAGCCCCATGAAGGTAAAGAGCGGGATGGTCGCAAAGGTGTATTCCAGCACCGAATCGCCGATCGCGATCTTGAGGAGATTCATGGCGAGCGTGAAATTGTCCCGCATCAGCCAAATCGACACGAAGCTGACCACACCGAGCGCAATCGGCACGTACAGCCCCATGTAAACCAGGACAATGATGGCCACGACCGAGACGAGGCCGATCTCGACCGGACTCATGAGCCGATGCCGCTTGCGTTGCCGCGGGTGGTCGGCTCTGACGACATGCCGAGAGCCTTCAAGGAAAAGATAATCGCCGCGAGCGCGGCACTGAGAAAGATTGTCAGCTTCACGGGCCACCAAGGTGCCGTGAAAACACCCGGGACACCGAAGAAATCGTTCGACTCCCACATCTTGACGAACTCGGGAAAGATCGCGACGGCCACCAGCGTCATGAAGACGGCGGAGACGAAATTGATCGCGCGACGAATCCAGTTTGCCAGCCTGTGACGACGTCGCCCCAAGACCAGCAGGAAACCCTCGGATCGGGTCAAGCGGTTGACCCGGATGACATCCGGCAACTGCAGGAAGACGATCAGCACCATCGAGAACTGAACGACTTCGACAGCCCCGTTGAACGGAGCATTGAACAGGTTCCGTGCACCCATGTCATAGTTCACGACCATGACGAGGACCAGAACGACCAGCGTGCCGACGGCGTTGGCGGTGACCGCAACACCGTCGGCCAATTTGTTCAATGTGGCCAGCAGAGGTTTCACCGTCGCATGGCCTTCGAGCATCCCGTCCGGTCAGTTGGTCAGTTCGACCGACCAGTCGCGCGCGCCCTCGTAGCCGGCCTCTTTCAACTTGGCGAGGTACGCGTTCAACATTTCCGTGCCCGGTTCGCCTCGCGCGTCGAGATCCGCCGCCCATTCGCCGGCAATGTCTGGAATTGCGTTTGCCCAGGCGGCACGCTCCGACGGGTCGATCTCGACGATGGTGCCACCGCCTGCGACATAGGCTTGGCGGCTCTCTTCGGCACGGTCCATGGCGATGCCTGCAACGTGGTCTCGGTAGAGAACGGCAACTTCTTGCAGGACATCCTGCACCTCACCGGGCAGAGAATTCCAGTAGGCCTCGTTCACCGTGACCGTCTTGGAATTTACGGCACCAAGATCGACACGGAGCATGTAAGGGGCCACTTCAGCGATCTTGAAGGTCTTCGCGGCCTCCGGCCACAGCATTGCGTGATCCACCAGCCCCGTCTGCAGCATGTTGTAGAAATCGGTCAGCCCGCCGCGAACGCCCGCTGCGTCCTTGATGCCCTCGAGATAGCGCAGGTTCATGCCCGCTCCAGCCACCTTCCCGCCCTCGAGATCCGCAACCGAGTGAATCGGGTTCTTGGAAAACAGCTGATAGGTGTCCAGCACAACGCCAGTGGCCAGATAGACCTGATTCTGGGCTGCGAACTCGTTCTGCATCGTCGGAAATTCCTTGGCGATTTCGTCGACCGCCTTGGCCACCGCCCGTGCATCCGCCGCGACGAACGGCGTCACTGCGGAAATCGCCTGGCTCGGCAGCTTCGAGTTGTGGAAAATCGTCGTGACGATGCCGATGTCACCGAGTCCGAGTTCAATTCCCTCCAAGACGCCCTTGGGCTTGACGATCGAGCCGCCGTAGCTCTCCTGCCAGTCCATGACGTAGTTCCCGTTCTCGGCGAGGCGCTTGTCGACCTCAGGGATAAAGAAGTTCGTGAATTCCTTCACCCAGAGTGCACGCGCCGGATAACCGTCAATGACCACTGCCTTTATCGTCTCCGCCGCCATCGCGGGCACCGCGACGACGCTCACGGCCATCGAAAACGCCAGACTTCGTAGCATTCTGTTCAACATCGTTTTTTCTCCCAGTTGGTGATTTCAGTCAGACGCGCGCCACGTTACGGTCAAGTCCGTACCTGCGCGTTCGTACAATTTGGAAATCGGGCAGTATTTTTCGGTTTCCGCCGCCACCCGATCGAGTTCGGCCTGGCTGGCCGGACCACTGGCGGTGACCGTGAGCCGGATGGCCGTGAAAGGCACCTCGACTTCGTCGATCAAAAGAACCCCGCGGCGGTCGAAATCGACCTCCATGTGGAAATCAAGCGTACCGATGTCCACACCGAGCTTCGCGGCGCACTTGTTGCCGATCACGTTCGTGCATCCGATCAGCGAAGAATAGGCAGCCGCGGTTGGCGATGGCCCCTCATTGGTGCCGCCTCGGGCGATCGGTTCATCGATCACCGTGGTCAGTCCGTCGACATCGATTTCGCTGCGCGAGTGACTCGTGCCACGTCCCGCCAACCTGATTGTCATCTGGGTCGTTTGTCGAATGGTCATGCTTTCCTCACAACACTCACCGCATGTTTCGACGCAATGCCCATGTTTACCCCCTTCGTCAAACAAAATCGACATTTTATGCCTTGTCAACACCGCAACATTGACACAGATGACCGGCACGGAAGCGCTCCTGGTCGAGACTCGCAACCATGCTGACACACAACACTTTGGGCGACTTGCTGACCACTTTGTTCGAGCGTCGCGTTTTTGGTCGGAAAATTCACGACAAGCGCGACATCAGGGACATTTGCCTCGACCTGCTCTCGGAGACCGCCGAAACCTCGGAGCGGCAATTGGCCGCAACAGTCCTCGAACGCTACCGACGGCTCGACATTGACGCAAAAGCCGCCTTCTTCGAGTTTCTGAACGAAGAACTGGATCTGGTCGCGGATGACATCGAGAAATCGGCCCAGCGATACGGAGACGATCCGTCACCCGACAACTTCAAGGCGCTCGCGCAGGTTTGCGAGCCACGCAGGCAGCGGCTGTTTCGCCAATTGAACGAGGCGCCAGGAGCAACGGCGGAAATCGTGAGAATGCGCGAAAACCTTTTGGGCCTGCTGAAGAACATGCCCGCACTCGCGAGAACCGACCATGACCTGGTTCACCTGCTCCGCAGCTGGTTCAACCGCGGATTCCTGGTCATCCGGCAGATCAACTGGGACAGCCCCGCTTCGATTCTCGAGAAGATCATCGCCTACGAAGCCGTTCACGAGATCAAGACATGGAGCGATTTGCGTCTCCGCCTTGAGCCTGCGGACCGGCGATGCTTCGCCTTCTTTCATCCCGCAATGCCCAACGATCCGCTGATATTTGTCGAGATCGCCCTGACGCGCGGGATTCCCGATTCAATTCAGGCCGTTCTTTGCGAACAGCGTGAGGCAATCGGCGAGGATGAGGCAGACACAGCCGTGTTCTATTCGATTTCGAATTGCCAAAGAGGTCTCGCCGGCGTTTCGTTCGGGAATTCCTTGATCAAGCAAGTCGTCCGTGACCTTGAACAGGAACTGCCAAACATCACGAGATTCGTGACGTTGTCGCCAATCCCGGGACTCGCACGCTGGTTGCGGGACCAAGAGGTCGCCGTCAACTCGGATGACCCGACAAGCATGCCGCGCCTTGCGGCAAAGTACCTGCTCGAAGCCAAGGCGCCGGACGGTCTTCCTCTCGATGCCGTTGCGCGCTTTCACCTCGGGAACGGCGCAACTGTTCACGCGATACATCCAAAGGCCGATCTTTCCGCCGCGGGGATGGCCAATTCGGCGGGCGTGATGGTGAACTACCTGTATGATCCGTCTCGAATCGCTCGCAACACGATCAAGTATTCGAAGATGCACGAGGTGACGGCATCATCTCCGGTGAAAAACTTGGCCAAGCGGGCGACAACTGCCGGATAGCGCAAGGAAGAGAGTGGACCGCGCGTTTCTGACTCGCACACGCTCGGCCCTGTATCCGAGCGCCTTGGGGACCCGCAACGTGATGCCCTGCCCGTGATTCCTCGCACGAAAGTCACGTGAAATTCGCGTTTCGCTTGGCGTTCGACAGATGCCAATCGCCCGAATCCGCGACACCCGCCTCAAGGCCAGGCAATCAGCTGGGCAACGGTCCAGAAAGAGCCGAATCGCCGCCTCATGCATTGCAAATGTGGTCGAAATTCGGGTATGGTCGGGGCAGAGACAATCGGGAGACAACCAGCCAGAAAACCAGATGACAAACGTGCTGAACATGCCACGCGAGACCATTCTCCGCGTCGAACTGGAAACGATGCGGCGCGAGCATCGCGACCTCGATGAAGCCATTGCCGCCCTCCATCGCAACACTCATCCGGACGTGCTGACCCTGCAACGACTGAAACGAAAGAAACTGGCGCTCAAGGACAAGATTCGTCGTCTCGAGAACGAAATCACTCCCGATATCATCGCCTGAATGCCACGACAGTGACAAGCCGGGGTTAACCAACGAAGCATGACGAACGTCGAAATCGGTATCGTCATGGGCAGCCAGTCCGACTGGCCAACCATGCGCGAGGCCGCCAAGGTCCTGGACGATCTGAAAATCCAGTACGAGACCCGCATCGTGTCCGCGCATCGGACGCCCGATCGGCTGTGGGAGTACGGACGAACAGCGGCAGACAGAGGCTTGAAATCCATTATCGCAGGCGCTGGCGGCGCTGCGCATCTGCCCGGAATGCTGGCGTCCAAGACGCGAGTTCCGGTCATCGGAGTTCCCATCCAGACATCCACACTCAATGGCGTCGATTCGCTCTATTCGATCGTCCAGATGCCGCGCGGGTTTCCGGTGGCCACGATGGCGATCGGCGCTGCGGGAGCGACCAATGCCGCGCTCCTGGCAGCAGCAGTCCTCGCCCTCGGCGACGATCAGGTTGCGGCTCGCCTCGAGGCCTGGCGCGCGACGCTCTCAGCCTCGGTCGGGGAGGCGCCTGTTGACGACTGAACCGCTCCCGATCGGCTCGACGATCGGAATCCTGGGGGGCGGCCAACTCGGCCGCATGCTCTGCGGTGCGGCGTCGTGCTTGGGATTGCGCACGCATGTCTTCGCGGATGGGTCGGACCCGCCTGCCGGTCAACTGGCGAACACGGTGACCGTTGCCGATTACGGCGATGGCGATGCCTTGCAACGCTTTGCCAACCACGTCGATGTCGTAACCTACGAATTTGAGAACATACCGGCGTCAACGGTTGAAACCATTGCCGAGACCTGCCCCGTTCGACCGGGATTGACGGCACTGGTCACGTCGCAGGACCGACTGATCGAAAAATCCTTTCTTCGCGATATCGGAATCGACGTCGCGCCGTTCGCGGACATTGGAAGCGAGGAAGATCTGTCGCGGGCCATCGACACCATCGGACTTCCCGCAATCCTGAAAACCCGGCGTTTCGGATATGACGGGAAGGGACAATTCAGGCTTCGGTCCACGGGCGACGTTGAGCGTGCCCTGAGGGAAATCGGGCAACAACCTGCGATAATCGAACAGCAGGTCTCGTTCGATCGGGAAATCTCGGTGATCGCAGCGAGGGCGGTCGACGGAACCAGCGTCTGCTACGATCCCGGCGAAAACGTCCACGAGGACGGGATTCTGAGAACCACGACCGTTCCTGCCAGGATTTCGACCGACCTGGGCCAGCGCGCGATCGCGATCGCGAAAACAATCCTGGAGAAGCTCGACTATGTCGGCGTCATCGGTGTTGAGTGCTTTGTCAGCGGCGAGACGGTCCTCGTCAACGAATTCGCTCCGCGGGTCCACAATTCGGGCCACTGGACCCAGAACGGATGCGTTGTCGACCAGTTCGAACAGCACATCCGGGCCATCTGCAACTGGCCGCTTGGAGACGGAATCCGCCACGCCGATGTGGTGATGACCAACATCATCGGGATGGACATCGACAACGTGGAAGACCATGCCCGCAAGGGCAACCAAGCAATCCATCTTTACGGCAAGGACGAAACGAGATCAGGCCGCAAGATGGGGCACGTCAACAGAGTTTGCCGAACTACGCCCCCGTGACGCCCGGAGCCTTGCGCCCGTCGCGTCGACGGATTGTCCAAGTGCACGTGTGACCGCAGTCGCCAGTCGCAACCGATGCATCTGCAACACGATCCATGTCTGACCGATCGAGTTCATCGCAGCCGCAACAAGAATCTCTCGCAGGTCGGAAAAAAATGGGGCCGACTTGCGGCCCCATCTCTCCGGGTTTCGTTCCCGGAAACGTCGGGAGATTCGATGATCTCCCGACGATCAACACGATGACTGATTACATCATGCCGCCCATTCCGCCCATGTCAGGCATCGCCGGCGCATTGGTCTTCGGCTCGGGGCGATCCGCGACCATGGCCTCGGTGGTCACCAGGAGGCCGGCAATCGAGGATGCATCTTCGAGCGCCGCGCGCACGACCTTGGCCGGATCGATGATTCCATCGGAAATCATGTCGCCGTACTCGCCGGTCTGCGCGTTGAAACCAAAGGTCTTGTCCTCGCTCTCACGCACCTTGCCAGCAACGACGGCGCCGTCGAAGCCCGCATTCTCGGCAATCTGGCGCAGCGGCGCTTCAAGAGCTCGTCGCACGATCGCGATGCCAGCGTCCTGGTCGGTGTTGGCACCCTTCAGCCCGTCGAGCGATTTCGCACCGAGCATCAGCGACACGCCGCCACCAACGACAACGCCTTCCTGAACCGCAGCGCGAGTCGAGTTCAGCGCGTCGTCCACGCGGTCCTTGCGCTCCTTGACCTCGACCTCTGTCGCACCACCGACGCGAATGACGGCGACACCGCCGGCCAGCTTGGCCAGCCGTTCCTGCAGTTTTTCGCGGTCGTAATCGGACGTGGTCTCTTCGATCTGGCTGCGAATCTGGGCCACGCGGGCTTCGATTTCGGCCTTCTCGCCGGCACCGTCAACGATGGTCGTGTCGTCCTTGTTGATCGAAACCTTGCGTGCACGACCGAGCATGTCCATGCCGACGTTCTCGAGCTTCATTCCGAGGTCTTCGGAAATCACCTGCCCACCCGTCAGAATGGCGATGTCCTGCAGCATGGCCTTGCGGCGGTCGCCGAACCCGGGGGCCTTGACCGCTGCGATCTTCAGACCGCCACGCAGCTTGTTGACGACGAGGGTCGCAAGAGCTTCCCCTTCGACGTCTTCGGCAATGACCAGAAGCGGCTTGCCGGCCTGGATGACGCTTTCAAGAAGCGGCACCATGGCCTGCAGGGACGAGAGCTTCTTTTCGTGCAAAAGTACGAGACAGTCGTCGAGCTCGGCGGTCATCTTGTCGGCATTGGTGACGAAGTACGGCGACAGGTAGCCGCGGTCGAACTGCATGCCTTCGACGACGTCGGTTTCAGTCTCCAGGCCCTTGTTCTCCTCGACCGTGATCACGCCTTCATTGCCGACCTTTTGCATTGCGTCAGCAATTTGCTCGCCGATCTCGGACTCGCCATTCGCCGAAATGGTGCCCACCTGGGCGACTTCGGCCGAATCCTTGACCTCCCGGGAGAGACTCTTGATTTCGTCAACGACCTTGCTGGTCGCCATGTCGATGCCTCTCTTGAGATCCATGGGGTTCATGCCGGCCGCAACGGTCTTGAGACCTTCACGGACGATTGCATGGGCCAGAATCGTTGCGGTGGTGGTGCCGTCACCTGCGGTGTCGTTGGTCCGCGAAGCGACTTCACGCACCATCTGTGCACCCATGTTCTCGAACTTGCCTTCAAGCTCGATTTCCTTTGCGACGGTCACGCCGTCCTTGGTGATGCGCGGCGCGCCAAAGGACTTGTCGAGAACGACATTCCGTCCTTTGGGACCCAGTGTCACACGAACCGCATCAGCCAGAACGGTGACGCCCTCGAGCATCTTGTTCCGGGCGTCCGTGCTGAATTTTACGTCTTTGGCTGCCATAATTCAGTGTCTCCTCAGTGTAGCGGCCTTGCCGTCAGCCCTCGAGAATTCCAAGGACATCGGATTCCTTCATGATCAACAGTTCTTCACCGTCGATCGTGACTTCGGTTCCGGACCATTTTCCAAACAGAATGCGGTCGCCGTCCTTGACGGACATCGGGATCAGCTCGCCGCTGTCCTTTCTTGCGCCCTCGCCGCAGGAGATGATTTCACCCTCTGAGGGTTTCTCCTTGGCGCTGTCTGGGATGATCAATCCACCAGCTGTTTTTTCATCGCTCTCGATTCGACGAACCAAGACACGATCATGCAAAGGCTTGAATGCCATCGCGTCGCTCCCTAAATGGTTTGCTTTCGAATTGTTTCCTGCCCCATGTGTATCCAGGACATGATTGCTGTTAGCACTCAACCATCGTGGCTGCTAACAGGAGGGCAGATAGGAACCGCACTGCTCGTTGTCAAGTCTACGGCCCCCAAATTTTCTCCCGCATTCACGATCACGTCCTGAATCGAAGGAATGCGCCCGGCGGTTGCGGACCTGAGGTGTCTTGAGCCCAATCGCCCCATCACCGAGGCGTTCGGCTGAGCCTTGATCAATCGGGACGGTCGGGCCCTGTCACATTCGATATCTCCGTCCGCCATGCACGGCTCGGAGTCGTGACAAGAACGCCCGACAGGCCGCATTGACCACCTCTCCGAAGGGCATTCGGATCATCTGGAAATTGGCCAAGTGCTGATGTAGGACGCATGGCCAACGGACCGGCCGCCGCGACTTGATCCGGAAGCAGGATCTGTTGCCGTTTTTTCGGAAATCATCATCGGGACATCGCGCTTTGACCACGATCATTGAATCGCTTGACGAGATCTCCCCCCGTTTCGATGCGGTTTTCTGCGATCTTTGGGGGTGCCTCCACAACGGACTTCGCCCATTTCCTGCGGCGGTCGAAGCGCTTGTCCGTTACCGCAAGCAAGGCGGCTACATCGTCTTGATGACCAATGCGCCCCGTTCGCGTTCGAAGGTCATCAGACACCTTGACCAGATCGGCGTTTCCTGCGACCTCTATCATGATGTCGTCACAAGCGGCGATGCGGCGCGGCGCGCGCTTTCCCTTGGCGAGTTTGGCCAGTCTGTTCATCATATCGGTCCAGCACGGGAGGAGACTTTCTTTCTTCCCGAAAATGACGATGGTCTCGAAGGACTCGCTGGCATCACGCTGACTGCATTAGAGGCTGCCGATGGGCTCGTCTGTACCGGCCTGGTCGACGACACGACCGAGACACCGCACGACTACATCGACGTGCTTCGCTCTGCTCGCGACCGCGACCTCAAGATGCTCTGCGCCAACCCCGATCTCGTGGTCGACCGCGGCGTCGACCGAGTCTACTGCGCTGGAGCGCTTGCAGAACTCTACGCAAGTTTCGGTGGCGAGGTCCTTTATTTCGGGAAACCGCACAAGCCGATCTACACCACTGCCCGGCTTCGCATGAACGCCGCACTCGACCGCACCGTCGAAGACGATCGCATCCTGTGCATCGGCGATGGACTCCATACCGACATGGAAGGAGCCTCTCGCGAGAACCTGTCGGGGCTGTTCATCACCGGTGGCCTGTCCCGGGCCGCGACGGCCACGACCCACAGCCCCGACCGCAGTCGCCTCGAGGCATATCTCTGCGAACAGGGGATCAGTTCCATGCCAGAGATGGCTATTGGACATCTGAGGTAGATCGGTCATGACTGGCACGACCCGTCAGCGCCCGCGTGCAGCCCGACATGACAGGTTGCTGCAGAACTCGAAGATGTGCGACGCTTTTCGCTCGACAACCAATCAGTCCACGGGTGGATTGGCATGAAACGGCTGGACGGAGACGGCAACGAGGTTGAGGTCGGCACGATCTGCATCGAAGACCTCGAACTTGGGATGTCCCGATCGATCGCGCGGACCTTCACCGACGCCGACACAACGGCGTTCTCCGAGCTGTCTCTCGACTACAACCCGATTCACCATGACGAAACCTATGCGCGCGAGACGATCTTCGGTGGTCGAATCGCACACGGAATGATGTATGCGTCACTGATTTCGGCCGTCATCGGAGAACAGCTCCCCGGGCATGGAACCGTCTACATGGGACAATCGCTGAAATTCCTGGCACCTGTTCGTTCAGGCGATCACGTCGAAGCGCGCGTGACCGTCAAGTCGATCGACTATGCCAAGCGTCGCGTGACCCTTGATTGTGAGTGCAGGGTCAGAAATAAGGTCGTGCTCATTGGCGAGGCCCTCGTTCTTGCGCCGAGCCGGAAATTTGACTGAAAATCCAGACCACGATCGACCCAGATGCAGATTGTTCGCAAAGATGAAGCAGTTCCCGCCGAATGTCGCGGCGCAGTTGTGGCAATCGGCAACTTCGACGGCATACACCTCGGTCATCTCACGATTCTGAATCAGGCGATCGAAACAGCGAGAAAGACCGGCAATCCGGCGGGCGTGGCCACGTTTGAGCCCCATCCACGGCAGTTCTTTCGACCCGACGACCCGGCATTCCGCCTCATGACGAGCGGAAGCCGTGCAAGGCGACTTCAATCGATCGGATTCGATGTCGTCTTCGAACTCACCTTCGATGAACGGCTTGCCGGCGCAACAGCCGAGGAATTCTCGCGAGACGTGCTTGCCGAGCGGTTGGGGATTTCACACGCAATCGTCGGAGCGGACTTCAGGTTCGGCAAGTCCCGAGCGGGTGACGCGAGCGCTCTGTCTGAACATGGCAAACGATTCGGGTTCGGCGTGACCGTGGCGCCGCTCGCGAGCGCAGGCGGCACCGACTATTCGTCGACAGCCGTGCGCAAGGCACTCGCGGATGGCGATGTGCAAAGAGCGACGTCGATTCTTGGGCATTGCCACCGCATCGAAGGGCGCGTGATCCACGGCGAGAAGCGGGGGCGCAAATTGGGCATGCCGACGGCCAATCTCTCCCTCGACGGTCATTTCGTGCCCGCGCATGCCGTCTACGCCGTCCGCGTGGACGTCATTGACGACGAGACCTCGGCCACCTTCGGAGGGGTTGCCTCGATCGGAACACGACCGACGTTTGGCCAAAACGAGCCGACCCTCGAGGTTCACCTTTTTGGGTTCGACGGCGATCTATATGGAAGGCGTCTGTCGGTTGCGCTTGTGGACTATCTTCGTCCCGAGATTCGATTTGACGATGTCGACGAACTGGTCAAGGCGATGAATGACGATTGCGCTCGCAGTCGGGAGATTCTCGGGCGTGTCGCCGATCATCCGAGGTGGGACCAGGACCAGAAAGTCGCGATGAGTTCGTGATGGAAGCGATCAAGATCAGCACGTGCAGCAAGGGAGCGCCCGATGCCGAATGCCGTGGATGACAAGAACCTCAGACCGGAGTTCTGGAAGAATCTCCCGCTTCAGGAACTCAACGGCGCGGAGTGGGAGGCGCTTTGTGACGGTTGCGGCAAGTGCTGCCTGCTGAAGCTCGAAGACATCGACTCTGGCGAGGTGCGCTACACCAATGTCGCCTGTCGCCTCTTCGATCACTTCGGTTGCCGATGCAACAACTATGCCAAGCGTCACGACCTGGTTCACGACTGCATCAGGTTTACGCCCGAGTCGATCGCGGAGTCCGCTGCCTGGATGCCGAAAACCTGTTCGTACCGGCTTCGACACGAGGGGAAACCCCTGCCCGCCTGGCATCACCTGATATCGGGCGACAGGGAACTGGTTCACGAATTGGGGCACAGCCTGAGATCGATGAAGCTCCGCAATGAACGAAACGTGGCAGCGTCACGCATCGAAGACCATGTCGTTGACGACGCCGTGGCCGCGACGATCGTCTGACCATGTTTTTTGCATCGGACAATTCGGGGCCTGCTGCGCCGCAGATCATTGACGCAGTTGTTGCCGAGAACACGGGCTATGCCCCGGCCTATGGCAATGACCCAACCATGCAGTCCGTCATCGACAGCGTGAGAGAGGTGTTCGAAGCGCCGGAGGCGGCAGTCTATCTGGTCGCAACTGGAACCGCTGCCAACGCTCTTGCAATCGCGACGGTGACGAGCCCATGGCAGACCGTCTTTTGCCATGAACACGCCCATGTCGAAGAAGACGAGTGCGGCGCACCGGAGTTCTACGCGGGTGGCATGAAACTGACCACCGTGGGTGGGCCAGATGGGAAGATCGCCCCCGAACTGTTGAAGGAGAGCATCGGCAGAACCGGATGCCTTGGCGTTCACGGCGTGCAGATCGGCACGCTGTCGGTCACCAACGTCACCGAGCGCGGGACGGTTTATTCACCTCAGGACATCCAGGCACTGAGCGGGATTGCGCGTGACCACGGAATGCGCTGCCACCTCGACGGCGCACGCATTGCAAATGCAATCGTGGCGAGCGGATGCACCCCTGCCGAGGCGACGTGGAAGTCCGGCATCGACGTCCTCATCCTAGGCGGCACGAAGAACGGTTTGCTTGGGGTCGAGGCAGTGGTCCTGTTCGATCCGGAACTTGCGTGGGAATTCGAACTGCGCCGGAAGCGGGGCGGTCACCTGTTTTCGAAGCACCGGTTTCTGTCCGCCCAGATGAAGGCCTATCTCGAGGATTCGCTGTGGCTGGATCTGGCGAGGCGCGCGAATGCAGCAGCCGCGCGGCTGGCCGACGGGCTGTCAGGAATCAGCTCGGCGCATTTCGTTCATCCGGTCGAGGCCAACATGATTTTCGCAGGGTGGCCGCGTTCGGGGCACGAGAGGGCCCAATCGGCAGGCGCCCAGTATTACCCGTGGCCCCCGCATCAGAAGCCAAGCGGCCGTCCCGACGAGGTCTTGACGGCGCGTCTGGTCTGCAACTGGTCGACAACCGACGATGACATCGACCGGTTTCTCGAACTGATCGACGAGAGATAACTGGAGCGCCACGCCTCTCAGCCAGCGGAATTCCGACCAAGCCAGGCATCGAGATGGGGCAGCCGATCCTGTCCCCAGAAGACCTGCTCGCCCACGAGGTAACTTGGTGCCCCGAAGACGCCACGCGAGAGCGCTTCGTCGGTATTGCGATCAAAGACCTCGCGGGCCTTCGACTCGTCTGCATCCGCAATCGACCCCGGGAAACCGTTCGCCTCAAGACAGGCGGCAACAACCTCCCGCCTGGAAATGTCCTTTTCCTCGGCCCAGCAAGCCTTGAGGATCGAATGAACAAGTCCCCCAACGTCCCCTCCTCCGGATTCAGCAGCTGCAATGATCGCAAGACAACTTGGCAACGGATCGGTCGGCCAGTGGGCCGGGTGCACCGTTATTGGAAGTTCCTCGAAGTCGGCAATCCTCTGGATTTCCTGGAGCCTGTAGGCCTGTCGCGAGGGGTGCCGATCCTTTGGCAATGGCGTCCCGGTCTCCCCAAACACCTTGAACAAATTGAACGGTCGATAAGCAACCTCGATGCCGCGTTTCTTGGCGACCTCTTCGAGACGATTGCCTGCGAGATAGGAAAATGGAGACAGCGTGAAGAGAAAGTAGTCGACTTTTTCGTTTTGCATCATTGGAATCCTTCGTGGGGCCACACGGCAACTGTAGACCAGAACTCCAGAACAGTAACAAAGCTCGAGGCATCGGTCATTTCAAATCCTCTCGCTCGTGGCAAACTCTTTGCCATCGAATGCCAGCATTGGCAAAATCATCTGACAGTACTTTGTGAATGATCGGGGTGCCTTCTTTGGCTTCGTCACCTTTCGCCTTAACGTTTTCCATCAACTCGTGAAGAGTTGGAGCGGATGCCATGAGTCCGTATCCACTGACGGCGACCCAGAGCCCCAAATACTTGCGACCGTGTTGTCGGAGCCATTCGGATTCTCGCTCGCGAGATTTAACCGGCTCTTTACTCCTCCACGACCTCGACCGGCCAGGCGCAATCGCCCTGTGGAGATCTGCAATTCTCTTGTCTTTCGGGAAGGCGGCAACTCCCCGTCGCAAAGTCTTGCGAGCTTCCGTAATCCTCTGTTCGCCGAGCATGCGTCTTGCATCCAGCAACAAGATCAATGGCCTTGCGCCGGAATCACAGGCAACTGAATTAAGGTCTCTACTCGTTGACGGTCGCCCAAAAACGAAATGGTTCTCCGTGCGACCAAACTGCGTTTCCCACACATGAAGCTCACCATGTGGCTCGTGCATTGATCGACCAAATTCACGGGACTCAAAAACATCGCTTTGTCGTGAAGCCACAAAGCCCGGGATTCCTGTCGATTTCGAATCATGATTCAGTTCCGACCACAATCTGAATTCCTGCCAGCCACACAGGGCGTCAGAAACTCCATAATCTGCAAATCTGGACCCATTGCCGACTTGCACTCGATTGCGAAACTGGCTGTCGGTGTTCGACGCAGCAACGCTTCCAGTTCCGCAGAACGGAAGAATCAAATTCAGCGCAAATGAATGGTGCATCACTTCGCATCCAGCTCTCTATCTTCGGTCTTGCGGTTCCCGCCGGAGGCCCATGGCACAATCAGTTTCTGACAGGTCCCTTTGCCTTCATTGTCGCGGCACATCAATTGCAGGCCGACCAGAATTGGCTATGGGAGGGTCAGTGTTGCAAAAGGCCCCGAATGCGCAATTCCGATTCGGCGACTCCCAGTTCGAGCCCTGCCTCGACGATCTCCTGCAACTCCGAATCATCGATCGGGATTCCGTTGGCAATCCGATCAATCCGTGCCCGTCGCTCCGGTTCGCCCGCAACGCTCACAGGCCCAGTGAATTCCGCCGCCGGAGACGACTTCACGTAGGCGATCAGCGCATCGAGTTCATTGAACCACCAGCTGCGCGCGGCAAATTGTTCCGGATCGACAACGATGGTCGTCATGTTGTTCACGATGCTGCCGTTGCGTGGATTGCCGGGTTGAATCGTGCCACCTCCGGAGAGGCCGCCAGCCAGGAGCTCGCACAAGAGCGCGAGGCCAGAGCCCTTGTGCTCCCCGAACGGCAGCAAAGCTCCCGGCGTCTCGGCAAAAACGACGCCGGGGTCCGTCGTTTCGCGCCCGCCCGCATCCACGATATTGCCCGGTGCCACCTCCACTCCTCGCGTCATGGCGACGCGCGCCTTGCCCAGGGCGATTCTGCTCGTGGCCATGTCCAGCAAGAGTGGATCGGTGCTTTCAGTGCCCGGGACGGCGATGCAGATCGGGTTGGTCACGAACCGCCCTGCCGAGCCACCCCACGGAGCAACTGTCGGATCATGATCGATGACATTGACGAAATGGATCGAGATCAATCCTGCGGCGATGGAAATCTCGCCGTAGGCGCCGATCCGTCCCAGGTGGTGTGCGTTCCGCAAGGTCATCACGCAAACGCCGTTTCGACGACACCGCCTGACGGCCTCATCCATCGCCTCGCCGCCGACCCGCCGCCCAAACCCCAATTTGCCGTCCAACTGAACGAACGTGTCGGAGTCTTTCATGATCGAAGCCGAAGTTCCCGGTTTGAGCATCCCGATCTTGAAGTTTTGAAGATAGGTCGGCACCAGACCGACCCCATGGCTGTCGTGGCCCATGAGGTTTGCCGTCACCAAAGACCCCGCAACAAGGTCGGCTTCCTCGACCGGGCTGCCCATCGCGCAGAAGACCTTTGTGCAGGTCATCTTCAGATCATCATGCGAGACCCTCAACCTCTCCCCCCTGTCTCCGTCGAATGCACATCTTTCTCAATCGAAACGAATTGAGCGACGCGCTGCCAGATTCCGGCAAGCCGAAGTCCAACCATCGACCGATTCCGATACTGCCGAACATGGCGATGCATGTCGACCCGGATGAAGCCTGTCCGTGGCGGTGACCGTCAACACCGAACCAATCGAAGGATCTGACGAACGATTGCTTGCAATTGAATCATCCGGTGCTATTCGGTCGTGAGAAGTCGGGGGGACGGATCCCGGCGTTGTCCCGAGGGGAGAAGGGATGAAGTGGAGCGTCGAACCCAGGCTGATCGCGGGAAACTCGAACCGGCCTCTGGCGACCGCAATCGCGCGATGCATGTCGCTGAACTGGGGCAAGACCGTCAAGCTGGTCGAGACCCGGGTTGAACGGTTCAACGACCAGGAGATCTTCATCGAGGTTCATGACAATGTCCGTGGCGAGGACATGTTCATCATCCAGTCGACGTCGAACCCGGCAAACGACAACCTCATGGAACTCCTGATCATGGCGGACGCACTGCGACGATCATCCGCCAGACGCATTACCGCCGTCATTCCTTATTTCGGCTACGCCCGTCAGGATCGAAGAACCCGCGCGCGAACCCCCATTTCGGCCAAGCTGGTCGCCAACCTTCTGGTCGAAGCCGGGGTCGAGCGCGTGCTGACGATGGACCTTCATGCCGGGCAGATTCAGGGCTTTTTCGACATTCCGGTCGACAACCTCTACTGCGCGCCCGTGTTCACGCTCGACCTGCGTTCGCGCTTTGCGGATTCGACCGACAGCATTTGCGTCGTGTCGCCCGATGTCGGCGGCGTCGAACGCGCGCGCGAACTTGCCAAGCGAATCGGAGCTGAACTGGCCATCGTCGACAAACGGCGCTCGGCGCCGGGCGTGGTCGCCGAAATGACCGTTATCGGGGACGTCGCCGACAGAGTTGCCATCATCGTCGACGACATCTGCGACACCGCCGGGACCTTGTGCAAGGCAGCCGACACGCTGATGGAAGCCGGCGCGAAGGAAGTTCGATCCTACATTACACATGGGGTCCTGTCGGACCCGGCAGGCGAGAGGCTTTCGAAGTCGAGCATGACCGAACTCGTCGTGACCGACTCCATCGTCCTCAACGGTTCAGCGCGAAAATGCGAAAAGATCCGTTCGTTGTCGACCGCACCTCTGCTGGCGCAGGCAATCATGAACATCGCAAATGGAACATCCGTCTCGTCACTGTTCGACGAAGACGTTCTCAAGCCGATCTACAGCGGAAACGCCGCGCATTCGTGAGCAGACAGTCCGGGCGAACGGGAGAAGCGGCTGTTGTCGTTGCTCATACGGTACCGGACAGATCAATTGGCGCCGAGCGCTTGCTCCAATGCAATCATGTCATTGAGATGCTTGTCGGCACGATCCTTCTGGAGACCCTCACAACCCTCGGCATCGCTCCGGGCCGCATCGACGAACTGCTGAAGCACCTGTCTTGTGACATTCGATCGTTCGAAAGCCTCTGCCGCCAGGACCATTGTGGTTTCCGCCGAAACCTCGACGTAGCCACCGGTCACGACGAACTCCGATGTCTCTCCGCCGGGACCCTGCACGCGGACAACGCCCGGACGCAAGGCAGCAACAAGAGGCATGTGATTGGGCAACACCGCAAAATCGCCTTCCGCTCCCGGAAGGTCGACCTGGCTTGCCGGGCAACTTGCAAGGCCTTGGTCCGGAGCCAATAGATCAAACTGCAATGTGTCTGCCATCGAGCGTCTCCGTCACGCCATCTCGCGTCAGGCTGCTTCGACCGCGAGACGCTGAGCCTTTGCCACCACGTCGTCGATGCCGCCGACCATGTAGAATGCCGCCTCCGGCAGGTGGTCGAATTCGCCGTCGACAACCCGCCTGAAACTGTCGATGGTGACCTCGAGCGGAACCTGGATGCCCGGGAACCCCGTGAAAACCTGTGCAACATCAAACGGTTGTGACAGGAATCGCTGGATCTTCCGTGCCCTTGCGACCGTCAGCTTGTCGTCCTCCGAGAGTTCGTCCATGCCAAGAATGGCAATGATGTCCTGCAAGGACTTGTAGCGTTGCAGGACGCCCTGCACGTCTCGCGCGACCTTGTAGTGCTCCTCGCCCACAACCGCCGGATCGAGAATGCGCGAGTTTGAATCGAGGGGATCGACCGCAGGATAGATGCCGAGTTCCGAAATCGCGCGCGACAGAACGGTTGTGGCGTCGAGGTGCGCAAACGAGGTGGCCGGCGCCGGGTCGGTCAAGTCGTCGGCGGGGACGTAGATTGCCTGAACCGAGGTGATCGAGCCTGCACGAGTCGACGTGATGCGCTCCTGCAGCGCACCCATGTCCGTTGCCAGCGTCGGCTGATAACCCACCGCCGACGGAATGCGCCCCAGGAGGGCCGAAACTTCGGACCCCGCCTGCGTGAAGCGGAAAATGTTGTCGACGAAGAACAGGACGTCGGTCCCCGACTGGTCGCGGAACTGCTCGGCGAGAGTCAGCCCCGTCAGCCCCACGCGTGCCCGCGCGCCAGGAGGCTCGTTCATCTGGCCGTACACGAGGGCCACCTGGGAGTTTTCGAGGTCGTCAGGCTTGATGACGCCCGATTCGATCATCTCGTGATAGAGGTCGTTTCCTTCTCTCGTCCGCTCGCCGACACCGGCAAAGACCGAGAATCCCGAATGCACCTTGGCGATGTTGTTGATCAGTTCCATGATCAACACCGTCTTTCCAACGCCCGCTCCCCCGAAGAGACCGATCTTGCCGCCCTTTGAATAAGGCGCGAGGAGGTCGACGACCTTGATCCCCGTCACGAGGATTTCAGTTTCGGTCGACTGGGCGTCGAACTCGGGCGCAGGCCGGTGAATCGCCCGTCGTTCCTCGCTCTCGACCGGACCCTTCTCGTCCACAGGTTCGCCAACGACATTGAGAATCCGTCCAAGCGTGGGGGTGCCGACAGGCACCGTGATCGGGCCGTTGGTGTCAACGACCTCGGTACCGCGAACCAGCCCTTCCGAAGAATCCATGGCGATGGTCCGCACCGTGTTTTCCCCAAGGTGCTGGGCCACCTCGAGCACCAGCCGCTGGCCGTTGTTCTCGGTTTCGAGCGCGTTCAGAATTTCCGGCAGTTCGCCGTCGAACTGCACGTCCACGACAGCGCCGATCACCTGGGTGATCTTGCCGCGTGCATGAAAGTCTGCCTGGTCCTTCATCATGATTCTCCGGTCCTAGAGCGCCTCGGCGCCTGAAATGATTTCGATCAGTTCCTTGGTGATCGCGGCCTGCCGGGAGCGGTTGAACTGGATCGTGAGCTGATCGATCATGTCACCGGCGTTGCGGGTCGCATTGTCCATTGCCGTCATCCGCGATCCCTGTTCGGATGCCGCATTCTCGAGAAGTGCGGCAAAGATCCGGGAGGTGAGCGCGCGAGGCAAGAGGCTCTCGAGTATCTCGTCTTCGTCGGGTTCGAATTCGTAGAATGCCGACTCCGAAGGCTCGTCTGCGTCGTCCGGCACGGCCGGGATCAGCTGCGACGCCGTCGGCTCCTGGGCAATCACGGACTTGAAAACGCTGAAAAACATCGTGACGACATCGCAATCGCCGTCATCGAACCGCGTGACGATTTCGTTGGCGATGGTTGACGCATCTCCATAGCCGATCGTCTTGGCTTGAGACAGGTCCACGTGACCGACCAACCGGGATTCGTAATCCCTGCGCAGTTGCTCGCGCCCCTTTCGTCCCACCGTCAGAATCTTGACCGTCTTGCCGTCTTCGATGAGTTGCTGGGCATGCGTTCGCGCCAGCTTGACGATGGCCGAATTGAAACTCCCGCACAGACCGCGTTCTCCTGTCATCACGACCAGGAGATGGGTCGTGTCCTTCCCCGTGCCCTTGAGAAGCGGCGGCGCGCTGTCGGAATCCTTGAGCGCCGATGTCAAGGTTCCGATGACCCGGTTGATCCCTTCGGCATACGGGCGCGCGTTCACCGCAGCATCCTGCGCCTTGCGCAGCTTTGCTGCCGCGACCATCTGCATGGCCTTGGTGATCTTGCGCGTGCTCTTGACGCTTTCGATCCTGAGCCGGAGGTCCTTGAGGCTTGGCATTCAGTCAGGTTCCTTGAGAATCAGGTCAACGCTTCCCTTCGAACGTCGATCGACGCCAATCAGGAGAAGCCCTTCACAAAATCCTCGACAACAGATGCGAGTTTTTCCTCGAGATCACCTTTGACCTTGCGGTCGTTGTCGGTGATGTCCTGCAGCAGGTCTGCGTGATTCTGCCGAACGAAGGTGAGCAGCCCGGCCTCGAATCGGCTGACGTCTGCAACCGCTATTCCGTCGAGATACCCCTTCGTCCCCGCGAAAATCACGACAACCTGTTCCGCGTTGGTCAATGGAGAATACTGCGGCTGCTTCAGCAGTTCGGTCAACCGGGCGCCCCGGTTGAGCAGCGCCTGCGTCGCCGCATCGAGATCGGACCCGAATTGAGCGAATGCCGCCATCTCGCGGTACTGCGCAAGTTCGAGCTTGATCGAGCCCGCGACCGATTTCATGGCGTCGGTCTGCGCCGACGACCCGACCCTGGAGACCGACAGCCCCGTGTTCACCGCCGGGCGAATGCCCTGGTAGAACAGTTCGGTTTCGAGAAAGATCTGACCATCGGTGATCGAAATCACGTTGGTCGGGATAAAGGCGGACACGTCGCCACCTTGCGTTTCGATGATCGGCAATGCCGTCAGCGATCCGGCCCCGTGATCCGAATTGAGCTTCGCGGAACGTTCCAGCAAGCGCGAGTGAAGATAGAACACGTCGCCAGGATACGCCTCGCGCCCGGGCGGGCGACGCAGCAGGAGCGACATCTGGCGATAGGCAACGGCCTGTTTCGACAAGTCGTCGTAGATGATCAGCGCATGCCGGCCGTTGTCGCGAAAATGCTCGGCGATGGTGGTCGCCGAATACGGCGCCAGGAACTGCATGGGCGCCGGGTCCGACGCCGTGGCCGCGACGATGATCGAGTAGGCGATGGCACCGGTCTCTTCCAGTTTCTTCACCAACTGGGCGACCGTGGAGCGTTTCTGGCCGATGGCGACATAGACGCAGTAGAGCTTCTTCGACTCGTCGTCCCCGGCCGCCTCGTTGTAGGAGCTCTGGTTCAGGATTGCATCAAGTGCAAGCGCGGTCTTGCCGGTCTGGCGGTCGCCGATGATCAGTTCGCGCTGCCCCCGCCCGATCGGGATCAGGGAGTCGACCGACTTCAGTCCAGTCGCCATGGGCTCGTGAACCGATCGTCTTGGAATGATGCCGGGCGCCTTGACGTCCGCCTGCCCGCGCAAATCGGTTTCGATCGGCCCCTTGCCGTCGATCGGCTGTCCGAGAGCATCGACAACCCGGCCGAGAAGCGCATCCCCGACGGGAACGTCAACAATCGCGTTGGTTCGCCTGACCGTGTCGCCTTCCTTGATGTCGCGGTCGGTGCCGAAAATGACGACGCCGACGTTGTCGACTTCGAGGTTGAGCGCCATCCCCCGGATGCCGCCGGGAAACTCAACCATCTCGCCGGCCTGGATGTTGTCGAGACCGTGAACGCGCGCGATTCCATCGCCGACGCTGAGCACCCGTCCGACTTCCGCGACTTCCGCTTCCTGACCAAAATTCCTGATCTGATCTTTCAGGATCGCAGAAATTTCTGCTGCCTGGATCGCCATTACCCAACCTCTCTCATTGCATTGCTGAGCCTCGACAGCTTCGACTTGATCGAACTGTCAATCATTCTCGAACCAACCCTGATCACCAGCCCACCGATGAGCGAATCATCGACCGACTGTTCGATCCTGACACTGTTGACCTCGTCGCCCATGGCATCGCCCAACCCGGATTCCAGTCTTTGCAATTGCTCCGAAGACAATGGCCTGGGGGTTTGAACATGGGCGGTGACTTCTCCCTTTTCCCGCGCGATCATCGAACGGACCAACTCGAGCACATGCGGAAGGGCAAACAGGCGCCGCTTGCGCGCCATGACAACCAGCGTCCCCGTGACATCCCGGGAGAGATTCATCCGGCCAGCGAGCGCGGTGATCGCACCGACCTGTTCGTCGCGCGAATAGATCAGCGACGAAATCAGCGCTCGCAGATCGGCGCTGTCCTCGAGAGCCTTCTCGATCGCTTCGAGATCCTGCTCGACCGTCGACAACTCCCCCGATTCCTTTGCAAGCTCGAAAAGGGCGGTTGCGTAGCGAGACGCGACTCCGGCAGACAATGACTCCGATTCAGCCACATTGTTCCTTTCAAGCGAACACGGCACCAGGTCGTCCACCTGGAACCGCAACGGATGACATGATTGGCGACGCAATCGCTGCGGCGGACTGCTGTCCGCCCCAGAAACGCCGTGGTGTTAGCACATGGTTTTTGCAGGAAGCAACACACGAGAACCAGTTTTCGGGCATTGCTGAAACAACTGGCGTCACGTCAGATCATGAAACTGACCGACCGGCCCCCGTGACTGCGATATCGCGTTCGCCCTGCCCCGAAAAACCACGCGTTCATCGGGCAAGCGCGGGTCATCAGCCGGTCTGGGCCGAACAGAGGCCCGCCTGACGCGCCACCGAATCACTTCCTGTCGTCAAGCTGGCGTCGACTTCGGCCTGAAACCGAATCCTTTGCCGGTCTGATCATGCCGTCGAGAGCTTCGAGCGGGCTGCGAACGGCATCCCTGATTCCCCGAACCGCATGCGGTTGATGACGCTTCGAGACCTCGACGATCAGGACCCCTGCCGCGAGCGGAACCGGCAACCGATTGTTGAGTCGTTCCCAGTACCTGGCCGTACGCAGCCAGAACGGCCTGTGACTGGGCAGCATGTAGAGCGCGGAGATGTGCCGTTCGGGCGTGAACTGATGTTCCTGCAGCAGTGATTCGAGCTGCATCAGGCTGTAGGGTCGACCGAATCCGAACGGCGTGACATCGCGCCGCGCCCACAGTCCGGATCGATTTGGAACGACAAACACCGCGCGCCCGCCGGGACCGAGCGTCCGCCAGATCTCGTCGATCAGCCCGGTTGGATTGTCGCAGGTTTCGAGCCCGTGCATGACGATCAGCCGATCGATCGTGCCCGTCCCGATCGGCCAGCGCGTTTCATCGACAAGAACCGATCGATTCTCGCCGTCGTCACCGGATCGGGGCCACGCAATGACGCCCTGCTGTGCAGGCATCAGGCTAAGAACGCGCCGTGACGATGCCAGGAACGGGCGAAGAACAGGCGTCGGAAACCCGAATCCGGCGACGGTCTGGCCTCGCGTGTCCGGCCACAATCCGACAATCTGGTCTCGCAACACGCGCTTGACGATTCCACCCAGACCTGTCGTTGTGTAGAAACTGCTGACCTGTCCGATGTCCAGATGCATTGCCACTGCCCGGAATTTTGGCAAGAAGGATGTTGAACGCCCGAGCATAAAGACAGAAGGAGCGAAACTCCATGACCCTTGACGTTCGTGTCATTCCTTGCCGTTCCGACAATTACGCCTACCTGATTCATGAGCCGGCGAGTGGCCTGACAGGCGTTGTCGATGTGCCGGATTCAACACCGGTCCTTGCCGAACTCCGCGACAGGGGACTGGGTCTTGATCAGATCCTGCTCACCCATCACCATCTTGACCATGTCGAGGGCGTTGCCGCACTCCGTGCCGAGACGGGGGCCAAGGTCGTCGGTGCCGCAAAAGACGCCCACCGACTGCCGCCACTCGATATCGCCGTCACTGCGGGGGAGACGATTCGGTTCGGCAACCTGCAAGCGGAGGTTCTTGATGTCTCTGGACACACGGTCGGCCACATTGCGTTCATCTTCAGGGACGAGAACTGGGCGTTCACCGGCGACAGCCTGATGATGATGGGTTGCGGCCGGGTGTTTGAGGGAACCTTCGAGATGATGCACGAGAGCCTGCGTCAGTTCGACGACATGCCCGATGAAATGCTCATCTGTTCGGGGCACGAATACGCGCGCTCGAACGCGCGATTCGCCTTGAGCATCGAACCGGACAATTCCGACCTGCTGGAACGCGCGGACTGGATCGAGCGCCGCCTCGCCGAGGGGTCCCCGACAGTGCCCTCACCTCTCGGTATCGAGAGAAAGACGAACCCGTTCATCAGATGCTCTGATGCGTCGCTGAGATCCGCACTAGGCATGGAAGCGGCCTCCGATGCGGAAGTCTTCGCGGAGATCAGGCAACGCAAGGACAACTTCTGAAGCTCTCGCCGCAGTCCGACCATTGAAAAGCCGACCAGGCGTTTCGATCCACAACGGATGTGCTGGCGGATCGATCGGATCAGGTGACGACACTCTGGCAATACGGCAATCGGTGGGCACGATTCAGCACGGTTTGCGAAATCTCTCCACAGGCCCTATCCTGTGGACAGGCCCCTTCCAACGAGACCGGAATGATCTCGAGCGGGTGACGGGACGACAACGACTCAGTGGCTGACAACAGCCGACGAGGAGAAGGATCATCACATGGCGACGTTCTCAGCAACTGTCGATGCCGCACTTCGCACGGCCTTGGCCTACGCCAACGCCCGCAGTCACGAATTCGCGACGCTCGAGCACCTGCTGCTGGCGCTCATCGACGAGCCGGATGCATCGAAAGTCCTGAGGGCCTGCAACGTCAATCTCACCAGGCTGCGCCAGACCTTGATCGGTTACCTCGACCGCGAACTCCACAGTCCCGTCGCCAGAATGGACGGAATCGAAGCCTCGGCGACCGACGCCTTCACCCGCGTGATCAAGAGGGCGATTGCCCACGTGGACAATGCGAACAAGCCAGAGGTGACAGGCGCCGACCTGCTCATTGCCATTTTCAACGAACGCGATTCACATGCCCGCTATTTCCTGCAGGAACAGGACATGACACGTTATGACGCGGTCAATTACGTGTCGCACAAGATCGCGAAAAATCCCGCGTTTCGTGGCAACAACCCGGTCCGCAGCGGAGGCGCCGACCCGAGCGAGATTGACGAAATACCCGCATCGGATGACAGCGCGGGACAGGAGGAGGCCGAAACCAGCGAAATCGAGAAGTTCTGCGTCAACCTCAACCAAAGGGCCCGAGACGGCGATCTCGATCCCCTGATCGGGCGCAACCACGAGATCGAACGCTGTGTTCAGGTCCTGTGTCGCAGGCGAAAGAACAACCCGATTCTGGTCGGGGATTCCGGCGTCGGAAAGACCGCGATTGCCGAGGGGCTGGCCTTTCGGATCGTCGCGGGAGAAATCCCCAGCGTTCTTGCGGAGTCGACAGTGTATTCGCTGGACATGGGGGCAGTTCTGGCCGGCACCCGTTACCGGGGCGACTTCGAACAGCGCATGAAAACGGTCATCTCCGAACTCGAGAAGCACCCGGACGCGATTCTCTTCATTGACGAGATCCACACGGTCATCGGCGCTGGAGCCACGTCGGGCGGCTCCATGGATGCATCGAACCTGTTGAAGCCGCCATTGCAGAGCGGACGACTGCGGTGCATCGGGTCGACGACCTACAAGGAATACCGGCAGCACTTCGAGAAAGACCGCGCGCTGACTCGCCGATTCCAGAAAATCGACGTCAACGAACCCAGCACGGAAGACACCATCGACATCCTGATGGGGCTTCGGGCGAGCTTCGAGAGCCATCACGGGGTTCGCTACACGGCCGATGCGATCAAGACGGCAGTCGATCTTTCCGCCCGGCACATTCATGACCGAAAGCTGCCGGACAAGGCCATCGACGTGATCGACGAGGCCGGTGCCCGCCAGCAGATCCTGCCGCGCAAGCGCAAGCGCAAGACGGTGGGCGTGAAGGAGATCGAGACCGCTGTTGCGAAACTCGCGCGCATTCCGCCAAAGCGGGTCTCGAAGAACGACAGCGAACTGCTTGCCGATCTCGAGGAAACGCTGAAGCGGACAGTCTACGGGCAGGATGTCGCCATCGAGGCGCTGGCGTCCGCCATCAAGCTCTCGCGGTCCGGTCTTCGCGAGCCGGAAAAACCGGTGGGCAACTACCTGTTCACGGGACCCACCGGGGTCGGAAAGACCGAGGTGGCGCGGCGGTTGGCCGAGGCGCTCTCGGTCACGTTGCACCGGTTCGACATGTCGGAGTACATGGAACGGCACGCGGTTTCGCGGCTGATTGGCGCGCCGCCGGGATACGTCGGTTTTGACCAAGGGGGCCTCTTGACCGACAGCGTGGACCAGCATCCCCACTGCGTCCTGCTGCTTGACGAGTTCGAAAAGGCTCACCCGGACGTCTACAACATACTTCTCCAGGTCATGGACTACGGCAAGCTGACCGACCACAACGGGCGGACCGTCAATTTCGGGAACGCGATCATCATCATGACCTCGAATGCCGGAGCCGCCGAACTCGAGAAGACCGCCATCGGCTTCGGCCGGGATTCGCGAAAAGGCGAGGACACGGCGGCTGTCGAACGGATATTCTCGCCCGAGTTCCGCAATCGGCTGGATGCGATCATCAGCTTCAACCCGCTGTCGCGTCCGGTCATCCTGAAGGTGGTCGAGAAGTTCATCCACCAGCTCGAAGCGCAGCTCATGGACCGGAACGTTGAGGTCATACTCTCGGAGCCGGCCGCAGAATGGTTGGCGGAACACGGGTACGACTCGAAGATGGGCGCGCGTCCCCTCGCCCGGCTGATTCAGGAAAAGATCAAGAAGCCGCTGGCCGACGAACTCCTGTTTGGCAAGTTGGCCAAGGGAGGTGTCGTCAGCGTCGACGTGAAGGACGGTGAACTGGCCATCGAGTGCGAACCACCGCCAAATCGACAGCTTTCCAAGGGCAAGGCGCCGCTGTTGATCTCCGAGTGATCCTCGCAGGGACGACGCCAAAACCAGGGCGATGCACGACAGACCCTTGCGGAGAAATCGCCTTTATCGCTCGGTGAACTTGAGCTCGATTCTGCGGTTCTGGGCCAACGAAACCTGATCGTCACCGACGGCGATCGGCTGATGCTCGCCGAAACCGTTGGCGGCCAGACGATTGGCCGGAATGCCGAGTTCATCGATCATGTAACGTACGACCGACAGCGCCCGGGCGCTGCTCAATTGCCAGTTGTCCCTGAACCACGGGTTGGCCCTGACCGGCGTGTTGTCCGTGTGTCCGTCAACCCGCAGTATCCAATCCACCTCGGGCGGGATCTGCTGGGCAACATCCTTGATGATCTCGGACACGCGTCGGATCTCTTCCTTGCCGGTGTCGCCAAGAACGTCCGAACCCACCTCGAACAGGATTTCCGACGAGAAAACAAAGCGATCGCCGACGATCCTGACACCTTCGCGTCCTCCGAGAACGTCCTGCAACTGGGCCAGGAATTCCGAATGGAAGCGCCTGAGATCCTGCGCCTCGGCTTCCAGTCGCCGGCGTTCGCGTTCCTCAAGATCTGCACGCTTTTTCTGCTCGGCTGCGGCGCGCGCCAGCGCCTGGTTGAGTTCCCTGCCGAGGTTGGCAATCTCGACCTCTGAAGCAACATCCCTGGCCACGGCGTCCTCGACGAACGCGTCGAGTTCGCGCAACTGTTCCCTGAGTTCAATGATTTGTCGGTTCAACAGCAGGATCTGCTGAGCACGTTCCTCCGATATCGCCTGCACTTCGGCGTATCGGTCGGCGGCGGACTGCGATTCTGCAAGTTGCGCGATGACCTCTTCGGCTTCCTTTCGCTCGTTTTCGAGCACGAGAGTCATCGCGGTGAGTTCAGCCTCCGAATCCTGGAGGCGCCGGCGCAGCAATTCTGCTGCGGCAGCTTCCGCCAGTCTGGCCCTCTCGGCCTCGTCGAGGTTCTGCAGGGCACGCCGAAGCTCTTCCTGCGTCAACCCGGTCGTCTGTCGGATCCGGTCCCGCTCTTCCTCTGCTGCCGCCAGCGCGGTCTCCCGGTCCGCGAGATCTGTCGTCAGCGATCTGACCTCCCTGCTCAAGGCAACCAGCTCGTCTTCGAGCGCAACCAGTCTGCGCCGGAGTTCGACGATTTCGTTATCCTTCGATGCCGCTTCCGACCGCGCCGTTGCCAGTTCGCCACTGCGTTCGGACAGGGTTGCCAGCAACGTCTCGATGTGGTCCTGGCTCGACCGGGCTCCCGCGCGAACGTCCGAGAGCTCCTCGCGAACCCCTGAAAGGTCGATGCGCGTGTCGGCGAGCAGGCCCAGAGTCGATGACAACTCGTCACGAACCTTCCCCAGCTCATCGAGCGTGCTTTCGAGTTCCGCCTGCGAGAGCGAAAACTCGGAGCGAACCGCTGCGAGTTCGTCCGACGACGTTTCGAGCTCGGCTCTCGATTGCTCAAGCTCCGCATTTGCCGCCGTCAACCGCGACTGGGTGTCAGCCGCATCCTCTCTCGCAGCGGCGAGCAGCGCCAAGGCCTCTTCGAGGTCAGCCTGCGAGAGCGAGTAGGCCGAGCGAATCGACTCGATCTCGGCCAATGCCGAGGCACGCTCGCCTTGCGTGCGACCGAGTTCGTCCTGCGTGGCTGCCAATTCCTGCTGAGCCTCGATCGCTTCCTGCTGCGCGACCGACAGTTCGTCCTGCGTGCCCGACAATGCCTCGCGAATCTGCGCGAGGTTGATCCGAATTGCAGACAGTTCCCGACGGGTCGCTTCGAGCTGCTCCTCGAGTATCGCCGCCGATGACCGGCTGGCTTCAAGCTCTTCACTGGTTCGAATGAGGTCCGCTTCGAGAGCGTCCTCGGACTGCAGGCTGTCGGCAAGCTGGGTCCTGACGGAAACAAGCAGAGTTTCCAGAGCAGCCATTCTGCTGCGGACTTCCAATGTCTCCAGCCGCGCCTGCCTCAGCCCGGATTCAAGCACTGCTGCATTCTCATCGTTCTGTTCCAGTTCCAAGCGGGCATCGCTCAGGCTCGCCTCGAGCTCGGCGACTGCTCTTTGCCGCCCTTCGAGTTCGTTCCGCGTCTCGGACAGAACCGCCTCGAGCGCCGCCATGTCCTCTCTGTTGACATCACGTTCGTCACGCATCTCGGACAGCACCGCCTCGAGTTCCGATATCACGCGGAGGCTGGATGCGAGGTCATCCCGGGTCTGCCCAAGATCCGATTCGAGCGCGGAGATTGAACCGCGTGCCGACTGCAACTGGGCATCGGAGGCCGCGAGAAGCGCCAACGCATCCTCCAGCGCCCCGCCCTTCTCCTCGGTTTCCGTCCGCAGATCGGCGATCAGCGCTTCGAGCGCTTCTCTGCGGGCGGCGGCCAGACGTGCCTCCTCGGCCTGGGCATCGATCTCTTCGCGGGCGGCCGCAAGCGCAATGCGAAACGCTTCATTCTGCGAGATCACGGCCTGCCGTGCCGATTCGAGCACGTCCATCTCGGCGGTCATCAAGCTGTTTCGATTGGCAAGGCTCTTGCGCTGGGCGATCAGGGAAGCGACCTGTTCCTCGAAAGAAACGATGATCGTGCGCAGCCCGAGCAGTTCCTCCGACTGCTGGGCGGTCTCTGCCTCGAGCGAGGCAATCTCCTGTTGCTGCCTCGCGACGCTTGCGTTGACCTCGTCGAGCGTGGACTGGAAGAGGACAATCTCTTCCTGCAATCGGTTTTCGTTGCCTTGGGCGAGACCGAGCGCCGTGGACAGTTCGTTGACCTGCCGCGAGAGGCTGACCAGTTCTTCGTCCTGCCCGGAAATGGTTTCCTGCAGGACGAACTGCACGATCATGAAGATCGACAGGACGAACATCAGCAGAAGCAGAAGCGCCGTGAGGGCGTCCACAAAGCCGGTCCATATGGTGTTGGTCACACCGTTTCTGGATTTTCGCAACAGAGCCAAGGCCTAGTCCCTGACGTCTCCCTCGACAGCCTGTCGGAGCGTCTCGATCAGCACCGAGATATCGGCTCTGAGGTCCGCCATCGTGTCCTGGCGCCCGATGGAGATGTCTTCGAGAATGCGAAGGAGATGACTTTCGATATTGCGCAGACGAGCCCGGGATTCGGAGTCGAGGGTGGTTTCCTCGCTTTGTCGTTGCATCAGGGCTTCCGCGATCTGCTGCTGACTGAGCGCGAGCGATTCGAGAATCTCGGCATCGACGCCTTGGCTCTGGGGCTGATCCTCGCCTTGACGGGCGAGCTGTTCGACGAGCTGGGTGATCCTTTCGGTCTGCCGCTCGGACGCCCGATGGCGTTCCGACAGCTCGCTCAGAACGCCGTTCAGCGTACCCACGAGGATGCCCCATTGCGCTTCGGTCAAGGCCGAGTCGGCAACGACAGGCGAAGGAATTCCCCTGCCGGTGATTGGCAACGGATTGGTCGATGACTCGGGGTCGGAAGCGGCGACACCGATCAGCGTGATCGACGAGATCCATTCCTCGAGTTCGCGGTAGAAGCGATTCTGCCCGTGCCCTGCGAAGAGATCGAGAAGCCCGACAACGAGCGAACCGGCGAGGCCAAGAAGCGACGAACCGAAGGCCGTGCCCATGCCACCGAGCTGTCGTTCGAGGCCGTTGATCAAGTTCTCGAAGACGGTCACCGTGCTCGCTCCGTCTTCGGACGGCGCCAGTGACCTGATCGTGTCGACGACCGCCGGGACGGATGTCGCGAGACCGTAGAAGGTTCCGAGCAACCCGAGGAAGATCAGCAGATTGATGATGTAGCGGGTGATTTCCCGGCCTTCATCGAGGCGGGTTGCCACCGTGTCGAGGATCGAGCGGGCGGAAAACGTGGTCAGCGCCGAACGCGCGCCCTGGGGCCTGAGCAGTTCCGCCAGCGGGACAAGAAGGCGCGGGGGGCGGGCAATCTCGTGGCCGGGTCGATCGCGAACGAACCCCTCGATCCAGTTGACCGAAGCGAAAAGCAAGACCACGCGACCGAAACAGGTCGCCAGTCCGACCACGAACACGGCGACGATGACCCCGTTCAGATAAGGAGATTCAAGGAACAGCTGATCCAGCGACGGATAGATCAGATAGACCCCGACCGCGACCAGAAAGGTCAGCAGCACCATCGTCAGGATTTGACTCCTGGGAAGCGTGAAGCGGTGGCTGTGAAATTCTTCGCCGATCATCCGCGTTTCATCCTGTGCGTGCTGTCAAAAGGCGATTAGGACACTGCGTTATCATTGACAAGCGGATGCGGGACTTGTCCAACGAATTTGCCCTCTCCATTCTCGGCGCTTGCCACGCTTTTTTGCCGGGGTCGTGATTGGCTGAGAAACTCAAGCGTGCCGAATGGAGCAATGCCGCGCACTTGTGGGACATGACAGGCCAGCCTTGGCGGGAACGGGCCTGCAGTGCAACACATCGGCAATTAGCGGCACGCAAGGTCATCGGCTCAGGATTCGAGTCGATTGACGATTCCAGCGAGCTTGACGAGGCTCGAATCCTGGATTCCGAGTGACTGAAGGCGTTCGCAGGTACGCAGGAGGTAGTCGCGGTTGCGCCCTCGATCCCCTTTCGAGCGGCTGATGATCGCGGCCTGTTTTTCGTGGGACAGGCTGCCTGCATAAAGATCGTGGTCAGTGTCGATCACGTAACAGACCGCTTGTACGCGGCGACCGTCATCGAGCTCGACCGTCAGCCATTCCTCGCGATAGGCGGATGCCGTGAGCTCGCGTTCACGCAGGAAACTCAGGACTGCGTCTCGATCGCTGGACGCCACACGAAAGGCCAGACCCCGGCAGGATGCGTCGGGGCGAGATTCGAGGGCGAGAACCAGTCCCGGCGATTGACGGGTTCCTCGGTAGTGCACGGACCACATGCAGAAGCTGCGCGAATGGCCATCGAGCCTGGCCTGGATCGACTCGACAAACTCGAATCCTGGTTGCCAGATCAGGGACCCGTAGCCGAAAACCCACAGATCGCCCTCCTGCCCGCTTGCGTTCATGTTCGGCCCATTCTCTCTTGACAGTCATTGCCAAACATAGAGTAACGCGAGACGTTCAATCGGGACAAGGTGGAGTGAAATGAAAAGGCTGACCCTTGTCCGCATCGGTGCAACACTTGTTGTCGTCTCTCTTGCGGCATTCGGCTGGTCGACATTGAGGCATGCCGAGACGATTGCAAGTTCTCAGGGGTCGCAGGACAGTGAAATCACCGGCGGAATCGTGCCCGACGAGTTCCCGCTTGGCGACGATGTTCACAGTTTTGAAGTGAATGACGATGTCTTCAGGCTCTCGGCAGCGGACGGCATCAAGGACTGGGCCGAAGTCATACCGGACCTTCGAAGAGCCTGCCTCTTGATGACCCGTCAGCTTGATGAGGAGCGGCCAACTGGAGGCGCAGCACCGGCAGCCGACGACTTGCCAGTTGTCTTGAACGATATCCGCGCCTCAGCCAAGTATCAATTGGACAATACTGGCACCGGGTGGCCTTTGCTCATTCGCGCTGACGCCTCGACAATCGATGTGGGCGCCGAGACGGGACCCGATTGTCGCCTGGTCAATCCCCGCACCCTCGTCGAAAGATCTCCTCGAAATCCACTGGAATTCACTGGCGAGTTTTCGACGGGCTTCGAAGGTCCGGAAGACACGTGGCAAGCGGGCGACAGCACGACCGATGACGAGGTCGGGACCACCGGGGCGGATTTTTCATCCATCAGCATGAACGGGCACATTGGGTTCAGGGTCGTCGATGCCGGATGCAGGCCTTTTGTATCCCGAGTCGATCTGCAGGAAATGGTCGTCAAGAACGGCTCCTCAAGCGCCAGCATCAATGGTGTCGTCGAAATCGATTCGAACGGAGTCCTGTCCGGGTCCGTTCACGCAAGTCTCGACATCGATGAGGCTTTCATCGACTTTGTCAATCGCAGCGACATCTTCGGAAACACGCTTGCCACCGTCATTTTTTCAGGATTGATCTCGAAAGGAGACGGCGACTTCGAGTATCGCTGCACTGACGGCAAATGCCGGTTGTACGGGGTCATCAAGCCCTTCATTCCGCTGGGAAGTGCACCTGAATTCTCCATGTCCTGCTGAACGATGCCGGATCAGAGGTTTGGCAGCGGGTCTTGCTGGCATGCAGAAATTCAAGAATGTCCCAAGGGCGCGGGAAAGCGAGAGATCGTCGGGTTCCAAGCGATTTCCCGAATTGATCCGGTCACGCTCGCACTTGCGCCGGCGAGTGTCCGTTTGGCATGCAGGCTTTCGAAACGCGATCAGTTCGTGAGCGATTCACGAGCCCTCGGCAATTCCCGGGAATTCCGAGGAAAAGCGGACCGGGTTTTCAACCCTGCGTCTCCGCTTCCGCCAACGCATTCGCCGTCTCCTGATTGTCGCAGGAAATCGCCAGCGTGGTTTGACCACCCTGCCGGTCCACGATGTGCAGACTCAGGATGTTCACGCCCGCACTCTTGAACTTGCCGGCAAAGCTGGCCAGCACACCGGGTGCGTCACGCAGGCTCACGACCAGGGACTCGTCGGACTTTGCCGCGAACCCGGCTTCATTGAGAGCCGCAACGGCCGCATCGTGATCGCTGGCGGTCAGCGAGACGGCACCACTGTCACCGAATGTCTCGGCATTGATGGTTTCGATGTTGATGTTCTTGTCGGCCAGAGTTCGGGCGATATCGGCGATGACGCCGGTCTCGTTTCGTGCTGTCACCAGGATTCGGGTCATCAGATGCTCCCAAGTTTTCGTTTGGCACCACAATGCAGTGCGGTCGCCTTCCATCGTCGCGATTGTCTTGCACGGAACACGGCTCGCCGCAATCGAAACTGCCACGACACATCCGTCGTCGCTCAGCATGCCCAGTTGTATCGGAAACCCTTGAATCCGCCGACGGCCCATGTTCGTGACCCTCGGAACGCGTTTGCCTCGCACGAAGAGCCGTCATTTGATCTCAAGGACGGCACATTCGCGATCAGGATGCAACCGGCCAGCGGTCAAACGTTTTCCGACGTGTAAATGTCAAAGCCAAGCTCGACACGCTGCGCTCCTGCATCAGTGCCGGCAGACTTGATCTTGATCAACGTGGCGATCGCCTTTCGGGCAAAGGTCTCCATCGGATGCGAGATGACCATGGTCAAGGTTCCGTCGATCAATGCGGCGCGTGTCGCGTCGAACAGTTCATATCCCACGGCGACGAAATCATCACGCTTCGGAACTTCGCGCAACGCGGCCAGCGCTCCGGTGATTCCGCCACCGGAAATGTAAAGTCCGCAAAGATCCGGATGCTGCTCGAACAATCCTTCAACGAGTTCTCGGGCGGCAGCGGCGGACTCGTATGTCGCCAACGGCTCCAGCAATGTGAAAGCAGTATTGTGCTCGCGAAAATACGAACGAAATCCGCTCTCGTTCATTTCCTGGTTCCGAAATCGGTGATTGCCAACCAGGATTCCGATTGTACCGGGTTCCATGACAACATGATCGAAAGTCCAGGCCGCCGTGCGACCGACTTTCCAGTTGTCCAATCCGACGAAGCTGACGTTGCCGCGTGCCGATAGCGGGCCAATGAGGCTGGCTACCGGAACTCCCGTGTCAAGCACCGCATCGATGGCATCAGCAACCAGCGGATGCTGCGCGGCAACCACCGCGACCGCCTCGCAATCACCGCCAAGCCTCAAGAGGTTGTCTGCAACGCGGTCGGGCGAGATGTCGTTCATGTGCTCCAACATCAACTCGACCTTGCTGTCGGTCACTTCGCCAGCAGCCTTCTGAAGGGCGGCTCCGAGGTTGTCGTAGAAGGTTCGACCGCTTTGTTGCAGCAAGATTCCCAACTTGTGCGTTTTTTGCCCAATATGGACCGCATGCCGAATTGTTCCCAACCCATAGAAACCGATGGTCTCCGCAGCAGACTGTACCCGCTGCCTGGTGGGAACGCGCACCAGGTCCGGCCGGTTCAGCACGCGGTTGACCGTGGAAACCGAGACGCCAGCCGCAGCGGCAAGATCTGGAATGGTTGGTCGCTTCATTTCAAAAATTCCATTTCATTTCGTTTCAAATCGCCCTCCATTGATATTTTTTGAGACAAAATGAAAATCCAATGACTGGCACAGTTGATTTGAGCCATGCCACAATGTCAAGAAAAACCGCGCACGGGCCACATCGACCGCATGTCCGTGTCGCAACGGGGGGAATGGTCGATGGACGACCTTCATTATGGAACGCGAGACAAGCGCGGCAACTGGTCTCCGAACGAAGCGTTGCAGATTGCGCCTTTCTGGGAGGGCCGGTGGCGGCAAATGTCGCATTTCGTGATCGAGTATCTTTGGCCGTGGAACGCATTTCACGTCGTCGTCACGCTCGGTTACTGGTTCTTGCTGATCGAGCCCAACCTGGCCGCCTTCCAGAGCTTTTCATGGTTCTGGACGCTGACGCTGTACGCGATCAATGCAGGCGGGATCTTCGTGATGTACGGGGCCGTGGAGCTTTTCTATTACGTGAAGCGCAAGCAGGGGATCCGCTTCAAGTACAACTCGCGATTTCCCTCCGAGAATCCTTCGGACGTGTTCTGGTTCAAGTCGCAGAACATCGACAATTTCCTGCGGACGTTCCTGCTTTCGATTCCCGTCTGGACGCTGATCCAGGTCCTGTTCCTGTGGTGTTTTGCCAACGGCTATCACGCCGTGGCGTGGCTCGGTTGGGAAACTCATTGGCCTTGGCTCGTGATCCTGACGCTCCTGGTGCCGGCGATTCACGAGGTTCATTTCTATTGCATCCACTGGGCGATTCATCAGGATCCGCTCTACAAGTGGGTTCACTCGGTCCATCACAATTCGGTCAATCCGAGCCCTTGGTCGTCCATGTCGATGCACCCGGTCGAAAGCACGTTGTTCTTTTCAGAGGTCTTTTGGCACCTCCTGATTCCGTCGAACCCTTTCGTTGCGTTGCTGCAGATCAATTCGACCGGCTATGGGGCCATCAACGGGCACATCGGTTTCGAAAAGCTGGAAATCGTCGACGGCAAGGCGCTCGATAGTCACGCATATGCCCACTACCTTCATCACAAGCATTTCGAGGTCAACTACGGCGGCGAAGGGCTGGTGCCGATGGACAAGTGGTTTGGCACCTGGCACGACGGGTCAAGCGAAGCCGACGAGCGCATGAGAGAGCGCTTTCGCAAGAAAAAAGAACGTATCAAGGCACGTCGGGCCAAAGGGGCTCCAACGGCATGATCCGGTCCAATGGATGCGACGGCAAGGCCACGGCTCTTTCCCGCGTGTTCAGCGCAGGCACCACATCCTCGTGGGACCGGACCTCGTCGTGCCAGATCAACTCCGTACCGCAGACAACGCGCATCCGCCGCCGCGGTATCGAGGCGGGTTGGGGCAAAGAACTGTTGACGTGAACCTTGGCCGACGGAGACGTCGAACACGAGACACGCGGAATGCGCCTGCACGGGCGTTGAGTGGGCCTTTTGCCCAAGGAATTGTCGAACCGTCAGCACGACGGAACAGAAAAGGAGGAATTCGACATGAAATTGACCAAATCCATTGCCACGGTCGCGACAGCTGCCGTGATTTCGACAGGAGCCATGGCGCAGGACATTGCGGTCATCGGCGGGTCCATCGAGGACGGATTCTGGAATCTGATCAAGAAAGGCATCGATGACGCCACCGAAATGGTCGAGGCCAACGGCGGCAGCGTCAACTACCTTCGAACCCAAAACTACGACAACTTCGGTCCGGATCTGGTGGCCCTGGTCGACCAGGCAATCGCACAGGGAGTCGACGGGATCGCGAGCCCGGTCTGGGTGCCCGAAGCCCAGGTGCCAGCGCTCCTGCGCGCACGCGAGCAGGGCATCGTCGTCACCATGTTCAATGCCGGTCAGGCACACATGGAAGAACTGGACGCGCTCAACTACTTCGGTTCGGACGAGTACATCGCGGGCGTGGCCGGAGGGGAATACCTGGCCCAGCAAGGTGCCCAGCACATCCTTTGTCACATCCAGATTCCCGGCGCGATCAATCTCGAGAATCGCTGCCAAGGCGTTGCCGACGGCGGGAGCGGTGCAGGCGCCAAGGTAACGGTTCTCCGTGTACCGGCCAATCTTGACGGCGACGTCACCGGCACGGCCGAAGCCATCAAGGCGGAATTGATTGGCGACGAGTCACTCGATGCCGTCATCACGCTGGCCGCATGGGCCTCGGATGCGGCCACCAATGCGGTCGCTCAGATCGGCGGCAGCCAAATGGTCGGAACCTTCGATCTCAGCCCAGCTGTACTGGACCGTATCGCTGCGGGCACCCAGACGATGGCAATCGACCAGCAGCCGTATCTTCAAGGTTTCCTGGCGACATCGACGCTCTTTGCTCATCTTGCCTTCGGAACGGAAATCGTGACTGAACCGGTTCTGACCGGCCCGGCTATCATTGACGCTTCGAACATCGACAGCGCACTTGCCGGTGTGGCGTTGGGCGCACGCTGAGAGTAGACTGACGAAGTCCGGCCGAGACATTCGGCCGGACTTCGGTTCGGACAGATTGACTGCCCGGTTGTGTCAATGGATTCCAGGGGGAAGCGTCGATGCAGGACATGACAGAGGGGGCCCAGAAGAAGGACGGCGGGTCGCGTCTGCGGCTGCTCGATGTCATCCGTCGGCCCGAGGGCGGGGCCTTCATGGGCATGTTCCTGGTCTTCGTGTTCTTTGCATATTTTGGCTGGGACCGGAATTTCCTGAGCGCTTTCGGGACGTCGAGCTGGCTGAATTATGCCTCGACCGTCGGCATCATCGCCATTCCCATCGGATTCCTGATGATCGCGGGAGAGCTCGACATTTCGGTCGGAGCCATGGTTCCTGCGGCCAAGATCTCCATTGCCGTCGTCTCCGGCTATTACGGGCTGAACATCTGGATTGGCATAGGCGTCACCCTCGTCATCGCCGCGATGGTCGGCTGGGTCAATGGCATGCTTGTGGTGCGAACAAACGTGCCTTCGCTGATCGTGACGCTGGCCACGCTGTTTGCGGTGGGTGGATTGACGCTGTTTCTGTCGCTCTACCTGACCGACACCACACAGCAGGCGCTGCGTGACACGAACACCGACGCCGTGTCCGAGTTCATGTTCGGAACCTATCACACGCTGAAGCTGGGCAGTGGCGAGAATGCTGTCACCATCTGGCAAGGAGTGCAGAGCTCTGTCTTCATCTGGCTCACGATCGCTGTCCTCTGCTACTTTTTTCTGCACCATTCACCTTGGGGAAACTGGATTTTCGCGCTTGGCGGCGACAAGGAAAGCGCTCGCAACGCCGGCATTCCGATCAACAGACTCAAGATCGCGCTGTTCATGCTGACCGCCATGGCGGCGTCGATGACGGGCATGTGCGAAACCATCCTGTCCAATTCGGCCAGCACGACCACCCAGTTCACGATGATCTTCAACACGATCATCGCCGTTGTGGTCGGCGGCGTTCTCTTGACCGGCGGGTTTGGCACGGTCATCGGCGTGGTCTTTGGAACGGCCACTTTGGCAATCGTGCAGCAAGGCATCAACTACACCAGTTTCGACCGCAATCTGTCGAACCTGATCATCGGCGTCATGCTTCTGGTCGCGGTCTTGATGAACGACACCTTCCGCAACATGGCCACGACCATGGCCACCACGAAAAAGAGCTGAGGATCGCGGCCATGCCCGACAAGACTCCCGTTCTCGAAATGCGCGGAATCGACAAGAGCTTTGGCCCGATCGACGTGCTGCATGACATTTCCCTGAAGGTCCACGAAAGTGAGGTTCTGTGTCTGCTCGGCGACAACGGGGCCGGCAAGTCCACGCTGATCAAGACGCTGTCGGGGGTCTATCGCCCGACGCGGGGCGAGATGCTGATGGATGGCAAGCCGATCAGCTTCGTCCGTCCTCGAGATGCCCAGGACATGGGCATCGCGACCGTTCACCAGTTCGGCGGCACCTATCCGCTGATGTCGATCGGCCGCAACTTCTTTGCGGGCGTGGAGCCCACAAGGGGGTGGGGACCGTTCAAGATCTTCGATCGAAAAAAGGCCAATGCGATTGCTGTCGAACAGGTTCAGAAATTCGGCATCACGAGGATTGACGATGGAGACCGCCTGGTTGGTGGCCTGTCTGGCGGCGAACGACAATCGCTCGCGATCGCCCGCGCGGTCTATTTCGGCGCTCGCGTTCTGATCCTCGACGAACCCACTGCCGCTCTCGGCGTCAAGCAGGCCGCGCACGTGCTTCGGATCGTCAATGAAGCGAAACGACGCGGGCTGGCAGTGATCTTCATCACCCACCAGGTCATGCACGCCATGGCGGTGGGGGACCACTTTGCCGTCCTGATCCGCGGCGCGATTGCGGCAGATTTCCGAAAGGGAGAGAGAACTCGCGAGGAAATTGCCGACCTGATGGCCGGAGGCGAGTCGATGGCCGATCTGGAGGCAACCGTCGAAGACAACATGGGGGCGAACATGGACTTGCGCGAATCTTCTTCCCCTGCCCCTGTCCATTGAATCCTTTTCGGGCCAAGGGAATGTTCGGATTTGCTGTCGATTTTGGCGCTCTCGGCAAACCACTTGCCAATCCCTTCTTGCGAGAAGTGACGTGAGCATTCGCGTTGCCATTATCGGCGCCGGACAGATGGGTGCAGAGCACGCGCGAGTCGTGGCAGAAGACCTGCCAGGTGCCACCCTTCGCGTCGTCTGCGACACGGACTCCGATCGCGCGAAGTCCGTTGCGGACGAATGCGGCGCTCATGATGTGGCGGGTGACCCCTCCAGCGTGATTGCCCGTCGTGACGTCGACGCCGTGATCATCGTGTCGCCTGATGCGACTCATGCGCCGCTGACCATTGAATGCCTTGCTGTCGGCAGGCGCGTGCTTTGCGAGAAGCCGCTGTCTTCGAGGTCCTCCGAATGCATTGAGGTCATGAGGGCTGAGGAAGCCACTGGCGACCGCCATGTCATGCTTGGATTCATGCGTCGCTACGACCAGTCCTATGTCGAGATGAGGCAGGCCTTGCTTTCTGGCAAGCTGGGCCGTGCATTGGTGATGCACAACATTCATCGAAACATGGAGACCCCGATCAAGGATTTTACCGGTGCCATGGCCATCACCAATTCCGCGCCTCACGAGTTTGACGCGGTTCGGCATGTCCTTGGAACCGACTATGTCTCGGTCACCGCCGCCCAGCCCCGCCGCTCCGATGCTTCGGTAGCTCCTGTCGTCATGACCCTTGAGACTTCCGATGGTCAATTGGTCACCATCGAGGTCAACAACAATGCGGCGTATGGCTACGATGTGCGCGCCGAGTTGGTGGGCGAAACCGGCACGATCATCACGAATTCCACCTCTCATACGCGCATCGACAGTCGCCTCACCGCTTCTACCCGTCACGTCGCCGACTGGTGCGGGCGATTCCGGGAGGCTTACGTTCGACAAGGCCGCGAGTTTCTCCGCTTCGTTGAAAGTGGAGAATTCCCGGACACCGCGGCGGGGAGTTGGGACGGTTACAGCGCTGCTTTTGTCGCCGAGGCGGCAGTCAAGGCTCTGGAGACAGGCCAACGGCAACCGGTCAAGATGATCGCAAGGCCGGAGTTCTACGCATGAGACTCGGATTTGTTTCCGACAGCCTCGGAGGGATGTCGCGAGCGGACATGCTCGACAGCGCCGTTCGCCTGGGCGTGAGCGGCGTTGAGTTGAATACCTGCGGTTGGTCCACTGCGCCTCATTTCGACCTCAAGTCCATGCTGGGCAATGCCCGGGCTCAAGAGTCGTTCCGATCGGAATTCGAGGATCGCGGCCTCGAGATCATCGCACTCAACGCCAACGGCAATCCGCTGCACCCGGGTGATCCGACCCAGGCCCGGGGTCTGCACGACACGATCAGGGTTGCGGGCGAGATGGGCGTCGCGACGGTGTGTGCGATGTCGGGCCTGCCAGAAGGCACGAAGGGCGACAGCATGCCAAATTGGATCGTGTCCTCCTGGCCGCCCGAGACGCAAACCATGCTGCGTTACCAGTGGGAGGAACGCCTCATTCCATTCTGGGAAGCAACCGTGGAACTGGCGAAGGAAAGCGGCATCGAAAGGATTGCGCTCGAACTTCATGGAAACCAGTGCGTCTACAACGTGCCCTCGCTGTTGAGGCTGCGCGAAGCTGTCGGTCCGACCATCGGCGCAAATCTTGACCCGTCGCATCTCTTCTGGATGGGGGCTGACCCACTGGTTGCAGCCGAAGCGCTTGGAGACGCCATTCATCATGTACATGCCAAGGACACGATGCTGAACGCGCCGGTCCAGGCAACCACCAGCCTGTTGGACAACGGTTCACTCACCGACGTTTCCGCCCGCAGCTGGAACTACATCACTTTGGGCTTTGGCCACGGCGAGCAATGGTGGCGGCAATTCTGCTATCGGCTGAGGATGGCGGGTTATGACGGCTGGCTGTCGGTCGAACACGAGGATGTGTTGCTCAACTCTTTCGAAGGGCTGCAAAAATCGGTTGATCTACTGCAAGGTGTTATGCCTGTTGAAACCGCCGACTACGCACCCCAAGGGATTTGATGCGCGACCTGATGGAAAGAAGCACTGAGGCAGCATGCGCCTGGCAGGCAGCTGTCGAGACGTGACCTCGTAACGAGGAGATCAAACCATGACGATGTGGATCAAGGCCTGCGCTGCTGACGACATCGGTGAGGAAGACGTGATCCGCTTTGACCATGGTGATCGGACCTTCATCATCGTTCGCGATCATGCAGGGAATTTTCACTGCACGGACGGCCTGTGCACCCATGAGGACGTTCATCTGTCAGACGGACTGGTGGTCGAGGCCACGATCGAATGCCCCAAGCACTCGTCCGTGTTCGACCTCGAAACAGGGGAAGTGCTGGCACCTCCGGCCTGCGAGGATCTCCTCACGTATCCGACCAAGGTCACGAACGGCCAGGTCTTCGTTCAGATCGGGACATGACATTTGAGGTTGCGCAGACTGCCAGGCAGGTTCGATTGCCGCAAATCACGACTGCAATAGACGATGCTCCTTGGACGCGAAAGGTCGTCTATGGGTTGAAATCTGGTCTCGCTCCGGTCTTCTCCGTCAGGAATTGCCTGTCCGGTCGAATTGCAGGCTCGCGAGTCTCTCGTAGAGACCTCCAGCTTCCGACAACTGGTCGTGATTTCCTTCGGCCTCGATCTTGCCGTTCTCGAGAACGACGATCCTGTCGGCTTTCTTGATCGTTGCCAGCCTGTGCGCGATGATCAGCGTTGTCCTCTCTGCCGCCAGTCGATCAACTGCGTTCTGAACAAGCCGTTCGCTCTCCGCATCAAGCGCGGACGTCGCTTCATCGAGCAAGAGAACCGGCGCATCTCTGAGGATGGCCCTGGCAATGGCGATCCGCTGCTTCTGTCCTCCCGACAGCTTGATGCCACGCTCCCCGAGATCGGTGCCATATCCTTCCGGCAGTTCCGAAAGGAATTCGTCCGCCGCCGCCGCCTTCGCTGCGGCCATGACATCTTCGTCGCTGGCATCAATGCGTCCGAAACGGATGTTCTCCATCGCTGAGCGGGCAAAAATCGCCGGCTCTTGCGGAACATAGGCCAAATGCCTGCGAACGTCGTGTCGCGTGGAACGTCGGATGTCGATTCCGCCGATCTCGATCACGCCGCTCGCCGGATCGAAATACCGCAACAACAAACGGAAGATCGTGGATTTGCCCGATCCCGACGGCCCGACAAAGGCAACCGTTTCGCCCGGCTCCACGTGAAATGTCAGTTGATGAAGAGCCGCGTGGTCTGGTCTCGATGGGTAATGAAACGAGACGTCTCTGAATGAAATGTCGCTTCGTATCGAGCTGGGATGCCGGACCGGATTCTCCGGATCGGCAACGGTATCCTCGGCGTTCAGCAATTCCAGCAATCTGTCGGTGGCGCCCGCTGCCCTCAGGATCTCGCCCCAGACCTCTGAAAGCGCCGCAACGGCTCCGGCGACCATGACCGAAAAAATGACGAACTGGACCAGTTCGCCCCCGGTCATTGCGTCGTTGCGAACGCTGTAGGCGCCCACCCACAGAACTCCGACGACGCCGGCAAAGGCCAAAAAAATGACAATAATGGTGAGCTGGGTTCGTGCCATGGTGCGACGCATCGCGGCAAGATAGGCACTCTCGGTGAAAGCGCCGAACAGCGCGCTGCTCGATTGTTCGCGGTTGAACGCCTGGACCGTTTGCACGGCGAGCAGGGTTTCGGACGCATGGCTGGAGCAATCTGCGATCCTGTCCTGCGAAAGCGTGCTGAAGTGCCGAACTCTGCGTCCAAGAAAAATGATCGGAACGATGACCAGCGGGACAATGAGGATTGCCAGGAGTGCCAATCTTGCTGACGTGACGAACATCATGGTGAGGCCACCGGACAGGATCAGCAGGTTCCGGAGCGCGATGGACAGGGAAGAGCCGACAACGGTCTGGATCAGCGTCGTGTCGGTGGTGATCCGTGACAGGACCTCCCCGGTCATGCGCGTCTCGAAATAGGCCGGGCTCATTCCGATCATGCGGTCGTAGACCGCATTCCGCACGTCAGCGACAACCCGTTCTCCGAGCCGCGAGACAAGATAGAAACGGCAACCCGATCCCAGCGCCAGAAGTCCCGCGATGACGAGGGCTGACAGGAAATAGAGGTTCATCAGTTGCGACGACTCGATCACGAATCCGTCGATGACACGGCGAACGGCAACCGGCAGCGACAGGGAGAGGACAGCTGTCGCGACAAGGGTGATGATAGCGAGAACCATCGTCCGACGGTACGGGCGCAAGAAGGGAACAAGCTGGAGGAGTGCGGACGCGCCGGGGGCGTCGTCCCGTGGTTTCAATCTCCCAAGAAACCGGGCGATGATCCGATTGCTCATGTTGGTTCAGGACGCCTCGATCGATCCGTTTAGGGAGCGGCGAGGGTCACGTGCCATGAGTGCAGTGTCTTTTGGATTCGGGATCATCTCATCGAGCAGGATCAGGCGAGTTGGCTGGTTCCCTGCTATATTTGGCACCTGTGCGCAAGGCGATCTCTGGCTCGACGCCGTCGCCCGGCGTTCAGACAATGCACTCGCTTGGCATCAATACGCCGTGACTGTCCAGGCAAGTCAAAGCCTGCTCAGAATCTCCTTGGCGATTTCACCTCGTCATCCAGCCAGGCAACAGTGCTGCATGCGCGCTCAGCAGGTCGTCGACCATGGACCTGATCTGCCGAAGATCGAGTTCGGCAGCGGTGCGGGGATCGAGCATCGCCGCATGGTAGATGTGCTCCTTCGACTCCTCGAGCAACGCCCTGACGGTCAGTTCCTGGACATTGATGTTGGTTCTCATCAATGCCGCAAGCTGTGGCGGAATGCTCCCGATGCGTATCGGAGTCACGCCCAATCCGTTCGCAATGCATGGCACTTCGACGCAACACCCTTCTGGCAGCGACGATATCAATCCCGCATTCGGAACGTTCCCATGGATGTACGACCCAATTCCCGTCCATGCAGAGTTGATGATGCTGGATGCATACTCTTGGCTTCGGCAAATCTCGATCCGGTCAGCATTGCGAAATGCGTCAATCTGTTCCGCCCACTGCTCGATCTGTTCTTCGCACCGACGCCGATACTCGTCGAGCGGGATGCCGAAGGTGTCGAGAAGCTCCGGTCGGCCGGACTTGATGAACCACGGGACATATTCGGAAAAGTGTTCCGAACTCTCGGTCACGAAGTAACCCAAGTGGGACATGACCTCGTAGCGGACATGGTTCGGGCAATTCGGATACTCCAGGTTTGGTTTGGGCAACCGACCTTCTTCATAACCGGTGAGCAGAGCAGGATAGAGGTCCCTTGTCTGCCCGTCGGGCTGTTCCACCTCAAGACGAAGGAAGAACGCCATGTGATTGATTCCGGCGCAAAGGTAACAAATCTCCTGCGAACCGATATCCAGGTCATGGCAGATTGATTCGAAGGTTTTTTGAACGGAATGGCACAGGCCCACAGCCCGGATGTCGGGAAATCGTTCCGCGATGGCCCACATGTTGATGGCCATCGGATTGACGTACTGCAAGAGAAGCGCGTTCGGGCACAACTCCGTCATGTCCGAGCACAGGGACCAAAGATGGGGCACGGTGCGCAGCCCGCGCATGATCCCCCCGATTCCCAGTGTGTCGCCGATCGTTTGCCGAAGTCCGTAACGGGCCGGTATCTCGAAATCGGTCACGGTTGCTGGCTCGTAGCCCCCGATCTGAAACGCGACGATGACGAAGTCCGCGCCATCGATCGCTGCACGCTGGTCCGTGTGGGCAGACACGCTTGCCTGCGTTCCGAGCGATGCAACGATCTTTTTGGCGACCATTTCGGCCTGTTCGAGCCGCTCCGCATCGATGTCCATCAGCGCGATGTGGGCGTCTTGGACAGCGGGTTCCTGCAAGATATCGCCCACGAGATTCTTCATGAACACCGTCGAGCCAGCGCCGATAAACGCAATTCTGGGTGAACCGCTCATGCTCCGTTTCCTCGCCGCGATGCCTGATGCGGCACAACCCATGAACGGGCGCACCGAATCTGCCGTGAAAGCACGGCTAGATTTCGAATGTCGCTTGCTGAGTCAATCGTCACTCGAATGATTTCAGCAGTCAGTGCGCGCGGCCTCCAGAACCAGGGTGGTGGTGAGAGGGAATGATGCAAGGGGACGGCAAAAGCGCTCACCTATCCAGAGCCGGGAGACGCCCCATCCTGGGTACAAGGCGAAAACATGTGTCCTGCTCGAACAGGCCTGCCGCAGTGACTTCATCAGCGGATCGAAACGACCGCTTCGGATGCCATCGTTCAGCTCATCGTGTTCGGAAGAAACAGAACAAGGGAGGGAACGAGCAACAGCAGCACGAGACGGAGGATGTCGACGACCCAGAATGGCGTCACCCCCTTGAAAATGGTCGCCGTCGACACGTCACCCACCACCCCTCTCAGGACGAAGACGTTGAGACCCACGGGCGGCGTGATCAGGCTGATTTCGGTGACCACAACCACGATGATGCCGAACCAGACTGGATCGAAGCCAAGGCCGGTCACCAACGGGAAAAATATCGGCACCGTGAGCAGCAGCATGGACAGGCTCTCGAAGACGCAGCCGAGCACCAGATAAATGCAGAGTATCATCAGCATGACAACCATCGGCGAGATTCCGGCACCGGTCACGAACTCCCGCAGCGCTTCAGGCAATCCGGCGAGATTGACGAAGTTCGAAAACACCCAGGCACCGATCAGCACCGTGAACAGAGCGGCGGCAGTCTGTACCGTTTCGACGAGCACCTGCATCGTTTCGGAAAAACCGAGCCTGCGCCGTGACAGCGCGATGATGAATGCGCCTGCTGCCCCCATGCCTGCCGCTTCGGTCGGCGAAAACGTCAGGTGCAACGGCCAGAAGTCGAAGACGCCGTAGAGCCCGCCGATGACCAGGAAGAACAGCAGCAGAACGGCCCAGACACCCTTCAGAGCCAACAGACGCTTGCCCCACTCGGTCCACTCGCCAGCGGGTCCGGCATCAGGATTTCGCATGATCGTGTAGCGCACGGCGGCTAGATAGAAGACGACGCCGATCAACCCGGGGATGATGCCCGCGATGAACAGCTTGCCGATGCTGGTTTCGGTCAACAAACCGTAGATCACGAGGATCACCGATGGCGGAATCAGGATGCCGAGCGTCCCGCCGGCCGCAATGGATGCGGTGGAGAGCCGGTCGTCGTAGTTGTACTTTCGCATCTGGGGCATCGCGATCTTCGACATTGTTGCAGCCGTTGCGAGCGAAGAGCCGCAGATGGCCGAGAACCCCGCGCAGGCAACGATTGTTGCCATTGCGAGCCCCCCGCGCATGTGACCGAGAAAGGCGTAGGACACCTGATAGAGTTCGCGTGACAACCCGCCCTTGTTGACGAACAGCCCCATCAGGATGAACAGCGGTATCACCGACAGGCCATAGTCCTGGGCCGTGTCGATGATCAGGCGACCGACCATCGAGATCGATGCGCGAACGCCGCGGATCTCCGCGTAACCGAGAAATCCGACCAGACCCATCGCGATGGCGATCGGCATTCGCAGGAAAACGAGAATCAGGACCGCGACAAGTCCGATGACCGAAATCAGCATCAGGCTTCGTCCTGCGGTTTCATCACCGCTCGCGTGACGCCGCGCACGATGAAGGTCGCGGCGGTCAGTAGGGTGAACACGGCGATGAATCGCGCGACGTGATACTGCGGAAAATTCAGATATTCGGTGACATCGCCGTATTGCCGCGAGCGCTCGGCGAGTTCCCACACGCGTATCGCCGGCCAGAACAGGATGACACCGCAGATCAGATCGATCGCGATGTCGCGCAGTCTTGCCAGACGTCTCGAAAACAGCGGGTCAAGAAGATCGACGACGATGTTGCCGCCTTTCCAACTGACCATCGGCAAGGCGGAAAAAACGATGATTGCCATGAACAGTCGCGTCAATTCCGTCGCGGACTCGATCGGATTGTTGAACAGGCTTCGCATCACCACGTCCGCAAACGTCATCGCCATGAGAATGAACAGGACAGCGGCGGCAAGCCAGGTTGGAAGGCGGGCGACATGGAGCCACCAGGCTTCGCGATCAGGCAGCCCTTTCTGGTCGTTCTGAGACGAAAGGTTTGCTGGATCTTGGCCGATCATGGCTGCATGGCCTCAAGTTGGAGCAAGGCCCAAGGTGGGCCTTGCTCCGCCATTGTTCCGAGCGATCAGGCGCTCAGTTCAGTTGGCTGCCATTTGCTTGATGATGAACTCGCGCGCACCTGCGGCATCGGCACCCTTGTCGGCCACCTCGGCGATGACCTTCTCGATCAGTGGCCCTGTCAAAGCCTGCCACTTTGCCGCATCTTCTGCCGAGGCTTCGGTAAACGAGTTGTCCGCGTTGGACTGCAGCGACTCCATTCCAGCGGTGTCGATTTCGTCCCAGGCCTTGCCGGCCATGCGCGCAAGATTCTCGCCAAAGATCGCATCGAGAGCGGCTTGATCTGCTTCGTCGAGGCGATCAAAGCTGTCCTGATTCATGATGATTGCGAACGATCCCCGGTAAAAACCGCCCGGCACCGTGTATGTGTGCTTTGCAACCTCGAAGAGCTTGAAACTCTTCTTGGCTTCCATTGGCATCATGACGCCGTCGGCTGCGTTCGATGCCAAGGTTTCGTAGACCTTGGGGGCCGGCACGCGAATGCCAACCGCACCGAGCGCGGTTCCGACATCGCCCGAAACGCCGCCGCCAAGGCGAAGCTTCATGCCGGAGATGTCATCAAGCGAACCGATCTTCGTGTTTGAATGCAGGACTCCCGGACCATGGGTCATCATCGCAAGAACCTTGACGCCACGGTGTTCGCCGAGGTCTGCGAAATACTCTTCGTGAGCGCGCTGGCTCGCGACCGATGCAGCCTCCGAGTTGCCGATGTAACCGGGAAGCTCGATCATTTTGGTGGCAACAAATCGTCCCGGCGAATAGCCGTGAAAAATCCAGGTAATGTCGGCTGCTCCGTCGAGGATCAGGTCAAACTGCGCCGGAGGCGACCCAAGGCCATACTTGACCTCGGCGGTGACACGCCCCTCGGTCGCCTCTTCGATCATGCTCGTGAGTTGCGGCCAGATGATGGCGTTGACTCCGTGAGTCGGAGGCGCCCAGGACGAGATCGTCAGGGTCGTTTCGGCGGAATGTCCCGTCAACGGGGCCAGGCAGATCGCCGCGACGGCGACGCCTTTGATCAGTCGTTTTTTCATGTTCCCTCCCAATGGGTTATCCGGAATGTGGCAAAGACCACAACGCACGCTCGCATGCGAACCAGACTTCAGCCAGTTCCCTTTTCGTTTCGCAAGTGCAATGGATGGCGTTTCTGCTCCGGCTGTTCCCGAACAATCCGGTCGCGCGGCAATCCACCAGTCGCAACTCTACTCTTCGGCGGTTCCGTTCTCAACTTGAAATGATCGTCAGGACCTTCGGCCATGGAACCGACAGACTCCACTCACCCTCCCGCCGAGTCGGCAGGACGCCGGGCATCCCTTGGAGACGGAACCCTCATGGCAGCGAGTTCGGCAAGTTCCGCCTGACCTCTCGCAGTGGCTGCGATGTATCGATCCGGCCGCAACAGAACCGCATCTGCCCCGAAACGGTCGAGAGCAACGCCGAGGCCTGGACTGTTCACGGCGTCGAAGACGGCAACGGTCGCAACAACCCCTTCGGGCAGCGGGTTTCGGACGATCAATGCCGGCGCGAAACCGATCGAGTCATCGAGCATGCGGCCGTCCCGAAGGGTTGGCTGTGGAAACAGATGCCCCCTGCAAGGGGTGTCCATTGCGATCATGCCGCCGAGATCACTCGGGCCCAGAGTTGGTGAGATCGAGGCCATGCTGGCGATGCCGGTCTCGTCCTGCGAGGCCATGGCAAGAGCCGATTCCGGCTCGAGCGCGTTGACGAGGCCGCCAAGTCGCATGGCGGTTTCGATGTAGATGCGGGCATGGGGAGCACGCTCTTCCTGGTAGCTGTCCAGGATGCCGGGCTTCGCCAAACCCTTTACGCACAGGGCCAGTTTCCAGGCCAGGTTTGCTGAATCCCGGATCCCTGCGCACATGCCCTGCCCCATGAATGGAGGCGTCAGATGCGCCGCATCGCCCGCGATCATCATCTGACCCTTCCGCCAACTCCGCGCGATCTTCGATTCGAACGTGTAGACCGCACAGCGTTCTAGATCCGCATCCTGCGGCCCGATCCAATCCGACAGAAACGACCAGATTCGCTCCTCGCGCGTCACCTGATCATCGGCTTCGTCATCTTTCAGCGAGATCTCCCAGCGCCGCCTGTTTTTCGGGCTTCGGCAGTAGGTCATCGGCCGTTCGGGGTCGCAAAACTGGATCGAGTGATCTCCGAGGTCCGGACGCTCGCGTTTCAAAAGGACATCGACAACCAGCCAGCGCTCCTTGAAGCCAAGGTCGATCATCCCTCGCCCGATTGCGTCCCGAACCAATGATCGTGCCCCATCGCATCCAACGACATACGATGCCGACAGGTCTCGCATGCGGCCACTGCGGGCATCTCGGCAAACAGCAACCACGTCGCGCTTTCGGGCTTCGAGCGCGACAACCTCCAACCCCGTCATCATCTCCACATTGGACCGGTCAGCAAGTCTGCCGCGCAACAACTTTTCGAGGTCGGGTTGATGCAGGCGATAGCTTGCATGCCACCCTTGGGGTCCGATGCCTTGCGGCCGTGGCCAGTCGAGCAGGAGTTCGTGGTTCGGCCCCACAAACCGCATGCCCTGATTCACGATGACTTCATGCTGCAACCGCTCGGAAATGCCCGCGGACTGAAACACGCGCATGGTTTCGCCGTCGAAGTGAACCGCACGCGGGAGCGGATAGATCCCGGCCTCGCGATCGATGCCAATGACATGGATGCCGCATTCGGCCAGCAGATTCGCGAGAGTCGCGCCGGTCGGCCCGAGGCCGACAATGATCACCTCGGCACTGTCGGAATTCGGACTCACCTGGGCGTTGCCTTTCAGCTTCGTCCGAGCGTCTCGTACAGCCACGGACACTCGACAAGTGGTGGCGTGCGCAGTCCTTTTTCGGCAGCCTTCAGCCTCATGTCGAGAAACGGTTTTCGGTCGGCTTCAGGCAAGTGCAACCGATCGTGCCCCCAGAAACTGGGACCGCAATCAGTCTCGTGCGGCTCCCAGGTAGCCGGATCGATCACGCGCCCGCCCCAACCGTGCTCGACGAAGAAACCTGACGGCGAATTCGCGTAGAAGCTCGTCATGTAGTCGTTCGTGTGGCGACCGAGCGTGTAGGCGATTCCATCCTCTTGCTGGCTGGCCAAATCGTAGCCCTGCCCGACATCGTCGAGATTCCTGTATTCGACCATGAAGTGATGAAATCCGCTGTTTCCCGACCCCACGATCGCGAAACTGTGGTGGCGGCCATTGACGTGGAAGAAATAGAGCGGAATCGGCGTGACGGAATAGTCGCTGACCTTGAATCCCAGCACATCCCGATAGAACGGCAGCAGCGATGTCGCATCGGGCACGTGCAGAACTGCATGCCCCATCCCGTAGGGCCCGGTCGTGAATCCGTCGACCGGGCGGCCGGGGACGAACGGTTCATCCGCCTGTCTTGGACTCCACACGAGTTCGATCCTGTTTCCGGCCGGGTCGTCGAAATGGACAAGCGCCTCAACTTGCCGCCGGTCGGCCAAGTCACGGCTTCCCAGTCGCACCGGGCGCCCGGCGTCATCGAGGCGCGCCGCATAGGTCTCGAGATCGGCACGGCTTGCCACCTCCCAGCCAATGAAAGCGAGCGTCTCGCCGGGTTCATCGGAGATCACCAGCCTCTGCACGAGGTCGTCCATTCTGAACGTCAGTTGTCGCCCGCCCTGGTCACCCAACTGCATGGCAAGAATCTTGTTGGCAAAGTACTTCCAGTCATCGATCCGGTCGGACCGCACACCGAGATAGCAAAGCGACTGAATTGCCATTTTTGTCATCTCCATTGTGGCCGCAGAGGCCACTCACTGGTCTGTGTTGCTGTCCTTCCGAGACGGGAAATCGCATCCCTGCTCGATGCGGGTAGTTCCATCGTCATCCACAACGAAATTCAGCACCGACTCGGGGCTCGCGCGATCGATTGCCGCTGGCGAGTGTGTCGATGCAAGAATTTGACATCCTTCGGCCTTGGTGAGGACGTCCTGAACTACCTCCAATGACGATGGGTGAAACCCACGCTCCAACTCTTCTATCATGAACAGTTGATCCTTGCTTGCCTGATGGGGAAGCAGGGTCATGGCCATGAAGCGCAGCAGGCCCGCCGATGCACCCCGAGCCGGGATGCTGAACCCCGATGCATGTCTGATGACGATGCATGCGTGCCTATCATCCGCGCGTTCGATCACATCGATCGACTGGAGATCTTTCTCGGTCGAACGGACCAGATCCAGCCATTCGTCGAACGCGACGGGATCCTGCGCCTGAAGACGCCTGATCAGCCACGGCAGATTGTCACTGTCGCTCATGTCGTCTGCAAGGCGCCGGCCCGGCGGACTCGGAGCCCGCAAACTGTCGATGTCGGGGCCGACCACGATCGCGTGCCGTTCCAGAAACTGCCTCACGTGGGTTGCAATCGGGAACATGGATGGCGCGTCAGGCAGACTCCCGAAGGTCGAGCGCAACCGGCCGTATGAATTGTTGACGATCCAGCCCTTTCCGGAACGCTCGGCGACTTCGGAGTAGATCGAGTCGACACCTGTCGTGGACTTCTTGAAGATCGTCCGCGACCCGCGAGTTCGCTGCCGCGAGATGATCGTTGCCGCGGTCGCGGGAGGAAGCGGAAACAGGGGACTCTGCCGTGGCTCAAGGGTGCTTTCTTCGGTCGGCAACAGGACTCCGCGTTCAAACTCGATTCCTGGTCCTTGGTCTCCATCCCGGATCGAGACCTCGTAGCGAAACCTGCGGAATTCGGATTCGAGGGGGAGCATTTCGGCAATCGCGACGGGAATGTCGAATTCCAGAGCGAGTTCGAAGCCGCTTCCACCCTCCTTCCGACCAAACACCAGGTCGCGAAAGTCGCCGGTCCTGCGTTCGACCGCAGAGGAGAGGCCGTCCCGCACCAAATCCGAGACAAATGAAATGGCATCAAACAGCGTGCTCTTTCCGCTGGAATTCGCCCCTGTCAAAAGGTGAAACCTGCCCAGGCTGACATCCGCGTGACGAAGGCAGCGGTAGTTCAAAGCCTGGAAACGGCGGATCACTGATTCAGTCTCCCAGCGTGCACAGCTTGCGCGGACTCTCGCGACTTCATTGGCAATTCACGAGTCCGGTCGTGGAATTTCGCCAGTCAAGGTGTAGCTGTCAGCCCTCCACGACGCGTCTGTCGATCAAACCACATCCAGCCGACATTCGGAAGTCACTCTCAACCCGACTCCCTCGTGATGACATCGCGCATGTCCACCCATGCGCCTCCGTTCTTCGCAGAATCCACGGCTGCGTGTATCGCAACAACCGAACGCATGCCGTCCTCGGCGGACGGGAACAGGTGGTCATCAACCATGGAGTCATTCACGGAGTCGTCATTGCCCGACTCTGGCTTGCGGGAACGTATCGCCCGCGACAGGTCGCCGTAAATGTTTGCGAACGCGAGCGGCATGCCTTCGACATGGCCGACGGGTATTCGTGATGCGCGTTCGGTCTCTGCAGACAGCCCCGCTTCGCCCCGTTCGATCACCGAGGTTCGCCCGCCTGCCGGTGTCCAGTAGAGTTGGTTGGCCTGCTCTTGCGCCCAGCGCAGCCCACCTCGGTCTCCGAAGACCTGTATGGTCAACCCGTGCTGTCTTCCCACGGCCACCGACGACGTCCAAAGCCGCCCGACGATGCCGCCTTCGAGACGAAAACCGACCTGAGCGTCGTCTTCAAGCGTCCGTCCGTCGACGCACGACGCAAAATCCGACGCGAGCCTTGTCACTTCACTGCCTGTGACGAAGGTCGCGAGATGCATGGCGTGAATCCCGCAATCCGCGAACTGGGCCGACACGCCGATCTGATCGGGATCGTAGCGCCAGCGAATGCGCGGGTTGTCGAAGCCGTCCCCAACGGCGTGATGGCCATGGGCAAACTCGACAACAACCAACCGAACGGTGCCCAGACGACCGTCCCTGACCATGGCTCGCATCTCGCGGACAAGGGGATAGCCGGAATACCCGTAATTGACGGCGCAAATGCACCCTGTCGCCTTGACAGTCGCCACGATGTCGGCGGCTTCAGCCACCGTCATGGTCATGGGCTTTTCGCAAAGGACGTTGAAACCGTTTTCAAGCGCTTCTCGGGTGATTTCGTGGTGCGTGGAATTTGGCGTTGCAACCGTGATGAGGTCGAGGCGGTCTTTGTCGCTCAACGTCGATTCGCGTTCCAGCATTTCTCGCCAATCGCCGTAGGCGCGCTCAGGCGACACGCCGAGCCTGACGGCAAAGTCGCGCCCGGCCTCTGGAACATGGTCGAGCGCAGCGGCGGCCAGCGTGAACTCGTCATCTAGCCGGGCGGCCATCCGATGCACGGGGCCGATCTGGCTTCCCTCACCGCCACCGATGAGGCCCCAATTCAGTCTTGCCATCGATCTCGTTCCGACAACATCAAATTCATGGACGAATTCCCCTTTTTGCCCGCGATGCCTTGGCTTCCGGGTGGAATGATCAACTCTGTCAAACTGGCTTGTCGCGCCCGCAAGCGGAAATTCCATCCTGGCTGCGCTGCGATCATCGCCCATCACCAATCATTGTCGTTCGACGGTTCGATGCTGGCAATGTGCAACAAGGTTCCCGAAACGGCCAGCGGGGAATTGCCCGCAATAGGCCAGTGCTCGGGTAGAGACCATGTCAAGTGCGCACCGGCTTTTGCCGAAGGGTCTGGACTGCGAGGGGAACAACAAGCGACACTCTTGAACGGCCTGACCCAAAGCACGTTTCAACGATCAGAAGCTGGTTCAAGATGATGATCTGCAATTGTTCCGATGACCGTCACGTCAAGTCGACCGGCCCCGCAAGCGCAGTCGACCAATGCGGTCGAACCAGGCACCAAGAGCCGGAAGCAAAATGACGGCGCCAACCATGTTGACGAGAAACATGAACGTCAGGACGATTCCCATGTCGGCCTGGAATTTCAAAGGAGCCACGATCCAGGTGGCAACACCGGCGGCAAGTGTCAGGCCCGTCAGCATGACGCCTGCCCCCGTCGATGCCAAGGTCTCTTCATAGGCCTGTGCGAACTCAACGCCCTCTTCGAGAAAGCCCCGCAGTCGCCCGTAGATGTAGATTCCGTAGTCGACACCGATGCCTATCCCCAGCGCAACGACCGGAAGCGTGGAGATCTTCAGTCCGATTTCGAGAACCGCCATGAGTGCATAGGCAAGTAGCGACACGACGCCGAGCGGCAGAATGATGCAAAGCGTCGCAGTGATCGACCGGAACGAGACCAGACACAGGAGAATGACCGCGATGAAAACATAGGCAAGGATCGGGAATTGCGACGCTTCCACTTCTTCATTGGTCGCCGCCATCACCCCGACATTGCCCGCTGCCAGCTGGAATCGGATGCGATCGGCCGACGCCGCGTTTTCAGCGCTGAACGATTTGACCTCGTCGACAATTCGCTCGATCGTCTCGGCCTTGTGATCGACGGTATAGATGTGAACCGGCATGATGCTGCAGTCGGGATTGAGCAATCCGCTGCTTGTCTGAACCGGAGAGATTGCCTGAACCAGAGAGTAGGTGTTGCGTGGCAACGTGCGCCATTTCAGATTGCCCTCGTTCCAGCTTGCGTTGATGTTCTGGGCCACACCCGCCAGACCGAGAACCGATTGAACGCCGGTGACGTTTCGCATTCGCCACTCGAACTCGTCCAGGATGCTCATCACCTCGTGGTCGATGCAGCTCTCGGAAAACGATTCCGCGATGACCGTGAGAACATCGACACCGATCGAAAACTTCTCGGTGATCACGGCCGTGTCTCGATTGTAGCGGGAACTCTCTCGCAGTTCGGGCACGCCTTGGTGTTCGTCGCCGACCCGAACTTCGGGGGCGATGCTGGCGCCAACGGCAAAAAGGGCCACTGCCACGACAATGATCGCTGCCGCCGGCCGCGGGCGAGCAGCGCCAGCAAGCCAGACCCAGAACGGTCTCAACAGCCTGTCACGCGCGTTCGCCGAATTCCGCGCCGTCTCATCCAGATTCGAGTAGGACAGCAACACAGGAAGGAGGACCAGATTGGTCAGGATGATGGCGGCAACACCGAGACTCGCCGTTGTGGCAATCTCGCGAATGACCTGCACTTCGATGAACGAGATCGTGATGAATCCGACCGTGTCCGATGCCAATGCGACAGCGCCCGGCAACAGAAGGCGCTTGAAACCGGCTTGAGCTGCATCGAGCGAACCGAGTCCCTTCAGCATTTCGGAGCGAAATGCGCTGATCATCTGAACGCCGTGGCTCACCCCGATTGCGAAGACGAGAAACGGGACGAGGATCGACATGGGATCGACGCCATAGCCAAGGGCGCTGACGCCACCCAATTGCCACACGACGGCAGTCAACGAGCAGACCAGTGGCAGCAGCGTCAAACGAAACGATCGCGTGTAGGCAAAGACGAACAGAAAGGTGATCACGAGCGTGATGCCGAAAAACGCGACCACTCGTGCTGTTCCATCCGCTATGTCGCCCACCAGCTTGGCGAAGCCGATGATGTGGACGTCGATTTCCGGATGGGCAGCCGTGGTCGTTCGAATCTGTTCGAGTTCCCTTGCAACCTCGATGTAATCCAGGCGTTCGCCGGTATTCGGGTTGAATTCCTGCAGCTTTCCGCTGACGATTGCACCGCTGAAGTCGTTGGCGACCAATCGGCCGACTATTCCCGCCTTGATGATGTTGTTGCGAACCCGGGCCAAACCGGCCTCGTCAGGCTCGAAATCGGCGGGAACGACATTCCCGGCAGAAATCCCGTCCTCGACGACCTCGATGTAGCGAACATTTGGGGTCACCACCGAGAAAACCTGAGTTCGATCGATTCCCGGCAGGAAGAACATTGCGTCGGTCGCCTTGCGCAGCACTTCGAAGAATTCGGGCGTGAACATGTCCCCTTCGCGAGCTACCAAGGCAATTGCGACCCGGTCTGCTCCTCCGAACTCGTCACGATGCTCGAGGAAGGTCTCCATGTATTCGTGCTGAAGCGGGACCAGCTTGGTGAATCCGGCGTCGATACGTGTTTGAGTCGCAAGCCATGCCATGACGATCGTGGCGATCGCGAACAGAAGAAGCACGATGCGACGGTGCTGGAACGGAAGACTCTCCAGTCGCTCCCGGACAGCAGGACGACTTTTTTCGCCAGCGGAACCCATCATTGACCCGCGACGCCCTCGGGCCACCGCCAGCGGTCCGCGCCAAACTCGCCGAGCAGGATCACCTCTCCTTCTGGGAGTACGACCGCGCCGGAGATTCCCCGACGTGACGGCCGCCGGCTGAGGTCAAAACTGCGCCCACCGTCCCGGCTGAGGAGGACAACACCGTCAAGACCGGTGACGAGGATTTCGTCGTCTTGCAGGCGAAGCACACCGGTCAGAGTGGCCGTGGTTTCCGTGTTCACCTGACTCCAGCTGTTGCCGCCGTCATCGGACCTGAAGAGATTTCCTCTCAGGCCAGCCAGAATGATGCGGTCGCGATCCAGCGCCAGCCCGCCAAAAAATGAACCGCCGTATGGTGAATCGATGCTGTCCCAACTGCTGCCACCGTCCTCGGAACGATAAAGTGCGCCGGCCTCTCCGGCGAGAAAGAGGCGTTGCCGATCGGGTTCCGATTTTCCTGCGGGGACGATGGCGTTCAGGTGAAAGTCTTCTTCACTGACATAGCGAGAATGCCAGCTCTCCCCGCCGTCATCGGTTTCGAGAAAATAGCCGTAGGCCCCGACGGCGTAGCCCTTCTTGTCGTCTTGAAACCAGACATCGAGCAGCGGGAGTTCCTCTTGTGGCGCATGATGCACGATTTCCCACGACAAACCGCCGTCACGGGTGTGCAGGATCACGGCATCATGGCCGACTGCCCAGCCGTTCATGGCATCGCTCATGTGGACTGCGGTCAGAAGTGCCCTCGTGGGAACCCGGGCCTGCTGCCAGTGGCCGCCATTGTCCGTCGAAACGAGAATGTGGCCGCGTTGGCCGACCACGACAGCACGACCGTCTGCGCTGGCACCGTCAATGATCAGGGATCGTGGCGCGAGCGGCGCCTCAAAGGACGCCCGCTCATCATTTGCCTTCGCAATATCGCCAGCCAGAAACGAGGCGACCAGCAGCAAGCCAGCCAGCCGACATCGGCACACGACGGGACTGATTTGCCTGAATCTGTCTCAGTCGATTATCGACGACCTGCTCGACGCAGCGACGCCGGCGAAAAGTCACGCGATGTGTATTCGGAATCGAAAACACAGATGTCGGCGTCGTTGTCCAGACCGAGTGCGATGTAGCGACCGGATTGGAGGTCCGTGTGCACCTCGAGGGTCGTCCACATCAACGGTTTCTCGTAGTAGTTGATGACGTGGCCTTCGGACACGCGCCACAACTGATCCCTGTTGTCGTAATTGTCCGCAACGAGGATCTGCCACGAGTCTTCGTCAACATAGAACGTTCGGCGCTTGTAAAGGTGGCGTTCGCCATCCTTCAGCGTCGCATCAACAACCCACACGCGGTGAACTTCGTAACGCGCATGCTCAGGATTGACGTGAAGCGGGGTCAAAATGTCCGAGTTCGACAACTCGTCGCTGTGCAACCCGTACGCGTTGTAAGGCACGATCATCTCGCGTTTGCCGACAAGATTCCAGTCGTAGCGATCCACCGCTCCGTTGAACATGTCGAACTGATCGGCGGTCCGGAGCCCGTCGGTACTCGTTCCGGGATTGTCATAGGCGACATTCGGCGCACGCCGCACCCGTCGCTGGCCGGGGTTGTAGACCCACGCGCTGCGGGGTTCGCGGACCTGGTTGATCGTCTCGTGAACGAGCAGAAGTCCGCCTGCCAACCGCGCGGGTGCCAGAACGGATTGCTTGAAATACAGTATGATGTTTCCAAGCCGCTCTTCGGTCATGCCCGGCAACGAATAGCGCATTTCGACGTCCACCCCGTACCTGACGAGGGTGTAATCGCCGCTGCGCGTGACTGCCGCCTGCCCCAGTTCGCAACTGACCGTTTCGCCACGATACCGCAACAGGTGGTTCCAGATGACTTCCAAACCGTTACTCGGAATCGGAAATGGAATTCCGATGACGGAACCGGCGACACCGTTGCCATCGTCAACAAGCCTTGCTGTTGCCGCAACTTGACGTGTTGCATCATAGATCCGCTGAGGGGCAGATGCGCTGCGCCGGGTCGGATAGACGGTCATCGAGAAACTGGGGTAGCGCTCGAGCATGGCTTGGTGGCCGACGCTCAGCAGGTTGCTGTACCGGTCCATGTTCTCGCCGGTCACCGTGTAGAGCGGTCGGTCAGACGCATACGGATCAGGGTGGTGGTCGCCCAACGCGTATCCAGATGGCGGAGACGTTATGCCCCCTGTCCAAGCCGGTATCGTGCCGCTGGCATTTCCGGCGCGCTCCCCGCCCAGAGGCGTGAGATCACGACCCAAACGGGCGATCTGGTCGGCCGACAGTTCTGCGGCTGCAGGGCTCGCGATCAGGAACCCGAGAACGAGCGCGCAGCCAATTCGAAGCTTCAGTGGTTTCATCGCAATTGCCCTCAGAACGAATACTTGATCGACGAGTAGAAGAAATCCCGATCTCTTAGATCGTTGCCATCTCCCCACATGAACGACACGCCTGCGTCGAACTCCCATTGACTGATATAGTCCGCCTTGACCCCAAGCGTCAGCCCTTTGCGACCTTCCACGAATGGCCCAATGGGACTGGGGCTGTTGCCCCGGAAGTCATGCTGGTACTGGGCGTACGGGAACAAGTTCACCGCCCCGACGGCACCATGATAGTCCATCCGTGTCGCCAAGCGATAGCCGAACGAATTTGCATCGGCATCCCGACGATTTTCGGTGGTGCCATCTGCTGGGCTCTCGATTGGCGCATCGGGCATGTCGTGAATATGGAGGACACCCAGTTCTGCCAAGAGAATCCCGCCGTCCGACCCGATCATCGGACCGAAAGACTTTGTCGCCGTCGCCTGCAACTGGGTAACCGAGCGTTCAATGTAACCTTGAATGACACCCGGTTCGTAGTTCGCATCATATCCTTTTTCCAATGCCGTCGTGATCGGAGACAGCCCCTCCCCGAGCACAATCCGTTCTGCTCTCTGCAGGGGCACGTCGGGGCGGAAGGACATCTCGCCCTGCACTGCCCACCCTGTCGACCCGAGCAGCGTGTTGAAGCTCAACCCGAAAACTGTCTGATCTTTTGGGTACTCAAGAAAATACCGACTGTGTTCGCTGTACGTGTCAACTGCCACAACCGTCGCGATCAGCTTCATTCTCGCCTTGACCCTGTCACTAACTTCTTTCTTAAAAGCGGCCTCTTCAGTCACCGGGTCAATTTTGCCCTCATCAGTCACTTGCGTAGTGACATTCGCAAGAACCTGCGCCTGGGTATTCGAACCAGTGGCCGAGACTGCGTTAGCGGCGGCGAGTCCTGCCTGTACTGCGGTTGCAGGCGCTGTCATCGCGCTGACGACCGGAAGCCGATTGTGGTAACGAATGAAATAGACACCAAACTCCGTGTCATTCAGCCTCTCCGCAAACAGGCGAGCCGCCAAACCGTACTGCCCCTTATTTCCGGGTTCCTGGTCTGCCGTGCGCCGCAACGTCATGAAGTCCGGATCGGGAAATTTAATTGCCGTTATCGGATTGGGGGTAACCGCAGCGAAATCTTCATTGATCTGTGCAACAACATCCTCCAAACCGTATTTTGATTTCGCGTTCAGCCCTTGATCCGTTACCGTCATGCCAGGCAACGCAACGAAAGTTTTTTCCGCGCCGGCACCCGCATGGTCGACAGTCGAGAAAAACGTTCCGACCGGGTCAATCTTGGTCGGCTCCCAATCGAGTTGGACAAATCCTTCGATCGACAGCGAATCTGACGGATACACGGTCGCAGCGGCCATGGCGACCGGCAACAAACCTTCACGAAGTTCGGATCCTGGCAATCTCAACTTGCTCACGTCATAGGGGTTGATGACGTTAATGCCATTTTGAATGTACGTGCTCTCGCCCCAATTCAGCACGAACTGACCCAAACGCAGATCGACAGGCATGCCAGCCACGTCCGTTGCCCAGGTTCCGTAGAGGTCGAGAAGCTCGACATCGCTTCCGACAGCCGACTTGGCCGCGTCGCTCAGTGGCGTCCTTGCTCGATCGCTTTTGCTGTTTTCAAAGTCATAGAAGCCCGTGATCCTGGCAAAAGCCGAAAAGTCGTTCGCGTCCGTTTCGAGACTGAAGTCAGTCGTGAACTTCGACACGTTGCTGACGATGCCACGCTCATAATTGTAATTCCCGTCATTGCCATTTGCACTGGACAACTGGTCGGGATCCGGATTCTCGATCCGATACAAAATGCCGTGAGAGACCGTGGTATCAACCGATCCATACACGCCACCTGAACTGAACTCGATCGCGTGTGCCGTCGAGGCACTTAACCCAAGGGACAATGCGGCCAAAACGGCGGTCGATGAAAATGTTGCCTTGGCAATCGTGTAGGTGGGTCGACTGTCGGCGCTGCGACATTGCCGTCCCCCCTTTCGCAAACCAAAAGTCCGACAACGTGGGTTCGGCATGGTGTCATCTCCCAGCAAAACATGGCGTCCGATCACGACTTCTTGAACAATAGCAACCATGACCTAAGCACGCAATACCCCAAAGCAAGCGATTTTTTTGTTCCCCCAGTAGAGATTTGCTTTCGATTTCGATCCAAGGTTTCCGCCGAGGGGCACCGAAATTCTTCGGAACGAGATGGAATTGCGCGGCATTCGCGTATCTCGGACTCCACGCCAGCGAGGCCGCATCATCTGCAACTGTCAAACCTGACTCCTGACCGTCGTCCTTGCCCCACCACCACGGAGTCAAGCTGTGACGCCCGTGGGCTCCCTCATCTTTGTCAGGTCAGGCCGACAGGTGAACAAGGAAACGGGACCCTCTAGCCTTGCGCTACTCAAACTCCGACAACGAAACCCATGAACCGCGCTTCGCCGACTCGCGAATTGCAACGGTGACGCGATTGACCTCGTGACCATCGACAAAAGTCGGCCAGACCGGGCGTCCGGTCGCAATCGCTTCGAGGAAGTCCTTGGCCTCGATGATGATCTGATCCTGGTACCCGGTCCCGTGACCAGCACCCTGACAGAACGGAAGAAAATCCGGGTGGCTCGGTCCCGTCAGAATCTTCGTGAAACCGCGATTCGCTTCAGGACCGTCGGAACGGTAAAGCCAAACCGCATTCTGATCCTCCTGATCAAAACGGATCGCACCCTTGGTCCCTGTGATCTCGTATCGATACCCCATCTTCCGACCGGTCGCGACGCGGCTGAAGAACAGATGTCCCATCGCACCCGACTCGAACCGACACATGGCCTGCGCCTGATCGTCGTTGTCGACAGTTGACATTCCCTTCCCGTCTGAGGCCGGTCTTTCGTGCACCACTGTCTCGTACATCCCGACGAGTTCGCGAATGCCGCCCATGAATGCGAGCGTCGCATTGACCATGTGCGGAGCGAGGTCGCCAAGCGTGCCGGTGCTCTGACCGGTCGTCCGCCAGTTTGCCGGCTCCTTTGGATCAGCAAGGCCGTCCTCGGTGTGTTCCCCCCGAAACCAGGTGATATCGCCGATCTCGCCTGCCGCCACCAGGTCGCGCGCGAATTGCGAAGCAGGCGTCCGGATGTAATTGAACCCGACCATGTTGGTCACCCCGGCAGCCGCGGCCGCATCGATCATTGCGCGGCTGTCCGCGAGCGATTCTCCGAGGGGCTTCTCGCAAAAGACGGGTTTCCCGAGCCCGAATGCGCGCTCGGCAATCACGCGATGCATCGACTGAGGCGTCGCAATGACGATTGCTTCGACGGCCGGATCGTCCACCAGTTCGCGGTAATCCGCAGTGGAACGCGAGAACCCGTACATCTCTCGATAGCGATTTGCTGATTCTGGCGTGGATGCCGCAATCATCTCCATGCGAGGGCGCAGCTGCGTGTCAAAAACGGCACCAACCGCAGCCATGGCAACCGAGTGCGCCTTGCCCATGTAACCGCCACCGACAATCCCGATACCGATTTCCCGTCTCATGATGACCTCGCTCTGTGTACCGGCCACAACACGCAGCATGCATTGCCGCCGTCGATTTCGCCCATGGTCCGGCTTCACCGACCAAAAAACCTGTTTCCAATGTACCTCGCAATTCGTATTCTTCAACGCAGTTGCAGTTGAATTGCAGATGAATGCGGAACGGCAGTTGCGCCGAGGCCTGCGGACGTCGGGCAATCGGTGTTTTTTTGGTCCGGGCAAGCGGTTAGGTTCAAAGTGATCGCCAATGGTTGGGCCTTTCGGGAGGAGACATGAGCACCAGCAAAGATACTGTTCGTTTGACGACCACCCAAGCAATCGTGCGCTACCTGGCGAACCAGTTTGTCGACACCGATGCTGGACGCGTTCGCCTTTGCGGAGGCGGATTCGCCATCTTCGGGCATGGCAATGTCACCTGTCTCGGCGAAGCCTTGTATCAACATCGCGACGAACTGCCGCTCTATCGCGGGCAGAACGAGCAGGGCATGGGACTCGCCGCCACTGCCTACGCGAAATACCACCTTCGGCAACGGTTCATGTTCTGCACGGCATCTGCTGGTCCAGGGACGTCCAACCTCGTGACGGCAGCAGCGACCGCCCATGCCAATCGATTGCCGGTATTGCTTCTGTGCGGCGACACCTATGTCACGAGGCTGCCCGACCCCGTCCTTCAACAGCTCGAACACTTCGACAACCCTGTCGACGGGGTCAATGACGCCTTCCGTGCCGTGACCCGCTACTGGGACAGGATCACCCATCCCGCACAGATCATTTCGTCACTGCCGAACGCGCTCGCGACACTGCTCGATCCGTCCGATTGCGGCCCGGTTTTTCTCGGCCTCCCGCAAGACGTGCAGGGTTGGGCTTACGACTATCCGATCGAGTTGTTTGAAGAGACCGTTCATCGCGTCAGGCGCCAACCACCAGACGAGCACGAGGTCGTGGCGGCAGCGGACTTGCTCAAGACCGCCGAACGACCCCTGATCATCGCGGGAGGCGGGGTCCAGTATTCAAAGGCTGTCCCCGAACTCGGCAAGCTTGCCCACGAGCACAACATTCCCGTTGTGGAAACCATCGCAGGGCGGGCCAACCTCGTTGCGGACGACCCGCTCAACATCGGCCCCATCGGCGTGACCGGATCGAACTCTGCCAATGCGGTCGGAGAAAAGGCCGACGTGATCATCGCCATTGGAACGAGGCTTCAGGACTTCACCACCGGTTCATGGACCGCTTTCGACCGCTCGGCTCGCCTGATTTCGCTGAACACGGCAAGACACGACGCCCAGAAGCATCGATCGCTTTCGGTTGTCGGCGACGCGAAACTGGGAATCAACGCTCTGATCGAAGCCATCGGCGACTACAGGGCACCCGAGGCCTGGTCGAAGTTCGCCAAATCGGAGCGGGCTGAATGGGACGAGTATGTCGAAGGCAATGTCAGGACGGGCAATCGGCCGAATTCCTATGCGCAAGCTGTCGGCGTGGTCAACGGACTGTGCGGAAAGCGCGACAGGATCGTCTCCGCCGCCGGCGGGCTCCCGGCAGAAATCACCGCGAACTGGCGCACGCTCGAAGCGGGGACAATCGATCTTGAATTCGGCTATTCGTGCATGGGTTACGAGATTTCCGGCGGATGGGGAGCGCGCATCGCGCAATCCGAAGCGGAACCAGATGCCGAGACCGTGGTTTTTGTCGGGGACGGCTCGTATCTGATGATGAACTCCGACATCTACTCGTCCGTTCTCTCCGGCAAGAAACTGATCATCCTCGTTCTCGACAACGGCGGATTTGCGGTCATCAACAAGCTCCAGAACAACACCGGCAACGAATCCTTCAACAATCTGATCGCCGATTGCCGGCTGGGCGTCGAACCCTTCCATGTCGATTTTGAGATGCATGCTCGCTCCATGGGCGCCAACGGTGAAACGGTTGAACGCGCGAGCGAGCTTGGCGCGGCATTCGAACGCGCCCGGCAATCGGATCGGACTTACGTGATCGCCATGAAGGTCGATCCGTACGAAGGCTGGACCGATGAGGGGCATGCTTGGTGGGAACTCGGAACGCCCGAGGTCAGCGAAAGCGAGCGAGTCCGCAATGCGCATGCGGAGATCGAGTCCGTCAGAGCCAAACAGCGGCCAGGCGTGTAGATCGGGAATGGTCATCGAAGTCTGGAAAGATCAGGGGTCATGCAGCAATGACCGCGATTCCTGTTGCCCGTTACTGATCGCAGTCGCTTTTCCCGTCCAGCCATGAGCCTTCTCGACAATCTCGCGAAAAACCGTTTCCTGATTGTCGGGCGCGGCGGCATGGACTTCTATCCGGATCCTCCCGGCGTTCGAACCGAAGAGGCCACTCATTTCTTCGCGGCGCTTGGCGGATCGGCAGCCAATATCGGCGTGGCTATCACCAGGTTCGGTGGAGAAGCGTCTTTGGTGACGCCTGTTTCCGATGACGCCATCGGCAGATATGTGGTCAACCAGCTGGATCATTACGGGATCGACCGCCAATACGTCACATTTGTCGGCGGACAGGCCCGAACCTCCCTCGCCGTTGTCGAAAGCAGGACGGAGGACCACCAATCGGTCATCTATCGCAATGGAGCAGCGGATTTCGAGCTCAGCATCGCCGACGTCGAGCGGCCCGATTATCGCGGTTACGGCGCTTTCATCACCACCGGCACTGTCTTTGCTTCCGAGCCTTCACGCAGTGCCGGTTTCCATGCGTTGGAGCGCGCGAAATCGGCAGGACTGTCGCTGATCTTCGACATCGACCATCGGCCGTACTCCTGGCCATCGGCAGAAGTTGCGTGCGAAGTCTATTCGCGAGTCGGTCGAGCGTGCGATGTGGTGGTCGGAAACGACGAAGAATTCGGTTTCATGGCCGGGGACCATGCGCGAGGTCTCGACATGGCCCGCGAACTTGCCCGAAATCACGCCGAGGTGGTCGTCTACAAGATGGGGGAGCATGGCGCGATAACTCTCGCAGAAGGTCGCGAATTCCGGACGGGGATCTATCCGGTCGATGTCCTCAAGCCGACAGGTGCGGGAGACGCGTTCATGGGGGGATTCATCTCCTCGCTTGCGCAAGGCCATGACATCGAGGATGCGGTGCTCCGCGGTTCTGCCTGTGCCGCCATCGTGGTTTCCAAGGTGGCCTGCGCGCCGGCGATGCCGGATGCGGCGACGCTGGACGAATTCCTGCGCGCGCATGACGGTCCGGTCCTCATGAATGACGGCCCCGCACAACCGTAATCGCCCACACGGCACACGAGGAAGACACGCATGCACATCCCGCCCCACGACAACCGCAACGAGCCGATCATCGCGCCCGGCAACGATCGCGTCCCCCTGAACTATTTCAACATCGTGAAACTGCGCGAAGGCGAGTCCTTCGATTATCGCGTGCCGGGGTACGAGACCTGCATCGTTCCTGCGACCGGGACCATTGATGTCGAGGTCATGAATCGGTCTTTCGACAAGGTCGGCAACCGGGGACAGGATGTCTGGGACGGCGAACCCGAGGGTGTGTACATCCCGACCGGCGTCACGGCGGCCATGACCTGCGCGAGCGATCATGCGGAGGTGTTCGTTGCAGGTGCGCGCCATGACGACGTGCTCGAACCTTTCGACGTTCGCGGCGAGGATCTCGATGTCGTCCAGTACGGCTCGGACGAAACCAAAACCCATAGAAAGATCAAGCACATACTCGGTCAGAAGCAGGCCGGACGCGTTGGCCGCCTGCTTGTTTCGGAGCTGTTCACCGTCGGAACAGGTGGCTGGTCCGGTTTCCCGTCGCACAAGCACGACACGGACAGGCTGCCAGACGAAACCCGACACGACGAAACCTACAATTTCCGTTTCCGCCCGAATTACGGATCGGGTCTGCAAATGCTGCAGCGAGAAGACAACAAGCCCGGCGACGCCTACCACGTGGTCGACGGTTCCACCGTCTGCATCGACAACGGGTACCACCCTTGCGTGGTCTTGCCGGGCTACGAGATGTACTATTTCACCATTCTCGGCGGACTGAGCCAACGAGGTCTGGTCCAGTATTTTCAACCGACCCATTCGGAACAGCTCAAGACCATTCCGGGAATTCTCGACATGGTCGCGAAGTTCAAATGAGTCTCGCAACTCTGAGGGACGTCCTTCAGCCCGCGCTCAGGGACCATTACGCCGTTGCGGGTCTCGTGGTTCTCGGGTGGGAAGACGCGCGAGCCTATGTTGAAGCTGCCGAAGCGGAGCAAGTTCCGGTCATCCTCCAGGCCGGCCCTGGATGTCGAGCACACACTCCCCTGCCCGTGCTCGCTGCCATGTTTCGCACTCTTGCTGCCGACGCATCGGTCCCCGTGGTCGCCCATCTCGACCACGGATACACAAAATCCGAGTGCATCGAGGCGATCGAAGCCGGTTTCACCTCGGTCATGTACGACGGATCGAGCAAACCCCTTCAGTGCAACATCGACGAAACTGCCGAGATCGTCGAATTTGCGCACCGTGCGGGCGTGTCGTGCGAAGGCGAGATCGGGTTTGTCGGATATGCCTCAGGCAATGCATCCACTGCAACGGATCCGGAAGAAGCCCGGCGCTTTGCGGCCGAAACCGGCGTGGACGCCATGGCGGTTTCTATCGGCAACGTCCATTTGAAGGAAACCCAGGACGCGACGATCGATCTTGACGCACTGCGCGAGATCGAGGCGGTCACAACGATACCTTTGGTCATCCACGGTGCATCCGGCGTCCCGACCGACACCCGACGCCACCTGGCCCGCAACACGTCGGTGTGCAAATTCAACATCGGAACCGAACTCCGCAAAGTGTTCGGAACAGCGCTGCGATCTGCGGTCGAGCGCGACTGTCGCAGGTTCGACAGAAACGCGATTCTTGCCGAGACAATCGCGCCAGTGCGCGATGCGGCAAGGACAGCCATTCGCGCGATTTCATCACCCTCCTCCCAATCTCGCGATCGACCCGACCGCTGAATTGCGTCATCGTTCCGGACGGCTTGTCGCTGAACGGCCCCTCCGATCCGACACCGTTCATGGTTCCCAAAGAGGTTCATGATCGAACCGCGACGTGACCGCAGCACGCAGTCTTCATTCATGAGACTTCGGAACAGATGCGGAATTTCTTGCATTTCTCTTTCGTTCGGTTTCAGAGTGGGAGTCGCCGAAGTCGCGGGGTAATGGATTCGGCTGATTTGACCATTCATGGAACCGGAGGTGGCGTCGACATGAGCGGTTACACCAAACCCGAGCGGTGGAAACTGAAGTCAAACAAACTCTTTCCGCATCAGGTCGGATTCACCTCTCCGCCTCATGATTTTGATGCAGCGCCGTCGGACTTCCTGCGGATCGCTCCAGCAACGGTGGGCGTGCATGGCAGAATGCTGCACTTGCCCCGTTACGCGCACGAACTCGACCAGCGCGCCGACAACTTTCACCTGCTCGAAGAGTTTGTCGAATGCATGGCCAACAACGGGGCCGACGTCTGCGGACAGGTTGGAACCAACTGGGTCCATGCATCCGGCACGACTCCAGCAGAGATCGGCGCGATCTGCGATCGGATCAGCGAGACATACGAGACCCCGTTTCACATGGCCGGCTACTGCCTGGTCGAGGGGCTGCGCGAGCTTGGTGCCGAGAAGATCGCGCTCAATTCGGTCTACTACTGGCCCGATTGGCGAGACGGAATCGCTCGCTTTCTGCGTCAGGCCGGGTTTGACCTGCTCTACTGCGGCAATTTTGTCGATCTCGGGCTTTACGCCACCCAGGCAGAGGTCAATGACAAGACATGGATCTTTCCAGGCGACATGGCGGCCCGATCCACTGAGCGAGTCGCCGAACGCGCGCCGCAGGCTGATGCCATCGTGATCAACGGCATGCCGAATTTTCGATCAGACGATGGAATTCCGCGCAGAATCAACTCGCTGGAAGTCGAACTTGAAGAGGCGATCGGCAAGCCGATCGTCGCGTCGGACTCGGCCCTCTACTGGCGGATCTTCAAGACCCTCGGCATCGGACCGACGACCCGCCAAGGCCGCCTTCTCTCGACTCTCGCATAGGCAGACTGGCAACTCCGACATGCACAAGATTCTCGTTCTCTGGGCTGTGCCTCGTTCGACTTCAACCGCATTTGAGTGGATGATGCGAATGAGAGGCGACATGACATGTTTCCACGAGCCCTTCGGCGAAGCCTGGTATCAGGGCGAAGACCCGATGTGGCCCCGCGTTCAACCCGACAGCATCCGCACGCCCGGGCTGACCATCGATAGCGTTTGGGACATGCTGAAGTCGACCGCATGTCAGGGACCGGTGTTCTCGAAGGACTTTCCGCACTACGTGAAGCACATGTTTTCGCGTGAATTCCTTGACCACTTCAACCACTCGTTCCTGATCCGCAACCCGGCAAAAACGATCGCGTCCATGTACCGGCACTGGCCGGATTTTCACCCCGACGAGACGGGCTTTGCCGAGCAGCGCCAACTGTTCGACATACTCAGCGCCGAGAGCGGCAAGTCACCGCCCGTCATCGACAGCGATGATCTGCTTGCTGATCCCGCAACCATGGTCGAAGTCTGGTGCAATGCCGTGGGAATACCGTTCATTCCGGAAGCTCTGAGTTGGAAGCCTGGCCCCCGTGATGAAGTCAGCTGGTGGGACGGCGGGTCGTTCCATGCCAACCTGCGAAATTCTGACGGTCTGAAGCCGCAGAAACCGACTGATATCGACATCTCCACGTTGCCCGATCGGGTGAAAGGAATTCTCGAAGTCGTGAGACCTCATTATGAACATCTCCACGCACATCGCATGACCGCCCCCGGCAAGACTTCAGGGTCGCCGAGCATGTCTTGATGAAGTCGCCCACCGAGCAGCCCGCTGGTGGCGACTGCATGCACCGTGTTCAAGCCAGCATCTTGGCGCCGGAGTTTCCAGCGCTCCTGCCTGCCCAGTGGCCTGAGTTCACGTCCCAAACGGGAAATCTGATCGGGGGACAGTTCCGCGACTTCAGGGCTCGCGGTCATGACCCAAAAAAGTGCACAAAACCGATTCAACGCTTCGGCGGTTTCGTCGCAACTGCAATCAGAAAGAATACTTGATCGACGAATAGAAGAAATCTCGATCTCTCAGAGTGGAGCTGTCGCCCCACATGAACGAAACACCAGCGTCGAACTCCCATTGACTGACATAGTCCGCCCTGACCCCAAGTGTCAGGCCTTTGCGACCTTCGATGAACGGTCCAATCGGACTTGGACTGTTGCCTCGGAAGTCGTGCTGGAACCGAGCGTAGGGGAACAGGTTCACCGCCCCGATTGCGCCAAGGTAATCCATCTGCGCCGCCAGACGATAGCCGAACGAATTTGCATTGGCATCCTGATAACCCGCCTCGTTCTGGGAAGCCGGGCTATCGATCGGAGTTTCGGAGGCGTCCGGCATGTCATGGACATGAAGCACCGCCAATTCGGCCAGAAAAGTCATGCCGTCCGAACCCATCATCGGCCCGAATGACTTTGTCGCAGTGGCCTGCAACTGACTGACCGAGCGCTCGACGTATCCATTCACCGCATCGGGTTGATATGTCGCGAGATCTGCGCAGTCGTCGCGATCATCCAGCCTGCACACGATGGGGTCCAATCCATCCGTCAAGGTCGCTCTAAAGGCTCGCTGCAACGGCACGTCGGGACGGAAGGACATTTCGCCTTGCAGCGCCCACCCCGTCGACCCCAACTGGGTGTTGAAGCTCAGCCCGAACAAGGACTGATCTTTCGGATATTCCAGAAAATATTGACTTCCCGCAGAATATCGGTCGATTGCCAGCAATTTGGCGATCCCGCTCATTGTCGAGTCCAATTGGTCTTCGACGGTATCGTCCCGATCATCCGGAGAGAGCCGGCCGGAGTCGACCCAGTCATCAACCCGTCTCTCGATCTTCTCCTTGACTGCATTTCTGGTTTCGGAATCGCTTGCCAAGACCAGACGTTCCGCATCAAGACCCGCCTGGATCGACGCCAGCGGAGCAGTCCGCATGGTCACGATCGGCAGCCTGTTGTGATAGCGTATGAAGTAAGCGCCAAATTCTGTGTCGTTGAGGCTCTCAGCGAACAGGCGAAAAGCCAAACCGTACTGCCCCTTGGAGCCAGGCTCTTTGTCTGCCGAACGCTGCATCTTCAAGAAGTCCGGATCAGGAAACACCTGTTGAAGGTTTGCAGGCAAGTCCGCGTTGATTTCGGTGACAAGTGTCTCAATGCCGTAACGTGACTGCTGGGACAACCCGTGTTCCGTGACGTTGATGTTTGGCAACGTGACGAACAGTTCGTCTCCGCCCGCACCAGCAAAGTCAGCGCTGGAGAAATACGTCCCTCGAGGATCGATCTTGATCGGCTCCCAGTCAAGCTGAACGAATCCTTCGAAGGAAAGCGAATCGGTGGGATACACGGTTATCGAAGCCAAGCCGACCGGCACCTGACTTTCCCGGAGTTCCGATCCAGACAATCTCAACTTGCTGACATCGACAGGATTGATGACGTTTATGCCATTCGTGATGTACGTGCTCTCGCCCCAGTTCAGCACGAATTGACCCAGTCGCAGGTCAACGGGCGTGTCTGCAACATTCAAAGCCCAGGTTCCGTAGAGATCAAGAAGCTCGATGTCATGTCCGACCACCGACTTGGCAGCGCCACTCAATGGTGTCCTCGCCCGCTCGCCCTTGCTGTTTTCGAAGTCGTAGAAACCTGTGATTCGAGCAAATGCAGCGAAATCATTCGTGTCTGTTTCGAGGCTGAAATCGGTCGTGAACTTTGATGCGTTGCTGACGAAGCCACGAGGATAATTGTAATTCCCGTCGTTAGAGTTCTGCTTTGCAAGGAGTGCTGGATCAGGGTCTTCGATTCTGTACAAAATGCCGTGCGTGATCGTGGTATCGACCGATCCGTAGACCCCGCCGGAACTGAACTCGACGGCAAGCACGGACGATGCGTGCAACCCGAAGGCCAAAGCAACCATCGATGCGACTGACGTCAATGAAACCTTGGAGGTCATCCGAACGCGTTCACTGTCGGCATTTCGAAAAGGTCGCCTTTCCTTTTGCAAACCAGCGGTTCGACGACGAGGTCTCGGCATGGTGTCGTCTCCCGGCGAAGTGTGGCGTCCGATAGCGACCGCTTCGACATTAGCGATCATCCCACTTGCAAGCAATACCCCAAGACGAAACACTATTTTTGCGAAACCCGGTGAATTGTCGAAGATCGGAAACTTGACGGATTCTTCAACAAACGCCAGTAATCTCAAAGAGGAGACGCCTGATTGACCCTTCATGAGATCGTCTCCAGCAAGCTTTCGATGTCCCGATCCTCTCCCGATCCCCTGTCATCGCGGGATTGGATTTTGAGGCCCCGTAGCGTGCTCGCCCTCGGGTGACCGTCTGGTGAACGCTCCGCGTGGCTGTGGCTGAGCGTGTTGCAAATTCGAGGTGATTACGGCAATTCAGCCTCATCGTTTCCGTCCCACCTTGTTTCTGTCCCACCTTGCTCCGTCATTCGCCTCAAACTAAACACCACCTGCCGAAATTCAGTCTGACACAGGAAGTTTCAAGCATGGAGCCACCCAAAAAGGTCGTTCTCGCCTATTCGGGCGGACTCGATACATCGATCATCATCAAATGGCTGATGGTGACCTACAATTGCGAAGTCGTCACATTCACTGCCGATCTCGGACAGGACGAGGAACTGGAGCCAGCGCGGCAAAAGGCCGAGTTGCTGGGCGTGCGTCCCGAGAACATTCGCATCGAAGACCTCCGTGAGACGTTCGTTCGCGACTTCGTGTTTCCGATGTATCGCGCAAACGCGCTCTACGAAGGCCAGTATCTTCTCGGAACCTCGATCGCGCGCCCGTTGGTCTCCCAGCGCCTCGTCGAAATCGCGCAGGAGACCGGCGCTGACGCGGTTGCCCATGGAGCCACCGGCAAAGGAAACGACCAGGTTCGGTTCGAACTCTCGGCTTACGCTCTTGATCCCAACATCAGCATCATTGCTCCCTGGCGCGAGTGGGAACTCGACAGTCGTTCGCGGTTGATGGAGTTCGCGCGCGAGCACCAGATCCCGATCACGCGAGACCGTCAGGGCGAAGCGCCATTCTCGGTCGATGCAAACCTCCTTCACACCTCTTCGGAAGGCAAGATTCTCGAGGATCCGGCAGAGGAAGCGCCCAAATACGTCTACCAGCGCACGACAGACCCCGAAGACGCCCCCGATAGGCCCGAATTTGCCGAAATTTCGTTCGAGTGCGGCGATCCGGTGGCATTGAACGGCAAGGAACTGTCGCCTGCCCAAATTCTGACCGAACTGAACCAAATTGGCGGACGACACGGAGTGGGCAGGCTCGACCTCGTGGAAGACCGTTACGTGGGCATGAAATCACGCGGAGTCTACGAAACGCCCGGCGGAACAGTCCTGATCGAAGCGCACAGGGGAATCGAGTCCATCACGCTGGACCGAGGCGCGCGCCACCTCAAGGACGAACTCATGCCACGCTATGCAGAGCTGATCTACAATGGCTACTGGTTTTCGCCCGAACGTCTGATGTTGCAAGCCGCGATCGACCAGTCTCAGACACATGTGAGCGGAACCGTGCGCGTGAAACTGTACAAGGGATCTGTGGCGACGGTCGCTCGATGGTCGGACAATTCACTCTACTCCGAAAAGCACGTGACCTTCGAGGCAGATCATGGCGCCTACGACCAGACCGATGCAGCGGGCTTCATTCGACTGAATTCCTTGAGGCTACGCCTGCTGGCCGCGCGGAATCTCAAGGCAAAAGGCGATGACCTCTCTGCAGACTGAGCAGCGGCAAGTCTGAATCCGCGCAAAGGTTCAGTTCTTCATCGACATTCGTCGCACGAACCGCAATGCGGAAAAAATCGGCAACGGGAGCGCAATACCGGCGGATTCAGTCCAGTTCCATGAGTTCGGATTCAAGATAGGGATCAAGCACGCGCCAAATTCGAGTTTTCCTCGCGAACCACTCGATGTCGTCAGGTGTGGCCTTGCCGGACTTCAAGCCTGACCGCAATGCCTCGACCGCAACACGAAGCCCGACGGCCTTTCGATACCGGAAGCAGTCCGCGATCGTTTTGGCCGGTTCAAAAACGCGGACCGGCACTGAATTGATGCAATGAGTCTTGACCCCCATGGACATGGACTTCCCGGTAAAACGAACCAGCCTTGTCGGCGGATCCTTGAAGTCCGGTTTTGCATTCTTGCGGGCGACGCCCATCCAGATGCAACGAGGTTCGTCCTGCGTCATCTCATGGAACTGAAGCGCCGAGAGAAGGCAGATCACGCCGTCTGGAACCCGCTTGGCGGCTTCCGTGCGATAATGCTCGATGTCGATTGGGGCATCGGCGATTTCATAGAGACCGCGAGCAGGACGACTGATCCGACCCTTTCTCGCCAGATACACCAGTATGAACGGATTGATTCCATGGTCATGGAGCTCCGTACGCCTCATGATTCGGTTCTGCCTGATCAGACCCTCGGCAAAATCGGCCTGGGTCAGGCCCTCGGGATAGTCTTCGTCTTTCCACTTCATTCTTGCACCTATTGTTCGCCAAACATTTTATTCTATCCTGTGACGACCGCAAGCGAATAAAGACGCCACGAACGGTCGGCCCGATCGACGCATGCCTTGCTGCCGGTACGCAACGTCAAGCGTCGCACCCAAACCGCAGAACATGGCACGGGTGCCGTCCCGCATGATCGGCAGTGGCACTTTCGACTTATCGACCGACCGTCGGCAATCGACGGTTCGCCTGACCCAATCAACCGGATACCGGTCATGCCGACCGTGCCGTTTGAGCCAACCATGGGCTGAATGGATCAACCGTCGTGTCTGACATCAGAAGTGTTCGGACCATAGCCAATCATCTCCGTCAAAACCCGATTCCGCGCATGTAACTTTTCTCCTGCAATCGGCGCGGCACATGCATGGCTCCCGAACGCGTCCTCTGGCTTCAGATCGACCCGTTGCAATGGCCGCAACACAAGTCACGCACAAGTGACATTTCGATAGGCGTGTCGACGATTGTGTTCCAAGTGGAAGAACGGCAATCTTCCTGGATTGAAAATACACGAGGAGTCTTCGCCATGAAATCCATCGATGCATTTCGATCGACGATGCAGTCTCTCGGTCTCGGAATTGTCGTGACCGCGATGTCGTTTCCTGTCATGTCGGCGGCAGAACGGATTGAGACTGCCCTCGTCGCCGGCGGTTGTTTCTGGTGTGTTGAGTCGGACTACGAGTCGGTTCCTGGTATCGTTTCTGCCGTCTCGGGCTTTGCGGGCGGACATGTCGAAAATCCGACCTACAAGCAGGTCGTCCGTGGTGGCACGGGCCATTACGAGGTCGTCGAAATCACCTACGATGCGGAGCGGATTTCCTACGAGACCATCCTCGATATCTTTTGGCGCAGCGTGGACCCGACCGATGCTGGAGGACAATTCTGCGACCGTGGAGACAGCTACCGAACCGCCATTTTCGCACTGAACGACGAACAGCTGGAGATTGCCGAGGAGTCGAAGCGGGCTCTGGATGCCAGTGGACAATTGCCTGCCGAAATCGTCACGCCAGTCCTGCCTGCGGCCGATTTCTATCCCGCCGACGATTATCACCAAGATTACTACAAGAGCGAGACGAAGGTCATCACGAGGTTCGGCATCGTGTCGAAGGCGAGTGCCTACAAGCGGTATCGGAAGGCGTGCGGTCGAGATGGTCGTGTTCGTGAACTTTGGGGTGCCAACGCGTTCATTGATTCCGGCGTATAGACCTCACGGCGGTCGTGCCGCTCGGGAATGCTGCAGCGTCAATCATGAGCAAGTAACCGGCCCGCAATCCGCACTGCCATTGGCGGCAGCATGCATTACGTGAGGTTGTTCCTGATGATCACCTGCAACGCATAGATGCCGACAAACACGACAAGAGGGGTGAAATCGATTGCCCCGGTCCGCGGCATGTACTGGCGAATTGGCCGAAAGATCGGCTCCAGCAACCTGTTCAGCACATGCCAGACTTGCGCGACGAACGGCTGACGAAGGTTGACGACGTCAAACGCGATCAGCCAGCTCATGACGATGTAAACGATCAGGACAATCCAAGCGATATCCAAGACGAACAACAAGATTTCCGCCAGCGATTCCATGTGACCTCATCCACCTCTGTCCTGTTGATCCGACATGCCGAGATGATCCGGCTCTGCCCGCAAAATTGTATATCACTCACTGTCACAATCTCAAGCGGCCGCTGTGCCCGAACGCAGTCTGCAATTCAACTGGATCGCTGTTCGGAACGGCGTTCGCCCTCCTCTCACTCACTGCCAATCGTCATCATCAGGACTGCCTTAATCTTTGTCTGACCTGCAATATTCGGCAAGAATGAGCGTCGCTTTCCCGTAAACGGTCCCGTGCACATGTTGCATATCAAGACCTTGGCGGGCATTATCGAGGCATCGGTAATTGGCATGGTCAGCCAGCGTCCCGGAAGTAACCTTTGCCAACCCATGATGGGCAATTGACGTCATGCCAATGATGAAGTCCGGGCAGACCACGACAGGATACAGACATGGAAATGCAATCGTGACCGGAGCAATGAACTGGAAGGCCGTCTGGAGCTGGATGTTTTACGACTGGGCGGCACAACCTTTCCACACCTTGCTGGTCACGTTCATTTTTGCGCCGTACTTCGTAACGACAGTAATCGGCGACCCGGAACAGGGGCAGGCCATCTGGGGCTACACAATCGCCATTGCCGGAGTCTTACTGGCAATTCTGGCCCCGATCATGGGATCGGTGGCCGACGCGGTTGGCCCCCGAAAACCATGGATTCTCCTGTTTTCGGCACTTCACCTTGCCGGAGCTTGCGCCCTATGGTGGGCGACCCCCGGGATGGACGGGGTCTTTCTGATCCTCGTTGCCGTCGCCATCGGGGTTATCGGTGTCGAGTTCACCCAGATCTACACCAATGCGATGCTCCCCGACATTGTTCCCCGAAGTCAGATCGGACTGATATCCGGATGGGGCTGGGCCGTTGGATACGGGGGCGGGCTGCTTGCTCTCGTCCTCACCCTGCTGCTGCTCGCGGAGAACGACAGTGGCGTGACGCTCATCGGCATCGCCCCCATACTGGGATTCGACGCTGAATTGCGCGAAGGCACACGTTCCGTGGGGCCGATGACAGCCATCTGGTACGTCTTGTTCATGGTCCCTTTCGTCATGTTCGTCCCGGACACCTCACGCCGCGCGAATGTCGCCGGCGCCGTGCGCGAAGGGCTTGGGAGCCTCTGGACAACTCTGCGAACACTGCCGCAGCAAAAGAGCTATCTCTGCTTTCTGAGCGCATCGATGTTCTATCGTGACGCCCTTGTCGGAATCTTCACCTTTGGCGGGATTTATGCTGCCGGGGTCCTGGGATGGTCGATCATTCAGGTCGGGACATTCGGCATTATCGGGTTGCTCACCGGGTTCGTTTTCTGTTTCGTTGGCGGGTTCGCGGACAGAAAGTACGGCCCAAAACCCGTCGTGATTGCATGCGTTCTGATCCTCGTCCTCGTTTGCTCGATCATTGTCGGAACATCTCGCACCCACCTGTTCGGGATTGCGCTGGCTCCAGCGTCGGCTGTGCCGGATCTCACCTTCATGATCTGCGGTGGCGTGCTTGGAGCGGCAGGCGGCGTTCTGCAGGCAGCGTCGCGAACACTTCTCGTCCACCAGTCGATACCCGAGAAAATGACCGAGTCGTTCGGACTCTATGCGCTCGCCGGGAAGGCAACGGCTTTCATTGCTCCGGCTTCGGTCGCATATTTCACGAATCTTTTCGACAGCCAGAGACTCGGGATGATCCCGATCATTGTCCTGTTCCTAGTCGGGTTGCTCCTGCTGACCCGAGTCAAACCGGGAGATGCACATGCTTGATTCGGGACTCACGACCATGCGCGCGGCGGCAACAGTCTTGACCCTGGTTGCTTGCATTCAGCCTTTCGGACCGTTTCAACCATCACGTCATGGCGCAGCCGCACAAGATCTGCCTGGCCCAAAAGCGGCAGCGTTGTTCGAAGCCGAATGGTGGCCGTCGCAACAATCGCCCTCGCCAATCGGGTCATATGCTCTCGGTTGCCTCGCTGGCGGGGTCGAGCTACCCGAGACCGGACCGACTTGGCAGGCAATGAGACTGTCACGGAACCGAAACTGGGGGCATCAATCGACCATCGACTTCATCAAGGATCTCAGCCGGACGGTCGCGGCCATCGACGGCTGGGAGGGGCTTTATGTCGGCGACATCAGCAGTCCACGCGGTGGACCCATGCGGTCCGGTCATCGCTCGCATCAGATCGGGCTCGATGTCGACATCTGGCTGTTGCCGCCTGACCGGCTTGATCTGAGCATTGACGAGCGGGAGAAGCTGTCAGCGGTGTCCGCGCGGTCGCGTGATCACCGAAGCGTCAACGACTTTTGGCGACCGAGTCACATGGAAGTTCTCAAGGCAGCGGCCTTGGACCCGAGGGTCGACAGGATATTTGTCACGGCGCCTGCGAAGATCTGGATGTGCGAGCACGCCTCGGGCGAGAGGGAGTGGCTGCAGAAGATACGTCCGTACTGGGGGCACCACTACCATTTCCACGTGCGTCTCAAATGTCCTTCCGATGCGACCGAATGCACTGAGCAAACGCCAAGCGTGGCCTGGCTTTCGGCAGGCGGCGATGGTTGCGACGAAAGTCTCGAATGGTGGGTCACCGACGCTCTGGAACCTCCCGATCCCGACGCTCCGCCTCCTGCAAAGGTTCGCGGTCCTGCAGACTTCGTGATGGCTGAGCTGCCCGCTTCATGTCGCGGCGTCCTTGATGCGCCGTCGACCGGCCCGCAAGTCGCGGAAACCCTTGCCCTCAGCAATCCGCCACTCCGGCCATGGTCGAGGCGTTCGATTGCACAATCGACCCTTCCCGAATCCAACCAATGACAATCGGGTGAGTTTCAGGGAATGCGACAACAGAAATTGTCGGGAGGCCACTGGGGCTGGTTGAGCAAGAACACGCCGAACTCTGGGGTACTGGCACTTCATTCACAGAACCGGGGGATGGCACCGCACTCCTGCACGGCACACTGTTCCGTTCGCCCCGAGAAAAGCGCAAGAGAGAATTGGCTACTGGAGGCGGTAACAGAATGAGTGGCGCACTTCCCATCAAGGTCGACCACCTGCTTCATCCGAACCGGACCGGGAGGGAGCGGATCGAATACCAAGCCGGATGGAATCCGGAGAGCGTTCTCCACACGATGAGCGCGTTTGCCAACGATTTCAACAATCTCGGTGGCGGTTACATTGTGTTGGGTGTCGAAGAACACAACGGCAGGCCGTTGTTGCCGCCAAAGGGGCTCGACCCCGATTCCATCGAAGGGATTCGGAACAGTTTGTTGGACCTGGGGAATTCGGCCATCCGCCCCCTGTACCACCCGATTGCAGCCGACTACGAGATTGAAGGTCGAATGATCCTGGTGCTTTGGGCGCCCGGAGGCGAAACGCGTCCATACCAGGCCAAGGTCAGCCTCGGCAAAAGACACCCGGAGTGGGCATACTATGTCCGCAAGCTGGGCAGCACGGAGCGCGCCACGCGCGAAGTCGAGCGCGAATTGTTCAGCCTGGCCGCGACAGTTCCTTTCGACGACCGCTATTGCCAGACCTCTTCGCTTGACGACCTGTCGCATCGTCTGGTTTGCGAGTACCTCAGAGACATTGGAAGCGACCCTTCCCAAGAAGCTCACAGGCACTCGATTGCCGATCTCGGACAGCGCATGAACATCATTGGCGGGCTACCCGAGGCGTTGTCCCCCAAGAATGTCGGCCTGATGTTTTTCAACGAACAACCGCACCGGATTTTTCCGGCAACTCAGATCAATGTCGTGTGGCTTCCTGACGGCCCCGGCGGAGACCGATTCGAGGAAAAGGAGTTCCGTGGTCCGCTTTCAGCCATACTGAAGGGAGCGATTAGACACATCGACCGGAATTTCCTCAAGCAAACCGTTGTCAAGTTTCCCCACAAACCCCAGTCGGAGCGGTTCTGGAACTTCCCCATCGGCGCCATCGAAGAAGCAATTGTCAACGCCATGTATCATCGTTCCTATGAGACACATGAACCCGTGGAGGTGTGCATCACGCACGAGGAAGTGCTGGTATTGAGTTACCCTGGCGCGGATAGATCAATCCGCATGGAGGACTTCAGGAAGGGACAGGTCGTCAGCCGCCGATACCGAAATCGTCGCATTGGCGAGTTCCTCAAAGAATTGGATTTGGCCAAGGCGCGCTCAACCGGTATCCCAAGGATTTTTCGAGCCATGCGGCGGAACGGTTCACCCGACCCAATCTTCGAAAGCGACGATGAGCGCACCTGGTTCCGGGTTCGATTGCCAGTGCATGAACAGGTCGGACTCACGGCGTACCCTGGCTACCCTCCAAGTGACAGATCTTCACTCAAATCTGTTGTCGGAACTTTCAGATTCCAAGAGTCGTGGAACAACTGGCCTTCAAATGGAAAGCGAAATGAACGCCATGGTCACGCCACCTCTTGAAAGAGGTGACCTTCAGGCCCTATGTAAGACAACACGATGTGGTGGTCGAAATCACAAAAAATACCACGCAGTCGACAGCGCAAGGTTGACACGCTGTCGCATGTTGCGGCCATTTTTGGAAACGGTGGGGCTCGACATTACTGGAAAATTCCTCTGCTACGGATTTGCGAACCGCTTTGTCCGGGCTGCCGAAACGCCGACGTCAGGATTGGAGATCATCTAGGTCGTCAGGCACTGGCACTCTTTTGCTGGAGTGGTCCGTACAAGCTGATGTTCACGGCGCCAGTCAGCGGCGAGAATTGCGGTTCGATACGACCACATTGGACTCCGGCAAGAAAATTCACTGCCACGACCAACTTGAAGGACGTGTCCAATGTGAAATTTCACCACAAACTCGGAGTTGGACAGAAGTCTCGGTGGTTCACACTGCATTGGCCAAGATATTGCATGGATTCGGAGAAAAATTTGAACACGACGGCGCAGCCATGAAAATGGAGTCCAACATTCCTGCCACCTCAGGCTTTCCTGTTTCCCGAATCCCGGTCGTGAACGTTGCCACTGTCCCGCAGCGCAGCCCATTGCGTTACCCTGGCGGAAAGACTTGGCTGATCCCTCATATCAGGGAATGGCTGGACAAATCACGGCCCAAATTGCTCCTTGAGCCTTTTGCCGGCGGCGGCATAGTTTCACTGACCGCTGTCATGGAAGACCTGTGCGGTCGCGCACTGATGATCGAGATCGATCGTGACGTGGCTGCGTTCTGGCGTTCGGCGCTCGAAAACGGCGCGACGCTGCAGGACTGGATCAAGCAATTTGAGCCAACGATTGATCGTCTCAAAGAAATGGATCAGTCGGCCCCTTCGTGTGTCACTGAACATGGCTTTCGCACTCTCGTTCTGAACCGCACGCGGAGGGGCGGCATATTGGCGAAGGGCGCGTCGTTCGCCCGAAATGGCGAGAATGGAAAGGGAGTCTTGTCGCGGTGGTATCCTGAGACATTGTCCAATCGTCTGGCGGACATTCAAAAGCATTCGGATCGCATCGTTTTTGCCGAGGGTGACGCGATGAAACTCCTGCCGGTACTGCTGCAAGGCTGCGGGAAGGACTCGGCGGTATTTGTCGATGCCCCGTATACAGCGGGCGGAGGGAAACGAGCGGGGTCGCGACTGTATGATCATTCCAACATCGATCATGCTGCGCTGTTCGGGCTGCTGGCAGATCACGATACGAATTTCCTCATGACCTATGATGCGGCACCGGAAATTGTCGATCTTGTGCGACAACACGATTTCAGCGCCGCCGCCCTTTCAATGAAAAACGGGCACCACAATCGCATTCCTGAACTGGTCATTACCCCCGAGCCACTTTTCGCATGACGTCACGTTATCACATAGCCGAGTGGTTCGGGCGACCGTTCTCGCGGTTGGCTGTGCCAGAAAGACAGAGATTTGCGCGGGCCGCACTCGGGAGAGCGCCAGTCCCGCGTTGTCCGTTTCAGGACGGCAATCCAGTGTGTAGCAAGCGGGGCGGAGTTTGCTCCATTCAAGCAAAGGGCCGTCGGCCGGTGATTGCCTGTCCGAGCAGGTTTGGGGAGGACAATTTGTTGCCATCATGGTTGGCGCGAATAGTCGGGTTCCGTGACGTGTACGTCGCCTCGGAAGTTCCGTTCATGCGATCGCCGACGACGGGCCGCGCGGCGGGACGTGTCGACCTTGTCGTGGCTCGCGACGGTGATGCGAGCCGGTGGTTTGGCCTGGAGACGCAAGCCGTCTATTTTTCTGGGCCAGGCATGACTGCCGACTTTGAGGTGTTGAGGACCAACAAGGACAACGACCCGCCAGCGCCAAAAGCACGGCGTCGCCCCGACTGGCGTTCGTCCGGCGCAAAACGTCTGATGCCGCAATTGCAAGTCAAGGGCCCGACCCTGCGACGGTGGGGGACAAAACTGGCCGTCGCCGTTGATCGACAATTCTTCGAAGCAATTGGCGGGCCGTCCAAAGAGCCGTCACGAGATCTGGATGACGGGGACATCATTTGGCTTGTTCCTGAAATCACAGCGGAGTACCGACTGACCGAGTACCATTGGGAGGTTCTGTCGTTGGAGGAGTCGAGCGACAAGCTAATCTCCGCCGAATCCATCAAACGGCAGGACTTCGAGAAAGCACTTCGAGCCAAGTTGCAGCGGGTGGGGAGAGCCACGTGACGCGTACAAGCATCGACGGAATGACTAGGTGAGCACTATCATGAGTGCCGAGAGGCCACGATCACTTACCAAGAAGGCAAGTTTCAGGAAGGACATGCCAATTGGGCAGCAATTTGGGTGCTCGTGGGGACACAATCGTCGCACTCCGTGTCATTCCCGAATGTATACTGGTCAAATCTCTCCTGGCCGACTTGTTCCAAGGTGGGCTGACCGTGTATTGATTGATTGATCGAGCGATCACCAATCTCCAATGGAATGCGCTGACCGTCAGTTTCACGGAGTCCGAAATTCGATGTGCCTTTGCTATTTTTTTTGGGGCCGTTGGGTGTCGTCTTCGATAGTGCGTTGATTGCCGAAGAATACCCCTCACGTGAGATCGTGTTCCGTCCGGATCAAGAACATGATCGGCAAGACCGTTCGATCGTCACGGATGATTGCCAATGTGGCGCACTGATCGACTGCGTTGCGATCAATCTTTCGTCCGTGTCTCGGATCTGCCGAAACGAGCAAACTTGCGGCGTGAACGCCAAAACATGGCGCGTTGACTCCGCTGGTCTCAACCGCCTTTGAGTCGTTGAAGAAGGACGACCTCGCTGTCCGGCCTTACCGGCTCCCAAAGCGCATGCGAAATGATCCGCCCGTCAACAGCGACTGACACGCCCGAATCAAGATGAGGCTTGAGTGCCGGGTAGGCGCCTTCGAGTTCCTTCAGCACCTCGCCGACGGTGTTTGCCTCAACCGAAACGGTGTCATTGCCGTCGGCAAAAGGCTTGAGGCTGGCCCAAAGTACGACGTCAACCAAGTTCAGTTCCCGGATGCTTCAAGTGCCTCCAGCACGCGCGGCGGCGACATGGGAAGCTCGCGCAACCGCACGCCGGCTGCATTCGAGACAGCATTGGCAATCGCCGCAAGCGGCGGACAGATGGACGTCTCGCCAACGCCGCGAACGCCGTACGGATGCCCCGGATTGGGGACCTCGACGATGACCGTGTCGATCATGGGAAGATCGGAAGCGACCGGAATTCGGTAATCGAGGAATCCCGCATTTTGAAGCTGCCCGTCGTCCCCGTAGACATACTCTTCGTTCAGCGCCCAACCGATGCCCTGAGCGGCTCCGCCCTGATACTGCCCTTCGACATAGGACGGGTGAATTGCCTTCCCCGCATCCTGAATGACCGTGTAACGGACAACCCGCGCAGCGCCGGTTTCCTTGTCGACTTCGGCATCGACCAGGTGAGTTGCGAAACTGACGCCGGCGCCTTCGGGAGTCGCTTCGTGGTGACCCACGATCGGACCGCCTGTGCGCCCCATGCGCGATGCGATTCGCGCAAGACTCATCGGCTCGAAATCACCGGCATTCGGACCGGCCGGACGCGCATGACCGTCTTCCCAGACCACCGCCTCGCGGTCGATGCCCCATTCCCGGGCCGCCCGGGTGCACAGCTTTTCGATGGTGTCCTCTGCCGCCTTGATGGTGGCAAGGCCCGAGGCATAGGTCACGCGGCTTCCGTGACTGACATCGTTGTACCCAAGCGTCGCGGTGTCCGCGATCGTCGTTCGGACCTTGTCATACGAAATCCCCAGCGCCTCGGCTGCCATCTGGCACATCGACGCTCGGGAACCGCCGATATCCGGCGTTCCGACCGAGAGCGAAACGGTCCCATCTTCCGCCAGCGCCAGCGAAACGGCAGTCTCGCCCGCATGGTTGAACCAGAATCCGCACGAAACGCCCCTGCCTTGTCCGGGTTCGAGCGGAGCGCTGTAATGGGGGTGTTCCTTGGCTGCCTCGAGCGTCTCGACAAGCCCGATTCGCTGAAACCTCGGGCCGAAAGCCGCCTTGGTTCCTTCTTTCGAGGCGTTCTTCAGGCGCACCTCGATCGGATCAAGACCGAGGCGGTTGCACAGCTCGTCGATGACGCTTTCAACCGCATAGGCGGCCATCGGCGAGCCGGGCGCCCGATAGGCAGCCTGCTTGGGTCGGTTGCAGATCACGTCCCAACCTTCGCAACGGACATGCTTGAGATTGTAGGGAGCAAAAGCGCACATGGCCGTGAACTCCATCGGCGCGCCTGGAAACGGACCGCCCTGCAGCCTGAACACGCCTTCGCCGGCGGTGATCGTTCCGTCCGACTTCATGCCGATCTTCACATCCATCGATGCAGACGATGTCGGGCCGGTCGCGCGAAACACTTCGCTGCGACTCATCACGATCTTGACCGGACGATTCGACTTTCGAGACAGAGCCAAGGCCACCGGTTCGATGAACACGGTCGTCTTTCCGCCGAATCCGCCTCCGATCTCGGATGCCGTGACCCGCAATTGGCTGGCATCGATCCCAAGCAGATTGGCGCAGATCTTGCCGGCGACGAAATGTCCCTGCGTGCAGCACCAAAGTTCGCCCTTGCCGTCCGGCCCGAGCTGGGCGAGGCAGGCGTGCGGTTCGATGTAGCCCTGATGGGTCGCCTCCGTTCGGAAGCTGTCTTCAATGACCAGGTCCGCTTCCGCGAATCCCTCGTCAACGTCTCCATGACCGTTCTCGTGATACCGCACGACGTTCGGGTGCATGCCTGATGGAACGCTTGCATCGGCCGCATTCTCGCGAACGACCGGCGCACCGTCCTTCATCGCTTCGTCAACATCGGTGACGTGCGGAAGGACCTCGTAATCGACCTTGATCAGCTTGAGAGCGTCGCGCGCAGCAAATGCTGATGTTGCCGCAACAGCGGCGATCGCGTGGCCATCATAGAGAGCCTTTTCGCCTGCCATCACGTTTTCGAGCACGTCAAGGTTCTCGCCCTCGACATCGGTGGAAAAGTCCTGCCGTGTGACAACCGCCTTGACGCCGGGCAACGCTTCAGCAGCCGAAGTGTCGATCGCGACGATGCGGGCGTGCGCGTGCGGCGAGCGCAAGATCGCGCCATGAAGCATCCCGGGCGCGTATGCATCGGCTCCGAAACGCGCGCGTCCGGTGACCTTGTCGACGCCATCCGGACGAACGGGCCGTGTTCCGACAACCTTGAACTGACGTTCAGTAACCTGGTCCAGTGCCATCACGATGCCTCCCTGAGTTCAGCTGCAGCGTCAGACACTGCACGAATGATCTTGTCATACCCGGTACATCGGCAGAGGTTCCCTGCCAGCCAGTACCTGATTTCGGTTTCGGTGGGATTCGGATTGCTGTCCAGCAATGCCTTGGACGCAACCAGGATACCCGGTGTGCAAATCCCGCACTGAAGCGCGGCGTGTTCGAGAAACTTCTCTTGCAGAACATGGAGTTGCTCGCCGTCCGCAATGCCTTCAACGGTCCCGATTTCGGCCCCCTCCGCTTCGGCGGCGAGCATCAGGCATGAACACACGACCTGCCCGTTCAGCGTGATCGAACAGGCGCCGCAGTCTCCGGTTCCGCATCCTTCCTTGGCCCCGGTCAGCGACAATCTGTCGCGCAACACGTCGAGCATCGTTTCGCGAGGGTCGCAGACAAACTCTGCTGGGTCGCCGTTGACGGTCGTCCTGACGTGAATCATGCTCATTTTGATTTCCTTGCCCGGTCATATGCTGCAATCGTTGCCCGCCGCCCGAGAACAGCAGCAACGCGTGTTCGAAACTCGACAGTTCCTCGCTTGTCGGAAATCGGCCTGCAGGCAGCCGAGCACGCGCTTGCAAGCCTGTCCAGCGCATCGTCATCGAGCGAGGTGCCCACGATTGCGTCTGCTGCATCGTCGACAATGACCGCCGTTGGCGCCACGGCACCAAGAACAATCCGTGCTTCCACGACGGTGTCGCCCTCGACCCTGACGTTGGCTCCACAACCGACGACCGCGATGTCCATCTCGGTGCGGGGAATGAATCGAAGGTAAGCGTCGCCGCCTCCGGAACCCCGTTCCGGAAGATAGACTGACGTGATGATCTCGCCGTTCGAGAGCGACGTGCTTCCGGGGCCGGTGGGAATGTCCTCGACGGCAACCTCGCGGGTTCCGTTGGGACCCGTCACCGACACCGTTGCTCCGGCGGCGATCATTGCCGGAACGCTGTCAGCGGCGGGTGATGCGTTGCACAGGTTTCCTACGAGCGTCGCCCGCCCCTGTATCTGGGTCGATCCGACCAGATCGAGGGCCTCGACGACTCCAGGCCAATCGCTTGAGACGCCCGGTGATGCCTTGAGTTCGGAGCCGCAAACCGCAGCGCCGATTCGCCAGCCGCCGTTTTCCGAGACGATGTCTCGCATGCCCTCGATACGTTTGATGTCGACGACAAGGTCAGGTTCGACGAGCCCCGACCTGAGTTGAACGAGCACATCGGTTCCGCCGGCAAGAATCCGAACGATTCCTGTCTCGGATCCCGCGCGGTCGACAGCTTCGCCAATGGTTGATGGTGCGACGTAATGCATCTGGCTTGGCGCCTCCTTCATGTCCGGCACGCTGGCTAATGTCAGGTCGGGTTGGTTGCGAACGAACACCTGCTCCGAGACAACAGCAAGCCGTGGTTCCGGCAGTCGAAACAATGGAGGTGAATTACGCCAAAGGTGCCGTTCTCGCAACCGACAATCATCGCCCAAACCTGCGCGTTTCCGATGGCCGATCAGTGCCGGATCGTCCGGCGATGTCAACGGACCGGGCAAGGATCGAGACCAGGCATCAAGTGTCCATCGTTCACTCTTGGGCCGTCGATGCCGCCCGCGAAAGATCGTGCACGGCATTCTCCGACTGCTGTCGAATGCCGGCAAATTTTCTCGACACTCCCGCTGTCTCGTTATCCTCGGAAGCATGTCGGTCATGGTGGCGGTGCCCGTTCGAGACAGACCTCCGAAACAGGTGAGCGTCGCATTGCACGGCAGGCCGATTGGTCATATCACCCGCACGCGCAACCTTGACTCAAACAGGAGCAATCTCATGTCACTTGCCTGGCTCGAAGAAACCATCGAATCTGCGTGGAACGAACGCGACTCGATTTCACCGCAGACAGGCGGAGAAGTGCGCAAGGCGATCGAAGACACGCTCGATGCCCTCGATTCGGGGCAGCTGCGCGTGGCCGAACGCGACGAAACCGGACATTGGCATGTCAATCAGTGGGCCAAGAAGGCCGTCCTGCTCGGGTTCAGGCTGCAGGACATGTCGATCCACGACGGCGGACCGCAGGGCGGCGGCTGGTGGGACAAGGTCGACAGCAAATTCAAGGGATGGACGGCGGATCAATGGCGCGAGGCCGGGTTTCGGGCGGTTCCAAACTGCGTCGTTCGGAAATCTGCATACATCGCTCCGGACGTCGTTCTGATGCCGAGCTTCGTCAATCTCGGCGCCTATGTCGATTCCGGCACCATGGTCGACACATGGGCAACCGTCGGATCGTGCGCCCAGATCGGCAGGAACGTTCACCTCTCGGGCGGGGTCGGAATCGGTGGCGTGCTGGAGCCAATGCAGGCAGGGCCCACGATCATCGAGGACGACTGTTTCATCGGCGCGAGATCGGAAGTTGTCGAAGGTTGCATCGTCCGTGAAGGTTCGGTGCTGGGCATGGGCGTGTTCATCGGTCAATCGACGCGGATCATCGACCGGGAAACCGGACAGGTCATGTATGGCGAGGTTCCGGCTGGCTCAGTGGTTGTCGCCGGATCGACCCCGTCGCGAAACGGCGTCAACCTTTATTGTGCCGTGATCGTCAAGAAGGTCGACGCCAAGACTCGTTCGCGAACCTCGATCAACGAATTGCTGCGGGACTGACACCTGCCGATGTCGAAAGTCATGACGCGACTCGTCGAAGCGACGCGGTCGTCCTGATCCGACCAGGTCGACCGACGGACTATCCCCGTGTCACCCACTCTGTTGATCGATCTCGACGGAACCCTGATCGATCCCAAGATCGGGATCACTTCCTCGATCCGGTTCGCGCTTCGGAAGATGGGCATCGACCCCCCGCATGCTGATGACCTCGAATGGTGCATCGGACCGCCGTTGTGGGACAGTTTTCCCGTTCTTCTTGATTCGGATTCAACCGACCTGGTCGAACTCGCGGTCGCGCTCTACCGCGAGAGATTCTCGCAAAAAGGCTTTTGTGAAGCACTACCTTACGACGGTGCGCACGACATGCTCGAATCCCTGCAATCAGCTGGCGTCCAATGCTGTCTCGCGACTTCGAAGCCGGCGTACTACGCCGGGAAGATCATCGAGCACTTCGATTTCAACTTGCCGGTGGATCGAATCTTCGGCTCCGAAATCGACGGGCGGCGCTCCGACAAGACCGAGTTGATCCGCTTCGTGCTGTCAAGAACGGGGGCATTGCCCAACGAGACGTGGATGCTCGGCGACCGACGCCACGACGCCATCGGCGCGAGGAACAATGGAGTCGGTTCGATCGGCGCCCTGTGGGGGTACGGGACGGAAGATGAACTCAGAGGCGCCGAGGTTCAGTTGATTGCCCGAAGCCCGGACGAAATCCCCGATCTGATGTCCAGCCTGGTCAGCAACCAATTCAGTTGATGAGACAAACTCACAATCACCGTCGGATGCGTAAATTCGAAAAGCGTGTTTTCAACATCATGTCTCAAGCTTTTTTATGAGCGACTGACAGTGATCATTGTTCGGATTTCTCGAAATTCCTGCTCGTGCCACAAAAAGTGCTCGTTCTTCATTTTGCACATTTAGGTGCAACCACGCGAGTCTTGAGCAGTCGGTCGCTGACAGGCGATCAATTTGTTGTTCCAATACACAAATTACTCTTTCAAGAAACTCCAAAACCTCAGGCGACCAAGCATCCTCAACGTTGTTGCTCTTTAGGTCTCGAATTCGCCTATTCAATTGACTTGCGACATCGCTGACTGCGTGCTGGTCTGACGTAGGCAGGAGAGCTATCTCGCAAAGTGCATGCACCTCGCCCTTTACATCATCGCTTCTTCTGCATAGTTCTACAATCTTTTTCCAAGCCGGCTCTTGCTCCAGAGGATTGGCAGATTGAAGAAAACGACGGATATAGTTTTTCGCCTTCTCCATTGACAAATCATCGCGGCGAACATTTGCCAATAGATCCGCCATTTTCAGGTAAGACCTCGGAATCTGGTTTCCCAAGTACTCCAATATCGGAAGGAACTTGTCAAGTTCGCTGGGACGAGTTTTGGCACGAGATTCAACTTGCTTCAACAGGTTCTCAACTCGTGGGAATGCCCCCTTCTTGGCGTCGCTCCGTTTCCCAGCACCAAAGCACATCAATAATGCACGATCTTCTTCAATCGACACCCGTAGCGGGCTGACCTCGAGTTCTCGTTGACCGAACATAGCCGCAGCCAACGGAACGCCGACGAACCGCTCGTCAGCGTCGTCACCAGTTACGTAGTCGACCAAAGAAAAACTTGTTGTTTCTTCTAAAGCGCTCCTTACATTAAACTTTTCCGCACCTTGACGGAATGCGACTGCTTCAACCGCCACCTCGGGCACGTAGACTCTCCAACTGCACAGTAACAGAAAAACACGCTGCGCACCGGGGCTGAGCGCATCGAACGTTCTCTTGAATAACGCATTTAGGAGTTGATCAGCTGAAGCTACGATGCGTTTGGGTTTGATTGCCCTCCGTTCTTTGGCAACTTCGCCAAGCAATATCTTGATTACGTAAGGATGGCCCTCGGCCTCTGCGATTAATTTTTCCCTATACGAGGTACGAATGAGGTCTTTAACGCCCAATCGATTAGCATGTTGGTCAATGAGCGCACTTGCTTCGTCATCGGACATACCCTTAATCTCAAGTGGATAATCACCTCTAAAGTCACGAAATCTTGTTGTTATGAGCACCTTGTTCGGGGGCCTGACGTGTGCATCGATCCACTCCAATACATCAGTAGGATCCTTCAAAGTTTCAAAGTTGTCTATGACGAACAACGTTCGCCCGGCAGCACCCTCGGAGAGACACCGCTGAAAATAGGCCTCGGAATTGAAATTTCTTGACTTTCTGTCGTTTGGTTCCAAAAGTTGGACTGCGGCATCCGCGATGTCCCTTTGAGCAAAAACTCGACGGGAAACCGGCTTTGGTCCCGTATCTAACAGATCGACATCGCGAGCACTAATCCACAAAGAGACATCGTAGGGAGGTGTCTTCTGGCTCGCGATCTCCCGAATTGCCTTGATTGCAACTGTTGTTTTACCAATCCCACCGGGACCTGTAAGGGTTACTATGGGATGCCGGTCTGTCGAAGATAGTTCCTGGACAAGCCGATCCTCCAAATCTACGCGAGCGACATACCCCATGGACATTTCAGGCACATTACCAAACATGTTGCCCATCGGTTCAAGAGAAGAGCCCCCTTCAGTCTCGCTTTCCGGCAATCGTGCAGGTGGGTTTGACCACTCTTGTGTTTCGTGCCGTTTTTTGTTGTTCGTCACATACGACAACAACTCAAACGAAGACTTCAAATAATTTCCGTTGGGAAGCCAGAGGTCAATCATCTCGGGGTTTGTAAAAACTGTCGGGACGCGAATGTGGCTTGGTGCTCCAACTTCGGAGTGGAGGTGAAAGTAAACACCATCTTGCATGCGAACTTCGTCAGTACGCCGAAGGTAGTCAAATGGTGTCGAGGCACTCAAGAGCGGAGTGACTCGGTACTTCTTGGTCTGATTCTGATGCAGGTGCACCCACGACAGATCGAACAACTTGGTGTAACTGACAACTGCACCCAGTGCGGCTTGCAAGTCCTCAACGGCCTCACTGCACTGGCTTGCGGTAGTGGCACCATGCCCCCGTGTTCTGTTCCGAATTCTCACACCGATTTCAAAAAACTGTCGCAATGCTACCTTGGATCCGATCTCGTGGCCTGCATCTAAACTCTTGGCAGCTCTCGCAAGGTCCAATACAGCTTCGTGGCGCCAGTCCGGAGGGCCGACGCGCTCTAACAGGTCGCGTCTCAAACTATGTGCGTCTGGCAGAAAAGACTGTGCCGGGGGACCGACGAGCGCGTCATCAAGAACAGCCATCCATTCTCCAAGGGAGTTTGCTCGGACGAGTCTGTGCTCAAGTGTGTAGCGGTGCCTGTCTATACCGTCAGCGATACATGATACGATTGCCGAAACTACGATTTTTGTAAGATACTCAAACTTCAACATGAGCGCATTAAAATGCGCTTGGTCTCCTTCTAAGCTTTCGTCTTGGATTCGCTGATCGATTCGATCAAAAAGTCTACGACAGGTCATTATCTTGGCTCCGATTGTGAATGGTCAGCGGATTACCGGATTGGCGTCTGGGGCTGAAACGACGACAAGTTTTCGCATGTCGATTGCCCTCCTAAAACCAAAACGTGTCCTTTGTTCACCCTGCTGCCTCAAGCTTTCTGAAATTGATTGCGGAAGCAACGCGATGAAGTGACCGACCGAACTTCCCCGGTTCTGGGTAGAGCGGAAGAGGTCTCGAACCAGTGTTTTCAATTTCTTCGCACAGTCAACGAATTCAGCTGATGTTGTCGAAGACGAGCGGCCGGACATGCTGGAACTTGCCGGTCTCCCGCAGTGCCATGACAACGTCGTCCCCGAGCGGTTCGTCAAGTTCCAGCAGGGCGATGGCGCTGCCGCTCGGTCCGGAGCGACCCAGCGTGAAGTTCGCGATGTTGACTCCGGCGTCTCCCAGGACACTTCCCAAGCATCCAATGACGCCCGGCACGTCCTCGTTCGTCGTGTACAGCATGTAGCGGCCCACTTCGGCATCGATGTTGATGCCCTTGATCTGAATGAAGCGGGGCTTTCCGTCCGAAAACACCGTCCCGGCAACTGATCGCGCCCAATGACGCGACTTGACCGTCAACCGAATGTAGCTCTCGAAGACGCCTGACTGCGCTTGCGTCGTGGTCGAGACCTTGACGCCACGCTCGCGGGCAATGATCGGCGCCGACACCATGTTGGCGTCAGGCACCTGCGGCTTGATCATCCCGGCGATCAGCGCGCTGTCGAGCGCCCGGGTGTTCATGTCTGCAACTTCGCCATCGTAAAGGATGTTGACGCTGTCAATCGGATCCTCGGTCATCTGTCCGACAAACGACCCGAGGCACGTTGCCAACCGAACGAACGGACCGATGACGGCGGCCTCTTCGGCGTTGATTGACGGCATGTTGATCGCATTGGAAACCGCACCGCGCAGGAGATAGTCCGACATCTGCTCAGCGACCTGAATCGACACGTTTTCCTGCGCTTCGAGCGTCGCAGCGCCAAGATGCGGCGTGCACACGACTTCGGGCAGGTTGAACAGCGGACTCGCTGTTGCGGGTTCCGTCTCGAAAACATCGAATGCCGCACCCGCTACCGCCTTGGACCTGATCGCGTCCGCCAAGGCCGCCTCATCGACGATTCCGCCCCGCGCACAATTGACGATGCGCACGCCCGGCTTCATTCTGGCCAGCGCGTCCGCGTCAATCAGCCCCGCCGTGCGATCAGTCTTGGGAACATGCAAGGAGATGAAGTCGGAGACTTGCAGCAGTTCGTCGAATTCCACTTTCCTGACACCCAACCGTTCAGCCCGTTCGGGCGACAGAAACGGATCGTAGGCGATCACTTTCATCTTCAGACCGAGCGCCCTGTCCGCCACGATGGAGCCGATGTTTCCGCAACCGACCAGTCCGAGGGTTTTGTTGGTGAGTTCCACCCCCATGAACCTGGACTTTTCCCACTTGCCCGCATGGGTCGATGCATTCGCCTGCGGTATCTGCCGGGCGACGGCCATCATCAACGACACGGCGTGCTCGGCTGTCGTGATGGAATTTCCGAATGGGGTGTTCATGACGATGATGCCGCGGCGGGTCGCCGCGCTGACATCGATGTTGTCGACGCCGATTCCTGCCCGTCCGATGACCTTCAGAGAGGGCGCAAAGGTGAGCAACTTCTCTGAAACCTTGGTTGCCGAGCGAATCGCGAGACCGTCGAACGAACCGATGCTCTTGCGGAGCGCGTCCTTGTCTTTCCCGAGGTCCGGATTGAATTCGACATCGATTCCGTTGTTCTTGAAAACCTGAACCGCCGATTCGCTGAGGCGGTCCGATACGAGCACGCTGACCAACTTCCTACTCCCGGATTGTGATTGGGTGATGGCGTCCACGCCGACCGCGTGGCCCGTGACGATGCGGGGTCACGCCCCGCCCGTCGCCGTTTCCTTTAGTTGCATCTCAAAGGCCCAATCGAGCCAAGGAAACAATTGCTCCAGATTGCTGAGTTCGACGGTGCTGCCTGTCCAGATACGCAGGCCGGGAGGAGCGTCACGGTAGGACCCGATATCGTAGGCAACGTCCTCCGCTTCGAGACGCGCAACGATGCCCTTGGCGAATCGCGACCCCGCCTCCGGATCAAGCCGAACGACATCGGGGTGGACGAACTTGAGGCAGACCGATGTATTGGAACGGGTCGCGGGGTCGACGGCCAGGAATTCCAGCCAGTCTCTCTCATCAACGTAGGCCGACAACGCGGCAAGATTGGCATCGGCGCGATTCATCATCCCCTCGCGACCACCAATTGAAACCGCCCATTCCAGCGCTGCAATGCAGTCCATGACACAGAGCATCGATGGCGTGTTGATGGTTGCGCCTCGAAAGATCGCCTCGTTCAGCTTGCCCGACTTTGTCAATCTGAAGACCTTGGGCATTGGCCACGGAGGTGTCCAGGACTCGAGCCGTTCGACAGCGCGTGGAGACAGCACGAGCATTCCGTGCGCAGCCTCGCCGCCAAGAACCTTTTGCCACGAAAACGTTGTCACATCGAGCTTTTCCCAGGAGAGGTCCTGGGCAAAGACCGCCGATGTCGCATCGCAGATGGTCAATCCGCCCCGATCGCTGGGGATGAAATCGCCGTTGGGAACCCTGACCCCTGACGTCGTTCCATTCCAGGTGAAGACCACGTCGCTGTCGAAATCGACGGCGGAGAGATCGGGCAGCAGTCCGTAATCGGCTTCGTGGCGCCGGACGTCTCTCAGACCCAGTTCGGAGACGACATCCTTGAGCCATCCCGTGCCGAAGCTTTCCCATGCGAGAACGTCGACGGGGCGCGAACCAAGCAACGACCAGAGCGCCATCTCGACCGCGCCGGTATCCGATCCCGGGACGATGCCGACTCGGTAATCGTCTGGAATTCCCAGGACCTCGCTCGTGAGATCGATCAGTCGCTGCAGAGCTTCCTTGCCCGGACGCGATCGATGCGACCGGCCCAGCAGATCAACCGGGAGAGCCGATGGGGTCCATTCAGGCGGCTTGGGGCAAGGCCCCGAGGAAAACCTCGGGTTTGCCGGACGGATGTCCGGCTTGCAAATGTTCATAATCACCCTCGCAGGTTTACGCCCCTCGTTGGGGAGGGGTGGCCCGCCGGGGCGAATAGCGAACAAGCGACAAATTCTCAAGCTCCGATTGCGCGAATGCGTCGGGCACGTTGCAGCGATCAATGGCTGACAGCCCTGCGAAGCCGAGAAAAGCGCCGATACGGAATTGCAATCGCTTCTGAGCGCAGACTTCGGCGACTTCAGCGGTTCGAGGCAAGGATGCCACATTCGCGAGACCCTTCGAGGCTTGACCCAGAGCGTTCTGCTTGCGACTTCAGCGGCGAGGCGGGCAGACAGAACAGTCCTGTCCGAGAGGAGGTTGCCAATGCATGTCGCCGTCGTGATGTCGAATCCGCAGTTGACCCGTTTGACAGACGAAACGGTCGACACCGTCCGCGACGCCATTGGCGGCGGCGACAAGACATGGTTGGCAGAAGCGACCGCCTGCGAATTCCCGCTTGATGAACCGCCCGGCACCGAGGTGATTGGCGAAATCCGCGAGACACTTCGCGAGCCTCAGGTGGACTTTTGCGTCGTGCCGCAACGCAACAGAAAAAAGGCCCTGCTGTTTGCCGACATGGACAGCACGATGATTCTCCAGGAAAGCCTCGATGAACTCGCCGACCTGGTTGGCTTCGGGGAAGAGGTCAGCAGAATCACCGCCCTTGCGATGAATGGCGAACTTGATTTCGAGCAAGCCGTTCGCGAAAGGGTCGGCCTGCTGGCGGGACTGGACTTGTCGGTGATCGATCAGGTCATTCGGGACCGGATCACGCTGGCGCCCGGAGGGCGTGAACTCGTGGCAACCATGAAGACGCATGGAGCCCACTGCGTCCTCGTTTCGGGCGGTTTCGAAGACTTCACGAGCGTCGTTGCCCAGCGTTTGGGATTTGACGAATTCAGAGCGAACCGCTTGCTCAAGAAGGACGGCATGCTGACCGGCGAGGTTGGAACGCCGCTCCTGGGTCGAGACGCAAAGGCCAAGCTCCTCGTGGAGATGTCGGAGAAACTGGGAATCGGCGTTCAGGACGCACTGGCGGTCGGTGACGGCGCGAATGATCTGGACATGCTGCACTTGGCAGGGCTCGGAGTCGCTCACCATTCCAAGCCGGCCGTCGCGGCCCGCAGCGATCATGTTCTTGATCATGTCGACCTCAGCGGGTTGCTGTATCTGCAGGGATATCGGCACGACGAATTCGTGTTCTCATGACTCCGTCGTGCGGGACTGCAGGCTCGTCATGAACGAATTGTGCCTCGACAATGGTTGTCCATTCCGAACCGAGTCCTTTGCGGAGAGAAAGTTGACTGCCGCATGTCGCTTCTCCTTGTGGTCGGACCGCGGCACAACAGTCGAACGCAGGCGCACCGTTCATGGGGCGAGCGCGTGCTCCTGTGATGAGGCGACAGATCCGGTTTGACAAATCGACCTGACGGGGATTGAGTACGATGACAGAACACAGCGTTCGCGGTTGCCGGTCACCTTGACGGTCACCGCAAACAGACGACGGAGGCGGAGCGATGGCTGAGTTGACCTGGTACGGTCAGGCGAGTTTCGGGATCAGGTCTTCATCGGGACTGCTGATCGTCACCGACCCGTACGACCCCGAGAAAACGGGGTTCAAGCCGTTCCCAGATCCCGCTGACGTCGTGATCAAGTCGAGCAGCAACGACGATTTTCACGACAATGACCACCTGGTTCCCAAGAAACCCGGGGCCGACGTCATCGACGCGCTGGAGGTTGCTCTCGATGGCGCGACCGTGACGTCCCACGGTATCGAGTTCTCCTCGATCGAGGCCATGGAGCATGACGATCATCCGAGCGGACACCCCGACCAGAACGCCATGTACCGATTTTCGATCGACGGTTTCGACATCGGCCACATGGGAGACATGGGAAACGACTTCAATGACGACCAGTTGGCGTTCTTCGAAGGCGTGGACGTGCTGCTTGGTCACGCGGGCGGGTTTCCGGTCATCTCGCTCAAGGAACTGATGCGGGTGATCGGGCACGTGGCCCCGCGGCTGGTCATACCGATGCACTACCGAACTCCAGAGTACATTCCGCAGGACATGTTCACGATCGACGAATTCATGAAGTTTTTCCCGACAGAACTGGTCGATGTCGCAGACGGCAGCACGGCAAGCATCGAGGCCGACGCTCTCCCGGAAACCACCAGGGCACTGGTTCTCAATCCACGGTAATCGTTGAGTTTTTCGGGCGAATGTTCATCAATGCCGTCACCGGCGGCGTATCTGAATGTAGCCGATTCAAGCCGGATCGTCCCGTGCCTGTCGCCTCGGCGGCCTGCGAAATCCCGCCATGTCCCAGAGCACAAGCCTTGCAGGCGGACCAAGGACGACAACTGCCGTCGTCAAAAAAAGCAGTGTCGGCCGGCCAAGTGCGCGCGCCTGGAATCTTGCAGTGCGCTGAACCCGATGAGTCTTTCCGGAAGGCCGTTTCCTGCATTTGGAAGTGTCTGGATACATTGCGCAGGTGGTCTGGTGCTACAGCGTGAAACACGCCATATACTTATGAACGGCAGGCCGCTGGGGTCATCAACGAACTCCGTCGATCACCAGTGGCGCCAACAACCCAAGGAATTCTGATCACCGCTCCCGGGCGGCTGATCGCTTTTGCACGGAAACGCATAACAATCGCAGACACGAAGAGGCGACAGACCAATGAAGATGACAACTGAAGAGGCCTTCATCAAGGTTCTCCAGATGCATGGAATCGAGCACGCATTCGGTATCATCGGATCAGCGATGATGCCGATCTCGGACCTGTTCCCGGCCGCCGGCATCACCTTCTGGGATGCAGCCCATGAATGCAACGCCGGGATGATGGCCGACGGATACACCAGGGCGACCGGAAAGATGTCCATGATGGTCGCGCAGAACGGCCCCGGCGTCACCAATTTCGTGACTCCGGTCAAGACGGCGTACTGGAACCACACGCCGCTGCTGCTCGTGACCCCGCAGGCCGCCAACAAGACCATGGGTCAGGGCGGATTCCAGGAAGTCGAGCAGATGGCACTGTTCGAGGACATGGTCGCGTACCAGGAAGAGGTGCGGGACCCGTCGCGAATGGCCGAAGTTCTCAATCGCGTGATCATGCAAGCAAAACGGATGTCGGCTCCGGCCCAGATCAACATCCCGCGCGACTACTGGACCCAGGTTGTCGACATCGAACTGCCCAAGGTCGTGGATTTCGAGAGACCGACGGGCGGCGAAGACGCTCTGGCGAGGGCGACAGAACTCCTCGCCCAGGCGAAGTTTCCGGTCATCCTGAACGGTGCCGGCGTCGTTCTCGCAGACGCCATTTCGACGACTGCAGAACTCGCGGAGCGTCTCGGCGCGCCGGTGTGCTGCGGATACCAGCACAACGACGCCTTCCCGGGTTCGCATCCGCTCTTTGCCGGACCACTTGGCTACAACGGTTCCAAGGCCGGCATGCAGCTGATCTCGAAAGCCGATGTCATTCTGGCGTTGGGAACACGATTGAACCCGTTCTCGACCCTGCCCGGCTACGGCATCGACTACTGGCCAAAGGACGCGTCAATCATCCAGGTCGACATCAATCCTGATCGAATCGGTCTGACGAAGCCTGTGTCGGTCGGGATCATCGGTGACGCGCGCAGCGTTGCCCAGTCCATTCTCGACCGACTGCCGGACGATGCCGGAGAGGCCGATCGCGACGCTCGCCTCGCCACGATCGCCAAGACCAAGTCTGCCTGGGCACAGGAACTCACGTCGATGGATCATGAAGATGACGATCCAGGCACGAGTTGGAACGAGAGGGTTCGGGCGCGTCAACCGGAGCACATGTCGCCGCGAATGGCGTGGCGTGCCATCCAGGCGTCGTTGCCAAGAGACGCGATCATATCGTCCGACATCGGAAACAACTGCGCGATCGGCAATGCCTATCCGACCTTCGAAAAGGGCCGAAAATACCTCGCCCCCGGGCTGTTCGGTCCCTGCGGTTACGGTTTCCCGGCAATCATGGGCGCGAAGATTGGATGTCCCGACACGCCTGTGGTCGGGTTTGCCGGTGACGGAGCTTTCGGCATTTCAATGAACGAAATGACGGCCTGCGGTCGCGGGGAATGGCCTCCGATCACGATGATCATTTTCAGGAACTACCAATGGGGTGCCGAAAAGCGCAACACGACGCTCTGGTTTGACGACAATTTCGTCGGAACCGAACTCGACCTCGGCGTCTCCTATGCGGCCATCGCCAATGCTTGCGGAATGAAAGGCGTTCAGGTCACGACGATGTCGGACTTGACCGACGCGCTCGATGCGGCCGTCAAGGCGCAGATGAAGGACGGTCAGACCACCTTCATCGAGGTCGTGCTCAACCAGGAACTCGGCGAGCCGTTCCGGCGCGACGCGATGAAGAGGCCTGTCGCGGTTGCGGGCATCGCTGCCGCAGACATGCGCCCACAGGTCGGGGCAGTCTGACCGTCGCAAGACAGGGGCATTCCAGAAAGAACGAGCGAGCCGGAACTGGCGGCAATTGACGCCTGTTCCGGCTTTCTCGTCTCCGTTCTCCGCCAAGTCGACAGCAACGTCCAACAATACAATACCATCGAATTCTTCAGGCGTGGAACATCAACTGTTCTGACGGGCTCAGGCGTTGGCATGACGTGACGGACAGTCCGTTTCAGCGTTGGCTTGACCGCCAATTCCGCCTTGCATCGATTCTGGTCTTGCACACCGTGGCACCGGTTCGCTATTGCAACCGGTGGAGACGTGGCCGAGTGGTTGAAGGCGCTCCCCTGCTAAGGGAGTAGACGGTTTGTCCCGTCTCGAGGGTTCGAATCCCTTCGTCTCCGCCACCTACACTCACCGAAACCGATGACGGGCCCTCACTGGGCCCTTTTTTCTTTTGGTTTCAAAGGGGTTTAGTTATGGCGACCGCCCTTCGGAGACTGCAAGGACGGTCAAGATCGGTCTCTGAACCGCATTTGTCTCTAATCGACCGCCCTAGGCCTTCAGAAGGGCGCCTCAAAAATAGCGTCCTTTTCGAAAGTGCAACCGATAGCAAAATACGTTTCGAATCCGAGGGACGGGCCTAGGACTACCGAGTAGCCATAAGTCGCGCTGGACCAAGGGGCTTGTCTCCGGCCTCGCCGACGTCGATTTCGAACGCCTCGATCGCGATTTGATGGCCCAGCGTGGCCTTTGACAGCGTGTCGAAACCCCACCACATGATCTGTTGGCCGGGAACGGCGTCGTGCTTGCGCCCGCGATAGCCGCCGAGATTGGTGCTAATACCGATTTACTTGAACACAATTCCGACAACACTTGAACACCATTCCGGCGACACTTGAACGCAATTCACTGCGCGCGCAGGGTGGATGGCTGAAGCATGTGATGTGTGCAATATTGGTTATATTGAATACGACTGCCGAGAGAGAGGTGAAGCGTTATGTCCCGAACGACCACGATGACCGTCCGCCTCGGTGGAGCGTTGAGCGATTTCGTGTCGGCTAACGTGGGCAGTGGCGGATCCTATGAAAACGTCAGCGAATATGTCCGAGACCTGATCCGGCGTGACAAGGAGCGTGCGGAGGCCGAAGCCTTCAACCGTCTGAAAGCCGAGCTGGCCCATGCTTTTGCGGCGCCGGAAGAGACCTATCAGCCGTTGACCGCAGTTGAGGTGATCGCGCGGAATAAGGCTTGAGACGGTGCCCGCCATCCGGATCCAGGAAAGGGCGTCCGTTCGCATCGACGACATTTACCACTACACCCGTGACAGGTGGGGTGAAGGTCAGGCCGAGAAATACATCACCGGCCTGTTTGAAGCCTTCGACAAGATCGCCACGCGCGGCGTTGCCTCGAAACCCGTACCGGCCGAGTTCGACGTCGCGGGCTTCTTCTTCCAGTACAAGCACCATTTCGTCGACTGGCGTCATCTGTCAAACGGCGACATCGGTATCGTGACAATCCTGCACGAGCGAATGCACGAGATCGACAGGTTCCGTGAAGATTTCGGCCTTGGCGAATAGGGCGAGTTTCGAAAAGGCGTCAGAATTGCGCATGGTTTCGCATCAGTCACGCGGGCGCGAACACTGACACGAGAGAGAGTTGGGCGCCTGAGTCATCCGCTCCGCCATCGATCATTTCAAGACATGGACATCGTTGCCTCTTGCCGTCTTGACTTCCCATGTCCAGGGCGAACATTCGTCAGCGAAAGCCTTCTTCACCGTCGACATGCAGTTTCGGGCCACGCTCCTCGATCAGTTCCAAAGCTTCGCCAACCACGATGTTCGGTGCCGAGTGCACGTCCGAAATTCGGGCCTCGGGATTGGCCGCCCACGTCACCGCGTTGGCGATCACCTTGCGGACATTGGGGTCGTAAAAGGTCGGACAGGTCTCGTGACCCGGCTGGAAAAAGAAAATGTTGCCCGCGCCCCGTCGGTAAGTAAGACCTGAGCGGAACACCTCGCCGCCCTGGAACCAGCCGATGAACACGGTGTCCTGCGGATTCGGCACCGCGAAGGGTTCGCCGTACATCTCTTCGTGCTCAAGCTCGAAATGTTCGGGCAACCCACGGGTGATCGGGTGGTTCGGGCAGGTCACCCAAATCCGTTCCCGCTCCCCGGCCTCGCGCCACTTGAGGTTGCAAGGCGTCCCCATCAGCTTCTTGAATATCTTCGAGAAATGCGACGAGTGCAGCGCGATCAGGCCCATGCCGCCCCAGACATGATCGGCGATCCGGTCGACCACCTCGTCGGACACCTCGCCATGAGCGACGTGGCCCCACCAGACCAGCACGTCAGTCTCGGCCAGCCGCTCGGCTGGCAGACCATGCTCGGGCTCCTGCAGCGTGGCGGTCGTGGCAGTGATCCCGTCCACCTCGTTCAGCGCTCCGGCTATGCAGGCGTGAATTCCGTCGGGGTAGAGTTCTGCCACAACCCTGTTCTTTCGCTCGTGGATGTACTCGCCCCAAACGACGGTTCTCACGTTCATGTCTTTCTCCGTGCGGTGCAGAATCGGCACTGGCGCGTCAGACCCTGACCGGACCCGAACTGGCTCGTGGAATGAACTCCGGCGGCATGATCGTCCTGGCCTCGATCTCGGGCTCTCCAGAGAGCAACGCGATCAGTTTCCGGCATGCCAGACGCCCCCACTCGCGACGAGGCAGTCTCACCGTGGTCAGGCCCGGATTGAAGACGGCGGCATAGGGCATGTCGTCATAGCCGACGACAGTGATGTCTTCAGGAATGCGGACACCTGCATTTGCCAGACCGTGCATCAGGCCGACCGCCGTTTCGTCGTTGTGGACGAAGATGGCGGTGGGAAGAGCGTCGCGTTCGAGAATTGCACGAGCGGCCTGCAGCCCGAACTCGGTCGAAAGCCGCCCCTCCAGGAACTGGTCTGTCCGAACCGGAATCCCGGCGGATTCCAGGGCCTCGTTGAAACCTATGTGGCGCAGGTCGAACGAACTCGCCGCGCGCGGGCCGCTGACCTGGATGATGTGCCTGTGTCCCAATTCCAGGACATGCGCCGCGGCGAGGCGGCCTCCCAAGGCATCGTCGATCCGAACGACCGGTACCGACAGGCTCCCGTGCCCGCCGCAGGACACCAGCGGCGGACCTCTGTACCTGGAATCGCCGCCCTCGGGCATGAGATCGCCAGGAAAGCCGGGCGTGTTCAGGATCAGGCCGCCGGCCTGGTTCATCAGCAACATGTCCGAGAAGGCGCGCTCGTTTTCCGCTGCCTCAGACGTGTCGCCTATGAGCAAGACATAGCCGTTTTCACGGGCCTCTTCCTCGATCCCCTTGAAAAATTCCGCAAAAAACGCGTTGGTGATGTCGGAGACCAGCACGAGCAATGTCTTGCTGCGTCCGGTCCGAAGATCAGCCGCCGCCTGGTTCATCCGATAGCCAATCTTGCGGACGGCTTCGTGAACACGGTCCCTGGTCTCGGGGCGCACGTCGCTTGGCCGGGACAAGGTACGGGACACGCTCGCAACCGAGACTCCGGCATGCAGAGCCACGTCCTTGACCGTTGGTCGCTTTCTGACGCCGATCACCGTGAGAGAATCCTAGGCCGGACGTGCCATTGGCAGCCCTCGAGCATCGAATCTATGCAGATACTTCGCATTTGGCGTCAGGTGGATCGTGTCGCCAATCTGCTGCTCGTGCTGGCCATCGAGACTGACGGTCAGGACACCGGCCCGAGGAACGCGGACATAGAGGATGGTATCGTGACCCAAGCGTTCGACCAGGGTCACCACACCGGTCCACGAGCCTTCGGCATTATCGACCAGGCAATGCTCGGGGCGAATCCCGATGGTCTCGGCACCTGCCGCTTCCGCCAACGGTCCCTTGATGAAATTCATCTTCGGCGAGCCGATGAAGCCCGCGACAAACTCGGAGGCCGGGTGGTTGTAGAGGTCCATCGGGCTGCCGACCTGTTCGATGACCCCGCCATTCAGCACCACGATACTGTCGGCCATGGTCATCGCCTCGACCTGATCGTGGGTGACATAGATCATCGTGGTGTCCATGCGCTGGTGCAACTCGCTGATTTCGACCCGAGTTTCCGCCCTCAGAGCCGCATCGAGGTTCGACAGCGGTTCGTCGAGAAGGAAGACCTGCGGGTTGCGAACGATGGCCCTGCCGATGGCGACCCGCTGTCTCTGGCCGCCCGACAACTGGCCGGGCTTTCGGTCGAGCAAGGCTTCGAGTTTCAGCGACTCTGCGGCGATTTGGACTTTCTGCCGGATCTCGTCCTTGGGTCGGCGTTCCAGGCTGAGCGAAAACCCCATGTTCTCAGCCACCGTCATTTGCGGGTAGAGCGCGTAGGACTGAAACACCATCGCGATGTTGCGTTTCTTGGGAGACAGGTCATTGGCGCGCTCGCCACCGATGAGACAGTCTCCGGACGTGATCTCCTCGAGACCCGCGATCATGCGCAAGAGGGTGCTCTTGCCGCAGCCGGACGGCCCGACGAAGACAACGAACTCGCCATCTTCGATGGTCAGGTTGATGTCGTGCAGCACCTCGACATCACCATAGGTTTTCGAGAGGTTTCTGAGTTCCACTCCGGCCATGTCAGTCTCTCCCTACCCGGTTGCCGTCGGCGCAAGGACAGTCTCGCGGCGCGTTGCAACGGTTGCCGGTTTCAGGTGCAGATCGGCCGCGACGGCGATGTCGGCGTCGGGCTGTTCTTCAACGAACGCCTGTCGGTCCGTCGCCAGGTTCAGACAGCCATCGACATCGAAGAGCGAAGCCGATTTGGAACAGGTCGCCGTGCTGAACGGCTCCAAGAACCGCTGGAAATTTCGATCGACCAGCAGCTTGGGTCTGCGTGTTTTTGTCATGACAGCCCCTCCTACTTCACTGCGCCCTGGGTCATTCCACGCACGAAATGCCGCTGGAACACGAGGAACAGGAGCACGACGGGCAGCGCCATGATGATGGTTCCGGCCGATTGTCCGGTCACGTCACGCGTCATCAGCCCCTGGAAGTTCAACAGGCCAACTGACAGGGTCCGCATCTCGTCCCTAGGCAACAGCAACAACCTGAGCAGAAGATCATTCCAGCTCCACAGGAACTCCAGAAGCGCCGTGGTCACCACGGCAGGTGTCGCAATCGGCATGACGACCCGGCGGTAGATCTGGAACTCGGTCGCGCCGTCGATTCGTGCCGCTTCGTGAAGCGCCTTTGGAACGCCGAGGAAGTAGGACGAGAACAGGAAAACGAAGACCGACAGTGCCAGAGCCAGGTCGGCGAGGATCACGCCGAGATGGGTGTTGACCAGATCGAAGGCGCGAACGATGGAATAGAGCGGCAGGATGATCGCGGTGACCGGGATCATCAGCCCGACCAGGAACAGGATCTGCACCAGCGCCTTGCCGCGAAACTTCATGAACACCATTGCGTAAGCCGCGAGGCTGGCAACCAAGATCATCACGATTGCATCCACGGTCGAGATGATCAGCGTGTTGAGGAAATACCGGTTGAACTTTCCCTCGGTCCAGACCCGGACATAGTGCTCGAACGTAAATTCGACCGGAGGATACCAAGGCGGATTGACCATTTCGGTCGTCGGTTTCAACGACGCAAAAACGGTCAGGATCAGCGGCGAGACCATCAGAATCGCGATCACGCCGAGAACGAAAATCAGCCCGTAGCGCGCGACCATGCTACCGCTCCTCCCGCGTCTGGATGCGCATGTAGATTGCGGTCGCGAGGCTCACGATCACCAGCAGGGCCACGCCGATAGAGGCCCCGTAACCGTAGTCGTTTTCGAGCGCCCCACGCTTGTACATGTAGGTGGACAGAATCTCGCTGAAGCGGATCGGTCCGCCCTGGGTCGTGGCCCAGACAATGTCGAAGACCTTGAACGACTGGGTGAGCGTCAGGATGAAGACGACCGCAGTGACAGGCCTGAGCGCCGGCAGGGTGACAAAGCGGAACGACTGTATCGGAGTAGCGCCATCCACACGAGCCGCCTCGTAGAGGTCTTCGTCCACGCCTTGAAGACCGGCCAGGAATATGATGACGCTGAGGCCGATCGTGGACCATGAATGCGCAAACGCCAGTGCATAGAGAACTGCATCTGGACTGCCCAGCCATGGTGTTTTCAACATCCCGAGCCCAATCGCCTCAAGCACCTGATTGACCACCCCCTTGGGCTGGTACATCCAGCGCCAGATCGTCGCCACGGCCATCGGCGAGATCACCACCGGCAGCACGATGGCGGTCTGGATGATCAGTCGCGCCTTCCAGACCCGGGCCAGCATCGCCGCGATGACGAGGCCGATGCCGACATTGATGACGATGATGACTCCGGACCAGACAAAGGTGTTCCGGAACGCTTCCCAGAATATCTTGTCCGAAAACAGCCGTTCGTAGTTGGCCAGCCCGATGTATTCCCGTTTCGGATTGATGCCGTCCCAGTCGGTGAAAGAGTACTCCACCACCGAGAACGTCGGGTAGAGCGCGAACACGAGATAGATTGCCATGGCTGGCAGAAGAAAGAGGATCGGATTGAGCCTCTGGGCCAGCTTGGAGTCAGGATCGAGGATCAAGGGGACACACTCCTCGTCAGCGCACTGGCGGGATCGAAAACGTGGTTGTGTGGCTTGATCCCGCCCCCGACGCGTGAGCCACGCGAGAGCGGGACAATGCTATGTCAAATCGGTCAACGCTGATCGATGCCGCCAGGCAGCATGATCTCGCCCGCCGCTTTCGATTCCGCCCAAGCGTCCTGCATCTCGGCAGTGAACTCCTCGGGAGTCATCACGCCGAGCAGGATTCCCTGGAGACCGTCATAGGAGACGGTGGTCAGGCTGCCCGGGGTGATGGTGTCCAGGAATGCCGGAACCGAGCCGTTGGCCGCATGGTCGTCCGAAGTCTTCCAGATGTCGACCGATAGCTGTGGCATGTCGGCCTTGGCCAGCGCCGCATCGAGCGGGCCCACGGGCACCACGCCGCTGTTGAGCAGGGTCACCCGGCCGTCGAGGTTCAGGAACATGCGGTTGATGTAGGCAATGGCGATGTCCTTGTGGTCGGAGTTGGCCCGGATGTACCAACCGCTGCCGATGGAGTTGGTCGGGTGGATCTTCTGACCGTCCTCGAAGGGAGGCACGGCAAAAACGCTGTAGTCGGAAATCCGGTCACCGGCCGCGTCGATGCCACCGCCAACGACCCATGGCCCCGTGAAGGTCATCGGGATTTCACCTGCCCAGAAGGCATCCATCGCCTCGCCGTAGCCGACGGCAACGGGTGTCGGTCCGAACCACCCCGCCTGTGCCATCTCCTGAAGCTTGGCCGAAGCCTGCACGAACGGGGCATCGGTCCATGCGCCATCACCGAACAGGACGTTTTCGACCCCCTCCGGTCCGGCGTAGCGTCCGAACATCATCGACTGCCAGTGCGAAACCGGCCACTTGTCGGCGCCACCAAGACCGATCGGGGTCTCGTAGCCCGCTGCCATCAGGGCGTCCACAACGGCTTCCATCTCGGCCCATGTCGTTGGAACCGCGAGGCCATGCTCGGCAAAAATCGCCTTGTTGTAGAACATGCCTGTGGTTTCGACCTCGTTGCCGTAGGACCAGAGCTTTCCGTCGCTCGAGGTCTGAACGATGATCCCTTCGGGAATCATGTCTGCCCAACCATTGTCGTAGTAGGCGTCGGTCAGATCGGCGACGAGGCCTCCTGAAATCAGCGCAGCCGGCTGTCCCGGTCCGGTGCCGAAGGTGAACACGTCAGGCCCTTCTCCCGCCGACAGCGCAGGAATCAGCGCCGGGTTGAAGATATCGGAAGTGTTCGTCACCACGGTCAGTTTCACGTCCGGGTTTTCCGCGTTGAACTGGTTGGCAATCTCTTCATAGACGGTGGTCTGACCCGGTTCTCCCCCGACCCACACGACGACTTCGGTCTGCGCAAACGCAGACGATGCCAAGATTGTTGGTGCCAGAGCCAATGCTCCGGCTAGACTCGCATACCGCATCATTTCCTCCCTTGATGTTGCGACTACCAAATTTGTAATCGATTACAGGGCTTCTGTAAACGATTGCCTCGCGGCCGCATGGCCCCCACTCTGTCCCGATTCCTGCGTGCCGAGCCACCGGATGTATCGGCACTGTCGAGATTGGGTTTGACTGACCAATTTCGGCCCGTCCCGCGCGAACCCCGACATCGAAAGGGCAACGGTGCCCCGCATGCGATTTGATCTTTGCATGCGCTGTCAATACATCCTTGCGACGTAACCATAACGGATGATAGCGTGCAGAATGTCACATAGCCGTAATGAAAGCCCGATATCGACGCGGCGGCAAGAAAGGGCAGCCGTGTCTGACAGCACCATACAACTGATCAAAGTGCATCGCCGCTTTGGCGATACATCGGCACTGACCGACGTCTCGATAACCCTCGAGCACGGCGCGTTTTCCGTGCTGCTCGGACCATCAGGCTGCGGCAAGTCGACTCTGCTGCGACTGGTTGCCGGTCTGGATCAGCCCACCGAAGGTGAGGTGCACATTGCAGGGCGCGAAGTCACCGAACTGCCGCCCTCGGCGCGGGACCTCTCGATGGTCTTCCAGTCCTACGCCCTGTTTCCGCATCTGAACGTGCGTGACAACATTCTCTTCGGCCTGTCAGTCCGCCGCAGACCACGCCCCGAACAGGAGGCCCGGTTGAATCGCGTGACCGAAATGATGGGGCTGTCGAAGCTCGTCGCGCGCAAACCGGCCGAACTGTCGGGCGGACAGCAGCAGCGCGTGGCTCTGGCGCGGGCGGTGATCAGCGAGCGACCAATCTGCCTGATGGACGAGCCGCTGTCGAATCTCGACGCCAAGCTGCGTGCCGAAATGCGGGTTGAACTGCGCGCGTTGCAGCAGCGCCTTGGACTAACCGTGATCTACGTCACCCATGATCAGGTCGAGGCGATGACCATGGCCGACCAGATCGTGGTCATGAACGAGGGCAGAATCGAACAGGTCGGAACGCCCTCGGAGATCTACGTCCGCCCTGCTTCGGCTTTCGTCGCAGGATTCATCGGAACGCCCGCGATGAACCTCGTTCCGGTCGCGCGACTGCGTAATGCCGGCGCTGCCATGGACGGTCTGGCGGACACCGCGCTGGCAGGTATTCGACCCGAGAGTCTGGTGATTTCCGACTCCGGAGCCGCGGCAACTGTCGTCGGGGCGGAATATCTGGGGGCCGATCTGATCGTTGCCCTCGAAGTCGACGGCGAGCGGATGATTCTGCGCCAGTCGGCAACCGACCCCCACCCGAAAGGCAACGTGCGGCTGAACTGGGCTGCTGATGCCTTTCACCTCTTTGACGGCCCACATCTGACGCGGGTTCCGTCAACCACCGCTTCGACCGCATCCAATGCGGTCGGAGGTCCCGCAACATTCTGAGGAGGAACAAAGTCATGAATTTGCGACAATTTTCAATTGCCACCGCCGCAAGCGCGGTGATGGCCACCAGCGCCGTGGCGGTCGACCTGGAATTCTATTTCCCGGTCGCGGTCGGCGGAAAGGCCGCCCAGACCGTATCTGAATTGACGGAAGCCTACGTCGCGGCCAACCCGAATGTCTCGATCGAGGCGATCTACACCGGGTCGTATGCGGACACGACCACCAAGGCCATCACGGCTGCCAAGGGCGGCAACGCTCCGCAGCTGCTGATCTCGCTGTCCGTGGACATGTTCACATTCCTCGACGAAGACCTGATCGTTCCGTGGGACGACTTCGTCACCGATCAGGAACAGGAAGAGTGGATCGGCGGTTTCTACCCTTCGTTCATGCAAAACAGCCAGGCCGAGGGAAAGACGTGGGGAATCCCGTTCCAGCGTTCGACCCCGGTGCTCTACTGGAACAAGGAAGCGTTCGCTGCCGCCGGACTTGATCCGGATGTCCCGCCCCAAAATTGGGATGAAATGGTCGAGTTTGCCAAGAAACTGACTATCAAGAACGATTCGGGCAATGTCACCCAGTACGGCATCTACATCCCAACGTCGGGTTTTCCGTCGTGGCTGTGGACCGGCATGGTGGCAGGCAGTGGCGGATTGCTGAGCGACGGCTCGGGCGTGAACATCAACTTCAACAGCCCTGAAGCAATCGAAGCGCTTGAGGCGCTCGTCGCTTTGCCGAACACTCACGGCGTGATGCAGCAAGGCCTCCTGGACTGGGGCGGAACCCCAAAGGCGTTCTTCGAAGGCCAGGCCGCGATGATCTGGACCACCACGGGCAACCTGACGAACGTTCGCAACAATGCGAGCTTCGATTTCGGTGTCGGTTTCTTGCCGGGCCTGAAGCAACCGGGTGCGCCGACGGGTGGTGGAAACTTCTACCTGATCAAGGGCAGCACCGACGAGGAACTACGGGCCGCCGCCGACTACGTGAAGTGGGTCACGGCACCCGAACAAGCGGCAAAGTGGTCCATGGCCACTGGCTACATCGCTCCCAGGCCCGATGTCTGGGAAAGCCAGACCATGAAGGATTACGTGGCGGGTTTCCCGCAGGCTGCAGTGGCGCGTGACCAGCTCCAGTATGCGGTCGCGGAACTGTCGACCTACGAGGGTCCCAAGGTCACTCAGATCCTGAATTCGGCCCTGGAAGCGGCGATCACCGGTCAGAAGACTGCGAAAGATGCGCTGGACGGCGCTCAAGCCGAGGCCGAGGCGATCCTCGCGCCCTACAAGTAATTCTGACATTGCGACAAAGGAGCCGGGCGCGTTTTGCGCCCGGCCCAATCAAAATGATCCGCCGCAACTGGATTCATGCGTGGCTGCTGCTGCTGCCAGCGTTTCTGCTTCTCATCGCCTTCACTCACATTCCGGCGGTGCAGACTCTGATCGACAGTTTCTGGAGCACGCCGAAGGGTCGCCGCTTGTCGGTCTTCGTCGGCACGGCAAATTACGAGCGATTCCTTTCTGACCCCATCTTCGTCAAGATGATGGTGAACTCGGCCATCTATGCCTTGCTCACCATACCGACATCGGTGGTGCTGGCGCTGGGGATGGCATTGCTCGTCCATCGACCTTTTTCGGGCGTTGGCATGATGCGGCTTGCGTATTTCACGCCAACCATCCTGCCCATGATTGCGGTCGCCAACATCTGGCTGTTCTTCTATGCGCCGGGCTTTGGACTGATCGACCAGATCCGGAGCATGTTCGGCCTCGGGGCGTCAAACTTCGTCGGTCAACCCGAAACCGCCCTTTATTCCGTCGCCATCGTGACCGTGTGGAAAGAGGCCGGGTTCTTCATGATTTTCTTCATGGCGGCGCTGCAGACCATACCGCAACCGCTCAAGGAGGCGGCGGCGATCGAGGGATGCAGCCGCTTTCGCTTTTTCTGGCGCGTGACCTTGCCGCTGATCATGCCGACGACCCTTTTCGTGAGCGTCAATGCGGTCATCAACGCCTTTCGCGTGATCGACCATGTCTTCGTGATGACGAAAGGCGGACCCGACAATGCCTCGATGCTGCTGCTCTACTACATATTCGAAACCGGTTTCCGATACTGGGACACGGCATATGCGGCGGCGCTGACCGTCCTGCTGGTCGTGATCCTTTCGATCTTCGGGATCGGACAGTTTTTCGCGCTCGATCGCAGGGTGCATTACAAATGATGAATCAGACACTTGTCGACCGGATCGTGCTCCGCACCGGTGGCACGCTTCTGGGGATTCTGTGGCTCATGCCATTGCTCTATGCGCTGTGGTCGGCCTTTCACCCGAGCGCCTACGAGGCAAGCTTTCGGCTCGATGCTCCGTTGACACTGGAGAATTTCTTCTTTGCCTGGGAGCAGGCTCCGTTTGCCCGGTATTTCCTGAACACGATCATTCTGGTGACGATGATCCTGTTCGTTCAACTGGTGCTGTCGACTCTTGCAGCCTTTGCCTTTGCCCGGATGGAGTTTCCGGGCAAGAACATCCTGTTCTGGATGATCCTGATGCAGTTGCTGGTCACGCCGGACATATTGATCGTGCGAAACTACGCCACCATGCGCGCGCTGGGCCTCGTGGACACGATTCTTGCGATCGGCCTGCCCTATTTCGCAAGCGGATTTGCGATTTTCCTGCTGCGTCAGACTTTCATGACCGTGCCGCAGGAACTCGAGGATGCAGCCCGAATCGAGGGCGCGTCATTGCTCGTGATCCTGTGGCGGATCTACGTTCCGCTCGGGAAGCCGGCGATCCTGGCTTTCGCGCTGGTTTCGGTCAGCCACCACTGGAACAACTTCCTGTGGCCGCTGATCATCACGAATTCGGTCGAGACCCGTCCCTTGACGGTGGGGCTTTCGATCTTTGCCACCACCGACAGCGGCACCGAGTGGGCTGTCATCAACGCTGCAACGCTGATGACATCAGCGCCGCTGCTGTTCGCGTTCCTGCTGTTCCAACGCCAGTTCGTGCAGAGTTTCATGCGCGTCGGCATCAAATAGGGCTTGATCATGACGCTTCCGCTCCTCGGCGTTGCACTCAAACGCAAGGACTTCGATGCCCTTGCAGGATGGATCTGCGAGGAAGGCCGCACGCTGGAATTGCAGGATTTCATGTCCTGGGAAATGCTTGGCAGTGACGCAGCCCCCGTGATCGAGAGTTGGCGCAAGGCGCTTGCCCCGCATTCCGGCTTGCGCGGCATTCACGGTCCGTTCGTCGGCCTTGATGTCTCAAGCGCCGATCCTGAAGTGCGGGCGGTGGTTCAGAAACGCTGTCTCCAGGCACTCGAGATCTGCGAGACCCTTGGGGGCACGCACATGGTCGTCCACAGCCCCTTCACTCACTGGCATGTCCAGAACCGCAGGTGCTATCCACACATCAAGCCCAACATGATTTCGGCGATGGCTGACTGCTTGGCACCAGTTTTGTTACGCGCGTCCGAGACCGGCTGCACCGTGATGCTGGAGAACTGCGACGACTGCGACCCGCGTGACCCGCTGGACGCAATCGAGGCGATCGCGCATCCGAATCTCAGGGCCTCGATCGACACGGGTCATGCCGATCTGGTGCACAGCCAATACGGCGCTCCGCCGGTTGTGGATTTCATTTTCGCCGCCGCAGCTCACCTGGGGCACGTCCATTTGCAGGACGTGGACGGCCACGCAGATCGGCACTGGCACCCGGGTGACGGACGCATCAACTGGCCACCGGTTTTTCGTGCACTCGGTGCAGTCGAGTCACTGCCCCGCCTCATCCTCGAAGTGCGCTCGAACCTCCATCTGCTGCCGGAAACCGTGGCCCGGCTCGAGGCGCAAGGCTTGGCTCGCTGATCACCGCGAAGGGGCCTGAGTTCAGTCAGGTCGTCACCTGTGCCGCCCAAGCGTTGAATCTGGATCCCTTTCGCTCTGTCGTACTTTCGATCGTGGCCGAAGCGGATGCGCAAGGGGAACAGTGTAATGCGGGTGGCCGCACTGTCTTCGCCAACATGGTTGCAATGACGCCGTTGCGGTGAATGGCCGTCACAATCACCGCATATTTTGCGGCGTTTATCCTTGAACATGCGGTGAATAAAACTATAATCACTGCAAATCATACGGTGATTGACATGTGGATTCATGAACATCAAGACTGGCCAAACCTGACATGGGATGCAGCAGCACTCGCCTCCAAACTGGCTGACATACGCCATCGCCAAGGGCGCTTGCTCGGTCGCATGGAAGCGCTTGGCTTCGAACTCAAGCGTGAAGCAAACCTCGGTACGCTGACCAATGATGTCCTCAAGTCTTCCGCCATCGAGGGCGAGAACCTGAACAGAAAGGAGGTTCGCTCTTCCATTGCCCGAAGGCTTGGGATCGACATTGCCGGGCTCGTTCCATCGAGTCGTGACGTTGAAGGCATTGTGGAGATGATGCTGGATGCCACGCAGAGACATTCCGATCCACTGACCGAAGACCGCCTGTTTGGCTGGCATGCCGCCCTGTTCCCGACGGGACGCAGCGGAATGCACAGAATCACCGTTGGTGGCTGGCGCACCGTGGAAGCTGGCACAATGCAGGTTGTTTCCGGGCCATTTGGCAAAGAGAAGATTCACTTCGAGGCGCCGAGCGCCGAACGACTGGACGCGGAAATGACGTCGTTTCTCGCGTGGTTCGAGGGGGAAAACGACATGGATCCCGTCATCAAGGCGGGAATCGCTCATTTCAGGTTCGTGACCATCCACCCGTTCGAGGACGGCAACGGTCGGATTGCCAGAGCCATTGGTGACATGACGCTCGCTCGTGCCGATGGCACACAGGATCGTTTCTACAGCCTTTCGTCCCAGATCGAGGCGGAACGAAAGCTCTACTACGATCAGCTCGAGAAGCAGCAACGCGCGACGCCGGACATCACGGACTGGCTGTCATGGTTCCTCGAATGCCTTGGCCAGGCCATTGCGAATGCCGAGACGACGCTTGGCAACGTTCTTTACAAGGCGAGGCTGTGGGATGTCATCAATCGGAAACCCGTGAATGATCGCCAGCGCTTGATCGTCAATCGCATGCTTGAGGACGACTTCGAGGGATTCATCAACACGTCGAAATACGCGAAGCTCGCCAAGTGCTCGAACGACACCGCATTGCGTGACATCCAGGAATTGAAGGAGAGGGGCATCCTTGTTCAAAATCCTGGCGGTGGGCGTAGCACAAGTTACAGGCTGCCAGACCGAGAAGAACCACCACGGTCAGAGTGAAGGCTCGGCGGAACTCGATGTCGCGGTTGCGGATAACACCAGTTCTCGGAGTGACGCTGCATGATCGAAACTCGATCACCTCCACTCGCGGATTTCCGATCGACGAAACGTGAATTGCACCAAGTCGTTCCCAACGCCCGGTGGGTCACGCTTTTGTTTCTGTCATTCGAATGGTGACTCACCCGAATTGCCACCACGAGATTTCGGCAACGGCAGACTGACGAAATCGGAGTCAAGATCATGGCGTTGATTGCATCGGAACAGTTGGAATTGACGGACCGGCATCAGACGACACTGCCTTCTGCGGTGTGACGTCATTTGAACTTGGGCACAGGTGACCGGATCAACTTTCTGATCGAAGACGATGGACGGGTCTATATGGAAGCTGCTCAAGAATCCGAGATGTATCCCGCACTGGGGCGGTTCCTGGACATCTGTCCGCCGATATCGAGGCGAATCCCAAACGTCTGCAACCACTTGAAATTGCGGCGATAAACCGGATTCAGGCGTTGGTCGGTGACGAACCCGTTGATCTCGATTCGCCTTTGCCTGAAGAGGACAGATGACCGAGTGCCGTCAAAGGGCACTGCGACACTTCACACGACCGACCCAAGCCCGTTCTTTTCGACCAATGTCAGCAACTTCAGCGACGCCCCGCACGGGCGTTTCTCGCCGCTTTCCCACTTGCTCACCAGATCAGCCGTCACATTGAGGTGGAGCGCGAACACCGTCTGACTTGCATTTTCTCGCATTCGAAGCGCGCGAATGTCTTCAGGCGCCATCTCCTTGACCGGCGCGAGGCACATTTCGTCGAACGCCCGCATGGCTTGTTTCGACATCAAACCGGCTTCAGCCAGTCCAAATGCCGCCTCGTGTGTCGCCGCAAGTGCCGCACTCTCATATTGCCTGGTCATCGCGCGCTTCCTCCCCTGTTGTTCCATTTGCCATTGTCAGCCCTTGCCTGCCGCAATCTTGTCGAGCAGTGCAGCCAAGACATCGGGACTCTCGACCATCGCATCGTGTTTCGTGGCGATCTCATGAGTGTTCCAGGAGTCCCGACTTCTAGCACGTTGGTACTCACCCTGGAACGTCATGTGAGTGTTTCACTCAACTTGTTGAATGCAGCACATTGAGCGAGCGGATACAGCAAGATGAACAGGTGACGCTGAATCGTTCGAAAGCTTGAATTCACGCCTCACTCGAACGGCAGAGTTCCGGGCAAGTGGACCTTGTCGCGATTCACCTCAGTGTCAGCAAAAGACTATGTCTGGTCTATTCGACAAACGGCGTCGCCGACGGGAACCTCATCGCCTTCGTCAACCAGATGTTCCAGCATCACGCCGTCGCAGGGAGCTTCGTACTCGTTCGTGACCTTCTCGGTTTCGACGTCATAGAGGACATCGCCTTCCTTGAACGTCGCTCCCGGTTGCACGCGCCAAGCGACCAAAGTGCCCTCTTCCATGTTCATCGAAAGGCGCGGCATCTTCAAGGCGACCTTCATGTCTCACACTCCTTCCGGGGAGGTTTTCCCCAGCATTTCAGCGATCTGCTCGGTGATGCTTTTCTCGTTCGGAATCAAGGCTTTTTCGAGCGGTGGCGAATATGGCAAGGCAACATCCGGCACGGTCAGACGCTTGACCGGGCCCTTGAGAGCATCGAAGGCCTGATCTGCACAGATCGCCGAAATGTGCGACGCCGCCGAGCAGGTGTCCTTGCTCTCGTCGACGATCAGCAACCGCCCCGTCTTGCGTACCGATGCGAGAATCGCCTCGGCATCGAGCGGCACCAGCGTGCGGGGATCGATCACCTCCACGTGAATATCTGATTGCGCAAGTTTCTTTGCCGCCCGGAGTGTCGGTCGAACCATGGCACCGATGGCAACCACCGTCATCGCGTCGCCCTCTTGCAGGGTCGTCGCCTTGCCCAACTCGATGATGTGCTCACCATCGTCGGGCACTTCGCCCATCTCGCCTCCACGACCGGCCGCCTGCAAGAACACGACGGGATTCGGATCGCGTATCGACGCCCTGAGCAAGCCCATCGCATCCGTTGGCGAGGCGGGCGTCACGACCTTGATTCCGCCAAGGTTCATGAACATGGGATGCATCGAGTCGGAGTGCTGAGCCGCCGCCGAACGGCCTCCCCCGAAAACGCCCATGTAAACGATCGGCAGACTGATCTGACCGCCGGTCATGTAGCGCAGCTTGGCCGCCTGGTTGGCGATGGAATCAAAGCCCGTGTACATGAAATTGCCGAACATCATGTGACAGATCACCCGGTAACCCGCAGCGGCAGCACCAACCGCCATGCCGCTCATGACTGTTTCCGAGATCGGGGTGTTTCGTACCCGATCGCCGAATTTGTCGTGCAATCCGCGCGTGTCCCCAAACAGGCTGATCTCGACGTCTTCGCCGAACAGGATCACTCTCGGGTCGCGCTCCATCTCTGCGTGCAGCGCTTCGTTGATCGCCTGGATCATGCGTTTTCTGGCCATGTCGTGATCTCCTTCAGGCGAACATGTAGCGCGACGAGTCCTCGACCGTCGGCCAGGGAGAGCCTTCCGCGAACGCAAGGGCATCAGCGACTTCGGCCCGAACCTCGTCCTCAATCCGGTCAATATCGGCCTCGGTTGCCTGACCGGCATCGATCATCCGCGCTGCGAGGGATAGAATCGGATCGCGCTTGGCCCATTCGGCAACCTCCTCCTCGCTGCGGTACGAACTCCCAAGGAACGTGACTTCGGCCTCGACATGCCCCCTGAGCCGATAGGTCCGAGCCTCGATCAGGGTCGGGCCGTCCCCGTTGCGTGCGCGGGCGATCGCACGGGCAGCGCATTGATGGACGGCAATCAGGTCGTTTCCATCGACTTCCTCGCACGCAGCCCCGTAGGGCTTCGCCCGGTCGACGATCCGTCCTGCCGTCACCGTGTCGGACGGCGAAAACTCCGAAAACCCGTTGTTCTCGCAGACAAAAATGACCGGAAGCTGCCAGAGAACCGAAATGTTCAGAGCCTCGGTCAACACGCCCTGGTTGGCGGCGCCGTCGCCGAAGAACGCAACGCCAACGGCACCCTTGCCGTCGAGCTTTGCGGCCCAGGCAGCGCCGGTCGTGATTGATATTCCCCCGCCGACGATGCCGTTGGCGCCGATGATGCCCTTGGAGAAGTCAGCGACATGCATGGAACCGCCGTGCCCCTTGCAGATGCCGGTTTCCCGACCATGAACCTCGGCCATCAGGGCATTCATGTCCCCACCCCTTGCGAGGAAGTGACCATGGCCGCGATGAGTCGACGCGATCCAGTCGCTGTCAGTCAATTGTGAGCAGACGCCGACCCCAACGGCTTCCTGCCCGACATAGAGGTGAACCGGTCCCGGCAAGGTGCCGGCACGGCTGTCTTTACCCAGTTGTTCCTCGACCCTGCGGATGCGCAGCATGTCGCGGTAGAATCCGAGCAGCTCGTCCGAGGTGAAATTGGTCTGCGATGTTGTCTTGGGTGTCATGACATGGCTCCGGTTCAGGTATCGGGCGACGAAAACGGCGAAACGTCGATGTTCTCGTCAGGGTCGCCCCGGATGGTGATGCCGCCATCGACCGCCAACGTTGCACCGGTGATGAAACCGGATTCCGGGCTGGCGAGAAAGCGCACCGCATGTGCGATCTCTTCAGGCATCCCCCAGCGACCCACCGGCGTGCGTTCGGCAAACCGGTCCCTGTCGAGAATGCCGGCGGCAGCTCGTTCTTTCAGCGTCTCTGTCAAAATGTAACCGGGTGCAACAGCGTTGACCGTGATGCCGGCGCGGGCGCAGTCGAGGGCCAATCCTCGCGTCAGCCCGAGTATCGCTGTCTTCGCCGTGACGTATCCCAGGCGGTGAGGCACCGCGAGAAGGGAATTTCCGGAAGAAATGTTGATGATCCGTCCGAACCCTGCTTTCCGCATTCCCGGCAACACGAGGCGGGCCCAGTTCACCGCCCCGCGAACGTGGATTGCCAGCATCCGATCGAAGTCCCCAGGCGGCAACTCCTCGATCCAGCCCTTTGCTTGCGGCATGATCCCCGCGTTGTTGACGAGGACCGACACCTCTCCGAGCTCGGCGGTGATCCATTCGTGGGCAGCCTCGCAATCCAAACTATCCGAAACGTCAGCGCCGGCCGCGGATGTGCGTGCTCCGGTCGTCTCGGCGAGAACCCTGGCACTGTCGAGTGCACCACCTTCGTCGATGTCGACCAAGGCCACTCGGTAGCCGGACTCGGCAAATCCCTTCGCGATCGCGTATCCGATTCCCGCCGCGGCACCTGTAACGACAGCCACCTGTTTCTTGTTGCCTGCCAAGGGTTTTCCCTGCCGTCAATTCAAAGGGATCAAGAAATGGGCTGCCGAATGAACCGGCAGCCCAATTGTTTTTTGCTCAGCGAAGAGCCTTCGCAGCCATCAGGATTTCCAGCGCCAAGGGCTGCATCGGACCGAAATCCGGAACCGAATCCCGTGCACCGCCCTGGACGAGGATTTCGGCAGCGCCAGTCAGGGTTTCATTGGTCAGGCCGGATTTCACGTCATCGATCGCTTCATCCAGCGTCACCCAGTCACGCATTTCCATGGCGTAAGCCGCCTTCTCGGCATCACCCTCGATTCCGGTATCGGAATAGTAGGCAAGAACGTGCTCGACCACCTTGGCCGGGTCCGTTGCGTTGATGTACTCGTTGGCACGGAATGCCGCCTCGACAAACGCTGCAGCCGACTCCGGATCTTCGTCCCAGAAGGTCTTGGTCACGATCCAGGGCGCGATGATGTTGGCGCCTGCAATCTTGCCGTCGCAGACCTTGGTGTAGTTGTCAGGGTCCTTGGCAAGCACGATGTCGGACGAAGCCGCCGTCGTTCCAGCGCCGAGATCGCCGCTCTGCAGGGACTGAAGCGTCACGGCAGGAGCGAGCGGCACGACTTCCAAGGCTCCCGGGTCGGAAACGCCGAGGTGACTTGCGCAAGCATAGAGCACCTGGCTCCAGGTCGAGTTCGGGACCGTCCCGACCTTCGTCGACGCCAGCGCCTCTGCGGGCGACTTGCCCTCGAGCACGTCATTGCGCATGTAGATCTTCAGGTTCTGCGATTCCTTCTGCATCGCGGCCACCGAGATCAGCTGGAACTTTTCCCAACCTGAAACCGCCGGCGGGCCGCCGGTCCAGCCAGCTTGCCACTGGTTGGTCGCACCCGTCGCGAGCGCTGCACCACCGTTGGGAAAGTACTCGATGTCGACCTCCAGCCCGTTCTCGGCAAAGTAGCCGAGATCATTGGCCAGCCACATCGGGAAACCGGCCTCATTGGGTTGGCTGTTGAGATTGATCATGGTTTGCGCAACCGCGACCGATCCCGAAGTCAGAATTGCCGCGCTGGCAACCGCTGCCAATAGTCCTTTGATTTTCATCCCTTTTTCCTCCTTTTTTGGAAATGGTACATTCAGGCTCCGACGATTTCCTCGCGGACCAGACCCCAGATTTCGCGCCTGAACTCGATGAACTCAGGATGCTCTGCGGCCTGCTCGATATCGCCTGTCTTCCATGCGACGTTACGCGGAAGTTCGATGACTCTCTTGATCCGGCCTGGCCGCTTCGTCATCACCACAACCCGTTCGCCGAGATAGACGGCTTCTTCAACGGAATGGGTGATGAAAAGCACTGTGTAGTGCTTTTCGCGGTGGAGGCGCTGGATCTCCTCTTGCAGGATCGTGCGCGTTTGCGCGTCCAGTGCGCCAAACGGCTCGTCCATCAGCAGAATCTCGGGCTGCATCACCAATGCGCGAGCGATGGCGACACGTTGCTGCATCCCGCCGGACAGTTCGCTCGGGTACGACTTGCGAAATCCCTCGAGGCCCATGATTTCGAGCTGTTCGACAAGCCGGCTTTCCTGTTCAACCTTCGGAACGCCCGTCATCTGCAACCCGAACTTGATGTTCTGCTCGACGGTCTCGGACGGAAACAGCGCAAACTGCTGAAACACGACGCTGCGAGTCGGCCCCGGAGGTCCGGCTGGTTTCCCATCGACGAAGACTTCGCCCTCGGTGGGATCTTCAAGCCCTGCGCCGATCGTCATCAAGGTGGACTTGCCGCAACCCGACGGGCCAACCACGCAGACAAACTCGCCCTTCTGCACTTCGAGCGAACAGTCATCGACAGCGCAGACGCCGGTTTCCTTCGTGCCGAACCACTTCGAGACATGGCGCAGTTCGAGTTTCGGTGGCGAGGTGCTGTTCGAGTCTGCCGGCATCTCCACGCCCCTACCCTTGGTTGATCACGACGTTCTTGCGCCACGGGAGCACCCGGCTCTCGGAGCGCTGGATGATCGTGTCGATGGTGGCGCCTAGGCAACCGATGGTGATCACGCCGACAAATATGGTGGCGACCGACGCGTTCTCCTGCCCTTGGGAGATCATGAAGCCCAATCCGACCTTGCCGACGACAAGCTCGGCACCGACAAGCGCCATCCACCCATTGCTGATCGCAATCCGCAATCCGGTGTAGATGCTCGGAGCGGCGGCCGGGATCACGACGCGCCAGAGTATCCGCAGCGGACTCGCTCCGAACACGCGTGCAGCATCGATGTAGATCTTCTTGACCTGCGAAACGCCAAGTTGCGAATTGATCACGAATGCCGGGAAGGCTGCGACAAAGACCACCATCGCCTGCGTTGCCGTGGAGGCACCAAACCACAGAACCGCAAGCGGGATGTAGGCGAAAGGCGGGATGAAGTGGATCAGCTCGAAAACCGGATTGATGAAAGTCCTGAACCACGGGACCCAAGCGAAAAACACGCCGACGGGGATCCCGATGATCATCCCGAAGAAGACACCCCATCCCCAGCGTTCTAGCGAGACCAGGATATGTCCCGGCAACCGGAGACCACTGAAGGGTTCGGTCAGGATCCAGGCAAATTGTCGAACGACCTGGGCGGGCGACGGCAACACACGCGGTTCGATCCATTGAAAAACGCTCGTTGCCAGAACCCAAAGCACCAGCAGCAGCGACAGGGAGATTGCCCCGTAGGCCCTCGCCTTGCCCCGGGTTGACGTGACTCCAAGCGTTTTCAGCGAACTCTCGATCACGTTCAGTTCCCCCGCAAGCCAACGACGGACCAAGGCGCCAGGAATCGCTGCGAGATGCTGATCAATGCCGTCATCGCGATTCCCAGTATTCCGATCATGAACATCGCGACCAGCAGGACATCAGTGTCGAGAAGCTGGGATGCATTCACGGCAACGTAGCCGAGACCGGCCGTGGCGGCGAGAATCTCGGCCGCTACAAGAGTCGACCATGCGCTTCCAAGCGCCATGCGCGCTCCGGCCACCAGCGTGGGAAGAGCTGTTCGGCACACGATTCTGATGAGAATCATTCGGTCGCTCGCGCCAAGGGTCTTGCCTGCATCGATCAATCGCTTGTCGACGGAGTAGACCGCCAGCATCGAGTTCATGAGCCACGGAACCAGCGCGGCAATGAACACGACCGACATCCGGGCAGTGTCGCCGATGCCGAGCCACAGGATTGTCAGAGGAATCCAGGCCAGGGGCGGAACCGGGCGGATCAACTGAAAGATCGGAAACACGATCCACTTCAGCCGTGTCCACCACGCCATTGCAATGCCCAAAGGAATGCCGACAATGGCAGCAACGCTCCATCCAAACAGCACGATGTAAAGGCTGCTCAAGATATGTTCGAACAGCGTACTGCCAATGTAGGGACGCATCCACATCCGAACGAACTTGGCCCATACGTCGTCGGGGGCAGGAAAATACAGCGTCGGCACCGGACCACCGGGTCGGGTCAACCAGGCCCAGATCGCAATCCAGATGGCAATGGCACCCAAACCGGCCGCAAATCGTATCGCGTCGATACGACCCATCTCCCCTCCTTCGAGACCAGAAACGCAGACTCAAGCTTCTCCCAGCCAACTTCACAATTGTCATTATTTTTTACACTTGTCAACTCAAATGGCGGATTCTATCGTGCTGCCGACTGCGGTTCGAGAACCCTCGGGAACCTCTTGAAATGAACATCATCCTTGTTCTTGTGGACAGCCTGACGAGGAATGTTCTGCGCTGCTACGATCCCAAGAGTCCGTGCGAAACGCCAAACATCGACCGAATGGCTGCGAGGTCGCATGTCTTCGACAGCCACTTCGTTGGAAGCCTGCCCTGCATGCCGGCCCGCCGGGAACTTCTGTCAGGACGGAAGGAGTTCCTGTGGCGTCCGTGGGGCTCGCTGGAAGTCTTTGACCCACGCCTTCCGCTGGAACTCAAGAAGGGCGGTTATCACACGCACATCGTCACGGATCACTACCATTACTGGGAAGAGGAAGCGAACGGCTACATCCAAGGCTACGACACGATCGAGATGATCCGCGGTTACGAAGTCGATCATTGGCAGACACAGGATCCGAATGAAGACAAGCCGCCATGGGTCAGGAAAATCGAGGAGTTTCGGGCTCCCGAACACATCGGCCAGTACTATGCCAATGTTAAGGACTTCCGGGGCGAGGAGGACTATTTCTCCGCAAAGACCTTTGGCGGCGCCTGCGACTGGCTGAACCGCCATGCGAGCAAGGGCAAGTTCTTCCTGCATGTCGAGACATTCGATGTGCACGAGCCATTCGATGTCCCCGAGCCCTACGATCGCATGTACGCGGACGGGGCCACGCGCAACGAATTCAACATCTGGCCACCTTACCAGGTCTATGACGATCTCGACGCCTTCATGGATCAAACGACTCCCGAGGAACTGAAATTCCTGAAATCGCAGTTCATGGGCAAGGTCACGATGATGGACAAGTGGCTGGGCAAGCTCCTCGACACGCTCGATGCGATGGAACTGTGGGACGACACGATGGTGATCTTCACCACTGACCACGGCCACGACATGGGCGAAAGGCGCGCCTTCGGAAAGCAGCACCCGCACTTTGACAGCCACGCCAACATTCCCCTGATGGTGTGGCACCCGAAGAATCCCGGCAACGGGCGTCACATCAACGGCTTGACGCAAACGGTCGATCTCTTCGCGACAATCATCGATTCAGCGGGCATCGAGGTCACTGAGGCCAACCGGCACAGCCGTTCGTTTGCGCCGATGATCACGAACGATGCACCGTCACCGCGCAATGCAGTTCTTTACGGAACGTTCGGCCAGGGCGTCTGTGCCACTGACGGCGAGTGGACGCTGCTGAAGTCACCAATGCCGAACAGGCCACTTTATCTCTATTCGACCGCGATCTTTCGGCCGCTGATTGTCGACAATCCGGTGGATGGGCGACTCGCGAAGCCGCCCAACAGGCCGGTGGACCAGGGGTTCTTCGATCCAACCGTCGATTTTCCGATGTGGAAGATTCCGATCCAGGTCGATCCTCGAACGACCGAGAACTTTCTGTTCGATCGCGTCAACGATCCCGGCCAGACGAGCAACCTCTGGGATCATGCAAGCGACCAGCGCGAACGCATGCTCAGCCTCGTTCGCGATCTCATGGACGAGGAGGGCTATCCGGCCGAACAGCTCGAGCGGCTCGGACTGGACGACATGGCCGCCATGTAGCGTCCTCGGAATCCGCTTCTCAAGAGACTGAAACCGTCCACAATTGATGCCATCTTGGAATCGAGGCCAGCGATTTGGTCACGGCAGCCAGGCAAAAAACTGACCCACGTCAGTGGCTTGTGATCCGCACAAGGGCATGTCTGGCCACCCCGACATCCCCAACACCCTCATTGTTGGGCATCCAGAGGTCAGCCCTATTCGGAATTCTTCCCTTTTCTGCGCTCGCTGCGCAGTGCACGCGACGGGGGACACACCTCTTGCAGGAACCCAGCCAAGGTTCCGGCGAGAGTGTCGCGTTCCATGCCATATTTGATGAATTGCCCTTCGCGTCGTGTCCACACCAAGCCTGCAGACTTCAGGACCGCCAAATGCTTCGACACCGCCGGCTGGGACATCTCAAAGCGGCTTGCGATTTCTCCGGCCGTGAGTGGTCCGTCAGCGATATAGGCCAGTATTCGACGGCGTGGGGTCGAACTCAGCGCTTCAAAGACTGTTTCCCGGTTTGACATTCGATTCATAACCTTTTAGTTATATATTTATTATAGTGCACTCTGCCGCTGGAGAAAAGGCCATGCAGCATTTCAGACCGTCAAGTGACGAAACCGCAAGTTATCGTCCGGGCGTGCTTGATCGCATTGACTTTGAGAGTGCCGCAGACCCCGTCCACGGCCAAGTCCACTGGAGTCCGCTCAAGTCGTTCTGGTGGACCGGCATGGCGACCGGCTGGGCAGTGCTTGGAACCATTCACTTTTCGGTCTCGGCCGTCGTAGTCTTCTTGCTGCTGAGCGGGCTGACCCTCTGCCTCGGGCATTCTCTGGGCATGCACCGCAAGCTCATTCACCAGTCGTTCGAAACGCCAAAGTGGGTTGAGCGATGCCTCGTCTACCTGGGAACACTGGTAGGATTGGGCGGGCCGTTCACGATGATGTACAACCACGACATCCGAGATTGGGCGCAGCGCAAACCTGTTTGCCACGATTTTCTTTCGCACGGGCGAGGCATCATCATCGATTTCTGGTGGCAGCTTCATTGCAAGCTGCACCTCGCCCAACCACCCGAGTTTCGCTATCCGGCGGCACTTACGTCGGATCGGTTTTATCGTTGGCTGCAAGCAGCTTCGATGCTGCAGCAGATTCCGATCGCCGTCGCGCTGTTGGCAATCGGCGGGTGGGGATGGGTCGCATGGGGCGTCTGTGCCCGAGTCACGGTTTCGATCTTCGGTCATTGGCTGATCGGGCACCTTGCCCACAACTTGGGCCAAAGGGACTGGCACCTGGAAGGAGCGTCGACACAAGGATTCAATCTGCCCCATCTTGGGCTGATCACCTTCGGAGAATGCTGGCACAACAATCACCACGCCTTCCCCGGCTCGGCCAAAATGGGCATCAAGCAGGACCAGTTCGACCCCGGGTGGCTGGTCTTGCAACTCATGCGCGGCATCGGGCTCGCTTGGGCGATACAAACCCCGCAAACTCTGCCCGCCCGCGACAATCTGAAGCGCATGCGAGAACTGCCATGACCCTCGCAAATCCGATGCGCCTGTTTCCGCACTTGCTCGCCATAGCTGTGAGCATGACCTATGCTTGGCACATCTCAAAGACCGAGTATGTGACCACCGGGCTGCAGTTCGTCGCTCCCCTCCTCATCATCCTGCTTTGCCACCTGGCAATTTTGTGGTTCCAGACAGGGTTGCAGGCAGCCTATGCGAGGGTGGTGCTATCAAGATCCCTGATCAGCGCAATTTTGCTTTCGTCACTGCTATTTGTGACCGAGCAGCTCGCTCCCAGCCCCAGCTACGCAGGAACAGAAGCGGTCTTCACGATACTGACCGTGCTGTTCTGCCTGGTCGTTTTGGCGATGGTAATCGCCATCGCGGCTGCGGCGATTTATCTGGTCTACTATTTGGTTGCCGGCCTTTTCCATTTGTTCAGGGGGCGTTCGAAGGACAGTGACCTGCATGATCTCGCGAGCGTATCGGTTGCTGTTGCCTTTCTTTTCGGTGCAAGCCTCGAAGGCGTTCCAGGAGCATACAAATTCGAGGGCACCGGCCACAGCGTCGCCACTTACACCGTCGATGCACCACCGCAAGCGGTGTGGGCCGCGATGCAAACCGCAACGTCACCTGATTTTCCCCTTCCACCTGCCCTCGACATGTTCCCTCAGCCGGTTGCAGTTCTACTCGACGAGGGAACCGGGATCGGGGCGAACCGAATCGTGTTGATCCGTGGTCGCGAAGGAGAGGGAGAACTGCATCTCCGCGTCACCCACCAGACGGACCTGCATGCCGTGTTCAGCGTCGTGTCTGACACCAGCCCCACGGGCAGGTGGGTGGCTTTCAAGTCATTGGGCTACAAGGTCACCGAACATCCCGACGGTGCGCAAATCGAGGTCCGATTGGACTACGAGCGCTTGCTGGCACCCGCGTGGATTTTTGACCCAATGGTCGAGAGAGCCGCCCATCTCGCGGCTTCAGTGTTGGCCCGCGACACAAAGATCAGAGCGGAGCACTTGCAAGGCAACCCCTCGGTCGCGGGCATTGCATCCGAAGCCTGACAATAGCAGACCGCTTGCAAGGATTGCCGCACGCGCCGACGATGGATTTCGCTCTCAGCCGTTCGCGATCCCGGACAAGCATGCTCTTCCTGGCATCGAAAGGAACATGGTCCGACCGGGCATGGAGATGCAGACGCCAGCTACACGTCCCAGACCATGCGGAACCCCGTGTGCGTCGTCGTGCTGTCCGGCGAATTGCCGGTCCGCGCGGCGATTCGGTAACGCCAGCAGTAACTCGCATGACACAGAAACGATCCGCCTTTCGAGAGCTTGAAACCGCGCATCTGTGCGACTCGCTCGCGAGCGGCTTTTTTTCGTGACCGAACCTTGTAGGGCTCCCGGGTCCATTCCCAGACATTCCCGACCATGTTGAAAAGCCCGAAGCCGTTGGGCTCGAACGACTTTGCGGGCGCCGTGGTTTCGTGCCCGTCGTGGCAAAGGTTCTTTTGAGGAAAGCGACCCTGCCAGATGTTGCAGGGGAAGAAATCCCGATCGTTCGGATCCCGATCGCCCCAAGGATAGCGCGCATCCCCGAGGCCGCCTCTGGCGGCATGTTCCCATTCCAACTCGGTCGGCAGCCTTCCTCCAACCCAGTCTGCGTAATCGCGTGCGTCGTTCCACGACACGTGGACGACCGGGTGGTCCGGGTGCCAAGCCTCTTCTTCGGTGCCGGGGCCGTTGATGTCACGCCAGTTGGCACCGTCGACGCGACGCCACCATTCGATATCGGCGACACCCAGGGTGTCGCCGACGCTCTCTGCCACCTGCAACCAGAACACAAACGACCAGCCGAAGCGCTCGGCCTCGGTGACATATGCCGTCGCATCCACGAATTCCGCAAACTGGGCGTTGGTCACCGCAGTCTTGCCCATGAGGAACGGTTTGGCCCGTTTCTTGAGAACTGGTCCTTCAGCATCTGGCAAAATGATTGGTCTCGATGTCCCAAGCAATGCCGTGCCGCCCGGAATTTCGACAACAGGAAAGTCGCTCGCCGACAGGGATGAGGAATGACGTCGAGCGGAAGACATGCCGTCTTTTCCGCCGCGCGACGGCGAGCAGCATTCGATATCAGGCATCGAGCAAGACAGTTGCAAGCGCCCTGTCGACGCACAGATGCGTCACGAGCGCGCCGCGAATGGCTGCAAGCGTGGCATCGCAGCGGTCCTCACCGCAGACGATGAGCAGTTTTTTTCTGGCGGCCCGCAGGTCGGATATCTCGGCTGCGATCACGCGATCACTCGGCGGGAGGTGAATTTCCCGACCCTCACCATCGATGTAACGGCAACAGACGATTCCCACGGCGCCTGCGCTCCTTGCTTCCGCAAGCTCTGCCTCCGTCGCCATCCCTGCTGCCACCAGATGCGTTTCATCCGACACGTTTCCGATGGAATAGACCGACATGTCCAGAGTCCGCAGACGATCGAGCTGCGTCTTGATCGTGGGTTCCGTCCGGATGAGACCAGCAAGGTCCGCATTCGAGATCAACCCCGGCGAATGCAGCGTGTAGCACTCGGCTCCGAGCTTGCTTGCGATCTGGATCGTGCAATTCTCGGATGCCGGAACGCGGTCGGAGATCATCGACCCGATCAGTTGGCAGACTTCGACATCAGCGACATGCATCGCCGGCATGGCGTCGGCCACCGCCATGACGGTCTCGCCCCATGCCACGCCGACCCGATCGCCCGGGCTGACGACATCCAGCAATGCCGCCGAGGCAACACGCCCGAGTTGGGCGAGGGTCTCGCCTCTGCTCAGCGTCTGTTCGGCTTCCGCGTGCGACACGTAAACATCGGCCAAACCGAACTTTTCGCGCAGATCGCGCGATTGGGTCGATCCCGAGAGATGTCGCCCGTCCACACGGATGTCGACGATGCCAAGGTCGCGACTTTCGCGCAGAATGTTCACGATGGTCGCGCGGCTGACCTTCATGCGTTTCGCGATCTCCCCCTGGGTCAAGCCCTCGCCGTAGTAGAGCAAAGCGACATTCGAAAGCAGCGCTTCCTTGTCGCCACTCGGGCGCAGGTGATTGACGGGTCTCTCCAACTTCATGACGCTGGATCTTTGTCGCCGGACTGACCGTAATGCCGGCGGAACCACGCGTAACACCGGTCGATCTCTTTTTGCGGAAGTTCTTCCACCGGCCCGCGCAACATTGCGAGATGTATCGTCTTCGCAGCTTCTTCAATGTACATCGCGATCGAGGTCGCCTCGCTGGCCGTTGTCCCCATCGTAAAGACGCCGTGTGCCTTGACCAGCGCCGCCATGCCGCCATCGGCCGCTTCGACGATTGCCTCTCCGGTGTCGACTTCGCCCGGTGTGGCATATCGCGAACACGGAACGTCGCGGCCGAGTATGTGGGAGATCGGGGTCAGAACAGCCGGAATCGCCTCTCCGCGCGCGGCAAAGCTCGTGGCATATGGCGAATGGGTGTGGCAGATGCCGCTCACGTCGCCGCGGTGCCGATAGAGATGAAGGTGAATGCCCGTATCGACCGAGGGCTTCATGTCCCCGTCGACCACTGATCCCTCGATGTCGACGACCACCATCGTCTTCGGCGTCAGTTTCGAGAACTTCACCCCCGACGGCTTGATGACGATCAGCCCCGTCTCGGGGTCACGGCCGGAGACATTGCCGCCGGATCCAACCACTAGACCGTTTCGTGGCAGTTCAAGGTTCTGTTCGCAGACCTCTTCTTTCAGCGATTCGAGCAAGACGCCCCCTTTCCGATCCCGTCAGGCACGCCGCGCGGATAGACGACGATCTTCAGCGAATTGCCTGCCTCCACCAAAAGCCGAAACGCTTTGGCCGAATCCTCGATGCCAAAACGGTGCGAGATGGCCGCATCGGCATCGACCCGCCCGGCTTCGAGCAGGCGGATGTAACCGTATGTATCGGTATGATCGGACGAATAGCGCGAAGTGACCGTGATCTGGTCGAAATATGCCGAATTGCCGTCGCGCACCCAATCCGTGTCAGGCGGCAACGGCGCTCCAAGATGCAGACAACCGCCAACCTCGACCAGTTTCATCGCCTGATCCCAGGCCGACGGCAAAGGCGCCGTGACAATGACGGTATCCGCCAACCGCCCGTTGTTGATTTCGCGCAATGCGGCTTCAGGGTCTTCGGTCTTTGGATTTATCGCGCCGGTCGCACCGAATTCTCTTGCCTTGGCAAGGCGCCAATCGGAGAAGTCGATCGCGACGACTTTTCCGGCACCGAACAGTGGCGCCAGGTGAACAAACCCCTGCCCCATGAATCCTGCGCCGACAACCGCCACGGTATCGCCTGGCTGGATGTGGCATACCTTGAGACCCGAGAGAACGCAGGACCAGGGTTCGATCGTCACGGCGGCCTCGGTCGAAACGCAGTCGGGGAGCTTGTGAGCGTCCATGGCCAAGTGCTGGGCGCTCACACGGAAGTATTCGCACACGCCCCCGGGATCCAGTCCCGTCGACTTGTAGTAAGGATCGCGGGTGAAATGGCCTCGGCGCGAGAGATGGGAATCGATCCGCCCGACATGGTGGTTCACGAACACTCGATCTCCGACTCGAAACTGCGTGACGCCTGTTCCAACCTCCACCACTTCGCCCACGGCTTCGTGACCCAAGACCTTCGGCTCGGTCTTGTACCATGCCATGGCCTCGCCGCCGCAGAGGCCGCAGGCAAGCGTCTTCATCAGCATTTCGCCGGGTCCGATTTCCGGAACGGGTCGCTCTTCGACCCGAATGTCGTCGATTCCGTACTGAACGGCAGCCTGCATCATGCGTGTCATGGAAGACTCTCGCTGAGCGTGGACGCCAATTCCGACTGAAGCCGGCGCTGATGGGAAGAGATGATCGAATACCGTTCAAAAACAGCGTGATACCTCTCGTTCTCCTTGGGTTCGTAGGCGTCGAGTCCCTCGTTGCGCCGCGCCGCAAGCTCGACCGCATCGCCGTGACCGGCAACGGATGCACCGAGGGCAGCAGCCCCCCAAAGACCGTGATCGGCCGCCGAACTGACGAGAACCGGCTGACCGACCACGTCAGCGATGATCTGGCACCAGACCGGGTTGCGCGCGCCACCGCCAGTCAGTTGCACGGGAGATGACGGCAGGCCTCCCTCGGCTTCGAAGCAATGGCGCAAGCTGAGGGCCGCTCCCTCCATGACAGCACGTCCCATTTCGCCGGTCGTTGTCGTGGCAGAAAGCCCGTGGAATGCCCCGCGAATGTCAGGGGCAACAAATGGCGCCCGCTCGCCGTTCAGATACGGCAAGAACGTGACGCCGTTCGCACCCGGTGGAACCTCCTGCACCAATTCGGTCATGCGTTCTGCGGTCTCGCTCGCAGAGGCCGCTCGGATGCTCTTCGGGTGCAGGCTCGCAAACCAATCGAATGCGGCAGCTCCGGTTGTCGGGGCCAGAACCCTGATGATCGCATCCGACGTCGGATGCAGAACGCTTGCGCCCACTGGCGTGTCCGTCGGCTCGACCCGGTCCGTCAGAATGTTGACGACGGCAGTCGTCCCCATGATCATCATTGTCTGACCCGGTCGGTCCATCCCCATGCCCACGATCATCGCGGACAAGTCCAGCGTGCCAACCGACACAGGAAGGCCTGCCGGGAGACCGGTCGACTCAGACGTCTGCCTCGTGATTCCTCCCAAGGAACTGCTGGCCTTGCGAGGCTCCACCAGTTTCCTTGCAAGATCCTCGCATTCGAGGGCAGCCAACTGTTCGCTCGCGTAGGCACGCGCCTCGAAATCGAGAAACGGGATGGATGAGTTGGAGAAATCGGTCGCGATCCGGCCTGTCAGGCACAAGCCGACCCAATCGGCGCAAGTGACGACGTGAGCGGTGTTTTTTGCCACCTCAGGGCGATGTTCACGGGTCCAGCGCCACAGGATCCCGGATGTTCCAGACCATAGCGACGTGTGGCAACCGCGGCCGATGACCTTGGTTGCCCCGGATTTTTCCAGCTTGGCCAGATCGCTGGCTGTGCGCGTGTCATTCCAGAGAATTGCGGGGCCTGCAGCCTTGCCGTCGTCGGCCACGCACCAAAGGCCGTCGCCCTGTGCAGCCACGCCAAGGGCCTCGAACTCATGGCCGTCACATTTTTTGACAAGTTCCGCCAACACGCTGAAGACTGTCTCGCGGACCTGTTCCATGTCCTGTTCGCTGCTGCCGTCGCGTCGTTGCGTGACGGCGCTCGGCGCTTCCGCCATGGCCACCTGTCGATCGTCTGGCATGTACGCTGCGGCCTTGACCGCCGTTGTTCCCACATCAAGACCCAGCCACAGCCGTGTCACGCGACCATCTCCAGATTTCTTCCCTCTGCGATCGGCGGCGGTCGATTGATGGTGAGCGCAGGCAGGGACTTCGTCCACTTCTCGACACGAACGAGCGCCGTGTGCGCAATGTTCCCCTGGCTCAGATCCGAACTCCCCTTGTCGATGGTGAGGACATTCGGGTTGCCATGAACCTCCAACCGTTGGCCGTCGACGACCTGGGGGTCGAACCAGGCACCTGTCGCAAGCGCGATACAGTCCTCCCGGATCAAGGGATCATGGCGAAGGCCGGCCAGACAGGCACCGCGCTCATTCCAGATGCGAATGATGTCCCCTTCGACAAGTCGGCGGCTTGCCGCAGATTTCGGATGAAGCCATGCTGGCTCCCGTCCCTTGATCTTGTCATCCAGGGCCTCGGATCCGCGATCATTCTGGCTGTGCAATCGCGTGTCGGGTTGGCCGGAAATCAGGTGAAGTTCGTCATCCTCGGCCGACAGCAGCGATTCCATCGGTTCGATCCAAGTCGGATGTCCGGGACATCCTTTGGCCCCAAACCCGGTGATCGTGGCGTTATGAAGGGTGATCTTGCCGCTCTCCGTCCCCAGTGGCGCTTGTTCGGGGTCGTTCACGAAGTCACCAATAGCGATCCGTTCCTCCTCCGCGTCGGGAACATCAAATCGACCCACTCTCTTGAAAGTGTCGAAATCGGGGAGATCGAATCCGGCCTCGGTAGCCACCTTCTCGGCGTCGGACCAGAGTACCCGTAGCCATTCGTCGGCATCTCGGTTTTCGGAGAACTTCTCCTCGAACCCCAACTCGCGAGCGAGATCACGGAAGATGTCGAAATCGTCTCGCGCCTGCCCTGGCGGGTCAAGGACCGGTGACATGAAGAACAAGGACGGATCGCGTCGGTTCAACATCAGATCCGCCCGTTCGAGCGGTGAGGTTGCGGGCAAGACGATATCCGCCCTTCGTGCTGTGGCCGTCCAGGTGTGATCCTGTATGACCACGGTTTCGGGGCGTCGCCATGCGGATTCGAGCCGATTCAGGTCCTGGTGGTGATGGAAAGGGTTGCCTCCACACCAGTAGACCAGACGGACGTCGGGATACCTGCGCCGCTCGCCATTGTAATGGTAGGAAGTGCCGGGGTTCAGCAGCATGTCTGCAATTCGGGCGACTGGAATGAATTCGGACACCGGATTTTGGCCCTGGGGCATCGATGGCCAAGGGATCAATCGCGCGGCGCGGCCGACATGGGTGGTCGAGCCGTAGCCGAAGGCGTATCCGGTGCCCGGTTTGCCGATTTGCCCGACGACGCAGGCCAGCCCGAGACCGGCCCAGATGACCTGTTCGCCGTGATCCGAGCGTTGCATCCCCCAACTCAGCGCGATCATGCTGCGCTTTGTGGTGAGGTCTCGGGCAATCTGTCTGATCCAGTCGGGAGAGACGTCACAAATGGCCGCTGCCCACTCGGCGGATTTCGCGATGCCGTCGGTTTCGCCGAGAAGATACGATCGCCATTCTGGCCATCCGCTCGTGAACTGATCCAGGAACTCCTCATTGGCGTTACCCGCCGCCACGATCTCGAACGAAAGCGCCAACAACAAGGCGGTGTCCGTTCCAGGACGAATCGAGACCCATTCACCCGCGGGAAGGTCGCTCCCTCGCGGGGACACATTGACGATCTGCGCTCCCCGTTCGCGAAGCCGCGCCAGTGCCACTCCGACATCGTGTCGCGCGACACCCGAAGAGGAAATCTGGGCCGTTCGTTCTGATATGCCGCCAAATGCCAATAGAAAATCGCAATGTTCGGCGACGAGACGCAGGCTTGTCATCTGGTCCTGAAAGGCGCGATTGGGTTTTCCGATCACGTGCGGGAACAGGACCTCTGCGGCCGCATGCGAGTAGGTCTCGCGCGAACTGACGTAACCTCCAGCAAGACACAAGAATCGATGAAGCTGGCTCTGGGCATGATGGAAACGCCCGGCGCTCGCCCACCCGTACGAGCCGCCGAAAATGGCACCGTTTCCGTATGTAGCCTTTACGCGGTCGATTTCTCTCGCGACAAGCCGGATGGCATCGTCCCAGTCGAGCTCGACAAAACTGTCGTCGCACCGGTTCTCGCCAGCATCGCCCTCAAGCCATCCGCGCCGGGCGACCGGCGCCATGATCCGGCTGCTGGTGTCACGCGCCGCCGATATCCAGCCGCGTCCGATTCGTGATGGGTTGGGGTCGTCGGCCAGCGGCGCGATGCCGCCCGATCCGTCAAGTTGATAAGCACCCCAATGCGATGCCGTGAATGCCATGCACCGTTCCTCGGATGGCACCAGTTCTTGACTTTGACATATGATAGAAATAGTGACTTTTGTAAAGTCGGTGCGGGGACACCATGAGGAATGTCAAGACAACCGATGATGTCGCCCTCGGGATCCGCCGCCGGGTATACGAACACGCGATCCGAAACAATGGGGGCTATCTCAGCCAGGCGTGTTCGGCGGCCGAACAGTTGGCTTGGCTGTACAATGAAGAGCTGAACCTTGGGCCTCCCACCCTGCCGATGATCCCGAAACCGTTCGGCGGTGTACCATCTGCGTCAAACACCGGGTATCGCACTGGTGCGGGATACAACGGCCCGGCCAAGCCCGATCTTGACCGCCTTTTCATCGCACCTGCTCACTACGCTCTCGTGACCTACGCCACGCTGGTCGAGGTCGGTCGCATGGCGCCCGAAGGCCTCGAGATGTTCAACCAGGATGGTTCTTCGGTCGAGATGATCGGCGCTGAGCACAGCCCTGGCATGGAGGTGCACAACGGCACGCTCGGCATCGGATTTTCGACTGCTGCGGGCCTCGCATGGGGACGCAAACGGAAAGGTGAGACTGGACGAACCTGGGTGTTCATGTCCGACGGCGAAGTCCAGGAGGGCCAGACCTGGGAGGCGATTCAGGCAGCGTCGCATCACGAAATCGACAACCTGTGTGCCATCATGGACGTGAACGGGCAGCAGTGCGACGGTGCCATGTCCTCGGTCATGGAGGTGGGCGACATCAAGGCGAAGATCGAGCAGTTTGGCGGTGTCGCCGTATGGGTGGATGCTCACGATCTCGATGAAATCCGCGCTGCATCCAAAACCCCGCACGAGGGCAAGCCATTGATCATACTGGCAAATTCCTCGCCTTACCAGGGCATGCCGACGCTCCAGTCGCGGTTTCCACGGTTGCATTACGTGCGATTCAAGTCCGAGGCCGAACGTGCCGCGATGAACACTGGGATCGCGGAGTCGCTCGGCATCGACCCTGTCGCATACAAAGGAAGCCATTGATGGTGGAGATGGTTTCCCGACCCTACGCACGGGCATTCGAGGCCTACGCGACGCAGCATCCCGATGAGATCCTTTGTCTTTCGGCGGATCTGACATCTTCGTGCGAGATTGACGGCTTCCGGGACCGCCATCCGGAACAGTTCCTGTCGCTGGGCATGGCCGAACAAAACATGATGAGTTTTGCGGGCGGTTTGGGACTGGCGGGCTTTCGGCCATTCATTCACACGTTCGGCGTGTTCATGTATCGGCGACCCTATGACCAACTCGTGGCGTCGATCGCCTACCCTCGTCGCAAGGTCAGGCTGATGGGGTTTCTTCCCGGGGTCACCACGCCCGGGGGCATGACGCACCAGTCGATCGAGGACATCTCGGTCATGCGCTCGATTCCCAACATGAGCATTCTCGAGACTGGCGACGCGACGGAAGTCGAGAGCATTTGCGAGGCTGCTGACAGCATCGATGGACCGGTTTGGTGCCGAGTCCTGCGGGGTTCGGTACCGCGCCTGTTCACGACACCTATCAAGGTCGGAGAGATGCGCGAGTTGTCCCTGGGAGACGACATTCTCGTGGTGACGGCAGGCATCTGCACGGAAGAAGCGATGCGGGCGAGATCAGCGCTCTCCCGCGCTGGCATGGGAATCCGACATCTGCACCTTCACACCATCAAGCCGTTTGACCACGGTGCGCTTCTCGATCACGTCGGGTCGGTGCGATCGGGCGTGATCACGCTCGAGAACCACGTCACCGAAGGCGGGATCGGCAGTCTTGTTGCCGAGACGATTGCCGATGCGGGTGTTGGCAAGCGTTTGGTCAGGCTGGGCCTCAAGGACACTTACGCCCATGGAGGGTCTCGCGGCTACTTGATGCGACACTATGGCCTCGACGCGCTGGCTCTCGTGCGTGGAATCGAGCAACTGGTAGGCGAGGATCTCGGAATCACGGAGACGGATCTGGAAGCAGCGCGGCTCGACGATGTCCACTCGCTTGCCAAGGCGGAGGCTCTTTGAGATCGTCGCCCATTGCCATTTTGCATGTCCCTGCAACCGCGACCCGTGACTTGCATCACAAGCGTTGGGCTGCCGTGGACAAACTGTCTCGGATTGCCGGCTTTTGCCCCTCGACCTGAACTGTCAAGCATTCCTTGACAGTTGCGATACCAATCGACGGAGCCAGGCGATCGATGCCGTGCGAACACTGTAGCCGACCGACAGCATGACGTCGCGGATTTAGGTCGCGATCTCGCTCAATCCGTCAGGTGCGGTTGCTTTGAACTATCCGGAATTTCCGGATAGTTGCCTCATGGTCGCTTTTCTGAGTTCGTGACAATGTCCCGGCTGGCCCGCGGAGCAGTCAGAACTCGATCGACAAAAGATCGTGGCCGATCGTCAGTTTTCCGCTCCATGTCTTGCGCACGATTTCCGTGAACTCGCCTGGCCCGACAGTCGGGTCATCGGCCGGGATGAAATGATTGACGACAAGGTGCTTGACCCCGGCCATTGTCGCAATCCGGCCCGCATCTTCACCAGTCGTGTGGGCAGCGACCATGTGCTGCAAGAGAGCCGGCTTGTACTCCTTGACTCTTTCGCACAGGCGTTCCGTGCCCTCCATGTGCATGACTTCGTGCACGAGGATGTCCGCGCCTTTCGCGAACTCCGCAAGCGGCGGATGGAAGCAGGTGTCCGCCGAAAAAACGACCGACTTGTCCTCGAATCGAAACTTGAGGGCATAGCAATGCTCGAAAGGAGGATGGACCACCGTCAGGGCCGAAACCTCGACGAGATCATCACGAAACACTTCCCCTTCCGTGAATTCGTGAATGGACAGCATGTCGCGAATGTCACTTTGACGTTCGTCCATCATCCGAATCTCGATATCCACGGCACTGGCGGCAAGCTGGCAATTGATCGCATCCTCTGTTCCAGGCGGGCCGAATACCTTGATCTTGTGAATCGGCGACGAGACCCACGTGGTATGAATGAGAGGTCCGAGTTCGAGGCAATGGTCCGAGTGAAGATGGGTCACGAGAATGGTGTGAACGTCTTCGAGCGTGTAACCCGCTTCGACAAACTGACGCGTCACGCCGAGGCCGCAGTCGACGATGTACGGTCGCCCGGCCACTTCGAGCACGGAAGACGACGGCCATGCGGTTCCTGTCGTCAATCGCGGCCCACCCTTGGTTCCGAGCAATATGAGTCTGTTCTTGGTCATGTCGCAGCAATCAATCCTTGCGTGGTGATGTGTCGGGACAACCTGATAAGGCATTGGTTGCCACCCACAACGCCTAATTCCACGCATGCTTGGGTTTTTCGGGCTCATTGAACACTCAAGACCCGACGCGTTCCGCCGTTGAACCCGTACGTTTCGCGTGGATTCGGCCTCCAAGTGCGGAACAAGTTCGATCGCGACCCGCGCAACCCAGCGCCAAATCGTCGTCGACGACCATGAGCGTCGGTCGCTCCGTCGGGACCGGGAATCTGCATTGACCCCCCTTTCCTTTCGATCGACAATCGACGGCGACCTATTCGGCCCTGAGAATTCGCCCCGATCCGGACAAGTGAAACCGGACTGTCGGCGCTGTACGCAAGTTCTGCCGGGACCCGATCCCGAAACCCGGAAGAGACCAAACGGAGAATTTCGATGTACGTTGGACTTGATCTCGGAACGTCCGGTCTTCGCGCCCTGCTCGTTGATGGCGAGGGGCAGACAATCGGTGAGACCGAGGCGGCAGTCGAGACAAGCCACCCAAAACCTGGTTGGTCCGAACAGGACCCAAACGCGTGGATCGAAGCATGCCGCTCTGCCATGGCCGAATTGAAGCTCAACCACCCAGACGCCGTGTCGTCAGTGCGCGGGATCGGACTCAGCGGTCACATGCACGGTGCAACGCTGTTCGACAAAAATGGCCACCATCTGCGTCCCTGCATGATGTGGAACGACACACGCAGCGCCAAGGAAGCCGCCAGGTTCGACGCGATCGGCAGAATGAGAGAAATCTCGGGAAACATCGTGTTTCCGGGTTTCACTGCCCCGAAACTCGAATGGGTCAGGCTGAACGAGCCATCGATCTTCGACAAGGTTGCAAAGGTCCTGCTCCCGAAAGACGCCCTGCGACTGTGGCTGACAGGCGAATTCGTCAGCGACATGTCGGACAGTGCCGGAACCTCCTGGCTTGATGTCGGCGCGCGACAGTGGTCGACAGAGGCCCTTCATCTGACGAACATGCGGCGTGACCAGATGCCGGATCTGGTCGAAGGCAGCCAGTCCGGCGGACAATTGAGGGAATCCCTGTGTCGCGAATGGGGCATCAAGGGACCTGTCTGCGTTGCCGGCGGTGGCGGGGACAATGCGGCGGCGGCTTGCGGCGTCGGGTGTCTCGCCGAGGGAGTCGGGTTCGTCTCGCTCGGGACTTCGGGGGTCATCCTGTCAGCAAGAGACAGTTGCGCGCCTTCACCCGAGTCTGCAGTTCACACCTTTTGTCATGCGGTTCCAGATCGATGGTACCAGATGGGCGTGATCCTCGCCGCAACCGACAGTTTGAACTGGCTTTCGCGGATTGCGGGCCGATCGCAATCCGAACTGGCGGAATCCGTGCCTGACCGCATCAGCGGACCATCCAACCTGACGTTCCTGCCCTATGTCTCCGGCGAGCGAACACCCCACAACGATGCCGCCATTCGTGGAGTCTTCGCCGGAATCGATGTCTCGATGGGAACGGAGACACTCACGCAGGCCGTGATGGAAGGCGTCGCCTTCGCGCTTCGCGATTGTCTCGAAGCCTTGGAATCGACAGGCGCTCACATGGAGACCGTCCTGGCAGTCGGAGGCGGCAGCCGATCCCGCTTCTGGCTCGAAACCATCTCGTCAACTCTGGGGTTGGCCGTGGCCATTCCCGACGGACGGGACATGGGAGCGGCACTGGGCGCTGCGAGACTGGCCATCTGTGCGGACACTGGCACCCCACCCGACGATGTGATGCATCTCCCCGAGATTCGCGAGACAATCGAACCGAGAACTGATCTGGGCGAAGCCTACGAGAGCGGATACGAGCGATTTCGTTCGCTTTACCGAGTTGCACGCCCGGGTCCGCTGACCTGATGCCCCAACGTTCCGAGAAGCGATTGATCACGGCTGCGACGCGTGGCAGATCATTTGCCCTGCGGTGAAGCACATCGCAAAATGAAGCGCGCGGCGTCGAAAAGCAATTTGCAGCGACGACCAATGGTCCGTTCTGTCGGAACATGGGGACCAGAATGAAAGGAATGAGCGATGGGCACCGGATTTTTTGAGGATATCGAGAGGATCAGATTTGCGGGACCCGACAGCACCAACGCTCTCGAGTTTCGACACTATGATCCCGATGAAGTGATCCTCGGCAAGCGCATGGAAGACCATCTGCGGTTTTCGGTCGCCTATTGGCACAGCTTTGCCTGGGAAGGTCAGGATCAGTTTGGAGGACCGACGTTTTCCCGTCCGTGGTTTCCCCAGGACAGCATGGACAGCGCTCGCCTCAAGGCCGATGCCGCTTTCGAGCTCTTCGAGATTCTCGGCCAACCCTTCTTTTGCTGGCATGATGCGGATGTCCGCTCCGAATGCGGCAGTTTTGCCGAAAACCTTCGCGCGCTTGATGAGATCACCGACTACATCGGCGAAAAAATTGAAGCATCTCGAACACGTGTGCTGTGGGGGACCGCGAACCTCTTCAGCCACCGCCGATGGATGGCAGGCGCAGCGACCAACCCCGATCCCGAGGTCTTTGCCTACGCTGCTGCCACGGTGAAATCCTGCATCGATGCAACGCACAAGCTCGGCGGGCAAAACTATGTCCTGTGGGGTGGACGCGAAGGTTATGAAACCCTGCTGAACACCGACCTGGCCCTCGAACTGGACCATATGGGTCGATTTCTCGAAATGGTTGTCGAATACAAGCACAAGATCGGCTTCAAGGGCACCATACTCGTCGAGCCCAAGCCGCAGGAACCAACCAAGCACCAGTACGATTACGATGCAGCCACCTGCATCGGATTCTTGCGAAAGTACGGCTTGGAAGACGAAATCAAGCTGAACCTAGAGCAAGGCCACGCCATCCTTGCCGGACATTCGTTCGAGCACGAGATCGCGGTTGCGGCCGCCGAAGGAATGCTCGGATCGATCGACATGAACCGCAACGACTACCAGTCAGGCTGGGACACCGATCAGTTTCCCAACAACCCGGCCGAAGTCGCGCTGGTCTACTACTACATCCTGCGGGCTGGCGGTTTCACAACCGGGGGCACGAATTTCGACGCGAAACTGCGTCGCCAGTCGATCCACCCCGAAGACCTCGTCGCAGCTCATGTCGGAGCGATGGACATCTGTGCTCGCGGGTTGAAGACAGCCGCAGCACTGCTCGAAGACGGCTGCCTCGATCAAGCGATCGCAGCGCGGTACGGTGAATGGGAGACCGAGGACGCTCAGTCCTTGCTGAACAGCGACTTGTCCGCCATCACCGATCTCGTGCTGAACCGCGAACTGGATCCACAACCGACCTCGGGCAGGCAGGAGTTACTCGAAAACCTTTTCAACCGGTTCGTCTGAGCAGTTTCAGTGCGGCGAAATTGGAGTTTGCCCGACAAATCTGGGGTCAGTCTGACTACAATCCGTACCAAGATTCGCGAAGCAAACCGCAGTTTCAAGTGCCTTGATCATGCCAGCATCGGCGTCGTGCGGGAAACTGGATCGCAAACGGGAGATTTCATCCCGTCAGGATGCCAGATTCTGAAGGGGCGAAGCACTTTGCCCAGTGTGCCGAGCCAATTTCAGGCACTCTCGACCCGGATGTCGAGGACATTCCTCGCCTCGCCCCCGCAGGCCACTCCGATCAGGTGGATCGGTTCACCCCGGTCGCGGTACTTCTCGGCATATCCCCGCTCGCGCATCTGGGCGAGTGCCGCACCCAAGGCCGACGCAGCGTCGTCCCCATCGGCCATTTTGAACTCGAGAACAAAGACCTGACCGCCGCTGAGGACGACCATGTTAGCCCGCTCGCGGCTCGATGACTCCTCGACTCGGATGTCAACGCCAATCGTCCGAAAGCACATGTACAAAAGGCTCGCGTACCACGCCTCGTAGCGGGCAAGATCGCCGCTCGCGTGCAACTGGTAAGGGATCCCCGAAAGATAAACGCGAAGACGATCAATGAACCCCGAGAAATCGTTGGCCTCAAGACACTCGCGGAGGCCTCGGCCTTCGCGCCTCGCGACAACGGATCGTTTGCCAAGGTATTCGAGCAGGCCACGATTCAAGCTGCGTTTGACTTCGAAGTTCGGGTAGTCCAGCCGGTAAAGGTCATCGTCCTCGTCGCCAAGTTCTTCGGCGATGGTCAGGTACCCGGTCTGAAACATCAAAGCCTCGATCTCGATGTCCTCGACATCGAACTTCGAGACAAGTTCCATGTCGGTCATCCGGTTCTCGAGATCCATCGGAGTGATCGACTCTTCAATCAGCTTGTCGAACAGAAACCTCGTGGAACCGGTCCTGAACCAGTGAGGTTGAAAGCGGCGACTGCGGAACAGCAGCAAAAGATCGAAAGGGTTGTAGACCCGCTCGTCGCCAAGCCAGTTGTAGCCGTTGTACCAGGACCGGATCTTATCCCGGTCCAGCCCCGACAGCTCCGGAGCGAACACGCGATCAAGATCGTCTTCGGTGTAGCCGCAGATGGTGCCGTAGCGCGGATCGAGGCTGATGTCCTTCAGGTTGTTGAGACCAGAGATCAGGCTGCCCTTCGAGAACATGCTCACCCCGGTGACGAAGACGAAGCGGACTTGCTCATCCATGTTCTTGATGATGCCGTAGAATCCACACAGATAATCCCGATTGGCCTCCGCCCGCTCAGTATCCTTGAGCACATCGAGGATCGGCTTGTCGTACTCGTCCACCAGCACGACCACACCCCGTCCGGTCGAACGGTGAAGGTGAAAAAGCAGGTTCTGCAGGCGTTCCGGCCCGGTGTTCGGGACGTTCGTCAACTCCAGCCCGGCGGCTTGTTCCGCATGCGTCAACTGAGTGAGAATGCTGCCCTCAAGATCGTCCGCAGCACTGTACTTTCCGCCGAAGCTCAAGCGCACGACCGGGTGAGGCTTCGACCAGTTCCAATTGTCATGGATGTCGAGGCCCCGAAACAGCTCTTCATCGCATTCGAACAGCGATTTCAGCGTGCTGATCAGGAGGCTTTTGCCGAAGCGACGGGGACGGGAAAGAAAATAGTAATCGCCATCTTCCACCAGCCGGCGGATAAGCGGGGTCTTGTCGACATAGTAGGCATCTTTTTGTCGCAGTCTGCGAAAGTTCTGGATGCCGATCGGAAGACGGCGACGGTTCACTTTTGACCTCATCGGATGAGGGCGGTCATGCTGATGGGCAATTGTCCGACATATCGAGACCGAACACAAACCGCATTGGAACTCCTGCAATCATTCGACTGTGGGCGATCTACTCTGGCACCACCGCGATCGCGTTCACGGCGCCTTGATGTGCGTCTCGCGTTGTCAGTCCAATCGGTCTGAATTGGCCAAGTGGCACAGAAAACGCACTAATCTCGCACTGCACAGTGATCCTCAGCCAGCCATGTGATGCGCTTGACGGCATCATGCCGCGTGTGCCGGATCAATGCCCCACAAATCTGGGGAACGCCGTCACACCGTGCCGAACAGCTGCGACTCAGATCGCGTGATCGGGTCCGAGGATCATTCTCGCAACTTTCTCACCGATCATCATGCTTGGCGCATTGATGTTGCCATTGGTGATTGTCGGCATGATCGAGGCGTCCGCCACGCGCAGCCCGTCAATGCCGTGAACACGGGCGTCAGGAGCCGTGACCGCCAGTTCGTCGTTCCCCATTCTGGCCGTGCCGCACGGATGATAGGCGCTGTTGGCATTGTTGCGCACGTATTCGTCGATCTCGGGACCACTCGTGACATCCGCGCCGGGCGACAACTCGACACCGCGGCAGAAATCGAAGGCGGGTTGTGACGCGATGTCTCGCGCGATCTCGATAGCCGCGCGAAACACTGCCCGATCATCCTCAGTGCTCAGCCCGTTCAGCAAGATTTGCGGGGGCGCGAAGGGATCGGCCGAGGCGAGTTTCACCCACCCTCGGCTGTCGGAACGGACCGGCCCGACATCGAAGCAATAGCCGTCCTTGTCCGGCGGTGGCGACCATCCTTCCATGTGGTACGGCCAGAAATGAAACTGAATGTCGGGGTGCGCAACCGAAGGGTCGGAGCGGAAAAACCCGCCGACGCGAGAGTGCGACGTCGCCGCTGGCCCGGTCCTGAACGCCAGCCACTGCGCGGCGGCCATGGCGATCCGGGGCCGCGAAAGCAGCTTGTTCTTGGTCATTCCCCTGTGCGGACAGCTGTACTTGATGTGGACTTCGAGGTGGTCCTGAAGATTCTGCCCTACGCCGGGCAGATCCTGCACCACTTCGATTCCATGCTCTCGGAGATGATCTGCCGGACCGATGCCCGACAGCATCAAGAGTTGAGGTGACTGGAATGCGCCGGCCGATAGAATGACTTCCGCATCGGCGCGAGCCACGCATTCGCGCCCCTTGTGGCGGTAGGTGACCCCCGTCGTGCGCCTGTTCTCGATCAGCACCTTCGTGACATGGGCGTTGGTCAGCACGGTGACGTTGGGGCGCCTTGCTGCCGGCCAGACACAGGCCCGGGCCGTGCCCGAGCGCCATCCACGGAAGTGATTGGCATCGAAAGCCGAAACGCCTTCCTGGGCACCCCCGTTGTAGTCGTCGGGAGAAGAATGCCCGGCCTCGATCCCGGCCTCGATGAAGGCCTCCTCGATCGGATGGTTGTTCGTCATCTTCTGAACATTGACCGGACCCGAATCACCCCGGTAAGCGCTTTCGGGGCCGTGGTAGGTCTCGATACCGCGAAAGTGTGGCAAGACATCGTCGTAGCGCCAACCCGTGGCGCCATCCTGCGCCCATCCGTCAAAGTCGTTTCGGTGCCCCCTGACAAAGACCATGCCGTTCAGGGAGGACGAACCGCCAACGGTCTTTCCGCGAGGCTGAAACAGCGACCTGTTGTTCATGTGCGGTTCCGGTTGGGTCTCGAAGCACCAGTTCCGTCGCCCTCCCGAAAACGTGTAACGCGAGCCGGCCGGAACGCGCGTGGTCCAGTGAGCATCCGTTGGTCCCGCCTCGAGCAACAGGATCCGGAAGCGGCCGTTTTCCGACAACCTGTAGGCAAGAAACCCGCCTGCGGAACCCGATCCAACGATGATGTAGTCGTATTCGCCCATTCCGTGCATCTCCCGAGATGTGACCGTTTGTCGCGATAACGCCACACGGACAGGAATCGCAACCGCGAACAGCAAAGATCCATCGGGGTGGACGAGTTTTCCGTTCGCTCCATTTCCGCCTCTGTCAGTCGGTGCGGCGCGCAAAACTCCTCGAACGGACCGAATCCAAGAGATCGCCGAGGTCTTCACCGACGACACTGACGCCTCCCCTTGCAGATCGGTTGTGTGACGCTCGCCTCACGGCGACGGCATTCCAACCAAAAAATCTGGGTATTTTCGTCACAGATTCACTTGATCGGCACGTCATTTGAAGTCACTGTTGGGCAACGAAAAACAAAATCGTGTGATTCGGGTTACGGAGTGCCGCCATGGAAGCGCGGTTTGCCGAAAGCCATCATCAGGGCGATGGCCGTCCGCGAAGGCATGTCTTCCTTCTCCTGGACAACTTTACCCTCATGTCATTTTCGATCGCCGTCGACGCGTTGCGTCTGGCAAACCGGCACCATGTCGCACCATCGTACCAATGGCTTCTCGCCGGCGAAGGCGGCGAGACGGCAACCAGTTCGACAGGAACGCAAGTTCAACTCGACATGGGACTGTCGCCGCTCAGGCATGATGATGTCGTGCACGTCTGCGGTGGAATCGATGTCCGAAGCGCCACGACCCGGGCTGTCGTCAACTGGTTGCGACGCGAAGCCCGCAAGGGGATCACGATCGGAGGCTTGTGCACCGGCGCCTATGCAGTCGCCAAGGCCGGACTGCTGACGGATCGAAAGTGCACGATTCACTGGGAAAACAGGGATTCGTTCCAGGAAGAGTTTCCGGACACCGAACTCCTGCGATCGGTCTACGTCGTGGACCAGAACCGGCACTCGTCGGCCGGCGGCACCGCCTCGCTCGATTTGATGCTCAAGCTGATTTCCGACGACCACGGACAGGATGCGGCAGACTGGATCGCGGATCAGATGGTCTATTCCTCGATCAGAACCGACCGCGACGAACAGCGCCTGTCGGTCCCGGGACGCATCGGCGCTCGCCACCCGAAGCTGTCCGAAGTGATCCGCATGATGGAAGCGAACATCGAGGAGCCGAAATCGCCGCGCATCATGGCCGGCGACGTCGGGATGTCGGGTCGGCAGCTCGAACGACTGTTTCGCCGTTACATGGATCGCTCGCCCAAGCGATACTACATGGAACTCCGACTGCAAAAGGCGCGCAACCTGCTGACGCAGACCGACATGTCGATCATCAATGTCGCGCTCGCCTGCGGGTTTGCCTCACCGTCGCACTTCTCGAAGTGCTACCGTCTGTTCCACGGAACAACGCCGTACCGCACTCGTTGGTCGCAAACGGTCGTCAAGCCGTCCGCCAATGTCTCGCAAGGGACCCAGTGAACGATCCTGCATTCGCTATCGGGGTTCGCAGTTTCGTGCCGCGTCCTGCTATGCAGTCAAGCAACATCCGTGTCCGCTGGCGAGACGGCGTGAGGCTCGACACCGGAGATGATGATCCGGCGGCACCCAGTTCTGGTCGATGCGAAACGGTTTGCTCATGAGAATCTACAAGGTCTTGAGGCGCAGCGAGCACAGGTCCCTTCTCGAACATGGAATGACAAAGGGCAGCTTGGATGACCAGACCGATGGGTTCATACATTTTTCGACCGCCACTCAGCTTGGTGAGACCCTTTCCCGCCATTTTGCAGGCGAGACCGATCTGGAACTGGTGGCGGTCGACGCCGACAGCCTCGGAGAAGCCCTGAAATGGGAACCATCCCGCGGCGGCCAGCTGTTTCCGCACCTCTACGCCGAACTGGCTCTCGACATGGTAGTGCAAACACAACCCATCGCCTCCGGACCAAGCGGCCACATTCTTCCCCCGGACCTCGTCTGAACGCTCTCGCGTGCCCGACTCGACTTCATGAGAGTGCCTCTCTGAAAGAATGACGGTCACATCCTGCGGCATCCTCGCATCGAGCATCACAATTTGTTGAATTCACCCGCTTCTGTTTGCTAGATTGATCGCCATGGGATCCCTTCAAACGATCGAGGAGAACGAGAATGAACTTGGGTAAATTGACGAGGCCGATTCTGGCCGCATCCATTGTCATGGCAGGGACCGCCATGGCCCAATCCGAAGACGTCAAGATTGGCATTCTGCTTGGATTCACCGGTCCAATCGAATCCCTGACGCCAGGAATGGCAAACGGTGCAGAACTCGCGATCAAGGAAGTCAGCGATTCGGGGGCGCTGCTCGGCGGTTCGACGGTCACAGGCATCCGGGCCGATTCGACGTGCGTCGACTCGGCAGCGGCAACAACCGCGGCCGAACGATTGATAACGGCCGACGAGGTCAGTGCGATCATGGGGGCCGACTGTTCCGGCGTGACAGGAGCCGTCTTGCAAAATGTCGCGCGGGCTAACGGGATCGTCATGATCTCGCCATCCGCAACGTCGCCGGGATTGTCGACAGCAGAAGATGACGGACTGTTCTTCCGGACGGCGCCATCCGATGCCAGGCAAGGCCAGGTCATGACCGAAGTCATCATGGATCGGGGCATCAAGTCGGTCGCTCTCACCTACACGAACAATGACTACGGCAAGGGGCTTGCTGACAGCTTCCAGGCAGCATTCGAAGCGGCCGGTGGCGAGGTCACGATCAACGCACCGCACGAAGACGGCAAGGCCGATTACACTGCAGAAGTCGGGGCATTGGCCGCAGCAGGCGGCGAGGTTCTCGTGGTCGCCGGCTACATTGACCAGGGCGGTCGCGGAATCATCCAGAGTTCGCTCGACAGCGGCGCGTTCGACACTTTCGTTCTGCCCGACGGGATGATCGGCGAGAGTCTGCCGCAGGCCATCGGACCCGACCTCGACGGCTCGTTCGGCCAGGCGCCGGGAACCGACAGCCCCGGAATGGCAACATTCACCATGTTGGCCGAAGAAGCCGGATTTGATGGAACGGCCCCGTTTGTCGCCGAATCCTACGATGCGGCAGCGCTGATCATGCTCGCCATGCAGGCTGCAAATTCGACAAACTCGCAGGACTTCAAGGACCTGGTCATGGATCTCGCCAATGCACCTGGCGAAATGATCTATCCGGGCGAACTGGCAAAAGGTCTCGCGATCGTGGCTGAAGGCGGCGACATCGACTACGTCGGCGCCTCGGCAGTCGAATTGATCGGCGGCGGCGAGTCGGCCGGCAACTATCGCGAAATCGATATTCGCGACGGAGGCCTTGCAACCGTCAGATTCAGATAAGAACTGAACGTCACCGAAGTTCCCGGCCAGCAATCCACTGCTGGCCGGGAATATTTTGTCTATTGACCTCCTGCGGCGGCCGAGCAGTTGATCCTGGTTGACAATGTCAGCAAGCGCTTCGGCGGGTTCGCGGCTGTCGATGGCGTAAGTTTCAGCATCGATGCGGGAAAAATCACGGGGCTGATCGGTCCGAACGGCGCCGGCAAGACGACGCTCTTCAACGTCATCGCAGGCGTTTATCCGCCAGCATCAGGGCGGGTTTACCTCGAAGGCGAGGACATCACCGGCGAAAGACCCCACGTGCTTTTTCAAAAAGGCGTCCTGCGCACCTTCCAGATCGCTCACGAATTCACGACCATGACCGTCCGCGACAACCTGATGATGGTGCCCGGCGGACAGAGCGGCGAGAACCTCGTCCATGCGTGGTTTTCGCGGCGACGGGTCATGGACGAGGAACGCGCCATCAAAAAACGGGCCGACGAGGTCATCGAATTCCTCGAACTGAACGCTGTTGCCGACGAACGGGCTGGCAACCTGTCGGGTGGCCAAAAGAAGCTCCTCGAACTCGGGCGAACCATGATGACCGACGCCCGGATCGTTTTCCTCGACGAAGTCGGCGCTGGCGTCAACCGAACGCTCCTGCGGCGCATCGGCGAAGCCATCCTGCGTCTCAACCGCGAATTCAACTATACGTTCTGCCTGATCGAACACGACATGGATTTTGTTTCCTGGCTCTGCGATCCGGTCATCTGCATGGCCGAAGGAAAGGTCCTTGCCCAAGGCAAGATCGACGAGATCAAGTCGAATCAGAACGTGATCGAGTCCTATCTCGGGAAGCGTTATCACGCTCCCGACGTCACGGGAGACCGCGCGTCGTGAGTCACCTGCGCGCCCAGAACATGACCGGCGGCTACGGCGAAGCCGACATTCTCCACGAGTGCTCGATCGCTGCCGAGCCCGGCCAGGTCTCCGTCATCGTCGGACCGAACGGCGCCGGAAAGTCCACGGCCATGAAGGCGATCTTCGGAATGATCCAGCTTCGCAGCGGAACCGTCGAACTCGACGGTCGCGACATCACTTCGTTGGCGCCCCAGGATCGAGTGCCGCTCGGCATGGCCTTCGTTCCCCAAACCCAGAACATCTTTCCGTCCCTGACGGTCGAAGAGAACCTCGAAATGGGCGCGTTCCTTCGATCCGACGACATCAAGCCCGCCATGGACGACGTCATGGAGCTGTTCCCGATTCTGGAGGTGAAGCGAACGCAGCCGGCAGGAGAACTCTCCGGCGGGCAGCGCCAACAGGTTGCCTTTGGCCGGGCGCTGATGACGAGACCGACGGTGCTCATGCTCGACGAACCGACCGCCGGAGTATCGCCCGTCGTCATGGATCTGCTGTTCGACCTCATTCTCGACATCGCCAAGACCGGCATCACGGTTCTGATGACCGAACAGAATTCCCGCCACGCGCTCTCGATCGCCGACAAGGGCTATGTTCTGGTTCAGGGCCGCAACCGCTACGAAGACACGGGGCAAGCCCTTCTCGCCAACCCCGATGTCCGCAAATCTTTCCTTGGCGGATAGAGCCCGAATGCCTGGGTCACGTTCAATTCCCGAGTACTCAAATGCGCTCGTGCTGTCGCTTTCCCGGTTCGCGAGAGTGACCTGACATGGACTTCCTGAACGGCATCATCCTGCTCGCGAACTTCGTCATCGTTCCGGGTCTTGCCTACGGGAGCCAGTTGGCGCTCGGCGCGCTCGGCGTCACCCTCGTCTACGGAATCCTTCGGTTCTCGAATTTCGCTCACGGCGACACCATGGCCTTCGGGGCCATGATCACTGTCCTCCTGACCTGGTGGCTGCAATCGATGGGAGCCTCCATCGCACCCTTGCCAACGGCTCTCATCGCCCTGCCCTTCGCGATCATCGTGACTGCCGCCCTGGTCGTCGTGATGGACCGAGCGGTCTATCGGAGCTTTCGGCGTCAGAAGTCCGCGCCTGTCGTGTTCGTCATCGCATCGGTCGGGGTCATGTTCATCATGAACGGCATCGTCCGATTCGTGATTGGTCCCGACGACCAGAGATTTGCCGACGGTGCGCGTTTCATTGTCCGAGCGCGCGACTTCAAGACCTACACCGGCATGGAAGAAGGTCTCACGATCAAGCTCAGCCAGTGCATCACCTTGCTGACAGCGGTGGTCACCGTGTGCGTCCTGTTCTGGTTCCTGTTCAGGACCCGAACCGGCAAATCGATGCGTGCCTATTCGGACAACGAGGATCTCGCGCTGATATCGGGGATCAGTACCGAGCGGGTCGTGCTCATGACGTGGGTGCTGTCCGCAGCGCTCGCCTGTCTTGCGGGGACCCTTTACGGCCTCGACAAGAGCTTCAAGCCATTCACTTATTTCCAGTTGCTGCTACCGATCTTTGCCGCAGCGATCGTCGGCGGACTCGGCAATCCCTTCGGCGCCATTGCCGGCGGTTTTGTCGTGGCTTTCTCCGAGATATCCCTGACCTACGCCTACAAGAAGTTTCTTGCCTATCTTCTGCCTGACGCACTCGCGCCGGGCAGCCTCGTCCAGTTGCTGTCGACCGAATACAAGTTCGCGATCAGCTTCATGCTTCTCGTCATCGTCCTGATCTATCGACCGACAGGGATATTCCGAGGAAAATCGGCATGAGCGCCAACCAGGGACTTGGAAAGCTGCCGGCAATCGCGCTGATTGCGGCGCTTCTTTGCATCGTCGGTTTCGTCCAGAGCTGGAACGTCGCGCTGTCGATTCTCAATCTCTGCCTGATCTCGGCTATCATGTCGATCGGCGTCAATATCCAGTGGGGCTATGCCGGACTGTTCAACGTCGGAATCATGGGGTTTGCCGCCTTGGGCGGGGTCGCCGTCGTCCTGATTTCCGCACCTCCCGTCCGTGAAGCCTGGGCCGCAGGGGGCACGGGATTGCTCGCAGCAGGCATTGTCGCCGGTGCAGGCTGTCTTGCCGCGCTTTTTGCATTCCGACGGCTTCGTCCCGGGCGGACGAGGACGCTGGTCATCATCTCGGCAATCGTCGTGAGCTACTTCGTCGCCCGATGGTTCTTCGGGCCTGCAACCGATGCCGTCGAGCGCATCGAACCGGCGAAGACGGGATATCTGGGCGGCCTCGGACTGCCGGTCCTTCTGTCATGGATCGTCGGCGGCATTCTCGCGGGTATCGCCGCGTGGTTCATCGGAAAAATCGCGCTTGGACTGCGCTCCGACTACCTCGCGATTGCCACACTTGGCATCTCGGAGATCATCGTAGCCGTCGTGAAGGGCGAAGACTGGCTGACCCGTGGCGTGAAAAACGTCTCGGGCTTGCCGCGACCGGTCCCCTACGAAATCGAACTGCAAGGCACGACCTGGCTGCGTTCCCTTGCCGAGATGACCGGCACCGACATCATTTCCCTGTCATCGATTGTCGTGAAGCTGAGTTACTGCGGCCTGTTCGCGATTGTTCTGATCGTGGTCTACACCCTGTCGGAACTGGCCCTCAAATCGCCCTGGGGCCGAATGATGCGAGCGATCAGAGACAACGAGACGGCCGCCAACGCCATGGGCAAGAATGTCACTGGCCGGCATCTCGAGGTGTTCGTGCTTGGCTCGGTCGTTGTCGGCCTCGCAGGGGCAATGCTGACGACGCTCGACGGGCAATTGACCCCGGCGAGCTACCAGCCGTTGCGATTCACCTTCCTGATTTGGGTCATGGTCATCGTCGGTGGCTCCGGAAACAATGCGGGAGCGGTGCTCGGCGGTTTCCTTGTCTGGTTTCTGTGGATCGAGGCAGAACCGGCCGGCCTGTTCCTGATGGAGTTCCTGACCTCGCACCTCGACGAGACCAGCGCATTGCGGGCGCATCTGATCGAATCTGCTGCACACATGCGCCTCCTGACCATGGGGGTCATGCTGATCCTCGTTCTGCGGTTCTTCCCCAAGGGAATGATTCCCGAGCGATAGATGACTGATCGCGGTCCTCCATGGCTGCTGTTCGGGCAAGCCGGCCGATGATCCTCGCAGAATCAAGCTTGCGTGATTTCAAGCCATGATTTCGGTCGTTTTCGGTGTTGGCAGCGCGCTGTCCCTCGGGGTGGCCGATTATCTTGCCAATCGCAACTCCGTCAGCATCGGCGCCGATCGCACACTTTGCGGCATGCTGGCAGTCGGGACGATCGGACTTGGAATCGTTGGCATCGCGACGGGTGCCTCGATCCCGCGCGATCCGGCCTCGATCGCATTTGTCGTGCTCCACGGCATCTGCCTTGCACTGGCACTGCTGGCCTTCTTTGCAGCGCTTGCGCGAGGCCCCATCACGATCGTCGCACCCATTGTCGGCGCTCATCCGGTGATTGTCGTTGCCTTCGCAGCGGCTTCCGGCCGAATGCCGAACCTCGTGGAAACCCTCGCGATTTCGGCGATCATTCTGGGTGTGATTCTGGTTGGATCCGTGACTGCCGCGCCGCAAGCCGATTCTGGAACCGACCCGAACCCATCACCGGACAGACGGTCAACGACAACGATTTCGGGATCGATTCTGGCATTGGCGTGCTTTGCCAGTGTCCTCTATGCGGTCGCGGTCATCACCGGCCAGGAGGCATCGGCCCGAACCGATGGCCTTGTTGCGCTGTGGATGGGGCGAACCGTCGGGTTTTTCGCTCTGTTCGCCTGGCTGCTCCTTCGCAGGCGCGATGTGGCCCTTTGGCGGCTGCCGAAACAACGACAAGGTCTCATCGTCGCCCACGGCTTGCTTGACACTTTCGGGTTCTTCCTGCTGTTTGCAGGCGGAATGACCCGCAATCCCGAGTTCACTGCGGTGATTTCGTCGACCTTCAGCGTCGTCACCGTCATCCTTGCCTGCGTTCTGCTCGGCGAACGGATGCTGAAGTTGCAGGTGGCCGGATTGGGACTGATCGTGGTCGGGGTTGCAACGCTCGGATATTCCGGAGCCTGAGTGCGCCAACTCGTCAACGCACACCCCAGAAAGAATTCAAGAACGAGACAACGGCCAAAGCGTGTTCGGAACGCTCATCCTGGCGTGTCGCAATGGAAAACTGTTGCCTGACAGCCGATTGGAGCGTTCTGCATCCCGGCGCTCCAGAGGCAGGCGAGAACCGGTCGGGCGGCACCGCAACTAGGTCGGCACCGCCCGGTGTTCAGACCGCCCGGCGGGAGCAAGCCGGTTGGCGAGACTCCCGACAGGCGCGTTCAATTCCGCGAATCAGTTCAGAGCGCGGAATCAGTGATTTGGTGGGTCCAGGCACCGGTTGGACGTTGGGAGATGACCGGGTCGGAGCCGCCTGCCAGCAGCGTGTCCACCGTTCTCTCGAAATCGGCCGGATCGAGCGCACCGTTGGAACCTGCGGTCAACTTGGCAATCTCGCCCATCATCCGCGTCTGGTGATGTTCGGTCTGTGCGCCCGTCGCGTCGTTGTCGAGAACGATCTCAACCGCTTCCGCGACATTCTCCTCGGCATACTTCCAGCCCTTCATCGATGCGCGCACAAAGCGAACCATCTTGTCCGCGAATTCCGGATCCGAGAGCCTGTCCTCGAGCACATAGAGGCCGTCTTCGAGCGTGGCCACGCCCTGATCCTCGTACTTGAAGACGACAAGATCGTCTTCCGACAGCCCGGCATCGATCACCTGCCAATACTCGTTGTAGGTCATGGTGGAGATGCAGGCCGCCTGCTGATGAAGAAGCGGATCGACATTGAAGCCCTGCTTGAGAACCTCGACGCCGTCGTCACCGCCCTCGGTCGGAATGCCAAGCTGGCTCATCCAGCTGAGGAACGGGTACTCGTTGCCGAAGAACCACACACCCAAGGTCTTGCCGCGAAAGTCGTCGGTCGAACCGATTCCGGCATCCTTCCGGCAGGTCAGCATCATTCCAGACGACTTGAACGGCTGAGCGATGTTCACGAGCTGCAGCCCACGCTCGCGCGCAGCCAGCGCAGCCGGCATCCACTCGACCGTGACATCAGCGCCACCGCCCGCGATGACCTGGGTCGGAGCGATGTCGGGGCCGCCTGCCTTGATGGTCACGTCAAGACCCTCATCAGCATAGAAGCCCTTGTCGAGAGCGACATAGTATCCCGCGAACTGGGCCTGGGTCACCCACTTCAACTGCAACGTGACCTCGTCGGCTGCAAGCGTCGGAGACGCCCATCCGAATGCGACCACCAGCCCTGCTGCCAGTGATTTTATGGCTTTGTTTTTCATTTTCTCTCTCCTGTTGATCGAGGACACCGCGAATGACGGCACCTCTTCCTTGAAACTCGTTTCGTCAGGAACGGCGCAAACCGATACCCGACAGTCGGCAAGACTGACCGCCAAAAGCGGCTATCGCAAGTCCCGGCGCTGGGACGGATGCCAAAAATTGACCATTCGTCCGCCGAACGTGATGATACCGTAGAATGCAGAACCTGCAATTGCCGCAACGGCAATCTCGGCCCAAACCATGTCCAGATTAAGGCGACCGACCTCGGTCGAGATACGGAATCCCATTCCGCGCACCGGAGAGCCGAAGAATTCGGCGACGATTGCCCCGATCAGCGAAAGCGTCGCACAGATCTTGAGGCCATTGACGATCAGCGGCCCTGCGGCAGGCAGCCGAAGCTTGAGAAGCGTCTGCCAATAGCCGGCAGCGTAGGTGCGCATGAGGTCGCGCTGCATTCGTTGCGCTTCGCCGAGCCCCTGTACCGTGTTGACCAGCATCGGGAAAAACACCATCGCCACGACGACCGCCGCCTTCGATTGCCAGTCGAACCCGAACCACATGACAAGAATCGGCGCCATGCCGACGATCGGCAGAGCTGCCACGAAGTTCCCGACCGGAAGCAAACCGCGCCGCAGAAACGGCGATCGGTCGATGGCAATCGCGGTCAGAACGGCAGCGCCGCAACCGATCAGGTAGCCGCTCAGCGCACCCTTGATGACGGTCTGGACAAAATCGATCCACAACGTTTCGGCGCTGCCCACGAAACGGCTGGCGATGCCGGTAACCGGCGGAAGAATGACTTCAGGGACCTGCAGACCGCGAACCAGCAGTTCCCAAACGACGAGAACGGTGGCGACGAACACCAGCGGCGAGACGACCCGGCACAGACGCTCGCGGCCCGGCAACGCGGCAATCCACCGATTGAACACCCAGGCGCCTGCCCAGACCAAGATGGCGATGACGACGAGAGTCACGGGCCCGCTCCCATCACCCGGCGCGTCAGCCGTTCAGCGCCACCAACCAGGAACACGAGGGTGGCGGCCATGGCCGCCGCGACCAGAAGCGCCGACCAGATCTGGATGGTTTGCCCGTAGTAGCTTCCCGCGAGGAGCCGCGCACCGAGGCCGGCAACGGCACCCGTGGGCAACTCGCCGACGATCGCGCCGACGAGGCTTGCGGCGATCGCCACCTTCAGCGAAGGGAAGAGAAACGGCATCGAAGCCGGCAGACGGAGTTTCCACATCAGCTGCGGGCGTGATGCGTTGTAGGTCTTCATCAGATCGAGTTCATGCTGCGCCGGGCTCCGAAACCCAGACACCATTCCGACCGCGACCGGGAAAAAGCTCAGATACGCCGATATGATCGCCTTCGGGATCAGCCCCGAAAGACCAACGGCGTTGAGAACGACAATGATCATCGGCGCCAGCGCCAGTATCGGGATGGTCTGAGAGCTGATGACCAACGGCATCACGCTGTAGTCGGTTGCCCGGTCGTGAACGATCGCCACCGCAAGCAGCATGCCGAGTCCTGCCCCAAAGGCGAATCCGAGAAGGGTCGCGGACAAGGTGACCCAACCGTGAAACACGAGGCTTCGTTTCGAGGTGATCTTCTTTTCGACGGTGGTGTTCCAGATCTCGATCGCGACCTGATGCGGTGCGGGGAGACGCGGCCGATCCTGTTCAAGCGTCTCGGCGACCAGTTCGACCGTTCCGAGTTCGGTACCAGCGCGCTCAGCCTGATCGCGAACCCAAGACATGTTGAGAATGACCGCACCGACGTACCAAACAACGATGATCGCGGCCACGACAGCGAGTATCGGCAGTGTCGATCCGCCCTCCCTGTTCATGTCGCCGCCACCACCATTCAGGCGCGCAGTCCGCCACGAATCCGCGCCGCCATTTCGAGGAAATCGGCGCTGTCGCGAATCGAGAGATCGCGTTTTGCCGGCAACGGGCTCTCAATGACGTCGGTCACGCGCCCCGGTCGCGGCGACATGACCACGACCCTGGTCGAGAGGTAGACAGCCTCCGGGATCGAATGCGTGACGAACGCAATGGTCTTTCCGGTGCGTGCCCACAGATCGAGCAATTCCTCGTTGAGCCTGTCACGCACGATCTCGTCAAGCGCGCCGAAGGGTTCGTCCATCAACAGGATGTCGGCATCGAAAGCCAGCGCTCTCGCGATCGATGCGCGCTGCTGCATGCCGCCCGAAAGTTGCCAGGGGTACTTTCGCTCGAACCCTTCCAGATCAACCAGCCGCAAGGCCTCATGGGCACGGCTGATGCGTTCATCGCGATCATAACCCATGACCTCGAGCGGAAGCATCACGTTCTTTTCGATGGTCCTCCAAGGATAGAGGCCAGCCGCTTGAAAGACGTAGCCGTAGGCGCGCGCCTTGCGGGCAGCCTCGGGCGTCATCCCGTTGACGAGAATTTCGCCGCCGGTCGGCTGTTCAAGGTCGGCAATGACGCGAAGAAGCGTGGTCTTGCCGCAACCCGAGGGTCCGATGAACGACACGAACTCGCCCTTGCTGATCGACAGATTGACGTCCTTCAACGCATCGACCGGACCGTCCGACGTCTGAAACGTCAGGTTGACTCCGCGGGCATCGATCGCCGGTGCGTTCATGACCAGGCAGTCCTTGCTGCATCACCCGCACGATCAAGCCAACTGGCCACCTCGTCTCGGCGGCAATGCAAACCGACATGACGGCCCATCATGTCAAATGCCGGCCGGGATGTTCAGCGGATCCCTCTCGATTTTCCGCGGACTGTTCAGAGCCTTCCACTTCGACAGAGCCTTGTGGGCAGAGGGGAACGGCGGGCGGGGCACGAACCTTCCGCGTCCCGGTTGGGGCTGGGAGTTCTGGCCCCATGCCCAGATGACATCCCCCCGGCTCAAGGTGTAACGCGCTTGCGCCTTCACTTCGAAGCCTTCGAACACGTTGTAGTCGAGAACCGACTTCTGCGTGCTCGCCGATAGCGTCTTGTGGATCGACGGATCCCACACGGTGATGTCGGCATCGGCCCCTTCGGTGATTGCACCTTTTTTCGGGTAAATGTTGAGGATCTTTGCGATGTTGGTCGACGTCACGGCGACGAACTCGTTCATGGTCAGGCGACCCGTCTCGACGCCCTCGGTCCAGAGAACGGCGAGTCTTTCCTCAAGCCCGCCCGTCCCGTTCGGAATGGTCATGAAGTTGTCGATGCCCATGCGCTTTTGTTCGGTCGTGAACGCTGCATGGTCGGTGGCGACAACCTGCAGCGACCCCGCCTGCAGACCCGCCCACAATCCTGCCTGATGCTCCTTGCTGCGGAACGGGGGCGACATCACGCGACGCGCTGCATGTTCCCAGCTCTTGTCGAAATACTCCGACTCGTCGAGCGTGAGGAACTGAATCAATGGCTCTCCGTAGACCCGCATGCCCTTTTGCCGCGCCCGTCTGATCGCTTCGTGCGCCTGCTCGCAGGACACGTGCACGATATAGAGCGGAACATCGGCTGCATCCGCGATCATGATCGCGCGATTCGCCGCTTCGCCCTCGACTTCCGGCGGTCGCGAATAGGCATGACCTTCCGGACCGGTGATTCCCTGCGCGATGTATTTTTGCTGGAGTTCCGCGACGATATCGCCGTTCTCCGCGTGGACCATCGGCAGGGCGCCGAGTTCCGCGCAACGCTGAAACGAGGCGTACATTTCGTCATCCTCGACCATCAGCGCGCCCTTGTAGGCCATGAAATGCTTGAAGGAATTGACGCCCATGTCGACGGCGTCCTTCATTTCGTTGAATACGGACTCGTCCCACCCGGTGATGGCCATGTGGTAGCCGATGTCGCTGCAGATCTGGGGCGCGGACTTGCGATGCCACTCATTGATCGCGTTCTTGATCGAGCCGTCTTCGCCCGGCAGGCAGAAGTCCACCAGCATGGTGGTGCCGCCTGCGGCTGCGGCCCAGGTTCCCGATTCGAAGGTCTCGGCCGCCGTCGTTCCCATGAAGGGCATTTCCAGATGGGTGTGCGGATCGATCCCGCCCGGGATGACATACGCTCCTTCCGCATCGACCACTTCATCGCCCGACAGTCCCTCGCCGATTCGCTCAATGCGTTCACCTTCGATCAGGACGTCCGCTTTCCAGGTCCGGTCAGCCGTGACGACCGTCCCGCCCTTGATGACCTTGCTCATGCTCTCACTCCTTCAAACCGGTGGGAATCCCGGATGGACAATTGCGACAGTTCCGCCCCCGCCATGAAACACGTCCGCCCATGACGCGGCCGGGGATTGTCAAGAATGCGGCCCCATGGCCCTGAATTCAAGTCGGTTGCGGTGAACCTTCCCGGCTTCCGCCACAAAATCTCACGAAATGATCTCCGCCGTATCGAGCACCGCGTGCAACAGGACATTGGCGCCCGCTTCGGCCCACTGCGGCGAAATCTCCTCGGCTTCGTTGTGCGACAATCCGTCGACGCATGGACACATGATCATCGCCGTCGGCGCGACCCTGTTGATCCAGCATGCATCATGTCCCGCACCCGAAATCAGGTTCATGTGCGAATAGCCGAGTCGTTCGGCCGCCGAGCGCACGGCTGAAACGCAACCGCTGTCGAAGGTGACCGGATCGAACCCGCCCACCTTTTCGAAGCTGATTTCCAGTCCGAGATCGGACGCGATCTCCGCGCCCGCTTCTCGAAGCCGTTTTTCCATGTCCTCGATCGCCGAGAGATCAGGTGAACGAAAATCGACGGTGAAGACGGCACGGCCCGGAATCACGTTGCGGCTGTTCGGATAGACGTCGACGTGCCCAGCGGCACCTACGGCATGCGGCTTGTGGGACCAGGCAATCTCGTCCACGCGGTCGATGATGCGCGCCATGCCGAGTCCCGCGTTTCTGCGCATGGGCATGGGCGTGCTTCCCGTATGGCTCTCCTTGCCGACCAGGGTCACCTCGACCCACGCCAGACCCTGTCCATGGGTCACCACACCGATGTCGACACCTTCGGCCTCGAGGATCGGCCCCTGTTCAATGTGGAGTTCGAAGAAGGAATGCATCTTGCGGGCGCCAACTTCCTCTTCGCCGTCCCAACCGATCCGCTTCAACTCGTCACCGAAGGACTTGCCCTCAGCGTCCACCCGGCTGTACGCCCAGTCGAGTTCGTGAATACCTGCGTAGACCCCTGACGCCATCATGGGCGGCGCAAAACGGGTCCCTTCCTCGTTGGTCCAGTTGATGATCTCGATCGGTCTCCGGGTCTTGACGTCGAGATCGTTCAGCGTCCGGACGATTTCGAGGGCAGCGAGAACCCCAAGAACCCCGTCGTACTTTCCGCCTGTCGGTTGCGTGTCGAGATGACTTCCCGCGCAAACCGGCAGCAGGTCCGGATCCTCGCCTTCGCGTCGCGCGTACATCGTCCCCATGCGGTCGACGCCCACGCTCAGTCCGGCGTCAGTGCACCACTTTTGGAAGAGTTTCCTGCCCACTCCATCGGCGTCAGTCAGTGTCTGGCGGTTGTTGCCCCCGGCGATGCCGGGTCCGATCGTCGCCATTTCCATCAGGCTGTCCCAAAGGCGACCCTTGTCGAGCCGCAGATTCCTGCCAGCGACTGCCATCACCGTTCCGCCGTTTCGCGAGTTGTCATGAAGGATGTCTCCATCTGCTGTTTCGCCGCCTATTTTGCGGCCGGATTGTTCGGATGAACGGTCCAGTTCGCCGCTTTCGCTTCGACGACCTTGCCGGTCCGTTCATCGAGACTTCCCACCGGCAAGCGCTTCATCGTGATGCAGTTGTCCACCGGACAGACGTTGACGCACAGATTGCACGCGACGCACTCTTCGTCGATGACTTCGAAGGTGCGGTCGGCTCCCATGGCAATCGCCTGGTGCGAGGTGTCCTCGCAGGCAGCAAAGCAACGCCCGCACTTGATGCAGAGGTCCTGATCGATCTGCGCCTTGGTGACGTAGTTGAGATTGAGGTATTGCCAATCGGTGACGTTCGCCACTGCCCGTCCCTCGATCGAGGCAATGTCCTCGTGGCCTTGCTGGTCCATCCAATGTTCGAGCCCGGCGGTCAGTTCGTGAATGATGCGGAAACCATAGGTCATCGCGGCGGTGCAGACCTGAACGTTGCCGGCGCCAAGAGCGATGAATTCGGCCGCATCGCGCCAGGTTCCAACGCCACCGATTCCCGAAATCGGCAGGCCGTTCGTCTCGGGGTCGCGGGCGATCTCGGCAACCATGTGCAAGGCGATCGGACGCACGGCCGGGCCACAATAGCCCCCGTGGGTCCCTTTTCCATCGATCGCGGGCTCGGGACAGAAATCGTCGAGATCGACACTGGTGATCGAGTTCAGCGTGTTGATCAGGCTGACGGCGTCCGCCCCACCCTTGTGCGCGGCACGCGCCGGGTACCGGACATCTGTGACATTCGGGGTCAGCTTGACGATGACGGGCATTCGCGTGTTGGCCTTGCACCAGCGGGTGACCATTTCGATGTACTCGGGAACCTGGCCAACCGCCGAGCCCATCCCTCTTTCGCTCATTCCGTGCGGGCAACCGAAGTTCAGTTCCACGCCGTCCGCGCCGGTGTCTTCAACCTTGTCGAGAATGAATTCCCACGCATCTTCTTCGCATGGAACCATGAGCGAAACGATGATCGCGCGGTCAGGAAAGTCGCGCTTGACCGTCTTGATCTCACGCAAGTTGATGTCGAGCGGCCGATCCGTGATCAGCTCGATATTGTTCATGCCGATGAGTTGCCCGTCGGCACCTCTCACGACACCGTAGCGCGGCCCATTCACATTGACGATGTGGGGGTCGAGGCCGAGGGTTTTCCAGACCACCCCTCCCCATCCAAGGTCAAGCGCTCTCCTGACGTTGTATTCCTTGTCGGTCGGCGGTGCCGAAGCCAGCCAAAACGGGTTCGGCGAGCGCACGCCGACGAATTCAGTGGCGAGATTGGCCATCAATTCGTCCTCGCGGTTGCCTGCACGATTGCAGTTGCCATGTGATCATGGCGTCGTTTGATGCGTCCATGACCTGCAGGTCTCAGCCCTGCAGGAGGACGCGGTTGATGTCTTCGGCGGCATCGCGGCCCTGCGCGACTGCGGTCACCGTCAAATCGTCGCCGCCGCTGGCGCAGTCGCCTCCAGCCCAGACCCCGTCAAGGGTCGTCCTGCCATTGGCATCGACGGTTATCTTGCCCCGGTCGACCTCCATTCCCTGCGCCGACACCACCAGCTTCTGACCAATTGCCCGAAACAGTTGATCAGCCCGGATCTTGAACCGGGCCCCCGTGTCTTCGGTTTTTCCGTTGACGGTCCGGGTGCGGACAAATTCCACCTCACTGAGAGCGCCGTCATCGGAGACCAGTCGCACGGGCCGCGCATCCGTTTCGATCCGCACGCCCCGCTTCAACGCCAGATCCTGTTCGAATGCTGACGCGCTCATCTGGTCGCGACCGCGCCGATAGACCAATGTCACCGTTTCGGCGCCGAGAAGTTTCGACTGTATCGCTGCATCGATTGCCGTCATGCCGCCGCCGATGACGACCAGATCGCGACCGACGGACAGGTTGGCGAGATCGGATTCCTGTCGCAGCTTGCCGATGAACACGATGGCGTCCTCGACATGTCCGGCATCCTCGCCTCCGTCGACCACGAGTTCGTTGACGCCTGCAAGACCGATGCCGATGAAAACGGCATCATGGGATTCCTGCAGGCCTTCGATGCTGATGTCGTCGCCGAGCCGGCCCTGCTTGATTTCGATGCCGCCGATCGACAGCAACCAGTCGACTTCCCTTTGGGCAAATCCGTCGACGGTCTTGTACGCCGCGATTCCGTACTCGTTGAGGCCACCAGGTTTGGCCTTCGGTTCGAAGACGGTGACCGTGTGACCCTTCATCGACAGCCGATGCGCGCAGGCAAGCCCGGCCGGACCTGCCCCGACAACTGCCACCCGAAAACCCGTATCCTCCGATCGTTCGAACGGATGTTCACCGGCGGCAATCAAAGTGTCAGTCGCGTATCTCTGCAGGCGACCGATTTCGACCGGTTTCTCTTCGGCAAGCTGGCGAACGCAGGCCTCTTCGCACAGGACTTCTGTTGGGCAAGCGCGAGCGCACATGCCGCCGAGGATGTTCTGATCAAGTATGGTTCGTGCGGACGCCTTTGGCATTCCCGTCGAGATCTGTCGGATGAACAACGGTATGTCGATGGTTGTCGGACAGGCTGTCACGCAGGGGGCGTCATGGCAGAAGTAGCACCGATCCGCCGCCACTTTCGCCTCGTGCTGGTCCATGGCCGGGTGCAGATCGGCGAAATTCCGCTTGTACTCTTCGGTTTCCAGCCTGCCCGCGATCACGCCTGCTGCTGATTGCGTCTCTGTCATCGGCCGGTCCTTTCCTGGAAGATGACAATCGAAACCTTCACCATGCAGACGAGCATTGAATTGTCAATCGGGTGGTCGAATTCGGGGAGACGGTCACAATATTCCGCAACCCTCCGAGAAAAGCGGGCAGCCCCGCAACGATGCTCAAGTCAAGTGCACCCGATCTGGCGCCTGCTGTTCACCTGGCAGCGATCTCGGCATGGGCACTGTTGAAACAGTGGATCACAAGCGATCGGTACGATCGAACCTTTGGGGTTGGGGTTGGTCGCTACAGAGTTCGGAGATTCGAGGGAACCGAAGGCATCAATTGTCGGCTGAACTTACGGATGGTCATTTGGCCTGAACTTCAAGCCGCAACGGAGCCGATTCGAACAGCGAGTTCGCCCCAAACCGTTGCGGGCACTTTCGGAACCATCCACGATTTCCGAACTGAGAAACTCTTGTGCACTCCGTGGCATGCAGTTTCCAGCATTGGCTCCATTATCGATCCTCGTTTCGTGATTGGGCCAATTGGGCACCTTGCCATTTACCAGGCTCCAAACATCAAAACCAAAGTGTTGCCGCTTGGTATCGCTCCGTACCGTCCTTGCAGGTATCCCAGTTCAATATTGTCTCCCTTCCGCGTCCTAATGTCCGTCAGTGGAAATATCTCGGTGGCTCCCTCGGCACTCTTTTCGGCAAACCAAATCTGGTCTCGTCTCAGCAGATCTGACTGCATCAAGTTTGTGTCATGGGCCGTCGCCATGAGTTGCGCACCATTTTTGTTAATTGCAGGGGAACAGAACAGGCCGAGTATTGCGTCACTCGCGTAGGAATGCAGACTGACATCCAGTTCATCAACGATGAGAGGACGTCCCTCATCCATCGCTCTGAACGCTTGGCTGAGAATTGCAAGCAGCCTCCGTGTTCCTGCGCTTTCCGAGTCCAGATCAAGATGCACGACTTCCCCGCCACTTCCACGGTGAGCAAGTTCCAATTCCGGTGTCCTCACTTCGCCGCCTGGCTTGGATCCCGGTGCGTGTCCGGTGATTCCTTTGGGCAACTTCCTGGGTTCCCGAACGCTTGCTTGGGTGTCTTCCGACAATTCTGTCTCCTTATTCCGGTATCCGACAACTCCCGTGTCGACAAACTTCAGGAAGTCAACCACGCGTCGATCAATTCCATTTTCGTCACGTCGAAAGGGAACTTGCGACTCTGGGGCGGAGATTGAACCGGCGAACTTCATGCCTTGAAAGTACTCGTAGACGAGCGACAGCAGTTCATGACCGTTTTGCGCCGCAGCGGAAAGAAACAGGCTGTTCGGACGCGTGAGGCGGGCGATGCTGAGATTCTGCCCCTTGAGCGAGCGGCCAAAGTCAAAATTCTGGCCATTGCGTTCGTAGAGCTTTCGACGGTGTGCCTTCGGGATTTGGTACAACCACTCCGAAGTAAACGCCTTGTCCGTTGCTTCGAATCCATAGTGATAGCGAATGCCGTCGAGTACGAAGTCGATTTCAAAGCACGACGGCTTCTCCGAAGAACTCGGATCCAGAAAGAATTCACGACGTGGCACCCCACCGCCAGGATCGGCCTTGATTTGAGACCAAAGGACCATCGTCCGCATTGTCGACAAAGCGTCGACAAAGTTCGTTTTGCCAGATGCGTTTGCGCCATAGATGATGACTGCTGGCACGATCGCCCGACTTTCCACGGCCTCACAGTGGATCAGCCCTTCGGTTGGATCCTTCAGCGATGACGCTGCAAACACCATTTCTTGCCTCTTGCAGATAGAGAGATGGTTCTCGACGGCAAAGCGCAAAAGCATCTGTTTGACCCTTTTCTGAGTATGAGTCTGCCGAATTATGGCATCATTCGTTTGATTTTCGCAAATTCATGCCGTTCTTGGCCCTCCATATTCCTACAAAGGTCTCGCCTCAAGGCCCACGCGTGTTTGCGTTGGGGCAGATATTCTCAGTCGCTTCATGCTGAAGCAGTCGCCAATCGGCCACAAGGCAGAGAGGGAACCGGGTCTGGTCGTAGTCTGTCGAGACTGACTGACGCTGCACGAGACGAACACTTTCCGTCGGAGAAAAACCACGGCCGTAAGCGACAGGCACCGCTTGGCGGACAAACATCATCGCCGTGAATTCACGCCCTTGACTGGCAAGTGGCCTCTACTTTGGCCATTGGCAGGTCATGGCTTGTCTCAGGAATATTCGTAGGGTTCGTGCGCTGCTGTGAACGATTCGGGAGCCAATCGTTGCAATTCCTCAACGCCTGGGGACGTAACCGGCTTCCCAAGGAGTGGGACGGTTGACCAATTCGACGAAATCTGGGACCGGCATTGCCGGCGCCGAGAGAATGTTCATGAATTCGGCAAAGCCTTCGGGGCTCATTCGGATTGGCCCGGTCTCCATGACGACTTCCTCGGCGGAACAAACCGCGGCATCACGCACGAACTCCGAGCGCGAGCAGCCAAGCTTTGCCGCAGCTTGATCGATCGTCGCGAGATCGCAATCAGGCAGTTGCACTGAAATGTGACAGTCCTTGGCGTGGTTTGTGCTGGCCATGAGGCACCTCCTTCGACCACGATCATGACACCTTGTTGAATTGGACTCAACGCGATTGTGTGGACACGATCGGCATCGTGTCCGAGACGACCGCAATCATCGGGAACTGCCAAGCGAGGGCCAACATGCTCGACACAGACTCCATCGAACAATTTTGGACTGTTCTTGGTCAACGCTTGCAAAGGTACGTGGCGAACGTCCGGATTTCGACGACGTCAACTGAGCTTCTGCGGAAACTTGCCAATAATTTCGGTCAATTGACCTGGCCAAGGCAAGAGGTCCATTCGCGACCCGTCGGTCAAGGTCTGGCATTTCGACGACTTTGCATTTGCGGCATGGATCGTCGCAGAAGTACAGTTCAGGAAGATCGATTCGTGGAGTCCCCATGACACATCTCGTCAATCAACATGCCATCATCAACGGTACCCGGATTGCCCATGGCGTTCATGGCGAAGGTCCACCCGTTGTCCTGATCCACGGCACTCCGTCTTCGTCACATATCTGGCGCAACATCCTGCCTTCACTGGTCGATGCCGGATACAAGGTGCATGCCTTCGACCTGCTCGGTTACGGTCTGTCGGAGCGGCCGCACGATCCCGCCATCGACACATCGGTCACCGGGCAGGTGCCTATTCTCGAGGGACTGCTGGATGTCTGGGGAATCAACGACCTGCATGTCATTTCACACGACATCGGCGGCGGAATAGCCCAGCGCTTCGGCATCCAATCACCCAAACGCGTGCGAACCCTCACCATGATCGACGTGGTGAGTCATGACAGCTGGCCTTCGAAACGAACTCACGAGCAGATGCAGGCCGGATTGGAAGAGCTAATCAAGGCACCGGATTCCAAGCACCGCGAGCACTTCCGCGAGTGGCTTGACTCAACGGTGCAAAACAAGGAACGCCTCGCCGAGACCTCGATGGAAACCTATCTGGATTTCATCTGCGGCCCGGTTGGTCAGGGCAGCTTTTTCCAGCATCAGGTCATGCATTACGACCCCAAGCACACTGATGAAATTGCTCATCGCTACGCCGAACTTGGGAACCGTCCAGTTCAGTTGATCTGGGGTGCCGATGATGCCTGGCAGGTGGTTGCATGGGCGCACAAGCTGAATGACGCCATCCCCGGTTCGGAACTGCACGTTCTCGAAGATTGCGGCCACTTTGCCATGGAAGATCAGCCCGAACGGATTTCGGCCCTTCTGGTCGATTTCCTCGGTCGGAACAGCTGACCAATGCACAGCAGGCTCGTCGCTGCCATCGATACCGGCTTCTGCGGCATCACCGTGCGGCAACTCATCAACGTAGCGGCAATTCGGTCCCTGGCGAGTGACGAGCCACCAGGTTGATGATTCAGCCGCGCAGGGACTGTCCATCGGCAAACAGGTGGACCTTTGCCGGATCGGCAGTCAATCCGACGGACGATCCCGGCATGCCGACGTGAATGCCAGGGAGCTTCGCAAGCACCTGATCGGTCTTGTCCTCGCTCTCGCCGAAATAAAGGACCGTCACCTCGCCCAGCGCCTCGGAAAACTGAACCTTGCTGGTGTAAATTGGCTCTCCGTCCGTCACGAAAAAGTCCTCTGGGCGGATTCCGACCCGAACGCGGCGGCCGCTCTGGTCACCTGACGTGCCGATGGAAGTGCGCGCCGTCCCGCCACCATCGAGCTTGACCACCGTTTGCTCACCGGTCTCCGAGATTTCGCCATCGAGAAGGTTCATGGCCGGCGATCCGATGAATTGAGCGACGAATTCGTTCGCGGGCCGTTCATACAGTTCAAGCGGTGCCCCGACCTGTTCGATCGACCCCGCATTCAGGACCACGATGCGGCTCGCGAGCGTCATTGCCTCGACCTGATCATGGGTCACGTAGATCATCGTCGTCTCAGGCATGTTCTCCTTGAGCTGCGCGATCTCGATTCTGGTCGCGACCCGCAAGGCAGCGTCAAGATTGGACAGCGGCTCGTCGAACAGGAACACCCGTGGGTCACGAACGATTGCCCGACCGATCGCGACTCGCTGGCGCTGCCCACCCGACAGTGCCTTCGGAAGGCGGTCGAGATACGGCTCGAGATGCAGAATGCGCGCCGCATTCTCGATCGCCTGGTTGATTTCGGCCTGCGTCTTTTTTGCAATCCTCAGCGCGAATGCCATGTTTTCGCGGACGGTCATGTGCGGATAGAGCGCATAGGACTGGAAGACCATTGCAACGCCACGTTCCGACGGCGGAACGTCATTGACGACCTGATCGTCGATGGTCAGCGTCCCGCCCGTGATCCGCTCAAGACCGGCGATGACACGCAGCAGCGTCGACTTTCCACAACCCGACGGCCCCACGAACACCATGAATTCCCCACGCTCGATCTCGAGGTCGATGCCGTGGAGAACCTCGACGCTCCCGTAAGCCTTGGAAATGCTCGTCAGCTTGAGTTCAGCCATGTCAGTTTGGTTCCTCTTTTCGGGCAGCGATGAGGCAGCCGGCTCCGTCCAGCTCGATTGTCGCGGGGAGCTCCCCACCGAGGCCGCTCGCCGTCGTGTCGTTCAACCCGACCCACTCGCCTGTAGGCAATGGGCAGGCAACGGCTGAATCGCCAAGATTGAAAGCACAAAAAATTGTTTCGTTGTCGAGCCCTCGCTCGAATGTGAGAAGGTCCCCAGCGACCTGCAGATTGTCGAGGGATCCCGAACGCAACGCAGGGCTCCCTTTCCTGAGCAGGATGGCCTCCCGATAGGCATTCAACAGGGAGTCAGGGTCGGCATCCTGCCGCTCGATCGAGAGTTCGCGATGCCCGTCCGGGATCGGCAGCCACGGATCACCGTCCGAAAACCCGCAATGTCTGGAAGAAGACGACCAGACCATCGGCGTGCGGCACCCGTCACGGCCCCTGAAGTCAGGCCAGAAGCGAATGCCATACGGATCTCGCAGGTCTTCACGACCGATCTCCGCTTCCGGAAGACCGACTTCCTCGCCTTGATACAGACACACGGCGCCTCGCAAGCAAACCATCAGCTGGATCATCAACCTGCTGAGCGCCGGATCGAGTCCCCAGCGACTGGCGTGGCGCTCAACGTCATGGTTCGAAAACGCCCAGGCAGGCCAACTGTTCGGCCCTATCCGGCTCAACCGATCCACGACCTCGCGCACACGCGCCGCGTTCGGTCGACTGCCGGAAAGAAATTCGAACGCGTAGCACATGTGGGCACGCTCATCGCCAGCAGTGTATTCCGCAAGAATCTCGAGACCGCGCTGTGCATCGCCAACTTCCCCCATCATGGTCGAACCGGGATAGCTGTCGAGCAGCGAACGCAGGCGAGCAAGGAAGTCGAGATTCTCGGGTTGATTCTTGTCGTAGAGATGATCCTGACAGTTGTACGGGTTGACACTTGGCGCAATCGAATCGTTGCGGTCTTCGTCGGGAATCAGCGGATTGTCGCGCAACAACGGGTCGTGGAAATAGAAATTGATCGTGTCCAGCCTGAAGCCGTCGACACCGCGTTCGAGCCAGAACCTCACGACATCGAGAAGCGCATCCTGAACCTCTGGGTTGTGAAAGTTCAAATCCGGCTGAGAGGCCAGGAAATTGTGAAGGTAGTACTGCTGACGTTGATCGTCCCATTCCCAAGAAGGCCCGCCAAAGACCGAAAGCCAGTTGCTGGGCGGCGAACCGTCGGGGCGGGGTTCTGCCCAGACATACCAGTCAGAACGCGGATTGCTCTGTGATGACCGGCTCTCTTCAAACCAAGGGTGTGCGTCGGATGTGTGGCTGAACACCTGATCGATCAGAACGCGAAGACCGTGCTCGTGTGCAACACTGACAAGTTCGTCAAAATCTTCCAATGTTCCGAACATGGGATCCACGTCGCGATAATTGGACACATCGTAACCGAAGTCGTTCATCGGCGAAGGATAGAACGGCGTGATCCAGATCGCGTCGACGCCGAGGCTCGCGACATGAGGCAAGCGCGACGTGATACCCTTGAGATCCCCGATTCCGTCTCCATCCGAATCCTGAAACGACCGGATGTAGATCTGGTAGATCACGGCGCCGCGCCACCACTCGTGGCCCTGCCGCACCGAGCGGCAGTCTACCGACATCGGCGAAATCTTGCCGCCGTGTGGTACAGCCGTCTTCGTTTCGATGTTCATCGCGCCGCTACCCGCCCTTGACCGAACCGGCAAGCAATCCGCGGACGAGGTATTTCTGCAGGGCGAAAAACACCAGTAGCGGTACCGCAATGGACACGAATGCCGATGCGGCAAGGATTTCCCAATCACCCCCGCGAGAGCCCAGCATTTCACGCAATCGTGCCGTCATGACGAGCTGTTCCTCGTTGTTGCCAAGAAACACAGTCGCCACAAGAAGATCGTTCCACACCCACAGAAACTGGAAGATGGCGAAACTCGCGAGCGCAGGGAACGACAGAGGCAGGACGATCCGACGAAAGATCTCGAAGTCCGTCGCCCCGTCCACCCTCGCCGATTCGATGATCTCTCTTGGCAATCCGACGATGTAGTTTCGCAGGAGATAGATCGCGAGCGGCAGCCCGAAGCCCGTGTGCGCCAGCCAGATCCCGAAATAGCTCTTTCCAAGACCGACCGTGTTGTGAAGCTTCAGCAATGGAATGAGCGCAAGCTGAAGGGGAACGACAAGCAGACCGACCACGCAGGCAATGAGCAAGGCCCGCCCGGGAAATTCCATCCACGCAAGGGCATAGGCTGCAAATGCCGCAATGAGTATCGGTATGACCGTCGCGGGTATGGTCACCGAGAACGTGTTGATGAACGACTGTCCAATGCCTTCGGCAAAGATCACGTTCTGGTAGTTTTCCACCGTGATCTTTGGCGATTGGGTCGTGGTCGCGAAGACCCGAATCCCGCGCCGGCCCGAAAAAGGCTCGGAGGACGTGATCCGGTAGTTTCCTGCCGCATCGACCGTCATTTCCCTGTCGTTCGTCATCTCGCCTGTCTCGCCAGGCGAATAGCGCGCGGGTTCGCGCGAACTGGTTCCAAACGCCAGCACCTCGCCGGATTCTCCGTCAAAGACGTTTCCGGAGATGACGTAAAGGTCGCCATCCTGGACCTGCGCATCCGGCGGCGGAGACCGAACCATGATGTTCTGTTCCGCCGGAAACAGCGACTTCCACCAGCCGCTGGTGACGATCTGGTCCCGATCCCTGAACGACGACACCAGCAACCCGACCGTTGGAATGACCCACAGCAGGACGAGCGCCATAACCGACAGGTTGACGACCCAGACGAGACGCGCGCGGGTTCCGGCTATGTTGTCCATCTGTCCTCTCGCCGGTTGGTCATCGCTCGTTCCTCGCGTTTCTGATGTTCCAGATCATGATCGGCGTGACGAGAATCATGATCACGATGGCGACCGTCGATGCTCGACCCACATCGTTGCCTCTGAACATCCAGTCGAACATGAGGTTGGCGAGCACCTGGCTCCCCCACTGTCCATTGGTCATGGCAAGGACAATGTCGAAGACCTTGAGAACGAGTATGGTGATCGTCGTCCAGACGACCGCGATCGTGCCCCAGATCTGCGGAACCTTGATTCGGTAGAAGATCTGCAATGGCGATGCGCCGTCGAGAATTGCGGCTTCGATGGTTTCCTCTGGGATCCCGCGCAACGCCGCCGAGAGAATGACCATGGCGAAGCCGGTCTGGATCCAGATGAGAACAACCATCAGCAAGAAGTTGTTGCCGGGTTCAAGCGTGAGCCAGGCCTGAGCCTTGAACGAGATTGTCTCCATCAGGGCATTGAGGAGACCGATCTCGATGGCGCCTTCACCCCGGTAGTCGTAGATGAACTTCCAGATGACGGCGGCGCCGATGAACGAGATTGCCATCGGCATGAAGATCATCGATTTGGCGAAATTGCCCCAGCGAATGCGATCGGTGAGCGCTGCGGCGATCAGACCGAAGAAGGTGGCGGCCGCAGGCACGACCACGAGCCACATCACGTTGTTTCGAATGGATTCTCTGAACTTCTGATCGGCGATCAGCCACGAATAGTTGTCGAAACCGATGAAATCGTCCCCAGAGGCATCGTGGAAGGACAGCCAGACCGAATTGAATGCAGGATAGACGAGGTAAACCGAGAGCAAGAGGATTGCCGGTCCCAGAAACAGCCAGGGCCGAATTGCCGATGCCCGGTTGATGTTTCTACCGGCATTCGGACCCCGAGCGGGAAAAACCCGGTCGAGAACAATGTTTGAGAGATAAAAATAGAGAACGCATCCCGAGACACCGGCCAGGATTGTCGCGATTGCCAGCAACACCTGATTCAATGGTCCACCCTCGCAATTTCGTTCTCGGACCAGTCGCCGACGTGACGCTCTTGCGAAACGGTCACCTCGACGAGCTGATGATGCAGCGAAACCGCCCGGCCTTCAAGACCGGGCGGCTTCATGAGTTCATGTCTGGAACGCCTACTTGATTGCATCCCAGGTCTTTTGAATGTCGGCAGCGACGTCCGCGCTCGACTTTCCGCCGACATAGTCGACCATGCCTGTCCAGAACACGCCGGCGCCGATCGGGCCCGGCATGATGTCCGATCCATCAAACCGGAAGGTCGTCGAATCGAGCAGGATGTTCCCCATGGACTTGAGCACGTCATCGCCGTAGGCATCTGGGTTGACGCCAGTGTGCGGCGTGAGGAAGCCGCTTTGCGCCATCCAGACTTCGTGCGCGATCGGTGTCTTCAGAAATTCGATGAACAATCGTGCCGCAGGCGAGTCGCTCGTGATCGCGAACAGCGTCCCTGCGCCGAGCACGGGCTTGCCGAGTTCCTTGGTCACGTAGGCCGGGAAATAGAAGAAGTCAGCATCTTCGCCCACGACCACGCCATCAGGGAAGAAGGATGGGATGAACGATGCCTGCCGGTGCATGTAGCACTGCGGCGGAGAGCTGAAGAGACCGTTCGGGCTTTCGCGGAAATCGACCGAAGCCACGGCACCGCCGCCGCCTGCGACATAATCGTCGTTGCGGGCGAAGTGTCCGAACTCGTCGATTGCCTCGAGGACCCGCGGATCTTCGAACGACATGTCATTGGTCACCCAAGCGTCGTAAACTTCCGGCGGCTGGGTGCGCAGCATGAGGTCTTCGACCCAGTCGGTGGCCGGCCACCCCGTCGCGCCACCGGATCCGATGCCGATGCACCACGGAACCGAGCCGTCCGCAACGATCTGGTCGGTCAGCTCTTTCAGCTCTTCCATCGACTCGGGCACGTCGTAACCTGCGTCCTCGAAGTTTTCGGGGACGTACCAGACGAGTGATTTCACATCGACCTTGTAGAAGAAACCGTAGAGGTCTCGTTCGTTGTGAGGTCCCATGTAGGTGCCGAGATCGACCCAGGACTGGCCTGCGGCGTAATTGTCGCGAACCCATTCGGCCGTCTGCCAACCCAGAGGCGCCAGAGCCCCCTTCCCGGCCAGATCTGCTGCGAGACCCGGTTGCGGAAATACGGCGATGTTCGGCGGTGAGCCCGCTTCGGTATCGATGACGATCTGCTGTTCGAAGGAATCGGACCCAGAATACTGAACGTCAATTCCGGTCGCAGCTTCAAAGTAGGCCAGGACGCTTTCGACAAGGTCCTTGTCCGGGCCCAGCCAGGGACCGAGGATGGTCAGCGTTTCACCCGACATGTCGTCGCCGGCGCTGAATGCTTCATAACTTTCCCAGTTGAACCGGGCATCTTCCCCCGGCGCGAACATGAGCTCCTGTGACGCAGCGGCAGTGCCCACAAGGGCTGCCGTGGCCACACACAAGAGACGCGTTGATTTCATGTTGAATCCCTCATTCTTGTTTGGTGTGTCAGCCGCCGCGATCGCCGCATTACCCGTTGATCGACCCCATAATGGCGGTTGACACTCAAAGCGCTTTGGATATCCATGCCTGTGGGAGATGCGAGTGATTGTCAAGCCATTAATGCACCTCGCCTCAAGGCTTTTGGTCGTTCGATCAGAAATCGTCGCCTTTGTACGCTGTCCTGACGGGCAAGCGTGCCGGGATTGAGGATTCTGAGATGCGAAGTCAAAATGTGCGCCACTGAGCACCCGTGCATTGTCGGTCATCCTTGGCGGCAAAGGCCAATGAATGCGCGGGTGCGTCGAACTTTGTGGAGATACGTCGCAGCGAGAGTTCGCAATACGTCGCACGGTGTGACCGAGACGAGTATGGCAGAAAGATGAATCTCAGAGAACTTGCAGAGAAGCTCGACCTGTCCCAGACAACCGTCAGCCGCGCCTTGAACGGGTATCCCGAGGTCAGGGAAGCGACGCGAATCAAGGTCGCAGCAGCCGCAATTCGGTACGGCTACCAGCCGAACGGAAATGCCGCTCGGCTTGCGACAGGTCGGTCGATGGCCATCGGACATGTCATTCCGGTCTCCTCGAAACACGAAATGGTCAATCCCCTGTTTTCGGAATTCGTGGCGGGTGCCGGCGCTACCTATGCCAGGCAAGGATACACCATGCAGTTGTCGGTGGTGTCGGACGATCGCCAGATGGCAGCATACCGGGAAATGGCCAACAGCCGCGTCGTTGACGGGCTTATCGTCCACGCGCCTCACGTCACCGACCCTCGCATGGAAATGCTCAACGAGATCGGACTTCCGTTCGTCGTGCATGGGAGGGCGTCAGGACAGCAGGCACCCTACTCCTGGCTGGACATCGGAAACGCGCAGGCATTCAGCTTGGCAACAGAGCATCTGCTCGGCCTTGGGCACCGCAGGATCGGGCTGATCAACGGGCTCGAATCGATGGAATTCGCCCGGCGCCGACGCCAGGGATACGAGTCGACGCTGATCGACCATGGCATCGAACCAGACAACAACCTTGTCCTGTCAGGCGAAATGACGGAACTGTACGGTTTTGAGGCGACGTCCAGACTGACGTGTCTGCCCGAACCTCCAACTGCCTTGCTGATTTCGTCGATCATTCCGGCAATAGGAGCAAGACGAGCGCTCCTGGAACGGGGATTGGTCATCGGCAAGGACGTCTCGATCGTCATCCACGACGACGATCTCTCCTATCTCGAAAACACGGGCGATCCACCGATGTTCACGGCAACCAGATCGTCGATCAGGGATGCCGGGAAACGATGCGCGGAACTGCTCCTCGACATCATCAAACACCCCCAGTCCGGCCCGATCCACGAGCACTGGGACGTGTCGTTCGTCGTCGGACAATCCAGCGGCCCGGCTCCGTCCGATCAGCCGTGAATCCATACGCAAGCGGTTTTGCCGTTGTTTCCCAAGAACTTGAGAGAGCCGCATGATGAATTTCACCCGCAACGACTTTCCTCCATCCTTCCGCTTTGGCGTTGCCAGTTCCAGCTACCAGATCGAGGGGCATGGCTTCGGGAATGCTGGGTTGACACATTGGGACAGCTTCGCGGCCACGCCCGGAAACGTCGCCCATGGCCATGACGGTCGCATCGCGTGCGACCACTATCACCGATACAAGCAGGATCTGGAACTCGCCGCCGCTGCGGGTTTCGACATCTGGCGGTTTTCGACGTCCTGGGCAAGGGTCATCCCGGAGGGACGAGGTCCGGTCAACGAGGAGGGCCTCGATTTCTACGACCGACTGGTCGATCAGGTGCTGTCGCTTGGCATGGAACCCTGGGTCACGCTTTACCACTGGGAACTTCCGTCGCCACTCGCCGATGAAGGGGGCTGGACCAACCGCAACACCGCCCTCGCCTTCGCCCATTTTGCCGAAGTGATCGCAAAACGCATCGGGGATCGGGTCGCATCGGTTGCTCCCATCAACGAACCGTGGTGCGTCGCATGGCTCTCGCATTTCGACGGCGTCCACGCTCCGGGAATGAGAGACATCAGGGCAGCCGCGCGGGCGATGCATCACGTTCTTCTTGGCCATGGCCTTGCCATCGAGACCATGCGTTCGCTTGATTTCGCCAACCTCGGCGCCGTGGTCAATTTCGAGTACGCGGAGCCTGCCGACAAGCGACCTGAGTCGATCGAAAAGGCGCGTCTCTACGACGAAATCTACAACCGGTGGTTTCTGGGGGCCATTCGCGGGCGCGGCTACCCCGATAGGGCGCTGCAGGGCTTGGAACCGCACCTTCCAACCGGTTGGGAAAAGGACATGGAGATCATCGCGGCACCTGTCGACTGGATCGGGATCAACTACTACACGCGAAAGCTGATTGCTCCTTGCTCAAATGAAGATGGAAATCGATTCCCGGGATACCGGGAGGTCGCCGGTCCGTTGCCAAAAACCGACATGGATTGGGAGATCTATCCCGATGGCCTGCTTCATTTTTTGCGCCGGGTGCACGCTGAATACGGCGACGGACTTCCAATCCACGTGACCGAGAACGGAATGGCTGCCGCGAGCGCGCAAGACGAGGACGGCACTTTCAACGATCAGGAGAGGTGCGCGTACATCGATGCCCACATCGAACAGGTCAAGACGGCGATTTCCGAGGGGATCGATGTCGGCTCCTACATCGTGTGGTCCCTTCTCGACAATTACGAGTGGTCGCTTGGCTATGACAAACGGTTCGGTATCGTTCACGTCGACTTCGACACGCTCGAACGCACTCCGAAGACATCCTACTTTGCGCTGAAGCGCGCTATGTCCGAATCCGTGCCGTGAGGAATTTCGATCGGGGCGCGCGACGACTGTGCACCGATTGCCGGGTGCAACGACCAAAGTCATCGTGCAACGGCGGGGCCGATACACGGCAGTCGCATTGGGAGTCCACGACGGCCGCCATCCGAAATAACTCGATATTTTGCATTTCCAATGCATAATGTCGAGCATGAAAACGCCTTACATCGAACGTTCGATTGAACCCGTCATCAAGCAGGCGGTTGCAGATTTTCCTGCTGTCGTGCTGACCGGGCCACGCCAATCCGGCAAGACAACGCTCGTGAGGCACCTGCTTGGACGGCGTTTCAACTACGTTTCGCTGGAACCACCAGATGTCAGAATCGCGGCCACGCAAGATCCTCGCGGTTTCCTGAACTTGCACCCGCCTCCCGCCATTCTCGACGAGATTCAGCACATCCCGGACCTGTTGCCCTACATCAAGGAGATCATCGATTCTGATCGCGGTCGCAGTGGTCAATACGTCCTGATCGGGTCGCAAAACCTCTTGCTGGCCGAAAACGTCTCCGAGTCGCTGGCGGGACGCGTCGCGGTGCTGCGACTGCTGCCGCTGTCCAGACGAGAGGCAGACGGTTGCCCGCACGCGCCACTGGCCTGGGAAGAGGGATCTGAACGTTTGTCAGGTTCGAAACGAGCCTACGAGCAACTTTGGAACGAATTCCTTCGCGGAGGCTACCCCGAACTGGCAACTCGGCCAACCAGAAGCCCATTCCCATAGCATTCGAGCTACATCCAGTCCTACCTCGAGAGAGACGTCCGTTCGATCCGGCAGGTCGGTGACCTGATCCAATATCTGAACTTCCTCCGTCTGCTGGCAGCAAGAAGTGCTCAGCTTTGAATCTGAGCGACATCGCCCGCGATCTTGGGGTTGCGCTCAACACGATCAAGGCATGGCTGTCCGTGCTCGAAGCGACCTATCAAGTCATTGTCGTCCGTCCATATTTCGGCAATGTCGGGAAGAGACTGGTCAAGACGCCGAAAGTGTACTTTTCCGACGTGGGAACGCTTTGTCATCTGACAGGGCTCACAGACCCGGTCCATGCTGCATCGGGCCCGATGGCTGGCCCAATCATGGAAACTGCGGTCCTGTCCGAAATCGTCAGAACCGTCACGCATCGAGGTATGAACGCTCGCGTGTCATTTTGGCGAACCATGGTCGGGACGGAAGTGGACTTCGTGGTCGAGACTCCGCGAGGCCTAATCCCTGTCGAAGTCAAGCTGTCGGCAACGCCACGCCCGTCCATGGCCACGAACATCAAGAGTTTCCAACGGGATATGGGAGACACCGCATTGCCGGGTTACGTGATCCATCCCGGCGACGTGCGTCTGCCACTTGGCAATGGCGTCACCGCACTGCCCTTCGCCAATCTTTGAATCCACGGTCTCGGGCGAGCATCAGCAAGCGCCACCCCCGAACGGAACGATCCGTCCAGAAGTGAATGTGACGCCGACGCCCGAACAAATTGTTCACCCGTTTCGGACAATCATCGGAGTGATCAGACGACCGAGCATGCGTCGAATTCCCGCGACCAATGCGCCGGTTTGTTCTGATCCTGCAAAGCGAAGAACACGACAGCTACAGAGCTGCGTTCAGCATCAACGCATAGTCGTCTTCCCCGGCCTGTCGCGGGTTCGTCGCGCTCAGGTGATCAAGCGCAGCGCGGGCTGGCAGAGATTGAAGGTATTCGCGAGAGACCCCGAGGCAATCAAGGGTTTGAGGCAAGCCGAGGTCGCGGACGAAGTCGCACATCCACTCGGAGAACGGCTGGTCCGTCCCTGTCAATTCCTTAAGCCGCGCGAACTTCTTTGGCACCGCCTCCTCATTGAACCGGAGTGCGTGGGGAAGCAGCACGCCGATCAGCGTGCCGTGATGCAGATTCATCTCGCCGAACGAGTTCGCCATTGCATGCGCGGCACCGAGTCCCTTCTGCAAGACCATCCCGCCCTGCAAAGCGGCCATCATCATCTGCCAGCGAGCTTCCTTGTCATCTCCGTTACTCACCGCAACAGGCAACCACCGTGCTGCTCGTCGCAATCCGTCGAGAGCTATGGCATCAGCAGGCGGATTGACGGACGGGCTGAGATAGGCCTCGACGCAATGCGATACGGCGTCGATGCCAGTGGCTGCAGTCAGTGACGGCGGGAGCGAAAAGGTCAGTTCCGGATCGCAGATGACGGTATTGGCCACCATGTTGAGATTGACGGCAACGCACTTCTTGCCACTGTCCAGCATGATGACAGACGCGCGCCCGACTTCGGCACCGGTGCCGGCAGCGGTCGGAATCGCGATGTGAGGAACGACCTCGCCGATCATGGCCGAACCGCCTGTCTTGACGTCGTAATCCGCAAAGTTTCCACCATGGCTCGCGAGCAAGGCCACGGCCTTTGAGAGATCGAGGGGCGACCCGCCGCCGAGCCCGATCAAGCCATCGCAACCTTCCTCGCGCCAGATTTCCATGCATTCGGAGAGCGCAGCCTCGGTCGGGTTTTCCGGGGTTTTCGCATAGACAACCGGTCTGTCAGGACGAAGCGTCACAATGACGCGGTCCAGAATTCCCGCTCTCGCCAAGCCCGGATCGGTGACGAGAAGCGGCCTGCGGATGCCAAGCGCGGCGACTTCGTCTCCGAGCGACGCGACGGCGCCGCGCTCAAACAGGATTCGTGACAGGTATTGAATCAGGCTCAAGTCCGGCCTCCAGATGCACTGTCTTGGTTTCGAGAAAATCGTGCAGGGCCTCAGGACCGTGGAGACGTCCCATCCCGCTCTCGCGGTATCCGCCCGTCTCTGCCTCCGCCATCAACCGGTTGTGACAATTGAGCCAAACCGTCCCGAACTTCAGCGCGCGACTGACCCGCATGGCTCGGTTCAGATCACGCGTGTAGAGAGAAGCTGCAAGCCCGTAGCGCGTGGCATTGGCCCTTGAGATGGCATCGGTCTCGTCGGTGCAGGATTCGATCGAGATCATGGGCGCAAAATGCTCGTTCTGCACAAGCGGACCCCGGGTGGCCTGGATCTTGAACACCGTTGGCGACACGAACGACCCTGCGGCCAGATCACCGGTCCCTGCAACTCCTTCAAGCAGCACGTCCGCTTCATCGCGGGCTCTCTCGATCAGGCCGAGGACCCGTTGCTGGCTTGCCTTGTCGATCAAGGGACCGAGTTCCACCCCCTCCTCCAGCCCGTGTCCCATACGCACTGACGAGAGAGCGGTCTTGAGGCGTTCGGTCATCTCGGCCTCGATCTCGGGCAACAGCAGCACGCGAGAGACGCAGGTGCACATCTGTCCGTTGAGGGCGATCGCTGCGCGGGAAATTTCCGCAACCGCACGATCAAGATCGGCATCGGGAAAGACGATAGCCGGCGACTTGCCGCCGAGTTCCAGCGAAACCCGTTTCACCGACGCAGCGGCTTTTTCCATCACGATCTTGCCCGTGCGCGTCGATCCCGTGAAGGAAATCACGTCGACTTCGGGATTGGTCGCGAGCGCCGTGGCAACCTCGATTCCGTTCTCGTTCACCGAATTCACGACGCCTGCCGGCAACTCGTCGATCCGATCGAGGCACTCCACGACCGCCGCGTTGACCAAAGGTGTCTGCGGTGCCGGCTTGATGACGCACGTGCATCCTGCCGCGAGTGCAGGTGCGAGCGAACGGACAAGAAGCGTCACCGGCGCGTTCCATGGAACGATGATCCCCGCGACACCCGCCGGCTCTCGCAAGAAAATCGAGAAGGTGTTCGGAGCGCTCTCGAGCGTTCTGCCAAGTATCGAGCGAGCAAGACCGGCAAAATACTCGGCCTCGTTGATTCCGGCCGCAATTTCGTGATGTGCCTGCTTTCGGATCTTCCCGCTCTCGCGAACCAGCAATTCGGTGATCTCGTCGTGGCGCTCACGCAGGTTGCTGGCAAAAGCCATCAGAACCCGGGACCGCAAACGCATGTCCTGGCTCCACCGACCCTTGACGAATGCATCGCGTGCGGCGGCGATTGCTTGATTGGCGACCACGGCCGTACCGACGACCGCCTGACCGACCCGCTTTCCGTTGGCAGGATCGACGCTGTCCACGTGATCCCCGGGAGTTCCTGCATCCCAGGATCCCGAGACAAGGTTTCGCGCGAGTTTCATCAGCTCGTCTCCCATGTCACCCGATCATGCCGGCGCTACAAAGCGATTGCGGGCTGGCCAACCGAGCAAGCGTCGTCTCATGTCGGTTGTGACAGCCCGACATCGGTGAGGTTGCCACCAGGGCTCTTTCACGACGACGTTCGGATACCATCGATAAGGACGATTGTCACAGGCTCGGCGATGATTGACCGGCGTCCTGGTTGAGTGGTCACAACCCCGGCACATACCGGTGATCGACTGTCCACCTTCCAACCACTCTGGCTCGACCGCAACATGTGGGTGAGTCAAGCCGTCGAACAGCTATCGCAGGTGTTGCACTCGTATGTTAAACGGGTGGTGGACTTATTGCCAATGAACGCGAATTGGCGCAACGGCAAGTCCGACGTTCCACCGGAAGCTGCTCTCGAACGGTCGTCGGGACGACAGACGGGAACCTGACGGCGGTTGGGCTGTCGTGGAACGGGTGGCCGCGGTAACCGGAGTGTGAAGGGTGGAATTGTCGACAGGGAAACATGACGTCATCATTGTCGGCGGAGGACCGGTCGGTTTAGGCCTTGCAATTGGTCTCGGGCAGCGGGGCATACCTACACTGGTGATTGAACGTCACCATGCCAGACAACCGGTTCCCAAGGGCCAGAACATGACACAGCGGACTGGCGAGCACTTTCGCGCGTGGGGTATCATCGAAGCCATGCGTGCCGCCTTGCCGATCAGGGACCTTGACGGTCTGGGCGGTGCCACGACCTACGGATCATTGACCAGCGGCTGGGCATTCGACTGGCTCAGGCGCGCCGATGTCGACGCCTATTATGCCGAAACCGGTTTGCGAATGCCCCAGTACACGACCGAGTCAGTGTTGCGGAGGCGTGTCGCGGACCTTTCATCGGTCGACATACTTTTTGACTGGACCGCCGATTCGGTGTCTCAAGATGGAGACGCCGCACGAGTAAAGATTTCGCAAACTGCCGGTTGCGACTCACGCGAGGTGACTTCAAGGTTCGTGGTCGGCTGCGACGGTGCCCTGTCACGCACTCGCGAGACCGCCGGAATCGAACGTTCGATCGACGATCGACGCCGAAGAATGGTCCTCCTTGTCTTTCACTCCGTCGCACTGTCGCAAATCGCCGCGACGCGCTTTCCCGGCAAGGCTTTCCTGAAAGTCATGGATCCCGATTTGGATGGCTACTGGAAATTCCTGGGACGCGTCGACGCCGAGTCGGGATGGTTTTTCCATTGCCCGGTCGAACCGGAAACCACCAAGGACACATTGGACGCCCGCACCATCATCTCTGAAGTCGTCGGCGAGGATGTCGATGTGTCAGTCGAGTATGTCGGCTTCTGGGACCTGCGCTTCGAACACGCGATGACCTACCGAAAGGGGGCGTTGTTTCTTGCCGGCGATGCGGCCCACGCCCACCCTCCATATGGCGGCTTTGGCATCAACATCGGGTTCGAGGATGCGCGCAACCTCGCCTGGAAACTGGCTGCCGTCATCGAAGGCTGGGGCGACGAACAGCTTCTCGACAGCTATCACGTGGAACGACATCCGGTGTTCGCATCGACGCGGGACAACTTCATCGCCCGAATGATCGACTCGGATCGCAGGTTTCTCGAGGAGTTCGATCCGGAAAAGGACCGCGACGCTTTCGAGGCCGCGTGGGCTGAACTCGCCAAACCTCAAAGAGCCGTGCACGGTTTCGTGCCAAATTACGAGGGCTCACCCATCGTCGCCGGATCAAACGGGCTTCCAAGTGCAACCGGCGTCCATCAGTTCGCGGCTCGGCCGGGTCACCATCTTGCTCCGTCATGTCTTGATGACGGGACGCATGCGTGGGACCAACTGGGGGATGGCTTCACCGCGTTCTTGCCCGAACGAGGCAGCGTTGACCTTGCAGAATTGCGCGAGGGAACAAAGGGAGACCGGATTCCGCTCACGATCGTCGACAAGGGAACGGCGCCGTGTCTTGAGCGCTGGGAGGTCGAATCCGTTCTTGTCCGCCCTGACGAGTTCGTGGCCTGGACAGGTGACGCAGACGGGAGAACGATGCTTGAGGCCTTGCAGGTTGCCTGTGGCCGGAAGCGAAAGAGCGAGACCTGATCCGGCAATCAAGGTGGTCCAGTCAAGACCCGCCGGCCCGTCACCTCATCACCGTGGCACTGCACGTCCGAGGAAGGTCGATGACCGGACAATTCCGATCGCCTCTTTGAATTTCAGTGCAGAGGGACGGCACCCTCCCCAAGCCCGCTTGGCTCACTCGTCGTCGGTTGCCACGATCAGTGGGATGCCGGCTTCGGCATCTTCGATTGCCGAAATGATGTGCGCCATCCGCCGCTCATCGCTCGGGTGGGTTTGAAAGAAACCGACTTCGCCCACGAATTCGCCATTGTGACCGTGTTTGTTCACGCGGCTCAGACGAACGAGCACGTCGCGCATGGCGGCAGGCGAGTATCCCGCGGTCTTGAGAATGTGAATCGCGGTTCGATCCGACTCGATCTCCAACTCGGGGCTGTATGCATTGGCGCCGATTTCCATTCCAAGCTGAATGATGGTTTCGGCACCTTGCTGATCGTAGGAGCCGGACCCGCCATAGAGCGCAGCGCTCAGACCGGTCGCGATGGCCAGTCCGACCATTGCATTGTTCATTTTTCTTTCGACATGCCCGTAGATGATGTGCGCGTATTCATGGGCAAGAATGGCTGCGATTTCATCCTCGTGACCCACGGCGCCAACCAGCCCGCCATAGACACCGATGCTGTCGGATGCATCCGCATAGGCATTGATTTGCGGGTTGTCGGGATAGACGGTGACGCGGGCGGTCTTGACATGTTCACACCGCTCTGCCGGCTGCGCCAGTTCGATGCACACTTGCGTGGCGGCGCTCCTGATTGGCGGCAGAATCCTCTCGACCAGGGCTGACATATCTTCTTGAGGAACCGATCGGGGCGGATCGATGTCCGCATCCTCGATAATGGTCTGTGCCGTCAGATACTGCTCCTCGCTCGGTTCCGCGATGTCGAGCACGGGCTTCGAACATGCAGCCAGCGCAAGAATGGCCATTCCACACAGAAAGTTCCTCGGTATCATCCACTTGCCTCCTGATCAGTCGCGATGACGGCAGCCGCGATTGAACGAACTGCTTCAGCACCCGGCGTTTATTGAATTCGATCCGAAACGTCCAAGCGCTTTTTCGGCTTGGGAAGACGGATCGGTTTCAACCATCGAACATCGATCGGGCCACGCTCCTGCGACAACGGTATTGTCCGGCGCAAGTTCGCGATGCATATGGCATTTCTGCTCGAGTTCACGGCAAGGACCTTTCGGGGAAGACAATGACGATTTCAACAAGAGTGTGCGTGATTGGCGGTGGTGTCGTTGGCTGCTCGGTTCTCTACCATCTCACGAAGCTCGGCTGGAGCGACGTTCTTCTCATCGAGCGTTCGGAATTAACGTCGGGCTCCACCTGGCATGCGGCGGGCGGGTTTCACACGATCAACGGCGACACGAACATGGCCGCCCTGCAGGGATACACCATTCGCCTTTACCGGGAACTCGAGGAGATTACCGGCCAGTCCTGCGGCCTGCACCATGTCGGCGGCATCACGCTTGCCGAGTCCGAAGAACGGATGGACATGTTTCGCGCCGAACGCGCGAAGCACCGACACATGGGGCTGGATACCGAACTCGTCTCCCCGGAAGACATTCGCAGGATTTCCCCGATCACCAACACGGACGGGATCGTCGGCGGGCTTTACGATCCCCTTGATGGGCATCTCGACCCAGCTGGAACCACCCATGTCTACGCACGGGCCGCGCGGCTTGGTGGCGCAAAGATCAATTTGCGATCCGAGGTCACCTCAACCCGACCGCTCCCCGATGGGACGTGGATCGTGGAGACCCCCGAACACACGATCCACGCCGAGCACGTCGTCAATGCAGCAGGTCTGTGGGCCCGAGAAGTGGGACACCTGGCCGGGGTCGAACTCCCCCTCCACCCGATGGAGCACCAGTATCTTGTCACGGCCAATGTCACGGAGGTTGAAGAGCTGGATCGCGAACTTCCGCACGTGATGTATCCGTCAGGCGGAATCTACCTCCGGCAGGAGGGCAAGGGCATCTGCATCGGATTCTACGAGCAGAGCTGCGTGCCATGGGCGGTTGACGGCACGCCGAAGGACTTTGGTCCCGAACTGCTCGAAGGCGATCTCGACCGCGTCGCGGACAACTTCGAGATGGCTGTTCATCGTTTTCCGGTTCTTGGCGATGCCGGGATCAAGACGACCATCAACGGCCCATTCACTTTTGCGCCCGATGGCAACCCCTTGGTTGGGCCAGTGCCGGGGCTGCAGAACTACTGGTCGGCCTGCGGGGTCATGGCGGGTTTCAGCCAAGGTGGCGGCGTCGGCCTCGCGCTTGCTCAATGGATGATCGACGGGGAGGCAGAACGCGACATCACTGCGATGGACGTGGCCAGGTTCGGCTCCTGGGCCACACCGACGTGGACCCGAAAGAAGGTGACCGAAAACTACCAGCGCCGGTTCTCGATCACGTTTCCCAATGAAGAGCTTCCGGTCGGGCGACCGCTTCTGACCACCCCGGCCTATCTGGAATGGGACAAGTGGAATGCGGTGTTCGGGGCCCAATACGGCATGGAAGTCGTGAACTATTTCGCGCGAGACGACGAGCCGCGCTTCGAAACCCCGACCTTTCGACGATCGAACGCCTTTCGATCTGTCGGCGAGGAAGTCATGGCGGTTCGAAACGATGTCGGGATCAACGAGATCCACAACTTCGGAAAGTACCGCGTCACCGGACCATCGGCCCGCGGCTGGCTGGATCGGATCATGGCAGGCCGGGTGCCGAAGCCAGGTCGTGTCGCGTTGAATCCCATGCTGAGCCCTTGCGGACGCATTCTGGGCGACTTCACGGTTTCATGCCTTGCAGACGACGAGTTCCTATTGACGGCATCGTTCTCGATGCAGGCGATTCACCTGCGGTGGTTGACGTCGCGTTTGCCGTCATCGGGCGTCACGCTCCAGAATGTCTCGACCCAAAAGATCGGCTTTCAGATTGCCGGCCCGAAAGCGCGGCAGGTCCTCGCAGACTGCACTGCCGAGAGCGTCTCGAACACGGACTTTCGTTTCATGGATGTCAGGCGCATGACTGTCGGCGACTCGGCGGCAATTGTTCAACGCCTCTCCTACACGGGCGATCTCGGCTACGAGATTCTTGTCGACGCATGCAATCAGCTTGCACTGCTGCGCGACCTCGAGACCGCCGGTGGCGGATTCGGCATGCGACCATTCGGGATGCGGGCAATGATGTCATTGCGGCTCGATCGGTTTTTCGGATCGTGGGGGCGGGAGTATCGGCCGGACTACATGCCCGCAGAAACCGGCCTCGATCGTTTTGTGGACTACAAGAAGAACAGCGAGTTTGTCGGCAGGGCCGCATCGATCGATGAACGAGAACGGGGCCCGCAGCGGAAAATCTGCGCCTTCGAGGTGGACGCGGACGATGCCGATGTCATTGCTGACGAGCCGATCTGGCTCGGCGACGAGGTGGTGGGATTCTGCACGTCGGGCGGTTATTCGCATTTCGCGGAGAAATCGGTGGCGCTCGGGTTTCTGCCAGTTGAGGTGATCGGGGAGAACCCTGATGTCCGGATCGAAATCCTGGGCGACCAGAGACAAACACGCATTCTGACAACACCGCTTTTCGATCCCGACGGCACCCGGATGCGATCATGACAGGTGTCGGTGCGAACGCTGGCTCGTCAGAACGCAGCGAGAATTTGAAGACAGCTGCACGACCGGACCGGGTTTCGCGACTGGTCTGATCGCGGGTTGCGTCGGCACTTGTCGCGGCTGTGTTTGGCGTTGCCCGGTGACTGTCCGCTGCCCTCAGTATTCGCAGAGCGTTACGAATCAACCGAAGTCGGAAACCGTGGAGGCATCATCACCGAAGCCTCGAAACTGAACGTTCCGATGGCGCCATGAGCATGTGATTGCGATCATTGCTCATAGAAAGACCGATGTGACGGCAGGAACGAAGCTCACCAGTCCCAGGACGAACAGTGCGGCGAGGTAGAACGGCCATAGCTGCACCACGACTCGTCCCATGGGCACCCGTTCGATCGCCACAGAGACGAATAGAGTCGTCCCCACCGGTGGCGTGTAGAGACCGATCGCAAGGTTGACGACCATCATGACACCGAGCTGGATCGGTTCCAGACCGATCTGGGGCGCGACGCCGATGAAGATCGGGCCGAGCAGCAAGACGGCAGCCGGCAGATCAAGGAAAGTCCCGATGATAATCATCAAGAGGTTCATTCCGAGGATGATCGCCCAAGGAGACTGCAGCGTTGCCAGCATCCATGCAGCCAGGTTTTCCGGAACGCTCTCGTAGGACAGGATCCACTGCAGGACGCTGGAACCCATGATCACCAGCATGATGACACCGGTCATCATCCCCGTTGTCAGCACGCAGCGCAGGATCGTCGACATCGTCAGGTCGCGGTAAATCAGGAGGCCGACCAGCAAGGCGTAAACCACTGCGAAAACGCTGATTTCCGTCGGCGTGACGATGCCGCCTCGTGCCAGAAAAATGACGAGAACCGGCATCAGCAAGGCAGGAATGGCACGATAAAGATCGGTCGGCACCTTACGAAAGCTGAACCGCCGCGAGACGAAATTCACGTGAACGAGGGCGATGACGACTCCGGCCGCGACCGCCACCAATGGCGAAACGATCCCCGCAAGCCACAAGGCGATCAATCCGCCGGTCGCGATCACGATGATCAACCCGTCGCGTTGGTCAAAGAGGTCGGCGACTCTGATCCTGTTCTTCTCCTCGGGAGGCGATGACGGCAAGTCCCTGATCTGGGCAATGGCATAGCAGATGACGAAGATCAGGACAGTCAGCATGATGCCGGGAACGATGCCCGCGAGAAACAGCTTGGGGATCGATGTCTCGGTCACCAACCCGTAGAGAATCAGCGGAATCGAGGGTGGAATCAGGACCGAGATCGTCGACGACGACGCATTGACCGCTGCCGAAAATCCCTCGGGGTAGCCTTGTTTTTTCTGGACGGGGATCAGCGCGTTGCCCAAGGCCGAGGCATCCGCCACCGCAGAACCCGAAACACCGCCGAAGAACAGCGAACCGACAACAGAGACCTGAGCAAGCCCCCCTTTCATGGCGCCGACGAGCATCTTTGAGAACGTGACCAGATACTCGCCGAATCGACCGGACATCATCAAATCGCCGGCCAGGATGAAGAAGGGAATCGCCAGCATCGGGAAACTCGACGTCGGCTTGTAAAGGTTCAGGATGGCCTCGAAGAGGAACAGGGGCTCGTTCGATATCATGGCAACGCCGCTGGCGATCAGCAGAGCATGCGCGACAGGCGTTGCAAGCAACAGGAGGCCAATGAAAACGAGCGCGGCGGTTGTCGACATTGTTCTTGTTCTCCTCGGTGTCAGTCGCCTCAGTCGGACGACACCAGTTCGTCACCCGAACGGACTCGTTCGCCGGTGATCAATCGATAGGCCGTGGCCATCGCTGTCAGACCCAGGAGGAAATAGCCGAACAGCAGAGCCAGATAGCTCCACGATTGCGGCACGCCCAGGGACGTGAAGGCAACGTCGCCAGCAGCGAATTCCATGCCGCCCAAGAAAAGGCCAAATCCGAGGTAGACATAGATCACGGCCACGCAAGCCAGCAGCACGAGAATCTGGACCACGATCCCCACCCATCGCGCGGGACGGTCCGAGAGCAGATTCACGAAAAGCGCGACACCGATGTGTCGACTGTGCTGGGCTGCGAGCACGGCGCCGGCCATGATGAACCACGGGAAAGTCAACTGGACGATCTCGACCGACCAGTTGAGGCTTGCATTGGTGGTGTAACGCAGCACGGCGTTGGCAAATGTCGGCAGCAGCATGACCAGAAACGTGATCCACAGGATTCCCGCGCAGGCGATCCTGACAGCCGTGTCAATGCCGTTGACGACAGGGCCAAGAGGCCCTGTCGCTTCATTTGCAATGATGATGCTGCGCATCTCGACTCAGCGCGCTGCGGCAGCTGCTGCGGCTGCCTGGATCGACGGCACGATGTCGCCGATTTCGCCGGCCCACTTGTCGTAGACACCAGCGGTCGCTTCCTTGAACGCGGCAGTGTCGACTTCGTTGAGCATGGCGCCTTCCTCGATGAGCTGCTGCTCCAGTTCGGCATCGGCAATCAGAAACACGCCGCGATTGTACCACGTTGCGGCATCCATGGCGTTCTGAATCAGAGCCTTGTCCTCGTCCGACAGCGTGTCCCACCACCTTTTCGAGCCCAGAATCGGAGCCATCTCGTACTTGTGGTTCGACTTGGCGATGTAGGGCGTCAGTTCATGCAGCTTGGACGAATAGATGTTCGCGAGCGGGTTTTCCTGGCCCTCGAACACGCCCGACTGCAGTGCAGCTGGCAGTTCCGAGAACGCGAGCGGTGCCGGATTGGCACCAAGCGCCGTGAATGCATCGATGGTTACCTGACTTTGCGGGGTCCTGATTTTCATGCCCTTGATGTCGTCGGGATGGGCGATCGGCTTGGAGACATGGGTGATCTTCCGAATGCCGTTGTCCCACCAGGCAAGCACCACATAGCCCTTTTCCTCGAGCTTTGCGGCAATGTCGTCGCCGATCGGACCGTCAAGCACCTCCCACGCCGCTGGCAGCGACGAAAAGAGGTACGGCAGGCCGAACGCATTGAGCTCAGGAACGATTTCCGCCACGGGACCGTCCGAATTGACGGTCATGTGCATGGTACCGAGTCTGACCGACTTGAGCATCTGACGGTCATCGCCAAGCGTCGCCGAATGCGCAACCTTGACGGTGTACTTTCCACGCGACGACTGTTCGAGAAGCGCTGCAAACATCTCGGCACCCGTGACCCGGGGATTGCCGGGCTTGCCGTTGGTGCCAATGACGAGCTCTTCTGCGAATGACGGCGCGGTGAATGCAATGACTGCAGCGGCAGCAATGCAAATCAATCTGGATTTCATCTCACGGTTCCTCCCTGGATGATTTTGGAATATGGTGAAGTGTCGCTTTATTAATTCAGCCCATTGTCGCAGAATCAATCGCGAATGCTTAAAGATTCGTGAAGTGTGGCTTCACATGATTGGAGGATGCCGCCCCTTTGCGTGCAGAGGCGATCCAAGGAGAGAACGATGCCGCGACCACCCAACATGAACACCATCGTCTATTTTGACGCGGTGGCCCGTCACTCGAGGGTCAATCTGGCAGCCAAGGAATTGCTGGTGTCGCCCTCGGCGGTCAGTCAACAGATCAAGTCGCTCGAGGAGCAACTTGGCGTGCTGCTCTTCCGACGCATCAATCGGCGCCTGGTTCTCACGGAAAAAGGCGAACGCCTTTACCACTCGGCAGCACAGGCCCTCAAGCTGCTGCGAACGGCCCAAACCCACGTGTCGCGGGCGAGGGAACATCGCAGCGTTGTCATCAGGGTTTCGGCGAGCTTCGGTGTTCGCTGGCTGGGGCGACGAATATCGGAATTCGTCGCCGATGCACCTGAGATCGATCTTCATGTCGACGCGACCTCCGAGCTTACCGATTTCGAAAAGGAGTCGGTCGATCTCGAGATTCGCTACGGGCCGGAGCCGCTGGCGGGACTGCACAGCCAGTCGCTGATCGTTGACCGGGTCATGCCACTCTGCGCTCCCCGACTTGCTCAAAAGGCGCTGGAAATCGGCCACGAGGACGTGCTGTCGTCGACCCGTCTCATCCATACCGTCAAGGCGACCATCCAGTGGCGCGAATGGCTCGACCTGCAGGGACTGGAAGCGGTCGACGACAGGCATGGGCTGAGGTTCGACAGATCCTCGATGTCGTTGCAGGCCGCCAAGGACGGGCTTGGAGTCGTGCTGGAAACCGCGACACTTGCGATGGACGAACTCAAGGAGCGGTCACTCGTGCCGCTGTCGCCAGAGTTGGGGTACATCGCGTTTCCGACATACTGGCTTTCCTGCCCAGCACGTCATCTGAACCGCCGTGCAGTCAAGACGTTCGCGGACTGGGTGATTCAACAGGCGGAGGCTCACGAAGAAGAAAAAAGCCTGTTGCTTGCCTCACTTGGCGTCACGACCGAACACCCGTATCAATCCTGACCCGATTTGAGAAACAGGCATCGAGCTTGAATTCATTCGAAGGATGCCGCCCGACGAACCCGGACGTCACGAGAACTGATCGATGGCCGCCTCGATCGAGGTTCCGGTCAACGCTTCATATGCCTTGACGACTGCGGAATCATCCAGTTGACCGTGGCCAAGCGAAGACGCAGCGAGCAGCATCTGGTGCGCGGCAGCAGAGAGTGGCAGTGGCACCGACACCTCCTTGCCGGTCCGCAGGACCAGATCCAGGTCCTTGATGAAAATGTCGACCATCGATCGCGGCTCGTAGTCGCCGTCCAGCATGTGAGGCACCCGATTCTCGAACATCCAGCTTCGCCCCGCCGACGTCGAAACGATCTCGAAAAGCGTGCGTGGGTCACAACCGGTCTTGGCACCGAGCGCCATCAACTCGGCAGCGGCGACCAAGTGGACCCCGGCTGCCAGTTGGTGCACGACCTTGTAGGTTGCGCCAATGCCGGGTTCCTCGCCAAGACGATGCACCGTTGAAGCGATGGAATCCAGCACCGGTTCAGCTGTACCGAAGGCCTCGTCCGGACCGGACGCCATGATCGTGAGCGTCCCGGCTTCCGCCCCGACTTTCCCGCCAGACGTCGGCGCATCGAGCAGCAACAGCCCGTACTTTCCAACCTCACTCGCCAGTGAACGGACGTCTGCAGGTGCGATCGTGGAGCAGAGTATCACCGTCGAGCCGCGCGTCATGGCATACGCCGCTCCGCCGTCTCCGAACAGCACGTCCCGCACCTGGTCTGAATTCACGACCATGAGAATCAGCAGATCGACACCGGTGGCGGCCTCTGCGGCGCTACCGACAGCACGACCGCCGATCTGTGCAAACCGGTCACGCGATGCTTCAGACTTGTCGTATCCTTTCAATGCGATTCCAGCGGCGAGGATATTCCGGGCCATCCCCATGCCCATTGAACCAAGTCCAACGATCCCCGCTTGAATTGCATTCGACACGAACTATTCCCCTACCCACTCCTTCACCTGCGCGACCACGGCAGAGACGGACAGTCCGTAGAGGTCGTGCAAGGTCGGGAGTGCGCCCGCTTTCAGGAATTCGTCAGGCAAGGCGATCTGGCGAAACCGGGGATACACACCGTTCCTCAACAGCTCGCCTGCCACAGCTTCGCCCAGCCCGCCCATGACGGTATGGTTTTCGGCGGTGACGACGAGCCGTCCACTCTTTGCCGCCGCCGCACGTATCGCCTCGACATCGAGCGGCTTGATGGTCGGTACATGGAGGACCGCACAATCGATCCGGTCTCGCGCCAGTTCCTTGGCCGCTTCCAGAACACGCATGGTCATCAGCCCGGTGGAGACGAACAGAACGTCCGACCCGCCTCGCACCATTGCTGCTTTGCCGAGCTCGAACCGGTAGTCGTATTCCTGCAGCACGCTCGGGACATTCCCGCGAAGCAACCGCATGTAGACGGGGCCCTTGTGTGCGGCGATGGCACGGGTCGCCATCTGGATGTCGATGGCGTCGCACGGATCGACGATTGTCAGGTTCGGCATCCCGCGAAAGATCGCAATGTCTTCGGTGGCCTGATGGCTCGGTCCGTAACCGGTCGTCAAACCGGGCAAGGCGCAGACGATCTTCACGTCCAGTTCTTCCTCTGCGATCGCCATGCAAATGAAGTCGTAGGCACGTCGTGAGGCAAAGACTGCATAGGTCGTCGCAAAGGGAGTGAACCCCTCGCGAGCCAGTCCCGCTGCAGCCGAGATCATCACCTGCTCCGCCATTCCCATCTGATAGAATCTTTCGGGATACTCCTTCGCGAACACGTAAAGATCGGTGTACTTGGACAGATCTGCCGTCAGTCCCACGATCTTGTCGTTTTCCTTGGCGAGGTCGACGAGCGCATGCCCAAACGGCGCGGAAATCGTCGGCATGCCTTCGGCCGCGAGCGACGCGATCATCGCCGACGTCTTCAATCGCTTCCCACCCGACGCGGGTGGGCGCGAATCATGTCCGGATTGCCTCATTGGAACTGAGCCTCATCGAGCACGGCGATGGCTTCGGCCCACTCGTGCGGTTCGACGCGAAGAAAGTGGTTTCGCTCCCTTTCCTCCAGGAACGGCACGCCCTTGGCCATTTTGGTGTTGCAGATGATCGCGCGGGGCTGCTGTTCGCGATGTTCCCGGGCCCCGTCGAAAGCGGCAGCGACCGCGTCGATGTCGTTTCCGTCCACGCGTTGCACATGCCAGCCGAACGCTCTCCACTTGTCTTCGAGGGGCTCGGAGCAAAGCATGTCCTGCGAGGGGCCGTCGGCCTGCTGGTTGTTGAAGTCGATGACGGCGATCAGGTTGTCGAGCCGGTGATGCGGGGCAGCCATGGCCGCTTCCCAGGTTGAACCTTCGCCCAGTTCGCCGTCGGACATGAGGTTGTAGACAAACCTGTCGGATCCCTTGCGGCGCAAACCCAATGCGGCGCCGACCGCGATGCCGAGGCCGTGTCCGAGCGAACCGCCGGTGATCTCCATTCCGGGGGTGTAGGCAGCCATCGCCGACATCGGCAATCGGCTGTCGTCCCCGCCGTAGCTCTCCAGTTCGCTTTCCGGGAGCACGCCGGCCTCGATCATCGCCGAATAGAGCGCGATGGCATAGTGTCCGATCGAGAGATACAGTCGGTCGCGCCCCTCCCATTCAGGATCGGTCGCTCGATACCGAAGCGCGTGAAAGTAGCAGACGGCAAGAACGTCAGCGAAACCGAGCGCCTGGGCAATGTATCCCTGGCCCTGCACTTCCCCCATGAGCAACGCGTACCGGCGTATGCGATACGCTCGCTCCTTCAAGCTGACATTCGAAAGCTGACGCTCAGTCGACATTGGTTCACCTTGGAGAAGGCCGGGCTCTTTGCCACCCGCGCGCATTCGTGGATCAAGACGGGCAAATTGAATTGCATCTCGCACCACAATACACCGACGGAATCGCCGTCAAAATTCAAACTCGTTTCGATTTGATTAGATTTTCTTAACAGAGCTCCGCGATTTCTATCAACGGGCACCCAAAGACCGACTGGCTATTCCACAATCAAGAACACCTGAACGCATGTCGGTCACGGACGGCCACCGATCCGCGCGTCGGACCTTCGACTGAAGGCCCCATGGCGGACATCCCATTCGGAGTATTGCAATCTATGGGTCCGAGCCGAACACACCAGATCTCGCGCAGGCAACCGCCTGTCACCGTAAAATTGAAATGAATAAAAACAGGAGGTTACGGGCCGCTCAGCTGCGTGCCGGCGACTGCCGACTCACCGGAGAAAGGCGATGTCCTATTGGCTGTGACGGTCCATGAACGCCAAGACTTGCGGCTTGATTCGCGTCCGCCAGGCGCGACCGGAAAAAATGCCGTAATGACCTGCATCAGGCTCGACGACCGACTCCTTCATCGAGTCGGGCAGTTCCGGAACCAGATCGAGCGCAGCGCTGCACTGGCCCGGCGCGGAAATGTCATCGCGCCCACCCTCGACGGTCATGATTGCGGTCGAGGAAATCTTGGAGATGTCGATCTTTTTTCCATCGATCGAAAATTCGTTGCGCGCGATTTCGCGATTCCTGAAAATTCTCTCCACAGTCGACAGGTAGAATTCCGCTGGCATGTCCATGACGGCAAGATACTCGTCGTAGAAACTGTTGTGGCGGTCGCGTTCGCCGTCCTGATTCCGCGCCACGCGCTCGACCTGCCCGGCGAACGCCTGCACGTGAGCCTTCCAGTTCATCGACATGAAGGACGCCAACTGCACCGTTCCGGGATAGACCCTTCGGCCAGCGCCGTCGAAACCGAGACCGACCGTCTGAACCACGACGGTGTCCAACTGATCGACGGAGAACCGTGACCCGAAGTTGGTGACATCTGTCGGATTGGCTTCGGGGTCAACCGGCCCGCCGATCAGCGTCAGTGACCGTGGTGCCGCTTCTTGATCGAGCTCTGCCATTCTTGCCGTTGCGACAAGAGCCAGGGGAACCGGCTGACAAACCGCGATGACGTGCAGATCCGGTCCAAGCTCGGCCATGAAATCGATGATGTACTTGGCGTAGTCTTCAACATCGAACGATCCGACCGAAACTGGGACATCGCGCGCGTTCTTCCATTCGGTCACGTGAACGTCGCAATCAGGCAGCAAGCTGGTCACGGTGTTTCGCACGAGCGTTGCATAGTGCCCGGACATCGGAGCGATGATGAGGACACGACGAGCGGCGGACGTTCTGCCGTCTGCAGTGAATTGAACCACGCGACAAAAAGGTCTGTCGTGAACAACGCGTCGGTTGATGACGTGGCTTCGTCCGCGGTACTCGACGTTGTCGATACCCCAGTCCGGCGTTGCCGCGACTTTCGACCACGACCGTTCTGTTACTTTGCCCCATGCTGCGATCAGAGATGGAATCGGGCTGGGATGCAGGGCGAATGCCGGTTGCCCCCAAAAGGCCTTCGTGCTCGCCCCGATCCATTGGTTCGACAGGCGAAGACTTTCCAGAATATCGTATCGCAGCATGTATGGTTCCCGTTTCTGACTTTTTGCAAACGGGGTGGTATATGCTACGTTGAGCGCGATTTCACAATGAGGATGTTGAACTCATGAAACAGCCCGAAACAGGTTCCACGGCAGATCTCGAAGAGAACATTGAGCGCATGAACGCGCTGATTCCTCGCCTTGCCGCTGCGATGGCCACACGCAAGAAACACGATCCTCGACTCGACGGACCGGGCGGCGACTTCTACGCCAAGGCGGTGCAAGCATATCTTTCCGAGTCGATCAAGGACCCGACACGGCTGATCGAGGCTCAGGTGAAGTATTGGGGTGAGAGCCTTCGAAACTGGGCCGAGATCCAGAAGCGGAGTTCGTCGTCGGAATCGGGCAACGGCACGACTTCGAAATCGGCGGCATCAAAGGACCGACGTTTTTCAGACGAGCAGTGGGCCGAAAACCCCTATTTCGACTTCCTCAAGAAACAGTACCTTCTGTCATCCGAAGCCATGCGTTCGGTGACGGACGGGCTGACGGATCTCGACGAAAAGAAACAGTCGCAGGTCAACTTCTTCGTCGGCCAGGTCATTGACATGATGTCGCCGACGAACTTCCTGGCGACGAACCCGGAGGCACTCGAACGAGCGCTCGAAACCAACGGCAAGTCCCTTGTCGACGGCCTCGAGCACTATGTCCGCGACCTCGAAGCCAATCCCGAGGGGCTGTCGGTCACGCTTTCCGACCCGGAAGCGTTCGAGGTCGGCGGAAATCTTGCAACGACAGAGGGTTCGGTCGTTTTTCAGAACCGACTGTTCCAGTTGATCCAGTACGCACCTCGAACCGACACGGTGCATTCGACTCCGCTTCTGATCATCCCGCCATGGATCAACAAGTTCTACATCCTCGATCTGCGCCCGGCGAACAGCTTCATCCGGTATGCCGTGGAACAGGGTTTCACGGTGTTCGTCGTCTCGTGGGCAAACCCGGACGAGACGTTTCGGGACGTGGGGCTCGACACCTACCTGGCTGAGGGTTTCCTGACGGCCCTTGGCGCCGTTCAGGCAGTTTGCGAGTGCGAGCAGGTTGATGTGGTTGGCTACTGCGTCGGCGGCACGCTGACGGCCTGCGGGTTGGCCCATCTCTCGGCAACCGGTGGCGGCAACAGGGTTCGAAAGGCCACTTTCCTGACCACCTTGACCGACTTCGAGGAGCCCGGCGAGCTGGGCGCATTCATCGACGACAATTTCCTGACTGCGATTCGCGACGAGACGGATTCGAAGGGATACCTGCACGGGTACTTCATGGCGCGTACTTTCAGTTTCCTCAGGGCGAACGACCTCGTCTACGGTCCGGCGATAAGGTCATACCTGATGGGAGAAAAGCCGCCCGCGTTCGACTTGCTTCACTGGAATAGCGATTCGACCAACCTTCCGGCGCGAATGGCAGTCGAGTATCTTGAGCGCCTGTATCGCGACAACGACCTCGCGCATGACCGATTCGACCTCATGGGATCGCCGATTCGCTTGTCCGCCGTCACGGTGCCGCAATTCATCGTTGCGACGATTGCCGATCACATCGCTCCATGGAAGAGCAGCTTTTCAGGACTCCTGAAGACCGGCGGCGAGAAGACCTTTGTTCTTGCCGAGAGCGGACACATCGCGGGCGTGATCAATCCGGCGACAAAGGACAAGTATGGCCACTGGACAAATGAATCGGCGCCCGAAGATCCCGATGGCTGGCACGAAGCGGCAGACTACCACAAGGGTTCTTGGTGGCCCCGCTGGACGGAGTGGCTCGCAGGCGGCGATTCACCGGACGTCCCTGCCCGTTCCCCGGGATCAAGCTCGCATCCGGTGATCGAAGAGGCGCCCGGGTCATACGTCATGAAAAGGAACTGACCGCACACAGGCGCATTGTCGTCGACGCGACGAATCCGATTGCCGGGCACGCGTGAGAGCGATCAGGCCGTGAATCGCACATACGAATGACGTCACGTTTCGGCAGCGCCAGCTTCGAGCGCGTCACCCGCGAGCATCGCGGATCCTCTCCAACGTAGCCGGATTGCGTTTCCACCGCCGAACAAGCTCAAGTGCGCCACACCGAAGCGCAATTGACGGACGGTGACGAAGAGTGTGATCACACGATCGGTCGGAATAGCCGATCCACGAAATAGTGCCCGGATTATGCCACGGTTCGGGGCATTTCGTGAATCATGCCAAAACGCAGCCGGCTATGAAGCACACTGACAATCGTCAAGCGTAGCACGGTTCGTTCTCAGGGAGTGAGAGGCCTGACGACATCCGGGATCACGGTGGTTCCATCGCGGTCTTGCTTGCCCTGTGCGAGTGACAGATACTCGATTTGGTGACGCTTGATCGTGTAGTTCATCAGGCTCGGAATGCCGGCCTGAAAACTCAATTCCAGATGCGGGCGCCAGAGGAATCCCTTGCGGACAATGAAATCGATTGCCGCTTTCCACTCCGAGCCGCAGAGGTCGCGAGCAATCTTTTCCACGTCGACGTTTTTGATACGTTGACCTCCAGCGGAACACACAGCAGCAGCAACTGCCGCGCCGAACTCGACGAGACCTTCTGCAGCCAACTCTTCATAACGAATGGAAAAATACTCGTCACGGGAGACCCGCGCTCGCTTGATCGCGGCTTCTCCCGCTTCCTCTGTCAGCCGACCGAAGTTGGCGGCTTCCTCCCAAGCTGCCTCGCCAATCAACTGCAAAAAGTACGGATAATTTTCGGCCCATCTTGCCAACCGCTCGCAAACTCCGCCGTCGACCTCGATTCCGTTGTCAGCGAAAGGTTGCGCGATTGCCGCTTGCCCTGCTTCCGGAGCCAAATGACCAAATGGGAGTTTTCTCATCCGATCGGCAAAGGTTGCATCAGCCGCTGACAACGCATTTCGCAAATCAGGCGTGCCTGCGAGAACCAGTCGCATTGCTTCCGCCTCGGCACTGTCCTGAAACGAGTTCACAAAAGTGCCCAGTTCGGTGGGATCGGCTGTATGTGCCTCGTCCATGATCATCAGCAGGGGCTTCTTCTTTGCTGCCTGTCTCATGGCCATGTCCAGTGACCGCGACACGATTTGCCGGCGGGTCAATTGCCCGTTGCCCTCTCGTTGGATGCCATCGGGAATCACATCACCACGTGCCGCGGGTATCGTTTCCTCAAGGCTCCCGTCTCGATGATTTGCGAGCAAACTGATGGCGACCGCCGATGGATCGGAAACGAAGCGTGCCTTGATTCGCCGAACGTTCAGCTTGTCGCCTGCCGCAATCCGCAGCCACCTGAGCATCACGGTCTTTCCGTTCCCGCGAGGACCATGAATCAGCACCGCTGCGGAATTTCGCTCCCCGGCCTGAAGGCGGTGCAACATGGAACGCAGTTGGCTTTCCTCGCGATCCCGTCCCGCGAGAAAAGGAGGCATCGTGCCAAATCCAGGCCTGAACGGATTGTCGAGAAGTGGTCTCATTTGGTGGATACGTCGTTGGTCAGGCAGCTTGGCCACATTCTTGTTGATCGAATTCCGTGAATGTGCTGGCACAATGGTCAAACATCAACCCGCCGGTTCGCGGGCTCATCTGTCACGGCCGGTCGCGCCCAACAGAAGCCGACCAACATGATGGTCGCGACCGCGAAACCGAAATGCCTCTCAGTCGCCTTCCGGAGGCCCTCAAAAAAAAAATTCCGCGCTGCGGCATTTTTTCTCTTGCAATGCCGCAGTGCGGCAATTATATGCAGGCCATCGCAGTTCACAGTGCCAAGAAAGGAAACTCCGATGGCAAAGGCAAACACTCTCGATTTCGCAAACACGGCTGAAAAGCTCATGGGCGCGCTCAACTTCGACACCAAGGCCTACGAAGACGTTCTCAAGAACGCCGCCGAATTCAACGCGAAGCTCGGCAAGGTCGCGGTCGATGCCGCCCGCAGGAATGCCGAACTGACCAACGCCTGGACGCAAGACGTTCTGACGCGGGTCGACACTGCCAACACCGCGTACGGCAATCCGGTCGAATACGCTGCTGCGGCAACCGAATTCGCAACCGCGGAAGTTCGTGCCCTGCCCGACCGCATGGCCGAATTCGCCGAGATCGCCAAGACGGCACAGCTCAACACGCTTGATCTGATGATCTCTGCCGGCAAGGTTGTCCAGGAAAAGGCTGCACCGGCTGCTGCCAAGTCCGGTAAATGACAACGGAAGTCATTTCCACAACCTCAGGCCTGAAGCCGCATTCAGGCGAAACACACGATCAAAGGGGGCGCAGCAAACTGGCGCCCCTTTTTCTTTGCGACACAATTGGTTGACTGCATATTCGATTTCTCTGCAAGGCACGTCGAAGTCAACCAATGACCAAAATCGGCGGTTCGACTGGATACCCGCGGCCAGCTTGGCAACACTTGGTGACAGACCCTCTATTCTGGACTGCGCGGTCCTGACGTCGCGGCGTCTTGAACGGGAAACTCGTATATCCAGACCAAGATTCACCTTCGTTCCGCGCGCAGCAAATCTTGTTCGAAGCCAAAGATGCCCGTTCGTATTGCCATCACAACCTGATCCACGAATGCGTCTCCGGGCACAGAAAAATATCTGAAATATGTAGCAAATTTCAGACTCGCCATCATCTGAAAAGTGATGCACACTCCAGAAATGGTCGACCGCAACTCCATGCCGAGCCTTCCTGCAGGCATCCTTGACCGGATCATGTTCGGAACAAGCATGGTCTGGACCCCTTCGGACTTTGTTGACCTCGGTCCTCGGGAGGCCGTCGACAAGGCGCTGCAGCGCATGGTCAATTCTGGCAGGCTACGGCGCGTTGCAAGGGGCCTTTACGACATGCCCAAAGCCAGCAAGCTGACCGGAAAACCTACTGTCCCAGACTATCGCGCGGTCATCGAAGCGGTTGGGCGCCGTAACAAGGTCCGGTTCGTCGTCGACGGGATGACAGCTGCCAACATGGTTGGGCTCACCAACGCGGTGCCAGCAAGAATCGAGGTTTTGGCTGATGCCCGTCTGAATCCGATCGAACTCGGAAACCAGAAAATCATCTTCAAGCACGCCGCGCCCAGTCGCCTTTACTGGGCAGGGCGCCCAAGCATGTACATCGTGCAGGCACTGCATTGGATCCACGATGCAATGCAAAACGAACCTGAACGAATCAGGGTCGATCAAACTGTCCGCCGACTCCTTGCCGACAAGACGAACGGGGTACGGCTCATCGAGGATCTCCGCGCAGGCCTGTCCGCAATGCCAATCTGGATGCAGGAGATAATCCGTGACCCTCTCGCGACAACCGATTCGATGTCGCAAGAATGAACACGGAGGCCGTCGGAGACAACATCCATGCAGTGATCTGACAAGGCTCGGACGGACGCAAACAATGTGCTGACGTTGGCACGTGTTCCCGGAAATGTCACCGTGGACAGCGTGTCACACTCTCAGCCAACGGTTCCGGCCGGCATGTCGATAGTCCGCTGATTCCAAAGATCATCAGATCTGAGAGCGCTTGATGCACCTGACCCCAAATGAGACTGGAAAAGTTCGTGCGCCACCGTTTCATTGCGGCTCGACCATCTTCCGGTGGCACTTTTTTCGAAAAATTCCGCACTGCGGCATTTTTCCCTTGCAATGCCGCAGTGCGGCAATTATATGCAGGTCATCGCAGTTCACAGTGCCAAGAAAGGAAACTCCGATGGCAAAGGCAAACACTCTCGATTTCGCAAACACGGCTGAAAAGTTCATGGGTGCGCTCAACTTCGACACCAAGGCATACGAAGACGTTCTCAAGAATGCCGTCGACTTCAACGCAAAGCTCGGCAAGGTCGCGGTCGATGCCGCCCGCAGGAACGCCGAGTTGACCAACGCCTGGACGCAAGACGTTCTGACGCGGGTCGACAGCGCCAACACTGCATACGGGAATCCGGTTGAATACGCTGCGGCGGCAACCGAATTCGCAACCGCAGAAGTTCGTGCCCTGCCCGATCGCATGGCCGAATTCGCCGAGATCGCCAAGACGGCACAGCTCAACACGCTGGATCTGATGATCTCTGCCGGCAAGGTTGTTCAGGAAAAGGCCGCACCGGTCGCTGCCAAGCCCAAGAAATGAGCTTGGAGGTCACTTCCGCAACCTCAGGCCTGAAACCGCACTCAGGCAAAACACAAGATCAAAGGGGGGCAGACAACTGGCCCCCTTTTTTTGTGGATCGACTTCCTGTAGCAAATCGATATGCGCAGGGATTCCCTGCCCCTCAGATTACAAGACTAGGTTGACTTGATGGCCGAAACGATACTGATCAGCCGCTACGCAAGCCGCAAGCTCTACAATACCAATGCGAGCGAATACGTCACGATCGACGACATTGCCGATCTCATACGCGACGGACATACAATCGAGGTCAGGGACAAGAAGACCAACGAGGACCTGACCAGGCAGGTGCTGTTGCAGATCATTGCCGAGCGCGAGAGCCAAGGTGACAACATTCTTCCGATCAATGTGCTGACCGAAGTTGTCCGCAACTACAACGCCATGCAGGATTCTCTCATTCCGGAGTTTTTGGCCCGTTCGTTCGACGTCGTGAAACAGCAGCAGGACGCCATTGCCGAACAGATGACTCAGGCGACCCGCGATGCGGTCAACCCATTGAACATGTTTGAGACGGCGATCGACTACCAGCGACGGCAAGCCGAAATGATGACGTCTTTTGCGTCGTCGTGGATGCCCGGAAGCGACAACGATCCCCTGGAAGATCCGGAGACGCGTTTCGATGCGTCTGCGCCTTCGGAGGAAACGGAAACGGATCCGAATGTGCAGCAGCCAGAACAGCATGCGTCCGATGAAATCGCCGAGCTCAAGGCTCAGGTGAAATCGCTTCAGGAACAGCTGAAGCAGACTCAGAAGGGCAGTCCGACGTAGTTTTCCGCCATCACCCTCAGTGCCGACTCCGATCGGGACAGGTGGGCAAGTTCCGCTTCCTGAATACGTTGGTCGAACTCTGTCTGATCCGGAAATCGGTGCAGGGTATTGGTCATCCACCAACTGAACCGGACTGCATTCCACACGCGTCCCAAGGCCATGTCGGAATAGGTCTCAAGCGCTCGCGAATCGCCTTCATAATGCCGCTTGATGACTTCATGCAGGTATCGGACGTCCGCGATCGCGAGGTTGAGCCCCTTGGCGCCCGTCGGTGGAACAATGTGCGCCGCGTCACCAGCCAGGAAGAGGCGGCCGTGACTCATCGGCTCCGCAACAAAGCTCCTCAACGGCGCAATCGACTTTTCGATGCTGTCCCCGGTGACCAGTGTCTCGGCGGAATCTGCAGGTATCCGTCGGCGAAGTTCGTCCCAGAATCGCGCGTCCGACCAATTCTCGGTGCTCTCCCCCAACCCCACCTGGATGTAATAGCGACTCAGATGCGGGCTGCGCATTGAACAAAGGGCAAAACCCCGCTCGTGGTTCGCGTAGATGAGTTCATCGCTGACGGGCGGCGTTCGTGACAGAACTCCCAACCAGCCGAATGGATAGACCCTTTCGAAAGTGGAAACCGAACTCTCAGGAATCGACTTGCGCGAAACGCCGTGAAAACCGTCGCAACCGGCGATGATGTCGCAGTCGATCCGATGTTCGGACTCGTCCAGAACAAATGTCACGTGGGGCGAGTCGGACCCAATGTCATGAAGGGTCACTCCCTCTACATTGTGCAGCGTCGTGGCGCCCGAACGGGACCTAGCGTCGTAAAGGTCGGCAGTGACTTCGGTCTGGCCGTATACCGTCACCGATCGCCCCGTCAGGCCGGCAAAATCGACCCTGAGACCGGTCCCGGCAAAAGACAGATAACAACCGTCGTGCGAGATTCCTTCCGCGTCGAGGCGGTCGGCAACACCCGCTTCGCGAAGCGCTGCAACTGATCCTGCTTCGAGAACACCCGCGCGAATTCGACCGAGCACGTACTCGCGCGATCTTTTTTCCAGCAGAACCGCCTCGATCCCCGAACGATGCAACAACTGGCCAAGAAGCAGGCCAGCAGGCCCGCCCCCGACAATCACGACCTGCGTTCGGCGCGGGAATTCACCAACAGTCGGGTTCGCGGTCATGATGTGCGCCCGACATTGAGGCGGCATGCTGACCCGGCGCACGGCATTTTGGTCCGCATGTGCAGACACAATGTGAAGTCGTTCACCATGGTCCCTGCCCGCAACACCGGATCGTGGCTGCCACGCCCATCCGCATCACGAATCGACCATGCGAATTTGCCGCTGGTGTTGGTTTCGCACAGCCAACTGTTCATCCTGCCTCCGATTGTCCGAATGAAAATCCTGTCATCGAAACCCTCGCACCCAATTCGGGCAGGATCCATCTGGCATCCATGCTCCAAGCGATCTCGCGAGGCGCCATCGTCCAATTGGCGAGCAACCGAAAAAGCCTCGCCATATCAGAAACATGCAAGGCATTCGAAACGACCGCTGCGGCGACCTGCATTTGAATTCCACGGCGCGCGAATTCACTTCGTCTCCACGACCGTTCCGAAAACCCGAAATCCAAAAACAGCGCAACCCTCCGAGAACGAATGAAATCATTTGTTGCAGGACTGGCACGCGCGATCAAGGGCGAAGCGAAACTGACCCGTCAATCTGCCCCCATTCGGCATTGCAGGCTATAGGCGAAGAACGTCGACGATTCGGGGCGCTCGCGAACACGCAGAACAGAAGCGGCGAACAATCGGGCGACCGGGCCTGGCAGCACGTCGTCAATTTTGCAATTCATGCCGTCGGCGGGTCGAGGTCGGCTCGGAAGATACCTGCTTGTTCAAATCCTCAAGCGGTGAACAAGCCGTCAGAATCTCGTGTTCATCCTCGACTGCCCGTGTTCGGAGCGCGAGTGACAGTCCGCCAAATGAAATCCAAACGGGGAAACGCGCGCGAACTCACCGTCACATTCGCGCAGCGGAGCCTTGCGACACATCACTGATTGCCCGGGAGGAAATCTGGCGCCCTCAGAGAGACTCGAACTCCCGACCTACTGATTACAAATCAGTTGCTCTACCAGCTGAGCTATGAGGGCAAGCCGCCGTCATTAAGGACAAGACGGGTCATGTTTCAAGTCCCATCGAGAGATTTCGGTGCAGGCGGTCAGGATTCGATCGATGGGTGTTGCCGACAAAACACGGCGGGCTCGACCTGCCGTCTGGCGGACAAACGGCGACAACGGATGTCATTGGCGCCCATGCCATCGCCTTTTTCGGCGGGACTGGTGTCGAGTTCAGGCCTGCCGTCTGAAGGCCACAGCCATGATGACGACAGACGTCAATGCGACCAGAACAACGACGACGGCGGCCGACGATGCACGCGAAAGATCCTCCAATGACGCATAATCATAGGTGCGTGTTGCGAGCGTGTTGAAGCCGAACGGCCGCAACAGCAGAGTCGCGGGCAATTCTTTTACGCAGTCGACAAAGACCAGCAGACCTGCAGTCAGCAAGCCGCCTTTTGCCAACGGAAGATAGACACGCCAGACCGTTGCCAACGGCGACTTGCCAAGAGAGCGCGCCGCATCCCCAATGGAAGGGTGCAACCTCCCGAAAGCCGATTCTGTCGACGAAAACGCCAATGCAAAGAAGCGAATCGAATAGGCAATCACGATGGCAGCGCCAGTTCCGGTGATCAGCAGGCCGGGATCGGTCCCACTCACGTAAAGCCAGAGGTCGGCTGCGGCGTGGTCAAGTGCAGCCAGCGGAATGAGAATTCCGATGCCGAGAACGACGCCCGGAACCGCGTATCCGATGGTCGACAGCGGCGCCAATTGCGAGACTCCTTCCCGGTACGATACCCGAATGCCGAAGACGAGGAGGACAGCAGCCGCAATTGTCACCACGGCGGCCGTCAACGACACGTAGAGCGTGTTGATGGCCGCATACCAAAGAGACATGTCGCTCCAGACCTCGGTTTTCGAGATGGAGTGATAGATGATGATGGAGACCGGCATCACGAAGCCCAGCAGGACAGGCAGGGCGCAGATCAGCGTCGCGGCGATGGCTCGAAATCCGCGCAACGGTTCATGGACACGGGCGATTTCCTTTCGCCCCTTCTGATAGTAGCGGGCCTTTCGCCGGCTCAGCCGTTCGGTGACCACAAGAATCGCAACGATCATCAACAGCAATGACGAGATCTGCGCAGCGCCGGCTGCGTTGGACGCATCCAGCCATGTCGTCATGATGCCGGTCGTCAGGGTCTGGACAGCAAAATACTCCACTGCGCCAAAGTCGCTGAGAGTTTCCATCATAACGATGGCAACGCCACCCAGTATCGCAGGACGAGCCAGCGGTACCGCCACCCGGAGACACTGCCCCCAGAAACCGCAACCGAGTGTCCGTGCCGCTTCGATGACATTCGCGGACTGATCGCGAAACGCGACGCGGGCGAGCAGATAGACATAGGGGTAGAGACACAGCGACAGCACCATGATCGCGCCGGCCCGAGACCTGACCTCCGGGAACCAGTAGTCCTGCTTGCTGGTCCATCCCATGAACTCGCGCATGGCCGTCTGTGCTGGACCGGCGTATTCCCAAAAATCGACCAGGGCGAATGCGGCAATGTAGGCTGGCATGGCCAGCGGGAGAAGCAGGGCCCATTCGAGCCATACCCGACCCGGAAACGAACACATGACCACGAGCCAGGCCGTTGCCGTGCCGATGATCGCGGTGATGGTGCCGACAGCAATCATCAGAAGAAGGCTGTTGCTCAGATACCGCGGCAAGACAGTGGACAATAGATGCCAGAACACACCGTCGGACGGGAGTGTCGCCACCGCCACCACAGCGGCGATCGGAAACATCACGATGACGACAACCGCCAGTGCGGCGATCGCCCAAGGATCGAGATGAGAGCGGACCGTCGCGAAGCGGGCCGACAGCTTGCTGACTGAGTTCATCGTCGCGGATTTAACCGAGGCGACCTTCACTGTCCACGAAGTGGGATGATTCGACGGGCTTTTTGGCCTCGAAAGAGCGCTCGGAGTATCTGCAATTCCGCAGAATTCCGTAGCGCACCATGACCATGATCAAGCCCAGCATCTTCAGGTCGACGCTGAGACAGGCCCGGCGCCGCACCTGCGATTGACTTCCGGATGTTGAAGAATGCGACATTTCGCATCTCGCAGCCAGCGCGCGCCACACCCACAGCCAATCCGATTTCGGTGTCGCAACACGCGGAATATCGCGATCCGCCGGAAAGCGACTCGACAAGATGTGGCGAAGCGATGCGGTCGACGTCTTCCGAGAGTGCCCTTGTCACCCTGACACGTGCATCGCGAGGACGCGCCTCGAAACTAATGCTGTTCGACCCCCTCAACATGGGCTAACTGCGGTTCGTCGTCGCCGAAGAGAGGTTGCACGCGTGGTACTTGCTGGAATCGTTGTCGCCATGTCGGGGATCTTCGGGATCCTGTATTGCGCACTGATCGCCTTTCGCGCCAAGCGCTCGATACAAGACGACCAAGAGTTCACGGATCAGCTTGGTCGGCTGATTCCCTGGAATATGGCATGGCTGTTCGTGTCGACAATCGGACTCGCGCTCGTCGTCATCGGCTTGATCTTGTGATTGCCGATCACGGCGCTTGAAACCGGCAAAGGCCCCCGTCAGCTTTACTCCACTCGGCTTCGGTCATCGTTGGCAGCAATGACCTCTCCAATCGCGGCGATGATCGCATCAAGGCATGCAGGGGTCGAAAGCCTGTGGTCAGCATCCTTGATCAAGGTCAGACGCATGTCTCGGGATTGCGCGTGTTCCAGCAACCGCATTGCCACCGACACATCGACAGCGGAATCGTCAGTCCCGTGCAACAGCCGAACCGGCATGTCGAGAACCAGAGGCGAGCGCAAGACCAGCCGCGATCTTCCCTCTTCAATGAGCCGGCGCGTGTAGATGGTTGGTTCATCGTAGCCTTCGGACTGGATTTCGATCTTGCCATTGGCTTTGAGCGACAGTCGCTCCTCCGGTGACAGGTTGGCCAGCACGCTGTCCTCCGTGAAATCGGGTGCCGCGGCAATTCCGACGAGTCCCGCAACGCGTTCGGGAATGGCGCGTACAACGAGCAGCCCGATCCATCCTCCCATCGAGGATCCGACGAGGATCTGCGGCCCTTCGGTCAGTTCGGTGATGGCTTCGCGCGCATCCTCGAACCAGTCTCCAATGCATCCGTTCTCGAATTTCTCCGACGAGCTTCCGTGACCGGAATAGTCGAATCGAAGGAATTCCCGACCGGTCTCTGCCGCCCACTGGTCAAGATGCAGAGCCTTCGTCCCCTCCATGTCGGAGCTGAACCCGCCAAGAAACACGACACCCGGGCCAGTGCCGTGGCGACGGTGGTAGGCCAGCCGCCGACCGTGGCGGGTGTTCAGAAATTTCGGTTGTCCATCGCTCACGGAAATGCGTCCTTCTGATGCTCTGTTGCCAAACCTCGGATTTTCACCGAAGTGGGATACGTTGCCGTCCTGCCACCATCAAGCAAGAACTCGATGCACTGCCGTGATGGCGTTGACATCCGATGGCGGGCGGACCAAACAGCGCAACCGAAAAAAACCGGCCTGCAGCAGGCACCAGATCGACGACAAGGCGTCCTCATGTCCACCAGCATTGACATCACCCTCCCCGATGGAAGCGTCCGGCAATATTCGCCTGGCGTGACGGGTCTCGACATTGCTGGTGACATTTCCAAATCGCTGGCCAAGGCGGCGATTTCCTGGACGGTCGATGGCGAACACTGCGATCTCTCGCGCGAACTGGAATCCGACTCGACGGTCGCGATCCATACCATGAAAGACGATGACGTCGCGCTTGAACTCATTCGTCACGACTGCGCACACGTCATGGCGCGAGCCGTTCAAGAAATCTGGCCCGACACCAAGGTCACGATCGGACCGGTCATCGACAACGGCTGGTACTACGATTTCGACCGCGAAGAGCCGTTTTCGCAGGGCGATCTTGAAGCCATCGAAAAGAAAATGCGCGAAATCATTTCGCTCCGGGATCCGGTTCGAACCGAAGCCTGGGACCGAAAGCGAGCGCTCGAATTCTACGAACAGTCCAACGAGCCGTACAAGGTCGAACTCGTCAACGCCATTCCCGAGGGCGAGAACGTCCGCATGTACTGGCACGGCCACTGGCAGGATCTCTGCCGCGGTCCGCATCTCGTTCACACCGGCCAGATTCCGCCCGACGCGTTTCGACTGACGTCGGTCGCGGGCGCCTACTGGCGCGGGGACAGCCGCAACCCGATGCTGCAGAGAATCTACGGCGTCGCGTTCAAGAATCGAAAGGACCTGCAAGCCTATCTTCACATGCTCGAAGAGGCCGAGAAAAGGGACCATCGCAAGCTCGGCAAGACGATGTCGCTTTTCCATCTGCAGGAAGAGGCGCCCGGCATGGTTTTCTGGCACCCCAACGGCTGGGCGATCTACCGCGCGCTTGAAGACTACATGCGCAGGCGCCTCGATGCTGGAGGATATCAGGAAGTCCGCACACCGCAGGTCGTGGATCGCAAGCTGTGGGAAGCGTCGGGGCACTGGGACAAGTATCGCGAGAACATGTTCATCACCGAAATCGACGAGGAACATGCCAACGAGAAACGCGTGAACGCACTCAAGCCCATGAACTGCCCGTGCCATGTGCAGATCTACAACAGGGGCACCAAATCCTACCGCGACCTCCCGCTCAGACTGGCAGAGTTCGGGTCCTGCCATCGTTACGAGAGTTCGGGGTCGATGCACGGGCTGATGCGGGTGCGCGGCTTCGTTCAGGACGACGCCCACATCTTTTGCACGGAGGACCAGATCGAGTCGGAAACCGCGCGATTCATCGATTTGCTCAGTCGGGTCTATCGGGATCTCGGATTCCCGACGTTTGACGTGAAGCTCTCGACCCGTCCGGAGGTCCGCGTCGGTTCGGACGAAATCTGGGACAAGGCCGAATCGGCCCTCGAAATGGCTGTCCGAAAGCATGGACTCGGTTTCGAAGTCGATCCGGGTGAAGGCGCGTTCTACGGACCCAAGCTGGACTTCGTGCTCACGGACGCGATCGGACGCGCGTGGCAGTGCGGAACGTTCCAGGCCGACTTCACCCTGCCCGAGCGGCTCGGGGCCGAGTACGTCGGTGCCGATGGGAACAAGCACCGGCCCGTGATGATGCATCGGGCGATCCTGGGTTCCTTCGAGCGCTTCATCGGCATCCTGCTCGAAAACCATGCGGGCAATCTTCCCATGTGGCTCGCCCCCCGCCAGGTGGTCGTCGCCTCGATCGTTTCCGAAGCCAATGAATATGCCTGTGCAACGGTTGAATTGCTGCGCAGCGCTGGCGTTCGGGCGGAAGCGGACATTCGCAACGAAAAGATCAACTACAAGGTCCGGGAACATTCGGTTGCGAAAGTCCCCGTCGTGATTGCGATCGGCAAGAGAGAGGTCGAAGACCAGACCGTCTCCATCCGGCGCCTCGGCCACAAAGGGGTCAAGGTCATGACGCGCGACGAATCGATTTCCTCACTGGTTCAGGAAGCAACGCCACCGGATCTTGCCGGCGACGATTGATCGGTCGGTGCTACTGACCACCCCGTGAACGCACACTGCCGATCAATCACCTCGCGGTGCTTGCGACAATGGGTCGCCGCAACGTGATCCGCGAAGCGTGTCTCGTGCACGCGGATCAACGCCGCATCAGGCTCTCAACCGCTTGCCTTCCGGATCGAATGCCGGCTTGTCCAGCATGACCGCCCTGTGTGGACGGCCGAGGATTGCGACATCGAACTCCGTGCCGACAACCGCGTGCTCAAGACCGATGAACGACAGTGCAAGCGACCGATCTACCGAGAACCCGTATGCGCCCGAACTGACCCGGCCAACTGGCGTCCCGTCGGGCAGGAATACCGGTTCACCGCCAGATGCGTCAGCGTTCTCGACATCCACCGCCAGATTGACGAGCAGTTCCCGTGGCTGACGCTTCGAGATCTCGACATAGGCGTCGCGACCAAGAAATTCTTGTTTTTCCAGCTTGATCAGCCGGTCCAGCCCGACCTCGTGGGGCCAGTATTCGGGCGAGTATTCCCGGCTCCAGGACCCGTAGCCCTTCTCGACCCTGAGACTGAGCAGCGACCGGCTGCCCACCGGGCAGACATCAAGGTCTCGCCCGGCCTCGAAGAGCGCATCGTGCAACTTGACCTGGAATTCGGCCGGGACGTAGATTTCCCAACCGAGATCGCCCGTGAACGAGACCCGCAAGCCGACAGCGTCGATGCCGGCGACCGTGAAACGCCTCGAACGCATGAAACGCCAGGCCTCGTTCGACAGATCCTCCTGCGTCAGTCTCCTCAACAACTCCCGAGAGCGCGGACCCGCCACGTTGAAGCCACACCAGGCGTCGCTGACACTCTCGAAGTGCACGCTCTGAGGCTTCGGGACCTTGGCAAAGTATCTTTGGTGGTAGCGTTCGGCTATCCCGGAACCGATGATCACGAAATGCTCGCGCTCGATCCGGGTGACGGTGAAATCACCGGCGATGCCGCCGCGCTCGCCAAGCAGCGGGGTCAGGCATGATCGTCCGTCTTCCTTGGGAACGTGATTGGCGATGATTCGATCGAGCCATTCGGCTGCCCCCTCGCCGCGCACCACGTACTTGCCAAAGTTCGATACATCGACAATGCCCACACTTCGGCGCAGCGCACGACATTCTCGTCCGACCGCATCGAACCACGCCTGGCGGGTAAAGCCGTAGGTCTCGCTCGCATCGCCGCCCTCGCCGGCAAACCATTGCGGATGCTCCCAGCCATAGCTCAGACCGAACACGCATCCCATGGATTGCTGCGTCGAATGGATCGGTCGGGTTCGAACCGGCCTCCCGGCCGTGCGTTCCTCATACGGAAAGTGAATTGCGAATCGCTTTGAATACTGGTCGACAACCCGTTCCTGGACGAATTGCCGTGTGGCCCACTTGCCAAAGCGCGCCACATCCCACGGGAACATGTCGAGTTCAGGTTCACCCTCGACGATCCACTGGGCAGACATCAGCCCGAGGCCGCCCGACTGGGAGAATCCCGGAATGATCCCGCAGCAACAGAAGTAGTTTTGAAGCTCGGGCACGGGGCCGTAGAGCGCGGCTGCATCAGGCGACCAGATCATGGGACCATTGATCACCCGCTTGATCCCGGCTGTGGCCGCCGCCGGAACCCGGTCGAGCGCCCGCAGCATGTTGTCCTCGATGCGTTCAAGGTCGTCGGCAAAAAGTTCGTGCCCAAAATCGGCAGGGGTGCGGTCCTCTGCCCACAGTTGGGGATGTTTTTCGTAGGCGCCGATCAAGAGACCGTTGCCCTCCTGTCGCATGTAGTATTCGCCGTCCCGGTCGGCGACCGAAGGCAGCCGCCTGCCGAGCTGCTCGATCTCGGGAATGGTCTCCGTCACGAAATACTGATGTTCGGTCGGTTGAAGCGGCAGTTCGACGCCTGCGAGTTCCGCGACCTCACGTGCCCACAGGCCCGCTGCATTGATCACCCACTCGGCATGAATGTTGCCGCTGGGCGTTTCGACGTCCCATGTCCCGTCGGGACGCTGGGTCGTGGCCGTGACGGGAGTGAACCGGTGGATTTCCGCGCCGCGCTGGCGGGCGCCCGTTGCGTAGGCGTGGGTGACGCCGGACGGGTCCACGTTGCCGCCATCCGGCTCGAACATGACGCATCGCACCCCGTCTAGGTTGACCAGCGGGTGCATTTCCTGGGTTTCTTCAAGGCTCAACTCGTAGAAGTCGACTCCGAAGTACCTTGCCTTGGCAGCCTGGATGCGAAGCTGGTGTTCGCGATCCTCGGTCTGGGCCATGTAGAGGGAACCGGGTTGAAAAACGCCGCAACCCTGGCCGGTCTCCTCTTCCAGTTCCCGGTACAGTTGCATGGTGTAGTACTGGAGCTTCGAGATGTTGTTGTGGTCGTGCAGCCCGTGGAGATTGGCAGCCGCGTGCCAGGTGGAGCCCGAGGTCAGTTCATCGCGCTCGAGAAGAACCACGTCTTTCCACCCCAGCTTGGTGAGATGATAGAGGATGGAACAGCCGACGAGACCGCCTCCAATGACGACCGCTTGTGCATGTGATTTCATCTGAGCCTCCCTGGAACTCGGCGGCTAATGCCAAGGTCGAGGCCTCGTGTCGACACTTTCCGACGCAACTGCAGAAATTTGTTTCGAGATGAACTTGCGTCGACCCCAGGCGCGCTCTGCTCGGATTCGATGATCAACCGCATGAATTCACCTCCAAATCGGACAATGTGAAGCTGACTCGGTGAAACCGAGGTCTCAATGCTGGGCGGTTACATTTTGCTTGCAAGACATCAATTTGCCGAGTCCGCTCAAGTCGCCGCAAAGGAAGCGGTCGCCCGACCAACATGTCGGCGGAACGGAATGGCATTGCGATTGTCTTTTGCTCAGGCGGCTCGCGGCGAGATTCGCGATCCCCGATCCACGTTTCACGATTCGCGACCATGGGACACCAGAATGGCCTTCAATTCCTCGCTGCGCGGGTCGCCCGCCTCGAGCGCAAAGACGTAGGAGTGCGTCAGGAAGAAGCACCCGGCATCGATCTCTCCCTGTTCGAGAAGTCGATTCCCCATATGGGAATAAAGTTCGACCAGTCTCCCAAGATCATTCCTGGAATGGGCGTCGAGGAATTCGCTCTGTGCGGGCTCGTTGCTCGCGCCAGACATGTCGTCGTCAACCAACGGATCGAACCGGATTGACGATCAGGCGGCGTTGCCCGGCTGAACCGAGCCGGATCCGTTCAGATACTGACCCGCAACCCACTGATGAAACATGAGGGTGGGGCTGTCCATGACCGGCGAAAACCTCCCGCCGTCAAACCACGGTCCCTGCCGCCCCCTCTGCATGCCTTCGACGACACCCACGTCCTCGAGAAAAATCCCGCGCCATTGTGCCGCGTTCTTCACGCGAAGCTCGCGGAATTTCTCGTCACGGACCGATGGTTGGGCGTAGTAGAGCGACACGTTCTCGCGCGTGAGCGACGGTCCATGCGGCTCCAAGACGATCGAGAACAGGTGATCGCAGTGCACGCCGAGGAGCACATTGGGAAACAGCGACACATACTCCGATCCGGTGTCCCATTTGCTCGACAGATTCTGGAAATTCGGGAAACTGAGGCCTTCACCGTCCTGGATCTGCCGATAGACCAGGGACCCCTGCCCCGAACAGCTGCCCGGTTCCTCGATGTGGTAGTGATCTTCGAGACGCGAGTAGCTGTTGAGACCGGGATGAATCCACGGAAGGTGGTAGCTCTCGCAGTTGTTCTCGACCGCGAGCTTCCAGTTTCCCTCGATGTCGATCGAGAACGAACTGTCTTCGCCGCCATGCCAAAATGGCTGGTCGAAGTCGGCCCATCGGGAGAGCAGGTCTTCATGAACCTTCTCGAACGGCTCGGCGGTGCCGGAGAGATTGACGAAAATGACGTCCATGTACACGCACGACGGTATCCGGGTCAGGCCAAGATCCTCCCGTTTGACGTCGGCGTGAATGTTGTGCCCGGGACCCCCGACATGCGGCGTCGATCGCAGCGAGCCGTCGAGTCCGTAGCACCACGAATGATACGGACACCGAAAGGTGCCTCGAATGTTTCGTCGCTCCTGCAAGAGCGTCATGCCGCGATGGCTGCAGGTGTTCTGATAAACCGAAATCGTCCCATCCTCGCGCCGAACGGCGGCAAGCGGGACGCCACAGAATTCGAGAGGCATGGCGTCACCGGAATCCGGAATGTCCTTTCCGAATCCCACGCCGGCCCAGTTGCGTGAAAGAATGACCTGACGTTCTTCCGCGAACTCGATTTCATTCGTGTAATGCGCGTTCGGCAAACCGCGCGCACGACCGATCGGAAGCATCACTTCCTGAAGCCGCGTATGATCCATTGCATCCCCCTTGTTGTTGATCGAGGCGCCAGAGAAGGGCCACGCAGGACTGTTCGACAAAATCACGAGTACTCGGCGACCGGATCGCCAAGCACGTCCGTCATTGGCTCGACACCGAGACCCGGGCGTTCGGATGCATAGTAGCGTCCCTCGCGCATTTCTGGTCCGCCGGTGGCGACATCGGATTCGTTCCAACCGATCGGATCCCAGATGCCGAGGAACATCTCGGGTGGCGTGGACGCCGCGATATGCGCAATCGCCGAGGCCGAAATCGACGACCCCCACACGTCCTGGATGTACACGGCGATGCCCAATCGTGTGCAGAGATTGCGGAGCTGCAGCGTGTTGGTGATGCCGCCATGACGCGCAGTCTTGATGTTCACGCAATCCATGGCCTTGTCGTTCCAGGCTCGCATGAATGACGCGATGGTGTCGATGCACTCGTCGAGGATCATCGGCTGTGGTGCGGCCCGGCGCACCAGCAGGCATTCCTCGTAAGTGTCGCACGGCTGTTCGATATAGACATTGTGCACGTGCGAAATCCCCTGGCAGACCCGGAGCGCGCCATGCACGGTCCAACCGCGGTTCGCATCGGCCACGATGGTCTGGCCGGGTTTCAGGACGGCGGTGATTTCGCCAAGCCGGGCGATGTCCTCGTCGGGGTCGTCGCCCACCTTGGCCGAAAAATGGTTGTAACCCTGCGCCTGCCGCTCGGCCAGCATACGGGCCATTTCCTCCGCCGGACCGGCCGAAAGACCGATGCGCGCACGCGGACCGGGATTCAGCATGCCGCCGAACAGCTTGTACAAGGGCACGTTCGCGGATTTCCCCAGGATGTCCCAGCAGGCCATGTCGATTGCGGTCTTGACGTACGGATGGCCGAGAAGTTCCTTGTCCATCTCGTAATTGATCGTGGCGATCTCGCGCGGATCGTGGCTCAGCACCACGGGTGCAACCAAATCAAGCCCCGCACGCACCCCGCCCGGGAAGGAGGGCAGGTAGTCGGTGCCCATGGGGCAGCTCTCGCCGATGCCGGTGATGCCCGCGTCGGTTTCAACAAGAATGATCGTGTTGTCGACCGAGCGCACGACACGTCCGCGCGAAACGGCATACCCGCCGCGCGCGGTGACGATGTCCGCCTGGTACGCGGTGATCTTGGTGATTTTCATGGCCGCCTCCATGGGGTGCAGCGTTCCTGTGACTTCATGGCCCAATACAAGACACGAAATGCGGAACCGACCGGAACAATCCGTCGGGTTGCCGGCACACGGAACGATGGGTCCATCAACAGGGAATTCGAGTATTCAATTGCGTCGCAACGCGCACTTGGAAACCCGCGCAAACGACCGATCGGGAGTATCACGCCTTGAAGCCGCGATTGGTCCATGAGGTCCCCCTTGTTCGCGAATCGATCACCTCACTTCGACAGGTCACAATTCTTTGGCCGAATCGTGCCGCCGATCAAGAAAAACTTCGCTGCAACAATGAGTCATCGAGACAAGAGACATGTTTTGGCTTGAACGCGACACGCCAACGACTTGCAGTCGTCCGGTCAGAGAGTGATCTTCCAACAGTCGTTCATTCAATGAGAGTTCGTACAAAGAATCCTCAAAGCGGGCAAAGCCAGATCTGTTTCTTCGGTGTGCCGAGTTCTGTCTTGAAATCGCCGTGCCCGCATCGCTGCATTGCACCGACATCGATCAATCCTGATCCCCTCCATGTCTTTCCCTCGAAGCGCGGTGTTTTGACGAATGTTTCGATCAGAACCAGTGAGAAGGTGCGCTGCGCGTGACAGTTCTGCTGTCATGCTGCAGCCGGAGTCCTGTCGCGAGGCGAACGGTAAGCGTTGAAACTTCGGCGTCGTGAATGGGTGTTGCGTTAGGTGCCTGATCGTTGTGTGATTCCTGCGTTTGATTGATTTTGACGCGAGGGATTGTCATGACGAGCGAGTTGTCGCCGGTTCCGGTATCGGGCTCCCGAGTCCGGGTTTGTCGCAGCGCCGAGGAGTGGGCTGGCATCGTTGCCGACCACGAACGCTGGGACGGCACCCAGGTCAGCTTCTGCGCCTCTCGGGGGATTTCCGTCCAGTCTCTTCAGTACTGGCGCCGAAAGCTCGGCTTCACCCCCGGGTCCGGGTCGACCGGCTCGTGCGGCTTTGTCGAATTGTCTGCCGCGCCCGAGCCGGCCTGGGATGTCGAACTGTCGCTCGGCGAGGGCGTCGTTCTTCGCCTGAGACGCGGCTGATGCTCGGCAGCTTGCCCGAAGGGGGCGTCTGGCTGTCGGAAGAACCTGCGGACATGCGCTGCAGCTTCGACGGCTTGCGCGCGCGGGTCGAGCGCCACCTCCGTCAGGATCCGACCAGCGGCCGCTGGTACATCTTCATCAACCGTCGGCGCACGATGGTGAAGGTGCTGGGCTTCGAGCGGGGCGGCTTCTTCATCTGGTCGAAGCGCCTCGAGCAGGGCCTGTTCTCGACGCCCTCGGCTTCAGGTCATGCGGCGCTGTCGCTGTCGCGGACCCAGCTTCATGCGCTTTTGGACGGAATCGACTTCACGGTGGTGCGGCACCGGAAGCGCTACGACCCCGCCCGTCGTCGTTCGGCCTGAGCAGTTGTGCGGCGAGTGCGGCGACGTCCGATGTCATGGGGTTGTCCGCGAAGAGGGTCTTCCAGCGTCGCGGCGTCAGTTCGTCGACCCGGGACGCCGGATGGGTGGCGATGCGCAGCAGCACGTCGTTCAGCCAGGTCTGCGGGTCGACGTCGTGCATGCGGCAGGTGGCGAGCAGGCCGGCGACGATGGCGGCGCTCCGTGCGCCGGTCTCGTTCCATGCGAAGAGCCAGTTCTTCTGCCCGAGCTTGATCGGCCGGATGGCGTTCTCGATCCGGTTCGTGTCGGGGCTGACGTCCGGGTCATCGAGGAAGGTCTCCAGTTCGCTGCGGCGCTTCATCGCATAGTCGATGGCCTTGCGGATGGGGTGCTTCGGGGTCAGTTTCGGGTCGTCCAGTCTCCGTTGGCACCATTCCCAGAACGCATCGACCGCCGCCCGTGACCGGGTCTGTCTTGCCGTCATCCGCTCGTGATGCGGTCGGTCCTTGATTTCGCCCTCGATCCGGTAGATCCGGCCGATCAGGCTCAGCGCCTCCGCGACCATGTCGGGCCAATTGTCCTTCTGTTCCGCGATTTTCCGTCGGGCGTGGGACCAGCACGACTGATGCCTGACGGCGCCGTTGCGGGCCTCGACATAGGCCGCGTAGGCGCCGTAGCCGTCGCTGATCAGGGTTCCGCTCCAGTCCCCGAGAATGTCGTGAACGTGCCCGTGTGCCCGTGATTCGGCGAAGGTGAACACCACCTCGTTCCGGTCGCCCAGGACCGGCCACATGTAGCCGGTCTTCATCTTGTGCCTGTCGGGCGAATGTCCGGCGCGAACCGGCGTTTCGTCCATCTGGAGGACGGCGCCGTCGAGAACCGACCGCAGCTGCGCCTCGTTGATCTGTTCAGGCAGCGATGCTGCCCTGTTGACCCATTGGTTCATCGTCGCCCGGTTGAGCAAGATGCCCGCGTCTTTCAGCATGTGCTGCTGCCTGTTGACGGGGAGATGCAGCATGAACTTCTTGACGAGCATGTCGCTGACGAAGGAGGGGTCGGCATGACTGTTCTTGAAGACGCCCTCTTGAGCGGGCGGGCTCACCACGGCGCCGGTCTCGTTGATCTTGACCTTGAGGTAGCGACTTTCAATGACGACATATTCGAACGGAACCCTGGCGACCCTGGCCTAGACGCGATCCCCGATCACCTCGTAGTCGCTCTCGGACAGTCCCTCGATCTCGGGCGGCGGGACGATGATCTCGATCACCGCAGCCTTGTCGGTGTAGCGCAGTCCGGTCTCGTTGACGGCCCCTTCGCGATTCTTCTTGCGCCCCTGCTTGCCGCCGCCCTTTCCCTTCTTCTTGTCCTTGTCCTCGTCCGCCTTGCCGCCGTTGTCCGCGTCGCCGTCCTCGCCGTTCCCGTCATCGTCCTCTGCGTCGTTGCCCTTGTCTGCGCCCTTGTCCTCGCCATCCTCGGCGGGAGCGTGCTGCTTCTCCGAGCTGGCGCCGAACTGGGCGCGCTGCAACTTGGCGACATGATCGGAAAGGGCAGCTTTCTCGACGGCTATCTCGACCATGCTTGCCTCGAGCGCTTCGATCCGGGCCGACTTCTTGGCGCCGTTCGCCCTTTCAGAAGCAAGTTCGGCCTTGAGATCGGCAATCTCGGCATCGCGGGCCGCGAGCTTGGCCTTGAGATCGAAGATCTCGGCATCTCGGGTCGCGTCGACGGTCCGGAGTTCGGCATTGGCCGTTCGTTCGGCGGCAAGTTCGGCCTTGAGGTCGAGAGTCTCTTTCTCGAGGGCTTCGATCCGGGCCGACTGCTTGGCGCCGTTCGCTCTTTCGGCACCAAGTTCGGCCTTGAGCTCGGCATTGGCCGCTCTGTCAGAAGCACGTTCGGCCTTGAGACCGACAATCTCGGCATCTCGGGCCGCGTCGACGGTCCGGAGTTCGGCATTGGCCGTTCGTTCGGCGGCAAGTTCGGCCTCGAGCTGGGCAATCCGACGGGAACCGTCGCGATCGGACGACATGAACCGGTCGAACAGCGACGTGATCACCGCCACGACCTGCGGCGGCAGGACGTCGGTGCCCAATGCATCGTTCAGTTCGCAGCGGAGATCGTCTGGAGATGCCGCGTCCGGCGACATGCTCACGGCTCCACCTCGACCGCCATCATCGCGGCCAGAACCGCAAGGCGCTCCGCGCGCGACAGCTTCTCGTAGCGGCGACCCCTGCCCTCGGCCTTGCGCTTGATCGCCTGACGGCGCGTGAAGTCCCGACCCGCGTACCAGAACCAGTGAACCCGGTCGGGCTCGTAGTTGAACCACAGCTTCTCGGTCACCACGCAGGACTGGTTGTTCACCTGAAGCGACACCGTGCGCCAGTCGGAGAGATGCTCGTCGTAGAGCCGGGACGGGTAGCCGGAGATCATCACCTGGGCCGGCAGCGACTTGAGGATGTCGAGAAGCTCGACGTGGTCGTCGTCGGTGTAGTAGTGGCGGTAGCGGCGCTGCGACTTGCGCGTCGCCAGCACGTAGGGCGGGTCCGCATAGACCAGCTCGTCGCCCTGGAAGTCGAAGTCGGACAGGAACGCGTGGGCGCAGCCGTGGTGAAGCTCGACCGGATAGTCGCATTCGAAGCCCTCGATCGCGCGAATGTCGAGGTCGATGCCGATGTTGCGCAACGCAGGCGGCTTGCGCTTCATGATGGCGCCGCCCCCAAGATGACTTTCAATAAAAACTGAGCGCGGAGGTCCACCAAGCGCCCATACCTCCCAAATGCTGCATCGCTCTTAATTGGGTGGAAAGCGCCGAAAGCGGTCATTCATGCCGGTGAGGACGGCCAAAACCGGACTCTCGCCGGCTTGCTCGTTTTATGCAATCGCAGCCTGCAAAGCCGCCTTTCGTGGAATTTGCAGCATTCTAAAGGGGGGAATTACGGGGGGAGCGGGACATTTGAGACTTTGAAGTGTCGGCTCGTTTGGCCGCTCCTGATCGTTAAAACTTCGTTTCTGCAAAACCTGCAAGGCACCTCTCGCGCGAGATGTTTGCGATCGAATTCAGTGACCCAAACCTCCTGCCTACTGGATGAACGGTTTTGAAGAAATCCTACGAAAAACCCTGTTCTGTCGACTGCAACAGACGAATCAAATTCGGCCTCGCAATAATTGTTCCCAATTTACTGACTTCCTTGATGGAGATGGTTCGGCAGTTTCGATTGCCTGCATCTCACGGCAGCCCCCTATTCACGAGCTTGAAATGAATATACGACTCCAGTCCTTTGCGCCCGCCTTCGTAGCCATAGCCGCTTTCTTTGACTCCACAGAAAGGTGTGAATTCGGTTACTGTGAGCGTGGTATTAACAAAGACGCCACCCGCGTCCAGGCGATGCTCAAGTCTGTCGGCGCGCGCTTCGGATCCAGTGAAGACATAGGCAGAAAGGCCATAAGGAAGGCTATTGGCAATCTCCACGCCCTCCTCCTCGGTCTCAAACTGCCGGAAGGGGGCGACAGGTCCGAAGTACTCTTCCTCCATGATCTCGCTTTCCAGCGGTACGTCGCAGAGTACCGTCGGTTCGAAATAGAAACCCTTGCCAGGCCGTACATTTCCACCGCGCAAAAGCCGGGCGCCCCGGAGCAGAGCATCGGCGACGACGCGCTGAATGGCATCCAGCCGTCGCACATTGGCCAAGGGGCCAATCGTACTACTAGGATCGAACCCGTCGCCCTGCCGCAGGGCGTCAACCTCGCGCAGGAACAGCTCAATAAACTGGTCGTGGATCGGGGCATGCAGCAGCAGCCGACTGGGACAGGTACAGACTTGTCCGGCATTGGCAAATTTGGCCGCCGCCAGCTGTTTGGCTGCCGCGGCAAGATCGGCATCATTGAAAACCAGCGCGGCGGAATGGCCACCAAGCTCAAGGCTTGCCGGTTTGACCCCTTCGGCCGCCAGCCGCGCCAGTTCCTTGCCTACCGGGATCGATCCAGTTAGCGAGATTTTGCGTACCACAGGCGAAGCAATCAAGTGCCGCGAGATCTCGTCGGGAACGCCGAACACCAACTGAACATATCCGTTCGGCACTCCGGCATCGACCAGGGCGCGGACCAGCTCGACGGCCGCCGCTGGCGTTTCCTCAGCGGCTTTGAGGATGACCGGGCAGCCGGCAGCGATCGCCATGGCCAACTTTCGCCCGGCCAGCACAAGCGGAAAGTTCCATGCGGTGAAGGCAGCGACCGTGCCGATGGGGACTGGGTGCAGCGCGCGGGTCATGGCTCCGGGCGCGGACGGTAGATCCTGTGGCAATAAAGTCATTGCTTCGCCCGCAAAGTAGCGAAACAGGTCACATACGCGATCAACCTCCATCTGGGCTTGCTCACGCGGTTTCCCCTGTTCGAGCGTTATGTAGTCGGCAATGGACACAGCACGCCGGGCCAGCAGGTCTGCGGCGGCCTGCAGGACATCGCGGCGCTTATTCACCGTGAAATCGGGCCAGCTTTCCTGCGCGCGCTTGGCCGAGGCCAGTGCCTGATCGAGAATGTCGGGTGTGACGCAGGGAAGCGTGCCCAGAATAGCTTCGTCTGATGGGTTAAGCACGTCAATCGTGTCAGCACCTGTATCGGTCACCCATGCTCCGTCAACAAACAACGCAAGATCGGGGTAGCCGGGCTTGTCGTTCATCTTGTTACCTTTCTGCTGGCGTGTTCAGATGGTGCCGTTGCTGCGCAAGAAACTTTCGGTGTCTTCCAGCGCGCGGGCAAAGCGGGAAAACATCTCGTCGATTTCAGAGGTCGTGATGATCAGTGGCGGGCAGAAGGCGATGATGTCACCGATAGGCCGCACGATCAGCCCGTGTTCCTGACAGCGGTTGAAACAGAACATCCCCGCACCGAGCGCCGGATCGAACTGAGCCTTTGTCGATTTATCCGGCGACATCTCGATCCCGCCCAGAAGCCCGACCCGGCGCACGTCGCCCACCAGCGGATGCGCGGCGAAGTCGTCCAGCCGTCTGGCAAAGTGCGCTGCTACGTCCTGAACCTGGGCGATGATGGTACGGCGCTCATAAATCTCCAGCGTTTTCAGGGCGACCGCCGCCGCTACAGGATGGCCGGAATAAGTGAAACCGTGCGCAAATGTTCCGTATTGTTCGCTGGCCTCCAGTAGGCCCTCCCAGATCGTGGGGCTGAGGATGGCCGCGGATATCGGAACAAAGGAGGCCGATAACGATTTAGCCAGCGTCATCACATCAGGCGCCAATGAATAGGTCTCGCAAGCGAACATGTTGCCAGTCCGGCCAAAGCCGCAAATCACCTCATCGGCAACAAATAGTATATCGTGCGCACGCAGGATCTTCTGGATTCGTTCGAAGTAACCCTTTGGCGGTGGTACAACACCGCCTCCGGCGATCACCGGATCGGCAAAGAACGCTGCAATGCTTCCAGCTCCTTCCTGCAAGATCAGAGCCTCGAGGTCTTCGGCACAACGGATCGAGAATTCTTCCTCGGTCTCGCCCGGCAATCCCTCGCGATAATAATCCGGACACATGCATTTGAGGAACCGATCCAGTGGCAAGTCGAACCCGTCCTGACAGAGCGCAAGCCCGGTCATCGAGGCGGTAGCAACCGTCACCCCGTGATAGCTACGTTGGCGAGTGATGATCTTCTTTTTCTCCGGGCGGCCAAGCGTGTTGTTGACGTACCAAATCAGCTTGACGACGGTATCGTTGATCTCGGATCCGGAATTGGCGAAGAAGATCCGCGCGTCTTCGATTGGCACCATGGCTTTCAACCGTGCCGCCAGCTCGATCATCGGCGGTGTCGATTTGCCGTGAAAGCCATGATAATAGGGCAGTTTTGCAAGTTGTTCTCGTGCGGCTCCGGTAAGTTCTGGATCGCTGAAACCTAGTGAGGCGCTCCACAGGCCGGCCAGACCTTCGATATATTCCTTGCCTTCTGTGTCAAAGACGCGAACCCCCTCGCCACGTTCGATGATCAGGGGCCCGGAATCGTTATGCTCGGCGAGGTTGGTATACGGATGAATCAGAGACCGGGTATCAAGATCCGGCAGTGACTGGTTTGAAATTGACATATTTACGTCCTCCGGCCTGGGGTTGGCCGCACTTGCATTAGACCGGCTTTCCGCTTCCATTTCAGTGTTTCTGAGGCAGCACTCAACTGTTCCTGCTTTCTCCCTTAGATGGGTTGGTTAGGCACCCTTGAACCCATAGTCGCGACGGGCGCCCTGCGCGGTGACAAAACCGTCCTCTATGTCACGTTCGATAGCTTTATTATCGCGCTGCTCGACCGGACCAAAGCCGCCACCGCCGCCGGAACGGCAATGGATCCTGTCGCCGGTCTTTAGCTTGATACCATTGGCTTTCAGTACGTCGAATTCGCCCTCTCTGGCCGAGGTGATGCGGACCTCGGGCGGTTTGCCGTCGCTCCCACCGAACAGCCCCCAGGCAGGAGTGACCGAGCGCTCCCACCAAAGCCCGACCGCGAATTCGTCTGATAGCACCTCGTAGACCTTAGAGAGCCCGCAACCGCCCCTCCATTGCCCCGCGCCGCCGGAATCGGGGCGCAGGGAGTAGTCGATGACCCGAAGTGGAAAGCGGGATTCGCAGACCTCGATAGGAAGGTCCTTAAGCCCGCCATTGACCTTGTTGATCAACCCCGATACTCCGTCGTGGCCACGGTAGGCACCCCAACCGCCGACATGACATTCAAAGTCGATGAATAGGTTGCCGGTGCTCGGATCTGTGCCCGACATGATTACAGGATTTGAATCACCGTAATCGGCCGCCGTCGCCACATCCGGGATGGCACTTGCGAGCGCACGTGCCACAAGGTCGATCTGCAGCCCCAGCGAACTGAAATACCAGTTCGCCGCTGCGGGCGCGCGGCAAGCCAAGAACGAGCCCTCGCGCAGTTTGACCGTCAAGGCTCGGAACGACCCGCCATTGACCGGCTTGTCCGAGGCGATCAGGTATTTGAAGCCGACTCGGCATGCAGAGATCGTCTGCGAGGCGCCGCTATTGATCGGGCCAAGTGTCTGGTCGCTGGCTTCGCTGACATCGATCTCGATATCATTTCCTTTCACGTTCACCTTCATACGCACAAGCAAAGGGCCGTTGCCCAGCCCGTCATCGTCGACGTAGCCCTCAGCGGTGTATTCGCCGTCGGCGATCGCCTCGATCGCCTCACGCTCGAACCGCTCGGTCTGGTTGAAGATCTCTTCCTTGGCCTGGTTGACAATGTCAGCGCCGTAGTTTTGCAGGATCTCTTGCACGCGCTTGGTGCCGACCGAGGCCGCGGCAATCTGCGCTTTCAGATCGCCGATTACGCCCTTGGGCAGGCGGGTATTGGCCTCAATGATATCGACCACGTCATGGTTGATCTCTCCACCGATCCCGATCCGGGTCGGCGGCAGGCGTAGGCCCTCCTGAAAGATCTCTGTCGAGTCGAAGGACTGCCCGGGATCTTTGCCGCCCATGTCCAGCCAATGTGCGCGCGACACCGCGAATCCGAAATGTTCGCCCTCGAAGAAGATCGGGGAATAAACCGAAACATCATTCAGGTGCGTACCAACGACATATGTGTCGTTCAGCGCCCAGATATCGCCTTCGCGCCATATATTCTTGCCAAACTTCTCTTCGGTGTGCTGCGAGCATATTTCTAGGTTGCCGAGGAAGATCGGCAAACCCGAGGACTGCCCTAGAATTTGGTGGTCGCGGTCGAGGATGGCAACGGCGCAATCCTTCATCTCGTAGATGATCGGGGTGAAGGCCGAGCGGATCAGCATCGCGTTCATCTCTTCGGCGGCAGCGATCAGCCCGTTACGGATGATCTCGACGGTAATCGGGTTCATGCAGGATGGCCTCCCTCGCGCGTGAGGCGCATGGTGCCCCTATCCTCGATAATCAGCGTCCAGCCGGGCGGAACGACCACCGTAGCCAGCCCGGTATCTACGATCAGAGGCCCGTCAAAGCGGTCACCGGAAAAAAGGTCGCTCTCATTGAAGACCGGGGTCGTCAGCCATTTGCCGCCAAACATCACTTCGCGCTCGCTGAAAACCGGGTCTCGGTCACGCCGAGGTGAGGTCTTGACCGTTACTTTTTCAGCAAGCGGCGCAGTCGCAGCCAGCCGGAGAGCGACGATCTCGATCGGGGAATCGAGATGGGCGTGGCCGTACCGCTGACGGTAGGCTTCATGAAAGATCTCCGCAATCTCGTCGCGCGTGCAGTGCGACAACGGGATTTCAACGGTTACGGTGTATTCCTGCCCGTCGTAGCGCATGTCAAGGAAACACTGGTTGTCGATGTCAGTCGTGCCACCATATTCCTTGTGGATATGCGCCGAGGCTATAGCGATCTGGCTCTCAAAACTCTCGGTGATCTCTTCGCTCGCTACGTCGCACAGATACCTGTTGTACGGAAGTGCGATGTCCTGGCGCATCGGTGAATGTAGCATCCCCCAGGCCGAAAAAACCCCTGAATGCGGCGGGATGATTACGTCGCTGATTTCCAGCGCTTCAGCAAGGTATGCCGCGTGCATCGCGCCGGCGCCGCCAAAGGCGACAATGGAGAACTCGCGCGGCTCGATGCCCTTTTCGATGGTGAGCTTGCGAATTGCATTTGCCATCTTGAGGTTAGCTATTTCTAGTATGCCTTCAGCCAGTACCTCCGGTGTGATGCCCAGCGGGCCAGCCACCCTGGCAAGCGCGGATTCTGCGAGGTTGATATCTATGGTCAATGTCCCGCCAACCTGCGTTTGCGGCAAGAAGCGCTGTAGAAAGACCTGGGCGTCAGTGACTGTGGGCTGGGACCCGCCTTTTCCATAACAGGCCGGACCGGGCTCGGCCGTGGCGCTTTCTGGCCCGACACGCAGGGCACCGGCTTCGACATAAGCCAGCGACCCGCCACCGGCGCCGATCGACTCGATCTCGACCAGCGGCAGGATCAGGTCCATTCCGGCTACCTGGGTCTGATTGGTGACCTGCACATTCCCGTCAATCACAAGGCTAACATCAAAACTCGTCCCACCTACATCCGCGCAGATCACGTTGGATCTGCTGTTTAGACCGGCCAGTTCGGTCGCCCCGGCAGTTCCGCCAACGGGGCCGGAAAATAGTGTCTGAATCGGCTGGCGCACCGCCTGCTCAACCGACATTACGCCACCGCTCGAGCGCATCACATAAAGTGGTCTGGTCAGTTCGCGGTTTTGCAGGCGGGCCTCGATCTTTCCCAGGTATTCCTTGACCAGCGGGCCGATATAAGCGTCCGCCACGGTCGAGGCGGTGCGCTCGGCTTCGCGCCATTCTCGTGCCACTTCGTGCGAAAGTGATACCGATAGACCGGGAACCAGTTTCTGCAGAATCCGACGCGCCTCAATTTCATGTGCCGGGTTCTTGAAACTGAACAGGAAGCACACGGCAACCGACTTGATGTTGTTGGTCTTGGCGACTTCGGCGACGTGCGCCAGATCCTCGGCGCTGAGCGGCGTCAACTCCTGACCCGCGTAGTCTAAACGCCCGCCGATCTCGAACGTGTCGCGACGCCGCACCAGCCGGTCCGGGCGCTGGAACTTGTTGTTGTACATCTCCTCACGTGGGCGGGATCCGCGCATGATGAAGAAACTGTCGCGCGCGCCTTTGGAGGTCAGCAACAGGATGCGGTCGCCCGAGCGCGACAGCAGCGCATTGAGGCCCTGAGTAGTGCCGTGCACCGCAAATTGGACATCGGAAAAATTGTCGACCACTTGGTCAAAGGCATTCAGAATGCCCTCAGACAGATTGCCCGGCGTAGTCGGGGATTTCGCCGACTGGCATTCTCCGGTCCAAGTATCGCTCACGACCACGTCGGTGAAAGTGCCGCCGATATCGGCGGCGATCCTGTACCGTCCCTTCGCTACGCCTCCACTTGCTGCGATCTCGTTCATTTTGCTGCAATCACCTCTATTTCTTGCCGGTCAACGTGTTGGTAATCACGGCTAGGATAATCAGCGAACCGGTGACGACATCCCTGAGATAGGCATCGAGGTTCATAATGTTGAAGGCGTTGTTGATAATAGCCAGTAGGAACACTCCGACCACCGTGCGCCAGATGGCGCCCGATCCTCCGGCGATCGAGGTGCCCCCCAACACAACCGCGGCAATCGCCTGAAGCTCAAGCCCGGTGCCGCTATTAGGGATGCCGGTGGCAACCTTAGACGAGAACATGATCCCGGCTACGGCGGCGGTGAAACCTGCGATTGCGAAGGTCGATCCCTTAACCCAGCCGACGCTAATGCCCGATAGTTTGGCTGCCTCTTCGTTGCCTCCCACGGCAAAGACAAAGCGCCCGTATTGTGTGCGGTGCAAAAGCAGCGCGAATACAACGACAAAGACGACAAATACGATGCCGGGCACGGTCACGCCCAGAGCTGCGCCGCGCCCAAGCGAAGTGTACGAACTGTCCTTGACACTGATCAGGAAGCCACCGGAAATGGCAATGCCAATGCCGCGGATCACGATGCTGGACGCGAGAGTTGTCAGAAATGAGTTCAGATGTAGACTCGCGATGATCAACCCGTTGGCCAGCCCGATAAGCGTGCCCGCAAGAACGCCAGCGCCAAGCCCGAGCGCCGGGCCTGCCGCGTTCGCGACAATCGCGGCGGCGATCCCGCTGACCGCGAAGGTGGCCGAGACCGAAAGGTCGAAGCCACCGGCGATAATCACGAAGGTCATGCCGCAGGCGATGATGCCGATCCCGGCATTCTGATCCAAGAGGTTGCGCATATTGCGCGGTGTCAGGAAGGCCGGTTCGACTATCGACAGCACGATCACCGCTAGGATGACAGCGGCGAGGATCGAATACTCCCGCAGCACGATCGTCGCGATCCGTTTCATCCGCGAGGCGTCACCGCCTGATTGACTGATCGGAGACAGCATCTGCGTACTCTGCGTTACAATTCTGGCCGTTCGCTGTTACGCCAAGGCTCGTATTCAGGATGTCTTCCAGCTCAAGCTCGTCCACCGATCTTTCGCCCACGATACTTCCCTTGCGCATGATGTGGACACGGTGGCAAAGCCCGACCAGTTCTTCGATCTCGGACGACACCAGCAAGATCCCCATGCCGCCTCCGGCGAGTTGCGCGATGAGCCGGTAGATCTCTGACTTGGCGCCGATATCGACCCCGCGGGTTGGTTCGTCCAGGATCAGCAATCTGGGGTTTCTGGCCAGCCATTTGGCGAACAAAACCTTTTGTTGATTGCCGCCCGACAAGGACGACACCGCAGCGTGGCGCGATGCGCATTTGACGTCAAGCTTGCCAATCCACTCCTCGACGTCAGGTTTCTCGCGCCAAGGGCTGATAACCCCCATAGGGCGGGCCTCGGGGAAGTTGATCAACGCGATGTTCTCGGCGATTGATTTGTCGAGAAAAAGCCCCTGTTCGCGCCTGCTTTCCGGCACCATCGCGATTCCGATCGCCATCGTATCCCTCGGCGAACGGATGCGCACCGACTCACCGCCAATGAGAACCGTGCCGCCCTGTATCTCGTCGGCGCCAAAGATGGCGCGTAGAAGCTCTGACCGGCCGCTGCCAACAAGCCCGGCCAAGCCGATAATCTCGCCCTGGCGAACCTCCAGACTGACTCCATCGAAATGCGGGGGTGCGGACAGATTTTCGACCGACAGAAGGACCTGGCGGTCTGGCTTAGCTAGGGCTTTCTCGGGATAGATCTCCGACATCTCGCGGCCTAGCATGGCCGTCGCGATGCTTTCGGGTGTTTCATCCGCCGTTAGCGTCGTCTGGATGTGCTCGCCGTTGCGCAGCACGGTGATTTCGTCGCAAATCGCCAACACGTGCTCCAGATAGTGTGACACATATATGAAAGTCGTTCCAGCGTTGCGGGCCATTCTTCTGACAACCTTGTGCATCCCGTCGACCTCGGAGGGTGACAGCGAAGAAGTGGGTTCGTCTAGCACGATCAGTTGCGCGTTCTGGGAAATCGCCTTGAGGATCTCCACCTGCTGCTGATCGGCGATAGAAAGCGTGCCGACCTTCTTTCGACCATCCAGATCGAACCCGAATTCATCGCAGAGCGCGCGGAAGTCGTCGAGCATTTTCCGGGCCCGGAGAAATCCCGCACCGGTGGGTTCGCGGCCCAGATACACGTTGTCAGCCACTGTCAACTCAGGCACCAGTGCCAGTTCCTGTTGAACGATGGCGATCCCGCGAGCGATGGCATCGCGCGGGGACAGAACCGGTGTGGCATCACCGTCAAACGCCACGCTCCCGCTACTTGGACGCATGATGCCGCCGATCAGGCGGCCGAGCGTCGATTTGCCGGCGCCGTTTTCGCCGACGAGGCCGTGGATGGATCCACTCCGGATAGAAAAAGAAACATTTCGCAGGGCGTGAACCCCTGCGAAATGCTTACTGATGTCCGTCAGTGAAACCTCCATTAGGCTTTGACTACCCGTCCCACCGGGAAGACCATTCGGGATGGGCTTCCAGATTTTCCTTGGTAGCAATCGCCGCGCCGACGGGTGAGTTCATTTCGAGGTCGATGATAGGCTCGAACTCTTCTCCGCGGATTGCCGCGATTATGTTCTTGCCGCCAAGGTAGCCCTCCATGTAGGGCTCTTCGACGTAGGTGCCGAACCAGCGCCCCTCGGTGATTGCGCTTACGGCTGTTTGCGTAGCGCCCAGTCCGATGATTTGAACACCCTTGCCGCCGACTGTAACCCCGGCGCCAAGCAGCGCTACTTCGGCACCAGCCGCAGCCTGATCAGCAAACGAGGTGATGACGTCGAGATCCGGGTTGGACTGCAAAACGTCCTGCGTCACCTTTAAGCCCAGATCGCGACCCCACCAGGTATCCTGCGTTGATACGATCTGGATGCTTGGATAATCGGCCAAGTGTTCGTTAAGGGCTTCGATCTTAGGCACGTCCTGCGCCGCCGAGCGGCTACCGACCAGCAGAGCGACCTTGCAAGGATCGCGGCCATCGCAAGCCGCAACCGTGGCTTCGGCCAGGCGCAGACCGATACTGCGAACGTTATAGCCAACAAAAGTCGTTAGACCCTCGACCTGGAATTGGTTGGTAATCGTGGCGTCTGGTCCCAGCGGGTATTCCAGCGACCCGAATTTGATGCCTGCGGCAATTGCCTCTTCGGCGGCCGGAACTATAGACGAATATCCCATCGGATAAATCAGCATGCCGTCGAAACGCCCAGATGCGATGGCATCCTGGACTTGGGTGATTTGTTTGCTGGCGTCGAAGGCGCCGTCAAACATCTCAACCTCAACATTGCCAGCTTCGGCAGCGGCGTCTTTCAACCCTTCAAGGCCCGATAGTGTGAAGGCGTTGTCGGCAGCAAATCCGAACAATGCGATTCTGATTGTGTCCTGGGCCAGAGCGTGGCTAGCAGTGAGCGATAGAGTGAGAGCTAGAACACCCGCGAATTTGACTTTCCCCATGTTTTTTCCTTCCTTTGCTACGCTGCGTCTGCGGACACGGTTAGTTTGGCGCCGCAGCTCAGCACGCCCAGAAGATATTGGAAGGGCTGTCAACTCCAATACCAAATTTGGGCACTCCTCAGATAATTTGGTATGAGACGACGCGCGTCCGGTTTGTTCTATTCAGAAATGTTGTACCTCGGATTATCCCAATGATCTGCCGCTGCCCGGCGCGGATGGTTCAGGTATCGGTGGAGGTTCCTGGTGGAACGACCTGAGCCAATCTCGGCGGGAAAGGGCAAATGATACGCATTGGAATCGATGTTGGCGGGACCTTTACAGACTTCGCGATGTTTAATGACGCATCGGGCGGCGTTTATTATTTCAAGCATCCCTCCACACCGCACGATCCCTCCGAAGCAATTCAGGCTGGTCTAAAAGCAGCAATGGAAAAATTCGGTGTGCCTGCCAGCGACATTTGTTTTATCGGTCATGGAACCACAGTTGGTACGAACATGGTGATCGAGCGGCGTGGAGCAAAAACCGCCGTGATCACTACAAAGGGCTTCCGCGACGTTCTGGAAATCGGTCGCCAGGTTCGACCCAGCGTTTATGATTATAGCGTCGTCAAACCGGTACCCCTCGCCGCTCGACAGCATCGTATTGAGGTGTCGGAACGGGTTGATGTGCACGGCAAGAAGCTCGTCACCCTCAACGAGGACGAGCTGCGCGAGAAGCTGTGGCAGCAGGAAGGCGAGGACATTGAGGCCGTGGCGATATGCTTTCTGCACAGCTATTTATTTCCAGAACACGAAAAGCGGACCGAGGCGATTGTCGCCGAAGTGTTTCCGGACCTTTTTATCAGTCGATCAAGCGATGTATTGCCTGAATTCCGCGAATTCGAACGGTTCTCGACCACGCTCGTCAACGCGACGCTCGGGCCTAAGATGCAGGACTATCTCGACCAGCTTATTCACCGCCTCGAAGCACTGGGGATTGGGCCGTCACCCTATACAATCCACTCAAACGGCGGCCTGATGTCCATTCCGACTGTGCGCCGTTATCCGGTGCGCACTTGCCTATCCGGCCCGGCGGCAGGGGTCATCGGCGCCGCCAGAATCGCCCGCGATTGCGGAATGACTGACGTGATCACCTTTGACGTGGGCGGTACCAGCACCGACGTCTCGTTGATCATCGACGGAGAGCCTAAATTCACCACCAAGCGCGAGGTTGCAGAATATCCGGTCAAAACTCCGATGGTCGACATCAAGGTCATCGGCGCGGGCGGCGGGTCGATTGCCCGTGTCGATGAGGCCGGCGCGCTGAAAGTCGGTCCCGAAAGCGCCGGTGCCGTACCCGGTCCAGTCGCCTATATGCGCGGCGGGACCAAGCCGACGCTGACCGATGCTAACGTGGTACTGGGTCGGCTGAACCCGGTGGCGCTGCTCGATGGCACGATGCCCGTAGATCGTGAAGCCGCACATGCGGTGATTGAGAAGGATATCGCCGAACCTCTGGGGCTAACCGTCGAACAGGCGGCCTTTGGCGTATTGCGTATTGCGGTGTCAAACATGGCGCGGGCGATCCGGACAATCTCGACCGAGCGGGGCTTCGATCTGAGTGATTTCGCCCTGCTGGCCTATGGCGGCGCGGGGCCCTTGCACGCGGTCGAGACAGCGGTGGAATGCGGGATGACATCGATATTGGTTCCGCGCGAGCCCGGAACGCTTTGCGCACGCGGGATCCTGATGTCGGAGATCAGCCTGGATTTTGTGCAGAGTCGCATATTGCCGCTTCGTGACACGCCGTGGTCAACCGTAACCGACGGCCTAGCCGAGCTGCGCGTGAAGGCTTACGAGTGGTTGATCTCCGAGAACATTCCGCAACAGGACCACGAGTTCCGCTACACGCTTGAGGCCCGCTACGAAGGACAGAACCATGAAATTCAGGTCGAGCTGGAAGACTCAAGTCTGGCGCAGGAGGTGTTCCTGAGCGCATTTGAGGACGCGCATTTTGCGGAGTACGGCTACAAGCTGACAGACCGTGCGATTGAAGTGGTAAATTTCCGTGTGCGGGGGATGGCCCATGTGCCCAAGGCGGTCGAAAAACTGGCGCAGACGGCGGCGTCTGTCGAGGACGCGGTAGCTGGTCAACGGCAATTTTTCGTCTGCCCGGATACTGGGTGGGTCGATGCCAAGATCTATGCACGCGGGTTAATGCCGGTCGAAGGGCAGATCAATGGTCCGGCAATCGTCGAAGACATGAGCTCCACCTCGATCATCTTGCCCGGCCAAACTGCGCATGTTGATTCCGTAGGGAATCTAATCATTTCGCTGACGAAGAGACTGCAATGAATGAACGTGTCAAAAGTGACAGGATCTCCGATCCAATCACAATGGTGGTCTTTAGCAACCGCTTAATGTCAATTGTAGAGGGCGTGTTGAGCATCCTGGTCCGGTCATCGTTTTCGACCAATGTCAAAGAGCGGCGCGACTGTTCCGTGGGCCTGTTCGATGCAACTGGACGGGTTTTAGCCCAGACCGACCACACGCCCCTGCATTTGGGCTCAACCCTGGGAGCTGTAACCCATTTGCTGGAGGACTACTCGATTGCCGACATGGCTGAGGGGGACGCTTTCATATGTAACGATCCTTACGTTGCAGGTGGTACGCATCTGCCTGACATCACAATAGTTTCCCCCGTCTTTCACGAGGGAAAGGTGGTTCTTTTCCTTGCCAATATTGCGCACCATTCCGACGTCGGCGGCAAAGTGCCGGGGTCAATTTCGGGCAGCGCACAATCAATATTCGAAGAAGGCATCCGTATCCCCATTGTGCGTATTCGCACCGGTGGCGTCGTCAATGACGACATTCTCAAGCTGATCGTCCTCAATACCCGCGACCCGAAGGAACGCGAACTGGACCTCGGCGTACAACTGGCGTCAAATGACCGCGGCACGACGATGGCACGCGAGCTGGTGGCGCATATGGGCACCAAGAAATTGGCCCGCGCGACCGATGATCTGCTCGCCTATACCCGCAACCGATTTGGCGAAGAGCTGAAACACCTGGACGCAAGTCCCGCGAGTTTCACCGCTTACCTGGACGACGACGGAGTGGGAGAAGACCCTCTGACGATTACGGTTCGCGCCTTCAAGCACGACAATCTGCTTGTGCTGGATTTTGACGGCACTGGGCCACAGGCCGCCGGCGCAATGAACGTGCCTTTCAACGCCGTACAAGCCACGGTCTGTTACGCGGTAAAAATGATGCTGGATCCAGGGCTCATGCCCAACCAGGGTATTCTGGATTGTATCAAGATGCACGTGCCAAAAGGCACAATCGTCTGCCCCGATCATCCCGCGGCCGTGGGTGCTCGTTCGATTTCGGCTAACAAGATCGCTCGTGCCATCATCGGCGCTCTGGCCCAGCTGCTGCCTGACCATCGCGGAATTGCCTCGGGTCAGGACATCGTACCCGCCATCTGCTTTTCAGGGCAGCGGTTGCGTGACAGCGGCTTATACGTGTACCTCGAAACTATCGGTGGCGGCTCTGGCGGTCTAGCTTCAGTCGACGGTATGGACGGCGTGCAACTGCATGTAACCAACACCTCCAACCTGCCGGTCGAGGCACTGGAGCATGAATATAGTTTGCTGGTCGATGAGTACGCGCTTGTCGAGGACAGTTGCGGCTCCGGTCAGCATCGCGGCGGGTTGGGTCTTGCTCGCCAGATTGCGGCGACTGAGGATGATGTAGTATTTTCCGTCCGGTCTGATGGCCATGTCTACCCGGCGCCAGGCATGCGCGGAGGCGGGGACGGCCGTACCGCTCGCCTGGTGTTTAACCCGGGGACCGCAGAGGAAAGAACCTTGCATTCAAAAACCTCCAACCTGGTGCTAAATGCTGGCGATAGTGTGCGAATAGAAACACCGGGCGGTGGCGGATATGGGTCGACGGCCGATAGGACAGACGGTTTGATCCTCTCTGATATCCAAAGCGGAAAAACTACGGCCGTCTGGGCCAAACGGGCTTACGGTGTGGCTCGTGTCAGTAAAATTATCAATTCGGTCGATAACGCATGAACCGGTGCTACCCACCCCACGCGCCTGCCAGGATCGGCTTTGAACAGCGCCACCAAAACCTCCTTTTGAGGGGAAGCCTTTCATGACGCAGGCTGCCCCTGTGACTATTTCTGAAACTTTTGATGTGGCAGTGGTCGGCGGCGGTTTGGTCGGTATGGCGGTCGCGCTTGGGCTTGTGTCCCGCGGGCTAAGGGTGCTGGTGTTGGACGGCAGCGATACTGGTTTCCGGGCGGCGCGCGCCAATTTCGGTCTGATCTGGATCCAGACCAAGGGCCACCAGTTCCGGCCGTATGCACGCCTTTCACGCCGTTCGGCCGATTTGTGGCCCGAATTCTGTTCTTCCTTACAGGACCTTACCGGTTTGGATATTGGCTATGAACACCAAGGTGCATATCATCTGTGCCTATCCGAAGAGGACTGGAACAAACGCGCCATGATCATGCAAAAGCAGTTCGATAGCGACTTGCCGGTTGCTGGTGCCTATGAAATGGTCGAACGCGGGCGGCTTGACAAACATCTGCCCGGGTTGGGCAATTCCGTGGTCGGCGGATGCTTTTGCAAGCTGGACGGTGCCGTCAATCCCCTGAACTTCTATCGCGCACTTCATGCCGGTTATTTAGCAAGAGGCGGCACCTATCTTGCGGACCGTGCTGTTCAACGAATTGAAGCCGATGGCGGCGGATTGCGCGTCGCCTCGGGCGACGAAGTCTACCGTGCGGACAAGATTGTACTGGCAGCAGGTCTGGGCAACATCGATCTGACACCGCAAGTCGGCATCGAAACCGGATTGCGGCCGGTGCGCGGGCAAATTCTGGTCACACAGAAGCTGCCCCCGGTTCTAAAATATCCAACCCACACAATTCGGCAGATGGGGGATGGCGGCTTTATTCTAGGTGATTCCCGAGAGGATGTTGGCTTTGACGACGGCACAACCAGCAAGGCGGTCTCGGCAATCGCACGCCAGGCCATCGCCAGCTTTCCACGACTTGCGCATGTGCAGATGTTGCGCGTTTGGGGTGGATTGCGCACCTTCACGGAAGACGGCATCCCGCTCTACCTGCGCTCGCCCAAGCATCCCAATGTCTATGCTCTTAATGTTCACAGCGGCGTAACGCTGGCACCGATTCACATGTACGACCTCGCGGCCGCGATCGAATCTGACAGCGTCGAACATGTGTTTCCTGAGTTTTCGCGGAGGCGGATATGAAGTTTCGTCCTGTATCGCCGCGCCCGGAACATCCTCGATTACCGGTTCTTGTGAATGGCGAGACGATACTTACGCGCAAGGTGCAAAATCTGGCCCTTGCGCTGCTTGAGGCCGGTGTCCCCACCTTCAACATAAAGCCCGGATCAGGCGCGCCGCGGGCGCCATTTTGCCTGATGGGCGCTTGTTTCGAGTGTCGCGTCATTGTGAACGGAGCGCGGGACACGCTGGCCTGCCGGACACAAATCGAACCCGGTATGATTATCGAGACACAAGATTATGGCGTTAAACAAGGTTGATATTGTTGTCATCGGTGCCGGGCCTGCTGGCATGGCTGGCGCGCTTGAGGCCGCACGGCAGGGTCTTTCAGTTATCTTGCTGGATGAGAACTCGACGCCAGGCGGACAAATTTATCGAAATGTGCAAGATCCACCTCCTGAGTTGCTCTCTGTTCTGGGACCCGATTATCTCCTTGGCAGGAACCTGACAGAGGCCATCAACCGAAAAAAGCTGGATATTCGCTGTGGTGCTTCTGTGTGGCAGATTACGCCTGACCGGCAGGTTTATTTCACCAAAGACGGTGCAGCGGAAGAGATCAGTGCGCAGGCGATTCTGCTCGCAACGGGTGCGATCGAGCGCCCGTTCCCGATACGCGGATGGACCTTGCCTGGCGTCATGACGGCAGGTGCGGCGCAGATCGCCATGAAAACAGACGGCATGGTCCCTGATGGACGCTTGGTCTTGGCCGGATCCGGCCCATTGCTGTACCTTGTGGCCAATCAGCTATGCCGCGCGGGGGCGAATATCGCCGCACTGCTGGATACGACTCCGACGCGAAATTATGTTCGCGCAATCAGGTATTTTCCCAATGCACTGCGCGGCTTTGGTGACCTGTTCAAGGGATTTGGGTTGTTGCGCGATCTTGCCAAGCTTCCGTTTCCGGTTATACGCGGGGTAACAGATCTGAGCGTGACCGGAATCGACCACGCCACTGCTGTCGATTATCGGGCAGGCCGGCGTTTCGGTGCGGTAGAAGCCGACGGTGTGTTACTTCATCATGGAGTGATTCCGAACATCCAGTTGCCGCATAGCATTGGATGCGACATTACCTGGAGCGACACCCAAGCTTGTTTCATTCCCAAAACGAGCGCGTCCGGCGAAACCAGCGTGCCCGGCATATATGTCGCCGGAGATGGTGGGGGAATTCTTGGTGCACGCGCGGCGGAGCTGGCTGCACGCATCGCCGTCACACAAATCGTTCATCAGATTAAGGGAAGGCTCGTTGCCGACGACACCAAGCAACTAAGCAGACGCCTCGCGCGCCACACCGCCATCCGTCCTTTGATCGATATGCTCTACCTTCCGCCTCCCTCGTTGCGGATCCCAAGCGATCCTGACATTGTGGTCTGCCGCTGCGAAGAGGTTACATCCGGCCAGATCGATGAGGCTGTAAAACTGGGCTGTCCGGGGCCTAACCAGTTAAAGTTTTTCAGCAGGTGTGGAATGGGCGCATGCCAAGGAAGAAATTGCGGGCTGACGACCACAGAGATTTTGGCGCGTGCGACAGGTGAAGTGCCAAACCAGGTCGGCTATTTCCGCATCCGTCCGCCCATATTACCGGTCAAATTAGGCGAGATCGCTGGGATGGATGTAGATGAACAAATCGCCGACATTGAGTTTTCGTAGGCACACCCCTGCAAAAGGTTGCCATGCAGTGCCGCTTTGCCAAAGCGCCCGCGCCATGTAAGAATTCTCAGAAGCTCTCAAACCGCAGCTTTCGGAAATCCGATATGAAGTTCAATCAGATTGAAGCCTACCGCGCGGTTATGCTCGCGGGAAGCGTGACCGAGGCGGCCAATTTCCTGAACGTCTCGCAACCTGGGGTGAGCCGCCTCATCATGGACCTAGAGAGATCTATCGGCTTTGATCTGTTCGACAGACTGCCTGGCAAGATCACCCCAACACCCGAGGGTGAAGTTTTCTTCAAACACATTCAGTCGACATTTGACGGTATTCGTCATCTTGATCGCGTGGCCGAAGAAATCGCAAATCTCAAAAACGATTGCCTGCGAATCGCTGCTTTTCCCGCTGCAGCATTAGAGCTCGCACCGCTTGCCATACAAGGGATTCACAAAGCCTATCCTGACTTAAAGATACGCCTTGAGGTTCGTAGTTCAGGCAAGATACTCGAACTGACTTCGAACAAGCAGATCGATATTGGCTTGGCAGCCTTTCCGATTGAATATCCCGGCGTGATACTTGAACGAATCTATCAACCCCTATGCCCCTGCATCGTTCCTGCAAGCAGCCCGCTTGCGAGTCGGCGATCGGTGAAATGGTCAGATTTGGTGGGGGAAACAACCTTGGGGATCTCGCCAGAGCTTGCGGTAGGAAAAGAGTTGAGGAAAGTCCTATCGGAATCAGATGGTGAACATGGCAACCTGGTTGAGGCAACGTCCAGCTTTTCGATTTGCAAACTCGCTGAGTTCGGTGTTGGGGTGGGTGTCGTAGATCCACTGACCGCGTCGGTTTTCAAAGACTCTGCCGTGGTGGCGATCCCGTTTAGACCGGGAGTGAAATTCGGCTTCGCCATCGTTTTGCCCGAATATGCCGCCCGATCCCTTGCGGTTACAAAATTTACGTCGATTCTCCATGGGATTGCTAAATCGTGTTTGGAATGAGCGCCCGAAGTTCTTTGACAACCGAGTGCTAGCCTCGATTCCCAACGGCCATGAATAATGTGACGAGATGCGGCCTTTGCAAGCCGAATCTGGGTGCTATCGGGCTTTTTTGAAGCCACGGTCTCATATATTTATGATTGTTTGCCTGCAGTCGCCACTGATCTAGTCTGAAAACGCCGAGGCCCGCTCTTGGCAAGAACAGCCCAGATTTACGCTCATGACGGCCAGAAACGCCCGTAAACGCTCGAAAATAAAACCCTGTCCCGGTGAAACGAACTTTCCCCTTGACCAAGGGTGATCGACGAAATATAGTGGCATCTGCAGGCTAACAACCAAAAGAACATGAACAAGCACGCACAACGCTTCGTCAAGCCGGAAAACGCAACGCACAGAAAGTACGAGGCGCTGCGCGCCATCTTCGTCGAACAGGTGTCGGTCGACGATGCAGCCCGGCGCTTCGGATACACGGTCGGAACACTCAGGAACCTGCGCACCGCATTCCTCAAGAAGCCCGACTGTCCCTTCTTCCTTCCCGATCAGAGGGGACGGCGCAAACCCAAGCCGGGAGTCGACCGCGACGCGCGCATCGTCGAGCTGCGCATGCAAAGAGGCCTCTCGGCATCGGAGATCGCCGCAACGCTGAAACGCGAGGACAAGATCAAGGTCAGCGCCACCACCGTGGCACGCGTGATCAAGCAGGCCGGGCTGCCCAAGCTGTGGCGCCGCTCGTTCGACGAACGCACCAGGGCCACCAGGCCCTATCCGGCCCCCATGGCCGATCGCCGCCAGCTCGACCTCTCGCCCAGGACCATTCAAACCGACTTCGGCGGCCTGTTCCTCTTCGCGCCCGATCTCGCCAGGATCGACATCGACGATCTCGCCGCCGCGTGCGGGCTGCCGGGGAGCGAAAGGATCAGCGCCGGCGAGGCCATGCGTTCCCTGCTCGCTCTCAAGCTGTGGGGCATCGGTCGCCCGACACAGGTCATGGCAGAGACCCTCGACCAGGGCATTGCCCTCTTCGCCGGCCTCAACGTCATCCCCAAGCGCGCGACCCTCACCGAATACTCATGCCGCTTCGACCCCCGCATCGCGCCCACCATGATGGACCGATGGCATGCGGGGGTGCGCGGCCTCGAGGTCGACCTCGGCGGCGGCCAGTCCTTCGATCTCGACTTCCACACCATCCCCTATCACGGCGACGACGCCCTCATCGAGAAACACTACGTCTCGAAGCGAAGCCGGCGCCAGAGAGGGGTTCTCGCATTCCTCGCCCGCGATGCCGATGCCCGCACCTTCGCCTACGCCAACGCCGGACTGCGAAAGAGCGGTCAGAACGACGAGGTTCTCCGCTTCGTCGACGCCTGGCGCACGCGGACAGGGACCCTGCCTGCGGAACTCGTCTTCGACAGCCGCGTGACCACCTTTGCCAACCTCGCAAGGCTCGAAGACATGGGCGTCGCCTTCATCACCCTGCGTCGACGAACCCAGCGAATGATCGCGGAACTGCACGCCGAGCCGCCGGAGGCATGGCGCAGGATCACCCTCACCAATGTCGGGCGCGACTACAGGAACCCGCGCATCATCGACTCGACCGTTCGCATCAAGGACTATCCCGGGGACATCCGGCAGATCGCCATCGCCGATCTCGGCCACGACAAGCCGACGTTGCTCCTGACCAACCAGATGAACGAATCCGCCGGCAAGCTGGTCGACCGCTACGCCCGTCGCATGGTCATCGAGAACACCATCGCCGATGCCATCGACTTCTTCCACATGGATGCGCTGTCCGCCGCCGTCCCCCTGCGGGTCGACTTCGACATCCAGCTCACGCTGATGGCCAGCAGCCTCTACAGGGTCCTCGGAGCCCGAGCCGGCAACGGAATGGAAACGGCCAAGCCGAAATCAATCTTCCGAAATCTCGTCCGCGCCAGCGCAAAAATCAGGATCACCGAAGACGAGATCATCGTCCGCATGGGACGCCGCACGAACAACCCGCTGCTCCTGGCCGCTCGATACGGCGAAATCGAACAGAAAATCCCGTGGCTCGGCAACAAGACGCTCAAGATCCGCTTCCCATGAGGCCGAATCCGTCACATTATTCATGGCCGTTGGGAATCGAGGCTAGCAGGAAAACTCTTCAATCGGCCACTCCATGACTGCGACGGTTGGCGATGCATGGCCGAGAGGACGTCGGATGCCAGGTACGGGGGTTGAACCCATGGCACCATCAAGAAGCGGGAGTTGTCGATCACGCGATGGAGGAATCAACCCGTCGGATGGTCGGAATCCGAAAGACCAAGGCGCTCACAGGCAATTTCGGGTCCGTTCAATTGAGGCAAACTTCAGGCACTCTCGACTCGGATATCGAGGACGTTCCTTGCTTCGCCACCGCAGGCCACACCGATCAAGTAGATCGGTTCGCCGCGGTCGCGGTATTTTTCGGCATAGCCTCGCTCGCGCATCTGCACGACTGCCGCATTCAGCGCCGATGCTGCAGCATCCTCCCCGTCAGCCATTTTGAAATCGAGAACAAATACCTGGCCGCCGCTGAGGACGACCATGTCCGCCCGACCGTGGCTCGATGACTCCTCGACACGGACGTCCAGGTCAATTGTCCCAAAACACATGTACAACTGGCTCGCATACCACGCCTCGTAACGGGCAAGATCGGCACTCGCGTGCCACTGGTGAGGGATCCCGGACAGATAGGCGCGGAGACGATCGGCAAATCCACCAAAATCGTTAGCCTCCAGGCACTCGTGGAGGCCCCGGGCTGCCCCTATCGCTGCAAAGGATCGTTTGCCCACATGTTCAAGCAACCCGCGGTTCAGACTGCGTCGAACCTCGAAATTCGGGTAATCCAGGCGAAACTGCCTGTCGTACTTGTCTCCAAGTTGCTCGGCGATGGTCAGGTACCCGGTCTGGAACATCAGGGCCTCGATCGCGAAGTCCCTGACATCGAACTTCGAGACCAGGCTCCTGTCGGTCATCCAATTCTCGAGATCCATCGGGGTGATGGACGCTTCCATCATCTTCTCGAACAAAAACGTCGGAGTGCTGGTCTCGAACCAGTGGGGTTCGAACCGGCGGGTGCGGAACAGCAGCAGCAGGCCGAACGGATTGTAGACCCGCTCGTCGCCCAGCCAGTTGTACCCGTTGTACCACTTCCGTATCTCGTCGCGGTCCAGTCCCGAAAGTTCGGGTGCGAACACGCGATCGAGATCGTCTTCGGTGTAGCCGCAGATGGTGCCATAGTTCGGATCGAGGCTGATGTCCTCCAGGTTGTTGAGGCCAGAGAACAGGCTGACCTTCGTGAACATGCTCACGCCGGTGACGAAAACGAAGCGGACTTGTTCATCCATGTCCTTGATGACGCCGTAGAATCCACGCAGATACTCTCGGTTGGCCTCCGCCCGTTCAGTGTCCTTGAGCGCATCGAGTATCGGCTTGTCGTACTCGTCCACCAACACGACCACGGGCATGCCGGTTGAATGGTGAAGACGATCGAGAACGCTGTCCAGTCGCTGGGCACCGGTGTCGGACATCGTGTCATGACCGAGATCGTACCGACGTTCCAATTTCGTCAACTGCAAAATGATATGCTTTTCGATTTCTGCAGGGTCGCTGTACTTTCCGCCGAAACTCAGGCGCAAAACAGGGTGCGGCGTCGACCAGTCCCATTCGTCATGGATGTCGAGACCCCGAAACAGTTCTTCGTCGCATTCGAACAGCGATTTCAGCGTGCTGATCAGGAGGCTCTTGCCGAATCGCCGAGGCCGGGAAAGAAAGTAATAATCGCCATCATCCACCAACCGCCGTATGAGCGGGGTCTTGTCGACGTAGTAGGCATCCTTTTGTCGAAGTTTGCGAAAGTTCTGGATGCCAACCGGAAGTGGGCGACGGTTCATTTGTGATCTCATCGGATGAGCGCGGCCATTCTGTCCTGCTTGACTGCTCCGATATCAGAAACGACCGCAGATTCCATGGACCTGCGTCAGTCGTCGTTTTCAACCAGATCAGCACGAACGGGTCAAATGGCAACGTACTTGCATGGTGAATTGGCAATGGCCGCTCGGCATGAGACACCCTTCTTTCGTGTGCCGAGGAGTATCGCGGTCATCATCCTAATCGCAACATGTGGGGGATTCAGGCCGTCAAACAGCTATCGCAGGTGTTGCACTCGCATTTTCGAATTTGACCCCCCCGAATGCACGCCGTCACACCTTGACCTAACGGTTATGCAATGAACCAGGCAATGTCTCGATCGATCGCGGAAACAGGACGTGCCCTTTCCGCGTCACTTGGCTCATCAGGGGCCGGATGCGCCCGCTGGCAGTCTCAAAGTCATGAACACTTGGCCGCTGCTTCCAGCTTGTCGATGTCGATCTTGCACATTTGCATCAGGGCATCCCAGACAGGCCCGTGATATTCCCCGTCCAGGAGTTCGAGCAGACGCTTTGGAACGATTTGCCACGACAAGCCGAATCGATCCTTCAACCAACCGCACCAGAGCTCGGAACCGCCGTCTGCAACGAGAGCATCCCACAACCGATCCGTCTCGGCCTGGTCTTCGGTTGAAACCGAAATCGACACGGCTTCGTCGAGTTCGTATCTCGGCCCGCCGTTCAGTCCCATGTACGGCGTTCCCGCAAGGGTGAATTCGACACTCACCACACGATCCGGCCCGTCGGCGCCCGCCTCATTCGGCTGACGCCCGATCTTTTCGATCCGACTGTCGGGCAAAAGACTGCAATAGAACTCTGCTGCGGGGAGCGCGTTGTCATTGAACCACAGGCAGGTTCGAACCTTTGCATTGGTGGTCATGTCGAGAACTCCCTTTCGTGATATCTTTCGGACATCGTTTGGCGAATGCCAGGACGACCTGACGACGGTCTACGCAGCCCCATGCGGTGTTGTCGAAATCTGGCGGCAATTCATGGTCTTCAGCCTCTCAGAAAGTCGAAATCGCACCCCTCGTCGGCCTGAAGAACCGACTCGGCATAGAGTCGCGAGTAACCTCGAGTCGCATCAGCTGATTGCGCCAATTCTCCTGCACTCTGACGACGCGCTGCGAGTTCCGCGTCATCGACGAGAAGATCGATCCTTCGTTCCGACACGCTGAGCCTAATCGTGTCTCCGGAGCGCACGAGCGACAACGGACCGCCGACGGACGCTTCCGGCGTGACGTGAAGGACGATCGTTCCGTAAGCGGTCCCGCTCATGCGGGCATCGGATATCCGAATCATGTCCTTGACGCCGGCTTCGGCAAGCCGCCTCGGGATCGGCAGGTGACCCGCCTCGGGCATGCAGGATTCACTGCGCGGTCCCGCATTTTGCAATACGAGCGCGTCGTCAGGACGCACGTCGAGGTCAGGACTGTCGATGCGTTTCGCCAGATCCTCGAGCGACGAGAACACGACCGCGCGTGCCTGTCGCTCGAACAGGGACCGATCCGCCGCCGAGCGCTTCAGGATCGCGCCGCGAGGCGCGAGATTCCCGAACAGGGCAACCAGACCGCCCTCCGGTTCGACTGGATCTTCGGCGCTTGCGATGACTTCACGATCGACCCATGAGTCTTTCTCGGCATCAAGGCGCTGCTCCAATGTCTCGCCGGTGACGGTCTTGCACTCGAGGTTCAGCAAGGGTCGGAGTTCCCGCAGCACCGCGCTCATGCCCCCGGCCGCGAAGAAATCCTCCATGTACCGAGAACCGACGGGCTTGAGATTGACAAGTACCGGCGTCGTGTCGCTCAGGCGATTGAAATCCTCCAATCTGACGGGGATTCCGAGCCGTCCGGCCACTGCGGTCAAATGAATGATCGCGTTGGTGGAACCGCCCAGGGCCAGAAGCACGCGCAATGCGTTTTCGACCGATTTTTGGGTGATGAAATCTTCGGCTGACGGACCGCCGGAATTCGCGAGCCGGACTGCCGCCGCACCCGTGGCCTCGGCGGCACGCAGACGGTCAGCGTGCACGGCGGGTATCGCGGCTGTGCCGGGCAGCATCATGCCCAGCGTTTCGGCGATGCACGCCATGGTGCTCGCCGTGCCCATGACGGCGCAGGTGCCCGCAGTCGTCGCAAGGCGGTTTTCGACGGCCTCCAGCCTGTTGTCGTCGATCTCGCCGGCCCGATAGCTTGCCCAGAATCGCCTGCAATCGGTGCAGGCTCCGAGCCTTTCGCGATCGAGGCGCCCGGTCATCATGGGACCTGCGACCAACTGGATGGCCGGAACGCCTGCGGATGCCGCGCCCATCAGTTGCGCCGGAACGGTCTTGTCGCATCCTCCCATCAGCACCACCGAATCGACCGGCTGGGCCCGAATCATCTCCTCGGTGTCCATCGACATCAGGTTTCGGTACTTGAGGCTCGTTGGATGCAGGAACACCTCGCCCAATGAAATCGTCGGAAACTCGACCGGCAGCCCGCCAGCCATCAAGACGCCGCGCCGGACGGCATCGAGCAATTCCGGGAAGTGACGGTGACAATTGTTGAATCCGCTCGCGGTGTTGGCGATGCCCACGATCGGTCGCGCAAGCGCGTCATCCGAGTAACCCATCGATTTCGCAAACGACCGGCGCAGGTAGAGCGAGAATCCCCGATCACCATAATTGGTCAGGCCACGCCCGAGGCCGTGTCGCTGCACGCTGTCTGACATTCACACGATTCCTTCCGGTTCAGATCCGGCGAGACAAAAGGTCGACTCGCGGCCCACCTTGGCATGTTCAGTCCCCTGCTGCCCATGCCGGTCACGAAGCCCTCCTTGCGTGCCCACCGCTCCTCCAACCAGCCATGCATGGCAAACGAGACTGCAAACGCCGAACAAGCGCGAACACTCCGGCTGCTGTCGTGGTGGCTGCACCAGACACTCCTCCTTGATTCTCGTACGCAGATTACCATCTCCGGGTCAGATGTCATGTTCGGGATTGGCGCGGTTTGGAACAGATGTCGTCAAGGAGCGCGGACTGTCCGTGGCCGCGCACAAGCATGTACGCAGACACGCGATTTCGTGGCCTGTTCGTTCATGTTGGCGCCCCGGCGGCCATGTACCGCAGAACGCGGACTGAGGCACCAAGCCGACAGCAGTAGACCAAACCGCCCGTCCGGTCCAATCGAATGTCGAGACACGCGATCTCACGCCAGCGAGCATTTGGTCGACTTCCAACCGATCTTCGATTGCATTACCAATGTCGATCGTGTTTGACGTCTTGATCCCCCGAAAAGTGGTCGTGCATGCCAATTTGTCGACATTCCCATCATTGGAAACTCCTCGATCAAGGAACCGTCGGTATCGGCGGTCGACCCGACATGCACCCAGTCGCGGAGACGTTTTTCCAGTCTTTCCAACAATCACGTCATTGCTGATGCAAGCCCGCACTTCGATTGTCAGACAGTCGTCGTGACCAGCCAGCCCGGCAACTCACGACCCGCTTGATCTCAGAAAAGGAACAACAATGTTCGAATCCTTCTTTCCCAGGCCGAAGCTCTTCTTTCTGAGCTTTGCCGCATGGTCGGTCTTTTGCGTCATCGTCTGGTTCTTCATGGCCAAGGATGCCGGAGGAGCCTTCAGCATCGGTTGGATCTTCGGGTACGAATTCCAGCCGCCGCCCGAGATCGGTGCGGATGAGGCGGCAATCGCCGCACACGCGGTCGCCAACAAACCGGCCGGAACCTTCTGGTTCTACCAATTCATGGTGGTTTGCTACGCGGCATTCATGGCCTTCTGGCAATGGTACCATCCGCACAAATGGGGCCGGTGGTCGCTCTACGGATCGGGGCTGATTCTCTTCGTGACCTGGTTCCAGGTCCAGCTCGATGTCATGATCAACGAGTGGTTCGGGTCGTTCTATGACCTGATCCAGGACGCGCTCGCCGAAAAAAACAGTGTCACCACCGCCGACTATTTTGCGGAACTGTTCACTTTCGCCCAGATCGCGCTCGTCGCCATCACTGTCGCCGTGCTGACCAACTTCTTCGTCAGCCACTACATCTTCCGCTGGCGAACCGCGATGAACGATCGCTACATGGAAATGTGGGGGCGGGTACGACACATCGAAGGCGCAGCGCAGCGGGTTCAGGAAGACACCATGCGGTTTGCCGCCATCATGGAGAGTCTCGGAGTCCGGCTCATCGATTCCGTGATGACGCTGATCGCGTTTCTGCCGATCCTTTGGGGGTTCTCGGGCCTCGTCAAGGAGCTGCCGCTCGTCGGGGAAGTTCCCCAGGCGCTCGTGTTCATCGCCATCCTCTGGTCCATCGCCGGGACGGCCCTCTTGGCGCTCGCGGGAATCCGGCTGCCTGGGCTCGAGTTCCGCAACCAGCGCGTCGAGGCGGCCTATCGCAAGGAACTCGTCTACGGAGAGGACGACGTCGCGCGGGCGCAGCCGCCGACCGTCAACGAGCTGTTCTCGAACGTCAGGCGAAACTACTTCCGGCTCTACCTGAACTACCTGTATTTCAACATCGTTCGCTACGGGTATCTGCAGGCCGGAGTCCTCGTCCCCTACGTCGCCCTCGGACCCACCATCGTGGCGGCAGGGTTTTCTCTTGGCGTCATGCAGCAGATCGTTCGGGCATTCGGGCGCGTCGAGAACTCGTTCCAGTATCTGGTGAACTCGTGGACGACCATCGTCGAGCTGATTTCGATCTACAAGCGTCTGCAGGCCTTCGAGGCGGCAATCCAGGATCTGCCGCTGCCGAAAATCGATCGGGAGTTCATGGAGTTTGGCGGCGATCCCGCCTGATGCCGCAGTGACATGATCCGGGGCTGCCAGACCGACGCCCACATCGGCCGAGGTTACTCGTTACAATGACGGGAACGAGGTCGCCCCGGATGATCGAGCACTGACGAGTCAGCGAAACATGACGTCGGGAGCAACAGCCCGACGGCCCGCCCGGTGACGTCGATCCGGTGGATGTCACCGCGCTCGCCGCTTCGTGGTTGCGAGCTCGACGAACGGCCCTTGAGCCTCAGTCGCCGGAGCCGTGCCCGCGTCCGAAGTCGGGCAATCCGGTGTCCTGCCCCGCCTCGATGATGCCGCGACGGATCGAGCGGGTTCGGGTGAAGTAATCGTGCAAGAGGTCGCCATCGCCGCTGCGAATGGCACGTTGAAGCACCGCCAGCTCCTCAGAAAACCGACCAAGAATCTCAAGCGTGGCCGCCTTGTTGTTCACGAACACGTCACGCCACATCGTGGGATCCGATGCCGCGATCCGGGTGAAATCCCGAAATCCCGCCGCCGAATACTGGACCACTTCCGAATTGCTGATCCGGCGCATGTCGTCGGCGACGCCGACCATCGTGTAGGCGATCAGGTGCGGGATGTGCGACGTCACGGCGAGCACCATGTCATGGCGCTCGGGGTCCATGTCGTCGACGCGCGCGCCGATGTTGAGCCACAGATTCCGCAGTCTTTCGAGCGCTTCAGGACAGGTATCGGGCAGCGGGACCATCAGGCACCAGCGGCCGTCGAACAATTCGGCAAATCCTGATCGCGGACCCGACAGTTCGGTCCCCGCGATCGGATGCGACGGGATGAAATGAACGCCCGCCGGGACCTTGTGCGCAACCGCCTCGATGACCGCCATCTTGACCGAGCCGACTTCGCTCAGCGTCGATCCGGGCGCGAGATTCGGGGCGATCTCCTCGACAACCTCGCCCATCGCGCCGACCGGCGTGCACAGCACCACGAGATCCGCGCCCCGCACCGCTTCGGCAGCCGTGTCAAAGACCTCGTCGCAAAAACCGAGTTCGCGAACGGTCTCCCTCGTCTCTTTTGAACGCGCATGACCGGCAATCGATCCCGCGAGGCCTCCGCGCCTGATGGCGTGAGCCATCGACGAGGCAATCAAGCCCAGCCCGATCAGGGCAATCCTGTCGTAGACCTTTGGCATTAGCCGAATTCCGCCCAAAAGGAGTCGAGCCCGTCCACGAGTCGTCTGCAACCCACTTCGTCACCGACCGTCACCCGTAAGGCGAACGGGAATCCGTAGTCGTCGACCCTGCGCGTGATCACGCCGCGCGTAAGCAGATGATCATTGGCCGCATGCGCTGTTTCCACGCTCCTGAAACGCAACAGCAGAAAGTTCGCCATCGATTCGTCGATCTCGATCTCGGACGACTCCAGGCGGGATCGCAACCACGCCTTGAGGCGCTCGTTTTCGCTTCGACAGCGCGCGACATGATCCTGGTCCCTGATCGCGGCGGCAGCGGCGGCCTGGCCATGCCCCGAGACGTTGAAGGGACCCCGCGCACGGTTGAGCACGTCGATGACGTGATCCGGGGCCAGCGCCCACCCCACCCGAAGTGAGGCAAGTCCATGAATCTTTGAAAATGTCCTGAGCATCACGACATTGTCGCGTTCGAGAACCAGCGACGCGCCGCCATCGTAGCCGTCCACGTATTCCGCATAGGCACCATCGATCGCCAGGATCGCCTGCGGCGGCACCGCATCGGCGAGGCGCCGGAGTTCCGCATCCCCGACCATCGTCCCGGTCGGATTGTTGGGATTGGCGACAAAGACCAGCCGCGTTCGCTCCGAGAACTCTTTCGCGAGAAGATCGACATCGAGGCAGCGGTCACGCTCGCGTGCCTGCCGCGGCGTTGCCCCCGCCGCGAGCGCCGACAGCCGATACATCGAGAAGGCGTGCTCGGTGTGGACCATCTCGTCGCCAGGCCCGGCGTAGCACCTGCTCAGCAACGTGATCAGTTCGTCGGATCCCGCACCGCAAACGATGTTTTCAATCGGCAACCCATGGACCTCGGAAATCGCGCACCGCAGATCGTGGTGGTCCGAGGAGGGATAGACCGCTGATCCGTCGAGTGCGTTGGCGACAGCCCGCTTTGCGGCTGGACTGGGACCGAACGGATTCTCGTTTGAGGACAGCTTGACGACATCGCGAACGCCCGCGACCGAACTCCGGCCGCCGACATAGGCAGCGAGCTTCAAGAATTCGGCCCTGGGTTCGGGTTTGAGTCTGTCAGGAATGCTCATGGAAATTCGGCTCGGCGCGACGCAGGCGGCCTTGTAGCGAGGCGCTTGCGGGTTTTCCAGCGCAATTGCGTCAATTCCGCGCCGAGAACCGCATGTCCGACGAGACCGCCAGTGACGGTCATCACGACCGTTGCGACTTCGGTGCGGGCGGCGGCGCTGACCGCTATCATCGCACCTCTCCCAAAAGCCTCACGTGCAGCGGTTCAGACGAAGCTCTGGGGGTCGAGGTCGATCTGGATGCGGACGCTCGTAGGGAGCTTGACCGAGTCACGCCAAAAAACCAGCCGACGCTGCATCCGGGTTTCCTTCGGAGCCTTTGCAAGAAACCGTATCCGATGCCGGCCGCGAACCCGGGCAATCGGTGCAGGAGCCGGGCCGAAGAGCTCGATGCCGCCGTCTCGCAGGATGCCGGAATTGCGGGCAAGTTCGTCGGCAGTCCGGTTCAGCAAGTCGAGATCAGGGCACGACAGGATTGCAGCCGCGAACCGTCCGTACGGCGGAGAGCCCGCGAGCTTTCGCAATTGTGCCTCGGTGCGCCGGAACCTCTCGCCGTCACCCGAGAGAATCGACTTGATGACCTCGTGTCCGGGCTGGTGGGTCTGAATGAGCGAGACCCCAGGTGTTCCGTCCCTGCCGGCCCGCCCCGACACCTGGTGAATCAGCTGGAACGTCTGTTCGGCCGCCCGAAGGTCCCCGCCTCTCAAACCGAGATCCGCGTCAATCACGCCAACCGTCCGCAACAGCGGAAAATTGTGCCCCTTGGCAACCATTTGCGTGCCGATGATCAGGTTGTACCTGCCCTCGGCTATCTCCCGAATGCGAGTCTGGAACTCCTGGCCCCACCGGGTGAGATCGGACGACAGAACCGTCAGTCGCGCTTCGGGGAAGCGGTCGAACGCTTCTTCCGCCAGTCTTTCGACGCCCGGGCCGATCGCGGCGAGCGTGTCCGCTTCGCCGCAACTCGGACACTCCTTTGGCACCCCCCTTGTTTCGCCGCACTGATGACACATCAGCGATCGGTGCAGCTGGTGCATGACCATGCGGGAGTCGCAACTCTCGCATCCGATCTGGTTCCCGCACGACCTGCAGATGGTCACCGGGGCATAGCCGCGGCGATTCAGGAACAGCAACGCCTGCCTGCCCTGCTTGAGGCTGGTCTCGACTTCGCCAGCAAGCGTCGGCGAAATCCACTGGCCATTTTCGAGACTCTCCTTGCGAAGATCGATGGCGCGCAACGAGGGCAGTTTTGCCGGACCAAACCGTTTCGTGAGCTGCACCCCTGCGTATTTCCCCGACTGCCAGTTGGCCCAGCTCTCGAGAGACGGGGTGGCAGAGACCAGGACCACGGTGGCCCCGCAGATCGATGCCCGAAGAACCGCCATGTCACGCGCGTTGTAGATGACCCCTTCTTCTTGCTTGTAGGAGCTGTCGTGTTCCTCGTCGACCACGATGATCCCGAGATCAGCGAAGGGAAGGAACAGCGCCGATCGCGCGCCGACGACAAGCGGTGCCTGATTCTGCGCAACCATTCTCCAGCACCGGCGACGCTCGAGCCCCGAGATCCCCGAATGCCACACCGCCGGCCGGATGCCGAATTCTTCCTCGATCCGGTCGAGAAGCTGTTCGGTCAAGGCGATCTCGGGGAGGAGGACGAGGGCCTGGCGGCCCTTCCGGAGGCACGCGCGCACGGAATCGAGGTAGACGGCCGTCTTGCCGGATCCGGTCACGCCATTGAGCAGCCAGACCTTGTGGCCGCCGCGTTCGATCCATTGCCTGACGTCATCCGCCGCTCGCGACTGATCCTCGCTCAAATCCGAGCCCTGACGATCCAGATCCGGCTTCGGGTACGGCACGTAGACGGGACGCTGGATGCACGCGATGCAGTTCTGCTCGACCAGCCCCTTGATGACCGACGACGAGACGCCAGCCTCCTCTGCCAATTCGCCGAGCGCGAACTCGAAATCGGGCCGCTGCCGAAGCGTCTCCAGCACCTTTTTCCGCGCAGGCGTCAGTCGAACCGCTTCGCCCTCACCCGCCACGTAGACCTGCCTGAACTTCGGCGCTTCGCGCAGCCCCTGGACCCGCATGGCGAGCGCGAGCATGGAATTCAGCGACGAGACCGTGTAGCGGGCAGCGCGTTCGAGAAACTGCATCATTTCGTGGCGCATCGGAGGCACGTCGAGCGGGCGCATCACCGGGCGGAGCTTCTTTCGATCGAACTGACCCTGCCCCGACCCCCAGACGACGCCGATCACGGCCCGCGGCCCCAGGGGAACCTCGACGAAGCTGCCCGCCTGGACGCTGCACTCGGAGAGCACGTAGTCGAGAACGCGGTTGACCGGCTGGGCGGTCAGCACGGACACCGTGTCGCCGTCGCCAAATTCGACGACTTCGTCTTCAGGCTTCATGAACGCTCCACCCACAGCATACGGTTTGCACAGTCTCGCATATGCATATATCTTTGGCTTGAGGCCAGAAACCTGAAACTCGGAACAAACGGGATCCTGCTCATGAAATTTTTTGTCGACACAGCCGACGTCGAGGCGATTTCCGAACTCAACGAACTCGGAATGGTGGACGGGGTGACAACCAATCCGTCGCTGATCCTGAAATCCGGGCGCGACATTCGCGAGGTGACTCGCGAGATCTGCGAGCTCGTCGATGGCCCGGTCAGCGCCGAAGTCGTTGCGACCGAAGCGGACGCGATGATTCGCGAGGGGCGAAGTCTAGCCAAGATCGCCGACAACATCACGGTCAAGGTTCCAATGACCTGGGACGGGTTGAAGGCGTGCCAAGCGCTTGCCAAGGATGGCAGCAAGGTCAACGTGACCTTGTGTTTTTCGGCCAACCAGGCGCTCCTGGCAGCCAAGGCCGGAGCCAGCTTCATTTCGCCGTTCATCGGCAGGCTCGACGACATCGCACTCGACGGTCTCGAACTGATCGGCGACATCCGCCTCATCTACGACAATTACGACTTCGAGACCGAGATTCTCGCGGCCTCGGTTCGTTCGGTCAATCACGTCGCCGAATGCGCGCGCATCGGCGCCGACGTGGTGACAGCCCCACCAGGGGTGATTCGGAAACTGGTTGAACACCCATTGACCGATCGCGGCATGGAAGCGTTCCTTTCCGACTGGGCCAAGACCGGTCAAAAGATCGTCAACTGAACTCCCAGCCAGTCACCCAACGGAAACCGCCGCGATGAAGCTCGACCTCCAGCATGTCCGCGCCCTTCTCCTGTCGGAGCCGCAACTTGTCCTCCACGACCCCGACATCATGCGGGCGCTCGTGGCCGCATCCGACGCTGAACGCGGCGAGAATGTCATCGACCTCAGAGGGGTTGCCATCAACCGCCTCGAGAGTCGCCTGACGGCGCTCGAAAAGACCCATGACGCGGTTCTGGCAGCCGCCTACGACAATGTTGCGAGCACGAACCAGATTCACCGGGCGGTACTGGCCGCGCTCGAAGCCAAGGACTGGAATTCGTTCGTCGCCATCGCCAACTGCGAGTTCAGGGAGATTCTGAACGTGGCCGAGGTTCGCCTCTGCCTCGAAGCGGGCGAGGTCTCGAGCCGCACCAAGGCCGAGCCGCCAGTGATGATTCTCGAACCGGGCGCCATTGATCGCTATGTCGCAACCGAGAGCATGGCGACGGCGCGGTCAGTTGTCCTGCGGCGGATCAGTCAGGCGGACCCGATGGTTTACGGCGAGGTGGAGCGTCGCGTGCACTCCGAGGCCGTGCTCAGAATCGATGCGGGCAAGACGGGGCCGCAAGCGATGGTCCTGCTCGGTTCCAACAATCCCGAACAGTTCGTGCCCAGCCTGAAGCCGGATCTGTTGGACTTCCTCGGCCAGGTTCTCGGGCGAATGTTCCAAAAATGGCTGCATGCGTGAGTGAACCATCGTCAGCCGCGATGGTCACGCGCTGGTTGAACGCCCAGTCTGCCGTCAGCGGCCGCTCAGAGAACACGATCACCGCCTACCGCCGCGACGTTTGCGGGTTTCTCGAGTTTCTCGACGAACATCTTGACGAAGTCGTCGCCCCGCGTGACCTCGGGCAGATCGACCGAACCGACATGAGAGCATGGATGTCGCACGAACGCGCGCGCGGCGTCTCGGCTCGATCGCTCGCGCGGTCGCTCTCCTCGGTCAAGTCGTTCTTCCGCTGGCTCGGCGACAACGAGGGAATCGAGGCGCCGGCAGTCCTTTCGACTCGGACGCCCAAATTCGCCGTCGGGCTCCCACGGGCCATGTCCCCAAAGGACGCGAAGTCGCTGATGGCAACCGTCGAGACCCAGGCCTCGACGCCTTGGGTCGGCGCGCGGGACACGGCCCTTGTCACGCTGCTCTACGGTTGCGGCTTGCGGCTGTCGGAAGCGCTTGCCCTGAAACGGCAGGATGCTCCGTTGCGAGAGATGCTCAGGATCACCGGCAAGGGAGGCCGACAGCGCCTCGTTCCGGTGATGGCGACCGTACGCGAAGCGGTCGATGCCTATCTCGAAGTCTGTCCGTTCGATCTCGGGGCGGCAAGTCCGTTGTTCGTCGGGGTGCGCGGCGGACCTCTCAACCCGAGAATCGCGCGTATGGCGATCGAGCGCGCGCGCCTGCAACTCGGTCTGCCGGCCGGCACCACGCCGCACGCCATGCGCCACGCATTCGCGACCCATCTGCTGGCAGCGGGCGGCGACTTGCGGACCATCCAGGAACTGCTCGGACACGCATCATTGTCAACGACCCAGATCTATACCGCGGTCGATCAGACCCGCTTGATGGATGTCTACCGATCAGCTCACCCCAAGGCTTGATTCCGCGTCTGCCTCGCTCGATGGTGACACACGGATCGTCCCAAGCCGGGAAATTGCATGAAACACCAGCCCAAAGCGGCACCTGTCACCGAGGCGGACAAACAAAACCGCTTGACACGGTTGGATTTTTCGATGTGGCATGCAAACTTGCGCCATCGAGGCTGCAGTAGAAACCACAGGACGGATGAATGAACATTCGATTCAAGGCGCTCCTTGTTCACTATCTCACGGCGAGCGGCGCATTCTGCGCCATTCTCGCCATGCTGGCGGCCGCCGACGGAAAATGGGGGTTGATGTTCGTCTGGTTGATGGTTGCATTCGCCATCGACGGAATCGACGGCCCCCTTGCCAGGCGCTACGACATCGGCACGAACGCGCCGGAGATCGACGGAAGTCTTCTCGACTTGATGATCGACTTCCTGACCTATGTCTTCATCCCGACATTCGCCCTGTTCGAAAGCGGGTTGCTTCCCGGCTGGACAGGATGGATCTGCGTCATCGCCATCGTCTATGCGAGCGCCATCTACTTTGCCGACACAAGGATGAAAACGAAGGACAACAGCTTCGCGGGGTTTCCGGCGTGCTGGAACATGGTTGTCCTCGTGCTCTTCGCGCTTCAACCGAATTTCTGGGTCATCCTGGCCATCGTCGTCATCTTTGCCGGTTCGATGTTCACCAACCTGAAGTTCATTCATCCCATCAGGACGGCGCGATGGCGCATGGTCACCCTCCCGGTCTCGGCCATCTGGACGGCCAGTGCCGCGGCCGCTGCGTGGCTATCCTTCGACCCTGGGCCGGTGCTCACGGCAACGCTGACCCTGAGCAGCCTGTATCTCGCAACAGCCGGCATACTGCAGCAGATCTTCCCCCCGCGTCACGCAAACGGATAGATGGCTTCCACGATATCCGTGTTCACGGCCCAGTTCGTCTCGCGAAAACTGCGACCAGTGGCATGACAGCGGTCCTGAATCCGGCCGCGTTGATGCGACGGCCATTGGTTCCGGGGTTGCGGGCACCCGTCCGTTTCGTCGATACGGGACGAGGGATTGCCGGTTCGGTGGCGTGGACCGGCGCAGGGAGCGATCAAGGTTCGCCATGACCAGATTGTTCAGCAACAAGAAAAGGCCGGTGCATCTCGGCCCCTACCCCCTCGAACGGCTCGAGCGGACCGACGAGGTCGAGCTTGGCGACGTTCCTCGCACGTCCGAGTTGAGCTTTCATCGGCCCGACCAACCGGAATCGATCGTCAACGCGATGACCGAACACCAGGCGATGATGGACGCGATTCGTGACGGGATCGTCAATCCGGTGCGCGCCACGGTGCCGACCTGCCCCAAGGCGCGAGCCGACCATCTCAAGGCATTCGGATATTTTTCCGATGCATCGATGATCGGCACGTCACGATTGCCGTCCTCGGCCCGCCTCGAGCGATCAATCCGAAACCCCGACATCGACCGCCTCGCCCATGATCTCAAGACGCGCCAGACCAAGACACTGGCATCGGGCATCGACACGATCATGGCGGGTCTCAAGGATGCAATGGAAGCGCCGCCTGCAACTTCCGACCACCACACCCATGCGATCGTTTTCCTGCACGAATTCCTGCGCGACCCGCGGCCCGACGAGCCGGGGGTCGACTGGATTCTCGATGCGCAGGAGCATCGTGCCTGCTTGCGGGCAACGGAAATCGCTGTCGTTCTTGCAAACTACATCAGACTGCTCGGCTTCGACGCCCTTGCCCACACGCCGACGACAACCGATTTCGACCTCAACCAGTTGTGCGTCGCGGCCGGAATTGCCAGCGTCGAGAACGGCGAACTGGTCAATCCCTGGATCGGAAACCGGTTTTGCGTTGCGGCCATCTCGACCACCATGGAACTCGAGCCGGACCGCCCGCTTGCACCGCAGGCTCGCCAACCGTGGTTTCGGACCCAGGGACCGGCGTGGTGGCTCGGGTTTGACGGCGCCAAGAGCGCATCGTCCCGCGACCCCTACGCCTCACGACGCTATGTCGACGGTTCGCACCCGTTCGAAAAACTGAAAAGGGTCGATTCGCCAACGACCTACATCGACGAGGCGAATGTTGCCCGGGTGCCAAAGCGCACCGACATGTTCGCTCGTGCCCAGTTCGGCGACATGGGCAAGGCCAACCAGGACAACGCTGCCGGCGGCTACTACGGACGCAAGTCGGCACCATCGATGGCTCAACGCTACATGCTTGGCGCGTTCGTGCTGCTCCAGGACGGAACGCCGAGCGACGGCCCGCGCCCAGGCGATGCCGAACGCAATGCGGCGAATCTGAAAGCCGCATCGTACTGGCTTGGGGTTGATGCGGTCGGTCTCAGCCGATGTCCCGAATGGACCTGGTACAGCCACGACGCGACGGGAGCTGTGCTCGACCCGCCCCATGACCAGTCGGTCAGCATGATCGTCGACCAGGGCCACGAAACGATGGAAGGCGCCAGCGGGGACGACTGGATCAGTGTCGCTCAGTCCATGCGTGCCTATCTGCGCTTCTCGCTCCTTGGCGGGGTCCTTGCCAAGCAGATCCGCAATCTCGGCTACAAGGCCAAGGCCCATTCGGTTCTCGACGGCGAGGTCCTGCAACCGCCCCTGCTGCTTCTGTCGGGGCTTGGCGAGGTTTCGCGCATCGGCGAGGTGATCCTCAATCCGTTCCTGGGCCCGCGCCTGAAGTCCGGCGTGGTGACTACGGACATGCCCATGACGCATGATCGACCCATCGACTTCGGGCTGCAGAAATTTTGCGAGAGCTGCAACAAGTGCGCCCGCGAATGTCCGAGCGGCGCGATCACGGCCGGCCCCAAGCTCATGTTCAACGGCTACGAGATCTGGAAATCCGACAGCCAGAAATGCGCCACCTACCGGATCACCACGCCCGGTGGCGCGATGTGCGGACGGTGCATGAAAACCTGCCCGTGGAACCTCGAAGGGCTGTTTTCGGATCGGGCATTTCGCTGGGCAGCGATGAACGTGCCTGCAGCTGCCCCGATCCTGGCCCGCCTCGACGATGCCGTCGGCAACGGCGGTTTGAACGACGTCAAGAAATGGTGGTGGGACATCAAGCTCGACAAGGACGGCGGCTATCACCCGACGCCAGAACCGGTCAATCGGCGCGACCTGCAGACCGACCTCGATCTCAAGTACGAGGACCAGACGCTGGCGGTCTACCCGGCGCCCCTCGCGCCGCACCCGTGGCCGTACCCGTTTCCCATGGACCGCGAGGCCGGGATCGAAGCGTACCAGGCGATGATCACGGCCAAGGAATACAAGGCGCGACTGGCGCGAGGCGAGCGCGACCACGTTCACATCTACACCAATGACGGGCCGTCGCCGGTCATTCGGGTCGAGGTGGCCGAGGCCAACCGCCTGTCAGATGACGTCTTCCACTACGTGCTGCAGCCGCTTGATGGCAGCGACCTTCCGCGATGGACGGCAGGCGCGCATCTCGACATCGTCGTGGCGCCCGAGTACCTGCGCCAGTTCTCGCTCTGCGGCGATCCGGACGATCGTTCACGCTACGAGATCGCCGTTCTTCGCGAGACCTCCGGTCGTGGCGGCTCCGACCTCCTGCACCGTATCTTCGTGCCGGGCCGCAAGATTTTCGTCTCTCATCCGATCAATCACTTCGAACTCGACGAAACCGCGACCAAGACCTTTCTGATGGGCGGCGGCATCGGCATCACGCCGATGGTGGCTTTCGCTCACCGTCTTGCGAAACTCGGCGCCGAGTTTTCGTTGCACTATTCGGCGCACAGCAGAGACAGCGCTGGATTTCGCGACATGCTTGCCGCAGCGCCGTGGGCGGATCGGGTTCACCTTCACGTTTCGGACGAGGGAACCCGCGCGGATCTTGCATCCATTCTCGCGCGCCACGAACCCGGATGGCACGTCTACACCTGCGGACCCGACAGCTACATGCAAGCGGTCCTGGAACAGGCGGAAAAGGCCGGGTTCCCCGAGGAAGCCCGTCACCTGGAGTATTTCTCGGTGCCGGAGGTGCCCGATTACGTCAACACGCCATTCGTTCTGAAACTGGCGCGATCCGGGCAGGAATTCGAAGTGCCGGCGGACGAGACGGCAACCGACGTGTTGGAGCGGAACGGCATTCGGATCGACGTCAAGTGTTCCGACGGCATCTGCGGCGTGTGCAAGTGCGGGCTGGTTTCGGGCGAGGTCGAACACCGCGACTTCGTGCTGTCGAACAAGCAGCGGGAGTCGGCGATCATCCTGTGTCAGAGTCGGGCCGCCGCCGAAAACGGCGTTGTCGAGATCGATCTGTAGGTCATGCGTGCGGGCGAGGTTTCCGACCCCCGCCCATCAAGATCATGACACCTGCCCGGCTTCAGACTGGATCACCGCCCAGGGGTCAAACGCAGCTGCCGAGTCACGGTACGTGGCACGACAAAGCGCCGAGGCCGCGTAGGACCGCCATGGTCACTCTGCTGGCAGGCGATCCAGGACGTCGTTGCACCGCGCGCAGGTCGCCGGATGACCAAATTGGCCCACGTCCGGGAGAATTTTCCAGCATCGCAGGCACTTGGCGCCGGGCTGCTGCCGAACGACGACCTTGACGCGAGGCTCGGCCTCCAGCGTGAACGCTTCTGCAGGCGGCTCCGAGCCCGTCACTTCGATCGACGAGGTGATGCCGATTTCGGCAAGATCGATGCCAGAGAGCGTCTCAAGAAGCGTCGGGTCGTTCACGTGCACGACAGGTGCGGCTTCGAGCGATGAACCGAGCGTCTTGGCCTGTCGATCCACCTCGATCGCTCCAGTGATGACCCGGCGCGCGCTGCGGATTTCCTTCCAGCGTGACGCAAGCTCCGGATCGAGCCAGGCGGCGGGCGTCTCCGGGAAATCCTGGAGATGAACCGATTGATCGTCACCCGGATGCAGGTGCAGCCAAATTTCCTCCATCGTGAAACAGAGCATTGGCGCGAGCCAGCATGTCAACCGATGCGCCAGCAGGTCAAGAACCGTTCTCGCTGCGCGTGCCGAGAGATCGCTCCGGTGATCGCAGTAGAGAACGTCCTTGCGAATGTCGAAATAGAAGCTCGATAGATCGATGGTGCAGAAGTTAAAAAGCTCCTGGAGCACCGTCTGAAAATCGTACGTCTCGTAGCCGTCCCTCACGACAGTATCGAGTTCGGCCAGACGATTCAGAACCCAGCGCTCGAGTTCAGGCATGTCGTCGACGGGCACGGCATCTTCGGCCCGGTGGCCGTTGAGATTGCCGAGCATGAAGCGAAAGCAGTTTCGCAGCCGCCGGTAGCTGTCAGCCGTGTTCTTGAGGATCTCCGGGCCGATTCTCTGATCGGCGGTGTAGTCTGACTGGGCGACCCAGAGGCGCAGGATATCAGCGCCGTACTGGCGAACGACATTCGCGGGCGCCACGGTGTTCCCGAGCGACTTCGACATTTTCATGCCTTTTTCGTCGAGCGTGAAGCCATGGGTCAGAACGCCGCGATAGGGTGCCCGACCTTTTGTTCCGCAGGCCTGAAGCATCGAGGACTGGAACCAGCCCCGATGCTGATCGGTCCCTTCGAGATAGAGATCGGCGATTCCATCCGGGTCACCGTCATCGCGGTCCCGAAGCGCGAAGGCGTGGGTTGAGCCCGAATCGAACCAGACATCGAGGATGTCGAACACCTGTTCCCACTCGCTGGGGTCGTGGTCCGGCTCGAGGAATCGCGCGGAAGCGCCCTCGCGAAACCAGGCATCGGCACCCTCGTCGCGGAAGGCCTGCGCGATGCGCGCATTGACCCGTTCGTCTCTCAGGACGAAGTCGTCATCTGACGGGTTCCCGCCTTTTTTCGTGAAGCAGGTCAGTGGAACACCCCAGACGCGCTGTCGCGACAGAACCCAGTCCGGTCGAGTCTCGATCATCGAATGGAGACGATTTCGGCCGGATTGAGGGGTCCATGTCACGAGCCTGTCGATCGAGTTCAGCGCCCTCTCCCGGATCGATTTGCCGAACTTGTCGTTGCCACCCACCTCGCGATCGATGGAGGCGAACCATTGAGGCGTGTTCCTGAATATGACGGGGGCCTTCGACCGCCACGAGTGCGGGTACGTGTGGTTCAACCGACCGCGGGCGAACATGGCCCCGGCCTCGACAAGCTGATCGATCACGTGCCGGTTGGCATGACCCTCTCGTCCGCGGCTGTCAAAGACGCGGTCACCGGCGAAGATCGGAACATGGGCGAGGAATTCACTCTCCTCGCCGACATTGTGGGTCAGCCTGTCAGTCCAGCCGCGCCGCGCGAACGCCTCGTAGTCATCGGCGCCGTGCGAGGGTGCCGTATGGACGAATCCGGTCCCTGCATCATCCGAGACAAAGCCCTCTTCGATCATGGGCACGTCGTGGTCCCAAAAGGCATTCAATTCGTGAAACGGATGCTTGCAGATGAGCCCGTCGAGGTCTCCGGGGCTGACATCGCAGATTCGCTTCGAGCCGGTGACGCGTCCTTTCGCGAGCACCTCTTCGGCAAGGGAATCGGCGACAATGAGCCGTTCGCCAGGCTGTGCCCAGCTTTCGGCTTCGGTCGCGGTCACTTCGTAACAGCCGTAGGCAATGCGGGCGCCGTATGCGACGGCCTTGTTTGACGGGATCGTCCACGGCGTCGTCGTCCAGATCAGGACCGATGCGCCGGACAGATCTTCGGAGGCATTCTGCAATCGAAACCTCACCCAGATTTCGGTGCTGGTCTTGTCCCGGTACTCGATTTCGGCTTCCGCCAAGGCGGTCTTTTCAACTGGCGACCACATCACCGGTTTCGAGCCCTGGTAGAGCGAGCCGTTCATGACGAATTTCATGAACTCCTCGGCGATCACGGCTTCGGCCTCGAAGTCCATGGTCAGATAGGGATCGTCCCATTTGCCGGTCACGCCGAGGCGTTGAAACTCGTCCCGCTGGACATCGATCCACTTCTCGGCGAACCTGCGGCACTCTTCCCGCATTTCGACGATCGGCACGTCCTGGCGTTCGCGACCGCTCGATCGATACTGCTCCTCGATCTTCCACTCGATCGGCAAGCCGTGGCAGTCCCAGCCCGGGACGTAGCGGCTGTCCTTGCCCATCATCTGCTGCGATCGAACGATCATGTCCTTGAGGATCTTGTTCAGGCCATGACCGATGTGGAGGTGCCCGTTGGCGTAGGGCGGACCGTCGTGGAGGATGAATGGCTTGCGCTCGCTGTCGGTTCCGGCAGCGGAACCGGCCCGCTCGCGCAGCTGATCGTAGACTGCCAATCGACCCCAGCGCTCCAGCAACGTTGGTTCCCGCTTGGGCAATCCGGCCCGCATCGCGAAATCGGTGCGCGGCAAGGCCAGGGTGTGTCGATAGTCGGGCTCAGCTGCCGCCACTGACTCACCACCTTGATGGGTATGACTGGATGAAGATGTCATGATTACGCTTTTTCGGTTCTTGATTTTTGGACAATCCGGTGGTGGGAATACCAGACCCCGCAATCGCCCGGCCGGATCACATTCATGGGTCACGATTTGGCGAAGGACACACTCCGGCTTCAACGGACGTGGGCTTATACATGTGCCGCAAATTTGGGTAAACCCGTCGCGAAGTGAATCCTTCGGCGTCTCGAGGTGCGCGAGAATCGCCCGAGAGGCACCAAAAAACACCGCAGCCTGAGGCGAATATCTTGCCAATCACCCCGATAGTGGCTGTCGTGAAAATGCCTCATGATTGTTCGAGGTTGCGATAAGTTGACAATAAGTATACACAAAAGTGATATAAAGATGCCATTTTCGTTGACTAGAGAACGATCATGCGCCTTGTCGAGGCAATTCATATTCTGACGGATTGGGACCGGAAAGGACGAGTCCTCTTTACGCGGGAAGATCTGCGCAAGCTGTTTCCGCATGATCGAGACGCTGCCTTCAAAGCAGGGCTCAGTCGCCTGGTTTCGTTCGGGGTGATGCATAGAGTCGCGAGGGGACTGTTCGTGTTCGCATTGACCAAACGCCGCGACCCGAGTCTGCTTGAACAGATCGCGGTTGCGCTCAGGAGGGGCCACTGCAACTACTTGAGCCTGGAATCGGCGCTATCGGAGTACGGTGCGATTTCGCAGGTCCCTCTCGCCGGGATCACTGTCATGACGACGGGCCGTACTGGCACATTTGACACTCCCTTTGGCCTTGTCGAGTTCACTCACACGAAAAGGAGCACCAGTGACATCCTTGAACAAACAAGAGATGTAGGCCGTCCCTTGAGAGTGGCCACGCCCAGCGCGGCCAGCCGTGACCTGCGACGTGTTGGTCGCAATGTGCATCTGATCGATGAGGGCAAACTGGAAGAGGCTATCGCGGATGGCAGATAGAGAGGATCTGGATTCGTGCAAAAAGACGTCTATAGCCGGACCGGCATTCTTGAGTTTGGCGACATGACAGAACATGCAAACAAACGCTGCGGGCGACAGGAACCGTCAAGCTCTGGCCAACGTGATCTGATTCGCGGGATCACGGCAGGAAAAGGCGATAGATCGTGAACAGGTATGCCCTCAAGATCGAGTATTTCGGCAAGCCGTTTTCCGGCTGGCAACGCCAGCGCGGCCTGTTGACCGTCCAGGGCGTCATCGAGAGCGCGATCAGGGAGCTGGAACCGACGTGCAAAGGCGCCTGGGGTGCCGGCCGAACCGACTCCGGGGTGCATGCGCTCGGCCAGGTTGCGCACTGCGACCTTGAAAAAGACTGGGAACCGTTACGGCTTGCCGATGCCCTGAACCATCACATGCGCCCCCGCCCTGTCGCCATCGTCGGCGCCGCCAGGGTGCCCATGTCGTTCAGCGCGCGATTCTCGGCAATCGAGCGACGATACGTCTACCGAATCGTCTCGCGTCGGGCGCCGCCCTCCATTCGCAAGGACCGTGCCTGGCACATCCGCCACCAACTTGATCTCGAAGCCATGCGGGAGGGTGCGAGCCAATTGCTCGGACATCACGATTTTACCACATTCCGCTCGGCTTCCTGCCAGGCGCCGTCTCCGGTTCGAACGCTCGATGCGCTCGACATCTCGATGGAGAGAAACAGAAACGAAATCGAGTACGAACTGATCGCGGTCGCTCGGAGTTTTCTGCATCGCCAGGTGCGTAGCCTCGTGGGCACGCTTGAGCGGGTCGGCGCCGGTGCCTGGACACCGGACCAGGTCGGCGAGGCGCTGCGAGCGCGTTCGCGCGACGCATGCGGGCCGGTTGCACCGGCACACGGCCTGTACTTGACGGATGTGCGCTATCCGGAGGAGTTGTTCGATGCCCCTCTCCCGTTGGTCGACCCCAACAGGAATGGTGCTGCCGGAGAGATTTGAACTCTCGACCTCTCCCTTACCAAGGGAGTGCTCTACCCCTGAGCTACGGCAGCACGATCAGCGGCTGTTTAGCGTAACCCCGATGCGAGGCAAGCACAAACTGGACTGACAATCGACACTGGTTTAGGTACGCCGGAATGACAAAACAAAGCGGGCACGGTGCGAATTCCTCTCGTGAATCGACCATGTCGAGGCACGAAAGACTGCGCCAGGCGCTCAGAGAGAATCTGAAGCGACGCAAGGAACAGAAGAGACGCCGAGCTCAGCACGAAAACAACGAGGCAAAAGCGCCTGAGACGAGCAGCAAGGAAAACTGACACATGGACTCCATCAGAATCCGGGGGAATGGACCACTCACAGGATCGGTCCCGATCGCGGGGGCCAAGAACGCCTGCCTGGCGCTGATGCCAGCCGCCCTCCTCACCGAGGATCCACTCGTTCTCGACAATGCCCCGCGTCTCTCGGATATCGCGACCATGGCGAACCTGCTCGAGTCGCTCGGGGTCGACGTCGGCGTGACAAACGACGGACTGTCCTTGTCATTGCAGGCGGCGAACATCGTGTCGCAGCGGGCTCACTACGACATCGTCAGAAAAATGAGGGCGTCCGTGCTTGTCCTCGGCCCCATGCTCGCGCGGACTGGCAAGGCAACCGTATCCCTGCCCGGCGGCTGCGCGATCGGCGCACGACCGGTGGACCTCCACCTCAAGGGGCTGGAGGCTCTTGGCGCAACCCTCGATCTCAAGAACGGCTACATACACGCGTCCGCTTCCAATGGTCTGCATGGCGTGACATTCGAATTTCCGTTCGTCTCGGTCGGCGCAACGGAAAACCTGATGCTCGCTGCGACGCTCGCTCGGGGAACAACGGTCCTGAGGAACGCCGCCCTCGAGCCCGAGATCGTCGATCTCGCGACATGCCTCAGAAAAATGGGTGCGAAGATTTCCGGCGACGGAACCTCGGAGATCGTCATCGAGGGAGTCGACAGGCTGCATGGCACGCAGCATCGGGTCATTGCCGACCGCATCGAAATGGGCACCTACATGCTCGCACCCGCGATCACGGGAGGTGATGTCGAACTGCTTGGCGGACGCCGCGACATCCTGGAGAGTTTCTGCACGACGCTCGAAAAGGCGGGCGTCAGCATCGAGGACACACATCGGGGACTGAGGGTGTCGAGGACGAACGGCCGGGTTCGCGCCGTCGACGTGGTCACCGAGCCCTACCCCGGGTTTCCAACGGATCTCCAAGCCCAGATGATGGCGCTGCTGACGACCGCGGACAACACGTCGGTGCTGACGGAAACCATCTTCGAAAACCGTTTCATGCACGCCCAGGAGTTGCGACGCATGGGTGCCCGCATCGATGTCAGCGGCGGCACGGCAACTGTCACCGGTGTCCCGCATCTCAAGGGCGCTCCGGTCATGGCGACCGACCTGCGCGCGTCGGTTTCGCTCATCCTCGCTGCATTGGCCGCCGAAGGCGAAACGATCATTTCGCGTGTCTACCACCTCGACCGCGGATATGAACGCGTCGAGGAGAAACTCTCAGCATGCGGAGCAATCATCGACCGGGTGCGCGGATGACCACGGACCAATCGCCGTTGCCGCGACGCAAAGGTCAGGCAATCAATCTCGAGATCATCGACGTCGACGATCTCACGGTGGCGTCGGTATTGCTGCAGGATGCAGTGATCTCCGGCTCCGACATGGAATGGCACAAGGAACGCCGAAGGTTCGTGGCTCTCGCCAATCGATTCCGTTGGGAAGCGGGGGATTTCGGGGCGGAGGACATTGGCGAACCGGAACGGGTTCGAAGCCTGCTGGTCATCAACAGCGTGACCTCGATCAAGTTTCGCGGCCTTGACCGGCCGACCGACGGCGACATTCTGAGCGTGCTGTCATTGACATTCGAATCCGCCGACCCGCCCGGAGGCAATCTCATGATCGAACTCGCAGGCGGTGCGACGATCCGAGTGGAAGTCGAGTGCCTGGACATGCTTCTCAAGGACGTGACGAGACCTTACGCGGCGCCGTCGCGGACCGTCCCTGCCCACGAAGTCCCGTGATGCCGACAATTCTCGACACGCGAGATTCCACATTCGATGAGGAATTCGAAGCCTTCCTCAACCGATCGCGCGATTCCGACGACCCCGTCTCAGAAACGGTCACCTCGATCATTGATGACGTCCGACGAAATGGCGATCAGGCGTTGATCGAGTACACCCGGCGACTCGATGATCTCGAACTGACCCCGGCGACTCTGGCATTCAGCGCAGACGAAATCGATGCGGCGGTCGAACAGGTGTCGCCCGAAGAGCGAGATGCAGTTCAGTTCGCCTTCGATCGCATCATGGCGTTTCATCAACGGCAATTGCCGCAAGACCAGCGTTGGACTGACGAGGCGGAAGCGGAAATCGGATGGAAGTGGACCCCGATCCGGCGCGTTGGGGTGTACGTTCCCGGCGGAACAGCATCTTATCCGTCATCGGTATTGATGAACGCAGTTCCGGCACTGGTTGCCGGCGTCGACGAAATCGTGATGGCGGCACCAATTCCCGGCGGAAATGTGAACCCGCTGGTTATCTATGCGGCACAGCATTGCTCGATCAAGTCGATCTACAAGATTGGCGGCGCGCAGGCCATCGCGGCCCTTGCCTACGGAACGGAAACGATTGATTCGGTGGACAAGATTATCGGTCCCGGAAACGCCTATGTGGCGAATGCAAAACGCCGGGTATTCGGACAAGTCGGAATCGACCTGATTGCCGGGCCATCGGAGATCCTGATCATCGCGGATGCCGACAACGACCCTGACTGGGTTGCGATCGATCTCCTCAGCCAGGCCGAGCATGACGAACTGGCTCAAGCAATCCTGGTGACGCCCGATCGAGGTTTTGGCGAGGCCGTGATCGCATCGCTGTCGCGCCAGCTCGCATCGCTCTCCCGCAAAACGATTGCGGCCGAGAGCTGGGAGGCAAATGGCGGCCTGATCGTCGTGCGTGATCTCCAAGAGGCCGTCGCCGTTTCGGATCGGATTGCTCCCGAGCACCTGTCGATCATGACATCGAATCCGAACGACGTTGCTCGCGACATCCGCCATGCGGGAGCAATCTTCCTTGGACGGTGGACGCCGGAGGCGATCGGGGACTACGTTGCCGGTCCCAGTCATGTCTTGCCCACATCGGGAAACGCCCGCTTCAGTTCCGGCCTTTCGGTCCTCGATTTCATGAAGCGAACGACAATCACGCGAATGTCGCCCGGCTCGCTCGAACGGATCGGTCCTGCTGCGACGACGCTCGCGAGAAGCGAGGCGCTTCAAGCCCACGAACTCAGCGTTCAGGTCCGGCTTGATCGCATCGCATCCAGAAAAAATGGCTGACCAGTTCCGAATTGGAAGCCTGGACCTGGACGATTCCGGGCTGTCGGCACCGACCCCCGAAGTCAAGCAGGAACGCGAAGTCGCGATCTTCGATCTGCTTGAAGACAACCAGTTTCAGCTGGTACCGCGAAAGGGGCAGTCGCCGGTCGCCGGGCCCTATCATCTCGACCTCTCGGTGAAGGCCGGGCGGTTGGTCCTCGACGTTCAGACCGAGGACCGAGACCCGATCACCTCGTTTCATCTTGCCCTGTCGCCGTTTCGGCAAACGATCAAGGACTATTTCCGAATTTGCAGAGCCTATTTCGACGCGGTCAAGCGATTGCCGGCGGCACAGATCGAGGCCATCGATCACGGTCGCCGCGCCATGCACGACGAAGGGGCGAATCTGCTGATGCAGCGTCTCGAGGGAAAGGTTGAAACCAATCTCGCGACAGCGCGTCGGCTATTCACGCTCATTTGCGTCCTTCACTTCTACGGTTAGGCATGGAGAATGTCTCCGCCCACCCCCTCTTCCGTTCTCTTCTGCTGCGACCTCAATGCCATCCGCTCGCCAATGGCCGAAGGTCTGCTCAAGCAGCACAGCGGCAAGACGATCTTCGTTCAGTCGGTCGGCGTGCGCGGCGGAGCCGAGATCGACGGTTTCGCGATTGCGGTCTGCCGGGAAATCGGAATCGAACTGGAGCGTCACAAGACAAGGTCATTCGACGACTTCGAGGAGTGGGGCGACGACCTGGGCAGCTATGACCTCGTCGTCGCTTTGTCCCCGGCATCGCTTCGCCGTGCACTCGAGTACACGCGCTACCTGTCATTCGAGGTCGAGTACTGGCCGACCATGGACCCGGTGGGCCTAGGAGAGAACAGGGACTCAAAGCTGGAATCGTACCGACAGGTTCGCGACCAGATCAAGGCACGCATCGTCGAGCGGTTCCCGCCTGACGCGTAGGCCAAATTCGAGCATCGAGCATCGAAGTTCGTCATCTCGCCCGAGAGAGCGCCGCTGACCTTGGCGGGCGTGGAGAACTTGCCGATCAGACGATTCACACGAAATTGCCGGGCATCATCGTATTCCGACCCTTACGTCTCTTGGAATCGACTGGCCGGCCGAGGCCGACTTCTTCGACACCGCGAGCCCGTTGCCCCGAGATCTCGATCGTTGAAGCCCGCCGACGACCCGTGAGAGGGCGACTGGGGGCAGATCTTCTCACTTGCAAGCGAGCGCAGGCGAACACATGTACCGAAATGTCGACAATCGACTTGAAATTGAAGCCTAGACAGGTCATTGAGCGTGTCTTGCAAACCGGTGGTTTTCGGCACAACCGGTGAAAAACAAGGAGTTGGCATGGCGAAGGAAGAACTTCTCGAATTCGACGGCGTCGTCAAAGACGTGCTTCCGAATGCGACGTTTCGGGTCAGGCTTGAAAACGATCACGAGATCATCGCTCACACGGCGGGCAAGATGCGCAAGAGTCGAATCCGGGTACTCGCCGGCGACAGGGTCAAGGTCGAAATGACGACCTACGACCTGACGAAAGGTCGAATCAACTATCGCTACAAGTAGCAGTTCCGCCCCGACACGTCTTGTTCTCGGTTCCGCGAGTCCGCGTCGGCTGGAACTTCTTGCGCAGATTGGCATCGTTCCAGGCAGGGTGCACCCTGTTGACATCGACGAGACGCCTCATCGGGACGAATCACCTCGACAACTTGCGCCGCGACTCGCTCTCGAAAAATCGCAAGCCATTCCAATTGAACCGGGCGAAATCGTCCTGACTGCCGACACGGTCGTAGCTGTTGGTCGCCGCATCCTAGGAAAGCCGGCAAATGCCGCCGAGGCACTCGAATTCCTGAAACTGCTCTCGGGACGGCGCCACCGTGTCATCACCGGCATCGTCGTTCGCTCTGGAGCGAAAACCAGCCAAAGGGTTGTCGAGACGGTGGTCGCCATGAAGGTGATCTCGGCCGGCGAGCGGGAGGCCTACATTCGCTCAGGCGAGTGGGAAGACAAGGCCGGGGGTTACGCAATCCAGGGGCGTGCAGCGATATTCGTTCGACGGATCAACGGGTCGTATTCGAACATTGTCGGTCTGCCACTGGCCGAGGCCGCCGCATTGCTGGCCGGTCACGGCTATCCCCTCTTTGACTTGACCTCGTTGCCAAGATGAAAAACGGGCGGCTGATTGTCGTCGACGGCACGAAGACGCGATCGATCGCGGCGCTGATCGTCGATGGCCGGATCGAGGATCTTCTGGCCGATCTACCCGATCCGAACACGCCCGTTCCGGGAGACATCTTCCGGGCGCAGGTGGAGCGCCACTTCCGAGGGCTTGGCGGCGCGATCGTCAACCTCGGAGGGGGCCACCAAGGATTCCTGAAAACGAAGACGCAACTTGAATCGGGGGACCGTTTTGCCGTTCAGGTGAGGTCTGTTCCGGGCCATGGCAAGGCACCTGTGGTCACGACGACGATCAAGATCGCGTCGCGGTGGGTGGTTCTGACCAACGGGGCTCACGGGGTTCGAATTCCGGACGGTGGCGGGAACGAAAGCCCAGGTCGGCATGACCTGTCGAAAGTTGTTCACGCAGCGTCTGACCTTGATCTATCATCCATGTCCGTCGAGTTTCATGCATCCGCTCTTGATGCGGACTTGCCTGATATCGAGGCCGATCTTGCAATCTGCACGCAGGAATTCAACCGAGCCATTGACGAGGCTAGCCACGGAGAGTCCGGACTTCGCTCCCGCGCGCCCGACGCGCGACGTCAGGCGATGACTCAGTGGGCGGCGACAGAAACAACCGAGATCGTCGACGAGCCAGGGAGCTTCGACACGCTTGGGGTCTGGGACATGATCGCGCCGTTGCTTGAAGCCCGTGTTTCCTTGCCGAAACACCCAGGACAAAGGGACGGCACGTCCGGAGGTCCGTCCATGGTGATCGAACCGACGCAGGCCCTGGTTGCGATCGACATCAACACCGGAGACAGTTTTTCACGCTCATCGGGGCTTGAGACCAATCTGCTGGCGATTGGCGACCTCCCCCGTCAACTCCGTCTTCGCGGGCTTGGCGGGCAGATCGTCATCGATCCTGCGCCAATGGCCAAGCGCCATCGCGGTCGTGTCGAAAACGCAATCACGGATGCATTCGTCCGCGACCCGATCGAGACGGTAGTGGTTGGCTGGACTCCGCTCGGACATGTCGAATTGCAACGCAAACACGCGAGAATTCCGCTAGATGCGCTGGAGCTTGACGAATTCATGAAGGGTGCCGGACTCTGACATCACGAAGCAGTCGGGGCGGCCATGGCAACCGAGGCCTCGGAAAACCAATATCACGCCGGTTTAAGGTTCGGGATTTCTGGCGACATCGCAATTATGGCCAGATCAGATTCGATATAGACAGCCCATAGAGTGTCACCTAAAAGGCGCGGATTCTTGCGTCGCCCTTCAATGCCCGGGTAGCTCAGGGGTAGAGCAGTGGACTGAAAATCCTCGTGTCGGCGGTTCGATTCCGCCCCCGGGCACCACATTTTCCAGTTTTGCAAAGAAGATCAAAGCCATACGGTTATGGCTCTATGGTCCATCAAACCATCCAAGGCCGAGACAATAACAACACAGAGGATCGCAGCGCCTATGCAACTGGTTGCAATCTTGAAGTATCAGGAACCTCGATGAGCGTGTCATAGAGACCATAGCGCGTCAAGCCTGCGTGGCTGTCGATGCCGCTGTACGACAATGAGGCATCCTCATACCTACGAAACGCAAAGACGGCTTGGTTCATGCGTTCAGTGTTGAAGACTTTGAGACTGACCAGCAAATGGAAGTCGGAAACCGTCAACCCTGTCACCTTTAGGAACAAGTCTGGTTCCAGCTTGGTGATGACATCTAGCAACGTATTCTCACGGAAATCGGTCAAATACATGAAGGCCGGTATCCGAGTAGCAAACTTGACCAGTTTCTCCTGAACCTCTTTCCGCTTCGACCTGAACTCCTTCTCCTCGGCGGAGAGTACTCTCTTCTCCCGTTCGGAAATCTCACCGGACTTAGCCTTCGCCTTAAGTTCCTTGACGTTCTCACTCTTGTTGATGATCGTCTCGATGGCGTTATCGCCCAGAGAACGCCAACCCTCGATTTGCTCAACCGCCCGCATTGCCTCTTCGTTGTTCATGATCCGGCGCAAGGTGTCGTTATCGACATTCACCAACAGGGCACTTTCCCATTTGCGGGCAAGCAAGGTGGCTGATGTCCCAGCCAAGGCGATATCTAGAATGCCACCTGCATCAATCTGGGTCATGTTCGCGCCGTCATAGGCGAGCACTGGCAGAAAAGATACAAGGTCGCGGACAGCGTTCTCAGGGTTCGGCTCGTCGGGCGACAGGCCGATCCCGTAATCGGAAAGCTGCCGAAGTGCGCGCGTCGGCGCAAAGTCGAACACAAAACAGACCGGCTTAAGCACTTCCTCCTCATGCGGGTCGTCGCCATTGGGGTTCTTAATGGCCCAAGGGGACTGCACGCGGAAAGCCGCCTGAAAATAGGTTTCAGGTGACTTCAGGTTTCGCAGCATTAGGATCGACGACCACTGCTTGACCGTGACGCCCGTCGTCAGCTTGCCGCAGGACAAGGTAATCGACTTCGTGTCATACCCGCTGCCAATAGCGGAACGAACCGGCGGCAAAGCATCTAGACCGATCCCTGCGGACGCACCCGCCACAACCAAAACTCTGTAGTCTTGCCAGAAAGTGTTCTGCCGCTCGGCCAACAGCTTGGCCATGGCATGGCAGGCCGCGATACTTGGCAGGAACCAGAACGAGTGCTGGAGATACGGCAGGAGGTGCACATCCGAATAAGGAAAGGGCGGGCGATTGCCCGTCCTGAGATTATCAACGGTGTGAGCCGCATGCTGCCCCCGGATGATGTTCAGCCAAGTCTGCACCTCGTCCTTGTATTTGAACTCCGCCGCTTCTCCAGTTCCCGTCGCGGCGAAGAACTCGTTCAAATCAAACTCGTCAAACTCGCCCGCACTGGCAATGGCGAGCAGTTCGTCAGGCATCTGATAAGTCAGGAGCCTCATCTGTGGCAGCGAGCCATAGGGGTTCCACTTGCCCGGGTTGTGGTTCGCGAACTCCTGTTTGGCGCGTTGTTCGTCGGTGTAGGTCCAGTTGAAGATTTGCTCTTCGATGAACTCTCCGGTGGCCAACGCCTTAAACGGTGTGCCGGACAGATAGAGGTAGGCCTTTGTCGCAATTGGCAGAAACTCGGTTTCCGGTTCCAGCGGTTCCTGCAACTCAGCCACGCGCTCGGCCAGCCTTTTCGCGTCGTCGAGCAGTCTTTCTTCCCGCTCAAGTGCCTCCTCCTCGCTCTCGAACAATTCCGTTGCTGTCTTGCGCCAAGCACCGAAGTGATATTCGTCAAAAACCACCAAGTCCCAGTTCTCAGCGTGGAGCCATTCGTTCTTGGCCTTGATGTTGCCCAGCTTGTCACGGCCCAACATGTCCTGAAATGAACCGAAATAGACAACGGGCTTGTTTCGGTCGATCTGGGTGGGGTCGGCCCCATAGTTCTTCGACAGATATTGCCAACCGTCGAAATCGACATGGCTTTCCAGATCGGTCTGCCATGCGTCTTCCACGGCGGGTTTGAAGGTCAGTACCAGAACCCGTTTGGCGTACATCTTGCGGGCCAACTGATAGGCGGCAAAAGTCTTGCCGAAACGCATCTTGGCATTCCATAGAAAGCGCGGAACGGCGTGCGTGTCATCCGTCCAGCAGGACAAGAAATAGGCATGTGTCTGCCTGACCGCTTCGGCCTGTTCGCGACGCATGGGAAAGCTCAGGTGGTGCGTGCCGCTGCGTTTCTGGCCCGTGCGGAGTTCGCCCAGCACGGTGTGCACATCGGCTAGCGAGCAACGTATCCATTCGCCGAACGGGTTCTCCATGCCCTTGGCGGTGAGCGCTTGGTGCACCTCGTGGTCGCTAATTTCAGAGCCGTCGTTGCGTTCGGCGGGCTCATCCAACTCAATCCGATAATTCGTGATAGCGGCGGTGCGAAGCTGTTCACTGACCCGCTCCCGTACGTCCCGCGTGGTCCGGCCGATCTTGAGAAGCCCCGCATGGGCTGCATCGTCAATCGAATAAGCGTAGATGCGCGGGCGTCTCTCGGGCTTTGGTTCAAGAATGTCTCTTATTGTCTTGTTCATTATTGGTTTGCCAAGTTGTCGAAGTGGTCCAAGTCCATCGGGCGCACAGTCTTTTCTATGAATGCACGTTCTTCTTCGGTTAGGCGATACTGATCATAGAGCACTGCGTCTGACCAAAGCCTGTCCCAACTCTGGACGGGAACGAACGTGAACGAACTCTTTGTAACGTGCTGAGTTACTGCTCTCAAAGAAATCAGGAAGCGGACAAATTTGGTGCGCAAATAGCTATCTAACGACTTAGCGTTATCTCGGTTTTCGAACGCGCCTGCGACCAAGTAGCTTTCAGTACAAACCGTTCCGGGTCGCAACACTCTAACTCTGCTAAGGCCGTAATACATCCCATTCTTGTCTGGACGTCCACCAGCGGGAGCAGCACCGCCAAAGGTCGACTTCCACTTGTCAGCCCATGCGGAGTTCAACCTCACATCCGCTCGACTAACCCACTCGCGCTTGCCAGCATTGGTCGCGCTGGAAATAAGCTCAACTGGATCATTAATCGACGAGAGCTTCGACGACCCGCGTGCATTTGAGGGAAATCCGAACGCGCTTCTGGAAGAAACTTCGTTAGCCATCGACTGCTCAGTCTGAATACCAGACGGCCATACCTTATGCAGTATTGACACTGCAGGAGCTTGTCGAACGAATACATCGAACTCGTTTAAATCGCGTGCGGTCGGTCCATTAATCTCACCTTGGTGAATAGTCGTGACTTGGCATTGGCCGGAGTGTCCTCTGTCCCAAAGGAAGTAGGTAATTCCACCCGCCACATCGACACCCGGGAAAGCATCAGATGCATTCAGGAAATCGACAAGAACTCTGATGCGACTATCGCCTAGCATTTCTTCGCGAAACTGACCTAGTCCTTTGCCCCCCGCGATCCATCTAGCCGGAATGACCATGCAAAGGTGCCTTGGCTCAAGTTTTTTCGCCTGAGCAACAAATTTATGATAGATCGGCTTTGCGCTCGTTCCGGCCCCTCCATCTAACAGCTGATAGGGTGGGTTTCCGATCACGACATCAAATTGCATGTCGCCTCCAAACAGCGTGGAAACACGCTCGTGTATGTTGTCTGTGTGAATGAACGCATAGGCGTGGCTTTCCCGCTCATCCCCCCGGTCCATAATCGTCTGACTTGCCCCGCAGAAAAGGCATTTGCCATTGTCCCAAGTGTGCTCGACCTGTTCGAACCAAATGTTTCCCGCTTCAGAGTTGAAGCTGCGCGAGATCGAGTGCTGACCATTGGCGTGTTTCGAACAGTAGAGTGATCTGCGGGCGAGCATCGCCGTCAGGTAAGTGATCCCAATACCATATACCTGTTGCGTCAGGATGTGTTCCACCCGAATTTGTAGATCGGGCATCTGTTCTTTCAGACCGTCTATCAGGCGCTTGGCTATCTCGCGCAGGAACACGCCCGACTTTGTACAAGGGTCTAGAAAGGTCACATCCGGGTTGGCCCAGATGCTGGCCCCAGCGTTATCCTCCGCCCAAGCTTCGGCGAGGGTGTCGAGCATCCGGTTGGCGAACTCAGGCGGTGTGAACACCTCGTCGTTAGACAGGTTTGCGATGCAGGACAGAACATCTGGGTTCCGCCCTCGGAGGGTGAAGGCGGCTTTTGTCATGCAGCGGCCTCGAATGTCAGGCCGTTTTGTTCGGCGAGCCCTTTTATGGTCATGGGTGGATAGGTCTTTGTTGGTTTCAAAATCTCATGGTTGCCAAGGCCCGCAAACAACGAACCTTCAGCATTGAATGCAGAGGCACCCGTCAGTACATCCAACCGGAAATCGCGGCGCTGGAATTTTCCTTTGCCGATATAACCCCATTCGGCAAAAGCAATTGGTTCACCCTGCGCCGTCTTCATGGTCAGCGCGTCACCATGTACAAGATTGACCGACAGCACATGGGAAACGGCGCGGTAGAGGTCATCCTCGGGGGTGAACTTGAGGTAGTCGGCCAGCACCTCCATCATATCCTGTCGGCACTCTTTGATGTTGTCGGCGAGAAGCTCGACCCCGTAGGTGCACATCAGGCCGAGGAGCGCATAGTGGCGCTTGTCGAAATCGGACTTGCCGAACTTCAGTTCGACCGTCGTGAGTTTGCGTTGCAGGATTGGGACAAGGAAGTTGCCTCTGCCGCAGGCTGGCTCCAGAATCCGTGCGTCGATACGCTCGGCCTCGACCTTTACGAGGTCGAGCATGGCCTCCACCATCCATTCAGGGGTAAAGACTTCGCCGTGGTCGGCAACACGCTTTTTCGAACGAATTAGGCGCATGTTCATAACATCGCAACTTTCGACAGAATAGCCAAGTGTTTAATCGGGTAGTCACACAAGTCTGATCGGAACCTCCAGCTTGTTTATCGGGTTGCCAAAGCGCGGGGAATCCCCAGATTCCCGCGCTTCTCGAGCACGGTTAACATGATCTCACCCGACCGAGTGCCGTGGTTTGACTGAAGACCCGGCAGCGTCTGATTCCACTTGACGTGGATGTCAAAAAAACATAACGAGAATACTCGTTCTTGTTAAAATTCCGGCAACCGCTCAGCGTCTTTGGTGGAGTCGGGGTGCAAGAGTGCTGATTCCTCGTCAGCAACCACAACCGGAATGGAAGCGCTGGCTCGATCCGCCTCGGGAAATGGGAGACAACGTGAGGGTAGAAAATGGCTGACGAGATCGAGTTCGACTATGTCATAGTGGGTGCAGGATCGGCCGGATGCGTGATTGCCAATCGCCTGGCGCAAGACGGGCGGTTCTCCGTCGCGCTGGTCGAACGGGGACGGATGGACACCAACCGTTGGATCCACATCCCAGCCGCCTACTTCAAGGCGCACCAGTCCCAGGACGTCGATGCCGTCGTCTCCGAACCCGATGACACGCTGAACGGCAGCCGCTTCGGCGTTCCACAGGGCCGCGTCGTGGGCGGCGGATCGTCGGTCAACGCAATGATCTACATGCGTGGGCAAGCCGCCGATTATGATGCCTGGGAACGGCAATACGGCTGTACCGGCTGGGGCTATGACAAGGTTCTGCCGACCTACATGAGCCAGGAGCGCAACATCCACCTCGGCGCGCCGTATCATGGCAAGGACGGCCCGCTGGTCGTGGCTAGCCCGGATTACAAGCACCCGCTCAACACGCTGGCGATAGAGGCCACGATGTCCGTGGGCCTGCCTTGGAGCGACGATTTCAACGGCGAATCCCAGGAAGGCGTCGGCTGGTATCAGGCCACCGCGCACGCCGGAAAACGCCAATCCGCCGCGACCTGCTTCCTGAAACCGGTGATCCGCAACGAGCAACTGACCGTTCTGACCGATACCGTAGCCGGCAAAATCCTCTTTGCCGGCCGCCGGGCAACGGCCCTGGAGGTCTCTCGAGGCGGCACCCAGGAAACCTTGCGGGCGCGCAAGGAAATCATCCTGTCCGCAGGGGCCTTTCACAGCCCGAAGCTGCTCATGCTCTCCGGTGTCGGCCCCAAGGCCGAGCTTGACCGCATGGGGATTGACCTGGTCCACGATGCGCCGGGCGTCGGCGGCAATTACCACGATCACGTCGGCACGCCAGTCACCTTCCGCATCAAGGGCAGCAACAGCTACCATGGTGCCGACAAAGGGCTGCGCGCCTTGAAGAATGGCATTGACTATTTCCTGTTCCGCCGTGGCCTGCTGACCTCCAACCTGCTGGCCGCCGGAGCTTGCGCCGACACCGACGGCGACGGGCGGCCCGATGTACAGATGAATTTTGCACCCTTTGCCCCCGGTGCCCCCGGCGAAGGCCCGCTGAACTGCCACTGCTTCCACGTGCACCCGACGACCATGCGCCCCAAGTCGCGCGGTCGGCTTACACTAGGCTCCACTGATCCGAACGACCCACCCAAGCTCGCGGCCCAGGTGCTGCAGTCCGAAGAGGATTTGGACACCCTTCGGCGCGGCGTTCGACTGTCGCAAGAGATCTGCCGCCAGCCGCAGCTAAAGGAAATCCTAGGTGACCCGATCTGGCCGCCCGCCGGCGTCTCGACTGCCGCGGGATCGAACACGCTTGATGACGCGATCCGCAGCCAGGCCCGCACGATCTATCACCCGGCCGGGACCTGCCGCATGGGCAGTGATGGTGATGCGGTGGTCGATGTGCGCTTGAACGTGAATGGCGTCGAAGGCCTGAGGGTCGCGGATTGTTCTGTCATGCCGATGCTGGTGTCCGGGAACACAAATGCGCCAACCATGATGATCGCCGGCCGCGGGTCGGATTTCATTCTCGAGGACGCATAGGTGGCGCAGCTCAAACAGCAAAGACCACGGAATCTGCGACGCGATGGCAGATCAGCGCGCCGCCAAATCAATCATGCGGGTTTGCCGCCCGCTTTCAACGGGAGACCAAAACCAAATGCCTATCATTGAACCGACAACTAAATCCGTGCTCGAAATGAAAGGACTGCACCTTTATCACGCTGACCGTTCGAATTGTTCAGCGCGGGTTCGTCTGCTTCTGGAGGAGAAGAAACTCCCCTGGACCAGTCATCACATCAGCCTGAAGAAAAAGGAAAACTTGACCGAGGAGTATTTCGGGATCAATCCGAAAGGTCTTGTCCCAGCACTTGTCGACGATGGCGTCGTCGTGACTGAGTCAAACGATATTCTGGCCTACCTGGAGGAAAAGTTTCCGGATCCTGGGTTCCGTGACGTGGCCGATGACCAGCAATCCGAGATCGACTGGTGGCTCAAGACCTCCGGTGAAGTCCACCTGCCAGGCATCAAGACGCTTCAGTACTATCATCGCGTTGCCAAGATCCTCAAAAAGGATCCCGAGGAATTCGAGCGCTACAAGAAGCTCCAGAAAGACCCAGAACTTCTGGCTTTCCACGCCAAGCATGGCGCTCCCGGGTCCAGCCTTACCGAAGAAGACGCTGCAGCCGCGAAAGAGTTGATGGATGGTGTTTTCGAGAAACTGGAAAGCAGCCTCGCAAAGTCCGACTACATCGTGGGAGGCAAGTACACGCTGGCCGACATTTCCTGGGGCCCCACGTACACAACAATGACGATCGGCGGGTTCAACTTCGATCCCTACCCGAACATCAAGAGGTGGTACGAACGGGTCAGCGCAAGGCCGCAGTTTGATACGGCATTCCTGAAATGGATCCGGGAATCGGAATGGGGCCAGGAGGTGACCGCGAAACAGCCATCCTGAAACCGGATCCGCATGGAAACAGGACGAGCGAAGCCGAGAGACGGCCTGCTTCGCACCGACAGGGAATTCACCATGACAAAATCCTTCGACTTGCCCCGACCCGGAACAGCAACAAAGGCCACCAAAGAAGCCAACGCCAAGGTCGCGCGTGATCTGCCCCTTGCCGACCAGGGGGATTTCGAAAAGGCGCGCCGAGGTTTCATCGCTTCGGTCGAAGGCCCGATCTTGACCCCCGATGGCCGGGCCGCCGCTGATCCCAGCGTCTACGAATTCCTGAGCGCCGAGGCGCCCGACACGGCCAACCCGTCGCTTTGGCGGCAGGCGCAACTGAACGCCAACCACGGGCTCTTTGAGGTGACGGACGGCATCTACCAGGTCCGCGGCTATGACATCGCGCTGATGACCCTGATCCGCGGTGAGACCGGCTGGATCATTGTTGACTGTCTGATCTGCATCGAAACCGCCGCCGCCGCCTTGCAACTGGCCAACGAGCAGTTGGGCGAACGTTCAGTCAGCGCTGTTCTGATCACCCATACCCACGCCGATCACTTCGGCGGGTCGCGCGGCGTGCTGACCGACGAGCTGCTGGCCAGCCGGGATATCCCCGTCATCGTGCCGGAAGGCTTCACCAAGTACTCCGTCAGCGAAGCCGTGCTGGCCGGCAACCAGATGGCACGGCGGGCGATGTACCAGTTTGGTTTGATCGTGCCCCCCGGTCCATCGGGCTATCTTGACGCCGGCATCGGCAAAGGAAACGCGCGCGGCAATCGCAGTTTTGTCCTGCCAACCAAGGAAATCTCGCAAACCGGCGAACGGATGAACATCGACGGGGTGGAGTTCGTCTTTCAGATGGCATCGGGCACCGAAGCTCCGGCGGAATTCACTTTTTTCCTGCCGCAGTGGAAAGCGCTCTGCATGGCTGAAGTCACCTGCCGGACAATGCACAACATCCTGACCTTGCGCGGCGCGGAGGTCCGCGATCCGCTGCTCTGGTCGCTATGCATCGATGAATCGCTGGAACTTTTTAGCGACGAGGCAGAAATCTGTTTCGCCTGCCATTGCTGGCCGGAGTGGGGCAACGCCAACATCCGCGCATTCATGGAAGAACAGCGCGACATCTACCGCTATATCCACGATCAGACCCTGCGGCTGGCAAACGCCGGCTACACGCCGCGCGAAATCGCCGAGGAGGTGGCCGAGCCCGAGTTCATGAAGTCATCCTTCTCGGTCCGCCCCTATTACGGCACGTTAAACCACAACACCAAGGCGACCTATCAGAAGTACTACGGCTATTTTGACGGCAATCCGGCCAGCCTGGAACCGCATGCGCCGGTGGAAGAGGGCAAGCGCTATGTCAAGGCAATGGGCGGTGCGGATTCCGTGCTCGACATTGCCTGGGAGGCCTTCGAGGAAGGCGATTACCGCTGGTCGTCGACCACTCTGAACCATCTGGTCTTTGCCGAGCCGAAGAACCGAACCGCGCGGAACATGTTGGCCGCGACCTATGAGCAACTCGGCTTTCAGGCGGAGAGCGTCCTGTGGCGAAACATCTACCTCTGTGGCGCGCAAGAATTGCGCGAAGGCAAGAAGCCAAGACCGGGGGTTGGCGGCGTCAACGAGGACATTGCGCGGGCCATGCCGCTCCGGGATTTCTTCAATCTGCTGGCGGTCAAGCTGGATCCGGCCAAGGCCAAGGGCGTCCGGCTGTCGATCAATTTCGATCTAACTGACAGCGGCGAGAAAGCCGCCTTGACGGTCAACAACCAGGTCGAAAACCATCGGATCGGAAATTGGGACGATCAAGCAGACATCCAGGTTTCCCTCACACGCCTGACGCTGAATGACATTGCCTACGGGCGGCTGTCCATCAATGACGCAATTGCCGACGGTTCGGTTGTCGTCAAAGGGAGTGAAGACACGTTCAAGTCCTACCTCGACATGCACGACACCTTCGATCTGTGGTTCAACGTGATTGAACCGTAATCGCCCGCTGCACAAATGGCCTGGCGCCTGTCATCGAACCGGCAGGAGGTCGTAATGCGGAAAATCACTGCATAGGCTGACCAACCCTGCGCTCGTCTTGTCGCGAAACCTCGCGATCGCCGCGTCGGAAAACAGCCGGCCACCATCGCCGACCGCGCCTTTTCGAATGATCTTGGTTTCCGAGTTGCTCCAAATGTTCTGGCGGACCGGAGTGAATCGGTCGTTGATCTCGTGCATGGCCTCGAAAGACGTGCGGTCGAGAACCCGCTGGACCTGGTCCGTTGACAGGTCGATATCCAGGAAGGCCGCGATCTTCCGCACGGTATCCTCGGTGTCGGATTTCAAGTCCTCAAACCGCAGGAAAAGCACATTGTCCCTGTCCCGCGCAGCCCACCAGGTGGCGGTGAATTGGTGCCAGGGACCGTAGAATGTCTTGTCTGACGCAAAGAAATCCAGCCAGACATCGGGTGGAGGCGCCGCCGGTCCCAGCAACAGGCTCGAATAAAAATGAAAGCCGGAGGCAGCGCAATCGAGGGGATCCCGCGTGACCGCAACGAATTTCGCCGGTGAGTCCAAGGGAACCAATTCCGCCGGCAGGTGGGATTTGATCACACGCGACCCCGTGGGCGAGGACGAGGCGTTGCTATCTGCAAGAGCCCGCCAATAGCGCGGTTCCGCTGCATCAGGCCAGGCAATTTCGTCCTGGATGTGATCGAACTGCCCCTCGCCAAGCTGCGTGATCTGATAGCAGACATGCATGACCCAGTTTGTTCCCGCCTTGAAGTAGGCGGAGCACACGATATCGGCAGCGCTGGGTGTGTACCCATCGAAAGCCGTTTCCCGATACCTGTTCATCCGCCGCGCGACGGCTGTTAGCGCCAACCGGTAGTTGGCGTTCCCAAGAAGTGGTGCAGCAAACTTCATGGCGCCACTCAGGGCAGGTTCGATTCGCTGCCCGAACTTTTCACGCATCCTGCGGCGCCGTTCTCCGTCTCGCTTGCGAAGGGCCTGCGCGTCTTTAACGGTCCAGGTCATGTCGATCTTTTCCTGTCCGTTTGAAGGCGCGTGCTTGTTCCGGGGGCCACACTGACGGGGCGGCGTTACCGTGTCAAATCGGAGATCGGGTCGAAGTCACCTGCAACCAGCGAATCGAAGGATTGAGTGAGATAGAAGCGGAACTTCGGATCCGAGATCTTGAATGTCAGGTTAGGGTTCATCATCTCGTTGTCGATTGCCGACAGCAGGAATTGAACGGCAACTGCGACTCGTTCTTCGAGCCCGTCCCTGTTGTCAACCAGCGGCTCCATCAGACCAAAAACCCGATTGACGAGGTATCCGGCGCGCTTTTTCATCGGCTCCCAGCTTCCGGGGTGTTCCGGGATTCTGTAAAAGGACTCGCGGAGAACCCCACGCCAGGGACCGGAAAAGACAACCATCATGAGACCCACGAATGCGGCACTGACGTCCGCATGAGACTTGCCCTGGAACTGCGTGGGTTCGAGGTGCTTGTCGTGCAACGCTTGGTGGTCGACGAACATCCGCATTCGCATGAAATCAAAGAAAGCGTCCTTGCTTTCGAAGCGCGAATAAAAACCGCCAACCGAGGATCCGGCCGTCTTGGCAAGATCAGGAATTGGTATGTCATCCAGGCGGTTGTTCACCAGCAGTTCGCGTCCGGCGATAACGAGTTTTTCCTGCAGCAGACGGCTGCGTTTCTGATCAGCAGCCTTGACGCCTGGGATCTGGCCGCCGAAATATTCGTTTAGCACGTCTTCCATTCTCTGCCCTTTACTTTGCTTCTTGAGAATTGGCGATTCAGACTTGCAATGTCAAACAGAATAAGTATTCTCATTTGAAATTGACCGGGCCAGCCAGCAACGAGGGAGGACCCGTGGAATTCCAAAAGATCGAATTGCTGACGAACGATGCTGATCGCAGCTTTCCGGGTTACACCATCTTCGGCACTCTCCGCGGCGACAGCGTCCAACTGGTTGATATGGACGGGAAAGAAGTTCACCGCTGGGACCTGCCTGGAAAGCTGGGTGGGCTGGCGCAACTTCTGCCCGGCGGTCGACTTCTGACTTCCGTCGTCTTGCCTACCGACATCCCTCTGCACACGGCGAGAGGCGGGCGCATTCTCGAATTGTCGTGGGATGGCGAAATTCTCTGGGAATACACCGACGAAACCCAGCATCACGATTTTAGGCGTCTCCCGGACGGCAATACGATCTACATTGGCTGGCGCGCGTTGCCCGAGGAATTCTCGAAGCGAATCCCGGGGGGAATCCCCGGAACCGAGGCGGACGGGATCATCTACGAAGACTATTTTCGCATCATCAACCCCGCAGGGGAGACCGTTTGGGAGTGGTCGACCTCCTCCCTTGATCCCGAGAATTACCCCATTTCGCATGGGCTTGACCGGGGTGAATTCGGTCATGCCAACACGGTTTGTCCGCTGCAAGACGGCAATTTCCTGGTCAACTTCCGCAGCTTGGACATGATCGCGGTCCTGTCGCCCAGTGAAAACGGGCTGACCTGGGAAAAGCGGGATCAGACGTGGGGGCGTCCGCATGACCCGCAACCCGTCGATGACGGAAAGCGCATTCTGTTTTTCGCCAATGGCGCGCATGACAAGCGAAAACCGCAACGATCATCGGTGATCGAACTGGACGCTCGAACCGGTGAGGAAGTGTGGCGCTGGGAAGCTGCGATTCCGTGGAATTTCTACAGCCACGTGATGGGCAGTGTGCAGCGCCTGCCCAACGGCAACACCCTCGTATGCGAATCCGTCAACGGCCGCATCTTCGAGGTACACCGCGAAAGCATGGACATCGTCTGGGACTACATCAACCCGGATTTCTGCACACACATTCAAGGCACGCGCACGCCGTCGAACCTTGTTTTTCGCGCCTATCGCTATGCGCCTGACAGCGAACAGCTTGCCGGGATGTTGGGTTGATGACAGGGGCCGATACAGCTCCGGCGGGCCCGCGCCACTGGATTTTCTCCGCCCTCAACATGTCGGCAAAAGCCTTGGCGGCGCTATTTGCCTTGTTGGCCATTTACACCGCTGGATTCGGCGTTTTCGACAACACCTGGTTCCTGGGCATAGTGGTCGCCCTGGGGGCGACGATATCTCTCTTGCGGGACAACGGTGATCGACCGATCAAACGGTTGGTCAATTTCGGTGTTGCGACTGTTTTCCTTTACTTGGTCTGGATCTGGGTTCAACTTGCCTTGGAACAAGAGGTCTTTTTCATCGAGATCTCGAACTTTCAGCTGACCCTGGGATGGATCGCGTTTGGCCTGATCGCTTTCGCCACGTTTCGCGAGTTCGGTTGGCCCATGGTCTGCGTGTATCTCGCAATGGGCGCATACATCATTGCACCATTCGGCGCTGATGAATCCTGGACCCGGATTTCAGAGAACCTCTGGTATTCGACCGACGGTGTCTTTGGCCTGCCGGTTCAGGTCGTGAGCCGCGTGGTGCTGATCTTCATCGCCTTCGGTGCAGTTCTACAGGCCTCCGGCGCGGGCAATGTCCTGCTCAAGATGGCCTTTGCGGCAACTTCGCGTTTCACTGGCGGCCCGGCCCATGCGTCCATTGTCGGGTCAGCCCTGTTCGGAACGATCTCGGGTGCGGCCGTCGCAAATGTCGTCTCTACCGGAATTTTCACAATCCCGATCATCAAGAAAGCGGGTTTTTCGCCCAAGACCGCCGGCGCGGTCGAGGCCTCGGCTTCCACCGGCGGTCAAGTCATGCCGCCGGTGATGGGGGTGGTGGCCTTCGTGATGGCTGACGTTACGGGCATCCCCTATCTGTCGATCATCGTCGCAGCGCTCATTCCCGCGTTATTCTACTACATTTCACTGTTTGTGGTCGTTCTGGTCGAAGCCCGCAAACTTGGTATCCGGCCAACACCGCCTGAAGAGCGCGAAAAGATGACCCGCGATGACTGGCTCAAAAGCTCTTCTTTCTTCGTGCCGCTCCTGGTGATCATCTTCATGCTGGTCGAGGGGCGTACCGCACAATATGCCGGGTTCTGTGCGTTGGTCGCGGCCACCGTCATGAGCCTGGCCCTGTTCCCGGATTTCCGCAACCCCAAAGCGTGGTGGAACGCGCTCGTGGATGCCGGCACCACGTCTGCGACCCTGATGGTCGTCGTCATCGCAGTCGGCTTCGTGATCGGTGTGATCAACATGACCGGAGTCGGGCTTCAGCTAAGCCAGGCCATTCTGATGATTTCCGGCGAAAGCCTCGTCGTCAGTCTGCTGCTGGTCATGCTCGGTTGCCTGATCATGGGCATGGGGGTGCCATCGGTCACGGCCTATCTCGTGCTTGCGCTGGTCATGGGGCCGGTGCTGGAGAGGCTTGGCGTGCCCACCATCGCTGCGCATCTTTTCATGCTGTATTTCGGCGTTCTGTCGATGGTCACGCCGCCGGTGGCCCTTGCCGCCTTCGCCGCGGCACCGATTGCACGGGCCAAACCCATGGAGACTGGGGTCGAGGCAATCCGGCTGTCCTTTGCCGGATTCATCATTCCGTTCCTGTTCGTGTTCTATCCGGACTTGCTGTTGATCGAGGGATTCACATTCGTCGGGCTGACAACGGCGATCATCTCTTTCCTGCTGGCAACATGGCTCATCGCGACCGCCGTCGCGCGCTTTGATGCCAACGCTCTGCCGGTCTGGCAATCCTCGCTGCGACTGGGCGCGGCCGTCTTGGTGCTCTGGCCTTCAAACATCCCGACAATTGCCGGCGCCCTGCTGGGTCTGGCGCTGATCTTTGGCGGCCGCCTCGCAACCGCTCGAACCCCAGCGCATCGCAAGAACTGACGACAACCCATTTCATGAAACCAAGGGAGGATCCCATGAAAAAGTTGACACTAACCCTGGTAGCCGGCGCGCTGAGCGTTGCGTCCGCTTTGACAGCAGAAGATCTCAAAATGGCGACCGTGGCACCGGGCACATCGGGCTATCTGACGATGAGCACGATGGCGACCCTGGTGAACACGAACCAGGACGAACACAACATCTCCGTGGATGCCACGGGTGCGGCAACGAAGCACATGATCGACCTCGCGAAGGGCGAAATTGACTTTGGCCTGAGCGCACCCGTTCTGATTCAGCTAATGAAGGGCCAGAAGGCCATGTTCCAGAGGCTGAGCGACGCTCCGGAACTGTCGAAGAACCTGCGTCTGGTCTTCTGGTTCCCCTGGGGGCCGGTGCATTTCATCACCTATGCCGAAGACGGAATGACCTCGCTAGAGGACATCCGCGGCAAGACCGTGTTTCTCGGCCCTCCGGGCGGCGGCGCATGGAATTCAGCCAACCAATGGGTTGAAGCGCAAACCGGCATGAAACCCGGCGACGACTACAAGAACTTCAAGGGATCCTGGTCGTCCGCCTTCCAAGCCTTCCAGGACCGCCAGATCGACGTCTATGTCGTTGGGGGCGTGCCGCCCTTCCCGCAGATGGAACAGCTGATCGCGACCAACGACATTCGCCTACTCGGACCGACCAAGGCGGAACTGGATGCACAAAGCGAAGACCAGACCGCGCCCAGCCGCGTTCCGGGACGTGAATTGACGGCCATCGACCCGGCCGCTTACGGCGACGGTGTGACAAACCCTGAACCGGTCTACACGTTCGGTGTCGTTGTCGGCGTGACCACCCGGGCGGACCTGGATGACGACATTGTCTATGACGTGACCAAGACGTTTTGGGAGGCCGCCGATGCACAGCGTGCACAAACGCCCTGGCTGATGCACATCACTGCCGAAGCCGGCATCAAGAACGGTGGGCTCGGACTGCATCCGGGCGCGCAGCGCTACTACGAGGAAATCGGCCTTACCATTCCCGAAGGCTCGATGGCGCCCGCCAATTGACGCAAAGAAAACCCGGTGCGCCCCGTCTCGGGGCGCACCTCTGGCGGTGCTCCGCCCCGCTCGCTGACGCGCGGTCCGACCGCCCACAAGACAGACGACACCCATGAGGGCACGCAGCCTGCCACAGACTGAAAAGCGTGTATCGCCATGGACATGCAAGAAATGATCGTGGGCGGGCGACGGATCACCGACGGGTACCATTTCGAAGTTCGAAATCACGCGAACGGCGAGACTGTCAGCCTTGTGCCGATCGCGAGGCACTCTTGAGGCGACAAAGTGAGTCACCGCCGTGGACCGGCAAAGATGAAAAACGCACCGATTGACCCCAATACCACTCCCGGTGATCTCATCTCGGATCCCTACAGAATCTACAAGGAATACAGAGCCACGACGCCGGTCGTTCACGTTGAGGCCTTGAGCCGAACGCTGGTAACGCGGTTCGACCACTGCAAATATGTCAAACAGAACCCGGGGTTATTCAGCTCTGATGATATTGCATACTCCGATGTCCCCGCTCCGGTCCATCGGGCGATCGGAACGCAAACGCTCGTTCGCCTTGATGGCGGGGCACATCAGGTCCTACGCGATGCCATGGCGCCTTCATTTTCCGCGCACGCCATTCGCGACGCCTGGACCGAGATTTTTGAACAAAACGCCAAGCATTATGTCGAACGGCTGCCGCGTGGCGAAGTTGTCGACCTTTTTTCTGAACTGGCCGCACCCTTTGCGTCGCGCAGCCTGTGCCGCCTGTTGGGAATGCCCGACGTGTCAGACGAAGACATGTGTCGTTGGTCACAGGCCATCATTGACGCCTCGGGCAACTATCACGGCGATCAGAGCCTGTTCAGATTCTCTGAACAGGCAAACGGCGAGATAGACGCTGAAGTGGAGCGAATGATCCCCCACCTGAAGCGCGAACCGGATTTTTCTGCCTTGTCGGTCATGGTCAATGCAGAGGAATCCCTGGCGTTGGAGCAGATCCTCGGCAATCTGAAGATTGCAATTGGAGGGGGGCTGAACGAGCCCAGAGATTCGATCCTGACCCTGCTTCACGGGTTGCTGGCGAACCCGGAGCATTTCGAGGCCGTCAAGAATGACCCCGCGTTGCTGACGCCGGCCTTCGAGGAAGCGTTAAGGTGGGTTGCGCCTATTCAGATCCAGGTCCGAAATGCGACGCAGGATACTGAAATCGATGGCGTGCACATTCCCGCCAGAACGACTCTCTTGGTCGTGGCCGCTTCGGCTAACCATGACGAGAAATACTGGGACGCCCCCGAGGTCTACGATCCGTTTCGCGAACGAAAGCCACACCATGGATTTGGCGGCGGACCACATTTTTGCCAAGGCGCCCATATCGCTCGCACAATGATTGTCAAAGCCCTGGTGCCGGTTTTGATGGATCGGTTTCCAGACATGGAACTCGCCGTACCGGACGTGCCCTACCAGGGATTCGCGTTTCGGGGACCAACGTCTCTTCAGGTCAGGCTGAACTAGACGACCGAGCCAATGGCGCGTCGCAAATCAAGGGATCTGCTTCTTGAAGAAAACACCATCAGACGGATTCTGCCATTTCCGGCATGCGTTGTTCGGCACGCGTTCGGACGCGCATTTGCAAAGCGCGACAAGGCGAAAACGGTCAATGATCCCCGAACATCCACCGAGGCCACTGCAGCAACTCTCTGATCGATAACGAACACCCTGATGCACGGCAGTCGTGCGCAACCAATGAAAGGCTTGTCCCATGACACTTGAACTCTACTACCTGGAAGAGACGGATTCGGTTTGTTCAAACCGGGTTGTCGTCACCCTGGTGGAAAAGGAAATCACCGAATGGATCCCGCACAAAATGATCCTCATGAACCGGGATCAGTTCAAACCCGAATACCTGAAGCTCAATCCGCAGGCTGTGGTGCCGACACTTGTCCACGATGGCCAGCCCATTCGGGAGTCTTCGCTGATCTGCAAGTACCTCGACGAGGTGTTTGACGGTCCTTCGCTTTCGCCATCGGACACGGTGGAAAAGTACCACATGCACGAGTGGATCAAGCAGTTTGACGAACGCGCCTTCGAGGCGACAGCCGTGGTCAACTTCGTCACCAAGTTCCGGTTAACAGTGCCGCGCGAAAAGATGGAAGCGCGCTGGAAGGTGATCCCCAGCATCGATCGACTCTATCGGCAAAGGTCCGTGGTTCTGGAGGGCGTCGACTCGCCCTACGTGATGCGTGCCATCGGCTCTTTTGAGATGGTTTTCAAGTTCATGGAACATGCTCTCGCGGATGGTCGTCCATGGTTGATGGGGGACCAGTTCACGCTGGCGGAAACCAACCTCGGCCCCTTCGTGAAAGTCCTGGAGATGATCCGGTTCCTCGATTTCTGGATGGAACCCTATCCGCTGACCCGTGGCTGGTGGGATCGTCTTGCCAGCCGCCCGAGCATGCAGAAACTGGACACTTTCCCCTACAGCGCGGTGTCCGAAGACTCGCCTCATGCCACATCCGGACGAGCGACCGAGGCGGAATTCCGCGTCAAGCTGGAAGATTACAGAGAACAGTTCGGTCACGCCTTCAACCCGGTCGATTGATTTTGCGCTTTTGGCATGGCGTGAAGAACGGTTGTCGTGTTCCAAGAGTTTTCCGTCATGGCAGAGCGGGATTGGAATGGGTCAGCGGACACACCGGAAACCCATTTCCTTTTCACCCAACAAACCTGCCGGCGGTCCAGGATGGCCTTGCTCGCGGGTTTCGAGACACAGCGGCATCCGACCCACAAGACCTGTCGTCTTGCGCCGTAGCCAGGGTCTGTTCGAGTGAATGCAACGAGACCTTGGTCGCGGCGAAGGACATGATGGCGGATAGGCAGCTATCGGTCTCACAGTTCGGGTTTCCAATTGCACTGAACATTTCGTCACAGCACGAAAACTGATTGCCGCTCCCTTCGGTTTCAAGCGATGCGATCTGATTGAATGGCCGGGTCGCGCGGCTGTAGGTGCCTGCGTGGGTATTTTGAATATCTGCCTTTCTGTTTGTTGGAATTGCACAAACGAGGCGGCATGAGATAGTTTCAAGGTCGGTGGTCTGCAGAGCTGTCTGAATTTGAAAGTGAGTGGGACAGATGGAACTCAAAAGCGTAAGTGGCTCCACGCCGGAAGAACGATTGGCTGAGCTCGGCCTCGAGTTGCCCCCTGTTCCAGAGGCGGTTGCCGACTATGTGACGCACACTCAGATCGGAAATATCATCTACACGTCTGGAATGCTGCCCTGGATTGACGGTGAGTTGCAATTCACAGGCCTGATGGGCGACAATCTGACGGTCGAAGATGGCTACGCCGCATTTCAGCTCTCAGCTTTGAATGGCATCGCACTATTGAAATCCATTGTGGGTGACCTCGCAAAGATCAAGCGCATTCATCGCCTGGAGGGAACGGGCGGTGCGACGCATGACTTCCATGACATGCCGCGCGCGCTGAACGGGGCCTCTCACTTGGTCAACACTGTCTTTGGTGAAGCGGGAGCGCATTCGCGGATGATCTATTCCAACCCGTCAATGCCGATTGACTGCGCAACCCTCGTTGTGTTCTGGGCGGAGATTTAGCAATGGCCACAGACCTGACCCAAGAGTTCATCGATCGCACCGGAATAGGCGAAGTGGGCAGCACGTTGGTCTCGGAGACCGACCGTGTGCGAGTCTGGCACATCCTCGCCCGCCCGGGTGAGAGGTTGAAAGTCCATACCCACGCGCTGGATTACTTTTGGACAGTCCACGGCTCTGGTCGTGCCAGAAACTATCAGTCGGATGGCACACACTTCGACGTCGACTACGTGTCAGGTGACACCAAGCATTTCACGTTTGCCAAGGGCGAAAGCATGACGCACAGCCTTGAGAACATCGGCGACACCGACCTGGTGTTCACGACCGTCGAATTCAAGAATTCGGCGAACTCCCCTCTGCCGCGGAATGAGGAGGAAGCGGAAACCTAGCGTATCCAGACCGAAAGAATTGCTGCGCCTCCGTCCGACATCATGCGTCCACCGTCGAAATTGGTGACAACCTTGCGACGCCCGAGGCCTTCAAATTCGAGATGTCGTGATGTACACTGTGTCTGCATGGGGTTGACTCCTTGTGGTCTTGTAGGTTGTTGATTTTTCTGCAATTATCACAAGATGTGGCCCCATGTACCAACTTTCTGGTGAGTTATCCGGGTAAGGCGGCAAATCTGATTGAGGACCCAATGACAGCGGTATTGGGAATAGATGCAGCGTGGACAACAAAGAACCCCAGCGGGGTCGCAATTGCCAAGAAGCAAGCTGACGAGTGGCACTTGTTGGCACTGTACCCTTCGTACCAAGAGTTCCTGGAGCAACCAAAGCTTGGCAATCAGTTGCCTTCAGTTTCGGCGTTAGTTGCGAAAGCGAAAGCGGTCGCCGGTACCCAAATCCAACTGATCTCTGTCGATATTCCGCTGTCTCGACAACCCATTTTGGGACGTCGTGTCTCCGACGATGCAGTGTCGAAAGAATATGGTGGGCGTAACGCTAGCACTCACTCACCATCAGCAGAAAGACCGGGCAAGATTAGCGACAGGCTGAGAGAAGAGTTTCAGTCATGTGGCTACCCACTTGTCACACTTGGCATAGATCGGCCAGGTTTAATCGAAGTCTACCCTCATCCAGCCCTAATCGAGTTAACGAGCGCTCCTGAACGACTGAAATACAAAGAGGGAAAAATCCGAAAGTACTGGAAAGACTCGCCGCCATTTGAGCGAAGAAGAAAACTGTTGAAGGTTTGGGAGCACATCATTGATCACCTCGACGCCAAAATTTCATCGGTTCGAAACCTTCTTCCTGAGGTCAGTGCATCCAGCACAAAAAAGGAGTTGAAAGCCTTTGAAGACATGCTTGATGCAATTGTCTGTGCGTGGGTTGCAATTGAAGCACTAGAGGGACGAGCTACACCTTTTGGCGACGAAGACTCGGCCATTTGGATCCCAAGCCGCGGTTGACATATTCCAAAATGCCCGTCGGGTTGAACATCACCGCTGCATTTTCCTAAGCCTTTGCGGAAAAATGTCGTCAATCATCATGTCAACCCGCTTCTTTCGGGGGGAATCGACGGGATTGAGGATTCGGCGGCGGGTCACGACGACAGCCTGCACAAAGGACTGCGGTCTCAATCTCCCGCTGCGCTAATTCCGATGACTTTGAACGAAACCTCCGGTGTTCGTGATGCGGCTTTGGCATTGTAAACAGAATGAATTTCCGTCTAGAGTCGCAGCAGAACGACGCCGAATTCGGCACAGACCAACAGTGGAGGAAACCATGAAAACCAAAATGAGAACGCTTGGCCTTGCAGTGGCAGTCAGCGCGCTCTCGCTGCCCGCCATGGCTGCGGAAGAAGTGAAGATCGGCGTACCGTCGTGGACTGGCGCCCAAGCCATCGCCCATGTGTTGGGCGAAATCGTCACCTCGCGCATCGGCGGACAAGTCGAATTCGTGCCCGGCAACAACGCCACAATCTTCCAGGCCATGGACCAGGGCAAGGGTGACATCGATGTTCATCCCGATGTCTGGCTGCCAAACCAGGAGAGCTTCACCAAGAAGTACGTGGATGGCGCTGGCACCGTGACGCTGTCGTCAAATCCTTACGAAGGCAACCAGGGATTCTGCGTTTCGAAGGATTTCGGCGAAGCCAACAACATCACCGACATTGCTGACCTCGGTCGCCCCGATGTTGCCGCGTTGATGGACAGCGATGGCAACGGCAAGGGTGAAATGTGGATCGGAGCGCCGGGCTGGGCCTCGGCCAACGTGAATGAAGTCAAGACCCGCGATTACGGACTGCTGGACTTCATCGAACCCATTCGTGCCGAAGAAAGCGTGAAGACCGCCCGCATCAAGGATTCGATTGCCAAGGGCGAAGGCTACGCATTCTATTGCTACAAGCCACATGCCGTATGGTTCATGTTTGACGTGATGATGCTGACCGAGCCGACATATGACCCGGCCAAGTACATCATGGTCCAGCCGTCAGACGATGCGGACTGGTACGAAAAGTCGATGGTTGCGTCGAAAGACGCACTGAAGCAGGTCCAGATTGCCTGGTCGAATTCACTGGCTGACCGATCACCTGCCATTGCCGAGTTCTTTGCGAACTTCGCTTTGACGGCCGATGACGTCAGCGGGCTGGCCTACGAAATCAGCGCCAATGGCCGCGATGCAGCCGACGTTGCCAAGGATTGGGTTGCCGCGAACTCGGATCGCGTTGACGCGATGCTGGGCCTCTGATCAAGACGACCAGAAATCGGCAGCACCGGCCCTGTTCGCCGGTGCTGCCTTTGCCAAACATTGGCAAGGCGACCGATCCATGAGCGACGAAAGCGTCATTGAAATCTCGAACGTCTGGAAGATCTTCGGCGACAGGCCTGAAGCCGCGCTGAAGTCGATCCGAGAGAAGAATCTGAGCAAGGCCGAGGTCTTGGCCGAATTCGATGCCGTTGTCGGCGTTGCGGATGTCACCCTGTCGGTCAACCGGGGCGAGATTTTCTGCGTAATGGGGCTGTCCGGCAGCGGAAAGTCGACACTGGTGCGCCACCTCAACAGGCTTTTGGAACCGACAGCCGGCAAGATCGAGATCGAGGGCACTGACGTGATGGCGTTGGGCACGCGCGATCTTCAGATCTTTCGCAATCGCAAGATCGGGATGGTGTTCCAGAATTTTGCGCTGATGCCGCACCGCTCGGTTCTGGACAACGTGGCAATGCCATTGGAAATTCGCCAGGTCAGCAAGAACGAGCGAATGCGACAGGCCGCCGCGATCCTGGACATCGTTGAATTGGGGGCTTGGGGGTCGAAGTTCGCGCACGAACTGTCGGGTGGCATGCAGCAGCGGGTCGGGTTGGCACGCGCGCTGGCGGCAAACCCCGACGTGCTCTTGATGGATGAACCGTTTTCAGCACTTGATCCCCTGATCCGGCGCCAGCTGCAGGATGAATTCATCCGGCTGTCCCAAATTCTCAAGAAAACCACCGTTTTCATCACGCATGACCTCGACGAAGCGGTTCGAATCGGTGACCGCATCGCGATCATGCGGGACGGGGCGATCGTTCAGATCGGTACCGCAGAAGAGATCGTCATGAACCCGGCGGATGACTACGTCGCTGATTTCGTCGCCGGAATCTCGCGACTGAAAGTGGTGCGGGCCCATGCCGTGATGCAGCCGATCGAGGCACATGTCGCGGCCAACGGGCCGCTGGCCGCAGATACGCCCAGAGTCAACGAGGCTGAAACGCTTTCCACCCTCATCAACATGGCCATCGATGCCGAGGGGGCCATTGTTGTCGAAGATGCCGGCAAGGACGTGGGCGTGATCACGCGCGCGGACCTGTTGCGCACGGTGATTGAAGGGACTGAAGTGTCATGAGCGCCGATACCCGCAATCCGTTGGAAGACACCGAAAGCGAAGCCGCGCAGGCCTATGCCGAAGAGCGGCGTCAAAACATCCGCGACTTTGTGCGGACAAACCCGGAATACTACATACGCAACTTTGACCGGATTGGCGCCTCAGCCCGATTCACCCCAACGTTCAATTTGTTTGCCGGCGTGTTCGGCCCGATCTGGTTCGGTGCGCGAGGCCTGTGGTCTTGGGCATTGCCATTCCTGATTCTCGAGGCCCTTGGCCTGGTTCAGATTGCGCGCGGGCTGGTCGGCGATCTGGCCTCTGATGCCATGGCCCGGATTGCGTCCATCGAAGGCACGCTGGAACTGCGACGCGAGCAGCTTGCTGCGGCAATAGAGTCTGGGTCCGACAAAATCGACGTCTACAGACGCACGGTGGAATCGCTGGAAGCGAACATCGGAGGAATTCGCGAGGAGGCCGCCGAACTCGCCGCCCAAGGGCCGACCATTGCCTTGACTGGACTCGCCATTTTGCTGCTGGCGAAATTCGCCCAATCGCTCGTGGCGAACTGGGCGCTGGAGGCGCGCTTCACCGAGTGGCTGTCTGACCGTTCCGTGCGCTCCGGTCTGCCGGTCCCCCACATCGTCTTTGCCGCGATCTTCATTTCGCTGATCGTCGTGGCGGCCATGGTGCACTACAGCTTCCCGAACCGATACGCCTTGCTGACCAACTTCCCAACAGATCCGGGAATCAGGCTGACCGGAATTGACGGCGTTGAGGCGTTCTTCAATTGGGCGGTCTTGAGCGGTGAATGGCTATTTGACGGAATCACGTATGGAATCCGGCTGGTTCTCGATGCGTTGGAACTGGTTTTTGTCAGTACGCCCTGGATCGTGATTGCCGCATTCATCATCTTGCTGACGTGGCTGACGGCAGGCGTGAGAATGGCAATCTATTCAGGCGCTTTTCTGGCCTACATGGGGCTTCTCGGTTTTTGGGACAAGGCCATGACGACGCTGGCTCTGCTCGGTACCGCCGCCTGCCTATCAATCGCCATCGGCATTCCGCTGGGAATGTTCGCGGCCCGCCGTCCCCGTTTCTATTCCTTCATCCAACCGATCATGGATTTCATGCAAACGATGCCCGCATTCGTGTTCATGATTCCTGTCATTGCATTCTTTGGCACAGGCAAACCGGCGGCAGTCGTGACAACCATGATCTTTGGCGGCACGCCTGTCGTTCGCCTGACCGTGCTTGGCTTGCGCGGCGTACCGGAAAGCGTGCGCGAGGCCGCCATCAGCTTCGGCGCCAACAAGTGGTACCTTTTGACCAAGGTCGATCTTCCCCTTGCCAGCCCCTCGATTCGTGCAGGAATCAACCAGACCATCATGCTGTCGCTGGCGATGGTTGTTGTCGCCTCGCTGATCGGGGCGAAAGGCCTGGGTGAAGACGTTCTGGAAGCATTGCAGTACGCTAACGTCGGGCAAGGAATTCTGGCAGGATTTTCCATCCTGTTCTGCGCCATGATCCTCGATCGCATTGTTCAGGGCGGACGACGTTGAAACCGCTTGTGCTGGTCCATGGGTTCATGGGCGGCAGCGCACAGTGGCATCTGCAGGACCCCCTTGGCCGCGACAGACCGCTGATCACCGTCGACCTGCCGGGTTTTGGCGACAATTCGCACCTGGATCCATTTGATCGGATCGAGGATTTTGCAGCTTGGGTTTTCGACGACCTGGAACGGCGAGGCGTCGAGCGTTTCGATCTGCTGGGGCACTCGATGGGTGGAATGATCGTCCAGGAAATGACCCACCAGGCCCCTGGGCGTGTTGCCGATCTCATCCTGTATGCGACAGGTTCAAAAGGCGTGATGCCGGGACGGTTCGAGACCATCGACGATTCGATGCAACGCGCCCGAAGTGACGGCGCGCAAGCCACCGCGCGCCGCATTTCCGCAACCTGGTTTCGGGACGGCGAAGACCACCCGGAGTTTCACGGCTGCGCGGCGATAGCCGAAAAATGCAGCCTGGGCGCGATCTTGGCGGGGCTCGACGCAATAAGAACATGGTCTGGTGCATCCCGCCTGAGTGCCATCAACCAGGACACGCTGATCATTTGGGGCAACCAGGATCGCAGCTACGCTTGGCCGCAGATCGAGTTCATGTGGCGGCGGATTCCCAACTGCAGTCTTTCTGTGTTGCCCCGTTGCGCACATGCTGCCCATGCGGAAGAGCCTCAAGTCTTCAATCGCATTTTGGCGGAGTTTCTCGAACGCTCGTGCCACTCTGAATCCCGTCAAATTTCGTGAACGAGCAATCGGATTCCAGCGTTCCTCGTCCTGCCTGTGGCGAATCGGACGTGTTGTCGCGGTTGTTGGGATCTCGGTTTCACTTGGCGATTTGTTCGGACTTCGCGATGTTCTCGATCCACTGCGAAACCGCTGTTCCCATCGACTTCATGTGATCCGCATGGGTGAAGCCTGAGAGGCGTTTGCGTGGTTTCAGATCGTGGTCCCCGTCCTCGAACCACGCCAGACGGATCGCCGGCGACAGATCATACCCGCTGACTTCTTCCTTCGAACCGAATGGGTCGCGCGTTCCTTGGCAGATCAGCGTCGGTATTCGCAGTCCTGCCAAGTGCTCGGTGCGCAACTTCTCGGGTTTCCCGATTGGGTGGAACGGGTATCCCACGCACAGCAAACCGGTGACGTGCCCGGAGCCGAAGAATTCATCAGCAACCATGCTCGCAACGCGCCCGCCCATGGACTTTCCGCCGATGATGAGGGGTCCGTCCGACTTGAGTTCGTCGATTGCCGCGACATACTCGGGGATCAGTTTGTCAGCGCGAGGCGGTGGCTTTCGAGATCCCGTGGTTCGACGAGCCGCCATGTAGGCGAACTCAAACCTGACAACTCTGAAGTCTTGCGCCGCCAAGGTTTCTGAAATCGCTGTCATGCCTGGGGAATCCATCGGTGCACCCGCACCGTGCGCGAAAAGGATGGTTGCACTTGCGGACGCCGGACCAAGCTCCAGGAACTCAATCGTCATAGCCACCCCTGCCACAAACCCGAAGTCGGATTCCTGTCATGCTTCAAGCACAAATTCGAGCGACAGCAGACCCGAACGACGAATGACTCGGAGATCACTTCGCATATCAAGAGGCGCGTCCGCAGTTCCTGCATGGTCTCGCGTGGACGTTCGCAAAGACCTTGGCTGCCCGGCATCTTCGCGAATCCACCAGATTCATGGTCACGTTTCTCGGGGCTGGCACCCTTCAGATGACAGGCACACGAGCCGAGGGAGGGGTTGAACGCGACCGCCCGATGCGCATCTTGCCGTCAATCATCACCGCCGCGATACCGGGGATGTTGCCCATCGCCATTGCGCCCAAGACATCGTCTCCTTCGGATCCGCCCGGACGGTCCATGAACACGAGATCAGCCGGGCGGCCCGGCGCAACGATCCCTTGCTCAAGCCCGCGCCGTTTGGCCACGTTTCCACTGCCACAGCACCATGCCTGCTCGGCAGGAAGCCCGCCGAGACTGGCCAGCAAGGTCGCCATGCGCAACATTCCATTGGGCTGAACACCGGATCCCGCAGGCGCATCCGTTCCGATCAGAAGATCGGCCAAACGCTCTTCTGCCTGCGCGCCCTCCAATGCGACCAAGGCAGATTTCTCGTTGCCATTGTGAACGGCTTCAAGTGCGCCATTGGCGTGGCGGCAAAGCTCGCGGATCGCGTCATGCGGGACCGAAGTCGGGCCGCCGTTGATATGGCTGACGACATCAGGTTGCGCCTCGATCACGTCTTCTGCCGTGACGTGATGCGAGCCGGCAATCGACGGCCCGCCGGTATGCATGATCGTCTCGATCCCCAACTCCCTGCACCAGCCGGTAACGCGAGCCGCATCGGGCCCCTTGGCCACTGTACCCAGCCCGATTTCGCCGATGTGGCGGATGCCAACCGCTTTGAGGCTGGCGTAAAAATCGCGGTCAAAGTCAAGCTCGGGCACCGGGGCACCCGCAATCATTTTGGCCCCGGCGGAGCGGAAATTGGCAAAGCAGCGTTGCGCGACCATTGCCAGCGCCTTGACGCCTTCGGCATCCTTGGGGCGGCCCGGCAGATGCACCTCGCCAGCTGAGATGAAGCTGGTGACGCCGCCGTTGACGTTCATTTCGATCCAGCCGATCTGGTTCTGGCGTGGGGTCCAGTCGCCAAAGACCGGATGGCAGTGCCCGTCGACCAGACCGGGCGCGACAGCGCAACCAGCGGCATCGATCGTACGATCGGCATCAGCAGCTTCGAAACCCGCGATCACGCCATCCTCGATCAACAGGCAATCGCTCTCCGCAAGTGGTGCATCCAAATCTCCGGTCAGAAGCCGGCCTATGTTCCGGATGAGTGTGCGACCAGGTTCCGGTGTGTCTTTCGGTGCATCAGCCATCTGTTCCCCCATAAGTTGCAAGCATCACGTCAGGTCAAAATGCCCCAACTAAAGCACGCAGTGCAACGCTGTTCCGAACTGATCCTTGCACGATCAAGAGCCCATTTTGGCTCCCCGCACGGTTCCCGCCTGCGGTGACCATGACAATCACGCAGTAGATGCCGCGTCATTTTGGAGTGCCAGGTCGGTGGTGGAGTTGAATGCTGGACTTGCTCCCGCGCCGGCAATACATGATTTCGACGCAACCCGGGAACGAAACGATGAAAACGATCTGTGCAGACGATTTCAAAGAGCAGTGTCTAGCACTACTCGACGGGCTCGATCCTGGTGGCCTCGTGATCACCAGGAATGGCGAACCGGTTGCGCGGTTGGTGCCGTTCGCGCGAGGGCAAGGCGAGTTGATCGGCAGTCTGCGCGACAAGATCGAAATCCGGGGCGACATCATCTCGACCGATTTTGAACGGGACGCTGTCGCTGAATCTTGACAGCCACATCTTGGCGTTTGCTCTTTCGGCAATCTGAAGCCGGCAGAACGGATTCTGCTCGCTCATGGAGACTGTTCGGTCTTGCCAACGGTCTTTTTGGAACTGGCCAAGCCAATGCAGCTTGGGCGAAAGGCACTGAGTATCGAAGCCGACGTCCTCAAGCGGATGTTGGCACGAATGTGTTGAGTGGCCCATGATCTCGAACCGGCGAGAGCATCGAGCCGCTTCGACTTTCGAAGCAATCCGGCTGATGAGACTGTTTGTGCGATGAGACGTTCAGGGTGTCATTCAGGTCGGCGGGCCCAAACCACCATCGGGTCTGTTTCGGATTGCCCTCTTCGAAATCACGACCCTCGCAAGGTCCTGCCACTGGCGGTATCGAACAGGTGCATCATCTCAGCTTCGGCTCCGACAACGATTGTCTGCCCAGGGCTGACGGAGGTTTGTCCAGGGCTGTGTATGGTGGCCGCAGTGCCGTTCTTGAGCCGTCCGTAAAGGTAGGAATCCGTTCCAAGTTGTTCAACGCTGGCCACTTCCATGGATAGAAAGCCTCCGTCGGAAGGGCGCAGATCGTTTGGGCGAATGCCAAGAGTCACCGCCTGGCCGGCGGAAAGGTCAAATCCCTTGGATGGCAATGGGACTGATTCTCCGGTTGAGAGGTCCAGAGCGAACTCGCCGTTTGCGTTGATCGTCCCTTCGACAAAGTTCATGCGTGGGGAACCGATAAAGCCTGCAACAAATAGATTGTCGGGACGGTTGAACAGATCCAGCGGCGAGCCGAACTGTTCAAGCTCGCCCAAGCGCAGGACCGCAATCTTGTCGGCCATGGTCATGGCCTCGACCTGGTCATGGGTCACGTAAATCATGGTGTTCCCAAGTCGCTTGTGCAGCGCAGCGATTTCGCCGCGCATGTCGACCCTCAATTCGGCGTCAAGGTTTGACAGCGGTTCGTCGAACAGGAACACGCGCGGTTCCCGAACCACGGCTCTGCCGATGGCGACACGCTGCCTTTGCCCACCGGACAGATCCTTGGGGCGTCGCCCCAGGAGTTCATTGATCTGGAGCATTCTGGACACTTCATCGATCTTGCTGTCGATCTCGCCCTTCGGCGTGTTGATGTTCTCCAGCCCGAACGACAAGTTCTGACGCACGGTCATGTGCGGATAGAGCGCGTAGGACTGAAACACCATGGCCAGCCCACGATCGGCAGCGCCGACATCGTTGACCACCTCGTCACCGATTGAAACGTCACCCTCCGTGATCGGTTCCAGCCCGGAAATCATGCGCAAGAGCGTCGACTTGCCGCAGCCCGACGGCCCGACGAAAACGCAAAACTCGCCATGCTCGATCTCAAGGTCGATTCCCTTGATCACTTCAGCATTTCCGTAGGACTTGCGAACGCCCCTCAAGCCAACTCTCGCCATCTCGTGGCCTCCCTCGTCCTATTTCCCGCCAGTCGAGGCGATGCCCGTCGTGATGTATTTCTGCAGGAACATGAAAACCACGGTGACCGGCAGCAGCGTCAGGACCGTCATTGCCAGCAGATTGCTCCATTCGACGAACAGCTCCCCCTGCAAGGTGTTCAACGCCAACTGCAGAGTGAACTGTTCGTTCTCGGAAAGAACGATGAGCGGCCACAGAAAATCGTTCCAGCGCCAGATGATCGAGAGGATCGCAAGCACGGCGATCGCGGGCGCCGACAATGGAAGGACGATTCGCCAGAAAATCTTCCATTCCGAGGCCTTGTCCATTCTTGCGGCATCCAGGATCTCGTCCGGAATGGTCAGCATGTACTGCCTGAGCAAAAACACGCCGGTGGGCGTTGCCGCAGATGGAATGATGACGCCCCAGAGGTTGTTCAAGAGCCCGAGTTCCCGAACGACCATGAACAAGGGCACAAGAACAACGGTTTGAGGGATCATCAGGGTTCCCACCACGATCATCAAGATCACCGTGCGGCCCCGAAACTGGTATTTCGACAATGCAAAGGCCGCCATCGAGTTGACGATCAACGTGATCGCGGTCGTGACCAAAGTGATGAACGTGGAGTTCCAGAAATAGCGCAGGAACGTGAAGCGCTCGAACAACTCGGAGTAGTTGCTGAACGCAAAGCCAATGCTCTCGATCGCTTGTCGATCCGAAATGTTGACCTTCAGTCGCTTGTCGGGCTCGTTGGGATCGACCATCTGGGCAACCAGCCCGACTCGACGGATCTGTGCCAGGGTGCGGCCTTCAAATTCGCCCGCAACAATTTCGAACAACGGCAAGGGCTCATCGTAGCCTTCGAGCATCACCGTTTCCTGGACAAACGGCAAGAATCGCGGCGGGTACCTCTGGACTTCGGCTTCTGTCTTGAACGAAGACATCAAGAGCCAGAGCACCGGCCCAAAAATGATCACCACCCCAAGGAAGAGGTAACCGTAGGACATCCAGTCCGTCCAATCCCATCGCCCGTTCCGGCCACGGGTTCGCGTCAGGAATGCGCCAACAACGCTAACCATCAACGCTCCTCCTGTTCGCCCAGAACTGAAGCCCTGTCAGCACGACCAGCAAAGCTGCCAGGATGATTGAAGCGGCCGCTGCCAATCCGAACAGCCGAGGCGCTCCGCCGAAGCCGGTCTCGTAGATGAATTGAATGATCAAGGTCGTCGCGGAGCCGGGCCCGCCGCCCGTGAACGCATAGACCTCGTCAAAGGTCTGAACACCCTTGATCCCGGCCAGGACCAAAACGACGAGCATCGTCGGGGACAACAGCGGCAAGGTGATTTTCCGGAAGGTCCGCCACGGCGACGCCCTGTCCATGAGCGCTGCGTCGTAGACATCGCGGGGAATGGCTTGAAGTCCCGCCAACAGGATCAGGGTGTAGAAACCCATGTGCGCCCAGACCGTGAGAAAGACCGACCACGCGAATGCCCAGTGACGGTCGAGGAGCCACAGGTACGCTTCGAATCCCATGGCCTCCAGGGCGGCGTTGAGAATGCCGTGGCGCAACAGGATCCATTTCCAGATCAGTGCGACAACGACCGGAGACAACATGACGGGGAAGAAGAACACGCTTCTGAAAAACCCCCGCGCCCGTATCTCGCGATTGAGCACGACTGCAGTCAGAAGCGAGAATCCGACCATGAAAATGACCTGGAACGTGACGAACCAAACGGTGTTGTAGAGGGCGCGCCAAAACAGATCGCGTTCACAAGAGGTCGGGTCCAGGTAGTCTTCGCAAGCGGTCAGGCTTCGAAAGTTCTCCCAACCGGCTGACGGGCGGTCGGCCAAAAGAACATTGCCGCCCGACGTGAATGAATAGGCGAAGTTCAAGTAGATCGGAATGAATGCAAAAAGACAAAACAGGACAAGGTTGGGAAGCATGAACAGCCAAGCGACCCGCCTTGCACCAAAGAACCGCTGAACCAGCAGGAAAGGGATCTCGACGACCCTCATGATCAGCGAAAGAACGTTCAGCAATTCTGTCTCCCAATGCTGTCAAGCGCCTGTCTGCATGGCCGTACCCGGCCATGCAGACATTCGTGACGAAGCCTATTCAACCTCGGCGAGTGCCTTTTCGAGGTCTTCCTTCATCCTCTCAACAGCCTCTTCGACCGTCATCTCCCCGGCAATGGCTTGAGAAACCCGTGTCAGGGTGATGTTGAACACGGCGCGGTTGTTGATGTAGCCCTGCAACATGATTGCCGGACGCTCGAGCTTGGCGACTTCGGCACCCCAGGCTTGAAGCGCCTTCGCAGCCAATGGCGACAGGCCTTCGTATTCGACACCTTTTGCAGCGACACCCGCATGAGCCGGAATGTAGCGCGCAGCGGCGCTATAGGCGGCGTAGTTGTCCTCTTGCGCCAGGAAATCGAGCAAACCTGCGACGATCTCAGGATGCTCCGTATGCTTGAAGCCGGTGATCCCGGCACCACCAGGCATGCCGGTGCATCCTCCAGCGCCACACGGTGAGCCAACAACCTGCCAATCGAACAGGTCACCGATCTCTTCCTCGAAGCGCGGCACCTGCCAACTGCCCGAGAAGTAGTAGACCAGGTCGCCGTTGATGAACTCGGGACCGGCGTTGCGGTAGGTCGTTCCTCCGCCGCCACCCCAGACATCCTGGGCGAAGGTTCCGTCCTGGTGCCACGCCACGAACTTGGCCACGTATTCCGTGAATGCGTCATCAACCAGCATGATTTCGTCATTCTCGTCGAAGTACCTGGCACCGTAGGCGATTGCCGGACCGGCGATCCTGTGGCCGGAACGATCCATTGCCATTGCAAAGGTCGTGCCGGTTTTTTCTGCCACTTCTCGCGATGCTGCCGCCCAGGTATCCCAGTCGGAACCCTCGGGGGGAACGTCAACGCCGGCCTGATCGAACAGGGTCCGGTTGATGAATGCGCCCGTCACCGCCAATTCAGCCGGAATCGCGTTGATGTCAGTACCATTGGGGTCTCTCCTGTACCACGGCAGGAAGTTGCCGAAGTTCTCTTCCCAGTACGCGTTGTCCACGTATGGAGAGAGATCGAGGAAAAACTGGTTCAAGCCCCCGAAGTCAGTGACCGTTGACATGTCTGGACCTTCGCCACCCGCAAGCTGGATGGGCAAGCTCTCCAGAATGGTCTGGTAGGACACCTGGTCCAATACCACGTCGACGCCGGGATTCTCAGCTTCGTACTTTTCGAAGATCATCATCATTGCGCCGCATTGGGTCGGCTGGGAATGGCACATGAACCGGATTTCCTGTGCCGACGCAGCGCTGGCTGACAAAGCCAGCGCAACGATCGAAATTGTCGTTTTCAGTTTGAGATGCATTTGGGTCTCCTCCCCGCTTTCTCTGTGTGTGAATGTTGAACCTGTTGCTGATCAGGTGGGCATCCACCCGTCGCAGATCGTTTCCTCCTTTCCGATTGGCAGTTTGACAGACCGACCCGATCGGGCGGCCTGGTAGATCGCGCTCACCAGTTCAATGGAACGGCGACCATCTTCGAACGAGACATCGCGCCCCGCCTGTCCCTCGAGCGCGTAGGCAATTGCATCCATGAACCCGGCAAATCCCTGCAAGGGAGCTGCGACTTCAGCCAGAACGTCGTCGATCTCTGCCTGCTTGATCCGTCCTCGCGCGGTGAACCGCCACGGGGTTTCACCCGGCGCATAGGGCAACGAACCGCTTTCGGCGGTGAAACCCTCGAAGCAAAACCTCATGCGCGATGTGTCGTCGGCGGCACCCAGGGTGACCGAACTCGTGACCAAGGCCCCGCTTTCCATGCGCATGGAGATCGCTGCGCAATCGTCCACCTCGATGTCGTTGACGCGAGTGTCCAAAAAGGCCGAGATCTCAGTGACCGGGCCCAAGACATGACACAACAAGTCATGGGCGTGGATGGCGTGACCAAGGACTGCGCCACCAACTTCGCCATTCCAGGTGCCGCGCCATGGATTGCTGTAGTAGCCTGCCTGCCGATTCCAGTGGGTTTCTGCGCTCGCTGTATAGGCCTTGCCAGCAAGACCGGCATCGATCAATGCGTGCAGCTGTGCAATCCCCAGTCCGTATCGGTATTGAAAGACCGGAAAGATGCGGCCTTCGGACTGGGCCAAGGCCGTTTCCATCTGGTCGACTTCGCGGATCGACCTGGCAATGGGTTTTTCGCAAATGACGTGCTTGCCTGCCTCCAGGGCACGCAGGGAAACCGGGGAGTGGAGATGCGGCGGCAAACAGATGTCGATCAAGTCGATGTCCGGATCCGCCAGGGCTTGATCAATGTCTGGAAAGATTCCGATGTCCGGATCGTCTCCTGTCGCCTCCACGGCTCGGGAGAAATCACGATCGCACAAGGACTTGACCTTGAACCGGTTAGGGAGGGCGCGATAGGCGGAAAGATGTGCCGCGCCAATTCCGGCTCCGAGAATGGAAACGCGGATCATCCCGCCCTCTCCTCGTCCGTGGCAAGAGTCTGAGCCCCGAGACACAGGTCACCGACATTGAAAACGTGATTCCGCAACGTTTCCGATTCCAAATGGTCGCCAACATCCCGGATCAATTGGGCAAGAGAGTGCGACCCGGCATTGGCAGGTTTCGGTTGGACGTTGGCGTGCCAAACGCAACTCTTCGCACTCGTGTCGGTCATGGGCCCGACCTTGCCATCGATTTGTCCTTGATCAGCGCTGATGGCAGCGAACTGTGGAGACGGGTCATGGGCCTGAAAGATCTCTCGTCCTTGACTTCCCGGTTCGGACCAAGCCGTCGACAAGCCGGTGCCCCTCCAAGGCGTCGGCTCCAATCGAAACATGCGTTTTTTCGTTCGTCACCCACTCGATTCTCGTACAGTTTGCACAAGTGTACTTCAAAACTTACACTTGTGTTAACAAACTCGTACGCTGATTGTCAATCATTGAGTCACGACATTCAGGCCATGACACAATGGCTCAGAATCCCGAGTGACGAAGCGTGACGAAGTCGGGTTTTGAAAGCGCCAGGGGTCCGCTATCGATCGGAAATATCCTGCCGCAGCGCTGCTTTCGAGCGCACGGCGCAGTGCGATTCGCGAGACGACGCCCCCAAAGGCGGTCGGGCTATAGCCATCCCGTCGCGCGATAGTATCTCTCGACGGTCTGCCTGATACGGTCGGCGATCATCTCCTCGGGAAAGTAACGGGCCTTTCTTTCCGCATCCCGCATTCCGAACTGTGACGCGATGGCGGAAGGAATGCCCGCGGAGCGGAGATTCGCGATGAGCCGGTCCAGAGCGACCTTGACCGGCGGACGATCCCAGTAATACCGAATGCGGTCGCTAAAGCTGTAGAGTCTGAGCACTTCGACGTCTTCTGTTGCACCGCGATAGTAATCCTTCCAATCTGACGGGTCGTCTTCCATCGCTCGAATCACGACGGTCATCACCGATGCAGTTTCATCAACACCAACAAGCGACTCGATCTGATCCAGCGCCATGATCGCCTCGCGAAAGCGAAACGTGATTTCCGGACCGACCTTCAAGAAAGCGGACCGATCTTCGACAAGCTGACGCAGATGCGCGGTCTGCTGAAAGTCCGTCGAATGGGCCTCGAAGGCGAGGCCCTCGTACTCCTCGATTGCCTTGGTCAACCCGACCGCTTCATCTTTGACGTAGGAAAACACGGCATCCTGCGAAAAGTCGACACCCGGCTGCACGACGACCGCAACTGCTCGTTCCATGCCCTGGGACACGCCCAACCTTGCAAACGACGATTCATGGGTTTCAATCGTTTCGCGCAACCTTTCCGGTGACGTGATCACGATGCCGGACAAGCCGTCTGATTCGCCGCCTGGCACCGGTACCTCGGTGCCGATCACATAGCTCAGTCGGTCCGGCTCAGGCGCATGTGCCTCCGCAACAACGCAAAGTTCCGCTGACCGTTCCGCGACCTGGTCGAACGACAGAATATCCTCGTCCGCGCAGGCCATGCTGGCATCAAGATGGATCTTGGCAAACCCCGCCTCGACATAGTCCTTCACCAACACCTTCGCGTGGTCCATCGCGGCTGGGGCAGGAAGATGTTTCCACGGGTTCGGGCCAAGGTGATCTCCGCCCAGAATCAGGTGGTCGTCGGGCAGACCAGCCTTCGCGGCGAGCTTCCTCACCATGCTGGCAAATTCAGAGGGTCGCGTTCCGGTGTAACCGCCAAACTGGTTGACTTGGTTGCACGTCGCTTCGATGAGCGCAGGTACATCGTGTTGGGCAGCAAATGACACGATCTCATGCAAGACCCGGTTGTTGGCCGTGCAGAAGCTGGGCAGCGCTCTGAGCGCTCCGCCACGGTTCAGCGCAACAATGTCCTTGAGGTCCAAGCTCAGGCCCGCTCGCGGTCCAACTGGTCCTGGATCTCGCCGAGTGTCGGGTTCCATTCCATCGGCCCGCGCCTGGTCACGTGCATCGCTCCGGCCATGTTGGCGGCCTTCAAGGCATTGGCGAAGTCCCAATCCTGGTCAAGAAGGCCCAACAGGGTCCCGCAAAAGCAATCGCCTGCACCGGTCGGATCAACCTCTTCGACAGGCACTGCATCCAGCCTCAAAATGCCATTTCCGTCGGACCCGACAACGCCCTTTGCTCCCTGTTTCACGACAACCGCGCGTTTGCCTGCACAGAGGTGGTCCTCGATGACCTGTGCTGGCGTTCTTGAAGGGAAAAGCACGTCGAGATCCGCATCGCTCGGCAGGAAGTAGTCGCAAGTCTCGACAAGCAGTTCAACGGTCGCCCTGAACATGTCATCGCCAACAAGATCAGGTCGGGTGTTCGGGTCGTAGCTGATCCTGCAGGCTGCGCGGTTGTTCTCGACCAGTTCCCGGACTGCTGCACAAATTCGTGGATTGGAGAGCGATGCACCCGAAATGTGCAACAGCGATCCCTCCGGCAAATCAGGCGGGACAAGAATGTCGTCAGCTGCGGTGCCCTCCAGGTGAAAGACAAAAACCCGCGAACCGTCTGCATAATATGACACGAAGGCCGTGCCGGTCGTCAATGTCGCGCTTGTCCGCAGGCGGCTTGTGTCGACACCATCTGCATCGAGACGCCTGGCAATCAGTCGGCCAAAAGGATCGTTCCCGACCGTTCCTATCATCGCGGACTTTCCGCCCACGCGAGAGACCTGATCGGCGAATATCGCGGGCGCACCGCTAGGGTATGGCCCCGAAAAATCCGTTGTGCTTTCCAGCCCGCAACCAATCTCGTGCGAGACGAACTCCGCCAAGAGTTCACCGACGGCATAGATCATGAACGCCTCTCGTCTTGATGCAAGATCAGTACGATTAACTTACACACGCGTCAACATTGTCTTGCGCAGTGTATTCAAATTAGGATGACATGAGACGACAAGGCGTGTTAGGCAAAGTCGAAACATCGGCAAACCCAAGAGACAAAATGAAGCGCATCAACACGATGGAGCAGCTGTCGACCGAGATCGGCGTGTCTCGGTCCACCCTGTCCAAGTACTTCCAGGACCCTGAACTCGTTCGACAATCGACCGCCAACAAGATCTCGGAACTCCTGAAGACAGTGGATTACGTTCCGAACTTCATGGCACGCAACATGCGACGCAAGCACACCGGGCTTTTCGGAGTCGTGCTGCCGCACTTGAACGACCTGTTCTTCATGGCGCTGTTGCGCCAAATCGAGAGGCGCGCTGATGAACTCGATTTCAGGGTGCTGGTTCAAAACTCCCATGGCGACCCGGACAAGGAACTGGCCGCCGTCAGGGTCTTGCTTTCCATGAACGCAGAGGGAGCAATCATTGCGCCAATCGGAACCAGGCATGACGCAGCGGAGTTCGAGAGGATGTCCGAAAAGTTGCCTCTCGTGTTTGTCGATGCCCGTTGTCCGGGGCTGGAATCGGCATTCTCATTTGTCGGGAATGACAACCGGCAAAGTGTCGGCCAGATGGTCGACTACTTGCGGCGCTCGGGGAGCGCGCCAAAGTTCCTGGGAATGCCATCCGTCAACAGCAACTCCAAGGATCGAGAGCTGGCCTACCGGCACCGGATGCAGGAGGTTGGACTAACCCCTGAAGTGCTGGAAGTGACGGGTTCCTCATCGAACTGGGACTTCGAATCATTGGGATATGAGGCCGTCAAGGAACTTATCGATCGTGGCATCGAATCGGATGCCACCATACTCTGCGCCAACGACCGCTTGGCGATCGGCGCGCTTCGAGCCGCCAACGAAGCCGGCCTGATGTCAAGTCGAGACACGGGCGCGCCGCACCTGAGGATCGCCGGACACGATGACCATCCGCTCAGTCAGTTCGTATGGCCAGCAATGACCACGATCATGCAGGATATCGAACGCATCGGCAGAACGGCGGTGGATTGTGTCGTGAGACATGCCCGTGACGAGACTCCTGAGGCCAGGCGGCCAGTCGAGCACCTTTTTCCCGCCCGGCTGTGTATCCGCGACTCCGCGTAGGCGCCTGGCCCAACGAACTCGCAACTGAAAATTGTCGGTGCGATTGTACCGGACGCCGACATGAACACTTGATTCAAGGCTCAGACATGAAGGTCCAACAACACGATGAAACGGCTTGAGGGAAAGACTGCGCTGATCACCGGCGCTGCACGGGGTATCGGTCGCGGGTTTGCGGAGGCGTTCGTTCGCGAGGGGGCAACGGTCACGATCGGCGACATCAACCATCAGGCAGCGAAGAAGGCCGCCTCCGATATCGGCGATGCAGCTTTCGCTGTTCACCTGGACGTGACCTCGCAGGACAGCATCGACCGAGCCATCGAAGCCACCGTGGCGCACTCAGGAAAGCTTGACATTTTGATCAACAACGCAGCCCTGTTCGATGCTGCGGAAACCGTGGACATCACGCGTGAAAGCTATGAGAAGCTGTTTTCGGTCAATGTCTCGGGCACCCTGTTCACATTGCAGTCCGCGGCTCGGCAGATGATCAAGCAGGGACACGGCGGAAAGATCATCAACATGGCAAGCCAGGCGGGCCGCCGGGGCGAAAGTCTTGTTCTGGTCTACTGCGCAACCAAGGCAGCAGTGATTTCGATGACTCAATCGGCTGGACTGAACCTGATCAAGCACGGCATCAATGTGAACGCAATTGCTCCTGGCGTGGTCGACGGCGCCCACTGGGAACACGTCGACGCGATGTTTGCCAAGCTCGAAGGCAAGGCGCCAGGTCAGAAGCGACGAGAGGTTGAGGCAGGAGTTCCAGCGGGTCGATTTGCCGTACCGAATGACCTGGCCGGCATGGCCGTGTTTCTTGCTTCTGCCGAGTCGGACTACATCCTGGCGCAGACCTACAATGTCGACGGCGGTCAGTGGATGAGCTGATGGCGTCCGGCCTGCCGAACGGCGCGCAGAGCGGTCGCCTGTTTGGCGATCAGGAGTGTCGTTCAAGATAGTTCATGAACTCGTCCAGTTCTTTCGGGTCGGTTGGCACGGTCTCCGGTTCGCCCGGAAAGCTCTGATCTTCGACACTGGCCTTGAAGGCTGCCAGCGCCCGAACGCGCTCTGCGTCCATCGCCTTCTGCATGGAATGGAGATCTGCGAAGGCGCGCGCGTGGCGGGGCCGGTCCGGTTTCTCGCCGGTGACATCCACCTGGAACAGGTAGTCAATGTCGCCGCCCGGACCGGAACCCAGGGACACCGTCGAAACCGACACGCACTTCGTGATCTCGGTCAGCACGTCGGCGGCGATCACTTCGGACTCCACCATCAGCGCCCCGGCACTTTCCATTTCCTTGTATTGCCAAAAAAGTTCGACGGCTTCCTCGGCGGTCTTTCCCGCCGCTCGCGCACCTCCCGTCCACGAAGCAACACGGGGCACCAGGCCCAAGTGTGCCATGACCGGAACGCGGGCATTTGCCAGCATCTCGATGATCTGAGGTTCGCGAGGGCAATAGATCGCATCCGCCCCGGCCTCGAGCAACCTGTAGGCCTCGCTCAGAACATCGTCGGCGGGAGCGAACTTCCACATCTGAACGCCCACCGTGATGAACAGATTTGGCGCACCCCTGCGCAGCTCCTCCAGTTTCACGGCAGGACCGGTGATCATTTCTATTTCGGCCGCTGCAGCGCAGGCAGCTTCATGTTCATTGGTGGCAGTCGTCTGCACCAGTTTGCGGTTGCCCTTCGCTTCCTTGATGCACCTGGCGGTCAACGTCCGTACTGCAGCTTCGCCATCGAACGAAAATGTCCTGATCATGAGTTCTCCTGTCGAAATGCGCATTGCCGGCACCACGACCAGCAATTGATGCGCGTAATTCGGGCGTTCCTGGCGCGGCCAGCCGGATCGGAAACGGCAAAAAAGTCAGCCATCATCGGGTTCTTCAACTGGCATGATCGCATCCACTGGCGCGGTTTGCCAGCGATTGGCCCCATTGAGTGCACGCAATGGACCACCCTCCCAGGTTGCCTTGGCCTCGCTGTGGTGAAACTGAACCGCATAACCGACACGGGGCTCACTCGTCGTGTTTTCACCGCTGCCGTGCACCGTCACACGCGAGAATGCCACGGCGTCCCCGGCACGCATCCTGACAGGAAGATAGTAGGTCGGGTCATATGCCACTCGCCGATGATGATCACCCTCACCGGCATTCTTCGAGGCGATCGTGCCATGGGTATGGGTGCGCGGCTCGATGCAGAGGCAACCGTTTTCCGGGGTCACGTCGACAAGCGCGAACCAGATATTGATGCCATGCATTCCGTTCTCGAACCGTGTGTAATTGTTGTCCTGGTGGAAGTGGAATTCACCTCCGCCTCGCGCGCTCTTCACGGCAGTAAACGGCATGTAGAGGATTGCCTCGCCGCCAAGCAGGCTGGTCGCAATCGATTTCAGCGTTGGACTGTTGATCATCCCGTCCAACCTGGAGCCTGCAAGATACTGCGCCGTTTGGATGAGCTTGTGGGAGGTGTCACTGGCCTCGGACAATTCCTTTTTCTTGATCCCGAGATCCGTGACGACTCCAAGGACGTCGTCGTAGACTGCGGACAGGGCCTCGGATTTCAACAACCCGGGAATCAACAGCCAGCCTTCGTGTTTGTAGAATCCGATCTCTGCTTCGGTGAGAGACAGGGAATTGATTGGATCCGTTGCATTCGTTGAATCGGCCATTTTATCCCCTCATTTTTCAAACAATGGTCCTTGTCGTCGAAAGTTTCGCAGGGAGCACCGGATTGAAATGGACAAATATGGTCTTTTTTTGTAATATTCGATCAATGAAACAAGACATCACCTTCTTGCATTGCGACCATGTTCCAAAGTGCACGGGCGCGGTTGACAAGGTCTTCCAGGGCTACGCCTCGATTCAATTCATGATGTCAGGGAGCGTTTATCTTTCATACGACGGTCGCCGACATGATCTCGACGGGCCTTGGGTCTGGTGCGCGTGGCCGGGCCCGCATACGGTTTTTCACGTGGCGAAGGGCCAAGGCCACTGGGACCACCGTTACATTGCCTTTCGCGGCAGCAAGGTCGAGGTCTGGTTGGCGGACGGGTTGCTGCCCGCTTCCCCTGTTCCGGTGGGGAGGCTTGCCGCTTTGTCCCAGGACTTTGACCGAATCATCACATTCGCCCGACGAAGCGATTCCCTGGGTCGGAACATCGCCGAGCAGTTGACCGATGCAATGTTGATGATTCTCAAGGATGGAGGTTACGGACCTCACGAGAGCGACAATTTTCTTGCGACGGTCGATGAATGGCTGTTCCAGAATCGGTTTGGCAGGCCAGATTACGAGTCGCTGGCCAGTCAACTGGGAATGGGGGAGAGCACGTTGAGGCGCAAGTTCCGTCAGAGTGCAGGTCAATCCCTTCATGCCCGGTTTCTTGCCATACGAATTGAAGCCGCGCGCGCGTTGATTTCCGATCGAAGCATCCCAATCAAGGAAATTGCTCACATGCTGGGTTTCAATGACGTCTACTACTTCTCAAAGCAGTTTCGGAAACTCGTCGGCGTTCCTCCAGCCGCCTTCAGGCGCAGCATTCAATATGACATGCAGCCAGGCAACCGTGCAGCAGTCTGAGAACCAACGGGCAACTCCACAACGAGCGAGTCGAACTCCCGACCGTCGCTTGTCATCCCTTTCCTTCGTTTTTTCGAAAGACCTTTTCAGCTGCGGATCTGACCCGTGCCGCCAGCCTCGGAGAACTGGAGAAAGTTTCATGTTGCCGGGCGCAGCTCGGCCGCGAGCGAGCGCAAGAACAATTGGAATTGCACGTGCCGAAGCCATGGGAAACTCGGGCTCCCGAGGGTAAGCTGCCATCAGATTTGGACAAGCGACAGGAAGCACATGGCAACGACACAAGCAGAGAAAGTGGCCTATGTTCGAAGCTACTTTGATCGCCTGACGGCTTCCGCGATTGACGAGATCATCGACATGTTCGAACCGACCGGCCAGGTGGACTCCCCGTACCTGGGCACGATGACGGCTTCAGATTTCTTCGCCAAGTTGGGCAACGCATCACGGCAAAACAAGCTCACGGTGTTCGACGTCCTGATCGGCGAGAACGGCGACTCCGCTGCCGCGCATTTCGAATACGACTGGACGCTGGCGAGCGGTGACAGGATCGTTTTCCAGGGCGTCGACTACTTCAAGTTCAGTGAGCGCGGAAAATTTGCATCCATGTCGATTTTCTACGACACGCATCCCACGCGACAGGATGTCGGCGACAAGTACGGCAACGCCTGATCACCAGCCTCGCCTGGACGCTCCTCTGTCCACTGCCAACCCCGACGCCGAGCGTGTCGTCGGTTCGACTCTGCTCACGGATACCAACTGAATCAAGCAAGACACCTGCTTGCATGGCGCGCTCATCGCAACGCGAATCGCCGGAATCCGGGCCTTAAAGCAACAGATGCGCCCAAACTGTTGCATTAACAGGTCCTGTGACGCGAATTTCTGCACCGAAGCATCATTCCTCCCCGACGAACGGTGCGCGCCTTCGAAAAAGGCCGGCCTGCCAACACGACCTGGTGAATGTCTGAGTGGATCGCCCGAAATGGATCGGGCGATCCAGATGCGTGGGTGGGGTCACGCGGCTTTTGCTTCGGCGCCGCCGTGCTTTTGGAAGAAACCGTCCATCGCCGCCACGGCGCGGTCCACGTCTTCCGGGATATCGTAAAGCGACACGTGGGATGCACCCTTGATCTCAACCAGTTCCTTTGGTTCGGAAGCCTTGTCACAGAACTGGATCGTCAGCGGTGCGCTGTCGGCCATGGCCTTCTCGCCATAGATGCCGATGAACGGCGTGTAGATGTAGGGAGCGTAACTCATGGCATCTGCGAGCATCGGCGCTTCGAGCATGAAGGAAGGCGACTTGTGGCTGTAGTTCGGGTAAGTCTGCGCACCCGCTCGTTCGGTCATGTAGTAGTCGTAGCCTTCGCGCAAGGCGAGCACATCTGCGTCCTTTGCGGTCTCGAACTGCAGCGCATCGACATAGTCCACGACGCCAGTTTCATAGTGCTTTTGACGACCGGCGTTTTGCATGGCGATGACGGCCGTCACGGTCTCGCGATCCATGACGCCGAAATAGCTCATCTGGTTGCCCAACATGCCCGAAACCGAGGCGACAGCCTTGAGCCGTTTGTCGGTCGTTGCCACCAGCGCCATGTATCCACCCGATGCGCAGACGCCGAGGCCAAAGAGATTGTCGCGGTCCACGTACGAAAGCGTTCCCATGTAGCTGATCGCGTCGCGAATGCTCTCGATCTTGACGAAGCTGTTTTCGTTGTTGCGAATTTCACCTTCGCTGTCGCCGTAACCCACGTGATCGAACACGATGGAGACGTAGCCAAGTTCAGCCAGCCGAGCGGCATAGATCGCGCCGGTCTGCTCCTTGACCTGGTTGAAAGGGCCAGAGAAGACAATCGCGGGATAGCGACCGTTCTCGTCGAACCCGCTGGGTGCATAGACGTGCGCAGCCAGGTTCAGGCCTTGCGATTTGAAGGTGATTTCGTTCTTGCCAGACATGATGGTCATCTCTGTGGCCTCCAGGTTTGAGATTGCAGAAGTAAAACTGTAATTTCACATTTAGGAAGCGTCAGCAGAAAAGTAAAGGAATTATTTTACACCTATGGATCGAAACATGAAACTCACTGAAAGAAAACGAGAAAGCATCATCGAGGCTGCGATCGAGGAGTTTCGCGAGCACGGGTTCCTGGGGGCAAACATCACTCGAATCGCCAAGCACGCAGCGGTGTCGAGCCGGACTCTCTACAAGCACTTCGCGAGCAAGGAAGTGTTGTTCGACGAGATCGCACGGATCATGGTCGACCGAAACAACGCAATGGCGCCGGTCCCCTATGACCCGGATCGCTCCATGGAAGAGCAGCTTGTTGAAGCCTTGACCCTCTATGTTGAGGTCGTGACCGACGAGCAGACCATCGGTCTCAGCCGAATGGTCAATTCCGAACTGTTGCGCGATCTGGCACGGGCAAGAGCCTTCTACCTCGAATTCGCCACGCACGACTATCCGGTGACCCAACTTCTTGCCGATGCCATGGACGCCGGAGCTCTTCGGAAAGCAGACGTTGAATTCGCTGCCAACCAGTTGCTGGGTCTGATCAAGACTTTCTACTTCTGGCCAGAATACTTGATCGGTAAAAGCCTCGGTCCGGACGACGCCATGGAAGACTGCGTCAAGATGTTCTTGGCGCACTACGAACCGATCGACTGACGAAGGTTGAAATAGGTGCGATGCGCAGCATGTGGCATTGCGGACAGTTGCCGCTTAGCGAACGCATCCACATGCACGCGGGGCGGATTTGGATGATCTGACCGAAATCCGCGACCGTCTTCGGTTTCTTGATGATCGACATTGCTGGGGATGCGCCTGCCGATGACAGCCGTCAGCCGTAACAGGGTCGAGCGGCGGACCCGAAAGCGGAAACCTGAACGAAGTGAAGAGCAATCGCCCGTGCGGCCCACAGCTCACGTGTTCTGGAGAGTGTCCGAAAGGCTGGCTTGATTCTATGCCCAATCGGGCGTGAAAGACCGACTGCTCGCCGGGCTGAATTTCAAATTGCATTTGGCATGCCAAATGCTGTATCAGTCGAGGCTGATCCAAGAAACAACCCCCAGGGAGGAAGTGATGAGAGTTTCAATTGGTGCGAGATTGGGAGCCGCTGCAGTTCTTGCGTCGGCAGCCGTGTTGGCGCTCGGCGCTGCGAGTGCAGACGAGTACCCCAGCAAGACGATCGAAGTCGTGACCCATGCCGGCAACGGCGGAGGCACGGACGTGACGACGCGGATGATGATGCTGCGCGCGCGTCGAGAGCTTGGCCAGGACATGGTCATCGTCAACAAGCGTGGCGGCGGCGGAGCTGCGGCGCTTGAGTACTACAAGACCGTTCCTGCAGACGGCTACACGATCCTGACCTTCACCGTCGGCCATGCCGCCGTTGTGGCAAAGGGCCAAGGCGGGATGACCATCGACGATCTGCGTCCGATCGCACGCGGAACGGACGACCCGCAGATCCTGATGACCAAGTGCGGCACCTACGAGAGCGCCGAAGATTTCGTGGCCCAGCAGAAAGAGGCTCCGATCACCTATGGCGTGACCCACCTCGGCAACATCGACGACGTTTCCGCCTTCATGTTCACGCTGAAGGGCGGCATGAAAACGCCGAAAATGCTGCCATTCGATGGTGGCGGCGAACTGGCGACGCAGCTGGTGGCAGGTGCTGTCGACGCAGGGGTACTGAACCTCGCCGAAGCCACGGCACAGATCGAAGCGGGCGAGATTTGCCCGACCGTCGTTCTGGCCGATGAACGGATGTCGAAAATCAGCGACGTTCCAACGGCGAAAGAGCTGGGCATTCCGGTCAGCTTCTCGACCGTTCGCGGTTTTGCGGTCCATGCGGAAACCCCGCCCGAGATTGCCGAAAAGATCGAGGCAGCCCTGCTGAAGTCGATGAACCACACGGTCTACCAGGGATTCCTGACCTCGGTCGGACTCGACAGCTCTTCTGTCGCCGGTTCCGACGTTTGGGGTCCGCAGATCGTGACGACCGTCAACGAGATGAATGCGGCTCTGAAAGAGTTGGGTTTCATCGAGTGACCTGAATTCGCGATGTGGCCGGCAACAAGCCGGCCACATCCATAACGCCCATTTGGAATAGACCGATTTCTGACGAACCAAAGTCCCACGGCAGGTTCGAGCGTTGGATCGTGCCCCTTGCAATCGTGCTGTTCTGCGCGGCGGCGTTCTACGTTTCGACAACATTCCGCAAAATGCCCCCCATCCTGAAGCGGGGAATACAGCCGTCTGATTTCCCCCAATTATTGCTGATCTCGATTGTCGGCATGACGTTGCTGATGGCCTGGCTCGATCCGGTGCGGATCAAGGAGAAGCTGCAGAACACCGTCTGGGGAACACTGGCGCTGTTTGCCGTCTTCGCCGGGGTGACAGCGGTGGATTTCTTCCTCGCACTGTCCGTGTTTGCGCTGGGGCTGACCTTTTTCTGGGGCGAGCGACGTGCCACGGTGTTGATCGGAGTCGGAATACTCGTGCCAGTCGCCGTGTTCTTCCTGTTCGACCAGGTCTTTGAAATCCGCTTTCCGCGCGGGTTGCTCACCAATCTGTGGTACGGATAGATGGACGCGTTCCTTTCCGGCCTCTACGCGCTTGGCGATCCTTATCTGTTCTTGCTTCTGGTCACCGCAACCTTGGGCGGCGTGGTCATCGGGGCGCTGCCGGGTCTCAACGCGACCACCGGAGCCGCGCTCCTGTTGCCCTTCACCTTGACGATGGAACCGGTGCCCGCCATCGCCATCCTGACCGCGATTTATTGCTCTGCCACCTTTGCAGGGGCGATCACGGCGATCCTGATCAATACCCCAGGCACATCGGCAAGTGCCACGACCTGCCTCGACGGTTATCCATTGGCGCAACGCGGCGAGGCCGGACGCGCTTTGGGCATGGCGGTCGTGGCTTCGACCATCGGCGGGATATTCAGCGTTGTCTGCCTGATGCTCGCAGCGCCATTGCTGGCGCGTGCAGCCTACAATTTTTCGCCGCCCGAGTATTTCGCGCTCACGCTTTTCGGGCTTTCGATGCTGGCCTCAATCGGGGACGGCTCGTCGCTCAAGAACCTGATCGCGGGTGGCTTCGGAATCTTCTTTGCGCTTGTCGGTGTCGACAACCTCACGACCGTGGAGCGATTCACCTTCGGCTCCTACCACCTATATGACGGGATCGGATTTGTTCCGGTGATGATCGGTGTTTTCGGCATTTCCGAGCTTCTGGTGCAGGCCTCAAACCTGCACGTCAAGCGCGAACGCGTGACGATGAAGGCGATCAAGCTGCCGTCCCGCGCCGATTACGCACGAACATGGCGAGCGATCCTGCGGTCCTCCGGCATCGGCACCTTCATCGGAATCCTGCCCGCTGAGGGCGCGACCGTGGCCTCGATGATCGGCTACAACGAAGCCAAACGCTGGTCGCGAAACCCCGAAGAATTCGGCAAGGGCGCGATCGAAGGCGTGGCCGGCTCGGAGGCCGCGAACAACTCCGCAACCGGCGGAGCCATGGTACCAACGCTGGCGCTGGGGATCCCCGGTTCGGCCACCGCAGCTGTCATTCTGGCGGGGTTGATGGTGCACGGCCTGCGACCCGGGCCGACCATGTTCACCGAGCAAGCAAATTTCGCCTACGCGATCTTCTGGTCGATGATGCTGGTGAACATCCTGTTCTTCGCCTTCGGCCTGTGGGGCGCGAAGATATTCGCCCGCGTCACGCTGATCCCGGTGCAGGTGCTTTGGCCGTGCGTCTTCGTCTTTTCGATTGTCGGGGCCTACGCTCTCGACCAGTCGATGTTCGATGTCTGGGTGGCGCTGATCTCGGGTGTCGTGGGCTATTTCATGCGCCGCTACGGCTTTTCGGTCGTTCCGCTGGCCATCGGGCTGATCCTGGGCGGAATGCTGGAACAGCGCCTCGGCCAGTCGATGGTGATGCTCGACGAGAAATGGTGGCTGATGTTCACCCGGCCGCTGACCCTGTTCTTCCTCGTCCTGACCGCGCTGGCATTGTTCGGCCCGGCTGTTTGGGGCCGCCTGGTCAAACGCCGTGCACCGCTCGAATCAACTGGAGAGTGACCGATGACCACGATCAAGTCCGTCCGAACGCGGGTCTGGAACTGGACCGGGCCGACCGTGCCCCCGCAAGGCAACTTCTGCACGAACGCATCGGACGCGCTCTGGATCAAGGGCGACGCGATGGCATCGTTTCGGTTCCACCAATGGCTGACCTGCGAAGTCGAGGCGGAAGACGGAACCATCGGCATCGGCAACGCGGCGCTCGCCCCAACGGTCGTCAAGAAAGCCATCGACGATCACTATGCCGGGCTGGCAATCGGCGAGGACCCGTTCGATTGCGCCTACATCTGGGAAAAGATGTACCGCCGCACCCATGCCTGGGGCCGCAAGGGCATCGGCATGACCGCAATCTCGGCCATCGACATCGCGATTTGGGATCTGATGGGGAAACTCGTGGGCAAGCCAGTCTTCAAGCTTCTCGGCGGGCGTACCAAGGAGAAGATCCCGGTCTACTACTCGAAGCTCTACGCCGACAGCGTCGAGGCGATGCAGAAAGAGGCGGAAGAGGCCAAGAAGCACGGCTACCAGGCCTACAAGTCCCGTTTCGGCTTTGGACCGAAAGACGGCATGGCGGGCATGCGCGAGAACCTCAAGCGCGTCGAGGCGCTCCGCGAAGTGCTGGGCTATGACGTCGACCTGATGCTCGAGTGCTACATGGGCTGGAATCTCGACTACACCAAGCGAATGCTACCCAAGCTCGCCAAGTTCGAGCCGCGCTGGCTGGAGGAACCGGTGATCGCCGACGACGTCGAGGGCTACCGCGAGCTGAATGCCATGAACATCGTGCCCATATCGGGCGGCGAGCACGAGTTCTCGATCATCGGCTGCAAGGACCTGATCGAGAAAAAAGCCGTGAGCGTGCTGCAGTACGACACGAACCGCGTTGGCGGGATCACAGCTGCGCAGAAGATCAACGCCATCGCCGAGGCAGCCCAGATTCCCGCGATCCCTCATGCGGGCCAAATGCACAACTACCACCTGACCATGGCCAACGTGAATTGCCCGATCAGCGAGTACTTTCCGGTCTTCGACGTGGAGGTCGGAAACGAGCTGTTCTACTACATATTTGAAGGCGACGCCGAGGCGGTCGACGGATATCTCCAGCTCGATGACGACCTGCCTGGTTTGGGCATTTCGATCACCGACAAGCACTTGAAACATTTCGATATCATGGAGTGAGCCATCATGGGCGCATTTGAGAACCTCATCGGCGGAGAATGGGTTGGCGGCAGCGAAAGCGCGCCCAACGTGAATCCGTCCAACACGCATGACGTGATCGGCGAGTACACCCGCGGCGATGCCAGTGCGGTGGATGCAGCAGTCGAGGCAGCGCAGGCGGCCCTTCCTGGTTGGGCCCATGCCTCGCCACAGGCCCGTCATGACGTTTTGGAAAAGGTCGGCGCCGATTTGATGGCACGGAGGGAGGAGCTAGGCCGGCTCCTGAGCCGGGAGGAAGGCAAGACGCTGGCCGAGGGGATCGGCGAGGCCACCCGTGCCGCGCAGGTCTTCAAGTTCTTCGCCGGCGAGGCCTTGCGGCTTGCTGGCGAAGCCATTGCCTCGGTCCGCCCTGGCATCGAGATCATGATCGAACGCGAGCCTGTCGGAATCGTGGGGCTGATCACGCCTTGGAACTTCCCCATCGCCATCCCAGCCTGGAAGATTGCCCCCGCGCTGGCCTACGGCAATGCGGTCATCCTGAAACCTGCTGACCTGACGCCCGGCTGCGCATGGGAGATTGCCAAATCGCTGAAGGACGCGGGCTGTCCCGATGGCGTCTTCAACCTGGTGATGGGCCGGGGATCGACCGTCGGTGCGCGAATGGTCGAACATTCCGGCATCGACGCCATCAGCTTCACCGGATCGGTCCCAGTTGGTCGCGGCATCGCTGTCGGCTGCGCGGCGACCGGCAAGAAGGTGCAGATGGAGATGGGTGGCAAGAACCCGATGGTGGTCTTGGACGACGCCGATCTCGAGAATGCCGTCAGCGTTTCTGCCAATGGCGCATTTTTTTCGACCGGACAGCGCTGCACCGCTTCGTCGCGGCTGATCGTGACCGCTGGCATCCATGACGCATTCGTCGAGAAGCTGACCGCTGCTGCTGCCGCAATCAGAGTGGGCGACGCGCTTGACCCGGACACACAAGTTGGCCCGGTCGTGGACCAGTCGCAACTGGACCAGAACCTGCACTACGTGGCCCTCGCCAAGGAGGAAGGGTGCGAGGTGTCCGGCGGCGAGCGCGCCGACGGCCCGGGATTTTTCCAGCGCCCGGCAGTGTTTGCCAGCGCCACCAATCAGATGCGCGTCAGCCGCGAAGAGATTTTCGGCCCGTGCGCAAGCGTTATAAAGGTCGCCGACTACGACGAAGCCCTGGCCATGGCCAACGACACCGAATTCGGGTTGTCGGCGGGCATCTGCACCACCTCTCTCAAGCACGCCAGCCACTTCCGCCGCCACGCCCAAGCTGGGATGGTGATGGTCAACCTGCCGACCGCCGGCGTCGACTATCACGTGCCGTTCGGCGGACGCAAAGGATCGAGCTACGGACCGCGCGAACAGGGCAGCTATGCCCGCGAATTCTACACGACGATCAAGACGAGCTACATCGCGCCATGAAACCCTACTCCGGCATCTGGCCCGTCGCGCCCACCGCTTTCAACGACGACGGCACGCTCGATCTCGAGGGCTCCGCCTGCGTGCTCGAATGCATGATCGACCAGGGCTCTGACGGGGTCTGCATCCTGGCCAACTACTCCGAGCAATTCCTGCTGAGCGACCAGGAACGCCTTGATCTGACCAAGATGTCGCTGGAGCACGTGGCCGGTCGCGTGCCGGTCATCGTGACGATCAGCCATTTCGCGACCGACATCGCCGTGGCCCGCGCGCGTCAGGCCAAGGAGATGGGCGCATCCATCGTCATGATGATGGCCCCCTACCACGGCGCAACGCTGAGAGGCACCGCGGACCAGACTTTCGAGCAGTTCGCGAGAGTGGGAGAAGTCGGCATTCCGATCATGCTGCAAGATGCACCCTTGTCTGGAGTCGAACTGACGGTACCGCTTCTCGCCCGAATGGCGCGCGAAATCGAAATGCTGAAACTCCTCAAGATCGAAAGCGTCGGCACTGCTGCCAAGCTGCGCGCGCTGCTGGCCGAAGCGGGCGAGCACATCGACGGTCCGTTTGATGGCGAAGAAGGCATAACCCTGATGGCCGATCTCGACGCGGGAGCCACCGGCACCATGACCTCGGCCACGATGACTGACCAGATCAAGCCTGTCGTCACCCACCACCTCGCCGGCGACCGCGCCAAGGCGCTTGCAGCCTATGCCCGGGTCCTTCCGGCGATCAACCACGAAAACCGGCAGTGCGGTTTCCGAGCCGCGAAAGAGACCATGAAGGCAGGCGGCGTGATCAACTCCGCCTTCTGTCGCCATCCGATCCCGGCCCTGCCCGATTGGGCACGCGAGCAACTGTTCGAACTGTTGCGCCCGCTTGATCCCTTGGCATTAAGGTGGGGGCGCTGACGTGGGAGACACCTCCTGGGCAGATGAATTGCGCGAAACCGGGGCGATCCCTCCCCGAAAGTGGCTGGCCGAACAGGCCGCCGACACGCTGCGCGAATTCATCCTGCTGGGCAAGCTCGCCCCGGGTGTCGCCGTGCCGGAACGGGAGCTGGCAAATGCGCTCAACATCAGCCGCACACCGCTGAAGGAAGCGCTTCGCAGCCTCGAAAACGAAGGCCTGATCGTCTACAGCCCGACTCGCCGCCCCCGCGTGGCCGATCCCTCGCTGGATGAACTCGCACAGAATCTGGCAGTGCTTGGAGCACTGGAGGCACTGGCAGGCGAAATGGCTTGCGAAAAAGCCACGGAGTCCGAGATTGCCAAGGCTGCAGAACTCGAAGAGCGAATGCGTCTCGCGGATATCGACACCAATCCGCTTCGGTTTTTCGGCTGGGACATGGATTTTCACACGACCATCGTGCAGGCAGCCCGGAATGCACCGCTTCTCGAGACGCACCGTACCTACAACGCGCGGTTGTGGCGGGCTCGATTCATCTCGTCGAAGATGCGCACGGCGCGCGACCAGACATTGGGCCAGCACGAGGACATACTTGCGGCATTGATATCGCGTGACGGCAAGGAATGCGCGAGGCACCTGCGACGCCACCTCGAAGCTGCCATCGTCAACATCGCCGCCGCCCAGGAGAAACTGGAGTCAGAGGCCAAGTCGTGACCAAGAAGACCATTGCATTGATTCAAGGCGATCCCGGCGGCATCGGCCCCGAACTGCTGAACAAGCTGCTAAGCGAGACGGACGTCCGCGACAGCGCCAACCTCCTGGTCATCGGCGCGCCGGAGGTCTTTGCCCGGGGTGCGGACCAGATGGGCGTCGAAATCGACGTGCAGCATGCCCCATTCGACGCCGAAATCGACTTTGGCGACGCCGAGATTCTCCACCTCGATCTGCCGATTAACGGCATCGGCGATGTTCCCGTGGCGCAGGTCTCGGCTGCAGGCGGGAAATCGTCGATCGAAGGATTGCGGCGAGCTTTCGAACTCTCCCAAGCCGGGCTGGTCGATGGCATTGTCTTCATGCCCTTCAACAAGGAATCCATGCATCTTGGCGGCAATGAGTTTTCGGACGAGCTTGGCTTCGCGCGCGATTTCTTTGACCTCAAGACCCCGGCGAGCGAATTCAATGTCGCGAACGGCATGTGGAACGGTCGCGTCACCAGCCATGTCGCCATGAAGGACGTGCCCGAGCTTCTGACAACGGAAAGGATCGAAGCCAGCATCGGTTTGACGGATCGGACGCTCAAGATGGCCGGCTATGAACGGCCGCGGATCGTTGTTGCCGCCTACAATCCGCACGCCGGCGATGGCGGCCTGATGGGTGACGAGGAAATCCGCGTGATTCGCCCTGCCGTCGAAGCCGCGCAACTCAAGCAGATCAACTGCGTCGGACCGTTTCCGGCCGACACACTGTGGCTGAAGGTGCGTGACGGCGAGTACGACGCTGTCGTCACGATGTATCATGATCAAGGACAGATCGCGATCAAGTTGCTCGGATTCGACCGCGGCGTCTCGGTCCTCGCGGGTCTGCCAATACCCGTGACAACGCCTGCTCACGGCACGGCTTTCGACATCGCGGGCAAGGGAGAGGCGAATTTGGTCCCGACCAGGAATGCCTTCACCATGTGCCTGAACATGGCGAGCAACCGAGACGCGATCGAGGGTGTCGAAACAACGGAGGCAGAGTGAATCTTGCCGGGAAGCCTTGATCAAAGGCAAACGTTCCGGACCATTCTCTCTGTCTGCAAATTGTGGCGTCGATGCGCGGCGTCTCGGTCAACCATGATCGTGGAAGTCATCACTTCGTTCGTCGCGCTTCAGGCATCCGCAATGTTTTGCCCGGACCGAGCGCGTTCAATTCCCGGATCGATGGGGAGAAGTTCTCGACGCATCATTCGGCGTTGCTTCTGTCGTCGTGGGCCGTAGAATTGGCACCGAGAAGCCGAGCCATGGTGGTGACGGCCCGTGCGCAGTGTGATCGTGACGAAGTCGCTTGCATTGTCTCGGGACGCGGCTCCACAAAACAGGGAAGGGCTCCGTTTCATGCCCATTTCGAAAGAACGCTTGGCTGAGATCGAGGCCATACCCGACGATCAAATCGACACGACCGACATCCCCGAGCTGGACACATCCTTCTTTGAAAAGGCGCGTTTGACCTTGCCTGAGGGCACACCCAAAAAGCCATTTGACTTTGCGGCTTTTCGCGAGGACGTCCTACGAATGACCAGAGAAAACAAGGACAACGGGGATGAGCGGTAAAGTCACGGCCACGGATTGGGTTGACCCCGACGAAATCCCGGATTTGGCAACCGATGAGTGGGCTGAAGTCATTGACGCTGCGCCCGTTCGTCGTGGCATGCTCAAGCTGCCTATGACCAAGGTCTCGACCACCATCCTATTGGATCCTGACGTGATCGATGCCTTCAAGCGGGACGGTGCCGGTTGGCAAAGCAGGATCAACGATGCCCTTCGAAAAGCAGCGGGATTGGCGAATACCAACTGACGCCCGTGACACTCACCCGATTGTCGCAACACTTCGCAATCAACATTGTTATTCTCACACCGGATACAACGCTCCGTAGCCACCGTCGACATCGCGCCCGAGGCGAACCGAGTTGGTCATGATCAGAACGTGATCAAGTTTCCTGCCGGTCTTGATAAGCCCCGACAAGATGCCCAAATCCCGCACTTTTTTTGAATCACCGTCGACACCAAGCGAGTCGTTGCATGGCTGTCTCTTTCCAGAAGACAGAATCAGTCATTCTGGCTGCACTGCATCGAGAAACGCCTTGTGGACGGATGAAGGATCGTTGCCAGGCGCGGAATGATCGCCGCCTTCCAGGACGGTGACCCGGACAAAGGGCAGCCCGGAAATCAGTTCACCGCTCTTCCGAATGAACGGAAGCGTGGCATCGCCCGTGAGAAGATGCACAGGAAAACTCGGGTTCGCGTAGTTTCGGGCGATGAACAGGCAATCGCGGTGAACCGCCTCCATCTCGCGGAGCGTGATCGGGAAGCTCTCGACACGAAGCTTCCATCTCTCCGGGTCACGCCGCAACTCGTCGATCTCGCCGGCACTGCGATCGTGGAAAAGCCGCGAATGAAGAACAGTGCCAGCTTCCTTTCCCTTGGTTTCCAACTCGTGGCGAACCTCGTCGAGTTTCGCGTCGAACTCCGGGCTCACGTGATCGGTTGCCGGTGCTTCGAAGAGAACCAAGGCCTCGAGATCGGGCGGGTCGCGCAGCACTTCGAGTGCGATGCGAGCGCCCATGGATATGCCGAAGACGATCGGTTTTCCGCCGACTTCCGACAGAACAGCGCGAAGGTCGTCCGCCTCCTTCAGGAAATCGTAGACCTCATGATCATCGCTCTCGCCCCGCCCACGACGGTCGTAAGCGACGACGGTGAAGGTCTTGGCAAGGCACGCCTGGAGTTCGGGATGGACGAACTTGTCGCCACTCGCCCCGTGAGCAAACACCACCGGAGGGCCGGAACCGTGCCGCGCAAACGCGATCCTCGTTCCGTCGGCCGAACGAACGAACTCAGTCGTCATCGCCGTATTGCCGCATGAGGAAGTCGTGAAACTTGTCGGTGACCGTGAGCCAAGCCGCCCACTCCTCTTCGGTCAACTCATCGATCATGGCGAGTTCGCGTTGGAGCATGAACGTCGCGATCTGGCCGGCAGTCTCCGATCCCGCTTCGGTCAGGTTCACGATAGAAACACGCCCGTCATTTGCATCCGAGATGCGGAAAACCAATCCCCGTTTTTCCAGTCGTGCCACCGAGCGGGAAACGGTTCCCCGATCCATCAGGGCAGCCTCGGCAATTCGGATCGATGGCAAGGCGCCGAGACGGTTCAGCACGAACAGGAGTCGCCACTCGTCAATCGATACGCCAAGACGTTCGGCCTCGGCATCACGGCCTCTCCTGATCAGCTGGTTGTGGCGAGAGAGTCGATATGAGCTGAGCTCTGAGACATCGATGTCCTCGACGCGCCGAGGCTTGTGCCTGGTCGGCGCCTCGTCAAGTTTCGCCTGCTTCTCCAACTCTACGCCTCCATCAGGCGGGAGCCCTTGGCCCCCGCCAATCCACAATCACGCGATCATTCGATGACCGGGACTTCCAGTCCTTGCTCCCGGTAGTACCGGGCAGCGCCAGGATGAATCGGAACGTTGCTGAAGTTCGCAAAGTTCTTCATCTCGATTTTCTTGGCGAAGTCGGAGACCGACTGGAAATCCTCGAGGTTTTCCCAAAACGCCTTGGTGATCGAATAAGCCACATCATCGGAAACATGCGCGGCGATGCCAACGCCTGTCCAGTCTTTCCAGGTGGTGATCGGCTCTTCGTTGGCCTGATTGTCGCCATACGCATCCGGCGCGACCTGCGTGAGGCTTCGACCCGGAATGTTTGTTTGGCGCTGGACCTCCTCGTTGCCGAGGTCTGCCTCGGTGATGCCGATCAGACGAATCTTCCCGAGCGCTGCGGCCTGCTGAATGCCGGCGTTGCCAACCGGAACCGGACGGAACCACGTGTCGATCTGACCGTCCTGGAACGCCTGGAAGGCCGATCCGAAATCGAGCGAAACGAGCGTGTAATCCTCGTCAGCGACCATCCCGGTGATGCCCTTGGTCAGACCCTGCATCATCCGCGACACCGCCGCACCGCGGGGGCCAAAGAACACGTTCTTGCCACGGAGGTCTTCAAACGACTTAATGCCGCTTTCTTCCCAGACGATCAGTTGGAAGGTCCCGCCGGGATACATGGTCATCGCGCGGATCTCGCCGAAGAGTTCCTCGTTGTTCGGGATGTCCTTGTACATCGCCTTTCCGTCCTTCAGCAGCGAGGCAATGAACGGAACAATAAGGTGGATGTCGGCGTCGCCTTTCGCAGCCTGGAGAAGCGCCTTGGTGCCGGGCTGATTGAACGACACCTCGACCTGGATGTTTGGGTCGACCGTTCCAACCACGTTCGAGATGTAGGTCATCACCTGACCGGTCGAGCCGGTTTGGCTTCCTGCAGTCGCACGCAGCCGAACGGTATCCGCCAACGCCATGCAGGCAACGGTCGAAATCGCAAGGGCGAGCCCTGCTGCACGTGCAAGTTCTTTCATCGATTTTCCTCCCCTGCCCTGTATCGGGCGTCTGTTTTGTTGCATTTACAACAATTTTTGTTGGTGATACAACAAAAATTGCGTTCTGTCGAATCAAATCGAACGACAAACAACGGCGGTTTCGGTGCCCCGCGGAGGCAACATGACAATTCACAGGTTCGTTGCGACCATCGGGGCTTTGGCGATTTCGCTCGTCTCAATGTACGTTGCGGGCATTCAGCTGATTGATCCGCTCCTCTTGCGTCCGGCCGTATTCGGACTGGCAGTCGTCGTCGGAATCCTGAACTGGCCGCTGGCCGAGGAGTTTTCCGCCCGCGGACCGAAGGCGGCGATTCTTTGGATTGTTGATGTCGCGATCCTGATCGGGGCGACCTGGGCCTGCATCAGATACATTCAGATCAGCGAGACATTCGAAGACGGGTTCATGTTTCTGACCTGGAGCGACATCGCTCTTGGATTCCTCGCGATGCTCACTGCCATGGAAATCACCCGACGAACGCTCGGCTGGACAATCGTGATGATCTGTTCACTCGCCCTGGTCTACATGGTCTTCGGGGAGTATCTCCCCGGCTTTCTTGGAAATGCCGGGTACTCGCCCGAACAGGTCGTCACCGACCTTTGGCTATCGACCACGGGCACCCTTGGCACCGCATTCGGAATCCTGACCACCCTCGTCATCGTCTACATCGTCTTCGGGTCGATCATCACGAAATCCGGTGCGGGCGATGCCTTGATCAGGATTGCCATGTCCCTTGCTGGCGGCACGCGTGGCGGAGCCGCTCACGGTGCAGTTGGAGCCTCCGCAATGTTCGGATCGATCTCCGGCAGCACGGTCGCCAATGTCGTGGGAACAGGGACATTCACGATTCCGCTGATCAAGCGACAGGGATTCTCGGGCCGGTTCGCAGGCGCCACCGAAGCCGCTGCATCGACTGGTGGGACCTTCACGCCTCCTGTCATGGGATCGGCCGCATTCCTGCTGGCCGACCTGACAGGAACACCGTACCTGACGGTTGCGATCGCCGCCGCCATTCCGGCGCTTCTCTTCTACATCAGCCTGTTTCTGGCGGTCGAAATGGAGGCCCGAAGAATCGGCATCGAGCCCGTGGCAACAGAGGATCGCATTCGCCTGACGGCCAGAGACTGGCTGAACGGTCTGATGTTCTTCCTGCCGATCGTCACGATCATCGGCGTGCTGATCGCCGGGCGCTCGGCCGCTTTTGCCGGTTTCGTTTCTATCTTCGTGACCGTCGCAACCGCTTTCGCGCTGAACCCCCAACTTCGTGCCAAGCCACTCGTCCTGTTCGAGGGCCTGGTCTCCGGGGGCATCAATGCCGTCCGGATTCTCGCCGTCATCGCTTCGATCGGCATATTCGTCGGGGTCATCAATTCCACCGGGCTGGGGGTCAAGCTGGCGCAACTGATTGGCGGTCTGGGACGTGAACATCTCTTCCTGTCGCTCGTGGTTGCCGGTGCCGCGACCGCGATCCTCAGCATGGGGATGCCAACCACGCCCGCCTACCTGATCGTCGTCCTGACCATGGGGCCCGCACTCCTGAAGCTCGACGCTCCTGTCCTCGCCATGCACATGTTCATCCTCTACTACGCAGCGCTTGGCGCGGTGACGCCACCGGTGGCCGGGGGAAGCTACACGGCAGCACCCATTGCCGAGGCGGACCCGGTTCTGTTGAGCTTCACGGCGTTCCGCCTCACGATCGTTGCCTACATCTTTCCCTTCGTCTTCATATTCTCGCCCGAGATCTTCCTTGTCGTCGGTGATCCGGGAATCGTTGCCATCGCCTCGGTCATTCTGAGGTCCATCTTCTCGGTCGTTCTGATTACGATCGGGCTGGGGATGACCGGGCGGTCACTTGGCATTCTCGGCACCAAGGCATTGTCGGTCGGATCGGGCTGCCTGGTGCTCGTGCCGAGCCCTGTCACGATCATGGTCGGGTTGATCTTGGGCGCGGTCGCGCTCGTGTTGATGCGCGTGAATTCGGGCAAGACGAACGAAGCGAAGGCGTCATGAGCAAGATCAGGAACATCCTCTTCATCATGTGCGACCAGCTTCGGGCCGACTACCTGGGCTGCAACGGTCATCCGCACCTCCAGACGCGAAACATCGACTGGCTGGCCTCCCAAGGGGTGAATTTCAGCCGCGCGTTTGTCCAGGCCCCGGTCTGCGGACCATCGCGCATGTCGATTTACACCGGACGGTACGTTTCCAGCCATGGAGCAACCTGGAATCGAAGCCCGATCAGGGCTGACGAGCTGACCATGGGTCAGGCAATGCGAGACCAAGGGCTTCGATCCGCGCTCGTTGGAAAAAGCCACGTTGTCGTCGACCCGGAGATGCAGGAGCGCCTGGGATTTGGGACGGACTGCAGCGAAGGACGGCTCCTTGCAGAGGGCGGATTCGAGCCGGTCGAGCGAGACGACGGCGTTCATCGCAACGCAAGTGTTCCGCCCGATCTCGCCTACAATGAATACCTGCGATCCAAGGGATACGAAGGACACAACCCTTGGGACACCCATGCCAATTCCGCCGAAGGAGCAGACGGTGAAGTCCGGTCAGGGTGGCAATTCCGCAATTCCAGAAAACCGGCACGGGTCTCAGAAGAGCATTCCGAGACGGCCTACATGACCGACCGGGCGCTCGCGTTCATCGAAGCGCAGGGCGACGACCCGTGGTTCCTCCATCTCAGCTACATCAAGCCGCACTGGCCCTACATCGCGCCCGACCCCTACCACTCGATCTACACGACCGACCAGGTTCTCGCCGCGACGAAAAGCGACCGCGAGAGAGCCGAACCGCACCCCATCGCCCGGATACTGATGGACATCCCGGACAGCAGAGCGTTTGCCGAGGAAGAAACCAGGGATGCCGTGATCCCCACCTACATGGGACTGGTCCATCAGATCGATGACCACATCGGTCGTGTCCTTGACCTGCTCCGGCAAACGGGACGGCTCGACGACACCTTGATTGTCTTCACGTCCGACCACGGAGACCACCTCGGCGACCATTGGCTGGCTGACAAGGGCATGTTCTACGAACAGGCCACACGAGTGCCGCTCATCATCCGAGATCCGCGCGAGGCAGCGGACCACAGTCGGGGAACGGAGTGCAATGCGCTCGTCGAAGGCATCGATCTGTTCCCGACGTTTCTTGAAGCCCTTGAAGCGGATGTCCCCGAACACCGCCTGGAAGGCGAAAGCCTCGTACCGATCCTCTCAGGTCAGGCAACACGCACCAGGCGCAAGGCCGCGATCAGCGAGATGGATTACGCCTTCATCGAAACCCGTTCGTCCCTCGACCTGCCCGTCGATCGCGCCATGGGCCGGATGGTTCGAACCGAAGACTGGAAATACGTGCATTTCGACACTTTGCCGCCGCAGCTGTTCAATCTCGCGGCGGACCCGGATGAACTGAACGACCTGGGATCAGCCCCGGAGCATTCAGACATTCGGGACAAAATGAAGGGGCTGCTTCTGGACTGGTCCTTGGCGCGGAAGACGCGAATTACCGTCGATCACGATCGCGTGGCGTCGTGGCTTTCCGAAGGCAAGAAAAAAGGCATCTCGAAAGCGACCTGGTGATCACTGGCACGCTGGCACCGCCAAATGGTCATCAGAAGGGCGAGAACCCCCCGTCAATCGTGTAGATGCTGCCGTTGATGAAACGGGTGTCATCGCGACACAAAAACGCAGCGAGCGCAGCGACTTCGTCCGGCTCGCCGTATCGTCCGGCCGGAATGGCGGCAATGACCTTTGCGCGCGCGCCCTCCGCATCCTCGGGCGATGCATCCGCCTCGACGGCGGCAAGCATGTCGGTGTCTATCTGGCCCGGACAAATCGCATTGACGCGAATGTTCTCGTGGGCGTAGGACTTGGCCCCAGTGCGGGTCAGCCCGATAACCGCATGCTTGCTTGCGCCGTAGGCAGGCATCGTCGGTCTCCCCCCGAGCAGACCCGCAACCGAGGACACGTTGATGATCGCGCCCCCGCCATTTCGGCGCAGGGCCGGGACGGCATGCTTCATCATCAGGAAGACGCCGGTCACGTTGATGTCCATGACCTGCGTGAAACTCTCGACGGACTGGTCTTCGATCAGTCCGCTGTCCCCGACGATTCCGGCGCCGTTGAACACGACGTCGAGCCTGCCGAACTCGGACTCCGCCCGTTCGACAAGCGCTCGCGCGTCTTCCTCTTTCGCAACATCGGAGCGGTGACCGACGACGTTCGCGCCGATTGCTTCAAGTTCACGCAGGCGGTCCGCGTTTCGACCTGACGCGATGACCCTTGCGCCGTCGTCAACCAGACGCCTGACGGTCGCGCGGCCGATGCCGCCCGTGGCGCCGGTGACGATGATGACCTTGTTTTCGAGAGGTCGATCCATGCCTATGCGCTGCCGAAACCGTCAAGAACGGTCTTGCCGATGGCGCTGCCCGCTTCCTGGTGGGCAAGCGCGGCGCGAAGGTTGTCGGCGTTCATCGCCCCGCAATGCTTGTTGGCTGTGGGAACCAGTGTTCCATCGTCCAGCATGTCGGCAACGCGGCACAGCAGTTCGTGCTGAACGTCCATGTCGTCGGTTTGAAACATCGAGCGAGCAAACATGAATTCCCAACTGAACGAGAGCGCCTTGAGCTTGATTGCCGAGATGTCGACACCCTGGGGATCGTCGATGAGCGCAATATGGCCGCGCGGCTTGATCAGGTCAATGATCGCGGCGAAGTGCTTGTCCGTTTGGTTGGTGGTCGCCACGTATTTCGGAGCGATTCCGAGGGCTTTCATTTCGTCGTTGAGCGGTTGACGGTGGTTGATGACGTGATCGGCGCCCATCTTCTTGACCCAGGCAACGGTATCGTCGCGAGACGCTGTCGCCACGACCGTCAGTCCGGTCATTTTCTTGGCCAACTGGATCAGGATCGACCCGACGCCTCCCGCGCCGCCGATGACCAGCAGCGCCTCGCCGTCGCCGCCGCCTTCGGCGACTCCAAGACTGTCGAAGAGCATCTCCCATGCGGTGATGCTTGTCAGCGGCATGGCTGCGGCGGTGGCAAAGTCGAGTGACGATGGTTTGCGTCCGACCAACCGTTCGTCCACGGCCTGAAATTCCGCATTGCTGCCGGGACGCGTGAACTCGCCAGCGTAGAAAACCTCGTCTCCAGGCTTGAAGTTTGCGACGTCCTCGCCGACTTCCTTGACAACGCCTGCCGCATCAAAACCCAGGATCCTCGGCCCGCCTTCAGGCTCTCTGTTCGCCCGCACCTTGACGTCAACAGGATTGACCGAAACGCCACGGACCTCGACGAGAAGGTCGCACGCGCCGGGTTGCGGCATCGCCGCATCGAACGCGACGACCGAAGAATCAGCCGAAATTGGGCCTCTTTTCGTGTACCCGAGTGCCTTCATGTTGATGTTCCTCCGATCTGGGGTCATGTTTCAATTTCCCGATGATTTGATCCCTTGCATCGAAATTGACAAGTACCGACATTTTTGTAAGTTACGGACAAAATGGAGAAGGATGTCGATCTTGACCCGCAGTTACAACTGGAAAACCGGATGCGATGTCGAGGCCACGTTGAGCGTCATCGGCGGTCGCTGGAAACCGATCCTGATATGCCGGCTTCTCGGCGGTCGAAAGCGTTTCAGTGAGCTTTGCCGCCTTGCGCCCAATGCCACGGAGCGCATGATCACCCGGCAGTTGCGAGAGCTTGAAGCCGACGGGATCATCTCCCGGCACGTCTTTGCGGAAGTCCCGCCACGCGTCGAGTACGAGATCACCGACGACGGGAAGACCCTTGAGCCCATTATCGAGGCCATGCAGGCCTGGGGCAGCACATTCAAGGAATCACGCCAGGAATGCTCGGACGTGGCGATGCAGCGCGGACCGGGAGTCATGCAACCAGGGACAGCCAATCTTGTTTCCGCCAAGGCTCTTCGATAATCGCACCCATTCAGTCCTCTCGGCGGTGAATCGAAACCGCTCTTCATGACCAGGAGTCAGTCTTGTTGGCCGATCCGACAAACATAACCGCACGGCTTCGCAACATGATCGAATCCGATTTCGAGGATGGCGACCGCTTGCCGTCCGAAGTCAAGCTGTCCGAATCCCTCGGGGTGAGTCGTGCCAAGTTGCGAGAGTCGTTCGGAATACTGTGGCAAGCCGGGCTGATCGAGAAGAAGTGGGGCGTTGGCACGATCGTTCGCAAGCCCAAGGACGAGAATCCGGTCGTGGTCCCGTTGCCGCACATTCGCAGTGCACCGGCGCTGATTCGAGAGAGCGGGCAGGTCCCTTCGGTCTCCAACCTGTCGATCGACCTGGGTCCTGCGGACTCGACGGTGAGCGATCTTCTCGGAATCCCGGCCGAGAGCGACTACTGGCTGATCGATCGCGTGGTCCGGGCGGATGGCAAACCCATCCAGCGGACGATTGACGCGGTCTGCTCGGTCGTCGACGGCGTCAAGTTTGACGCCAGCGGATTTGACGTTCACACGAACACTCTCGTTGCCATGTACATCGAGCAGCTGAACAGCAAGTTGGCCCGATCCGACGGCCGCCTGACCGTGGTCCCTGCCCCTGCGGATACGGCGCGGCGGCTCGGATTGCGCGAAGGCGATCCTGTACTCCTGGTCGAATACACGACCTACCTGGATCAAGGGTCGGTCATCAGCTACTCGGTGACCTGGTTCGACACGGCGCGCGTCGACATTCGCTTCGCGGCCGAACGCCCCGACACGATGGATTTCCACGGCCAGATTCCGAAAGTCGCCCGCAAGCCTTTGCCGCCATCTCGGGTGAGCTCCCATTTGAGCGCCTTGAAAAAGGCGTAGCGCCGAGCCTCATGACGGGACGGTCGAGAGGCAGTCCTCCCAAAATCCCAAAAAAACACTGACTCCCCGGCTTGACTCGGCCGATGCCAATGCATAATCACGGGTAAGAGGTCAGACCTCTGACCTCTTACCTCATGATCGCCTCGGACCCGGTCCGGGCGGCATCGAACGGCATGATGGGAAACCTGGGGAGGGGCATCTGCCATGAGTCCGCACTGCCTCATTACGGGGGCCGCCGGAGCAATGGGAGCAGCGACCGCGCGTCGCGCGGCCCGCGACGGGCATGCGATTTCGGTCATCTCGCTCGAATCCGAGCGCAGGGTCGCTGAAAGACTCATCCAGGAAATCGTCGATGGCGGCGGGAAGGCCGCGTTTTTTCCGGCAGACGTGTCGTCCGAGAGCGAGATCGTCACGGCGTACGAGTCGGCCGCGGATGCCTTCGGCCCGCCAAGCGGAGCGCTCCATGCGGCAGGTACCTTCGTGTCCGCATCTGTTCGTGACCTGGACTTCCAATCGATCAGCAAGATGATCGCGATCAATGTCACGGGCTTGATGATCTGCTGTCGTGAAGCCGTGCGTTACATGTCCACGAGTCTTGGCGGTTCCGGCGGTTCGATCGTCAATGTTTCGTCGATGGCGGCGACCATCGGGGGGCGACCGGGGCACAGCGCCTACGCGGCAACAAAAGGCGCCGTTGATGTCTTCTCGAAAGGATTCGCCCGGGAAGTCGCCCGCGAGGGCATCCGCGTCAACACGGTACGACCGGGCGCGGTGACCTCGGCCATGACCGCCGGTCTCGAACAAAACCCGGATCTCAAGAAACAGGTCGAGGACTCCATACCGATCGGCCGGATCGGAAAGCCGGAGGAAATTGCCGAAATCGCCCTGTGGCTGATGTCGCCGGCGGCATCCCTCGTCACCGGCGCGCATATCGATGCAGGCGGCGGCGGATACAATGTTGCGGGATCGGTTCGATGACGACCTCGAACAGTTGTCACGCCTTCCTTCACCCACCGGTCGCAATCCAGTGAGCATATGATGGAACTGCTGCTGCCCAAGGAGGATCGATCGCTGAAATCGTCAGCCTTTGACGACATCAGCTACGACCTGTGCGTCCGGCGCAAGAACGTCATCATGCTGAGCGCCGACTTGAGCCAGTATGTCGACCTCTACCGCGTCTGCAAGGAACTGCCGGACCAGTACGTCGAAGTCGGGATGGCGGAACAGAACCTCGTTGGCGTGGCGGCCGGTCTGGCCAAGGCCGGGTTCATCCCGGTCACCTCCACCTTTGGCAGCTATGCGTCCCGCCGGTGCTTCGACCAGTTGGTCATCTGCATGGGCACCAGCAAGAACACGGGCATTGCCATGGGTTTCACGCCAGGCATCGCAAGCCCTGCCCCGATTCACCATCAGGGCACCGAAGATCTCGGCATGTTCAGAGCGGTCCCGAACGCAACCGTGATCGACCCGATGGACGTCACCGACCTCGCGCAGGCCCTCGATGTCGCCTGCGACACCCCGGGGCTCGTCTACATGCGCGGGCATCGCGGAACGACCCCGCGAATTCTCAATCCGGACTCCTTCAAGTTCGTGCTCGGAAAAACCTATCCATTGCGGACCGGCAGCGGTGTCGGCGTGATCGCGTGCGGACATGCCAGCCAATGGGCAGTCGAGGCATCGGACCTGCTGCTCGATCGCGGATTGGATCATTCGCTCCTGCACGTGCCGACGATCAAGCCCGTGAACAGGAAGGAGATCGTCGATTACGTCTTTGCCCATGACGAGATCGTGACCGTCGAGAACCACCAGATTTCCACCGGGCTGGGCGGACTCGTGAGCGAGATCACGTCCAGCATCGGCCGCGGTCCGCGAATCACGCGGATCGGCATTCCCGATCGCTGGGCCCCAGGCGGGTCGATCCGGCACATACGCAAGCACTTCGGCCTGGACGCGGAAACGCTGGCCTCTCGGATCGAAGGGGTCAAGCGATGAGAAGCAACTCCGCAAAACGCCTCAAGATGCTCGAGCTTCAGGCCGCCAGGATGCGCAAAAATGTCGTCGACATCTGCATGCAGCGCGGCGGCTATGCCGGACAGGGCGTGGCTTTGGCGGATGTCGGCGCCTGCATCTACTTTGACGAGATGCGACCCGACGGGAACGGCTGGTATCACGACAGGTTCATCAATTCGAACGGTCATGACACCATCATCAACTTTGCCGCCATGGCCGAAATCGGGATCTACTCGATGGACGAACTGCGGACGATGGGGGCCGACGGCTCTCCCATCGACCAGAGCCCGATCGAGGGCGCCCGCGGGTTCGAGATCACCTCTGGATCCCTTGGCACGGGCGTATCGCAGGCTGCCGGAATCGCTCTTGGTGAACGCAAGTCCGGTTCCGACAAGCGCGTCATCTGCCTGCTTTCGGACGGTGAACTGCACGAAGGCAGCGTCTGGGAAGCATTCATGTTTGCAGCCCACTACCAACTGTCGAACCTGGTCATTGTCATCGACAACAACAATCTCGGCGCGACGGGAAAGACTTCCGACGTGATGGCAGTGGAGCCGATCAGGGAAAAGCTGGAAGCGTTCGGACTCTTTGCTCGTCAGATCAACGGCAACAGCATCCCCGAGATTCTGGATGCCTTCGAAGAGGCGCGCAGGGTCACGGACAAACCGTACGCGATGGTCGCGGACACGCGGATCTTTGCGGGCATCAAGGTCTTCCAGGACGCAATCCCCTTCGCGCACTTCGTCGGAAGGGATGGGCGATGGGACACGGGATATCTCGAATGGGAACCCGGCTGGCAGGAGATTCTGGCAACAATCGACAGGCTTGAAAGCGAATTGGCGGCACTCGGTTAGGCATTCGCCTGCAGGTGCGCCGTGAAGAGGAAGTCCACCGAAAATCGAGCCGGTGGCTTCACGCGATCAAAGGAAAGGAGATCGAAATGAAACTGACAAACTGGATGAAGACGCTCGCAATCTCTGCTGCGGCGTCCATGGCTGTCGTTCCAGCCGTCTCGGCAAAGGAAATCAGAGTCGGCAGCTACGAGCCGGAAAGCCACTACCTGGTGGAGTTCGTCTACAAGCCCTACCTCGAGGAAATCACGCGCCGGACCAACGGCGAGTTGACGTTCAAGTGGTTCCATGGCGGCACGCTGGTCAAGGCTCCGCAGACTGTCGACGGCCTCAAGTCCGGCCTTGTCGATCTGGTCGTCACGACGGGGATTTTCACGCAGGAAAGCCTGTTTCCGGCAACGCATGTCATGACGCTGCCGTTCCAGTTCGACAGCACCGTCGAGGCCAACCACGTCTTCCAGAAGATGTATCACACCATCCCCGAGGTCCAGGCCGAGTTCGAAGGTCTTGTTCCGCTCGGATTCCATGTCTCGGACTTCTTCAACTTGCACATTCACAAGGATGTCGACCCGGTTCGGACGCTGGAAGACCTGCAGAAGCTGGAAATTGGTGCGTTCTCGAAATCCGGCGTCACCTACAGCGAACTGCTCGGAGCAACGCCCAGGAACATCAAACTGGAAGACCTCTACGTGTCGCTCCAACGCAAGGCCATCGACGGAATCTGGTTCCCCACGGCACCGATGATCAAGTGGAAGATGACCGACCACACCAGCAACCATTCGCTGGTGGGCGGACCCTTCGTCATGATTCCGATGACCATGTCGCAGCAGGCGTGGGATGACCTCACGCCGGAGCAGCAGGCGATCTTCCGGTCGATGGAAAACGAACTCACCAATTTCACGGGTGCGATCGTCGACAATCGCAGGGGATCGTCCGTGGCCAAGATGGAAGGGCGCGGCGACACGATCATCCGCCTTTCGCCAGAGGAAAAGGCGAAGTGGGTTGCACAGACCAAACCTGCCTACGATGCATGGATGCAGCTGATGGCAGACAAGGGGATTGACGGCGCCGCCATTCTTGCGAAGGTTCGGGAATACACCGCCGAGTTCAAGGGAATGGAGTACACGTCGGCCGAATGGTGGGGCGACAACTGGCAGGAATGAGCTCTCGCGCAATCCTGACCAGGTGATTCCGTGAACAGAAGACTGGAGCAGACCGCGACTGCGGCCACTTCAGGCACAGGTCCGGTCCCCCGTGACCGAGACCAGCGGTCTGCTCCGACGCCCTATCACCTCTTGCCGCATTCCACCCGTTCGTGAGTGGCTCGACTGCCGGTCGCGAGGAATGACGGACACTGAACTGGTCCCGGAAGGAAGATTCGATGGCCGAACAGGAACCGGCATTCATCAACTCCGAGAAGGACAACGGCGATCGAACGACTGGCGTTGATCGCTCCGCGTTGCCTGACGATGTCTTTGCCCGGGTTGCCCGCGCCGCTCACGGCGTGCTGGACCCGATTTGCCGCAATCTTTGCTACGTCGCCGCCATCGTGACCTTGTTGATGGCCGTGTGCATGGTTGTCGATCTCGTCAGCCGCATGGTCTTTCAGAATCCGCTGTCAGGCATGATCGAACTGCAGACATTCATGCTGGTCATCATGGCGTTCTTCAGCATCGCCTACACTCTGTTGAAGAATCAGCACGTCTCGGTCGATCTCTTGACCTCGGCGCTCCCGCAACAGGTCAACAGCTTCCTGCAGGGCGTCTTTTGCATTTGGGGCGCGTTCATATTCTGCATCATGAGCTGGCTGAGCGCGTCGCGCGGTCTTGAAGCGTTCACCCGCGAAGAGGTCGCCGACATCACGCGCATTCCGATCTGGATCCTGCACGCAGTGGTGTCGCTCGGGACATTGCTGCTCGGTCTCGCCCTGCTGGCCAACCTGTTCACGAGCTTGTCCGGTCTCTACCAGAATCGAAAGAGCATGGTCGGTTTCGGGGCCGTGCTGGTCGGCATGCTGGTTGCCTCATCAGCGGGAATCGGATCGGCCAGCATTCTGCAGGCCATTTCCAGCGACCTCAGTTCGGCGACGGTCGGGGTCATCTACACCGTGTTCCTGCTGGCGATTCTCCTGCTGGGATTCCCAGTCGGTTTCGCGATGGCGCTCACGGGCCTGAGCGGGCTGATCTATCTCATCGGCCACGAAGTCGCGCTGAACGTCACCAAGATCAACACGTATGATGCCGTCGGGCAGTATTTCTTCGTCGTGATTCCGTTCTTTCTGCTGATGGGCTTTCTGATCCTGCACGCCGGGATCGGAGCTAAGCTGTACAACGCCGGCATCAAGGTTTTTGGCCGATTGCCCGGAGGCCTGGCGATCGGCACGGTTGCGGGCTGCGGCGGGTTTGCCGCAATCTGCGGCGAGAGCGTGGCAGCCGCCGCGACAATGGGTTCCGTCTCCGTCCCGGAGATGAAGAAATACAACTACGACGACTCGCTCGCGACGGGATCCGTCGCAGCCGGTGGAACCCTCGGGATTCTCATTCCTCCCAGCATCGGATTTGTCGTCTACGGAATCATCACCGAACAATCGATCGGCAAGATGTTCATGGCCGGCATCGTCCCGGGAATCATCCTGACCCTCGGGTTTGCCCTGGCTGTCTATGTCCAGTGCGTCATCAATCCCAAGCTCGGCCCCAAGGCCGAAAGGTTCACCGCCAAGGAAATCGCCTGGTCGATCTTCGACATCTGGCCTGTTGCTGCGCTCTTTGCAGCGGTGATTGGCGGCATCTATTCGGGCATTCTCACGCCCACCGAGGCGGGCGGAATCGGTGCAAGCGGGGCCCTTCTGATCGCCCTGTTCGCTCCGGGGTTCAACCGGCACAAGCTGTTCAGCGCCCTCATCGAGGCAACGACAGCCAGCGCGATGATATTCACCATTCTGATCGGCGTCGGTCTGCTTGGCTTCTTTGTGACCCTGACGGATCTGCCGTTGGCATTTGCAAATTTTCTCAAGGGCCTTGATGTCTCTCGCTACGTCATCTTCGTCCTCATTCTGCTTCTGTATCTGGTCCTTGGAATGGTCATGAACATCATCCCGATGATGATGCTGACCCTGCCCATTTTGTTCCCGACCGTCGTGGGGCTCGGGTTCGACCCCATCTGGTTCGGCGTCATCATGGTCATCATGATGGAGATGGGCCAGATCACGCCACCCATCGGGATCAACGTCTTCGTCATCCACGGGGTGGCAAAAAAATACGATGTCTCGATGGCAACGATCTATCGCGGGATCGTCCCGTTCGTCATCGTCGAGCTCCTCGTGATTTTCCTGCTGACGCTGTTCCCCGAAATCACGTTGTGGCTGCCGAATTCCATGGACGTGTTGGCGCCTCTCGATTGACGGACATGGGCAATGACGATCAGATCGACAAGGCGCGGAACGGCCGATTGCTGACCTCGACGAGCCTGCCGAAGTTTTGAGCAATCAGACAAAAAAGGAGTGCACGATGAACAACGACAGCAGACCGCTGCACGGCAAGACAGCGGTTGTCACCGGAGCGGGTCGCGGCATCGGTCGCGCCATTGCGACCGGTTTCGCGCGAGCGGGAGCGGATGTCTCGATCATCTCGCGGACGGAATCCGATCTAAAGATCGTCAAAGACATCGTGAGATCATGCGGCGTCAAGTGCCATGTCGGAGTTGCAGACCTCGCTGACCCGAATTCGGTGCAAAAAGTGTGCGCAGACGCTGTCGAGGCCATCGGCAAGATCGACATTCTGGTCAACAATGCAGGTGCGGAGCTCGAGCTGCGACCAGTTGCAGAGTCGGACCCCGACCTGTGGTGGAAAACGGTCGAGGTCAACATTCGCGGCGTCTACCTCGTAACCCGCTTTTTGCTCGAGGACATCAACGATGGCGGAAAGATCATCAACATGTCGTCGGGGATGGGGCTGCGCGCGATCAATCGGCAAAGCGCTTACACCGTGTCAAAGGCCGGTCTGCACATCTTCACCGAATGTCTCGCAAACGAGCTCTGGCCCCGCAATATCGACGTGAACAACATCATTCCGGGACCGGTGGCAACCGACATGCTGAATCGGAAGCCGGGCACGCGTTCCACGCCAGAAGAGGTGCTGCAGAAGTTTGCAGAGGAATTGCCTTCGGGTTTCCCACCGCAGGAGCGTGTCAAGCACCCCGATGAGGTCGCTGAACTCGCTCTCCACATCGCGACACGGCCCGTTGGCGGACCGACTGGCCAATCCTTCTCGCTTGGGCGCAGACCGTTCTGAGCAAACGTCATGAAGGCAGCCGTTCTTTTCGGACCCAATGAACCTCTGAGGATCGAAGACGTTTCAACGCGAAAGCCCGGGCCGCGTGAAGTGCTGCTTCGCACGGCCTTTGCCGGGCTGTGCGGCACTGATTTGCACTTCATGGAGGCCCGGACCCCACATCCGATGCCGGTTGTTCTGGGTCATGAGTCATCGGGCATCGTCGAGGCGGTCGGATCCGAAGTGAGCTACGTCAAGCCTGGCGATCATGTCATCACTTGCCTGTCGGTATTTTGCGGAACCTGCGAACACTGCACCTCGGGGCACCCTGCCCTGTGCTTCAACCCCGACGTCAAGCTCGCGCCGGGGGTCTCAGAAAGACTGCAGTGGAAAAGACGGGAACGCGTTCACAGCTTCATGAACCTGTCGTCGTTCGCCGAGCAGATGCTGGTGCACGAGAATGCTGTCGTGAAGATCCGCACCGACATGCCGCTCGACCGAGCCGCGCTCGTCGGCTGTGCCGTCATGACCGGTTACGGATCGGTCATGAACACGGCAAAGGTCAGGCCCGGAGAGACCGTCGCCGTCATCGCTTGCGGTGGGGTTGGCATGGCAGCAATCAACAGCGCCTACATCGCCGGGGCAGAACGCATCATCGCGATCGACACGAATGACGACAAGCGCGAACTTGCCCGAAACGCCGGTGCCACCGATTTCCTGAAGCCGCAGGACGGCGACATCGTCGAGCAGGTCATCGATTTGACCAATGGTGGTGTCGATCATGCATTCGATTGCCTCGGGTCCAGCAGAACCGCACAGAATGCTTTCCGAATGCTCGCATTTCGCGGAGCGGCGACCCTCGTCGGGCTGTTCGAAGATGGCGAGACGATCGAGTTGACCGGATCGGCCTTTCTTCGTGAGCGCAAGGTTCAGGGCTCGCTTTTGGGTTCGAACCGGTTTCGCGTCGACATGCCCAGGATCATCGAACTCTACATGCAGGGTCGCATGAAGCTCGATCAGTTGATTTCGCAAAAGATCAGGCTCGAGGACATAAACGACGGCTTCACCGCGATGAAGAACGGAGAAGTTGTCCGCACGGTCATCGATTTCGGGGTTCGGACCGAGAACGGATGATCCTCAGCAGGTGACGGGCTTGTTCACGCCGCCGCGAACGTATTGCTTGTGACCTTCGAAGACAGGTTGGTGATCCCAGACGTATCCTTCGCTTCCCGTCATGCTCTGATGCAGAAATCGTCTCGATTTCTTGTTTTCGATCACCTGCGCGGTCAGAGAATCGAGATCAAGAGACCCGACAAGCAGTTCGTGCAGCTCCGCGACCGCATCTGCGTGTTCCGGTGAATCGACAAGATTTGTCGTTTCTTCAGGGTCTTCTGCCAGATCGATCAGAATGCCGCCCCAACCGTGGACATGGACGTACTTCATGTCGCCACGACGAATGGCAAACCAGGGAGCTTCGACACCAGGCCCGAAATACTGGACAAGCGCCTGGTCATTCCACCCTGACGACTCCCCTCGAAGCAACCCGAGAAAGCTGGCACTGTCATCGCTTCCCCAGCGATCACTGATGTCACCTGCGCCGCCGATTTCGGATAGGGTTGGACAAAGATCGGCCAGTGTCACGTTTTCCCTGATCCGTCGGGCGCCGTGGCGAGAAGGTTGATGAAAGATCAGCGGCACCTTGATCGAGTGCTCCCAGAAGGTCCGCTTGAACCACATGTTGCGCTCGCCCATCATGTCACCGTGGTCACTGGTGAACACGATGAGCGTGTCATCGTAGAGTTGCAGCAGCTTCAGCTCCGCGACGATTTCTCCCACAAATTCATCGAGATGCGAAATCATCGCGTGATACGCGATTCGTGACGCCTCGATTCGTTCATCAGACGGCGGATACTGGTCGATGCCGTGATGAACCGCCAGCCAGTCCGTCACCGGATTGGGGACAGGTTCATGGCTCAGCGCCGGCCGGGCCATGTCGATGCCTTCGTATCGGCTCAGATACTTGGGAACGGATTGATAGGAGTCGTGGGGCTGGGTGTAGGAAACGTGCAGAAAAAACGGACTCTCGTGCTGGTCGAGCGCCTCGTAGCGAAGAAACTCGATCGCGCGAAACTGGACCTCCGAGTCGTAGAGGATCTGGTTGTTTGTCCGGCACGCACCGGACACGGCCAGTTTTTGGACCGAGGTGCCTGGTCGGTGGTCGACCGATGGCTCCCAGTCGATCGACCAGTCGAAATTCGACGGATACATGTCGGTCGTGAGTCGTCGGTCGAAACCGTGGAGCTGGTCGGCACCAACGAAATGACACTTGCCCGAACAAGCCGTTCGGTACCCTGCCGATCTCAGGAAGTGCATCATGGTCGGGATCGAGGACACCAATTCGGCGCCATTGCCCCAGACGTGATGGCTGGTCGGCAACCGCCCGGTGAATTTCGATGCTCGGGACGGACTGCACAAGGGAGAATTGCAATATGCGTTCTCGAACACGACACCGTCGTGCGCAAGAGCGTCGAGGTTTGGCGTGATTGCCTGTCCATCGCGATTGCAAAATGCCAGCGGGAATGCGGCCATCTGGTCCGCCTCGATCAACAAGATGTTCGGTCGGTCGGGCACAGGATCATCCTCCAGTCAATCGGGCCGAAGTCGTGATAGACTCATTTATCGATCGGTATCGCCAGCTTTCTGGTCACGGCGCCTTGAACGAGTTGGCTTTCCAACTGTTCCGATCTCCGCCATTCGTCAGTGCGACTCGGGCAAGTTTCTCAGCAGCTTGCCCAATCATGTCTTTCTTCGGTGCGAAGAACATCGATCAATTGTCAGGTATTCGGCCCCTCTTCGTCCTTGTCGCATTGCAATCGGTAGCTACGGGCTCCGTCGTGACCGGAGAATGTCAGAGTCTGACCATCCAGCGTCACGATCTGGCACGCAGTCAGGGCGACGACAGCGCCTTTGTCCAAGAAGCGGCAGAACCGGCCTTCGCGCCAACTCCACGCCCCGGAGAGCCAGTGGTCCATGTCAGGACGCTTGAAGTCCAATGTGCCGTCGGCATTGACGACAACCACCGTCGCTCCAGGTGACACGAGGCATTTTCCTTCGACAATCTCCATGAAGCTCTGTCGGTCTCCGATCACAATTTCTTCGCCGGCCACAGGCGTCACATTGCAGGCGATGACGCCGAACAGGGCAATCAATGACAATATCCGTCGCAAGAGCTTCCCTCTCGTCCGCAAAATCAACCAAATATCGGGTAACAGACCCGCCGATGCCCTGCAACGCAGCCCGTCAATCGGCCGGTCCCTAAGTCGGTCCAACTCCCGATAAACGGCATTCGGTTTCGATCGCAGGATTTCAGCGACTCATCCTGTCGTGAGGCGAATCGAAAGTCCGCGTGTCCAAGGAGAAATCCCAACCCGGAACCAGCGAGGCAATGGGTCAGACGTCCACGCACGCATGACGATGCTTGAACGATATCCGGATCAACTCCGTGTCAGGCATCCGCACTCTTACAGCAACTGATAGGTGCGGGCTCCGTCATGACCTGAGAAAATGAGGTCCTGGCCATCCAGCGTCATTTTTTGGCATGCCGTCAGGGCGACCCGAGAGCCTTGGTCCAAAAAACGGCAGAATTGGTCGCCGCGCCAAGACCAGGTCCCCGACAACCGGACGCCAGTGTCGGTATAGATGAAATCCAAAGTGCCGTCCGCATGGACGACCACCGTCGCTCCGAGCGATACGAGACTCTTTCCTTCGACCTGCTCCAAAAAGCTGTCGCGATCCGTGATCGCGACACCCGTGATGGCCGGAGCAATGGCTTCGGCGGCGCGATCAGTATCTTCGCCAGCCGAATCAATGCCTCCATCGACAGGAACAGTGCCTTCGTCGGCCGGAACAGTACAGGCGACGACGCCAATCAGGGCAATCAATGACAAAATGAGGCGCACGGTCATCTCTTCTTGCATGCAAATTCAATCGCGCAACCGTTAACAGACCTGCAAATTCGGCGCAATGCGGCCCGCAAGACTGGCCGTGTCCGGCATCGCTCAAATGGCCCATGCACAGGGTTCGGGCACTGTCACCTTCGACTTCGGGCGACCGAATCCTGCAACCCAAGCCGTGTCAAGCATCTTGAATTTCCGCGTTCACGCGCCGGTCTTGGCTGCATCATCGGCACTCGTCAGACGCGAACAATGACAAGACAACTCGGCCCGAGACAAAGGCGGCAGCAACGAAACAAAGGTCTGTCCTGACTTCAGCGAGCCCCAACCCTGAACACATCAGATCGTGCACTGGCAAGACGGTCCAGGTCCCATTTGATGCCGAGACCGGGCGCATCGCTCGGATATGCACGGCCATTCTCCATTCGCATCGGTGCCGTGGTCAAGCTGTCCAATTGCGGGATGTACTCGAGCCATGGCGCATTCGGAATGGCACAGACCAGACTGACGTGCAGTTCCATCAGAAAATGCGGACAAACCGGAACATTGTGAGCCTCAGCCATGTGCGCGACCTTCATCCACGGCGTGATTCCACCGATCCGCGCAACGTCGACCTGAACCACGCTGGCGGCTCCGGCAACGAGGTATTCCTTGAACTGGCTGATCGAGTACAGACTCTCGCCGACCGCGATGGGGACCGACGTGCTCGCAGCCAGCCTCGCGTGCGATCCCACGTCATCGGCAGGCATCGGTTCCTCGAACCACGCGATGTCGAGAGCCCGCAAGACGGTCGCCCGCCGGGTCGCTTCGGCGAGGTTGAAGGACTGATTGGCGTCAACCATGATTTCGTAGTCTGGACCCACGGCTTCACGCACCGCCTGCAACCGTTCGCGATCTTCGCTCAAATGAGGACGACCGATTTTGATCTTGCTGCCCGAAAACCCGGCTGACTGCACCTCAAGCGCATCGGCAACCAGATCCTCGGTCGGGATGTGCAGCCAACCTCCCTCCGTGGTGTACATGGGCACGCTGTTCTTCGATCCGCCGAGCATGCGCCAAAGCGGCAGTCCTGCTCGCTTGCAGCGAAGATCCCAAAGAGCCGTGTCGATCGCGGCAAGGGAAAGCGAGGTGATTGCGCCGACGCTGGTGGCATGGGTCGAGAACAGCAGGTCGCGCCAGATCCGATCAATCTCTTCGGCCTCGCGTCCCACGAGTCGGGGAACCAGCGTCTCGCGAAGGAGCGACATGATTGCCGGACCGCCCTGCCCGATCGTGTAGGAGTAGCCCATCCCGATGGCCCCATCGGTGTCCGTCACCATGACGAATGGCGTTTCCTGACTGTCGAAACTCTGGATTGCATCCGTCCGTTTCGTCTTTGGACGGATGTCAACCATGAAGATCTCGACTGTTGCGATTCTTGCCATGTCTCGACCGATCAGGTCTGCTCCTCAGTCTCGATCACGAGAGGCACCGGCAATGTCGCCGTCAAGCGCTCCCGCGCCGATTTTTTCCGAAATGCTCCGGCCCGCAAGCAACAGGATTCTCTTGCATTCTTCCACGTCCGGATCATCGACCGCGTGCAGGCGCTTGACATGCGGGATCGTCAGTGCCGCAACGACTCCGCCGCCATGTCCAAAAATCGGGACAGAGAGATTCAGGACACCTTGAATCACCGTCGAAGCGCTCTCGCAGATGCCGGATTCGATCACCTGTTCGACGGCTTCCTCGAAATGAATCATCTCCTCGGGCGAAAACCGGTCGCTCCCAGAACAGATTTCGTGACGTCGCTCCTTCGGCAGACGGTGCAACAGACTGGCTCCGGACGTCGTCAGAACAAGCGGGACCCGGGCGCCAAGGCGCACGCCCGTGATGTTGATACCCGGGCTGTCGACCTGCGCGATGACCAGAAGATCGCTGCCATACGGGATGGCCAGATGGACCGACTGGTTGAGCGCCTGTGCGGTCTCTTCCATGATCCTTCCCGCGACAGCATTCAGGCGTTTGGTCGGCGGAAAGCGGTGCGACATCTCGAACAGCCGCAAGGTCAGGGAATACCGCTCGCTGTCCTTGTCCAGCATCACGTATTGGCGCGCCTCGAGAACGGCCAGCATTCGGTAGAGTTCGTTGACCGACCGGTTGAGTTCGTGTGCGATCTCGTTCTTTTTCAGCCCGTCGGGCTGCTCGCTCAGAAGTTCAAGGATGTCCAGCCCCTTCGACAAGGCTGGCGCGCTGTATTTCGAGGCGCTCGACGGCTTCTTCATGATCCCATCTCATTGCCCCAGGCTGGTTTGAACCGGGCTGTCGCGACCGTTCGGATCTTCCCTGACGAGCCGCAGCCGTCTCGTCAAAGCACCCTCACGAGCGAGCGTGTCGGGATGTAACCGTCATCGCCAATGACCGCAATCGCGCTAGCCGAACTGCAGATTTGGCAACCACAATGACAACTGGGGAACAAAGGTCAGAATCAGCAGCATCGTGAACAGCACGATGTAGAACGGGACCGACGCCTTGATGAAACGGGAGATCGGTACGCCGGTGATCGAGCAGGTCGTGAACATGAGTGTCCCCAACGGCGGTGTCACGCCCGCAACGGTGAGGTTGAACACCATCACGATTCCAAAGTGGACCGGATCGATCCCGACCTTGGTGATGACCGGAACAAGGATCGGCGTCAGCAGGATGAGCGTGGCGGAGCCCTCGATGAACATCCCTGCAACGATCAGGAGCAAGTTGATCAGCAACAGAAGCAAGATGGGGTTTTCCGTCACGACCAGCATCGCTTCTGCCACCAGGGCCGGAATGCGTTCCCAGGTCATGTAGAAACCGAAGGCGCTGGCCGTGCAGATCACCAGCAGAATCACCGCAGTGGCCTGCATCGTCTGTTCGAGGATCGGCTCCACGTGCCTGAGCTTCAGGTCCCCGTAGATGATCCCCACAATGATCGAAAAGACGACCGCCATCGCTCCCGCCTCGGTCGGGGTGAAGAACCCCAGTCGAATTCCGAGGACAATGCCGACCGGCACCATGAGCGCGAGGAAGGCGCCGACAAAGGCGCGTCCACGCGCGGCCCACGGCATGGGTTTCTCATAGGCCGGTTCAAGGTTCAGGCGGCGCGCCTGGATGGCGACGGCGGCCATCATTGCAGCACAAATGATCACGCCCGGAATGACACCCGCAAGGAACAGCCGACCGATCGAGACATCGCCCATGAATCCGTAAAGAATCAATCCGATGCCTGGAGGAATGATCACGGAGATGATCGACGACGAAGCTGTCACGGCTGTGGAGAACGCGGGATCGTACCCGCGCCTGGACATTTCCGGCACGAGCACCTTCGACTGCATGGCCGCATCGGCATTCGCCGACCCCGAGACGCCGCCCAGAAGCGTCGAGAGCAGCACGTTGACTTGTGCAAGCCCTCCCTTCCAATGTCCTGTCATCGCTTCCGCGAATGCCATCATCCGACGGGTAATCCCGGCGAAATTCATCACGACGCCGGTCATGACAAAGAGCGGAACCGCAAGGAGCGGGAACGAATGGGTCACGGCGACGATGCGCTGGACAAAGAGTTCGGGCGGCATGGCTCCCGAGATCAGGAAGAACGACAGCGCGGCGATTCCGATTGCGAGCGCAACCGGAATTCCGATGGCAATGCCGAGCAAGAGAATGACAACAGGAGCAAAGGTCATGGCGCTTCCTCCGGCCGATCAGCGTCGGGTTCAGGAAGCATGCCAAGAAGCCGCATTGCCGAGGTGACCGACATGCCCACAAAACAGATGGCCGTTGCGAGATAGACATAGAAGAACGGGATGCGGAGCACAGGCGAGGGTCGTGTTGCACCGGCCTCCATCATCTTGAAACTGAGGTAGGAAACGTAAACGAGAAATGCCAGCACGATGATTTCGCCGGCCTTCGTGATCCAGCTCCTCGCGGTCACTGGCAGGATGTCGATCAACATCGTCACGCGGATATGCCGACCGTCTCTCATTGCAGTCATCGCGCCAATGAACACGACCCACGTGAACAGGATACCGGACAACTCGGTCGTCCAGACTGCAGGACGTTCCGTGACATAGCGGGTCAGGACGCCCCAAAGCACGCTCCCGGTCAAAAGTGCCAGCGCCGAGAATGAAATCAGTCTCTCGGCTCTTGTGATCAAGCGTCCGGCAAATTCCATGAGAATGGCTCCTGATCAGTTCCAGGCGCCCGTGACATCAGGGCGCCTGGAGATGTTCGGTCGACTTCAGTTGTCCAGAATATCACGCACTTTTTGGTGCAATCCGTCGGACCATGCCGGGAACTTGGTGTAGACCACCGTCGTGGCGGCCTGGAAAGCGGCGACATCGACGTCGCGGTTGAACGTCACTCCCTCTGCCTCCAGCTTCGCGATCCATTCCTCCTGACTGTCGAGCATCAGGTTGGTCATGAACACGCCGGCATTGACCGCTTCCTCGTTGAGAGCGTGCTGTATGTCGGCGGGCAACGTCGCGAACAGATCAGCGTTCATGACAAGGCCGGTGAACCCCTTGAAGTGCCCGGTCAGCGAAATGACCTTCTTCGTCTCGTGCAGTTTTGCGCCAAAGAGAGACGGCAACGGCGCTTCTGCGCCATCCACGACTCCAGCCGACAATGCCGAGTAGACTTCACCCCAGGCGACCTGGGTCGGTCGCGCGCCCATCGCGGTGAAGGTTTCCACCCACATCGTGTTGGGAGGCGTGCGGAAGGTCATGCCTGCCGTGTCATCAGGGCTGCTGATGGGCTTGTCGGCCAGCATGTGGCGCGAGCCAAACAGCCAGTTCAGCGACAAGAGTTCGATGCCTGACTCGGCACGAAGTCGATCTTTCATGTCGACGTAGAGATCGGAGTCGATGATTTTCTGGAAGTCGAGGGGATCCTCCATCAGATAGGGACCACCAAGAACACCGAAATCTGCAACAAAATCGCTGAGATAGCCGGGATCCGACACGGTGATGACAGGTGCGCCCGACCTCATCTGTTCGTAGACTTCGGGATTTGACCCAAGCTGCGCGTTCGGGAAGATCGCGAATTCGACGCGGCCTTCGGTGCGCGCCGTCACTTTGGCGGCAAACTCCTCGATTGCCTGGTGAACCGGTTCCTTGTCCGAGGTGACGTGCGCGATGCGAAATGTGTAGTCCGCCGCCGTCGATGCGAACGGAGTCGACATCAGGGCTGCGGCAATGATCGTACGGCCGAGATGGCCAAAGTGGAAAGACATGTTCTCTTCTCCGTCGTGTTTCTCTTGCGGATCGAGCGCGAAATCGGATTCGAATCACGATCCCGCGCCCACGCATACACGCGGATCATTCGTATGTGAATTCTTTTTTTACTTGTGAATTGTTAGATTTTCTAAATTTGCCCCCCCCCCCCGGTCTCATCGCGCGCCGCCCGGCAGTGCCGGTCGACGCACTTGGAGAAACTGATTCAATTCGGGACTCTTGGTTCGCGCGAAGGTCACGCGAATTCGACGTGTCATCTCGCGACGACGTCCGCGACACTCGTTGCTTGAGCTTGATGTCGCGACCCACCGATCATGTGCCGTGATTCTGATCGCCGATCGTGGCAGGCCCAGCCAGCCTGCCGAATTCGTGGCACTTGCGTCTGCTTGTGGTCCGAGGCGGCTGAATGCAGAATTCGATCAGTACAGCAGCTTGCTCTTCAACTCGGCGTCCTGCCTGCAGAGTTCGAAATCCTGTTCCTGCAGTCGAGCTCTCGGACCCGCAAATATGTTGAAGTTTCCGAACCGGTCCACGCCGTTTGCCAGCGCCACCAAGGGACGGTCGCCGGTTTCCTGCTTCATCGAAGTCTGAAGGTAACGAATCGCGACACCGATGCGCCGGTCGTTCGACGTGTTCGGACCGGAGGCATGAAACAGGTGGCCATGGTGCATCGACGCCTGACCCGGTTCCAACTGGCACAATGTCGCTGTCGCCTCGTCCACTTCGACCGCGATTTCCTGGCCGCGCGACAGCAGATTGTCTTCGGCATAGGTGTCCGTGTGAGGCACGATGCGCTGCCGGTGACTTCCCGCCACGAATTTCATGCACCCGCTCGCTTCATTGGCCGTTGAAAGCGCGACCCAGCAGGTCACCTCCTGGACATCGTCAAGCCCCCAATAGGTCAGGTCTTGGTGCCAGGACACGATTTTCGGGGAATTGGCCGGCTTGATGAACACCTGGCCGCTCCATACCAGCAGATCCGGACCGAGGATCGACGAAACCGCATCGATGATGGTCGGGTGGCGGATGAGGCCGGCAAAACTTGGCAACAGGTGCTCGGGGTAGTGCCGAAGAAGAGTCAGTCGCTCCTCGTCTTCCGCGAGTTCAGCCTCTGCGCTCTCGAGGTCGTCACGTAGCCGTTTCGCCTCTTCGCGACTCAACACGTCAATTGGCAGCACGAATCCATCACGCTCATATGCCGTCTTGATCGACTCCGGCTTGATTTCGGTCTGTACATTCATGGCTTTCGTCTCCCGTCTCCTCGAAGCTCCCTGATACAGTCTTCGCACAGCTTTTCGAATTTGAAAAATTGTTTTATCTTCTGGTTTGCTATCGAAAATTTGGATTCGTGATGCGTCTGTCAGGATTCAACCTCAACCAGCTCGTCTGCCTCAACGCGCTTCTTTTGGAATGCAGCGTGACCCGTGCGGCTCAGCGTGTTCATCTCAGCCAGCCCGCAATGAGCGCTGTTCTGGCTCAACTGCGTCTGCACTTCGGCGACGAACTTCTCGTGAAATCGGGAAGGTCACTGGTATTGACGCCATTCGCCAAAAGCCTGATCGCCCCGATCAGCGAATTGCTCGCGCACGCCCAGGAGTTTGCGTCACGTCGGCCCAACCAGGTTGGCGGAAGAATCGACAGGAAGCTGACGCTCGCGGCCTCGGATTACGTGTTTGAGACCTGCCTTTCGGACGGCATTCGCAAGGCAGCCGAACAGATCGAAGGATTGAGTTTCGAACTTCTGCCTCTCACGGAGAATTCTGCCAGATTGCTGCATGATGGCGAGATCGACCTGTTGCTTGCAGGTCAGGCGCTTGACGTGGGGATGCCTCCGAAGGCCACGGTCTTCGAGGACAAATTTGTCTGCGTCTCCTGCTCAACACTCGGTCCGGGCCCAGGCGAGTTGACTCAAGACGTCTTCGGCACGCACGAACGCGTGGTCGTGCGCTATTTTGAACACCAGTTGTCGTTTGAGGACGAAGAGACCCTGCGACTTGCGGGCATATCGCGCCAAGGGCAGATCTCGGTGTGGTCCTACTCGCTGGTTCCCCATCTCGTTTGTTCATCTCGTCGAATCGCAATTGTTCCGCAGCGCGTGGCGGATGCCGCAGCAACCCGATGGCCAATCCGGGTTCATCCTTTCCCCTACGACCACGAGCGACTCCGTGCATTCGCCTTTTGGCACTCAAGTCGCGATTCAGACCGCGTCCTGGAAAGGTTCATGGACTTCCTTCAATGATTCCCGGTTGCATTGGTCATTCTGACTTGTCGGTGGAGTCAGCACCGGGGCACAGCTTTGCACCAGGCTGCCTGCGACTTTGCAGTTGGGTCAATGCCGACTGGCGAAGCCGCAAAGCTGGTGACAGGCGCACGCCCCGGCAGCCTGTCGTGGATGTCACAACTAATTGCGATGGAATGTTTTTGCCAATATGATCATCAAGTCCGGTTTTGATTGGCAAAGATTAACAATATCATACAGATAGATGGAGACGGCATCCGCGATTCCATGGATGCGCGGGATCGTTTCGAGCTGTTGCGTAAAGCGCGTTCGGACGCACGACACAAATTCGGCGGATCGATGAAGTTCGAATCCCGCGGTCACTCCGAGTACCTCATTCGGCGTCCTCACGGCAGTTCCACCCGATTGTCCTGCGGCCGTCGAAGCCCGGAAACGGAAGCAACTCTCGCAAAATTCCAGGCCGGCAAGGCTCGGGTACAGGAACTGACGTCCAGCTTGCGCCGGCAACTCGACGACCGGGCACCCATCCTTCGGGCCAGAGGCCTTGGCAGGGTTCCGATTCTCGCAGCCCGGATCCTTCGAAGGCTCGACGATCTGGACTGGCTGGGCACCTCCTTGACCGTGCTCGGGACAATCGCTCTTTATGCCTACGAGGCACGGGCTGCCGTTCGAATCGCGACGGGATCCGTGGCGACCGGAAGTGCCGATATGTTGCATGATTCGCGACGGCGATTGGTCATGTCAGGCAATGTCGGCAAAAGGGTATTGGCCCGCGCGCTGCGAACGGTTGATCGATCATTCCAGCGGACAACGAGCGGGACTTCCATCGCAACCAACAAAGACGGTTATTGTGTCGACCTGATCGAGCCGCAAGGTCACGAGAGACGCATGCTTGAAGACCCGGCGAGCCGATCGGAGCACCTCGACGATCTGTTATCTGCGAAGACGGAAAGCAGTGGTTGGCGTCTCGATTCGCCGAAATTCGAGGCAATTGCGTTCGACGTGCGTGGACTGCCGCTCCGGATCGTCACGATCGATCCCAGGGTCTTTGCCCTGCAAAAGCAGTGGATTGTCGAGAACGATCTCTCTCGCGACCCGCTCAAGCGGATCCGCGACGAACAGCAGGCTCGGATCGCAGCGATCATTGCAACCCGGCACCTCGGCTTGTCTTTCGATGACCAGGCATTGTCCGCCCTGCCGAAATCGTTCGTGGACTTGTCGGATCGCTGGAAAGGCACGCCGCCGGAACAGTCGCCCTCATGGTAACTGCACGTCACTTCCATTCCGACCGCATTCGCATTTCGATTGGAATTGACCCTGGTACCGAGGCAAGTTCTCGCGACAGAAAAGTCGGATTGAACCACCAAATGGTTACTGCGACCCGACCGGTTGACCCACGAACTGCGGCACCGACCGAAGCGGATGACGGTCAATCGATTCGTGAACTGTCCCGAAACATCACCTTGTGACGGCGCGTGGATATCCACTCGTTGATCTGATCGATGGTCATGAAATGTGCCGGATCGAACCGATCGTGATTGGTGATGTCCTCCACCGGCTTCTTCCAGCGCTTGTAGGGTTCGCCAGCCGGTGGTCCGAACAGAAAGATGTCGAGAACCGAGATTTCGTCAGGAATGCCGAGAATCGGCCTGATTGCTGACTGCGCCTTTTCCTGCCCGATCGCGGTCACCCACCAGACGCAGTAACCGAGCGCAGCCGCCGCAAGGTGAGCCGACATGGTCGAAGCCGCGACCGACTGCAGCAATATCCGTTCGGCATTCTCCCGGTACATTCGGTCGAGGTCGGAATCCTCTGCTGATCGCCCGCGATACACCGGAAACGCCTCGACCCACCGCATGTCGGAGCAGACCACGACAAAACCCGGAGCCGTGGCAAGTCCCCGGTAGTCCGGCGTCGGGAACTTCATCTTGGATTTTGCACGGAATCGCTGCTCGGCCACGAAGTAGTCGGTGATCTTCTGCTTCGCCTCAGGATCGCGAACGATGATGTAATGCCACGGCTGGACATTTGCACCGGACGGCGCATGCCGCGCGGCATCGAGGATCATCTCGAAATGCTCCTCGGGCACCTCGTAATCTGCGTCGAATTTTCTCACCGTGACCCGGTTCCGAATGACCTCCATGAGCGAATCGTAGCGCTCGCGGGATCCGATGGGTGCCAACTCAATCTGTGGAGCGGCGGTTTCCGTGTTCGTTGCGGTCAAGCTCACCTGTCCTGTCCCCCGTCTCTTCGCCCCTCGTCATCCATTTTCGTGATCGAGCGCGTGTTTGTCATGGCCTGACTATCGATCATTCGTCGCTGGAACGAAAGCGCGTTTGCCCGACTCGCGGTTTCTCCGAGCACGTCAAAGTTCATTCAGTCTCGATGAGCCTGACGCTCGTGATGATCAGGGCGTCCTGTCGGCAACGCTCCCGCACGATCTCGCATGATCTCGAAATGACTGGCAGAAGCCCCTGGCCAAACCGCCTCACTCGTCGCCAACAGACCCCGTTCCCGCCCCCAGAAGGCGCGATTCTTCCGTCGCTGGCGCGTATGTGCGTTCCGCCATCCGTTCAAGATCCGCCCAATCGTTCGGATCGGGGACAAAACGCGTGAAACCTGGGGGACGGCAACTTTCGCCGTGTCGTGTGGAGATCGTGACCTCGGTAGCCAGCGGTACTTCCAAAGCGGCACGACCCCGCATCAGTTCCAGCCCGACACCATCTGTCAATGACGCAAACCCTTCCCAAGCAACTGAAAAACCTGAATTTGTCAATCTTGCGGCAGAGGCCGCGAACGGCAAAAGTAGCGCCGGCCTCGCCACCCCTTCGAGAACGATTGCGCTCGTTGCGATCGAGCCTGCAAAATCGGACAATGCCACGCCCGTTTGCAACGGACACAGTCTGCCGCTTGACGATTTCCAGGGCATGGAGTCATGGTCGGGGCGACCTGGCTCAGGCGAGAGGGTTGCATCGCGCCACAGCAACGCGGCCAGCGCTGCACAGCCATCGATCCCGAACGAACACAGCCAGCGAACCGCTCGACCGGCATCGTTCGAGACGCCCCAGGAGTGGCCCCCACCGCGCGCAGCATTGAAGGCCATTGCCTCGATTTCCGAAAGCGATCGGCTCACGATGCCTCAGGAGATCCGCTGTCGTGTAGAGGATAGACCCATGTGTCCGAGTCGCACTTGAACAGGTCTTCGGGGAACGGCGCCCCGGCGAACATGCAGATCCGAACCCAGCGATCGGAACGCGGATCGAAATTCGTCGCACCAAAGAACGCGAGCTTGGATCTCAGCATGTTGATCGGAAGCAGATCCGCGCCGACGAGATTGTCCCGGATCTCGCAGTACCTTCCAGCGCGGCACTGCTGAACCCGGCGGACCACATGCCGATGTTCCGGACATGCATGCAGAAAGCTCGCAACCAGTTCTTCATCAGGCCGTTGCTCAAGTTCCCGGTACGCGTGCATGGCATCCCTCGCGGTTGCAATGGGCTGCTCATAGGGTTCCACCGGCTCTTCGAATCGTTCCCCAAGCCGCGGCTCGAGCTTCTCCTCCGACACGTACCAGACTCGCGCGATCTCCGAACTGGACTTCCAGTCGGTCTCGAACGCCCATCCGAACTGACCGTCAATCAGTCGCCGGACCTCACCAACCGTCATCGATCCATCGATGTCAGCGGCGTTGACGTCGCGATCCTCCATGCTCTCGGCAAGGTGATCCACGTGCTCGGGATAGGGTTCGAGTATCAGTGACGCCGTCAGTTCCTGCCCCTCGACACTCAATTCGGTTTCGCTCCAGCGGATCAGACGATCCCACGGGCCATTGTCTCGGAATTCTGGACCCTTGCTTGCTAGATGGTCGGACAACGCGGCGAGATCCTCGCGCAGATCCGCGATCTTTCGTCGCTGCAACGGGTGGTCGGAATTCCACAGCTCCACCAGTCGCGAACATCTGCTGACGAGGTCGCGAAAGACCTTGAATTCCTTTGCCGTCGCCTTGCGAAGGGAACGGACCGAAGCGATGGCCCGTTCCCGGGCGGTGATCCAGTTGTTGTAAAGCACAGGATGCTTGACGATGAAGGGAGCCATTCCCAGACCCGTCGAATTGCCGATCCCCAGCCCTTGCGCAACCGGTCCTTCAAGCTGCGCGGCGCCCTCGCCGCCTTTCGACCTCGCAAGGTGGTTGACGAGGTCCCGAACAAACAAGCGGATCAAGTAGACGGTCAGCATCTCGGCCTGAAACGGGACCTGCAGCTCCGGACGGGAGCGAATGGTGTCACGGTCGGCAGTCCCAAACTTGCCGGCCGCATAGACGGCTGTCGTTCGCATCAGGTATCCGACGCGCTCGATCTCGACCGGATCAGGCTGCTCCCCGCCTGCAAGCGCATCGACAACATGCTGCCACAAGCGCACTGACCGGTTGGCACGTGACAGCACCAGTTCCCGTTCGCTCAACCGACCCGCTTCCTGAAACGGGACGTTTTCCTGCAAACGATCGAGATCTGCGCTCGATGGAACCCCGTCAAAGAGCGTGAAGGTCGCATCCCACGCCTCGGCGATCACGCGATCGGAACGCATCGAATCCGGCAGGTCGTGGGCGAATGCAATCAGCGAATACACGCGGCCATCGGTCGCGGTCACCGAATGAACGGACCTGCCAACGCCATTGTCGTCGATGTCGAAAACGGGGCGCGAAAACGCCCACCCTTCCCGCGCCATGCGTCTCGTCAGCACGCGCATGAAACTCAGCCGGCACTGGTGCAACGACCCAAGTCGTTCAAGCCGCATGACCTGATCAGGGCTCCGCAGAGCAACCCCCATCGAATGTTCACCCGCCTCGATCATGTCGCCGGAGCAAAGCTCTCCTCGAAGAATCGGTACCAGTTGCCACCCATGATGGCCGCGACCTCGCCATCGTCCATGCCAGTCGATCGAAGCCCGGCCTCGATATTGCCAAATCCCCGGTTGTCGCGAAACCATTCCGGCATCTCGGGGAAACCCGGTGCCGATGCCGAACCCTCTCCGTAGTCCACCTCGCGGGTCCATCGGCCAACCCGCATCCATTCTACCACCGAATCGGGCTGATCCTGGCACAAATCCGAGCCGATTCCGAAGTGTTCGAAGCCGTATCTCTCGGCCGCTCGCGCGATCATTTCACAAAAACTCTGCAGCCCGCACGACGAACCGTCCTTCAGGTGATGAGGATAGAGCGAAAACCCCATCAGGCCCCCGTTCTCGGTGACGGCGCGGATGACGTCATCGGTCTTGTTGCGCCGCGAAGCGCACCAGTCATGCGGATTGGCATGTGAAATCGTGATCGGACGTTGCGAGATGTCTGCAGCCTCGATGGTGGAGCGGGCGCCCGAGTGGCTCATGTCCACCACGAGTCCGACCCGGTTCATTTCCTTGATTGCCTGGCGTCCCATGCGGGTGATGCCGCTGTCTTCCGCCTCGTAGCACCCGCAAGCCAGCAACGATTGGTTGTTGTAGGTCAATTGCATGAACCGGAGGCCCAGAGTGTGCAGGATTTCGATCAGTCCGATGTCGCTCTCGATCGGACTGGCGTTCTGTGCCCCAAAAAATATCGCGGTCTGACCGGATCGGGTTGCCGCATCGATGTCGGTTGCCCACTCTCCCTTGCGGATCAGGTCGGGAAACCGTTCAAACCAACGATTCCATTCGATGAGATTCTCGACCGTCTCTCGAAACCCCTCGTGGTAGGTAACGGTCACGTGGACCGCCGACATCCCGCCGATGCGCATCTCGCGAAAGATCTTTTCCGACCAATTGGCGTATTGCAGACCGTCAATGCGCATCACCGGGAGTCCATTCTCTCAGCACCGATCGAGCTTGCAAGGGCGCCAAGACGCTGCCCGGCGGTTCACGCAATGGTCCGCATGAAGTGGCGAGCACGATCGCTCGCTGCTCCCCGTTTGATTCCAATCCGACGAAAACACCATGATGCTACCAAGTCTTTGGCATGGACAGGATTCGTTCGATCATGGGGCACTCTTGCCAATCATTCGCGGGTCTTGTCCATCGGTCGCGTGCTCAAAGCCACCCCCACCGAAATCCCGACGTGACTCCACATAACCGTCCACAAAGAAATCGTCACTTCCGAATTGCACCATCATTCTTGACCGCTCCGACATCAAGCCTGACTCCCTTCAACGGGTTCAAGGCGTGGAATTGGACGCAAACGAACCGCTGCACAGGCGTGCACCCTCGATCATTTTTGGCCGATCCGGTCAACTGGCAAGTGGTGCGCGGGTTTGACAAAATCGGTGGCATCGATTGTCGGTTGGCGAAACCGTCATCTCCGCAAGGCGACAAGTGTGCTCTCAGCCCGACCTCGGCAACCGTCGCGCTTCCCGAGCGAGATCGGCACTCGTGACAACGCGCAACGACGTGTGTACTTCCGTGCGAGACCAGTCAAATCCGAACTGGCCGGCATCGCAATTCCGGATGTGCAGATGAACACGGACCGACCCAAGAGACGCTCTTCCCGACCCGGTGGGCGCGCCGCCCGACGGGCCATGCGATCCGCCGTCGACTCGACCATGCTGCCGGGGTTCGAAAACCGTCTCCCGCATTGCGAAGTTCTGGATCCGGATGACGTCGAACGGATCGACAATGCCTCGATGACCATTCTCGAAGACGTGGGTGTCGTGTTTCGGGATTCGATTGCCTTGGCGGACTGGAAACGAGCAGGCGCCAAGGTTGACGGCGAACGGGTACATCTCGACCGCGGCCTGGTTCGCGACCTGATCAGCACGATTCCGTCAGAATTCACTTACCACGCGCGAAATCCGTCGCGGAATGTCCGCCTCGGCGGCCGCCACACGGTGTTCGTCCCCATGACCGGGGCGCCTTACCTTCGCGACCTCGATGATCGTCGCCGCAACCCGACCCTCGACGACCTGGCGATGTTTCACAAGCTCAGCCACATGCTTCCAGCAATGCACAGTTCCGCCCACCACATCGTCGAGCCCTTCGATCATCCGATCAGCCATCGCCACCTTCGCATCACCTATTCGTCGATGAAGTTCTCGGACAAGATGTTCATGGGCATGACGACATCGCCCAAGAATGCCGAGGACGTCATGGACATGTGCGCCATTCTCTTCGGCGACAGCTTCATTGACGAACACCCGGTCACGACCGGGAACTGCAATGGCAATTCGCCGCTGGTCTGGGACGAAACCATGCTGGGCGCCATGCGCGCGTTCAGCCGGCGCAACCAGCCGGTTCTGTGCTCGCCATTCGTGCTCGGCGGCGCCAACACCCCCGCGAGCGTTCCGGCGGCAGTCGCACAACTCAATGCCGAAGCGCTGTCCGCTCTCGCCTACACCCAGGTCGTCCGCAAAGGCGCACCGGCGATCTACGGCCACTATCTGTCCACGGTCAGCATGAAGTCGGGAGCGCCGATGGCGGGAACTCCGGAGATTTCCCTGATGAATTTCATGATCGGCCAGATGGCGAGGTCGTACGGAATTCCGTGGCGAACCTCGAACACGCTCGGCGGCTCCAAGATACTCGATGCGCAGGCCGGCTACGAAAGCGCAACGACCCTCTCGGCAGTCATGCACGCCGGAGCGAACTACATCTGGCATTCAGCCGGCTGGAACGAGGCGGGAATGCACTGTTCGGTCGCCAAGTTCATCGTCGATGCCGAGCAATGTGCGATGGCCCACCGAATGGCGACAGGTCCAGACTGGGAAAGCTTCGAGCAGGCGGTCTCGGCAGTCGGCGACGTTGGCCCCGGCGGCCATTTCCTCGATCATCCCCATACGCAGGAGAACTTTCAGTCAGCGTTTTTCTTGCCCGAACTGTTCGACAACAACTCGGTCGAGCAATGGATGGCCGAGGGCAGCAAGGACACGACGCACCGCGCGCTGGTGCAGGCAAAGCATCTGCTCGACGCCTACGAGGAACCGAAACTGGATGTCGACAAGGACGAGGCTCTGCGCGATTTCATCGCGCGTCGCGAACGCGAAATCCCGGCGGCTGACGCACTGAACCAGACCCATTGAGCGAGTCCACGACGCGGTTCGCGGCTTGCAACGCTGCCCCGCACCGATGCGTCGGGACGAATCAGGAGTTCAATGCGTGGCGGTGAAGTGGCGACCCCTCGAGGACTCGAACCCCGAACCTGCTGATTCGAAGTCAGCTACTCTATCCAGTTGAGCTAAGGGGCCACTGTCAGACACTGACCCCGATATTGACTTCGTCACGGCTGCGCAAGTCGGATTCGCGGGTTTGCAATCTCCAGAGTCCTCGTACGTCACGAAGTTCGCCGGAATTTTCGGTCATCATGCGCGACGCGCCTTCAACTCCTTCCAGCGCAAGGCGACATTGCCCGCAACCGTCGAAATCGGTGGCGGCGGCAGTCGTTCTGGGTCCGGTTCCGTGCCGAAGAACTCCGCAATCTCGGACTCGCATCCGCTTGCAAGTTCAGCCGCCGCCATGCCGGTCAGGGTGCCTCGGGTGGTTCCCAGCCCGTTTTGGCAACAGGCGGCCCACATGCGGTCCTCGATTTCGCGCAGGACCGTCACGCCGTTTCGACTGAGGCACAGGTGACCCGCCCATGCGAATTCCATGCCCGTGCCCGCCAAGGCGGGGAATCGGTCGTCGAACTTTTTCTGCATCGAGCGCCGCGCGCGCTCCAGGTCGCTGCGTGTTGCCTGCATCCGGGGCCTGAAACTCGCGCAGCTGCGAAGGACGATTCGGTCGCCGCCCTCCCTGCCCGAGATTCTGCGGACGGTCGAACCCATCGGAACCGCAGGCGTGATGCCCCAGCGTTCCGCACCACCGATCCGCCGGGCGATGTCCTTCCCGAGATCGGGTGTCATGATCGCAAAGAGGAACACGTGCATCAGCCGGTTGCGAAGAAACCCGAAACTCTCAAGATGTCCGTTGTTGGCAAGAATGACCTTCTTCGCCGTCAGGGTTGCCGTTGGTGTCCGGATCAACCAGTCTCCTCGGTTCTTCGCGATCGAAAGAGCCGGCGAGTTCTCGAAGACTCCGACATCTGCCCGCAACCCTTCTCCCAGCGAGCGGATGTAACCGGCCGGCTGCAGCACGACGGTCCCCGGGGTGTAAAGCCCCCCGGGGTAGTAGCGAGAACCGGTGATCTCGTGCATGGCCTTCGCATCCAGGAACTCCGACGGCTCGTTCAGAAGCTCCATCTTCCTGGCATAGCCGGAATTGATCTCGAGCCCAGCCTCGTCGGCCGCGCCGTTGATCTTGCCGACCGGGCGGAAATACGCGGGTTCGATGCCGTAGTTCTCGACGGCAGCCTTGCCGAACTCGATCGCCTTTCGGTTGAGCGCGATCAGCGCCCGTTGCCGTTCGAGCGCCCCGTCCGCGTAATCCTCGCTCGAAAGCTCGTGCGGCAGATCGATCATGAAACCCGAGTTTCGCCCAGAGGCGCCCTCGGCCAGACGTCCGGCCTCGAGGACGACAATCCTTGCCCCCTCGTTCAGTTGGCGAAGGCGTTCGGCCGCCGAAAGCCCCGCAAAGCCACCGCCAATGACAGCAAAATCGACCGACTGATCAGAGTCGAGTTCGACCGGAGTAGATTGCGGGGGAAGAATGGCACTCCATGCGGCCGGTCCACGGTGGACCGGCGTGCGCTGCGCTCTGAACTCCGTCAATCAATCGCCTCGTCGACATCGTCTGCAAGATCGATCCAGATCGTCTTGAGCTGGGTGTACTGATCATGAGCGTGGATGGAATTGTCGCGCCCGCCAAAGCCCGATTGCTTGTAACCTCCGAATGGCGTCGTGATGTCGCCTTCGCCGTAGCTGTTGACGGTCACGGTCCCTGCACGAATTGCCCGCGCTCCCCGCAGGGCCCGCTTGGCATTGGCGGTGAAGATCGACGCACACAGTCCGTATTCGGTGTCGTTGGCAACAGAAATGGCCTCATCGAACGACGAGACCTCGATCACGCTCAGAACCGGGCCAAAGATCTCCTCTTGCGCATGCACGGCCTTGTTGTCGGCGACCTCGATCACCGTTGCCTCGACAAAACCGCCGTCCGCCTTGCCCCCGAAAACGATGTTCTCTGCCTTTTCGATGTAGCCGCTGACCTTCTGGAAATGCTCGCTCGACACGAGAGCGCCCATGCGGGTCTCGGGATCGAGCGGGTCACCCACCATCCATTGCCGGGAGTGCTCGGCAATCCGATCGAGAAGCTCGTCCCTGACATCCTTGTGAACGATCAGCCGCGAACTCGCCGAACAGTTCTCGCCCATGTTCCAAAAGGCGCCATTGACGATATGCTGCGCGACACGATCAAGATTCTCCGCATCATCCATGACGATCGCCGGATTCTTGCCGCCCATTTCCAGAACGACTTCCTTCGCGTTGCTCTCGGCGGAGTAGGCCAGGAATCGCTTGCCGGTTTCGGTCGATCCGGTGAACGAAACGATATCGACGTCACGGTGCCGCCCAAGCGGCTCGCCAGCCCCCGGTCCGCTGCCGGGGACGACATTCAAAACCCCCGCCGGCAATCCGGCCTCCATCGCAAGCTCGGCAAGCGCAAGTGCGCTCAGGGAGGTCTCTTCGGCCGGCTTGACCACGACCGAGCAGCCTGCCGCAAGCGCCGGCCCGATCTTCCAGGCCATCATCAGCAGCGGAAAGTTCCATGGCAGTACGAGCCCGACGACGCCGATCGGTTCGCGGACAACCATGGCGATATGGTCATCGGAAGCAGGCGACACCTGATCGTAGATCTTGTCGACGGCCTCTGCATGCCATTTGAGACAGTCGATCATCTCGGGCAAGTCGACCGTCACGCAATCGTTGATCGGCTTGCCTGAATCGAGGCTTTCGAGGACCGCAAGCTGGGGCGAGTTCCGGGTCACGAGCTTGCCCAGGCGAATGAGTATCGCCTTGCGCTCCGCAGGATGCATTGCCGACCAACGGCCATCGTCGAATGCCTCGCGCGCTTTTTGGACCGCGAAATCCACGTCGTCGGCACCGCAATCGGCAACATCCGCGAGTTTCTTGCCGGTTGCGGGATTGATGGTCGGGAAGGTCTTGCCGGAAATCGACGGCCGAAAGCCGCCGTCGATGAAGGCGCCAGACGGGAAGCTCATCGAATCGGCGATGGCTTGGTACTCGTCTCGTGTCAGCAATGGCATGGTTCAACTCCCGGTTTCTGTCGCCGCAACCGTCGTCTTCAGCACGCGAACGACGAGTTCCAGAGCCCGTTTTTCGTCCTTGTTCAAGGACTTGAGCGGCACGCGGACCGCTCCCGCATCCAGTCCGGCAAGGGTCACCCCGTGCTTGATGGTCTGGATGAACTTGCCGCCCTGTTCCAGCACGCGCATCAGCGGCATCATCGCTGCCATGATCCGTCGACCTTTCGCGAAATCGCCGTCGACAACGCACGCCTCGTAGAGCGCGATGTGTTCCTTCGGGAGAAAGTTCGAACCGCCGCAGACCCAGAATCTGGCACCCCACGCGAAGAATTCGAGCGCCTGATCGTCCATGCCGCATCCGAGATGGATGTGAGGATAGTCTCTGGCGAGAAGATGAACGCGATTGATGTCGCCGGAACTCTCCTTGATCCCGCAGAAGTTTCGCGAACGACCCACCCGGTCGAGAAACTCAGGCCCCATCATCGTCCCGGTTCTGCCCGGATAATTGTAGAGCATGACCGGAAGGTTGGCGGCGCGGTCGATGGTGAGCGCGTTGAGCGCATTCTCCCTGTCGGTCGGAACCGCGTAGGGAGGGCTCGCAAGCAGAATGCCGTCGGCCTTCATTTCCTTCGCACCCGTTGCCAGCGCAACCGAATCGGCGGTCAGCATCGCCCCCGTTCCGACGATGAGAGGGACCCGGCCCTTGATCCGTTCGTGGGAAAACCTCGCGATCTCGAGCCGCTCATCGACTGTTTGCGCATAGTTCTCGCCCGTCGACCCGCCGGAGATGAGACCGTGCACGCCCGACGAAATCAGGAACTCGACGATGTCGCCGAGCGCGTCCCAATTGACGGATCCATCTCCCGTGAACGGGGTCACGATCGGGGTGTAGATCCCTTCGAACCGGAATGCGGGATCCGTGTGGACTCTCATGGCCAGCTCTCCAGCTGTTGGCAATCGAAGCACTCATCTACCATTGATGCACGATCCGACTCAACGACGCCATTCGGCTCTGCGAGTCGAGCAAGCCGACTACCTGCGGGTTCTCGATGCACCGAGAAAAGTCACGGGCGACGCACTATCAATCGATCTCTTGAGTCACCGTTTCAGGCGTCTGTCAGGCTCGTCAAAGTCGCCCGGGTCATGTCGACCTTGTCGCACTGCAACCAGCGACACCGCGACCTTGGTCACCGAGCAAAGCGTTTACCCGATGGCGCCTGAGTCCTTGATGTCGGCAACCTCGTCCTCGGAATAGCCGAGAACGTCGCTCAGCACTTCGATCGTGTGCTCTCCGAGCAGCGGCGAGCGGACGACTTCCGCCGGGCTGTCCGAGAGCTTGATCGGGCAACCCACCGAGAGATACGTGCCACGTTCGGGGTGGTCGACCTCGACGACCGTGCCGGTGTCACGCAGGCTCTGCTCTTCTGAGAGCTCTTTCATCGACAGAATCGGCCCGCACGGAATGTCCAGCGGATTGCAGATGTCCATGACCTCGAACTTCGTCTTGGTCTTGGTCCACTCCTCGATCGTGTCGAAAATGCGGGACAGCTTGTCGAGCCGCGCGGGAGGGGTCGCATAATCCGGATCGTCCTTCCATTCTGGCTTGCCTATGACGTCGCAGATCTTGTCCCAAACGGGAGCCTGGGTGATGAAGTAGACATAGGCGTTGGGATCGGTCTCCCAGCCCTTGCACTTGAGAATCCAGCCGGGCTGTCCGCCGCCCGAGTCATTTCCCGCGCGCGGCGTGGCCTCGGAAAACGGTATCCCCTGCCCGTGCTGGCTGTATTCGGCCAGCGGCCCGTGCTCGAGGCGCTGCTGGTCGCGCAGCTTCACCCTGCAGAGGTTCAGAACACCGTCCTGCATCGCGGCGAGCACGCGCTGGCCGCGTCCGGTCTGCTCCCGCTGATAGAGAGCCGTGACGATTCCCAAGGCCAGATGCAGTCCGGTTCCGCTGTCGCCGATCTGTGCGCCTGTCACCAGTGGCGGACCGTCCCGAAACCCCGTCGTCGACGCCGATCCCCCTGTGCACTGGGCGACATTCTCGTAAACCTTGCAGTCTTCATAGGGGCCCGGACCAAACCCCTTGACCGATGCCATGATCATGCGCGGGTTGAGCTCCTGGATCCGCTCCCATCCGAAGCCCATCCGATCGAGCGCGCCGGGCGCGAAATTCTCGACCAGGACATCGCACTCCCGGACCAACCTCTCCAGAACCGCCTTGCCCGTTTCGTTCTTCGTGTTGAGCGTGATCGACCGCTTGTTGTGATTCAGCATCGTGAAATAAAGCGAATCCACGTCCGGAATGTCGCGCAGCTGTCCGCGCGTGACATCACCGATGCCCGGCCGTTCGACCTTGATGCAGTCTGCCCCGAACCAGGCCAGCAACTGGGTGCACGTCGGACCCGACTGAACATGGGTGAAATCGAGGATTCTGATGCCTTCCAGCGCTTTCATTTGGCACTCCTGACTCTGTGACGGCGTTGAGGGGTGGTCGATCGATGGATCACTTCTTGGAAACCGCGCTCTGCGGGTTGAGATTGCCGATGCGGCCGCTTTCGGTCCCCGCCTTTTCGTCGATCACCGCATTGACCAGCGTCGGCCGACGGGAATCGATTGCCTGATTGACGGCGCGGGAGAGCTCGTCCGGTGTCGTTGCGTACACGCCTTCGCCACCGAACGCCTTCATCATCAGATCGTAACGCGCGTCCTTCACGAACACCGTGGTCGCGACATCCTCGCCCCCGGAGGGATTGACGTCGGTTCCCCGATAGATCCCGTTGTTGTTGAAGACCACGACGCAAACCGGCAGGTTGTAGCGGCAGATGGTCTCGATCTCCATTCCGGAAAACCCGAACGCGCTGTCGCCTTCGACGGCAAGCACCGGATTGCCGGTCTCGACGGCGGCTGCGACCGCAAAGCCCATGCCGATCCCCATCACACCCCACGTGCCGACGTCGAGCCGCTTGCGGGGTCGATACATGTCGATGATGCTGCGCGCAAAATCGAGGGTGTTGGCGCCCTCGTTGACCAGAATGGTCTCGGGCCGTTCCTTGACAATTGTCCGCAGAACCCCCAGCGCGCCATGGAAGTCCATGGGAACGTTGTTGTTTTGCAGCCGTGGCGCCATGCGCGCGAGATTGGTCTCTTTCTTCGCATTGACGGCAGCAGTCCAGTCGGCAATCGAGGGCTGCCAATCGGGACCCATGGCGGCATGCAACGCCTGGACGCATGATCCGATGTCCCCGACGACGGGGGCCGCGATTTCCACGTTCGAGTCCATCTCCGCAGGTTCGATGTCGATCTGCACGAACTTCTTGGGTGAACTCCCCCAGGTCTTGCCCTTGCCGTGCGAGAGCAGCCAGTTGAGACGGGCGCCGATCATCAGAACGACATCGGATTCTTTCAGAACCAGCGAGCGCGCTGGACCGGCCGATTGCGGGTGGGTATCGGGCAGGATTCCCTTGGCCATGCTCATCGGGAGGTAGGGAAACCCAGTCGCCTCGACCAGTTTCCTGATGTCATCGTCCGCCTGCGCATAGGCAGCTCCCTTGCCCAGGATGATCAACGGACGCTTCGCGCCCTTGAGCACATCCACGGCGCGCGAAACCGAGTCGGGAGCCGGGATCTGCTTCGGCGCGCGGTCGATGACCTTGATCAGGGAGTTCGATCCTTCGGCGGCATCCATGGTCTGGCCAAGCAGCTTGGCCGGAAGGTCGAGGTAGACACCGCCTGGACGTCCCGAACAGGCCGATCGGATCGCGCGGGCAATGCCGATGCCGATATCTTCGGCGTGCAGGACGCGATACGCCGCCTTGCACAGCGGCTTGGCGATCGCGAGTTGATCCATCTCCTCGTAGTCGCCTTGCTGCAGGTCGACGATCTCCCGCTCGGACGAGCCGCTGATCAGGATCATCGGGAAACAGTTGGTGGTCGCGTTGGCAAGCGCCGTCAGCCCGTTCAGGAATCCCGGCGCCGACACTGTCAGGCACACGCCGGGAGTCTGGCTGAGATATCCCGTGATCGCCGCAGCGTGGCCGGCATGCTGCTCATGCCGGAACGAAATCACCCGCATGCCCCTTGCCTGCGCCAAACGGCCAAGATCGGTGATCGGAATCCCTGGCACGCAATATATCGTCTTGATGTCATTGAGCTTGAGAGCGTCGATGACCAGGTGGAACCCGTCCGTGATCGCCGGGGCTGGATCGGCCTCGGTTTCGGGCCCGGACCCGGGATCTTGCAGTGCCTGTTCTGCTTCCGACATCTATTCAACTCCTTGCAAATGCGCCGTTTTCATTGTTTCCTCCCGCTCTGGTCCGCGAGCGGAACTGACACTGGCGAAAGGGGCGAATCCTGCCAGATTGTGGAGTTTGCAAACGACAGAAGGCCGCTTGATGTCGCCTGCCTCATTTCGTTTCCCAATCCTGTCATTGTCATGCTGGTCCTGGACCCCTGACTCGTGTTCCGCTCTCGTGGATTTCTGGAGATCACTTCCCGCTCGCGATCCGATTCTTGCGTCTACGCCAATTGGCAACGATCGGATAGAGCATCAATGCGAGCGCGATGAATATGCAGGTCGCCGAAATCGGTCTTTCGAGAAAAATCAGCACGTCGCCCTGCGATGACAGCAGGGACTGCCGCAGCGACCTCTCTGCAAGCGGTCCGAGCACGATCGCGAGAACAGCCGGTGCGACCGGATAGTTCAGCTTGCGCATCAGGTAGCCCATGACCCCGAACAGCAGCATCAGCCACACGTCATGCATGGTCTGCGTCGGCGCATAACCACCGACGATGCACAGCACGAAGATGATCGGTGCCAGAATCGAGAACGGCAGCGTCAGCACGCGAACGAATATCGGAATGAAGGCGAGATTGATCAGGACGGTGAACAGGTTCGCCACATAGAGCGACCCGATCAGCCCCCACACGAAGTCAGGCCGTTCCGTGAACAGCAGAGGCCCGGGTCGCAGCCCCCAGATGATCATTCCGCCAAGGAGAATTGCCGTGGTCGGCGAACCGGGGATGCCCAAGGTGATCATCGGAAGCATCGAGCCTGTCGATGCGGCGTTGTTGGCCGCTTCCGGTGCGGCGACGCCGGAAATGTTCCCCTTGCCGAACGAATCCGGGTCCTTCGAAAACGTTTTCGCCAGCCCATACGACATCAGCGATGCCGGCGTTGCACCGGCCGCAGGCAAGGTCCCCACGAAATACCCCAAAACCGAGCCCAGAGCCGTGGTGCGGAAATACGTCCCGACTGAGCGGATGTTCGCCATCACGCCTTTCCAGGTCATGTTGACCTTGTGAACGATGACCTTTCCGCCCGTGGACTCGAGGGTCCAGAGCATTTCGCCGATGCCGTAGATCCCGATCGCGAGAACGAGAAAGTTGATTCCGTGCAGGAAGCCCGATGCATCGAAGAAGATCAGGCGGGGCTTTCCGGAAATGATGTCGAGCCCGACGGTCGCGAGCACGAGCCCGATCAGAATCGAGAATATGGTCTTGGGAATGTCGTCACCGCCCAGCCCGATGAATGTCGCGAATGCCAGGACCATCAGCGCGAATTCTTCGGGAGGACCGAACTTGAGGGCAAATTCTGCCAAGGGCGGCGCGAACAGCGTGAAGAGCACCACCGATATCGTGCCGCCAATGAAGGACGCGATCGCGGCTGCGGTCAGCGCCTGGTCGGCTTTTCCCGACATCGCGAGCGGCCTGCCGTCGAAGACGGTGGCAACAGCAGTGGACGCCCCCGGGATTCCAAGGGTGATCGAACTGATGGCCCCGCCGTACATCGCTCCGTAGTAGACGGCCGCGAGAAAGATGATGGCAGCAGTCGGTGGAACGAGAAACGTGATCGGCAGAAGTATCGCGACGCCATTGACGGAGCCGAGGCCCGGCATCGCCCCGACAAACAGCCCAACCGTGCACCCGATCATGATCATCAGGAGATTGAGCGGCTCGAATGCCTGCAGCAGACCGCCGGCCAGAGATATCAGGATTGTTTCCATGGCCGAGCTACCCGCGAGATGATTTCGTCAACAGATGGACAGCGGCCGAAACCACCGCAAGGCAAGCGAATGTTCCGACAACGTAGATCCAGAAGTGGTCTGTCTCGTACATGATGTCGAAAACCGGATAGAACCACTCTTCGGTCATCGCCTTGGGCAGCGGAATCTGCAGACCCCATTCGAACAGGGCGAAGACAAAGACCGGTATCCCGCCGATGAGCATGATGACCAGCGGCCATTCGTGGCGACCGGCGACCTTGAAACAGAAGGCGAGGAACAGAAACAGGGCGACATAGGTTCCGACAATGTGGATTCCGATCAGCAGGGCGAGCAAGGCGGCGACCGATGTTCCGACAACCGCCACCGAGCGTCGAGACATGAAGATGTCCGTCGAGCGCGACTCGGGTGTCAGTCGCATGAACCAGCGAATCAGGGTCGCAATCGCGCACAGCAGCATTCCCACCGACAGCCAGAACGGCCAGAATCCGGATCCCGGTCCCTTGCCTGGCACCCAGCCGATAGCGAGCCCGTCGGTCGATGACCACATCAGGCCCAACGACATCAGGATCGTGGCGACTGCCATCAGAAATTCTGCCTGACGCACGGTCATGGACATGATCTCGGTTCAATTCCGCCCGATGGTTGACGCACCATGTGATTCATCACCCAGAACTTGAAGACTTGCTGACGCTTCGCCAAACAACCGTTGATCGAAATGCGAAGACTCGGTCGATTGTCAAGTGGTCAGGATTGTTCGCGGGCCGGAACGACTGATCCACACGGAAAAGGCGTCCGGCCCGCGAATGTAACCCAAAAGGGCGCTTCGGGATTATTCTCCCGTGATCGCTTCAGCGCCGACAGCTTCGATCAGCTCGCGGTGACGCATGCCCTGCTCGGCATGAAACGCCGCAAGATCGTCGCCGGCGACCCACTCGTCGCAAGTCAACCCGTCTTCAACGCAGAATGTCTGCCACTCATCTGATTCAAACAGAGTCTTGAACAGATTGATGTAGAATTCTTGAGCTTCGGCAGACATGCCGGGCGGTCCGTTGATGGACCGTTGCATGAAGTAAACGATGTCGTGGCCGAGTTCCTGCGCCGTGGGCACGTCGGGGTAGGCCGCCATGCGTTCCGGCGTGAACTGGACCAGTGGCTTCGACTGACCGGCACGATAGAACTCGTTCTGTTCGGCGGGGTTGTTGACGGTCGAATCGATGTGCTTGCCGATCAGGTTCTTGGCAACGGTGCCGCCACCCGGGAACGGAATGTACGTCACCGAGTAGCCGAATTCGGCTTCCATCATCGCCGTGAGAATGGAATCCTCCTGTCCGGAGCCCGTGCCGCCAACGCGCCAGTCTGCACCGGCTGACTTGACCGCAGAGACATAGCTCTCGAGGTCGGTGATGTCGTCTCTGTCCGCATGGACCCAGAGCAGGAACGTGTCGAGCGCCATCCGGCCGATGGGCGTGAACGTCGAGATATCGACGCCGAGATCTTCCTGAATGATCGGAGTCGTGTAGAACGAGTTCAACGTCACGAGGACCGTGTGGTCATCGCCTTCCTTGCCCTTGAGGTAAAGAAGCGCCTCGGCGCCTGACCCGCCCGGCTTGTTGATCGGAATGAACGGTCTCGACGACAGCCCCTTTTGCTCGATCAGACCTTGCAAAAGTCGTGCGATCTGGTCGGCACCGCCACCGGTCCCGGCCATGATGATGAACTCGACAGGTTTCCGCGGCTGCCATTGTGCCTGCGCCTGAGATGCCAAACCGACAACTGCAATTGCGAGTGTCAGCACGGAGCCAGTCAAGAGTTTTTTCAATGTGTGCATTGCTTTCCTCCCAGTATGCGGGGACTGACGCCGTCGGCCATGGCACTTGTGCGGCCTTCATTGCGGTCGCGCGAGTCCAGGCTGAGGCGACGAACTCCCCAATTCGTCATGGAGCCAGCGGAGGCGATCAGATCCCTCGGAAAGCTCCCATTGGTATATGGTATACCACCGCTCGATTGCAGACAAGCGTCTCGAACGATGAATCTGCATCATGAATGATGATCGGCTGAAGCGTCATTCCGTCGTTTCGGGGAAGCGTGTCTTTCGCACCGGCCAGGTGGATGACTCCACGAGGAGACGGAAACTCTCAAGCCCATCCTCAAGAAAAGTCGAGCACGAAGGCTCATCGGGATGGAGGCCTCTCTTCCGATTCGGGTCTATCGTGCCTCGGTCGCCGCACCCACCAATTGAAATCGAGGTCAGGGCAAAATTTCCGCAGCTCGCAACATGGGTTGAACTGGCCGCTGCTGCTCAGTTGAAAGGGAATGGTACCGTCTTTGGAGCCGGACAGGTGGCGACATGTCTCACGGAGCGAGCATCAAATGCGTGCCCACCCCGATAACAATACCGGAAATTCAGGAACTCGCCACGATAGTTGCAATTTTCCAACGCTGATGTGTCTTCTCAAGCCGTATTCGATCCGCTTCAAACTGTGCCATTTCGGCCCTGGACTGTGCCCAGTCATCTCGGGCCTGGGCATGCGCCGCCGTGTAGACTTCCCAAAACTTTGCGTGCATCGCCGTGCAGTCGGTTTGAAACTCAGCGAGCGCTGCCTTGTCGTCTGAATATGGCGTATTCATCTTTTCCTGCGAACGATCAGTTCGATAATCCAGAACACAGAGAGCCACCACTTCTCCCATTGGGGTATTGCAAAGCGCATAGTGTCAACGTCTCGAGTTTCCAGAAACCCGCCAAAACGTGTTGGCTAAAGGAATGTCTGACGTTCACAACCTGAATCGAGTTGACTTCCGTTACCCATTTGAACGGTGCGATTTCAGGTTTCCAAGTTCAACTGCCAACAAAGTGAATCATTAGATCAACATCAACCTGATGGCACCGACCACGAGAACAGTGACAAGACCGGCACACGCCAACATCGTGGCGATCTGCCAACGCAAGTTGGCCTTTTCGCGTTCCGCCATTTCCGTCTTGAACTGTGCCCAGTCAGCTCGGGTCTGGGCATGCGCCACATTGTAGCTTTCCCGAAACTCGGCATGCGCCGCCTTGTAGTCGGACTCAAACTTGGCGTGTGCCGCCCTGTTTTCGGACTGGAGCGTATTCATCCGTTCCTCCACCAGATCGATCCGATGATCCAGACCTCGAAGATCCAACTCGCCAATCATTGGTACACTACCATTTCAGTCGATCGTTTTCCACCGAGACCACCTTTCGGAACCTCGTCCTGAGCTCGGCAATCATGGAGAACTGACCCGACATCATCCCCACACCAACATTTGACCAGTGAATTGCGAGGACTGTATTCCGTGCCCGATCTCGAAGGCAGAGTGCCTGGCAAATCTGTCATGCAGGATTTCGAACTCCGAGACGGCCATGCATACGAAGTTGAAGCATCTGTCATGAACTCTCCCTTCAAAAATTTGCACATCAATGAACAAAAAGGGAACATTCCTAACGATAGTCGACATGACTGCCAAAACCCTTTTGTCGATTGCAACCTGGATCCTCGACCGTTGCAGAATGAACGGCGCCGAAAACCTTGTACATCGTTCGGCAAGCGCCAAATCGACGCATGCTGAAATTGGCGAGTTCTCCGCATCTCGTGACCTGCATGATGACCTGCGGATCCGGCACGAATGCCGCTCAACGGGAGCCCTGTTCATCACGGACATCGCGATCGGTTTCATCGGTCTTCGCCGGACACAAATCCAGGAGCATGGGGAAACGGAAATGTCCAACAGGCAACAAAATTCCTGCCATTGAACCAGGAGGTTCGTGATCGCCCATGAACGGGAGCGAGTTTTGCGCGAAGCCAGCCGGCAGTAGCGAGTCAAGGCCGAAGGACGGTCGCCGTGACCGACGACTTCAGAGGTCAAATGGCGGTGGCCACGTCGAGCGCAGAACTCAGTTTGTCGACCAATTCGTCGACCTGGTCGTTGCTTATGATGAACGGCGGCGCAAGGAGCACGTGATCACCCAACTTGCCGTCGATCGTGCCTCCCATCGGGTAGCATATGAGCCCATTGCTGAACGCGCATCGCTCCAGTTTCTTGTGGACGCCGAGCGCGGGATCGAACGGCACCCTGCTTTCCCGGTCGGCAACCAGCTCGATGCCGACAAATAGACCTCGCCCCCGAATGTCGCCGACATGCGGATGCTGTCCGAGGCGCTCGACCAAGGCGGCCATCAACCGGAGACCCATCTCGCGACTTCTCTCGACCAAACCCTTCTCAAGCAACTTCGAGACAACAGCCTTACCGGCAGCCGCTGCCGCCGGATGACCCATGTAGGTGTGACCGTGCTGAAAAAACCCGCTCCCGGCGGTCACGGCATCGTAGATTGCGCCCGAGCACAGCATCGCACCGATCGGCTGATAGCCCCCGCCAAGCCCCTTCGCGATCGTGACCAGGTCTGGACGCACCTGATCGTGCTCGCAGGAAAAGAACGTCCCGGTCCTCCCCATTCCACACATAACTTCGTCAAGAACGAGAAGAACGCCGTGCCGATCGCAGATCTCGCGGATCCGCTTGAAGTAGCCCGGAACGGCCGGAACCGCGCCAAGCGTGGCGCCAACGACCGGTTCCGCGACGAACGCCATGACCGTTTCGGGTCCGAGCCGCTGGATTTCGGCGTCGAGTTCATCGGCAACACGAAGCCCGTAGGCTTCCTCGGTTTCGTGAGCTTCGCGTCCGCGATAGGCGTAGCACGGCTCGATGTGCGTGACATCGACGAGCAGCGGCGAGAACTGCGCCCGTCGCCACGCGTTTCCCCCGGTGGCCAACGCCCCCAGCGTGTTGCCGTGATAGCTCTGTCGACGGGCGATGATCCGGGACCGAGACGGCTGGCCGATTTCGAGAAAATATTGCCGCGCGAGCTTGAGGGCCGCCTCGACCGCCTCGGACCCACCCGAGACGAAATAGACCCGTTCGATCCCCGGCGGGGCCTGCTCGATCAGCAATCTTGCGAGGTCCTCGGCCGGCTCGGACGAAAAAAATCTTGTGTGGGCGAACGCCAGTGCATCCATCTGATGCTTGACCGCAGCGATGACATCGGGGTCGCCGTGGCCGAGGCAGGACACGGCGGCGCCCCCCGAGCCATCGAGATAGGCTCGTCCTTCGGCGTCGAACAGGTAGACGCCGTCACCCCCTGTCGCGAGGGGCGGCAGGTTTCGATTCGATCGCGGAAAAACGAATGACATCAGATCACGTCCGAACGGTTGGGCATGTCAGCCATGCACACGAGCATCTCCGGCAGGAGGCAAGTTCATCTGGTCGTCTCGGCACCGCCACCCGACCATTCGAAGTTCGTCACGCGGCACGGACCGCCGGCATCCGACGGCGTTGCAACAAGAACACCAAGCCAAGGAGCAACAGGGCGGGAATGTAAAACACTTCCTTGGGCAATCGCTCGGCCTCGGTCCTGATGTTGCTCACGACAACCGGATCATCGCCGTAGTAGTCGAACAGCGTCCCGATCTTTTCGAAGAACGGCGTCTGCGGAAACGGCTCTTCGACCCGCGCCAACCCGTCTTCCAAGATGACCGTGAGCCCCGCCTCCTCGAGCCGTTCGATCGCCTCGGAACGCCGACCCATCGGAACCAGAATGGTGGTGGACGTGGGCTCGCCGGTATCGAAGTCCGGCCCGGATATCACGAAGGTCAGAACACCGTTGTCCGGCGCGTCGCCAACCACTTCGTAGACACGCGTCGGGTTGGCGTCATCATAAGGCGGCTGCACCTGGTCGAGCCAGAAACCCGGTCGAAACAGCGTGAACGCGACGAGCAGCAGGATCGCGCTTTCCCAGATACGGTTTCGAACCAGCCAGAATCCCTGCGTCGCCGACGCGAACAGCAGCATGGCGATCACCGCAACCACGAAAACGAACACCGCCTTCACGGGAGTGACGTCGATCAGGAGCAGTTCGGTGTTGAAGATGAACAGGAACGGAAGAAGAGCAGTCCGGATGTCGTAGGCGAAGCCCTGAATGCCCGTCTTGATCGGATCACCCTTCGAGATGGCTGCTGCGGCAAAGGCTGCGAGCCCCACCGGCGGCGTGTCATCGGCAAGAATCCCAAAGTAGAAGACAAACAGGTGAACGGCAATCAGCGGCACGATCAGTCCGGATTTCGCCGCGAGCGCCAGAATGACCGGCGCCATCAGCGAAGAGACGACAATGTAGTTGGCTGTCGTTGGCAGTCCCATTCCGAGAATGAGGCTCATGACCGCGACCAGAAACAGCATGACCATCAGGTTTCCGCCTGACAGGAACTCGACCAGTTCCCCGACCACCTGGTGAGCTCCGGTGAGCGAAATCGTGCCGACAATGATCCCTGCAGCGCCCGTGGCAACCGAAATTCCGATCATGTTGCGCGAACCCGCAACCATGCCGTCGAGCCATTCCCGCCATCCGCGTCGCCATGCTTTCCTGCGATCGCTGTCCTGACGGTACATGGCCTTGATCGGATGCTGGGTCAGCGCGATTGCCGTCATCGCCAATGTGGCCCAGAATGCCGAGAATGCGGGAGACAGACGTTCGATCGTGATGCACCAGATGAGGATCACGATCGGCAAGATGTAGTGGAGACCGGTCAGCGCCGTCTTCCCGGCGGGCGGCAATTCGGTGATCGGCGCATCGGGTGGGTCAACGACCAGATCCGGCTGACGAGAAGCAAAGAACAGCAGAAACACATACGTTTGGAAACACATTATGATCACGTAGATGAATGCGTAGTCAGGCACCGCTGCCTTGATCCATCCAAGACCGTAGTACACGGCGATTCCAAGAAGCGCGATGCCGATGAAACCGCCAAGAAAGCCGATCAGCTTGGTCGCGAAGGTCAGCGAAGAGGGCGGCTTCTGCAGACCCTTCAGGCCCAGCTTCATCGCTTCCAGATGCACGATGTAGACGAGTGCAATGTAGCTCACGAGGGCCGGGACCAGCGCGTGCTTGATGATTTCGGTGTAGCTGACCCCCGTGAATTCCGAAATCAGGAAGGCGGCAGCGCCCATGACCGGTGGTGTCAATTGGCCGTTTGTCGATGAGGCAACCTCGACTGCGCCGGCCTTTTCGGGCGAAAACCCGGTGCGCTTCATCAGCGGAATGGTGAATGTGCCCGTGGTGACCGTGTTGGCGATCGACGACCCCGAATACAGCCCGCTCATGGCGCTGGCGACGACCGCAGCCTTCGCTGGCCCGCCGCGCAGATGTCCGAGCAGGGCAAAGCTGATCTTGATGAAGTAGTTCCCGGCCCCAGCCTTTTCGAGTATCGCGCCGAACAGAACGAAGAGGAATATGAGCGACGCGGACACGCCCAGCGCGACCCCGAAGACGCCCTCGTTCTGCATCCAGAAATGCCACATGGCCTTGCCGTAGGACGCACCCTTCCACTGCATGGCCTCGGGCAGCCAGCGGGTGTCGCCAAAGAACACGTAGAGCACGAAACAGCCAGCGACGATCGCAAGCGGCAGACCCAGCACCCGATAGACGGTCAGGAACAGGATGATCATTCCGATCGTCGAAATGGTCAGATCGCCGGTTGTCGGGAGACCTGCCCTGAGTGCGATTTCGTTACGAAGAACAACGATGTAGAGGCACGAAATGATGCCGAGAGCCGCAAGGATCCAGTCATACCACGGGATCGCGTCCGTGCGACTGCGCGACAAGAGCGGAAAGGCGAACGACGCGAGAAGCAGACCGAACGCCAAGTGAATCAGGCGAGCATTCGAGTTCGTGACGACCCCGAAGCCAAGGTATTCCTGAATGGTGAACGGCAGATTCGAGGCGATGTAGAGTTGGAAGAACGCCCAGATCAGCGCAATCCACCAGATCAGACTGCCCTGCCAGCCGGTCGGGTTGCGCCCGCCTGTGTCAATTGCCGTGAATTTTTCGAGATTGTCCGCTTGTGATGCCACAGGTCCCGCCCCCATTCGCGTTCGTGTCAACAGATCCGGGGGGCAGCCTCAGCCGCCCCCCGGGACATTTCCTGGGCAACCGGGACTGGAATCACATCCAGCCGGCTTCCTTGTAGTACTTCACCGCGCCGTCATGCAGCGGTGCGGAGAGGCTGTCGCTGATCATTTCCTCGGGCTTGAGGTTGTTGAACGCAGGGTGCAGCTTCCGGAACTGGTCGAAGTTCTCGAAAACGGCCTTGACCACGACATAGACAACCTCCTCGGGAACGTCCGCACTGGTGACGAAGGTCGCGCCGACGCCGAACGTGCGGATGTCTTCCGCGTTGTTGTACATGCCCGCCGGGATCGTCGCGTAGCGATAGAACGAATTTTCCGCGACGAGCTGATCGATCGCGTCACCCTCGACGTGCACGAGATGTGCATCGCAGGTGGCGAGCGATTCCTGGGTCAGTGCAGACGGATGTCCCACCAGCCAGAAATACGCGTCGATCTTGCCATCGCAAACGGCCTGACCGGTTTCAGCCGACTTCATTTCGGCCGCGAGCTTGAGATCGGAACGATCCCAGCCCAGCGCCTCTTCGATCACTTCCCACGTTCCTCGCGTTCCCGAACCCGGGTTCCCGATGTTGAGACGCTTGCCCTTGGTGTCGGTCAGGGTCTCGATTCCCGAAGCGTCGGAGGCGATGACCGTCACGGGTTCCGGATGGACCGAGAACACCGCGCGCAGGTTTTCAAACGCGCCCTGGTCCTCGAATTTCGAGGTGCCGTTGTAGGCGTGGTACTGCCAGTCGGACTGTGCAACGCCAAACTCCAGCTCGCCCTGCCGGATCGTGTTGATGTTGTAGATCGAGCCGCCCGTCGACTCCGCCGAACAGCGGATTCCGTGGTCTTTCCGGTCCTTGTTGACCATCCGGCAGATTGCGCCGCCCGTTGGATAGTAAACGCCCGTCACACCTCCGGTGCCGATCGAGATGAACTGCTGTTGCGCCGTCGTTCCCGTGGCAATTGACATGCCCAGGATCGCAAGCGCAGTGATGGTGATGTCTCGAATTCTCATGTGACCTCCTCGTGGTGTCGGTGATGTTTCCGACGCAGGCAAAGCCCGCGTCACCCGCCAAACCCACAGCCTGACCGGTGAATAAACTGTACAGGAGTTTCTTGTTGAGGGTCAAGGAAATGACGGGCTGATCACCTGCTCTCGTCGGCCTGCAACCGCTTTTCGAGCCGCCGCACGCCGGCGGAGACGACAAGAATCAGAACCAGATACTCGAGCACCAGAACCGTGTAGATTTCGAGCGGCCGGTATTCGGTCACAACCAGTTCGTTCGCCTTTCGCGTCAGTTCCTGCATGCCGATGACAGAAACCAGTGAAGACATCTTCAGCATGTAGACAAGCTGATTGCCAAGGGCGGGCAGAATTCGCCTGATGGCCTGGGGCAGAATGACGAAGCGCATGGTATCAGCGTAGTTCAGCGAAACCGAATGCGCCGCTTCGTATTGTCCCTTGTCGATCGACTGAATTCCTGCACGGAAGATTTCCGCCTCGAAGGCGCTGTCGGACAGCGCCAACGCGATCGCCCCGGCCCAGAAGACGCTAATCGAGATCCCGATCATCTGCGGCATGCCGTAGTAGACCCACAGGATGAGCACAAGAATCGGGACCGCACGGACGAGTTCCACGTACGTCCGGTTCATTCCGCGGAGAATTCGGTTTTCGCCGAGTCCCGGCAACGCGATCAGCAGTCCGGCCACGACCGAGATCACGATCGCCGTCAGACTGAGGAGTATGGTGTCGGTCAAACCGGTGAGCAGAAACTTGAGATTCGACCAGCCGGATTTCGTCGTCGGATCGACGACATACCATCCCCAGTTCTGGGAGCACCCGGAGAACAGGACCGTGCAGACCGCAAGAGCGGCCCAGGTGCCTAACCGGCATTGCCGCCGTTCATTCATGTCTCTGCGACCTCCGTTGATTCCGCCTGTCGATCATTTCCGTGCCGTTCGGGCCGGGCAAGCGAATCGCGTCCTTGCGGCAAAGCTCCACAGTCAAGACCATCCACAGCATTCGCGCGATCAGTGGTGCAGTATCTTCTTGAGGAAATCCTGGCATCTCTTGCTTTTCGGCGATTCGAAGAAACGGTCCGGCGGCGATGCCTCGACGATCTCGCCATGGTCCATGAACACCATCGTGTCGGCAACGCGGCGAGCAAAGCCCATTTCGTGCGTCACGCAGATCATCGTCATTCCCGTCTGGGCAAGCTCGACCATGACGTCGAGGACCTCATTGATCATTTCCGGGTCCAGCGCCGATGTCGGCTCGTCGAACAGCATGATCAACGGTTCCATGCACAGGGCTCGCGCGATCGCGACCCGTTGCTGCTGCCCGCCCGACAGATAGCGTGGATACTTGTCTGCCTGTTCGGGAATGCGCACCCGTTCGAGATGCGACATCGCCAGATCGCGAGCCTCGTCGGGCGACAGGCCCCGTGCCCTGACCGGACCAAGGGTCAGATTGTCGAGGACGGTGAGATGCGGGAACAGGTTGAACTGCTGAAACACCATCCCGACCTTCGGGCGAACGGTCTCGATGTTGGCCCGATCACCCGACAACTGGGTTCCGTCAACGCGAATTGTTCCCGACTGGAACCCTTCAAGCCCGTTGATGCAGCGAATCAGCGTTGACTTGCCCGAACCGGACGGTCCGCAGACAACAACGCGTTCGCCCTTGCCGATGTCGAGGGTGACATTGTTCAGAGCCTGGAAGTCGTCGAAAAATTTCGACACGCCATTGATTTCGATCATGATCCGAACGCCTCGAAACCTGGTTGTTCCGCCACTTTGCAAGTTCGTGTTCGGTTATCCGGTTGTTGCGGTCAATGACAAAGTTACGAACGGGGACTGCAGTCGCTGCAAGTCGCACTGGACTGGCAACGGCCAAAGTGTCGCGCCTGCCTTGGGGTGAAGCCTGACAGCGGTCGGCAAAGATCGTGGCCGCATCTCCGCTTCCCATGCCTGACGCTCCGAGTCGAACAGCATTCCGGCGCGCTGAACTCTCGGTGATCGTGTCACCCAGAAAACCTTCCAATTGGTGAGATCATCGGTCCGCGTCTTCATTTTTTGATCCGATGTTCAATCGCGGCGAGATTGAAATCATGCCGCCTGCCCGCTGTCGCCCAGGTCACGACGAACCGCCGGCAACATCGCTCGCGCGGCTCTGCCGAAAACCGGCCCTGGCGTCGCACCTTGCGTTGCATGTCCACAATGATCCGGGATAGGAAAGCCGTTCAAGTCAACACTGGAGACCAAGATGCACACATTGAAGATCGTCGCCTCGGCACTGCTCGTTTCAGCAGTTCTGCAAGTTCCCGCCCACGCGCAATCCGCGCTTCAGGACATCCTCAGTTCGGGCGTTCTGAAGGTCGGAACAACCGGCGACTGGAACCCGATGACCATGCGGGATCCTGCCACGAACAATTACGAGGGTTACGACATCGACGTCATGACGGAACTGGCCAATGACCTTGGCGTCGAAGTCGAATTCGTTCCGACGGACTGGAAAACCCTCGTCAGCGGCGTGACCTCGGGCAAGTATCACATGACCGGGTCGGCCTCGATTTCGCCAGCGCGCGCCAAGGCTGCCGGGTACTCGACCAGCTACTTCGCGCTCGCGACCGTTCCTCTCGTTCTTGCCGAAAACCTCGAGCGATTTCAGGACTGGGACGATCTTGACCAGTCCGACGTGACCGTGGCCGCCACGCTCGGCACGACCCAGGAAAAGCAGGTGAAACAGTTCTTTCCCAATGCGCAGCACAAGATCGTCGAGGCCCCTGCCCGCGACTTTCAGGAGGTTCTCGCAGGACGCGCGGATGCTCACATCACCTCGAATGTCGAAGCGAACAAGCTGATCGTCAAGTATCCGCAGATGGCCATTGTTCCGGTGGAATCGCCAAGAGCGCCAACCCCGATCGCGATGCTGTTGCCGCAGGCTGACCAGGTCTGGATCAACTACGTCAACACGTGGATTGCCCTGAAGACCGAGCGAGGCTTCTTCGAGGAACTCGGGAAGAAATGGAACCTGCTCAACTGACGTTGGGAACGCGACCAGCCGGGTCCGGTCGCCAAGCGCGATTGCGCAAGATCAAGGTGCATGACACTGCCGACTCGCAGTGACATGCACCTCGGCGCAACCCTGTTGACGCGTATCATGTTGCCTAAAACGACCATGGCGCGACCCGGGACCCATCCGTCATCGATCTTGCGGCGGTTCTCTTGAACAGCGCTCCCAAACCGGTTGAAACGACAGGGGCCACGGTGTCTCCGCCCGACGGTATGCGGTTGCAGAACTGGACCTGGCACGAGGTCGAAGACTATCTGACCGCTTCGCAGGCAATCATTGTTCCGACCGGTTCGACGGAACAGCACGGGCCGATCGGGCTGATCGGGACCGATTCGATCTGTTCCACGGCGATCGCCGAGGCTGTAGGGGAACGTGTCGGCGCCCTCGTCGCACCCCCGTTGTGCTACACCCCTGCTCCATTCAATCTGGCGTTTCCCGGCACGATTTCGGTTTCGGAGGCAACCTTCGAGGCACTGGTGCGGGACATCCTCGACAGCTTGAACTCGCAGGGTTTCATCTCGTTCTACTTCCTGAACGGGCACGGAGCCAATCTCGCCCCGCTTCGCACAATCGAATCTTCGGGACCCAAAAACGCGAGGATCAGGGTCATGAGCTGGTGGGAGTTTCCGAGAACAGACGCCCTCAGGCAGGAATTGTTCGGCGCGTGGGAAGGCGTTCATGCAACCCCGTCCGAGATCTCCATCACGCAGGCGATAGGGCGAGTCATTCATGCCGATGATGTCCCGGAATCCCGCGACCCGCCCGAGCGGCTGAGCCCCGAATATCTCAAGGCCTGCGCCGGAGATCGGCACGGACCACCCGACGCCCACAAGGCGCGTTTTCCCGATGGCAGGGTTGGCTCCCATTCGGCGCTTGCCAGTCCAGGCCACGGCACGAGGTTGATGCAAACGGCGGTCGCGGAAATTGCCGACGATTTCGCCGAATTCGCGGGCCTGCCCATGGCCAACAAGCGATCGGTTCAGGGCGTTGGCAAGAGTGAGGGTTGATCATGAGGTGGTCTGAAACCCGGGCATTGGAAACGGTTTCCGCAACGCGCAACTCGACAGTGGAGTGATGTTCGGATGCGTGCTCGGAAACCCGCAAGCGAACTGCAACCGGCGTCACCCGAAGCCTGTCGAAAAGCGATCCTGGCAGCGCTGAGGCAACGTTCCGATCCGGTTCGAGCCGTGCAGCAGCAAAGATACATGAAGTCTTCGCTGCCGTTTCACGGCGTATCGGTCCCGGAGGTCCGCCGGATTACGCGCGAAACCGCGCGCAGCTTCCGGTTCGACGACCCTGACGTCTGGCAGGACGTGATCCTGTCGATCTGGCGTCGTGCCGAGCGACGGGAGGAACTGTATTCGGCCGTCGAATTCCTTTGCGAGCCTCCCCGGAAGGAGTGGCTGTCGCCCGAGCGGATCGACCTTATGCGGGAATTGATTGTCGCGGGGGCGTGGTGGGACATTGTTGACGCGATCGCTTCCCGGGCAATGGGCCTAGTGCTTGCTGCTCACACCAGCGAGACCTCGATTGTCTTGCGCGACTGGTCTCGTGACGAGAACATCTGGCAAAGGCGCACGGCGATACTCGCGCAATTGCGATTCAAGACAGACACTGACCAGGTTCTGCTCACCGAAGTCATCGAACCATCGCTTGGCCGGCCCGAGTTTTTTCTTCGCAAGGCGATCGGATGGGCGCTTCGAGAGTATTCCAAGGTCGAACCGGAGTTCGTCCTCGATTATGTTTCGAGGAATTCCGATCGGCTGTCATCACTGAGCAAGCGTGAAGGGCTGAAGGTCCTCGAAAAACGCGGGCTGGTCGACAGCAAAACGGCATGAGTCGAATCGACTCCATGAGACTCAATCAACCCAGCTGACCCCTGGCTCTCTTCACCCGCTCCTGCCGTGGCCGTCATTCCTCCAACGTCAACTCGACAGATCCGAGCGATCCGAAATCGGCGCGAATGTGCCCGCCTGCCTCAACTGGAAAGATGTCCGTACTGACGCCGGTCAGAACTCTGTCGCCTTCACGCAGTCGAAGACCGTAACGAGGCAGCGTATTTGCCAGCCAGGCGATGACATTCAGAGGGTGTCCGAGAACATTCCGGCCGCTGCCAGACCTGACGGCAGTTTCATCGCAGAAGAGTCTGACCTCGCATTCCGCAAGGTCGATTTCACGCCAGTCCGACGTTTGCGAACCGTGGACCCAGCCGAGGTGAATTGCATTGTCAGCAGCCAGCGTTGGTGCATCGAAACACGCCCAGTCGTCGAACCCGTGTCCTACCAGTTCCATCGCCGGCATCATGTCGCCGACATGTGGCAGGATGGTGTCACGGGTCCACGCCGCACCCGACGGGCCCGACACCGGCACGTCCTTGGCCATGTTGAACGAGAATTCGGACTCGAGGACCACCATCGGAAACGAACCGATCGACAGGGACTGCCCTGAGCGCCAGCTGGAACTCGACAGCAGTCTTCCGAATACCGGAGCATCCGTCGACAGCAATTCCTGGGCATGAACGTTCGTGCAGGCAGCCTTGTACCCGACGAGCGACCCGCCTTCGCTTTCAAGAATTCGATCGACCAACTCTGACTGGACTTGGTAGCCGGCATCGAGCCCGTCCGGGCGCAGCTCCTCGGGAATGCTCCCTGACTTGATCTCTCCGCGGCGAACCGAGTGAAAAAACGTTGCAGACGTCTGCATTTCGCAGCACTCCCTGACCATGTTCGATCGAGCATCGAAAACCGCTTTAGGGAGACGATGTCAAGATTGGCGGTTACTTGTCAGTCGCCCTCACGCCCCACCTCCTCGGATGCGACATGTGTGGAGTTGGCCATCAAGGCAGGCCTCCGCCAAGGATCGAGGCGTCGAATCGAGTGTCCCCGCAGAATGTCGCTGCAGGCAGACACGGACCAATCGACCGAGCCGATGGCGATCGCGCCGAAAGCGCCACAAGTGACCACGCCTGCAATACCGCGCCCGACGCGGTCCCTGATCCCTGATCACCCGACTCTTTCGATGACCGATGGAAACAAGCAAGATTCGTTGCGGGCTCGCCCGCAATGTGAAACAACACAGTTGTCGCTGGGTGAAGAGGCAGGCGCGGACTCATCTGTCCAAGTCATCGAGTGACACAGCAGAGGCGACGCCGATGTCCTTGACGGTTGCGTCGTCCTGTCATGGGCCAACCGATCAATGGAAGTCGAATCGTGTCAACAGAACCCAAGCAGCAGGAAAGTTCCATTCGTTTTTCGGTCGATGAACGCCCCCCGCTATCCTTGACCATCGGTCTCGGCCTGCAGTTAGCCATTATCACGACTGCCGGAATTGTCTTTACCCCTGTCATCGTGGTCAGCGCCGCCGGGGGAACTGCCGATTACATGGCATGGGCCGTTTTTGCAGCGGTCGCGATCAGCGGTCTGAGCACGATCTTGCAGGCGCGCCGGATCGGCCGGATCGGCTCGGGATACGTGCTGCTGATGGGAACGTCAGGCGCCTTCATCGCCATCTGCATCGAAGCGATCGCCAAGGCAGGACCTGCGACGCTGGCCACTCTCGTGATTGTCTCGTCACTGTTCCAGTTCGCGCTGTCGCACCGGCTGGACCTGTTCCGACGCATATTTACCCCAACGGTCGCGGGAACCGTGATCATGCTGATTCCGGTCACGGTCATGCCGATCGTGTTCTCGAATCTGGAAGATGTTCCGGAAACGGCTTCGGTTCTGGCGGCTCCCGTGACGGCGTTTGTGACCATTGTCGTCATCACGGTCCTGAGCCTCAAGGCAACCGGAATACTGCGGTTGTGGGCACCTGTTCTCGGTGTCGTCGCAGGGTCTATTCTCGCCGCATTTTACGGACTGTACAACGTCGAAGCCATCAAGGCGGCCTCATGGTTCGGCCTTCCGAACGGGTCTTGGCCCGGAATCGACCTGCAGTTCGGTGCGTCCTTCTGGGCGCTTTTGCCGGCCTTCATTCTCGTCACGTTCATCGGAGCGATCGAAACCATCGGCGATGCGGTCGCCATCCAGCGGGTTTCGTGGCGAAAACCGCGCGCCGTGGACTATCGAGCCGTGCAGGGCGCTCTGTCGGCTGACGGCGTCGGCAACCTGCTGTCCGGCCTCGCAGGAACCGTTCCCAACACCACCTATTCGACAAGCGTCGCAGCAACGGAACTCACAGGCGTGAGTGCCCGAACGGTCGGAATCGCCGCCGGGGTCGTGTTCCTGATTCTCTCCCTCATGCCCAAGGCGCTTGAAGTCGTCCTCGCCGTCCCCCCGCCTGTCGTTGCCGCATATCTGATCGTTTTGTTGGCGCTCCTGTTTGTCGTCGGCATGAAGGTGGTTGTCCGCGACGGGATGGACTTCCGCAAAGCGATGATTGTCGGCCTGTCTTTTTGGGCAGGCGTCGGGTTTCAGAGCCAGGCAATTTTCCCCGACATCGTGGTCGGATTCGCCGGCGGGCTGTTCGAGAACGGCATGACCTCCGGCGGCTTCGTGGCAATCGTCCTGACGGCGTTCATGGAGGTGACATCGCCGCGTCGAGGCAAGATGCGGACAAAATTGGACGAATCAGCGCTGTCGCTGGTTCAGGATTTCGTTCGCAACTACTGCGCGCGATGCGGATTCGCGCCCGAAATGGCCACGCGGGTCGAGGCCGCCGCCGAGGAGACTCTCCTCATTCTCGAGGATTCGGACCGTGACAGTGAACGATCCGTCAAGCGCCATCTGTCGGTCTCCGCCCACCGGGAGGGCGACACCGCGATTCTCGAGTTTGTTGCAAGCGGAGCCGAGGCGAACATCCAGGACCAGGTCGCTTATGTCGGCGGGCAAATTGCCGAAACGGATTCAATCGAGGACGACGTCGCGCTTCGCCTGCTGCGGCATCTCTCGTCCTCGGTCCGTCACCAGCAGTTTCACGATACCGACGTGATCACCGTGAGCGTCAAGCCCCCGGCCGCCAGAGAGGCCCGTCAGGGCTGACACCCGGCACCGTCCGGTCAATCATCGCGGGAGGACTTGTTGAATGACCGGATGTAACGACTCAAACCTGCGGTCGGACCGGTCTTTGGCCTGACACAGTCATTGGCGCGCGAATTCAGGCGGCCCTGACCCCGACAACGGTTTCGCTCTGCGTTCGGTTGCGCAAGCTGGCACCTGTGTCCCGCTCAGGTGCGCATTCGCTGCCCTCGACGATCTCGCCTGAAAGGGAATTTGCTTCGGAGCGGAGAATCCGCGTCGGCAAGATCTGTCCCAGCAGTTCTTCCGAGGCCTGTGCGTGCACCGCATTCATGTGCGGCGAGCGTCCGACGAGTTGGCCTGACTGTCTGCCGTGCCGCTCGAAGAGCACCGGCAGCACCCGATCGACCAGCGAGCGCTGGAATTCACGCTGCTGTTCGCTCAGCAAGGCCTGCAACCGCGCCAGCCGATCCGACTTTTCTTGGTCGTCGACCTGGCTTCGCTCTGCCGCAGGCGTTCCGGGCCGGGCGGAATACTTGAACGAGTAGGCCTGGGCATAAACGACCTCTTCGCAAAGACTCAGGGTCTGGAGAAAATCCTCCTCCGTTTCGCCCGGAAACCCGACGATGAAATCTCCCGAAATCGCGATGTCCGGGCGAGCGGCACGAACCTTCTCGATCACGCGCCGATAGTCGGCCGATGTGTGCTTGCGATTCATGGCCTTGAGAACCCGATCGGAGCCTGACTGAACTGGAAGGTGGAGATACGGCATCAGTTTCGGGGTGTCGCCAAACGCCGCGATCAGGTCGCCGGTCATGTCTTTCGGATGCGAGGTCATGAAGCGGATCCGTTCCAGTCCGTCGACCTCCGCAAGGCGACGAATCAGCCGGGCGAGTGACCATTCGGATCCGTCCGGGCCATCCCCGTGATATGCATTGACGTTCTGACCGAGCAGCGTGATCTCGACAACGCCCATGTCCACGAGTTCTTTTGCTTCCGAGACGACGTTTGCGACGGGGCGTGAAGCCTCGGCTCCGCGGGTATAGGGAACCACGCAGAACGAGCAGAACTTGTCGCAGCCTTCCTGAACCGTCAGGAATGAAGAGAATGTCCGACGCGCACGCGATGAAACGCTTGGCAGGCGATCGAACTTGTCCTCTTCGGGAAACTCCGTGTCGATCTGTTTTTCGCCTTCGATCGCCTTCGCCACCATCGCCGGAAGCCGGTGGTAGGATTGGGGACCGACGACGATGTCGACAAGCGGCTGACGGCGAAAGATCTCGTCGCCTTCCGCCTGCGCCACGCAGCCGGCAACGCCGATCACGAGATCGGGATTCGCCTGCTTGAGCGGCTTGTAGCGACCCAGTTCCGAGTAGACCTTCTCTGCCGCCTTCTCCCGAATGTGGCAGGTGTTGATCACGATCAGGTCGGCTTCATCCTGAGTGGGTGCAAGCTCGAAACCGAAACTGCCGAGCGCATCGACCATCCTTTCGGAGTCGTGAACGTTCATTTGGCAGCCGTGCGTGCTGACGAAGAGCTTGCGTTTTTTGGCCACTGTCGCGCTCATGGCGCCACCTCGTTGTCAACGAGAGCCGCCCGGAGTGTCTGACCGGCATCTCTTTGCCCGGGATCAATCGCTCTGCAGTGAACCCGGATCTGCGTGTTGGCTGGTTTGCCGTTGGCGCTTACTGGGTTTCCCGCAGGCGAACGACGACATCGATTCGCGCGATTTCGGTGCCTGGCGGGGGCGGCGTCATGACACTGACGTCCACCGAATTCACCGGCGCGTCGACCAGTTGCCCGGTTCTTTCATTGAAGAAGTGGGCATGGTCGTCGGTGCAGGTGTCAAAGTACGACTTGTGCCCGTCGACCGTGATTTCGTTCATCAGCCCGGCCCGGCAGAACAGGCGCAGCGTGTTGTAAACCGTCGCGAGAGAAACCAGCGCACCGCTCTCGATCGCGAGTTCGTGCAATCCTTCGGCGGTCACGTGCCGATTGTTTCCGTCACCGACGAGCAACTCGGCCAGAGCCAGTCGTTGCCGCGTGGGCCTGACACCAGATTTTTCGAGCCACCTCTCGGCCCTTGCTTGAACGGCATTCACCATCAGCCTTGCAGCCTTGCCCTTCCTTGACGTCGTGACTCGGCCTTTGCCCAGCCAGTCACCTCTCTCATATGCCGAATTTTGAATTGGATGACAATTGGCGTGTGCTCATTTTTGCAAAGCGCAATGGTCCACTTGCCCATCGCGACCAGCCAACACCTCGGGGTGTTGCTCGGCGCATGCGATCCGACGCCGGTTGATGAGAAAATCGCGGCGAAGATCGGGCGCCAAACCGAGATTGATCCGCATGTTGCCGCCAAGAACTTGCTTGGGAGGGCGACAGACCCTGCCTCGCATCGGCAAATTGCCCTGATGGCAACAGGAGTTGTGTCGAGTCCCTGACCGAACAGGCGCGGCACTTGCTCCGATGTCCGGCGCGAGAACGGGTACGGGCATCCTTTACGCTATTGCTTCCAACTTATCCGTAAGATAACCGAACCCAATGTCCGTGACGGAGGGGTACAGGCGGAGCATGTCCAAATATCCGAACTCGATCGATTACGAGGGGTTGCTCAAATGCTCCCGCGGAGAGCTGTTCGGCCCGGGGAACGCCCAGCTTCCAGCGCCACCGATGCTGATGTTCGACCGCGTCACCGAAATCAGTGCAGACGGGGGAGAATCTGGTGCCGGGCACGTGATTGCCGAACAGGACATCACGCCCGATCTGTGGTTCTTCGAATGCCACTTCCCGGGAGATCCGATCATGCCCGGATGCCTTGGACTCGATGCGCTCTGGCAATTGACCGGCTTCAATCTCGGATGGCGAGAAATGCCCGGACAGGGTCGCGCGCTCGGAGTCGGCGAAGTCAAGTTCAAGGGCATGGTCACGCCGGACGTTCAGACTGTGACCTACCTGGTCGATTTCACGCGGGTCATCGACCGCAGGGTCAAGCTCGGCATCGCGAATGGACGCGTTCTCGCGGACGGCAAGGAGATTTTCGTCGCCAGCGACATGCGGGTCGGTCTGTTCGCGGCGGAATAACCGATCAACAAGTCCCTGCCTTAACAGGAAAGTGCGGAAACCATGAATCGACGTCGCGTCGTGATCACCGGAATCGGAATCGTCTCATCGATCGGCAACAACGCCGACGAAGTGGCGGATGCTCTGCGTCAAGGACGATCGGGCATCAGTTTCTCTGAAGACTACAAGGAACACGGGTTTCGCAGCCAGATTCACGGTAAGCCGAACATCGACCTCACCGAACACATCAACAAGCGTCAGCTCCGATTCATGGGCGACGGAGCGGCATTCAACTTCATTTCGATGCAGCAGGCGATCGACGACAGCGGTCTCGAGGAAGACGAGGTCTCGAACGAGAGAACCGGGCTGATCATGGGCTCAGGCGGGCCGTCGACCCTGAACATGTTTCAGGCGCATCAGAAGGTGATTTCACTCGGAGCGCCAAAGAAGATGGGCCCGTTCATGGTCACGCGGTGCATGTCGTCGACCAATTCGGCCTGCCTTGCGACGCCGTTTCGCATCAAGGGCATCAACTATTCGATCACCTCCGCCTGCTCGACGTCGGCGCACTGCATTGGAAACGGCGTCGAACAGATCCAGATGGACAAGCAGGACATCGTCTTTGCGGGCGGTGGCGAAGAGCTGGACTGGACTCTCTCGTGCCTGTTCGACGCGATGGGCGCGATGTCGTCGAAATACAATGACACGCCGCAACGCGCATCGCGTGCCTTTGACGCCGATCGCGACGGTTTCGTGATCGCGGGAGGAGGAGGCGTGGTCGTTCTGGAAGAGCTCGGCCATGCCCAAGCCCGCGGCGCTCGAATCTACGCTGAGGTCACTGGCTACGGGGCGACGTCCGATGGCCATGACATGGTGGCGCCATCGGGCGAAGGCGGTGAGCGATCGATGCGCCTGGCGCTGTCGACAATCGGCGAGCGTCGTGTCGACTACATCAACGCGCACGGCACGTCGACTCCGGCAGGGGACGTCGTCGAGGTCGAGGCGGTTCGCAGGATCTTCGGCGAAGGAACGACCCCGGCCATGTCGTCGACGAAATCCCTGACCGGACACAGCCTTGGCGGGGCTGGCGTGCAGGAGGCGATCTATTCCCTGCTGATGATGCAGCACGGTTTCATTGCGGCATCGGCCAATGTCGACCAGCTCGATCCCGGGATCAACGAAAGCGAAATCGCGACATCGCTGGTCGAAAACATCGAGATCGACACGATGCTGTCAAACAGCTTCGGATTCGGCGGCACCAACGCGACTCTGGCAATGAGTCGGTTCGAAGGCTAAAGCTGATGAACGAGGCAATGAACGAAAGCGCGGGCGCATCTCGCCTGCTCGACGGGCGTCGGGGGCTTGTTCTCGGTGTTGCCAACGATCGATCCATCGCCTGGGGGATTTCCCGGGCACTGCACGAGCATGGTGCGAGTCTTGCCTTCACCTACCAGGGCGAAGCGCTCGAAAAGAGGGTTCGGAACCTTGCCGACAGCATCGGTTCGAGCCTGATCATGTCAGCAGACGTACGCGACGATGCGGAACTCGATCAGGTGTTTGCAACCATCCAAGAGGAATGGGGTGGCCTCGACTTTCTAGTTCACGGGATCGCCTTTGCTGACAAGTCCGATCTGGTCAGCGGCATCACCGCCACCTCGCGAGCCAATTTCCTGACCTGCCTCGAGATCTCGTGCTTCAGCCTGATTGATCTAGCGCGACGCGCAGCTCCGTTGATGTCCGATGGCGGCAGCATTCTGACCCTGACGTTTCAGGGGTCAAGAACCGTCATGCCGCATTACAACGTCATGGGAGTCGCGAAGGCCGCGCTCGAAAGCTCGGTTCGCTACCTTGCGAACGAACTCGGGCCGCAGTCGATTCGGGTGAACGCCATCAGCCCGGGTCCCATGCGAACCCTGTCCGGTGCAGCCATTGGCGGCGCTCGCAAGACGTTCAGGGCGACAGCCGCCAATTCACCGCTAAGGGCCAACGCGACGCTTGACGCCGTCGGTGGCGCTGCCGTGTTCCTGATGTCGGAGTTCGGAGCCAGCACGACAGGAGAGATCGTCCATGTCGATGGCGGTTACCACGTGCTTGGAATGCCCCAGCCCGAACACCTCTGATTGCAGGGCGTTTCGTCGGCCACCGCGCCGGTCTCCCTTTGGACGTCGTGGCGGCCTCAAAAAAACCGACACAACTCATCGCAGTGTAGCCGGATTCGAACGTGTCAACTCATGCCGCGCGCCGAGAGTTCTGATCGAATAAAAAAAGCGCCCGCAAACTTCTTGCCTGCGGGCGCCTTTGTCGTTTCGTGAGGCTCGTCAGTTGACCACAGTCAGTCGGCCTTCGACCGCTGGCGCGATCTCGCCCCTCGCCTCGATGTAGTTGAACACCTGGACTGTCATCAGGACCGCCGCGTATTCGTCAACGATCCTCGTCTTGTCTTCGAAGACCGCATAACCGTCTCCGCCGCCAGCGACGTAGTCGTTCACCGCGAAGGTGAAGGTTGCCGAGGGGTCGATGGGCGCCCCGTCGCGGGTCACCTCGATCACCCGACTCCCCGGTGCCTGGCCTGGGTCGTACGTCACGCTGATGCCCGACACGTGCGGGAACCGTCCCGCGCCTTTCTCGATCTCGCTGAAACCATTCTCGAGCGCATCGATCACGTCCTGACCGGTGAGTTCAAGGACGACGGTCTTGTTGCCGAACGGTAGTTCGCTTTGAATGTCGCGCCGCGTCAGAACCGATCCGGGAGAGTAGACCTTATCGGCACGGATGCCGCCCCCGTTCATCATCGAAATGTCGGCACCGGTCGCCTCTCTGATGGCATCGGCAAAGAGATTGGCGATCGCGGCTTCCTGGTTCCGAATGACCGCGCGTCGGCTGTCGAGTTCGGTATTGGTGACGCCCAGTTCCACGTTCAACTCTTCGCTGAGTTGCGCTTCGTAGCCCTCGACCGCCGCCGCAAGGTCGGCATCGGGATCCACGTTTGCCGTGTCGATCACGCGATACGACGCGCTCCAGACGAATTCCTTCGAGTCGCCATCTTGGACTTCGTCGAGGGTCAGATCGATCAGGGTGACCCACTCGGCCTGTTCACCGGATTCCGCAAACAGCATCTTTCCGGTGTACTGGGTCTGAAGCCGATGGTCGTCGCCGCTCAGGAGCAGGTCAACATCCTGGCGAGCGAGGAGTTCTGCATCCTCACCGATATCGGTGTGCGCAAGCGCAATCACGAGGTCGGCACCTGCTTCACGCAGTTCGGCGGCAACTTCGCCTGCTGTGTCGGCTGCATTCGAGAAGGTGAATTCGCCTGGACTCGACTTGACCATGGTTCCGACCGTCGTCAGCCCGAGAATGCCGATGCTGAAATCGCCGACCTCGACCATGATCGAGGGTTCGGCTCCGTCGATGATGTTTCCGTCCGGGTCTTGGTTGTTGGCGCCGAGGATGGGAAACTCGGCCTCTGCAATTCGCTGCTTGGTGACGTCGGGGCCAAAATCGAACTCGTGATTCCCCAACGCCATGGCCGTCAATCCGATCTGGTTGAGCAGATCGATCATGTGGGCACCTTCATCGAGGCCCGACATCAGCGACGGCGAAATCGTGTCGCCACCGAAGGTGACAAGAACGTTGCCGCCCTTGGCTCTTTCGGCTTCGACAACGGCGGCCAGGCGAGCGACGCCGCCGCGTCCGTCTTTTTCGCCCATCCGATCAAGGTCGTTCATGTGAATGATGGTCACTGATTCGGGCGCTGCGACCGCCAAGCCCGCGGCGAGTGACGCCGATGCGAGCGCGACAGCTGCGCCTGTTGCCATCCTGTTGAGTCTGCGAAGCATGAATTGTTTCTCCCTTTGAACTCGAAAAGTGATTCGGGTCCGTGCCCGGCCCGAACAGTTCGAACAAACTGGCGCACGGATGACGGATTTAGGTTTTTTCATTGTCGGATCAATGGCTTGCAAGACCGCAACCAAACCGCCCCATGCAGCGTCATCCTACGTCACCATGGGCGGGATTTGAAGGCCTCGGCTCGTGGAAAAATCTGCATGACAGTCTGCGGTCATCTGCTTGAAGTCCGTCAGTGACGCGCACTGCCATGCAGGTGTCGCCATTGTCCTTGCACGATGTCACGCTCGTCTTCAGCGTCTTGCGTCAGGAGCCCATCAGCCCGAAGGTTTTTGCAACAGCGGCATGAGCTTGGCCATTTCCGGCCCTTGCGAGGCCCCGGTCAGAACCTTTCTCAGCGGAAGAAACAGCGAGCGGCCTTTCCGACCGGTCCGTTCCCGGACCTCTCTTGTCCAGGTTTGCCACGTCTCGCCATCCCAGGGTTCCGAGGGCAGAAGGGCTAGAGCTTCCTCGACAAATTCCGCATCATCGGAATCGATCAAAGGCTCGACGTTCCGTTCGCAAACATCCCACCACGCGCGAATGTCCGCCCGTGTGCTGACATTGTCGCGAATTGCATCCCAGAAATCGGCTGCCACCGTCTTCGGAACGCCGATCGCTCGCAGATCGTCCATGACATCGCCGACAGGCAAGCCAGCAAGATGCCGGGCAGTCAGTGATGCCGTTTCGGCCTCGTCGAAGCGGGCTGGCGCCGTTCCGAAATCCGAGAGTTCGAATTCCGCGACGATTTCATCGATGGAACTCCTGATTTCGACGGGGCGGGAGGTTCCGAGGCGTGCCAACTGGCTCAGAAGTGCCATGGGTTCGATACCCGCATTCCGCAGGTCCCCGATCGAGAGCGACCCCGTACGCTTCGCGAGCGCCTCGCCGCGACTTCCCACCAGCAGAGAGTGATGCGCGAAGTGGGGGATCTTTCCTCCCATGACCTCGAACATCTGGATCTGGGTTGCCGTATTGGTGACGTGGTCGGCTCCTCTGACGACGTGTGTCACTCCGAAATCGATGTCGTCGCAAACCGACGCGAGCCCATAAAGAAACTGCCCGTCACCACGAACGAGAACCGGGTCGGAGACGCTGGCGGCATCGATCGAGACATCACCAAGAATTCCGTCTGTCCAGTTCGTTCGCTGCTGATCGAGGAGAAAGCGCCAGTGTGGCGGTCGCTCAATGCGCAGTTCCGAGCGTTCGGCATCGCTCAGGCGAAGCGCCGAGCGATCATAGACTGGAGGCAACCCAGCCTGTCGTTGGGTCTTTCGCTTGAGATCGAGTTCGGTGGGCGATTCGAAACACTCGTACAACCGACCGATCGAAGCGAGACGTCGCTTGGCCTCTTCGTAGCGATCCAGACGCTGCGACTGCCGCTCGAATCGGTCCCAATGCAGGCCGAGCCAATCGAGGTCCCGCTTAATTGCATCGACACACTCTTCGCGTGAGCGTTCCCGATCGGTATCGTCTATCCGAAGAATGAACTCGCCGCCGGTCTTTCGGGCAACCAGACAGTTCATCAAGGCTGTTCGAAGGTTACCGACGTGAAGAAAACCGGTCGGTGACGGCGCGAAACGGCAGACTGTCATTCGATTTGGACTCCGAGGCAAGAACACGGGCGGAGACGGTTTCGCAGTGCCCGAAGCACAGCGATCAACAAACGCCAGGAAGCCACGTCAACGGATGCTCATACACGGCTGGTCCGTCGGGTTTCAAGAGATTGCGCGCCAATTCGCGACCATGGTGGCGAAAAACACGCAGATCATCCGTTCGGCAGCTGCGCTCGGCCTTCAATTGCCAAGAGGCGCAGCACGGATCACCGACGTACGCGCTGTTTGTCACCAAACCGAAGCGCAGAATCCTCCAATTGGTCAGGACCGATCCCGCCATCGGTTCTGAATCGGGTATCGCCTGTCGAGCCAAAAGGCTCGTTTCGACAGGCGCGCTCCGGGCGCGGCCTGGTAACGCTTGTACTCCGATGCATAGACCAACGCTTCGACCTTTTGGACAGTCTCTCGGTCATGACCGGCTTCAACGCAATCGGCCACCGAGGCGTCCTCTTCGACCAATCGCTCCAAGATGTCGTCAAGAACGTCGTAGGGTGGCAGACTGTCTTCGTCCTTTTGGTCGGGTCGCAGCTCGGCCGAAGGCGGCTTTGCGATGACTCGTTCGGGAATGACCGTTCCTGCAGGGCCTGCCATCCACGGCCGATGATTGAGATTGCGCCACTTGCACGTCTCGAAAACGCCCGTCTTGTAGAGATCCTTGATCGGATTGTACCCCCCTGCCATATCGCCATAGATGGTCGCATAACCGACTGCGACTTCAGACTTGTTTCCGGTGGAGAGTAGCATCTCGCCGAACTTGTTCGAGATGGCCATCAGCAGCAATCCCCGAAGCCGGGACTGGATGTTCTCTTCGGTGATGTCGGGGCCACGTCCCGCAAAGAGATCCGCGAGAGTCTCGTTGATGACGCTGACGCCTTTCGAGATGGGCACGACGTCGATGCCACACCCCAGTCGCGTCGCCACCTCGCTTGCGTCCTCCCCGGACTCCTTGGAAGTGAAATCGGACGGAAGCAGGACGCACCGAACGTTGTCGGGGCCCAGTGCATCGGTCGCGATCGATGCGACCAGCGCCGAGTCGATGCCGCCGGACAACCCCAGGAGAACTTTCCGAAAGCCGCTCTTGCGAACGTAGTCGCGGAGCGCGACAACCATGACCCGGTAATCGAGTTCGCGACCTTCAATCAGAGCGTCGCGCCTCCCTTCCACGGCTCTCCAGCCATCGTCGGACCTTTCGAAACTCACGGTGACGATTGCTTCGTCGAGTTGCGGCAACTGGACACAGAGGTTTCCGCCGGGATTGAGAACGAACGAACCGCCATCGAAGACCTGGTCGTCTTGGCCACCGACCAGGTTGAGATATGCGAGCGGCAGTCCAGTCTCCACGACACGGGCAACCATGTGGCCCAGCCTTTCGTCGTGCTTGCCACGTCGATAGGGCGAACCGTTGGGAACAAGGAGGATTTCGGCCCCCGTTTCCACCAGCGTCTCGCAGACATCCGGGTGCCAGGCATCCTCGCAGATCGGGGTTCCGATCCGGACTCCGGCCACCTCGTACGGACCGCAAATGGGCCCGGGCGTGTAATGCCGCTGCTCGTCGAAGACATCCGTGTTCGGGAGGTGGTGCTTGAGCAAGCTGCAGTGAATTCTGCCGCCGATCAGGACATGAAAACCGTTGTACAGCTTGCCATCCTTGACGAGCGGTGCACCGATGCCGAGAGCCGGTCCATCGGCGGTTGCAGCGGCGAGCGCCTCGACCTCGCGCATGGCATCGCGGGTAAAGGCCGGTTTGAGGACGAGATCCTGGGCCTGATAGCCTGTCATGAACATCTCGGGCAGCAACAGGTAGTCCGACTGGTCCGCGCGGGCGGCCTGCCACGCACGCATGGCAAGCTCCCGGTTGTGGGCAAAGTCACCAACCCGCGGGTTCAATTGACCCAGCGTCACCTTGAGTGTTTGTGCCATTCTGGCATGCCCCCATGTCTTGCGACCGATCGTCGCTGCTGCGGTCGAGCAATGCTGGCGCGAGTTCGCGGAATTCCGCCACTTCCGCCGTTCGGGCCGCATATCCCTTGCTTTCGATGCATGCTGAGGTGACCCGCGATCACAAATTCCTGTTTTCGAACATGACCATTCATCTGCGCGACTGCTGGTTCATCCGTTCATCCATCTTGACGGACGGAAGGTCCTGCAAAAGCCCAAGGCCGCAGATGACATTGAACATTGTCGCGTTCGGTGTCACATTGGCATCGCACAGGCGAACGTCTGCCCTGTTCAGGATATATGGCACGGTTTGGACGGATCGCAACAAGGTGAAGCCCATGGGCACAAAGAGATTCCAAGCCGCTGGTCGGTTCGCAACAACCCTGCTGATCGCATTTCCATTGGTCGCGCTCGCACAAGCGGACTCGGGGAAGCAGACCCGTCATTACGAAGATGGCGGAGTCTACGAGGGCGAATTCAAGGACGGCCAAAAGCACGGCTTCGGAACCTACACGACACCCGAGGGCTACCGCTATACCGGAGACTGGCATGCGGGTCAGATCGAAGGATACGGCAACGCCGAGTTCGTTGATGGCGCCACGTATGAAGGGGAGTTCGCTTCCGGCAGACCGCATGGGCACGGAAAAATCATTTTCCCGGACGGAAGCGCGTATGAGGGCGCCTGGGTCGAAGGCCAGATAACCGGCACGGGCCTGTTCACCTTTGCTGACGGCACGGCCTACATGGGGAGTTTCGTTGACGGGCAGCGACACGGCGCGGGGGTCATGACCGCCCCTGGCGGCTATCGCTACGAGGGCTCGTTTGCATTCGGTCGCCAGGAGGGTTTTGCCGAAGTCACGTACTCGGACGGTTCCAAGTACGTTGGCACTGTCGCCGACGGCCTCAGGCACGGCGTTGGCCAGATGACGTTTCCCCAAGGTCATGTCCATGACGGCGAGTGGCAGGACGACAGCATGACCGGCTCTGGAACCATGACCTATGCGGACGGTTCCGTCTACACCGGGACTTTCCGCGACGGGTTGAGCCACGGACATGGAAAAATTTCCTATGCGGACGGCAGTTCCTACGAGGGACATTGGGTCGACGGCGAGATCACGGGGCTGGGGACAGCCCGATATCGCGACGGTTCGGTCTACGAGGGTCGCTTCGTGAACGGGCAGAATCACGGACTCGGAAAGATCACCTTCCCCGACGGTTACACATTTGTCGGCGACTGGCAGGATGGCATCCGCCACGGCGGGGGTCTTGCGAGCTACAGCGATGGCAGCACGTATGAGGGGAGTTACGCGAACGGTCGACGCGACGGCTTCGGCAAGCTGGTCGCGCCGGGTGGCTATTCCTACGAAGGCGAATGGCAGGCGGGGGTTTTTTCGGGGTGTGGCACGGAGGCGCTTGCCGGCAACTACCGCTATGTCGGGCAGTTCGAGAACGGCCTCAGGCATGGCAGCGGCCGGATGGTCTTCGTGAACGGGCAGACAATCGAGGGGCTCTGGCAAGAGGGAAAGATCATTCCGGGGAGCAGTGCCACGGAATCTTGCCCTTGATGCCGGATTCGGGCTGACCCGGCATCGAATCGATCTGGGTGTGTCACCACCCAAAAAAACACTTTCCAACAAGTCGAACCGTGCCGCCGATCGACTCGCGGGCGTGCGCGACGATGTTCCTCGTTTGCTGTTCTGCCAAGTTCGTGTCATCGAAATTGCGATGTCGAACCAGTCGTGAATCAAGAATATGCCGCTTGGACACAAATGACAGGCGAGTCTGAACGCTTCGACCTGGCACAGGTCGAATGCCCCCCCGTTCGCAGGACTTGGCCGCAACGCCCTGTCGTTTTTCCAGCTTGACTGCTTGCCCAGCTGTTCAATCAGAGTGACCGCTCTTCCCCGCACGGTACGTCCGCGGATCTAGCAGGAAACTCAAGGCGAACGGTTGTTCGATCGCCGGCAACCGTGTCCGTATGCGAGCAGGCAAACATTTTAGCACTCGTGACCGTGCGGTACGCCAAGTCAACAACAAGCCGACAAACAAGCCGCATGAAATGAAAAAAACGGTGCCTGACGCAAAACTATCTGGCAGCAGAAAGATCATCATTGGAATATAAAAACGAACAAAAAATAGACATGAAAACACAAAATATATACTGCGGTTTATTGCCAACGAAAAAACGGAAAGAAGGACAAAAATTGTCAGAAAAAAGACAGCCTCCAGTCCCTGCCAAGGTGTCGGAACACCAATCCCGGGGAAAACGGACACATATGCCAATATCCAGAAAACGAGACCAATAACAAAAAACGCGGCAACGAGGTGCATCCATATGGCAAAATCGCTGTTGAAGGTATGGCGTTCGGGATCCCGGAGATCTAGGAACGTCGCTATGACAAGAACCGATATGCCGGCAACGAGAATGACAAAAGCCCACGGCGGGTAAAACAGCCTTCGCTCCCAACCATGTGGTTCCAAGAACGGTCCCTGCAAACTGATCAGCCACAAAATGACGATGACCGCACTAGCTCCAGCAGCAGCAGGAACCCGATAACGGGCCCAATGCAACCATGTGGCCGCCAAGAGGGTGGTGGCGATAAGACCGTTCAACACCAAACTCGGTGCCAGATTATCCCTACGCAACAGATCTACAGCGAGGTCCAGGGCATAATGGATGCTCCAAAGGTATGTGAGAAACAAGAGAGTTGACGACACTGCCATCCGCCTTGACCTCGTGGCGAATTCGGCAAGTGCCAACGACCCTACAAAAAACACACCGCTCGCGGCGAAACCGCCCCATCGACTTGCGATCAACGCCAGCACCGACAGCCCGAACCCAGCCACACCCGTGAAGAACAGATCGCCATTGCTATAGACTAATCGAGAATTGCCTTCTCGTGATCTTGCCAGGCTGCTCATCAGGACTGCCTATTCTGCCTCCCATCGCCTTTCTTGCGATCCAAGCCTACAGTCTCTCGACCGGCGGATGCAACTGCGCACATCAGCGTGCAGGCAAACACTTCAGCACTCGTGGTCGTGCGGCACGCCAAGCGATCAGCAAGCCGACAATAATGCCGACTGCGCCGAATTCCGATAAAGTGAAGCCACTATACCCCATGCACATGTGGTTTTCGAGTAAGGCGATCATCAACGGCCTATCCCGATACGTGTCGCCGGCACTTCCGGAGCAACTATCAACTCAAAGAGCTACCAGGGCAGTAGTGCCAGCAATTGCCGGCGCAGACCTCAGCGCAGAATACGCCTGTGGTTGTCACTCTTCGAACACCTCCCACCAAATTTAACCATCCGTAAGCAGTAGTCTGTCACGGTGAATTAGCCCAAATGCTCAAATCTCACTCCACACGTAGCCAAAAAACGCTTTGCGAAAACGCGGGAATGATATAGGGTGCCAAAGGTGGTCGGGGGAATTGGCTGTACAATGCGCGAGAGTGGGCCGACACAATCGGTTTGCCGAGTTTGGCAACGGCTGAACAAGTACAATACCCTGCTCTTTGCCGTCGTTGTTTTGGCGGCCACTGGATTTGTAGCGATTGCCGGTGCCAGCGATGGTCGTGATCACTGTCCATCTGGTCCAATTTATTTTGGTGAGCACTCGTTTGTTGCGAAAGACGGTCCATTCGTACGCAGCAATGGAGATGAGGTCGGAATAGTTGACGTCAAAAATCTGAGGTATGGGTGGACAGACAGAAAGGGTTTTGACGATGAGTGCGAAATCGGCGGAATGGTGTTGCGATACGGCATTTCACGGAATCCCCTTAGCCCAAATAACTATGTCTACTTCCGGATTTCCGGTGAACCTTATGCGGGTGGTGCGGTATTGCGTACCGTGTACCGTGATTAACCAGTCATCGATGTTTATGTATAGACCAACTGCCAAAAACCGCCAGCAGAGTATATCGATCGACTATTTTGACGTTTGGTCTCTCTCGGACATATTTCACGACGTCATGTTCATAGTCAAATCTTTGAAAGGAGATAGCAATGGGCAATAAGGATTTTTCGCATTTGGACAGGCTGACGACTGTCGCCTTTCTAAAAAATGGAGACTTTGCCTATGGTTACATGACGGTCGCCGATGAACTGGATACAGAATCCCCTCAACATGTGTGGTTTGAGAATGCCGCCTTCATAAATGCCGATGTTGGTGATGCTTCCGCATTCGCGCGAGCTCAAACACTGGGTGCATATTCCGTTTGGTTGGAATCGCAGGCTAGGACGGTCTACGATTTTGATCCCAATCAGTTTAGTCCGCCGGACTTGCAAGGGATTTCAGATCGCCTCGCACATGAAGTTTTGACACACGTCGTCAACACGAGCGGATCCAACATCTCTTTGGATGAAATCGCGCATTACGAATCATATGTAGTCGCTGAACTGAGTGGATTGCCGAAACATTTGACGACATTCGCGAATCCGTTTGTGAACTATATGCTTACTGGTAGTATTGATTCCCCATACGTTGAAGCCGAAGGTGCTCAAGAATGGGTACAGGTTCTGTGGACAACAATGCAGTCAGGCATCTATGCTGTTGTCACAGATAGATTGCAAAAGATTGAGACCCGATTCACAGGATCAATTCACCCCAAGGATGCTTTCAAGCAAGAATTTTGGGAAGCAAATGAGCGAGTACGCGAGGAGATCATTCAAGCGACCATTTCCAACTCCGCTAGAGGATACAATTGTAGCAACGATTTGGACGGAGACGGCCACACTGACGCCACGGAACGACTTGCTGGCCTTATGGGACCAGTCGACTACTCCAATTCCGTGGAAGCCGCCACCGGTTGCCCTGTCGCTCCAACTGACCTCGACACCTCGGATCTGCTGCCGCCAAGCAGTTCTAGCGGTTCTGGTTCCTCTTCAACCGGCAGTTCCAGCGGCACTGGTGGATCGCCATCCCGTGGTTCGAGTTCTACATCACGTAGCGGGAATGATGATAACAACAGTTCACCTTCCTATGAACCGTACCACTCAATTTCGCATTACGAGAATGTCGCCAAGGGGAATGTGAGAACAGGGCTCCCTGTCATCCTTGATCTGGATGGCGATGGTGTCGAAATCGACATCGGCCATGATGTCGCGTTTGACATAGACGGTGACGGCTATCTCGAACAGACATCTTGGGCGGCGCCGGATGACGGTTTTCTGGTCGTCGACCTCGATGAAAACGGCGAAATCAACGGCACTGGCGATGGCGTCATCGATCAAGCCAACGAGTTGTCCTTTGCTCGGTGGGGCGACGGTTCAGTGACCGACCTGCAGGCATTGGCCGAAGCCACGGATGAAGACGGTCAGCTGATTTTCGACACCAACGGTGATGGCATTCTGGACGCCAACGACGATGTTTGGAGTTCGATGAAGGTCTTTCAGGACCTTGATCAGGACGGCGAGGTCGACGAGGGCGAACTCAAGTCATTGGACGATTGGGGCATCAGCCAGATCAACCTCGCATATGACGATGGCTCCGGCTTTGACGAGACCGATGACAACGTCACAGTCCGAAACAACACCCTCCACGGTTTCGCATCCTTCGTGATGAACGGCAAGGTGATTGAGGGTGGTGTCGGCGACATTGAGCTTGACTATGTCGAACGCGGTTGGCGGCGGGTCGAGACGGATGATGGCTATCGGATTGAATTCGAGGGCGGGGGGTCGCTTGACTACTGGGATGCCTCAGGACTGGAATCGCCGGACATTGATCTGACTGCAAACGAGCTTGCCGGCGCGACAGGTGATGACCGCGACAATGTACTTGATGCCACAGGGCGGACGAGTTCGGTCATCATCGCGGCAGGTGCCGGTATGGATCAGGTGATCGGCGGAGAGGGAAACGACCTGCTTGACGGGGGCGAAGATGCAGACACGATCGACGCCGGGGGTGGCAATGATGTCGTTTTTGCTGACGCCGCCGACGATGCGAGTGCGGGCAGTGTCCAAGGCGGTGACGGCTACGACCGTCTGATCATGGACGAAAACGCCGCGCTTGATATCGCCGACCTCGGCGCGATTGGTTTCGAGGCTGTGGAGGCAAGCGACGAAGATGATCGCATCTCGGGTCTTGGTGATACCAGCTATTCCCTGTCGGGCAATGGCGGGAACGATGCGCTGACGACCGCCGGAGGCTCCGACATACTCACGGGCGGGGCTGGAGATGACGAATTGAGTTCAGGTGGCGGGTCTGACTGGCTGTACGGCGGTTCCGGCGATGACACGCTTGATGCGGGTGACGACGACGACTTTCTGGCGGGTGGTGATGGCGATGACACCCTGCAAGGCGGCGGCGGTGACGACGTGTACTTCTACCTGCGTGGCGACGGCCACGACACGATTCACGATTATGCCGAAGGCGAGTTTCTGGTCCGGACAGACAGCGAGGAAGGCTACCACTATTACGCGAGAGTGTGGCGGAAGTCCGGAAAGTCCGGTGGCCGTTACGTGAACGACCTGCGCACCGGGCATGTCGCCACGACGACCCTTGTCGAAGAATATGGGCAGATTGACGGGGGCATCGACACGCTCGAGTTCGGTTTTGGGATCGACCTTGAGGACGTGCTGTTCGCGCGAGTTGGTGACGATGCGTTGGTCGAGTTTCGCAACCTCGATGACGAGGAAACGACGATCGACGAGAGCGACAGCGTCTCGACGGAGGATTCGATCACGATCGAGGACTGGTCCGACCAGCGCAGCCGGATCGAGAACTTCGCCTTTGCGGACGGGGTGAAAATCGACATGAGCCGAGTCCTTGACGGCCAGACCGGTCATGGCGAGGCAGATGATTTCATCGGCAGTGAAGATGGAGACTGGCTGAACTCCGGGGGCGGTGACGACACGCTGTCGGGTGAAGGAGGCGGCGACATCCTGCTCGCCGGTTCGGGCGACGATGTCCTGGACGGAGGCGAGGGCCGGGACTTTATGTTTGCAGGATCGGGCGATGACAACGCTTCGGGCGGATCGGGTGACGACTACATTCTCGGAGGTTCCGGCAATGATACGCTGACCGGCGGCGACGGCAATGATGCACTGTCTGGCGGTGACGGCGACGATTTGCTGAAGGGTGGTGCCGGTGACGACATGCTCTTTGGCGGCAGGGGAAGTGACAGGCTCGAAGGCGGTGCCGGGGATGACACATATTTCTACTTCCGCGGCGATGGTCATGACACGATCCATGATTATGCAGAGGGGCTTCAGAACGTCAGGGAATGGACCGGGAACTTCGTCTATCAGCGTTCCGGCAAATGGGGTCATTATGTAATGGAAATGCGGACCGTGCAGCGTGTTCAGCAGATCGACGGCGGCTGGGACACGTTGCAATTCGGCTACACCATCAACATCGAGGACTTGTTCTTCGAACTTGATGATGACGATCTTGTCATGGGTGTCAGGCAGCTTGACGATGACGGCGGTGACGTGACGCTTGATCTGATGGATGACGTTGTCACCGTCGAGGACTGGTCGAACCAGATGAGCCGCGTTGAAGAGCTTCGCTTTGGTAACGGTATGGAAATTGACGTCTCCGAGTTCGGGACATTCCAGTCGGGCTATGGCGATGACGACAATTTGACCGGCAGCTACAAGAGTGACCTACTGTCAGGAGGCGATGGTTCTGACACTCTCGCCGGTCAAGGCGGCAACGATGTGCTCGTCGGTGGTGACGGCGACGATGAACTTTTGGGCGGCCAAGGCGACGACGACCTTCTTGGAGGGGACGGCAACGACACTCTGCGTGGCGGGGCCGGCGGGGATCATCTCCTTGGAGGCCAAGGTGATGACGTCATCGAAGGCGGTGCTGATGACGATGTACTGACCGGAGGTGCTGGCGATGACATTCTGCGCGGCGGTCAGGGCAACGATACCTACATCTTCAACCGAGGAGATGGCCACGACACGATCGACGAAAGCGCCTTCAGCGTGACTGAAGGTGGAGTGACCACGACGGAGTATGGTGCCGAAGACTTCGCGATTGAGACACGGACCTTCTCGACCGGAGGCAAGTGGCCCGTGACCTACGAGCAGAATGTGTGGGTGAGCGAGAGCCGGACGGGAGCAAACGTGGCTGCGCTGGAAGGCGGCGACGACGTGCTTCAGTTTGGCAATTACATCGACATCTCCGATCTGATCGTTGCGACCGAAGTAAGTGACGAAAGGTCCGCTCTAGTTGTTCAACTGGTTCCCGTCGTTGTGGGCAGTGAAATCAAGGACAGTGTCACGATTGCCAACTGGGACGTATCAGAGTTCCGGATCGAGACCTTCCGCTTTGCGAATGACTTTGTGCTGGACGTGGGCGGCATTGGCTATGCCGAGACAGGCGACGCCGAGGACGACACCCTCACTGCTGAAGGGGTGAATTTGTCAAACGGGGACGGTGTCTGGCTTGTCGGCGGAGCCGGCGATGACACACTCGCCGGCTCTTCCAATGACGACATTCTTTCTGGCGGACGAGGCTCGGACCGCATTGAAGGAGGACTTGGCAACGACACCTACGTCTTCAGTCGTGGCGATGGCTCCGACACTATACTTGATGCGGGCAGCAGTGCAGTTGGCACCGACCGAGAGAACCCCGGTGGCGACAAGCTGCTTTTCGGTGCGGGCATCACCATCGAGGACCTGATCCTCCATCGTGACGGCGGCACGATGAACATCTACTTGCGCGATCGGGACGGGCAGACCGTGCCGCTGGAAGAATTGAGTGACGTTGTCTCGGTCGAAAACTGGAACAATCAGGACAATCGCATCGAGCTTCTGCAGTTCTTCAACGGCCTAGACTTCGAAATCTCCTTTGTCACCAACACGTATCTTGGTTCGGAGGCAACGGATTCCAATGCGGATGGACCGGTTGACGACATGCTGAATGGGTCGAGCGGCGCTGACTGGATAGACGGGTTTGACGGGGACGACATCCTGAGCGCCTTTGGCGACGATGACTTCATCTTTGGCCGGGACGGAAACGACACGCTAAATGGCGGTGGTGGTGATGACATCTTGGCCGGTGGGAACGGCATTGATGTTCTGAACGGCGACAGCGGCGACGATGTCATGACAGGCGGAGCTGACGACGATGTCTTGAATGGCGGTTCGGGAAACGATGTCCTGATGGGCGGCACCGGCAATGACACGTTGAACGGCGGTTCGGGAGACGACATGCTCGTTGGTGCTGAGGGCGACGACGTGATCATCGCGAGTGCGGGTCGGGACTACATCCGTTTCGGTTATGGCGATGGCAACGATGTCTACCGGGGCAGCAAATCATACGCCAACACTGACGTTTTTGTCTTCGAGGACGATGTCGAGACCAAGGATATCTGGTTTGAACGGATCGACAACAATCTGATTGTCCGTCTGCAAGGTGCCGAAGACACGTTCACGTTCGAGAATTGGTTCTATGGTCCGAACCCAAGTGCTTACGTTCGGGGCTTTGCCGCTGGCAACGAGTGGTTGAGCTACAGCAAGGTGAACAGTCTGGTGACCGCGATGGAGAACTACGTTGCTGACCTCAGTGACGGCACGACGGCCTATGGGATCGAGGAAGACGAGACCCCTGAGAGCGTGCTTTTGGCAATCGAAACCGCGTGGGGCTGACCTGCGCCTTGCACGATCTTGACGCACCGATAGCATCGACAATGCCAAATCGGCGTCTGATCGCGGGACGATGATCCGGCTGCACTTGAGTCCCTGAGTTCATCGACCATGGCCAAGCAGACTGGGCAGGCATTTGCATGACCGATCAAATTTCACTTGATCGCGAACTCTTTTTTCCATTACACAAAGGATCGTGTTCTGTCGCACGGTGCCGTGCGCGTCTGGATTGCAGGTTTTGACAGGTTGATCGCGATGTCACGCAACTTGCCCTTGCTGTTGATCGATCTAGCCACCTCCACTCGACTTGGTGGCCCCTGAGCGGTTGCCTTTCAGGCGTCCGTGCTCAGGGGAAACCCAAGACGCCTGAAACATCCGTTTTCCACCAACGACAGAACAAAGACTCAGAATCATGACCGAAGCATCCGATCAACGGGACCGAGTCCTGATATTCGACACCACCCTGCGCGACGGCGAACAGTCTCCGGGCGCGACAATGACGCTCGAAGAGAAAATCGAGATCGCCGCTCTCCTCGACGAGATGGGTGTCGACATCATCGAGGCCGGATTCCCCATCGCATCCGATGGCGACTTCAATGCCGTCGTGCAGATCGCCGAAAGAACCCGCAACGCGATCATCTGCGGGCTCGCGCGGGCCAACGAAACTGACATCAGAAGATGCTGGGAAGCCGTCCGCAACGCGCGGCGACCCCGCATCCACACCTTCATCGGAACCTCGCCCCTGCACCGACAGTATCAGGTCAGGCTCGACAAGGAAGCGATGGCCGAGCGCATTCACGAAACGGTCAGTCTCGCCCGCAGTCTGTGCGATGATGTCCAGTGGTCTCCGATGGACGCGACGCGAACCGAGGACGAATATCTGTGCCGGGTCTGCGAGATCGCGATCAAGGCCGGCGCCACCACGATCAACATTCCCGACACCGTCGGATACACGGTTCCAAGGGAGAGCGCCGGCATCATCGAGATGCTGATCGATCGCGTGCCCGGCATCGAGAATGTCACTCTCGCCACCCACTGTCACAATGACCTCGGCATGGCGACGGCCAATGCGTTGCTCGCGGTCGAGGCCGGTGCAAGGCAGATCGAGTGCACCGTCAACGGCCTTGGCGAACGGGCCGGGAACACCGCGCTCGAAGAGGTCGTTATGGCGCTGCGCGTTCGCAATGACGTCATGCCGTACTCGACCGGGATCGACACGGCGAAGATCATGCACGTGTCGCGCCGGGTCGCAGCAGTGTCCGGATTCGCGGTGCAGCCCAACAAGGCGATCGTTGGCAAGAATGCCTTCGCGCACGAAAGCGGAATTCACCAGGACGGCATGCTCAAGCACGCCGAAACCTTCGAAATCATGCGCCCCGAAGACGTCGGCCTGTTCGAATCAAACCTCGTGATGGGGAAACACTCCGGCCGCGCTGCCCTGCGGAAGAAACTCTCCGACCTCGGCTACGATCTCGGGGACAACCAGTTGAACGACGCCTTCGTCCGTTTCAAGCGGCTCGCCGACAAGAAAAAGCAGGTCTACGACGACGATCTCGTCGCCCTGATGCAGGATTCGTCAACCGGCGGAGAGGATTATCTCCGGATCGACAGCCTGCGCGTCACGTGCGGAACAGCCGGGCGGTCGTCTGCGGAACTGGCGCTCGCCATCGACGGCGACGTCAAGACCGTCACTGCCGAAGGCGACGGGCCGGTGGATGCGACGTTCAACGCCGTGAGCGCGCTCCACAACCATGATGCGCAGCTCCAGCTGTATCAGGTCAACGCGGTCACCGAGGGTTCCGACGCCCAGGCGACCGTGAGCGTTCGCATGGAAGAAAACGGTTTCATCGCGACCGGCCAGTCGTCCGATACCGACACGGTCGTCGCCTCGGCAAAGGCGTATATCAACGCGCTGAACCGCCTCAGGGTGCGTGTCGCCCTCGGCTCGCGGGTTCCGGTGGTCGAACGCTCACGAGCGATGGGCACGCAGACAGTGTGACGTCAGCAGGCCGTCCTTGGCGGCCTCGTGGTCTCGTCTCGGCTTGTCGAAGTTGAAACGGCTCCCGCCAGCCGTCAGTGACCGAACGAGGGTCGAATCAGCTGCTGCAATGGGACGTTGACCTCGCCCATCAGACGCGGTGACCCTTTACGACCCGTTGCCATCGTCCTAATTGATGGTAATTCAGGTGCCGAATCTGAATGATGCCGACGTGATGGAAAAGGAATGAGCCGACGATGTTTGGATCTCTAGGCGAGCTGTTCTCTTCCGACATCGCGATTGACCTCGGGACAGCCAACACGCTTGTCTACGTCAAGGGCAAGGGCATCGTTCTGAGCGAACCGTCCGTGGTGGCGTATCACGTCGTGGACGGCAAGAAACAGGTCCTTGCTGTCGGCGCCGATGCCAAGCTCATGGTTGGACGCACGCCCGGATCGATCCAGGCGATTCAACCCATGCGGGACGGCGTGATTGCCGACTTCGACGTCGCCGAAGAAATGATCAAGCACTTCATCCGCAAGGTCTATCGGCGCTCGAGCATCATCAGACCCCGAATCATCGTCTGTGTGCCGCACGGCGCAACATCGGTCGAACGACGCGCCATTCGCCAGTCCGTTCTGGCCGCTGGGTGTCGCAAGGCCGGCCTGATCGCGGAACCGATCGCAGCGGCGCTCGGTGTCGGTCTGCCGATCGCCACCCCCTCGGGATCGATGGTTGTCGATATCGGCGGCGGAACCACCGAGGTCGCCGTACTTTCGCTTTGCGACATCGTCTACGCCCAGTCGGTGCGAACCGGCGGCAACCAGATGGACGAATTCCTGATTTCCTATCTTCGTCGCCAGTTCAATCTTCTGGTCGGCGAACCGACCGCCGAGCGAATCAAGAAGGAAATCGGAACCGCGCGTATGCCGCTTGACGGCAAGGGCGAGAAGATGGTCATCCGAGGTCGGGACATCCTGAATGGCATCCCGAAGGAAATCGAAATCAATCAGGCGAACGTGGCGGAAGCTCTCGCGGAAGTGGTCGGCAACATCTGCAATGCGGTTCTGAGAGCGCTCGAATCGACCCCGCCCGATCTCGCGGCCGACATCGTCACCCGCGGCGTCGTGCTGACCGGAGGCGGCGCGATGCTCGGAGAGCTTGACCTCGCGCTGAGGGAACAGACGGGACTGGCATTTGCCGTCGCCGAGGACTGCCTCAACTGCGTGGCGCTCGGCATCGGCATGTCGCTCGAACGCGAAAAAGAACTCGTCCATGTCATCGACTACGGGACCTGAACCTCCGTAGTCCGGGAATCCAAGGGGCACGGACATGGCCCTTCCAGACCATACCGCATCGGAATTCGGTCGTCCGGTCCGACGGTTGATGTTCGCCCTCGTCCTGGTCCTTCTCGTCGCGCTGATCGTCTTTTGGCGAATCGACAATCCAAGAGCCGAGCATTTCAGGCTGGCCGTCATCGATCAGGTGGTTCCGCGCCTCGAATGGGTTCTGACCAAGGTTTCCAGCGTTTCACGGATAATCGAGGACTTCCAGTCCTATGTCGAACTGCACGAGCAGAACCAGGAACTGTTGAAGGAACTCCAGCAGATGAAGGCCTGGCAGGAAACTGCCATCCGCCTCGATCAGGAAAACGCTCGCCTCAAGGACCTGAACAACGTCCAGCTGGACCGCGACTTCACCTACCTCACCGCCCACGTTCTGGTGGATTCGGGAGGGCCGTTCCAGCAGTCGGTGCTGATCAATGTCGGCAGCGACGACGGCGTTCGCGACGGTTGGGCCGCCTTGGACGGTCTCGGCCTCGTCGGCAGGGTTTCCGGCGTCGGAAAACAGACATCGCGTGTGGTCTTGTTGACGGACAGCAACAGCTGGATTCCCGTCAAGATCGTCCCTTCCAACAGCCGCGTGTTCATCACCGGCGACAACAGCAGGACTCCCCTGCTCAAGTTCATTGACCGACAATCCGACATCCGAACCGGCGACAGGGTCTTCACGACAGGCGACGGGCACGTGTTTCCACCGGGGTTGCTGGTCGGAAGCGTGTTTTCGGACTCGCGCAAGCAGTTTCGGGTGAAGCCCGCGGCAGATCTCGACCGTCTCCAGTTCCTGCGAATCGTCCGCTTCAGCCCGTCGCAGCCAATCGAGAACTCGGGTGATCTGGTTGTCGAGGCTCCTGCACCGGTGTTGCGTCAAGGCGATCGATGACCGACCCCGGTACAGATCTGTCCGCCAATGCATGGTATCGACGCGGTATCTTCGTGTCTTTGGCCGTGTGCCTTGTCATTTTGTATCTCATGCCAATCGGGATATTCCGCCAGGCGCTGAGCCTTCCCGATCTTGTCTACTGCAGCGTCATCTGTGTCGTGGTCCGCGAACCGAACGCGGCCCCGTTCTGGGTCGTTGTTCCGGTGCTTCTCATCGGTGACATCTTTCACATGCGCCCCCTGGGCCTGTGGACATTGATCGTTGTCTGCATTGCCGAGACCGTCAGGCTTGCCCACGTCTTTTTTCGCACCCACGGATTCGCCATCGAGTGGCTTGCAGCAATCATCGGGTACGTGGTGGCGCTCGGTGTCCAGCAAGTCATGATGATTCTCCTGTTCGTGTCCGTCCCATCCTTCAATCAACTGTTCACCATGACAGTCTTGACGGCAGCGGCCTATCCTGTGGTCGCATTCGGCTGGAAAGGACTTCTCAGGCATCGCAGACCGCGCCTCGACAAGGTGGATCGCGACCGGATGCTCCGATGAGAGAAGATTGGATGCCAGGACGCTCGGTGATGTCCAAGACGGTCAAGCGCAGGACATTCGTCGTGCTTGGGCTGCAGGCCGGCGTGGTCGGATTGCTAGGATGGCGCTTGCACGACCTCGGGATCCGCAACGCCAGCGTCTACGCAGAACTCGCCGACAAGAACCGAATCAGCATCCGCCTGATTCCACCAAATCGGGGGCTGATCCACGACCGACGCGGCGTGGTCCTCGCTCGCAATGAAACTCTCTACAAGATCGACATCGTGCGCGAACGCACGATCGATTTCGAGGCTGTCCTCGAGCGACTGTCATCGCTCATCGACATCGCTCCGGAAGACCTTGCTCGAACCCGTGAAGAAGTCGAAAGAAACCGCGCCTTCATCCCGGTCACGGTTGCAACTCGCCTGACATGGGACGAAATCTCGCGGGTGGCGGCAAACGCCCCTGCCCTGCCCGGCGTGATTCCGGGCATCGGTTGGGAGCGGAGATACCCCTTGGGCGAGTCGGCTGCCCACGTGGTGGGCTATGTCGGGCCGGTCAGCGACTACGACCTCGAACGGACGGACGACAATGATCCGCTGCTCCTCATTCCGCGTTTTCAGATCGGCAAGACCGGAGTTGAGCACAGGCTCGAGCAGTCTCTGCGCGGAGCCGCCGGCATTCAGCGAATCGAAGTCAATTCCGTCGGTCGAATCGTCCGGGAACTCGATCGCAGCGGGAGCCGCGCGGGCAATGACACGACGTTGACTCTCGACGGGCGCCTGCAGGTTGTCGCCCAGCGGCTTCTCGGGGATCAAAGTGCGTCGGCAGTCGTCATGGACATCCGGACGGGAGGAATCCTCGCGATGGCGTCATCGCCGTCCTTCGACCCCGAAAAGTTCGTGACCGGCATATCCGTCGCGGACTGGGAAGCCTTGAACGACAACGAAGACCGTCCCTTGCTGGCAAAATCGGTGTCGGGCACCTATCCACCGGGATCGACGTTCAAGATGGTCGTGGCTCTCGCAGCCCTCGAAGCGGGACTGATCGCCCCCAATGACAGAATCACGTGCAGCGGTTTCACCGAAGTCTCCGGACGGAAGTTCTATTGCTGGCAGAGCGGTGGCCATGGGTCCATCGCGATGAGAACGGCGATTCAGCGATCATGTGACACCTACTTCTACGAGATTGCCAAACGGGTCGGCATTGCACGGATCAATGCCATGGCTCGACGCTTCGGGCTGGGAACCAGGCACGAGCTTCCGCTCCGCGCCATTCAGGCAGGGCTGGTTCCGACACAGGAGTGGAAACGCGCGAACCGGTCCCGCAACTGGGTTGTCGGGGACACGTTGAACGTCGGGATCGGCCAAGGCTTTCTGCTCGCGTCGCCCTTGCAACTCGCTGTCATGGCAGGAAGAATCGCGTCGGGCCGAATGGTTCAGCCGAACCTCGTCATCTCGCAAGGGGACAGGTTGCGCCGTGACGCCGAATTCGAATCCATTGGCATCGACCCATCCCATCTTTCGCTGATTCGCAAGAGCATGGACGATGTCGTCAATCACCCGCGCGGCACGGCCTTCGAATCCCGAACCACCGGCGAGCCGAGGCGATTCGCGGGCAAGACCGGAACCAGCCAGGTTCGAGCCATCACCACCGAAGAGCGAGAAACGGGCGTCATCGAAAACGAGGATCTGCCGAAGCGGCACCGAGACCACGCACTGTTTGTCGCCTATGCACCGGTTTCGTCGCCGAGGATCGCAATCTCGGTCGTGTGCGAACACGCCGGCAGCGGTTCGCGTGTTGCCGCCCCGATCGCCCGCGACATTCTCCTTGCGGCCCATGACCTCGGTCTGACAGACACCGAGGTCGACGACCGGCAGAGCCCGCCATCCGGCAACGAGACGTCCGGGCTGGGATGATCGTGGTTCCAGGCATTCGAGTGGCCGCCTTACAGGTGCATTCGTCCGGTCGCCTGACACGGATCGGGATCCGTGTTCCGCACTCCTCAAGCTGTCGAATCGTCGTCGTGCCGAGCCTTGTCGCAGGGGCGTTTGCGTGACGTTCGCCAGCCAAACGCAGCGCACCGTGCCCACGGGCCTGTCCAAGGTCCTTCACTTTCACTGGGCACTGTTTTTCCTGCTTGCCGCGATCGGCGGCGCCGGAATCCTGATGCTGCTGTCGGTCGCTGGCGGGAATTTCGACAAGTGGGCCATGCCGCATCTCGTCCGTCTCGTATTCGGCCTAAGCCTGATGTCGATCCTGGCCTTTGTGCCCGTCATCGTGTTTCTGAGGCTTTCCGTGGTTGCGTATCTGGCCACCCTTGCCCTGCTGGTTGCGGTGGCATTCGTCGGCGATACCGGCATGGGCGCCCGGCGCTGGATCGAGATCGGACCGATCAGGGCCCAGCCGTCCGAACTGATGAAAGTCACCCTCGTCATGGTCCTTGCGTGGTACTATTCCTCGCTTCCTCCGGAACGCATATCGCGCCCGCTGTGGATCCTGCCTCCGGTCATGATGATCGCGGTCCCGACCGTTCTCGTCTTCCAGCAACCTGATCTCGGGACTGCGGTACTGATCCTCGCTGGCGGGGTCATGATGATGTTCATTGCGGGCGTGGCATGGCAGTATTTTGCGGCCGGCGTCGCCCTTGTCTGCGGCGGCATTGCAGCGACGTTCATGTCGCGAGGAACCGAGTTCCAGTTTCTTGCGGACTATCAGTACCGGCGCATCGAGACGTTTCTGAACCCGTCGTCGGATCCGCTGGGGGCCGGCTATCACATCACACAGTCGAAGATCGCGCTTGGTTCGGGCGGCGTGTCGGGTCGCGGATTCATGCAGGGAACGCAGAGCCACCTGAATTTCCTGCCCGAAAAGCACACCGACTTCATCTTCACGACCCTGATGGAAGAACTTGGGATCCGGGGGGGAGTGGTACTCGGGATCGGTTATTGCCTGATCGTTCTGTTTTGCGTCCTGTCAGGTCTCACCAACCACAACAGGTACGGATCTCTGCTGACACTGGGAATCGGGTGCACATTCTTTCTTTACTTTGCCGTGAACATGCTCATGGTCATGGGTCTTGCGCCCGTTGTCGGCGTCCCGTTGCCGCTGGTTTCCTACGGAGGTTCCGCCATGGTCGTGCTGCTTTTCGCTTTCGGTCTGGTTCAGAGCGCCCATGTCCACAAACCGAGGTGAGGACCGCCGTCGAGCCTCGGCGCTGAACGGATCAGAGCCATGACGATCAACATTCTCTTTGCGGGCACTCCCGCCGAGTGGCCTCAGTACCGACCTGTTCTCGAGGCCGGTCTGCAGGAGCACGGGATCGATGCCGTCGTCGCTCATGGTGAGGTCGAACGGCCGGAAGACGTCGACTACCTCGTGTATGCGCCCAATGGTCCCGTCCAGGATCTCTCTCCATTCACCAATCTGGCGCTCGTTCAATCGCTCTGGGCAGGTGTTGACCGGGTTCTCAAGGATCCCGCCTTGCGATGTCCGCTCGCGCGCATGGTGGATCCGGGAATGGTCAAGGGCATGAGCGAATACATCGCCGGTCATGTCCTGCGTCATCACCTGAACGCCGATCGATTCGCGTCAGCGCGCCCCGGCGAATGGCTGTCCGATCTGTTGCCCCCTCTTGCCCAGGATCGACGCGTCGGAATTCTGGGCGCTGGGGTGCTCGGAATGGCAGCGGCGGACGCACTTGCCGGACTCGGCTTTGACGTGACGACATGGAGCAGATCGCGAAAGTCCAGCAACACCGCTGGCATCAAGTGCCTGCATGGCGAGGCCGCCTTGCCGGAGGTGCTCGAGACGAGCGACATTCTCGTTGTCATGCTGCCGCGCACGCGCCAGACCGACAATCTGCTCGACCTCGAGAGGCTGTCGCTGCTTCCCGCTGGTGCATCGATCGTCAATCCGAGCCGCGGATGGGTGATCGACGATGACGCCTTGCTGGAACTGCTCGACAACGGACACCTGTCCGGTGCGACGCTCGACGTGTTTCGCGTCGAACCGTTGCCGGCCGAACACCCGTTCTGGTCACACCCGTCTGTCCTGGTCACGCCGCATGTCGCGGCCGAAACCCACCCGGAGTCCGCCGGTCGCGTCGTCGTTGAAAACATTCGCCGTGGCGTTGCAGGCGAGCCGTTTCTGCACGTCGTCGATCCGGCGCAAGGGTACTGACGACGCCTGCATCGGAGTCGCCAAACGCGTGGCGGGTGGTCACCGAGGTGCATATCGACACGTAAATTCAGTTCCTGGTCGAGCGTCTGAGTGCAACGCCTCGGCGACTCAATGGTCAGCCCGAAGTGAAACGGTGTCTGACACTTGCGAGCCGGCCGGAAGCGCATGCGAGGGCACCGTTGTCAGCGTCCATTCCATGTGCAGGCCGGGCATTCGTCTTCGCGGTCCCTGCCCCGCATCAACTGTCGTCAGACGATTGACGCCCCGGCCCCGCGTCGAGGATTTCGCGAACCCTCAACCGCAAGGCGGGCAAGACCTCCTCGTCAAAGAAAGGGTTTTTTCGAAGCCAGCCATTGTTCCGCCAACTCGGATGGGGCAGTGGAACGACACCGGGAAAATACTCCCGCCAGTTTCGGACAGTCTCGGTCACCCCGCGTCTTGGTGCATCGAAATGCCAGGCCTGCGCGTGTCCGCCAGCGAGTACGGTCAGATCGAGTTCCGGCATCGTGTCGAGAACGCGTCGCCGCCAGGTCTGCGCGCACAGCGGGGGCGGCGGCAGGTCGCTGCCGGATTCGTCGTATCCCGGAAAACAGAATGCCATCGGCAGGATCGCGAACGAGCGTCGGTCGTAGAATTCCTCCGGCGTGACACCGAGCCAGGACCGCAATCGATCACCGGAGGGATCCGCGAACGGCCGCCCGATCCTGTGCACCCGTGCGCCTGGCGCCTGGCCGACGATCAGGATCCGGGCATTGGCCGAGAGCCATGGAACCGGTCGCGGGTCGTGAGCTGTTGCGGTTCGCCGAAACTCCCCAGCACACAACCGACAGGCGCGGATTTCGTCTTCGAGACTGTCGATGTCTTGTTTCATGGTACCAGTATCCATGAAACGCGAAATCTCGCCATTCATCATTTTGCACGGACTGTGAGACGTGAGAACATTGGACTGCACAGTGAGAATCGTGTTTATCGCTGCCGTCAATCGCTCGTGAGATGACCCGTCGCATGCGGAGGTGAAGAGTATGTCGAAATCACGAAGGACGTCGGTCGGCTGCGATCCGAAAGCCAGGGAATCAGCCCCAATGCAGCGTGCTGCCGAGGTTTCGCGGGCCATTGGACTCGTCCCGGGGCTCGACTCTTCCAGTTTGTCATCATGACCCGCCCCAACATTGTCGTCGTCATGGCGGACCAGTTGGCTCCGCATTTCACGGGGGCGTACGGACATCGGGCAGCCAGAACGCCCCATCTTGATGCCCTTGCCGAGCGGGGAATGCGCTTTGATGCCGCCTATTGCAACTCGCCGCTGTGCGCGCCGTCACGCTTCGCCTTCATGTCGGGACAACTGATCAGCCGGATCGCGGCCTTCGACAATGCATCGGAATTCCCGGCGTCGATCCCGACTTTTGCCCATTATCTCAAGGCGCTGGGATACCATACCTGCCTGTCGGGCAAGATGCATTTCGTCGGACCCGATCAGATGCACGGCTTCGAGGACCGGGTGACGACGGACATCTACCCGTCGGATTTCGCATGGACCCCGGACTGGGAAGCGCCCGACGAGCGGATCGACAAGTGGTATCACAACATGCAGACCGTCAAGGAAAGCGGTGTCGCGCAGGCCACTTTTCAGATCGACTACGATGACGAGGTCGGTTTCGCGGCCCGCCGGTGGCTCTTCGATGTCGCCCGCGACAAGGCATCGGGGGCAGAAGCTCCGTTTGCGCTCGTTGCCAGCTTCATCCACCCCCACGACCCCTACGTCGCCCGACCCGAGTGGTGGAACCTCTACACGGATGCCGATATCGATCTCCCCGAGGACATTCCCGAAATCGAGGACCTCGACCCGTTCTCGCGCCGGCTGATGGACGGGATCGAAGCCTCGCGAGTGAGATTGAGCGACGACGAAGTCCTCAAGGCCCGCCGCGCCTATCTCGCGAATGTCAGCTACTTCGACAGCAAGATCGGGCAGATCGTGCAGACGCTCGACGAGATCGGAGAACTCGAGAACACGATCGTGATTGTGACAGCGGATCACGGCGACATGCTCGGCGAACGCGGTCTGTGGTACAAGATGAACTTCTTCGAGCATTCGGCGCGGGTTCCCCTCGTCATGGCTGGCCCTGGCATCGCCCGCGGTGTTGCCACGAACGCCTGCTCGCTTGTCGACTTGTTGCCAACGTTCATCGAGATCGGCGGCGGCGGCCGCGAAATGCTCGGCGCACCGATCGACGGACGCAGCCTGATGCCGCTGGCGCGGGGGGACGAAGACCCACTCGACGAGGCGATTGGCGAGTACTGCGCCGAGATGACCGCCTATCCGGTGATCATGATCAGGCGCGGCGAATGGAAATACGTCCACTGCGACGCCGACCCGCCACAACTCTACAATCTGGAAGCCGATCCTGGCGAACGGATCAACCTCGCGGCCGATCCCAAACATCACAATGTCGCCGCAGCATTTGCGGCAGAGGTCGCTGGTCGCTGGGATGGAGAGGAGCTGCGCAGAAGGGTCATTGCGACGCAAAAGTCTCGGAGAGCCATGCACGCAGCGATGGAAGCCGGTGCGGGTGAACACTGGGACTACAACCCTCCGTCGGATGCCAGCAGGCAATACGTCCGCAACCACATGGACTGGACGGTCGCGGCCGCGCGCTACCGCTACCCGCCGGTAGAGGACTGAGGTCGGAAGTCGGAAGTTTTTGCCAGTTGACTCGCCACCTGGCCGGCAGAAGGCGAGAATCCGCATTCATTGAGGCGCCACACCTGTTGCTCGACAGTGGACTGACATGCGCATCATTGCTGAATCGACAGTGACCGTCATGCGAGATGAATTCGGCAATGCAGGTCCCGAAACGCCAACCGAACGGAGTCAAACGGGTTCAGGCGTGACCGTCATTCAAGTCGATGCAGGAGCCGCCCGTTTTTTTGACGAACTTGGCGATGGCGTCGAGTGCGGACGATTCGGCCACCTCTCGAGTTCGGAGATTTTTCGACCTGGGCTCTCGCTTTCGTGGTGGTCACCCATTCGGTAATGGTCGTTGAGTCCGACAAGGCCGGTCTTGGAAAGTGCCGTGAAAACATTCGCTTTTTCAACGCCTTGCAAACTGGTCGGCAGGCAATCGCGACAATTGCCGTCGACGTCAGTCAATAGTGGGGAATCTTGAAGCAATCTGCGCAGGCTCACCAAGCCTTGCCCTGCAAATCTGCTCTTGAATTTTTGGCGATTTTCGTCGATGCAGGGGCAGTAATGGGATGGTCTAACCGTCTGTTCATTGGCGAGCCTCGGCTCGCCTTTGAATTTTTAGGCACCTCGTGAAACACGTCACGGTTCGGCCGGGGTTCAATGGAACCCGCCGCTCACGACGATGCAAGAACCGCCCGTTCCTCGACCAACTTCGCAATGGCGTCGAGGGTGGATGATTCGACCGAATTCCCGGATCGGAGGCTTTCGATCTGGGCTCTCGCTTTCTCGATGGTCATCCATTCGGTTTCGGGAACGTCGGCAGCCCTCCACTTGTTTTGCAGGTAGGTGTGATAGCGCTCCTTGTCCCCGGACGAGAGCAATGACGGGCAGTGGTACGCGATCAGCCGCCGTCCAAGCTGCCTTAACCGCCTGTCGCTCAAGCTACCGACGATTTCGCTTCGCCGTTGCCAGTCGCTGCGATGGAACTCCTCAAGCGATTGCTTGTCTCCATATCCGTAGAATTGCTCGTGGATGCGCTTTTCAACAGGTTTCGGCGGCGCGTCAGGCTCCTCCGCGAACCGTGAAGCCATGGCGTCTCCCACGCGCCGCTGAAACGCCAGCGACGATGCGATGACTTCCGAACGACGGACATGTTCCGCATCAGGAGATTCGACAGCCAGCAGCGCCGGCGCCCTGTTGGTTGCCACGCCGCGAATAATCTTCGGCGTCGCATCGACCGCCGCGAACAGGGTGTCGTCCGAGGCGGCGAGCAGTTCGCTCGGGTCGGCAGCGTCAAGATCGAAGAACCCGGCCATCGTCCCGCTGCCGGTTGCATAACCGCAATGACACCCGAAAATCGACCGAGGTTCATCACCGCCGAATCGCAGAACCAGTTCAAGCGGCCGAAAAGACTCGAGCTTCGTCTTGACGCGGGTCTTGGTGGCGTTGTCGACCAATTCGGACCACAGGCGCGGATTCCCCGAGGCAATCCGTCGTGCCAAGTGAATTGTCGCCTCGACATCGCCGAGCGCGTCATGGGCCCTGTGAGCGTTGAAGCCGTTCGCCGGGGCCAACCGATCCAGCCTGAAGACGGTCCTTTCGCTTTCGGGATCCTTCGGCCAGTCGAGGATTCCGGGATCACGCGCATGCACCGCATGAACTGCCGTCATGATGTCAAGACGCGTGTTTCCGTTGAACTGGGTCGCGTATACGCTGGGCAGAAGGTTCTGGTAGAAGACCTGCCGCATGAACTCTTCATCGAACTTGATCGAGTTGTAGCCGGTCCAGATGGCAGGAGCCCATTCTTCGGTCAACTCGGCCAGTCTTCGGGCAAAGTCGAAGAGAGTGGGCAGATCAGGATCGCTCAGCTGCTCCGGCGTCACTCCCGTGACGACCATTGCCTCAGGCGATGGGAGAATGTGGGGCGCGAGGCGACACCGAATGTCGACCCGGTCCCGTTCAATCAGATCCTCATCCGTGCGAATCGCTGCGAATTGCAGCGGTTGGTCGAATGCGGGCGATGTTCCGGTTGTCTCGAGATCGTAGAAAACGAAGTCCATGGTCAACTCAATAGCCTTTGCTGCGCTTGGCGTCAGCAGCAATCATCTGTGCATCTGCGCCGGGTTCACGTCACCCATGTTCGCGGCAATGACAAACCATGAAAGGAATGCGTCAGGAACCGATGGGTTCGCAGAACGGTGGCTGAGCGCAGAGCATGCAAATGATCGTCAACCTTGAATCACCGCAGAATGAATTCGGCTGTTCAGACGCTGCTCGTCCGGTCCAGCCCCTCAAGAGCCCGCTTCAACCTTCTTTTCATGAAATCCGTGCCGAAGTCGGCTCTGGTCATGCGCGCCAGATCACCCTTGACCGCGTCGGTCGAACCCACGCGTTCGCTCGCCTCAATGATGTGTTCAACGGCCTCGTTGATGTCGATAGTTTCCGGCTCGTACCCGCGACCGACGACCAGACCGTAAATGGCAAAAATGCCGACCTCGACCGCGAACTCGGGTTCCTTCTCCTTGAAATCGCGGGCAGCACGGATCAGGGTCGACGGATCCGCATCATAGTCTCCGGCGCAGTGACGAGCGATGTCAAGGAAACCCGCCGTCTTGGCCGTTGCAAACCATTTGCCGGGCGACCCTTCGAGTTCCATCAGATCGGTGAGGATCTTCCGGGGATCGATGTCGGGATAACGTTTGACGAGGCTGCGCCACTTCGCAAGGTACGTGCTGCCCGTCGGTCGAGGCAGCCCGAAACGACGATAGGCGTCCTCCACCTGACCTTTCCGAATCAGAATGCTCTCGCAGAACCGCAAAATCTCCACGGAACCCCCAGGATTGGTCTCACCCTCGAGCAAGGATTCGGCAAGCTCCAGCGCCTCGTCCTCACGACCCTGACGAACCCACGCCTCTGCCACAAAACAGAGGTTGCTCCAGAGTCGACGTTTCTTCTGCATCACCATTTCGGTCAGTTCGTCGTGGCGTCCTGCCTCGAGCAAGCAGGACAGCGTGAGGGTCTTGGCGGGATGGAACATGAATCGCCCGTCGGGCAAAAAACATTCGCGAACCAGATCGAGATCGCGGTCGGCATGCTCGTTCTGCAGGTGCTCGAATGCAGCGATTTCACCAAAGCGTTCCGAAATCGGCTCCAGGTAATCAAATCCGTCGTCGTTGATGGCCATGCGCAGCCCCTCAAGCCATTGCGCACGCACGAGTTCGGGTGCGGGAGCCTTGATGAGGATCGGAATCAACTGTTCCAGCGTTCGATACACGGCTCCACCAAGAGCACCGGAAGACGTGTTGATGGACTCGAATGCGGGCGAGATTCTCTCCGCCAAAGCGACCACGGCGTCGGCGGCAGCAATCGGGTCAGTGCGATTGACCGCCTTGATCTCGGATGTCGCCGACTTGATTCGAGCGACGGCCTTGGCCGACGACCGCCACCCATACGCGCCTGGCCACATCGCCGACTTGAAAGTCCATCTCTTCTTTGCCTTGCGTGCCAAGTTGGTCTCCTCCCGACAGCCCTGAGCCTTTCCCATCCCCAATCGCCAGCGATGGCTGGGGTGCATTTGCACAGGACGGGCAGACAGGCAACGTTACGAATCGATCCAGAATGCATGCACGATCCCGACCGTCGCTCAAGTCGCCACCCGCACGGAGATGCGTCGCGCAAGCACGTGATTCGAATGCCGTCCTTCGCATCACCCATGGCCAATGCGTCAACCAAGTTCGGGGACCGGCGGCACTGTAACGACCGGATCTTTACAATCGGTCACTTTCACCCCATATAGGAAGTTGTTTTCGGTCATCCGCTCGAGCGGTGACGAAGATGTGGAAATCGAAACTCCAAGTCGGAGACTCGCGATGCAGGAACGAGTCATCGCCGGACACGAACGCCTGATCGCGCGCGCATGGTCGCTCATCGCTAGGTTCGACAAGCCTTTTCTGGTTGCGATTCTCATTGTCCTTTCGCTGGCCATTCTGGTGCCTTCCGACTTCGGCCCGATCGCGATCTTCGTGCTCAAGGCCTTGGCAAAGACGGGAATCTTCATTCTTTTTGCCGTGCTCTTGATCGCCGGCCTCAAGGCGACCAGCGCCGAGTCGATCGTCGCCAAGTCGTTCCAGGGGAACGAGCTTCGCATGATCGTGTTCGCATCACTCGTCGGTGGTCTGGCGCCGTTCTGTTCCTGCGAGGTCATTCCCTTCATCGCGGCTCTACTGGCCGCCGGAACGCCGATTTCGGCGGTCATGGCGTTCTGGTTGTCCTCTCCCATGATGGACCCGCCGATGTTCATGATCACGGCAGGCGCGCTCGGACTGGACTTCGCGGTCGCCAAGACGATCGCGGCCGTCGGTTTTGGCCTGTTCGGGGGCCTGGGAACCATGATGATCGCCCGAACCGGCGCATTCACGTCCTCGCTGCGCGACAGTCCGATCTCGAAATGCTGCGCGGGTTCGTCAGGCGACGGCCTCGACGGTCGACCGGTCTGGCGTTTCTGGGTTCATCAGGAGCGCAGGGCGATTTTTGGGGAGACCTTCCTGTGGAACGCGCTCTTCCTCTTGAAATGGATGACGTTGGCCTACCTGCTCGAGGCGATCATGATCTGGTACGTGCCCTCGGAACTCGTCGTGAGCGTACTTGGCGGTGACGGGCTGTGGCCAATTGTCGCCGGAGCCGTGATCGGAGGCCCCGCCTACCTGAACGGCTACGCAGCAGTTCCGCTCGTCCAGGGCATGCTGGAACAGGGAATGTCTCCCGGAGCGTCGATGGCCTTCGTTCTCGCAGGCAGCGTGACCTGCGTACCGGCCGCTGTTGCCGTATGGGCTCTCGTCAAGACGCCCGTCTTCGCGCTCTACCTCACCTACGCCGTTGTCGGATCGATCATCGCCGGCGTGCTGTGGGGACTCGTTGCCTGAGGTCAGCGTCCCGCCAGATAGGCCACCACCAGCACCCAGACGAGCACTCCAACCACGAACAGGGCCATCGATCCGGTCGGCCACGACCGTCCGAGAATGTTTTCGGGTCCGCGCGAGTGATAGAGCGCATCGACGACGCCACGGCCCGCGGAGTCCACACCACGCGCAGTTCGGTCCACTGCCACAGCCCAGAGCCGCATGACCGGTCGAAGGGCTCGCGGCAGCAAAGTTCGGCAGATCGAATCGACATCGAGAGTGATCCCGCGCATCGGCGGCAGGACCATTCCAACGCGCGCAAGCAGGCAGAATGCCAGCATCGCGAACACCACCAATTCAAGCTGACCCACGACATGCGCTATCGTGTACGGCTGGTAATGAACCTCGTGGGGGAGCAGGCCGTAGAGGAACTGCGGTTGTATGCCGATCAGCATGCAGATCACGGCTGTCAGCCCCATGGCAAGAAGCATGTTGGTCGGAGCCTCGGCAGGTCGCTTGCCGCTGTCCTGGGCGAAGAATGCTAGGTACGGCAGCCTGATTCCCGAATGCGCCACGGCCCCGGCGGATGCAAAAATCAGACACAGCCAGACCAGCGACATGTGCGCCTTTTCGATCTCGTAAAAGATCAGGGCCTTGGTCACGAACCCGCAGAACAGCGGCACGGCCGATATTGACGCAGATCCAACGATGCAAAACAGCGCAGTCAACGGCATGGATCGATACAGCCCACCCAGTTCCGATGCCTTCGAGGTCCCGGTCCGGAACAGAACGGCTCCCACCGCCATGAACAGCAATGCCGTGTAGAGAATCCCGACCAATGCGTGCGAGACGGTTCCGTTCAAGGCCATTTCCGTGCCGATCCCGACGCCGACGACCATGAAGCCCAATTGGCTGTTCAGCGCGTAGGCGAGCACCCGCCTCAGATCGTTTTCGATCTGGGCAAGCAAGACTGGGAAAACCGCCATGATCGTGCCAATGTAGATCAGGATTTCGGTCCCGGGGAATCCGCGAGCAAGTGCGTAGACCGCCATCTTCGTCGTGAAGACCGACAGAATGACGGTGCCCGTGACGGTCGCGGCCGGGTAGCTGTCGGGCAGCCAGTAGTGCAGCAAGGGGAAGGCGCACTTGACGCCAAAGGCCAGGAATATCAGCCAAGTCGCCAGAGACCCGAGCGTCATCGCGTCGAACTCCAGCGAATGACCGCCCCGCAGAAGCAACAGAACGCCCGAGAACAGCAGAAGTCCGGAGCCGATCTGGATGATGAGATACCGCATGCCTGAATGGTAGGCGCCCGTCGTGCGACGCGCCCAGATCAGAAACACCGACGCCAGCGCCGTCGCTTCCCAATAGAGGAAGAGGCTGACGAGATCGCCGGCAAAGACGGCCCCGATCGCCGCACCGGCGTATATCAGAGCGGCGATCTGCTGGACCCGGTCCTGCACGTGCCATGCATAGAGGTTGCACAGGAATGCCGCGATGCAGAAGATCAGCGCGAACACGCGGGAGAGGCCATCGACCCTCATCAACTCGAGTTCGAGCCCGAACAGTTCGATCTGAAGATGCGCTCCGACCGGCGCGGCCATGACCATCCAGGCAGCGATCGCCGGAACGGCAAGAAGCAAGGCTGCCCTGAGCCGGACCGAGCCAACAAAAGGCAGGATGCAGGCCGAAACAAGGAACAGAAATGCGGTCGGAAACACCATCTCAGCCATCCCTCTCGGCGACGCCAAGCTGATCGGTGGGATGATCTTCGTCGTCGAAACCGCGTTCGCCATAGTGATCCTCGGGGCGTCCGAGCATGGCCCTGACACCGCGCGCGAGAACGACGATTGCGCTCAACATCACGAGGCCCGCGATCGCGTAGATCCCGACAATCGCCTTGATCCCTTCTGCCTTGTGCTCGACGAAGCTCAGCTCGAGCACCACGAGCAGAACGCAAACAGCCGCCAACCCCCAAACGATGGTCGACTGATTGCCGATGCGCTCGAACCACCCGAATGCCTTGGCCAATCCCGTGGCATCGCCTTTACGCCCGGAACTGCCGCCCACTGCTTGCCCGATTGCCTCGGACTCTCTGCCTGGTTCCATGACCGATCCTCCGGCCTTGCTGTCCTGATCCTGCGTCATTGGCCCATCGCAATCGGCAAGAGGAAATCACGAACGGAATCGGCATACAGAAACAGCACGAGGCAACCCACCGCCGTCAGAGCCGGCGGCAGCCAGCAAAACAGCGGCGCCTCGCGAATCTGCTGACGCCACCCCGTTCGACCCGTCGTTGCCGAGTCGTCGGCATTCGACTGGCCCGAATCCGGGGCGGGCAGAAAGAACCCGCGCGCAACCAGCGGGAGCAGGTAGGCAACGTTGAGGGCCGAACTGATCATCAGCACCGCGATGATTGCCAGTTGCCCTGTATCGGCAGCGCCGATGGCGAGAAGCCACTTCGACCAGGTCCCACCCAAAGGCGGCAGACCGATGATCGACAACGCACCGATCAGGAAGGCGCCGAAGGTCAACGGCATCGCTCGCCCCAATCCCGACATGTCGCTGATCTCGGTCTTGTGGGTCGCGACGTAAATCGAACCCGCGCACATGAACAGAGTGATTTTCCCAAGAGCGTGCGTCGCGATGTGCAAACCGCCGCCGAGAACCCCCATCGATGTCGCGAGCGCCATGCCCAGCGTGATGTAGGACAGCTGGCTGACCGTCGAGTAGGCCAGCCTGCGCTTGAGATTGTCCTGAAACATGGCAACGACCGATGCCGCCAGGATCGAATACGCCGCCAACCACATCAACCACTGGGACGCCCCGGTGTTCGCGAGCAAGTCGATGCCGAAGATGTAGACGCCGATCTTGAGCATGGTGAACACGCCGGCCTTCACGACCGCGACCGCATGAAGCAGGGCCGAGACCGGGGTCGGTGCAACCATCGCGGCCGGGAGCCAGCGATGGAAGGGCAGCAAGGCGGCCTTCCCGATGCCAAAGGCATAAAGCCCGAGCAGCAAGGGAACCTCCCAGCCGGTGATGTGTCCTGCAAGGATACCGCCGAGGCGGAAGTCGAGGGTTCCCGATGCAACCCATGTCCAGATGATCGCTGGCATCTGGATGCAGATCGAGGTGAACAGAAGGACGCCGAGATAGGTGCGACCTCCCTTGATCGCTTCGGGCGTCCCCTTGTGCACGACAAGGGGATAGGTCGAGATCGTGAGGATCTCGTAGAACAGGAACAGGGTGAACATGTTTGCCGCGAAAGCGACGCCCATCGTGCTCATGATGGCGATGGAGAAAAACGCGAAGAACTGCGCATGATTCCGTTCGTTGTTCCCGCGCATGTAGCCGATGCCGTAAACATGGGTCACGACCCACAGGCCCGACCCGATCAGCGCGAACAGGAGCCCCAACGGTTCGACGTGAAAAGCGATCGCAAGGCCCGGGAAAACCTCGATCAGGCTGAACGCGTCGAGACTCGCACCGCCCGATGCGCTGACAACGGCAACGACGCAACCGAAGGTCACAACGGCTGCGACAAAGGTCATGCCGTCGCGGGTGTCGGGACGATCCCTGAGCACGAAATTCCCCAGGGCGGCGGCGGCCGGAATCAGCAGCGCCAGGTAAATCCAGACCTCAATGGACAGGGCTGCCACCATCGCGATCGATCCTCAGTTCGCCATGCCGAGACTGCCCGACAACAGGCTCTCGGCAGCAGTTCGCGCTGACCCCAGTGTCAGGTCTGTGTCGATGCCGAACCAGATGCAGGCGATGGCGATGATCCAGGCGGGAACGATGATCGACATGGGCGCATCGCGATGTCCGTCCTGCGTTCGACCCTCCGGGAGCGCCTTGAGATACAGAACCTCGAAAACCCGCCAGACATTGGCGACCGTCAACAGGGTCGACAGGACGACGAAGATCACCACGAACCACCAACCGCGCTCGAATGATGCGGTTATCAGCAGCCATTTGCTGACGAATCCGGCAGTCCCTGGAACACCGATCAGGCTGAGACCGCCGATGACCATCGCCGCTGATGTGAACGGCATCGACCGACCCATGCCCGCGATGTCGTCGTAGAAGGTCGAGCCGATCCGAATGACGAGAGCTCCGGCACCCATGAACAGGAGCGCCTTGGAGATGCCGTGGTTGAAGAGGTGAATCACGGTGGCGGCGAGGCCCTCGACATTCATCAGGGCGATGCCGAGCAGGAGATACCCGACGTGCGCCAGGCTCGAATAGGCGAGCATGCGCTTGAGTTCGTTCTGGAACAGGGCAATGACCGACATGACGATCATGGCCACGGCGGCCAGAGGCAACAGGACGAGTTCCGGCGCCATCGTGCCGATGACAAAATCCGGTTGAAAGACCGAAAACAGAAACCGCAGCAACACCAGGACGGCAGCCTTGGTCGCAGTCGCCGACAGAAAGACGGTGACGGCAGACGGGGCGTAACCGTAGGCGTAGGGCAACCACATGTGCAGCGGAAAGATCGCCACCTTCAGTCCGATGCCGACCACGATGAAGGCAAACGCTGCAATGATGGTTCGATTGGGTCCCTGCGCGGCAATTCGATCCGCCAGATCCGCCATGTTGAGCGTCCCGGTCATCATGTAGAGCATGCCCAGGCCGATCAGGAAGAAAGTCGCCCCGATCGTTCCCATGATCAGGTAGTCGTAGGCGGCTGTCAGGGCACGTTTGTCTCGATGCGACCCTTGCGCGACGAGAATGTAGGTCGACAGGGCCGATATCTCGAGAAAGACGAAGACATTGAAACCGTCACCGGTCGCAACGATGCCGAGCAGGCCGCAGAAGCACAGGAGAAAGCAGGCATAGACCAGGCAGTGATGCCGCTTCGGTATCTCGTGGTCGATGCTGGTGAACGCATACGGCAGAACGACAACCCCGATTGCGGAAATCAGGAGCAGGACAAAGGCATTGGCAGCATCGATCCGATACTCGATTCCGATAGGCGGCGGCCACCCGCCGACATGATAGGAGATGTAGCCACCGTCGATGACTTCCATGAGCAGCAGCGACGACACGACGAGGCTCGTCAACGCCGCAAGAAATGCGATGACTTGGGCGGCGTTCCGGTTGCCGATCAGCACAGCCACGGGCGCTGCCATGAATGGCACCACGACCACCAGAATCGGCAGGTGATCCGCCAACGACAGCGAAACGTGCTGGGCTGTGTCGACTGCCATCAGCCGCGTCCGCCCATCGCATCGCCATGCAGAGAATTCTCTTCCCTGACCATGTCTCTTTCAATCTCGAGGATATTGTCCTCTTCGATGGTTCCGTATTCCTCGTGAATCCTGACGATGAGCGCGAGCGCGAGAGCCGTGGTCGCCACCCCGACGACGATCGCGGTCAGGATCAGGACATGCGGAAGGGGATTCGAGTAGTGGACATCGGGATCAACCACGAGATCCATCGGAAGAATCGGTGCCGTGCCCCCGCTGATCTTGCCGATCGAAATGTAGAGCATGAAGACCGAAATCTGAAAAATTCCCAGCCCGACAACCTTCTTGACCAGGTTTCCGCGCGAGACGACGATGTAGAAGCCCGTCATCATCAGCAGGATGAACAGCCAGTAGTTGGCGTGATCGGTGATGTATTCCCAGCTTGGCATGCGCTCGACCCGTTCGCCTACCAGTCTTCGTCTTCGATCGCCGGCGGTCGGCCCGCGAAGGCGTAGTACACGGCGATCATGACGGTTGCGACTGTCACGCCGACCCCGAGTTCGATGACGAGAATTCCGTAATGCTCACCGTGCGACGGATGGTCGGGCGTGAACGCCCCGTAGTCCAGGTAGGCATGGCCGAGCAGCATCGAGGCCACTCCGGTTCCGGCATAGATCAGGAAACCGACCGCCGCGAACTTGTGAACAAGCCAGGGCGGAAACACCCTTTGGACCGTTGCGAGTCCGAAGACGATCCCGTGAAGGATGAATGCGACAGCAAAAATGACGCCAGCCTGAAACCCTCCGCCGGGCGAGTAGTCCCCGTGGAACTGAACATACAGTGCGAAGAGCACGATGGTTCCGATGAGCAGCTTAGAGATCGTCCGCAGGATGAGGTGGTGGCGCATTATCCGTCTCCATCCTCGTCCCGACGCCGACGAATGCCAAGGCCGCTGATGAGCAGCAGCACGCCGACGCCTGCGGTGAAGATGACGGCCACCTCGCCGAGCGTGTCATACCCCCGGTAGCTGGCCAGAACTGCCGTCACGACATTGGGAATTCCGATCTCGCTTGGCGTCTGCGTGATGTAGTGCGGCGCGACGTGTAGCTGTGCCGGCGTGTCGGGATGACCGAAACCCGGCATGTCGAGGGTTCCGTAGACGAGGACAGCAGCGGTCAGGAGGACCAGTGGCAGGGCCCAGACCTGTTTCCTGCGCGCCGTGTATCGCTCGTTCCTGTTGGTCAGGGCGACGGTTCCGAGCATGAGAACCGTCGATATGCCCGCTCCGACGGCCGCCTCCGTGAAGGCGACATCGACAGCATCGAGGGTCACGAACAGCAGTGCCGAGAGCAGGCTGAAAACCCCGAAGAGCATGATGACGGCAAACAGGTGTCGAACCCGCACGATCGCGAGCGCTGTCGCGCTCAGCATGGTGAACAGAAAGATGTTGATGAGGGTGTCCGACATGCCTTGCTTGCCCCCTGCCCTCAGCCTTCCGTGCCCGCATCAGCGGCATCAGACGGTTTGGCGTCCGCGCTCGACGGCTCCGTTTCGGCATCCGGTCGGAGTCCCGACACCAACGCGGCGTTCGCCAGCGCGTGCGTGGCGGTCGGTCCGGTCAACAGAAGGAACACGGCGATGACGATCAGCTTGGCGGTGATCAGCGACCAGCCGCCCTGCATGCACAGTCCCGCGAGCAGCAACAGAACGCCGGCCGAATCGAGGACCGAAAGCGCGTGAAGCCTCGACCAGAAATCCGGGAACCGCACCATTCCGAAAGCCCCGATCACGAGAAAGATCGATCCCGACAGGATCAAGATCCAACTGAGACCGTCGATGAGCGCGGCGTAGTTCACGACGGAAGCTCCTCGCCTTGCGTGCCATCAGCGCTGCGTTCCGAGACGTGGTCGCCGATTGCCCGATAGCGAAAGAACTTCAGAACGGCGATTGTTCCGACGAAATTGATCAGTGCATAGAGCAGCGCAATGTCGAGGAAGTCAGGGCGACCGGTCAGAAACCCCAAGACGCCGATCAGAAGAACCGTTTCCGTGCCGAATGCATTGAGCGCGGCCACGCGATCGTAGAGCGTTGGCCCCGCGCAAAGGCGCACGAACGTCAGGACCATCGCGACACCAATGGCAAAGGCTGCGACGGCAAACATCACAAGCCCTTCCCGGATTCGACCGCCGTCACCCGCCTGTCCATGTCTGCCAGTGCGTCCGGGACATCCTCATCATAGGCGACAGCGTGCACCTGGATCACGCCGGTCTCCTCGACGGTTTCGACCGAGATCGTTCCTGGTGTCAGGGTGATCGAGTTGGCGAAGGTGGTGCGGCCGACATCGGTCGTCTGCGTGCTTGGCACGTCGAAGATCACTTGGCGAAGGCCCATCCGCGGAATCAAGATCAGCTTCGCGACGCTCCAGTTGGCTTTCGCGATTTCGATCAGCAGCCACCCCAAGTACCAGAGCAATTTGATCGGACGAACGGCGAATGCGAGGCGGTCTTGATCAGCCTCGTCCATCCGTCGCACCACGTAAAGGACGAGCGCGACCGACAACGCTCCGAGAATGATGACCAGGCTCTTGTAGACGCCGGACATCAGCAGCCACAGGCCAGCAAGCAAGGCGGCAGAGAAAACCAACCTCATCGCGACATGACCTTGCATGCTCTTTGTTCCATGCCAATCTGTTGCAACATTGCTTCAAGGGAAGCAAGTTGGAAGTCATGCCCGATCACGTTGGACTCCAGGCCACCATGCCCGTTCGAATCGCAACACGACCGATCCCGCACCCTATCTGTCCCGCATCGGCTTGTTCGTCGAGGGCAAGCCGTGCGTCGCCCGTTGGTGACATTCGTGCTTGGGAAAATGTAGCGTTCGCTGGGTGCAACGAAGCCAATCGCCGCAGTGCCGTGAATTGCAAGGATGCCTGTTGAGCATCATCGATTCACGACCGCCCTCCCATCGCAAATCCACCATCGCCAACAGACATTCCGTGGTGTCTCGGTCAGCGAATCAGATCACAGACAGAAAAATTGAGACTATCAATCTCCATCACCGTCACCGCCCAATTCAATGTTGAAATTTTTGCTAACAAAATTGATGATTATGGCAATGAGAACAATGACAACCGTATAGAAAATTTCCTTACCCAATTCACCAATTTCTGCCGCATTCCTGAAATGTCTGACAAAAGCGAAAACAAAAATAGTCAGAAATCCAATCCCTACAACATACTCAATAACCTTCAAAATCGCCTTGAAAAATGAGCCGCTTCGACGTGTATGCCTCTTGATTACTGTCATCGTTCAGCCTTCATTCGCCTTCGTTTGAACACGCCAGTGTCATTCGGCAATCTGCTTCAGACATCATCGCGATCAACGCTCACAAAGCTGCGCACATCACGGACGGAACCGGACGAACCGCACATAATCGCGCTCGTGCACCTGCCCAACTTGCCCGAGACAATACACGATCCTGATCCGTTCTTCACCCCCCAGAATCTCGAATGGGCCTGCATGAGTTTGCTCGAGATTGCCGTTCGAAATGACGAGCCACCCCTTCTTTGCTTGCACTGCGTAAATGGTGACCTCGCGATCCCACGACGTCGTGCCCATGGCTCGGGTTGTCAACTCGAGACGGCAAACTGCGACATCACCAAAAACTCGGCCACGCTACCTGGTGATCAGTTCCGGTCCCATGAAGTAGGTCGGCAGGAATGTCGACAAGATCGGTACGTATGTCACCAGGATCAGGAAAACGAAGAGAACCGCGAGAAACGGAAGAGCCGCCCGCACGACCGCCATCATCGGCATACCCGCAACCCCCGAGGTCACGAAAAGGTTGAGGCCGACCGGAGGCGTGATCATCCCGATCTCCATGTTGACGACCATGATGATGCCAAGATGAATGGGGTCGATGCCAAGTTCGATCGCAATCGGAAACACCAGAGGAGCCACGATTACCAGAAGCCCCGAGGGTTCCATGAACTGACCGCCAATCAGAAGGATGACATTGACGACGATCAGGAAGACGATCGGACCGAAACCAGCATCAAGCATGGCGCCCGCAATCGATTGTGGAATCTGTTCTTCGGTCAACACGTGCTTCAAGAGCAGCGCGTTCGCGATGACGAACAGCAGCGTGATCGTCAGCTTGCCCGCCTCGAACAGCGTGTCACGCGTGTCGGCATGAACGAAGGCCGTGAAGATTGCCCAGGGCTTTTGAACAAGGCTGGAGCGACCGTCGCTTTCTTCGGGGTCGAATACAGCTGCAGCGGAAAGGCTTTGCGGCCTTCGAGCGGCCAATGGTCCCATGTCGCGATAGACGAAGGACGCGATCAGGAAGGCGTAGACCGCAGCGACAGCGGCGGCCTCGGTCGGGGTAAAGATGCCACCGTAAATCCCGCCGAGGATGATGACGATCAGGAATAGCCCCCAACCAGCGTCGCGTCCCGAAGCGAGAATCTCACCCCAACCCTGCCATTTGCCTTTCGGGAGGTTCTTGACTTTCGCAATTGCATAGATCGCGACCATCAGCATGAGCCCCGCCAGAATCCCGGGGATGACACCCGCCAGGAACATGCGTCCGACCGAGACTTCAACGGCGGCGGCGTAGACCACCATCACGATGGAAGGCGGAATCAGAATGCCGAGCGTTCCGGCGTTGCAGATGACACCGGCAGCGAACTCCTTGCTGTAACCCACCTGCCGCATGCCCGCGATCACGATGGACCCGATCGCAACGACGGTTGCGGGCGACGATCCAGAAAGTGCGGCGAACAGCATGCAGGCGAAGACGCCCGCAATCGCCAGCCCACCGGGGAAGTGGCCAACGCAGGCAATCGAGAACCGGATGATCCTTCGCGCCACGCCGCCTGTCGTCATGAATGACGACGCGAGGATGAAGAACGGGATTGCAAGAAGCGTGAAATGGCCCTCGAACGCCTCGAAAAGGGTCCGAGCGATCGACGCGAGCGACGCATCGGAAAACCAAAGCAGAAAAAATGTCGAGGAAAGTCCAAGCGCGATGGCGATCGGCACGCCGATCATCAAGAGCCCGATGACCATGCCAAAAAGAAGTACGACTTCCATGGCTCAGGATTCCTTGGCAGCGACGCGTTGCGCCGCCTCGATCTCGTCGTCCTCGATCTCGTGACTGGCAACGAGCCGGTCGGCGTTGCCGTTCCAGATCGCCACGGTGGCCTGTGCGAAGCGCAGAACGAGCAGAAATGCGGAAAGCGGAAGGATCAGATAGGGGACAACCTTTGGCAGTTTTTCGTAGGATTCGTCATAGTTGATCCAGCCTTCGAGGAAGGTCAGGAACGGGAGCATCGGGATGTCGTCAACCTCGTAAAAAGACTGGCTGCGGAACTTCTCCTCGAACCCTGTGGGGAACCAGCGGCCGGACGACGGCGGCAGATCGGCAAAAACCGCCCAGTAGTCATAGGCGCCTTTCAGGAACAGCAACGAAAACGTCAGGCAGACGGCCGCAGCGACCAGGGCCATGATCCGGCGATGGCCAGGGGACAGGACGTTCACGATGGCATCGACTCCGAGATGGGAGGACTTCTTCACCGCATAGGAGGCTCCAAGCAGCACCAGCCAGCCAAAAAGGAAGACGGTCGCTTCGAGTGCCCACAGGATGTTTCCGTTGAAGACGTATCGAGCAATCACATTGGCAAACGTGATGACCGTCATCGCGCCCAAGATGACGGCGATCAGGGTTTCTTCGATCGTGTCGATGACACTCCCTGCACCGTGACTTCGCATGGCACCCCTCCCTTGCCAGGCAGATGGCTGGGACCCGCCTCGATGAAGGCGGGTCCGAACTGTTCAGCTACCCGCGCTGAACGATTGGGCGGCGTCGATCATGTCGACACCAACATCATCCGCGAATTGGTCCCAAACGGGCCTCATCGCATCGACCCAAGCTTGCCGCTGCTGGTCGTCCAGTTGGCGAATGGTGCCGCCAGCTTCGATGATCGCCGCCTTGGCTTCCTGGTTGACCGCATAGGAGGCCGCGTTTCGCGCTTCTGTCACCTCGGCGAGAATGGTCATGAACTGGTCGCGCGTGGCTGGCTCGAGGCTGTCCAGCCAGTCGACCGAAGCAACGACGAGATAGTCAATGATGCCATGATTGGTTTCGGTGACGCCATCCTGCACTTCGAAAAACTTGCGGCCGAAGATGTTCGACCAGGTGTTTTCCTGTCCATCGACGACACCTTGCTGTAACGCGCCGTATACCTCAGAGAACGCCATCTTCTGGGGCGAACCGCCGATCGCCTCCATTTGGGCCACGAGCACGTCCGAAGACTGCACGCGGAACTTGAGGCCATTGGCGTCGCTCGGCAACACGAGCGGCACGTTGGCAGACATCTGCTTCATGCCATTGTGCCAGAAGGCCAGGCCCTGGAGACCGCGACGTTGCATGCTGTCCTTCATGGCCTGCCCAGCATCGGAAGCCTGGAAGGCATCGACCGCATCGATATCCTTGAACATGAACGGAAGATCGAAAAGGCGGAACTGCTTGGTAAATTTCTCGAACTTCGAGAGGGACGGCGCTGCCAGCTGAACGTCGCCCTGAAGCATCGCCTCGAGCACCTTGTCATCATTGTAGAGAGTCGAGTTCGGGAACACTTCCATGCAAGCGGTCCCGTTCATTTCGTTGTTGACGCGTTCGGCAAGAAGCGATGCTGCGATGCCCTTCGGGTGCTTGTCGGTGTTCGTGACGTGGCTGAACTTGATGACTGTTTCGCCTTCGTCGCACGCCGCGGATGCCGCTCCCGCAGACAACGTCGCGGCCAAGGCGGCCGCAGTGATTCCAAGAAACTTCATTTTCATTTTTCCTCCAATCTGGCCGCTTGTTACGGTCCGTTCTCTTTCGTTGGCTATGTTGGGCTTACAGTAAGATGACACAAGACGCAAAAGAGCAAGTTGGGCTATCTTGAAGACATCGGACTTCGGTTGCCCGAATATCGTCATGATCACGGTTCTGACAGGACATGGCATTCAAGCTGCGGGGATGGTGGTCGCAAGGCCGCTCTGGAGTCCCGATGGACGGGCCGCATGAATGACAATGTCATCAGTCCCTTTGCAGAAGCGAGCCTCGACCGCGTCCTTCAAGGATCCGCGGAGCGACATTTGCCTTGACGAAGTTCGCATTCATGATCTCAGGATTTCACGGGCGATCGATCGCAGCAAAGTGACGAAACGGGTCAGTTCGTGATGATTGGCGAGGCAAGTCGCGAGACCCCGACTCAACGACAGGGAATTCGGATTTCAAGAATGTCACGTCTCCGCGCATGGCAGAATGTCGAAACGCGGGGAAGTGCCCGACCGACAGTCATTACCCGTCGACTGCACAGCACGGCCTCGCTGAAATGAGCAATTTCTCGTGTACGGATGGTTCGACCGAATCACGATGCAGCCAGCCATCGCCTGGACCCCGATTCGACCGGTCCGAACATCCCGAACGCTGCCGGCAATCGATCCGACTGTCACGCCAGGCGCGGCGGGTCCGACAGCAACCCATTGATTTGACGAGCGCAAGGCTGTCGCCTCGAACACTTCACGCCACGCCTGCTCCCGCTGACATTGGACTTTAACATCTTCGTATCGTGATCTACTCTGCTTGCATGTGGCGTCATTGGCCAATCGCCTCGAACTGATCCCCTTGGCGGGGGCCTGCGTCACTCAGTTCGGAGACCCGCCATGCAGACTGTTGCTGCAGTTTCTCACGCTGATCAGACGCGTGCCCTGAGCTTGAGCACGATCGCCTTCACCGCCTGTTTTGCGGTCTGGACGATCTTTTCCATCATCGGTGTTGCCATCAAGGCGGAACTCGGCCTGAGCGACACCCAGTTCGGGCTTCTTGTCGCCACGCCGATCCTGACGGGCTCCGTCACTCGCCTGTTCCTGGGCGTCTGGACCGAGAAATACGGCGGGAGACTGGTGTTTTCCGGCCAAATGATTCTGACTGCGCTGGCGACCTGGCTGCTGACGCTGGCTGACAGCTACATGATGTACCTGATTGCGGCGCTCGGGATTGGCCTTGCGGGCGGTTCCTTCATCATCGGCGTGGCCTATGTGAGCCGCTGGTACGACGCAGGCCACCAGGGCACGGCACTCGGAATATTTGGTGCAGGCAATGTCGGAGCCGCGCTGACCAAGTTCGTCGCCCCCTTCGTCATGGTCGCTTATGGCTGGCACGGGGTGGCCCATGTCTGGGCAGCAGGGCTTGCCATTGTCGGTGTCCTGTTCTTCCTGATGGCCAGGGACGATCCCGAACTGGTCGAGCGGCGAAAGACCGGCGCAAGCGCTCCGTCGCTGGCCCAGCAGTTCGCGCCCCTCAAGAACCTGCAGGTCTGGCGTTTCTCGCTCTACTACTTTTTTGTTTTCGGCGCCTTCGTCGCTCTGGCGCTGTGGATGCCCCACTACCTGATCGACGTCTACGGAATCGACGTCCGGTTTGCGGGCATGGCAGCGGCATCGTTCAGCCTGTCCGCGTCATTGTTCCGGGCCTATGGCGGGGTTCTGTCCGACAAGTTTGGCGCAAGGGCGGTCATGTACTGGACCTTCGGTTTCAGTCTGCTGTTCCTGTTCATGCTGTCCTACCCGCCAACGGACTACATCATCCAGGGCAAGGATGGCCCGATCGAATTTTCGACCAGCATGGGCTTGTGGCCTTTCATCGTCACGCTTTTTGCACTCGGGTTTTTCATGAGCCTCGGAAAAGCCGCGGTATTCAAGCACATACCAGTCTACTTTCCCAGGCACGTGGGATCTGTCGGGGGCCTTGTGGGAATGATCGGGGGCTTGGGCGGCTTCATCCTGCCCATCGCGTTCGGCACGATGCTTGACCTGACCGGCATCTACACATCCTGTTTTGCGCTTCTATTCGTCCTCGTTGCCATCGCCTTGATCTGGATGCACCTGTCCATTCGCTCGATGGAACGCGCAGCGCACGGAGAGGTTCTCGACCGCCTGCCGCAACTGCCCGAGATGCAGGAATTCCACCACCACAAGCGCGCGACCATGCCTCGCGTGCTGGAAGATTGGCGGCCCGAGGACGCACAGTTCTGGCAGGAAACGGGCCGCGCCGTAGCCCGCCGCAATCTCCTGATCTCGATCCCGGCCCTCCTACTCGCCTTCTCGGTCTGGATGGTCTGGTCGATGGTCGTGGCACGGCTGCCCGCCATCGGGTTCGAATTTGAAACAGGGCAGCTGTTCTGGCTTGCCGCGCTGCCCGCCCTGGCAGGTGCGACCTTGCGGATCTTTTACGGCTTCATGGTGCCGATCTTCGGCGGACGGCTCTGGACGACCGTGTCGACGGCATCCCTGCTGCTTCCAGCCATCGGCATCGGTTATGCCGTTCAGAATCCGGAGACTCCCTATTTCATCTTCCTGGTGCTGGCACTCCTGTGCGGTCTGGGCGGAGCCAACTTCGCCTCCTCGATGGCCAACATCGGTTACTTCTTCCCGAAAGCCGAAAAGGGCAACGCGCTGGCGCTGAATGCTGGCCTTGGAAACCTCGGGGTCAGCGTCATGCAGTTCGTGGTGCCACTGGTGATCACCGCAAGCGTCTTCGGAGTCATGGGCGGCGCACCGCAGGAAATGTCGGACGGGGGGCAGTTGTGGATGCAGAACGCCGGTTTCATCTGGGTGCCGTTCATTCTGGCAGCCACCGTCGCGGCCTGGCTGGGAATGAATGATATCGCCGATTCCGAGGCCAGTTTCGCCCAGCAATCGGTGATATTCGGTCGCACCCACAACTGGCTGATGTGCATCCTCTACATCGGCACTTTCGGCAGCTTCATCGGCTACTCGGCGGGCTTTCCACTGCTCAGCAAGATCGCGTTTCCCGAAATCAACGCCCTGCAGTACGTGTTCCTCGGACCGCTGGTTGGCGCTGTCAGCCGGGCGGCCACGGGCTGGGTGGCGGACAAGTACGGGGGCGGACGCGTCACCTTCTGGGTTTTCATAGGAATGATCGCCAGCGTGTTCGCGACCATCCTGTCGCTCCAGGCAGGCAGCTTCCCCGGTTTCTTCGCCGGCTTCATGGCTCTGTTCTTCTTCACCGGAGTCGGAAATGCATCGACCTTCCAGATGATACCCGTGATCATGGGCAAGGAGGTCCCCCGCCTGATGCCGAATCTGACCGGTGCAGATCGGGCGCGCCAGATCGCCATGGAATCGGGAGGCATTGTCGCTTTCACGAGCGCCTTCGGGGCCTACGGCGGGTTTTTCATCCCCAAGGCGTATGGCACGTCCATCGCCATGACCGGCGGCCCGGTCGGCGCGTTGTGGCTGTTCCTGATCTTCTACGTGATCTGCCTCGTCCTCACTTGGTTCGTCTACACGCGAAAGGGCGGACTGCTCCATGACATCGAAAGGGCCCGTCCCTCCGAGGATTCGACCGCGCGCGCTGCCGGGTAAAGAAAGGAAATCCAGATGAGTCATCTGCTCGACAGACTCAACTTCTTCCAGAGCAAGGAGCTCGGGCGATTCTCGGATGGATGGGGTCAGACCACCCGCGAGAGCCGCGATTGGGAAGAGACCTACCGTCAGCGTTGGCGGCACGACAAGATCGTCCGTTCCACCCACGGCGTGAACTGCACCGGATCGTGCTCTTGGAGAATCCACGTCAAGTCCGGCATCGTGACCTGGGAGACCCAGGAAACCGATTATCCGCGCACGCGTCCCGACCTGCCAAACCACGAACCGCGCGGCTGCGCACGCGGGGCATCGTACAGTTGGTATCTCTACTCCGCGAATCGCGTGAAGAATCCCCTGGTGCGCGGCCGCTTGATGAAGACCTGGCGCAAGATGCGGGAAACGAAGACCCCGATCGAGGCATGGACCGCGATCCAGCAGGATCAGGACCTCAGACAGAGCTACGTCGCGAACCGTGGAAAGGGCGGCTTCGTGCGCGCGAGTTGGGACGAAGCGACAGAAATCATCGCTGCGGCAAACGCATACACGGCCAAGACCTACGGTCCCGACCGGGTCTTCGGGTTTTCGCCGATTCCCGCGATGTCGATGGTGTCATATGCAGCCGGGTCCCGGTATCTGAGCCTGCTGGGCGGGGTCTGCATGTCGTTCTACGACTGGTATTGCGATCTTCCGCCAGCCTCTCCGATGACCTGGGGGGAACAGACGGATGTGCCGGAATCCGCGGACTGGTACAATTCAGGCTACATTCTGATCTGGGGATCCAACGTTCCGCAGACGCGGACGCCCGATGCGCACTTTTACACAGAGGTTCGTTACAAGGGCACAAAATCCGCCGTCATTTGCCCGGACTATTCCGAAGCCGCAAAGTTCAGTGATGTCTGGCTGAATGCCAAGCAGGGCACCGATGCGGCACTCGCCATGGCCTTCGGTCACGTGATCCTGCGCGAATTCCATCTCGACCGACAGGCAGAGTATTTCGAGGCTTACTGCCGGAAATACTCGGACTTCCCGATGCTGGTGAGACTCGACGAAGCGAACGGCCGCCTGGTTCCGGGGCGGTTCCTGCGGGCGGCCGATCTCGATGCGCATCTGGGCGAGCAGAACAATCCCGAATGGAAAACGGTTGCCATCGACGAGAAAGGTGGCGAACTGGTCGCTCCGAACGGATCGATCGGCTATCGATGGGGCGAAGAAGGCAAATGGAACCTCGACGAACAGGCCGCCGGGACCGACGCGCGCCTGAAGATGTCGCTTGTCAAGGAAGAGGATCACAGCGGCGTTGTTGGCGTCGACTTCCCCTACTTCGGCGGCGATGCAACGGAAGCCTTCAAGACGGATTCAGATTGTCCAAATGTCCTGACCCGCAATGTTCCCTTCAAGACGATCAAGACCGCCGATGGCGAGATCATGGTCGCAACCGTGTTCGACCTCCTTTGCGCCAACTACGGACTTGATCGTGGTCTGGGCGGCGAATGGGTGACATCGGATTACGCTATCGACATCCCCGGAACACCTGCGTGGGCCGAGAAGATCACAGGCGTTCCTTCTGACAAGATCATCCACGTTGCCCGCGAATTCGCGCAGAACGCCGAAGACACCCAAGGCAGGTCGATGATCATCATCGGTGCCGCGATGAACCACTGGTACCACATGGACATGAACTACCGTGGCGTCATCAATCTGCTGGTTATGTGCGGTTGTGTCGGCAAGTCCGGCGGCGGTTGGGCTCACTATGTCGGTCAGGAAAAGCTTCGCCCGCAAACGGGATGGCTGCCGCTGGCCTTCGCGCTCGACTGGTCGCGCCCGCCGCGCCACATGAACTCGACCTCGGCATGGTATGCTCATACCGACCAGTGGCGCTACGAGACCCTGTCCGCCGATGAAATCCTGTCGCCAACCGCGCCCGAGGGCGACTGGGATGCATCGATGATCGATTTCAACATTCGCGCGGAGCGAATGGGCTGGCTGCCGTCGGCACCGCAATTGAAGACCAATCCGCTGGATGTGGCCAAGGCCGCAAAGGCTGCAGGCAAGGACATTCCGGCCCATGTTGCCGATCAGTTGAAATCGGGCGCGCTGGAAATGTCCTGCGAAGACCCCGATGCGCCCGAGAACTGGCCGCGAAACCTCTTTGTCTGGCGGTCAAACCTCTTGGGGTCGTCCGGCAAGGGGCACGAGTATTTCCTCAAGCATCTTTTGGGAACCGACCATGGAGTCATGGGCAAGGATCTCGGAGAAGTCGGCCGCCAGTTGCCCAAGGAAGCGAAGTGGCATGACAAGAGTCCACGAGGAAAACTCGACCTTCTGGTCACCATCGACTTCCGGATGTCGACCACGTGCGTCTATTCGGACATCGTTCTGCCGACCGCGTCCTGGTACGAAAAGGACGACCTGAACACATCGGACATGCATCCGTTCATTCACCCGCTACAGGCAGCAGTCGATCCGGCCTACGAGAGCAAGAGCGACTGGGACATCTTCAAGTCGATTGCGAAGAAGTTCTCGGAGGTTGCGCCGGAAGTCCTCGGAACGGAGACCGACATTGTCGCCTTGCCGATCCTTCACGACACGCCTGCCGAGATTGCCCAGGACGAGGTCAAGGACTGGAAGAAGGGCGAGTGCGATCTGATCCCGGGCAAGACAGCGCCAAACTACATCGCTGTCGAAAGGGACTATCCCGCACTTTACGATCGTTTTTGCGCGCTGGGCCCGCTGTTGGACAAGCTGGGCAACGGGGGCAAGGGAATCGGCTGGAATACCCGGACCGAGGTGGACGCGCTCGCCGAACTGAACGGCGTACGCCATGAAGGGGCCGCCGCTGGGCGTCCGGTGATCGAAACGGCAATCGATGCGGCCGAAGTGATCCTGATGCTGGCGCCCGAAACCAACGGCGAGGTCGCCGTCAAGGCATGGAACGCGCTGTCCAAGGCGACAGGCCGCAAGCACGCCCACCTCGCCGAAGGAGAGCGGCACAACAAGATCCGGTTCAGCGACATCGCCGCACAACCGCGCAAGATCATTTCGTCGCCGACCTGGTCGGGCATCGAAAGCGAAAAGGTCAGCTACAACGCCGGCTACACCAATGTGCACGAGATGATCCCGTGGAGGACGCTGACCGGGCGACAGCAGCTCTACCAGGATCACCTGTGGATGCGAGCCTTTGGAGAAGCGCTCGTGTCCTACCGCCCGCCTGTCGATCTGAAAACGATCACCAAGGACGTTCAGGATGACGGCGACTCGCTTGTCCTGAACTTCATCACGCCACACCAGAAGTGGGGCATCCACTCGACATACACGGACAATCTGCTGATGCTGACCCTCAATCGGGGCGGGCCGGTGATCTGGATCTCGGAGAACGACGCCAGGTCGGCGGGGATCGTCGACAATGACTGGGTCGAACTCTACAACATCAACGGCGCCCTGACGGCACGGGCGGTCGTGTCCCAGCGGATCAAGGACGGCACGACGTTCATGTACCACGCGCAGGAAAAGATCGTGAACACCCCGGGCTCCGAGAAGACCGGACATCGCGGCGGAATCCATAATTCGGTGACCAGGACGGTCCTGAAACCAACCCACATGATCGGCGGCTATGCCCAGCAGTCCTACGGGTTCAACTATTACGGGACGGTAGGTGCCAACCGCGACGAATTCGTTGTCGTTCGAAAAATGAAGACAGTGGATTGGCTTGATCAGAGAGCGACCGTGAAGGAGGCTGTTCAATGAAAGTCCGTGCTCAGATCGGCATGGTGCTGAACCTCGACAAGTGCATCGGCTGTCACACCTGCTCCGTCACTTGCAAGAATGTCTGGACCAGCCGAGACGGCGTTGAATACGCATGGTTCAACAACGTCGAAACCAAGCCTGGAACCGGTTATCCGACGGACTGGGAAAACCAGAAACGCTGGAATGGCGGGTGGGTGCGAACCCGCTCGGGCAAGCTTCAGCCAAAGCAGGGAGGGAAGTGGCGGATTCTCGCGAACATCTTCGCCAACCCGGACCTGCCCGAAATCGACGACTACTACGAACCTTTCGATTTCGACCACGATCACTTGAAGTCGGCGCCCGAGATGGCCGCTTTCCCGACGGCGCGCCCGTACTCCAAGATCACGGGCGAGCGAATCGAGAAGATTGAAAAGGGTCCGAACTGGGAAGAGATCCTGGGCGGAGAATTTGCCTCGCGATCGCAGGACTACAACTTCGAGGGTATCCAGAAGGACATTTACGGCGAATACGAGAACACGTTCATGATGTATCTGCCGCGGTTGTGCGAGCACTGTCTCAATCCGAGTTGCGCGGCGTCCTGCCCGTCCGGTGCGATCTACAAGCGCGAAGAGGACGGCATTGTCCTGATCGACCAGGAAAAGTGCCGCGGCTGGCGCATGTGCGTATCGGGCTGTCCCTACAAGAAAATCTACTACAACTGGTCGACCGGCAAGTCCGAGAAGTGCATCCTGTGCTATCCGCGCATCGAATCCGGCAACCCGACGGTCTGCTCGGAAACCTGTGTCGGCCGCATTCGGTACCTGGGGGTGATTCTCTACGACGCCGACAGGATCAGCGAAGCTGCCAATGCGGAGTTGACAACGGATCTCTACGAAGCGCAGCTTGGCGTGTTTCTTGACCCGAACGACGCAGACGTGATTGCCGCCGCGACACGCGACGGAATTCCGCAGGACTGGATCAAGTCGGCGCAGCAAAGCCCGATCTGGAAAATGGCGATGGAGTGGAAAGTCGCATTCCCGCTTCACCCCGAGTACCGAACGCTGCCGATGGTGTGGTACGTCCCGCCGCTCAGCCCGATCCAGAACGCCGCCGAAGCGGGCGCCATTGCATCGAATGACGGCATGCCCGATGTCCGCAACTTGCGCATACCTTTGCGCTATCTGGCGAACATGCTGACCGCAGGCGACGAAGCGCCAGTCGCCACCGCTCTCGAACGGATGCTCGCCATGCGCAGCTACATGCGGTCGAAGACTGTCGACGGGGTGAACGACGAATCGATCGCCGAACGCGTGGGGCTGACCGGTCGCACCATCGAGGACATGTACAAGATCATGGCCCTTGCCAATTACGAGGACCGTTTCGTCATCCCCACCACGCACCGCGAACAGGTTGAAGTGGCCTACGACATCGCGTCTGGCTGCGGCTTTACCGATTCCAACAGCTGTTCGACCGGCGTTTCCAAAGGGTCGCTCTTCGGAGGATCGAAGCGTCCGCTGCAAATGCCGCAGGATGCCCGGTAGACTTGGGGGAGGTGACGTCGTGGAAATCAGTGACCGCACTCTCAAGGCGCTTTCGCTCCTTTTGAGTTACCCCAGCCGCGAATTGCAGGAGGCCATGCCCGAAATCGGACGCGTCCTCACCTCCGAGACTCGACTGACGGAGGCGGCAAGGCGCGATCTTGTTCCTCTCATCGATCTTCTGACGACCGGCGACATCTACGATCTGGAAGAGCAGTACGTGACGCTTTTTGACCGATCGCGCTCCTTGTCGCTCAACCTGTTCGAACACGTGCATGGTGAAAGCCGGGACCGTGGGGGTGCAATGGTCTCGTTGGTCGAGACCTACAGGGAGGCAGGATTCGAACCGGATACCTCGGAACTCCCAGACCATCTGCCGGTCTTGCTTGAATTCCTGGCCACGCGTTCGCCTGCGGAAGCTCAGGAAACGCTTGCCGATGCCGCGCACATTCTCGAAGCCCTGAACGTGCGACTTGTCCGGCGGCAAAGCCCGTACGGGGCCGCGTTCGCCGTCCTTCTGCAGATGGGCAGAGTGAAGGCCGATCCGGAAGCGGTCGCAGAGATGCTCCAGAAGCCGGACGATGAAACAGACGATCTGGAAGCGCTGGACAAGGTTTGGGAAGAATCGGAGGTTCGATTCGGACCCGACGAAAACGCCGGCTGTCCGCAGATGCGCGACATGCTTGTGCGCATGAGTGAACCGGTCCGCCCGGCACCAAGCGTCGCAACCGAATAACGGAGGAACAGATGCATTACTTCCTTTTCGGGGTCTATCCCTACATTGCGCTCTCGGTGATGCTGATCGGTTCGGTCGTCCGCTATGAACGCGACCCTTTCACATGGAAGACCTCGTCCTCGCAGTTGTTGCGGCGCAAGCAACTGGTGGTCGGATCAATCCTGTTTCACGTTGGCATTCTGGTAATTCTCGTCGGTCATCTTGTCGGTCTGCTGACCCCGATCTGGTTCTTTGACGCAATCGGGATCAGTCATGGAGCCAAACAGATTCTCGCCATTGTCGTGGGTGGCGTTGCGGGCGTCGTGGCGCTGGTCGGCGGTGGGATGCTGTTGCATCGCCGTTTGACCGATCCACGCATTCGCAAAACCTCCAGTTTTGCGGACATTGCCATTCTGGCGATTCTTCTGCTTCAACTGATCTTGGGGCTTGGCACGATATTCGTCTCGCTGGGGCACCTCGACGGGAGCGAAATGATCAAGTTCATGGCGTGGGCGCAAGGGATCTTCACCTTCCGTGCGGATGCGGCCGATCACATTGCTGATGCTGCTCCGCTCTTCAAGCTGCATCTGTTCCTTGGCCTGACCATCTTCCTGATTTTCCCGTTCACCCGACTGGTTCACATGCTGTCGATGCCGATACGCTACGTTTTCCGCCCGGGTTATCAGGTCGTGCGGTCGCGCAGTTCGTCCCCTCGCACACCCGCAAACTAGGAAAATGGCTGCAAGGCTCTTTCCGGATCTGATTGTCAATGGTGAACTGGTGCCTCATGCGGTTGTCGCGGCGGAGGTGCAAAACCACGAGGCGCCTGCTGGCAAACCGGGAATCGCGTGGCGCAAGGCGGCCCGGGCTGTCGCGATTCGCGCGCTGCTGTTGCAGGAAGCACGGGGACTTGAGTTACAGGCCAACCCCGCCGAAGTCGCCCCTGGCCGTTTCGAGACAGACGAAGAGGCGTTGATCAGGGAGTTGCTCGAAGCCAGGGTCGTGGTGAAACCGATCACCGATGACCAGGCACGCGCGGAATATGATCGTGATCCGTCGCGTTTCCGTGCTCCGCCGCTTTGGGATGTGTCCCATATCCTGGTTTCAGCTGATCCCGCCGATGCCGAGGCCGTTTCCGTCGCGCGATCGAAGGCACACGCCATTCGCGCGAAGCTGGCCGATGACCCCATGGATTTCACCAAGTACGTGGCCGAGGCAAGCGACTGTGACTCGCGTCGGAATGGCGGGTCGATCGGACAGATCGGACAAGGAGACACCGTTCCCGAGTTCGAAGCCGCGCTCAGATCGATGAGCGAGGGTGACATTGCCGCCCCGGTCCAGTCTCGATTTGGCTGGCACATCATTCGCTTGGATGCAGCGGCTCAGGGTCAGGTTCTGCCGTTCGCCACAGTCCGTCAAAAGATCGTCGATGCGATGGAAAAAGCGGAGTGGACAAGGCAGGCCAAGAAACTCGTACAGTCGTTGGTGGCGTCGGCGGAGGTGAGTGGCGTTGACCTCCACGATGAGATAGCCGACGGTTAGTTGCATGCCAAAGGGATGCGGATGACCGCCGAGCACGCAGGATCGTACATTTCCGGAGGAGATTGAAATGGCTCTGGACGAGTCAAAGGAAGGCCCCGAGCGACAGGCCGCGCTGGACTACCACGCGTTTCCGAAGCCCGGGAAACTCGAAATCAGGCCGATCAAGCCGATGGAAACCGTGCGCGACCTCTCGCGTGCCTACTCCCCAGGCGTTGCCGAAGCCTGCACCGAAATCGCTGCCAACCCGGCGCTTGCGACCCGCTACACGGCCAAGCGCAACCTGGTTGCCGTCATCTCGAACGGGACGGCCGTCCTGGGGCTCGGAGACATCGGCGCCCAGGCATCCAAACCCGTGATGGAAGGCAAGGCGGTTCTCTTCAAGAAGTTCGCCGGAATCGATTGCTTCGATATCGAAGTCGACGAGAACGATCCGGAATCCCTGGCTGACCTGGTATGCCGCCTCGAGCCGACGTTTGGTGCCGTGAACCTCGAGGACATCAAGGCCCCCGACTGTTTCACGGTCGAACGGCTCTGCCGCGATCGCATGGGCATTCCGGTTTTTCACGACGACCAGCACGGCACTGCAATCGTTGTCGCCGCCGCCGCACAGAATGCCCTGAGAATTGCGGGGAAGGCGCCGGAAGACATCCGGATCGTCGGGCTCGGAGCGGGTGCCGCCGGCATTGCCTGCCTGAACATGCTCAACAAGATGGGCGTGCCGCTCGACAACATCGCCGTCTTCGATCGCGATGGCGCCCTGCATCCGGCGCGGGACGATCTTGCCCCGGAACAGATGAAATTCGCCAACCTCAAGCCCGGTGCCACTTTTGAAGATGCGTTGAAGGGTGCAGACATGTTCCTGGGCCTGTCCGGCCCGAACCTGTTGTCGAGCGATCAGGTGGCCCTGATGGCAGACAAACCCATCATCTTCGCTCTTGCCAATCCAGTACCGGAAATCATGCCCGAAGAGGCCCGCAAGGCAGCCCCCGGCGCAATGATCGCGACCGGACGGTCCGATTACCCGAACCAGGTCAACAACGTGCTGTGCTTTCCGTTCATCTTTCGAGGCGCGCTCGATGTGGAAGCCACGGACATCAACGATGCGATGAAGCTCGCCTGCGTCGACGCCATCGCGTTCCTCGCGAGGCAGACGACATCGGCGGAAGTCGGCGCCGCCTACGAGGGAGAGCGATTGACGTTCGGACCCGAGTACCTGATCCCCAAGCCCTTCGATCCGCGCCTTCTTCCAACGATTGCCGTGGCGGTCGCCAAGGCAGCCATGGAGTCGGGCGTGGCACGCGTCGACCTCGATCTTGACGCCTATCGCCAGACTCTTGAAGCTCAGGTGTACAGGTCTTCACTGATCATGCGGGGCGTGTTCGAAGCGGCGCGGCAATCAAGGCGTCACATCGTTTTTGCCGAGGGCGAGGACGATCGCGTACTGCAGGCCGCACAGGCCATGGTCGAAGTCGGGGTCGACACACCCATTCTTGTCGGTCGTCCCGAGGTGATCGCGCATCGACTGGAACGCGCGGGGCTGACCATCAAGCAGGAGATCGATTTCCATGTCGTGAACCCCGAGAGCGACGAGCGGTATCGCGACTATTGGCAATCGTATCATGGCGTCATGCAGCGTCGCGGCGTCACCCCTGATCTCGCCAAATCCGTCCTTCGCACCAATACCACGGCCATTGCAGCAACGATGGTGCATCGCGGAGACGCCCACAGCATGATCTGCGGGACATACGGCCAGTATCTGTGGCATCTCAACTACGTCACGCAGATGCTCGAAACCGAAGAGCTGTCGCCGATCGGGGCTCTGTCGCTGGTCATTCTCGATGCAGGGCCGCTGTTTGTCTCCGACACGCACGTGAATATCGAGCAAACACCCGAAACGCTCGCGCGAACCGTGATCGCTTCAGCTCGACACGTGCGTCGCTTTGGGTTGGAACCCCGCATTGGACTTTGTTCGTTTTCGCAGTTCGGCAATCACGGTTGCCGGTCAGGGCAAATTATGCGCGAGGCCATCGAGATTCTCGACAGCGAAGATCGGGACTTCGAATACGAGGGCGAAATGCACACCGACACGGCACTGGATCCGGAATTGCGCGAACGGATACTGCCTGGCAATCGCTTGACCGGACGGGCCAACGTTCTTGTCTACGCGAACACGGATGCTGCCGGGGCTGCAAGGAACTTGCTGAAGAGCGCCGCCGGCGGCCTGGAGGTCGGACCCATATTGATGGGCATGGCCAACCGCGCCCATATCGTGACCCCGGGCGTGACACCGCGCGGCCTTCTCAACATTGCGGCATTGGCCGGCGCAGACGTCTCAAGCTACAGTTGAGTTCCCGGAAGAATACGCTCGGGCAGACGAAGAACATGCACTCGTCGAGGCTTTGGTCCGGGCCCGCACGGCGGCGAAGTTGACGCAATCGGAACTTGCCCATCGGCTCGGAACGACCCAATCGGCAGTCGCGCGGCTTGAAAGTGGCCGTGTTTCGCCTTCAGTTGCCACCCTTCGCCGCTATGCCAAAGCGACCGGCACGCGGCTGAAAATCGGATTTGAACCGAGAGACGGTCGAGAGCGAACGAATGGCTGATCATTTGCGGTACAGTGAACCGCACGCAGACATGCACCTGGAACTCGCTGGAATCACTTTCAGATCGATCTCGCAGTCTGTAGGTTGTCGAATGACCGAATGAAAGTGACCTGACATGACCAAGATCGGCGAGAACATGATAGCGGGCAGCGGCCTGCCCCCTTTTTTCAAATTGGCAGACTCTTCGGAACTGGCAATCGATGCTCCCGAAAATCGCAAAGGCGATGCGGTTCGGACATGCGTGCGTTCGCTGTCGGGTTTTCAGAAGGAGGCGCTCGTTCGTTCAGCTCGTACGGGTCAGACTTGGCGGCTCGTGTCCGACGAAGGCCCCTACCTCAACGGCCATGATGCAGCCCCCTGCCCGTTGGCGTTTCTCTCGGTCGGGATGGCCGCAAGCTTCATGAACGAAATCGTGGCGTTGGCCGAACAACGCAACGTCGAACTCCGACAGCTGCGATTGATCCAGGACAACTACTACACGATGAAAGGATCGATGCCGAAGCGAACGATGGTTGGCGGTGCTGAGAACATCGATCTGCAGGTCGAGATCGATTGCGACCTTGACGACGGCCAGTTGAACGATTTCCTGATCGGCGCGACCTTTGCATCGCCGCTCAACGGATTGATGCGCGGTTCGCTCACGAGCCTTTTCAAGCTCGCCCGCAACGGCACGGAACTGTCGACCGGCAAGGTCGCCGAACTTGACGGTCCGCTGTTTCCGGATCCGGGGCGCCATTTCGAAGCCACGAAACCCGCGCCATCGAAGCTCGATCTCATGGAACCGGTCGGTTCCACGCCCAAGAAGGACGTGGTGATGGGGACGGCGTCAGCCTCCTCTTCGCTGGCGGATGAGCAGGATCGCCGGCTGAACATCGGAGCTGTTGCCGTCTTGCGCGACGATGGCATCAAGGACATCCAGCAGATGCAGTATTCGCCGTATGGAACGTCCTTCCGCTTCCTGTCATCGGAGGATGGACGCGCGCCAGACGCCAACTCGTTGATTTCGGCGGGAATCGGGTTCTGTTTCATGACCCAGTTCGGCCGTTTCGTGTCCATGCTCAAGCTCGATCTGCCGGATTACCGAATCGTTCAGGACACCCATTTCAGCCTTGGCGGCGCGAGCGGTGGCACAGGGAAGCCGGGCGAAGCCGATCCTGTCGAGACCCATGTCTACCTCAAGACCTCGGAAATTGAGGATACCGCACGCGAGATGCTCGATATTTCCGAGCAAACCTGCTTCCTGCACGCGTTCTGCCGAACGGATCTCAAGACAAACCTTCGCGTTCGAAGACTCTGAGCGAACGACCGCGAGTCGCGACTGTCGGTGCTTTTGAGGCTCACCGAACAATCACTGTCGCCCGCGCCTTCGGCAAAATCGATGACATGGGCCGATGAGCTGATCGGCACCAGTCCAAGTCCGGATCATCCTTGATGGGTGATCTGCCCTTCACTCGAGGAAGGACGCGAGCCAGGGGCAACAAGGAATGAAGGCTGACGCCACGACACGGCTCGACCGGTCAGTCATCAACCGAATCACTGCTCTCCAACGCTCGGTGGGACCATTCTTCCTTGGTCAAGCGATGCGAGAACCGAATCCAGCCCCTGCTGCATGTGTTCAGCGATATGTTCGTGCATGCGATCAAGATCGTTGCCCCGAGCAAGGTCAAGATACTCGGTCGTCATGTGACGAAACTGTCCGTGCGAGCCATGGGCACGAAAATGGAGAACCATGTAGATCTGGACCAGCGGCGTCAGTCGGCGCCAGTGCGACAGGAGCAGCGCGTGCCCGGATCGCTCGAACACCCAGGAATGAAACGACAATTCCTTGTCGATGGTCTTCGCCTGGTCTCCGGTCGGCTGCAGCGCGATCAACTGATCGTAGCGGCTTTCCAGATCGGCAATCGCTTCGTCGCTGCGCCGCTCCCAGGCAAGTCGGAACGCGAACTGTTCCAGTTCGGTCCGAAGCGAATACAGTTCCTTGAGGTCGGTGCTGCTGACCGGGCGAACCCGCAACCCCCGGTAGGGGCGGCTGACGAGGACGCCGCGGTCCACGAGTTCCCGCATCGCTTCTCTCAGCGGCGCGCGGCTGACCTGCAGCTGTTCCGCAAGGACGTTCTCGGTCAGTCTTTCGCCCGGAAGATACTGCCCGCCCGTGACCATGTCGAGGAGTTGCTGCGAGATCTGAGCTCGCAGCGTCCTGTCTTCGACAGGCCTGAGCGCCTTGTCAGTCGAAATCGCCATCAAGACCCTGTGCCTCGACAAGCTGCCGGTAGCGTTCGCGGATCACTCTGAACATGGGCCCAGAGGTGCCGTCTCCAATCACGCGCCCGTCGATTTCGACGACCGGCGTTTGCGCACCGAAAGTGCCGGTGAGAAATGCCTCGTCGGCGCTGTAGGTGTCGACGAGAGAAAAGTTCCGCTCGAATACCGGGATCCCGTCGCTGCGGCACAATTCGATCACCTTGCGTCGGGTGATGCCGTTCATGCAGTAGTCCCCGGTCGAGGTCCACACTTCGCCGCCCCGCACGATAAAAAAATTGCAGGCGTTGGTCGTGTTCACGAACCCGAACGGATCCAGCATCAGCGCCTCGTCCGCTCCGGCCTGGACCGCATGGTTGAGCGCGATGATGCAGTTGAGCTTTGAATGCGAGTTCAGCTTGGCGTCCTGTGTCAGCGGCAGGCCGCGGTGATGCGGAACCGTGCACAGCCTGATGCCTCGACGGGCTGCACTCCCATCGAGTCTCGAGTGCTCGGCGATGATCACGATCGTCGCACCGAATACACTGAGATGGGGATGCTGAAACGGCCTGAGCTTCCGTCCGCGCGTGACCATCAGTCGCACGTGCGCATCATTCTGCATGTCATTGACATCAAGCGTCGCCCTGACCGCGTCTGCCACCTCGTCGCGTGTCATCCCGACATCGATTTCCAGGTATTTGGCGGCTTCGAACAGCCTGTCCAGGTGCTCCGCCAGAAACAGAAGACTGCCGTGATGAACCCGAAGTCCTTCCCAGACTCCGTCACCAAGCAGGAATCCGCTGTCGAATACAGACACCATCGCCTGGTCGCGATGGAAGAACTCGCCATTGACATAGATCTTGACGTCAGCGTTGCGCGGGTCGTCAAGCGCGTCATGGGTCGACACGTGATCTTTGGGATTCATGGCACGATCCAGGTCGTCGTTTCGGGTACCGGCGGCGAACCCATGGTCCGCCGCCAGCATCGTCGCTCATTTCACGAACAGGAGTTCACGCTGGATGACGGGTGACGCCTGCGGGTCGAGGCCGAAATCCGCGAGGAATTCCTCGTACCACCGCTGGGTTCGCCCGGTCTCGTAGTAGTAGAAGATCGTGTGACTGACCCAGTCGCGGAACGTCTTGTCGACCTCGCGACGGACCGCAATCGACGATGGCGAACTGAATGCCGGTGTCGGAATCACGATCTTGCCCGCGCCGAACTTTTTGCGGGCCGCAAGCAGGGGCGGGTGGAACAGCGAGACCGCGTCGACCCGACCTGACTGGAATGCAGCCAGGGCCGCGCCATTGTCGGGGAACCGCTGGATGTCGGCGTTCGGGACCGTGCGCGTGAGAAAGGCGTCCATCGAGGTCGCCTGGGGCACGGCAATGCTGACGTCGGGATTGTCGAGATCCGACCAGCGGTCGGCGTCAAGGTCGTCCCGCGCGAGGACCGCCAGCGAAATGTAGAGAAGCGGCTGGAACGGGTAGTCGACCACGATCGCCCGCTTCGGCGTTGCGTCCAGAAACATCATGTCGATCTTGTCAGCCTGCAACGCGGCAATCGCCGTCGCCCACGTGACTTCGACCACTTCAAGCTCGACATCGAGTTCCTCGGCCATCGACTGCCCGATGGACACGATCAGGCCGCTGTCCCACTCCCCGGTCTGGGGATTCTTGGAGTACCAAGGCGGAGCATGGGTGACGCCCATGCGCAGCGTACCGGTTTCATGGATCTTGTCCCATGTCGACTGCGCCTGAACGGCAGACGCCGCCAACAGCACTGCGGCAGCCGCCGCGATACCGCGAAATAGTGTCTTGAATGCGGATGTCATGAGGTTTTCCTTCCTGTCTTGAGTGATCCTGCCCGTCATGTCGGGCGATTCATGCCGACTCCCTGCCCCAAGTGGCGGTGGAACTCGGCGCTTGAGGCGCCAGCGACCGATCGGTTGCCACGACGCCTGCAAGTCGAAATTGCGGCCATGTCAGTGCACCTGCACCTTACCTCCACCGGATCCTTGACCTCAGTCCGGCAGCTTGAACAACGAATGCCCATCGAGGAACTCTCGCATGCGGCGGGTGGATGGTGACTTGAGAACGACCTGAGGCTCCCCCTCCTCATGTATTCTGCCCTCGTGGAGAAACAGAACCCGGTTCGCGACATGATAGGCGAATCCGAGTTCATGGGTGACAACCATCATTGTCATCCCGTCGTCTGCAAGTTGCCGTATGGTCTTCAAAACCTCGCCCACGAGTTCGGGATCGAGCGCTGAAGTCACTTCGTCGAACAGCATCACGTCAGGGTCCATCGCCAGCGCTCGCGCGATCGCCACCCGCTGTTTCTGCCCGCCCGAAAGCCGGGCCGGATACTCATTCGCCTTGTCCGCAAGTCCGACACGCTCGAGCTGTGCCATGGCCTTGGCCTCGGCTTCGCCGCTGTTTCGGCGCAGGACCGTGACCTGTCCCTCTTTCACGTTCTGAAGAACCGTCATGTGCGGGAACAGATTGAAATGCTGGAAGACCATGCCGATGCGGGTTCGCAGTGTGCACAGTTCTGCCTCGCGGTACTGCATGCGCCCGTTGCGTTCTGACCCGACCAGTTCGCCGTTGAGAAGGATCTTGCCCGAAGTCGGAATCTCCATGAAATTCACGCATCTGAGCAGCGTGCTCTTGCCTGACCCGCTGGCCCCGAGCACCACGACAGTTTCGCCCGCGTTCACGGTGAGATCGATTCCCTGGAGGACGTCTAGACCATCAAACGCCTTGTGGAGGTTGTCGATCTGCAGGATCTCTTTCGCGCCCGTCATTCGCTTCTCCTCAGGACTCGCTCAAGCACGTAGGTTCCCTGGACGACCGGGTACAGCACGACAAAGAAAATCAGCGCGACGGCGGTGTAGGACTCGATCGGGTTGAAGTTGAGATCAGCGATCAGCTTGGCCTGGTTGAGCGTTTCGACATAGGCCACGATCGAGGCGAGCGTCGACATCTTGAACACCTCGATTCCGCGGTTGGTCAGGGCCGGCAGCACGCGCTTGATGGCGACCGGCAAGACGATCCGTCGCATGGTCTGGCTGTAGGTCATGCCGATGGCCTTTCCTGCCTCCCACTGTCCAGGCTCGACGGACTGGATGCCCGCCCGATAGATCTCCGCCGAGAAGGCCATCGTGTTCAACGAGATGCCCAGCACTGCGGCAAGGAACGGGTTGACGTCGATCCCGGTCAGGATCGGGAAGGCATAGAAGAACCAGATGATCTGAACGAGAACGGGCGTATTGCGAAAGACCTCGACGAATGCCCGCGCCGGCCAGCCGATCAGCGGCGACCTGGCATATCGGGCGATTCCGACCACCAGTCCGCCCGAGAGGCCAAGGGCGACCGTGACGAGAAAAATGACAACCGTGCCTTTCAGGCCGACCCACAGCACGTGCCGGTTCTCGTAGATCGTCAGGAAATCCCAGTCATGCACCATCGAGACGCACCGATGTTTCACCTGACGCTGCCAATTTGCGCTCGATCCAGATCGAAATCTGGCTGAAGGCGAAAATCAGCAGGAAGTACATGACGGCCACGATCGTGTAGACTTCGAGCGGCCGAAAGGTCTTTTGGGCCAGGTCGTTGGCCTGGAACATGAGATCGGTATAGGCGACGGTGGAGACGAGCGTCGTGGTCTTGAGCAATTCGATCGACCGCTCCATGAACGCCGGGATCATTCGCTTGACTGCCTGCGGCAGGATGACCCGCGAGAGCGTCTGCCGATAGTTCATGCCGATCGCGCTGGCACCCTCCCACTGTCCCTTGTCGATCGATTGAATGCCGGCGCGAAATATCTCGGCGAAAAATGCCGAGGACTGAATCGAAAACGTGACGATCGAGGCGATGTAGGGCGTCATTCGGATGTCGATCAGGATCGGTAGAGCAAAGAACACCCAGAACAGCTGCACGAGCGGAGGTGTCGCGCGGAAAAACTCGACGATGAACGCCGCAACGGCGGAAACAGGCCGAAACTTCGTCAGCCGCAGCAGTGCCAGCGTCAGTCCAAGCGGCACCCCGAACAAGAGCGCGAGCGCGGTGACCTTCAACGTGTTCAGCAGTCCAAGAAGCAGCAGATCGTAATCTGCGAGGACCGCCATGAAGTTCCACTCGACCATGAGCTTCCCGGATCTGGTTCCATCGAAAAATCGCGATGGAGTTCCCCACCACCATCCGATACTGTCAAATGATCAGATTGTCGACAATATTGTCGTCAAGACCATTCCGGAGCGGTCGGGATGACCGTCGGACGAAAAACGAGTGCTCCACGATGAAATCGCCCAACATCCTGTTCATCCAGGTCGACCAGATGAGCGCCTCGTCGCTTGCGGCCTACGGAAACACCTTCGTCAAGGCGCCAATTCTCGACCGGCTCGCCGAAAATGGCGTGGTGTTCGAGACGGCCTACTGCAACTTCCCGCTCTGCGCTCCGTCGCGGGCATCGATGGCAACGGGGCAACTCTGCTCGACAATTGGCGTGTACGACAATGCAGCAGAGATGAGCGCCGAATTGCCGACCTACGCCCACCACCTGCGAAAGCTGGGTTACCAAACGGCATTGAGCGGCAAGATGCACTTCATTGGACCCGATCAGTACCACGGATTCGAGCAGCGCCTGACGCCTGATGTCTATCCCGCTGATTTCAGCTGGGTGCCGAACTGGTCCAACGAGGGCAAGCGTGACACCAACGACCCGCGCGCGGTCCTGATCGCCGGGATCTGCGAACGCTCGGTCCAGATCGATTTCGACGACGAGGTGACGTACAGAGCGCGCCGGCATCTCTACGATATCGCGAGATCAAACGACGATCGCCCATTCTTCCTTCAGGTTTCCTACACCCACCCGCACGATCCTTACCTCTGTCGTCGCGAGTACTGGGACCGTTACGCGGATGACGAAATACCCCTGCCCCGGGTGTCCGCCATGCCCGCAGAGCGACACGATGCCCATTCGCTCAGGGTGCTTCGCGACCACGAGATGCTGGACTACAAATTCGACGACGACAGCATACTGCGTGCCCGGCGGGCTCATTACGGATCGATCACCTATCTTGACGAAATGATCGGACAAATCCTCGACACGCTTCGTTCGACGGGTGCCGACAAGAACACGGTCGTCGTCTTTACGGCGGATCACGGGGAGTTTCTTGGCGAGCGGGGAATGTGGTTCAAGAAGCACTTTTTCGAGCCGGCTCTGCGGGTGCCTCTCATCATGGCTGCGCCGTGGATTAGGCCGGAACGGGTTTCCGAGTTCGCTTCACTGGTCGATCTGCTGCCGACATTCAACGGGCTCGCAACCTGTTCCACATGGGAACCCGAGGACGAGCCGCTCGCGGGACGCGACCTCACGAGCAGCCTTGATCGAAAGGGAGAGCGTCCCGATCATCTCGTCGTGGCAGAATACCTGGCAGAATCGGCTCTCGCCCCGATCTTCATGATGCGTCGCGGTCCCCACAAGTTCATCTGCTCGTCCAAGGACCCCGCATTGCTGTTCGATCTCGACAACGACCCGGATGAACTCGAAAACCTTGCAGAAGACGAGAGTCTTGCGGATGTCAGGGCGGATTTCGAGCAAATCGCCCGGCAGATGTGGGACGAGGAGGACCTCACTGAACGCATCGTGCTCAGCCAAAGACGAAGGCGTTTCATTCTCGAAACACATAAATCCGGAGAGTCGCCGCGATGGAACCACGGCGAGACGCCAGGCGAAGACGTGATCTGGTATCGCGGAGAACAGGGGTACAACGAATGGGCTTTCGACTATCTCCCCGAGGTCGCCCATCCCGAACCGCTGTAACGGCAAACGAGCAACAGTGCCTCTCGGGTTGCCAAAAGGGACTTGAGATCGGCAACGGAATCCGTAAACACGCTTGCGGTGCTGGGGTGTAGCCAAGTGGTAAGGCAACGGTTTTTGGTATCGTGTACCGTAGGTTCGAATCCTACCACCCCAGCCAAATCACCTTCTTGACGGTTGTCGTCTGGTTGCCCGTCGCCGGGCAGCTGCGATAGTTTCCGTTTCTGACGCCAAATCAAAGGCTTGGTGAACGGTCACGACCACCTCCGTACCCTCTCGGGCGCAAGTGTCAATCGTTGGCTCATCCCATATTGTTATACAAAAAAATTTTTGTGAAACATAACGCCTGACGATGGAAATCCACCACCACAACATGACGGCCACGAGTGCGTATCTCGACCTCAAGGAGATGCACCTCAGGGAGTCGATCAGCCCAATTCTCGGTCAGCCGGTAAAGCAGCAACGCGGAAAAAAGGCATACTGGTACGACCAATTCAGAGTCGGACGTGAGATTCAGAGGCGATATCTCGGGACTGACACGGAAGACATTCGCGCGGTTGTCACCGCCCATCTCGATGACCGCCCGAACCGGGCTGCACGCATGAAGCGGATGGCCGAGATTGCTGGAACGCTTCGCGCCAACGGTTTTCTCCGAACCGACAAGGACACCGGCTCGCTACTCCTGGCGATGGCAAAGGCGGGCTGTTTCCGCCTTGGTGGCGTCATGATCGGAACCCACGCATTTCGAGCCTACGAAGGCGAACTCGGTGTCAGGATTCCGCATGCCGATCAAGCGGCAAACACCGGAGATGTCGACATCGCTGCGTTCCAAAGGCTCAGCGTCGCCATCGCCGAGACCGATTCCGTGGACCCCGGCCCTTCGGAGATCTTCTACAGTCTGAAGTTCGAGGCCGTCCCGGTACTGCGAAACAACCATACCTGGAAATGGAGACAAGCGAGCGGCGAGGTCGAGATCGAGTTCCTGACGCCTTCATTCGGAGGGGAGCCAACAAGGTTGATTCCATCCCTGGGCGTCGCGGCGAAGGGGCTCAATCACCTCGATTTTCTGATCAAGGAGCCGATCAATGCGATCATCAATTACCGCTCCGGCGTGCTGGTCAAGGTGCCGACACCCGAACGTTTTGCGGTCCATAAGTTGATCGTGGCCGCCCGAAGAGTTGAAGGCCCCCATCCGCAAAAGGCCATCAAGGACCGAGCACAAGCCGCATTCTTGATCCGTGTCCTTGCCGAAGAACGCCCGTTGCAACTTGCCGAAATCTACAATGAGGCCTGCCAGTCCGGACCGGGATGGCAAGCGCGCATCGATCAATCGTTGCGCCTGCTGCCAGACGAAGCCAAGATGATCGAGGAAGCGAGAAACGCGTTCGGGATCTAGAGTCGTCGCACGAACCAAAGACCTGCGTGTACTCCGCTGTGGCCAAAATCCCCCGTAGCCGTTTGGTCCGGGTGTGACGGCGTGTTTTGGCAGTTCCAGACGACAGCAGAGGATGCATGCCTTCGGAGAAACGGCAATTGCCGGGGAATCAGATCATGGCAAACGATTTCAAAAGAGTGGTCTACGACAGAGATGCCGACGTCCTCTACATCTCTACACAGCCGGGCAGGCATGGCATTGTTCAGGAGAGTTTGCCCGGCGTCTTGTGGCGGCATGAATCCGGGAGCGGAGACATTGTCGGCGTCACGATCATGGACTTCGTGAGTCATTGGAAGGCGCGGATGGATGATCTCGTGCATGACTTGGAAGGTCATTTGAGAATTGACTCTGTTGAAGCGAAGTCGCTTTTGGAGCGGGCTCTGATCTGATTGAGTCGGCGCCGATGGGGCACAGGAGCCGGCGCGCTCAGATCACAAGCAAAAGCAAATTGGCGCCCGTTTCACGTCATCAAGTGCAACACCTGCGATAGCCGGTCGACGGCCTCACTCACCCACCTTTTGTGGAATAGTTGCTGCCAGGAATCCAGTCAGTTCCGGCCAAGGGAACCTGCGCCATTGCTGCGGCCTCCACCGAAGTCGCGCAAAGATCTTCGGGCTCGAAGTGGCGCACGTGGCTGTGACCGCACGCCCGCGCGATGGTCTGGGTTTCGAGCGTCATCACTTTCAGAAGGTTTCGAACCCTGCGCCCACCCTCGATCGGGTCGAGGCGGGCAGCAAGGTCGGGGTCCTGTGTCGTGATCCCGGCAGGGTCGCGGCCTTCGTGCCAGTCGTCGTACTGCCCGACCTTTGCACCGAGCTCACGGTAGTCGTCCGCCCATTTCGGATGGTTGTCGCCAAGCGCGACCAGTGCGGCAGTACCGATCGAGACCGCGTCAGCGCCGAGCGCAAGCACCTTGGCGACATCGGCGCCGCTCCTGATGCCGCCCGAGACAACCAGTTGCACGTCGCGGTAGACCCCAAGATCCTGCAAGGCCCTGACGGCCGGGCGAATGCAGGCGAGCGTCGGAATCCCCACATGCTCGATGAAAACCTCCTGCGTGGCTGCCGTTCCACCCTCCATGCCGTCGATCACCACGACATCCGCCCCGGCCTTGACGGCAAGCGCGACGTCGAAATAGGGCCTCGTCGCGCCCACCTTGACGAAGATCGGCTTCTCCCAACCCGTGATCTCGCGCAGCTCCAGGATCTTGATCTCGAGATCATCCGGCCCGGTCCAGTCGGGATGACGGCAGGCTGACCGCTGATCGATGCCTTTTGGCAAGGTTCTCATTTCCGCCACACGGTCCGAAATCTTCTGGCCAAGCAGCATTCCGCCACCGCCCGGCTTCGCCCCTTGACCGACAACGATCTCGATGGCGTCAGCCTTGCGCAGATCATCCGGGTTCATTCCGTATCGCGAAGGCAGATACTGATACACGAGCCGTTCCGAGTGGACCCGCTCTTCGGGGGTCATGCCGCCATCACCGGTCGTCGTCGATGTCCCGGCGGCGGATGCGCCACGCCCGAGCGCTTCCTTCGCCTGCCCCGACAACGCTCCGAAACTCATCCCCGCGATGGTGATGGGAATCGAAAGCTCGATCGGCGATCGGGCATGACGCGTGCCCAAAGTCACATTGGTCGCGCAGGTCTCCCTGTATCCTTCGAGGGGATATCGCGACACCGACGCCCCGAGAAACAGAAGGTCATCGAAACGCGATCGTCGCCCCGCGCCGCCGCCCCTGATTCGGTAGATGCCGGTTTCGGCAGCCCGCCTGATTTCGCGTTGCCATGAGGGAATTCCGAGATCCTGTCGATCGGATTCAGCGCCCATGATCACATCTCCCCTGCCCCGAACCAGGTCGGTTGGCCCCCTCAATACGCATCCGCATTGTCCACGTCGAAGTTGTACAGCTTTCGCGACGAACCGTAGCGGCGGAATTCCTCCGGGCGGGCCGAGCTCTCCGCCGCTTCGAGTAGCCTCGCAAGTTCGTCGACATCTTCCTCGCGCATGGGCTTTTCGGTGCAATCCGCCCCGAGGCCGCGCACCGAACCTCTGACAAATATCCGCGCCTCGTAAATCGAATCGCCCAGCGCTTCGCCAGCGTCTCCACAAACCACGAGCGTTCCTGCCTGCGCCATGAAACCCGACATGTGACCGACACTACCGTGAACAACGATGTCGATCCCTTTCATCGAGATGCCGCAGCGCGATGATGCATTACCCTTGATCACAAGCAAGCCGCCGTGCCCGGTCGCGCCAGCCGACTGGCTCGCATCCCCGTCGACAATGACAGACCCCGACATCATGTTCTCTGCCACGCCGGGACCCACTGACCCCGCGACCCTGATCGTGGCCTGGTTGTTCATGCCCGCGCAATAATAGCCCGTCGAGCCGCGAATCATCACCTCGACGGGTGAATCGAGTCCCACGGCAACCGCATGACTGCCCCGGGGATTGAGCACCTCCCACCGAGTCTCGTTGGTGCTGGCATCGAGCGCCTGCAGGGTTTCGTTGAGCGCGCGCAAGCCCGAGGCTGACAGATCGAGTGTCTGCATCTCAATGGGTCCAGAAATAGACTTGCGCCGGTTCAGGCTCCCAGACGGTTGCCTCCGAGATTCCAGGCAGATCGACGAGCGCCCGGTACTCCGAGCCAAATGCGACCAGGCTGTCGGTCTCCGCCAGAACCGCCGGCTTGCACGCGATCGGATCGCGCAGAACTCCGAATCCGTCCCGGGTTCCAACGACAAAGGTGTAGAAGCCGTCGAGATCGCGAAGACTGTCTTCCAGCGCCTCGCCAAGCGATGCCCCGTTTCTCATTCGCCACGTCAGGTAGGCCGCCCCGACCTCCGTGTCGTTCTCGCTCTCGATCCGCATCCCTTCCTTGTGCAGGCGACGCCTGAGCGCGTTGTGGTTGGACAACGAACCGTTGTGAACGAGGCATTGATCTGAACCGGTTGAATACGGATGCGCGCCCTCGGTCGTCACGGCGGATTCGGTCGCCATCCGGGTGTGACCAATTCCGTGACTTCCGCTCATCTGGGGAACCCCGAAACGCTCGGCGACATCGCCGGGCAATCCGACCTCCTTGTAGATCTCGATCGCGTTTCCGTCGCTCATCACGCGAACATCGGGGCGAAGCTCGGGAAGCACCGCCCGCGCGGCCGTGACCGCATCTTCGCGCATCTTCAGAACGGCATGGGTATCCTTGCGTTCGATTGCGATCTCTTCACCGACCACGGGTGCCAGTGCTTCGCACAACCCGTCGAAATCGGAGTCCGGCGACGACGACCGCAGGGTCAGCTTGCCCTCGTCGGACTCGCCCGAGCGATAGAGCGCCACACCCGCGCTGTCCGGCCCGCGATCACTCATGGTGACAAGCATTCCGGTGAGCAATTCACCCAGCCTGGCCTCCAGCGCGCGATCCTTGAAAAAAAGACCGACAATTCCGCACATCCGATCTCTCTCCTTCACCCTGATTCCCGCACTGACACGATGACGCGATTATCGACCGCGAAACCGAAAACTCAACCCGTGATCCATCGCCGTCGAACCGTCACAAAGGTCGGCACGATGCTCCGTTTGCTGGCACCCCGCCTTGTCGCTCGAACTTGATGAGTGACGGCATCACCCGGGCCACATCGAGCGAGAAACCAGGGCCTCCTTAAGCCTCTCGGCCTCGTCCGTCACGATCCCGTCCACGCCAACGTCGAGAAAGCGGTTCATCTCCGCCTCGTCATTGATCGTCCAAACGTGCACGGGCATTCCCCGCGAGTGAGCAGCCCGGACAAATCGCCGGTCGACGATGGTGAGACCGTAATTTGAAGGAGGAACCTGAACGCAGTTCGCGGCAAATGCGCCGACCGGAAGACCGAAACTGGCGAGCCGCAGTCGGGTCACATCGAGAGGTCCCATCGAGGTGCAGAGCCGGTCACCTGCAACCTTGCGCATTCGGGTCAGGCGCGCGCCCGAAAACGACCCCACGCAAACCCGGTCCCATGCGTCGTGGCGTTCGAGAATGGCCAGAAGCGGTTCGACCGCGTCGTCGGCCTTCGGGTCGATGTTGACACGGGCCGTCGGCCAGGTCGCGAGCAGCTCATCGAGCAAGGGAATGGGCTCTTGCGACTCCACCCTGGCACGACGGACTTCGGACCAGTCGAGGTCGCGAATCAATCCGACGCGATCCGTGACTCGATCCAGCCTGTCGTCATGAAACGCGATCAGCACGCCGTCCGCCGTGGCGTGCACGTCCGTCTCGATGAACTGGTAGCCAATCTCGATGGCGGCCGCGAAGGCAGCCATCGTGTTTTCGGGATGGCGCGCCGAATACCCGCGATGCGCAATCGCGATCGGACGCGCGTGCCCGGTGTCGAGAAACGGATGCAAAGTAGGCATCAAGTCGCCCTCAGCGCGCAACGCGGGGGCTTGCACGACCTTGCCAGGACCTTGGTCGGTCCGGAAACGGCGTTCGCCATCATCAACATTTTCGAAACGGCGCCCGTTCTTCGAGGAACTCCATCTCCGCATCGACCGCGCGGGTCTCATGGTCAAGGAATTCGGACACGGCACGCCGCAGACCTTCATGGACAATCCAGTGGGCACTGTAGGTTCGCGACGGCATGTATCCCCGCTGAAGCTTGTGGGGTCCCTGTGCGCCAGCCTCGACCCTGTCCAGTCCGTGCTCGATCGCGTGTTCGATCGCTTGGTAGTAGCAGGTCTCGAAATGGAGAAACGGTATCTTCGCAGTGCATCCCCATTGGCGCCCGTAAAGCACGCTGCGACCTGCGAGGTTGAGCGCCCCCGCGACCCATTGCCCGTCGAGCATCGCCATCACCAGGACCACCTTGTCCGCGAGGTGCTCGTGGAGCATGTCGAAAAAGGACTCCTTCAGGTAGTCCCAACCCCACTTGCGATCGGTCGTGTCGCAATAGAAGCGATAGAATTGCCGCATGTGATCGACATGCAGCGAGTCGCCCAAGAATCGATGCATGACGACGCCTGCCTCGGCGACCGCCCTGCGCTCCTTGCGGATGTTCTTGCGCTTGCGCGATGCAAGCGTTCCGAGAAAGTCGTCAAAACTGCCAAAACCGTCGTTGTACCAGTGGAACTGGTGACCTGTGCGCTGGAGAAATCCGAATGATCCGAACTCGTGCCATTCGTCCTCGAGCGGAAAATTAACATGAAGTGAGGAGACGCCGAAACGCTCAGCCGCCTTGAGCATACCGGCAATCAACATGGCGCGAACCCGTGAGACGTCCTGACCAGGTCGCACGAGAAGCCGATGGCTCGTGACCGGTGCAAAGGGAATTGCTGAGACCAGTTTCGGATAGTAACGCCCGCCGGCCCTTTCGAACGCCTCGGCCCATCCGTGATCGAACACGTATTCGCCCTGGCTGTGTCCCTTGAGATAGAGCGGAGCACAGCCGATGACCTCGCTATTATCGTCGGAGATCGCCACGTGGCAAGGCGCCCAACCCTCTTGCGCCGCGACCGATGCGGAGTCCTCAAGGGCCTCAAGAAAGGCATGACTGATCAAGGGGCACGCGTCACCCGCACATTCGTCCCATTGCGCAGCCGGGACTGCCTTGATCGAGTCGACAATCTCAACTTTGGCCGAGGTTTCGCCCGCGACCATGAATGTCAAAATCCGGTCGCGATTGTCTTCAGGAACAGTCTCCTGACGGCCTCGTCATCCACGTCGCAGCAAACCGAAACCTGTGGCCGTGACGTCGAATCCGACCATACCGTCGCGCCCGCGCGTTCGCCCTCGAGGATCACCTCGACGGCAGAGTCGCGGATGGTGAAAAACTCCCGCCGAATGGCAGCGATCACCGCTGTCGGGTCGTGCAGGAAACAGCCTGAAATACCGGCTCTTTTTCTCGCGGCTTCCATGTAGTAGCGGGCTGCGCGATCAAGAAAGCCCCCGAGCGTCGGAGCTTCGCTCGCAAGATCCGCGAATTCCGCTGGCGAGCAGATCACCTTCTTGGTGACGTCGAGACCGACGAGAGTCACGTCCCAGGGTGCGGAAAACACCTTGTCGGCAGCATGAGGATCCTGCCAGATGTTGGCCTCGGCAAACGCGCTTGCATTGCCGCCGGCATCGAGGCTGCCGCCCATGACGACAACCGATCTGACGTGCGTGGCAATCGACGGGTCCTCCTCGAGCGCAACTGCCAGGTTCGTCAAGGGACCGACGGCGCAAATGTCGATTTCGCCTGGATTGTCACGAACCGCGCGACACAGAAACTCGGCAGCAGTCGCATCGACGAGTGTCGCCCTTTCGGGCTCTTGCACCTGGGCATCGCCAAACCCGTCACGACCGTGAATCTCCCAAGCAGATGGAAGAGACGGCTGAACCAGCGGCGTGCCTTGACCGTGCGCAACCGGAATGTCCTGTCCGATCAACTCGACCAGGGCGCAGGCGTTTCGGGTCGCCAAATCCACGGGAACATTGCCGAAGATGGTAGTCAACCCGACGAGATCGATTTCGTCGTGAAGGCCTGCAAAGACGATCGCCATTGCATCGTCAATTCCGGGGTCCGTGTCGATAATCAGTTTCCGTGTCACCGTCCGGTCGCTCCTTCGATTTTCGACTGCCCTGTCACGCTGCCATCAGACATGCTGGGCGCCGTTGACCTCGATCTCGGCCCCGGAAACATACGAACTCTGTTCCGAGCAGAGAAAATAGATGACGTCGGCGACTTCCTCCGGCTCGCCGAGACGCCGCATTGGCAAGTCGGACGCCATGGCTTCTGCGCCTGGACTCAACATGCTCGAAAAAACTTCACCCGGCGCGATCGCGTTGACTCGAACCCCCATCGGTCCGAAGTCATGCGCCATCTCCCGTGTCAAGGCGGCCAACGCAGCCTTCGATGTCGCATAGGCCGAGCCTGCAAAGGGATGAACGCGCGAGCCGGCAATCGAGGTCACGTTGACGACCGTGCCGCGCGCATTCGTCAATTCGGCCTTGAGGCCACGCGCCAGGATGACCGAAGCGAAAAAATTGACGTTGAAGACATGCCACCATGCCTCGATTTCGGTGTCGAGAGAACTGAGGCGGCTGCCGCCGTCACCCTTTGGCGAAATGCCGGCATTGTTCACGAGAGCGTGCAACTGCGCGTTCGGCAGCCGTTTCCTGATCGCCTCGACCGCCTTCGCGGTTCCTTCGGGATCCGAGAGATCGATGACCACGTGGTTTTCCTCGCCGCCGGGCCAAGGGCATCGCTCCGAGAACGGTTGCCGCGAACAGGTGAAGACGCGCCAACCGGCCGCAGAGAACCGCTTGACGGTCGCGTGCCCGATTCCTCGGCTTGCACCCGTCAGCAAAAGGGTTTTCTGCCCTTCATCGACCATCATCAGAACCCTTCAACCAGACACGGCTCCTCGCAACGCCAACGAGGAACCAATGGCGCAAGTCGCTCCGCCGTCCTTGCCCGACGGCATCGACCGCCGAGCGAACAAGGCGGAATCGAGGTCAATGCGGCAGATGCGTCAATGATCCGATTCGAAATCGATCATCACGTCAACGGATTGCCCCAATGAAACCTCAGTAGACCGGGACAATCACCCCACAAGCGATGCGACCTCCTGCACCTCCGATCGGCTGAGTCATGTGATCGTCCGGTGACTCGTGAATCACGATTGCCGATCCGTCTGTATCATAAATGTACGCCACATCGCCACGCAGTCTGGCGTCGATCAAGGCCACCCTGGTCGTGAACAGCTCGGCTTCGACGACACCGTCTGCCGATGCGTAGATGTTCGGCAGATCCGCATTGTCCGGTCCCTCGGGATTCAGCAACCCGTGCGCGTGGTTGCCAATGTTGATGTGTCCTTTCGATGCCATGAAATCCGGATCGCAGCTCCCGACCGAATGGATGTGGATGGCATGACCGCCCGGTGCGATACCGTCGATGTTGACGTAAATCAGAACCCCTGTCGGACCCTGGGTCAGCGTGGCAGACCCAATTGAATTGCCTTCGGTATCGACGAAATCAGCCTTTGCATTGAGTGATTCCGAGAAAACCGCCGATCCACAGACCATTGCCGCCGACGCCGAGGCGGCCATGAGCAGATTCCTCAACGTCCTGGTGTTTGCGAATTCGACCATAACTCCCTCCCAATTGTTCAGATTTGCATTCACTCGATGTCTACATGGGTAGAGAGGAACGACATGCCGGTCAAGCCGAGCGACCCTTCGATCACCTGAAAATGAGCGATGCCGCAAGCCACGAAATGACCCGATTCGTGCATCGCGAACGATCGGCGATGTCGCTTCGACCTGTGTCATCACGAGAGCCCGCGCCTCTCGGCAACACCGCTGGTCCTGCATCTGCCGAGTGTCAGGCGAGCCAGCGCAAGTCCAGGACTCTTGAGCTTCGGGGCTTCGGACTCGACCCCCTTCATCCACTGACCCCTGTCCGAGTCGGCGCGCGCCAGCAAGTTGCCAAAGACGGGCAATTCAACAATTTGTCCTATTGACATTCGTATGCCAAGAGGTGTCATCACGACATTTGTTTCCAGTTGACCTAAAGTCAACGGCGGGCAAGGGCACTTGGTTCAAGCTGACCAATTGGCAGGCCAGCAGATCTGGGTTCGTTGACCCGGACTCCAAGAGGCGTGGACGTGTAACTCAAGACTTCAAGGTGGCACCGTTCTTTGATCATGTGAAGGCGAACGAGGGGGGATACTGATGCGGAAATTGACGAGATTGTACTTTAGGTGGTCTCGACCAATGCCAAACCTGTTCCCCATTGTCGCGCTCTATGGCGCGGTTTTGACTATGATGATGCTCATCTTGGTGAACTCTTTATTGACTAACCGTTTGGGGTTACCGCCTGGGATGGGTTTGATTGTTTTGATTATACCGTTTGTCGCACTTCATTATGTAGCCTCAGTAGCTACGGCCCTTCTTTTTGAAAAGATCTGTAAGTTTTTTGGAATTTATCGATTGTTCAATGTGACGAATAAGCCAATCGAGAAATTTTTCAAATCTATTGCGGGAATAGAAGGAGATGGCTAAAGGTGGTGGTAACACAGTAACGTTTACTGGAGTTGCGGTAAGCGGGTCATCATCTGACTTTTATAGTGATGACAATACTTCTGTATCGGTAACCATCGCTGCGCCCATTAGCGAAACTGTTGGTCAAGCGGGCGGAAATGACCACCAAAATTTACTCCTGAAGGCATCAATCTATTCGGTTTTGAGTGCAATACCTTAAGGATGGGGCTTGGGTTCAATATGGCTCACAATTGGGAATATGACTCTTCGGGCTTTTCGCTCGATGCAAGCCCAATTTTGGGGGGGGGGAACGGTCACAGTCAAAACAAACAGTTGGAACCCACCGGAATGGAATCTTGAAAGATATAGGTATGCGACATTGTAATCCGGCGGGAACGTCGGGGCGCTTGGCGTCGGTATTGGTGCAGCAGTTGGGCTCACAGCAGATGAAGGCGCAATCGTAGCGAGTACAATGCGAGCTTTGACCTCGCTGGCATCGTGGGCCAACAAATCAGCGTTCTTGCGCATTCGAACTCGCCCGTCGAGCGCTCGTTCTGGAACGTTTCTTCACCGTGGTCGCAGGACGCGCTCGAAAAACGCCGAAATCTCTGCACGCGCGGCGATGACCTGGAGATCGGCGACGTACTGGTCGGGACGCAAGATCATCGCGAAGCCCCTTGTTCGATCGATGCCACGACGTCCGAACATGTCGAAACTCGGATCGGCACAGAAAATCTTCTCCGTGTCGGCAAGCCCGTACCGCCCTTTCCTTGGTGTCAGGACCGGATGGGTCAACTCCGCCGCGATCAGGTGATGATGCCGTTGAAACACCGCGCGCAAATCGACGACGGAATCAGTGTCTGACCCCTCTGGCGTGAACCGGTTGAGCGGAGATGCCGGATCGTTTGAGAGCCAGTCGCAGAATTCCCACATGTCTGATGTCTGATCGGTCGGGTCGGAGTCATCATTGAAAATCACGAGCCGCCAGCGCCCGTCCGCTTTCAGGCAATGGCCGAGCTGCATCGGCTTGCCGTCCCAAAGTCGAACGACGGGAAACGAATGAAACCTTGCCCCGACCTGAAGCCCGCTCGCAAGCGTCTGATCAGCGGCGCCATTGCATACGAGCGACGGTGCGTACTGGACGGCAACACCCGCCGTGTAGCGGCCATGCTCCTCGAAGTAATGCTGGAACGCCTTGGCGCCGCGGCCCTTCTGCCCGTCGCCGCGCTCGGAAAACTCCTTCGACCAATGTCGGTCGAAATCAATCAGCTCCTGGGCAACGCCCTGTCGTTCGGTCGAATAGGTGGCAAGCAGTCCAGGAGGCGATTGCCCGCGAAGAACAGCGGCCAGTTTCCAGCCGAGGTTGAAGGCGTCTGCCATCGAGACGTTCATCCCCTGCCCCGCCTTGGGACTGTGGGTGTGACAGGCATCGCCGGCGATGAAAACGGTGGCAGGTCGATCGCCGGTCGCGTTGTCGAACGACGGACAGAGGCGCTGTCCGATCTCGTAGACCGACCACCATGCGACTTCCTTCACGTCAAAGCGGTATGGGTGGAGGATGCGTTGCGCAGCGGCGATCAGTTCGTCGATCGTGATATTGCGGTCCTTGGCGCGTTCGCCCTTCGCCAAGGTTTCCATTTCGACATAGAGACGCACCAGGTATCCCCCTTCTCGGGGGATGATCAGAATGTTGCCCTGCTCGGCCGAACGGACAACCGACTTGAAGCGGATGTCGGGGAACCCCGTGTCGACCAGAACGTCCATGACGCCCCAGGCCTTGTTGGCCGTCTCCCCGATCAGTTCGAGGCCGATCGCCTTGCGAACGGCGCTGCGGGCACCATCGCAACCAACGACGTATTTTGCCTGTACCGTCTCCGAGACACCCCTGTGATCGACACTCACGGTCACCGGAAGGGGCTCATCGTGATCGATCGACAGGCCGAGAAACTCCCGATCGTACCTTGGCACCAGCCGATTCGGCGATTTCCGCATGACGTCGAGACAGAAGTCGTGAACCCGTGCCTGGTTGAGGATGACGTGGGGCATCTCCGAAAGGTCGTCAGCGACATCCTGGATGCGCCCGGTCCGCGTGATCACTGACGGGTTGTCCTCCGACGGCCCCCAAAACGTCGTTTCGTTGACCCAGTAAGCCTCCTTCACGACCTTCTCGCTGAAACCGAAGGCTTCGAACATCTCGATCGACCGACAGGCCAGCCCGTCCGCCTGCCCCACTTCAAGCGGGCCGGGCTTTTGATCGATGATCATCGCGTGAATGTCGGGAAACTGCGCCAACTGTGCTGCCAATGTGAGGCCTGCAGGCCCGCAACCCACGATCAGGACATCAACCTCGTCGGGGCGGCGCTCCTTCAACTGGGCAGCAGCCGGTTTTATGTCCGGGTCGCCGGTTCGAAATCCATCCAGGTGGAACTGCATCGGCACCCTGCCTCAAAGATCGCCCGGCGACAGAACGGCACCGGCGGCGCGGAGCGCGGCTCTGACGTTGTCGCCGGTGAACCGACCGTCCGCTTTCAGAGCGGCCGCCGTGCCAGCGGCCTGGCCCGTTGCCATCGCCGTGCCCATGACTCGTATCGCGGCGCCGCCCTTTCGGTCCCCGTCGGCCAGTCTCCCCGCGCAAAACAGGTTTTCGGTGTCGACACTGTGCAGGCAGCGGAGCGGGATCTCGAAGCTGCCCTTGTCGGCAGGATAGTCGAATTCGCTGCGATGGGTCTTTCGATCATGCCACTCCGCACCCCAGGCGCCGAGCGCAATGCAGTCGTCAAAAGTTCTTCGCGAAGAGATGTCGTCCCATGTCAACTGGCGTCGGCAGTTCAGATGCCGGGATTCGCGGGTGCCGATCTCGGGCCCAGTCGTGACGAGATGCGCGTTCTCGCAGCCCGCGATGGCCTTGACGGCCTCGAGATAGTTCCATGCCTGCCTGCGGGCGCCGAACTCCGCTCGCGCCAGGGTGACGGGGTCTCGCGGATCGAAGTCCTCCGATGCGAGATACAGGACCAAGTCGCCTGAATTCGGCAGGCGCACGACGACGCAACGATTCTTGGTCACGGCCCCGTCGTCGAATTGCTGGCGTTCGATCGCCTCCGTGACCTGGTCGACGGTGACGGAGACCGAAGCCGGTATGCCGCCAAAACGGCAACCAAGCGTGCCCAGATTGACGCCGTCAGTGTTGCCGTAACGGGTGCTCGCGCCGCCAAAACTGGCGAGATCGCCGTCACCGGTGCAATCGACGAATGCGGCGCCCTCGATCTTTTCAACACCGCCGTGATGAGCGATCGTCACATCGCTCAGGCCCGAATCGTCTCGGTCGGCGGACAGGACTGCCGTCCCGAACCGGACATCCACGCCCGCTTCGGCAACGAGTTCGTCGAACGCGACCTTGAGGGTCTCCGGGTCGAACGGGACGAAGACACCACGAAACGCCGTGACCGGACCGATGCCTCCTCGCGCGCGTTGACGGGTCAGGACCTCATCGGCGATCCCGTGCACGACCTGGGTCCTATCCTGTCCCAGCGTGTACAGGCCGCACCAGGTGTGGACACTGCGCATGGTTGCCGCGCCGCCAAGGCAATGGTTGCGCTCCACCAGCAGTGTCCGCGCACCAAGGCGGGAACTTGCGATCGCGGCGGCCGTTCCCGCAGTGCCGCCACCTGCAACGATGACATCGTAGCGTTCGCTCACGTACGCCATCCAAGGAGATGACGTTCGACCAGACCGACTGCCGCACTCACCAGCACGCCGAGAACCGAAAGGATCACGACACCCGCGAACAGCCGCTCGAGATCGTACAGCGATCCGGCCTCGAGAATGTAAGCGCCGATTCCGTATTGTGCGCCGAGCATTTCTGCCGCGACCAGAAGAATGATGGCGATCGCGAGACTGATCCGCAGACCGGACAGGATTCCGGGCATCGCGCCCGGCAGGACGATCTTGCGCACGATCGAGAACCACGACAGCCCGAAACTCTGTCCCATCCGGATCAGCGTGCGATCGACATTGTCGACGGCGCCGTAGGTGGCGACGACCGTCGGCGTGAAGGTCCCGAACGCGATCAGGGCGTATTTCGAGCCCTCCCCGATGCCGAACCAGATCACGAAAAGCGGCAGAAGCGCGATCTTCGGGATCGGAAAGATGGCGGCGACAACCGGCACCATCCCGGCCCGCACGTAGGAAAACAGCCCGATCAGCACGCCTGTCGAAATGCCAAGACTGACGCCAATCAACGCCCCCATGAACAGGCGGCTGAGCGACGGCCCCAGGTGCTGGAACAGCAGGCCGGAGCTATAAAGGTCACGAAAGGTCTGAACCACTTCGGAGGGTTTCGGCAGCGTCAGTGCCGATATCCAGCCCGCCCGCGTGCCCCATTCGGCAACAAGAATGACAATGGCGAAGACCACAAAACCGACCCAACGACGCGGACTCGGGGCAAATCCGCCGCCGCGGTAGGCGACAGGGCGTCGCATGGCGATTCCTGCTGTTGCTTCAGACATTGACCAGCTCCTCGTCAGCGGCACGGGCTTCGTCGCGCATCAGGTTCCACAACTTCCTCTGAACGTGCTCAAGCTCGACATCGCCAGTCGTTCGATCTGCCAGGGGTGTCTCGATCTCGACAACCTCGCGGACCTGGCCGGGGCGTCGCGAAAGAACCACGACCTTGTGCCCGAGCCGAACGGCCTCGGCCAGGTTGTGCGTCACGTAGACCGCAGTGAACGGCTGACGGGTCCACAGACCGACCAGATCGTCCATGAGCAGCTCTCGCGTCTGGGCATCCAGCGCCGAGAGAGGTTCGTCCATCAGCATCACGGCCGGCTTGACCGCCAGCGCGCGCGCGATCGCCACGCGCTGCTTCATTCCGCCGGACAGCTGCTTGGGCAGCGCGTTCGCGAAGTCGGAGAGCTTTGTGCGTGCCAGAACGTCGCCGATGATGGCCTCCGCCTGCGCGCCACGAATTCCATGATCCTCCAGGACCAGGGATATGTTGCCGCGCACGGATCGCCAGGGAAGCAAGGCAAAATCCTGAAACACGTAGGTGAGCGGGTTCAGGGAACCCTCGGGCGGCTCGCCGAGCTGCAGAATGTCCCCTTGGGACGGGCGTTCGAGCCCGCCTATGAATCGCAGGAGCGTCGACTTGCCGCAGCCCGACGGTCCCACGAGGCAGACGATCTTGCCCGTCGGAACGTCAATCGAGATATCGCGAACCACTTCCGTTGAGCCGTAGTTGTGGCTCACGGATTTCATTTGAATGTCCATGACCTTGTCGCTGTCGTGGACAGGCGCGGCTCAGAAAGAGAACCGCGCCTGTCGCGCATTCGTCAAGCGTTGATCATTTCCACGTAGGATCCATCAACCAGGGTGTCGATCGTGATGTGAGCGTCCACGAGGTCCTCGGACTGGAACCAGCTCAACTGGTCCTGGATCGAGGCAACGTTCAACGCCGCATTCGGGCTGAGGCGCATGGTGCCATTGATGATCCCGGGGGCCGCCTTGTCGCGCGGGCGATCAGTGTAGACGTACTTGTGGATCAGATCGACCATATCGTCGACGCCGGCCTCGCCGCCGGACAAGTCGATCATCGTCGAGTTGTAGTCGTCGATGCCCCTCGAGAACGCGACAAGGAAGCCCTCGGTCTGACCGCGTTCGTCAGCTGCATTCGATGCAGAGGTGAAGACCGTCGTGATCTGGTAATCCGGCAGGTAGTCCTGAACGGCGCCAATGATGTGCACGGCCCCCGACCCAGCGAGCGGCTTGGCGATATGGGGCACGATGTTCCAGGCATCGACTTGACCCGAACGCAGAGCGCCGATGATGGCCCCGACCTTCTGAAGCGGTCTGTAGGACATCTCGATGCCCTCGGCGGCCGCGACCTTGGACCCCACGTAGTGGAACGAGGAACCGGACTGGGTCACGCCGTAGCTCTTGCCTCCAAGCTTCGAGGGATCGGTCACGCCTGCCTGAAAAACGGCGTCCGACGCAAGGATCTGCTGACCGTCGATGCCGGCCTCTTCCTTCAAGGCCCCGCCAATCACCTTGATCGCGCCCTTGTCAGCCAGGCTGACGAGGCCGCCGGTCACTGCGGTCACGGCATAGTCGACGTCACCCGAGGCGATCGCGACAGCCATCGGCTGCGCAGCCTGGAAAAACTCCAGCTCGACATCGAGTCCAGCATCGGCAAAATAGCCGCGTTCCACCGCGATGAAGCTTGCCGAATGCGAGGTGAAGCGCAGGGCTCCGACCTTGATTTTCTTGTTTTGCGCGATGGCCGGGGCCGCCAGCGCTGACGCAGCCACGCTGCCGCCCAACAGGGCAAGTGCGTTTCTTCGATTGATCTGTTTCATGGTTTCCTCCAACAGGATTTGATTTGGTTCAAGGATGGAGCTCGGCCTCGATTTCCTCGGCAATCAGCCTTTCGGCAACGTCCGGATCCTTTTCGAGGATCGCTTCAAGCAACGCCTGCTGACGGGCTTTCCGGCTCTTGAAGTCGAGGTGCCCTTCCCGCAGCTGTGCCAAACGGAACCGTCTGCTTTGATCGAAGTACTTCTGGTGCGTTTCGAGAAGCCTTGGACTGCCGCAAGCGTCGAGTATCGCTGCAAAAAAGGCTCGACATGCTTCATCCCATTCGAGCGCCACGAGATCGTCGGGCGAGAAGGCAACCGCCTCCTCGGCTCTGCGAAGCTCGTGATGGGCTCCCAGAACGCGCCCTTCCCATGCCGTGTCGCCGAACTCGATTGCGCGACGTATCGCCGTTTTCTCGATCTCCTTGCGGACAAGAGCAATGTCCCGCAGATCGTCCTCTGTCGCAGAGGTCACGCGGAAGCCGCGTTGAGCCGTTGCCTCGACAAGACCTTCTGCGCTCAGCAGACGCAACGTTTCACGCATCGAGTGGTTGGAGCCGCCGTATCGGCCGCGCAGTTCTTCGATCTTGAGCTTCTGATCCGGAAGCAATGTTGCAAATGCAATGTCGCGACGAAGCGCAGAGGCCAGCATGGCCACCACTGTTTCATCATCCGCTTTTCTTTGACCAAACATCAAAACATTGCTCGGTTTCAGTTCCGTTGGATATTTTCGATAAAGATCAATTTTCCAACTGTCAAGCGCCGGTTCCGATGCGTTGAAGCGCAAACTTGATGACACCTGAACGCGCTCCTTCATCGACATGCACGTCCACTCGGCGCATGGCGCGCTCGGCTGAGAGGAGGCTCCAGTGCGCAACACTGAAGACACCGAAAGAGACATTGGCAAGCGAAGCTCGGAACGGGCGGGCCTCGGGGACGAGCCAGGTTTCAACGCCGCCCTGCAGCAGGCCGCGCGCATCTTCGAGTTGGGCCGCTCGGATTTTCCCGAACGCGTCCGACACGTCGGCGGGCGGCGTCATTGGCGCAAGCGAAACGACCTCGCTCTCGCCGGCGGATCATGCATGTTTCCTTGAAGCGCTCGACAATCCGCCGGCACCGACACATCAGCTGCGCGAGGCGTACGAACGCAACAAGGCTCGCGTGACCTCCCTTTGATCCGAGCGACAAACGGCAACAGCGAAACGATCAAGCCACTTCGCTCGGGCGAACAAGATCGGGCAGATGTCACCTGCGGCGCGAAACAAGTCGACAACCTTTCCGAGCGGACTGCGCACGAACCGCGAAAGGCAAGATGCGTCGTGCTGACGGTCGGGGACCAAGGGCGGCAGATGCAAGGTCACCTGATACCGCGTACTGATCGCCTCGGTCTTAATCACCAGATCCGCAATTTGTCATTGCCACGGATGGTCATGCCTTTATCTCTCTTGCGAGCGATTCCGAAGGACTCGCACATGTTCGACCCCCCAATTTCAGAGGTCTCATGATTCTGATCACCGAATTCATGGATGCCGACGCCGTCGAGTCGCTGCAATCCCGTCACCTGACGCGCTTCGAGCCAGACCTCGCAGACCGCCCGAACAACCTCGTCGAGACAATCAAGCCAGTCGAGGTCTTGATCGTTCGAAACCGCACGCAGGTCACTGCCGAAGTCATTGCGGCTGCACCGAAGCTCCGAGTTATCGGCCGACTGGGCGTCGGACTCGACAACATCGATCTCGAGGCCTGTGCTGCGCGCGGTATCGAGGTCATCACCGCGCAAGGCGCCAATGCGCGCTCGGTTGCCGAATACGTCGTCACCTGCGCGATCATGCTCCTGCGGGAAGCCTACATGTCACGCGACGACCTGCTCGCTGGCAACTGGCCAAGGCAGGTATGCGGTCGGGGTCGCGAGGTCCACGGAACCTGGCTGGGTCTTGTCGGATTCGGACAGACCGCACGGGAGACCGCCCGCATTGCGCGCGGATTGGGAATGGAGGTTTGGGCCTTCGACCCCTTTCTCTCCGATGACTCCCCGATGTGGGACGGTGCCAGACGGGTGGCGCTGGATCCGCTTCTTGAAGGCTGCGACGTGATCAGCCTGCACGTGCCGCTGAACCGGGAAACCCATCACCTGATCGATGCCCAGAGCCTGTCCCGAATGAAGGAAGGATCGATACTGATCAACGCCGCGCGGGGAGGTATTGTCGACGAACGGGCCCTCGCGGAGGCCATGCGTTCGGGTCAGATCGCGGGTGCCGCGCTTGACGTTTTCGAAACCGAACCCCTGTCGGCAGATGACGCAAAAACCTTCCGAGGGCTGAGCAATCTCATTCTCACTCCGCACATCGCGGGCGTCACAAAGGACAGCAATGCCCGAGTCAGTGCATTGATAGCCAAACTTGTCCTTGAACGACTCTGACAGAATATGTACGTGCTCGAAGGCTTTTGCTGCGTCGATCATGTCGGTTGTCGATGGTGAACGAACCGGTTGTGACGTACTGACGTTTCGAGCGCCACGAGATCGAGCCGGCATCGCTCGTCATCTGGTGCGTCATGTGCAGGCGGCATCGTCAGCATCGGCTGGTGACCGGACGTTGCAGCCATTCACCGGCACCGGAAACAGGTTGCTAGGCCGGGGCAGCGCCGAAAGCGAGGCCGAGAACATTCGAACAGGACCAGGAAGAGATCATTGGCAGACATCAGCAAGAAAATCGTCGACGACCTTGTGTCGAACGACATTTCGTTCGTGACCACGGTCCCGTGCAAGCAGCTCGCAGGGGTCATCAGCCACGTGGACGAGCATGCAGGCATTCTACACGTCCCGTCCAACAAGGAAGACGAGGGCATGGGCCTGTGTGCCGGCGCCTTCATGGGCGGAAGGCGCGCAGCCATCATCATGCAGAACACGGCAATCGGGGTGACCATCAATACCCTCGCCACCCTGATCCAGTTCTATCGGCTGCCATTGCCGATGCTGATTTCGTTTCGTGGCGGCGTGGGCGAACCGGTTGCGTGTCAGGTCGAGATGGCCGTGCACACGAAGGCGCTTCTCGCGCAATTGAACATTCCGACGTTTCACTTCAGCAAGCCCGACGACGTCAACGAACTCGACGGAATTCTCAAGTACACGTTCATGTGCAACAAGCCGGTCGCGATCTTGACCGACTCGTCGTTCTGGGGAGGATACTGACATGATACGGGCCGATCTGCTGCGCGAAATTGCGCCGATCCTTCGCGATCACCTCGTTGTCTGCAACATCGGAATTCCGAGCCAGGAATTGCATGCGATCGACGACCAGCCGTCCAATTTCTACATGTTGGGGACCATGGGCCTGGCATCGTCCATCGGGCTCGGACTCGCGCTCGCGCAACCAAAACCCGTCATCGCCATCGACGGCGACGGCTCCGTTCTGACCAATCTCGCGACGCTTGCGACAATTGGCAACAATGTCGCCGACAATTTCATCTTGCTGATCGTCGACAACGGATCGTACGGTTCCACCGGTGATCAACCGACCTATGCAGGCGCAAGGACATCGTTGTCGCGGGTCGCCGAGGCGTGCGGTTGCGAGCGCGTCATCGAGGTCGGAGGCGAAGACACGGGCCAGGCGCTCCAGGAGGCGCTTGATGCGGGCAAGATGACGATCATCGTCAGCAAGTGCGACAGCGGAAACCTCAAGATGCCGGTCATTACGATGGATCCGGTCGAGATCCGGTCGCGATTCATGGCAGCCGTTGCCGGCTGACGCCCGGATCGGGATCGGATCAGGGGGCAGAATCCGGCAACGCGCGCTTGGCAAGACTTGACCGCCGCGCTCAACTGCTCTTGAACGGCGCGAGACGCAACCACCCGGCACCTCCCCATTGACCCAGGAAGCATTGACCCATCGGTCGAGCAGGGCGAAACTGGAGCGCGACCGGCTTCGGGATGACAGGACATCGAGATGTCACAGAGCAGTCGCAGAAATTCTCGGATGGCCGCCGCCTTGCTGAGCGAGGCCCTGCCCCACATTCGCCGCTACGATGGGGCAACCATCGTGATCAAGATCGGAGGGTTTGCGACCCGGGACAGCGCGCGTCTGAAGAGCCTCGCGCGCGATGTCGTGCTCATGCGTCAATGCAATCTGAACCCGGTCATCGTGCACGGCGGAGGTCCGTTGATCAACGCCACCCTCGAGCGACTCGGGATCAAGTCGCGATTTGTCGACGGCAAGCGGGTTTCGGACAGCGAAACCGTCGAGATCGTCGAGATGGTCCTGTCGGGCAGCGTCAACAAGGCCATCGTCCAGGCAATCAACATGGAGGGTGGCCGCGCGGTCGGAATATCGGGCAAGGATGCGGATCTGATCGTGTGCAAGCAGGCGGACCCCGATCTGGGCCTCGTTGGTCATCCGGTCGGCATCAACCCCGAGCTCGTGTTCAACCTGATCCGGGGAGGCTACATTCCCGTCATCGCGCCATTGGCAACAGGGCTCGAGGGGGAAACCTTCAACGTCAACGGCGACACGGCGGCAGGCGCGTTGGCTGCGGGCCTGCAAGCGGACCGGCTGCTGCTCTTGACCGACGTCGCAGGAGTCAAGAACCGGGATGATGAAATCATCTCGTATCTGACGCCCCAAAATGCAAAGAATCTGATCGCCGACGGCACCATCAGCGGTGGCATGATTCCCAAGGCGCGGACTGCCCTTGATGCAGTCAGCGAAGGCGTGCGGGCCGTCGTCATCCTGGACGGACAACAGCCGAATGCCTGTCTGCTGGAACTGTTCACCGATGAAGGCATCGGAACCATGATCGGGCGCAGGAGCATGAGATGGAAAATGAAGTCGCCATCCGATTCGGCGTCTTCCTGACGGCGTTCCTCGTTCTCGTCGCTGCCGAATGGGCGCGTCCCCGTCGCAAGCGGTCATTGCCGTGCGCGCGACGCTGGACGACGAACATCGGAATCGTCGTCATCGACACGCTCACGTTGCAGCTCATCGCGATCGTCTTGCCTCTGCTTGCGATTGGCGCAGCAATGGATGCCGGAGCGCGCGGTTGGGGAATCTTCAACGCTCTTGACTGGCCAGCCTGGCTGGAGATCCTGATTGTCGTCGTGTTCCTCGACTTTGCCATCTGGGCACAGCACGCGATCATGCACGCGGTGCCGTTCCTGTGGCGTCTGCACCGCGTGCATCACGCGGACCGGGATGTCGATGTCACGACGGCGGTGAGGTTTCACCCGATCGAGATCGCGCTGTCGATGTTCATCAAGATCGGGCTGGTCTACGTGCTCGGCCCCGCGGTGATTGCCGTGGTTTTGTTTGAAATCATGCTCAACGGAATGGCGATGTTCAATCACGCCAATCTCAAGCTGCCGGCACGTGCCGACGCAATCCTGAGGCTGATCGTGGTCACTCCCGACATGCACCGTGTTCATCATTCGACCTTGCGCCGGGAACACGACACGAATTTCGGGTTTTCGCTTTCGCTCTGGGACCGCCTGTTCGGCACCTACACGCCGCAGCCGTCGCAGAGCCACGAAAAGATGTCGCTTGGACTGCAATGGCAGGACGATTCGCCTTCCCGACTCGGGTGGAGCCTGATGCTCCCGTTCAAACGTGGCAACAATCGCTGAGGTCGCGGCCGAGGTTCGGGACTCCGGGCTCTCGGTCTACGGCGTGGCACAAGATGATCGCGAACCAAGCGATGGAGACACGATTTTTCGATCGGTCGTGCTGCTTGGTCCCGGCGACGGATTCTGGGAGATTTTTTCTGCATCCGAGGAATCTCGTGACGGCGATCCGGACCCGATGGACAGGTGGTCCCGACGGGTCGTGTCGAGGCTCGCGGATGCCACCGGTTCAGTCCCGCTATTTCCGTTCGGGGGGCCACCGTACCAGCCGTTTCTCGACTGGGCGCTCAAGAGCGGGCGATGCTGGGTGTCACCGGTGGGCTTGCTCGTGCACGACCAGGCGGGCTTGATGGTCTCGTTTCGGGGCGCCCTTGGTTTTGACTTGGCCGTCGATGACCACGCTCAACGTGCGGACGGCACCACCATGAGCAAACGGCCATGCGACACGTGCGTCGGCCAGCCATGCGTTTCGGCCTGCCCGGTGGATGCTCTGAGCGAAGAGGGTTACGATGTCGACGGCTGCAAGGCGTTTCTTCGGACCGAGCCCGGGCAGGATTGCATGAGCCAAGGCTGCGCGGTTCGCCGCGCGTGCCCGATCAGTGCCGGAGCCGATCGAATGCCCGAACAATCGGCTTTTCACATGAGGGCTTTTCTGTAGGATCGTGCCATGGCCCATCATCGCCTCATCTTGATGCGTCACGCAAAGTCGAGCTGGAACAATCCAGGGCTGCGCGACCACGACCGTCCATTGAACACGCGCGGATATCGATCTTGCCGATCGATCGGCCGCGCGTTGCGGCAAGCGGCAATCGTTCCCTATGAAGCGGTCATCTCGTCCGCGTTGCGCTGTCGCGAGACCTGGATCGAGGTGAAAGACGCAGCTGGATTTGCCATCGACCCCCGAATCGAGCCGGACCTCTACCATGCCGATATCTCGAGAATCCTTGTGACTGTTCGCAGCTTGTCAAATCCGACGGCCCTCGTGCTGGGCCACAATCCAGGCTTTGCCCATTTTGCCTCTGCGTGCCTCGATCGAGCCAAGTCCACTGTCATCCACCCGCAGTTCAGGCGATTTCCGACGGCTTCCACTGCAGTCATCGACTTTGACATCGAGACCTGGGGTGATATTGCGTTGACGACGGGGGAGTTGCACGAGTTCTGGATCCCGCGAGAGCTCGAATCCTGAACTTGGTCTGGATCAACCTCCGGCAAGCCTCAAACCCGACAGTTCAGGTCTTCAGCGCACAGCGTCAAACGATATCCGAGCCAACCTGGCCGGAAACCGTTCGGGAGCGTCTCAATGGCCGAGGATCTGGCTCAGGAACAGCTTGGTTCGATCCGATTGAGGATTGTTGAAGAACTCTTCAGGTTCGTTCTGCTCGACGATCTGCCCTTCGGCCATGAAGATGACGCGGTTGGCGACCTTTCGCGCGAATCCCATTTCGTGGGTGACGCAGAGCATGGTCATGCCATCCTCGGCCAGCTCGATCATGGTGTCGAGAACTTCCTTGATCATCTCGGGGTCGAGCGCGGAGGTCGGCTCGTCGAAGAGCATGATCCTCGGACGCATGCAAAGCGACCGCGCGATGGCCACCCGCTGCTGCTGCCCGCCCGACAACTGCCCGGGATACTTGTTGGCCTGGTCCGGGATCTTCACCTTCTCGAGGAAATGCATCGCGGTCTCCTCGGCCTCCTTCAATGGCACCTTCCTCACCCAGATCGGCGCCAATGTGCAGTTCTCGAGAATGCTGAGATGCGGAAACAGGTTGAAGTGCTGGAAGCACATGCCCACTTCGGATCGAATCTTGTCGATGTTCTTGAGATCCGACGACAACACCGTTCCTTCGACAACGATGCTTCCCTTCTGGTGCTCTTCAAGCGCGTTGATGCAGCGGATCAGCATCGACTTGCCAGCCCCCGAAGGCCCGCAAATCACGATCCGCTCGCCGCGATTGACGGTCAGATTGATGTCCCGCAGGACATGGAAACTGCCGAACCACTTGTTCATCCCCGAGATCTCGATGACAACCTCGTCCGAGACCTCCATGTGCGAGCGGTCGATTTCACGTTCCGTCATCAATTCCGACATGACCTACTGTTGCCTCCCGCTTCCGTAAGTGTTCGCCAAGACCGCCTCGGCACCATGGCATGGCACCAAGCCGGCGACTGGCAAGGGCTTTTTCGTCATCAGCGATGTTCCGTGTTCAACTTGCGTTCGAGATACATCGAGTACCGGCTCATCGCGAAACAGAACACGAAGAACACCAGCGCGACAAAACCGTACAGTTCCCACACGATTCCGTTCCAGTCGACATCCGCCCTGATGTTGGTGGTCAGGCCGATCGGGTCGAGCAGGCCGATGATGGATACCAGCGTGGTGTCCTTGAACAGGCCGATGAAGTTGCCGACGATCGCCGGGATCGAGATCTTCAGGGCCTGCGGCATGATGATCAGTCGTTGGGCTCTCCAGTAATCGAGCCCCAGAGAATCTGCCGCCTCGTACTGACCTCGCGGCAGTGCCGCGAGCCCGCCCCGGATGATCTCCGCCATGTAGGCCGACGAGAACAGGGTCACCATGATGATGACGCGAAGAATGATGTCGAAATTGGTTCCGGGCGGCATGAAGATGTTCAAGAGCACCGATGCGACAAATAGGAGCGTGATGAGCGGAACGCCGCGAATGAACTCGATGAAACCGACGCACAGCGTCTTGAGAATCAGCAGATCCGACTGACGCCCGAGCGCCAGCAGGATCCCGATCGGCAACGACAGCGCGATGCCAGTGATGCCGATCGTCACCGACAGCATGAAGCCACCGAAATTGGCCGACTCGACCGGCTGGATGCTTATCCCCACGATATTGTCGAGCTGCCCCGCGACAGGCACCACCGTGACCACGATCCACCAGATCACGGGCAACAACAGGGCTGCGACAACGCCAACGAGCTGCCCGGCAACAGCTTGAACGCCCACGAAAGCGAAATACCCGAGGGCAAATCCGAATGCGGCAACGACAGGGACCCAGATCGTACCGCCCCACAAGAGCCAGAAGCAAATGAACGGAAATGCAGCGGAAAACCAAAGGGTCCAGCGCGGAATCGCCGGGAACAGGATCGGCGCCATGGCAGCGAGGAGCATGACAAAGGCGAGAATGGGGCGCAAGTAGAGTTCGGAAGGATAGAAACCGAACAGGAACTGCAGATATCGCTCTCTGATCACCGCCCAGCAGGCGCCGTCCACGTGGTCTCCCCATCTCAGATCGATCGCCTCACGGCATTCCCTGAGCGAATTTGCCGTCCAGGACGACCGAAGCATCCACGGCAAGACCTCGTAGAGGACCAGGAATATGAACGCCAACGACAGCACCGTCAGGATACTGTTCATCGGAGAGCCGAAGAGATTGGCCCTCAGCCAGCCAAGTGCGCCTGTCGATGCGATCGGCGGGGCACTCTGGCCGATCAGTTCCTTGCGAACATATGAACTGTTCGCCATCTCAGCGCTCCTCGAGCTTGACGCGTTTGTTGTACCAGTTCAGCACAGCCGAAATGGACAGCGACAACGCAAGGTAACACAGCATCAGCAACAGGATGCACTCCAGTTCGCGACCCGTCTGGTTCATGGTGATCCCGCCCAGTGTCCCGGTCAGGTCCATGTAGCCGACCGCGATCGCCAGCGACGAATTCTTGGTCAGATTGAGGTACTGGGAAATCAGCGGCGGAACGATGACCCGAAGCGCCTGCGGCAGGATGACGAGGCCCATGATCCGCGGGGGCCTCAGGCCCAGCGATGCCGCAGCCTCCGTCTGACCCTTCGAGACCGCCAGAATTCCGCCGCGGACGATCTCGGCGATAAAAGCGGCGGTGTAGAGCGAAAGGGCCAGCCACAGAGCGATGAGCGAATTCCGCATGTGAATGCCGCCCGCAAAATTGAATCCCTTCAGTTCGGGCCGTCCGACGTGAAAACCAAGCAGGAAGAGCACCACGATGCATGGAACAACAACAAGCCCGATCCGCTGCCACCAGACGACGGGGCGGACCCCGGTCTGTTCCTGAATCCGGTCCGCCCTTTGACCGACCTTGTTCGAAGCCCAGATGCCGGCGCCAAGAACGATCAGCAAGGCGATGAGATCAAGACTGATTTCGAAAGCGCCGAAGATGCTGATGTCACCAAGTCCGCGGCTGAACAGGGGCTCGGGAATGTAAACGCCCCGATTGGTGATCGCGACCGAGTCGAAGAGTTGAAGGGTTGCGGCCGGGTTTTCGCCACGGAAGTCTCGCGGCACCGGCAGGCTCTCGATCAGGATTGCCATGACCAGGATGATCCACAGAAGGACGGGAACGTTCCGGAACATCTCGACGTAGACCGTCATCATGCGGGAGATCAGCCAGTTTTTGGACAGTCTCAAGATGCCGACGACCCCGCCGACGAAGGTCGCGGCGATGCAACCGAGCACGGCGACGAGTATCGTGTTCAGGAGACCCAACACCGATGCCCTGAGATGCGTGTCTCGGGAGGTGTAATCGAGCAGCCTCTGGTTGATGTCGTAACTCGCCGGTTCCCGCAGGAAGCCGAAGTCGATCCGTTGGCCCAAGGCTTCGAGATTCTGGATGGTATTGCTGACGAGCCACGCCACCAGCAGCATGAACCCCATCAACGCGACAACCTGTATGGTCTGCGACCGATACCGGGTGTCGTAAATTAGCATGCTCAGTCGAAATCGAGGCTCCGTCTGAGCGGCTGAAACTGACATGGCGGTATTATCTCACGTCCGGAACTGGTCGGGGTCGCGCTGTCGAGCCGACCCTGCATGAACTCTGGTCACCAACATGACAGGTCCGGGTGGAGTCAATTGGAAAGAAGGGCGCACCAGCCTGGCGCGCCCTTCCAATTTGATATCAACGGAATGGAGGCGAGTAGATCAACCCACCGTCGGTCCACAAGGCGTTGAGGCCTCGCGCCAGTCCGATCGGCGTGTTTTCACCGATGTGGCGTTCGAAGATCTCGCCGTAGTTCCCACCGGCCCCAATTGCCCGGTGTGCCCACGACTTGTCGAGACCGATCATGCCGCCGAGGTCACCAGCCGTTCCGAGGAGGCGGTTGACTTCGGGGTTCTCTGCCTCGCCCGAAGCGATTTCATCAACGTTGGCCGAGGTGATGCCGAGCTCTTCCGCAGTGATCAGAGCATTCAGCGTCCAGCGAACGATGTCAGCCCAATGGTCGTCGCCATGACGTACGAGCGGCCCAAGCGGCTCTTTCGAAATGATCTCCGGCAGGATGACGTGATCGTCGGGGTTTTCGAACGTCGCCCGCGTCGCGGCAAGGCCTGACCTGTCCGTGGTGTAGACGTCGCACGCACCGGCAAGATACTGTGCCTGCGCTTCTGCATTGGTCTCGATCGGAACCGGCTCATAACTCATGTTGTTCGAGCTGAAGAAATCAGCAAGATTGAGTTCGGTCGTGGTCCCGGTCTGGATGCAGACCGTGGCCCCGTCCAGTTCCTTCGCGGACGAAACCCCGATGCCTGCCGGCACCATGAAGCCTTGACCATCGTAATAGTTGACACCGACGAACGTCAGCTTGAGATCCGCATCGCGGCTGAATGTCCAGGTGGTGTTTCTGGCGAGCATGTCCACTTCGCCGGAACTGAGCGCCGTGAAGCGGGTCTTGCCGGTCGTGGGCGTGAATTTGACAGCCTGGGCATCACCCAGGACTGCGGCTGCAACGGCACGGCAAACCGCAACGTCGAACCCGTCCCAGTTGCCGTTGGCATCAGCGGCGGCAAAGCCGACGAGACCGGTGGAGACGCCACACTGGAGATGGCCCTTTGCCTGCACATCTTCGAGCGTGCCTGCGGCTGCGACACCGGCGGTCATCACCGCCGCTGCGAGCGCGCCAATGAATTGTTTGGTTTTCATGTGTTTCCTCTTCGTTGGAATTCGTCCCGTCCGGGCATTGGTCCGGGTCATCTGCCCGGCACTATGTTATTCCCACCCCATTAGCTCGTTGTCAAGGCTTCGCCCCACTGCACAGGGGTTGGATGCATGCTTTAGGATGAGACCCATTGGTGAAATTCTTCGCACTTCCGTGCAAGCGGTGGCTCGTGCCAGTGCCGCATCTTTCGCGACGCATCGGAAACGACGGTGGCGGACATCGCCCGAGCCGCCAACAAACGCACCTCCGAAAGCCCGTGCGTTGCAACCGCGACGATTCGTGGATCCGTCATCTCACTTCCGAAATACGTAGATCGGGCTCGTCCAGGCCCGCGTTCCGTCGTCCTGGGTGAGCCGAACGAAAACGGGATTGTCCCGATCTGGGTGCAAGTAAACCCTGCGGCTGAGCTTGAGCGATCGGTGCGGATTGCTCGCAGGTCGCCGGAAGATCTTGACGAATCTTGGGAGTTCGCCCTGCAGTTGGTGGATGATGTCGCCCTCGCCGATATCCGCGATCCGCTGCTCGAAACCGATCAGCGGCGAATCGAACTTGAGAATGCCGGAATCGCTGTCACGCAGCACGACATCGATGCCGCTGAAATTCCCCGTCGTGATCGAGCGCCAGCTGATCGCGTTGCCACTGCGTTCGACGGTTCTTTCGGGGTTGTGGAAATTGATCGGCGTCACGCTCTCGACGTGATTGCCGTCGATTTCGACGTGGCCGTCCCAGACGACCTCCCGCGCCCGACCGCGGTACGTGGCACCCTCCCACAGGATTCGAATCCGCTTGTCCCCCCCGGTCGTCTCGAACGGGGTGATCGTTTCGACAAGTTCCATGCCGTTGAAGATGTCGAGACGATCGATCGGCGCTGCCGTCTCGATCGCGATATCGAGGTCCATTTCACCTTCGGGCAGATGAACGATGTCGCCCATCATCGCGTCCGTCGCCACCTCGTGTTCGGCACCGGCGAAAACGGCGGGGTCGTCGTGATAGCGGCGACCAAGCGCCGTGAATCGCCCCGCGAGTTCGATGGACATGCGCCCCGTCGGGCCGCCCGAGGTTGCGTAGTGATGCCGTTTTCGCATGCAATCGAGCAGGCTCGACCGATCCAGGCGATCACTCAGAAAACACGTCAGACCCCCGATCGCGCCGAAGGAGTCGGCACCTGGATAGCTTGCGCCGGGCCGACACTTGTGACCGTCGGAATTGCCCACCACCCCAACACGGTGCTTGAGCCTGAAGGCGTCGTGAAGCAGCCATTCGAAGCTCCCCCAGGCCGAATGGACCTCGACGGATCTTTCGAACCGGCCGTCATGCGCAACCGCGATGTCGGCGTACCGACCCCCGCAGTGGGCGTACATCACGACGTCCCACTCTTCGTTCGCAGCCAGCGCATCGAACAGGTCCCTGCACGTCGGCGCGTCCGTTCCCGCATGATCGCCGTCATCGACCAATGCGCGCGACGAGCGGCGAATGGTCCGACCCTCGATCGGAAAGTAGACGTTTCGATCCCCGCCAAGCGCGGTGTTTCCCGACCATTCGTAACCGGGCAGCGCCACGAATTCTCCGGCCTTGTCGAATCGTCGGGTCAACTCGTTCAGCCACTTCCAGAACGCGTCGGTGATCTGAAAGTCGTTCCCCTGATGAGCGCAGGCATCGAGAAACCCCAAATCGCGTGCAAAGGAAAAATACTGCTCGGCGGTGCCTGTCCCGATCGTCTCTTCCGACTGTCCGTGCAGATCGCCCCAATACTGTACGTGTGCCGACTCCCGCACGACCATGCTGTTCGATCGAACGACCGTGTTGCCCTCGGGATCGATCAGGCGAACTGAAACCACGCCGGGTTGGGCCACCGAAAGACCGTCGATCGCGATCGCCCGATCTCCCGGCGTCATTCGGACCTCTTTCGGAAGGCCGTCGATCGGGCCATCGGCTTCGAGGACAAACGTCGTGTCGCACTGGTCCGACGGGTTTCCCCAGGCGTCCTCGCCCTTGATGCGAAGCGAAAAGACGTCGCCTGGACGACGAAGAGTCGGGATGACAGCCACTTGACGAACCGGCGGGCCCGGGACGATCGAGATCACCGGCTGCTCCGGCAATGTCTGAAAATTGTACGTGGCGATCGGGTCGACCAGCACCCGGAACTCGAAGGTGCCTTCGCAGAAGGTCTGCAAGCGCATGCCCGGACCACCATGGTCGGTGACACCGAAGCGAACCGTGATCGTGTCGCCTTCGCTGAGATAGCCTCGAACGACCTTGATCCGCAGCGTGTTGTCCCACGGTCGAACGTTGCCCTTGACCTCCCACGAGCACTGCAGGACCGCATTGTTCGATGCAACAATCGTGCAGTAGCCAGGCCCTTCCGGGTCATCGAACTGGGGAGCCGCCTGATCCGAGACCGCCCGAAAACAGACCCTGAGTCCTCCGGAATCGTCGATCCCGTACTTACCTGCCGTGTAGGTCAGCGTGAACGATGCGAATGAACCGGCTTCGTGACGGCCTTCAGGCGTGATGGTCGCGCTCCCGAGAAGTTCGGGCGGGATCGCATCCCGAATGACGCCGCTGTTGATCTCGAGCCAGGGCCTCGGTTCGTCGGATGATCGCATGTTCAATCCCTCATTCGCGCTGCTCGGAGCCTCTTGACGGCACCGGTCAATCCAGACCCGGCATCGCCCGATGGCAGACAGTCAGATCATCGATAACCGGCAACAGGTAGGCAAGCACGATTTCAGAGGACTTGGTCCGCCACGCGAATGATCCCCGTTTCTTCCACGCGCCACTTCATTCGATCGTGAATTCAACCTCGTGCGGGCGTTCCCCGGCTCTCAGACGTGCCTGAACTGCCGCCTGATCGCCTGCAGGATGATCACGAGCCCCGCGAATTCGGCCACCGCCGCCAAAAGAAACGGCGCGCCGGGCAGATACATGATCGCGTCGTCGTGCGTGAATTGCCTGAACGTCAGAGTCATGACAAGCGGACTGACAATGGTTGCAACCGCCGTGATCGCCGCAAGCACGCCCTGCAATTCGCCTTGGGCATCGTCGCTCGTTGCCCGCGACAGCAACCCCTGGAGAACCGGCGTGGACAGCATTCCCAACGACGAGAGAGGGATCAGGACAAAGACGATCCATCCTTCGGATATGAAACCGTAGGACAGAAACACGACGCAGGTGACGCACATGCCGCAAATCACGGTCCGCCACTCGCCGAGCCTTGGAAGGATGATCCTGATCAAACCTCCCTGAACGATCGCGATTGCCACGCCAACAACCGCGAGCGACATCCCCACCATAAATGCATCCCAGTTGAATCGCTCCTGCGCGTAGAACGACCAGACGCTCGGGTAGACAAAGAACGCGACCGAATGCAGAAAGAAGCCGACCAGCAGCGGCGCCACACCCAATACGCTGCCAACGTGACGGAATGCGGCAAGGGGATTGGCGCGAGCGAGCGAAAACCGCCGGCGTGTCTTTTCGGTGACGGTTTCGGGCAGGATCAAATAGCCGAACACCGCATTGCAGAACGCGAGGCCGCATGCTGCGAAGAACGGTGCACGCGACCCGAATTCGCTCAGCACGCCTCCGAACAACGGCCCAAGGACGAAGCCGATCCCGAAGGCGGCGCCGATCAGACCGAAGTTCTGCGACTTTTTTCCGCTTCCGAGATATCGGCGACATAGGCGAGCGCCGTTGCGTGAGTTGCCGCGGTGACTCCGCCGATGATGCGCCCGAGCAGGAGGATCCAGATCGAGCCCGTCACCGCCATGATCAGATAGTCGGCGCTCATGACCACCAGCGACACGAGCAGCACGGGACGCCGACCGTAGGAGTCGGAAAGGGTCCCGAGAAACGGTCCGAACAGAAACTGCATCACGGCAAAGGCTGCCGCCAGAATGCCTCCCCAGATGGCCGCCTCGCTCAAGTCCGTGCCGCGAAGCTCGCGAATGAGATCCGGCATGACCGGCATGATCAGACCGATTCCCATGGCATCGATGACCACGGTCATGAGGATGAAGGCGAGGGCGAATCGGTTCTGCACGGCTCTCAATTCTCTCACTCGTCAAAGACAGGGCGGTGATCGCCGTGTGGACGTCGCAGTCGATCATGTGCCGGGCCAGTTGTCGGTTCCCGGCAATTCAAGTTCCCGACGTCACCTCTCCGGTTGGCAATGCCGCCCGGAACGCGAAACTCGCTTCGGTCGCTCTCGTGCCTCAGCGCCCCGGAGCGCTGCAGGGCCCAGGCACGCAACCGCAGCCGCACGAATTGCGCTTCAGTTCGTCAGGAAACGGTCTGCAGGAATCGGTGACGCCTGTTCAGTCGTTCGGCATGCACCAGGCGCCCGGTCCGGTGCGTGACAGATCAGCAAGCGAGAATCGTTCAGGCAGTGACGCTTGCGAGCGCTTCATCGAGTGCGTCAACCACGCTTTGGATGTCCTCGCTCGAAATGATCAGCGGCGGAGACATCAGGATGTTGTGACCCGAAACCCTCACCATGACGCCATTCTCGTAGGCCCGCCGCTGCACGGCAGCTGCAACGGATCCATCCGCCGGCGTCTTGCTGTCCCGATCGGAAACCAGTTCGACCGCGGCCATGAGCCCGTGCCCGCCGCGAACGTTCCCCACGAGTTCGTGCTTTTCGGCCAGCGCGGTGATTCCCTCGAAAAGCTGGGTTCCGCGCGCGGCTGCGTTCACCGTGACGTTGAGCCGTCTGGTTTCCTCAAGACAGGCGACAGCCGCTGCGGCACCGACAGGATGAGCGGAATAGGTGTACCCGTGCCCGATGTTCGCCCGACCGGAGGTGTCGTTTTCGAAGACATCGGCGACTTTTTCGGAAATCAGCGCGGCTCCGAAGGGGATGTAACCCGACGTGATCGCCTTTGCGATCGACATCATGTCGGGCTGAACTCCCCAATGTCTCGCCCCGCTCCAGTCCCCGGTTCTGCCGAATCCGGTGATGACCTCGTCCGAAATCAGAAGGATCCCGTGCTGCTGGCAGATTTCGCTGACCCGAGGCATGAATGTCTCGTGCGGAACGATGACCCCGCCCGCGCCGAGCACCGGCTCCATGATGAAGGCGGCGATGGTGTCGGCGCCTTGGAACGCGATCTCGTCCTCGAGTGCAAGCGCGCACATCTCAGCCAGTCGTTCCGGATCGGTCTCGTTGAACGGATTCCGGTAGGTGTAGGGGGCTGGAATGTGGAAGCAGCCTGCGAGCAGGGGTTCGTAGGCCGTTCGGAACCTGTTGTTTCCGTTCACTGACGCACCGCCGAAATGGGTGCCGTGATAGCCCTTCTTGAGCGAGAGGAACTTGGTCCGCCCGGTCTCTCCGCGCGTGTAATGGTACTGCCGCGCCAGTCGAAGACAGGTCTCGACCGAATCCGAACCGCCGGACGTGAAAAACGACCTGACCATTCCCTCGGGCCTGAACCATTCCTGCAGCTCGTAGGACAGCTCGACCGCCGCGTCATTTGTGGTGCCGGCAAAGCCCGAATAGTACGGTAGCCGCGCCAATTGCTCGGTGACCGCCTTCTTGATGGGTTCGCACGAAAAGCCGAGATTGACGTTCCACAGGCCACCGACGGCGTCGATTGTCTCGTGCCCGTCGATGTCGCAAATGCGAACACCGGATGCCGAGGTGATGATCGCTGGTGCATTGCTGCGCGCGTCACCTGGATGACCCATCGGATGCCACAAGAACCGGGCATTGTTCTCTTTCAGGAAATTCGAGTCCTTCACCGCTGCCTCCATGTCACGCGATCAAAAAATCGGCGTCTGCAGCCGTGCTCGACGCCGTGCCGGATGATCGGTTTTTCGAGGCACGAATGTCAAGCTCCTGCCCTTCGATTTTCCGAAGAATCCTGCCAGACAGCTGCACTGTTCGCTATATCGGCATCGCAACGATTCAACCCACGTTGGACAGTGCCGTCCAATGCGACCTCGATCGGTTGAGATCAGAGCGGTATCGTGCCGAAGCCGGTCACTGAGGTTGGTCACGCCTGAGCGAGTCTCCCTCCCAGCCGGGCTGTTGTAGACCGGCCTCGGCCAGAGGTTGCGGTACGTTGAAAGCCGAGCACCGGGAACCCGCAGCAGCCGCAAAAAAAGCCGGTTGCAAGGAACACTTGGACCGGGCATGTGCTGTTGCGAACAAAACGTGATGGATCGGGTTTCGGGCCCAGTTTGGGAACCTGTCACCTGGTCTGCGAAGACCGATGCGATGATTGCCAATCCCCAAGCATGATCGGACGAATGAAGCACGGCGAATCCGGTCGACAAGAAAGTGAACCATGACTGCAACGACCTGCATTTTCGATGCCTATGGAACGCTGTTTGACGTGACGGCCGCAGCACGGAACTGTGCGGAAGATCCCCGGTGGCCGCGCCTTCAGCAGTGCTGGCAGGAGCTCGCAACCCATTGGCGTAACAAGCAGCTCCAATACACTTGGATTCGCGCAATCGCCAATGACCATGCAGACTTTTGGAAAGTCACCTGCCACGCGCTCGAATGGTCGCTCGAACGCTGCGGACTCGACGGCGACGCCGAACTGAAAGACAGGTTGCTTGCACTGTATTGGGAACTCGAGGCGTATCCGGAAGTCCCCGAAATGCTTGCCAGTCTCAAGGCCATGTCCTGCACGACAGCGATCCTGTCGAACGGATCACCAAAGATGCTGGCGGGCGCAGTCGATTCCGCCGGCATCCATGATCTGATCGATGACACGCTCAGCGTCGAGTCGGTCGGGGTCTTCAAGCCGCATGCGTCCGTCTATCGGTTGGTGGAGGAGCGATTCGGGGTTCAGCCATCACAGGTCATGTTCGTCTCGTCCAACGGCTGGGATGCAGCAGCGGCTTCCGGTTTCGGGTTTCGCTCCGTGTGGGTCAATCGCGCCTCGGAGCCTGTCGACAGGCTCCCCTGGGAACCGGCTCATGTCATTCAGGACCTGAGCGGGATACCTGAGTTGGCGGCCGCGGACTGATGCCGAAGTTCACGACGTCAGATGGTCTTCGAATCGCCTATCGAGACGAAGGCAATCGATCGGGATTGCCGGTCCTGTGCGTTCCCGGTCTGACCCGAACACTCGCGGATTTCGACCCGATCGTCGGCTTGATCTCCGACGTTCGGCTGATCAGGCTGTCGTGTCGGGGACGCGGGAATTCCGATCGCGACCCGAATTTCCACAATTATTCGGTTCCGATCGAGGCGCGAGACTGTCTCGAACTCCTTGACCATCTCGGTGTCCGGCACGCGGCTGTCATCGGAACATCGAGAGGCGGTTTGATCGCCATGCACATCGCGATGACCGCCCCGAACCGGCTGTCCGGCGTGCTGCTGAACGACATCGGACCGATACTGGAGCTCGAGGGGCTGCAGCTGATCTTCGATCACCTCGGCAAGCAGCCCGAACAGAAAGATTTCGAGGCATACGTCGACAGTCTGGCGGCGCGCTACACCGGTTTTGTCGGGGTTCCGCGCGAACGATGGGAGGCGCAGGCGCGGCATGCGGTGGTCGTGACCGACGCGGGGCTCAAGCTCAACTACGACCCTCGCCTGCGCGATGCCGTTCTCGCGCAATCCGTTGATGCCAGCGATCCATGGAGCTGGTTTCATGCATTGGACGGGTTGCCGGTTGCGCTCGTTCGGGGCGAAAACTCCGATCTACTGTCGCGCGAGACAGCGTCGGGGATGTGCGAACTGCGTCCCGACATGGTGTTTGCCGAAGTCCCTGATCGAGGCCACGTCCCGTTTCTTGACGAAGCCGAGAGCATCGCCGCGATCCGGGAATGGCTGTCGCTGTGTGCCTCCGATGGGTGATATCAATCACATCCACGAGGCGCGTGAACGCCTCGCCGGTGTTGTCCGTCAAACGCCGCTGCTCTCCTCGCCTGCCATCGATCGAATTGCCGGGCGCCCGGTCATGGTCAAGGCCGAGTGTCTGCAGCACACAGGCTCGTTCAAGTTTCGCGGAGCCTGGTCGGCGACAACCGCGCTTTCCCCCGAGAGCCTGCAACGAGGGCTGATCGCCTATTCCTCGGGAAACCATGCGCAAGGCGTCGCCAAGGCGGCCCAGCTCAAGGGCGTGCCAGCCTGCATCATCATGCCGTCCAATGCACCAGACGCAAAAGTCAACGGAACGCGATCATACGGTGCGGAAGTCGTCGGCTACGATCGGGACGCAGAGGACAGGGAGTCCGTCGTGGCGAGGATCAACGAGACTCGACAGATGAACCTGGTCAGACCCTTTGATGACGAAATGGTCATCGCCGGCCAGGGAACCTGCGGCCTGGAGATTGCCGAACAGTCGCGCAGGGCGGATGTCGACGACGCCGAAGTGCTGGTTCCTTGCGGCGGCGGCGGACTGACCTCCGGCATCGCGCTTGCGCTCGAGGCTCATGCGCCGGGGTTGAAAGTTCGACCATGCGAGCCGGTCGGATTCGATGATGTCGCAAGGTCGCTCAAGAGCGGCAAGATCGAGCGAAACCAGCGGGAATCGGGATCGATCTGCGACGCCATCGTGACGCCGTCACCCGGCGTTCTGACGTTTCCGATCCTCTCTCGACTTTGCGGGCCGGGAATTGTCGTGAGTGACGAGGACTGCCTTCGCGCCATGGCGCTGGCATTCACGCACCTCAAGATCGTGATCGAACCCGGTGGCGCTGCGGCGCTCGCTGCCGCCGTGTTTCACGGCGATCAGATCAAGCGCGAGACCGTGATCGTGGTAGCGAGTGGCGGCAACGTGGATCGCGGCACTTTCGAGCGCGCGCTCGCAACCCAGTAGCGGCCAAAAAAGTTGGCGTTCTGCTGACCGGCCGGCACCTGGCAGTCTGCCAGGCGCCGGACAAACTGAATTCCTATTGCAGGACGCCAACCTCCTTGTAGTAGCGGGCAGCGCCGGGGTGCAGTTCGATCAGACCCCGTTTTGCAGCAGCGTATTCGATATCGAGCGCCTTTGCCCACGGCGCTTCCGAGGTGACCTGGGCAAGATTGTCCCAAAATGCCTTGGTCACTGCATAGACGATGTCCTCGTCGAGGTCGGCGCGAACGCCAATTCCCACTGACGTGTTCCAGGCCTTGACGGCCTCGGTGTTCTTCTGACCATCGTACAGACCCGGCTGGATCATGTCGCGGTACCGGAACTTTCCGAGCCACTTGTCGACCACGTCGCCGGTATCGTCAATGGGACCGATGAATCGCAACTCTTCCGTTTCGGTGAACTGGATGAACTGGCCGCAGGGATCGATGCACCCGTTCACGTAGACATCGACCTTTCCGTCCAGGAAGGCCTGATAGCCCGTCTGCCAATTCGCCTTGATGGCTTCGTAGTCCTCGCCGACGACCAGCCCGGTGGTCGCCTCGATGTAACCCCTCGCGCCATTGTAGGCCCCCCCGCCCTGCGGGCCGAGAAACACGGATGCGCCTTCGATGTCGTCGAGTGTCTCGATGTCCGAGTCGGCGCGGACCGCGAAGTGGTACTGTCCGTAAGGGAACCACATGAGCAATCTGTAATTCTTCGCCAGCTCGGGGGCATCGGGCTGGTTGGCGTACATTGCCTTGCCGCCTGCCATCAGATTGTAGACGACCGGCGAGGTCATCGACAGATCGAGGTTTCCGCGCCCGACTTCCATCATGTGCAGGGTTGCAGCGCCTCCGCCCGAGACCTCTATCGCCACCCCGTCGAGATTGTCGGTGACGACATTGGCCATGGTTGCCATCGTGATCGCCTGGCCGAGGCTCGGCGCGATCGTCGCCATCTTCAGCGTGGTGTCCTGCGATGCCGATGCCGTGGCAACGCAAGTTGCCGCGGCAGCGGCAAGAGCCAGTTTTTTCATTGTTTTCTCCTTGTTTTGTCCGTTTCACTCCAAACGGATTCAGGTGGATCTGGTATCAACCTTCGACGGTTCTCCGCCAATCAGTCGATGCACAACCACAAGTGCCACGCTCGCGGCAAGCGCCGGCAGGGCAATGCCGTAGCCCGGAAGCAGAATTGCCACCCCCGCGATCAACCGCAGCAGTCTCTCGACGGGTCGCAGCCGGTTCTTCTCGAAACCTGCAAGCGCTGATGCCAGCATCCACATGGAAACCGAAAAGGCGACAACAATCCAGCCGAGATCGAGCCAACTGACGCTCGTCACGTCGATCATTGCCCTCGATGTGGGCAGTTCTCCCTCGAACCACAGAAACAGGACCTGCAACTTGTAGAGCACCGCCGGGTGATAGACGAAAACGAACGGAATGATGAACCCGGCGAGCCCCAGTCGCGCGGCCTCGAAACCGGTCCGCATCGGGCTTGCGCCCGCAATCGGGGCCGCCGCGAACGCAGCAAGCGCCACGGGCGGCGTGACCGTCGACATCACGGCGAAGAACACCACGAACAGGTGAAGGGTCAGCGGCGCGAGCCCGACCGCGTCGATTCCTGACGACAGGGCGATGACGATGATGAAGTAGGTCGCCCCGGGCGGCAGACCCATCCCAAGAACGATCGACCCCAGGGCGACGACGACAAGGGTGGTCACGAGCGGACCGTTTGCGAGTTGAGTCAGCAGCAACGACAACCGTCCGGAAAACCCGGAGACCTGGATCAGGCCGACGATCAGGCCGATCGCCGTGACGATGACGACGATGGATGCCGCCATCCGCCCAGCGTTGACGAAGGCCCGATAGATGGTCGACCATGATCGAAACTGTCGGAACAGAACAAGTGCAGATACGAACGCGACAACGAACCCGTAAAACCCGGCCTTGGGAACCGACGGTTGAACGAAGAGAAAATACGAAAGTGTTCCGAGCGGGAAGAGGAACACGAGGGTCTGCCTCATCTCCATTCGGTCCAGTCGGGGACGATCGTCGCGCGGAAGCGGGCCAATGCCCTGGCGGCGCGCCTCGAAGTAGACCGTCAGGAATGTCCCAAGATAGTAGAAGACGGCGGGGACGATGGCCGCGATGACGATGTAGCGATACTCGAGCCCGATCTGCCCTGCGACAAAGAACGCCACGACACCCATCACCGGAGGAACGATCTGACCGCCCGTTGACGCCGCCGCCTCGACGCCGCCCGCAAAAGCCGGCTTGAAACCGGATCGCTTGATGACCGGAATCGTCATGACGCCCGTCGAGACGACGTTCGAGATCGCGGCGCCCGACAAGGTGCCGAAGAGCGCGGAACTCGCAACTGCGGCATGGGCCGCGCCGCCGGTCAATCCGCCCGCGATGCGATTGGCGATCTTCATCAGCAGATCCCCGGCGCCTGACGCCATGAGCACGCCGCCGAACACGATGAAGATCAGCACATTCCCGGAAACGACCTGCAAGGGCTGACCGAACATGCCGCCGGTCTGCGACCAGAAATTCAGCACCATCGATCGCATCGATTGCGCAAAGGTCGACTCGGATCCGGCCAGTATCCCCATCCAGTCCGGGATCAGGCCGCGAATGAAAAAATAGATGACCCAAAACAGGCAGAATCCGACGATGAAGGTGCCGAACAGTCTCCAGGTCAGATAGAGGGTGAGCGCCGTCGCGATCGGGAAGACCGCGAAATCGATCGGGCGGGCCGACGGAAGTGCACCTGCATCGACCGAAAACAGGTTCATGACCCACAGCATGAACACGCACACCGACAGCGCCGCCAGCAAGCGGTTCAGCCAGAGGTAGCTCGGCGCCTTGTGCAATGTCAGGTAGCTGACCGCGAACGACAGGATGATCGGCAGCCCGAGAATCAACCCGGTGGGCAACAGGAATCCGCGTTCAAAAGCCCGATAGGCCTCGCCAAGCCAGTGCTGCTTGAGCAAGAGGCGTTGATCGCGGCGGGACAGTTCGGCGAAACCTTCACTGGTGTTCTCGATGAACCATCTGACAAACTCGCCCATGGGCCCTGATGCCGAATAGACGAGAATCACCAGCGCGAAGGCAAACGCGACGATATCGGCAAAGGTTCGATCGAGCGATCCGGCCTGCCGTGCGGCGCTTGTCGGCTGGTTTGCGTTGGTCACCATCCGTCTCCAGCGAACAGGCAACACGACGGAACAACTCGGGGTTGCGGGCTGGGTGCTGGAACCGACATGCCAATGACCCGACCTGCCATTTCGAACGAACCGAGGGCCATCCGCTTCGGTGATCGAGCGATTGCTGCGGCAATGCGGCGGCCACCTCGGCAGTTCCGCTCGCTCTCAACTGCAGGAAGCATGTTCAAGATCTTCCCAAGGGTGCGTGCACAGCCGGAGCTGCGCGGTTCTTCAGCCTTGCCAGGAAACCACACGCTGACTCTGTTCTCCAAGACCCCGGACTCCGAGTCGCATGGTCTGTCCCGGCTTGAGCCAGACTTGCGGGTCGCGTCCCATGCCGACACCCGCAGGCGTTCCTGTCGCGATCACGTCACCCGGCAGCAGGCTCATGAACTGGCTGATGTAGCTGACAAGGTGGTTCGACGGGAAAATCATGTTGGCCGTGGTGCCGTCCTGCCGGCGTTCGCCGTCAACCTCGAGCCACAGGTCAAGAGCCTGGGGATCGGGGATCTCGTCGCGCGTCACGAGCCACGGGCCCATGGGACAGAAAGTGTCTGCCGATTTCCCCTTCATCCATTGTCCGCTGCGCTTGGTCTGAAACTCCCTCTCGGAGACATCATTGACCACGCAGTATCCCGCGACATGCGACAGCGCGTTCGCCTCGTCGACGTATCGCGCCTCGGTACCAATGACGATGCCGAGTTCGACCTCCCAGTCGGTGCAGGTCGAGTTTCGCGGGATGACGACATCGTCGTTCGGGCCGCAGATCGACGACACGGCCTTCGAAAAGAGGATCGGCTCTTTCGGTGCACGCGAACCTGTTTCGGCGGCATGATCCGAGTAGTTCAGTCCGACGCCGATGATCTTGCCCACCTGCCCCACGCAAGGACCGAGTCGGGTGCCACTGTCGAGCAGCGGCAGTGACTTGGGATCGATTCCGCGAAGCCTGTCGAGCGACTGGTCGCTCAATGTCGAGCCCGCGATGTCGCTGACCTCGCCCGAGAGGTCTCTCAAATTGCCTTCATCATCGACAAGGCCTGGTTGCTCTGCCCCTGACGGGCCGTGACGGATCAGTTTCATGATGGATGCCTATACGTTGGACCAGCCGCCATCGACCGCGATGGCCTGGCCGGTGACAAAACGACTCTCGTCAGAGGCCAGATACACCGCAAGGTCGGCGACTTCTTCGGGTTGACCGATCCGCCCCATCGGCTGCCGGTCGATGAAAGCCTTGCGCGCCGCCTCGACATCGCCGGTCCTGGCTCCTGCTTCGCGAACGCGCGCGTGCCAGCTCGGCGTCTCGACCGTGCCCGGACAAATGGCGTTGGCACGAATTCCGCTGGTCACGAAATCCGCAGCGACCGATTTCATCATGGCAACGACGGCGGCCTTCGTCGCCCCATAGACAAATCTGTCGGGTGCGGCAACAAATGACGAGATGACCGACGATATCGAGATGATCGAACCCTGCTTCCTCTCGATCATTTTCGGCAGGACCGCACGCGTCATTCGGTAGGTTCCGGACACATTCAATTCGACCGACCTGTGGAATTCGTCCTCGTCGCAGGCGAGGATGGAGCCGTGATGAACAAATCCCGCGCAATTCAGCAGAATGTCGATCGCCCCGAGTTCCCCGACAACCGCTGTCACTGCCTCGGACGATGTCACATCGAGCAACCGGGATTCGATGCCCTCAATCTCCGCCACTTCATCGAGTGCAAGCTCGTCGATGTCCGTCGCGATCACCTTGGCGCCTTCGCGGGCGAAGGCGACGGCGGAGGCCCGTCCGATGCCTGCACCTGCTGCTGTGACAAGTGCCGTTTTTCCCTTCAGACGCATGCTGCTCCCCTGCCTGTCACATCACCGCTCCGATTTGCCATGGGACGAATTCGGCACCTCCGAACCCGAGACTTTCGCTTCGGGTTCGCTCTCCCGACGCGACCCTGAGCAAGAGGTCGAAAATCTCCCTGCCCTTGTCGGCAACGCCGATGCCGCCCGAGAGCATGTCCCCGCAGTTCACGTCCATGTCATCTCCCATTCGGGCATACAAGCTGTCGTTGCTGGACAGCTTGACGCAGGGCGTGGGCTTGTAGCCCGAGACCGAACCGCGTCCGGTCGTGAATGCAATCAGATTGGCTCCCGCCGCGATCTGTCCCGTGACCGAGCACGGGTCATATCCGGGGCTGTCCATGAATACCAGCCCAGGCGACTCGACCTTTTCCGCGTATTTTCGGACATCGGCGAGCGGCGCGGTTCCCGCCTTTGCCACGGCGCCGAGGGACTTCTCGAGGATGGTCGTCAGCCCGCCGCGCTTGTTGCCCGGCGACGGGTTGTTGTCCATCGCGCAGTCGTTGCGGGAGGTGTAGTCTTCCCACCACCTGATCCGCTCCACGAGCCGTTCTCCGACGTCAGAGTTGACGGCACGGCGGGTCAGCAGATGTTCGGCTCCGTAGATTTCTGGGGTTTCGGACAGGATTGCTGTCCCGCCGTGACGGACCAGCAGGTCCGCTGCGGCTCCGAGCGCGGGATTGGCGGTCACGCCCGAGTAACCGTCCGACCCTCCGCACTGCAGACCCAGCACCAGTCGGCTGGCGGGAGCCTTTTCTCGCTCGACCCTGTTCGCAGCCAGCGCGATTTCTTCGAGCATTTCGAGACCCTTCTCGATCGTTCGCCGGGTTCCCCCGGTTTGCTGAATGCTCAGGAAACCGAATGCCGGATCATCGAGTCTGCCGGTCTGGGCGACCAGATCCCTTATCTGCATGACCTCGCAACCAAGGCCCACGAGGAGGATGCCGCCGAAGCAGGGATTTCGGAAATATCCCGACAGGGTTCGCATCAGCGTGGCATATCCCTCGTTGCGATCGGACATTCCGCAGCCTGTTCCATGGACGATCGGAACCACGCCATCGACATTGTCCATCCGATCGAGCATTCCCGACTTCTCCACGGCCTCGCCGATGAAGCCTGCGACGCTGCCCGCGCAGTTCACGGTTGTCAGAATGCCGACATAGTTGCGTGTTCCGACGCTGCCGTCAGCGCGATGATACCCCAAGAAGCTGGCGGCCTCATGAACCGAGGGCAGCGGGCGACAATCGCGGCCAAACGCATAGTCCTGGCGGTGATCGCCCATGCCGAGATTGTGCACGTGGACGTGATCTCCCGGCGTGATATCGGCCTTCGCGAAGCCGATGATCTGTCCGTACTTCAGGACGCCTGCGCCTGCGGCGACCGGGGCGATTGCGACCTTGTGGCCAGCCTGAATCCGCGACGAGACGCTGATCCCCTCGAGACCCAGATCATCGCCCTCTTCGATTGTTTCGACCGCGACCGCGACATGGTCATCCCGGTGCAGCCGGATCGACCGAGAGGCTCCATTTCCCACGACTGAATTCACGATTCTGTCCTCGTTGCTGCAAAGGCTGCGTTGCTTTCTGCACGTTGCTGTTTTCTCGAAACACAAGGAAGTCGAAACTGCAAGCAAATCGGCGCATCAGGCACTGAGCGATTGTTGCTCCCTCGCCGAATGCCAACGGTGGGGTTCATTGATGCGCTTCAAAAAACGGGGCGAGGTGCGAGAGTGAAAAGCCTACAGCGAAAGCAAACGCGCCCTGTTCAAGATTCCTCTTGAGATCGAACCGGCCAAGTCCTCGGGAAAGAACTCGGGCAGTTCAGACATGGTCTTGTCCAGTGCACTGTCGACCTGCATTTTTGTCCGATGCAATAATTCCGCAACTGCGGATTCACCAACCCGTCCGGCCGTTGCAGTCTCGATAAAGTGGCGAGCGATGACTTTGTTCACGCGATAATGGTTTCTCCGCCCGAGCGACATAGCCAACCTATACTGTGCATAACGAATTTGGCCCTCATCGACTGGCACTTGCGCCGACAACACATCATAGAGCGGCGTCATCTGGAATCCACCACCTGGTTTCAACTCGATACTAAAGTTCTTCGCGTGACCGTCCGTTGCGCCAAGCAGCCAGAAGAGAATCTGAGCGTGCAGGAAAGCTACCTGGTCCCGTGTCGTTTGATCGCTGGCAACAAGGAGTTCGAGTCCGGCCCGAACACCGGGACCACCGTCAGACTGGTACTTCAGGCTCGGCGGGTATCCGAGCGCTTGGCAAAAGTCTTCCTGGGGGATGCGAAAAAGCCTTTTGTTTGTCGACCGGCGATCAAACCGTTCGACTGCCAAGACGCGAATGTCTTCGAAGTCCACGATCTCGGCATGCGCGACCTGCGCGCCCATGGCGGCGCAGAACCGCAAGCAAAAATACTCGTTCTCCACGCTGAGCGGGAGGTTGAGGCCATTTGGAAGCTGGCCGAGTTGCGTTTTCAGGATGTGGGACGTTGGCGTCGCACCGATTGGCCGAAACCATTTCCCGTCCATGTGCAGGAGGGCGGTTTTCTCCTGCACGCCAGCAATAGAAATGCGGAAATCAGTCTCTTTGTCGACCCCTAGCGGAGCGCTCGCGAGGTTTCTGAGAGTGCTCGCAACCTCCTGATCAGTCACGGGGATTGCCTCGATTTCCCCGGGCTCTCCCTCGCCAGCGTCGTTGCCAGCGGCCAAAAATTGCAAAGCCCCGACACAGTCGCGCCCGATTTTTTCGAGAAGATGAAAAGGATGAGTTCCTTTTGCACCGACCTTTGCCGCGATCCTGTCCCTGATCGCTGGATTGTCCGGAAGCAGGTTGTCGAGGTAAGAAATCACCGTCGCGCCGACATGGGCCCGCTCACGCAAGGGCAGCGATAGCGAGACCGGCACGGCATGCTCCCATTCCAGCCAGTCATCATCGTAAACCATGGAAATCGCGCCACTGCGCTCCATGTGCAGACTGCCGACGGTGCGACCATTCAGCAGAATGGTCATCGGTGGTGTCTTGCTGCGAACGACCATCAAAACAGGTCTTCGATCCTGATGTCCTTGGCGCGTTGCCGTGGACGCACGACAAGTTCCAACTCGAGCGCTCTGAGGATGTCGGTCAACGTCCTGATCTGGGTCCCGGGACCACCGGCTTCCACGGAGGAAATCGTGGCCTGACGCAAGGTAACTTTCTCGCTGACATCTCGTTGGGTCAGCTTCTGTTTCTCCCGAAACCGCCTGAGGGCGTCACCCAACTGCTGTGGCGAACGGGCGATGATTTCCATCTTTTTCCTCCCATACGCTATCGCGTAAATCAGCAATTTATACGCTGTAGCGCAATTGTCAATAATTTACGTTACGGCGTATAAAACTGGGGAAGCCACTCTTTTGCACACCGGCACCATTGCGAAGCGACGTTGACTTCTGGCACGGGTTCGACCTTGTCATCGACTCCGTCGTCCGAAACGACGGACAACACGTCACCGCACCCTTGCCGAACGGCAAGACCGGAACTTTCACCGGACTCCCCAAGGCCGTGCAGGCACCATCCAATCCCGAAAGAGCATTCGGCTCCGTTTTGCACTTGCCGTGGAGGGCCTCGTGTCCGAAAGCTGAACCATAAAAGCTCGATGCTGACCGGGAGGCAGTGTTAGCCCGCGGGATACAACCTCAAACCAGCCCTTCGACAATCAGGGACAGGCGGAACCAATGAAAAAATGCGGACAGACACTGGTCGTGGCAAGATGCAGGCCAGTGCGGGGCTCGTGCCTAACCATCGACTGGAGTGACCGATGACGAATGACATGACTGCGGAATCGACCGCTTGCCGATACGCCGTTCGGCTGAACGCGTTCAAGCCAGTTGTTGCCCGAACGTCCTTGCCATCAATCGACCAGCTCATTGCCGTTGCGGGGCAAGTCGAAGGCGTCAATGCCGCCGACCTCAACTTCCCCGATCACGTCGAAGGCTTTGACCCCAGCCATCTGGTTTTGCTGCTCAGCGACCACGGGATGGTTCTGAACGGACTCGCGATGCGCTACCACGGCATCAACCGGTTCGCTATCGGCTCCCTCGCGAATCCCAACCGCGATGATCGGCGTGCCGCAATCGACCTCACCAAGCGGGGAATCGACACGCTGTGCGAGATGGGCGGCAAACTGATGACCATTTGGCCCGGCACGGACGGCATGGATTACGCCTTTCAGGGCGCGTACCATCGAATGTGGGACGACTTTGTGGCTGCCCTGGCCGAAATCGCCGACCACAATACCGAGATCGACATTTCAGTCGAATACAAGCCCGCCGAGCCACGCGCATTTGCCTTGATTCCTGATGCGGCAACATCTCTGCTGGCGATCAGGGACGCAAACCGAACCAACCTTGGCGTCACGCTCGATATGGTCCACTCACTGATGGCCGGCGAAATGCCTGCCCACGCAGTGCATCTCATTGCCCGGCATTCGCAGCTGCTCGGCGTCCACCTGAACGACGCACGAGGAACCCGAGACGACGGCTTGATGGTTGGAACAATGCATCCGGTTCAGACCGTGGAACTGTTCGTCGAACTGGCCAGAATCGGATACGACGGCGTCATCTACTTCGACACGTTTCCCGACCACTCGGGGCTCGACCCTGTACAGGAAGCTCGAGCCAATGTCGAAATCACCAACCGGTTGCGGCGTATTGCACAGTCGCTCGTTCATGACACGGAATTGGCCGACGCAATGGCAAGGCAGGATGCGACCGTCACCCAGCGCTTGATTGCAACCGCTCTCTACGACCAATGATCGCGGACTCCGAAATTCTCGTCATCGGAGCCCTTCACCTCGATGTCGTGGTTGACGCGCCGCGTTTTCCGCAACCGGACGAGACGGTGGTCGGTACATCGGTTTCCTATCGGCCGGGCGGCAAGGGAGGGAATCAGGCGCGGACTGCTGCCAAGATGGGTTCGGCGACAGCAATGGCGGGGCGCGTCGGAACGGATCAGTTCGGTGATGGAATGCTCAGATCGCTTGCCGACGCCGGGGTCGATTGTCAGCAGGTCAGACAGGTTGCCGGCGAATCCGGCATGAGCGTCGCAATCGTCGAGCCGGACGGAAATTACGGCGTCGTGATCGTCTCGGGGGTCAACGGAAGCATCGACCCCGCAGAAATCGACATTCCACCGAGCCTGAAGGCGCTGCTGCTTCAGTGCGAAGTCCCGCCGTCAGTCAACAGCGCCGCGATTGCCCGCGCACCGAAAGATTGTCGGGTGATTCTGAATGCAGCACCGTACCGGCCCCATGAATATGCGGATCCCAAGTCCATCGGGCGAGTTGATATCCTCGTGGTGAACCGCATCGAAGCCGCTCAGCACTTGGGTCTGGATGAAACCAGTCTCGATGTGGAACACGCAGCCACCGCTTTGGCCAGTCTCGGACCTGCTGCCGTCATCGTGACACTCGGCTCGGAGGGTCTGTTCGTCCACACGCACGGCACGGGCATCGCCTTGCCTGCACCCCGAGTCGATGTCGTCTCGACCCACGGTGCCGGGGATGCATTTATTGGGGCACTCGCAGCCGAACTGGTCAGAACCTCAGACTTGCACTCGGCGATCGACTTCGCGCAAGCAGCAGCTGCACTGACCGTTGCGACGGCACCCTCGGAAAGGTCACGAATTGAGCGGAAAGAAGTCCTCCATTTGATCGAAAGGCGATCGGGTAAGACGGTAAAACTCGATCGCGGTTCCTCCAAACACCCGGGCGGTTTCGGTGTCTGACAGATTGGACGTCAGTGACTGGGCCATTTCGAACCATTCAATGTACTCAAGCCGTTGACGACAGACCGGCCAATCGGAGCCCCACATGACGCGCTCCGCACCGAATTCACTGATCACGTGATCAACGTAGGGACGCAGATCGTCTATCGTGAACTCTTCTGCCGCTTCCGTGACAAGTCCTGACAGTTTGCAATAGGCGTTGGTTTCGCGCGCCAGGCGAGACATTCCCTTGGCCCAGTACTCGAAGCTCTCAGGGGAATGCTTGACGATCTGGGGTTTCATGCAATGGTCGATGACCGCCCGCATGTAAGGATGTCTTTTGAACAGCGTCAGGAAACTCCGCAGGTGCTTCGGATAACCGAGAGCGTCAAAGGCGATGCCATGGCCAACAATCTCTCGGAATGCCCAGTCGACGCCCCTCTCCAACATCCACCTGACACCTTCAATGTCCTGAATCATTGGCCGAACGCCGAGAAACCCCGGAATCTCGACAAGCCGAAAGAGAGTGTCCCGATCGAACTCGTCTTCGAAGTCGATCCAACCCACAACGCCGGCCACAGAGTCCGTCGCATCCGCGATTCCCAGCAGGTATTCGGTCTCGTTGACCGTCGGCGCCGCCTGAACGAGGACAGTCATTTCGACATTGCAGGCTTCGAGTTCCAATTCGAGATCATCCGGAAAATAGGTCTGTGCAAGAAAAGAATTGTCCATCGGCATCCACGAGTAGTCGCCGCGCGCCGGATTCCAGTAATGCTGATGTGCATCGACGATGACCATGGCGTTTCCTCCCCGGATCAAGAACGAGTCAATCTGCTGACCGGTGGTCCGTCAGCAATCCCGCGGCGGTCAGATCCTCCCAGAGTCCTGGCGGAATGACGGCCTTGCTCGCCCGCACGTTGTCCTTCATTTCGTCGACGCCCTGTCCGCCTGGCAGGACCGACAGCACCACAGGGTCCCTCAGCGGGAACTGAAACGCCGCATCGATCATGCGGACGCCGTGTTCGTTGCAGATCGCCTCGATCCTGGCGACTCTCTCGATCGTCTCCGCGGGTGCATGATCGTAATTGTAGTAGGCACCCGGCCGAGGACCTGTGGCAAGAATGCCCGAGTTGTACGGGCCGCCAATGGTCAGGCCGATCCCGCGTTTTCTGCACAATGGAAGGAAGGTCTTGCCCGCTTCCTGCTCGAGCAACGTGTATCTTCCGGCCAGGAGGAAGAAGTCGAAATCGCCGCGTTCGGCCATCCAAAGCGCGGGCTCCCACTCGTTGATGCCAGCGCCAAAGGCCCCGATCACACCCTCGTCACGCAGGCGAAGCAACGCCTTGTATCCGCCATCCATGAACTCCTGCAGCCTTGCTTCGAGCGTCGACCACTGACCATGATTGAACAGGTCGAGATCATGAGCATAGAGGATGTCGATCCGGTCAAGCCCGAGCCTCTCGAGGGAGAACTCGACGGACCTCAGAACGCCATCGTAGCCGTAGTCGTAGACCTCGTTTCTGCTTGGCACATTGAACCACTTGCCGATTCCGTCGCGAGCGTCCGGGGTCGAGACCTTGAGCAACCTGCCGACCTTGGTGGACAGGACGAAGCTGTCGCGTGACTTGTTGCGAAGGAAGCGACCGAGACGAGTTTCCGCCAATCCCAAGCCATAGAGCGGTGCCGTGTCAAAGACCCTGACCCCCGATTCCCATGCGCATTCGAGTATCGCATCTGCCACATGATCGTTGATTGCCCTGTACAGATTGCCAAACGGTGCGGTTCCGAATCCGAGTTCGGTGAAGGTCAGCCCGCCGTTGCCATGTCGATCCCAGTGACGTGTGGTCAATCCCATTCTTGTCTCCTCTCTGGTTGCCGCACCGGCGTTTTATGAATTCGACGACGACACGACAGTCGATTCAGGTGGGACACGTCACATCGGCAGGTGCGACGAGGTCACGGTAACGCGCGACGCGGCGGCATTATGCGAATTCCCGGGCTTTTCCCAGTCGTACTGGGACGAACGCGAGCACATCGCTTGCGGTCGCCAAAAAGCCCCGTGATCCACTTTCGCCCAGTTTCCCCTAAACTCGGTCCTCGATTGCGTGTCTTTCGATCTGACTGCCGCAACCGGCAGCTTCCCTCTGCAATACAACGACTTTGTGGCCCGTGAACAGGCTGAGCTACGCCCAATCTCCGTCATGGGTGGTTCGGCAGAATCTCATGTATTCCCCGCATCCAGGTTTCCCGCGCATGGCCGACCGCTGAGAGACTCTGGAGCGAGCGGGGCTCGGACAAGATGCACCGCTCCCGATTTGCCACGGAATCGCGCGGGCGCCGCAGCCCCGCAACAACCGGACCGGCAAACCGTCATGCCCGCAGCGACGCGAGAATGCGTTGCGGCACGCAATCCCACGGAAATCCGTTCCACTCCCGACCCTCAAGACACCGTCCACCCGATTTTGGCTGCGGACCACCCCACTGCTTGAAGAAAAACGCGACGTCGGCTTCAAGGCAGCGATCCCGCAATTCGATTGCCCATTCGGGTACCATCTTTCGCGCGCCCGGTCCGCTTTCGCCGCCGACGATCGCCCAGGCAATGCCCGTCAGATCGACGGCACCGATCGGTCCAAGAAGTGGTTCAAACGAGATAAAGCGAGCCTTGGAATTGATCTGACGCAAGTGCTCGATTCGACCAGTGTGCGCCGAGTCCTCAACCGAAACCCCAAGCCAGATGTGACGGGGCACGGGATGCTCGACGTAACGCCTCTTGATGTAGTTTCGCATCAAGGAGCTGCGTTTTGTCAGAATCTGATAGATGTGCCAATCGGCATATTCCATCGCGTCGAACACGCGATCGACGTGATCTCGATCGACCCTCTTGTGGAACAGATCGCTCATCGAGTTGACAAAGATCATCCGTGGCCTCTTCCAGGCAGCGGGTTGCCCCAATCGCGACGGCCAATGACGAAGATCGAAACCCTGTTCATATGGATGCCCAGGAATCCCGCGCCAACGTTCAGCAAAGCGCTCGGCGTAGCAATTGTCGCAACCCGGGCCGATCTTCGTGCAACCCGTCACTGGATTCCAGGTGGCATCGGTCCATTCGATTCGAGACCTCTGGCCCATGTCTGGCTCCTTCCTGCCACGTGACTACCGCAACTCGAGCAAAGGAACAAACAAAGAACGACGAATCCTGACACACGGTTCGGCACCAGTCGCAGTGTTTTCCAGTCCACTCGACCTTTGGTGCTATCGCAACCGGCATGGTCCATCGCCCGCCTGTCAGCGGTCGATCAGGCCGACGCGTAGAACATGCCTGGACCGGCAAGATATCTTCGGCTGTTCGAGGAATGACCGACGCGGTTCAACATGATGTGATCATGGGCTAAAGTGGCACCGTTCGATCAGGACTGTTTCGACCGCGCGCCGACCACAGATCGGGAAACCCACGGATGACCCAATGACTCGCTTCACGGACGTGTTTCGAACCCCAAAGCCGATCATCGGCATGGTTCATCTCGGCGCCTTGCCGGGGACGCCCCTCTACGACGGCGACAAGGGCCTCGATGGTCTGATCGAGGCGGCACGGTCGGACCTGCAGGCACTCACGCAGGCCGGTTTTGACGCGGTCCTCTTCGGCAACGAAAACGACCGCCCCTACGAGTTCGACGTCGACACCGCATCGACCGCGACAATGGCGTACATCATCGGATGTCTTCGCCCCAGCATCACGGTCCCTTTCGGCGTCAATGTCCTGTGGGATCCGATGGCCAGCGTTGCCCTTGCCGCAGCAACAGGTGCAGCGTTCATGCGCGAGATTCTCACGGGCCACTATGCCTCTGACATGGGTCTGTGGTCCCCGAATGCCGGCAAGGCCTACCGGTATCGAAATGCGCTTGGCAGGCAAGATCTTCTGATGCTGAACAACGTGTCGGCGGAATTCGCGTCCAGTCTCGACCAGCGCCCATTGGCCGAGCGGGCACGATCAGCCGTGTTCTCGTCGATTCCCGATGCGGTTCTGGTCTCCGGACCGATCACTGGAGAGGCCGCACCGCTTGAAGCCCTGCATGCCGTCAAGAACGCGTTGCCCGACCTGCCGGTAATGGCGAACACGGGCGTCCGTCACGACACGGTTGCCGATGTCCTCGAAATCGCCGACGGCTGCATTGTCGGCTCTGCCCTCAAATTCGAGGGCAACACGTGGAACGCAGTCGACCCCGAACGAGCCCGTGACTTCATGCGTCGGGCAAAGGACGGGAACACGCGAGCATGACCAAGAGTTCGGGTTTCGACGAGGCTGTCGTCCGAGAATTGATGCTGATTCCCGGCCTCTCCGGCCACGAGGACCGCGTGCGCAGGGCAATCGAAACTCACCTCGCAGCATCTGGCATCGCCAGCCGATGCGACCGGCTGGGCAACTTGATCGCGACAATCGACGGGAACCCGGACGCGCCATCGGTCATGGTCTTCGCTCACATGGATCAACCGGGCTTCGTCGTTCGGCGAATCGAGGATGACGGCGCGATCAGGGTGGCGCGCCTGGGAGGCATCCCCGAGCGCGCGCTGGCATCTCAGGCGGTGCTGGTGTGTGTCGAGGAAGGCCGCGACGTTCTGGGCGTGATCGGCAACATGAGCCATCACGCCACACCGGCGGAATCCCGTCGGGCCGTCGTGCCGATCCACGACCTGCGAATCGACACTGGCCACCGTTCCCGCAAGTCCGTCGAGGAAGCCGGGGTTCAGATCGGTTCGCCCGTGGTCTACGAGCCCCGCGTCATGGATCTCGCGGGTTCGATGATTGCCGGGACAAGCGTCGACGACCGGGCCGGATGCGCCGTTCTGGTGGGCCTCGCCCGTCGGCTGGCAAAAGGCACCGAACATCCAACCGTTCATCTGGTCTTTTCGGTTCAGGAAGAATTCAACTTGCGGGGAGCCGTCGTGGCGGCCCAGAACCTCAATCCCGATATCGCCATCCAGATCGACCTCATGCTCGCGACCGACACGCACGACATGCGGGATCACGGATCCATGCACCTCGGTGGCGGCCCCGGAATCAGCCTGTATTCGTTTCACGGACGCGGCACGCTGAACGGCGTGATCCCGCATCCTGCTGCCGTGCGGCTGTTCGAGTCCGCGGCTAAGGCCGAGAACATCAACCTGCAACGGAGCGCCCAAACCGGAATCCTGACCGATCTGTCCTACGTTCAGCTACTCGGAGAGGGTGTCATCGCGATCGATGTCGGATTCCCTATGCGCTACTCTCACTCAAGCCTCGAAGTCTGCGATCTCATGGACCTTGCCGCCCTCGAGGATCTGCTGGAAGCGGCCATCAGGCGCATCGGACCCGGATTTGACGAAAGCAGGGAAGCGCGCCGTTCATGAGCTACACCCTTGGCGTGGATATCGGCACCTTCGAGAGCAAGGGCGTCATCGCCAGTCATGCAGGCGACATCGTCGCGAGCGCCGCCAGACGACATGAACTGATCGTTCCCCGCCCGGGCTGGGCCGAACACCGACCGGATGAAGACTGGTGGGACGGTTTCGTGCACCTGACCCGGACATTGCTGGCCGACTCAGGGATCGACCCCCGTGACATCACCACGGTTGCGGCGAGTGCGATCGGGCCGTGCATGCTGCCGGTCGACCGTGTCGGGCGACCGCTCATGAATGCGGTTCTCTACGGTGTCGACACAAGAGCGTCCAAAGAGATCGAGATTCTCGATGACGAAATCGGCAAGGACCGAATCTTCGAGGTTTGCGGCAACGCGCTGACGTCGCAGTCGGTCGGTCCAAAAATCCTGTGGCTGCGCAGGCAGAGGCCGGAGATATTCGCGAAGACGGCTCGTGTCCTGACATCGACATCCTACATCGTCTTTCGGCTGACCGGGCACCACGTGATCGATCATTACACGGCAGCCAATTTCAGCCCGCTGTACGATCTGTCTCGAAACAGGTGGACAACCGAGCTGACCGACAGGATCATCGACCCGGACTGTCTCCCGGAGCTGAAATGGTCGGTCGAGATTGCCGGCCACATCCATGCGGAAGCGGCCAAGGAGACCGGTCTTGCCGAAGGCACGCCTGTGACCACAGGCACGATCGATGCGGCCGCCGAGGCGGTCAGCGTGGGCACGCGGATGAATGGCGACATGATGATGATGTACGGCTCGACCATATTCATCATCCAGCTGTGCGGCAGTCGCATCGAAGATGAACGCCTCTGGCACGCACCCTGGCTTGAGCCCGGCACCCACGCCACCATGGCGGGGCTGGCGACGTCGGGAACCTTGACCCACTGGTTCCGCGACCAGCTGGCCCGCGATCTCACCCGCGACGACGCTTTCGCGACTCTCGCAGTAGAAGCTGAGGCGTCGCCACCCGGAGCCAACGGTCTGATTCTCTTGCCTTATTTCTCGGGAGAGCGGACACCAATTCACGATCCGCAAGCCAAGGGCTGCCTTTTCGGTCTCAACCTGACCCACACGCGGGGGGACATCTGCCGGGCGTTTCTCGAAGGCATCGCGAACGGAACCGCGCATGTCATCGAAACCTACCGGGAAGCCGGCCAGCCGCCCGGTCGCGTTCTGGCGGTGGGCGGCGGCGTGAGAAACGCGACATGGCTGCAGGCCACATCCGATATCGCGCAGGTCGAGCAGATCATCGCCGACAAGACGGTTGGCGCATCCTACGGCAACGCCTTTCTGGCAGCCTGCGCGTCAGGTGTCGCGAAGCCGCAGGACATCGACAGCTGGAACCCCGTGCGGCGCCAGATCGTTCCGCGTGACATTGCTGTCTACCGAATGCAGTACCAGCTGTTCCGTAGACTCTATGAACAGACCCGCGACATCGCTGCAGATCTCGACAGCGTTTCCTGAATCCCGTCTATGTGCACCTCTTGAACGCCGCGCAAGCGTCGTCTCTACCGCAAGGCTTCTGTCTTGGGCAGCTCGGATTGATGCTGGGTCAGTGATCGGCGGGCGGCTCCTGGTTCACTTGACCGCGCCCGCCGCCATGCCCTTGATGATGAACCGTTCAAGAACCACGCCGATCACGATGAGCGGCAGGATTGCTGCCAGCGACAGCGCCGCCATGGACCACCAGGCAATTCCCTGAGACCCGGTCTGGCTCGCGACCATCACCGGCAGGGTCTTGGCATGAGATGACGTCAGAAGTGCGGCAAAGAAATACTCGTTCCAGGTCAGGACGAGCGAGATGATGAACGCCGCGACCATGCCAGGAAGCGCAATCGGCAGGATGATGGTCAGGAAAGCGCCCCAAATCGAATGTCCATCGACAAGGGCAGCTTCCTCGAGTTCAACCGGAATCGAACCGAACTGATCCCGCATGATCCAGATCACGATGGGCAGAACGGTCAGCGTGTAAAGAGCGATCAGCCCGACACGCGAGTCGAGCAACGCCAGTTCCTTGTAGAGAACGAGAAACGGGAGAGCCAAGACGACGGGCGGCAGGATCAGCTGGGACAGGAAGAAGAACGAGATGTCCGAGTTCTTCATGAAACCGAAACGGAAACTGAAGCGGCTGAGTCCGTAGGCGGCACAGCTGCCGAGCATGACCGCGATCGTCGAAGATCCCACCGAGACGATGGTCGAATTCCAGAACCTCTTGAGAAACTCGTCCCGAACGGTGCTTTCAGCGACGATGGTTTCCGGAGACAGCCCCAGGGATCTCAGGCCCAACCACTTGGGAACGAAGTCGACCCATGGGATCAAGTTGCCCTTCATGACATCGGGCGCCGCCTTGAACGACGTGGTGACGGTCCAGTAGATCGGGAAAAGGCAGATGAAGGCCCAAAGGATCAGGACGCCGTAGATCACGACTCGACGACTGGCCCAGCCGGGACGAAACGCCCGGTCGGCCTCGCTGTCGTGAAAGATCTGAACCGACATTCTAATGCCTCGGCCTCATCCACCGTTCGGAGAGTTTCATGAGAATGGTGAGAGCGATGACGATCAGGACGAGATAGAAGATCGCCAGCAGCGTGCCGTAACCGACATTGGAACGATCGCGATACTCGCGGAAAATGAAGCTCGTCACGCTGTCCGTGGCGCCGCCCGGCCCGCCGGCCGTCACGTTGATGATGATGTCGGCGAGCTTGAGCTTGAAAATGATCCTGATCAGGATCGCGGTGATCGAAACCGGCAGCATCAGGGGGAAGGTGATCTCCCAGAATCGTCGCCACGCCGGCGCGCCGTCGACTTCGGCCGCTTCGTGCAACTCGCGCGGAATCGCCTGCAGCCCTGCCAGAATCATGATCATCATGAATGGAATGAAGGTCCATGCATCCATGACCATGATGGTCAGGCGCGCGATCTCGGGCGACCCGAAGAACGAGGGTGTTTCCCAGCCCAACTGGCGGGCAAGCCGCGCGACGGGGCCGAACCGGATTTCCAGCATGGACTTGCCGATCATCCAGCTTACCGCGACCGGCGAGAGCATCAGCGGCATCAGAAAGGCGACACGAAAGAACTTCCGGGCGCGAATCTGCGCATTCAGCAGCAGGGCCAGTCCAAAAGCGATCGCGTATTCGACAGCGATGGCCAGCGTGTACCAGACCATGTTGGCAAGCGCGTTCCAGTAGAATGCATCGGCCCACATCTGGCGGACGTTGTCGAGACCGTTGAACTGACGTCCGTCGGGAGATGACAGGTTCCAGCTGGAAAACGCGATGCCGAGCGCGAAAATCAGCGGGAATATCACCATCGATGCGACAAACAGCGCCGCAGGCATGACAAAAAGCGTCCGCTTGCCGCGTTCGCCGTAAAGCAGGACCTGGCTGAAACAAAGGCAGGTTGCCCACAACAGATAGGCGTAGAGAGTCGGTCGCCAGTTGTCGAAACCGAGGTTGGCGACCTCGTGATGGTCGAGGAGTTGGGCGACGATGACAAGACCGAGAACGGCCGCCGATCCCCAGATCAGCAGATGTCCGGTCGTTCGCCGACGTCCGGGGACGTCATCCGCTGTCACGACATGAAGATAGTCGCCTTCGGCACTGCTCACGCTTGCATCGCCCCTCGGTTTCGGCTCAGCGTCCGGCTGGCGAGGGAGTCATTCCCCCGCCAACCGGCTTTCGATTCAGGATCTGGCGATCAAAGGCCGAGCGAAGCCTTGTAGAGCGCGATCTGGCTGTCGCGACCGATGCTGTCGGTAATCCCCTCCCAGGCAGCGGCGATTGCGTCCGCCGTTTCCTGTGCCGAGGCATACTGACCGGCGAAGCCTTTCGCGAGTTCGTCCTCGGCAATCGAGTAGTACTGGAAGATCCCCGGGATTCGGGGTTCGATCGCGGCGTTGGGATGATTGTAGCTGTCCGCATTCGATCCCAGATAGTCCTCGACAAAGGCCCGATCGTAACCGGCCGCTTCCCATTCGTCGTACTGGAAGTGCGAATTCCGGTATGGCTGGAAGCCCGACGGATAGGCCGACATCCACAACGAGATGTCCTTTCCGCCGAGGTGAGCCGCAGCCGACCACGCGGCCTTGCGCTTGAGAGCATCGCCGGACACGCGCTTGGTGACGTAAATGCCCCAACCGATGTAGGCCATGTTGGGCGCTTCGTTTCGGGTCTCTTCCCAGGCGCCTGCCATCGAATTGTAGACCCGGTCCGAACCCGGATTGATTCCGAAGCCGACCACGTCGCCGACCACCGAGGTGTCCGACGTGCGCGCATTGGACCCAACGTCGCCCCACCACATCAGCATGGAGCCGGTACCGGCGAGAAACTGCTGAAACGCGGTGGTTCCCGGATCGGCATTGATCTGGTCTGCCGGATAGGCGCCCGGCGTGTTGATCAGATCCATGACGTCCTGAATCGCCTGGACCCAGCCCGGATTGTTGACGCGAGGCTTCATGGTTTCGGGATCGAAGAGCCATGCCGGATCATCGGGATGCTTGGCGTAGGCCGCCGCGCGGTTCTCGATGAAGTAGAAGCCGAAGCCGCCCCATCCCTTCAAGGGATCGAGATAGCCATGCGCCGCGAGCCCGGTCAGCGGATCGGTCTTTCCGACCAGCTCCTTGGAGATCGCATCGACCTCCTGCCAGGTCGTCGGTGGCGCGGCGCGCCCCGTGATCGAGCCTTCGCCGAAGTAGTCGGTTCGATAGGCGAATGTGTGGCAGTCGCCGTCGATCGTAATTCGGTAGGTCTTGCCGTCCCAGGTGCCAACCGGCGGTTGGAGGTAGCCGACGAGGTCGTCCGCCTCGATCTGTTCTCCGACCCATGCGGGCATTTCGTCGAGAAGCCCCTTGCCTGCCGTGTCGCCTTCGAACGGGGCGCCCATTTCGATGATGTCGAAATCGACCGTTCCGGTCGCGATCGCCTGTTGCAGACGCGGATTGTAATCCGCCTGGGCGAGATCGATCCAGTTGATGGTAGCGCCCGTGTAGGCCTCCCACGACTTGAGGAATCCGCGAAACAGGAAGTTGTGGAGATTCTGGTTGTTCAGCCCCATGAAGGTCAGTTCAACACCGGCGAATTCCCCTTCATCCACTCGTTCCTTCGTGGGACCGAGGCACATCTCGCCGACCTTTTGCCAGTCGGCATCGGTCGGTGAACCCATTCCCACGCCGGGAATCTTCAGAATTTCGGCCCTCAGATCATGGCCTCCTGCAAGCGCGGTCTGGACGCCGCCAACGCCTCCGAGAGCCGACACGGCTCCGATGCCTGCAACGCCTTGAAGCATGCGCCGTCGGGTCATCTGACGCCGGACGGCAAGATTGTAGAGATCGACTTTCATTGGCATTTCTCCCTTGGATTGCTAACTCTGTTCGCACGATACACAAATCGACTTCGACCGTCTTCGTTACAGCGGCGAATGTGCCCGGGAACGTGACGATCGATCGCTCGACAATCTCAACGAACGGGCACACTGTCAAGATTGGTAGTTGTCATTTCGATATGATACGAGGCCCACGGCTGTCTTGCGTCGGCAGGCCGCCATCGGCGAGACACAGAAGGGATTCCGAGAATCGTGGCGGAAGTCATCCTCAACGACGTTCGAAAGTCATACGGTGCGGTCGAGGTCATTCACGGCCTGAGCGTGGATATCGAAGACGGCGGGTTCGTCGTTCTGGTCGGACCATCAGGATGCGGCAAATCGACCCTCTTGCGAATGATCGCCGGCCTCGAGGGCATCGGTTCGGGAACGATCTCGATCGGGGGGCGAGTCGTCAACAGTCTCCCGCCCTCGGAACGCGACATCGCAATGGTGTTCCAGAACTACGCCCTGTATCCGCACAAAACGGTCGCCGCCAACATGGCGTTCTCGCTTCGCATGCGCAAAATGAGCAAGGACGAAATCCGCTCGCGGGTTGATCATGCCGCCGAAGTTCTCGGGCTGACACCTTATCTTGACCGCTACCCCCGCGCGCTCTCGGGAGGACAAAGACAGCGGGTCGCCATGGGGCGGGCAATCGTCCGCAACCCGCAAGTGTTTCTGTTTGACGAACCGTTGTCGAATCTCGACGCCAAGCTGCGGGTGCAAATGCGCGCCGAGATCCGCGAGTTGCACCAGCGGCTCGGTTCGACGACCATCTACGTGACCCACGACCAGATCGAAGCCATGACCATGGCCGACAAGATTGTTGTCATGCAGAACGGTCACATCGAGCAGGTCGGGCGCCCGCTCGACGTCTACGACAAACCGGACAACATGTTCGTTGCCGAGTTCATCGGTTCCCCGGCCATGAACATGATCGATGCGACCGTGACGTCGGGTGAAACCGGGGTGGAGGCAGATGTCGGAGGCACGAGGCTGCACCTGCAGTCGTCAGGAGATCTGGCAGACGGTCAAGATGTCGTGCTGGGCATTCGCCCCGAGAACCTGACGCTTGGTGACACCGGCATCAGCGGCAAGATCAGCGTGATCGAGCCGACCGGATCGGAAACCCATCTCGTGGTGCGCTCCAATGGCCGGGAACTGGTCTCGGTCCTGCGGGAACGCTGCACTCTGGAGCCAGGTCAGGACGTGGCCCTTTCGGCCGAACCGGAATCCATTCTGGTGTTTGATCGCCAGTCCGGCAAGCGACTGGAATGAGCAACGCGCGACAGCACGCGCGGGCTCGACGCGCGAGCAGCCATCGAAATGAAGGTCATGGAGGTCAGTCATGTTGAAAGGAATCGATCCGCGTCTGAATGCCGAAGTTCTCTTCGCACTTCGAGCAATGGGCCATGGCGACGTGATCGTGATTGCGGACACGAATTTCCCGTCGGATCACGTGTCCCGATCGACAGGACTTGGCGAACTCCTGCGCATGGACAATCTGAGCGCTGCCGAGGCTGCAGAAGCCATTCTGTCGGTGATGCCTCTGGACAATTTTGTCGACGATTTCGCCATGAGGATGGAGGTCGTCGGGACACCCGACACGGTCCCGCCGGTGCAGGAAGAGGTCCAGAGCGTCATCGACGCGGCCGAACGCGAGAATCGCCCGATGATGGGGGTCGAGAGATTTGCCTTCTATGATCGCGCCCGCGAGTCGTACGCCGTTGTCCAGACGGGAGAGCGACGTTTCTACGGGTGCTTCATGTTCCGAAAGGGGGTCATACCACCCGATGAGCCGGGGAGTGCCGGAGCATGAGCGGAGAGATTGTCATTCTCGGTGTCTTTGTTGCGGACACCGCCTATCGAGCCGACCGGCAGCCGCGCATGGGCGAAACGATTCTGGGAAACAGCTTTGCCTTGGGACCTGGAGGAAAAGGATCCAATCAGGCCGTTGCGGCAGCAAGAGCCGGCGGACGGGTCCACTTCATCAGCCGGCTCGGTGACGATGCCTTCGCCGAGATGGCACGCGCGACCTGGGCGGATGCCGGGGTCATTCCTGAAATCACCGTCGACCACGACAGCTTCACGGGTGCTGCATACATCTTCATCGACGAGGCATCGGGCGACAATGCCATCATCATTGCCCCGGGCGCGGCGAACAACATCTCCGAGGCCGACGTCGAGGCCCAGTCGGATCTGATCGGATCGGCCTCCGTGTTCATGACCCAGCTCGAGCAACCGATTGCTTCCGCCGGGCGCGCTTTGCAGATCGCGCGTTCGGGAGGCACTGCCCGGACAATACTCAACCCGGCCCCTGCGGCAGAGATTCCGCAAGACATCCTCGCGCTGTGCGATTTCGTCACGCCGAACGAAACCGAAGCCGAAGGCATCACCGGAATCCCCGTTCATTCGCTCGACGACGCGGAACGGGCTGCCGACGCGCTTCTGTCGCAAGGAGTCGGGGCCGCGATCATCACCCTTGGAGAAAACGGGGTTCTCTATCGAGACCGGGACCGGATCGTCCACGTACCCGCCTTCAATGCGGGCCCCGTCGTGGAGACCACCGGTGCCGGCGATGCGTTCAACGGCGGACTCGCAACGGCTCTCGCAGCCGGTTCGGACCCCATCGACGCCGTTCGATTCGGCTGTGCAACGGCGGCGATTTCAGTGACCCGCGCCGGGACGGCGCCGTCGATGCCACTATTGCATGAAATCGAAGAGCTGCTGTCGTCCGGATCGTGAGGTGTCACGCCATCGTGTCTTGATGTGGCCGTGATCGTCACGGCTCATGCCGCGCAACGTCAGGGATGCAAGGGCCGGAGTTTCGTCTGCAGAACCGAAGGTACAGCGCACCTGCCTGCAGCCGACAGGCGAATGGTCAGGTGTCGTCGAAACCGTAACCAATGGTTCGGGCCGCCTTTCGGAACGATGCTTCCGACGATGTCCTGACAACGATCATTCGCTCGCCTGCCCGCAAGCTGGTCTTCGCGATCGTCTTGTCGGACATCAGCTTGTCGAGCGTCTCCGCGCTGTCGCATTCGAACAGGACCCCAGTTCCTTTCGGTCGGATTGCCCGCACGTTCGAGACGATGCTCGTGAGATATCCGTCGACCAATTCGGGCAGCGGCTGACTGTCGCGCTCAGCCAAAAACGCCCGCAAAGCGCCGATGTCCAGACCCGATTCGAGGGACTTGAGGATCGTTTCGGAATTCAGACGCCAGACGCGGCCGGAGTCCTCTTCGACGGCGCAAAGGCGCAGCATCGCTCGTTCGTCCTGATCGATCCGAAACCCTTCTTGCACGACAATTCGGCGATCGGGAAAGACCGATACCGGCGTGACGGCTTCGGGGGTGGCCGGCGCGTAACTGTCCGACAAACCGAGCGCGTAGCTTCCGAGCGCAGTCAGCCGAAAATGCCTCAAACCGTCATATCGACTGAGAAATCTGCCTTCGTGGTGTCCGGACGACTCCCACGGTTTCGGTCTGGCGCCCGCCGGTGGAATGAAGGCGACATCGATCATGCCCAAGGTCGCCACGTATTCCATCAAAAAGCACAGCAGATATCTGTCCTTGAAAACGTCCCAGGACGTGCCGCCTTGATCGTGCTGATAACCGTAATGGGGGTCTCCTGCGTACAGCGTCCAGGGAGATGCCGTCACATGAAAAAGGCAATCCGCAGCGACCATGAACTTGGCGAAATCGCCAAAGGAAACGACGGCCCCGGGAGGACACTGCACAAGTGCGTCGCAGATCGCCCAGCGACGTGTATCCGCCGGGAGCATCGCTCGCTTGCCACGTCCGCGCGTCTGACCCTTGATCGCATCGATCCTCGAAAACTCGTCGATGATTTCCGTGTTGAGCCATTCCGTCCACAAGTGCCTGATCGTCTCGTGCGGCGGGGAGGACAACGCCTTGCGTCCGCTCTTGGTGAGCGCAAGCTTCGACCCATTCAGCCTGACGAGCCGTCCGGCTTGCAGCAGGAGCGGCCATGCGAACGCCTGAATGGGTCCGACATCCGCTTCGACATCTGTCGACGCATAAAAATCACCTTGATCGAGCACTTCAGCAATCTTTTTCATGGATGCCGCAGTGGGTCGCTTCGTCTTCGCACTGACCGAGATCTTCCCCTTTTCGACCAGCGACAGCACCTCGAACAGATTGGCTCTGGCGGCGTTCTCCATCTCGGTCCACGCAATCGGGACGGGAGTGTCGACAATCTCGATGTCGTATCGTCTGTATCGGTCACTTGAGGGAACATGGCGGCGCGTCTTGACGTTCACCGTCTCGGGAAGCTCGGGTTTCGTCGACACGGTCGCGGCGACCGGTTCGGGAACGAACTCTTGCAGTCTCTCCTTGAGATCCCGGGGAAGCCAGACCGGGTAGTCCATTCGATCGTCCTTGTGCAGAAACAGATCGAGTCTGGTCGCTTTTTTTGAACGGTCGTCTCGATAGCTGTTGCGCGACTTGCCTGGCAGCCTGCCGTACTTGGCAACGAACATGTCCTCGTCAAAGTACCCGTTTCGCGTGTGGACGGCCTCCTGAACCGCGAGCTTTTCCATTTTCGAAAGCCTGTTCCATTCTTCTCGAGCACGGCTCAGAACGATCCGGCTGATTGCCGGAACAAGCTGGTCCTTGCGCGTCAGCGTCGGCGAGTCGCGATCTGCAATGATCCCGTAGATCGCTTTCAATTTGTCGGCGTAGCTGAATTCAAGACATTCGTGCAGCGTCCCGATTGCCATGTCGCATTCCCCCTGTTCGATACCCGAGACAGCCATGTAGCACTTTTTGACGAACTGCAAATGATGCCCTGCCGCCATCTCATGCCAACCTCGTCGTAAGCATGGGCATCGAGTGCCGACAATGCCCTTCAACCGATCATTGAGCATGGGCAGGAGAAATTGCGTCAGCCGAGGGCATCATCGATGTCTGCCTCGTCAATGATTGGCACATTGATCAGAGCAAGCGCATCGCTCCCGAACGTTGATTACGTCAGACTCTCGATGCCGATTTCGGGTTCGTTTCGTCAGGAACAAGACAGTTCGATCACGCGCATCGAACGAAATTGGCACTTCGCGCGGATGGCTTCCGGCATCACGATTGCGGCCACAACCACCATCCCGCCCACCAGTTGCCGCATCCATGACAATGCCACCGGCCGAGCCCCGCATCGGTTGCCGTTTCAACAGCCTCTCAACAATGCTTAACTCATCTGGAACTCAAGTGACTGCTGGCTCCGTCGTCGAAACCACGCCGAGTCGACATAGCTGCTTGCGGGCGGGACACTTGCGTTCGGTCGTGGCACTGTCGGAACGCCGACCGCAGACGCATGGCCGAGACTTCTGCCCGGGTCTCGGTCAGATTCAACGGGCACTGAGCACTATTTCAGGCTCGCATCCTTCAATCGCCGATGGGCCTCAGTATTCCGTAGAAGCGGGTTGAACCGGATCACGTCGACTGGCATTGATCCGTCGACCCTTTCATTCTCGGGGTTTGCCCCAAGCTCCAGCAATCTGATGATGTTGTCCGAATGACGCCCCATCAGAGAAGCAAAGTTCAGAGGTGACGTGCCGTCGTGACCTTGAGCCTCGATGTCAGCGCCCAAATCGATCAGCAGTTCCAACATGCCCGGATTGTTGTTGAATGCGGCGGCAAAGTGCAGCGGGGTGTGCCCATCCTCGTCGCGTGCTTCAACATCAGCGCCCTGCCGAACGAGGAGTTCGATCACATACGGGGCTGCCGTGTACCCCGCAGCCACGTGCAAAGGGGTCACCGACCTGATGTCTCTCGCCATGACATCAGCGCCAAGTTTAAGTAGACGTTCCATGACAGCCGGCTCCGGGTTGTTCCCCGCGGCGGCATGCAAAGGGGTCAACCTGCGCTGATCTATTGCGTCGATATCGGCACCCAACTCGACGAGACGCTCGACGATGATCGTTTCCGAGTTGCTGATCGCGGCGACGTGCAACGGGGTGTGCCAATTGTGGTCGCGGACATCAACGTCGGTGCCCAGTTGAACGAGTCGCCCGAGGACAAAAGGGTTGGCATTGAGTTCGGCCGCCGCGTGCAATGGAGTTCGTCCAACATTGTCTCGCGCCATGACGCCCGCGCCCAATCGAACAAGACGATCAACGATGACCGGGTTTTGGTTGCGCCCAGCGGCAACATGCAGCGGGGTCTGTCCGTGCTTGTTTCGTGCCTCAACGTCTGCGCCAATTTCAACAAAGCGCTCGACCACAGCCGGTTCGACATTGTTTGCAGCAGCGGTAATCAACGGGGTATTGCCGCCTTTGTCGACGTCGCCAATATCGGCGCCCAACTGGACAAGGCTATCAATCACGGCTGTCTCTGAGTTTCTTGTCGCAGCCCAATGCAATGGGGTGTTGCCTGCTATGTCTCGGGCACTGATATCACTGCCTGACTGGACGAGGAGTTCGATGACTTTCGGATCTGGGTTAACGGCCGACACCCAGTGCAGCAACGTCGTTTCAACCTGACCGCGGACCGATAGGTCGACTCCGTCATCAATGCACTCCTCAACAGTCGAGACATCGGCGTAAGCCAAGGCCACCCAGTTCTCAACTTCGCAGTATGGATTTTTCTTTTGCTGGGCAGCGGCGCCAGCCGCAATGACCGCGCCGACGACAACTCCCGTCACTAACAGATTCGTTGGACGTTTTTGCATGCTGGAGACTCCAATTTCGTGGGGATTGTGGGGCATTTCCTGTTGTTGACCCCTTGGATGCGCCGGAACTGCTTTCGCGACGCGCTGAGCCCGTGCACGCCTGCGGCCATCATGAACGCCAAACAACTTTTTGATGCCGCACCGTGCATTGAATGATCAACACGCCGACGACTTCGCAAGACGACGGTGCACATGGTCACGGTCACGTCATTGCCGGTACGGCAGTGGCTCGTCCACGCCACGGAATTCAGCCAAGGGGTCAGCCCGCAAGACTGGAGCAGGAGTCTACTCGAGCCGTGCATCTTTCAGTCGTCGATAGGCATCAGTGTTCTTAAGGCGACGGTTGTATTGAACAAGGTCCCATGACGCTTTGCCGTCTGCTCGCTTGGCCTCAGGATTGGCCCCAAGATCCAGCAGCCGAATGATGTTGTCTGAATGCAGGCCATACGTAGCCGCCCCGTTCAGCGGAGTACCACCGGAAATGTCTCGAGCCTCGATATCGGCACCGAGTTGGACAAGAAGATCGATCATGTCCGGATCGGAGCCGAATACCGCGGCCACGTGCATCGGTGTTCGTCCGTCGCTGTCTCGCGCCTCGATGTCAGCTCCGAGCTGGGCAAGGATTTCGGCAACGGCAGGTTCCTGATTGTATGTCACGGCAAAGTGCAACGGGGTGCCTCTGCCCAGATCTCGTGACCCGATATCTGCGCCCAGTTGAACGAGCAACTCGATGACAGCCGGGTTCGGGTTGTTTGCCGCAGCCACGTGCAGTGGGGTCAGACCGTCGTCGTTTTGCGCACCGATACTGCCGCCCAGCCGAACAAGGCTTTCGATCACATCGATGTCGGCGTTCACGGCCACCGCCCAATGCAACGGAGTTCGCCTGTTGTTGTCTCGCGCCGCGGCATCGGCGCCCAAGTGAACAAGCCGTTCGAAGACAATAGCGTTGGCGTTGAACTCCGCCGCGGTGTGCAAAGGGGTTCGTCCCTCGTTGTCTCGCGCCCCGACATTGGCATTCAACCCAACCAGGCGTTCAACGACTGCCGGATTGACGTTTAGCGCAGCAGCGAGATGCAGAGGGGTCTTTCCTTTGTCGTTCCGCGCTCCGACATCAGCACCAAGTCGGACGAGGTGTTCGACCACAGTCGGCCTGGGGTTGTCAGCAGCAGCCATGTGCAAAGGCGTGTCGCCCCTTTTGTCCGTGTAGTCGACATCAGCGCCCAGTTGAACGAGTCTATCGATCATGACCGTCGTGGAGTTGACATCTGCGGCCCAGTGCAATGGCGTCCTGCCGTTCTTGTCTCGGACATTGGCATCGCTGCCTGAACGGACGAGGAGTTCAATGACGTTCGGATCGGGGTTCTTTCCCGAAACCCAATGCAGCAGTGTCCCACCACTCTCGTCAAGGACGGAAAAATCGGTCCCCGAGCGAGCGCACGCCTCCACAACCGTGGTATCGGCGAACGCCAATGCCTTCCAATTCGGTTGTCCGCAGTACGGGCTTCCTTGCTGTTGGCCTGACGCACCAAACGCAACGACCGTAGCAAGGAGAGCGCTGGTGATCAGTTCAATCGTCGTGCGCTTGCGCATGATGTCGACTCCGGATTTGGGCGATGATGGGCTTTGCCCCGATTCACCCCTGCTGTTCTGACAAACCACGGACCGCGTTTGAAGTCCCAATTGCCTCCCGCCTTGTTGACCGGAAACGGCAACAGAGCCCAGTCGTGCCCGACGACGGCATCCGGTCATGTCGTCGACTGGAAGGCGGATTTGAGTCACGTCACCCCTTCAACCGCATCCACTGTACCATCGAGCGCCGAAATCATCTCGGCTGCAACAAGGAAGTGATTCTTTGCATTCGCCGCCTGCTTGGACGCTTCGGCATCGATGCCCCATTTTTCGGCCTGCCAGTCCTCGTCGATGCGCGATGCCAGCCAGGCTGCCTGAGGCGTCCTGAAGCGATGCACCACGGCAAGCGCTAGAAGCAATGATCCGGACAGCGTGACGAGTTCCTGCATGGCTGACAGCCGAAAGTCATCATGGCGTTCGAGCAGAACTCGGAGCGCCTCGATGCTCGCTTCCGGCTGCTCGACCGGCACGACCCCAGACGTCACCAAAAGCGCACTCGAGAACTCGCGCTCTGCCCACTTGAGTATCGGATCCCATGTCTGTGACTGGCGGTCACGCAACTCCGAGCTTGTGTCCGATCGGTAACACAGGAGATCGCTCTCGCCGTAGCGAATTGCCCGATCGATCATTTCCGCGCGAATGACATCGACCCGATCGATCGCCGAATTGCACAGACGAGTTGTCGGAAGCCTGTCAGGGACGATTTCCGCATCCTGTTCATCCCACTCGCGGGCAACAATGGCGGCAAGTTCCCAAGTCGGCACGACGAATGCGGATCCCTCTGGGGTCTTTAGCGGGCTCGAATCGAGCTTGATCAGATATCCCCCACCGCACTCCGAGCGATGTACCGACGTCGTCGACCATGTCCTTTTCCTGGCTGGAAACTTCATGCGGCGTGAACTCCAGACATCATGACCGTTCCCTCGTCAAACCCCGCAGGGCGATGGCTTCCAGTTTGGCTCGCCGGCGGCAGGCAATTCACAGCTCGCATCGCTGGGGCACATGGGTCAGGACTCTGCACGACCGTCATCACCTGTCGGAGCCTTCAGGGAACGGGTCGACCGTCACATTCCGATCCGTCCAGCCGAGCCCGTCCCAACTTGCTTCGAGAGATGCCGGCAAGTCCGCAACGAACCGCACCGGTTCTCCGGTTCCGGGATGCTCGAAGGAAATCGACCGCGCATGCAGGTGCAAACCCGTGCCCGGCAGCTTGGGCGAACTGCCCGACGGTTTCTCGTCGACATCGCCACCGTCGTGCCAGGTGGCAAAAGGATAACGGCGATCTCCCACGATCGGATAACCAATCGCGGCCATGTGCGCTCTGAGTTGGTGCGTTCTGCCCGTGATCGGCCTCAACGCCAGCCAAGACGCCGCTTCTGCAACGGAATCAATGACATGGTACTGGCTCTCGGCCCTTCGCGCGCCCGGCACTGAAGCAAGGTCCTCCAGCCGAACGCAGCGCATGTGCCAGGATGCAGTTTCCGGGCCCGAGCGTTCCTTCACCTGCGATCTCGCCTTGATCAACCCCAGCTTGATCGTCCCCTCGTTCGGTTGAGGCAGACCGGCAACGATCGCCCAGTAGATTTTCCTGACGCGGTCCGTCCTGAACTGTTCGGAAAGATGCGCTGCACCTGATCTGGTTCTTGCGAGCACCATGACGCCGGATGTCTCGCTGTCGAGGCGATGGACAAGTCGTGGCCTGTTCTCGCCGCTCGGCACCATGGCTGCACTCAGTCGGTCGAGATGGTCAGACGTCCGATTCCCGCCTTGCGAGGCCAGACCCGGCGGTTTGTTGACCACGACCAGATGATCGTCCCGATGGATGATCAGCGATCTGGCTGTTCTGATGTCCGCCTTGGTCAGCCTGCGTTCGGGCTTCCGGTCAGGCGTGATCTGCCCGTCGGTTACCGACGCCCCCTTCGAGAGATCGAAAGGTGGAATGCGTACGGTCTGCCCCGCCTCGACCCTCGCGGACGGCTTGACCTTTGATCCGTCGACCCTCAACTCACCCTTGCGGCAACTTCGCTCGATCAATCCCTGCGTCAATCCGGGATACCGACGCCTGAGCCAGCGGTCGAAGCGCTGGCCCGCTTCGTCCCGGGTCACGGAGACATGGGCAACGGTCATGACGCGAGCCAGTTTCGGGCGAGCCAGCTTCCAGCAACGAACATCGCAATGGACAGCGCGACCGATGCGACGACGTAGGTCGATGCGGCCGCATATCTCGCCTCGCGGAACAGCCCAACCGTTTCGAGCGAAAACGCCGAAAACGTGGTGAACCCGCCCAGCAAACCCGTCAACAGGAAGGCTGACAGTCGCGGATCAGCGCTTCGTTCCAAAAGAATGGCGGACAGCGTTCCCATGGCCAATGCCCCCGAGGCGTTGACGAACAGAGTTCCAACCGGAAACCCCGCACCGAACAGGGCAAGCGCCAAAATGCCGCAAACGTACCGCAGCACGGCGCCTACGGCACCGCCCACCGCGACCAGCAAGCCCATCTGAATCTCGTGCAAGCGACGCCTCCGTCAAGCTACCGCGAAACCGTGAACCTGTCCCCGCACCCTCGCGCAGGGCCTCTCAGCCCGACTGGCCTTTCTTTTGCCGGAGCTTGGAAAAGTAGGCAACACGCTTGGCAAAGTCCCGCTCCTTGCCGCGTTCGACGGGCACGTAGAACTGACGCCGTTCGATCTCGTCTGGGAAGTAGTTCTGCCCTGAGAACCCGTCGCTGTCATCGTGGTCGTACTGATAGCCTTTGCTGTAGCCGATGGATTTCATGAAGCCGGTCGGCGCATTGAGGATGTGCTTCGGCGGCGTGAGTGATCCGGTGGACGCAGCCATTTTCGTTGCATCGCCGAAGGCGCGATATGCGGCGTTCGATTTGGGTGCGAGCGCGAGGTAGATCACGGCTTGTGCCAGCGCGAGTTCACCTTCAGGGCTGCCAAGACGTTCATAGGATTGCCACGCATTGAGACAGACCGTCTGCGCCTCGGGATCGGCGAGACCGACATCCTCGATCGCCATCCTCGTCATACGGCGGCACAGATATCGGGGATCCTCCCCACCCGCCAGCATTCGTGACAGCCAGTACAGGGCCGCATCCGGATCCGAACCACGGACCGATTTGTGCAGCGCGGAAATCAAATTGAAATGTGCATCGCCGGACTTGTCGTACTGCATGGCGCGCGACGACAGCCGGTCGGACAGTTCGACGCTGTCCAGCTTGTCTTCGACCGACCACGCAAGGCACTGCTCCACGAGATTGAGGAGCGCCCGACCATCCCCGTCCGCCATGGCGAGCAGACTGGACCGGGCATCGTCCGTCAGGGGAAGTTCGCGCCCGGCATCCTCCTCGGCGCGCCCAACGAGTTCGCTCAGTTCATCCAGCGACAGTCTTTCGAGGACGAGGACTTGGGCCCGCGACATCAGAGCAGCGTTCAACTCGAATGACGGGTTTTCGGTGGTCGCGCCAACCAGCGTGATGGTGCCGTCCTCCATCAAGGGCAGGAAACTGTCCTGTTGCGCCTTGTTGAAGCGGTGGATTTCGTCGACGAACAGCATGGTGCCGCGACCGTCCTCGCGATCGGCCCGTGCTTGTGCGAACACCTTCCGCAACTCGCTGACACCGGAAAACACGGCACTGATCTGCACGAAGACAAGGCCGGTCTCGACGGCGAGAATGCGCGCGAGGGTGGTTTTTCCGACTCCTGGCGGTCCCCAGAACACGAGCGAAGGCAACACGCCGCTGCTGATCATGGTCGGCAACGGCCGACCCTCGCCGAGAAGATGGGATTGGCCGACGACCTCGGACAATCGCGCGGGTCTCAATCGGTCGGCAAGAGGCCGCGGAACATCGCTGTGTTCTGCGGGTTCCGAGGGTTTGCCAGTCTCGTCATTCATCGTCAGTTGAACGCTCATGGGCAGTCAGTGCCTGCTCGCCTGACCACGCTTGCACTGCCCACGAACGCGACCGGCCTCGACAAATGATGCTTGGAAACCGTCTTGCCCCGACGGCCGTGCTTCGACGAATGGCATTGCGAGGCGAAGCTCGCATGTCATTCCGACCGGTGAGTGTGCCCTTGGACTCGAGTCGCAAGTCGCCATCGGACCGATTTGGCCCTCGACGCGGGGTGCGTCACTCCAACGCTTCGTCGAGTTCGGCCTGCATTTCCTTGTCATGGGCCCCTTTGGCAGCGGGGTCACGGTCGACGAGCTCGATGACGGCCAGAGGCGCCATGTCCCCGTAGCGGAATCCGCCTTTGACAACTCTCACGTAACCCCCTGCCCGGTCTTGGTAACGGGGTCCGATTTCGTCAAACAGCTTGGAAACGTGATACGGGTCATTGAGCCTCGACGCGGCGAGACGCCGCGCGTGCAGGTCACCGCGCTTTGCCAAGGTAATGAGCTTCTCGACGATTGGGCGCAATTCCTTCGCCTTCGGCAAGGTCGTCGAAATCTGCTCGTGCTCGATCAACGAGCCGGCCATGTTCGCGAACATGGCCTTTCTGTGAGATTCCGTCCGGTTCAGGCGACGATGGCGACGTCCATGTCTCATGAGCCTTCCTTTCCTGCTACCGGTCGCTGCCGGCTGTTGATTGCATCAGAACTGGTCTTCGAACTTTTTTGCGAGCTCTTCGATCGTCTCGGGCGGCCAGTCCGGAATTTCCTGTCCAAGGTGCATGCCCATGGCGTTCAGGACTTCCTTGATCTCGTTCAGGGACTTGCGACCGAAGTTGGGCGTTCTGAGCATTTCCGCTTCGGTCTTTTGAATCAGATCGCCGATGTAGACGATGTTGTCGTTCTTCAGGCAGTTCGCCGAACGGACCGACAATTCCAGCTCGTCGACCTTCTTGAGCAGAAGCGGGTTGAACTCCAGAACGTCCGACTCTTCTTCGTGCACGATGGCTTCCGGCTCATCGAAGTTCACGAATATCGACAACTGATCCTGCAGGATGCGCGCGGCGAGCGCGATCGCGTCTTCCGGCGTGACCGAACCGTCGGTCTCGATGTTCATCGTCAGCTTGTCGTAATCCAGAACGCGGCCTTCGCGGGTCTTCTGGACATCGTAGGACACCCGCTTGACCGGCGAGAACAGCGCATCGATCGGAATCAGACCGATCGGCGCGTCTTCGGAGACGTTCTGATCCGCAGGAACATACCCTTTTCCGGTGCTGACCGTCATTTCGAAGTAGACCGACGCACCCTCGTCGAGGTGGCAGATGACGTGATCCCTGTTCAGAATCTTGATGCCGGCGGATTCCTTGATGTCACCTGCCGTCACCAGTCCCGGCCCCGTGGCCGAGATCGACACTCGCTTCGGACCGTCCACGATCATCGCGACCGCCACGCCCTTGAGATTGAGCACGATGTCGGTGACGTCTTCACGGACACCGGGGACCGACGAGAACTCGTGAAGAACGCTGTCGATCTGCACTGAGGTGATCGCTGCGCCGCGAAGTGACGACAGGAGAATCCGCCGGAGCGCGTTGCCAAGCGTGAGGCCGAAGCTGCGTTCGAGCGGTTCGGCCACGATCGTCGCCTGACGCGTTGGGTCGGCCCCTGGCTTGATTTCCAGTTGCATGGGCCGGATGAGTTGTTGCCAATTGTTCTGGATCATGACTGCCTCCATTCCTGTTCCGCGGTTGATCCATGAACCGGGGAACGCCCGAGGTCGATTGTGTCGTGAGGATGCCGGACAAGCCGGCCGGAGAGTTTACACTCGCCGACGCTTTGGCGGTCTGCAACCATTGTGAGCAATCGGGGTGACATCCCGAATTGCCGTGATCGTGAAGCCGATGGCGGCCAAGGCGCGAAGCGCCGATTCGCGTCCTGAACCCGGTCCCTGGACCTGGACTTCCAGAGTCCTGACACCGTGTTCCTGCGCTTTCTTCCCGACATCTTCCGCCGCCATCTGGGCGGCAAAAGGCGTCGACTTGCGCGATCCCTTGAAGCCCATGGCTCCGGCCGATGACCAGGCAATCGCGTTGCCCTGTGCATCTGCAATCAGGATCTTGGTGTTGTTGAAGCTCGAATTCACGTGCGCGACGCCGGTGGAGATGTTCTTGCGCTCCCGCCGCCTCACTCGAGTTCTGTCTCTTGCCATCGAGGTTGGTTCCTATTTCTTCTTGCCGGCAATCGGCTTGGCCGGTCCCTTGCGGGTCCGGGCATTGGTGTGCGTTCGTTGTCCCCGGACCGGCAAACCGCGTCTGTGTCGCAATCCCCGGTAGCAGCCAAGATCCATGAGCCGCTTGACGTTCATCGCCACCTCGCGTCGAAGGTCGCCCTCGACAACGAGGTTCTTGTCGATGTGCTCCCGCATTCTCATGACTTCGGTGTCGGAGAGTTCATTGACGCGGCGCGACGGGTCGATACCGGTCTCTTCGCAAACCTTGCACGCCGTTCCGAATCCAATGCCGTGAATGTAGGTCAATGCGATCGGTACGCGTTTCGCTGTCGGAATATTCACTCCTGCAATGCGAGCCATTCATTTCCCCCTGCTGTACCGCCAGTCCCGGATACGAGCCTTGCGCCGGTTCATTTCAAATGTCCGTTTCACGCGAGTGCCGAAGCGGTCGAATAGACTCGCTGTCGGTCGTGTCAACAGAAATAGCCGGAAATCGAACGCGAGCGAGTGCGGCGCTCGCCGATTCCGGCGATCGCGTTTCGGTTAGCCTTCAATGTCGAAACAGTCAAGGGGAGGAGACTGCAGAATCGGCAAAATAGCGTTGGAATTCAGTTTTGGCCCTTTCGCGTGCTTCAACTGGTTCGATTTGCAGTGCCAGTGGCGCTCCAGACGAGCACCGATCGCGACGTCCGTCCGCCGCTCGCGGTGCGGGCAAGAATCGTCGGCATTCCTGTGCCAAGCCTTCTCCATCCGCGCGACTCATGCAACCTTGTCGTTGCCATGCGGCGATGGTCAGTGATGAAGTGGCAGCCCCCAACCCCATGACGGCCCGAAGTGCCGCGTTTCGCGATCTCGCTCGAACCGACGCTGTGGCAGGTGCGAAAAAGCGAATGAATGAGTCATGCAGGTGATGGTTGCCCGGGATCGTGGGATTTCATCCCGACGCCCGATGCCAGTATGCGCATCCTGTCTGCGTCATACGGGCGAAGCAGTCCGGTCGCTTGATCAAGCGCGCCTGACAGCCACGCTTCGTGGGACTCGTCATCCAGAATGACGGGCATCCGCGCAGGATGCACGGTCGCGACCAGTTCATTGGGCGTCGTCGTGACGATTGTGTGAGTCACGAAGGACAAGTATTCGCCACGGATCGATCCGGAGAACTCCCTCCATAGACCCGCGAACGCGAATGGCTGGTGGCCGGTGTCATCGGCAACCCCGAACCAGACATGCGTTGCTGGGCGGCGACCCTTCATCTCGCAAAACGCGGAGGCCGGCACGAGACACCGTCTTTCAACGAAACTGCCGCGCCAGAACGGAGACGTTCGCACCTTTTCCTGCCGGGCATTGGTGACGAACTTCGGCTGAATCGGTTCGCCCGTCTTCTTCGATCTCTGCGGAAGGACAAAACCGAACCGACTTGGAACCAGTTCGCGTTCACCGCCGCTCGCGTGCCTGACGATTGGAGCCGTTCCGCCGGGAAAGACGGACGGTGCCGGCTCCGCGTTGCCAAGCCGATCGTAATCTCGCGAAACCTTGAACAGCTCTCTCATGGCTTCGGGTACGGTCGTGATCGAATACAGATTGCACACGGCGTGCCTTCCAGAAGATGAAGCGCACTGTTGTCGTCGTCCCTTTAGGCAAGCCTCGAATGAGCCGCATCAAGGCCTGCGTGAAGGCCGGACAAGCAGCGTGCGTGGTTGTCCTTCGGTCAGCTCAAGATTTCATAATGATCGATCATGTCAACATCAGGCTCGACTCCGATACCCGGGCCATCCGGAACCGACACGTATCCATTGTCCGAACTGACCTGATTCTGAATGTTCAGCGGCTCTTTCAACAGGTTGTCGCGAAACAGGTTGTGGGTCGTGTCGAATTCCAGCATCGGCTCCCATGGATCAATGCCGCCAGGAAGTGGCGGCATGGCGGCCAGAAGCTGCAGGTTGACGGCAACGGCAATGGCCGAGCCCCAGACATGATTGACGACCGGGGTGAAGTGCGCATGGGCAAGCGCGAGAACACGCAGATACTCGCTGATGCCACCTAGCGAACAGATTTCGGGCTGGGCGATGTCGAGGCCGCGATTCTCGAGGATCTGCCGCCATCCCCAGCGGGTGTATTCGGCCTCTCCGCCCGCGATGTTGACCTTGAGACCGGCTCGCAACTCCCGATAGCCATCGCGGTCCTCCGGAGCGACCGGCTCCTCGAACCAGTATGCGCCGAGTTCTTCCAGTGCACGCCCCACATGGAAGGCATCCGAGGTGGTGTAACAGTGATTTGCATCGACCATGAAACGGCCCTTGCCTTCGACCCCGGCCGCGACCGCTTCGCAAAGCCTGACATCAGCCGCCGGTCCCATACCGACCTTCATCTTGGCCCCGCGAAACCCCATGTCCACGATCATGGCGGCCTCGTCGCGAAAACGATCGATGTGATCTTCGAGGCTCTCGCGCTTGAACATCATGCCGTAGCCGTAAGCAGGGACTCGGGTTCGGTGCGCTCCCCCGATCAGTTTGTGCACGGGCAATCCGGCGACTTTTCCCGCGATATCCCACAAGGCGATGTCGACCCCGGAAAGCGCCTGAAGCGGCATGCCCTTCTGACCGTGATCGCGAAGGTGGTTGTAGACCTTGTGCCAGATGACATCCCGATCCAAGGGATCGTGGCCAAGAACGATCGGTTGAATGACCTTTTCGACGATTGCCTTGTTGGCAATGGCCACGTTTCCCGGCCCGAAGCACTCGCCCCATCCGGTGACTCCCTCGTCGGTCGTGACTTCGACCAGATGAGCGCTCCGGCGCGTGTAGAATTGCTGCGAGAACCCGAGCTCTTCAGGCAGGTCGTACTGCAATACACGGCTTCTGACACCGGTGATCTTCATGATTTCTCCCAACCCACTGCCATTTGCCTCAGTCGAAAAGCGTTGCGATGCTTGTCTTGATACGGTCACCGACGAGAAGGGCCAGAGCCTGAATGGTCGAAGTCGGATTGACCGCCCCCGAGGTCACAAAGATCGAACCGTCCACGATGAACAGATTCTTCACGTCGTGACAGCGCCCCCAGCCGTTGACGACTGATGTCTTGGGGTCGTTTCCCATGCGACACGTGCCCATCTGGTGCCAGCCTGCCCGCCACCAGACATGCTCGGGATCACCCGAGAGAATCCTCACGGCGCCAGCCGCATAGAGCGCCTCCCGCGCACGGTCAGCGCCGTGTCTCAGCATGGCACGGGTGTTGGCACTCAGGCGGTAGCTGATTCGTGGTGCCGGTATCCCGTCGCTGTCGCGCAATGTCGGGTCCAGAGTCACTCGATTGTGCTCTTCGGGCAGATCCTCGGTCACCACTGTCAAACCGGCGAGATACGGATAGACATTGTCCATGATGTCACGGTGCTCTTCACCCCAGGGAATCGGGTTGTCGATTCCGAATCCACCCAGCGCATAGGTCATGGGTGTGGTCGAGCGGCCCGAATGCAGGCCGTAACCTCTGACAAATCCACGCGATGGATCAGACTCGTAGAATTCCTGGCTCAGGATCGAACAGGCCATTGGGCCCTCATGCCCCCTCATCGGCTCGTCGAACACGCCGGACACACCCGTCAGCGGGTGAAACATCAGATTCCGTCCCACCTGTCCCGAACGGTTGGCGAGACCATCAGGAAAATCTCTCGACGTCGAATGAAGCAGGAGGCGCGGCGTCCCCACCCCGTTGCAGGCCATGATCACCATCTCGGCTTTCTGGAAATGCAGTTGTCCGTCAGATGCGTGATACAGCGCACCTGTCGCGAGACCGGTCTGCGGGTCGTGAACAATCTCGCGAACCCGTGCACGCGTTCGCAGTTCCACGCCGGCGTTTTCGAGCACCGGCCAATAGGTGAAGTTCGTCCCGCCCTTGGCCCCGGCGGCGCAACCGAGATCGCAGGTGCCGGCATTGACGCATGCCTGTCGCCCGTCATGGTCGCGGCTGAGAATCGCGACATCCGACGGCCACCAGTGCCAGCCGAGCCTGTTGAACCCTTGCGCCAATGTTTGCCCCAGCTTGCCGATCGGAATCGGAGGCAACGGCGGGGTGTAGTCGGGGTAGGCCGGGTTTCCTCCCAGGCCCGAGACACCCGTATTGGCGTCATTCATGTCGTAGAACGGAGCCAAGGTGTGGTAGTCGATCGGCCAGTCCTCGCCCACCCCGTCGAGGGACTTCGTCCGAAAGTCCGAGGGCTTCATTCGCGGCCAATGTCCAAGGAAATTGATCGTCGAGCCACCGACGCCGTTCCAGTTGACCGGCGTGATGCAACTGTCTTCCGCATTGACCGGATAGTCCTGTTCCAGTCCCCTCACGTTCGGATCACACGAAAACTCGGCATAGCGGGCCAGTTCGTAGTCTTCGCGTCGCGACGGGAAGCCCTCGTCGTGCAAGTGATCGCCCTGTTCGAGACACAGTATCTTCATGCGCGTTTCGAGCAGCGACCACGCGATTGCCGCACCGGATGCGCCTGCTCCAACGATCAGTACGTCGACCGGCTCGAGCTTCTCCACCTCAGCCATTCTCGACCGCCGTGGGGTCTCGGTAGAAGGAGCCGCGCTTGCGGACGGGTTCGGTCAGACGATCCAAAAGTTCGGAACTCTCGCGCTCGACCGCGTAACCCGCCGGATGGACAGGGTGGGCGCCGACGCCGAAATGCGGTCGCAGACTCCCTCGCGCGTAGTATCGTTTGTAAGTCTCCGTCAGGAGCATCATGAATTCGCCAGGAAGCGCCGTCTCGAGTTCGCGCACCGTCTCGGGGGTCATCTCGGTGGCGAGATCTCTTGCCCTTGACAGAATCCGCTCAAGCGAGGCCGAGAACTCCGGATCTACTGCCGCCACCCCCACGAGGTCGTCGGCCACGCCCACTTCGCCCGCGCCGGGGATGTCCCGTTCAGGGCGAGATGGAATCAGGCAATCGAGGATCGAATCCAGAACCTGGCGTTGTTCAGATGTCATGGGCGTTTCGATCATCTTCGGCTCTCAATGAGTCGAGCCGCGATCGGCTCTCGAGATGGCATCAACAGCAACCGCAAGTATCAAGATCGCGCCCGAGACCATGAGCTTGTCAGCGGCGCTTGCGCCGGTCAGATCAAGGCCGTTGCCGAGAGACCCGATGACCAGCGCTCCGAGAATCGCGTTCCAGACCGAACCGCGCCCCCCGAAAAGCGAGGTCCCGCCGATGACAGCCGCACCGATCGCCTCCAACAGAAGCGAGCCGCCCGCGAAGGCGGTGTAGGACACCGAACCGAACCGAGAAGCGCCAAAGATTCCGCCAATTGCCGCCATCAGTCCGACGATGCCGAAGGCTGCGACACGAATGCGGTTGACGTCGAAGCCGGCCCTGCGAGCGCTCTCCGCGTTTCCGCCAACAGCGAACAATGCGCGCCCGAACAGCGTCGATGTGGTGATCCAACCCAGCAAAGCCGTGATTGCGACCAGCAAAACGAGCAGGAGCGGAAGCGAGCGATAGGCGTTCAGCGTCAGGATGACGGCAATCACGATGGTGCCGAAGGCCAGGACCTGCCCCCAAACGGCGAAATTCGGGTCAAGTTCCAGGCCAAGGGTGCGACGCCGGGACTGCCTCCGAAGGCAGGCATAGGCAAAAACCAGCACGCAAAGGATTCCCAATGCCAGCCCCCACAAGTCTGGAATCAGGACGCGCGCGAACCCGCGAACGAACGGGTCGCCGACATTGAGGTTTCCGGTTGGGAGTATCTTCTGCATCAAGCCCTGATAACCGAGCAGTCCGGCCAGAGTGACGACGAACGAGGGTATGCCGACATAGGCCACCAGCAATCCCTGTGCTGCGCCCATCACGACACCGATGAACATGACGATCAGGCAGGCGAGCCACCCTGGAATGCCGCTCAGCACGAGGACGCCCAGCAGCGCTGCACAGACTCCGGCGGTCGCGGCGGCGGACAGGTCGATCTCGCCGAGCAGAAGTACGATCGTGATTCCGGCGGCAAGCGTCGCGATCAGCGCAGACTGCATGAAAAGGTTGTAGATGTTGCGTGGGCTCAAAAAAATCGCCCGGAAGGTCTCGGCCTCGCCCGACGCCAAGTCCCAAAAAGGTAGCACCAGACCGAACCATGCCCAGATGGCCGTCAGGGCCAAAAGCACAGGCACGAATGACCCGATGCGGGTTTCGCGAAGCAACCTCAGGCGGTCACCAAGCGAGTTTCTGCCGTCAGGCTGCACCATTTGCCTCGCCCGAGAGTCCGCGGGTCATGGCGACGACGATTTCGTCAGGTGTCGTGTCGGACCGTTGGCACGTCATCACGTTGCCGCCATGACGAAGCACGCAGATCCGGTCGGCGATTTCGAAAATGTCACGCATGTTGTGAGAAATGTAGACAACGGCGTGGTTGGTGTTGCGCAATCGCTTGACGACTTCGAGAACCTGTCGCGTCTGGGCCACGCCGAGGGCAGCGGTGGGCTCGTCAAGCATCACGACGGTGCTTTCCGCTCCGACGGCGCGGGCGATCGCGATGGCCTGACGCTGTCCGCCGGACAGGCCTCCGACCTTCGCGCGCACCGATTGAAGGGTCCGCACCTCGAGTTTCTCGATGGCTCCCTTGGCCTTGACCTCCATTTCGAGATCATCCAGCGGCCTCAGTATTCGCGGCAGAAACCCCCATCCCGCCTTGAGCGGTTCGGCCCCGAGCGAGAGATTGGCGGCAACATCGAGATTCTCGCATAGAGCGAGATCCTGATAGACGATCTGGATTCCCAACGCCGCCGCATCGTGCGGAGTTGCAATGTCGACTTCGAGACCATCAAGAAAGAACTGGCCGTCGTCGGCAGCATGAGCGCCAGCCAGAATCTTCATCAGCGTGGATTTTCCAGCGCCGTTGTCGCCAACGAGCGCCATCACCTCACCGCGAGCGACCTCGAAGTCAACGCCGCGCAGAGCATGCACGCCCCCGAAGCGTTTCTGGATTCCGTGAACGCGCAGATGTGCGGGTGGGGCAGTCTGCTGCCCCACCCCGTCAAGTTCCGATGTCAACTCCGGCCCCTGTCACTGACAGAAATCGGTCGCTGCAGCTTCGCCCTGACACACCATGTCCTTGGTGATCGATGGATCGTTTTCGATCACATAGGCGACACCCTCTGCTCCGACTGCCGAATAGGATCCGACCGGAACATAGGCGACTTCGGCACCCACGCCGTTGACGACTGTCTGCGGCGCCAGATCGGAGAAATCTTCTCCGTTCACAAGGCGTACCGTGACCCTTGCCGCGGCATCGGCCATGTCTGCGAGAGGACGCCAGCCGCACTGGGTCTGTTTGCCAAGAAGCATGAGTTGCTGAGCCTGCACCGTGCAATCGAGTCCGGAAACCGGAACGGTACCGGCCATGCCCTGCTCTTCCATCGCTGCGATGGCCGCGCCGGCGTTTCCGTCATTGGAGGACACCACGCCCTGCACGTTGTTGTTGAGCTGAGTCAGCGCCTGGTCCATGGAGCGTCGCGCGATCGCCGGGTCCCATCCGGGCGTCCAGTTCTCGTAGCCCATGATCCGCTTGCCGCTGTCAAACAGATCCTGAAGAGCGCGCAGCTGTCCGTTGTGAATCACGGCGGCGTTCGGATCGGTCGGCGATCCCTTGAGCATGACGAGCGTGTCACCGTCCTTGGTGTTCTCGATGACGTGCATCGCTTGGTCGTAGCCCATCCCCTCGAGGTCGGCCTGGACCCAGAACGTCGTGTTTTCCGAGTTGATCATGCGATCGTAAGCGATCGTCGGCACGCCCTCTTCGGCTGCGGTGTCCGCGATGATAGCGGAACTCTCGCCATCGATCGGGATCACGACGAGCACCTTGGCTCCCTGCGTCAAGGCCTGTTCGGCCTGTCGCTGCTGTGCAGCGGTGTCGTTGTTCGCGTTGAAGACCTCGACCTTGATGTCAGGCGCAATCTCGGCCATCGTCGACAGGAACGCCGCTGCGTCCTGTTGTTCCCAGCGCGGATTCACGTTTTCCGGCAGCAAGAGTGCCACCATGTCCTGTGCAGTGGCGTAACCGGCCGAAATCGCCACGGTTGCCGCGACGCCTCCCGCCATTATGCCTTTCGTCAGTCTGTCAAACATTTTATCCTCCTTCGTGGATCATCCGGCCCGCCCGGGTCGGATTCTGCGGTGGAGTTGTCTCCCGTCTTGCGGGTGATTTGGCGATTTGGGTCCAGTGTTCAGCGAGGCCCATATCGCCACCACTACCTGACCACCGATCAGGCACGTGTTTCTGCGCTGGGGGCCGATGTTCGGTCTCCAGCCTGTTCAAAATCCGTGTTGGCCACCCCGCCCGTGTCGGACAAGGCTCCTGCCAGTCGTGTGCGCGTGTCGCTCAGGTGTTCGTTCATTGCCGCCTCCGCCGCATTGGCGTCGCGCGCTTCGATGGCGTTCAAGACCGCTGCGTGAAGCGGGATCGAGCGCTTGTTCTCGCGCGGGTCCGTGTTGGTAAGCCGTATCGAGCTTAACAACGACGAAAAGATCACGCCTTCCATCGCCATCAGCACTTCGTTGTTTGCAGCACGCAGGACGGAACGATGAAACAGGGCATCGGCCACCACGAAATCCTGCACCGAAGGCGCTGCCTTCATTTTTGCGTGGGCGAGGCGTATCGCGTCGACTTGAGGTTCAGTGGCGGTCCGGGCGCCCCATGCGGCCGCTTTCGGTTCGATGACCTGGCGGACATCCATCAATTGGCGCAGAAAGTCCGAGCGCGGCTCGATGGCCTGGTGCCATGCGAGTACGTCATCGTCGAGCAGGGCCCAGCTGGCCCGTCGACGCACCCGTGTTCCGTGACCGCGCCGCACTTCGAGCATTCCCTTCCCGACCAGCAGTTTGACGGCCTCGCGGATGACCGGTTTGCTGACACCGAAGCGCTCGCTGAGCCTGTTCTCGTCGTCGATCAGTTCGCCTTCGCGCAAGTGACCCGCCACGATGCGCCGACCGAGTTCTCGGCAAATCTGGGTCGAGAGGCTGGGAACGACACCCGCCGAGTCCTTGAGATCGTAATAAAGCAACTCACTCATTTACGGGATACTAAACATCAGATGTATACAGAGTCCAGATCAAACCGCGCACCACGACTGAATTGTCCAGGTTGCGGACAAGGCGACGACGAGGAAACACAAAAATGCGCGACCACGCCGACGCCGCGCGTGGATTTTTGGGAAGAGTCCCGATGTCAGGCTTCTGCCTTTTTTCGAATTCGGCTTGCAGGTTGCTTGATCGCGTTGTTAGCGATAATTGGTGCGACGCTGGGGACTTGTCAGTTTGTCGTACTGTGTCGAGAATTGCGCACGCTTTGCGAGCGCATCAATTCACGGAGACGACCGGTGATCGCTGTTCCCTATGTCGTGCCTCGTTTTCTGGAGGAATGGCCATGCAACACTGTTTTCACAACTGGCTGCCCGTGGATTCTGAAAACCATCCGCGGGACATCTGGGCAGTCGATTCAAGGTCATCCATCTCGGCACGTCTGGATCCCCGTACCGAACCGATCGGAGCTTGATCAGAACACTTTGCAACCAGTTGGGTCAATCTGCTCGGAATCCGGAGAAAAGCGGACATCCAAAGTCACCCGTTCAACACACCAAATGGGATACACAACTCAAAGCTGACCGAAAGAGCGTGCACCACCCACTCAAGCCACCAAGAGTGAAAAAGCAGTCGTCATCTCGATCGCAGGACCCGCGCAGAAGATGCGACGTCCTGCTGTGTCAGCGAAACAAAAATGGCCACGAAGTTTGACGGTCGCCGTTGGTGCAGGAGCATACTGGCAGGAGGGTTCAATGAGCCATTCGAGCGAAAGAGGCTTCTTTTCGTGAACGACCATCAGCACCACCATCTCAATCTTTCGGCAATGTCGCCGTCGGTTCCGTCGAAACTGACAAAATCCATTGACTGGAACAGAACATGAATCCTCCAAGAACAGAAAAATCGAGTGTCCTGAGCGAAGCCCACAGAGCTGGTCGGGCATTTCTCAGGGTAGTCTTTCTTTTCAGCATCTTCACGAACCTGCTGATGCTGACGGGCCCGCTCTTCATGCTGCAAATCTATGACCGGGTCCTCGCCAGCAGATCAGAAGCGACGCTGCTGGCCCTCTTCGGGCTTGTCGCTTTTCTCTACGGCATTCTTGCAGTGCTGGAATTTTCGCGCGGTCGGCTCGTTGCACGCTATGGCGCCCGATTGCAGGAGGCCTTGGACCGTCCCGTGTTTCGTGTGGTGCTGTTGCGGGCAATCCACCCAGCTGAGCGATCTGGTCCAGCAAAGGGACTTCGCGATATCGAAGCGCTGCAGAACTTTTTCGCGTCCCCCGTTGTACTTGCATTCTTTGATCTGCCGTGGGTGCCCATTTTCTTCCTGGCGCTGTTCCTGTTCCACCCTTGGTTGGGTTGGCTGGGTGTTTTTGGCGGAATCGTGCTTGTCATCGTCACCCTGGTCAATCAGAGATTGACCAAAGCCAAGACCGAGGACGCGCTGAGCGAATCTGCGAAAGCCTCGAATCTGGCCGAGGAAGCTCGCCGCACCGCCCAGATCATCCGTGCCCAAGGGATGGAAGGCACAATCACCAAACGCTGGCTGGACCAGAGGTTTCTGGCTCAGACGAAGACGGTCGCATCGAGCGACTTGACCACGGTCTTCACGTCGTTTTCGAAGTCCTGGCGGATGTTTCTTCAATCGGCCATGCTGGCATTGGGTGCCTATCTCGTGTTGAAGGAAGAATTGACTCCAGGCGCAATGATCGCTGGATCCATCATCCTCGGGCGCGCTCTGGCGCCAATCGAGCAAGCATTGGGACAGTGGAAACTGGTGCAACGCAGCCGCGCCGGGTGGAAGACTCTGGAACGCCTGCTGGAATCGGCGCCTCCAGACGCAGAATTGACGGCTTTGCCACGTCCGGAGGCCCATCTCATGTTGTCAAACGTCACGGTGCTCGCTCCCGGCGGCCAGGCTCCGACATTGCGATCCGTGTCTCTTGAAGTCCTTCCCGGTCAATGTTTGGGCGTCATTGGTCCGGCTGGCTCGGGAAAGTCGACCTTGGCGAGAGTCATGACATACGTTTGGCCAGTGCACTCGGGTGAGGTGCGGCTGGGCGGCGCCAGCCTTGACCAGTATCCACGAGACGCTCGGGGCGCACTCATTGGTTATTTGCCGCAGGAGATGGAGCTGTTTACTGGAACGATAACCGAGAACATCGCAAGGATGTCGATGTCACCGGATGAAGACGCAGTCATTCGAGCTGCACAACTGGCCAACGCACATGAGATGATTCTTGATTTGCCGGAGGGATACAACACGACCATCCTCGGCAACGGCAGCAGCCTTTCGGGTGGTCAAAGACAGCGCATCGCGTTGGCGCGAGCGTTCTTCGGTGATCCGGCCATTCTAATTCTGGACGAACCGAATTCAGCTTTGGACGATGCCGGCTCGAATGCGCTGATAGATGCGATAGCAAAGTTCAAGACCACTGGCGGCAGCGTCGTGATCATGACCCACAGACCCAGTGCGCTGAAGGAGTGCGACAATCTGATCGTTCTGTATGGTGGGACCGTGCGGAAGGCGGGCGCACGCGACGAAGTCCTCAGGAGCTTCCTGCCAAGTCCCGGTAAAGTGCCCGAGGTCACAGGGAGTGATCAATGACTGATGTCGTCGAGCATCGCGAACGCAGCGTTTGGCGAGGCCGACTGCCGATCTTTGCCGGCTTTGCAGGCCTCGCCATTCTACTCATCGTGCTCGGTGGGTGGGGCACGATGGTCAAGATTTCCGGCGGCGTGATCGCTGAAGGGCGCGTGCAGGTCGACGTTAATCAGCAGGTTGTTCAGCATCCTGAAGGCGGTGTGGTCGCGGATATCCTCATGCGAGACGGGGACAAGGTTGCGGCCGGCGACATCGTTGTTCGTCTGGACGGGCTGCGCGAGGAATCCGATCTCGCCATACTCGAACAGCAGATCCTCGAAATCCATGCCCGACAGGCTCGCATTGAGGCGGAGCAGTCGAATGCGGAGCCAGATTTCGGGCGTTTGCATTCGTTCGCAAAGGACACCGGGCGAGAATCCGAGGCACTTGAACTCGAGAAGGGGCAACGGGAGCTTTATCAGGCGAGGCTTGAGACGTTTTCGCGGAAAATCGAACAGCTGCGGGAACAGTCCCACCAACTTGACAATCAAATCGAAGGAACACTGGCGCAACGGGATGGCGTGGAACTACAGTTGAATCTGACGAACGAGGAACTCTACATGGCAACCGTGGCCTACGAGAGCGGGGCAGGCACGAAGCTCAGAATGCTTCCATTGCAAAAGGAACTCGCTCAACTCAAGGGAGAAATCGGAGTTCTGGATGCGTCCGTGGCTCAGCTAAAACTCCAGATTTCTTCGATCGAACTCGAGATCTTACGGCTTGAATCGACCCGCCGCGAAGAAGCAATTGGGCTCTTGCGTGACATTGGGCAGCAACTCGGGGAGCTGCTTGAGCGCCGTTCCGCACTGGTTGCAACTCTTGAGCGCCTCAAGATTCGCGCGCCGGTCAGCGGCGTCGTGCATGGCTCCACCATCTTCACGAACAGCGCTGTACTTCAACCCAGTGCTCCGGTAATGTTCATCGTTCCGGAAGATGCACGCCTTGATGTGCACGTGCGTGTCGATGCCACTCAGGTTGACCGGGTCGTTGCGGGTCAAACCGTGACGTTGAGGTTTCCCAGCTTCGATGCACGGAAGACACCTGAGATTTTTGGCGAGGTGGTGCGGGTTTCGCCGGACGTGTTCACCGATGAAGTCACAGGGCAGCCTTACTATCTTGCGGAGGTCGTGTTGTCAGATGAGCAATTGACACGCCTCGGCGACAATGAACTCCTTCCCGGAATGCCGGTCGAAGCAATCATCCAGACCGAGGAACGCACGCCGCTCTCGTACCTCGTCAAACCGCTAGGGGACTATTTCGTCGGAGCGTTTCGTGAGCGATAGACGGCAACTCGCTCTTCAAATTCTGAGTGGGATCGACTCCTCCTAGCGCAAGTGGCATCAGGTGCGAACTATTCCGCAGGATTCCTTTGACATGTACGGTTGAACTGTCCGAGCCAAAGAGATATGCGACCTCGGATGTCGTCGCAACATCTGGTATGGGGAGAGTTCAAGTGCATAGCGTTGATCCAAATGAGCTGATTGGCACAAACAAGTCGGTGATCTATTGGTTGCATCGCTCGGGGAATGATGATCGCTTTTCGGTTAGCGGCGCTACAAAAAGTCATCCAAGAAGGGCTGGTATGCCGTGGCCTCCCCAAAAATTGCCAAGCGATGATTGCCCGTCTGGTGTGTTCAAGATGGCAATGGAACCTATTTTGGACTGGGCAGAGCACCTCGACGAAATCGTCGTCAAGTTTAAGAAAGGCGTGTCGCATGAACTGCCTGATAGGTTGAGTTTCGATAGATACACAATTGTCAGCGCCCGTTGCCGCGAGTTGTTCGAGCGGATTGATCCTGATGGAGGCCATATTTATCTTCCCGCTTCACTAGCGACGGCGAACAAGAGGTCCGTCGACGGTGAATGGTTCTACATGTGGTGCGGCAGGTCGTTTCTCTCGGACAGCGAAAAAAACACTGCGGGTGTCATGGAGGATGCCATAACGAATGGCTTTCATTACGAATACCATTTGGCCACCACTGATCGGTGCAAATTCTTTGAGGACATGCCGATGTGGACTGTTGTTGGAACTCCGGGGCCCGAGTACATGTCACAGGCCATTTTCGCTCAGGTGAAGGACGCTGGCCTAACGGGGTTTCGGGAGTACACAAAACGCTGGGGATGGGAATACGAGCATGACAATCAGCGCCTGACGCATCTTGTCACGACCCAAAACGTCTCGCACATCTGGTTTTGAGTGGGAAGTCTGTCGTGTCAGATCAAAAAGCATTCCGAAGTGCCGTGCTCATAGCGAGCAAGGGCCAAATGAATGGACTGAACGAGAAGAATTTCCAAGCGGCACACCTGATCGGGAAATCTGTTTTCAACAGCAAGAGCGGATTTTTTGCAGATCTGGAGGCCGCCGGCTGGCCATTCGACGTCAATTCGCCAGACAATGGGATGATGCTCCCCAAGGATGCGGCGACTCAGAGTGACCTGTATAACAAAGGATATCCGCCGGTCTACTCGGCAATCCATATGGGTCTCGGAGAAGGCCACCGAAAAATCGACTCGTTTGTTGAGACCGAGTTGGGAAAAATTCAGAAGACATTTGATAGCAAAATTGCAGGGGGTACACCTCCCGCGGAGGCGGCACTTGAAGCGCGCGCCAAGATCGAGGGACTACAGCACCATATCCGAAACGGACTGTCTAGCGAGAATTGGGAAGACCTGTTTCTTTTCAACAACAAGGGCGACCCGCTCCTGAAAAATCCCAACCCGCCCGACCCGAACAAACCGCTGCCCGAAAAGACAATCGATGGCGGAATTTCCAAATTGCAAAAGGACTACCATGACCATTCGTACAAGATCGGAAGCAATGGAGAACTGATTGTTGACGATAAACCGGTCAAACGCCCGACCGATATGTGGTCGTCGGACAAACTCAAAGCGTTAGCCGGCACGAACGCCTTGATCGGCGGAGCAGTCATTTACGGCGATCTCATGTATGCCAGTATAGTTCTGGAAGACGAGATCAAGGAAAAATACGGCGACAATTCAATCAAGAACACCATCAAGTACATGGCGACAACCGGCTTCGACTTTGATGCCGAGTTCATGATGCAATTCGCGGAATCCTTGGCGATCGGGGTGATTCAGGATTCAATCATGACGATGATGGGCCTAGGGCTTTTGGTGCATGCGCGTGATTTCTACGAATTGAGTGGGGATCTTCACGATACGGTCAAAGGTCTTGCGTCCGTGACGGACAATGAGACAATTCACGCCCTGAATGAGACCGTGACCAATGTAGTGAGCACCGTCGACGGCTTGTTCAAAAGCAAGAAAATTGAACCCGGCATTGACCCCACCCCGACATACGTCAAGCTGGCCAACGTCTTCAAGGACAATTTCGACAAAGACCTGCAGACCAAGGTTGTGACGGCGATCCTCAACTATCTGGAGGCCTTGCCATCTTCCGAGTACGAGTACAAAGACTCGTTGCTATTCCACAATGAGTTCCATTACCTCCGTGCAATACCAGATATCGTCGACGCAATAAGGCTGTTGGAGTTGACGATTGGGAACGACGTAGAAGAAGTCGGACAAGCAATCCAAAATTCGATTCTGCGCGATGATAGTTTCAACAATGAGCATTCCGAAATCATGCGCCTGCTCGCGAAGGGTTCTGATGCGTGCTTCCTCGGCCACACGCCGATTTCCATGTGGGGCGGAGGCGAAAAGAGGATTGACCAGATCGAGGTTGGCGACTGGGTCGTGTCCTACGATGCGAAGGGCACGCTCGTTCCTGGCAAGGTCACGCGGACCTTTGTCAAGCAGGCGCAACATGTCCTCGACCTGCACGGTCTGATGGTAACGCCTGGCCACGTTATGCTGTGCGGTGACGGCCGCTTTTCGGGTCGTCATGTTCCCATCATCGACATCCTTCGCAGCGACGGGGCCCTTGTGACGAAGTCGGGGAAGCTGATGCGGGCCGCGACCGGTGCCGAAGTCGGTAGTCACGATGACCGTTTCGTCCTCGTGGTGACCGTGGCCCGCGGTTCCGACGGGGTCATGCAAATTGCCGAGAGCAAGCGGCTTCGCCTTGGTACGCGCCACATCCTGTCGAACGGAAAGGAAGTCAGCATTTCCGGTATGATTGGAGCTTCGGGTGGAGTCGTGACAGACAGCGAGTTGGTCCGCGACAAGGACGGCGTGGAGAAACCCTTGATCTGGCCATTCGGCGCGCTTCCGAGACCCGAGGACTATGTGCTCTCCCGGTCAAACCTTCCGCTTTGCGACATCTACGCTGCAGGCGAGTGGGACGACATTCCACCGATGATGCCGGCTCCCGCTGAGATGGGCGAGCGGCAATCGGCGGACTTCTCGTTGAACCTTCCATTGTCGTTGGCGCCGCAACAGGTCAAACCGGGGCATTCGCGTCACGGCAGCGGAACGGCGCAAGCACACAAGCGCCGTCGCGCGTTTCGCAGGACATTGAACTGATGTCGGTCGATCATGACGGAACCAAGCAAAGTCCCAATCTCGGGATCAAGACGCTGGATCAGCAGACCTTTGGGTCCACGCTGGGTCAAGCCGTTTGGCTGATGACCATGTCGCCCGATCACCGGGAACTTCCAATCAAGACACTGGAGGACCGAGTTGCCCCTGCACTTCTCTTTAGGCAGTTCAAGCTCTACTCGAAAGACAACCAGCCGGTCGCGTTTCTCACTTGGGCTGGCGTCAGTCCCGAGGTGAAGGCAAGGATCGATGCAGGCGACAAGGGCCTCGCTCCGGAAGATTGGCGGTCGGGTTCCGAAATCGTCGTGATGGAGTGCGTGTCGCCGTTTGCACCGGTTGAAACCGTAAAGCAGCAATTTCTTGCGTCCGCCGAGGAAATCATCAAGTCGAGGCAATTGAAATGACTTCATTGCACCGCGAATTTGTTCCTGGAACTGAAGTCGACTTCTCCGACTTCCTGGCCGCGACCTATTACGACATCGAGGAACCAACCCGGTGCTTCGACGATCTGGCTTTTGCGGATCATCCGGCACCGTGGAAGACTTCCCACACGGTCCACAACTTCGAGGTCGAGGGGACACACACCTATATCGCCGGCGGCATCCGGGTTCACAACAAGTCTGTACTGTCTTTCATGGAACTCTGGGAAAAGGACAATCTCGTCAGTTGGGAAGATCGTGACGGCAACGGAAGTCTCGACTTTGCGGTGTACCGAGCGTTTGGTGGCACCGCAGAGATCGAAGTTACTCAACGGCGGGAAGGGGACAGCTATCGCGCCATCAAGGAAGCGACATTTTCTGATGGCGCGGGAAATCTTAACTACATCTACCTTGAAGTCGACGAAAACAACAACATCATCGACCAGCGATCTCAGCCTCTCCACTACCAGCATCTCGGTGGCGACATCTTCAAGGCTCTCACGCCGTTCCTGACGCATGGCTTTCTTGGCGATGCCCCGAACGTGTTCGAAAAGATTGCCGCCGACACGATCATGGGCACCGTGCTGCAGAATTTCGGCGAAACGATATTCGCATTCGGTCAGCGGGTTGCCATCGACGAGGGCGAACGATTCAACATCGGCGACACCCTGGAAGAGATTTCTCGCGGCGCATTCGAGGACTTCGGCGGCGAACTTGTCGTCAATGGAGTCGAATCGACGATTTCGGTGATCAATGCCCTGATCATGAGCGAGATCTTCGAGAACACGAATGTCGACGGCGTTCCTGGCGCGGTTTTCAAGGCAATAGTCGGGAACGGCATCGACACGTTGGTCACTCATGGAGCGGAACTTGTTCTGAAGAGCGACTTTTTCACCAGTCTGGTCGAATCATTGGAGCTATCGGACGCCTCGCAAAAGGTTGTCGACTCGTTTGTCGACGAAAAGTTCCAGCCGACCAAGTTCCTCGAAAACCCGCACGGGCTGATTTTCACGGCTGTCGTGAACGAAGTCCTGCCTCCGCTCGAAACGACGGTCGGTCAGGCCTCGGCGATCATCGCGGGGATCGCTTTCCGATTCTTAACAGACATCACGACCAAATTCGCGGTCATGGGCGGTCCGATCGTCGCTGTCATATCATGGGTGGTGGGCTCGATATTCGACTCGCTGTTCGGACGATCGAAGAACCCGCAAGCCTACACAAGCGTCAAGTTCGACGAGGAAACCGGACACTTCGTACTGAAGGGAACGTGGGCCGGAGATGGCGGCAACATCGGCATGTCCCGCGACATGGCCCAGATGTACATCGACTCGATGAACGAGTTCGTCGACGCGGTGATGGCCCAGTCCCACAATTACGGCGAACTCGGGCAATGGTCATTCGGGCACTACCACAATTACATCAAGAATGCTGGTCGCACCGGCGAGAGTTTTGGCACCGCGCAGGCCGCTTATGTTAACGCCTACATCAGGGACCTGAAAGCCGCGAAGCTCAATGACGGCCAGCTGACAGCCGTGCGAGCGCTCGAAGTCATGGAACTCGATGACCTCTATCACGATGCCAAATACGGAACCAATCTGACAGGGTACTTTGCCGGAGACGGAAGTTCTCGCGCCGATAAGGAACTGGCGATCTACCAGAGGATCGCCGCAAATCTGCAGATCGCCCACGACTATCACACCTATCTGGAGAACACAGAAGCGATCAACACACTTGTCTCCATGGGAGGCAGAAGCGCCTTCACCGCGGGGTGGGTCGCGACCATTCAGGCTGCCCATGCGATGGGTCTTCACGAGGCATACGAACGCACCGGCGACGAGAAGGACAACGTGTTCTTCGCGGCCGAAGGCGATGACACGATCAGCGGTGGAGACGGCGACGACCTGATCAAGACCTACGATGGCGACGATGTCATCCACGGCGACGCCGGGAATGACAGGCTGTTCGCGGGCGTGGGTGACGACATCGTGCATGGCGGCGATGGAGACGACTACATCGATGTCAGCCACGGCACCGACGAAGCTTACGGTGGCGACGGCGATGACTTCATCGCGGTCGGGGACGGCAAGAAGATCGCGGACGGTGGCGCTGGTCAGGACGTCATATCGTTTCGGGCGGCGTCGCACGGTGTCGTCTTCGACATCGAAACCAACACGGCGTCGGGCGAAGGACATGACGACGACGAGTATTCCGGCTTCGAGGGCGCGGAGGGTTCCGACTTCGGGGACGACGAGATTACCGGAACATCGGACGCCAACACGATCCGCGGCCATGGCGGAAATGACACCCTGATCGGTGGCGCCGGCGATGATCTTGTCGATGGAGGAGCCGGAGCTGACATCTTGTCAGGCGGAGAGGGCATCGACACGTCGAGCTACGAGGAGTCTTTGCAGGGTGTCTATGTCAACCTGACCACGCACACTGGCAGCGGCGGCGATGCCGAGGGCGACACGATCACGGGATTCGAGAACCTGATCGGCTCGTCGCATGCCGACACGCTCATCGGCAGTGAAGTCGACAACGAATTGGTCGGCGGCGAGGGCGACGACACGCTGTGGGGCATGGCCGGCGATGACCTCCTGATCGGCGGAGCCGGAAACGACACGATGTCCGGTGGCAGCGGAGACGATCGGCTCGAGGGTGGAGACGGAAACGACATCTACGAGTATGCACGCGGCGACGAACAAGTCACGATCTTCGACTACACGGAAGGATACTACGAAGAACGCTACAACTACTACGAATACGTGCAGGTGCGAGGAGGCAAGCGGGCCCGCTACGCGAACGAGCTGCGCACCGGCTACAAGACCAAGTACGGAGAGGTCGACGGCGGTATCGACACGTTGCGATTTGCTCCTTCGATTCTTCTATCTGACCTTATCCTCACATTCACGGGCGACGACCTCTTCATCGAATTGCGCGACGATGCCAACGCGGACCTGATGGAGGCCGGTGACCAGATACGCATCGAATCCTGGTCAGACACCGACAACCGCATCGAGAATTTCGAATTCGCGAGTGGTGACATCCTGGACTTCTCGAAGATCACCGCCGCACACCACGGCATGGGCGAGGCCGACAATCTGCAAGGCACTTCCGCCCACGAGTTCATGTCCGGGGGCAACAACGACGACACGATCGATGGCGGTGCCGGGAATGACATCATCTCGGGTGGTGCCGGTGACGACAATCTCACCGGCGGCTGGGGCCGCGACTTCATTTTCGGGGACGACGGAGATGACGTGATTCAGGGCGGTCATGGCCGCGACTTCCTGATCGGCGGGTCGGGCAACGACACCATGAACGGCTCCCATGGCGATGACAAGCTGACTGGGGAGGACGGTGACGATCACATTCTCGGCGAAGACGGCGACGACTACCTGATCGGTGGACGCGGTTCCGATTTCTTGAACGGGGGCGCCGGCAACGACACGTATTTCTATTTCCGTGGTGACGGTGTCGATCAGATTCACGACTATGCAACTCAAGAACAGACAGTTCGGGAAGGCACCGGGAATTTCTATTGGTCACCCAGTGGCAAAAGCGGCCGCTGGGTCGAAGAGACCCGAGCCGTCAAGCGCATGGTCCAAACTGACGGCGGGCGCGATGTGCTGCAGTTCGGACCAACGATCTTGATAGACGACCTCTTTGTCGAGACCGATGACCTGGGCAATTTTTTGATTGGCTTGCGGGAGGACGGGACAGCGTCCTACGAGGACATGCAGGACCGTGTCGAGATCATCGACTGGTCCAACAGCAAGAGCAGGATCGAGACATTCCGGTTTGGCGACGACCGCGTTGTCGACATGTCCGCCATCATCTATGCGAAATCCGGATTGGATGAAGACGACGAACTTGACGGAACGGATGCTGGCGACTTCCTGTCGGGCGGTGCCGGGAACGACACCATCGCTGCGGGCGATGGCGACGACATTCTGACCGGCAATGAAGGATCGGACGATCTTTCGGGCGGAAGCGGACGCGATGACCTCTTCGGTGGCGCTGGCGATGACCGCCTCGCAGGGGACAGCGGCGATGACCATCTCCTCGGCGGCGCCGGAAACGACTCGCTGGTCGGTGGACTAGGAGCAGACGTTCTTTCCGGCGGCTCGGGAAACGACCTTTTGAAGGGTGGCGCTGGAAACGACATCTACTTCTTCAATCGCGGCGATGGCCACGACACGATCGATGAAACTCTTGAGACGTTGTTTGTGACCGTGACCGAACAATACACCTACGAAACCGGAAACCAGATAGCGAAAACAACCGGGTCGGGGAAGAACGCGACGACTGTTTGGGTCAATGAAGTGCGGACGGGATACAGGGAAAAGACTGTCGCGACCGAAAGCGGAGACGACACCATACAGTTCGGGCGCGACATCGATCTGGCCGACCTGCTGGTCTCCATGAACGGCGACGATCTGCTGATCGAACTTGCGCCGGAGGACGACGGCCCCGTCGTTGACAGCCTGACGATCAAGAACTGGATATCGGAGGAGTTCCGGGTTGAAACCCTGAGGTTCACCAATGGCTTTGCCCTGGACGTCTCCGAGGTCGAGCAAGCCGTGAGCGGCACCGAGTCCGACGACGAGCTTTCGAGCGACGGCAAGGCCACCTGGCTGAGCGGCCGTGACGGGGACGACACTCTGGTCGGCGCGGACGATCAACACGACATTCTCGTCGGAGGGGCCGGGAACGACACTTTGTCCGGGGGGACGGGGAACGACACATATGTCTTCAGCCGTGGAGACGGGCAGGACGTGATCCTCGACAGCGGCAGCTCTGGCGAGCAACGCGATGGCGGTGGAGACAAGCTGCTGTTCGGTTCAGGGATCACTGTCAACGACCTGAAGTTGAACCGAGACGGTGACGACCTGTTGATCTACGTCACCGATGGCAAAGACTCGAATGTCCCGCTTGATGCCATCACTGACGTCATTCGGATCAAGAACTGGAACAATTCGACAAATCGGATCGAGGTCTTGCAGTTCTTCGACGGAATCGATGTCGACATTTCTGCTCTGGCCGAGGCAATCACCGTTGGCGAGTTCAAGAATGAAGACAGCGTGTTTAACCTCACCAAAGAACTCCGAGGAGTGGTTTCGGTAGAGTCCGCCATAGCGGGGTGGGGAACGAGCACGAGCAGCATCATCGATGGCAAGATTGGCCGTAGCAACTATTACCACAGCCGTTGGTCCTACAATCCTGAAATAAAGCTCAATCTGCAAAGCGAGTACGCGATCAAGTCCGTCAAGATCCACAATCTGGTGCAGTATGACAATAACCTGAACGGGGCGATTGTGACGCTTCTTGATAGCGAAGGAAATGTTGTCCACGAATTCGCGCCGTTGACGGGGTCGCAAAAAGGAAGAGTCTGGGAATTGGTGGTTCCTGAATTCGTCGATGCGCAATACGTTCGCCTTCAAGATGCCGACCACTACCTCAGCGTCACGGAGATCGAAGTCTTCGGGCACATACCAGGAGTCCGGAACAACGGTGTCGGATCCCAACAGAGTGACTGGATCAATGGCGATGAGCTTGCCAACTTCCTTGAGGGTAATGGGGGTGACGACTTCATCTTTGGCGGAAAAGGAGATGATCGGCTCTATGGGGGTTCAGGCGATGACGTCATCGACGGCGGTGACGGAGACGACCAGATCTTTGGCGGCAACGGGTCGGACGTCATCCGTGCGGGGGCAGGCAACGATCAAATCGAGGGCGGAAGCGGTTCCGACGTGATCATGGCGGGTGAAGGCGACGACGTGATTTCGGCAGGATCCGGCAATGACCGGATCGTCGGCGACAAGGGCGATGACACTTATGTCGCGGGATCGGGGCGTGACGTCTACCTGTTCGGTTACGGGCACGGAAACGATCGCTACATCAACAAGGGACAGTCCGGCGTCAACGGAACCGACGAGTTCCACTTCGAGAAAAACGTCAAGGTCACCGACATCTGGTTCGAGCGCGTCGACAACGACTTGCGTCTCAAGCTGCTTGGTTCAACGGACACGATCACCTTCGAGGGCTGGTTCTCCAGAAGCAACCCGTCGAAATACATCTCCAAGTTTGTCGCCGACGGTCAGGAACTGTCCTACACCAAAGTCAACAGTCTTCTCTCCCTGATGCAGAACATCGAGATCAACGATGGAACGACTGCCTACGATTTGCGGGAAGAGGACATGACCGAATACATGATCAACTACATCGACAGCTATTGGACTGTCCAATGGTGACGGACAGTGACGACAAGGGCAAGCATCGCGCCGCCATGGCGTTTCTTGGCGAGATGGTATGGCTTTATTCGATGTCGGAGATGCACAAGGGATGGCCGATACACTCCATCCACCAGTGGCTCATGCCTGCCGTCTTTCATTCTCAATTCAGGGTGTACCACAGGGGCGTTAAGCCCGTGGGTCTGGTGACATGGGCCTGGATGTCGCAGGAGGTCGAGGAGGCCTATGTGCGCAACGTGCGAAGCCTGCAACCAAAGGACTGGAAAAGCGGCGACCGCGGCTGGATTCTTGATTACATCGCGCCGTTCGGAGACGCCTTTCGGATCGGTGAAGACTTGAAGAATTCCGTTTTCGCCAACGACATGGGACGATACCTGCGTGTGAAGGAAGGCTCCGACACCATGAAAATCAGCTACCTGCACGGCGTGAACAGGCTCAAGGATGCCAGCAACCACAGCCTCAATCCGACTGTCCAACTCAAGCCGGACCCCTCCACGCTCGACGATGAGAAAGCCTGATGACGGTCACGCGCGATGCCCTGTTTGTGGAAATCGGAACCCTGATCGAGCAACACTCGATCAAGTCGGACATCAGTTTGTCCAACGAGACGAAACTCGTCGAACTCGGTGTCGATTCGATCGATCTCATGGAGATCATCTTCCGCCTGGAAGAAAAGCACGGGGTTGCCATCGAACCCAGCGGAATGAAGGGTCGAAAGACTGTCGGTGAAGTCGTCGACTATGCGTTTCAGGTGATTGCCGCCTGATGGCGAGGGTTGCTGTCACGGGGATCGGACTGATCACCCCACTTGGTCACGACTGGCAGGAATTTGGCAAACAAGTTGCTGCCGGGAACTCCGCAATTGTTCGGCAGCGTTACAGCCTCGAAGGGTTTCCCGACATCGAACTCCCCGTCGCGCCGGTCACGGGATTCGATGCTGCGACCGACATCCCGAATTGCAAGGTCAAGACCTGGGACCGGCTGGGCCACTTCGCATTGTTCGCGGCTCGAAACGCCGTCAAGGATTCCGGCGTCGAAGGACCGGAAGTCGACGCGCTGATCCTGGGATCGTCGACCACCAGCGTCGAGACGCTCGACGAGAACTACTGGCGGTTTCTTCGTGGAAACGGTCGGATTTCGCCTCTCATGATATCGAGGAGCATGCCGAACGCTCCTGTTTGCGCCGTCAGCATGGATCTTGGAATTCGGGGGATTTCGTACGCAATCGCGAGCGCTTGCAGTTCCTCGAATCAGGCGATCATCGCAGCGGCAGAACTCATTCGCTCCGGCTCGGCCAAACTGGCGATGACGGGTGGCGTCGAAGCGAGCCTAAGCTACTCGAATCTCAGTGCCTGGCGGGCCATGCACGTGCTCACCGATGACACCTGTCGCCCTTTCTGTTCGACCCGTTCCGGCCTTGTCATGGGCGAAGGGGCGACGATCTTCGTGCTCGAGGCCATGGATCATGCCATAGCGCGAGGCGCTCACGTATACGCCGAAATCATCGGGTGGGGACAGTCGTCAGATGCCCGATCATTGACGACGCCGGACGAAGGCGGGATCACCCTTGCGCTGCGCAACGCGATCGACCATTCGGGGATTTCTCCGCAGTCGGTCGACTACATCAATGCTCACGGGACGGGCACGGAGTTGAATGACCTTACCGAAGCTGCAGCCTTGTCAGGAGCCCTTGGCGGATTCGCCGGCAGCATTCCAGTGTCATCGACCAAAGCGCTCCATGGTCATCTACTCGGCGCATCCGGTGGAATCGAGCTTGCGGCAACCATCGCGGGCATGGAGGGCGGCTTCATTCCGCCGAATGCGAATCTCATCAACCAGGACACCAACATTTTGCTGAGAGTGCCGCAAGTCGCAGAGACTTCGAACATAGTTACAGCCTTCTCATCATCGTTTGCGTTTGGCGGACACAACAGCGTTCTGGTCGTCCGGATTGGCAAACGATAGCGGAGCCCGAAGGAGTTTTCACGTCGGGATATCACTGCTGAAACGTCAAGTCCCTGCTTGGATGCTGCCTGATCTTTCAAATCCCTGACATGTAACTCCAACAGGCATTGAACTACACCATCGTTCGGTCGTCTCGCCGAATCGCATTCTCAGTCATCATCGAGATGCGTTCGACGACGTCGGCAACAGTGTAGAAGAGAGATCAACCCCAGGCCGATTCGATCACCGACAGCACGCTCTCTGGCAAATCATGAAACTCGATCGCATGATCGTTCGTACCGTCGCTCATGTCTTCGATGTGGGGTGCCATGACGCTAACGAGCCCGTTCACTTGGCCATAGCTCAACCATTCATCATCAGTCGCAAATCCACTGACATGTGCACTTGGGTTCGGGCCGTAGAACCAGTTCTCGAAGGTCAAGGTGTCCGCCGCACCTTGCAAACGGACGATCAGATCGTCGTCTATCCGCTCGAACCAGACGTCGCGAGCCGTGATGCCCTTCTCGAACTCAATGACATCAGTTCCCGCATATGACGTGCTGCCTCGATAGGTATCGTTTCCATCCCCGTAACCAAAGCGAATGTAGTCCCGGCCCGAGCTCGCGATGATCACGTCGTTGCCCTCTGCGCCGACCAGCAAGTCATCCCCGGCTCCGCCGTTCAGCGTGTCATTACCGGTGCCACCCATTAAGACATCGTTTCCGTTGCCGCCGTCCAAGATGTCGTCGCCGGCTCCACCCGTCATCAGGTCAGCGCCATTGCCGCCGTTGAGTACATCATTGTCATCCTCGCCGGCCATCACGTCATTGCCGTCGCCGCCATCTAGGGTGTCGTCACCGTCCCGACCAAACAGGAAGTCGTCACCTCCACGCCCTTCCAGAAAGTTAGCAAGCTCGTCGCCGGTGATCCAGTCACTTTCGTTAGATCCAACACCCCTGTCTCGGCGCCCAGGAATTCTGCCGAAGACTTCGATTTCCGCTACGCTGAGGTAATCGTCGGGGTCTTCAAGGAGAACGTACCGTGCATCGACGAAGTCCGGAACTTCCAGTTCCCAAACCGTCACCTCGTCCGCTTCCGACAGCGGCTCGAACTCGTGAACGACATTGCCGTCGTTGTCGAGCAACTTCACGACCGTGCCGTTCAGATCACTTAAATAGTTTGCGTGACTGTGGATCTTGACGGACTTGATCGCGAACTCGCTTTGCAGGTCTAGCTTGATGTAGGGATCATCAGTCGTCCAATGGGAGGAGTACGAGTTGTCGTATCCTAACTGACCGTCAAGAATGGCGCTCTTGCGCGTCTCCGAGCCTGCCGGTGTTTCAATGAGAATCAGTCCCCGAAGTTCTTGGGTGATGTTCACCACTTCACCACTATTCCTGAACTCGCCAACAACGACCGCCTCGGCCAGGGCGGACAGATCGACATCAATCCCGTCAAGGAACCGCAGGACCTCGATCCGGTTTTCCGAATTGGTCCAGTTCTCGATCCGAATGACATCAGTGACTTCATCAAGAGTGACATTCGCACTCGTACCATCGTCGACATAGATGAGCAGATCGTCACCGTCACGATTCAATCGCAAGTCCTCAAGCGAGATCCCCGGACCGAAGAGAAGCTTGTCGCCGCCGGGGTTCGACCGGTCGGTGCCAACGGAACTGCTGCCCGCATCAAGAATCGTGTCGGAGCCGTCGCCACGCTCGAAGATGTACATGTCGTCGCCGAGACCGCCAAGCAGCATGTCGTTGCCGTCCCCGCCGAAGAGGTCGTCGTCGCCCGCACCGCCAGAGAGGTCGTCGTCACCGTCCCGACCGAACAGGAAGTCGTCACCTCCACGCCCTTCGAGAGTGTTTGCAAGCTGGTCGCCGCTGATCCAGTCACTCTCGTTGGATCCAATGCCACTGTCTCGGCGCCCAGGCATTCTGCCGAAGACTTCGATTTCCGCTACGCTGAGGTAATCGTCGGGGTCTTCAAGGAGAACGTACCGTGCATCGACGAAGTCCGGAACTTCCAGTTCCCAAACCGTCACTTCGTCCGCTTCCGACAGCGGCTCGAACTCGTGAACGACATTGCCGTCGTTGTCGAACAACTTCACGACCGTGCCGTTCAGATCACTTGAATAGAGTTCGTGATTGTGGATCTTGACAGCCTTGATCGCGAACTCGCTTTGCAGGTCAAGCTTGATGCAGGGATCATCAGAATTAATGCTGTCGTACGAGTTGTCGCGTCCGATCTGACCGTCAAGAATGGCGCTCTTGCCCGGCCCCGAGTTTTCCAGCGGCGCTTCAATGAGAATCGTTCCCCGAAGTTCCTCGGTGATGTTCACCACTTCACCACTATTCCTGAACTCGCCAACAACGACCGCCTCGGCCAGGGCGGACAGATCGACGTCAATACCGTCAAAGAACCGCAGGACCTCGATCCGGTTTTCCGAATTGGTCCAGTTCTCGATTCGAATGACATCAGTGACTTCATCGAGAGGGACATTCGCACCCGTACCATCGTCGACATAGATCAGCAGATCGTCACCGTCCCGATTCAGTCGCAAGTCCTCAAGCGAGATCCCCGGACCCAAAAGAAGCTTGTCGCCGCCGGGGTTCGACCGGTCGGCGCCAACCGAACTGCTGCCCGCATCAAGAATCGTGTCGGAACCGTCGCCACGCTCGAAGATGTACATGTCGTCGCCGAGACCACCGTGCAAAACATCGTCGCCCGCACCGCCGGTCAGAACATCATCGCCCGCACCGCCGGTCAGAACATCATCGCCCCTTCCGCCAATGAGATAGTCACTTCCGACAGAACCAAGCAGCGTGTCGTTGCCGTCCCCGCCGAAGAGATCGTCGTCGCCCGCACCGCCATGGAGGTAGTCGTCTCCCTCGCCTCCTACAAGCGAATCATCGCCTCCCTCTCCGCCCAGCACATCCGAGCCGTGGCCGCCGATGAGAATGTCACCGTTGGCAGAACCGTCAAGCGTGTCATCGCCGCTACCGCCAGCAAGCCAAACACCTTCCTCATCCGACAAGGTCACTCCATCAGCTGCAAGCGTGTTGTCCCCGGCATCACCCGTCTTGGCAAAACCGATGCCGCCTACCTCCAGCGTGAAGCCACCGGCAAAGCGGAGTGTCTCGACACGAAACTCGGACGTGCCCCAGTTGGCAACCGTGACGCTGTCCATGATCTCGTCACCTGCGACCAAGGGAGCAAGCTCAACAATCAGGGCGGAATCCTTGCCAGTCCCTACGGTCGAAACGATCAAATCGCCGATGTCGATGTTATACCCGAACTGCAATGTATCGTGACCGCCGTCGAGCGCTGACACCGTCACACCCGTCCGGCTCTCGCTGACCCAGTCACCCTGCTCGGCAGAGAAATCGCTTCCATGCTCAATGACAGTCGTCCCGGTGTCTGTGAATGTCACACTGAAGACGCTTTCATGGATCGTGTCATGGACGTCGCCACGCTCGAAGATGTAAATGTCGTCGCCGAAACCGCCGCGCAAAACGTCGTCGCCCGCACCACCGGACAAAACATCGTCGCCCGCATTGCTCTCGATGAAGTCATCGCCTCTTCCGCCAAGGAGATAGTCACCTCCGGTTCCACCATGCAACGTGTCATTGCCGTCCCCGCCGAAGAGGTCGTCGTCGCCCGCACCGCCAGAGAGGCCGTCGTCGCCCGCACCGCCGGACAAAACATCGTCGCCTGCCTCGCCATTGAGGCCGTCTTCGCCCCTTCCGCCAAGGAGATAGTCATCTCCGGCTCCACCATCCAAAAAATCGTTGCCGTCCCTGCCGAAGAGGTCGTCATCTCCCGCGCCGCCATAAAGGGTGTCGTATCCTTCGCCTCCTACAAGCGAATCATCGCCTTCCTTTCCGAAAAGCACGTTAGAACCGTAGCCGCCAATGAGAATGTCACCGTTGGCAGAACCGTAAAGCGTGTCATCGCCGCTACCGCCAGCAAGCCAAACACCTTCCTCATCCGACAAGGTCACTCCATCAGCGGTGAGCGTGTTCTCTCCAGTATCGCCCGTCACGGCATGACCGATACCGCCTACCTCCAGCGTGAAGCCGTCGGCAAAGCGGAGTGTCTCGACACGAAACTCGGACGTGCCCCAGTTGGCAACCGTGACGCTGTCCATGATCTCGTCACCTGCGACCAAGGGAGCAAGTTCAACAACCAGGGCGGACTCCTTGCCAGTCCCTACGGTCGAAACGATCAAGTCGCCGATGTCGATATAATGCCCGAACTGCAATGTATCGTGACCGCCGTCGAGCGCTGACACCGTCACACCCGTGCGGCTCTCGCTGACCCAGTCAACCTGCTCGGCAGAGAAATCGCTTCCATGCACAATGGTGGTCGTCCCGTTGTCTGTCACACTGAAGACGCTCTCTTGGATCGTGTCATGGATGTCGCCGCGCTCGAAGATGTACATGTCGTCGCCGAGACCACCACGCAAAACGTCGTCGCCCGCACCGCCGGTCAATACATCATCGCCTGCCTCGCCATCGATGAGGTCATCGCCCCTTCCGCCAAGGAGATGGTCACCTCCGGTTCCACCACGCAAAGTGTCGTTGCCGTCACCGCCGAACAGGTCGTCGTCCCCCGCACCGCCAGAGAGGTCGTCGTCGCCGTCCCGACCAAACAGGAAGTCGTCACCTCCACGCCCTTTGACAAAGTTGGCAAGCTCGTCGCCGCTGATCCAGTCTCTCTCGTTGGATCCAACGGCACCGTCTCGTGTCGCCATCCTGCCGAAGACTTCGATTTCCGACACGCTGAGGTGATCGTCGAGGGCTTCAAGAAGAACGTATTGCGCATCGACGAAGTCCGGAACTTCCAGTTCAAAGATCACCCCACTTTCCGATCCGGTCAGCGGCTCGAATTCGTGAACGACATTGCCGTCCCTGTCGAGCAGCTTCACGACCGTGCCGTTCAGATCATGATTGTCGACTTCGTGACTGTGGATCTTGACGGACTTGATCGCGAACTCGCTTTGCAGGTCAAGCTTGATGAAGGGATCGTCAGTCTGAACGGTGGAGTACGAGTGGCTTTCACCGAACTGACCGTCAAGAATGGCGCCCTTGCCCGGCCCCGAGCTCTCCAGCGGCGCTTCAATGAGAATCGTTCCCCGAAGTTCCTCGGTGATGTTCACCACCTCATCGCCATTCCCGAACTCGCCAACGACGATCGCCTCAGCCAGAGCGGACAGATCGACGTCAATCCCGTCAAAGAACCGCAGGACCTCGATCCGGTTTTCCGAATTTTCCCAGTTCTCGATCCGAATGACGTCCGTGACTTCATCGAGTGGCACATTCGCACCTGTACCATCGTCGACATAGATCAGCAGATCGTCACCGTCCCGATTCAGTCGCAAGTCCTCAAGCGAGATCTCCGGACCGAAAAGAAACTTGTCGCCGCCCGGGTTCGACCGGTCGGTGCCAACGGAACTGCTGCCCGCATCGAGAATCGTGTCGGAGCCGTCGCCACGCTCGAAGATGTACATGTCGTCGCCGAGACCGCCGCGCAGAACGTCGTCGCCCGCACCGCCGGTCAATTCGTCATCGCCTGCCTCGCCATCAATGACGTCATCGCCCCTTCCGCCAAAGAGATGGTCACCTCCGGTTCCACCACGCAAAGTGTCGTTGCCGTCACCGCCGAAGAGGCCGTCGTCGCCCGCACCCCCAGAGAGGTCGTCGTCACCGTCGCGGCCAAACAGAAAGTCGTCACCTCCACGCCCCTTGACAAAGTTGGCAAGCTCGTCGCCGTTGATCCAGTCTCTATCGTTGGATCCAACGGCACCGTCTCGTGTCGCCATCCTGCCAAAGACTTCGATTTCCGAGACGCTGAGGTGATCGTCGGGGGCTTCAAGAAGAACGTATTGCGCATCGACGAAGTCCGGAACTTCCAGTTCAAAGATCACCCCACTTTCCGATCCGGTCAGCGGCTCGAATTCGTGAACGACATTGCCGTCCCTGTCGAGCAGCTTCACGACCGTGCCGTTCAGATCATGATTGTCGACTTCGTGACTGTGAATCTTGACGGACTTGATCGCGAACTCGCTTTGCAGGTCAAGCTTGATGAAGGGATCGTCAGTCTGAACGGTGGAGTACGAGTGGCTTTCACCGAACTGACCGTCAAGAATGGCGCCCTTGCCCGGCCCCGAGCTTTCCAGCGGCGCTTCAATGAGAATCGTTCCCCGAAGCTCCTGGGTGATGTTCACCACCTCATCGCCATTCCCGAACTCGCCAACAACGATCGCCTCAGCCAGAGCGGACAGATCGACGTCAATCCCGTCAAAGAACCGCAGGACCTCGATCCGGTTTTCCGAATTTTCCCAGTTCTCGATCCGAATGACATCAGTGACTTCATCGAGTGGCACATTCGCGCCTGTACCATCGTCGACATAGATCAGCAGATCGTCACCGTCCCGATTCAGTCGCAAGTCCTCAAGCGAGATCCCCGGACCGAAAAGAAGCTTGTCGCCACCGGGGTTCGACCTGTCGGTGCCAACGGAACTGCTGCCCGCATCGAGAATCGTGTCGGAGCCGTCGCCGCGCTCGAAGATGTACATGTCGTCGCCGAGACCGCCGCGCAAAACGTCGTCGCCCGCACCGCCGGTCAGAACATCGTCGCCCACACCGCCAATGAGGCCGTCGTTGCCCGCACCGCCGGTCAGAACATCGTCGCCTGCCCCGCCTTCGATGACGTCATCGCCTCTTCCGCCAAGGAGATGGTCACCTCCGGTTCCACCACGCAGCGCGTCGTTGCCGGCACCGCCGAAGAGGTCGTCGTCGCCCGCACCACCCGAAAGGTCGTCGTATCCTTCGCCTCCTACAAGCGAGTCATCGCCTTCCTTTCCGACCAGCACGTCAGAACCTTGGCCACCAATGAGAATGTCACCGTTGGCAGAACCGTCAAGCGTGTCATCGCCGCTACCGCCAGCAAACCAAACACCATCCTCATCCGACAAGGTCACTCCATCAGCGGCAAGCGTGTTGTCCCCGGCATCACCCGTCTTGGCAAAACCGATGCCGCCCACCTCCAGAGTGAAGCCGTCGGCAAAGCGGAGTGTCTCGACACGAAAATCGGACATGCCCCAGTTGGCAACCGTGACGCTGTCCATGATCTCGTCACCTGCGACCAAGGGAGCAAGTTCAACAACCAGGGCGGACTCCTTGCCAGTCCCTACGGTCGAAACGATCAAATCGCCGATGTCGATATAATGCCCGAACTGCAATGTATCGTGACCGCCGTCGAGTGCTGACACCGTCACACCCGTCCGGCTCTCGCTGACCCAGTCGCCCTGCTCGGCAGAGAAATCGCTTCCATGCTCAATGGTGGTCGTCCCGTTGTCTGTCACACTGAAGACGCTGTCATGGATCGTGTCATGGCCGTCGCCGCGCTCGAAGATGTACATGTCGTCGCCGAGACCGCCGCGCAAAACGTCGTCGCCCGCACCACCGATCAAGACATCATCGCCAGCCCCGCCTTCGATGACGTCATTGCCCCTTTCGCCAAGGAGATGGTCACCTCCGGTTCCACCACGCAAAGTGTCGTTGCCGTCACCACCGAAGAGGCCGTCGTCGCCCGCACCGCCAGAGAGGTCGTCGTCACCGTCCCGGCCAAACAGGAAGTCGTCACCTCCACGCCCTTTGACAAAGTTGGCAAGCTCGTCGCCGCTGATCCAGTCTCTCTCGTTGGATCCAACGGCACCGTCTCGTGTCGCCATCCTGCCGAAGACTTCGATTTCCGGTACGCTGAGGTGATCGTCGGGGTCTTCAAGGAGAACGTACCGTGCATCGACGAAGTCCGGAACTTCCAGTTCAAAGACCACCCCTGCTTCTGATCCGGTCAGCGGCTCGAATTCGTGAACGACATTGCCGTCCCTGTCGAGCAGCTTCACGACCGTGCCGTTCAGATCATGATTGTCGACTCCGTGACTGTGGATCTTGACAGACTTGATCGCGAACTCGCTTTGCAGGTCAAGCTTGATGAAGGGATCGTCAGTCTGAACGGTGGAGTACGAGCGGCTTTCACCGAACTGACCTTCAAGAATGGCGCTCTTGCCCGGTCCCGAGCTTTCCAGCGGCGTTTCAATGAGAATCGTTCCCCGAAGTTCCTGGGTGATGTTCACCACCTCATCGCCATTCCCGAACTCGCCGACAACGATCGCCTCAGCCAGAGCGGACAGATCGACGTCAATCCCGTCAAAGAACCGCAGGACCTCGATCCGGTTTTCCGAATTTTCCCAGTTCTCGATCCGAATGACGTCCGTGACTTCATCGAGTGGCACATTCGCGCCTGTACCATCGTCGACATAGATCAGCAGATCGTCACCGTCCCGATTCAGTCGCAAGTCCTCAAGCGAGATCCCCGGACCGAAAAGAAGCTTGTCGCCGCCGGGGTTCGACCGGTCAGTGCCAACGGAACCGCTGCCCGCATCGAGAATCGTGTCGAAGCCGTCGCCACGCTCGAAGATGTACATGTCGTCGCCGAGACCGCCGCGCAGAACGTCGTCGCCCGAACCGCCGGTCAATTCGTCATCGCCTGCCTCGCCATCGATGACGTCATCGCCCCTTTCGCCAACGAGAAAATCGCCTCCGGCTCCACCACGCAAAGTGTCGTTGCCGTCACCGCCGAAGAGGCCGTCGTCGCCCGCACCCCCAGAGAGGTCGTCGTCACCGTCCCGGCCAAACAGGAAGTCGTCACCTCCACGCCCTTTGATGATGTTGGCAAGCTCGTCGCCGTTGATCCAGTCTCTCTCGTTGGATCCAACGGCACCGTCTCGTGTCGCCATCCTGCCAAAGACTTCGATTTCCGAGACGCTGAGGTGATCGTCAGGGGCTTCAAGGAGAACGTACTGTGCATCGACGAAGTCCGGAACTTCCAGTTCAAAGCCCACCCCTGTTTCCGATCCGGTCAGCGGCTCGAACTCGTGAACGACATTGCCATCACTGTCGAGCAGCTTCACGACCGTGCCGTTCAGATCATGATTGTCGACTTCGTGACTGTGGATCTTGACGGACTCGATCGCGAACTCGCTTTGCAGGTCAAGCTTGATGCAGGGATCGTCAGTCTGAACGGTGGAGTACGAGTGGCCTTCACCGAACTGACCGTCAAGAATGGCGCTCTTGCCCGGCCCCGAGCTTTCCTGCGGCGCTTCAATGAGAATCGTTCCCCGAAGTTCCTGGGTGATGTTCACCACATCATCGCCATTCCCGAACTCGCCAACGACGATCGCCTCAGCCAGAGCGGACAGATCGACGTCAATCCCGTCAAAGAACCGAAGGACCTCGATCCGGTTTTCCGAATTTTCCCAGTTCTCGATCCGAATGACGTCCGTGACTTCATCGAGTGGCACATTCGCGCCTGTACCATCGTCGACATAGATCAGCAGATCGTCACCGTCCTGATTCAGTCGCAGGTCCTCAAGCGAGATCCCCGGACCGAAAAGAAGCTTGTCGCCGCCGAGGTTCGACCGGTCGGTGCCAACGGAATTGCTGCCCGCATCGAGAATCGTGTCGAAGCCGTCGCCACGCTCGAAGATGTACATGTCGTCGCCGAGACCGCCGCGCAAAACGTCGTCGCCCGAACCGCCGGTCAAGACATCGTCGCCTGCCCCGCCTTCGATGACGTCATCGCCTCTTCCGCCAAGCAGATGGTCACCTCCGGTTCCACCACGAAACGTGTCGTTGCCGTCACCGCCGAAGAGGTCGTCGTCGCCCGCACCGCCCGAGAGGTCGTCGTGGCCCGCACCGCCGGTCAGAACATCGTCGCCTGCCCCGCCTTCGATGACGTCATCGCCTCTTCCGCCAATGAGAATGTCACCGTTGGCAGAACCGTCAAGCGTGTCATCGCCGCTACCGCCAGCAAACCAAACACCTTCCTCATCCGACAAGGTCACTCCATCAGCGGCAAGCGTGTTGTCCCCGGCATCACCCGTCTTGGCAAAACCGATGCCGCCCACCTCCAGAGTGAAGCCGTCGGCAAAACGGAGTTTCTCGACACGAAACTCGGACGTGCCCCAGTTGGCAACCGTGACGCTGTCCATGATCTCGTCACCTGGGACCAAGGGAGCAAGTTCAACAACCAGGGCGGAATCCTTGCCAGTCCCTTCGGTCGAAACGATCAAGTCGTCGATGTCAATATAATGCCCGAACTGCAACGTATCGTGACCGCCGTCGAGGGCTGAGACCGTCGCACCCGTCCGGCCCTCGCCGACCCAGTCACCCTGCTTGGCAGAGAAATCGCTTCCATGCTCAATGGTGGTCGTCCCGTTGTCTGTCACACTGAAGACGCTGTCATGGATCGTGTCATGGCCGTCGCCACGCTCGAAGATGTACATGTCGTCGTCGAGACCGCCGCGCAGAACGTCGTCGCCCGAACCGCCGGTCAGAACATCATCGCCTGCCCCGCCTTCGATGACGTCATCGCCCCTTTCGCCAAGGAGATGGTCACCTCCGGTTCCACCACGCAAAGTGTCGTTGCCGTCACCACCGAAGAGGCCGTCGTCGCCCGCACCGCCAGAGAGGTCGTCGTCACCGTCCCGGCCAAACAGGAAGTCGTCACCTCCACGCCCTTTGACAAAGTTGGCAAGCTCGTCGCCGCTGATCCAGTCTCTCTCGTTGGATCCAACGGCACCGTCTCGTGTCGCCATCCTGCCGAAGACTTCGATTTCCGGTACGCTGAGGTGATCGTCGGGGTCTTCAAGGAGAACGTACCGTGCATCGACGAAGTCCGGAACTTCCAGTTCAAAGACCACCCCTGCTTCTGATCCGGTCAGCGGCTCGAATTCGTGAACGACATTGCCGTCCCTGTCGAGCAGCTTCACGACCGTGCCGTTCAGATCATGATTGTCGACTCCGTGACTGTGGATCTTGACAGACTTGATCGCGAACTCGCTTTGCAGGTCAAGCTTGATGAAGGGATCGTCAGTCTGAACGGTGGAGTACGAGCGGCTTTCACCGAACTGACCTTCAAGAATGGCGCTCTTGCCCGGTCCCGAGCTTTCCAGCGGCGTTTCAATGAGAATCGTTCCCCGAAGTTCCTGGGTGATGTTCACCACCTCATCGCCATTCCCGAACTCGCCGACAACGATCGCCTCAGCCAGAGCGGACAGATCGACGTCAATCCCGTCAAAGAACCGCAGGACCTCGATCCGGTTTTCCGAATTTTCCCAGTTCTCGATCCGAATGACGTCCGTGACTTCATCGAGTGGCACATTCGCGCCTGTACCATCGTCGACATAGATCAGCAGATCGTCACCGTCCCGATTCAGTCGCAAGTCCTCAAGCGAGATCCCCGGACCGAAAAGAAGCTTGTCGCCGCCGGGGTTCGACCGGTCAGTGCCAACGGAACCGCTGCCCGCATCGAGAATCGTGTCGAAGCCGTCGCCACGCTCGAAGATGTACATGTCGTCGCCGAGACCGCCGCGCAGAACGTCGTCGCCCGAACCGCCGGTCAATTCGTCATCGCCTGCCTCGCCATCGATGACGTCATCGCCCCTTTCGCCAACGAGAAAATCGCCTCCGGCTCCACCACGCAAAGTGTCGTTGCCGTCACCGCCGAAGAGGCCGTCGTCGCCCGCACCCCCAGAGAGGTCGTCGTCACCGTCCCGGCCAAACAGGAAGTCGTCACCTCCACGCCCTTTGATGATGTTGGCAAGCTCGTCGCCGTTGATCCAGTCTCTCTCGTTGGATCCAACGGCACCGTCTCGTGTCGCCATCCTGCCAAAGACTTCGATTTCCGAGACGCTGAGGTGATCGTCAGGGGCTTCAAGGAGAACGTACTGTGCATCGACGAAGTCCGGAACTTCCAGTTCAAAGCCCACCCCTGTTTCCGATCCGGTCAGCGGCTCGAACTCGTGAACGACATTGCCATCACTGTCGAGCAGCTTCACGACCGTGCCGTTCAGATCATGATTGTCGACTTCGTGACTGTGGATCTTGACGGACTCGATCGCGAACTCGCTTTGCAGGTCAAGCTTGATGCAGGGATCGTCAGTCTGAACGGTGGAGTACGAGTGGCCTTCACCGAACTGACCGTCAAGAATGGCGCTCTTGCCCGGCCCCGAGCTTTCCTGCGGCGCTTCAATGAGAATCGTTCCCCGAAGTTCCTGGGTGATGTTCACCACATCATCGCCATTCCCGAACTCGCCAACGACGATCGCCTCAGCCAGAGCGGACACATCGACGTCAATCCCGTCAAAGAACCGCAGGACCTCGATCCGATTTTCCGAATTGGTCCAGTTCTCGATCCGAATGACGTCCGTGACTTCATCGAGAGGCACATTCGCGCCTGTACCATCGTCGACATAGATCAGCAGATCGTCACCGTCCTGATTCAGTCGCAGGTCCTCAAGCGAGATCCCCGGACCGAAAAGAAGCTTGTCGCCGCCGAGGTTCGACCGGTCGGTGCCAACGGAATTGCTGCCCGCATCGAGAATCGTGTCGAAGCCGTCGCCACGCTCGAAGATGTACATGTCGTCGCCGAGACCGCCGCGCAAAACGTCGTCGCCCGCACCGCCGATCAAGACATCGTCGCCTGCCTCGCCTTCGATGACGTCATCGCCCCTTCCGCCAAGGAGATGGTCACCTCCGGTTCCACCACGCAGCGTGTCTTTGCCGTCACCGCCGAAGAGGTCGTCGTCGCCCGCACCGCCAGAGAGGTCGTCGTCGCCCGCACCGCCGATCAAGACATCGTCGCCTGCCTCGCCATCGATGACGTCATCGCCCCTTTCGCCAAGGAGATGGTCACCTCCGGCTCCACCACGCAACGTGTCGTTGGCGTCACCGCCGAAGAGGTCGTCGTCGCCCGCACCACCCGAAAGGTCGTCGTCGCCTTCGCCTCCTACAAGCGTATCATCGCCTTCCTTTCCGACCAGCACGTCAGATCCGTGGCCGCCAACGAGAATGTCACCGTTGCCAGAACCGTCAAGCGTGTCATCGCCGCTACCGCCAGCAAACCAAACACCATCCTCATCCGACAAGGTCACTCCATCAGCGGCAAGCGTGTTGTCCCCGGCATCACCCGTCTTGGCAAAACCGATGCCGCCCACCTCCAGAGTGAAGCCGTCGGCAAAGCGGAGTGTCTCGACACGAAAATCGGACATGCCCCAGTTGGCAACCGTGACGCTGTCCATGATCTCGTCACCTGCGACCAAGGGAACAAGTCTAACAGCCAAGGTGGTACTATTGCCAGTCCCTTCGGTCGAAACGATCAAGTCGTCGATGTCGATATAATGACCGAACTGCAATGTATCGTGGTCGCCGTCGAGCGCTGACACCGTCGCTCCCGTCCGGCTCTCGCTGACCCAGCCACCCTGCTTGGCAGAGAAACTGACGACGTTCTCTTGGATCGTGTCATGGCCGTCGCCACGCTCGAAGATGTACATGTCGTCGCCGAGACCGCCGCGCAAAACGTCGTCGCCCGCACCGCCGGTCAATACATCATCGCCTGCCTCGCCATCGATGAGGTCATCGCCCCTTCCGCCAAAGAGATGGTCACCTCCGGTTCCACCACGCAAAGTGTCGTTGCCGTCACCGCCGAAGAGGTCGTCGTCCCCCGCACCGCCAGAGAGGTCGTCGTCGCCGCCCCGGCCAAACAGGAAGTCGTCACCTCCTCGCCCTTTGACAAAGTTGGCAAGCTCGTCGCCGCTGATCCAGTCTCTCTCGTTGGATCCAACGGCACCGTCTCGTGTCGCCATCCTCCCGAAGACTTCGATTTCCGATACGCTGAGGTGATCGTCGGGGGCTTCAAGGAGAACGTACTGTGCATCGACGAAGTCCGGAACTAACAGTTCAAAGCCCACCCCATTTTCCGATCCGGTCAGCGGTTCGAATTCGTGAACGACATTGCCATCACTGTCGAGCAGCTTCACGACCGTGCCGTTCAGATCATGTGAACGGGATTCGAGACTGTGGATCCTGACGGACTCGATCGCGAACTCGCTTTGCAGGTCAAGCTTGATGTAGGGATCGTCAGTCTGAACGGTGGAGTACGAGTGGCTTTCACCGAACTGACCGTCAAGAATGGCGCTCTTGCCCGGCCCCGAGCTCTCCAGCGGCGCTTCAATGAGAATCGTTCCCCGAAGTTCCTGGGTGATGTTCACCACCTCATCGCCATTCCCGAACTCGCCAACAACGATCGCCTCAGCCAGAGCGGACACATCGACGTCAATACCGTCAAAGAACCGCAGGACTTCGATCCGGTTTTCCGAATTGGTCCAGTTCTCGATTCGAATGACGTCCGTGACTTCATCGAGTGGCACATTCGCGCCTGTACCATCGTCGACATAGATCAGCAGATCGTCACCGTCTCGATTCAGTCGCAAGTCCTCAAGCGAGATCCCCGGACCGAAGAGCAGCTTGTCGCCGCCGGGGTTCGACCGGTCGGCGCCAACGGAACTGCTGCCCGCATCGAGAATTGTGTCGGAGCCGTCGCCACGCTCGAAGATGTACATGTCGTCGCCGAGACCGCCGCGCAAAACGTCGTCGCCCGCACCGCCGGTCAATACATCATCGCCTGCCTCGCCATCGATGAGGTCATCGCCCCTTCCGCCAAAGAGATGGTCGCCTCCGGTTCCACCACGCAAAGTGTCGTTGCCGTCACCGCCGAAGAGGTCGTCGTCCCCCGCACCGCCAGAGAGGTCGTCGTCGCCGCCCCGGCCAAACAGGAAGTCGTCACCTCCTCGCCCTTTGACAAAGTTGGCAAGCTCGTCGCCGCTGATCCAGTCTCTCTCGTTGGATCCAACGGCACCGTCTCGTGTCGCCATCCTCCCGAAGACTTCGATTTCCGATACGCTGAGGTGATCGTCGGGGGCTTCAAGGAGAACGTACTGTGCATCGACGAAGTCCGGAACTAACAGTTCAAAGCCCACCCCATTTTCCGATCCGGTCAGCGGTTCGAATTCGTGAACGACATTGCCATCACTGTCGAGCAGCTTCACGACCGTGCCGTTCAGATCATGTGAACGGGATTCGAGACTGTGGATCCTGACGGACTCGATCGCGAACTCGCTTTGCAGGTCAAGCTTGATGTAGGGATCGTCAGTCTGAACGGTGGAGTACGAGTGGCTTTCACCGAACTGACCGTCAAGAATGGCGCTCTTGCCCGGCCCCGAGCTCTCCAGCGGCGCTTCAATGAGAATCGTTCCCCGAAGTTCCTGGGTGATGTTCACCACCTCATCGCCATTCCCGAACTCGCCAACAACGATCGCCTCAGCCAGAGCGGACACATCGACGTCAATACCGTCAAAGAACCGCAGGACTTCGATCCGGTTTTCCGAATTGGTCCAGTTCTCGATTCGAATGACGTCCGTGACTTCATCGAGTGGCACATTCGCGCCTGTACCATCGTCGACATAGATCAGCAGATCGTCACCGTCTCGATTCAGTCGCAAGTCCTCAAGCGAGATCCCCGGACCGAAGAGCAGCTTGTCGCCGCCGAGGTTCGACCGGTCGGTGCCAACGGAACCGCTGCCCGCATCGAGAATCGTGTCGGAGCCGTCGCCACGCTCGAAGATGTACATGTCGTCGCCGAGACCGCCGCGCAAAACGTCGTCGCCCGCACCGCCGGTCAATACATCATCGCCTGCCTCGCCATCGATGAGGTCATCGCCCCTTCCGCCAAAGAGATGGTCACCTCCGGTTCCACCACGCAAAGTGTCGTTGCCGTCACCGCCGAAGAGGTCGTCGTCCCCCGCACCGCCAGAGAGGTCGTCGTCGCCGCCCCGGCCAAACAGGAAGTCGTCACCTCCTCGCCCTTTGACAAAGTTGGCAAGCTCGTCGCCGCTGATCCAGTCTCTCTCGTTGGATCCAACGGCACCGTCTCGTGTCGCCATCCTCCCGAAGACTTCGATTTCCGATACGCTGAGGTGATCGTCGGGGGCTTCAAGGAGAACGTACTGTGCATCGACGAAGTCCGGAACTAACAGTTCAAAGCCCACCCCATTTTCCGATCCGGTCAGCGGTTCGAATTCGTGAACGACATTGCCATCACTGTCGAGCAGCTTCACGACCGTGCCGTTCAGATCATGTGAACGGGATTCGAGACTGTGGATCCTGACGGACTCGATCGCGAACTCGCTTTGCAGGTCAAGCTTGATGTAGGGATCGTCAGTCTGAACGGTGGAGTACGAGTGGCTTTCACCGAACTGACCGTCAAGAATGGCGCTCTTGCCCGGCCCCGAGCTCTCCAGCGGCGCTTCAATGAGAATCGTTCCCCGAAGTTCCTGGGTGATGTTCACCACCTCATCGCCATTCCCGAACTCGCCAACAACGATCGCCTCAGCCAGAGCGGACACATCGACGTCAATACCGTCAAAGAACCGCAGGACTTCGATCCGGTTTTCCGAATTGGTCCAGTTCTCGATTCGAATGACGTCCGTGACTTCATCGAGTGGCACATTCGCGCCTGTACCATCGTCGACATAGATCAGCAGATCGTCACCGTCTCGATTCAGTCGCAAGTCCTCAAGCGAGATCCCCGGACCGAAGAGCAGCTTGTCGCCGCCGGGGTTCGACCGGTCGGCGCCAACGGAACTGCTGCCCGCATCGAGAATTGTGTCGGAGCCGTCGCCACGCTCGAAGATGTACATGTCGTCGCCGAGACCGCCGCGCAAAACGTCGTCGCCCGCACCGCCGATCAAGACATCATCGCCTGCCTCGCCTTCGATGACGTCATCGCCCCTTCCGCCAAGGAGATGGTCGCCTCCGGTTCCACCACGCAGCGTGTCGTTGCCGTCACCGCCGAAGAGGTCGTCGTCGCCAGCACCGCCAGAGAGGTCGTCGTCGCCAGCACCGCCGGTCAGAACATCGTCGCCAGCCTCGCCTTCGGCGACGTCATCGCCCCTTCCGCCAAGCAGATGGTCACCTCCCGCTCCACCACGCAAAGTGTCGTTGCCGTCCCCGCCGAAGAGGTCGTCGTCGCCAGCACCGCCAGAGAGGTCGTCGTCGCCGTCCCGGCCAAACAGGAAGTCGTCACCTCCACGCCCTTCGAGAGTGTTTGCAAACTGGTCGCCGCTGATCCAGTCACTTTGGTTGGATCCAACGGCACCGTCTCGTGTCACCATCCTGCCGAAGACTTCGATTTCCGAGACGCTGAGGTAATCGTCGGGATCTTCAAGAATTACGTACTGCGCATCGACGAAGTCCGGAACTTCCAGCTCAAAGACCACCCCACTCTCTGATCCGGTCAGCGGCTCGAATTCGTGAACGACATTGCCATCCCTGTCGAGCAGCTTCACGACCGTGCCGTTCAGATCAGAATAAAAGGCTTCGTGACTGTGGATCCTGACGGACTTGATCGCGAACTCGCTTTGCAGGTCAAGCTTGATGTAGGGATCATCAGATCTAATGCTGTCGTACGAGTTGTCGCGTCCGATCTGACCGTCAAGAATGGCACTCTTGAGCGAGTCATTGCCTTCCGTTGCTGCAATGAGAATCACCCCCCCAAGTTCTTGGGTAATGTTCACATTCCTGAACTCACCTACAACAATCGCCTCAGCCAGAGCGGACAGATCGACGTCAATACCGTCAAAGAACTGCAGGACCTCGATCCGATTTTCCGAATTGGTCCAGTTCTCGATTCGAATGACATCAGTGACTTCATCGAGTGGCACATTCGCGCCTGTACCATCGTCGACATAGATCAGCAGATCGTCAACGTCCCGATTCAGTCGCAAGTCCTCAAGCGAGATCCCCGGACCAAAAAGAAGCTTGTCGCCGCCGAGGTTCGACCGGTCGGTGCCAACGGAACCGCTGCCCGCATCGAGAATCGTGTCGGAGCCGTCGCCACGCTCGAAGATGTACATGTCGTCGCCGAGACCGCCGCGCAAAACGTCGTCGCCCGCACCGCCGGTCAATACATCATCGCCTGCCCCGCCTTCGATGACGTCATCGCCCCTTTCGCCAAGCAGATGGTCACCTCCGGTTCCACCACGCAAAGTGTCGTTGCCGTCACCGCCGAAGAGGTCGTCGTCGCCCGCACCGCCAGAGAGGTCGTCGTCGCCGTCCCGACCAAACAGGAAGTCGTCACCTCCACGCCCTTTGATGATGTTGGCAAGCTCGTCGCCGTTGATCCAGTCTCTATCGTTGGATCCAACGGCACCGTCTCGGGTCGCCATCCTCCCAAAGACTTCGATTTCCGATACGCTGAGGTGATCGTCGGGGGCTTCAAGGAGAACGTACCGTGCATCGACGAAGTCCGGAACTTCCAGTTCAAAGACCAACCCTGCTTCCGATCCGGTCAGCGGCTCGAATTCGTGAACGACATTGCCGTCCCTGTCGAGCAGCTTCACGACCGTGCCGTTCAGATCATGATTGTCGACTTCGTGACTGTGGATCTTGACGGACTTGATCGCGAACTCGCTTTGCAGGTCAAGCTTGATGTAGGGATCATCAGTCTGAACGGTGGAGTACGAGTTGGGTTCTCCGAACTGACCGTCAAGAATAAGGTTCTTGCTCGCCTCTGAGCCTGCCGGTGTTTCAATGAGAATCGTTCCCCGAAGTTCCTGGGTGATGTTCACCACCTCATCGCCATTCCCGAACTCGCCAACAACGATCGCCTCAGCCAGAGCGGACAGATCGACGTCAATACCGTCAAAGAACCGCAGGACCTCGATCCGGTTTTCCGAATTGGTCCAGTTCTCGATTCGAATGACATCGGTGACTTCATCGAGTGGGACGTTCGCACCCGTACCATCGTCGACATAGATCAGCAGATCGTCACCGTCCCGAGTCAGTCGCAAGTCCTCAAGCGAGATCCCCGGACCGAAAAGAAGCTTGTCGCCGCCGGGGTTCGACCGGTCGGTGCCAACGGAACTGCTGCCCGCATCGAGAATCGTGTCGGAGCCGTCGCCGCGCAGGTAGAAATACACGTCGTCGCCGCCGCCGCCTCGCAAGATGTCATCACCAGAACCGCCCGACAGGAAGTCGTCGCCGTCACCCGCATCCAGTATGTCATCCCCGGACTCGCCGTACAGCCAATCAGAACCGCCACCTGAAGTCAGTTCGTCATCACCAGCCCCGCCCGTCAGAAAGTCGGAGCCGCCAGCGGTCGCCAGCGTGTCGTTCCCGCCGTTACCCGACAGGGAATAATTAGTGTCTTCAAGACCAGAGATGCGGTCATCTTCGTCGCTTGCCTCCACTGCCTCGAAACCGATGGCACCGAGATCGGCGACATCAAGAGCGGCATCTTCGCCCATAATCAGACGGTCGTATCCCTCACCTCCTAGGATATTACCCGCACTTGCATCGTCCGCAGAGTCCGCGAACACGACGTCATCGCCACCACCGGCGTCGATGGTGTCGGCACCTTCGCCACCGTCAAGAAGATCGTCTCCCTCTCCGCCGATAACCCGATCCACACCGGCTGCTGCCGCAATTGTGACCCCAGTCGTAAGACCCGTGGCATCAAGAACGTTTTCACGATCATCTCCGAAGGCACCGGCAAGCTCGTTAACCGTCAGATCAATGTCAGGCGATTCCAGTTCAGAGGCATCCCAATAGTCAAGCGAGTCGCCGCCCTCGAGTTCAATCCGATAGCCGTCGTCCGTCTCGACTCGCCGCCAGCCGCGTCCAACATAGTCTAGGGCTAGGTCGCCAACGCCGCCTTCAATCACCTCGCCATTCATCACGAACGACGCAAGACCGTTCAGCGTGTTGTTCAAGACGGTTATGTTGTCATCGGTCTCGTCGAAGCCCGAGCCATCATCATATGCTAGATTGATCTGACTGATGCCCCAGTCGTCCAGTGTTCGGAGTTCGCCCTCGTCAACCTCCCCGTCTTGATCTAGGTCCTGAAAGATCTTCATCGAATTCCAGACGTCGTCATCAGCGTCCAGAACACCGTCACCGTTGGTGTCGAAAATCAGCCGACCGTTCTCATCCGTGGCCTCCGCCAGGGCCTGCAGATCGGTCATTGTGCCGTCGCCCCACCGTGCTAAGGCCAATTCATTCGCTTGGTCGATTACACCGTCGCCAGCACCGTTGATTTCGCCGTTTTCGTCTAGGTCGACGACCAGAAAACCGTCATCCGGCGCTGCCCAAGTTGTCTGTTCGAGATAGCCGTCTCCGTCTATGTCAAACGCGACATCATGGCTGATGTCGATTTCGACGCCGTCGCCATCCAGATCAATGATGACCGGCTTTCCGCTGAGCATCTCTTCTGCCCAATTTGATGTCGAATTACCGTCGTTGGAATTGCTGTCCGAAGAGGAGTCGGAATTTCCACCTGACGAAGAATCTCCGTCGTCCCAGCCAGACCGGTCCTCTTCCCAACCTCCACTTTCACTCGGATGGGAGGATGACCCGCCGCTGTTGCTGGAACTGCCGTTCGAAGGGGTACCCGAACTTCCACCAGCCGTCGAATTTCCGTCGTCCCAGCCGAACCGGTATTCCTCCCAACCGCCAGGGAGATCAAGATTAGGGGATGAACTGCCGGTGTTGCTGGAATTGCCGCTTGAGGAGGAATCCGAATTTCCACTCGATGACGAGTCTACAAGGCCCAAGCGAAACCGATCCTCCTCCCAGCCGGCGGTGTAATTAGGAGACGAATTCCCAACGCTTTGGGTCGTTCCCGGACCGTCTTCATCTTCGTAGCCACGACTCCAGGTACCAGTTGATGATGGTACCGAATGGTTTTCCTTACCGCCAACACTACCGATGGAAATGCCGCTTGAAGACGAACTCGAATTTCCGCTCGATGACGAATCTACAAGGCCCAAGCGAAACCGGTCCTCCACCCAGCCGGCGGTGTAACTAGGAACAGTGGATAACCGGCCGCTGTTACCGGAATTCCCACCAGCCGTAGTGCTGCCGCTTGTTACAGGTCCGCCATTGCCGGCCGATCCACTACTACTGGAGGATTCACTCCGAATGTGTGCAGCTTCAGCTATTTGATCCAATGCATTAAGTTCATACCCAACTTCAACGTTTCCGGCAGGATAAACATTTCCCCGAAGCAGATCGGCGTTTGTGCCAGTTGTTGGATTACTGGTCAAAACGGTGGTCGTAGTAGCACCTTGAACTTTGCCTCCTTCGGCAGGGTAAAAAACCTCGGTTCTAACTCTTAGGCCTGTCCCATAATCATTGTGATACACTGCCTGGGTTCCGAAACCGGCCTGGTTCGCAATTGATAGCACATTTGGTGGCAAGTTGTTTGCATCAGACCTATCCAAGACCAGAAGAGTTCTTTCGCCCTTGACGCCAGCGAGGCCAAAGTTCACATTCCCACTAGTTACGAGTGCCCCTTCATCTAGAGTGACGTCAGCTTCTGCACCAATACCGACGCCAAACAGCCCAAAGTTCATGCCGGTTGACAAAGTCGCATACGCATTTCCCACAAGATTCCATTTCAGTGGGTTCCAACTGTTTCCTATGACTGTGACCGTTCCCCCCGCAATTAGGCTTGCATCGACCGAAATGGCATAACCGCGATATTCCTCCTCCCGAATACGAGTCACAGCGAACCCAAAACCCACCCCTAAGCCCTTGATCTCAGCACCGGCTAGACTAATGTCTTCGCGATTAAAATTTTGGTGGTCAAATCCGCCCGCTAGACCAACAATTTCACTAAGGGGCGCAGCAAATGTTACCGAGACAGAAGCATTGTCACCCCTATACAAGTCAGATGATGCCCCACTGACCGCAACTCCAGTTCCAGTAAACGTTACTGTGCTACCGCCACCTTTAGGCATCTGTTTCTATTCCCGCAATAGACATGAAAAATTCCTCGATTGGGTAATTCGTCACATTGAACAATCGATAAATTCCAAAAATTTTCCACATCTTTTCATTAACAAGGGCCGCAGCCATTATGAGCACAAAACCAATTGGGAGAATCAGTATACTCAATAAAATATAGCCCATCCAAGGCGGTAACCCCAAAAGGTTCGTCAATACAGAGTTCACCAAGATGACCATCATCACAGCCAAAAACGCGCCATACAGCGCGACAAAGGGGAACAGGTTTGGCGTTGGTCGAGACCAGCTAAAGTACAATCTCGTCAATTTCCGCATCAGTATCCCCCCTCGTTCGCCTTCACATGATCAAAGAACGGTGCCACCTTGAAGTCTTGAGTTACACGTCCACGCCTCTTGGAGTCCGGGTCAACGAACCCTGATCTGCTGGCCTGCCAATTGGTCAGCTTGAACCAAATGCCCTTGCCCGCCCTTGACTTTAAGGTCAACTGGAAACAAACGCGTGTTTGGCTCAACAGCCCCCTTGAAGCGGTTGAAATCCGACAATGAAAGCTGATCGCACCCAACTGCGTTGGCTGACAAAGCTTCAAGCTCTTCCAAACTCAAGTTATTCGCTTCGGCTTCGGCATCATAACGACCCAGTGCGCCGACATTCCTGAAACGCAAAAGCGCATGGCGGGGCGCGAGGCCTCGGACGAAATCAAGGACTCGTTGAACCGCGCTTTCGTTAAGGCCGCGCAACAAGATGGTACCTGTGTTTAGTATCATGCCGCTCGACACCACATGACTTACCGCAGCCAGCTTTTTCTCGGCACATCGGAGATTGTCGATGGCCTCGTACCAGTCGTCGTTGTCAGCACCGTTTAGTGAAATGTAAACGTGCCGAAGCCCTGCGTCCTTGAGTTCATTCACGTAGCTTTCACGCGCGAGACGAAGCCCGTTTGTTAGCAGCACCGCCCGGTGACCTGTGCGACATACCATATCAATAATTTCTGGCAGGTCGCGCCGCATGGTCGGCTCCGCACCCGCTATCCTCACGTTTGTGCGTTTTGGAAACTGCGCCAAGCAGTCTTTGAGCTTTACAATATCCATGTCTGGAATATCACGATTCGGCAGATAGCAATTCGCGCAAGTCATGTTGCAACGGTGGGTAACGTCCACAAGAACCGTTTCGAAACTACTCTGACACGGCTCAAAAACAACAATTTCTTTACCCAAATCATGATCAATCATTGCATTCCACAATCCCTGGTCGTTCGAAAGGATTCACTAGCAATGCCAGCCTGTCAACTTAACCAGTGTTTTCAACCAAATGTTCCCATGCCGTGTCTATGAACTAAAGCTCTCCAACTTGCACTGGAAGACGCTGTGAAGCAACCCCTGCAAACAAGGTGAACTGGTTCTGACCACTCAGGACAGAGGGCACGCGCAATTGTGTTCGATAATCGACATGTCTCGGAATTCTTCCTCCCGGTTGCAAAGCGCTAATTCTTGTTCGGCAGCTCTTTGTGGGTGACATCCACAATCACCATTTCAAAAGAGTTATGGGACGGTGGCTCCCCCCTCACGGCCGCATCCTCCGCAAGATCAAACTTCATGTACCTTGCTCCGGAAGTTCGAACAGGTTCAGAAGCAATGCGACCCTGTCGACATCACCTTTGTTCTCAACCGTGTGTTCCCATGCCGTGTTGACATACCAAAGCTCTCCCACACCCATTTCGACCAAACGGCATTCGCTCTTGACGTAGTGCCTGAACACCTGGCTCCCACGCAAAACGGAAATCACTCGCAACTGCTCTGGGTCATCCAAATGCCTGCCAATCACACCACCAGGACGAAGCGTGCTTATCCGGGACCGGTAACACTTTCCGACATTCTCTGCAATTGCCGCCATGATCCTGTCATGAAGTGCCATTGTGTAATCCCTGCGGTTATCTGGATCTCCCCCCGGCCTGAGGCCCTGCAATTCGATCTGAGCATAATTGTCCAACAACTCTGCCTTGTTCCCAATGCTAAACGAACGGACAGAACGATTTTCCAAGGCTTCGCCTATCACGTTTTGATGTTTGTGCTCGTCGTAGTAGGCCAACAGTACATCAACCGTAGCCGTGTCAAGCGTGCCAAGCAGGCTCAGCGCGGGGCGCTTCCGAGCCAAAGCGACTGCACGCAGAGTTCGACGCGAAAGACTCATCGAGCCGGATCTTTGATCTCACTGAGTCGCAATGAGTAATTCCCGCCGATCACGCCAAACTTGGCACGACGCAGGAACTTGTCGGTGCGCTGCAAGTCAATGCCAGACGTGACGTGAATCATGACCTCGCGAACATCCCGGGCCTGAGACCACTTCACGACCCCCGACAACAGACGGACGGCCGCCTTGCCACCGACGAGCGTGCCTCGGTACCTCTTGCGAACAAAGAATGAATAAACCGTCGTGATCAGATCTCCATAACCAACCAGATATTCGCCGACTGAGCAAAAAATGAAACCGACTGGATCATCTCCCATCTCCGCGATCATCAGAGCGTAGAACTTTGGGTTGTTGACCGCATTCATGAACAAATCGTCGCGTTTTTTGTGGCTGTACGGAATGTCGGAAAACCGACCCTCGGCGTGGAATTCCACTGACAAAGGACGAAGATATTCAAGGTCAGAAATCGAATTTGCCAATCGCAAGGAGAGCTTCTTCGGTTTCGGATTGTCTGACTGGCTCATGGCATCCTCTTGACCGATTCTAATCGTGGAGCAGTCCCTTTTGAGGTCTCACCTGTCAATCGAAGACAGAACGGCCCTCTACCTATGCGGGCTGTTGATACCCTCCTCAATTGCCACAATGCCGTCCGGCGCGCCTTGAAATGAAGCACCGATCTATCTGCTTTGCTTCGAGCCACCGTACGCCATAATCCTGCGAACAATCCTCGGCAACCCACACGTTTGTCCATCAATGCGCGACCAGAAGTGCCATCTTGACTCTGAACCGACGCGAGTTGTTCGTGTGCTCGTCCAGCACTCGAGCGATGAATGATCGCGTCCTCGATATCGGTTTTTGGTCGCAACAATCTTCAGTTCGCTATTGCCACCCGTCGGGTTTGACCAACCCGATCAGAGGCTTTCAACAATCGAGCAGATCTTTGCCGCGATCTCGTCCACTGCCGCGCTGCCGTCAATCGAGACGAGCTTTCCGTGCGCGTGGTAGTAACCGATCAACGGTGCCGTGTCCCGATAGTAGGCGAGCAGCCGCGTTCTGACCGAAACTTCATTGTCGTCGGCACGGCGGGTGAATTCCGTCGCGCCGCAGGCGTCGCAAACGCCATCGACCGCAGGCCGCCTCGTTTCGTCGTGATAAACCGCGCCGCAACTCGAACAGGTGAACCGCCCGGTGACCCGGCGCACGATCATCTCGTCGTCCACCTTGATCTCGATGACCTTGTCGAGCCTTTGTCCGACCCGGTCGAGCAACTCGCCAAGAGCGTCCGCCTGCGCAAGCGTTCGCGGGAACCCGTCAAAGATCGCGCCGCCCTTCATGTCGTCGCCGAGCCGCTCCTCGATGAGACTGATGACGATGTCGTCAGTCACCAGATCGCCTCGGTCCATCACGGCAGCAACGCGCTGCCCGAGTTCACTGGTTGCTTTTCGGGCCGCTCGCAACATGTCGCCAGTCGACAGTTGCGTCATGTCGAACTTCTCGACCAGTCGAAACGCCTGGGTTCCCTTTCCGCAACCTGGCGGTCCCAGCAAGATGATGTTCATTGGTTCGTCTCCCCTGTCTTGAGTGTTGCCGCATGACGCAAGCGTTCGTGCCGCAGGGGGCGGGCGATGTCGTGGGCGGCACTCGGCCACCAGTCGACCAAATGCAATCTGCGCTCGCGATTACCGTCTAACCGGGCTTCGCGATCTCGATCGACTGCGCCCCCTCAGTTTCGACTTCTCGATCAGGCTCTCGTACTGGTGGGCCAAAAGATGAGACTGAACTTGCGTGATCGTGTCCATCGTGACCGAAACCACAATCAGCAACGACGTCCCGCCGAAATAGAATGGAATCGCCAGCTCGGCCCTGAGGATTTCCGGCAACAGGCACACTGCCGAAAGATACGCGGAACCGAGAACCAGCAAGCGCGTGACCACGTAGTCGAGATACTCCGCCGTTCGCTGGCCAGGCCGAATTCCCGGAACAAAACCGCTCTGCCGCTTGAGGTTGTCGGCGATGTCCTCGGTCTTGAACGACACGTTAGCCGTGTAGAAATAGGCGAAGAAGACGATCATCGCGACGAAGAACGTCAGATACAGCGGTTGTCCGGGCCCGAAATATGCCAACAGCGTGTTCATGAACGGAGAGGTCTGGGTGCCCGAGAACGTGCTCACGGTCGTCGGCAACAGCAACAGCGCCGAAGCAAAGATCGGCGGAATCACGCCCGACGGATTGAGCTTGATCGGCAGGTGCGAACTCTGCCCGCCATACATGCGGTTGTTGGCAGCCTGTCGCTTTGGATACTGTATGTGGACCTTGCGTAGCGCCCGCTCCATGAAGACAACCAGCGCGATGACGACAGCAACCATCACCATGACGCCGATGATGACCGCCGGCGAAAGCACACCGGAGCGCCCTTGCGAGAAGAACTGCGCGAGCGCTGCAGGCAATTCGGCGATGATTCCGACAAAGATGATCAACGAAATCCCGTTGCCGATCCCGCGTGCCGTGATCTGCTCGCCCAGCCACATCAGGAACATGGTGCCCCCGACCAGCGTGATGACGCAGGGAAGCTGGAAACTCATGAATCCGGGATTGGTCACGAGTTCGCTGGCCTCAAGCCCCTTGGCGAGACCAAATGCCTGGAAGGTCGCGAGGAACACCGTTCCATAGCGCGTGTACTGGTTGATTTTCTTGCGGCCCTGCTCGCCCTCTTTCTTGAGCTGCTCCAGTTGGGGCACCATGGCCGCAAGGAGCTGCACGATAATCGCTGACGAGATGTAGGGCATGATCCCGAGCGCGAAGATGGCCATGCGGCCGATCGCTCCCCCGGAAAACATGTTGAGAATGCCGCCGATGCCGCCCTGGGCCTGCTCGACAAACTGCTGCAAGGCTACCGAGTCGATGCCCGGAACCGGGATGAAGGTCCCGACCCGGTAGACAATCAAAAGCGCGAGAGCGAACAGAATCCGTTGCTGAAGCTCCTTCGCCTTGGCAAAGGTCCCCCACGAAATGTTTGCGGCCATCTGTTCGGCAGCAGACGCCATGATCTATCCTTTCGCGATACGCGCGCCCGTCCGATCGGAAGGGCAGCCTGTCGATCTATTCATCCGCCTTTTCATCGCCCGATGCAGCTGATTCAGCAACTCCCGAAGTCGTGATCAGGGTCACCGTCCCCTTCGCGGCTTCGATCATCTCACGCGCCCGCGCCGACGCTCCGGTGACTTCAAGAGCGATCTTGCTCTTGATTTCGCCCTTGCCAAGCACGCGGACCCCGTCGCGAATCCGCCGCACCAGACCGCTCTCCAATAACACGTTCTCGGTGATCGGCGTCGATGCATCGATCTTGCCGTCGTCGATGAACCCCTGAAGAACGCCCAAATTCACCACAGCATAGCGTTTTCGGTTGATGTTCCGAAAGCCCCTCTTCGGCAGTCGCTGATAAAGCGGCATCTGCCCGCCCTCGAATCCGGCGAGCGAGACGCCCGATCGCGATTTCTGGCCCTTCGTGCCGCGGCCAGCCGTCTTTCCGGTCCCTGACCCCGGTCCCCGACCGACCCGCTTCCGGGCCTTGGTCGCGCCCGGGTTGTCACGGAGTTCATTGAGTTTCACGACAGGCACTCCTGTTCACTGGTTTGATCATGGCTCTGCCGTCGGGATCGAGTTCCGCGCTGGCATTGCCGCATTCGTTGTGTTGCCCTGTTACACTTCGGTTCGTCGCGAACCGTTGTCGAGAATGGATCAGGTTCCGCACGCGCCGAGCGAACGCAGCGTCATGCAGTCCGATCACCTCACGCAGACTCTTTCTTGGCAGCCGTTTTCTTTGCAGCAGTTCTCTTGGGAGCCGCTTCCTTGGCAGGCTTTTTCTTTGCAGCCGGTTTCTTGGCTACTGCCTTGTCGGCAGCTTTCTTCCGTGCAGGCGGTTTCTTGGCAGGCTCTCGGACCTCGACAATCTCGACGAGGTGCGGAATGCTGTTGACCATTCCCCGAACCGACGGCGTGTCCTCGAGTTCCCGCGTCCGGTGCATCTTGTTCAATCCCAGACCGATCAAGGTCTGACGCTGCTTTGCAGGCCGTCGGATCGGCGACCCGACCTGCTTGACCACAATCGTGCCCGCCATTGCCTTAGGCCTCCACACCCACGCTGGCCCGGGCCTGAACCTCCCCGACCTTCTTGTTCCGGCGCGCCGCAACCATGCGCGGGCTGCACTGGCGCTGAAGGCCGTCAAACGTGGCCCTGATCATGTTGTACGGATTGGGCGAGCCAAGCGACTTGGCGACAACGTCCTGAACGCCCAGCATCTCGAACACCGCGCGCATGGGTCCGCCGGCAATGATCCCCGTTCCCTGCGGAGCGGTCCTGATCACCACCTTGCCGGCGCCGTGACGCCCTTCGATGTCGTGATGCACCGTTCGCGCCTCGCGCAGCGGAACCCGGATCATCCGATGCCTTGCCTGCTCGGTCGCCTTGCGAATGGCTTCCGCGACTTCGCGCGCCTTGCCCTTGCCGAAGCCGACCCGTCCTTTCTGGTCGCCAACCACGACCAGCGCGGCAAAGCCGAACCGCTTGCCACCCTTCACCGTCTTCGAAACCCGGTTGATCGCAACCAGCCGGTCCGCGAATTCCGGTGCGTCGTCCCGGTCGCGGGGCCGCTTCATGTCTCGTGCCATTACCTGTCCCCCAGACCTAGAATTTCAGCCCGCCCTCGCGGGCGGCATCCGCAAGCGCCTTGATCTTGCCGTGAAAAAGAAACCCGCCGCGATCGAAGTAGCACTCCTCGAAACCGGCATCCCGTGCCCGCTTCGCGATCGTGGTGCCGACCAGCGCGGCAGCCTCGCGGTTGTTCTTGCCGACCTGGCCGAGATCCTTTTCGAGGCTGGACGCCGCCGCGACCGTCTGGCCCTGGACGTCGTCGATCAGCTGTACCGAAATGTTCTTCGACGAGCGATGCACGCTCAGTCGCAACCGGCCCCGGGCCGTCTTGCGCAGCTTGTTGCGAACGCGCATGCGTCGCCTCTTGAACTGCTCTATTCTGGTTCTCGCCATGTCTCTCCGGCTCCCCGGTTGGATTCCAATCCGCCCTGGCGCTCAAGCGCAAATGCGGGCGTCCTTACTTCTTCTTGCCTTCCTTGCGGAAGATCCGCTCCCCGGCATAGCTGATCCCCTTGCCCTTGTAGGGCTCGGGCTTGCGCCACGCGCGGATGTCTGCCGCGACCTGTCCCACGAGCTGCTGATCGTTGCCCTCGACGATGATCGACGTCTGTCGCGGGACCGTGATCGTGATGCCCTCGGGCGCCCGGACATGGACGTCGTTCGAGTAGCCGAGCGACAGGACCAGCAAGTCGTCCTGCAGCCTCGCGCGATAGCCCACGCCGGAGATGTTCAGCTCCTTGCGAAACCCTGACGTCACACCCGTCACCAGATTGGCGATCTGGGATCGCGTCATTCCCCACTGCTGCCGAGCGCGCTTCGAGGAGCCTCGCGGCGCCACCCTGACCTCCTGACCGTCGACGCTGATCGACACATCGTCCGTGGCCGTGAACGAGCGAACGCCCCGCGGTCCCTTGACCTCGATGCTCTGTCCTGAAACCGCCGCCGTCACGCCGCCAGGAAGATCGACCGCCTTTTTGCCGATTCGTGACATCCGCCTCTCCTCAAAACACCGTACAGATGATCTCGCCGCCGACATTCGCCGATCGAGCCTTGGCATCGGACATCACGCCCTGCGACGTGGAGATGATCGCAATGCCGAGCCCCTGGCGCACCAGCGGAAGCTCGCCGGCTCCCGAATAGACCCGGCGACCGGGCTTCGACACCCGCTTCAGTTCGCGGATGACCGGCACGCCCTCGTGATACTTCAGCGCGATCGCCAACTGCTGACGGCCGTCATCGCCGTCGACGAGTTCATAATCACGGATGAACCCCTCGTCCTTGAGAACGTCCAGCACCCAGCCCCGGAGCTTCGATGCCGGGCTGTTGACCGACGATCGCCTCCGCATCTGAGCATTTCGAATTCGGGTGAGCATGTCACCGACAGGATCGTTAACCGGCATCCCAGATCACTCCCTACCAGCTCGACTTGACCATGCCAGGAATCTGCCCTTCACCGGCAAGATCCCGAAGCGCGATCCTGGAAATTTTCAACTTGCGATAGTACGACTTGGGTCGCCCGGTCACCTGACAACGGTTGTGAAGTCGCGACTTCGCCGAGTTGCGCGGAAGCTTGGCCAGCTTCAACCGCGCCTTGAATCGCTCTTCCATCGGCAGGCTGCGGTCGTTGGCCACGGCCTTCAGCTCTTCCCTGCGGGCCCGGTAACGCTCGTGGAGACGTTGCCGTTTCAGTTCCCGCTGCACCATCGAGGCTTTCGCCATGTGGTCTCTCCTTGTCCTCTCTTCAGCCCTTCGTCACGAGACGAATGGCATGTTGAAACGCTTGAGCAAGCTCAAGGCCTCGGCATCGGTCTTGGCCGACGTGCACACCGCGATGTCCATGCCCCGAATGTCCTCGACCTTGTCGTAGTCGACTTCGGGAAAGACGATGTGCTCCTTCAGCCCCATGTTGAAGTTCCCGCGCCCGTCGAGGCTCGACGACGACAGCCCGCGGAAATCGCGAACCCGCGGCAGGGCGATCGTCACCAGCCGGTCCAGAAACTCGTACATCCTGTGGCCGCGCAAGGTCACCTTGACGCCAACCGTCATGCCTTCCCGCACGCGGAAGCTCGCAACCGACTTTCGGGCCCGCATGACGATGGGACGCTGACCCGCGATCACCGCCATTTCCTCGACCGCGGTCTTGATCTTCCGCGATTCCTTGACGGCCTCGCCAACCCCCATGTTGAGCACGACCTTCTCGAGCTTCGGAATCTGCATGTCGTTCCGGTACCCGAACTCTTCCTTCATTTCCGCGCATACGGTCTCGCGGTAGTGCCGCTTGAGACGCGGTTCGTAGTCAGCCATCGATCGTCTCCCCGGAAGTCTTCGAGAACCGGACCTTCTTGCCGTCCTCGAAACGGAACCCGACTCGCGTCGCCTTCCCCGATACGGGGTCGACGAAGGCAAGATTGCTCAGCTCGATCGGGGCCTGGACCACGACTCGACCGCCAGGATCGCCCTGGTCGGGCTTCCTGTGCCGAATACGGGTGTTGATCCCCTCGACGATCGCGCGACCGGACTTGCGATCGATCGAATTGATCACGCCGACCCGGCCCTTGTCATTGCCCGAGATGACGATGACCTCATCGCCGGTCTTCAGTTTTGCCGCCATGTCACAACACCTCCGGCGCCAGCGAGATGATTTTCATGAATCGCTTGGAGCGCAGTTCGCGGACCACCGGTCCGAAAATCCGCGTTCCAACCGGCTCGTTGTCCTTGCCGAGGATCACGGCGGCGTTCCGGTCGAAGCGAATGGCGCTGCCGTCGTCGCGGCGCACTTCCTTCGCTGTTCGAACGACAACGGCCCGGTGAATGTCGCCCTTGCGAACGCGACCCCGCGGAATGGCTTCCTTGATTGAAACCACGATGATGTCGCCAACGGATGCGTATTTCCGACGCGACCCGCCAAGCACCTTGATGCAACGCACCCGGCGGGCACCGGAATTGTCAGCGACATCCAGATCTGTCTGCATCTGGATCATTCGGTTTCTCCCGACCTGTGGGCACGCGCCCCATGGTTTCGCCGAAACCGGAAGGTGTCGCCCGGCTTACGCCGGGTCGGCCACGACCTCCCAGCACTTCGTTTTCGAGATCGGCGCGCATTCGCGAATGCGAACGATGTCGCCGACCTTGCACCGGTCGCCCGCGTCATGGGCGTGGTACTTCTTCGTCTTGCGGACGGTCTTCTTGAGAACGGGATGGGTGAATCGGCGCTCGACCGACACGGTCACCGTCAAGTGGGCCTTGTCGCTGACGACCCGACCCTGAAGCACGCGTTTAGGCATTCGACTTCCCCCGTTTCGCTGTCCGCGACTTTTCGTTCAAAACGGTCTTGACCCGCGCCGCATCGCGACGGACGGACCTGATCCGTGCCGGACTCTCCAGTTGTCCGGTCGCCCGCTGAAAACGCAGGTTGAACGCCTCTTTCTTCAACTGAACCAGCTGATCGCGCAGCTGGCTCGGTGTCATCTCTCTGAGTTCAGACGCATCCATTGCCGTCATTCCCCTTCACTCAATCCCGCCACCGGGATCCAATCGGCGCCAACGCCGCAGTTTGCTGCACTCACCAGTCTTCACGCTGGACGATGCGCGACTTGACCGGGAGTTTCATGGCCGCGAGCCTGAGCGCCTCCCTTGCCACCGGTTCGCTCACCCCGTCAATCTCGAACATGATACGGCCCGGCTTGACCCGGGCTGCCCAGAATTCCACGGCGCCCTTGCCCTTGCCCATTCTGACTTCCGTCGGTTTCTTGGACACCGGAACATCGGGAAAGATCCGCACCCAGACGCGCCCCTGGCGTTTCATCTGCCGGGTCATCGCCCGCCGCGCCGCCTCAATCTGCCGCGCCGTGATGCGCTCGGGCTGCGTCGCCTTCAGTCCCCACGAACCGAAGGTGATCGACGTGCCACCCTTGGCGTTGCCATGGATGCGGCCCTTGTGCTGCTTCCTGAATTTCGTTCGCTTCGGTGCAAGCATCGTCGTTCTCCCGGCCTGCGATCATCCGCGATGCGGAGGTCGCATCGGTCCCCTGTCCTGGAACTCCTGAATCCGCCGGTCGTGCGCCTGCGGATCGTGTTCCATGATCTCGCCCTTGAATATCCAGACCTTGACGCCGATGACCCCGTAGGCGGTCATGGCCTCGGCCCGGGCATAGTCGATGTCGGCGCGCAGCGTGTGCAGCGGCACCCGACCTTCCCGGTACCACTCGGTCCGGGCGATTTCGACACCGCCAAGACGTCCGGCGCAATTGATCCGGATTCCCAGGGCTCCGATTCGCATCGAGGACTGGACCGCCCGTTTCATCGCGCGCCTGAACGACACGCGACGCTCGAGCTGCTGCGCCACCGACTCGGCAACCAGTTGCGCATCCATCTCCGGCTTGCGGACCTCGACGATGTTCACGTGCAACTCGGATTCCGTCAGCTTGGTCAGGTTCCGGCGCAGCTTTTCGATGTCGCTGCCTTTCTTGCCGATGATCATGCCGGGGCGCGCCGTGTGAATCGTCACCCGGCACTTCTTGTGGGGACGCTCGATGATGACCCGCGAAATCCCTGCCGATGCGCAGTTCTTCTTGACAAAATCGCGAATCCGCAGGTCTTCAAGCAGCAGATCCCCGTACTCGCGACTGTTTGCGTACCAGCGGCTGTCCCAGGTCCGGTTGACCTGCAGGCGGAGACCCACGGCATTGATCTTCTGTCCCATCAGGCCTCTTCCTTCTCGCGTTTGTCTTCGATCTGCGCGGCCTCGCCATCCGACGCTTCGTCAGCTGTCACCTCGTCCTCGACGGACTCGACCTCATCTGCGAGCGCTTCGATTTCGTCCTCGAACTCGTCTTCTTCCAGCGGATCGAAATCGACGACCTCGACAAGCCTGATCGTCAGCTGCGCGAACGGCTTGCGGAGCGGGCCGTAGCGGCCACGTGCACGGGGACGTCCGCGCTTCAGCGTCAGGTTCTTGCCGACCCAGGCCTCGGCGACAACAAGCTGGTCGACATCGAGATCGTGGTTGTTCTCCGCATTCGCCACCGCCGACATCAGCGTCTTCGAGACATCGCGGGCAATTCGCCGCTTCGAAAACATCAGTTCGTTGATGGCGTCATTGACGAACTTGTTGCGAATCTGCCGCGCAACAAGATTCAGTTTCTGCGGGCTGGTCCGAAGCATGCGGGTGACCGCATAGGCCTCGGCCCCCGTCTCCTGCCAGTCATTCTTGACACTTGCCATGACTTATCGCCGCCTCGCCTTCTTGTCGGCCGCATGGCCGTAATAGGTCCGGGTCGGCGAAAACTCGCCGAACTTCTGACCGATCATGTCTTCGGTGACCAGGACAGGAATGTGCTTGCGCCCGTTGTAGACCCCGAAGGTCAAGCCGACGAACTGCGGCAGGATCGTCGAGCGACGCGACCAGATCCTGATGACTTCCTTGCGACCCGATTCCCGCGATCGTTCCGCCTTGCGCAGCACGTGCGCGTCGACAAACGGGCCTTTCCAGACTGAACGTGGCATGATTAGCGCCCCTTCTTCCGCGCATGGCGCGAGCGAATGATGTACTTGTCAGTGTTCCTGTTCGACCGCGTGCGGGCACCCTTGGTCGGCTTGCCCCACGGCGTCACCGGGTGCCGGCCGCCCGAACTCCTGCCTTCACCGCCGCCGTGCGGGTGATCGACCGGGTTCATCACCACCCCGCGAACCGATGGCCGAATCCCGCGATGCCGGTTGCGACCGGCCTTGCCAAGATTCTGGTTGCCGTTGTCGGGGTTGGACACGGCGCCGACCGTTGCCATGCATTCCTGCCGCACCAGCCGCAACTCGCCCGATGACAGGCGGATCTGGGCGTATCCGCCGTCCCGCCCAACAAATTGTCCGTAGGTTCCCGCTGCTCGCGCAAGCTGACCGCCCTTGCCGGCCTTGAGTTCGATGTTGTGCACGATGGTGCCGATCGGCAGTCCCGTGAACGGCATCGCGTTGCCGGGCCTGATGTCGGCCTTGGCTGACGCCACGACACTGTCACCGACCGCCAGACGCTGCGGGGCCAGGATGTAGGCCAACTCGCCGTCCTCGTAACGAATGAGCGCGATGAACGCCGTCCGGTTCGGATCGTACTCGATACGCTCGACCTTGGCCGGCACGTCGAGCTTCGAGCGCTTGAAGTCGAGGATTCTGTAGCGACGCTTGGCGCCGCCACCACGGCGACGCATGGTGATCCGGCCGGTGTTGTTGCGCCCCGCCTTGGACGGCTGACCCTTGGTCAGCGCCTTGACCGGGCCGCCTTTCCACAAGCCGGAGCGATCGACAAGGATCAGCCCCCGCTGTCCGGGCGTCGTCGGATTGTATGTCTTCAGTGCCATCTCAGCGGTTTCCTGCAGTCTTTTCGGCCGGATCCGGCCGTCCCGTCACGCCAACACGATCCATGATCACAACCCCGAGTTCATGTCGATATGATCGCCGGGGCGAAGCGTCACATAGGCCTTCTTGACATCGCGCCGCCGGCCGGGACGACCGCGAAACCGCGTCGTCTTGCCGCGCGTGATGACCGTGTTGACGGCCTTGACCTTGACCTTGAACACCGATTCGACAGCCTCGCGGATCAAGGCCTTGTCCGCACCCATCTGGACCTCGAACACATAGGCGTTGTTCTCAATGGCGCCGGTCGACTTTTCGGTGATGATCGGTTTTCGAATCACGTCGTAATACTGTGCGAGATCGCTCATGCCAGCCTCTCCTTCAAGGCGTCGAGACCGGCGCGCGTGATCACCAGGGTCTTGCTTTGCAAGATGTCGTAGACATTGGCGCCGCCGCCCGGGACGATGTCGAGACCGCCGAAGTTGCGGGCCGCCATCGCGAAATTCGAATCGATTTCGGCGCCATCGACCACGAGGGTTTTTTGCCAGCCCAATCGATTGACCGCCTTGGCAAGTTCACCGGTCTTCGGCGCGTCGAGCCGCGCCTGATCCAGAATCACCGTCTCGCCGGCACGGAACTTGGCCGACAATGCGTGGCGAAGGCCCAATTTGCGGAACTTCCGGTTGAGCTTGTGGGCATGGCTGCGCGGCGTCGGACCCTTGTAGATGCCGCCCGAGCGGAAGATCGGCGCGTTCCGGTCCCCGTGACGGGCGTTGCCGGTTCCTTTCTGCCGAAAGATCTTTCGCCGCGAGAAACTCGTCATCGACCGCGTCTTGGTGCTGTGCGTGCCCTGCTGGCGCCGAGCCAGCTGGTAGCGCACCACGCGATGGAGAACGTCCGCGCGCGGTTCGAGATTGAAAATCGCCTCGGGCAGATCGACCGAGCCGTCGGTCTCGGCCGCCAGTGTTGTCACATCGACCTTCACTGTTCCTCTCCTGCATCCGCTTCGGAAACGTCAACATCCGTCTCCGATGCGTCCCCTGACTCGTCTGCATCGGCCTTGGCGGCCTTTGCCGGCGGTTCGTCGCGTCGCACTGCCGCCGGGAACGGAAGCCCTTCGGGCAGCTTCGCCTTGGCTGCGTCCTGGACCGTCACCCAACCACCCTTGGCGCCTGGGACGGCGCCCTTGACCATGATCAGGCCGAGCTCGGAATCTGTGCGGACAACTTCGAGGTTCTGGGTCGTGACCCGCTCGGCCCCCATGTGCCCGGCCATCTTCTTGCCCTTGAAGACCTTGCCAGGTTCCTGACACTGGCCGGTCGAGCCGTGCGAACGGTGCGAGACGGAAACCCCGTGGGAAGCCCGAAGCCCGCTGAAGTTGTGCCGCTTCATGGCACCCGCAAAACCCTTGCCGATCGAGGTGCCCGCCACGTCGACCTTCTGGCCTTCCAGAAAGTGATCGGCGGTGATTTCCTCGCCGACGTCGATCAAATTGTCTTCGGAAACCCGAAACTCGGCGATCTTGCGCTTGGGCGCCACATTGGCCACGGCAAAGTGACCCCGCATGGCTCGCGAGACCCGTCGCGGACGCGCGACCCCAGCGCCGAGCTGGACCGCCGTGTAGCCGTCTTTTTCATTGGTTCGCTGCGCCACGACCTGGAGATTGTCGAGTTGCAAGACCGTCACGGGGATCTGCTTTCCATCCCCCATGAACAGCCTGGTCATGCCCAGCTTGCGTGCAATTATACCGGAACGCATTGCTTTCGCTCCCCTAGAGCTTGATCTCGACATCGACCCCGGCCGCGAGGTCGAGCTTCATCAGCGCATCGACGGTCTGGGGCGTCGGGTCGACGATGTCGAGAAGACGCTTGTGGGTTCTGATCTCGAACTGCTCGCGCGACTTCTTGTTCACGTGAGGTCCGCGCAAGACAGTGAACTTCTCGATCTTGTTCGGCAGCGGAATCGGCCCCCGTACCCGGGCTCCGGTGCGCTTGGCCGTGTCGACGATTTCTCGCGTCGACACGTCAAGGACGCGGTAATCGAATGCCCGCAACCTGATCCGGATGTTCTGACTCTGCATGTAATCTGCCTCGTCCTGCCCCGATCACCCGGACTGTTGGCGTCCGGGTCCCGGGGTCGATTTCGTTTCCGCGCTTCAGTCGATGATCTTCGAGACCACGCCGGCCCCGACGGTCTTGCCGCCCTCGCGGATGGCGAAGCGGAGCTTCTCCTCCATCGCGATCGGGCTGATCAGCTCGACCAGGAACTTCAGGTTGTCCCCAGGCATCACCATCTCGGTGCCCTCGGGAAGCTGAACAGTCCCCGTCACGTCCGTCGTCCGGAAGTAGAACTGGGGTCGGTAGTTGCCGAAGAACGGCGTGTGACGACCACCCTCGTCCTTGTTCAGGATGTACACCTCCGCCTCGAAGCGCGTGTGCGGCGTCACCGAACCGGGACGACACAGGACCTGGCCACGCTCGACACCGTCGCGCGGAACACCGCGCAACAGCGCCCCGATGTTGTCGCCCGCCTCCCCGCTGTCGAGGAGCTTGCGGAACATCTCGACGCCCGTGCAGGTCGTCTTCGACGTCTCCCGGATGCCGACGATCTCAACCTCGTCGCCTACCGTGATCACACCGCGCTCGACGCGGCCCGTCACAACGGTTCCCCGACCCGAAATCGAGAACACGTCCTCGATCGGCATCAGGAACGGCTGGTCGCGCGGACGCTCCGGCGTCGGAATGTACGAATCAACCGCTTCCATCAGGTCCGAGATCCGCGTGGAACCGATCGCCTCGTCGCGACCCTCGAGCGCGGCAAGCGCAGAGCCGGAAACGATCGGAATGTCGTCCCCGGGGTAGTCGTAGTCCGACAGAAGCTCCCGAACCTCCATCTCGACGAGTTCCAGAAGTTCCTCGTCATCCACCTGGTCGACCTTGTTCAGGAACACCACCATGTGCGGAATGCCGACCTGGCGGCCGAGAAGAATGTGCTCGCGGGTCTGGGGCATCGGCCCGTCCGCGGCGCTCACCACCAGGATCGCTCCGTCCATCTGCGCCGCGCCTGTGATCATGTTCTTGATGTAGTCCGCGTGACCCGGGCAGTCGACGTGCGCGTAGTGACGGTTCTCCGTCTCGTACTCGACGTGCGCCGTCGAGATCGTGATCCCGCGCGCCTTTTCCTCCGGCGCGCCGTCGATCTCGTCATAGGCGACGAAATCGCCGAACTGACGCGTGATCGCGGCAGTCAGTGTCGTCTTGCCGTGGTCAACATGGCCAATCGTGCCGATGTTCACGTGCGGCTTCGTCCGCTCAAATCTCTCCTTGGCCATACCACTTAACCTCCAGTGTCAAATGACCCGATGTCAAACACGCCTCGATCAGGCGTATTTCGCCTGAATCTCTTCCGAAATGTTCGTCGGAACCGTTTCGTAATGATCGAACTGCATCGTGAAATTCGCCCGCCCCGACGAAATCGAGCGCAAATTGTTGATGTAGCCGAACATGTTCGCAAGCGGTACCAGCGCATCGATCGCGGCTGCATTCCCGCGCGGCTCCTGACCCCGAACCTGCCCCCGACGCGACGTCAGATCGCCGATGATCCCGCCGGTGTACTCGCTCGGCGTGATGACCTCGACCCGCATGATCGGCTCGAGCAGTCGCGCGCCCGCTTTTTTCATGCCTTCGCGCATGGCCGATCGCGCCGCGATCTCGAAGGCCATGACCGAGGAGTCGACGTCGTGGCTCGCGCCATCGACCAGCCGGACCTTGAAGTCGATCACCGGGAACCCGGCGAGCGGGCCGCTGCCCATCACGGAGACGATGCCTTTCTCGACGCCGGGGATGTATTCCTTGGGGACCGAACCGCCCACGACGGCCGACTCGAACGAGTAGCCTTCCCCCGGTTCGGCCGGAATGATCTCCAGCTTGATTCGGGCGAACTGGCCGGCGCCGCCGGTCTGCTTCTTGTGGGTGTAGTCGATTTCCGCCATCCGGGAGACGGTCTCGCGATAGGCGACCTGGGGCGCGCCGACATTGGCTTCGACCTTGAACTCTCGTTTCAGCCGATCGACCAGAATGTCGAGATGGAGTTCGCCCATCCCCTTCATGATCGTCTGGCCCGATTCCCTGTCGGTCTCGACCCTGAACGAGGGATCCTCGGCCGCAAGCCGCTGCAGGCCCTGCGACAGGCGTTCCTGGTCGTTCTTGGTCCGCGGCTCGACGGCAATCTCGATAACCGGCTCGGGGAAGGTCATCGTCTCGAGCACGACCGGCTGGCGTTCCGCGCACAGCGTGTCGCCCGTCGTCGTTCCCTTGAGCCCGGCAAGCGCGATGATGTCACCAGCGTAGGCCTTGTCGATGTCCTCGCGGTTGTTCGAGTGCATCATCATCATGCGACCGACGCGTTCCTTCTTGCCCTTGGTGGCATTGAGCATCGTGTCGCCCTTGGACAGGGTCCCCGAATAGATCCGCACGAAGGTCAGCGATCCCACGAACGGGTCGTTCATGATCTTGAAGGCGAGCGCCGAGAACGGCATGCCGTCATCCGCCCGTCGGGCGATGTTGCGCTCTTCCAAGCGGTCGCCGGGCTTGAAGCCGAGGTAGTCGGCAACGTCCAGCGGGCCGGGCAGAAAGTCGATCACAGCGTTCAGCAACGGCTGCACGCCACGGTTCTTGAAGGCGGAACCGGCAAGAACCGGCACGAAATCAAGCGCAAGCGTGCCCTTTCGGATCAGGCCGCGCAGGGTCTCGATGTCGATGTCCTCGCCTTCGAGGTACTGTTCCATGACCTCGTCGTCCTGCTCGACGGCAACCTCGATCAGTTCCGCGCGCATGGCTTCGGCCTGATCGCGCAATTCGGAGCGAACGTCCCCAAGGGTCCAGGTCGCGCCGAGATCGTCGCCGGTCCAGACCCATTCCTTCATCGTCAGGAGATCGACGATCCCCGAGAAATCGCTCTCGGCGCCGATCGGAAGCTGCACGGGCAGTGGTTTGGCACCGGTGCGTTCGCGAATCATCTTCACGCAATTGGAAAAATCCGCGCCGATCTTGTCCATCTTGTTGACGAACACGATTCGCGGCACCTGGTAACGATCGGCCTGCCGCCACACCGTCTCGGTCTGCGGCTCCACCCCGGCATTGGCGTCGAGAACGCAAACCGCGCCATCGAGCACGGCGAGCGAGCGTTCGACCTCGATGGTGAAGTCCACGTGGCCGGGCGTGTCGATGATGTTCAGCCGATAGCGGTCGTCCTCGACCGTCTTGCCGTCTTCGGTGCGTGCCCAGAAGGTCGTGGTCGCGGCGGACGTGATGGTGATGCCGCGTTCCTGCTCCTGTTCCATCCAGTCCATGGTGGCGGCGCCATCATGAACCTCGCCGATGTTGTGCGACTTGCCCGTGTAATACAGAACCCGCTCGGTGCAGGTGGTCTTGCCTGCATCGATATGCGCCATGATCCCGAAATTCCGGTATCGTTCGAGTGAATAACTGCGCGACATTGATCGAACTCCCGGAGTGCCGGATCACCAGCGATAATGGCTGAAGGCCCGGTTGGCCTCTGCCATCTTGTGGGTATCTTCCCGTCTCTTGACGGCTGCGCCGCGCGAACTCACGGCATCCACCAGCTCGCCTGCGAGACGCTCTTCCATCGTGTTTTCGTTGCGCCCGCGCGATGCCATGATCAGCCAGCGGATCGCGAGGGCATCCCGGCGCTCGGGACGAACTTCGACCGGCACCTGGTAGGTTGCGCCGCCGACTCGGCGGGATCTGACTTCGACCGAAGGCTTGATGTTTTCGAGGGCTTCACGAAAGACATCGAGCGGTGCCCGCTTCGTCCGTGCCTCGACCCGGTCGAGCGCGCCGTAGACGATGCGCTCGGCCACCGACTTCTTGCCGTCCTTCATCAGGTTGTTCATGAACTTCGAGAGTACCTGATCGCCGAACTTGGCGTCTGGCAGGACCTCTCGCTTTTCTGCGCGGTGCCGGCGGGACATGTCTCTGGTCTCCCTGTTCTCGGTCGCTTGCTTCAGGCCGTTCGGGCGAAGGCCGCGTTACTTCGGCTTCTTGGCGCCGTATTTCGAGCGTCGCTGGCGTCGATCCTTGACGCCCTGGGTGTCATAGACCCCACGAAGAATGTGATAACGCACGCCCGGCAAGTCCTTGACCCGACCGCCCCGAACCAGAACCACCGAGTGCTCCTGGAGGTTGTGGCCTTCTCCGGGAATGTAGGAGATCACCTCGAAGCCGCTGGTCAGTCGAACCTTTGCCACCCGGCGCATGGCCGAGTTGGGTTTCTTCGGGGTCGTGGTGTAGACCCGCGTGCACACGCCTCGGCGCTGCGGACAGGCCTTGAGGTGCATCGACTTCTGACGCTTGATCGGCGCCTGTCGCGGCTTTCGAATCAGCTGCTGGATCGTCGGCATCAGCGCCTCCGTCTGGTTTCCCTGTCTGCGCCCAGCCAGCCCCATTGCCAGCGTTCGCGCGTTGCATCTCGTTCTGGTTCCATGGGCAAAAAGCAAAACACCGGGTTCACGACGAGCGCGCCGAACCCGGCGATGACCTTCCAGAGGATCAGGGCAGAACCCTGATCTTGCCCACCAGAATTGGACAAAATTCCGACGTAACCGCGAGAGCGGTTGTCAGAACTTGCGCCGTATAGTCAGGGACTCGACCTCTGTCAACGTGATTCGCGCAGCTTTCCAAGGATGATTCTGCCCGCGGGTCTCGTGCATCCTCGTCGCCCCGTCATGCCTGCAACCGGCCCGCACCGAGCGGCTTTCTCACTGGCGTGCAACGAAAAAACGCATTCAGCCGGCAGTTTCAATCGACATGCGCAATGCGCCGTTCGGGCCCGCGCGATCGCGGGGGCCCGACGCTGTCATCAACTGCCTGCGGGTCGGCTCGCCTTGAGGCGGGAGAGCCGGCTTCAGACCGCTGCGGACCCGCCCGAGGGTGTCGTGGTTTCGGCCGACAGCGGCTCGCCGATGACCGAATCCGAGGTGTCGGCGAAGATGTCCGCGACATCGAGTTCGGGCTCCGGCGCCATCAGCTGAATGGCCGCCTCTTGTTCCTCGTTTTTCCGCCGCTCCTCGATCACCTCGCGATCGCGTTCGACAGCGACCCGCCTCACTTCCTGCGCCGCCCGTCCGGTTCCGGCAGGAATCAGGCGCCCGACGATGACGTTTTCCTTCAGGCCGATCAGCTTGTCCCGCTTGCCCCTGACCGACGCCTCGGTCAGAACCCGGGTGGTTTCCTGGAAGGATGCGGCCGAGATGAAGGAACGTGTCTGCAGGGACGCCTTGGTGATTCCGAGCAGCACGGGGCCGCCGGTTGCCGGCTCTCGCCCGTCCTCGATCGCCCTCTGGTTGATTTCGTCCAGTTCCGACTTGTCCACCTGTTCGCCCTTGAGCAGGGTGGTCTCTCCGGAATCGTGGATCTCCCACTTCTGGAGCATCTGCCGGACAATCACCTCGATGTGCTTGTCGTTGATCTTCACGCCCTGCAAGCGGTAGACGTCCTGAACCTCGTTGATCAGGTAGTCTGCCAGCGCTTCGACGCCCAGCGTTTGCAAGATGTCGTGAGGCGCCGGATTCCCTTCCATGATGTAGTCGCCCTTCTGGACGAAATCGCCTTCCTGAACGGGAATGTGCTTGCCCTTGGGCACGAGGTAGACCGCCGGATCCCCGCCCTTGTCGAGGGGGACGATCTTGATCTGCCGCTTGTTCTTGTAGTCGCGACCAAACGCCACGTTGCCGTCGATTTCGGCGATGATGGCGTGATCCTTCGGCCGACGGGCCTCGAACAGCTCGGCAACACGCGGCAGACCGCCGGTGATGTCCTTGGTCTTGGCGCCTTCTCGCGGAATCCGCGCGAGAATGTCGCCCTCCAGAACCTTGGTTTCGTCCTCGACCGAAAGAATGGCGCCGACCGACACCGCTCGCGACTCCAGAACACCGTCTTCGGGCATCGCCACGCTGCCCTGCAACTCGCGTTCGATGGCAAGATAGCTGGTTTTTTCGGGCTTGAGATCGACATCGGCACCCGCGCTCAGCGAATCCCGCACCTCATTCCATGCATCCGGATCGACGATGACGATTTCCGGCTTGAGGTCCTTGCCCCCGACACCGGCTCGCCAGTCGGTCACGATCTTCTGGGTGATGCCGGTTGCATCGTCGGTCTCGTCCCGAACCGACACGCCGGTGGTCAGATCGACATGCTTGACCACGCCCGAGGTCTCCGCAATGATCGGCAGCGTGTAGGGATCCCACTCGAACAGCCTCGTGCCGCGGGTCACCTCATCGCCGTCGGAGACGAGCAGGCGTGCCCCGTAGGTCAGCCGGTGCCGCGACCGCACGACGTCGTTGTCGTCGGTGATGGTCAGTTCCATGTTCCTGCCCATGACGATCTGATTGCCGTCGCGGTCCTTCAGCGTCTTGATGTTTGCAAGAGCCACGGTTCCCGCATGTCCAGCCTCGGTGAAGGACTGCTGGGCGGTCTCGGCGATGCCGCCGATGTGGAAGGTGCGCATGGTGAGTTGGGTGCCGGGTTCGCCGATCGACTGAGCAGCGATGATGCCGACAGCTTCGCCGGGATTGACCATGATGCCCCGCGCAAGATCGCGCCCGTAGCACGTGGCGCAGATTCCGTCATCGGCCTCGCAGGTCAGCGGCGAGCGAACCTTGACCGACCTGATGCCGGCGTCCTCGATGACATCCGCCTTGCGTTCGTCAACCAGATCGCCGCGTCTGCAGATGACGTCACCGGAGACCGGATGCACCACGTCCTCGGCGGTCACCCTGCCCAGAATGCGTTCCGGCAACGGCGAGACGATCACCCCGTCGTTGACAATGTCCTCAACCGTGATTCCCTTTTCGGTTCCGCAATCGTGAATTCGCACGATGCAGTCCTGGGCAACATCGACGAGGCGCCGGGTCAGATAGCCCGAGTTCGCCGTCTTGAGCGCCGTGTCAGCAAGACCCTTCCGGGCGCCGTGGGTCGAGTTGAAATACTCGAGAACGGTCAGACCTTCCTTGAAGTTCGAGATGATCGGCGTCTCGATGATCTCGCCGCTCGGCTTGGCCATCAACCCCCGCATGCCGCCAAGTTGCTTCATCTGGGCAGGCGAGCCGCGGGCTCCCGAGTGGGCCATCATGTAGACCGAGTTCGGCTCGGGAGTGGCGCCATCCTTCTGGATCTCGGAAGCGGAAATCTGATCCATCATCGCATCGGCCACGGTGTCCGAGCACTTCGACCAGGCGTCGACAACCTTGTTGTACTTCTCGCCCTGGGTGATCAGCCCATCCATGTACTGCTGCTCGAATTCCTTCACTTGATCGCGGGTGTCGGAAACGGTCGACCACTTCGACTGGGGAACGACCATGTCGTCCTTGCCGAAGGAGATCCCGGCCCGGAAGGCTTCGCGGAAGCCCAGCCCCATGATCTGATCGCAGAAGATCACCGATTCCTTTTGCCCGCAGTAGCGATGGACGATGTCGATCACCTCGCCGACTTCCTTTTTCCGCAGAAGCCGGTTGACGATGTCGAACGGAGCCTTGTGGTTGAGTGGCAGGATCGAGCCCAGAAGCACGCGACCCGGCGTGGTCTCGAAGCGCTTGAAGACGGTCGAACCCAGTTCGTCAACCTGCTCGATGCGGCAGGTGATCCGCGCGTGCAGGTGGAGAATCGACCCCTCCGCATCGAGCGCATGACGCACCTCGTCGGGCGAGGAGAAGATCATGCCTTCGCCCGGCATCCCGTCCCGCTGCATGGAGATGTAGTAGAGGCCGAGAATCATGTCCTGCGAGGGAACGATGATCGGCTTGCCGTTGGCAGGCGACAGCACGTTGTTGGTCGACATCATCAGGACCCGCGCTTCGAGCTGGGCCTCGAGGCTGAGCGGCACGTGCACCGCCATCTGGTCGCCATCGAAGTCGGCGTTGAAGGCCGAACACACGAGCGGGTGCAGCTGAATCGCCTTGCCTTCGATGAGAACCGGCTCGAACGCCTGGATTCCCAGGCGGTGGAGCGTCGGCGCCCGGTTCAAGAGAACGGGATGCTCCCTGATGACCCGGTCGAGGATGTCCCAGACCTCGGATCGCTCGGATTCGACGTACTTCTTGGCCTGCTTGACGGTCGTGGTCTGGCCCATCGCGTCGAGCCGCGAGTAGATGAAGGGCTTGAACAGCTCGAGGGCCATCTTCTTGGGCAGCCCGCACTGGTGCAGCTTGAGCTCCGGCCCCGTGACAATCACGGACCGGCCCGAGAAGTCGACCCGCTTTCCGAGCAGGTTCTGGCGGAACCGCCCCTGCTTGCCCTTGAGCATGTCGGAGAGCGACTTCAGGGGCCGCTTGTTGGTCCCGGTGATGACCCGACCGCGCCTGCCGTTGTCGAACAGGGCATCGACCGATTCCTGCAGCATGCGCTTTTCGTTGCGTACGATGATGTCGGGCGCGCGCAGCTCGATCAGCCGCTTGAGACGGTTGTTGCGATTGATGACGCGGCGATACAGATCGTTGAGATCCGAGGTCGCGAACCTGCCGCCATCGAGCGGCACCAGCGGACGCAGTTCGGGCGGGATGACCGGCAGAACCGTCAGGATCATCCACTCGGGCCTGTTGCCGGATTCGATGAAGCTCTCGACCACCTTGAGGCGCTTGACGATCGTCTTGCGCTTGATCTCGCTGTTGGTTTCGGCGAGCTCGTCACGAAGTTCCCTCGCGTCGGCTTCGAGGTCGACATTGGCCAGCATGTCGCGAATCGCCTCGGCGCCGATGTTGGCGTTGAAGGAATCGGCGCCATAGAGGTCCTGGGCTTCCAGATATTCCTGCTCGCTCAGCAGCTGCTGGTATTCCAGTTCGGTCAGCCCCGGATCGATGACCATGTACTTTTCGAAGTAAAGGACGCTCTCGAGGTCCTTCAGCTTCATGCCGAGCATCAGTCCGATGCGCGACGGCAGCGACTTCAGAAACCAGATGTGCGCAACAGGAGCCGCCAGCTCGATGTGCCCCATGCGCTCCCTTCGGACCTTCTGCAGCGTGACCTCGACGCCGCACTTCTCGCAGGTGACGCCGCGATACTTCATGCGCTTGTACTTGCCGCACAGGCATTCGAAGTCCTTGGTCGGACCGAAGATTCTTGCACAGAACAGACCGTCGCGCTCGGGCTTGAACGTCCTGTAGTTGATGGTCTCGGGCTTCTTGATTTCCCCGAACGACCAGCTCAGGATGCACTCCGGCGATGCCAGCGAAATCCGGATTTCGTCGAAATTCCGTGCCGGCTGGTTCATGCGGGCTGGGCTGTGGAAGATTTCCTGGTTCATGATCTGCTCCCGGTTCCTCGAAACACCTGATTGCGCTGTTCCGAGTCAGTGGATTTGCACGTTGCTGCGCGTTGTTGCGACGGGCAACCCTTGCGCCTAAGGCGTTTCGGATTCCATCAACTGCACATTGAGTCCGAGCGAACGGATTTCCTTGACAAGAACGTTGAAGGACTCCGGAACGCCGGCCTTGAAGTCGTCGTCGCCCTTGACGATCGACTCGTAGACCTTTGTCCGTCCTGCAACGTCGTCCGACTTGACCGTCAGCATTTCCTGCAAGGTGTAGGCCGCGCCATAGGCTTCGAGCGCCCAGACTTCCATTTCGCCGAATCTCTGACCGCCGAACTGCGCCTTCCCGCCCAGCGGTTGCTGGGTGACGAGCGAGTAGGGTCCGGTCGAACGCGCGTGGATCTTGTCGTCGACCAGGTGATGCAGCTTCATGAGGTACTTCATCCCCACGGTCACCGGTCGCGCGAACGCTTCGCCCGTGCGCCCGTCGTAAAGGACGGACTGCCCGGACTTGTCGAAGCCCGCGCGAAGGAGGGCGTCATCGACATCGATCTCCTTGGCGCCGTCAAAGACCGGCGTTGCGATCGGAACGCCGTGACGCACGGTTCGGGCGGTCTCGATGACGGCGTCATCGTCGAGACTGTCGATCAGCGCATCGTAGGTCTCGTCGCCATAGGCCGTGCGCATGGCCGAACGGAGCGGACCGACCTTGGCGGTTCGATCGTAGCTCTGCAGCGCCTCGTCGACCGCGCGGCCGAGGCCGCGGGCGGCCCAGCCCATGTGGGTCTCGAGAATCTGCCCGACATTCATCCGGCTCGGCACGCCGAGCGGGTTCAGGACCACGTCGACAGCGGTGCCGTCGGTCAGGAACGGCATGTCCTCTTCGGGAACCACCTTGGAGATGACCCCCTTGTTGCCGTGCCGACCGGCCATCTTGTCGCCCGGCTGCAACTTTCGCTTGACCGCGACGAACACCTTGACCAGCTTCATCACGGCAGGCGCCAGGTCGTCGCCCTTGCGCACCTTCTCGACCCTGTCCTCGAAGCGGGCATTGAGAGCGGACTTCTGCGCCCTGTACTGCTTGTTCAGCGCTTCGACCGGCGCGGCATCGGCCTCGTCGGCGAGCGCAAGCTGCCAGTACTGCCCTCGGCTCAGCGTCGAGAGCAGCTGCTCGTCGATCACCGTGCCCTGCTTGATCCCCTTGGGACCCCGCACGGCCGTCTTGCCGAGGATCATTCCGCGCAGGCGTGAGTAGATGTTGCGATCCAGAATGGCGAGTTCGTCGTCCCGGTCGCGGGCCAACCGCTCGATCTCGTCCTGTTCGATCTGGAGTGCGCGCTCGTCCTTGTCGACGCCGTGCCGGTTGAACACCCGCACCTCGACGACGGTCCCGAAGTCGCCCGGCGGCAGCCTGAGCGAGGTGTCGCGAACGTCGGACGCCTTTTCGCCGAAGATCGCCCGCAGAAGCTTTTCCTCTGGGGTCATCGGGCTCTCGCCCTTGGGCGTGACCTTCCCGACGAGGATGTCGCCCGGCGCCACTTCGGCGCCGATGTAGACGATGCCGGCCTCGTCGAGATTCCGAAGCGCCTCCTCGCCGACATTCGGGATGTCGCGGGTGATCTCTTCCGGACCCTGCTTGGTGTCGCGGGCCGAAATCTCGAATTCCTGGATGTGGATCGACGTGAAGACGTCGTCGCGGACGATCCGTTCCGAAATCAGGATCGAATCCTCGTAGTTGTAGCCGTTCCACGGCATGAAGGCGACGAGCACGTTCTTGCCGAGCGCGAGTTCCCCAAGGTCAGTCGACGGCCCGTCGGCGATCACCTCGCCACCCGCAACGCGGTCGCCAACCTTGACCAGCGGCCGCTGGTTGATGCAGGTGCTCTGGTTTGAACGCTGGAACTTGCGCAACCGGTAGATGTCCACGCCCGGGTCGCCCGGGTCGAGATCGCCCGTCGCCCGGACAACGATCCTCATGGCGTCGACCTGGTCGATGACGCCCGAACGGACGGCCGTGATGGACGCGCCGGAATCCCGCGCAACCACCCGTTCGATGCCGGTCCCCACGAAGGGCGCTTCCGCCCTGAGCAGAGGCACGGCCTGACGTTGCATGTTCGATCCCATCAGCGCCCGGTTGGCGTCGTCGTTCTCGAGGAAGGGAATCAGCGATGCTGCCACCGACACCAGCTGCTTGGGCGAGACGTCGATGAAGTCGATGTTTTCCGGCGCGTTCAGCATGAACTCGCCGCCCTTCCGGGTCGACGCCAGATCGTTGATGAACCGACCGTCTTCGTCGAGCTGGGCATTCGCCTGCGCCACCGTGTGCCGCATTTCCTCGGTCGCCGACATGTACTGGACATCATCGGTCACCTGCCCGTCCTTGACCCGGCGGTAGGGCGTCTCGATGAAGCCGAACTTGTTGACTCTCGCGTAGGAGGCCAGCGAGTTGATCAACCCGATGTTCGGACCTTCAGGGGTCTCGATCGGGCAGATTCGCCCGTAGTGGGTCGGGTGAACGTCCCGAACCTCGAAGCCCGCGCGTTCTCGCGTCAGACCGCCCGGACCAAGCGCCGACAGCCGACGCTTGTGGGTGACTTCCGAGAGCGGATTGGTCTGGTCCATGAACTGGGACAACTGCGACGAGCCGAAAAACTCGCGCACCGCTCCGGCGACGGGCTTGGAATTGATGAGATCCTGCGGCATGACCGTGTAGATGTCGACGGAACTCATGCGTTCCTTGATCGCCCGCTCCATCCTGATGAGCCCGATCCTGTAGGCATTCTCCATCAACTCGCCGACCGAGCGAACCCGCCGATTGCCGAGGTGGTCGATGTCGTCGGGCTCGCCCTTGCCGTCCCTGAGTTCGACGAGCGCCCTGACAACGCCCACGATGTCTTCCTTGCGCAGGGTTCGCACCGTCTCGTCCGGGTCGAGGTCGAGGCGCAGGTTCATCTTGGCGCGCCCGACCGCCGAGAGATCGTAGCGCTCGGGATCGAAGAACAGGCTGTTGAACAGGCCCGATGCAGCTTCGGTCGTCGGCGGTTCGCCCGGTCGCAGGACGCGATAGATGTCCTCGAGCGCCGTTTCCTCGTTGAGGTTCTTGTCGACCGCCATCGTGTTGCGGATGTAGGCGCCGGTATTGACATGATCGATGTCGAGCGTCGGGATCTCCTTGATGCCCGCATCCATCAGCAGTTTCAGGGTGCCATCGACGAGCTCGCCGTCGTCGTCGAGTTCGGCGGTGAGTTCGTCACCGGCCTCGACCCAGATCTCGCCGGTCTCCTCGTCGATCATGTCCTTGGCGGCGTAACGGCCGACAATGGACCCGAACGGGTAGAAGACCTCGGTGACGTCATCTTCGTCGAGGAGCTTCCTGACCGTGCGCGGGGTCACCTTCTCGCCCTTGGACGCCACGACTTCGCCGGTTGCCGCATTGATGATGTCGAACGCCGGCTTGGTTCCCTGAATCCTGCGTGGGAAGAACGGCGCGGCCCAGCAGCGTTCGTCCTCGACAAACCGGTAGGTAACGGTGTCGTAGAAGCTGTCGCAGATCTCTTCCTGATCCATTCCCAGCGCGTAAAGAAGCGTCGTGACCGGCAGCTTGCGCTTGCGGTCGATCCTCGCGTTGACGAGATCCTTGGCGTCGAATTCGAGATCCAGCCACGAACCCCGGTAGGGAATGATGCGGGAGACAAACAGCAGTTTTCCCGACGAATGGGACTTGCCCTTGTCGTGGTCGAAGAACACGCCCGGCGAGCGGTGCATCTGCGAGACCACCACGCGTTCGGTCCCGTTGTAGACGAAGGTTCCATTGTCGGTCATCAACGGGATGTCGCCCATGTAGACATCCTGTTCCTTGATGTCCTTCACCGAGCGCGATTCCCGGTCTTCGTCCACGTCGAACACGATCAGCCGCAAGGTGACCTTCAGCGGCGCCGCATAGGTCATGTCGCGCTGCTGGCACTCGTCCACGTCGTATTTCGGCGGCTGAAGCTCGTAGCCGACGAATTCCAGTACCGCGTTCTCGTTGAAATCCCTGATCGGGAACACCGACTGGAACACGCCGCGGATGCCGTGGCCGTCCATCGGTTCCGGCTCATCTCCCGAGTTCAGGAAGAGATCGTAACTGCTCTTCTGAACCTCGATGAGATTCGGCATGTCCAGGACTTCCCTGATCTTGCCGTAATATCGGCGAATGCGATTCTGCCCGGTCAACGGCTGGTTCGGCGGCGTCGCGCCGTTTGCGCCCGAATTCGTTTTGGAATTGCTGGATTTGGATCTTGCCATGACTGTCGCTCGCTGCTCTCACCACGGTTGCCGGTCCGAGTCTCTCGGGGTGGCCGCCCCGCTCGTCGATCGTGGTGTTTCGATGTCCTCGTCCGCCGAATCTGTCGCGACCGGTCTCGGTCGCATCGACAGTTCGACCGGGGACGATTCAGTCGTTCCCCGGCCGATTCTTTTGCTGGCCCCGGAAAAGCGCCGGTGTTCCGGGGGTTCGTCGGGGACGGCCTGCCGTCCCCGTACGCAGAGTGATCAGGTGAGCTCGACCTCGGCGCCCGCGCCTTCGAGCTTCGCCTTGATTTCCTCGGCTTCCGCCTTGGTCGCGCCTTCTTTGACGGTCTTGCCGCCCGCTTCCACCAGTTCCTTGGCTTCCTTGAGGCCAAGGCCGGTGATGGCGCGGACTTCCTTGATCACGTTGATCTTCTTTTCGCCAAAGGACTTGAGGACGACGTCAAAGGAGTCCTTTTCCTCTGCCGCTTCCTCGGCGGCTCCGCCTGCCCCCGGTCCGGCCACCATGACGGCGCCGCCGGCAGGTTCGATGCCGTACTCGTCCTTCAGGATCGTCTTGAGCTCCTGCGCTTCGAGCAGGGTCAGCCCGACGATCTCCTCAGCCATTTTCTTCAGATCAGCCATTGTCGTTTTCCATTCCGTTCGATTGTTGGGATTCCGTGTCCCGATTTGTTCACTGTGTCCGCAGACTGCGGCGCAGACGCGTTGCCACGCTCAGGCGGCTTCCTTCATCTCCTCCACCGCGGACAGGATGCCCGCGATGCCTGAAGCCGGCGCACCGATTGCGGCGGCGACACCGGATGCCGGCGCCGTGATGCAGGCCACGATGGAACCGATCAGCTCCTCGCGCGACGGCATCGACGCAACCGCCTTGACACCGGAAGGATCAAGAGTCGTTCCGCCCATGGATCCCCCGAGGACAACCAGTTTCTGGTTGTCCTTGGTGAAGGAGTCCGTGACCTTCGCCGCGGCGACAGGATCTTCCGAATAGGCAAAGACCGTCATTCCCGACAGAAGGTCGGTAATCCCCTCGCAAGGCGTGCCCTTGAGGGCGATTCTTGCGAGCCGGTTCTTGGCGACCCGGACGACTCCGCCCGAATCGCGCATGCGCCTGCGATAGTCCTGCATTTCCGCAACTGAGAGGCCCTGGTAATGTGCGACCACGACCACGCCAGAGTCCGTGAAGATCTGGCCGAGGTCCTCGACCACCTTTTCTTTCTGGGCTCTATCCACAGCGTTTCTCCAATTGGCGGGAGAGGCTTCTCCCGACCGGGTTGAGTCGACCTGGCGGGCAGCGCCCGCGATGCCGACAGTTTGGCAGTCCTCGAATACGGGCACCTTTCCAAACCGCCCCTGAGTCGAAACCCCTGGTCAATTCGAACGTTTCCCGTCTCAGGCAGGAAATTAAGCCCTTCCGGGCACCCACCGTCTTGGACAGTTTCGGACAGGCTCCTGACCTGCCCCCGCCGGTCAGCCCGAAAGGCTGGCCGAACGCTTCATGACCCGGTGGCGTCCGCGATGTCGACGGACACTCCGGGTCCCATGGTTGAACTCAGCGATATCTTCTGCAGATACGTTCCCTTGGCGGCCTGCGGTCTCGCGCGACTGATCGCCGCAACGAACGCTTTTGCATTCTCCACCAGCTTGTCTTCGTCGAAGGACGCCTTGCCGATGCCCGCATGAATGACGCCTGCGCGTTCCACGCGGTACTGCACCTGGCCAGCCTTTGCCGAGCTGACCGCAGCCGCCACGTCCTGCGTCACGGTTCCGACCTTGGGATTGGGCATGAGGTTGCGCGGACCCAGGATCTTTCCGAGCCGTCCGACAACCGGCATCATGTCGGGTGTCGCGATGCACCGGTCGAATTCGATCGTCCCGCCCTGGATGGTCTCCATCAGGTCCTCGGCCCCCACGATGTCCGCACCGGCCTCGCGGGCTTCGTCGGCCTTCTCGCCCCGTGCGAAGACCGCGACGCGAATGTTCTTGCCGGTCCCGTTGGGCAGCTCGACCACGCCTCTGACCATCTGGTCCGCATGGCGCGGGTCGACCCCGAGGTTCATCGCGATCTCGACGGTTTCATCGAACTTCGCGGTCGCATTGCTTCTGATCAGCGCGACTGCCTCGGCGAGGCTCACCGGTCGCCGTTCGCCGACGCTCTCGACCGCTGCGCGCATTCTCTTTCCCGTTTTCGCCACCGTGCTTACCCCTTGATCTCGATTCCCATGGAGCGCGCCGAACCGAGCACGATCTGCATCGCGGCATCGACGTCATACGCGTTCAGGTCCTTCATCTTCGCCTCGGCGATTTCGCGAACCTGCTCTCGTGTCACGTAGCCAACGGTCTCGCGACCCGGCGTCGTCCCCGCCTTGGCCAGACCGGCCGCCTTCTTGAGGAAATGCGACGCCGGAGGCGTGCGGACTTCCATCGAGAACGACTTGTCGGCATAGTAGGTGATGGTCGTCGGACACGGGACGCCGGGTTCCATCTCCTGGGTTCTCGCATTGAACGCCTTGCAGAATTCCATGATGTTGATGCCGCGCTGGCCGAGCGCCGGCCCCACCGGGGGGGACGGGTTGGCCTGCCCTGCGGGCACCTGAAGCTTGACTTTTCCGACGACCTTCTTGGCCATTGAGGCCTCCCTTCACCCGCGTCCGGACATGCTGCCGAACCCGGTCTTGATTCCACGAAGCGCCCGCCTGATCGGATCAGGCCCTTCGACGATGTTCCGCCTGTCCGAGAACGGCGGTCAACTCAGTTTCGACACCTGCGTGTATTCCAGATCGACCGGGGTCGCCCGGCCGAAGATCGAGACGCTGACCTTGAGCCTCGCGTTGCTTTCGTCCACGTCTTCCACCATTCCCGAAAACCCTTCGAACGGCCCGTCGATCACGCTGACGTTCTCGCCGATGTCGAAGCTGATGCGCGCACGCGGGCGTTCGCTGCCTTCGCGGGCCCTGTTCAGGATGCGGTCGACTTCTGCGTCGTTCAACGGTGACGGTCGCCCGGGTTCCCCGAGGAATCCGGTGACGCGATTGATGTTGTTGATCAGGTGATAGCCCCGTTCCGACATTTCCATCTTGACGAGGACATACCCCGGCATGAAACGCCGTTCGGTGTTGGTTTTCTTGCCACGGCGGATCTCGATGACCTCTTCGGTGGGAACGCAGACCTCGACGATCGACTCCTCCATTCCCTCGTTGCCCACCATGTCCAGTATCGAATCGCGCACCCGCTTTTCGAAATTGGACAGCACGCTGATCGAGTACCAACGCTTAGCCATAACACCTGACGTCCTGCCAACATGCGGTGGACTCACCGCAGGAGTTTTCTTTTTTCAAGGGGTTGCGAACCCTGTGCCAGCGAACACACAACAAGCAGCCCGAATCGGCCACTACCGCCGGGTAACGTTGCCCGATCCTCTAGCAGAACCCTTGGGGATGATCAAGTGGTCATGTCCAGGATTCCCGTCAGCCCCAGGCGCACGACCTGGTCGACGAGAAAAAAGAACAGCGCCGCGACGGTTGCCATGAGGAAGACCATGACCGTGGTGATCAGGGTTTCCTTGCGAGTCGGCCAGACGACCCGGGCCACTTCGGCCCGAACCTGCTGCATGAACACGAACGGATTCATCATCGTTGCATTTTTCCTTTCGTCATCTGCCGCCTCGCGGGCGGGCGGCTCCGGCACGAACGGCCGGGCCGTGCCCGGATTTCTGGCAGGGGCGGAGGGGCTCGAACCCCCGACCCTCGGTTTTGGAGACCGATGCTCTACCGGCTGAGCTACACCCCTAACAGTCGCGCCCCCCGGTACCAGTCACCGAGCGATCGCGCAAGTCATTGCACCGAACGAGGCGACGACGGGCACCGATCGAACGCCAATTGCGCCCCTCGACATGTCGCGCTTCAGTCGATGATCTTCGAGACCACGCCGGCCCCGACGGTCTTGCCGCCCTCGCGGATGGCGAAGCGGAGCTTCTCCTCCATCGCGATCGGGCTGATCAGTTCGACCAGGAACTTCAGGTTGTCCCCGGGCATCACCATCTCGGTGCCCTCGGGAAGCTGAACAGTCCCCGTCACGTCCGTTGTCCGGAAGTAGAACTGGGGTCGGTAGTTGCCGAAGAACGGCGTGTGACGACCGCCCTCGTCCTTGTTCAGGATGTACACCTCCGCCTCGAAGCGCGTGTGCGGCGTCACCGAACCGGGACGACACAGGACCTGGCCACGCTCGACACCGTCACGCGGAACACCGCGCAACAGCGCACCGATGTTGTCGCCCGCCTCCCCGCTGTCGAGGAGCTTGCGGAACATCTCGACGCCCGTGCAGGTCGTCTTCGACGTCTCCCGGATGCCGACGATCTCGACTTCGTCGCCCACCGTGATCACACCGCGCTCGACGCGGCCCGTCACAACGGTCCCACGACCCGAAATCGAGAACACGTCTTCGATCGGCATCAGGAACGGCTGGTCGCGCGGACGCTCCGGCGTCGGAATGTACGAATCCACAGCTTCCATCAGGTCCGAGATCCGCGTGGAACCGATCGCCTCGTCGCGACCCTCGAGCGCGGCAAGCGCAGAGCCCGAGACGATCGGAATGTCGTCCCCGGGGTAGTCGTAGTCCGACAGAAGCTCCCGGACCTCCATCTCGACAAGCTCAAGGAGTTCCTCGTCATCCACCTGGTCGACCTTGTTCAGGAAGACCACCATGTGCGGAATGCCGACCTGGCGGCCGAGAAGAATGTGCTCGCGGGTCTGGGGCATCGGCCCGTCTGCGGCGCTCACCACCAGGATCGCCCCGTCCATCTGCGCCGCGCCGGTGATCATGTTCTTGATGTAGTCCGCGTGACCCGGGCAGTCGACGTGCGCGTAGTGACGGTTCTCCGTCTCGTACTCGACGTGCGCCGTCGAGATCGTGATCCCCCGCGCCTTTTCCTCCGGCGCGCCGTCGATCTCGTCATAGGCGACGAAATCGCCGAACTGACGCGTGATCGCGGCAGTCAGTGTCGTCTTGCCGTGGTCAACATGGCCAATCGTGCCGATGTTCACGTGCGGCTTCGTCCGCTCAAATCTCTCCTTGGCCATGTCACCTAACCTCCAGTGCCCATTCAGTGTCGCCGTCCATCGTGCCCGCTCGACAGCCGTTCGGCCAGCCATCCCGAAACTGGTCGTGCCCCGTGCGGAACCGGTCATCTAATTTCAAACGGCGACGAAATCAACGCAGAAAATGACGAAACATGCGCCTCATCGCTCATGCTCGGTCACATCTGCACGCGCGGACTGGATGGGGGCATGGCGCTTCGCTATGGTTGGTCGTCCGGAAGGGGCGACGTTGAGCGGGCAGCTTGCCGATGAATGACATGAGCGCACGGAAGACACCGCCGGCGGCACGGCTCGTGACAGAAGTCTGGGGGCCTCTCAAGACCCTGTTCGCGGCGCGGCGAAATCTTCTCGAGATCATTCCCGAGGCCATGACCCGGCGTCCGATCATTTCGGGGCGAACCGGCGGCATCCGCTGGCACATGGTTGCCCAGCCGGAAGCTCTTCGCCACATTCTGCGGGACAGGCCCGACGCCTATCCCAAGGCCGACGTCATCAAGAACATCCTCGAGCCTGCCATCGGTCAGAGCCTGTTCATCGCCGAGGGCGACCACTGGCGCTGGCAACGACGCGCTGCCGCGCCCGTGTTCGCGCGACGAAACATCGACCGCCTTGCTCCCATCATGTCGGCCGCCGCCGATGCGACGTGCGACAGGCTGATCGCCGCCGATGGCCGCGCGGAAATGCACGACGAGATGATTCAGACCACCTTTGACGTCATCGGCGGGGTCCTGCTGGCCGGCCAGCACGATTTCGACAAGGAATTCGTCCATGGCGCCATCGAGGCGTTTCTTGCTTCTGCGGCACGGGTTTCGCTGCTCGACATCGCGGGCGTTTCGACCTGGATACCGCGGCCTCGCCAGTTCCTGCGTCCGGGCTCGCTCAAGCGGTTGCGACGGATCGCGGATGACGTCATCGCCGATCGGATCGCGGGGTCCGATCAGAATCATCATGACTTCCTTGCCTCGCTGCTGAACGGCGAGGATCCCGAGACCGGTCGCAGCATGACGCCGGGCGAGTTGAGAGACAACCTTCTCGCCTTCATCGTTGCCGGCCACGAGACGACCGCCCTTGCGCTCGCCTGGTCATTCTATCTTTGCGCTTTCGATCTTGATGTTCAGGAACGGGTGCGTGCGGAAGCCACCAGCGTTCTTCAAGGACGAACGGCGGGCGCAGACGACGTGGCGGACCTTCCCTACACGCGCGCGGTGATCGAGGAAGCGATGCGGCTCTATCCGCCCGCCGCCATCCTGTCGCGGACCGCAGGCGAAGCCGATCGGATCTGCGACCGTGAGATCCGCGCGGGCGACACGGTGATTCTCCCGATATACGCGCTGCATCGGCACCACGATCTCTGGCACGACCCGGACTGCTTCGATCCCGAACGATTCGCGGATTCCAGCGAGATCGAGCGCTTTGCCTATCTTCCGTTCGGTGACGGTCCACGCGTGTGCATTGGCGCGAGCTTTGCAATGCTCGAAGCCGTCATCGTCCTTGCGACGCTGATCTCGAGATTCCGGTTTCGCAGCATGCCCGGCCACGACCCGGAACCGGTGATGGTGCTGACACTCCGCCCGCAAGGCGGCGTCCACCTGGTCGCCGAACCGATCGATCATTGACGATTGGCGCGGGCGACGGTCCACTCCGATCTGCGAGGCAACTTCCCCAAGGGTCGCGGCAAGGCGTCATCCCGCTTCGAACGAATGTCTTGGGCCGACACGACCCGGCACCATCCGCTGCGGCGAAAGCGGGTTGCGAACAACTGCTCCCGCAGACAGGTTGCATCCGCACGCTCGAACGCCGGGAGGCCGCGACACCAGGCGACCGATGCCGAGACATTGCCGTGGCGCACGAGATAGCAAAGCCTCGACCTGTTGCGACCCGCGCTTCGGACCGATTGCCTGCTATGCGCGAATCAACGGGTACGAGCGCTTGACGATCAAGGCAGCGATTGTCGCGACGACCGCTTTCACCAGATCTCCCGGCACGAAGATCAAGGAGCCAGCGACGGCCGCACCGAGATCCATGCTGGCAACGAAGGCAAGCCACGGAATGCCGATCAAGTAGACGACGAGGATCCCGCCAATCACGTTGAACAGCAGCAGCTTCCAGAAACCGAGGCGATTCCAGTTGGACTCGACCAGCCAGCCAACGACGAACGCGGCCGGTATCCACGACAGGACGAAACCGCCCGTGGGGCCGAGGATCACGCCGAAACCGCCACGCCAACCGGTGAGAAGCGGCATCCCGACCGCCACCAGCACGACGAAGACGAGGAGCGACAAGCCGCCCCTGCGGGCGCCAAGTATCGATCCGGCCAGCATGACTCCGATGTTCTGAACGACGATTGGCGCCGGCACGAATGGCGGCTGAAATGGCGGAAACACCGCGCAGGCAGCGGTCAGTGCCGCAAAAAGTGCCACAAAAGTCATGTCTCGCGTGGTCATTGCATCTCTCCTGTCGAACCTTGTCTGAAATTCGCGCGATCCCGGCCGACGGCCGGGCCGGGTTTGTCGCTGCGGTGCGGGCCGTGAACACTGGCTTGACCAGTCTCTGCACCACCTTTCGATGTGTTGGCCTTGACTGGTTTTCTGCGGTCAGCCTGTTCAACCTGTGTGCTGTCGTTGCCGTCGGGTTCGGGTCTCGCGAGCGCTTCGGCAGTTCGTTGCCTGCGCTCCCATCCTCGCGCTGACAGGCCGTCGGCTTCCGCGTCGTAACCCCGTGCCTCGATGGCATCGGACAGATTGTCGGCCATCTTGAGTGTCTTGATCAACAGCGGGACCAGCAGAGCGATCACGCTCCGGTCGAGGCCTCTCGCGCGCTGCGCTTCGAGGATTTCCCTGGCTTCCTTCGTCATGAGGGGAATGAAGCGAATCACCATCGACAGCATCATGCCCACCTTCGATGGATTGACTCCGACATGGCGAAGCGGGCGCGCGGCGCGCTCGATGACATCGATCATGTCCGAGAGCTTCGTGGTCAGCGTGATCAGCACCGCGAGCGAGACCAGCACCACGATCCTGAGCACGGTCTCGATGCCCAGCACCACGTCGGTCAAGAAGACATGAAACAGAAAGATCGGAACCAGAAAGATCAGCACCGGTCGAAACTGGTGGAGAAAGTCGCGCCACGGAAGACCGGCGATGCGGCAAAGGGCGCAGACGACCAGCAGTCCTGCAACGTGAAACGGGACACCCGCCACCCAGAACAGCGCCACGCTCGTCACGAGCAGAGCCAGCAACTTCGTCCCGGCCGGGAGCCGGTGGACAAGGGAATCTCCCGGAACATACAGCGAGAACATCATGCCATCGCTCGCACATAGGCACGTACAGCCTGATCGGGGTCTCCATCAGCGATGACGCGGCCCTCGTCAAACACGATGACCCGATCGAAGTCGCGGAGATGATCGAGGTCGTGAGTCACGAGCACCACAGGTTGCTCGATCTCGCGAATGACATCGACGATCAGCGCCTTGTTGCGGAGGTCGAGCAACGTCATCGGTTCGTCGAGCACCACGTAGCGCGGCTCCATCACCAGCACCGCCGAGATTGCCAGCATCTGTTTTTCGCCTCCTGACAGCAGGTGCGTCGGGCGGTCACGCAGGTGTTCGAGCCGATACCTGCGCAGCACTGCATCGACCCGTCGCGCGATCTCCGTCTTCGGGAGCTTGAGGTTCTTGAGACCGAAGGCGATGTCTTCTTCGACTATGGGGAAGACGATCTGGTTGTCAGGGTTCTGGAACACGAACCCCACGCGACGGCGAATCTCCTTCGCGTCTTTCCGCGTGTCGATGCCGTCGACGGTCACCGTTCCCTCGTCGGGAATCAGCAGACCGTTGAGAAGTCGCGCGAAGGTGCTTTTCCCCGAGCCGTTGGCGCCGATGATGCCAACCCGTTGCTCGCAGATGCGCAGAGCGACCCGGTTCAGCACGGGGGTGTCCCCGAATCGATGGCTGACGTCGCGGATCTCGAACATCATTCAGGAGTCCGCTCAAAACCCGTCAGCCGAATTTCTGGCGGGCAATGTTTCACCTGCCTTGATCCGTGGCTCGAAGCCAGATGCAAATGCCGAAAGGGCGAGCCAGGAGATCAGGCATGATCGGCAACCAAGATCGGCAGAATAATTTGCATGTTCACGAAAAACCGTTGCATGATAAAGTCTTTCGCACACACGAGATCGGCAAGAATGTTTGAAACACCGAGTAGAATCGAGCCCTGCCTGTTCGATGAGCACATACCTGCCGAGTTGGCAGACCTCGCAGTCGAAATCAAGCACGCAACCGCGCGGCTCGGGCGCGGTCTGCACCCGGACATCACTGCAGAACTGGCCAAACTCGTCCGCGTGATGAACTGTCATTACTCAAACCGAATCGAGGGCCACAATTGCCCGCCCCGCGACATCGAACGGGCACTCGCCGGTGCAGAACTCGACGAAGAATCCCGCCCGCTTGCTCTGGAAGCGCGTGCGCACGTCATCGTCCAGCGTGAGATCGACGCCATGTATCGTGCAGGAACCCTGCCCCAACCCACTTCGGTCGAATTCCTCACCTGGGTGCACAAAGCATTCTACGACGAAGTGCCTCGCGAGCTCCGGATGATCGAAAACGCTATCGGATCACGACTACCGATCGTTTCGGGTCGCATCCGACAGGAAGGTGATCAGGACGTCGTGGTTGGACGCCACTTACCTCCGTCCTCGAGCCGCGTCGCCGCTTTCATGAACCATTTCGACTGGCGGTTTCGGACGGCGGCGAAGTCGGCCAGCGGCAGCATTATCGCAATTGCCTCCGCCCACCATCGTCTGAATTACATCCACCCATTCCCCGATGGAAACGGTCGGGTCAGTCGACTGATGTCGCACGCCATGGCTCTCGCGGCAGGAATTGGGGGAGAGGGGCTTTGGTCTGTTTCGCGTGGACTTGCACGCGGACTCAAGGAACGCGGCGAATACATGCGAATGGTGGACTTCGCTGACAGTCCGCGGCAAGGGGACCGCGACGGGCGCGGCAATCTCTCCGAAGCTGCATTGAGAGCGTTCTGCAAATGGTTTCTGAGCGTGATGCTTGATCAGATCAGGTTTTCTGGGAAACTGTTCGATCTCGACGGGCTGGAGAAACGGTACCGGCGTCTCGTGAGCGATACAATCGAAGACAAGCGCGCACCCGACCTGATTTCGGCGGTCCTGCGGCGTGGAGCACTGGAGCGCGGCGATGCAAGAGTCGTGCTCAAGACCTCCGAGCGGACAGCCCGCAGCACGGTCCGCAACCTGGTTTCTGCGGGACTTCTGGTTTCACCGTCCCCCAAGACGGCGGTTCGTCTCGCGTTTTCATTGGAATGCCGTGAACGGCTGTTTCCGAACCTTTTTGCGGACGTTGACCATCCCAATTGAAGTCGACCGTCACCGTTCTCTGATTGGGTCCCTGCCTGCCGGTCCGGTCAAGACACCAGGCAATCGAGAGTCGGCTTTCGCAGTCAACTTGCCGAATTCATGCCTGCACCAAATGTCGATGCCAACGCCCACGACCTTCTCTACCTTTCGAATGCAACTCCCGGTCCTGCCTGTGTGAATCGAACAGTTCAACTTGCCAAAGTGCGCAACGATGTTGCCAAATCGGTTGGCAGTTTCCAATCGGGCGACACGGCATTAGGATGACTGCTGCGAGGCGTTTTCGGCACTGGTTGCCCAGGCCGGACAGTCAAGCGCGCCCAGCTGACCGATGTCGGTCAGCTGAGATCGGCGTCGAAAGGCTGGCGGATCTCGCATTGAAGGATCTGGCAACAGAAATCCAACAGGAGGGATCATCACATGATCAAGACAGCAATTCTGACAGTTTCTGCCGCACTCGTCGCGACATCCGCGATGGCGGCTGACAAGACGGTAACCATCGCGTCATGGGGTGGGTCGTACCAATCGGCCCAGAGCAAGGCACTGTTCGAACCGGCCTCGGCCAACACCGGAATCGAGGTCAAGCAGGAAACCTATGGGGGCATGTCCGATGTGCGGCTGCAGGTCTCGTCCGGGCAGGTCACGCTTGATATCGTGGCGAGCGGTTCGGGTTCAGCAGCGCGTGCAGCAGCTGAAGGACTGCTGGAACCTCTCGATTATGACGTCATCGACGTCTCCACCTTCTACCCCCATCTCTACACCGAATACTGCGTCGGCGGTGACGTGTTCTCGACGGTCTATGCCTGGAACACCGACACGTACGGCGAGAACGGACCGCAGAGCTGGGCCGATTTCTTCGATGTCGAGGCGTTTCCCGGCAAGCGTGCCTATCGCGGCAAGGTGGCTGGCGCTCTTGAAGGCGCGCTGATGGCCGATGGCGTTGCGCCAGAGGATGTCTACACGGTTCTGGACAGTGAAGAAGGGATCGAACGCGCGATTGACAAGATTCGCGAGTTGAAGCCGCACATCGACGTGTTCTGGACCTCCGGGGCCCAGCACGCTCAGTTGATGAAGGACGGTGAGGTCGACATGACCACCGGCTGGAACGGTCGCTTCGACGTGGCCAAGATGGACGGCGCGAAAGTGATGTACAGTTTCAACCAGGCGCTTCTGGACTACGACTGTTTCGCCGTGCCGAAAGGCGCACCCAACAGGGACACGGCAATGGAATTCCTCGCGGAAATCTCAAAGGCCGAGTACCAGGACGACTTGCCGAAATACATCACCTACGGCCCGACCAACAAGGCAGCCTACGAGACCGGCGAGATCTCGGCGGAGACCGCCGCAGGACTGCCGTCGTCGCCCGCGAACTCGAGCATGCAAGTGCCGGTATCGCTGGATTGGTATGCCAAGTGGGAAACCATCGCGGCCGAAATGTACGAGGAAATGCTGACCGAATAGGTCAAAGTCATTTCATTGGGTCATGGCGGACGCCTCGGTGTCCGCCATGCATATTCCTACTCCTTGCCACGAGAGGCCGCCGTGACTGTCAGCAATGTTGGCGCACTGCCGGTCTCGATACAAAACGTCACCAAGACCTATGGAGCCGTCTACGCACTCGATGATGTGTCGCTCGAAGTCCGAAGCGGCGAATTCCTGACCCTTCTGGGACCGTCGGGTTCGGGAAAGACGACGCTGTTGATGGTCTTGGCAGGGTTCACGCGCCCTGATCGCGGCAGCCTGAAATTCGGTGATCGCGAGGTCATCCGCACCCCACCGCATCTCCGCGATGTCGGCATGACATTTCAGAGCTATGCCTTGTTCCCTCACATGAGCGTCGCCGGCAACGTCGGTTATCCGCTGAGACTTCGCAAGGTGCCGAAAGCCGAGCTTGACGAGCGCGTCGAGGGCGCGCTCGAGACGGTGAGATTGGGCGGTTTTGGCGACCGCAGAGTGGACCAGCTGTCGGGCGGTCAAAGACAGCGCGTGGCGGTTGCCCGAGCCATCGTGTTCGCGCCCCGAATCCTGTTGATGGACGAGCCGCTCTCGGCGCTCGACAAGAAGTTGCGCGACCAGATGCAAATCGAGCTCAGGCATCTGCACGAAAAACTCGGAATGACAACGATCTATGTCACTCATGATCAGCGCGAAGCGTTGACCATGTCAGATCGAATCGCGGTCGTGAACGATGGTCGGATCATGCAACTGGCAACGCCCCGCGATCTCTACGAACGACCGGCAAACCGGTTTGTTGCCGACTTCATCGGCGAGTCCACCTTTCTTGACGTGACTCGCAATGGTGACAAGGTCATGTTCGGTGGCATGCCGCTTCTTCACAGCGTACCGCCACCCGAATCCGATCACCTCTTGCTGATGATCCGTCCCGAGCGGATCGTGCTGTCGCGAACAGGCCCGCAGGACGGCGTCAACAATTTCAGCGCGACTGCCACCGATGTCGTCTATCAGGGCGACAGCTTTCTTCTTCATTCACGATTGCCGTGCGGAAACACGATCGTCCTTCGCGGCGCGATGCAGGGAGTCAATGTCACCTCATTGCCCTCCGTTGGCGATACGGTGACCCTGTGTCTCGCACCTGACGACACGATACTGATCGATGGCAGCAGTAACCGAGTCGATTGAAGCGCGGTCTGACGTGCGGTCGGAACGGTTCAACGAAGCTGGCCTCAGGAAGGACGAACAGCTGGAGCGGCTCGCGCTGTTCGGCCTGAGCTCCCCGGCCATCATCCTGATCCTGGTCATCCTGGTCATTCCCGTTGGTTGGCTGTTCTACGTCTCGTTCATCGGCGCTGACGGCAGTTTCTCGCTGGAAAACTACGAGCGCATGTTCAGACGCAAGTCGTATGCACGGATATTCCAAACCACCTTCGAGGTCAGTTTCCTGACCACGGGGCTGTGCATCTTGATCGGCTATCCACTCGCTTATTTCATCTCCCAATTGCCCAACCGGATCGCCAACCTCTGCCTGATAACCGTGCTGCTGCCGTTCTGGACGTCACTTCTGGTTCGCACCTACGCGTGGCTGGTGCTTTTGCAGAAGCGCGGGCTGGTCAATGAATGGGCGATTTCTCTCGGGCTGTGGGACGAACCGATCAAGATCGTCCACAACATGACCGGCACCCTGATCGGCATGGTTCACATCATGCTGCCATTCCTGATTCTGCCGGTCTACGGCGCAATGAAGGCGATCGATCACCACTACATGAAGGCGGCCGCCAATCTTGGGGCCAGTCCGGTGCGCGCTTTCTGGACCGTGTTCTTTCCTTTGACGATGCCGGGGCTGATCGCAGGATCGTTGATGGTCTTCATCCTGTGCCTCGGTTTCTTCGTCACGCCGGCCGTGCTCGGTGGTGGCAAGGTCATCATGGTATCGATGAAAATCGTCTCGAACATCGAGCTGTTCGTGAACTGGGGGGCTGCGAGCGCACTGGGCGTCGTTCTGCTGGTCTTGACGATGGCAATTCTCTGGATCGCGTCGCGATTCCTGAACCTCGATCAGATGACCGGGGGTGGCCACAGATGATCCGCTGGCTTCGTTCACCCGCGACCGAGACCCAGGTTTCGCACGGCCAACGCCTGTGGCTTTACGCGATTTCGGCCATCATCATGATCCTGTTGGTAACTCCGACACTGATCGTGATCCCGATGTCGTTCTCGGAGAGCCAGTATCTCGAGTTTCCACCGGAAACCTGGTCGACGCGTTGGTACGAGCATTATTTCGGGTCGCCCGAATGGATGCAGGCCACGCGAACCTCTTTCACCGCCGCATTCCTGACCATGCTGGTGGCAACCCCGATCGGCGTTCTGGCAGCCTACGGGCTGCACACGTCGCGCATCCGTTTCGTTCGCGTGACCTTCGTTCTGATGATCACGCCAATCATGGTTCCGGTGGTTCTCGTGGCGATTGGAGCCTTCTACGCCTATGTGCAACTGAAAATACTCTACACGATGACCGGGCTAGTCTTGGCCCATACGGTCCTCGCCTTGCCACTGGTCGTGATTGTCACCGGCGCAGCGCTCAAGAGTTTCGACATGAGTCAGGAGGAGGCGGCGCGCAGTCTCGGCGCGCCGCGCTGGAAAGCGTTTCTCACGGTGACCCTGCCACAGATCAGGTTCGCGGTCGTCACCAGCGCACTTCTTGCGTTCCTGACATCCTTCGACGAGGTGGTTGTCGCGATGTTCATTTCTGGAGGGGACAACCCGACCCTGACGCGGAACATGTTCAACGCATTGCGCGATCAGATCGACCCGACGATTGCCTCGATCTCGACAATCATGATTCTGGTCACCACATTGATGATGGTTCTTGCGCAGCTGTTCGGGCAGCGGAAAAGTTCAACGTGACAGGGAGCCTTTCTGCCCCTGATGGTTGACCCGACGCCAGCTGACAATCGCTTGATCAGTATCGTTTGTACTCTGCATTGTAGATGTCAAAACCGTCGCAATGCGTAATGGCCCGCAACTCAACCCTCCCGGCCCACTCTCTTTTTTCCTGACTGTTCGTCCACGCACGATGGTCCGCGAAATATGGCTTGGCCAGTACATCGGAATTTATTCCGATTCCGTTTTCATTGAACAACGGGTCACTTCCTTCTGGCAACACTGCGGCTACCCAATACCAATCCCGCGCAAACTGCCCACGTAGTCCGACACCTATGGTCACGTGGTCAAAAGCCTTGGCCGAATCAATCACCGCTGGATGCACTGGCCCGATTTTGAGACGCGACCGCCTGTATTTGGGACCGGCATCGCGATTGACTTCAGAACCATGAACCAGCAGAAAATCTGCACAAACTGCATCACGGGAACGTGGCTCCGTATAGGGCACCTTAACTTGTAGCAATGCGAACGGCAATGTCTCGCCAAGGTCAGGTCTCAACTGCTGGTTCACCACCGACGACTGCCAATAGGATCGAATAATGTCAAACCACTCGTCTTCCCTACCCCAACTCGAATACGACCCAATCGAGCTAAAGACCAAGAACACATAAGATGCCATGCAGAACAGGAAGAAAAGGACAAGCCTTAGAACATCGTTCGCAGTCTCCATATCTAAGCCTTACATGCTCATTTTTTGGTGTCCTGATAAACAAACGCACAAAAAAGACGATGGACCATCATAACCGCAGTCTGGTCAATACTAACCGATTCTTGCCTGTTGGAATCAGGTTTTTCCATGCTGTCGCGTTCATTGTCAATAAAGGCGTTGTATTCCAATCATCAGAATTTGACCGGGAGTGTTTTGAAACGTTGAGCAATCCGATCGAAGCATGCATCGTTGCTCTCCTGTTCAACCGTTGGTCGAGACTCTGGATGCCCTCATTGATAGTCCAACCGGCGCAATGACTTCCTTATTCCGCCATCGAACTCCAGAAGTGAGGACGCCGCCGTCTACGCCTAGAACGGGACCAAGTTTGACGCCACTGCGGAAATTCGTAACTCTTCAGACGCTCCGTGGCAAGTCGAATGTAGCAACGGAAAGGTGCTTGGGGTAACACGATTATCGAAGAAAGCTTTGTCGACTTCGCATGAAACTGCAGCGGACGATCTCTTTTTTTGTAGGTGACTCCTTCGACCGTCGCTTCGGTTGCCCGTTCCTCCCCTCTTTCACCTCGATTGGAGGGCGACTGTCGGAAAACGAAGAAAATGGCAGACCACCCGTCCACCGTCGCCGTGTCGATCTCGCCGAGTTTGCGGTGAAACTGTCGAGGTCGCGAATTGATTCCGCACAACAAAAGGAGGTGGGATTGGGTTGGTGTGAGCGTAACTCGGCTTCAATCCTTGTGTGAAGGAAGGCGACGCAGAACATGATAAGCCACAAAACATGTGCGACCGGAATCATCGTAACCGCGACACTTCCGTTCGTGGGCAGACACATGTTCATGCGATTGGAGGATGGTCCGAGCCAAGAGTCATCTTCTGGACGCACGTATGGACAAGCGTACCGAGGTGAAATATCGATCAGGGTGTAAACATCAGTCTTGGCACGGACATATCCCAGGGGACGGACTTCAGCTCCGCAAAACCCAAAGTCCTGATAAAAGCGATCTCACATGACGCACATGATTGAACTCGGAAGATCGCAGCGGCGAACGGGATTCGTCCATATCCTGTTTCAGGTGTACGGACGCAACCCGACCGTCTTGGAGACAGTTCCGCAGTTTTTCACGTCATGAGTACGCTGAAATTTCAAGGAGTTAGCCACAAGAAGCCTGCCAAAGGCGACGTGCTGGCTCGGCTGACGGTCAGTTTTGATGACTTCTTGATCTTGCTTGCAGTGGCCAGCGGCTTCCTATTGTATCTCTGGAAGCCCTTTGGCTTCCTTCTGGCTTCAAATTGGGGCGAGGTCGCAGCATTCGGTGCTCCCATATTTGTTTCCTGGGGCCTTGCAGAGTATTTCGCACGGTTTCGCCGAATGGCTCTCACTTCAGGTTTCCTTGCTTTCACCTATCTTTTTGGGATTCTCTTCTCCTCACTTTACGTTCTGGATCGCCTTGAACTGCAGTGGTTCCCTGAAAGCGAGATCGAACCAATCTGTCTTGTTGGCACAGGCTTGGCCGCGTGGTTGCACTGGAGGCGGTTTCATGTTCCGATTGCCGTAGGAGCGGGTGTGGCAAGCCTGGTCTTTCCTGCACTATTTCTCCTATACACGCTGTTGGAGCAATTTGATCTGCGGGCGAGCTCGCTGTATTTGGTCATGGAATCTTGCAGTTTGGCTGTCGGTGCCGCCGTGTTTTCCTGGGCGATTCACATCGACCGAGTGGACAGAGAGCGCCTCACTAGCGACAGTGACATCGCGTTCTGGCTACACCCTGTGGCTGCTTTTTTGATCGTCAATTCGTCTGCCAAGATTTTTATGGAAACTGTTTTTTACTTTCTTGATGGTCTTGTTCCGTGGGTCGTATTGGCACCACTCATCCTTGTAACGGTTTTCGCCTTTTTTGCGGTCATTTCGTTGGTTCTCGATCGTGTTCCATACCTTTATGTGGCATCTTTTTACCTCTTCTTGGCAATATCTGCTCCCGCGAAGTACATCGGTTCGTGGCACAGTACGAGTGTGGCAGTTTCCGTCACGGCCCTTGTCCTGTTAGGACTCGTTTTTTGTTGGCCACTACTGGTTCCGATTTTCGCGAATTTGTTCGTACGGGGCCAATCTGCGACACCGCGAAAACAAGATTGATTCTCATGCACTTGGGTTCACCCATCGGCGGATGGGTTGCTGCTGACATGTAACCCGAGGCACGATATTGACCTTGCTTGCGTTCGTTGTCTCCGAAATGTTCGCATCACCTGCCGCACGCTCTGGCAGAGTGCCTCCGCCTTCGCCACCTCGCTTCGCAATTTTGTGCCGATCAAGCGCGGATCCTCGACGAATGGCACCAGGACTTCAGGTCCAGCTGACAGTACGTAGCTGAACCTTTGCGTCAAATAATCAGGAGAAACGGTTGTTCTGAGGGAATCCACGCGGCGGATGGTGGCCAGCATTGGCCCTCGAGCCAATCCATTTGTCGAGGTCCTTTTCCGTTCTCAACCGACCGGCGGGGTCGCGCCACTGCAAACCCGTCTTTAGATCGAAGGTGATGACATCGCTCAACCGGCAGTCCTTGCCCCTCACCTTCATAGCTTGCAACCGAGCACCCTTGCCGCGGTTCAACTCCGACAATTCTTCCAGAGGGTAGATCAAAAGCCTGCGGGCATCGCTGACGGTTGCGATGTGGGTTCCTTCGACCACCCTGCACGCGATGGTCGTGGCATCCTTGCCGACAACCTGGACCACCTTGCCCGCCCGCCTCTGCGTGAGGACGCTGTCTTCCTCGACGACAAAACCGTTTCCGTCAGATGATGCGATCAGGAACTTCCGCCCGCCCGCATGCACAATGATCTCGACCACCTCTGCCTCGTTCTCGAGATTGATCATCAACCTGATTGGCTCGCCCATGCCGCGTCCGCTCGGCAGGTCCGCACAGGCGATCGTGTAAAATCTGCCATTCGACCCGACCACGATCAGCCTGTCTGTCGTCTGGGCGTGCAGGAAAAACTTCCCCTCGTCGCCATCCCGGTACTTGAGCTGATGGTCGGGGTCGAGGTGGCCCTTGATCATGCGAATCCAGCCCATCGCCGAACAGACGACCGTCACCGGTTCGCGTTCGACCATGGTCTCTGGCTGCGACAGATCGACCTCGGGAGCCTCCGCCAGATCGGTCCGGCGGGCGCCGCCGGGTGCGTCCTTGCCGAACTTTCGACGGGTTTCCTTCAACTCGTCCGAGATCCGCGCCCATTGCAGAGATTCGTCGCTCATCAGATCTTCGAGTTCGACGCGCTCGTCCATCAAGGCCTGCTGCTCGGACCTCAATTCGATCTCTTCCAGCCGACGTAGAGCGCGCAACCTCATGTTGAGTATCGCCTCCGCCTGTACGTCAGTCAGCGAAAACGCCTTCATCAACACGGGCTTCGGCTCGTCCTCCGTACGGATGATCCGGATGACCTCGTCCAGATTCAGGAACGCGGTCATGTATCCTTCGAGCACGTGCAGCCTGTGGTCGATCTTCTTGTGCCGGAAGCGGGAACGTCGCAGCAGGACCTCGCGGCGATGGTCGAGGAACGCCTTGAGCACCTCCTTGAGCGAACAGACCTTCGGCGTCTGACCGTCAATCAGGACGTTCATGTTGAGACCGATCCGGACCTCGAGATCGCTCTGCCGGAACAGCAGTTCCATCATCAGGTCGGCATCGACCGATTTCGCGCGCGGCTCCAGTACCAGCCTGACATCCTCGGCCGATTCGTCGCGGATATCGGCAAGCAACGGAACCTTTTTGTCCTGAACCAGATCCGCGATCTTCTCGATCAGGCGGCTCTTTTGAACCTGGTACGGAATCTCGGTGACGACAGCCTGCCACTGACCCCGTGACAGCTTTTCCACGTGCCAGCGTGCCCTGAGGCGGAACGAACCGCGTCCCGTGCGGTAGGCCTCGGCGATGCTCTCGCGCGGTTCGACCAATATGCCGCCAGTGGGAAAGTCAGGAGCCGGAACGATTCCGAGCAAGGTGTCGTCGCGTGCGGCCGGCGCCTTGATCAGATGCAATGCCGCATCGCAGAGTTCGCCCAGATTGTGCGGTGGAATGCTGGTCGCCATGCCGACCGCGATTCCCGATGACCCGTTTGCGAGAATGTTGGGAAAGGTCGCCGGCAACACCACCGGTTCGGTCAACGTGCCGTCGTAGTTGTCGCGAAAGTCCACCGCGTCTTCCGCGAGACCGTCCATCAGGGCCATGGACGCTTCGGTCAGGCGCGCCTCGGTGTAGCGACCGGCTGCGGGATTGTCCCCGTCGATGTTGCCGAAGTTGCCCTGCCCGTCGACCAGCGGATAGCGAATGACGAAATCCTGGGCGAGACGAGCCAGCGCGTCGTAAATCGCCTGATCGCCGTGCGGGTGATAGTTGCCCATCACGTCACCCGATATCTTCGAGCATTTGCGGAACCGTCCGCCCGGATCCAACTTGAGTTCGCGCATCGCGTAGAGTATCCGGCGATGCACGGGCTTCAGGCCATCGCGGACATCCGGCAAGGCCCGGTTCATGATTGTCGAAAGTGCGTACTGTAGGTAGCGTTCGCTGATGGCAACATCGAGCGGTTCATCGATGGTGGTTCCGGGAGCCGAACCGTTTGAATCCCCTGCTTCTGCCGAACTGGTCATGGGCACCGTGTATCCATGCGAGCGCATCGGGGTCAAGGCGAAGCGGAGCACGGGGTGACGAAGAATTTGACGTCGCTCCAACCAAGGCCCGACAACGCCAAACAATGGGTGAGAGATGACTGACAAGACAAAATCGATCGTCATCACAGGGTGTTCGTCCGGCATCGGCCGCGATGCGGCCTTCGCCCTGCGCGAGCGGAACTGGCGAGTGTTCGCAACCTGCCGGTCCGAATCCGACTGCGAGAAACTGCGGGCCGAGGGCTTCGAGAGTCTGGTCATCGACTACGAGGACGAAGCAACGATCGAACAAGGTGCCGCGACAATCCTTGAACGAACCGGCGGCACGATCGATGCACTGTTCAACAATGGCGCCTATGCCATTCCCGGAGCGGTCGAGGACCTGCCAAGAGACGCGATTCGCACGATTTTCGAGGCCAATGTCTTCGGCTACCTCGATCTCACAAATCGATTGCTCCCGGCAATGCGACAGCAGGGCCATGGCAGGATCCTCAACTGCTCGTCAGTTCTCGGATTCACGGCGCTGAAGTTTCGCGGGGCCTACGTGGCAACGAAGTTCGCGCTCGAGGGATTGACCGACTGCCTGCGGCTCGAACTGCGCGGCACGCCGATCAAGGTCATTCTGATCGAACCCGGACCGATCACGACCGAATTCCGCCGCAATTCACGTCCGCAGTTCGAAAAATGGATCAAGTGGCAGGACTCTGCCATCCGCCACCGGTACGAAAAAGCGCTCATCCCCGCGCTTTACGACGACTCGACCTCGCGAGACTTCGGCGAGCTTCCAGCGTCCAGCGTCACCGCGAAGCTGATCAAGGCGCTCGAGTCGCCGAACCCCAGCCCGCGCTACTACGTGACGACACCGACCTATTTCTGCGCGGCAATCAAGCGGTTGCTGCCAACGCGGATGAGCGACCGGATACTCGCTCGGCAGTGACGGGCCGCTCCGCATCCTGATGCTTCACCACCACGTGAACGAAACGCAGACATCTCGGGGATCCAGCCATGCTTGACGCATTGTATTACATTGTGGTCGCTGCCGTGCTCATCGTCGTCATCATCCTGATGATCGGGCTCGGCGGATTCATGCGTGGAGGCGAGTTCAACCGTCGATACGCCAACAAGCTCATGCGATTGCGAATCATCGCCCAGGCGGTCGCGGTGGTTCTGATTCTGCTCTATGTCGTCTTGCGACAAATTGGCAGTTAGAAACGACGAAGATCATCCTCGCGAACAGGAAAAAAAGAAACAGGGGCAACAAATTGGTCGTACTGAACAGGATCTACACGCGAACCGGCGATGCCGGGACGACGGCGCTCGGCGACGGGCAGCGGGTTTCGAAGACATCGCGACGGGTTGAAGCCTACGGGACGGTGGACGAGACGAATGCGGCGCTTGGCATGGCACGCCTGCACGCCGACGGTCCGATCGATGCCGCATTGATGCAAATCCAGAACGATCTATTTGATCTTGGCGCCGATCTGTGTCGGCCCGTATTGGACAACGAGGCGGACAGTGGCATGCCTCCCCTTCGCGTGACGGCCGCCCAGACCCAGCGCCTAGAGAACGAAATCGACGCCATGAACGAGCGATTGATGCCACTTCGGAGTTTCGTGCTGCCGGGAGGGTCGGCTCTGGCTGCTAGCCTCCACCACTGCAGGACGGTTTCGCGTCGTGCCGAAAGACTCACAATCGCACTGTCGCAGGATGAAGATCTCAACCCCGAGTCGATCCGATATCTGAACCGCTTGTCCGACTGGTTCTTTGTCGCGGCCCGCACGGCAAACGATTGCGGAAACGACGACGTTTTGTGGGTGCCCGGAGCCAATCGGGAGCAAGATGATCCCGAATGATTCAGCCACGCGCTCGACGATCCCTTGACGGGCCGGCATCGCCCCGAAGCCGATGGCGTTCGACGATGAATTTAGGCTACCTTATCATGCGGAATTCGCTTAAATCGCTGGCCGAAATCCGATTCGCTGCTGCCGACAGTTTCGGTCGAGCATCGGTTGATTCCTTGAGGGGAGATGACACGGAATGAAGATACTTGTGCCGGTCAAGAGGGTCATCGACTACAATGTCAAGGTTCGCGTCCGCAGGGATGGCGGCGGCGTCGATCTTGCCAATGTCAAGATGTCGATGAATCCCTTTGACGAAATCGCGGTCGAAGAGGCGATCCGACTCAAGGAAGCGGGAAAAGCGGACGAGATTGTCGCTGTCTCGATTGGCGTCAAGCAGAACCAGGAGACGCTCAGAACAGCGCTCGCCATGGGTGCAGACCGGGCCATTCTGGTCGTGGCAGCCGATGATGTTCACACCGACATCGAGCCGCTCGCGGTTGCCAAACTGCTCAAGGCCGTGATCGACAAGGAACAACCCGGGCTGGTCATCTGCGGAAAGCAGGCGATCGACAATGACATGAACGCCACCGGGCAGATGCTCGCGGCATTGCTTGGATGGCCGCAGGGGACCTTTGCATCGGGTCTCGACATTGATGCCGACGGTGCATCGGTGACCCGGGAAGTGGACGGCGGTCTGCAGGTGGTTCACGTGGCGATGCCTGCCATTGTCACTGTCGACCTCCGGCTCAACGAACCGCGTTACGCGTCACTGCCCAACATCATGAGAGCCAAGCGAAAACCGCTCGACGAGATGACCCCCGACGATCTGGGTGTCGATGCGTCGCCGCGCTTGACCATCCTCTCGACAAGAGAGCCCGAAGGCCGCGCCGCCGGTGTCAAGGTGGCGAATGTCGAAGAACTTGTCGCCAAACTTCGAGACGAAGCAGGAGTGATCTGATGTCCGTTCTCTTGATTGCGGAAATCGCCGGTGGAGAGCTTTCGGTCGACCAGACCGCAAAGGCCCTCGCCGCAGTTTCAACCCTCGATGCTGATGTCACCGTGCTGTGCGCCTCGGCAGATTGTGGCGATGCGGCATCGACCGTGGCCAAGCTCGACGGCGTGTCCAAGGTCCTTTGTGCTGACGATCCCGTTTTCAAGGACGGTCTCGCCGAGCCGATGGCCGATCTGATCGTGGCGCTCGCAAGCCAGTTCGATCACGTCGTGGCCCCCGCAACGACCAGCGCCAAGAATGTCCTGCCGCGCGTTGCCGGGCTTCTCGACGTCATGGTCATCTCCGACATCACCGCGATTGTCGATGCCAGCACCTTCGAGCGGCCGATCTATGCCGGCAATGCCATTCAGACGGTTTCGTCATCGGACGCGGTCAAGGTCGTCTCGATCAGAACCGCCGGGTTCGAGGCCACAGGCGACGGCGCTGGTGCAGAAGCTCCGATCGAAGCGATCTCGGCTACCGGTGATCCGGGCCTTTCGCGATGGGTCGAGGACAAGGTTCAGGATACAGGTCGTCCGGAACTGACGTCGGCCGGGATTGTCGTCTCAGGCGGTCGTGGTGTCGGATCGGAAGAGAGTTTCGCCATCATCGAAAAGCTCGCGGACAAGCTCGGTGCCGCCGTCGGTGCATCGCGCGCAGCGGTCGACTCCGGATACGCGCCGAATGACTGGCAGGTGGGACAGACCGGCAAGGTTGTCGCGCCTGATCTCTACATTGCATGCGGGATTTCGGGGGCCATCCAGCACCTGGCCGGCATGAAGGACTCGCGCGTCATCGTCGCAATCAACAAGGACGAGGAAGCGCCAATCTTCCAGGTTGCCGACTACGGCCTCGTGGCCGATCTTTTCGAAGCCGTTCCCGCGTTGACCGACGCTCTCTAGACGGAGACGATGCGGCAGTTTCGAGAACATGTCCGCAAGGGCACGACGGGCAGGAATTGGCTTCAATTGCCTTTCGGTCGGTGAAACTGCGACAAGAATCGACGGCACATGCGGCCGTTGACCATCTCGAATGCGTCAAGGTCGGTGCCCCTCGCGTTCACGAGGCGCGAGCATCGGGTTGGCGCGATCGATGCAGGGCACCTGTCGCGATCCGAGTCGAACGGCTATAAGTCGCAATCGAAGCCGGAAACAGGGCGAGATCACAGGGTAAGCTGATGGAAATCAAGTCAGTCGGAGTCGTTGGAGCTGGCCAGATGGGCAACGGAATCGCCCATGTCTTTGGCCTCGCGGACTACGATGTGCGCATCTACGACATCTCTCCGGATGCAATGACCGCCGCGATCGGCACGATCGAAAGAAATCTCGGCCGGCAGGTCGCCCGCGGCGCGATCAAGTCCGCCGACAAGGCTCGAACGCTTGGCAACATCAAGTCGGTCAGCCGACTGGCCGACATCGGCGACACCGACCTCGTGATCGAGGCGGCAACCGAACGCGAAACGATCAAGACCGCGATTTTCGAGGATCTTCTCCCGCATTTGCGGCCCCACACGATCCTCACCTCCAACACGTCATCCATCTCGATTACCCGCCTTGCATCGCGGACCGACAGGCCCGAGCGCTTCATGGGATTTCACTTCATGAATCCGGTGCCGATGATGCAGCTGGTCGAATTGATCAGGGGCATTGCCACCGACCGCGACACCTACGACGTCCTGTATTCGGTGGTAAGCGACATCGGAAAGACCGCAACCACGGCGGAGGATTTCCCGGGGTTCATCGTCAACCGCATCCTGATGCCGATGATCAATGAAGCCGTCTACACGCTTTACGAAGGCGTCGGGTCGGTGCGCAGCATCGACATCTCGCTCAAGCTCGGCACCAATCACCCGATGGGGCCGCTCGAACTCGCCGACTTCATCGGGCTCGACACGTGTCTTGCGATCATGAACGTTCTGCACGACGGGCTGGCCGACACCAAGTACAGGCCCTGCCCCTTGCTGACGAAGTATGTCGAGGCCGGATGGCTTGGGCGAAAGTCGATGCGCGGATTCTACGACTATCGTGGCGAAGAACCTGTCCCGACGCGGTAACCTCTCATCGAGACTCTCGCGCGACACTTGATGCGATCCCACCGCGGCGGATGACATGTGCAGTGTCCGAATTGCAGTCGAGCAACGTCGATTCGGCACCCTCGATGCGGATCGTCATTTGCCGGTGCACCAAAGACTCGCGCCGTCGAGCCCTGCAGAACCAGGACGGCGTGACCCCGGATCGCCCTCTGCAATCGGAGGTTTCGGAGTCGTTGACATTTCGCAGCGCGGTCGGTGCCCCAAGGTTGTGAATTTAGCGGGATTGGGCCAGCAGCTGTCGCGGAGTTTCGACTGAACGTGGCCGACCGCGACTTGATGCAGCAGTTGCATCGAACACCAAAAAAGACTAGGTGATCGCTTTCACTGAACCAACATGACTGGAGTGAATCATGGCACGGGTGACGGTCGAGGATTGCGTTGACAAGATTCCCAACAGATTCGAGCTGGTGATTCTGGCTGCACATCGGGCGCGCGAGATCTCGTCGGGTGCAGAAATCACGGTCCCGGAAGACAATGACAAGAATCCGGTCATCGCGCTGCGCGAGATCGCGGAGGAAACGCTGTCCGCCGACCAGGTTCGGGAATCCGCCATCGAGGCCCATCAGACCGAGATCGAGGTCGACGTTCCCGAAGATGACCAGCTGTCGCTGCTCATGTCCGGGGAGCGGGATGACAAGCCCGATGACGATGCGATGGACGAGAGCATCCTGCGAAAGCTGATCGAGTCACAGGCCAGGCCCTGAAACCGGCAACAGCCGGAGGCACGGGAACCCATGCGTCATGGCGCAAACGTTGTTAAGTCATTGCACCAGTTCGCAGGAGCTGGTTGAGCGGGTCAGGAAGTACAACCCGAATTCCGACTCGGAGTTGATCACCGCCGCGTATCACTACAGCCAGGACATGCACGAGGGGCAGTTTCGCCGCTCGGGAGAACCCTATTTCTCCCATCCCGTGACAGTGGCATGCATTCTCGCCGATCAGCGACTCGACGACACGACCATTGCCACGGCCCTGCTGCACGACACCCTCGAGGACACCAGATCCACCAAGGATGAACTCCGGGCCCGGTTCGGCAATACGATTGCGAATCTCGTCGATGGCGTGACCAAGCTGACCAACATGGCCACGGTTTCGATCGAGACGAAGGAAGCGGAAAATTTCAGAAAGCTGCTGCAGGCAATCGCGAAGGATCCGCGGGGCATCGTGGTCAAGCTGGCCGATCGCCTACACAACATGCAGACGATCCAGCACCTGCCGAGCGAAAAGCGAATCAGAAAGTCCAAGGAAACCATGGAAATCTTTGCTCCGCTCGCCGGACGCATGGGCATGCAATGGATGCGTGAAGAGTTGGAGAGCCTGGCGTTTCGCGAGTTGCATCCGCAAGAGCATCGGGCGACTCTAGTCAAGTTCGCCCACATGAAGCGCGAGCATCCCGACCCGATGGAAGAGATCATCAAGGACATCAGGGACACGCTCGAAAGCGTCGGGGTCAAGGCCGAGGTCGAGGGTCGGAAGAAGAAGCCTTACTCGGTTTGGCGGAAGTTCGGCTTGTTGGAAGAGGACAGGGACCTCTTCGCCCTGAGCGATGTTCTCGGATTTCGGGTCATCACCAGCAATGTCGATGACATCTACAAGGCGCTGGGCGCGATTCACCTGAAGTGGCAGGCAGTACCTGGCCGATTCAAGGACTACGTCAGTCACCCGAAATCGAACGGGTACAGTTCGGTTCACACGGTGGTTTCCGGCAAGAACGGTCATCGCGTCGAGATCCAGATCAGAACGCGCGACATGCATCTCGAGGCCGAGATCGGAGTTGCCGCCCACTGGACCTATCGCGACGGGCTGCCGGTCGAAGTGACGCATTCCGAGGACCCCGGCTACTGGATCAAAAACCTGACCGAGAGGTTCGGCGAGGAGCCGGGCGAGAGCCTGGTCGAGCTCGTCAAGCTCGAAATGTACAGCGACCAGGTGTTCTGCTTCACGCCACAGGGGCGCGTGATCCGATTGCCCAAGGGCGCAACGCCGGTCGATTTCGCCTACATGGTTCACACCGACGTCGGGTTGACCTGCGCCGGGGCGAAGGTGGACGGCAAGCGCGTTCCGCTGTTCAATCGGCTGCAGAACGGCCAGACGGTCGAGATCCTGACGGCAGCCAATCAGAGACCGAATGCCAACTGGGAAGACATGGTCGTGACCGGGCGCGCCAAGTCCGCGATCCGCAAGGCGGTGAAGACCGAACGTCGGGAAAGCGACATTCGTCTGGGCAGGGAACTGGCGCAGGTGACGCTCGAGCGCATCAACAAGCGCCTGACCAACAATACGCTGTCCACGGCGGCAGCCGCGCTGGGCGTGAAGAACGCCCAGGAACTGCTGGCAAAAATGGGTCGCATGGAAATCACCGGGACCCGCCTGATCGAGGTTCTCTATCCGGAACTGGTCGAAGCGGCTGGACGGAAAGTGCAGACGGCGTGCAAGATCTCCGGTCTTCCCGAAGGCCAGAGCAGGCTTCGCGCGTTTTGCTGCCGACCGCTGCCCGGCGAACGGATCGTGGGGATTTCCCACGAGGGGAACGGCGTCATGGTCCATGTCATTCACTGCGAGGAACTTGCCAAGTTCGAGAGTCAGCCAGAACGCTGGATCGACTTGCGCTGGACCGAGGGCGACAGACCTCGCCACGACCACAAGGCCTATCTCGATGTCATGATGGCCAACAGCGCCGGCGTCCTGGGCAGGGTCTGCACCCTGTTCGGCGAGCAGAACTCCAACATCTCGAATCTGCAATTCACCGACCGCAAACCCGACCTCTACCGCATGGAATTCGAAATCGAGGTTCGCGATTTCGAGCATCTTTGCAACATCCAGCGCGCGCTCGATGCGGAAGCCGACGTGGTCATGCAGAAACGGCTCCATGACCGGTCTCCAAATCGCGATTCCTCTGTTGCCAGGTCGGCCTAGCTGACGCAAAACGGCATCCGAGATTCGGGGCACGGCAGGATCAGGTGTTCAAGAGGCGAATACAGCTTTCATTGCGCGAACGAATGGCAGAGCTGATCTATCCAAGGTCAGGCTGGCGTCGCGCGACGACCTATGCGCTCAGGCGAATTCTGCGGCTGCCCGACACGCCGCATCGCATCGCACTGGGAGTGGCCTGCGGGATTCTGGCGTGCTTCACGCCTTTCTTCGGGCTGCACATCCTGATCGCGCTCCTGTTGGCGTTCGTCCTTCGCGGCAATCTGCTCGCTGCGCTGGTTGGAACATTTTTCGGCAATCCGATCACCTTTCCCGTGATCGCCGCCGCCAGCTACAACATTGGCCATCGGTTGTCGGGAACAGCCAGCGACCTGTCGCAGCTTGAGACCATCCGTCACGCGTTCGAAGTTGCAGCCGGTGACGTCAAGCGCAACCTTCTCAATCTTCTGGGGTCCGAACCGGCATCCTGGGAGGGCGTGAAGGAGCTCGGCGGATCGATTCTTCTTCCCTACTCTCTAGGCGGGCTGATATGCGGAGTGGCGATATCGGTGGTGGCTTATTTCGTCATGAAGCCGCTGGTCCATGCCTACCAACACAGGCGACGGCTGAAGTTTCTGCGACTGCGAAACCTGCGTTCCAAGATGAAAGCGAAGGACCAACCTGCCGAAACGGTGAAGGGAGACTGAAATGACCGTGGTTCTCGGACAATCACCACGCCGGTTGCGTCTCGGCGTGAACATCGACCATGTGGCGACCGTGCGCAATGCGCGCGGGGGCGACTATCCCGACCCCACGCGATCGGCCAAGCTGGCAGAGACTGCCGGAGCCGACGGCATCACCGCCCACCTGCGCGAGGATCGCCGGCACATCACCGACCGCGACATCGAACTGCTGAGCCGCAACCTGTCAGTGCCGTTGAATCTCGAAATGGCGGCGACAGACGAGATGCTCGAAATCGCGCTTCGTCATCGACCGCATGCCGTGTGCCTCGTCCCCGAAAAGCGGGAGGAGCGCACGACCGAGGGCGGGCTGGACGTTGCAGGCGACGAGAATCGGCTGGCACAGTTCATCGCCCCGCTGAAGGACGCCGGGTGCCGGATTTCGTTCTTTGTCGAAGCGGAACGGCAGCAACTGATGTCGGCCGCGCGCATAGGTGCGCACGTGGTTGAACTGCACGCCGGGGCGTATTGCGATGCGCACAACGAGGACAGGTTCGCGGACCGGGATCGGGATCTAGAAGCCTTGCGCGAGATGGCCGAGTTCGGTGCATCGATCGGACTGGAAATACACGCTGGTCACGGGCTGACCTTCAATACGGTCAAGCCGGTCGCAGCGATTCCCGAAATCGAGGAGCTGAACATCGGCCACTTTCTGATCGGCGAGGCGATTTTCTCGGGGCTCGACAGCGTTGTGCGTCGGATGAAGGCCCTCATGCAGGAGGCGCGTTCCGAAGCGTTTGGCGAGGGTGCCGCGTAGGCGCGTGACTGGAATTCCCGCGCCGGCTCCACCAGCTGGAGCTGGACCGGCCTCGCATTCCGCCATGCAATTGGCGGTGGCGTTGCCTGCAACTCGGCGGACGCCCTGAATGGCTGGCCGGTCACGAGACTCGTTTTGGAAACCGATGGGCAAGAGTCACGTGATTGCGGCAGTTGATCCTGACGACGCCGCGCCAACCCGCGAATTGGAAGAAAAGGTCAAACGGACGGAGGAGATCCGCCAAGGATATCGACTGAGAATCGATCAACTGCGCGCGTACGCCGTCGATGACGGTCTTGATCTTGACCCGTCATCAGAGCGTGACTTCTGGCATTTCCTGCGTGGCAAACCGAACATCAAACAGGGCAACCTGGCCCTCTTGGACAACGGCTGTCTTCGGGCCGTGTGGAAGAGAGAGGACGGCACTCACGTCGGTCTCCAGTTTTTGGGCGAACGGATCGTCCAGTACGTGATCTTCCGTCGAACGTCCGCAGGCGGGAACATTGTCCGGTCCGCAGGTCGTGACAGCATCGACGACATCCTTCACCGGATCGAATCGCGCGACCTGCAACCGCTGTTCCATGCATGAAAGACTGGCATCCTGCGATTGATCTGAAGTTTGGCGGTTGATCTTCGCAGAGCAGCAAAACTCGTCCGGACCGACGCCCGACATGGGCGGGATCATCGTGCACGCCAGGAAGGAACTCGCTGCTTGGACAATCGGCTCGACAGGCCTGTTGCTCCTTGCCGACCCCCTCGTCATATAGCGGCCCCATCGTTGTCAGCGGCACGACACTTCCGAGCCGAACCACGCGCAAGTCGAGGCGAACGCAGATGAGCGACAATTGGCACACTGCCAAGCGAGAGGATCCAGCGCACCGACCCTTGGTGACATTCTCGTTCCGGAATCTCGGACCCGTCAAGGGAGCGGAACTTGAACTCGGAGAGTTGACGATCATCGCCGGGCGCAACAACACCGGCAAGTCATATCTGGTTTGCGCGCTCTACGGTTTTCTCAAGGCGTGGAGCAACTGGCAGGACACGGCGGAATTCCTGGCAGGAGAAAGCGGCGCTCGGGCCGGGTTTCCTGACTTTGCCAGCATTGCAAGGGATCTTCTTCGCGAGGGCCGAGTCACGGTCGACGTGGAGCCGGTTGCTCTCAAGAACCAGGTCCAGCAGATCCTTGACCAGTTCGGGCGGGACTTCTCGAAATCGGCGTTCGCGGAAGTGTTCAATGCAGGATCCGGCGACTTTGACGGGGCAAGGATCGCTGCAAGACTTCGAGACGACGAGACGACAGGCGTTGGACTTGCCTCGGTCGAGATCAAGCATGCAGGCGCGGGCATCGCGTACATCCGACACGACGGGGACCAGATCATCATCACGATGGACGGAACAAGTCGTCAGGCATGCCGCACCGCCGAACTCGCCGAGGTGACCGCGAGGGCGTACGGTCGGTTGCTTCTGGGCGGCATTTTTCCCGAACCCTTCGTCTTGTCATCGGAGCGATTCGGAATATCCCTGTTTCATCGCGAGCTTGACTTCGCGAGGCATCAAATCGTCGACGCCCTGCAGAAGATGGGTAGCCAAGAGAGCTGGGACCGGAACACCCCATTTGACTTCATCAATCGGCACAGCAGTCGCCATGCGCTCCCGACCAAAGACAACATCGATTGGACGAGAAGTCTGCCAGATCGAAAAAACGACCAGGGCGAACTCTGGTCCATCCAGGCTTTCGACGACATCAAGAACATGATGGATGGACATTTCGGCGTGTCCGGCGACAAAATTCGCTTCATCTCCAAGGCGCGTGGGCAGGGCCGGAGTTTCAACCTGCCGCTGCATCTGGCGTCTTCATCGGCCCGGGGTTTGTCTGGTCTTCACTTTTTCCTCAAGCATGTTGCGTCGCGAAACCACCTGCTGATCGTCGAAGAGCCCGAAAGCCACCTCGATACGGCAAATCAGATCGAGCTTGCGAGACTGCTTGCACGGCTTGTGCGTGCAGGTCTCAAGGTTCTGGTCACGACGCACAGCGACTACCTGATCAAGGAGATCAACAACCTCGTCATGTTTAACAGCGAATTCAGCGAGAAGGCTGCGCTGCGCAAGAGACTGGGATACCGCAAGGCAGATGCCATCGATCCGGACTCGATTCGAGCGTATGTCGCGACCGACAATGGCTTGACCCGCTGCGACATCGACAGATTCGGCGTCGACGCTCCCGTCTTCGATGAAACCATCGACAGCATCAACACCGCGGCCAATGAACTGGCCTCTTGGATCGAGCAATGATTTCGCGGGGTCTCGGCACCACGACGCGTCATGTGCGCGATCCAATGATCCCGTCGACGTCCGACATGTCGATTTTCACGAGGACTCAATTGTCGTATTGTGCAACCAACAACAAGAATAGTCCGGCTTGCCGGAGTTGCGGGCGCTCGTCATGCCAGGCTCGCACATGGGCAAGTCATGGCGGGGCATTCGGAAATGAATCGGTCGGGCAGAAGGATTGACGATGCACAACTGGCGGACCATAGACGGGCGCGGTTGCGCGCGTCAGAGCAACATGACAGTTGTTGAGATCGGTCCGCTCGGCCGGCGCGGCATCACCCTGCACGGCACGACCGGGAGTGCCATGATCAGAAAAATCAAGGACCGGTTGCAAGACGGTGACGGTGGCCCCGATCCCGTCAAGGAGAATCCCGTGCCCGAGACCGCGTGCGTGGCACTGCAATCACCATTCTTCGCAGCACGGTAGTTCGACGGCACCGGCGGGACGCGCCAATTCAAGGATCGATCATGGCGAAAAAAAAGGCAGCTTCATCAAAAGAGTCCGCTTCACCGGAACAGGAATCCAACTGGATCTGGGAAACGCTTCGAACGATCGTCTACGCGCTCCTGATCGCGGGCGTGTTTCGATCAGTTTTCTTCCAGCCGTTCTGGATCCCGTCGGGTTCGATGAAGCCGACCCTGCTGGTGGGCGATTTCCTGTTCGTCAACAAGATGGCCTACGGGTACTCGTGGGCATCCTGTCCCAACATCAGCACCTTCAACCTGTGCTGGTTCGCAAAGGGCTTCGACGGGCGGATCCTCGGAAGCGAACCCGAACCCGGAGACATCATCGTCTTCAAGCACCCCGTGGATGACAGGGACTTCATCAAGAGGTTGATCGGCGTCCCGGGTGACAGGGTGAAGATGTCCAACGGGCGCCTGATCGTCAACGACGTCGAGCTTGAACTGGAACCCGACGGAATTTTCGAGGAACTGCGGATGCCACAGGGACCGATTGGGAACCTGCCCCGCTGCAAGAGTGTCGTCGCCGGCTCCGGCGGATCGATTTGCGAGAAGGACCAGTACAGGGAGACCCTGCCCAACGGGCTCAGCCATGCGGTTCTCGATATCGGGCAGAGCTTTGCCGACAACACGCCGCTCTATCACGTTCCGCCCGGCCATTACCTCTTCATCGGGGACAATCGGGACAATTCCCAGGACGGACGGTTTCCGCAAAACATGGGAGGCGTCGGTTTCGTTCCATTCGAAAACCTGGTCGGACGGGCCGACCGGGTCGTGTTTTCCTCCGCAGGGTCGTGGATCCTCGCCTTCTGGACATGGCGCTCCGACCGATATTTCAAGAGTCTAGAGTGAGCAAAAACAAGAAGCTGCAACGATTCGCGGAACGCATCGGTCATGCATTCGAGAACCGTGAACTGCTCGCCCGGGCACTGTCGCATCCCTCCGTCAAACGCGAACATTCGCGGAGTTTCCAACGACTGGAGTTCCTTGGTGACCGTGTCCTCGCACTTGTCATGGCGGAGGTGTTGCACGACGGCGACCCGACCGCCAGCGAGGGTCAGCTTGCCGAGCGATTTAATTCGCTCGTCTGTGGAGAGGCTTGCGCGAGGGTGGCACGCGGCATCGGGATCGAGTCCGTGCTCCGGTTCGACCCTTCGGTCAAGGTTCGTCACGGCGGCATCCCGACTTCGGTCCTGGCGGATGCCATGGAAGCGGTGATTGCCGCCGTGTATCGCGACGGCGGGTACGATGCGGCGCGAGCCTTTGTTCTCAACCTTTGGGACGCTCACGCTGGATTGGAGATCGGCGCAACCGTCCCCAACGAAAAGGCCGAACTGCAGGATTGGGCGCTCGCTCGTGGCATGCCCTTGCCGACCTACGAGGAAATCAGCCGAAAAGGGCCCGATCACGCGCCAGTTTTCACGATCAGGGCGTCGCTCGCCAATGGATTGACTGCGCAAGCCAGCGGCACGACCATTCGATCGGCCGAGCGTTCTGCCGCTGCTGAGATACTCGCCGAACTCCAGCGGAATCCACCGAAATGAGCGAGAACCGATGCGGCGTCTTCGCCTTGTTGGGAGAACCCAACGCCGGAAAATCGACCTTGATGAACCGGATCGCGGGCACGCGGATCTCGGTCGTGACCCACAAGGCCCAGACCACGCGGTTCTGCGTGCGCGGGATTCGCACCAAAGACGACACGCAACTGGTTCTCGTCGACACCCCCGGCCTGTTTCGCGCCCGCCGATTGCCCGATCGGGCCATGGTCCAGGAAGCCTGGAGCGCGGTTTCGGACTCCGATGCCATTCTGCTTGTCGTTGATGCCCGAAAGGGTGTTTCGGACGGTCTGCGCATGATCGTTCGAGGAATTGCAGAGCGCGTCGAATCATTGAAGGCGCACGTCCAGGAGACATCGCGCGAGACCACGATCCCGGTTGCGGCACTCGTTCTCAACAAGATCGATCTGGTCAAGAAACCCCGGCTTCTGGAGTTGAGCGCCGAACTCAACGGCTTGTCGGAGTTCGATGCGACCTTCATGATTTCGGCCCGTTCAGGCTCGGGCGTCGACCACCTGGCCACTTGGCTCGAATCGGCATCACCGGTCAGGCCCTGGCAGTTCCCCGAGGACCGATCATCGGACTTGACCCCCGAGCAATTCGCCGCCGAAGTGACGCGGAAGCACGCGCTTTTGCATCTGCACCAGGAACTGCCCTACGAACTCGTGGTCGAGCCGGTGTCTTGGGAAACCATGCAAAACGGGTCGGTCAGGATCGAACAGGAGATCTGCGTTAAGCGCCCGGGTCACCGGGGAATCATCCTCGGCGGGCGGGGCCAGACCATCCGGGCGATCGGCGCCTCCGCAAGATCGGAACTGAGCGAGTTGCTCGAGGTCGATGCCCACCTCTTCCTCCAGGTTCGGGTTCGGCCTCGACAAGGCGGCGGTGCGTCAACCAGACCACGTGCCGGTCAAGGACAAATGAACTGATCCGGCACGGGAGCGCAAATGACCCGACTGACGACCGAAATCTGGGTTGCGGCATATCTGCGTCGTCTGCAGCAGGAGGGAATTCCCGCATTCGTCGTCGCGAAAGGCGACCTCACGGGCGGAGCGGTCATGGTCAAGGTCAACACGCTCGACGGGCAAGCCCGGATTCATCAGCGGACCGTGGCCATCGACGGTGATCGCAAGTGGTCCGTGTGCTTTGACGGCGACGACGTGGCGGCGGATGATTCGCTGTCCCGGCAACGACAGATCGACCCGGACTTGTGGATCATCGAGGTCGAGGACCGGAACGCGCGGCATCTCCTCGATTCGCCCGGACTTGATCGCTAAACGACAGCAAGTTCAAAGCGGGCTGGATGAAGGTCGCACCTGCGGGGCCTGCGGTCGGGTCAAGCCTGTCGCTCGCTCTGACGGGCACGGAACGGAAATGCTGGAGCCGATTCCATTTTCATCCCTCGGGCTCGGCGCGTGAGTCCAGACGGTTCGGCTTGCGATCGGACAGGAGACTTAAGACGTGGATTGGCGTGACGAAGGCGTAATCATGGCCCGACAACCGCATGGCGAGTCCGCCATGATCGTCGAAGCCTTGACCCGTTCACACGGTCGTCATGCCGGTCTGGTCCATGGAGGCGCGCGCTCGAAGCTGTCTCCGATCCTGCAGATCGGGACCCAGGTCCAGGTCGAGTGGCGTGCTCGACTCGAAGAACAGCTCGGGACGTATAGGGTCGAATTGGTGCGTTCCAGGAGCCGAGTGCTCGTGGACCGAACCCGGTTGGGCGCCCTGGGATCGGTGGCGTCCCTTGTCACGCGCGCGTTTCCCGAACGAATGCAGTTGCCCGATCTCTACGACGCGACGATCGCCCTGCTAGATCGGCTGGAGGAAGAGGACGACTGGCACGCTGCCTATGTTCTTTGGGAAAAACACCTGCTCGAGGATCTCGGCTACGGCCTCGATCTGGAACACTGTGCAGCAACCGGCGTGACCACGGATCTCGTCTACGTCTCGCCAAGAACTGGCCGCGCGGTCTGCAGGGAAGCCGGCGCCGAATACGCAGCACGCTTGTTGCCGCTTCCTCGGCTGCTCAGAAGCGGCGCGGAAGTGTCGGACGACGCCACCGAATCAGTTTCTCCCGACGAAATCCTGCAAGGACTGCGCACCACCGGTCATTTCATCGAATCGCGCCTGCTGCCAGTTCTCAGCGACCGACCGCCGCCTGTCGCACGGAGTCGGTTTGTCGAGTCCCTGGAACGCGAATTCGCGGCATCGGCCAAACGCGAAGACTGACGCCCCCGTCGGTACCGGAAAACCGCCTGTTACGCGCTCAGCAATCGCCTTGCGATGATGTTCGCCTGGATTTCCGCCGCACCCTCGAAAATGCTGAGTATCCTCGCGTCGCACAGGATACGGCTTGCCGGGTACTCCTGGGCAAATCCGTTGCCACCGTGAATCTGAACGGCGTTGTCAGCACATGACCATGCGACTCTTGCAGCGAGGAGCTTTGCCATTCCCGCTTCGAGATCGCATCGCTCTGCCGAGTCCTTCTTCCTGGCCGCATGATAGGTCAGCTGTCGTGCGGCCGCGATTTCTGCCACCATCAACGCGATCTTTGCGTAAACCCGGGGGAAACGGATGATCGGCTTGCCGAATTGAACGCGACCGCTGGCGTAGTCGAGCGCAACGTCAAGCGCCGACTGGGCCACGCCTACGGCACGCGCAGCCGTCTGAATGCGCGCGGATTCGAAAGTCCTCATCAGTTGCCGGAACCCCTGCCCCTCTTCGCCGCCAAGCAGGCTGTCGGCCGGCACCGGAAAACTGTCGAACGCGATCTCGTATTCCTTCATCCCGCGATAACCGATCACGCCGATTTCGCTTCCCGATATGCCCTTGTCCGGGAAGGCGGAATCCGCTGTTCCGGGGGTCTTTTCCACCAAGAACATCGAAAGGCCCCTGTGATCGGTCGTCGCCGGATCTGTTCGGGCGAGCAGCGTCATCATTCCCGCTCTCGAGCCATGAGTGATCCATGTCTTGTTTCCGCTCAGCACGTAACCGTCCCCGGATTTTTCCGCTCGGGTCTTCAATGACCCAAGATCCGATCCGGTTCCTGGTTCGGTGAACACGGCGGTGGGGATGACCTCGCCCGATGCCAAGGCCGGAAGCCAGCGCGACTTTTGTGCCTCGGTTCCGCCCCCGAGGATCAGTTCCGAGGCGATTTCCGTCCGCGTGGCGAGGGAACCGACACCGATATATGCCCGCGAGAGTTCTTCGGACACGACGCACATGGCCGTTTTGGACATGCCGGCCCCGCCGTACTCCTGCGGAATCGTCAAGCCGAAGACTCCGAGTTCGGCCATCTCGTTGATGACCTCCATGGGGATCAGACTGTCATCAAGATGCCACTTGTGGGCGTGCTCGGCTATTCTGTCACCGGCGAAGCGGTTGAAATGGTCACGAACGAGCCCGAGTTCCTCGTCCAGACCGTCTTCGCCAAAGACCGAAACGCCAACGCGGTCTGCGACCATGTCCACGAGAGCCTGCCGCGCTGCATCGGTGTTTCCGTTGACGATCAGTGCCTTCACCGCGTCCCCATCGAGAAGCGCAACGGTATCAGCGTCGAGGCCGAATTCATGGAGCCTGACGATCTCCGTCTGCGACATGGGCAAGCCGCCGGCGAGCTGACCGAGGTACTCGCCAAAGACAATCTGCATGATCAACCGCTCGAGATCGCCGAATTCCCCCCGATCCTCGCTGTCACGAGCCCAGTCAACGAGGCATCCCAGGACCTCGGCGTAGGTTGCAAACCAGGAGAGGCCATGGAGCAACGACTGATTCGCCTCGAGCGCGCGGGCGTCGACCCGACCGTCCAGCGAACACCGGTCGCGGAGCTGATCGACAAGCGCGCGCCTGACCTGCGCGACCGCTGCGACGGAATCCGTGCAGAGGGGGAGCAGATCTGGCAAGGGGGTCGGTCCTGTTGTCTGTTTCATGGTCGACTCGTCATCGTGCAGTGTTCATTGTCAATGGTTCGGATCATCCGTTGTGCGTTAGCGGCATTGACGGCGATCGGCAATGCAACCGTGGAGTTAAGGGTCACCCCGCATCACATGCTACGGACGTGACAGCCCCGGCGAGCGCCGGTTTCAACTGATCGCCTTGAGCTCGGAAGCGGCAGCGCTGCCGATTTTTGTACCGAGCTGTTCAAAATTCTTGATGAACATCTCGCGCAACCGGGCAGCGGCCTGCGCGTAGGAACCCGGATCCGGCCACGTGTCGCGTGGCGTGAACAGGGTCTTGTCGATGCCCGGCGCTTCAACCGGTGTCTCAAGCGCAAAATCCTCGTTCTTCCGAAAGGCGCAACGATCAAGCTGACCGTCAAGCGCGAGGGACAGCAACCGACGCGTGATCTTGAGCGGAAACCTCGATCCGACTCCATAGGCCCCTCCGGTCCACCCGGTGTTGATCAACCAGCAGCGCGAGTTGGCCCCCGCGATGCGATCGAGAAGAAGTTTGCCGTATTCTTCGGGATGTCGGGGCATGAATGGCGCGCCAAAGCAGGCCGAAAACGTGGGTTGCGGTTCACGAACACCCCGTTCGGTCCCTGGAACCTTCGCCGTGAACCCCGAGAGAAAGTGAAACGCCGCCTGTTCGGGCGAAAGCCGCGCGATCGGTGGCAGCACGCCATAGGCATCGCAGGTCAGCATCACGATGTTGCCCGGAGGTCCCGCGTGACCGGTCGAAGATGCATTGGGAATGCTGTCGAGGGGATAGGCCGAGCGCGTGTTCGCCGTGAGACTGTCATCTGCGAAATCCGCCAGCCTCGTCTCGGGATCGAAGACGACGTTTTCGACGATCGACGCGAATCTGTGGGTCGATGCATGGATTTCCGGCTCGGTATTCGGATCTAGATTGATCAACTTGGCGTAACAGCCCCCTTCAAGGTTGAAGATGCCGTGTTCCGACCAACCGTGTTCGTCGTCGCCGACCAGCGTGCGATCGGAGTCGGCGGAAAGCGTCGTCTTGCCTGTTCCGGACAACCCGAAGATGACCGCCGAATCCTGCGGGTTTCCCGTGACATGACTTGCCGAACAATGCATCGGCATCACGCCCTGGTTCGGCAAATGGTAGTTCAGGAACGAAAAGACCGATTTCTTGGTCTCTCCCGCATAGTGGGTTCCGGCGATCAGGATCAGCCGCTGCTCGAGCGAGATCGCGATGACAACGCTTGACCGGCAACCGTGCCTGTCGGGGTCAGCAGCGAAATCCGGGCAGTTGATCACGGTGCAACCCGGGTCGAAGTCGTGAAGGTGCTCGCGATCGGGAATTCTGAAAAGATGTCGCGCGAAGATCGCGTGCCAAGCGAGCGTGGTGATGACCCTGACATCCATGGCGTATCGCGGATCGGCGCCGCAAACCAGGTCCTGGACGAATCCAGTCCGGTTCTTCAGATGATCGATCATGTCATCGCGAAGCGTCGTGAACCCCTCGGGGTTCATCGCGGCATTCCGCTCCCAACACATCTGATCCGAATGACCGGGTTCCCTGACCACATACTTGTCCTTTGGGGATCGCCCGGTGCACTTTCCGGTGGTGACATACAGGCAGCCGCCGGGGCCGAGCGTGGCTTCACCGTTCCGGATCGCCATTTCGACCAGCGACGGGTTCTTGAGATTGAAATGGAAATGCCCGATTTCAGGGAAATTGCGCCCGGACCTCATTCAGATTCTCCTCAATGAGATGGGCTTTGCAGCCCAGGATCCGACAGAGACCCGATTCACGAATCGGGACGTTGTTTTTTGATCGCGTGCGCAAATGTCCCGCGTCTCGGCGGGTCATAACAGCACCATTTGTGCTTGGCACGAACAAATGCAGCCATTGGCGTTACGTTTAGCGATAAAGTTTGTGGCTGCAACATTGATGGGCGGACTGGATTCTCGATATCCATTGAGTGATCGATTGCGGCGTATCAGCAACGAGATGAGTGCGAACCGCTGGAGAGCCGACATGAACACGAAGTCATCCCGTCCGAGCCCTTCCGTTGGTGATTTCAGCGGAGATTCTGCGGCGCAAGTCGAGCCTGCGCTTCGGTCGCTGCCCCGCACCGTGCATGGAAGTTGCGTGGAGCTTTGCGGACGAGGAGCGCTGATGATCGGGAAGTCCGGAAGCGGCAAGTCAAGCCTCGCGCTCCAGCTGATTTCGCTTGGCGCATGCCTTGTTGGCGACGACCAGGTCGTCCTGAGCGAAGCCGACGGTGCCATCCTGGCGCAAGCGTTGCCCCGGAATCCCGGGCTCCGACTCGGCGCGATCGAGGCGCGATGGATCGGAATCCTCGATGCGCCAGTCTGCGAAAGGGTCGCGCTCAGCGTCGTGATCGACCTGGATCAGCCGGAACCGTCCCGGTTGCCCGAAGCCCGCGAGATCCGGTTCGCATCAGTTACGGTCCCACTGCTGCATGGCCAAGGCGTATCCGGGCTCGGCCCAGCCATCGCCCTCATTTTGCGATCGGGGCGTCGGCCCGACGCCTTCGCGTGAATCCGCCTGTGAAGCCGTGATCCGCGATAGCATCGAGATGCGCGTGAGTTGCCGATTCTCAAGCGCTTCAGCAGCGTTTTGGAGAATTGGCTGCAGCCGGATTGCCAAGCATTCTCGATCGCACTGAGCCGCATCAAGATGCAGAAAGTGTCGGTTGTGCCGTTCTCACGCCTTGTCTTTCTTGCGAGCATCGCGCGCTTGTTCGTCGGCATGTTCGACCGGGCCGCCGCTCCGCACCCAGTCCTTGAAACCGTTCTTCAAATGCGCGGCGTCAAAACCCATGTCCTGCAGGGTCGCGACCGTGAGCGCAGATCTCCATCCGCTCGCGCAGTGAAAGATGAAACGATGTCCTTCGTCCTGGGAAAAGACGGGCTTGAAATAAGGGCTGTCGGGATCCACCCAAAACTCGACCATGCCGCGTGGGGCGTGGAAACTGCCGGGGATCCATCCCTCCCGCTGGCGCTCGCGAACATCGCGGATGTCGACCACGACGACGTCGGGGTTTCCATGGCACGACATCAGCGCGTCGGTGTCGATTTCCTCGATTCTCGAACGCGCCTCGCCGACCATCTCGGCAACGGGTTTCTTGAGTTTCTTCATCAGCCATGACCTCGATGCTGCGTCGTTACGAACGATACTGACGAACAGCGCTGCGTACTGCAAGCGCTCGCGCGATGACCACCTTCGATCGTGATGTTTCCGTTCGCAGAACGTGGCGGACAAGGACGCGGGTGACGATGCGGTGATTTCAACAGACGCCCACGAAAATTTGAGCGAAAATCCTTTACAATCCCATACATGGTCTTGTAACCAATTGGGTACGCCAAAGTCGCCCCTCTCAATTTTCGGGAACGTTGAGCGATGCCGACACATGTCCTGGTGGCAACTGCAAGGCCCCACTCCGAGTCCATGGGTTTCTGACGCAAGAATGGTCGAACTGGCTGAATCGGACTGTCCCCAAGCTGAGCGGCGAACATCGATTCGCCGCATCTGCCGTCTCGGATTCTGTGCAACGATGATCGTGGCCGAGCGGCAAGTCATGTGGATGCATCGGTAATGGCAACGGGTCCGGCATGATTGGCGTGGTCATTGTCGGGCATGGCAGGCTTGCCAAGGCATACCTTGAGGCAGTCGAGCACGTTGTCGGCGAACAGTCCGGAGTTTGCGCGGTTGCGATCAACTCGGATTGCGATCGCGAGGCAAAGAAACGAGAAATCTGCGAAGCTGCCGATTCCGTCGATTGCGGACGCGGCGTGGTCTTCGCGATCGATCTGATCGGAAGTTCGCCGTGCAACCTTTCAATGGCCGCGTGCAACTGCACGGGACGAAAGATCCTGTGCGGGGCCAACATTCCGATGCTGTTGAAACTGCTCAAGTCGCGCCACCTGCCCCTCGAGGACGCGGTTGCAGCGAGCATGGCGGCTGGCCGCAAGTACATCGATATCTGTGAGGCCAACTCGGCATGAGCGACAGCCTGTTCTGAGTTCTGTCGTGAAACAGGTCTTGACGGTTGCGAACGAAAAAGGGCTGCATGCCCGGGCCTCGGCGAAGTTCGTCGAAACCGTCGAGGCATTCAATGCAGACGCAACTGTTTCGAAGGACGGAATGAGCGTCCCCGGCGATTCCATCATGGGGCTGTTGATGCTGACCGCCGCCAAGGGCTGCGTCATCGAAGTCGAAACGGACGGTCCGGAAGCGGCCGAACTGGCAGGGGCGCTCCGAGAGCTTGTCGAGGGGCTATTCGGCGAGGGTCAGTAGATCCTGGAATCTCGAACGGGCCAGAACCATCCAAGCCGCAAATCAACGCAGTTGGACGGCAAGAAAGGCGCATCCGGCTCGGTCTTGGCGTTCTGCCGTCTGACAGGGCCAGCGACAGGGGAATCATCGGTGCAGACTGATCTCGCCCTTCGATGACCGGCACAACGAATTGCGATCAGCCAGACACAGCATCGATGCCTGTTCTCGCGGTGATGAAGGGCTTCGACGCCACCGGAAGTGGTTCCGGAAGTCAGGACCGCGGCCTCTTTCGTTCGGGGTCAACGAACGGCAGTTCGCTCACGGTGCAGGCCAGGCGTTTCATGTGCCCGCCGAGTTTCCCCACTTCGAGACTGTTGCCGATGGCGGCGTTTTCGACAGCCAGCCGGGCCATGGCAATTGCGCGCCCAATGACTGGTGAACGGCACGCGCTCGTGACCAGTCCAACCTGTTCCCGACCTACGAACACGCCGTCTCCCTGAATCGGCACTTCGTTGCCGGCGAAGACCAGCCCGACGAGCTTGCGCCGTGGCGCGGTTGCATTGCGTTCGAGCGCTGCGCGGCCGATGAAATCTCCCTTGCCGAAATCGACCGCAAAGCCGAGACCCGACTCGAACGCATCGCTGTCCGGGCCAAACTCCGCACCCGCGCTCATCAGCCCCGCTTCGATTCGCAGTACCGAGAGCGCCTCGCCGCCCATCGGGACAAGGCCATGCTTGTCGCCTGCCTGGATCAATCCGTCCCAGATTCCGAGCGCATCCCGCTCATCGCAGAAGATCTCGTATCCCAGCTCACCGGTGAATCCGGTCCGCGACAGCATGAACGCGGGCCCGTCTCGATCATGAAGGCGCCCGATGGTGAATCCGAACCACTTTAGATTGTCGAGGGACGGCCGTGCCGGGTGCGTGAACACCACCTCGCGCAGAATGTCGCGCGATGCGGGGCCCTGGATCGCGAGGTTTGGCAGCCGTTGACCCAGCGACAGGATCCGGGCATCGAGACCCGCTTGCTCTGCCTGTTCCCTGAGATGCAGCGCGCAATCGTCCGAACTGCAGCACCAGCGGAAGGCGGTCGTCTCGAGGCGAAACAGTGTCCCGTCATCGAGAACGCTGCCGCGCTCGTCGCAGATCAGGGCGTAGATCCCTCGATGCACGGACAGCCGCGAGATGTCGCGGGTCAGACACTTCTGGAGCAGCTCCTCGGCATCGGGGCCGACAATGTCGAACTTGCGCAAGCCCGACATGTCCTGGAGCGTTGCGGCGTTGCGGCACGCCCAGTGCTCCTCGATGACGCCCGTGGCATCGTATTGCGATGGCATCCACGTGTCGCGCGCGGCATGGAAGCTGCTTGTCCGGAGGGAAGTTCGAGGGGAAAAAGGCGTATGCTGGGTCATTCGACTCGCATCTTCAGGCTGTGAGCGCCACGCAACGGAATGTGTGATCGAGGTATCCTCCTCGCAGATGCGCAGATGAATGTCTGTCGGGTTCCAGCCATTGATCGGGTCAATGTCGTCGGGACAGGCCGTCGAGACGCAGACAAGATCGGTGAGGGCTTCGAGAAGAACGAAATCGCCCGGGCGTGACCAGGCCTCGTCGCTCGACATGCCGTGCTCGTTCCAGTTGATCCACGAATTGAAGAAGAAATTGATGGCCGGCCACGCCCGCCTGGGCTGGATGCCGTAGGGCTGAAAAACCGCGCTGATGTTGTCGGAACAGTTCACGTGTCCGGGAAAGCCGCGATCCTCGTAGCCGCGGGCCGTGCAGGCCAGCGCAAAGGCATCGTGTCTGCCGACGGTGTCCTGCCGCACGGACAGCAAGGGCCGGATGTCCTGATCGAAGAACTTGTCGTTGAGTCCCGGCAAGGGATACGCACTGCGCGTCATCGTTCGCGACACGGTCGAGTCGATATGGCGTTCGATCCCTGCTTCGAGACTGTCCGAACGCATGGCCATGAAGTCCGAACATTGCTGTCCCTGAACATCGATGATCTGAACGAACTGCCCTTTTGCAAGTTCGTAGGCCTGCGCTGTGCAGCGATCGATGCGGATTTCGTTCACGACCTTTCCCGGCGGTTCCGGCAAAAATTCGCCGAAGGCCGCATTTTGCACGGGTTTGACCTCGACCGCGAACCTCCCACCCCCTCCCGATTCGACGTATCCATCGCAGGACTCGACAAAGAGGAAGAGTTCAGCCGCGCATCGCATGCGGGTCACGAACACCTCGCCAGGCCGGGCAGTCTCGTCGAACAATCGGTAAGCCTTGCCTGCTTCCAGACTTCCGCCGCGGCTGGCGACGCGAGCAGCCATCATCCGGCTGTCGAACGTGGCGGGATCAAGACGGTGTGCAACACCTTCGGGCAGGTCGATTGCAGCTGTCGAGACCGTCCTTTCGTCATCTGATAGCGCGGATATGCAGCATGAAGCTGCGCCATCGACATTGGTGATCGAAACGACCGATCCGGCAGGCGCGTGAAGCCTGCCGATTTCGCCCCAGAAAACCTCGATTCGGTTTCGTACGGGTTCACGAAGCCCCCGGTATCGAAGCCGGCCCATCGAATTCGATGTCAGTGCACCCGACACGCCACTCGCTCAACCGTTGACACACCTGTTGCATCGGATCGAAACATCGCCCGATGTAACCGGTTACATACTTTCACTTGCCGTTTGGCATCGTCAAGATCAAACTGTCATGAACATCCGATGAAAAAGAGGAGCACGATTTGACCGAAGGGGTCGGAAAGATTCGCGATGTCGCGAGGGAATGCGGGGTGTCGATCGCCACGATTTCACGGGTGATGAACGGTGCAACCAACGTCGCCCCTGCCACCCGCGAGCGCGTACTGCGCGCGTGCCGGAAGCTCGACTATCTGCCCAATCCCGCCGCAAGGGCGCTGTCGACCAACAGGTCCCGAACGATCGCTGCAATCATCCCGAACATAGAGCATTCCGTCTTCGCCAAGTTCGTCGCCGCCATCGAGCAGACTCTGGCGGAGCGCCAGTATTCACTGGTGCTGGCGATTTCGAACGGGCAGGATTCGGTCGAACTCGCGGCAGCACAGAAGCTCGTGGGAATGGGCGCCGAAGCGTTCATCCTGAGCGGCAGCGCGCACAGTCCGCAACTTGCCAACCTGTTCGCCCGACGGAGCATTCCCTGCGTCTACACATCAATCTGGGATCCTGGTGGTGGCATTCCGACCATCGGCTACGACAATGCCGCTCTTGCGAGAAATGCCGTGGGTTACCTCGCCGACAGGGGTCACAGAAACATCGCAGTCATTCATGGCCCGCTGGGCGACAGTGACCGAATGCGTGCACGCCGTGACGGGGCCCGAATCGCAGCCGATACCACCAGCAAAGACGCAACGACCCTGAGGTTCTTCGAGACAAGCCTCGACGTCAGTGGCGGGAAGTCCGCGATCCACGAGGTGATGTCGGAGTTCAGGACCTGCACTGCCGCGTTGTGTTTTTCCGACGTGCTCGCACAAGGCGTGTATTTCGGCCTTGCAGAACGGGGCCTGCGTATCCCCGACGACCTTTCCGTGATGGGCTTTGACAATCTCGACTGGTCTCGATCCATCGTCCCGGCCCTGACCACGATCGATCTTCCCGCCCGCGACATGGGCATCAATGTCGCGACGCAGTTGACCACGCATCTCGAGACGGGCGACCCAATTGTGCCGACCGAACTGACGGGGGAAATCATCGCGAGAGATTCAGTCGCCCGGATTACCTGATCGGGGCTTTTTCCGAAGACTTTGAAATTTGGCAAGCGACTGACCGTTCCCGACATCAAGCGTACGATTCTCTCACGGACGACCCTTCGAAATTGGTCCAGACAAAGTCACTGTCGTTTTTCTTCCGAATTCCCCGCGGCATGCGAAATGTAGATGACCGCGGCCGTGAGTATCACGGCACCCCCGACCAGCACCTGCAGGTTCATCCCTTCTCCGAACAGTATCCACGCCCAAACCGGCGCCAACGGAATCTCGGTCAACCCGACCAGGGCCGCAACCAGTGCAGACACCCGCTTCACGCCGATCAGGTACACGCCGAATCCCACGCCCACGTTCACGAAGCCGTAGAGAAACAGCCAAAGGTAGTCAGCAGGGATGGTGTGACCGTAGGTCGCAAACGGAGCGGTGGCCAGCGCCCCCAGGAAGGCCGAAAGATACGTTGCCTTCGAGCTGTCCGCGTCCGGGAAGAACTTCGCCGCAACTGTCAGCGAGGCCATGAAGAGCGTCATGCCGAATGCCAGCAGGATGCCAAGGAAGTCTGCCGCAAGGCTGTTCCCGAATGCTATGACAGCCACGCCGGCAGCGGACAGCACACAGCAACCAACCGACACGGCATCCGCCCGGACCGTCAGAAACACCAGGGAGAGCACGAACGTCACCAGTGGCATGGTGCCATAGACAAACGCCACGTTGGCGATCGAGGTGACAAAAAATGCGGAGATGAAGCAGATCATGCCCGCCGTCGAGAGAACCGCGATCACTGCTTCGCCACGGGTAAAGGTCAACGCTTCACGGATATCCACAGACCTTTTCGCGGCCATCGCGATGCCGAGCACGCAGAGACCCCCGAACAGTGATCGCCAGAACAGGGTCGTCGGAATGTCCGTGGTGACAACACGGGTGAACAGTCCGGCGGTGCTCCATGAAAGCGCGGCCACCAGCACGAGAAGAATGCCGATTCCATTCGATCTGGTCATAGCCTACCCCGGATGGCTCACCAGGAGGTGCATGCACGGGGTCTCACCTTGTGGAAAATGCGAAAAAACAACAACCTGCAAGTTCAAAAGGCGACGTTTCTTGCCAGCCGTTGGAGACCCGTCATCCGGGATCGTCGGAGAGTCCTTGCGGCTCGAGAACGATGACGGTCGGGCGCGGGGGAAGATCGCGAAGTCCGAGTTCGATCGCCGGCCCGTTCTGACGGACAATGGCGAAATCATCGGAAACCCCGCTCAGGAACGACTCGAGCGACGTCCTCGAAAACCAGTGCATTGGCAGGACCACCGATGACCGAAGCCTGTCGACAAGCCGGACCATGTCGCGGGTGGGCAGGGTCAAGCCGCCATCGACCGGCGCCATGAGAACATCGAGGCGCCCAAGCGCCGCGAATTGTTGCTCGGACGGGTACTGATGGAGATGGCCCAGGTGTCCGATGCACAGTCCTGCCACCTCAAAGACGAAGATCGAGTTTCCGCGTGGTTCCACGCCACCGTAGGCAGAGCGGATGTCCGTGGAGACGTTGCGGATGAGCATCTCGTCGAGCACGAGAAAGTGTTCGATGCCCGCGCCAAACTCCTCGCCCCACCCCCTCAGCACGTGCGGGATGGCCGGATCCGGATACGGCGTCCAATGGGTGCTGTGCGCGTGATTCATGGTCACGACATCGGGAATCATCGCACTCGAACCGACATGCCCGGTAAAGTCGGTGACGACATTCAATCCGCCATGAGTGCGGATCAGGAAACTGGAATGCGCAATGTAGTGAATGCGGACAGAGTACGTCTCGATCGGCGCCGACCAGCTGGCGCGATGAATGTAATGCGCCCCCGGCAAGGCATCCGCGATCGCGATGCAGTGGCTCGACCGCGATGACTGGGCGGCGAGCGGACCTGCACCGAAAACCAGTACAGCAAGACAGATCAGCAAACGCATTCTTCAACAATAGCATATCAACGAGGGCCTGGACAAATGAATGTCGAAATCGACACGAGAGACGTGCCCGCCCGCCTCCTGCCCAAACGGCCAAAATCGCGATGCCACGATCGCTGCTGGCTGGCGAAGTGCACGTGTCGCCGGGGTTGAACAAGAGGCACGACACGCTCCAGGGTTTTGCGGTCATTGCTTCGCTTTTGTTTTGAAGGTGTTGGGTATAGGAGTCGCCATCCCGACGAATTCACCGGAGCCCCATCGATGAGCGACAGCGAAACAAGATCCTACACGAGCGCCGGTGGGATCTCGATCACGCGAACAGCGCGGCCCGAACAGCGCAAGGACTCCATCGACGCCCTGGCATCCGCGCTTGACGAGCGTCTCGGCGTGCTGCTCGCTTCGTCATACGAGTATCCCGGACGCTACACGCGCTGGGACATGGGGTTTTGCGATCCGGCGCTGTCATTTACCGGTCGGCACCGCCAGTTCGAAGTGCGAGCCTGCAACGAACGCGGCACAGTGCTCATTCCTGCCATCACGGCGGCGCTGAAGGCCTGCGATGCGGTCGACTCCGTGACAACGGATCCGGAAGCGGTTCATGGCACGATCCGTGATTCCGAAGAGTGGTTTCCCGAAGAACTGCGCGGCAAGCAACCGAGCCAGTTCTCGGTCGTGCGGGCGCTGATCGACCTCTTTCGCAGCCCCGAGGACGCCCATCTCGGGCTCTACGGCGCTTTCGGCTACGAACTCGCATTCCAGTTCGAACCCATACGCTTCGCGATATCGCGCGACGAACACGAGCGAAACCTCGTGCTGTTTCTGCCCGACGACATCCTGGTTTTCGATCATCGGCTCCGGGTCGGAACCCGATACCAGTACGACTTCGAGGTGGACGGAAAGCGAACCCAAGGGATGGAACGCACAGGAGTTCGAACCCCGTACGCCCCAACCCGAAGCGTCGAGCAAGATTGCGACCACGCGCCCGGCGAATATGCGGCAACCGTCAAGGTCGCGATCGAATCGTTTCGCCGCGGCGACCTCTTCGAAGTCGTTCCGAGCCAGACGTTTTTCGAGCCCTGCCCTGTGCCGCCATCGGAAGTCTACCGGCGACTGAAGGCACGCAACCCCGCTCCCTACGGCGCGCTAATGAACCTCGGGGAGCAGGAGTACCTCGTTGCCGCTTCGCCGGAGATGTACATTCGTGCCGAAGGGCGACGCATCGAGACCTGTCCGATTTCGGGGACCATCGCCCGCGGTCCGAGCACCATCGACGATGCGCAGCAAATTCGCACCTTGCTGAACTCCGAAAAGGCAGCATCAGAACTCACCATGTGCACCGATGTCGACCGCAACGACAAATCGAGGGTGTGCGAGGCCGACAGCGTTCGCGTGATTGGGCGCCGCCAGATCGAAATGTACTCGCGCCTGATCCACACTGTCGACCATGTCGAAGGTCGGCTGCGCGAGGGCTACGACCCGCTCGATGCATTCCTCGCCCACACTTGGGCGGTCACCGTCACCGGAGCGCCCAAGCAGCACGCCATCCAGTTCATCGAGGACCACGAACGCTCCCCGAGGCGGTGGTACGGCGGCGCGATCGGGCTCTTGGGCTTCAACGGCAACGTCAACACCGGACTGACCCTGCGAACGGTGCGGGTCAAGGACGGCGTGGCCCAAATCAGGGCCGGTTCGACCCTGCTGTTTGGCTCCGACCCGGACGACGAAGAAGCAGAAACGCGGCTGAAGGCATCGGCCCTGCTCGATGCGATCCGTCGCGACGACAACGCCCCAGACCCGAGCGCCATGCACCGCGTCGATCGCCCCGGCGCGGGACGGCGGATCATCATGGTCGATCACGAGGATTCATTCGTCCACACGCTGGCCGGGTACTTTCGTCGCACGGGCGCCGAAGTGACCACCTACCGCTCAGGCTTTCCCCGGCATCTGATCGCGAGCGAAAAACCCGATCTGGTTGTGCTGTCGCCCGGTCCTGGTCGGCCGGCTGATTTCGGCGTGAACGAAACGATCAAGGCAACGCTGGAGGCGGGCATTCCGCTGTTCGGTGTCTGCCTGGGACTGCAGGGAATCGTCGAATACCACGGCGGTCGCCTGTCCGTGCTTCCCGTCCCGATGCACGGCAAGCCGTCGAACGTCAATGTGCTTGGAGGCCGGTTGTTCGACGGTATGGAGCCCCGTTTCGAGGGCGGGCGATATCATTCGCTTTATGCCGACCGGGATTCATTTCCCGACGCGCTTGTCATCACCGCCGAGAGTGACGACGGCATCGTGATGGCCATCGAGCATCGTGAACTGCCGGTGGCCGCCGTGCAGTTTCATCCCGAGTCGATTCTGACACTGAGCGACGACACGGGGATGGCGCTGATCATGAACGTGATGCGTACTCTGCGCGCATAGGTTCCGGATCCCATTCGGCACGCGCGATGACAAGCTCGCTCGGTCGAACGTCACTGAATCCGGGAACCGACGTCGTAGCCAGGCCAAACAGGCGGCACGGTGGAATCAAGGGCGGTGCGGAACGCACCGCAATGTCACGATTTCAAACGGGACAAGATCGATCATGACGCGGTTGTCCGTCACAGTCACCTCTTCGACCTCGCTTTCCTGAAGATCGCAGAGGAAGGCCCGACCGATCTCGATTCCGAAACCGATGGTCACTGAGCCCCTGCAACGCTCTGCCTCGTAGAGCCGCACGATGAATCCGTCGCCGTCCTCGGCAGGCTTCAGAGTTTCGATGATCACGTTGGGAGAATCGCAAGTCACGAATGGCTTCGGCGGATCAGAGGCGACTGGTTTCGAAACCCGGTGAACCACCGGCGGGTTGTTGAGACCGTGCGCTTCGCTGCGGACCGTCCTGCGCGAGCGGTCCGCATGCGGCAGCAGACTGTAGGTGAATTCGTGCGATCCCTGGTCGGAATCGGGATCCGGCATGACGGGAGAGCGAAGCAGCGATATCCTCAAGGTGCCCTTGGCGACATCGTGCCCGTACTTGCAGTCATTCAAAAGCGCGACGCCGTAATTCCCCTCGCTGAGATCGACCCACTTGTGGGCGGCAACCTCGAAGCGGGCATGATCCCAGCTTGTGTTGCGGTGGGTCGGACGGTCGATCTCGCCCCACTGTATCTCGTAGGTGGCGCTCTGGGAGCGAATGTCGACCGGAAACGCTGCCTTCATTAGCGCATGACGTTCCCGCCACTCGACCCTCGTTCGAAAATCCACCCGTCGAGACCCCCGGGCCAGCATGACATCCTGAACGATCGTGCTGTCGCCAAAAGCCCTCTCGATCCTGAGCGTTGCTCTAAGCGGACCGCTCTCGATCACGTCGATGGACCGAAGTCCTTCAATGCTCTCCCCGCGATCTTCGAAGAAAGCATCGATATCCCACGCATCCCATGAAATCGGACGATCCTCGAACACCTGGAGATCGTTCCCGATGGACCCGGGCTGGAGAACCTCGCGCCGGTTTTCCTTGTCATGAACGCGCCGCAACCGTCCGCGAGCATCGAATTCAAGTCGCAAGAGCTCGTTTTCAAGGACATGTCCGTCGCCAACCGGTTCTATGAATGAGCCGGTTTGGCAAGCCGGACTGGACTCGCCAGCTCCAATGCAGATGCATGAATAGGGCGGTACGTCGGACAACTCGACCAGCACGCCGGTCTCGATTTCCTGGGTTGCAAGGGCTTTCCCTGTCACGAGATCTTTCAAGGGACCGGCCGATCTCTCGGTTTCGTCCAGTTCGACCAAGGCAGTTTGGGTGCAAGGAGACAGGTTGGCGATCAGCCAGCGAGACCCGTCGGCGACGCGCGATCCCAGTCGCTCGAGACTTTCGCCTGTCACCCCACTGACCAGGCGATCGATCTCGCAAAAGTCCCGTCGCGCATCATCAAAGACCTCACCGATCGACGTGCCCGCGAGAATGTCGTGAAACTGGTTCAAGCACAGAAGTTCCCATGCCCGTGAAAGCTCGGAAGGCATCCCCCGCTGCCCGGCCATGACACGGGCCGCCTCGGCATTGTGGAGCGCGATCTCGGCCTTGCGGTTGGCGCGCTTGATCCACCCTTGTGTCGTCAGGACGCCGCGATGCCCTTCCATGTACAATTCGCCGTCCCAGTCCGGCAAAACCGGGTCGGTCGCTTCCAAGGCGGCAAAAAAATCCCGAACCGTGGAGAACCTGACCTGTGGCATGGCCGGCATCCGTTCGTACGACTGCGCCTTGCGGACCAGGTCCTCGTTGGGCCCGCCGCCGCCATCACCATAACCGTAACAGATCGGCAGATCCCAAAGCGATTCCTTGGTCGAGCTGTTCGTCCAGGTCCCGAAGACCTCCCCTGCGCTCAGATCCGACTTGTAGTTGGTCGGGAACGGAAGGTGCCGAACCTCGCGAGGCGTCGTCAGGAAATGCGCGATGACCTCGCTTCCGTCGATCCCGCGCCAGCGCGTGGTGGACGATGGCATCCGGTTGTACTGGTTCCAGCCGAGCTTGTTCGTCACGAAATACGTCAGTCCGGCGAGCTTCATCAGTTGAGGAAGCGAGGCCGGGAAACCGAACGTGTCAGGCAGCCACAGAACCGGGCTCTCGACATCTCCGAACCGGTCGCGAAAATACCGCCGACCCAGCAGCAGCTGCCGAACGAGCGCCTCGCCGCCGGGAATGTTCGCGTCGGGCTCCACCCACATCCCCCCAAGAACCTCCCATCGGCCGTCGCGTACCCTGTCCTTGATTCGCGCGAACAGCTCCGGAAAGTCCTCCTCGGTGTACCTGTAGAGTTGAGGTTGCGAGTGCGAGAACCTGAATTCCGGAACCGCGTCCATCAACCGCAGGACATTTGCGTAGGTGCGCGCGTTCTTTTGCCGGATTTCGGCGATGGGCCAGAGATACGCGATATCCATGTGCGCGTGCCCGATCGCGTGAAGCGTCACCGGCAAAGGTGCACCCGCTTCGGCGAGACCAGCCTCCAGCGTCACAAGCGCCTCCGGAACCGAAGAGCGAAATCCTTGTCCGATCGGCTCGCGGGTGTCGAGCACGAGGAATGCCGCATCCAGCGCGTTCAGAATGCGGTATTTTTCCGGGCGATTCTCGTCGATCAGCTCGGACGAATCGAGCGCGGCACGCGACAAGGTGATGAACCTCGCGAGAGCATCGTCCAGGCGAACGATCGCGCAGGTCGAGAGCATGACTTTCGACATGTCGGCGGGATCCGGACCCCAGCCCGAGAGGCCGGTCCAGCCGTGCAACGCGATTCGGTGCGGGTGTCCATCGCAGTGCTCGGGGTCAAGCCGGATGGTGCGCGAATGACGGTTCGTCGACGCGATCGGGCGACCGTCGATGTAAAGGAGGGCCTCGGGGTGAATGTAACCGTCAGCGCTTTCGCCGAGCGGCAGATGAAGCCCAAATGAAGCGCCATCCTCCGCCGAAACGCAGATCGTCGAGCGCAGCAGAAAATGCGTCCCGGCACCAGCCCAGTAGCTGTTCCACTCAAGTTGCGGCCAGGATGTGTCGTCTCCGTCGAGATCGGGTTTCGACCGCGCGTCCGGCAAGCGCATGAATCGAAACCTGTCGATCGGTTCCCACGACAGGAACCGGTATTTTCGCAAGACCTCGATCCGAGATCGAATCTTGCTCGCGGTCAGGCGAAGCGCATGGCTCATGACCGACCCGTGAGGTCACCTCCCGACTTGTGGAGGATGCACGAAACGCGGTGACCGTCGGGGCCAACGTCCAGCATCGGCGGAAACGCGCTCCTGCACTCGGGCATCGCGTGCTCGCAACGCGGAGCAAACCGACAACCGGTGCTGCGCACCAGGTGCTGCATTCCCTCGTCCGGCAACTCGACCTCCCCTTCCCATCGTGTTCCCGGGTCAGGACGCGGAACCGAGTCGATCAGCAACCGAACGTAGGGGTGCTTCGGATTGGACAGGACTTCGGACGCGAGGCCCTGCTCGACCAACGTGCCCTGGTAGAGCATCAAGATGCGATCGCCGACCTGGTATGCCGTCGCGAGATCGTGCGTGATGTAGATGAACGAGATCCCGTCCTCGTCACGCAGCTTCGTCATCACGTCGAGGATCGACGACCGGAGCGACACGTCCACCATGGACACGGGTTCGTCGGCAACGATCAGTCGGGGCTTCACGAGATACGCGCGCGCCATCATGATCCGCTGTCGCTGTCCGCCGGACAATTGATGCGGATATTTTCGCAAGACATCGGAACCGTTCAGGCCGACGGCGTTGAGGCCCTTCTCGACCATGTCGCGCCCCTCGCCATCGGTCGTGGCGAGACGGAAGTTTCGCAGGACCGCCTCGAAGACGTGCGAGACCCGATAGAACGGGTTGAAGCTGCTGAACGGATCCTGGAAGACCGCCTGCACCTCGCGATAGTGTTCGCCGGCGTCGGCTCGGCTGGCGATCCCGACATCCCGGCCATCAAATCGGATTGTGCCCTTCGTCGGTCGAACAAAGCCGAGCACGAGATCGCAAAGCGTCGATTTTCCGGATCCCGATTCCCCGGCAACCGTCACGATCTCGGGCGAGTCCTTGTCGATCGTCAGGCTGAAGTCATGCAGTGCAACCACGCCCGAGTTCGGATCGCCGTAGATCTTCGAGACATTCTTCAGTTCGAGCAACGGTTCAGGCATCAGCGCCCTCCACCGCAACTTTTGCCCGGATGCAGGCGACGTCCTGGCCCGGCCGAATCTCGCGAAACGGTGGCCGCTCCTGGGAGCACTCGTCAATGGCGAGCGGGCAACGGAGCCTGAATATGCAACCCGAGGGCGGGTTTCGCGGATCATGGGTCAGACCGGACGCGACTCGGAGAGGCTTTCGATCCGTCAGCGTCGGGACCGACTCGATCAACATCTTCGAGTAGGGATGCGCGGGATGCCTGAACAGATGCTCGACCTTGGCAACTTCCACCACGCGGCCCGCATACATCACGGCAACCCTGTCGGCCATCTGGGCAATCAAGCCCATGTCATGCCCGATCATGATCATGCTGACTCCCAGGCTGTCGCGCACGCGCGCCAGTGTCTGGGCGACGACTCGCTGGACAACGACATCGAGCGCCGAGGTTGCCTCGTCGGCAATCACGACACGCGGATTGAGCGCAACCGCCATCGCGATGCAGGCCCGTTGCTTCATTCCGCCGGAAAGCTGGTGTGGGTACATGTCCCGGACCTTCCCGGACAATCCGACCATCTGCAAAAGCTCTTCGATCCGCGAGACAAGCTGCCGTTTGGGGATCCTGCCCTTGTGGGTCACCATCACGTCGGCGATCTGGGCACCCACCCGCATGGTCGGATTGAGCGAGTTCATCGCTCCCTGGGGGATCAGCGACATGCGAGTCCATCGCCGAGTTCGGATTTCGCTGTCGTCAAGGGACATGAGGTCTTCGCCGTCAAGCCACACCTCTCCGGACACGATGCGCCCGGGCGGGGCGACAAGCCTCAAGATGCCCATTACGGCGGTCGATTTTCCGCAACCCGATTCCCCGACGAGCCCGAGGGTTTCCCCCGGATTCAGATCAATGTCGATGCCGTCGACAGCGCGAATGTCGCCGCGCGGCGTTTCATACATGACCCGGAGATTCCTGACAGACAGCACGGGTTCCGCACTGCCCGTCCCGGCATCCACCCGGTTCGCGTCGGCGGTTTGCTCGATCGCCGTGTTTTTTTCTGCGGCGCTCATGTCAACGCGACGCCCGTCTCAGCCTGGGATTCGACACTTCGTCGAGTCCGATGTTGATCAGCAACAGTCCGATGAACATGGCCGCGAGGAGGACGGTCGGAGCGAGCCACCACCACCACATGTTGCGGAGCAGCGCCGCCGAGTTGATCGCATCATAGATCGTGCCGCCGAGTGTCGGAACCCGTTGCGGGCCGAGCCCCAGCGTTTCGAGCCCGACGGCCGCAAGGATGGCCCCGGTCGTCCCCGCGATGAAACTCGCGAAGAGATACGGGATCAGGTTGGGCAGCATTTCGCGAAACATGATCGTGAAACTCGATGCCCCCGACAATCGTGCCATGCGAATGTAGCCCGCCTCGCGCATCGAGAGCACTTGGGCTCGAATCAGCCGGGTCGGCGAAGGCCAGATGAACAGGGCGATGAGGACCGCCATCGTCATGATGTCGATCTGTCGGAGCAGGGCGTTGATGACGACAAGGATCATCAGCGCGGGAATGGTGATGGTCATGTCCGCCAGCAAGCGAATGACATCATCGAGGAGTCCGCCAATGTAGCCGGAACTGAATCCGAGGACGATGCCCACGGCCATTCCGATCGATGCGGCGACGATCCCGATCAGGAACGTGTTGGGCGCACCCACGAGAATCAGCGCAAGCATGTCCCGCCCGCTGTTCTCCGTGCCGAGCGGATGAGCGGCGACGCCCACGCGCCCGCGCAGGCCCTCGAATCCGTACGGTGGCAGGTTCAGCGGCGCGGACCCCGTGTAGGCGAGATCGGTGTTCCAGAAGATCTGCCCGATCAGCCCCATCAGCAGGATCGCGAGTATGACGCCGACGCCTGTCAGCAGCTTGGGATTTGCCCAGGGCGTGTCCCACTTGTTGAAGCGTCCCATTCGGGAATCGTTGGGTGCCGCTTCATGTTTCACGATTTCGTCTCCGCACCATGGCTGATGCGCGGGTCGATCAGCGGATACGGCAGGTCGACGATCAGTACCGAAATGGCGGTCATCAGGATGATGATGAAGCTCGCGCCCTGCAACAGCGCGTAGTCCCGACTGAGAATCGCGTCGTAGATCAGCAGGCCCATGCCCTGGTAGCCGAACACGATCTCGACCAGAATCTGACCAGAGAGCAGCGTCCCGATCTGAAAGGCAAAGGCGGTGACCTGGGGAAGAATCGCGTTCCGGATCATGTACCGATACAGCAGGTACATCGGTCGGAGGCCCTTCGCTCGAGCCAGGTTGGTGAAGTCCTCCCCTTCGATGGTGATCATCATCCCGCGCATGCCGAGCGCCCAAGCGCCAAAGCTGACGATAATGATCGACAGGGCGGGCAACGTGCCATGATGAACAACGCTCGCGACGAATTCCCACGAGAAACCGGCAGATATGTTCTGATCGTAGATCCCTCTCAGCGGAAACCACCTGAGGTTGAACGAAAAGACATAGAGCAGGAACAGCCCGGCGAGGATCGTGGGGATCGAGGTGAAGATCATGCCGACCGGGATCAGGTAACGCACGAATGCCGGCGTTCCGGACCAGAACATCAGCGCCCCGAGCAGATTGCCGATGACGAACGACAGCGTCACCGAAAGCAGCAGCAGACCGAGCGTCCAAGGCAGCTTGTAGGAGATCAGATCGGCGACCTCCGCCGGAAACGCGGAGTACGAATAGCCGAAATCAAGCGTCAGGCAGTTCCAGAGGTACCGAAAGTACTGGATCCACTGCGGCTGATCGAGGCCGAACCGAGCGCGCCAGCCTTCGATGATCTCGTCGGCGCCGGACACGTAGGCGGATGTTTCCATCATCTGCCCGACCATCGCCGCGACCGGGTCGCCGGGTGTCAGACGCGGAACCAGCCAGATGATCGTGGCCGCGAGCCAGATCGTCAGCAGAAAGACAAGCAGGCGACGCAGCAGATAGAACAGCGGAATCTTGCCAATTGATGCGTTCGACACCGGACGGCCTTCCGTCTTGGGGGGTCGAGGCGGCACCCCGCCTCGACCCAAGATGAGAGCCCTAGTTGGACTTGCTCAGATTGTGGATGATCTGATGCGTGTGACCCCACCAGTGCGACGGGTGATTGTAGAAGTTGTCCTCCGTGGGCCAACCGCTCCAATAGGTCGTGTTCGTGGGCAGGATCTTGATGGCCTGAACCAGCGGGATGAAGGGTTTCTCTTCGTGCAGAATGCGGTACGCCTCAACGGTGAGATCAAGGAGCTGGGGATCATCGAGACTCATGGATCCCATCTGCGAGATCAGCGCCGTGTAGTCCGCATTGTCCCATCTGGCGGCATTGTTGAAGATGCGATCGCCCACCGGCATGATGTGCGTGTTGGAATAACGCGACATGGACCGGGTCGGTTCGTTGACGGATCCGCATGACAGCCAGCTGTAGGAGAGTTCGAATTCTCCTTTCGGCGTGACCTGCCAGAAAGCCCCGTATTCGACCGGGCGCGTGACCGCGTCGATGCCGGCGCGGCGCAGCTGTTCGACGATCACGTCGATGGTCTTCGTGGATTCGGTGCCGCTCGTGTGGGCAACGATGTCGACAGACAGAAGCTCTCCGTCCTTCTCGTACATGTCATCGCCGTTCAACGCGTACCCCTCGGCTTCGATAAGCGCACGTGCACCTGCCACGTCAGCAGTCGTGGGAAGGGTCAGTCCGGCCGCGAGAATCGCATCGATGTACGGGCTCATGGTTCCGTATTCGACGAACATCGTGCGCGAAACCGTGGTCGCGCCTTCGTAGGCGACGTTGATGATCGCCTGTCGATCGATGAGCAGATTGATCGCCTCACGCATGTTCCTGTTGTCCCATGGTGCAACGGTCGTGTTGAACTCGATCTGACGCGGGCAGAGATCCTTCCAACCCGGCAGATCGGCACTCCATCCGATCACGGCTGGGTTGAGCGCCTGCGCAGCATCGAAAGTTCCGAAGGAGACCGACTGTGCAATGTCGAGCTCGTTGTTGACGATCAGCTGCGTGCGCGCTTCCTCGCTTCCGGTATGCACCCAGATCAGCCGCAGCGGTTCCGGCATGTCCACGAAACCGGTCTGCGCGCCCCAGTAGTCCGGGTTGCGGTCGTAGACCAGACGATCCGGCACCGCTTCGGTCAAGGTGTACGGACCTGTGCCGATCGGTGGATTGAAGGCAAAGATGTCGGGATCCTCGCCCGCCCAGATGTGCTCGGGCATCATCAGAACCGAGCCGAAATAGGCCACCGAGAAGTTCGCCGACTGGAATGTCGGTGTCGGCGCATTCAGGTTGAAGCGCACGGTCAGGTCATCAATCTTCTCGACGCTGGCAACCGCAGCCTGAATCCCTGCGGCATCGCGCAGGCTCTTGTCATCGTCAGACAGCAGCATGTTGATGGTGAAAACGACATCGTCGGCGTTGAACGCCTCCCCGTCCGACCATGCCACGCCGTCGCGAAGGGTCAGGGTCCAGACATCAAGCGAGTCGTTCGGTTCCATCGAAAGGCCCAGCCAGGGCTCGATCTCGCCGGAGCTGTAGTTGAGGATGAACAGCGGTTCGAGGACGGCCTGGTGCAGCCCGACATCCCGGATTTCGTCCGGGCGAAAGATGTTGAAATTGGTCGGATCCTTCATCGAGCGCGATGAATCGAAGATCACCGTATCCTCTCGGGCAACGTCCTGTGCGCTGAGCGCCCCTCCGGACATGATACCGAGCGCCGTCATCATCGTGACGGCCAGAGTTGATTTTTTCATGGTTTCCTCCTTGTTCGATCTGATGTGTCGCGGCATCACTCTATTGCCACGAGCGCCATCATTCAAAAGGCTTCTGCCTCAAGCACACCGGCACCGTGCCAGCGTCCATTTCCGCGAGTTTCCGATCGAAAGGCCAGTCCAGAGCGATTTCCTGGGCCTTTCCCGTTTCGCAACCGCGCCAAAAGCGTTTTCCGTCGTCTTCGCGCACCCATGACTGCCAAGCCCGAACTCCTGCTCATCAGTTGTCACCGACGCTCAGCGGCCGCGAGGTCTTGCGAATATCGTCGTTTGTCGGACGCGGATGGTTGTGCCAATGCCCCGTCGGATCGACCCCTCGGCAGATGATGGCCTCCACCCCACCGGCCCAGACCGGATCCACGATCCGGACCTCCGGCGGACAGTAGCGGATGGTCAACCCGCATCGGCGTCGTGGCGACATATTCGGGCGCGACCCGTGGACAAGCATGTCGGCATGCAGGGAAATCGAACCGGCCTTGAGACTGTTGACGTAAGGACGTCCAAGATCATCTGCACCTTCGGTTTCGATGTGAAACACGGAATCCTCGGATGATTCCTGAATCGGCAGGCTGCCGTCCCTGTGGGTCCCGGGGATGAACATCATTGCCGAATTGTCTTCATCGACATCATCGACAGCCAACCAGACCGTGACGGTCCGCGCGGGCGACAGTTTCCAGAACGAGGCGTCTTGGTGCCATGGAATTCTCTTCGGATCGTGAGGCTTTTTCGAGAGAACGTGGCTCGCCCAGCAAATGACGTTCGGTCCGAGGATATCTTCGACGTGATCGACGATGCGCGAATCCGTGACGATGTCCCACAGTCCCTTGAGGCGGGCCTGGAAACAGTTGATGCCATAGTCGCCGTCTGGTCCGAAAGCGGACATGAGGCCGTCGATGTACTGTCGTATCTCGGCGATTTCCGACGAGTCGAAAACGTCGACCGGGCCGACAAAACCCCGTGAGTTGTATGCTTCGAGTTGCTCATGCGTCAGCCAACGCGGACATGCGTTCGCGACCGGTTCAAAAGAGAGGTCAAGTTGATCGAGCATCGCACCATCGGCCTCGTGGAGCGTCAACGATACATGAGTGTCGCCGTCATGAAAGAACTTCCATTGACTATTTCTTGTCTTTTTTTGATGTATAGGCATTGGGAGCGGGGTGATGTCGGTTTGAGCGAGCAGCGTTTTTTCTTGCGAAACTACGTGCCGGACGGCGCGCACTACCATTTTGCCCAAAAGCGGATTGACGAGAAGGCGCCACCGTTTCCGCATGATCACGACTATTTCGAGATCTTCATCGTCACGCGGGGGACGGTTGTCCACGGCTTGCGGTCTGGCACCGAACAACTCGAGCAAGGCAGAATCGTGTTCATTCGGCCAGGAGATCGTCACTCATTGAGTTCTCCGCAGGGAAGTTCGGGCGCTGAGATCATCAACATCATTTTCGGTCAGGAGATCGCGAATCACATCGGCGACCGCTACAGCGAGGACTTTTCCGGGCGTTTTTTCTGGCACGATCGCGCGGATCCGGACAGCTTTCTGCTGATCGGACCTCGGTTCGAGCGGGCGATCAACATCGCGAGCGAACTCGGGTTCGGCAGGAACACGCGCGCGCGAATCGAGGAGTTCCTTCTGTCAACGATGATCAGGGTCGTGGACTTTCCGTTCGACGATGACCCCACGATCCCGACCTGGTTGACGGCCGCATGCCATGCCGCCCGGCGTCCCGAGGTTCTCCGCCAAGGCGCGCGGGGGTTTGTCGCGGCGGCGGGTCGCGGTCACGAACACGTCTGCAGGACCGCCCGAAAACACCTCGGGATGTCACCCTCTGCCTTCATGAACGAGCGACGCATGGAGTATGCCGCATTGATGCTGGGCAGTACGGACAACTCGATCGAACACGTTGCGCGTGACTGTGGCTTGGAGAATCTCAGCCATTTCTATCGCCTGTTTCGCGCTCGTTACGGCGTGACGCCGCGCCGTTACCGTCTCCACCATCTGAAGGATCCCGTTCGGGCAATCGGGTCGTGAGTTGGACCACGCACTTTGTTTGCGCCAGTTTACCGCCCCAACTGTCAGCCTTTCGTCATCAGGGTGCCGCTGCCTGACCATGTCCCATGTTGCCTGGAGCGACAGGATGGTCGCGAACACAGCCCGAATCACTTGGCCGAACCGGGTCACGTGTCGTGGTACACGCCGCCCGGTTCACCGTGATCGGCATATCGGACACTGGCGGGATCAGAGCCGGTCGATGAAGAGCGAACACGGATGAGCGGAAAACGGCACCACGAGCAATCGCAGTTCAGCGATCATTGACGGGCAATCGTGCGCGCAATCCTGGCGGCAGAACAGCCACGACGGGCGAACGCATGTTTTTCCAGAATGCTCCAAGGCACAGCATCGTCCCCCCGACGACGAGACACGACAGGGTCACCGCATTCAGGTATCCGAAGGCCCCATCCGCAGCGCGCGCCAGACTGGAGATTGCGAAGATCAGGTACCCCGTTGCAGAGACCAGAAACGCGCGGCGATCGATGGCCAGTGCGACAAACCCGAACAAAACATACAAAATCACGACACCGAGCGACGACAGCACAGTCTGTTCGTCGCCGTTCGAGGCAAGCGAGAACACTGGATGCGCAATCATTGGAGCTGCCAACAGGTGCAGCCAGAAGGCCGTATCATTGTTTCGGGTACGGCGTTCGACATCGGACATGTCCCACCACATGGCATATGCGAATATCGCAGTGCCTGCGCCGAACACGAACCATCTCCCGAGTTCGGAGGCCATCATCAGTTCCGGATCAAGATTCTCGAAGAGCGCGACAAATCCGGCGAGTGCGAGCGCACCCGCTCCTGCAGCGACAGTGATCGGCACCCGAAACCTTCGCCAATGGAACCAGGCTGCGAGGGACGTGATCAAGGCAGCAACGATTGCATCGATCGGTTCGGGTGGCGGCTCCAAAGAAAAACCCGCCGTCGCATAAATCGAAAAACCGAACACCCCGAGCAAGAATGCACCCAACAGGAAAATCGATGGAAATGCCATTCTTCTGACCCGGGTGAAATACTCGGCGAGGCCCCACGAGGCGCCTGCAACCAGGAACCAGGCCGCCCCCCAGTGCCACTGAGAGAGTTGCCAGCCGATCGCGAGCAAGAAGAGACACGCGGCGATGGTGACGAAAACGTCATTGAAACTCGTGATCAACCGGAAATGCTCTTCGCCACCGATTGGAGATTGCCGTTGTTCGGCAACATGTGCCCGAAGCGCTTCCGCCATGTCGGCCGGCAGGACTCCTGCCCGAACTGCATCGTTGATTTCTGCGTCGCTGTACACTTGCTTGATCCTGCCTTTTGACGAAGTCCAATCGTTGTCATTAAGTTCGGCACGCGGTGAATTTCAAGGTTTCAACGACGACGACACCAAAGCCGATGTCGGATTGAGCGGCCCAGCCCGACGGAAATTGTCACTGGTTTCGATGCCGAGCGGGCGCATCAACCGGGACTGTTTCGTCTGGACATGTTCAGTGGACAGGAAACCCCTGATCGACGCCCAGACGGCGAATAGGCCCGCTTCCCGGACCCCGTGAGAAACGCTACTGTCTGAGCGCGTGAGATCACTGGCCTGTTGGACCTGTGTCGACTCCGGACTTCGGTTTCAGAGGCGTCCTCGGTTCGCCCGCTTGCCGACCGCCCGATGTCAGTTCCTGCTTGGGGCAGAATTTCGCTCCCAGAAGACACCGTCGCGATAGCCCTGGATGCTCGGCGCGGCGCGTGCCGCGCGAAGGCGTTTTCTTGCCCAGCAAAGGTATTCGGAATCAATCTCTACCCCGCACCACTTCCGGCCGAGCTTCTCCGCAACCACGGCAGATGTCCCGCTGCCGAGGAACGGATCAAAAACCAGATCGCCTTCCCTTGAACTCGCCAGAACCAGCTTTGCGAACAGTTTCTCGGGCTTTTGGGTGGGATGCGGCGTGTTTTCCGTCATCGACCAGAACGGCACGGTGAGGTCAGTCCAAATGTTTGAAGGATGCGTGATCCGAAAATCACCGTCCGCTTCTTCATTCCAGTCATTCGGATTGCCGTTCACGCGATAGGGAGCCCGCACCTTACGCTTCAGCTTGACCGCATCGACATCGAAAAAGTGGCCCGCGCCGTTCGTGCAAAACCAGATGTCTTCGGAATTGTTCTTCCAGTTTCGCTTGGCTCCCCGACCCTTCTCCCGTTCCCACGTGATCCTGTTTCGAACGAAAAAGTGTTTTTCCAGAACGGGAAACACGAGCGTCGACGTTTTCCAGTCGGAGCACACGTAGATCGTGGCTCCCGGCTTCAGCATCGGAAGGAGCAGTTCGACGATCTTCTCGAACCACACTGAGTATGTATCGCCGTCAAGTCTCCTGAAGCGATTGCCATTGTAGTCCTTCGTCAAGTTGTACGGCGGATCGAGAATGAGCAAATCGATGAATCGGTTGGGAAGGTGGGCAGCAATCTTGAGGAAGTCCCCTTCGATCAACTGGCCATCGATGTCGGCGCGGGTGACAGGTTCCTGGATTCGCAAGAAGGTCTCGGATAATTCAGCACGCTCCTGTTCGGTGCATGACAATGTTCGATTTCGCGGCGAACGGTGAGGCATCGAGTCTTCAGTCGGCATTGTCGGACACTTTTTTGAGTTCGCAAGCAGACCGCCCGAACCAGGGCAATCAATCGGCAGTTCCTCGACCAGCTTATGCGAGGCGGTTGCCAAAGTCGCCCCGGAAGCGGCACGGTTGCAATGCAAAATGTCTCTGAAGCGTGACACGAACCTCTGAGCGAATCAGGACGCAAAGCAGGACCGATGCTGCGGAACCCACACGGCGACACACTCGCATCGGGAATTTTGCCTTTTCAGTCCTTGAGGTCGGTGATGATCAAGCCGATGGAGCGTGTTCAAAAGCCATCGGGATCGGCCGCATGAAGAATTGTTCAAGTTTGAGCGGTTTCAGAGATAGGTCTCTTCGAGTTCAACTTCAGGTTCAGCCTTGTCAGACCACGTCAGCCGATAACGTGCACTCTTGCGAACGTTGCCGACAAGGGCTGGGCGGAAACATGCCATACACGTCCCTCCTGCCCGGCGTACACTTGGGTAGATGATTCCCGATGATCCGTTTTCGAGCAACCGCTCGGCAAGCCCTTGAGAGGCCAAATAGCTGTCCAGGCTCAGGCAATCCATGAAGTCGTCGGCTTCTCGGATGTCATGGAATTCGCCACCGAAGTCAGCCAGATAATCGTCATAGGTGACGCTTTCGTTCTGCCAGCCCACTTCAGCAAGCTCCAATGACTTGTGCCATGCGATTTCAGCTCTTGATGTCTCCAGTTCGAACCCTGCATACCATGCGCCGCGATCCGGACCATTGAAGCGACTCCCCAATGGATGAGCATGGGTAAACGCTGCATTGATGATCCTGAAGGACGGAACACTGAACACCAACTCATCGACGCCGATGCCGGGCAACAGGTCGTTTTCGGCCAGCAGCCGGTCATTGGTGGCGTGGTCCAGATCGAAGATGCTCAACAGGTGATCGTCGTCGTCGGCAATGCGAACGAGGACACTGTCCCCGTTCTCGCTGTATTTCGACGGAATCAATCGATGCGTGTCAAGTTGGCGGATCCTGGATGTTTCCGGGAAAATCAATGGCCGCCGCGCCGTGCATCAAGAAGTCTCCTGACCGTTGCGAAAGCCGGGAGCCCGCCATGGATCAAGTAGTCACCGGGGGTCATCCCACCAAAGATCCTGTTCTTGTTGGGAAGCTGCATCCATCGATCGGCAAGCTCTTCGCCGTAGATGATGTTCAACGACTTGAAGATGCCGACCAGATAGGAGATTCGGCGCAGTCTGTCCTCATCCAAGGCACGACCTCCCCCCTTCTTCAAGGCATAGAAAGTCCCATTCGACACCCCGCCGAGCAATTGTCTGGCTGCATCGTCGCGGACCTTCCAGTGCTCCACGATGTTGAAGAACGCCCGGATGGCCCCGGAACTCAGACGATCACGTTCAGCCCGATCAGAAAGATTGATCAACGGGGACGTCTCGTGCCGAGTGGCGGGATAAGCGTGAAAGAGAGCCATTTGAACCTCGGTTTCTGAATTCAATATAACTCCAATTTTGGAGTATTTCAATATCCATTTTTGGAGATCTATGTTCCCTTCTCAATGGGTGTGCCAGCAACGTCCGTTCTTCTCCTGCGCTGACTCGCGCCAATCTGGTCCGCCCCTGAATGCCGCTGAAGTCGGCGCGTCAGATTTTCAGGCAGATCATGCCGATATCGGCATAGTGTTGATTGTCGCGTTCCTGATGCTGACCGGCATCGCGTCGGGAAAGTCATATGCACATGACCGTGGACGAATTCCATTGGATCGCGATCAGGGGAAGATACAAGGTGACAATCGCATTCCGGCAGTGCAAAACCCTACGTTGTGACACCGGCAGCCTTGAAACCACCTGCCCCCGATCAATGCACGGGCGAGTCGGGCTCTGGTCCGGATTGCCGAGAGTGTCGCTCGTCAAGGCAAATTGGGCACACAACATGCTGCCAAGCCATGCTTTATTGGACGATCTGCGGGCCGTTTCGGGTGGTCGGCAAAGTTGCCTGTCGATGAAGCAGGCCAAGGGCGAGCGCTTGAGTCCGATGCCTGCGATCCGAAACGCAATTCAGTGGCAGAAATCGCCGAGTCTCGCTTTTCGGCAGCATCGCTTCGTTGCCACCTCGGCCGCGATTGGCGAGACCCCTTTCTCGCCCACGCCGCTCGGAACTCGAAAGAGAACAACGGTCCTCCGCCGAAACCTGCATGGATGCGGTTTGCTGTGACGACCATGACCGACTGGACACTGCCGGAGCCTCTGTCGACCTGCAATGTGCAAGTCGATGACAGCACAGAGATCATTGTGCGGCAATACGGCAATTCGGATGGAACCCGGCTTGTCCTGAGCCACGGCAACGGGCTTGCAGCCGATCTCTACTTTCCGTTCTGGTCTCTGTTCATGGACGATTTCGACGTCATGGTCTTCGACCTCAGGAATCACGGCTGGAATTCCGTCAGCAGTCTCAAGAATCACAACATTCCGACGATGGCTGCCGACCACGACATCGTCCTCGACACCATTTTCCGCGAGTTTGGTGAAAAACCGACGGTGGGCGTCTTTCACTCCCTCTCGTCACTCGTGACCCTCATTTCCCAAGGAGCAAGATATTCGGGACAGGTTCTGTTCGACCCACCAGTGTTCAAGCCCGGTCTGAGCGAATCGGCATACGACGCCAGGGCGGTGGAGTACGCCGCAATGATCAGGTTTCGGAGCAATCGCTTCGATTCGGAAGCGCAGTTCGCCGACGTTCTGTCACTCAATCTCGCATTTGCCCGTCTTCCGCTGGAGTTTCGCCTCCTGATGGCGCGATCGCTGCTTCGCAGGACAGCCGACGGAAAAAACCTTGAACTCCGCTGCCCACCCGCATTCGAAGCTCAGATCGGGGACTATATCAGGTGCTTCCACCCATTGCTGGATCTGTCGAATCTGAACTGTCCGACCAAGGTCGTCGGTGGTGATCCAACCCTGGCAAATACCTATCTGCCCACTGTGGACCTTGGTGTCGCCAATGCGATCGACTACGATTTCTTGCCAGACAGGTCTCACTTCCTTCAACTGGAAGCGCCGGAAACTTGTGCCGCGAAGGTCCGCGAGTTTCTCGTCGAGCACGGAATTTCGTAGGCTATCCGTCTGCCGTCGATCTCTTGCGCGTTGCGACCCAGTGGCTGCGGCGTTGAAAAGGATAAGCAGGCAGCGCCACTCTGCGTCTGACCTCCCCCACGAACAGCCCTTCGAATGAAACCGGAAGGCCGGCCTCGTAGGCTGCCGCAACGGCGTCGACAAAGTTGAACTCCACTGGTGCGTCCACCGCTTGTCCTGTTTCCGCAGACAGCTGCAGGCTTTTGATCCATGTCCCACCGTCCTCGATCGCCTCGAGCACCGCATCCGCGAGCCTTGCGCCCTGGTCGCTCCCCGAACCGACCTCGATGATAGTGGTGACACCGCTCTCCACAAGCGCGTCGGCGCAGGGTTTCAGCGGCATGTCAGTCGGGGACCGATCACGCCAATAATCCGCATCCGGCAATTCGCCCGGCTTCAGAAGCCTGCCGGTCCTGCCGCTTACAAGTCCGATCGATGGGTGCGCGACCGCGACACCATCGAGCGCAGCTTCCGGTTCGAGCCTGTTGGATGCCAGCCGCAATCCGTCTTCCAATCCAAACGCGCCCGCGCCTTGTGCCGCCGCAATCTCGCCCGCTCCGAATCCGACAACGATGCTCGGCACGATGCCAACGCTCTCCCAAAGCGCTGTCAACGAGCAACCCACGGCAAATGCGGCAGACGGTCCCCAGTCCGGATCGTCCACGGTGGCATCCGTGCCATTCCTGCCGAACAGCGCATCGAGCAGGGAGTGGCCCCGCATGTCGAAATACGCCCTTTCGCAACGGTCGAGAACAGCCCGCGCCACCGGTTCTGTTTCATGGAGCGTCTCGCAGAGGCAAGCGACTTCGTCGGTCGTCCCGGGATAGACAAAGGCAACCTTTGTCTGGTCGGGAGACTTCCCGATCTCGGGATTCGCAGCCAGCGAGGTCAGACCGGCTCGAAGCGAAGCGACATCCCGAAAGGCGACACCGGCTCGGAAAGCCAGATGACTTCGACCGATTCCGGCAGTCCATGCCATGTCGGAAAGCAGCTGATCAGATGCAGCGACCTCTGGCGACAGCTCTTCGTCGCGCTCGTCGAGCCAGTCCAGGTACGACTTGGCGAGCGACGTGAGCGCGGCATCGGATTTTCCCGAGAGCGGCAGGAGCCGCATGTTACGAACGGCTTGCTCATTGTTCTCAGAAGGCGGATCCTCGACCTGCCTGTGGCCAAGCGCCGCAATCCTCTGCGAAGCCCCCGCTGGCGAGTGCCCGTTCTGTCCCCCGCAAGTCCCGTTGTAGCCCTCCAGCACGACATGGGCGTTCACGCCCGAAATCCCGAATGCGCTGATGCCGGCGCGAGGCGGTCTGTCGGGTTTTTTCGGCCAGACGGTCGCCTCGTCCACCACCCGCACCGCGAATTTGTCCCAGTCGATGAGCGGATTCGGAGTGCGGAAATGCAAGTTCCGGGGGATCACGCCCCGGTTCATCGAAAGCGCGGTCTTGATGAGACTGGCAACGCCGGCGGCCGACTCCGTGTGCCCGATGTTCGACTTGACGGAACCAATCAGCAGCGGTCCGTTTTCGCCATTCTCCCGACCGTAGGCCGTCGCGGCTGCCTCCATCTCGATGGAATCGCCGAATGACGATCCTGCACCATGGGCCTCCAGGTAGTCCACATCCGCATTCGAGACTCGGGCCTGCGACAGAGCATCCCCGATCACCTGCTCTTGAGCCTTCCCATTCGGTATCGTCGTGCCTGCCGAGGCACCGTTGTGGTTGACGGCGCTGCCGCGGATGACCGCCCAGATCCGGTCACCGTCGGCCTCCGCGTCGGCAATTCGCTTGAGCACCACGACCCCGCACCCTTCGGCGCGAACGAATCCGTCCGCCTCGGCGTCGAACGCCCGGCATCTGCCGCTGCGCGACAGCAGACCCAACATTGCAATTTCCGTGGTAACCGGGCCAGACAGGACAGCATTGGCTCCACCGGCGATCGCCATGTTCGCCGTTCTCGCGCGCAGATCGGCAACAGCGTGATTCACCGCAACCAAGGACGAAGCGCAGTTCAGCACCACCGGCACGGTGGGCCCTGTGAGGCCCAGGTGGAAGGAAAGCCGACCGACAGCGCTGCTCACGGCAGTGCTCAGATAACCGATTCCGCTTTCTTCCACCGTCATCAGATCGCGGTATTCGCTGCTGGCGAGCCCGGCGTAAACGCCGGTGCGACTTCCCTTGAGCTGGTATGGATCGATGCCCGCATCCTCAAGCGCGTGCCAAGCGGTCTCGAGCAGCATCCGCTGCTGCGGTTCCAGTGCCTCCGCCTCGATCGGCGAGATGCCAAAAAACTGGGAATCGAACATGTCGATCCCGCGGACATACCCGCCCCGACCAAATGCTGCGTATCCATCAGGCAGCAGGTTCGCGCTCTCGCCCCACGGCCCTGGACCGCGTCCTTCGTCGCACACGGCGTCTTCGCCGGTCTCGAGCAAACGCCAAAATGCGTTCAGGTCAGGCGCGCCGGGGAAGCGGCACGCCATTCCGACAATGGCGATTCCGTCAGCGAAGTCGTCCGGTTCCCTGCGCACCGGCAATTGAGGTGCCGGCGATGGCAGAGATGAAGACGACCCATCGTCGCCGACTGGCTGCACGAGTTCCTTCGCCAGAAACGCGGAAAGGGCGGCAATGTTGGGATAGTCGAACACAGCGGTATTGGACACGGTGTACGCATCGGCGAAGGATCGGTTCAACCGGTTGCGCAGCTCGACCGACATCAGGGAATCCATGCCCAGGTCGAAAAACCCGACGCTCGGCGCAGGCGTGCTCGGCAGGCGCAAGATCGCCTTGACCTCTCCTTGCAGAAACGATGCGAGAATGTCTTCGCGCATTCCGACAGTCGCGTCGCGCAAGCGGGACAGCAGATCCTCCGTTTCGGATTCGTCCGCGCTGTCATCCGATTCGATGGGCAGCAGTTCGTCCAGCAGCGAAGGGCGAGATTCAAGGGACTCGCCGAACGCTGCCCAGTCGCGCGCGATGACCGTGCCGCCAGTTGTGTCTTCCCGCACCAATCGATCAAGAGCCTCGATGCCCTGTTGCGGCGCGATCCACTCGAGCCCTTCCGATGCGGAGCGATAGTCCATTCGTTCGCGCTGCTCCGCCGCTTCGCCGATTTCCGACCACGCACCCCACGCGATGGCCTGGCCGGGAAGTCCCTGTGAACGTCGATGCACGGCAAGCTGATCGAGAAAGGCGTTGGCCGCGGCGTGATTTGCCTGACCCGGATTGCCGAGAACGCCGGTGACACTGGAAAACAGGACGAACATGTCGAGATCGCAACCGGCAGTCGCTCGGTGCAAATGCCACGCGCCCAGCACCTTGGGCCACAGCACGGTCTGGAAGGAATCCCAGCTCTGGTTGCCGATCGATGCGTCCGACAGCACCCCGACGCTATGGATGACACCGCCAAGCGGTGGCAGGTCGTTCTTGATCCGCGCCAACATGGCGTCCACTTCGTCAGCTTCGGTCATGTCGGCGAGTTCCACGTGCACCGCATGTCCGCTCTCGCGCAAGCTTTCGATCGTCCTCAACGCCTCGCCGTTGGGTGGACGACGCCCGTTGAGCGCGATGGTTCCGGCGCCGCGTTGCGCCAACCAACCGGCAACAACGCATCCAATGCCGCCAAGACCGCCTGTCACCAGATAGGTCCGATCTTCGCGCAATCTTCCGCTCGCGAGTGGCGAATTGGTGATGACGATCTCACCCGAATGCCGGCCACCTTGCTTGGATTTGATCGCGCGCACGGTCTCGGACACCGACCATCTGGCGTGGCGAAGCGGAGTCAGTTCGCCGGCCTCGAGTCGCGCCATCACCCGTTTCAGCATCCCGCCCACGCGCGCCGGTACCTGCTCTTTCAGCACGCCAGCCGACAGCATGACATAGGACGCATCCGGTCGAATCGAAGCCATTTCATCTTCGCTCAGAATGTCCGCCCGGCCCATTTCGACGAATCTGCCGTTCTTTGCGAGGCACGACAGACTGGCCTCGATGAACTCCTCGCCGGTCAGGCTGTTGAGCACCATGTCGACCCCGGCACCGTTCGTCACCTCAAGGATCTCCTGGCCGAACGCTGTCGAGCGGCTGTCAAAGACATGGTCGACGCCCAGCGAGCGGAGGTATTCCCGCTCACGCACGCTCGCCGTCGCGAAGACTTCGGCGCCTGTCGCCTGCGCAATCTGGATCGCGGCCAGGCCGACACCGTCAGCGCCCGCATGAATGAGCACCCGGTCCCCGGCATCGAGTCCCGAAAGCTCGAACGACAGTGCAGCGGAAACGAAAGCCGTCGGGATTGTCGCAAGTTCGCTGACCGAGAAGCCAGACGGCGCCGGCACGATCAGCTCTGCTGGAGCGACGGTCTCTGAGCCGGAGCCGTCAAATGCCAATCCAACGACGCGATCCCCCGCAGCAAAATCGGTGACATCGTCGCCGACTTCAAGCACGCGACCACAAAACTCCCTGCCCATGCAATCGTCATTCGCGCCGCGAGCGACGAGCACGTCCCCGAAGTCAAGCCCCAATGCCTCCACCGTCGACCGAACTTCTCCCGAACCCAACCTGCGCTCCGGCATGGGGACCGCGCTGATCGAGTCGAGGGAACCATCGGCATCGGGCACCAGTTTCCAACGCGAGTCCACTGGCAGAGAAAGCCGATCATTGACATCCGCTGCGTGGACCAGCCGAGCACATTGGCGACGGCCAGAACGACGGGCGACATGCGTTTCGGCGTCGGGATGGAGAAACTCGTCGGCGAGATCGGATGGCAGCTCAGTGTCGGCCGGATCCAGGTCGAGCATCCGCGGCTGCAATTGAGGCGCCTCGCGGGCGGCGACCTTGCCCAACCCCCACAGAGTGGCGCCGGACAATTGTCCACCGCGTTCGCGCTCGAGTATCTGCCCGCCCTGCGTCACGAACCAGAGACCCTTGGGCAAGGTCAAACCGCAGTCCACCAGGGCCTGGGTCAGTGCGAGCGCGCTCGCCGCGGCACCTTGGATGTCCTGGGCCAACTCGACGGTTGTTGCCTTCGCTCCTCGACCGTCCAGACTGACAAGGTGAACGACGCCCGCGAGCGATCCATTTCCGGAAAGGTCCTCGAGCAAGGCTCTCCACGAACCGCGTTGCGCCAAATCAACGCAAACCCTTGTGACGCCTGCAACTTCCCGAATGGCAGGTGCGGAGGGAGCATCCTTTTCGCTGGCAATGACGACGGACTGATTGCGTTCAGCCAGCTGTGCCGCGAGTTCATCCGCCATGGAATTGCTGTCGGCGGCCAGCACCCAGACTCCGGGCGTTTCGGTGGTGAGCGCCGGTCCCTGCGCAAGAACAATCCCCCGGTCCGGGTTTGCAGCTGGATCGGCTTCGTCGACCCCCACGATCGCAGACACCTCGAATCCTGCGTCGGAAAGCGCCCGGTGCCATACGTCAGGGGGCGCAAGCGCATGGTGCGGACGGTACTCGTCGGCAAAGCGCCACCAGCCATCGAGCTGGCCGAACGTGAGATCGAGCCAATCCGGACTGCGCAGAATCTCCAGAGCGACCAGCTGACCCGATGGGGCGAGAAGCCCGAGGCAGTGCACCAAGGTCTCATTCAAATCGCGCGTGGCGTGCAACACGTCGGAAGCGATCACCAGGTCGTAACCGTGGCGGTCGAAACCCTGTTCCACCGGATCCTTTTCAATGTCCAGAACCCGGTATTCGATCGAAACCCCGGCGTCCTCGAAGCGCGACTCCGCCTCCGCGAAGAACCCAGCGGAGATGTCCGTGTAGGTGTAGTCGCAACTCCCCTCGGGCAACTCGGGAAGAACCGCAGCTGTCGAAGACCCCGTGCCTGCACCCACCTCGAGCACGCGCAACCTGCGCCCTTCGGGGATGGATCCGACTTGCACCGCCACCGCTTCCGCCAACATCCTGACTGCCGCACGGGCCACAGGCGCCTTCTTGTAGAGATCGGCCGCCGACGGTTCGCCGCCGCTGAACAGAAGCGACAAGGGGTCAGTGCGGCCCCGCAGGACCTCGGCAAGAGCGCCACCGCACCGCCGCAACAGACCGATCTCGATCGCCCCATGATCATACCGCGCCATCATTTCGCTCGCAGCCGCGTCAGGATCGTTGGACAATCCTTCTGGCAGTGATTCTCCGGACGCGACGTTGACTTCGAAGTCTTCGCCGGATTCGCTCAACACGCCAGTGCGCGCCAGCATTCCAAGCATCCTGCGGAACAAGCGCCCGTGCTCCGCCCCGACACCCAGAGTCTCTCTCAGCTCCTCGGGCGCCACAGCTTCGCCGACGACGCGGCGCCAACCGAGCTTGTCGAGGGTCGCGAGGGCATAGGCGCTGGACAATCGATCCAGGTCGGCCAGCAAGGCCGCCCGGTCAGGCGCGTCGACACCCTCATTCCTCAAATGCTCCGGGAAAAGACTCGTGCTTGCAGCGATCTCGGACGGAGGCGGCAGGAAATCCGCCGGCGCATTCCCTGGCGCAAGCGCGCAGTCTTTCCAAACAACCTCGTAGAGAAGCCCGTCGATCCCTTCCACGGCCGAGAGCAACGCCGTCCGCGACGCGCGTTTCACCGCAAATCCGGACAGTTCTCCGACGACGGCTCCGCTTGGGTCCAAAAACCGCATGTCAGCCGCATGGACCTCTGGCAATTTGCCCCCCTCCCCGGCATTCTCGCCTGCATCATGCGGGGTTTCCTTCACGCGCACGTGACAAATGAGCCGCTCGGGCAAACGACCTGCAAACCACAGCCGTTCCCATGCAAACGGCAGGTAGGTTGCGTCATCTTCGCTGCTGCCGGCGCTGCGTGCGGCGCCAAAGGCCTGAAAACAACCGTCAAGGACGAGAGGGTGCACATCGAGCCGGTCTCGGTCGACACCGGCAGGAAGCGCCACTTCGGCGACTGCCTCGCCGGCGCGGGCCCATGCCGCCTCGAGCGTGTGGAAGGACGGTCCAAATTCGATGCCCAGTGCTGTTCTGGTGCGATAGAATGCGGCAAGATCCACTTTTGAGAGGCCGACTTTCAACTGCTCGACATCGATGGCGGCCCCAACATGCGGCAGACCGCCCGCCGCCGTCGAAACCCTGCCTTCTGCATGCAATGTCCACTGGTCCTCGCCCTCGCCCCTGCTGAGAACTCGAATCCGACGGGACGGTTCGCCCTCGACATTCTCGAGCAGGACCTGGATGTGACGCCCCTCTTCTGCCGCATCGACTTCGCCGCCGTCGTCCGGCATGACCAAGGCGCTGTGGATCGCGAAATCTTCGACGACCGCAGTTTCGGCTCCCTCGGCAAGAGTCGCCGATGCGGCCATCGCTCCAAATAGCGCACCTGGCGCGATGACACGACCAAAGACCCGGTGGTCCTGGAGCCATTTCGGGTCCGTCGGAAACACTTCGGTATCGAATGCAATTCCTCCATTCGCCGATTCGTGCCGGGTGCCCAACAAGGGATGGCCGATCTCCGACCGCCGTCTGTTTCCGTCGACCCAGTAGCGCTTGCGCTCGAAAGGATAGCCCGGCAGGGCAATCCGGCGACGCCTTTCGCCAGCAAAGAGCCCGTCGAAACGGAGTGAAAGCCCTGCTTCATAGGCGCCGGCGACCGCCTCGACGAACCCGCCGCCACTTCCCGCTTGCGGCGGTTCTTCATCTCTCGCCGGGCGCCGCAGGCTCGAAAGAGTCACTGGCGGCGCAAACCCTTCGTCCTCCGGCCATGTCATCGCAATCAGCGGCCCCAGCACGGCATGGGGGCCCATCTCGATGATTCCGTCGACGCCCATCTCCGCCAGCGTCTCGACACAGGTTTGAAAGGCGACCGGTTCGCGTGCCTGGCGCCGCCAATAGGTCGCATCGGGCACTTCACCCGCATCCAGCGCGCAGCCGGTCCGATTGCTGACGAAGGTGATCGACGGAGGACTGAAAACCGTTCCAGACAGAGCAACTTCAAGCGCATCCAGCGCAGGTTCGACCATGGCGCTGTGATAGGCGGGGCTCTTGCGCAGCCGCGCAACCCGCAGCCCTTGAGCTTCCTGGGCCTCGACAAACGCACCGATCTGTTCCGCCGGACCGCTCACGACCTGATGAGTGCCGTTGTCCACCGCGACGCAAAGACCGATGTCGGCGGCGCACTTGGCATTGTGCGCGTCCACTGCTTCAGCCACTCGCGAGGCCGGTGCAAAGACGGCCGCCATGGCCCCTTCGCCGGAAAGTCCTCCGATGAGTTCTCCCCGGGCCGCAGCAAAGCGCAGCCCGTCCTCAAGACTGAAAACGCCAGCCGCGTGCGCAGCCGCGATTTCACCCAAGCTGTGGCCGACCACGACATCGGGTCGCACGCCGAGACTCGTCCACAACTCGGTCAGGGCACACTCGAGCGCATAAATCGCCGGCAGCACCCATTGCGGATCATTGAGATCGCCCGAAGCCCCTGGTCTCGCGAACATCACGTCCAGCAGCGAGGAGCCCCTGTCGTCGGCAAGAACGGCATCGCACCGGTCAAGCACGGCCCGAAACACCGGTTCGCTGGCGTACAGCGCCTCGCCCATCCCGGGCCATTGGCTGGCCTGACCCGTAAAGGCAAAAGCGACTTTCGTGACCACCGGAGCCGTTTCTGCCTCGTCCGCTTCGCAGAACAGTCGCAGCCCCGCACGCAGGGAGGCAGCGTCCTGGAACACCACGGCAGTCCGGTTGTCGAAATGGCTGCGCCCGGCAGCGGCCGTCCAGGCCATGTCGGCGAGCAGATCCGTGTCGCTGTCGCCAGCGGCAAAGATGTCGGCACGTTCGTCGAGCCATGACAAGTGTCGCTCTGCAAGTTCGCGAAGGACATCGCGCGATCTTCCGGAGAGTGGCAGCAGGCGTGTCCTGCGTGGATGATGTTCCGCCTCCAGCACCTGTTCACCCGCAGCGGACTGCGAAAGCGTGATGACATGCGGTGGTCCAGAGGGGCCAAAGTCCGGCCCGCGATCAGGATCATGCTGTCGGTCACCGTATCCTTCCAGCACGATATGGGCATTGGTTCCGGACCAACCGTAGCTGCTGACACCTGCTCGAGGCGGGGTCCTTGGAACATGCGGCCAGTTCGTCTGCGTAGCAGTCACCTTGATGGGCAACTGATCCCAGTCGATTTTGGGACTTGGTTCTCGAAAATGGAGGTGCCTCGGGATGACACCCCGGTTCATGGCCAGCACGGTCTTGATCACTCCGGCGACGCCCGCTGCCGCTTCGAGATGGCCGATGTTGGTCTTGACCGAACCCATCAACAGGGGACGGTCCGGGTCCCGCCCCCGACCGTAGGCCTTGCCGGCCGCCCGCGCTTCGATTGGGTCACCAACCGCTGTGCCCGTCCCGTGAGCCTCGAGATAATCCACGTCGGAAGGCTGGAACCCGGCTCGTTGCAACGCGGCCGCAATCACTTTTTCTTGTGCCGCCCCATTTGGCACGGTCATCCCCGAACTCGCGCCGTCCTGGTTCACCGCGCACCCCCGAACAACCGCCCAAATGCGGTCGCCACAGGCTTCAGCATCCTCAAGGCGCTTGAGAACGACGATTCCGCAACCCTCGCCGCGCACGTAACCGTTGGCCGCGGCATCAAATGCAGCGCAGCGACCATCCGGCGAGATCATTCCGGATATGGCGCGAATCTCGTGCAGTCGCCCGGAGAACATCGCGTGCACGCCTCCGGCCAAAGCCAGGTCCGTTTCGCCACGCTGAAGGCCAGCAATTGCCTGATTGATCGCAACCAAGGAAGACGAGCAGGCGGTATCCACTGCAAACGCCGGACCTTCGAGTCCAAGCGTGTAGGCAACCCGACCGATTGCGGTGTTCAAGGCTGTTCCGGACACGGAATAGAGGCTGGCGGCAGGCTCGTCGGGCCGAGTGCGCTCGAGGATCAGCCCGCGATATTCGTTAATGCTGATCCCTGCATAAACACCGGTATGACTGCCTTTCAAAAGATCCGGATTGATGCCAGCATCTTCGAGTGCGCGCCAACAGGTCTCAAGCATCATCCGCTGCTGGGGATCCAGAAACCGTGCCTCGATAGGAGAAATATGGAAGAAGGCGGCGTCGAACAGGTCAAGGTCGTCGATGTAGCCACCGAACCGACAAGCTCGCAGCCCACCCTCTCCCTTGGAAAACATCGTGCCGATGCGACCGATACCGGAACCAGGTTCCCCTTCGATCACACCGTTTTCGCCCGCTTCCAGCAGGCGCCAGAACGCGCCGAGACCATCGGCGTGCGGAAACCGGCAGGCCATGCCGACAATCGCTATTGGCGTGTCAATCATGTGGCTCCTCGCCTGATCATGCGCCCGAGCGCCGTTCGGGCCACGTGCATCCATCACGACAACGGAAACAATCGAAACTGATCGCAACCCTTGACGGTTTCAGGCCGCTTGCAGCACGCAACCAGAGACAGCAACAGCAGAAAAAGAAAAACCACGGTGCGTGAGTCGCCGCACCTCATGCCGTGAAAACGACAATCGACTGTTCCTTCACATGAGCCGCTCACCCGGCGGGTCAGGCGACTGCCTCGATGCGAGAAATGTCTCTTGCGAAAGCCGCACACCTCCCCGGCAGAACCCCGGATCGGCAAGACAGAAGCGCGGCGGATTGCAGTGTCCCTTACGAAACGGCCAGATGCTTCGAGAACCTCGTCAATGCGTCCAACAGTCGGCCACCAGCGATGGACGACCCGATCATGCATGAGTTCAAGATGCTCTTCAGGTTCAGATGGCTCCGACGGCAGCGGTGCAGTTCCCAAGTCAAGATGATTCACCGCCCGGGGCTTCACGTCGTGTTCGGTCTTCATCAACCCACCTTCAGCCCCCTCGCCGAACGAAAAAATCTCCGTTCTCGTCGTCTCAACCTACACATTCAAACAGCCCGCAATCAACACTGTATTCGGACTGGGGGCCTTGCTGACCTGACACGACTCAAGTTGGGATCATCAACCGCCGCGGTCGTATCGCTCCAATATCGTTGCGCATCTTGGACGCTTCTCAGTTGACTGGATTCAATGCAATGCTCCGGCACCCCATGAAGGAGGCCGGGGAGGACCCGATCGTCCGCCTAGATCTGTCGCCGAATGCCTCTCGGAAAAAGGAAGCATTGGGCTGGATCGACGATGGCGAACTCGAGCGTCGACGTCGGTTCCGGCATGCTCAATCTTGCCGCCAGTTCACCTTGTGCCGTTCCGCGCCGCTTCGCTCTTCGATCGAATCCCTGCCGCAAGTCGGGGGCAGCAATGACGACCTTTCGATTGCTTCGACAAGATTCGGCAAGCCCGTCGCCGCCGTCGCCGGCACCCCAACGCAGTCCGCCTTCAATGTCAGCCATAGCAGCCGAAACGGCCCGAATGCTGGCGCCTCCAAGGCCCGCATCGGCGTGGATGTCGAGGAACGATCACTTGATCGCAAACAGGAGGGTTATGCGGATTTACTGTTCGCGCCAAATGAGCAAGGGGCACTCGAACGAGCAAATGGCTCGACAAGGTCAAACTGTTTTGCCGCCTGTGGACCTTCAAGGAGGCGTTGGTCAAAGCGGTCGGTGACGGTTTGTCGATGGACACCGCGGAACTCGAATTTCCCCCGTCCTGATTCCGGGCGATTGTGCCGCCGAATTCAGTTTTCCGGGAACTCCTTCGATCCGATGGCGCGTGCAGAACATTGGAAACGTGCGTTTTTCGGCAGCTTTTGCCCGAGAACTGGACTGAGCGCTGCCATACGCGGCTAATCCTTGCGCTCACGGTCTGGACAGGGTGACAGGCCGGTAGTCTCACGGCACCCCGGCAACGAAGACCTTAGTCGCGGGATCTGCCGCGGCCTGTGCCAGTTTGAGGAGGTGGTGTTGACCCGCGATGCAGAGGCCATATTGGCGTTCAAATGCCAGTCAATCTGGCAGTGTCATCGTGCAGGTATCGCTCGTCCTGACCGCGGGCAAAGTCGACACCGCTGTCGAATGGACAGATGGTCAAAGCCGTGTCCGCACATCAGCCCTCGGGTTCGGATGCCCGGGGCTGATGAGCGACAATGGTTCAACCGTCAATCAAGTTGACGACGTCCGCCATGGTTTGGATATTGAGGTCGTCTCGGTTGAGGATCGATACACCGAACTCGTTCTCGATTTTCTTCACCACGGCGACTTTGTCGACCGAAGTGAGATCATCCATGGTCACGTCACGCCTTCCGAGGGCCTCCTCGACGAGATCCATGATGCGATCTGCCGTATTGCTCATGACTTAATTCCTCTCATTGACCTTCACTTGTCACACGACAGCGGAGACCGAAATCCATCCACTGCTGTCGCTTGCGAGATCAACACTAATGACAAGTCCCGAGCATTGCAATTTTTTTTGCCTGCGGCATTTTACCCGTTGCGTCGCCACGACGATCGAGGCGCAATTCTGGAGCCTGCGTCGGAAGCGGCGGCGGCCGGAGTCTGGCAGAAACTGATGGACGGAGAACTTCGCCCAAGAAAATATCGCGGAGAATATTGACGCCTGCAGGCTGGTGTGGCATCTCCAAGGCGTACACCCCGGACCCGCCTCTGCCATTTGGTATGCGCCCGGGGTTTTGTTTTGAAGCCGGGTTGGGTCGCGACTGTTTGACCTTGCCATCGCTTCAGTCATGACGAAACCCGACTTTGTGAACGGCAATCGCTTCAGGTGAACTCCTTCGTGCTGCCGCAAGCGCGAGGTAATTCTGACGACCTGCGGACACTCGTCGTTGCTGAACTGGATCGCGGACAGAACATCCTGTGTCTGTTCTACTCCCTCACCGCGCTCTATCGGTCCAGGAGCCGAGAAGAGCGGTTTTAGGACGCGATGTTCCTTGCCCTACCACGATGCCCCCATAAGGCGCGCTGTACGAGTCAACGCTTTGGTCTTCGGGCCCTTTTCGAAGCATCTGTCGAACGAATGTCAATTGACAAGGTGCCAACGAACATAACGATAAGCCAGAACCTGGTCTAATCTTGGCTCAACTTCATCTCGGGATTTTGGCCGGTGTTTGACGAAGCGTCGGCCATCTTGGAATGACGCGTTAAAAAAATACGACCAACCGGGTGCGGGATCCAAACGCACTGTGGGCAAACATGCTTCCATTTCATGGCTTGAGCCCCCGAAAGAGCATTTTCACCAAATTAAGTGTTTTCACCAAATTGTGAAATTAGCTGTTCTGATGAAACTTTATTGACATTTTCAGTGGATTCGATATTTTCACCCTATGGTGAAACTAACTGAAAACGTGAGATCCCAAGAATTGAGGGCCGCCGAACTGCTCGTCAGCACGATGCGGCAGGTCCCGATAGTTGAGGATATCACGATACAGGAACGTCCCAGGATAGACGGTCAAGAAATCGATTTCCTTGCTATAGTCACTGTCGGGAACGAAGGCCATCGGTTGATATGTGAGGTGAAATCGAGTGTCCAACCAAGGCACGCGAGAATGGCCGCCTTACGATTGGCACACACCTTGGACCACCTGGACATCGATGCTACCGGCGTTCTGATTTCTACTTACCTTTCCCCCGCCTCTCGCTCAATCTGCGAAGAACACGGCATTGGCTATTTGGACCTTGAAGGGAATGCCCGGATCACGTTCAACGGTGTCTTCGTCGAACGCGAGGTGCCCAACAAGCCTGCGTCTGAACGGAAAGGACTGAAATCTCTGTTCAAACCAAAGTCGGCGCGAGTGTTGAAAGCGATCTTGGCAGACCCCGCCCAGACATGGCGTGTAACCGAATTGGCGGAAAAAACTGGCGTGAGCATTGGACACATCAGCAACATTCGAAGAGCGTTGCTGGATCGCGAAATCGGCTGCGTCAACCAAGATGGATTCTTCTTGCGTGACCCAGATCAAATTTTGGACGAGTGGCTGGCCGCGTACGAAAAACCTGCTGGAGTTCGGCGTGAGTTCTACACGACTCTGCATGGAGAACGGATGACAAGGACCCTGCAAGAGTTGATGAAGGACTCTCCGGTTCGACCAGATCTGACTCTTGCCTCCTTTTCGGCTGCGGAGTGGTTGGCTCCGTACGCCCGCTACAGCGACACCATGCTTTATGCCGACGCATACGGCGAGGCACGGCTAAAGGAAGCCCTGCGCTTGGAAAAAAGTTCATCGGGGGGCAACGTTCACGTTTTCGTACTAGACGACAGAGACATTTTGGATGAGAGCGTAAGGCTAGAAAGCGACCAAACCTGCACCAGTCCGGTCCAGACCTATCTCGACCTGGCCCTCCAAGGAGAGCGTGGTAAAGAGGCAGCCGACTACCTCAGATCAAGACTCCTGAAGTGGGGCACAGATAATGCCTGAGCCACAACTCGCATCGGACTACGATAACCGAACCACGAGCGCTGTGAAGTCTGCATTGGTTGAGATTGGGCAAGTATTGGGAAGCTATCGAGGGAAGTTTGCGGTTGTTGGTGGTGCCGTGCCCTGGCTACTGATCGAAATTGAAGACATGGCCCATATCGGGACAATCGACATCGACCTTGCTCTGGACCATGAAGCTCTAACTGATGGAGAATACGCGTCGCTGGTAGAGCAACTCATTGGTCAAGGTTATGAGCAGCGCGGTGACCTACGAAGATTCCAGCTCGCTAAACGGGTTCATGTCGAAGGCGGTGGTCCGCCCGTCGACGTCGTCGTCGATTTCCTGATGTCTCGTAAAGCTGAAATGATGAAGAACATTCCGCCAATCATCAGCGACTTCGCTGTCCAAAAAGCCGACGGAGTCGATCTGGCTCTCAGGTACAATGAAGTTGTCGCTGTGAAGGGCAAGATGCCAGGCGGAGGAAACAACAGTGTCGAAATCACCGTTTGTTCAATCCCTGCACTGTTGGCCATGAAGGGGCATGCGTTAAACGGGCGCCTCAAGCAAAAAGACGCATACGATGTCTACTACTGCGTTCGAAATTATCCCGGAGGCATTGATGCTCTTGCCGACGCATGTCGACCAATACTGGACACAGAGAGTGGTAAAGCCGGATTTGGCTTTATCAATGAGAAATTCAATGAGCTCGATGGGTTCGGTCCGACGTGTGTTCGGAACTTTGTCAAAAACACTCATGTCCTGGCAGGTCGGACCCCGGAACAATGGCAGCGAGACGCCTTTGGTCAGGTTGAAGCCTTGATGCGTTCACTGAGACTCAGATAACGAACATACCCTACTTCCATGACGCAATGTGCCAACTGCAGAGGACAAAGCGGATTCCATCAGCACCGTTGACTCTACCGAAGGCCACTACGAATTGGCGGTGTTTTGGAAGCGCGCGAAACCGCCTGAATCCCGTTTTACTTCCCCGCCATCGACAAACCCAGCATTGCCATCTGGCATGCGCACATGGTTTTGTTAGGAGACTGGGCTGGTTCGTGACTGTTTGGCCTTGCCATCTCTTCGGGTTCTGCGCCACCCTTGCATAGAGAAAACAGTCGCTCCGGGCAAAAATTTGTTTCATGCGCCGGACTTCTCGATCATTGCCCATGAACCTTTCAAACTCGGCAGATCCTCGGTGAACGACGGCACGTTTTCTCATCCTTGAGCCCGACATTGTCTGGCAAATCATGCTTCGATCACCGAAACCGTCGAGAAGAGTCGGGAACTGGGACCAACAGGAAGACCGAGCGTATCGACCACGAAAACGGATCAAGCCAAGGGGTTCAGCCGATGTCGATGCCTATCGACCGTGTCCCGGCCCGGCAGTTTCAACTTGCCGACGACGCAAACGTATCATGGTCAAGTTGACCCGAGTGGACTCTGCGAATAACGAACCACCCATGGGACAAAAAACGCACCGCACGAGTCAGCGCTTCGGACTTGAGGCTCTCATCAAGGCATCTACAGATCGAACGTCAATTGACAAGCTGCCCACGAACACGACGACAGGCCAACGCCCGGTGCATCGTTGGTTCAACTTCATCGCGGGTTTTTCGCCGGAATTTGTCGATGCATCGATTGCCTTGGAGGGACGCAAAGGAAAAAGTCCCGGTCGGTTGCTCGATCCATTTGCGGGATGTGGAACCGCTCCATTGACTGCCCGGCTTTCCGGTCTTTCGGCGGTGGCGTACGAACCCCACCCTTTTTTCGCCATAATCAGCGAAGCAAAAGCCAACAGCCACTTTTACTGGCCGGATCTGGAATGCATCCGTTCAACAATATCGCGGGGCTTGCGTGCAACTGACGGACGCGACACATCCTTGTCACCTTCGGCGTCCAGGTTTCTGGAGAAAATGTTCCTTGAAGATGATCTTCGCAGCCTGCTCTCGGCGCGACACGAACTCGATGAGTGCGGGTTTGGATCGCATCCGTTGGCCATTCTTGTCCTGTCTCGCATGCTGGACCACTGCTGTTTCGCAGCGACCGACGGAATTTACAAAGCTCCGACATCAAGGAAACGCGCGCTGAGCGCCCAGGCGGCCTTGGAGCGCGTGATGACGACAATGGCAGGCGACACCCAAGAAGCCGCATTTTGCGACGCATCCGCCGAAATCCACGCAAAATCTTCGGGGAGAATGGCTGAGCTTGACGACGGAACGATCGATCTGGTCGTCACGTCACCACCCTACATCAACAATTTCGATTTCGCTGAAATGGCGAGGATGTATCTCTATTTCTGGGACATGGCTTCCTCATGGCGAGAGATAACCGCCAAGGTCAGACACCGACTTGTCCTCAACACGACGACAGCGTTGAACAAGGAACACAGGGAGCGACAGCAGGAATATCGTGAATTACTGCCTTGCGACCTGCGCCGGGAAGCGGATGCCATCGTTGCAGACCTGTCGGAGAGACGGAGCGAAAAGGCCGGCAAAAAAGACTATCACCTGCTCATCTATCCATACTTCAGTCAAATGAAACAGATCATGAGCGAGACGCACAGGGTGCTGAAGCTTGGTGCCGGTTTCCACATGATGGTTTCCGACTCAGCCTTGTATGGCGTCCACATCCCAGCGCCTCAATGGCTGGCAAAAATCTTGGTCGAATGCGGATTCCGCGACGTTGGTTGCGAGCTGGTCCGGTCCAGAGGTAACCGGTGGGCGCTCAAAAAACGTGAGGGCTCTCCCCAAGGGTTGGGAGAGTACTACGTATTCGCACAAGCTTCCTGATGAAGACTCTGTACCGACGGGCCCGTGCCGAGATTCGGCTGTGAGTCGCTGAGCATCTGGCACCCTGCAACAACACGGACGGACCCGTCACAAGCGCCAGTGGCATGACATCCTTCGGCGACATTGTCGCGACCAGCCAGAACGGGGTGGATCATCAAGATTCCTGGCAAAAGAAAACCCCTCGAAAACGCAATGTTTTCAAGGGGTTCGGTTGGTTGCGGGGGCAGGATTTGAACCTGCGACCTTCAGGTTATGAGCCTGATGAGCTACCGGACTGCTCCACCCCGCGCCAATCGTCACCGCGTTGCAAACATCGCCGGAAATTCTCCGGCTCTGTCGCGAGGAATCCGGGATCGCTCGTTCACAGAGACGCATCCAGGGCTTTCCAGGTTTGGCAATGACCTACTCTCCCACGCCTTAAGACGCAGTACCATCGGCGCGACGGTGCTTAACGGCCGAGTTCGGGATGGGATCGGGTGTTTCACGCGTGCTATGATCACCAAACCAGGAAAGACCTGGATACGACACGAGACTTGGCGAATCTTTCCGACAAAGTTTCGTCCTGGACAAGTCGCCGCTCTGCAACCAGAGCGAAAACCTGACCATTTCTGGATCGAAATCAAGCCAATCGGGCAATTAGTACCGGTCAACTGAACGCCTTGCAGCGCTTACATTCCCGGCCTATCGACGTGGTCGTCTTCCACGGCCCTCATGGGAGACCTTGTTTCGAGGGGGGCTTCCCGCTTAGATGCTTTCAGCGGTTATCCCGTCCGATCATAGCTACCCTGCACTGCCGTTGGCACGACAACAGGTCCACCAGTGGATCGTTCACCCCGGTCCTCTCGTACTAGGGGCAACTCCTCTCAAGTCTCCGACACCCACGGCAGATAGGGACCGAACTGTCTCACGACGTTCTAAACCCAGCTCACGTACCTCTTTAAACGGCGAACAGCCGTACCCTTGGGACCTGCTTCAGCCCCAGGATGAGATGAGCCGACATCGAGGTGCCAAACACTGCCGTCGATATGGACTCTTGGGCAGTATCAGCCTGTTATCCCCGGCGTACCTTTTATCCGTTGAGCGATGGCCCTTCCACTCGGGACCACCGGATCACTATGGCCGACTTTCGTCTCTGCTCGACCCGTCAGTCTCGCAGTCAGGCGGGCTTCTGCCATTGCACTCAACGAGCGATTTCCGACCGCTCTGAGCCCACCATCGCGCGCCTCCGTTACTCTTTGGGAGGCGACCGCCCCAGTCAAACTACCCACCACACAGGGTCCCGGATCCGGATGACGGACCGCGGTTAGACACCAAGCAGACCAAGGGTGGTATTTCAAGGTTGACTCCACGAGGACTTGCGTCCCCGCTTCGACGTCTCCCACCTATCCTGCACATGATATGCCTGATGCCAGTGTGAAGCTGTAGTAAAGGTGCACGGGGTCTTTCCGTCTAACCGCGGGAAGCCTGCATCTTAACAGGCAATTCAATTTCGCTGAGTCTGCATTGGAGACAGCGGGGAAGTCGTTACGCCATTCGTGCAGGTCGGAACTTACCCGACAAGGAATTTCGCTACCTTAGGACCGTTATAGTTACGGCCGCCGTTTACTGGGGCTTCAATTCAGAGCTCTCACCCCTCCTCTTAACCTTCCAGCACCGGGCAGGCGTCAGACCCTATACTTCGTCTTGCGACTTCGCAGAGCCCTGTGTTTTTAGTAAACAGTCGCTACCCCCTGGTTTGTGCCC